>JAEPNN010000018.1 GCA_017643385.1 Dinoroseobacter sp.
CCCGAAAGCCGCCTGGCCGAGGCCTGAAACAGGCTCTCTTCGCCAACAAGCTGGGTGAACTGCTTGGGATAGCTCTTACGGCTCAGCGGCCAAAGCCGGGTGCCAGATCCGCCACACAAAAGAACGGGGGTGATCGTCATAAACTCTGTCCTAACCGGTGAATGGTCTTAGACACGTATTGAACTTGCAATGGACTAGCTAAGTAAAACAAATAAGTCTGGGCGAAATCATAATCACACTTTATGTTTGCATAGCAATCAAGCAATTTTTGGTTCGCCTTTCGCGAGGAAATGCGCCGTTAGTCTTGGCCAGCGCCATAACCCAGATAATATCCGTCATAGCGGTTGCCCTCCTGCTGATACTGCTGGTGGCTAAGCACAGTGTAGAAGTCTGTTTCAGGGTTCATCGCTTCGGTCACGGCCTGCACGGCTGAGCGCAAATCTGCTTGGCTGGTCGTAGCGTAGCGCACCGGCATGACAACAGCATCTGCGTAATGTGCGATATAACGGGCATCGACCACGGGGACGAGCGGGGAGGTATCGATGATGATCGTGTCAAAGCTGCGACGGGCCTCTTTAAGCATTGCATCGAAGGTTGTAGAACTGATGAGCTGATCGGTTGGTACATTGGAGCGGCCTGCCCCTAGAACAAGCGACAGGTCTGTATCGGTGTCACGCGTGTAGAAGGAACTGGCAATATAATGCTGTTCGGGATCCTTTAGGTAATCAATCAGACCAAATTCCGGCTGCAGCCCAACCTGGCGGTGCACGCTAGGCTTGCGAAGATCTGCATCAATCAGCAGAGTTTTCTTTCCAGAGATTGCATAAATCCGCGCTAGGGCGAGTGCGAGTGTGGTTTTGCCTTCGGCCGGAATAGTAGAGGTAATCATCACAATCCGCCCATCACGCTCGGCATGACCCCCTACGTTCAGGTCGCCGTCTTTGCTGAGCCCGCGTTTTCGAAATCCCTGATCGAGGCTTGCGCGCAAACGGCGGATAGATTCCGCATATGGTGAAAGCGGTTCAGACACCACCTTGTCTGCCAAAGAGGTCTGCTGGTCGATCTTGTCGAGCGAAAGAGGCACGGTGGTTGCAACTGGCGCATGCACCAGGTCTCGGAGTTGCGCGGCGCTGGTGATGCCCCCCACATAATACTCGTTCAGAAACGCCAATCCAATGCCAAGACCAAGACCCGCGACAAGCGCCAAAGCCAAGATCAACCGTGTATTGGGAGCACTTGGATTATTTGGTGCAAGCGCGGGTGATACCACACGGCTGTCTGCAACTTGGAGCCCGGCTTGTGCCTCAAGATCCCGCACACGGCTCAGCAGTGTCTGATACTGGCTGCGCGCGATCGCAGCCTCCTGCTGGAGCTCGAAAATTTGCGCGAGGCTTTCCGAGGACAGATCACTTCGCAAAAGCTCGTTCCGCAAATCCGCGCGAAAGTCGGTCACCTGCCCGCTGATCGTTGATAATTCTCCACGCAAATCACCAATCTGGGCTTGGGCGCGCTCCTCAATGTCCCCTTCCAGGGCGGCAAGTGCGTTACGCAGGTCGATCTCTTGCTGGCTGCCTTGTGCAAGTTGTCCCAACTGCCGCTCAAGCTGTTCTCTTTCTTGTGCAAGATCTGCAAGTGCCTGATCCCCCAACCGGTTCGCAAGGGTCGCGAAGTCCTGCGCTTCAAGAGCCGCAACCGCCGAATTTGCGGTAACTTCCGCAGAAAGCTGTTGATCGCGTAGCGCCTCCAGCTCGGCACGTAACCGCGCCAATTCCGGGTTGCCAGCATCGGCTTCCAGTTGTGCCAAATTGGTTTCAATAAACTGGTCGAGTGCTGCGTCAGAGGCTGTCACAGCATCACGGCCCGCATTAATTTGGCCTTGCAGAATATCACGCGCACCAAGCGACGAGGAGACCTTCGCTTGAACCTGTGACTCAATATAAACTTCAGCCATGGTATTTGCGAGCCGCGCAGCTCGTTCAGGATTTTCTGAAGTGACTGCAACCGAAATCAAATAGGTCAGACCTCGCCGGCGCACCGCGGAAGCGGCCTGGAACCGCGTGATAATGGATTTCAATAACGCATCACCGGTTCGGAACTCGTCACTGCCAAGCCCAATTGCCGTCAGAAGACGTTGGCGCATGCCTATCGACGGGCCAAATTCAGGATCCGCAACTAGATTTGCACGATTGATGACGGCTAAGGCTGTTGCGGTAGAACGCAAGATTTCCACCTCAGATTCGATGCGCGCATTGTCAGATTGTGCGCTTGTTGAAATCTGATCGGTGTCCAGCAAGTTTTTCTGGGCGGGATCAAAGAGGACCAATGTCTGAGCCGTAAAGGTGGGCGTCACCGTGACCAGATATGCAAGCGCCACGCCGAGGACGATAAAGATCGTCAAAAAAATTAGCCGTATTTGGCGACGCAGAAGCTCAATGATTGATTTCAGATCAATCACGTCGTCCATTGAGCCATCGCGGTCCTGCATTTCAAACTGGTTCATTGCACTCTACGTTCTGTACGTTCTGTCGTCACGATATTTGATCGGGCAATCTTTCTGTCCACCCGTATTCCCTTAAGCGGATCCACCACGACACTGTCGTTATTTTGTTTAGGCGCTAAGATCTATGACGAAAAGAGGCACTCATATAGAAACCTCAACGACTTGCGGAAACCCAGCAGGTGTTAGCCGAACTGCGCTAAGCCGACCGGAGGCGTAGGCTCCTGTATCGACATTGATATACGGTCCGGTTACCCCCACCGCTTCAACCGGTGTGTGCCCGTGAATGACCGTGATCCGCTCTGGTGGTGCGGCCTCCACCCCACGTGTCCACATCAAGTCGCGGGAAGTCTGCATCTCGAGCGGCTTATTGGGATCGATCCCGGAGTGGCTGACGAAATATCGACCCCCCAGATGCAATGCCATTGGCAGGCCTCGCAGCCAACTGACATGCTCTGCCGGAATGCTTGCCTCGATCATTTGCCGCAAGCGTTTGGTGGGTATCTCAAACCCTTGCATGGGGTCGCCATAAATTCCGTACGACGCAAGCGTTTCACGCCCGCCATAACTCAGCCAGGGGTGATTGCTGTGCGGAGCAGTCAAAAACTCGAGAAACATTTCTTCATGATTGCCCATCAGCACCAAGCGTTGCAGCCCCTTGGGTGGGGTTGCCATCAACTGGTCGATTACACCCGCACTATCCTGACCACGGTCAACTACATCGCCCACACAGACAATCAGACATGGCTGACCGTCTGCCTCCGCCGCGATTTGCCTCTCTAGCTTTCGGTAAAGATCAGACATCCCATGAATATCGCCAATCACATAAGTCAGCGGTGGAAGCTCTGACAGATGCAGCTGCCGGGAAGGATTGCGCTCTGATGGCTCCGTCCCGCCAAAAAGGCGCGTCAAAATTCCGCGCATAGTCGAACCCGTCTTTGCACGTAGCAAACCCTAAAAGGCGAAAGCGCAGGCCATTCGCCTGCGCCCAAAATTCTTTTATTGCGGAAACAAGCTTAGGATGTGCTTCCGCTTTCAACAGATGCAAGCTGCCCTTCGTCAACATCATTACCAAGGGATACGTCAGCCGCGATCTCATCAAGGTCATCTGCCAAATCATCAATAAAGTCCGGAATATTGCCATCAGCATCCGCATTCGCAATATAGCCAGAACCCTCGGCACCACCGTCACGGTCACCACCGACTTCCTCAATGGCTTCGGCAAGATCATCCAAAACCTCTTGCGGCAGACCACCGGTCTGAGCTTGACTGGCTTCGTAAAGGTCAACCACTTCCGCAACAATCGCGCCGATCGAAGCGTTGATCGCCGCCACGTTCGTTATTCGACCAGCAGCATCGAATACAATTCCGGCCTTAATCGCCGCAACGGCCTGACGAACGATCGCAGCACACCCTGCTGGATTAGCGGCGCATTGAGCACGAACAGCCGCAGGAGACTGCGCGGATGCAACTGTCGGCATCGTTGCCGGAGCAGCCAGAGAGGTCGCAAGAACCGCGGTTGCAAAAATCTTCTTCATGACTCGTTGTACCCTTCAATTATAAGCTGGCATAAAAGCGTTTTACTCATTTGACGGCCGAATCAACCCCGCAAAAAGCGTGTCGCCAGCAACTGTCGGAAGATACCTACCACGATGTAGATGCTGCAGCTATCGTTTTTTCTGAAATTCCATGATCGTGGCTGATTTTTGACTGATGAAGTTTCTATGCAACGTCTGCGCAATGACCGATACCCGAAAATTTAAGTTTCGCAAACAAAACTGGCGTTTCCCGAGGGTTCCGAATACATCATTTCATTAATCTATCGGCCTCGGGCGATTAAAAGAGAGTCTGTCGTGCGTTTCATTGCTAGTTGCCTCTCCGTAATGGCGCTGTTGGTCAGCGTTATATTCGTTGCGCCTGAATTTTACACGTATCTTCGAGGCCAATCCAATGCTCTCAGCTTTTATACTGAGCCCGATTCGGCGCTGGCGAAACCACCGCTGTCATTAGAGGGTCAATATACCGCCCTTCTGACCTGTGAGGCGGCACTCCAAACGCGATCTCGTCGCTTCATGCCACCAGAACGGCGCGAGATCGTCGCGTCTCAATGCCAGGATTTAGCACAAGCGATCCTATCGAGGGCACCCAGCCTCTCAGCAGCCCATCTGGTTCAGGCACTTGTCCTGCGCGAGCTTGGTGATGATGCTGGAGTGCTCCAAGCGGTCCAGCGATCCGAGCAAACCGGGGGCGACCTCATCTGGATGGCCGAACGACGTTTTTCTCTGACATTGCCTTACTGGGAAAGTCTCACACAGGATCTTCAGGCAGTTTTTGCACGCGATATTGCCCGTCTGGCCCAATCCAACCTTGGGCGCTCGATACTGGCACGGCAATATGATCGTAATCCGGAACTGCGCCCAGTTCTGATTGCAGCGGTCGAGACACTGCCTGATACAACCCAACGCCAATTTCTGTCGGCCGTGCGCCGGGTAAGCCAATAGGAGCGCCTGATGGCAGCAGACGAGCCCTTCATCTTCAGGACTATCCGGGAAGAAACTGCCAGTCCAATTATCCTTGAAATTCCTAAAGGGTCCCCTCGAAAGGGTCGCTTGCACTCAAACCAGGCATATTCGCGCTTGAATTCTTTGGTTGCAATCTACATAGTATGCTCTGCAATTTTTGCGGCCGTTCCTGTTGCTTTGAACCGGCCCCAACTCTGGATGGCTTGGGTTGCCCTGACGGCTTTGATCAGCCTGATCTACTTAGTGCTCGGGGCGCGCTTTGATCCTGACCGCCCGCTTTTGTCTGCGCGCCATCCGTGGCTCTTCGGCCTGGCTCCGTTGATCCCGGTTTATGCGCTATTCCAATCGCTTCCGGGGCTTGGCGGGTTGGTGACTGGCCCGCCTATTCCAGAGGCTTTGTCACCTGATACGATCTCGATCTTGCCCGGAGCCAGTCAGATGGGAGCGCTCCGGTTCACCGGCTATATTCTGTTTGCGCTCCTCGCCATCGAAGTTGCTAGCCGACCCGACCGGGCCCGGCGCATCGGCTGGTGGATTTTCTGGGGGGTTGTGTGTCATGCCATCTGGGCCCTTGTCGCGTTAAACCTCCTCGGGGACATCCATATTTGGGGCGCTGAAAAAAGCGATTACCTCGGATCAGCGACAGGAACCTTCATAAACCGCAATTCCTTCGCGACCTTTCTGGGGATGGGGGCGACGTTGGGGATCGGGCTGCTCTATGAGAGGCTCGACAATCCCATGACACGCAAAGCCCGCGTGCGCACATCCCTGACGTCGGATCGCTTGGATGTGGTGTTGGTGATTGTCGGTCTGGGACTGATCGGGATCACACTTTTGAGCACCCAATCACGAATGGGCGTCTTTGCAAGCGGGATTGGGGCCGTGACTTGTTTTACAGTCATGCGCGCCAAAGCAGGCGTGTCCCTATGGCGGATACTTCTATCCACTGCCGTGACAGGCACGATTGTCCTCGTTCTGTTGGTAGCGGTTTATGGACAGGACCTGTTGTGGCGATCAGTTTTTGTGCAAAGCAATGCAGAGTTCCGCAGTACTGGGTATGGCTTCATATTTGGATTGATCAGCGAGCGTCCTCTGTTCGGTTTCGGGTTTGATGCATTTCGACCTGCGTTTGAAATCGTTCATGTACAGCCAATGAATGCGGACAAAATCTGGGATCGGGCGCATTCCACATACCTCGCCCATTGGAGCGAATTGGGTCTGATTGTTGGTTCCGTTCCGATTATATTAGGGATCTTGATCTTAAAGCGCCTGTTTGAAATTATCAGAAAGCGCGAAAGAGATTATGGATTAAGCGTGGCAGCATTGGCATCGCTTGTGGTTGCCGCGATCCACAGCACAGTTGATTTCAGCCTCGAAATGCCCGCCAATGTTGCTCTGCTATTAGCAATACTTGGCTTGGGGATCGCGCACAGGCAAGCTCGGCAAAAGCAGAGCTAATAAACGATTATTGGCCAGTGCGACCAATTACCGTCAGCGCCGCTTTGCTAAATGTACGTCGGGATATCAGTAGATCGCGCATGCGCCATCTAACACTTGCAGAGACTCTGCTAGGCGGGTTCAACCCTCGCTCCCCGATTTGGTTGAACATAAGTTCTATCGTTTCGACCGCGGCAGGACAGAAGTAGCGTGGATCAATCCGCATCAACTTGTCTTCTGCCCACACCTGTTTGTTTTTCTGTGTGCAGTTGCTGTTCCTGTTTCATAAACAACTAGCGAGGTTTCAGTCGGGTTTGGGGCAGTCTGTCGGGCTCCAAAACGGGTTCAGTTAATTACTCCCGAACAAATCCCGGGTGAAAACTTTCTCGGCTACATCCACTAGGTCATCTGTTCGACGGTTTGCAATGATCACATCCGCCTCGGCCTTCAGTGTGTTGAGATCCCGCAGAACGCGTGAGCCGAAGAACTCATCTTCGTCCATCGCAGGTTCATAGATCACGACTTCGATCCCTTTGGCCTTGATCCGCTTCATGATCCCCTGCACCGCACTTTGACGGAAATTGTCAGAGCCAGCTTTCATTACCAAGCGGTATATGCCCACGACTTTTGGGGCTTTGCGAATGATCTCATCCGCAATGAAGTCTTTTCGCGTCCGGTTTGCATCAACAATGGCTTTCATAAGGTTTTGTGGCACCTGATCAAAATTTGCGAGCATCTGCTTGGTGTCCTTGGGCAGGCAATAACCACCATAACCGAAGGATGGGTTGTTATAGTGTGTCCCAATCCGTGGATCGAGACCAAAGCCCTTAATGATCTGCTGGGTATAAAGATCGCGAGCGATGACGTAGCTGTCGAGTTCGTTGAAAAAGGCCACGCGCATCGCAAGATAGGTGTTGGCAAACAGTTTGGTGGCTTCGGCTTCGGTCGCATCAGTAAAGAGAATTGGGACGTCTTTCTTAAGAGTTCCTTGGGTCAAAAGCCTTGCAAAAGTTTCAGCACATGCGCTGCGTTCTCCAACGGTGATCGTGCTTGGGTGTAGGTTGTCATAGAGCGCGGTGAAACCCACGGGAACAGTCGATTTAACAACAATCTTAGCCTCTGGATTCACTGCGATGACCTGGGCAATCACCGCTTCGACGCTGGAGGTATCGAAGTAGTTGGTAAGCGGGTCATAGTTGGTCGGGGTGGCGACAACCACGAAATCCGCATCGGCATAGGCGGCATCTCCATCCATGGTTGCAGTCAGATCGAGAGGTTTCTCCGCGAGATATTCTTCAAGCTCTGGATCGACGATCAGAGACTGACGCGCGTTTAGCGGCGCGACTCGGTCCTCTTAAAAGTCCACTGCGATGATAGTCTTGTACTGCGCCAACAGTACGGCGTTTGAAATGCCAAGATAGCCGATACCGGCGACAGCAATTTTCATGAGCGAGAGGTTCCAAGTTGAGACATTTATTTACGATCTAATTGAGTATGGGAAAGACTGCAAAATACACAGAACTTAGTCTGAAAGAGGTGGCAAACGCGGCTCTGGCTTAGGCGACGGCGGTTTGCTCAGTGGGTAATACGCGTAAAAAACTCGCCATCTCATTCCGCAACTCTTCCCGCTCCAATGCGACGGTGACTGTGACTGTGACTGTGACTGTGACTGTGACTGTGACTGTGACCTGTAGAAACTCGGCTTTCGATCCACAATCGAAACTTTGTCAGTTAAAACGAAAGCCATGGACACCAGCTTTGTCAATTCGCGAGGCAATAGAACTGGTAAGCTGGATCTCACCTCCGGCTCCTATGGAGGTGTTGCCCAGCGATGCGAAAACCTTGGTGCAAGCATATAACGCCCAATGATTGCGAGATTAGTTGGGGCGGTGCTCATTTCCGGTTTCTCGAACATACCTTTGGCCCGCAAAAGCCGTCCGCCCATATCTTCAGCGATATCAAGTATGCCGTAGGACGGCTCGGCCTCGGCCGTGACGCGCATCGTGGCCACCATGCTGCTACCAGTGTTTTGGTACGCAACAACCATTTGTTTCAAAAAGCCGGCCGATCTTGCGATCACATCGTCTGCAAGAAGTAACGCGATAGGTTCGGTACCTACTAGGTTCCGGTCACATCAGACGGCATGGCCAAGGCCACGTGCCTGTGTCTGCCGCACATAAGCAATCGCGCCAGACTCCATTTTGTCTCATCCAGAATTCCAAGAAATTGAGCTTTGCCCTTTCGTTCAAGTTCTGCACGCTGATAAGGCGTTTCGTTAAAATAGTCCTCCAGAGCCGACTTCGCACAGGAGGTTACTAAAATGAATTCTTCGATCCCTGCTTCGCGGGCCTCGTCGATTGCGTATTGAATCAAGGGGCCATCAATAAGAGTCATTATCTCTTTTGGAATGGGCTTAGTGGCGGGCAGGAAGCGGGTACCGAGGCCGGCAACGGGGAAATAATTAATTATCGGGGTAGGCATGAACAACCCTGGGTACAAGAAAACTTGAGAGGAAATGCCTCAGGAGGCGCGAAAAAGAATATGGTTTACGCGCTTCTGCTTCGGCATCTCTTGTACCTGCGACGATCCACAGCACGGTTGGTTTCAGCCTCGATATGCCCGCCAAAGTTGCATTGCTGCTGGCAATTCTTGGCCTGGCGATCGCGCGTAGGTACGCGTCAAAGAAGTAATAGGTTTTATCAACCACAAATTTCTTTCGGCGATCAAAAGGCGTTCTTACCAATAAGAACCACCCCAATCGTCGCGAGCAAGATCCTTAGATCAAGGAGCACGGACTGTCGCGCGACATACTCAACATCACTCGCGACGCGCGCGCGCATGATCTCCACTGTTTCAGTGGGTCCACGCTGTCCACGTACCTGCGCAAGCCCAGTGATGCCTGGTTTGGCGCCAAAACGCTCGTCATATTCATCGATTAAGGGTCTAAAGTCGTCGTCAAGCTTGGTGGGATGCGGCCTGGGACCTACCAACGACATGTTTCCCTTCAGCACGTTAAATATCTGCGGTAGCTCATCGATGCTAGTAGCGCGGAGAAAGCGGCCCACATGGGTTACCCGCGCATCTCCCTGCGTTGCTTGACGAAACTGTTTTCCGTCCTCGCACACAGTCATTGTGCGCAGCTTAAAAATAGTGAAGGTTACTTTGTCCTTCCCGTAACGCGTTTGGCGAAACAACAGCGGACCAGCCGACGTCGTCCTAATGGCAATCGCAGCGGGCAAAAGTACCAACAATACTACTGGCAGGAGAATCAGTGCTGCAGAGACATCTAACGCCCGTTTAAGAAGGCCAGTAAAGCCTCTACTGCGTGCATCATATACACGAAACAAATATGAAGAATCTTGATATGCCAAACCTGTAGGCCCCACACTACACAAAAAAGCTATGCTAAAGTATATGTACCATACTTTCGCTATTGGCAAGCAATATAGAGCGGTGTTCTCATCTGCGAAAATCTAATGAATCTGCAGCTTAACGACAACTGTGCCTAAAAAATAATTAGTGATGCCCAAAAATTAAACATAAATGTTACTTTGCCGCATCGCCGCAAGCATGCTCTAAACACTGCTTGCGCACCGCGCGCGTTATCTTAAACGTACGTGCAAACATGTACGCCACGTCTTGCAACGGGCAATTGATTCATAGGCCTAATTTGATGCAGAAATTACGATCTAATTCAATTATAACAGTAGGTTACAATAGTCATGCCGCCTAAGACTAACGTCCTTGTTTCCGGTGGCGCAGGCTTCCTTGGCAGCTATGTTTGCGAACGATTGCTGGAGGAGGGGAAACACGTCACCTGCCTTGACAATCTTTCGACAGGAAGAATGTGCAATATCGAGCATCTTTTAGATACTAAACACTTTTCCTTTATCGAAGGAGATGTGTGCTCCAGCGTCCCTTCTGATCCAGCGCGTGAAGTTTGGAACCTTGCCAGTCCCGCTTCCCCCCCGCAGTACCAAGCCGATCCGGTGGGTACATTAATGGCAAACGTAAATGGCACTCATAATCTACTGGAGCTGGCGCACGCTCATGGCGCGAGATTTTTTCAGGCTTCCACGTCCGAGGTTTATGGTGACCCTGAGGTCCATCCACAACCCGAAGACTACAAAGGTTCTGTGAACACATTCGGACCACGTGCCTGTTATGATGAGGGCAAGCGTTCTGCTGAAACGCTTTGTTTTATCTATCGGGAAAGATACGGACTCGACGTGCGGATTGCGCGGATCTTCAACACTTATGGTCCTAGAATGGATCCCAAGGATGGACGCGTGGTTTCAAACTTCATTGTAAATGCGCTTGATGGAGTTCCCTTGCAAATCTACGGGGGCGGCTCACAAACCCGTTCCTTTTGCTATTATTCAGATCTAATTGATGGTTTTTTTCGCCTAATGCGCCTTCCAGAAATGCCCGAAGGACCAATCAATATTGGAAATCCCAGTGAGTTCACGATCCGCGAGTTAGCGGAAAAGGTATTGGCAATGACAGGGTCTCAAGCCGCGATGGTGGATGCTCCCCTGCCTGAAGACGATCCGATGCAGAGACGCCCCGATATTTCAAAAGCAAAAGCAAAGTTAGGCTGGGAACCAATGGTCGACCTAACCGAAGGCCTCGAAGAAACCATAGCTTATTTTGGACGTAATTCTGTGCGCGTAGGATTGGATTAGTCCGTATCGTTCCAAAAGTATTTTGTACCGTTGTTAGTAGAAGGGTTTCCCTATGAAGGTGAATATCACCATGGTGGGCGTTGGATATGTTGGATTAGTCACTGGGGCATGCTTCGCAGAGATTGGTCATGACGTCATTTGCGTCGATAAAGATCAGAACAAGATAGATTTGCTCAATGAAGGTGGAGTTCCGATATTTGAGAATGGCCTTGAGGAGCTGATCGCTCGCAATGTGAAAGCTGGAAGAATGCGGTTTTCCAGCGACGTCCCTAGTAGCGTTAAAGGCCGCGATGCGGTATTTATTGCAGTGGGCACGCCGTCGGAGCCCGCGACAGGGCGCGCAAATTTGAAATACGTGCACGCTGCCGCTGCCGAGGTAGGCCAAAATATCGATCGTTTTACCGTTGTGGTAACCAAGTCAACCGTTCCAGTTGGAACGAATGCAGAGGTTGCGGAGATTGTCGCGGGAAACGTCTCCAACAATATTTCATACGGGATTGCTTCAAACCCAGAATTTCTCCGTGAAGGGGCGGCGATTAGTGACTTCCTCAACCCAGACCGTGTGGTAGTCGGAGTTGAAAACCATGAGGCGTTGAAAATCATGGAAGCAATCTACGCACCATTGATCGCTCAAGACAGGCCGTTCTTGGTCACAAATGTCAAAACAGCAGAAATGATCAAGTACGCCGCCAACGCATTCTTGGCCACCAAAGTAAGCTACATAAACGAAATGGCTGATCTTTGTGAGGCGGTTGGCGCAGACATTGAACAGCTTGCACAGGGCATAGGTTTGGATCATCGGATCGGTACGGCATTCCTGCGTACAGGTCCAGGTTGGGGAGGATCCTGCTTTCCTAAAGACACAATTGCCCTGCATATGACCGCTCATGATGCCAACATCTCTGTTGGCATTGTAGAAGCTGCTATTTCCGCAAATGAAAGTCGCAAAGCTAGTATGGCAGAACGTATTTCGGAGGCCTGTGGCGGCGAACTTGCTGGCAAAACTGTTGCAGTTCTTGGGGTCACTTTCAAAGGTCAGACTGATGACATGCGCGATAGCCCTGCCCTCGACATCCTGCCTAAGATTATCAAAGCGGGCGCCACCGTCGTTGCATTTGACCCTTCAGATCCAAACGATGCGAAGATGCTTTTGCCAGAAGTCAAAATGGTTGACAGTGTAGAAAAAGCTGTTGAAGGCGCTGATGTATTGGTAGTGATCACCGACTGGATGATCTTTAAGACCTATGATCTAGCAGACCTTGCAGGGCGAATGGCCAACCCGGTGATGGTAGATTTGCGAAATCTATTTAATAGGAAAAAAGCCCTTGAAGCTGGCTTCGTAGGATATAGCAGTCTGGGACGCCCAACATCGCGCGCCAAAGCGTCTAGGTTTTAGTGTCTTTGAGGAACGTACTACCTCAAGACAAGCCTTACGGCAGCTATAAATCAGTGTCGCCGTGGTTGATGGACGTCCGTCTCACAACATTAGAATGTCCAAACTACTGGTCTGATTTCAGCACCAGTGACAGCTAGTTTTGATTGTCCGTCGTCAGGGTTTTTGGAACCAAAGGCTGCCTAAACTAATGGAGAGTTTGGCTCATCTCGTTTGTGTGATTATGCGGCGTGTTTACGGTGATGCAAGCGACGCGCTTCGAATGTCTTCCGTTTGATCCTTTCTCGTTGTTCCA
>JAEPNN010000011.1 GCA_017643385.1 Dinoroseobacter sp.
TCTTTAGGCTGGCAACCACATAGCTTGCGCGCAGCGATCTCTCGTTTGCGCAAATCCGGTGTCGAGATCGAAACCCGCCAAACCGCCAAAGGGGATGCCACGCTCTACCGCTTGCGATCAGCCTCGAAGAACTCGGCGGGCAACTCATGAGCGAAGAACTTGTCGAAGTTGACGACCGATCTTACGAGGAACGCGCCAGAGAGATTGCCCGCATAGAAGCGATGGACCGCGGGGATCTCCTCGCTCTTTGGCGCAGCAACATCGGCGTTCCGCCAAAAAACCTCTCGATCCCGCTCATGCGCATGGCCTTGGTCTACGAGTATCAGCTGGCGGAGGATCTAGAACTTCACAAGCGCGGGCAAAAGGCGCTTCACGATCTTATCCGCAGTGTCTCGCCCCGCCCTGAGATCGACGCCAGGCTGAAGCCAGGCGCGAGGCTTGTTCGCGAATGGCAAGGCCGCAGCTACACGGTTAACGTGGCTGAGGATGGCTTTGCGCTAGACGGGAAGGTTTTTGCCTCCCTCTCTGCCGTCGCCAAGCACATCACTGGAAGTCATTGGTCCGGGCCGCGCTTCTTTGGGCTCGTGAGCGCTGGCTCCTCGCGCATCAAAGCAGAGTTCTGATGCCGAAACCGCTCATCCGCTGCGCAATCTACACACGCAAATCAACCGAAGATGGTCTTGAACAGGAGTTCAACGCGCTCGATGCGCAACGCGAAGCATGTCTGGCCTATATCGCCAGCCAGCGCGCAGAGGGGTGGCGTGCAGTGCCAGGTCGCTACGGCGATGGGGGGCTGTCCGGTGGAACTCTGGAACGCCCTGCTCTTAATGCGCTGCTCACTGAGGTGTCTGAGGGACGTGTTGATCGCATCGTCGTCTACAAGATCGACCGGCTGACCCGGTCCTTGCGCGACTTTGCAAAGATCGTCGATGTCCTGGACAAAGCTGGCGCTTCCTTTGTCTCGGTCACCCAATCCTTTAACACTGCAACTTCGATGGGCCGGCTGACCTTGAACATGCTCTTGAGCTTTGCCCAGTTTGAGCGAGAGGTCACAGCAGAGCGGATCCGGGACAAAGTGGCAGCCTCCAAACGCAAGGGGCTGTGGATGGGAGGTGCCGTGCCATATGGGTATGTGGTACGCGACAAGGCACTCTATGCGGACCCGGAAACGGCCGAGCACGTCCAATCCTTCTACAGACTCTATCTCGAGCTTGGTTCATTGAGCGCTGTTGCGGGGCATCAGGACGTCTCGCAGCTTCGGACCCGGATCCTGCATCGCAGAGATGGCACGCAAACGGGCGTTAAACCCTTCTCGACAGCGCATATCCATCGTCTGCTCTCCAATCCGATCTACACGGGCCACATCCCACATAAAGGCGAGGTGTTCGAAGGCCAACATGATGGCATCATCGACCAGGAGATCTGGGACCATGTGCAGGCCAAGCTTGCCTCCTCAGCATCTCGGCCCAAAGGGTCCAAGAACCGTCGCTCAAAGGCGTTGCTTGCGGGCAAACTGATCGGCCCGGATGGTGTCTCGCTTACCCCGACACACACCATCAAGAATGGCCGAACATATCGATACTTCGTCTCCCGACACCCGGTTGCCTTGGATCCACAGGACAATCTGATCCCGGTGCGCCTCCCAGAGCATCAGGTTGCTACCACACTCAAAGCAATACTGTCGCGACACTTCAGAAAGGAGCAGCTTGCCAGCAGCCTGACAGACAAACCAACTGCGCTCGAGCTCCAGCAGTTTGCGGCCTCATTAGAGCGGCTGGCTAAGCTTTGTGATGAAAGTTCAGATGCAGACGACTGGGCGCACCTCATCAAAACGGCACGGTTTGATCTGGAGGCTGTCTCGGCAACATTGGACCGCGTGGTCCTTGCAACGTCTCTTAGGATCGCACCCGACCGACTACGCGAGCAGAGCCTTCTCGTCGGGGAGGCCTCCATCCTCAAGAGACGGGGCCATGAACTGCGTATCTTGACCGGGCTCAAACACACCAACCCGGACCCAACGCTTGTCGACAATTTGCTGAAAGCCCAGTCTTGGTATCAGTCTATCAGAGAGGGAAAACAAGTTGCAGAGATCGCACGCGACGAGGGTGTCGGCGCATCCCGGATCAGGTATCTGATGCCTCTGGCATTCTTGTCGCCACGCAATGTTAAAAAGGCAGTTGCTGGCGAACATCCCGTCTGGTTCACGACCCAATATGTGAAAAAGAATGGCCTGCCTGCGGACTGGCGTAAGCAAGACGCGTTGCTAAAGGCGAGCTTCAGGCTCGATTGACGCGCGGTTCACACTGAAAGCTCAAAAACACATTGCGCCTCAACGCTGCGGCACCGGCGCTGAGCTTCCAACCCATCAGACGAAACCGCACCGCGCGCATCGGGCTGGAGAGACACAGCACTCCTGGCGCCAAAACCACGTGTCTCAGGCCCTGAGTACCAGCAGTCTCCCAAGGGCTAACGCGCTGACAAACCGACCAAAACAGGCTCTAATCATACCAGCTCAATCCATATGATAAATCAGTGGCGGAAGCTCAGGGATTCGAACCCTGGGAGGACTTTCACCCTCGCCGGTTTTCAAGACCGGTGCATTCGACCACTCTGCCAAGCTTCCGTTAAACGACCGCATAACTGCCCTGAATTGATTCTGCAAAACCCTTCTCACGCGCCAAAATACGCGCACGCGGCGGCTAACCTATTGCTCAACCCTTTTCTTGTGCTCTTCCAGAGGCTAGTTTGCGCCAAACCCCAAAAACAATGGGGCGGGACGGCGTCACCTTGCTGTCTCATCGGGTAGGAGTTCGGGCATGAACCGCGCGGTGCGTATGATTATGGCAGGGGGAGCGCTCTTGGCGGTCGCCGCCTGCGATGAATCTGGCAATTTTCAGCTTGGCGGAGGCGCTGCAGCGACGTCTGACAGCACCACAACACGACTGGTCGAGCGCGATGTTGAGGCGCCAGAAGTCTTTCAGGTCTCAGAACGCGGTCTTTGGGACGGACGCCCTTCATTGGGCGGGGTCTGGGTCGCCTATACAGATGTGACCGATCCCGAGCGAGTGATCATTCGGAACGAAGAAAATGGACAGTTCGTGATCGGCGCTTTGTTTCGGCGCGAACGCGCGTCCTCGGGACCGTCGCTCCAAGTCTCCTCTGATGCCGCAGAAGCCCTTGGAATACTTGCAGGCGCACCAACACGCCTGAATGTGACCGCGCTTCGGCGCGAAGAGGTGCCAGAAAATCCAGCGCCCGCGCCAGTATCCTCCGAAGCGGTCTCTGAAGCGTCACTCGAAGACACTTTGGCAGGCGCAATTAGCGAAGCAGAAGAAAATGCACGCCCGCTTGGGGCAGAAGCGAGCCAGTCATCGTCACCGTCACCTGCAGCTGCTGTCAGCTCTCTTAGCAAACCCTATATTCAGGTCGGCATTTTCAGCGTTGAAGCGAATGCGCAGGGTGTTGCAAACAGGCTGCGTGGGGCGGGCATGGTTCCAACGGTTCTCGAACAGGAAAGCCGTGGCCGCAAATTCTGGCGTGTGATCGTAGGTCCGACGCGGACGGCAGCCGAACGCGCGGGACTGCTACAAACAACGAAAGGTCTTGGCTTCGCAGATGCCTACTTTGTCACAAACTAAGATAATGGCGCGGAGCTTTCTTCTTTTCGCGGCAGCGCTGATTTGGACCTATGGTACAGCAAACGCTGCGTTTGAGACCCGCGCAACAGCCGCTTGGGTATACGACGTCGGCACCCAAACCGTTTTGCTTGAGAAAAACGCCGACACGCCACTGCCGCCTGCTTCAATGTCGAAGCTAATGACGCTGAATATGCTGTTTGAGGCCATTCGCGAGAACCCCGCCGTGTCGCTCGACACTGTCTTCTCTGTGTCAGCGCGAAGTCAGGCCATGGGTGGATCGACCATGATGCTTCAACAAGGCGACCGCCCAACGGCCGAAGACTTGATCAAAGGTGTAATCGTCCAGTCTGGCAATGACGCAACCGTTGCCATTGCAGAAGGCTTGGCCGGTACAGAAGACGCATTTGCCAGGTTGATGACCGAGCGCGCACGCAATCTGGGCATGAACAACTCGACATTCGTGAACGCCTCGGGCTGGCCCGCGACCGGGCATCGCATGTCCATGCGCGACTTGGGCATCTTGTCAGAACGCCTGATCACAGAGTTTCCAGATTTTTACACCTTTTTCAAAATGACCGAATATCATTTCGAAGGACGGGCACCGTCGAACCGATTTAACCGCAACCCATTGCTGGATTTGGATATCGGCGCCGATGGTTTGAAAACTGGGCATACGCAGGAAGCAGGCTTTGGCCTGGCAGGCAGCGCCCTTCAAGGTGACCGACGCGTAATCTTTATAATCGCAGGCTTACCCAGCGCTGCGGCCCGGGCTGAGGAAGCCGAACGGATTGTGAACTGGGCGTTCCGCCAGTTTGTTGTGCGCAACGTGATTGATGCGGGCACAAAGGTGGCCGATGCACCCGTTTTTCTTGGCGCTGCTGATACGGTCGGAATTGTGGCCTCAGATGATTTTTCCGCCTTGGTTCCACTGTCTGCAGGCGACGATCTGAACGCTGAAATCCGGTATCGCAGCCCGATCAGCGCACCGGTCTATGCTGGTACACTTGTGGGCGAAATGATCGTGACTGTTCCAGATATTGGAGACCACACAATAGAATTGCGCACCCAACATGACGTTGAAGAGGCTGGTTTCACGCAGCGCCTCAAGGTTGCGGCACAGCACATCCTGGGCCAGATCCTCGGCGGATCGCCAGCCGAAGCGGCGGCGCAGTAAAACCCCATGCCCAAAGATGGTTTATTCATCAGTTTTGAAGGTATCGACGGCTCTGGCAAGTCAACGCAGGCGCGCATGCTCGCAGAAGCCCTTGAAGCGCGTGGCAAGGACGTTGTTCTGACGCGCGAACCCGGCGGGTCAGAAGGCGCAGAAGAGATCCGGGCGCTTGTTCTACAGGGTAATCCAGACCGTTGGTCAGCCGAAACAGAGCTTCTTCTATTCACCGCGGCCCGTCGCGATCATGTCGAACGTACGATCACACCTGCCCTGAAGGCTGGAAAAATCGTGGTTTGTGATAGGTTTGCAGACAGCACCCGCCTCTATCAAGGCATGACCCGTGGGGATCTTCGCGGCACCGTCGATGCACTGCATGACCTCGTTATCGGGCTCGAGCCTGACCTCACCTTCATTATCGATATGGACCCGGACAAAGGGCATGCGCGGGCCAAAGGTCGTCAAACCATCGAAGAACGATTTGAGGATTTCGGTACCGACTTCCAGCATCGACTTCGGGGCGAATTCCTGCAGCTTGCAGAAGAATTTTCCCACCGATGTGTGGTGATTGACGGAGATGCGAGCCCGGAGATAGTCGCATCCCGCGTATTGGCCGCTTTAGACGCACATGGCTGACCCGGACCTGCCAGAGCTTGATGCGCTTGATGGTGTCCCCCACCCTCGTGAGGCACATCAGGTTATCGGACATGATAAGGCAGAAGAAGCACTGCTCGAAGCGCTTGCCTCAGATCGGCTGCATCACGCATGGATGCTGTCAGGGCCGCAAGGGATAGGCAAAGCCAGTTTTGCCTGGCGCGCGGCACGATATCTGCTGACAACGTCTCCCAACACCGAAGACAGTTTGTTCGGCGCGCCTCCTCCTCCAGTCAGCTTGGACACAGATCCAGAAGCCCCCGAGGTCAGACGAATTTTGATAGGGACAAATCAGCGACTGTTTCTTCTGCGCCGCGGATATGACGAGAAAACCAAACGTCCTCGCAAAGACATCACTGTGGAAGATGCACGGAAGCTGAAATCGTTTTTTGGCATGTCTATTCCGGATGGCGGGCGGCGCGTTGTCATTGTGGATGCCGCAGATGACATGAACCGCGCAGCGGCAAACGCTTTGCTGAAAGCCTTGGAGGAGCCACCTGAAAACACGGTGTTCTTCCTGATCACCCATCAACCAGCGCGTCTTTTGCCGACTATTCGGTCCCGGTGTCGGGTGCTGCGGTTTACGCCGCTGTCCGCACCTGACCTGATCGCCGCTCTGGGCCAGATCGATGGGATCGATTTGCCCGCAGATCAACAAAAAGCACTTTTTCAGCTGTCTGATGGATCTGTTCGCACAGCACTCATGCTGAACAAAAACGGCGGAACTGCGCTCTATGCGCAGATCGTGGATTTGCTTGATACATTGCCAAGGCTCGATCGGTCCAAGGCCATGGCACTGTCAGCGCTCCCGACAGGCACGGCGGGCGCCGATCGCCTGAACATGTTGGTCACGCTCGCTGAACGCGCCCTGGGCCAGGTGGCGAGGCAAGCGGCCCTCGGACGGGCTTTGCCCGAGAGTGTGCCAGGTGAGGCTGCGCTGCGTGCGCGCCTGGCCCCATCCCAGCAATCGGCACAACACTGGGCGGATGCTGCTACAAGCTTGCCGGAACAGGTCCGTAAGGGGGCCGCGCTCAACCTTGACCCTAGTGTGCTTCTGCTGGATATGTTCCAGCAACTTCAGGCGACGGCTCGACAGGCCGCGCCCTAACGCCTGTACCGAAAGTTCCCATGCCCGCGCGGATCACCGACAGTCATTGCCACTTGGATTTTCCCGACTTCGAGGGCGATGTCGCTGGTCTTGTGACACGCGCTGCGGAAGCAGGTGTTCACCGCATGGTGACCATCTGCACAAAGCTCCGGGCTGAACCCGACATTCGCGCAATCGCCGAATCCCACGCGTCCGTTTTCTATGCAGCCGGCACGCATCCCATGAGCGCCGCAACCGAACCGCTGGTGTCTGTCGATCAGCTCACAGCCCTCTCCACCCATCCTAAGTTTGTCGGAATTGGGGAAACCGGGTTGGATTATCATTACACGGCCGACAGCAAAGCCATTCAGCAGGAAAGCCTGCGTATTCATATCGAAGCGGCCCGGCAAACCGGACTGCCTCTGATCATCCATGCGCGTGATGCGGATGATGACATGGCACGTATCTTGTCCGAGGAACATACTGCTGGTGTGTATACTTGTGTTATGCACTGTTTTTCCAGTGGCTTAGGCCTCGCCGAAGCCGCGCTGGACCTGGGCTTTTACCTGTCGATGTCAGGCATTGCCGCCTTTCCTAAAAGCCAAGCCGTGCGCGATATCTTTGCCCGCGCTCCGGTAGATCGCATTCTTGTCGAAACCGACGCGCCTTACCTCGCACCACCGCCCTTCCGGGGCAAACGCAACGAACCTGCCTACACCGCCCATACAGCGAAAGTCGGTGCGGACGTGTTTGGACTAAGCTACGAAGACTTCGCAGCACAGACCGAGGCCAATTTCGAGCGTCTGTTTTGGAAAGCCACCACGGATCAAAGCGCGACTGGAACCGATGGCTGAGCTGCGTTTTACCATACTTGGCTGCGGCTCATCCGGGGGTGTGCCGCGTCTTGGGGGACATTGGGGGGCGTGCGACCCTGAAAACCCGCGCAACACTCGACGCCGGTGCTCGCTGCTGGTCGAGAAAGTAACGGAGACTGGCACAACCCGTGTGCTGATCGACACAAGCCCTGACATGCGCCAGCAACTTCTCGATGCGAATGTGGGCACTCTTGATGCGGTGCTTTTCACGCATTCACATGCCGATCACGTCCACGGTTTAGACGATCTACGCATGATCGTTTTCAACCAGCGCCAGCGTCTTCCGGTTTATGCAGATCGCGGCACACTCGACGCCCTAACCGCGAGATTTGGCTACGCCTTCGTGCAACCTCCAGGCAGCGACTATCCTCCAATCCTGGACATGCACCGCATCGATGGCCCTGTGAACATTGAGGGCGCTGGCGGTTCTGTCGTGTTCGAACCTTTCGAAGTCACCCATGGTCGGATCGACAGTCTTGGCTTCCGAATTGGAAACGCGGCGTATCTCCCCGACGTCTCAGAGATCCCCCAGCAGGCCTGGCAATCGCTAGAGGGTCTTGACGTTTGGATAATTGACGCGCTGCGGTACAAGCCTCACCCCAGCCATGCCCATTTGGAACGCGCGCTGGAGTGGATCGCGCAATCTGGCACCAAACGGGCAGTGTTGACCAACATGCATATAGATCTCGATTACGCGACGCTTGACGCCGAGACACCAGACAACGTCACCCCCGCCTATGATGGTATGGTGATTACGCTGGCAGCGTAGCGGATGGGCGCCCTTCTCGACGTTATTTTTCCAGTCTTCATTGTAATCGGTGCCGGCTATCTTGCGGTTTGGAAGGGATATTTCAGCGAGACTGGCGTTGACGGCTTGATGAAGTTTACCCAGAATTTTGCGATCCCCTGCCTACTGTTTGGCGCGATCTCAACTTTGGATCTTGGCGCAGAGTTTAACCCATCGATCCTCGGGGCGTTCTACGTGGGCGCAGTATCTGGATTTCTTGCCGGGCTTTTCGGCGCGAGATTGATCTTTTCCCGGCCTTGGGAAGATGCCGTGGCAATCGGGTTTTGCTGCCTTTTCTCGAACTCGGTCTTGCTTGGCTTGCCCATCACCGAACGCGCTTATGGAGCAGACGCGCTGTCGGCGAACTTCGCAATTATCGCGATCCACGCCCCCTTTTGCTACGGCCTTGGGATCACCGTCATGGAAATTATGCGCGCCCGCACCTCCGGGGCATCGCTGGCGAGCTTGCCGCGCAAAGTGATCAAGGCGATGTTCTCTAATGCCCTGATCATCGGGATCGGGCTTGGCTTTGTGGTCAACCTTAGCGGCGTTGGCGTTCCAAACGTACTCGCGGATGCGGTAGACATGATGGTATTGGCGGCCCTTCCTGCAGCCTTGTTCGGGCTTGGAGGCGTCTTGTATCAATATCGGCCCGAAGGCGATGCCGCCACGATCGTCATGATCTGCACGATCTCCCTGATCCTGCATCCGACCATTACATTCGCCATGGGAAAACTCTTTGCACTTGACCAGGCGGCGATGCGGTCTGCCGTTCTGACCGCATCCATGGCGCCCGGTGTGAACACATATCTCTTCGCCAATATGTATGGCGCGGCCCGTCGCGTCTCTGCGTCAGGCGTGCTTTTGGGAACAGCGCTGAGCATCCTGACAGTCTGGTGCTGGCTGGCTGTGCTGCCTTAAGGGAAAGAGTATTATCGGATCACCTTCTGCCCATGGCGGATATTTCAGCATAATCTCAGCGAACGCCTTTGAGGCAAGAAAACGCTGAAGCCAGTGCTGAAGCTTCGGCCAAGGCTGCGCGTCGAACCACGGTTTATCAATAAAGGCAAACTGACGAACAAAGGGAAGAATGGCAAAATCTGCAATCGTCGGAGCCTCGAATATCCAATCGCTCATCTGATCTTCCAGATCTTTCAGGAATTGGGCCGCATGTGCTCGGTGTTCCAACGGATCCTGATCCGGATAGCGCGACCCATATTTCGTACGATCCAGGGCGTGCTTGAAGGGTCCGTCGCATCTCGCGATCCAGTCCCAGCCAACTTCGGGCATATCAAGCCAGCCTTCGGGATCAGAAACACCCAGCGACCAACGCATGATGTCGAGGCTTTCGTCTAGGGTTTCGACATCACCCACCAGACATGGGACTGTCCCAGAAGTGGATGCCTTCAGAAAATCTTCGGGCTTGTTGCGCAGCACAATCTCGCGCAACGCAACAGACTGCTGCGAGGCATGCAGGGCCAGACGGGCGCGCATGGCATAGGGGCAGCGCCGAAAAGAATACAGAACGGGCAGTTCGGAGACAGTCATACGTTTGGATATGCCGCACCGTATAGGTGAGGCAACGACAAAGCAGAAGTGATCGACGCGCTATCTTATGATGAGATACGTAAGAGAAACATTTTTTACGAGGAAATCACCAACCCATTCAGCAAAACTGTTAGATGTTTATCCATATCGAGGCGGTCAGGGGAATAAGACGGCTGGCGTAGACCGATGCGTTGCCTGGTTGCTCAAGTGGGTCAGGACAGAGCGCAACTTGCCAAGGACATATACGCCAAAAGCACTCGGGATTATGTGGGGCATGGTGACCAAAACGCAGATCTGAACCTGTCGGTGTCACCGAAAGTAGGGGAAGCTTGGTGCGGTCGAGAAGACTCGAACTTCCACGGGAGTTACCCCACAGCGACCTCAACGCTGCGCGTCTACCAATTCCGCCACGACCGCACTGGATTGGTGGAGCGTCTTTAGCCCCTCGGCAAAGTGCTGCCAAGAGGGAACTCTGCCTTTTTTCGCAATCTTTTTTGTTTAGTTGCGTGGCGCAAAACGTCACTGCTTTCGTTGTACGCAAGAAACCCGCGCGCCAGAGGATGAAGGCTGCAAGAGATGCACGTAGTCGCGTTACAGAAATCATCTGTTCGAGAAAACGATTGAAGGCGGTCAAGTGAGGTGACGGACGCATTTTGGTGTCCGGCGATCAGCAACAGAATCGCGACTTAGGGTGCCTCTACGCCACAAATAAAGCCTCACAGACTGACGTTGGCATTTATCTGCTAAAATTTTAGTACATTATTTTAGGGGCTTGGCACAAAAAGATGTCCGTGACATCACCAGATAGGCATTTGCCCATGGTGAGCGCCACCGGTGTTGGGTATTATCAAGGAAACATGCAGAGTTATCGAAGGAAAATGCAAAGTTATCCAACCACGAAGCGTAAGCTGCAGAGCCACCTGACCCATTTTAAACGCCCGCAGCTTTGGGCCGTGATAGGATGCATCTGGTTAGTCGTTACCATTGCAGGTCCGTTCAATACGCTACAAACCATGGATCTAGCAAACCGTGCGCTTTATTGGGCAGTGGTGATCTTAGCGACTTACGCGACGGGCTATTTCTCAGAATTCTTTTTCGGCGCACGCATAGTAGCGTCGATCCGACCGATACAACTTGCGCTTGTTGCAGTGTCTTTGGCGATATCTCTTCCAATTTTTTCCGTTCTTTTTACACTAAAATGGCTTTGGATTGATGGCTGGCCTTCGTCATTTTCCCAAGCCTTGCCGACCTTTGTAGCGACTGTGCTGATCACATTCGTGATCGTTGTCGTTCGGCACATCATGGATAGCACGAGTGATACGCCCGAAAATAAACCCGCCATGATTCTGGAAAGACTACCTGAGGAGAAGCATGGCGCACTGATCTCGCTGTCAGTACAAGACCATTACGTAGACATCGTCACAGAAAACGGCAGTGAAATGGTTCTCATGCGTCTCAGCGATGCGATCCGCGAGGCCTCGAATGTACCGGGCCTGCAAATCCACCGATCTCACTGGGCATCACTTGACCAGATCGCAAAGGTGGAACGCAAACAAAACTCCGCTCGTATTATTATGACAAACGGAGACGAACTGCCGGTCAGCCGCGGCTACCTGCCTGCCCTGCGCGAAGCAGGCTTACTTCCATGATCATGCTCAAAGATATCATCATTTAGGTGTTCCCCCCTGCACCCAGAGCTCATAAAAACCAATTTCAATGGTAGATTGGATCACATCAGAAAAGCTCGTTCCCTACCCGCTTGCCATCTCCGAGATGGAGGCGCGGGTGGCGAAGATTGCTGCGGGAACTGCCACGGAGGTTGTTTGGCTTCTGGAGCACCCGCCGCTTTATACAGCAGGTAAATCTGCCGACCCAACAGATCTTGTAGATCCCGACCGCTTCCCGGTGTTCCCGTCAAAGCGTGGTGGGCAATATACCTATCATGGCCCAGGACAGCGCGTGGCTTATGTCATGCTCGACTTGGCACGTCATGGGAAAGACGTCCGGCAATTTGTCGAGAG
This sequence comes from Dinoroseobacter sp., assembly GCA_017643385.1. Lineage (GTDB taxonomy): Bacteria > Pseudomonadota > Alphaproteobacteria > Rhodobacterales > Rhodobacteraceae > Dinoroseobacter. The sequence goes on from JAEPNN010000011.1 coordinate 11,779, forward strand.
GATCGAAGATTGGGTCATCGCGACATTGGATGAGTTCAACGTCAAAGGTGAAAAACGTGAAGGACGCGTGGGTGTTTGGGTCGTGCGGCCGGATAAGCCACCCAATGCTGACGGCACACCACGCGAAGACAAAATTGCAGCCGTGGGCCTCCGCCTGCACAAATGGGTCAGCTTCCATGGAATATCGATCAACGTGGAGCCCGAACTGGACCATTTTGATGGGATCGTTCCGTGCGGCATCCAAGGACACGGGGTCACCAGCTTGGTGGACCTTGGGCTTCCTGTCACTTTAGAAGATGTCGACCTGGCCCTTAAGCGAACTTTCCCAAAGGCATTTCCAAGTTCAGCTTAAGCTCTAGGGGCTTGAGGACTTGTCCGTGTCGGTCCGGCTGGGGTGACTTTACATACAAAGCAGTCACGTGCCTCATTTATGACAAATTGTAAGGTTATGATCACCTGATCAGTTTTGGGGCTAAGCGAGATGACTAAGCCGACGCAGCAATTTATCGAAGATGACTCTGGCGCCGTAACCGTCGACTGGGTTGTTCTGACCGCGGCCATGGTTGGCTTGGGCGTTGCCGCTGCAGCCGCCATCCAAGTGGGTGTGGGTGATCTTTCACAAGACATTTCAGACAGCTTGGAACAAGACCGCGGCATCACGTATTCGGCCTTCGGTCTTCCCTTGACAAACGGCGGTTTCGACGATGTCGACGGCATGATGGCGGCCGGTTGGGGATTTTATGCCTTCAATGACGTTATGTCTGGATGGGAAGAACTGGACGGCGAACGTTTTGAGGTGAAACACAGCGGCTATCTGGGCATCGAGACATTAGATGGCGGCTTCTCACTGGATATGGACGCATCCCCGGGCAACCTGACAGTTGCCCAAACGCTTGAAGACGCGCGCGACGGGACCCAATATACGGTTAGCTTCGAGGCCGCTGACTATATCGGAAACAACGGGGTCGAAGTTTGGTTTGGCGGCGAAATGGTCGGGGACGTCAATCCGACAAGCACCACCATGACCAGCTACAGCTTTGAAATAGAGGGCGGCGCAGGTAACGGTGACAACCGGCTAGAATTGCGTGGCACAGGACCTGAAGACAACTACGGTGCGTTCATCGACAATGTTGTCGTGCGCTGATCAGGCAACGCACTCATACAAAGACGGGTCAACATCTTAGCTGATCTTTGTTGACCCTTTGCACGAAAACAAAACAGTCGGCGGCCTCATTTGTGCCGTACTACTGAGTTACCTACCAGCTTATGGATGCCGATGTAATGACAAAGAAAATGCAGAAATTCATCGAGGAAGACTCCGGCGCCGTCACCGTCGACTGGGTTGTTCTGACTGCGGCTATGGTTGGCCTGGGCGTCGCCGCTGCAGGCGCCATCCAAGTGGGTGTGGGTGATCTTTCACAAGACATTTCGGACAGCCTCGAGCAGGACCGCGGCATCACGTATTCGGCCTTCGGTCTACCACTTACAAATGGTAGCTTCGAAAATGTAGACGGTATGATGGCCGCGGGTTGGGGCTTTTATGCCTACAACGATGCGATGTCTGGATGGGAAGAACTGGACGGCGATCGTTTCGAGGTGGTTCATAGCGGCTATCTCGGGATCGACGCATCAGATGGTGGATTCTCACTGGATATGGACGCATCCCCGGGCAACCTGACCGTGGCTCAAACGCTCGAAGATGCGCGCGACGGCACGCAATACACAGTTAGCTTCACAGCTGCTGACTATATCGGAAACAACGGGGTCGAAGTTTGGTTTGGTGGCGAAATGGTCGGAGACGTCAATCCGACAAGCACCACCATGACCAGCTACAGCTTTAAAATCGAGGGCGGCGCAGGTGACGGTAACAACCAGCTGGAATTGCGTGGCACAGGACCTGAAGACAACTACGGTGCCTTCATCGACAATGTTGTCGTGCGATAGCCTGACCCAAAAGCAAAAGTACACGTTCAAAGTCCTGATCTTCAGGCAGATTCGCCTCTACCCTGCCTTCTAAGCCAACTAAGCTCAAAAATTGCGGGATCATCACCAACTTTTCCTGAGGTTCTTAGAGCGCCGCGAAAAGCACAGTGCCGCAGCCCCCAAACGCCCTGCGACCTAAGCGCCCAATCGAGGCATATCAAGGCTTTCGGTCGCTCTGAGACTGCCGCTAGGCATTGCCCGAACCATTTCACAACGCTAGAAACTAAAACAATCCGAGGTGGTGGGGTCATTGCGCCGGCAATGAAGGACGCCTCGACGGGAACGACCAGATAAGTCAGGAGACGCGAGCATGGCGGACGCAGCCGTTCATGGCCACGGACACGAAGACGAACGCGGGTTCTTCACCCGTTGGTTCATGTCCACCAACCACAAAGATATCGGTATTCTATACCTTTTGACCTCAGGTCTTGCCGGGTTCATCTCGGTGGCCTTCACAGTCTACATGCGCATGGAACTTATGGAACCAGGCGTGCAATACATGTGCTTGGAAGGCGCGCGCCTCAGCGCGGCCGCTGTCGGGGATGCTTGCACTCCAAACGGGCACCTCTGGAATGTTCTGATCACGGGTCACGGCATCCTGATGATGTTCTTCGTGGTTATTCCAGCGCTCTTCGGCGGTTTTGGAAACTTTTTCATGCCGTTGCACATTGGTGCACCAGACATGGCCTTCCCGCGCCTGAACAACCTTTCGTTCTGGCTCTTTGTGGCTGGTACGTCTCTGGCGGTTGCCTCGGTCTTGTCACCAGGTGGCAATGACCAGTCAGGATCAGGGGTTGGTTGGGTACTCTATCCACCACTTTCGACGACTGAAGCCGGGTTCTCGATGGATCTTGCGATCTTCGCTGTGCACGTTTCAGGCGCATCATCAATCCTTGGTGCGATCAATATTATCACAACGTTTTTGAACATGCGTGCTCCGGGCATGACGCTCTTCAAAGTACCACTTTTCGCCTGGTCGATTTTCGTGACCGCATGGCTCATTCTTCTCGCCCTGCCCGTACTCGCTGGCGCGATCACCATGTTGCTGACTGACCGGAATTTCGGCACGACGTTCTTTGATCCCGCAGGCGGAGGCGACCCGGTTCTCTACCAACACATCCTGTGGTTCTTTGGCCATCCGGAAGTGTACATCGTGATCCTGCCGGCCTTCGGCATCGTCAGCCACGTCATCGCGACCTTCTCCAAGAAACCAGTCTTCGGCTACTTGCCAATGGTCTGGGCGATGATTGCGATCGGCGCTTTGGGCTTCGTCGTGTGGGCGCACCACATGTATACAGTTGGCATGTCGCTGACCCAGCAGTCTTATTTCATGCTGGCTACGATGGTGATTGCCGTACCGACAGGTGTGAAGATCTTCTCGTGGATTGCAACGATGTGGGGCGGCTCAATCAGCTTCAAAACCCCAATGCTCTTTGCCGTCGGGTTCTTGTTCCTCTTCACTGTTGGCGGCGTAACAGGCATTGTATTGTCGCAGGCGGCTGTCGACCGGGCCTACCATGACACCTACTATGTTGTCGCTCACTTCCACTACGTGATGAGCCTGGGAGCCGTGTTTGGCATCTTCGCCGGGGTCTATTACTGGATCGGCAAGATGTCGGGGCGTCAGTACCCGGAATGGGCCGGAAAGCTCCACTTCTGGACCTTCTTCATCGGCACCAACATCACGTTCTTCCCACAACACTTCCTGGGCCGTCAGGGCATGCCACGTCGTTATATCGACTATCCGGAAGCCTTTGCCTACTGGAACTGGGTTTCGAGCTGGGGTGCGTTCCTGTCCTTCGCATCATTCGTCTTCTTCATTGGCGTCGTGTACTATACAGTATTCCACGGCCGTAAGGTCGAAGAGGAAGCCTACTGGGGCGAACATGCGGACACGCTGGAATGGACATTGCCCAACCCACCCCCTGAACATACGTTCGAAATTCTTCCGACCCGCGAAGAATGGGATCGCAGCCCTGGGCACTAAACTCGAACACATAGACATTGAAGCGCCGCAGAGGAAACTCTGCGGCGCTTCTCATTAAAAAAACGGTCTGAAGCAATCGAGACCCTGATTTCATCGTTTGAGGCTCGCCCTGCGAAAACCCAGTGTCGACAAAAAATTCCGCCCGACTGGCCGGAATCTGGGTCATCCAAGGGCTGACGGCGTGCCCGACCCGAACTAGTTTACGGGGGCAAATGGGCCAAAGGGAAAAAAATGAAACTGGAATTCCACCACATCAACTACGTCTCCGAGGACGTGGACAGGATGCATGAGTTCTATACCCAGGTGCTGGGCATGGAGGACATCCCGCAAGAGAACTTTCCAAGGACCGAAGCAACCAAGGACACGGGCTATGCAGGGAAGATAAGGTTTGCCACCGAAGGTGCGATGCAGATGCATCTGGCGGAACGCAGTTTTGAGGTCGCCTTCAAGAACGGTCAAGTGATCAATCCGGTCGAGCGCGGCCATATCGCGTTTCGCACCGACGACTTGACCACTTTTCTAAATCGCCTTGAGAATGCAGGCATTCCTTATTCCGACTACGGCACAACTTTTGCAGCGGAATGGCATCAGGTTTTCTTTCAAGATCCGGAAGGCAACATAATTGAAGTTCATCAGCAGGTTGCCTGACCCAGAACGATCAACACATGGGTTAGCTTGCGGCATGGGTTTTGTCTTGACGCCTGCGCCGTACGTGCCACTTTTCCAATGGTTGCAAGCAGAGTGATGAGCGCACATGCCGTATGAATGGACTGCCAGTGCAGAGACAAATGCTTCCAGTACCGCGCGCGTCTGGCCTCATAAGTCCATGACCCCCGAAGGCTTTAGCTGGTTCATTGGACTAACAGCTGCGTTCTTGGCAATTCCCTTGCTGGGGCTTATCGGGACGGTTGTGTTGTGGGGGCTTCTTCCGTTCCTCATCGCAGCCCTTTGCGCAGTTTGGTTCGGCATTCGACGCAACCAGCGCGATATGTCTCTATACGAAGAACTGGTCCTCAGCCGCGAACGTATCGCAATAACACGGCACAATCCGCATGGTCCACGCCAAACCTGGGATGCAAATCCATACTGGGTCGAACTTAAGCTGCACCCAAAGGGGAAAGTAAAAAACTATCTGACACTGCGCGGATCCGATCGCGAAGTAGAGTTGGGCGCATTTCTGAGCCCAGACGAACGACTTGCCCTCCATGGCGAACTGCAGGAGCGACTTGCACGTGTGAAGTCAGCCTGAAGCGGTCTTACGAAAGGCCGTAAGAGCCGCGCGACCCTAAGACGGGATACGTTTTTGGGAGTTAGGCCAGCCGATCTTTGACCATCGGCCCCACCCGTCCAAAGTCCATCTGGCCGGTATATTTGGACTTCAGCGCGCCAATCACCTTGCCCATGTCGCGGATTGAGCTGGCAGACGTTGCTTCAATCGTGTCGGAGATCGCCGCAGCAATCTCCGCATCGCTCAATTGGCGCGGCAGGAAATCCTCGATGACCGCGATCTCCGCGATCTCACGTTCGGCCAGCTCAAGACGTCCGCCTTCTTCATAGGTGCGTGCGCTTTCCTGACGCTGCTTGACCATTTTGCCCAAAATGACAAGCACATCAGCATCACTGGCACCGTCATTCTGACCCTCGGCCCGAAGTGCAATATCGCGGTCTTTGATAGCAGCATTGATAAGGCGCAGTGTCGACAGGCGTGCCCCGTCCTTGGCCTTCATGGCAGTTTTCAAAGCTTCTGAGATTTTGGTGCGCAGGCCCATTGCTGTGCGATCCCTGTAGTTGATCCAGACCATCGAACTTAATCGCGACAAAGGCTGATGACAACACATGTAGAATATCGCAAGCTATTGAAATTATTAAACTCTCAAAATTTCTACTCGACTTGACCCTGTAACCGACCGCTCGTATGGTCCCGGCGCTTGCCAAACGAGGAGTCGCCCCATGTCCAGCCCGCAGGACCGCCCAACCGCATGTCTTGTTCTGGCCGATGGCACCGTGTTCTACGGCAAAGGCTTTGGTGCTACGGGACAAGCCCAGGCCGAACTTTGCTTTAACACGGCAATGACGGGCTATCAGGAAATCATGACTGATCCCTCCTACGCTGGACAGATCGTGACCTTCACCTTTCCGCATATCGGCAACACGGGCGTAACCCCAGAAGACGACGAAACGGGTGATCCGGTGGCTGCAGGCATGGTAGTCAAATGGGATCCAACCGCACCTTCCAACTGGCGCTCAACAGGGGATCTTCAGTCCTGGCTCGCTTCGCGCGGGCGGATTGGTATCGGGGGCGTTGATACACGTCGCCTGACCCGCGCGATCCGGCAACAGGGCGCCCCCCATGTCGCGCTCGCACACGATCCTGAAGGCAATTTCAACCTCGAAGCACTGGTGGCCGCAGCCCGCGAATTCCAAGGACTAGAAGGTCTGGATCTGGCCAAGGACGTTACGTGCTCCCAGTCCTACAACTGGGATGAAATGCGATGGGCGTGGCCCGATGGCTTTCCGAAACGCGAAACGCCAGGAAGCAAGGTCGTCGCTTTGGACTTTGGGGCCAAACGCAACATCCTGCGCTGCCTTGCTTCGGCAGGCTGCGACGTCACCGTTCTGCCGGCCACAGCAACCGCAGAAGAGGTTCTGAGCCATTCTCCGGAAGGTGTGTTTCTTTCAAACGGTCCAGGCGATCCGGCTGCGACGGGCGAATATGCGGTCCCGATGATTCAAGAAATCCTGCAGACCACCGACTTACCTATCTTCGGAATTTGCCTCGGCCATCAGATGTTGGCGTTGGCACTCGGGGCAAACACCGTCAAGATGAACCACGGGCATCACGGGGCGAACCATCCGGTCAAGGACCTCGAAACAGGTAAGGTTGAAATCACCTCTATGAACCATGGCTTTACCGTCGACAGCCAGACCTTGCCGAAAGGCGTGAAAGAAACCCACGTCAGCCTCTTTGACGGCTCAAACTGCGGCATTCGGATGGAAGACCGACCTGTATTTTCGGTACAGTATCACCCTGAGGCCTCGCCGGGACCACAAGACAGCTTTTACTTGTTTGAGCGCTTCGTCGCGGCAATGTCGGAGCGCATGCCCGCTTAACACTGCGTTAGGGTTAACTCTCAATTAAGGTCAATCCTGCACTAAACGAATGCGATGCGTGTTCGAAGGTGTTGGCTGAATGAGCTATCAATTTTCCGGCGGATTTGAGGACCTGAGGTTTCCCAATCGTTTGGGGTCAAATAAACGTCCGAAACGGCTTGCTGTCTGTCAGGACTGGGGCATTGACCACCCTTTGACACGATACGTGGGCAAGTCTGGCCTGCCGATCGTCGATCTTGATACATATGACTTGGACCACTCGCTTTTGGTTCGGCTTGGCGCTGATCGTTGCTTGAACGCGCGCGTATTGCCCCTAAGGCGCCCAGCAGGCGGCACAATACTGGCCTGTGGGGAACCAGACGCACACAGGATGCTTAAAACCTGGCCCGACGATGGGTCCGTATCTGTTGCTCTTGCCGACCCCGTTATCATTGAAGAGACCATCCTCAAGACGTACGAACGGGAACTAGTTCGCATCGCAGAAGAAAAGCGTGAGCCATCTGAAAGCTGTCGCAACATGCGCAAGGTCCATGTCGTATGGCTGATGATTGTGTTGGCGGGTGTTTTGGGATCAATTGCACTTGCCCCTGAGGCCGTTTTTTTATGTGCGACTGGCGTTGCGTTGCTGGGACTTGGAGCCTCCTGTGTTCTGAAGTTCATAGCGTTGTGCGGGTTTGTGCGACATTCACAGACCATACCGAGAAAGCCCCTCGGCGCGAACGCGCCCCGCATCACCCCGAAAATCACAATATTACTTCCTTTGCTGAACGAAGAGCGCGTTGCCGAGGACCTGATCGGCTCCATCGAAGCCCTTCACTACCCAAGACAATTTTTGGAGGTACTTGTGCTTGTCGAAGCGAAGGACGCGCTTACAAAAGTCGCTCTTGAACGCACGATGCTCCCCAAGCATTTCCGCGTGATTGAGGTTCCAGTCGGGCGGATCAAGACAAAGCCGCGCGCAATGAATTACGCACTCGCTTTTGCGACCGGAGATATTGTGGGTATCTATGATGCTGAGGACCAACCCGAGCACGACCAGCTTCTCAAAGTGGCAGCGCAATTTGCGGTAGCACCCGCACATGTGGCCTGCCTGCAAGGAAGACTGGATTACTTCAACGCAGATGCAAACATTATGGCGCGCTGTTTTACGCTTGATTACGCGTCCTGGTTCAGACTTTTTCTGCCTGCCCTCGTTCTGTTTGATCTTCCCGTCCCGCTTGGCGGCACCACACTCTTTATAAGGCGCTCAGTTCTAGAGAAACTTCGTGGTTGGGACGCCCATAATGTAACCGAGGATGCCGAGCTTGGCATGCACCTCTATCGAAACGGGTACCGGGTTGGATTGCTTGACAGCACAACTTTTGAGGAGGCCAATTGCCGCGTTCTCCCCTGGATCAAACAGAGATCGCGCTGGCTGAAGGGGTATTTCATCACGTGGCTTATGCACATGCGTCATCCGCGCAAATGCTTGTATGATATGGGCATAAAGGGATTTGTCGTGTTCCAGCTTTTGATGCCTGGGACCGTTATAAGCTGCGCTTTCGCCCCGCTTCTATGGCTCTTCTATCCCGGCCTTGCTGGACTGGATCATCCCATCTTTCGGGTCGCACCCGACGGCTTTGACCAGGCCATTATCGGGTTGCTCCTGACCGCAACGCTTTTGACGATCATCACCTTTGTTCTGGGTAGCCTGTCCAAAAAGCACAGACACTTATTGCCGTGGTCACCGTTTTTGAACTTATATTTCCTGCTGGCAACCTTCGCGATGTGGACAGCACTTTGGGAAACGCTCCGAAAGCCCCATCATTGGCATAAGACAGAACACGGGTTCTTTGATGCCAACGGGCGTTTTCTCAAAACGCGGAGGCGTCATTCTTGAGACGTGCCTCAAACGCAAGCGAAATATGAGCACGAAGCGCGTCAGTCGCGGCTTGTTCATCCCGTTCCGCGATTGCTTCGACGATACGTGCGTGCTCTTCCAGCGCCTTATCACCCCGCCCATCAATGGCGAGCGAGGTTGTTGCCATCAACGCCATTGACCTGTGCACCAGGTCGAGTTGCTGAACGAGGAAGCGGTTGTGCGAGGCAAGATGGATTTGCTTGTGAAACCGACGGTTTGCGCGTGACAAAGCCTGCGGGTCGTCAACAAGTGCGCGGTCCTCCTCTACCATTTCGTTGAGAACCCTGATCTCTTCGTCCGCGGCGTGGCGGGCTGCCAGACGCGCGGCGAGGCCTTCTAACTCCGTTCGCACAGCATAAAGCTCTGCCATTTGTGAGTGATCAAGCGACGCAACGATCAGAGACCGACCGTCTCGGCTGAGAAGGCTCTGCGTTTCAAGCCGTTGCAGCGCTTCGCGAATGGGTGTTCGTGACACGCCAAAGCGGTCAGCCAAATCGCTCTCCACCAGACGATCACCCGGGCGAAACTCGCCGACATCAATGGCCCCGAGGATCATGTCATAGGCGTCTTTAGGAGGTGTGCGTTGGGATGGCATGTCGTTACTTTCGCTTTGGTATGCAAATGTATTGCTTTGTTTCGCAACAAGGCAAGCCCGATGATCAAAAGGTTTTCTTGCATGATTTTAGCGCCTTAGGTGCAATCGCCATTTAAAAGTATCCCTGGGGCTAGGTGTCGCTTGGACGCGACACCGACGTGAAGCTAGCTATACATCACATGGCAGAGACAACTGACATATTGATCGCAGGCGGTGGACCCGCCGGTTTGGCAGCGGCAGCCATCTTTGGGGCCGCGGGCTTTGGTGTTGTTTGTGTTGACCCAACCGCACCTGTTACGGAGGAAACTGCGGAGGGAGCAGATATACGGACCACGGCGATCCTGCAGCCCGGTCGTGAGTTGCTTGTGCAAGCCGGGGCTTGGCAACATCTGGAAAAGCATGCCACCGCTCTTCAGGTTATGCAGATCATGGACGCAAGCAGCGACGGCTCGGTTCTGAAGGCCTTTGATGCTGCGGACCTTGGGGAAATGCCCTTTGGCTGGAACCTTCCGAATTGGTTATTGCGACGTGAATTACTCAAAAGTCTCAACAACTTGACGAATGTGTCTTTCCGCCCCGGCGTTGGGTTTTCGGGCTATGTGCCCCGCATGCGAGAAGCACGCGTGCGGCTGAGCGATGGCACCTCGGTAAGCGCGAAGTTAGTGATTGGAGCAGACGGACGATCTAGTGCTGTCCGCGAAGCTGCAGGAATAGACGTTAAAACAACACGTTATGGGCAGAAGGCGCTCGCATTCGCGGTGACCCACCCTATTCCGCACGATAATGTATCAACTGAAATCCACCGCTCCGGCGGTCCGTTTACCTTCGTTCCGTTGCCAGACCTGAATGGCAAACCACGATCGGCCGTCGTGTGGATGGAGCGGAGCGCTGAGGCAGAACGTATTGGAAAGCTTGAAGAAAAATCGTTCAATGCAGAAGCCACTGAACGATCTGCGGGGTTTCTGGGACCGCTGGAACTGGCAGGTCGCCGCTCGCTTTGGCCGATGATGAGCCAGATTGCAGAGAGGTTTGACGGACCGCGTGTCGCGCTGATGGCTGAGGCCGCACATGTCGTGCCCCCAATTGGAGCGCAAGGATTGAACATGAGCCTCGCCGATTTGCGATGCCTTCTAGAACTGTCTGAAATCCAAAGAGAAAATCTTGGCTCTCCGGAAATGCTGTCAGAGTACACGCGCGCACGGTGGACGGATGCACAAGCCCGCGTGATCGGTATTGATGCCCTGAACCGGACGTCCATGGCGGGTCATCCGGTGATGCAGGCCTTGCGCAAGCAGGGGGTTGCAGCCCTGCACGATGTGGCACCTTTGCGAAAGCTCGCGATGCGCATGGGGCTTGGGGCAAACGCCTGATTTTGACAGGTCTTGAACTTGTTTCACACATGTTTTGACAGGTGTTGAACTGAGTTTACAGATCTTGTGTGCACCGGGCAGGCGTAACAGGCACCTCTCTTCTACGCTTCATCTTTGGTTCCCCGCACACGCGACGTCCGTCCAACAAAAAAGTGCATGTAGTAGCGGCGTAATACCACTCCTCGGCTGATCCCTGATACGCATCGGCCAGAGGAGGACACATGACCAAACTTGTACACAGCATGATCAGGGTTCTGAACGAGACAACGTCCGTACAGTTCTATCATGACACCTTTGGACTGGAGGTGGTCGATCGCCTGGACTTTGAGAGCTTCACGCTCATCTACATGGCGCTGCCGACCTCTACCTTCGAACTTGAACTCACCGTCAACAAGGGGCGCGATGAGCCTTACGATCTTGGCGATGGCTACGGCCATATCGCCCTTGTCGTAGATGACCTTGAAGCCGCGCGCGACATAGCCATCAAAGCCGGTTCCGAGCCCGGCAAGATCGTGGACTTCCGTCCCGGTGGAGACAGCGTCGCGAAGTTCTTCTTCATCAAAGACCCCGACGGATACCAGATCGAAGTGATCGAAAAAGGCGGGCGATTTGCCTGACCAATCCAACCAAATTGAAAGGGAGGTACTATGCTATACAAACTGGATTTCACCGTTGAGTACGACGATACCATGGCACAGCAAGGTCTGTTGGGCGTTTGGGCTGAAGAGGCAAATGCCGCTTTGGGCGCAAAATCGGCAGGCGTCGTCGTCGATCTTTGGAAAGTTGTCGGCGAGCGCAAGGTGCTCGTGATCGCAGATGTCGAAACCCCCGACGATTTGGACCGCATCCTTTTCGATCTTCCGATCATGCAAAAGATGGGGCACCTTGTTCAGGTGGATGTAAAATCACTTCGCCGCTACGAAGATTTCGCAGACGATGTAAAAGAGCGCATCGGGCGCTGATCGGCAGAAGGGCAGGTTCAAATGTGCCAGTTATTCATTGATGCAGACCCGGCGCTTTGGACGTCTCATACCCGTTCGTTCCGAATGGATGGGATGGTGACAAGCGTTCGGCTGGAAGAAATGTTCTGGCGCACGCTTGAAACAATTGGGGCGCGGGACGATTTGACCGTCCCGCAGCTCTTGCACAGGCTTTACAATGAAAGCCTCGACGCAGGCCATGATGTGGGGAATTTCACATCGTTCTTGCGCGTCTGTTGTTTGCGGTTTCTGGACCTTCAGTTGCGCGGTCTCATCCCGATGGAAGACCGCGTCAAGCTTTCGCAGCTTCCTGCCACCGATATCTTGACGCTTGAAACTCTTGAGCGCGCGAAGGCCAAGCCAAGACTGTCTTAAAGGGTCTTCGGAAAACTAAACCGGCAAAATCGAGTTCAGCAAACCGATCTTTCCAGGCGCCCTACCCCAACACTTCATCCAAAACAGGCTCTAGCCGTGCCAACGTTCCGGGGACGTCATAAAGCTTGTCGACCCCAAACAATCCGATCCTGAAGGTACGGAAGTCAGCGGGTTCATCACATTCCAAGGGAACACCCGCAGCGATTTGCGTTCCAAGGGCCGAGAATTTCGATCCGTTCGAGATATCAGGGTCGTCGGTATAACTGACGACAACGCCGGGTGCCCCGAAGCCATCAGCGGCGACAGAGACGACCCCCTTGTCGGCCATCATTGCCCGTACCGCATCGCCCAGCGCCCACTGGGCATCTTTGAGACGGGTGAAGCCATACTCTTTGGTCTCAAACATGGTATCGCGAAACACCCGCAGGGCATCCGTGGGCATGGTGGCGTGATAGGCGTGCTTGCCAGCCTCGTAAGTCGCCATGATTGCCCGCCATTTCTTAAGATCGATTGCAAAACTCGATGACGTGGTTTCGGCAAGTCTGGCTTCAGCGCGCTCGGACATCATGACGAGGCCCGCACAGGGCTGCGCACTCCAGCCTTTTTGAGGCGCGGAAATCAGAACATCGACCCCAGTGGCGCGCATGTCGACCCAAACGCAGCCAGAGGCGATGCAATCGAGCACCATAAGGGCGCCAACCTGATGGGCCGCATCTGCCATGGCGGTGATATAGTCGTCTGGCAGGATCACCCCTGCAGAGGTTTCCACATGCGGGGCAAATACGATCTCGGGGCGTTCTTCAAGAATGCGCGCGGTGACTTCTTCGATAGGTGCTGGCGCAAAAGGCGCGCGGGTATCATTGCCGGTTTGGCGCGCTTTCAGCACGACCGCGTCAGACGGAAGACCGCCGGTTTCGAAAATCTGGCTCCAGCGGTAGGAAAACCACCCATTGCGGACAACAAGCGCTTTGCGGCCTTCGGCAAATTGACGGGCCACCGCTTCCATGCCGTACGTACCGCCGCCTGGGATCAGCGCCACGGCATCTGCATTGTAAACCTCGCGCAGCATCGAAGAGATATCGCGCATCACTTCGCCAAATGCTGCTGACATTGAATTCAGGGATCTGTCCGTGAAGACGACCGAAAACTCGGCAAGGCCATCCGGATCGACTGTGTTCAGCAATGCTGTCATGGTGGTTTCCTCCGCTCTCGGGGATTATGGCTAACGACCTGGGTCGTTCGACGCAAAATGTTTTTCACCCATTTTTCGCAAGAAACGTGCGGCTGCACGGGTCACATGTTTCCGATGGGAACGCGCGCGGGGCCATTGACAGCCCAGCCACACAGCGCCAAGCCTTGCCACATGTATGACGTGCGCCCAGTAGGTTATGTCACAGGACTGCTTTTGACGGCTTTGGGCGCGTCTATGCTTGTGCCTTTTGTGACGGACCTTGTTCTCGACACAGGCAATGCCTGGGCGTTCTTTGAAAGCGCTGTGGTCACTGCATTGGTCGGTATATTGACGTCGATTGCATGTTCCAACGGGGTCAAGCAGCGGCTGTCCATCCAACAGACCTTCCTGATGGCCGTCGGGGTCTGGCTGTTGTTGCCGGCGTTTGGCGCCTTGCCGTTCTGGATGGGTGCGGTTCAGGCGCCTTACGTGGATGCGATGTTTGAAGCCATGTCAGGGCTGACAACGACGGGGGCGACGGTGTTTGTGGGGTTGGATGAGATGCCGGCCGGGCTATTGGTGTGGCGATCTATGCTGCAATGGTTTGGCGGTGTCGGAATTATCGTTGTGGCCATGGTGTTCCTGCCCGAGTTGCGGGTTGGCGGGATGCAGATCTTCCGCTCGGAAGGCTTTGACACGATGGGGAAGATCCTGCCGCGGGCGGCTGAAATCGCGCGACAAATCTCGATCATCTATCTGGGCCTGACGATCGCCTGCATCATCGGATACATGCTGGTCGGGCTAAGCTCTTTTGATGCGCTGAACCACGCGTTTACGACAGTTTCCACCGGCGGGTTCTCGACCCGTGATGCAAGCTTTGGGGCCTTTCAGGGCGCGCCTGAATACGTATCGGTTGTCTTCATCATTCTCGCGAGCCTTCCCTTCGTGCGGTACGTGCAAATTCTAGCGGGCAGCGCTGAACCGTTATGGCGCGACGCCCAGGTGCGCGCCTTTGTCGGGACGGTTGCTTTTGTCACCCTGGCGATATCCCTGCTGCGCGTTGGCCTTCTGGATGAGCCTACGGAACCTGCCTTTCGCGAGGCGCTCTTCAACGTCACGTCCATCCTGTCTGGAACGGGCTATGCCAGCACGGACTATCAGCTTTGGGGATCGCTCGCGGTGGTGGTGTTCTTCTTCCTGGGCCTTGTCGGTGGCTGTGCGGGATCAACCTGCTGTTCGATCAAAATCTTCCGCTATCAGATTCTGTTTTCAGCCATTGTTGCGCAGGTGCGCCGCATCCACTCGCCCAATGGCTTATTCGCCGTGCGCTACGAGGGACGGACGGTGAGCGAGGACGTCCTGAATTCGGTCATGGCATTCTTCGTGATGTTTACTGTCTCTGTCGGGATCGTCTCGGTCTCGCTGGCCTTGACCGGGCTGGATGTCGTGACCTCGCTGTCGGGGTCCGCTGCGGCGCTGGCCAATATCGGACCGGGGCTTGGCGACATCATCGGGCCTGCGGGCACCTATGAAAGTCTGAATGATACAGCCAAATGGATCTTGACCGCCGCGATGCTGATCGGGCGGTTGGAATTGATGGCGGTGTTTGTGCTCTTTACGCGGCGCTTCTGGGTGAACTAATCGCCCGTTACTGCCGCTCATCAGCGGTCGCGGATTATTCCCAGCAACTCACAAGAACAGTCATATCGGCGGCCAGAAGAGCCAGATCTTCCGGTGCCACCAGGCCATCTGCCATGGCCTTGCGGGGGCTCACCCCGGCCTCACGAAGCAGAAACTCGATGGCTTCCGCGTCAGCAGCGAAGTTCACGCCATCCGGAAGCAACCTGGATCCATCACTCTGACTTGGCAGGAGCATGCCAAGAACAGTCCCGGACGCATCAAGGACAGGACCACCTGAATCGCCCGGCAGAACCGAGACCGCAAGACGTGTCAGTTCTTCCTCGCCATTTAGCCCCCTGAGATCTTCAAGCGTGCCGAAGCTGAGCGTGGGTGCGCCGAGAGCGCCCTCGAAGGAAAAGCCTGCAACCGCAATTTGCCCGCGCAGACGCGGCACGCCATCGAGGAAGGCCGCGTAGTTGATCGGCGCCTGAGCGCTGGTAGGCCGCAGCACTGCAAGGCCCAGCGCATCGTCCTGAGCGACAACATTGGCCTCGATCGTTGTCGAGCCCCCAAGCGTGATGCGCTTGCATTGCGAAACGGCCTCACCCGTGGTCAGGATCGACCCGTTTGGATCTACAAAAAAGCCCGAACGGGAAAGGATAGGCTGACGAATTTCAAGGCCCGCCATCAGGTCGATGCGTTCATCTTCTGGCGCCTGACCCAGCGTTTCGTCGAGGGCTGTGCTGCCAACTGGGGTGAAGCTGTCACGCATGAAACGCGCGATCTTGTTCATCAGGTCTGCCTCTTCGGGCTTCCATGTGATGGTAAACCCTTTGATCAGGCCGTCATTGAGACGGGCATAGGTGTAGCTGTGCAGATCATCATTTTGACCTGTCAGCGTGAAATCGTTGTTGCGCTTCTCGCGCGCACCCTCGAGCGGTACGATCTCAAGCGTTTGCATGATGTCATAGAGGCCATGCAGCGTGGCACGCGTTCCCTCCTGGCTGATCAGCAGAACGCGAACGCCTGAATTGTCTGTGTTGTCGTAATGGACAAAGGGCGGCTCAAAGCGCGAGAAGGCCACACGTGCCATAGGCAGTTGCATCTCGATGCCCGCAGCATCGTCACGCACAACCTGAAGCCCGACGCTGTCGAGTTCTTCCTGATAGCTGTCAAGCAACTCGGCGCGCTGGCGGGTGGTCAGGATACCCGTAGGTTCATACCCCTGCGACGCTTGCCAGTCGCCCATCGCACGGCGGGTTCCGGATCCGAAGGCACCGTCAATCCCAGAATTGTAAAACCCAAACCACTGCATTGCGATCTGAAGCGCTTCGCGGGCGGGGCGATCAAGCGCGCGCTCGCTTCGGCGTGCTTCTGCGGGGGTTTCATCAGGCAATTCGGTTTCAACAGGCACAATGACAAGCTGCTCGACTTCAGGCTCTGGCTCGGGGTCGGCTTGACCCGGGGCGACCGGAGTTGCCGCAAGCGTGTTTGCACCAATGGGCCAAAACTGACCGATATAGTCACGGCCGTCGGCAAGATAGGAATCCCGCGGGATTAGTCCGGTCCGCAAAAGGCGGCGCAGCTCCTCAGAGGCGACCTCTTCGGTGAAAGGGCCGAGTGCGATCGCGTACCAACCAGATCGCAGGCGTACCCCGTTCACATTTTCAATCACGGCAGCGTAGCGCCTTATGGAGACTTCGGTTTCACCCAAGGTCGGATTTGCTTCCACTTGAACCCAAACGCGTTCCTGAGCATCTGCAGCAGCGGATAAGAATAGAAAAAGACCAACCAAAAGCGAAAGAAAACGTATCATGAGTGCCTGCGATTCTGCATTATGTGCCAATTGCAGCAGACCCTAGCATCTTGTTGGCTGATTGCACCTAAATATAGGGGATCGCTTGATTGACCGCCCTGCCCCTGTTGCCTATGGAGAACGCGCTTTTCTTCCGCGCTGTCATAAGGGGTCGTTGATGGACACGCCGCGCTCGTTCCAAGAGATCATTTTGCGATTGCAAACCTACTGGGCTGGCAAAGGCTGCGCTGTTTTGCAGCCCTATGACATGGAAGTGGGTGCAGGCACATTTCACCCGGCGACCACCTTGCGTGCGCTTGGCACGCAGCCCTGGGCCGCGGCGTATGTGCAGCCCTCGCGCAGACCGACAGATGGCCGGTATGGTGAAAACCCGAACCGACTGCAGCATTACTACCAGTTTCAGGTGCTGATTAAGCCGAGCCCGCCCGATTTGCAGGAACTCTATCTGGGATCGCTCGAAGCAATCGGGATCGACATGGCCATGCACGATATCCGCTTCGTTGAAGACGACTGGGAGAGCCCCACACTTGGCGCCTGGGGTCTGGGCTGGGAGGTTTGGTGCGACGGTATGGAAGTCAGCCAGTTCACCTATTTCCAGCAGGTCGGCGGTCATGACTGCCACCCTGTCTCAGGTGAGCTGACCTACGGGTTAGAGCGTCTGGCGATGTATGTTCTGGGCATCGACCATGTCATGGACATGCCATTTAATGATCCGCAGGCGCCGATTGCGCTGAACTATGGGGATGTCTTTCGCCAGACTGAAGAAGAATACGCGCGCTGGAACTTCGATGTGGCCAATACCGACGTGTTGCTGAAGCACTTTGAAGAGGCCGAAGCCGAATGCCATGCGATCCTTGCCCAAGAGGCAGAAGACCCCAAAACGGGCAAGCGGATCGTCATGGCGCACCCGGCCTATGATCAATGTATCAAGGCGAGCCACATCTTTAACCTGCTGGATGCCCGCGGTGTGATCTCGGTGACCGAGAGACAAGCCTATATTGGGCGGGTCCGGACCTTGGCCAAAGCCTGTGCAGATGCGTTTGTGCAGACCAGAGCCGGGGGGTGGGACGAGAACGCGGCATGATGGTAACGACCTCAAATTCCACCGTGCCGGTGTCTGATCGCCGGCGCGTGTCAGCTCTGGCGGAGGTTTCGCCATGAACTGGGGCAAGATCACCGTTGCTCTTCTTGTCGGCGCGGCTGTCGCGGCAGGTTTTGGTATCTGGTACACCCAGACCTACGCCTATCATGTGCCGGCCCCCGAACAGAATGAGATTACGCTGACGACGCTTGAAGCAGAGACCGCGGTGTTAGAGGTGACAGATTTCACGGCAATCCAGTCTGAAAGTTCCCCGCTTGGGTTCCGGGCGTGCTTCAAGCTGCCAGAGCCGCCACTTGGCTTTACCGAGATCTACGATCGTCCGGACGAAACCGGCCCCACGATCGCGCCCGGCTGGTTTGATTGCTTCGATGCGCGTCAGATCGGCGAGGATCTGCTGTCGCGTGATGCGATCGCCCTGATGGGAACGAAGAATATTGCCTATGGGATCGACCGGATCATCGCGCTTTACCCCGATGGAACCGGCTTCGCCTGGCACCAGTTGAACAATTGCGGACGCAAGTCCTATGACGGCTCGCCGGTCGGCGAAGCCTGCCCGCCCCGAGATGAGTAAGGACCGACCATGCCCGATCTTCTGATCGAACTTTTTTCCGAGGAAATCCCGGCCCGCATGCAGGCGAAAGCTGCAAGCGACCTGCAAAAGCTGGTCACGAACGGACTGGTCGACGCGGGTTTGACCTATGGCGGAGCGCGCGCGTTTTCGACACCGCGGCGCCTGACACTGGCGATCTCGGACCTGTTGGCCGAAAGTCCTGCCACGCGTGAAGAACGCAAGGGGCCGAAAGCCGATGCGCCGGAAAAAGCGGTCGAAGGATTTCTGCGCTCAACCGGGTTGACGCGGGACGCGCTGGAGACGCGTGAGACGCCGAAAGGCGATGTGCTGTTTGCAGTGATCGACAAACCCGGGCGACCGGCGGCAGAGATCATTGCCGACGTGCTGGAAAGTGCTGTGCGAAACTTCCCCTGGCCCAAATCGATGCGTTGGGGATCGGGCAGCCTGCGCTGGGTGCGTCCGTTGCATTCGATCCTGTGCCTGATGAGCGACGAGGCCGGTGCGCAGGTGGTGCCCGTTGAAATCGACGGGATTTCGTCAGGTGATGTCACATATGGGCACCGTTTCCTGTCGCAAGGTGCAATTTCGGTAACGTCCTTTGAGGATTACGAGGCGAAGTTAAAGCGCGCCAAGGTGGTTCTGAACGCTGAGGAGCGCGCCGAGGCGATCTGGTCGGATGCCACCAACCAGGCCTTTGCCCTTGGGCTCGAGCTTGTGGAAGACAAAGGGTTGCTGGCCGAAGTGGCAGGGCTTGTTGAATGGCCTGTGGTGCTGATGGGCGAGATTGGCGAGGACTTCCTCGGCTTGCCGCCCGAGGTTTTGCAGACCTCAATGAAAGAGCACCAGAAATTCTTTTCGGTAAAGGACAAGACCGGACAAATCGTGCGCTTTGTCACCGTAGCCAATACCGAGACGTCCGATAATGGGGCGACCATTTTGGCAGGCAACCAAAAGGTGCTGGCAGCGCGTTTGGCAGATGCAAAATTCTTCTGGGAAAATGACATCCGCGTGGCGGAAGCTGGCGCAGGTCCATGGCTGGAAAGCCTGGGCAATGTCACCTTCCACAACAAGCTGGGCAGCCAGGCCGAACGCATTGACCGGATTGCTACCTTGGCGCGGGAATTGGCACCGATTGTTAGGGCAGACGCCGCGCTTTCAGAAGATGCAGCGCGTTTTGTGAAAGCCGATCTGTCCTCGGAAATGGTGTACGAATTTCCCGAGCTGCAAGGGCTGATGGGCAAGTATTATGCAGGGCCTGCGGGACATCCCAACGAAGTCGCTGAGGCGTGCGTCGAGCATTATCAACCGCTCGGTCCGTCTGACGATGTGCCAACCGCGCCGGTATCCGTGGCCGTGGCGCTAGCCGACAAGTTGGATTTGCTGACCGGGTTCTGGGCGATTGACGAGAAACCCACCGGGTCGAAAGACCCGTTCGCGCTGCGGCGGACCGCGTTGGGTGTGATCCGCCTTGTTCTGGAAAACGAAGTGCGCATTGCGCTGGACGATCAGCTCGATGCGGGCGTTTTCCAGCATTGGCAGCAAAGCGATCGAAAAGAACGCGAAAACCGCAGATCAGATCGGTTTGAGGCCGCCAGAACGCTGGGCGTGCCGGTGGATGCGCTTGACGAGAAGGTGCGCGAGTTCCGCGAGAAGCCCGCGCAGGATCGATCTTTGCAAGTCACCTCGCGGTTCAATGATCTGCTGAGCTGGGTTGGCGAGGGCGTGGGCGAAGCGCTCTCCAGTGTGGGCTCGAGCGTGTCGGACGCGCTGTCAAAGATCGGCGTGGCCCGGTTTGATGACGAGGTGGATGATCTATTGTCCTTCATCCATGACCGCTTGAAGGTTTTCCTGCGCGATCGCGGCATTCGACATGACGTGATTGACGCCTGTCTCGCGATGCCGGGCAATGATGACCTGACCTTGCTGGTGAAGCGGGCGGAAGCGCTGTCAGAGGTCTTGAAGACCGAAGATGGCGAGAACCTGATCCAAGGCTACAAACGTGCGGCTAATATTCTGGGTCAGGCCGAAGAGGCCGATGGCGTGGAATATTCCTACGGCGCAGACGTGAAGTTCGCAGAAGATCCGGCGGAAAAGGCGCTTTTTGCAGCACTCGACAAAGCGGAAGCTGAAATTGCACCTGCTTTGCAGGATGAAGATTTCGCGGCGGCCATGGGTGCAATGGCGGATCTGCGTGGCCCGATTGATGCATTTTTCGAGGCCGTACAGGTCAACGCCGACAGTCAGGTTCTGCGTCGCAATCGCCTGAACCTTCTGAGCCGGATCAGAAATACAATTGGTCAGGTTGCGGACCTCACAAAAGTCGAAGGGTAAAGACAGGACCACCCAAGCAAGGCACTCCCAACCAAACTCACCATTGCGCTGAATGGTTGCATGCCTATGCTGCACCTCACCGAAGGGAGTGTGCCGCGGTGCAGAAGGGTGCTGATTTTGTTGAGATTGCCCCCACCACGCAGATGGGGGACGCGACCTATGGCGTGCGGGCAAAATGCCTGCAGCGCCTGATCAGGCTTGATCTTCCCGTTCCCCGCACAGCAGCGCTGTCCTTCGAGGCCGTTCGAAAGATTGCGGGCGGCCAAACCTTTGATGTTGCGACCTTGTTGGGGCAGTTTGGCCCAAACCCGCTGGTTTCTGTCCGACCCAGCCCTGAGCTGACAGCGTGGGGTGGACCTGGGGCGGTTCTCGACATCGGCATGAATGATGCGCAGCTCACTACGCTGTCTGATGAGATCGGTGTGGAACCGGCCCGCAGGCTCTATATGCGGTTCATCCATGCCTACGCGGTGGAAGTCGCCCGGCTTGATCCGGACGATTTCCCAATGCCCGAGCATCCCTCGGCATCGGAGCTGTCGGAGGTCTTGGCGACCTATACCAAGGAAATGGACGAGGAGTTTCCTCAGGACCCCGTCCAACAGCTGACGCAGGTCCTGCGGTCCATGGCCCGCGCCTGGAATGGCACAAGTGCGCGGTTGTTGCGTCAGGCCCGCGGCGCACCTGAGGATGCAGGACTTGGTCTTGTCGTCCAGCAAATGATACCAGGCATGGGACCTGCGGAAAGCGGATCCGGGGTGATCCAATTCGTTTCCACCCGTACCGGGCAGCCGCAGATCACGGGACGTTACCTGAGCCAAAGTCAGGGGCGCGAAGCGCTGGAGACAGATCGCTCACTCTATCTGACGAAAGACCAACGCGGTCCCTCGCTTGAAGATCAGGCACCGGAAGCCTTTGGGCGTCTGAAAGAGATGGGCGCGCAATTGCGCAAAGCGTTGCGGGAAGAAATGCAGATCGAATTCACACTCGATCAGGGTGAATTGTGGGTACTGGATGCCGTTCGTGTGCCACGCACCAGCCGGGCCGCCGTCCGTATCGCTGTTGCTCTGGCGGAGCAGGGCATCATATCTGAACAGGTTGCGTTGTTGCGAATTGAACCTCGGGCCTTGTCAGAGCTTTTGCACCGTCAGGTTGCCAGCGTCGCCAAACGCGAAGTTCTGGCGCGGGGCATTGCGGCCTCTCCGGGGGCGGCGACAGGGTATCTGGTCTTTTCTGCCACTGCTGCGCAAGAAACTGCGGCCCGAGGCGAAAACGCAATTTTGGTGCGGCGCGAAACCTCCCCTGAAGATATCCGTGGCATGCATGCAGCCGCCGGTGTGCTGACCGAGCGGGGCGGCATGTCGAGCCATGCAGCCGTGATCGCCCGAGGTTTGGGTGTGCCATGCGTGGTCGGGGCCGAAGGGACCGAGGTCAAAGGGCGGGCCCGCAAGCTGGTTCTCGCAGACGGGCAGGAGCTGACCGAAGGCACCGAAATCACACTGGACGGCTCTTCCGGCGACGTGCTGAAGGGCGCGGTGGAGCTTGTGGAACCGGCGCTCGAAGGTCCGTTCCGCACCTTGATGAACTGGGCCGATCAGGCGCGCGACATCGATGTACGCGCAAACGCAGATACCCCCGCGGACGCAGACACAGCGCGGTTGTTTGAAGCGCAAGGCATCGGGCTTTGTCGAACGGAACACATGTTCTTCGACGAAGGGCGTCTGACCGTGATGCGCGAGATGATTTTTGCCGACAGCGCCAAGGGACGGTCCCACGCACTTGAACGGCTCTTACCGATGCAACGCGAAGACTTTCTGCAGCTGTTCGAGATCATGCGCGGCAAGCCGGTCTGCATTCGTCTTTTTGACCCGCCGCTGCACGAGTTCTTGCCCCATACCCGCGATGGCATGATTGAATTGGCCGAAGCGCTCGATCTGCCTTTGGCAACCGTGACGCACCGCATTGAAGAGTTGCAAGAGTTCAACCCGATGCTGGGGATGCGTGGGGTGCGTCTGGGGATTGTCATGCCCGAGATCTACGAGATGCAGGCGCGCGCGATCTTCGAGGCAACCTTGCTGGCGTCAAGGCGTGGGGCGACGGTGACCCCAGAGATCATGATCCCATTGGTTTCGGCCAAGCGCGAAGTGGAATTGGTGCGTGGGCGCATTGATGCCATTGCGGCCGCGGTACGCGCTGAAGACGGGGGCGTGTTTAACTACCGTCTGGGCGTAATGGTCGAAACACCAAGGGCTGCGCTGAGGTCAGGTGATATCGCGGAAGCCGTGGATTTCCTGTCCTTCGGAACCAACGATCTGACACAAATGAGCTATGGGCTGAGCCGCGATGATGCTGGACGTTTCATGAGCACATATGTGGCCCAGGGTGTATTTCCTGAAGATCCGTTTCATACGCTTGACGCAGACGGCGTCGGAGAATTGTTGAACATCGCCGCAGAACGCTCACGCAATGTGCGTCCAGAGATAACATTGTCTGTGTGCGGCGAACACGGCGGCGATCCCGATTCGATTGATTTCTGCCGAAAAGCCGGTTTCACCTATGTGAGTTGCTCGCCGTTCCGGGTGCCTGTTGCACGCCTTGCCGCGGCACATTTGGCCCTGACAGACACGCCA
Organism: Dinoroseobacter sp.; assembly: GCA_017643385.1. GTDB lineage: Bacteria > Pseudomonadota > Alphaproteobacteria > Rhodobacterales > Rhodobacteraceae > Dinoroseobacter. The sequence continues at coordinate 35,318 of JAEPNN010000011.1, forward strand.
AGCGAAAGTAAACCACGTCGTTTCAATCTGTTAGGCAGTGTTTTGCGCCGCTGAACCAGCGTTTGCGCAAATGGGGCACTTGTGACGCCCCGGACACAATTTGTCGGAATGGCCCCGATTTCGTCTATGCGGTGCCGCAAAGGCACTTTAGACCTACAAGTCAAGCTGCACTGGGGGGTGACAGCTTCGGTAAGATAAAAAGTAACCGAGGATACATTGTGAGACTATCGCGCACGATTGCTGCCATCGTGGGCCTGAGTTTGTCAGCCGGCGCTGCCACGACTGCCACTGCTGACGTGACTGCCAGTTCATCGACCAACCCGTTTGTGTCGCTGAATCAGCAAATTGGGTCATTACTTGGCGAAGAACGTAATGCCTTGGGGGCACTTCCCCGCGGTCATTTGGGGAATCTCACGCGCCCGCGTGGTGCAACGACAGATGGCCCTCAATATAATCGCCAATGGCTGGCCTCCCAACCTACCGCTCGCGGAGGGCGTGAATGGCAGTGCCTATCCGAAGCGCTCTATTTTGAAGCGCGCGGTGAGACACTTGAAGGGCAGGCCGCCGTTGCGGAAGTGATCCTGAACCGCAAGGCATCCTCGCGCTATCCAAACTCGATCTGTGGTGTCGTGAATCAAGGCACTGGTCGGAAACATGCCTGCCAGTTTTCGTATACATGCGATGGGCTGCCCGAAACGATCAGCGAACCGGGTGCATATCGTACCGTGGGAAAAATTGCGCGCGCCGTTATGGATGGTGCCCCGCGTCTGCTTCCGACAGATGTAACCCATTACCATACCACCGCGGTCAGTCCGTCCTGGGCCAGCCAGTATGAACGCACCGGTCAGATCGGGGTTCATGTGTTCTATCGTGCCTACTATCCCGGACGACAAGCATCGAATTGAGTCGCGTATCGATACTCAAGTGACCGAGGCAGGCTTTCAGGCCTGCCTTTTTTTGTGGCATGAGGGGAGCGTAACGAGACAAGGAACGATCCAAATGTCCGACAACCCAGCCTTGGCTTTCGCACCACTCGAGGCGCGTGCCGAGAAAACTCTGCTTGAAGCGGCCCAGTTGGACCGGATTTCGCTGCGCGATCACGTCCGCTCTGTTGAAATTGGTGCCTTTCAAGCCGAGCGTGGCGTGCCACAGCGCTTGCGTTTCAATCTTGTGGTCGAGGTTCAAACCCTCGCTGGAGCGCTGGCCGATGATGTCGACCAGGTCGTGTCTTACGATGCGCTGACCGATGCGATCGATCTGGCCCTTGGCGATGCACGGCTCGACCTGCTCGAAACGCTGGCGGAAAGAATTGCCGCCTTGGTGCTGCAAGATCCCCGTGCGGCCCGGATATTCGTGCGCATCGAAAAACTGGATCGCGGGCCGTTTGCGCTTGGGGTCGAGATTGTGCGCCGTTCCGGGGAGGTGATCGGAACCGGCACAGGGCTGGAGGCCCCTGCCCTTCAGGTTATTCTTGTGCCTCATGATATTGAAGACCGGCTGAAACCCGCGCTTGATGCATTGGCAGCAGAAGACCTGCCTGCGGTACTTGTCGCCTTGCCAGACCCTGCGCTGAGCTTACCCGTGGCAGACCATGTGCTGGCAAGACGCAGAATTGCACTTCTGGGTCTTGATCAAACCGCTTGGGTGTTGGGTGGGCGTGATCCGCGCTGCCTTGTCGTGTCCAGCAGGACGGAAATCGAATGGGCGGCGCAACAAGGGCAGATGACCGTTTGCGCCCCATCAAAGATCGTTGTGGATGCCGTTGACGGCGCGCCAGAGGACGTAGCCGATGCGGAGGCTGTCGCCGAATGGCTTGCCAAAACGCTGGGCGCGGGCGCGGTGCGCCATTTATGAGCGCGTTTCGCTACCCACGTCCCTTAATTTGTGATCCCTCCACACCCGGGGCATTGCCGCTGGCCGGAGGGTGGGCGTTTTTTGCCCAGGTTGAGCTCCTCTCCCGCAGTGAACCCGCGCGCGTTATTGCTGCGACGGATCTGCCAGAAAAAGTTTTGGATCGCCTAACCCGTACGCGCGTGCCGCAAGCCGGCCTGCAATTTGACGCCCCTAAGATCATGGGAATTCTGAATGTCACACCTGACAGCTTTTCAGATGGCGGCCTGTTTCAGGATCGTGCGGCAGCGCTGACACAAATCAGGGCCATGGCAAAAGCAGACATCCTGGATATCGGCGGGGAATCCACGCGCCCTGGTGCGGCTGAGGTTGAGATTGCGGAAGAAATCGCGCGAACAGCCCCCGTGATTGAGGCGATTGCGGCAGAGACTGACACGCCCATCAGCATCGATACGCGTAAAGCCCGCGTGGCGCAGGCCGCCGTGGACGCGGGTGCCAAGATGATCAACGACGTCTCCGGCCTTGATTTTGATGCCGAGATGGCCGGTATGATGGCCAAGGCGGGCGTGCCAGTTTGTTTGATGCATGCGCAAGGCACACCAGAAACGATGCAGGCCGACCCACGCTATGAAAATGTTCTTCTAGATGTCTTCGATGCCCTTGAGGCGAGACGAGACCGCGCCGTTGCCGCTGGCGTCGCGCCGAAGGATGTGATGCTCGATCCGGGGATCGGTTTTGGCAAAACATTGGCGCACAATCTGCAACTCGTTCAGGGATTGTCGCTTTTCCACGCTTTGGGATGCCCGCTTCTGTTGGGCGTTTCGCGCAAAGGGTTCATTGGAAAACTGGGGGATGCGCCAAATCCCGCCGATCGAATGCCAGGATCGGTGGCATTGGGCCTGGTTGGCGCCACTCAGGGGGTTCAGGTTCTTCGTGTTCATGATGTAGAAGAGACCGCGCAAGCGTTCGCCTTGTGGCGCGCGGTGTCTGGGGGCAAGACATGAAGCGGAAATATTTCGGTACGGACGGTGTGAGAGGACGCGCGAACACGCATCCCATGACACCGGAATTGGTTCAGAAACTTGCAGCGGCTGCAGGTCGCTACTTCCGCAGAGATGGGTCTGATACGCACCGCGTTGTTATCGGAAAGGACACACGCCTGTCGGGCTACATGCTTGAGAACGCACTGACAGCAGGGTTCACCTCGACCGGGATCAACGTGCTTTTGCTGGGTCCTGTGCCAACCCCTGCCGTGGGAATTCTGACGAATTCCATGCGTGCAGATGTGGGGGTGATGATCTCGGCCAGTCATAACGCGCATCATGACAATGGTATTAAATTCTTCGGACCGGATGGGTTCAAGCTAAGTGACGAAGCCGAAGGCGCGATCGAAGCGCTCATGGATGGTGAAATCCAGCTTTCGCAACCCGAAAACATCGGCCGTGCAAAGCGTATAGATGATGGTCTGGGGCGGTATGTCGAACGTGCGAAGTCTAGTTTCCCGCAAGATCTCTCCCTCGATGGCAAAAAAGTCGTTGTCGATTGCGCCAATGGCGCAGCTTACAAAGCGGCCCCCATGGTTTTGTGGGAGCTTGGCGCGGAGGTCATTCCCTTAGGCGTCAACCCCAACGGAACAAACATCAACCTTGGGTGCGGGTCTACCAGCCCCCAATCAGCTGCCGATCTGGTGCAAGCCCATGGTGCAGATCTTGGGATTTGCCTTGATGGCGATGCCGACCGGATCATCCTGATCGATGAACAAGGCAAGATCGCAGATGGCGACCAGATCATGGCGCTCTTTGCAGAGAGCTGGGCCAAAGAGGGACGGCTTGCCCAGAACACACTGGTCTCGACGGTGATGTCCAACCTCGGGTTGGAGCGATACCTTGCGTCAAAAGGGGTGAAGCTGCACCGCACTGCAGTTGGGGACCGGTACGTGGTCGAAGCGATGCGCGCGAACGGCTGGAACCTTGGTGGGGAACAGTCAGGGCATATCGTGATGACCGACTACGCCACGACCGGGGACGGGCTGTTCGCGGGGCTTCAATTCCTCGCGCAGATGGTGCGCACGGGCAAGAAAGCGAGTGAGTTGGCGCAAGTCTTCGAGCCGCTGCCACAGCTGCTGCGAAACGTGCGTTACGAAAAGGGCTCTACCCCATTGGAGGCCGATGGCGTGAAGGCTGCGATTGCAGATGGAGAAGCACGTCTGAACGGATCGGGACGCTTGCTGATCCGCAAGTCAGGCACCGAGCCGCTGATCCGGGTGATGGCTGAGGCGGAAGACGCAAGCCTGATGGAGACCGTTGTCAGCGAGATTTGCGCCGCTGTTGAGGCTGCCGCCTGATCGCACTCCACTGGCTGAGCGCAATCCCGGAAAGAACGAAGCCTAGCGCAACAAAGAGCTGAGGCGGAACCTCCTCGCCCATCAGTGTAATGCCGAAAATTACGGCCCAGATGGGCACAAGGAAACTCACATTTGACATAAACAGCGATCCTGCGGAGGTGATCACCCGCACGCGCAAAACAACGGCAAGTGCCGTCGGAAAGATGGCCGTCAAAAACAATCCTAAAGTGGCTCGCATGTTGTATTCAGCTGGTATACCATCTAAAATCAATGCTAAAGGGCTGATTGCTAAGGCGCCCGCAATCACCGTAGCGGTTGCAAACGGGATGGGTGGCATCTTGGGCGCATTTCGCGTCATAACGGATCCAACGGCATAACAGCAAGCCGATCCGAGGATGGCGAGACGACCGAGGGTCTCTGCCCTGCCTCCTTCGGACGCAAATATGCCCGGACCGATCAACACAACGACGCCGGTGAAGCCAAGGAAAATTCCAAGTACCCGGCGCGGACCGATCCCTTCATCTTTCGAGAAAACCGCGACCAACGGTAGAATGAGGATAGGAACCGCCCCCATGATCACGCCAGCGAAGGCTGAGCTGACGTGTTGAAGACCCAGACCAAGCAGCGCGAAGGGCGCAGCCACGTTTACCACGCCGATCACACTTGCGATGAACCATTCCCGCTTGCCCCCGAGCCGTGTGACAGGTTGCCCAACAACATACCCGGCAACGATTAGAACACCCGCCCCGATCAGCGCGCGACCTGCGGCAACCGTCATTGGCGAATAGCCTGTGAGAGCAACTGAGACCCCCATGAAGGCCGCGCCCCAGATGACCCCAAGAAGAAGGATTTGCAGCCAGTTCAACAGGCCGGGGCTTTGTGGAGATGGGGCAGTCATACCCTCTCATGCGTGGTTTTGGCAGAGGAGGCAATTGCACCGCAGCAACTAGGTCCGGCTCGATCAGTCAATTTTTCACTCAGCCACGCATGCGGTGATGAAGAATTATTGGAACGATCAGATCTTCCTCGTCCGCCAAGTGCCGGGCGAGGAACCCTTGCAGACCTTCCGTTACTTTGTGCAGCGCACCGACCTCGTCCTTCAACTGGCCCGGGTCAAGCTCGGCCAGTTGCAGCGACCGACGCGCGTGACGCTCAAAGCGATCGAGGGTCTGATCAAGTTCCATATGATCAGCCTCCAACACCTCCAACCCCGACCCGAATCGTGGATCAACCGCGTTTATTTCGGGAAAGAAGCTGCGATCCTCGAAGGTATGATGGCCATGCAGGTTTACGGTCAGCATCCGCGCGAGCCGCGCCAAGCGGGCGCCATAGAAATCCGCAGCAATCTTTGCATCCAGAAATTGCTCAGCATCGTCACGCAGCACATCCGCAAGCCGGCGAAATCCAGCATGTGCAGCCATCCAGTTGCGCGTCGGTTTACGCAGATGGGGATGCGCGTCCCAAACCTCGCGCGGATAACCCGCGCTCAGCGTTGGAATTTCGTCCGGCCAACCGGTGCGTTCCGCGATATGAAGATGCTGTTCCATGGCAGGCAAGTGGCGGTACAACCGCTCCAAAACAAGAGCGGCCCCGCGTGATGCAGGGCCGCTATGCATTGGGCAATTGGCACGGCGGTGCCGAGACTTAGGGCTTGGGGCGACGCTTTCGAACGAAAAGCTCCGCCGCACCCATCTTGCTGCTTTTGAAGCGCGTGCCCTTTAGTTACGCTCTTTGTCGACCATCTTGCCGGCGGAAATCCACGGCATCATGCCGCGCAGCTCTTCACCGACTTTCTCGATCTGGTGCTCATCATTCATGCGACGGGTGCCTTTGAAGAACGGCTGACCGACAGCGTTTTCCTGCATGAAGTCACGCACGAATTTGCCGGTCTGGATATCAGTCAGGATACCCTTCATGCGCGCCTTGGTCTCATCATACGGCAAGACACGAGGACCCGAGACGTACTCACCATACTCGGCCGTGTTCGAGATAGAGTAGTTCATGTTCGCGATGCCGCCTTCGTAGATCAGATCCACGATCAGCTTCACTTCATGCAAGCACTCGAAATAGGCCATCTCGGGTGCGTAGCCTGCTTCCACGAGGGTCTCAAAGCCTGCGCGGATCAGCTCGACAAGGCCACCACACAGAACAGCCTGCTCACCGAAGAGGTCAGTTTCACATTCTTCACGGAAGTTGGTTTCAATAATGCCCGAGCGACCACCACCGATGGCGGAGCAATAGCTGAGACCGATTTCCAACGCTTTGCCGGTCGCATCATTGTGTACCGCAACAAGGCACGGCACACCGCCACCCTTGGTAAATTCACCGCGCACCGTGTGACCTGGGCCCTTGGGCGCCATCATGATCACGTCCACGCCGGGCTTCGGATCAATCAGACCGAAATGCACGTTCAGGCCGTGGGCAAACGCGATTGCAGACCCTTCACGGATATTGTCGTGCACGTATTTCTTGTAGGTTTCTGCCTGCAGTTCGTCGGGCATCGTAAACATGATCACATCGCACCAAGCTGCTGCTTCGGCGATCCCCATAACCTTCAGGCCTTCGCCCTCAGCTTTTTGGGCCGACGCAGAGCCTTCACGCAGCGCCACAACAAGGTTCTTGGCGCCGCTGTCACGCAAGTTCAGCGCGTGCGCATGGCCTTGCGAACCGTAGCCAAGAATGGCGACTTTCTTGTCTTTGATCAGGTTGATGTCACAGTCACGGTCGTAATAGACGCGCATGGATTTTCCTCCGAAAGGTGTTGAATTGGCGCGACAATGCCAAACACCACACTCACAAAACTTGCAATCTTCAACAAAAATGCCTAAAGAGTGCAATATTCATGTGCATTTTTTATCATATTTTGAATTTTCATGCTTGATGACACCGACCGCAGGCTTCTTCGCTATCTGCAAAGTGACCCGTCAGCCAGTACTGCCGAGCTTGCAGATCGTGCCGGTGTCAGCACCGCCGTTGCTTGGCGGCGGCTGGACAAACTGACCGAAGCTGGGGTGCTGCAGGGGATTGAGGCGGTGATCGACTGGCGCGCCCTGGGCTTTGGGGTGGAGGTCAGTCTGCGCATCACATTGGACAAGACCCAGACAAACGCCTTCGACGAGATGATTTCCGCTGCGCGCGAGGTCCCTGAGGTGATCGAAATCCAGACATTCCTTGGTCGGGTAGATTTGCGACTGAACGTGCTCGCCCGTGACATGGCTCATTACACGCAAGTCTATCGTGATCGCATCCTGACGCTGCCCCATATTCAGGATATCGAACAGCTGATGCTTGTCTCGACGGTCAAGGCAGATGAGGCCCTCCCGCTATGAGCCTTGATCTTGATGATATCGACCGCGCTGTGCTGCGTGAACTGGCCCGGGATGCCCGGCAGCCCGCGAGTGCGCTGGGTCGCAAACTGGGTTTGAGCCAACCTGCCGCATGGCGCCGGATAAAGCGGTTGGAAGATGCAAATGTCATTTCGGGCCGCCGCGTTCGGCTGGATGCGACCACGCTGGGCTTTGGGGTGACAGTTTTTCTGGGGGTGAAGCTGGCCACCAAGGGACGCACCAGTGTTGCCGATTTTGAGCGTGCGATCACCGCGATCCCGGAAGTGCAGGTGGTTCAGCATGTTCTGGGCGCCTATGATTACCGCTTGCGGGTCGTCGCCCGGGATCTGAGCGATTTTGAGCGTGTTCTGCGACGCAGGATCATGACGCTTCCCGGGGTTGGGGAGGTCGAGGCGAATGTGCTTTTGACCGAGGAACAGCGCCCGGGTCCGCTGGGCTAGGGCCTACACACGTGCGAACTTAAGCAACCAACGCGCGCTGACATCTTGACCCTTGCTGCGCTGCAGCTTATCCAAGCCCCGTGGTGATTTGATGCCAGATTGCAGACCACGTTGGGCAAAGACCCTTCAAAACATGCTAAAGAGGTTTCGGTCCCCCCCGATGCCTTGGTGGCGTTCGGGGGATTTTTATGCCGGATCTGTCTGGCAGGAGAAGACAATGACCGATTGGAACACCCGCACCAAGCTTGTGCATGCCGGTACGCGGCGCAGTCAGTACAATGAAGTCTCAGAAGCGATCTTTCTGACCCAAGGGTTTGTTTATGACACCGCGGAAGATGCCGAAGCGCGCTTCATCGAAACCGGTCCGGACGAATACATCTACGCACGCTACGGCAACCCGACGGTGCGGATGTTCGAGGAACGCATCGCCGCGCTGGAAGGGACCGAGGACGCTTTTGCGACGGCATCAGGCATGGCGGCGGTCAATGGGGCTATGACCTCGATGCTGCGGGCGGGTGATCACGTGGTCTCAGCGCGCGCGCTCTTTGGATCATGTCTGTATATTCTTGAAGACATCCTGACCCGCTACGGGGTCGAGGTGACTTTCGTGGACGGTACCGATCTTGACCAATGGAAGGCCGCAATCCGTTCGGATACGAAAGCCGTTTTCTTTGAGTCGCTGTCCAATCCGACGCTTGAGGTGATTGATATCAAGAGTGTCGCGGAGCTTGCGCATGCAGTTGGCGCGACGGTGGTTGTGGACAATGTCTTTGCCACACCGGTCTTCTCGCGCGCGGTGGAACTGGGGGCTGATGTCGTTGTGTATTCGGCAACCAAGCATATCGATGGGCAGGGGCGGTGTCTTGGCGGTGTCATCTGTGCCAGCCGCGACTTCATTCGCAAAACGGCGGAACCTTATCTGAAACATACCGGCGGTGCGCTTAGCCCATTCAATGCCTGGGTGATGCTGAAAGGGATGGAAACGCTGGATCTGCGGTGCAGGGCACAAGCAGATACGGCACTGGCGATCGCGCAAGCCGTGCAGGGGCACGAAAAACTCGCAAATACCATTTATCCGCACCTTGCAGATCATCCTCAGCATGCACTTGCCATGGAGACGATGGAAAAAGGCGGCACGGTTCTGTCGCTGGACATCAAAGGCGGCAAAGACGCCGCGTTCCGGTTTTTGAATGCGCTTCAGATCGTAACGATCTCCAACAATTTGGGCGATGCGAAATCCATCGCAACGCACCCGACCACGACCACGCATCAGCGGCTCACGGATGCGCAACGCGCCTCGCTTGGCATTACAGATGGCCTCGTGCGGTTCTCGGTCGGACTGGAAGATACGCAAGATCTGATTGCAGATGTGCTTGCAGGTCTCGACGCGGTTTGATCTGGAATTTGGCGGTTCGCTTTACGCATGCGCCCGCAGTCCTTTCGGACACCTCTGGCTGGTGCGGCACAGAACCGCCAATGGCACGAGGGTGATGGACAAAGCCCTCTTTGCCACGCGACAAAGGTTCCCATGAAGACAACGCTGATCTTGCAACTGCGCCCCGAAGACGAAGCGGCCGATGGTGAGTTTGAAGCCATGCTGCGCAAGTCCGGTCTTTCCGCAGAACAAACCACGCGCGTGCGGCTGGATCAAAACGCAGACGTGAGCGGCCTTGAGCTGAACAACTTCTGTTCCGTGATCGTTGGCGGAGGGCCGGGATGCGTGTCTGACGATCCCGCCACGAAAGACCCGGTGGAAGCGCAGATCGAAGCCTCGATTTTGTCCATGATGCCAGAGATCACCGAACGGGATATTCCGTATCTGGGATGCTGCTACGGCATCGGCGTCCTTGCCCATCATCTGGGTGCTGATGTGTCAAAGAAGGCCTATGGCGAGCCGATTGGCGCTGTGCCCTGCCACATCACCGAAGACGGCGCACGCGATCCGTTGCTGGCCGATCTTCCAGACAGGTTTGACGCATTCGTCGGCCATAAGGAAGCGGTGCAAAACTTACCGGCCGGCGCCGCACATCTGGTTTCCTCCGACCCCTGCCCGTTTCAGATGATCCGTTACAAGCAGAACGTTTATGCCACGCAATTCCATCCCGAAGCCGACGGACAGGAGTTCGCGAACCGTATCCGCATCTACCGCAACAAGGGATACTTTGCGCCAGAAGAGGCCGAGAGCCTGACCGCGCAATGCCTGGCAGAAAATGTGCATGTCCCGGAAATGATTTTGCGAAATTTCGTAACCGCCTATTCCTGAACAATTTTTCTTGCTCAGAGTCGTCGCGAAAGTGATCCGAACGGTCGCCCTAAGCGTATCAGTAGCAAAATCAAGGCTGTCAGTTTCAGCCTAAAACCCCATATGCTGAGTACGAACAGGACGAAGAGGCTGCCTTTCATGAACTTTCACGCTCCGAATATTGATCGTGAGCCCACCGCGATGGAGGCTGCCGATGCCCTGGCAACTCTGCGGGCTTGGGCGAAAACCGCTGAACCTGCCGACGTGGCTGCGCTAGAACCTGCGCTGGGTCACCTGATGCCCGGGAGTGTCCCTGACTACCCGGCCATGGCGCGCGCCTACCCCGAGGAATTCGTGGTGGACGCGGCCTATCGCGAGACCTTGCCGGATCTACAGAACGGGCCCGCAAGCTTGATCAAGGGCGCGAAACGCCAGATCCAGCATGTCGGTATTTCAAACTTTCGCCTACCGGTGCGCTTCCAGACCCGGGGCGGCGCCCCGCTGATGCTTGAAACATCTGTGACCGGGACTGTCAGTCTCGACGCAGAGAAGAAGGGCATCAACATGTCGCGCATCATGCGCAGCTTTTATAAGCACGCTGAAGCAACCTTCAGCTTCGATGTGATCGAAAAAGCTTTGGATGACTACAAGACCGATCTGGAGAGCTTCGACGCACGCATTCAGATGCGTCTGTCCTTTCCGATGCAGATCGAAAGCCTTCGCTCGGGACTGTCTGGATATCAATATTACGATATCGCGCTGGAGCTGGTCGAAAAGGCCGGGGTCCGCAAGAAAATCGTACATCTGGATTATGTGTATTCGTCCACCTGCCCGTGCTCGCTGGAGCTGTCAGAGCACGCGAGACAGTTTCGCGGCCAATTGGCGACGCCACATTCGCAACGCTCCGTGGCGCGCCTGTCGGTCGTCGTCGATGAGGCGGCACCATGCCTGTGGTTTGAGAACCTGATCGAGGCCGCACGCCGTGCTGTGCCAACCGAAACGCAAGTGATGGTGAAACGCGAAGACGAACAGGCCTTTGCGGAGCTGAACGCGGCAAACCCGATTTTTGTTGAAGATGCGGCGCGTCTGTTCGCCGAGCAATTGCAGACCGACCATCGGATCGGCGACTTCCGGGTGGTGGCCAGCCACCAGGAAAGCCTGCACAGCCATGACGCGGTATCTGTTTTGACGGAAGGCCCTACGTTTGAAGCGGACAGCCTGGACCCTCGCCTGTTCCAGTCGCTGTTTCACGTTGGCTAAACCATCATTATGCAGCAAAGACGCTCGATTGCAGAGCTTCTGAAGAGCGCTTAGCTGTGCTCTTCGGCCGCGATGGCAGCCAACGCCCGATTGTAGGCTTTGAGCGCGTCCACATGGGTCACAGCCCCGAGCAGTTTGGGGGCAGTCCGTGCGCTTCCGGGTGAAACGACGGGCATGAACCCACCGCCAGCCCCGCGATCGAGGATTGGCAACGCCTCTTCCAGCGTTGCACTTGCCGAAAGAAACTTTCCATCCGCGATCATGTCCCAAAGATCGTCTTCAGGGGGTGCGTGCGCATGACCAAGGGGCCGCATAATGCGACCGACCCTAACGGTTGCCAGCAGATAGGCCTGCGGACCTGCCGCAAGATGCACGTTGCGATGTTCAAGCTGCGTCAGGAAGAAAGACCTGTCCACGAGACGCGAAGACACCACTGTGGACAGCGACACCGAGACCATGACGGCGATTCCGGTTTGCCAGTCGCCGGTCAGCTCAAAGACGATAAGCGTCGTCGAGATCGGCGCCCCAAGGACTGCCGCGGCAACAGCCCCCATGCCGGCAAGCGCGTAAAGGGTTTCTGAACCGGATACTTCCGGGAAAACACCCGTGGCCACCAGACCGAAAGCAAGGCCAACGAGGGCACCTATCATCAGTGCTGGGGAAAAGATGCCCCCGCCCATGCGGCCTGTCATGGTGATGGAAACGGCAATCACTTTGAGCGCTGCAAAAACAATCGCTTCATGCAGCAACAGCGATCCGGTCAGCGCCGCACTTGTCGTCTGATAGCCCACGCCGATGATGTGCGGATACCAGATGGCAAGCGCCCCCAGCAGCACGCCAGCCACAGCCGGGCGCAGATATGGCGGCAGACCTGTTGCATCCTGCAAGTAGGTTCCAATCTTGTCCGTCAGAAAGACGCTACGCATCAAGACAACGGCGACGATCCCCGAGACCAGGCCGAGGATCAGGAAGGCGGGCAGTTCAACATAGAATGCCAAAGCGCCACCTTCGGGCGGCAAGGAAAATTCGGTGATATCGCCAAATTCCAGTCGGTTGATGACCGTTCCGGCAACCGATGCGATCACGATGGGGGCAAAGGCGTGCAGTGCGAAATGGCGCAGGACAACCTCTAGCGCGAAGAGCGCGCCTGCAATGGGCGCGTTAAAGCTTGCGGAGACCGCAGCAGCCACGGCGCAGCCCAACAGATCACGTCCGGTGATGCCATCTGCGTGCAGACGCGTTGAAACCCAGCTGGAAATGACTGCCGCTAAGTGGACCACAGGCCCTTCGCGGCCCGTCGACCCGCCTGTGGAAAGGGTGATAAGAGAGGCTGCAGCACTGGCAAGCCCCTCTTTATGCTCCACCCGGCCGTCATTCAGGGCCGCGCCTTCGATCACGTCGGCAACGCCGCGCGAGCGCCCGTCGCGCGTGGTCCAATGCAGCAACAGCCCCACTGCAAGACCGCCCAGGGTCGGTACAATCAGGAGCCAATACCAAGAGAGGGTTGCTGCATGGCTCGCAAGTTCACGCACATCATCATGGCCGTAAACAAAAGTCTGAAGCGCGGTGATCCCTTTGCGGAAAAACAAGGCAGCAAACCCGGCCGCAATCCCGATCACAAGAGCAATGAACCAGAACTGGACTTGGCTGGGTCCCCTGTGACGGACGACCTGCCAGCCTTGACGCAGCGCGTGCCTTGCGGCCGTGACTTGGCTTTTCACAGGGTCTGTGCGGTGCTGGGACACGCGCGGGGCCTTTTCTAGAAGTTTCGGGGTCTTAGAAGACCTCTTCTTTGTTCATATGCGATGTCTGCACGTGCTCCAAGGGGGTGCGCAATGCTATCCGCCCAGAAGCTCGCGTGCCTGTGCGCGTGCGGCATCGGTTACACGGTCTCCTGACAACATGCGGGCAAGTTCGTCGATACGGTCGGACACGGCAAGCGGGACAACCGTGGACAGCGTGATGTCTGCACCATCTTGGGTTTCGATCCTTTTTTCGACGCGCCAATGATGTCCGCCCTTGGCCGCAACCTGCGGCGAGTGCGTTACGACCAGGACCTGTGCACCATCGGCCAATGCGGCAAGGCGCTTTCCGACGGCGTCCGCTGTGGCGCCGCCGACCCCGCGGTCAATTTCGTCAAAAATCAATGTTTTTGGGTCTTCACCGGCGGCAAGACAGACCTTCAAAGCCAAAAGAAAACGCGAAAGTTCACCGCCAGACGCGATCTTGTTGAGGGGCCCTGCCGGAGCACCCGGATTTGTGGCAACGGTGAATGTCACTGTGTCCCGACCCTCTGGTCCCGGTGGAGCGGTCTCGATAACGGTTTTGAACTGAGCACGTTCCATCTTGAGCGGGGCAAGCTCCGCCGCCATTGCGCTGTCCAGCAGTGCGGCTGCGTCTTTGCGCGCATTTGTCAGTTGAACAGCCGCGCCTTCATAACGCGCATCCGCGTCTGAAAGTGCCTGGCGCAATTTTCCAATCTCACCTTCACCAGCATCCAGCGCACTCAGCCGTACCCGCAGATTTTCCGCGAACGTGCCCAGATCATCAGGTTGCACCTGATGCTTCCGTGCAAGCGCCCGGATCGCAAACAGCCGCTCTTCCGTGCGTTCGAGCTCTAGCGGATCAAAGGAGAGGCTTTGGAGTGTGTCTTCAACTCCAGAAATGGCTTCGGACAATTCCAGCATTGCGCGTGAAAGCGCCTCAAGTGTCGGATCAAGTCTGCCCTCGGCACGATCTGCCACGGATTCAAGCCATCGTATGGCATCTACGATCTGCCCTTCGGCTCTGTCACCGGTTAGCGCATAGTGCGCTGCAGTGATGTCATCCCGGATGCGCTCGGCCTGCTGCATAAGCCTGCGGGTCGCATCAAGCTGCGCATCTTCGCCCAGCTCGGGGGCAAGGCCATCCAGTTCTGCCACCGCATGCCGCAGAAAATCTTCCTCTGCGGCCACTTCCGACAAGGCAGTTTCTGCTTCAATCAAAGCCTTTTCTGCAGCAATCCGTGTGACCCACGCCGATTTCGTGGCAGCAAGCGGCTCTGCAATTCCGGCATAGGCGTCGAGCAATCGACGATGTCCTTTGGGATCAAGCAGTCCGCGATCGTCATGCTGTCCGTGCAATTCCACCAGCGTTTCACCAATGCTGCGGAGGGTGGCAGCTGTTACACTTTTATCGTTAACACGCGCCGTTTTTCGACCTTCCGCAGTTTGACTGCGCGCGATGATTAACTCGCCATCTTCCAAGTCGATCCCGACTTCTGCCAAGAGCGTTTCGGCTGGATGACCTTCAGACAAGTGAAAAACCGCGGTCACCTCAGCCCGACTGGCCCCTTGTCGCACCAAATCGCCGCGACCACGCCAGCCGAGCACGGCACCAAGCGCGTCAAGCAGTATGGATTTGCCTGCTCCGGTTTCCCCGGTCAGCACGTTTAATCCCGGCTGAAACGCAATGTCCAACCGATCAATGATCAGGATGTCCCGGATTTCCAAGCTGAGCAGCATCGCCCGGCGACCTTCCGTCAGAGCGTCTAGATTAAAGCCATTCGCCGCGGACTGTTCTACGGTACAGTTCCCGCAGCCAGCCGGTTGCCTCGGCCTCAGGTGCAAGCCCGCGAGTGGTCAGCAGGTTGAACCCGTCTTGATACCATTCCGTCGACTGGAAGTTATGGCCCAGAATTGCACCAGCGGTTTGCGCCTCCGCCTCCAACCCAAGCGACAGATATGCTTCGATCAGGCGATACAGCGCTTCGGCACTGTGCGTCGTGGTCCCAAACTCCTCGACGACGACGCGGAAACGATTGATGGCCGCCATAAAGTGATCGCGCTTAAGATAGTAGCGTCCGATCTCCATTTCCTTGGCCGCCAGATGGTCGAATGCCAGGTCGAACTTCAGCATCGCTGAACGCGCCCATTCGCTGTCGGGATAATTTTCGATCACGACACGCAGCGATTGCAGTGCCTGAAAAGTCAGACCCTGATCACGTCCGATCTCATCAATCTGATCGTAGTAGGAAAGTGCCAACAAATATTGTGCGTAAGCCGCATCTTGATCCCCCGGATAGAAATCGAGGAAGCGCTGCGCACTGGCACGGCTTTGTTCGAAGTCTCGGTCACGGTGGTAGGAAAATGCCTGCATGATCAGGGCACGGCTGGCCAGCTCCGAATAGGGATACAAGCGTTCAACCTCACCAAAGAGTGACGCGGCCTCTTCCGGATCATTCTCGGCCAGTTCAAACTCAGCGCGATCAAATATCTCGCGGGCCGTGAAACTTTCCAGAGGACGTTCATCGTCGCCCCCGGCGCCACAAGCGGCAAGAAAGAACGCCAGCAACAGTGGCGAGACCTGCGAAATGCGATTGCCCGGAAGCTTCATGCGCCCCACACCTTTCGTTGGCCATCATCGGCCACAACCCTCTTTCGCGTTGTCCTAACACAGAAAAACGCACTGCAAAATGTCTGAGTGTGTGTTTTTTGCGCAGTCGGACGCTTGCTGCCGATCAATCGACCAGCGCGAGATCATCCTGCGTCAGATGAGCACCCGGCAGCTGCGCTGAAATCTGCGGGCCGCAGGTTTCGATTTGCACGGCGCGCGGGTCAGCAAAGAGCGCGTGCAACAGACGATTTGTCACTGCATGACCGGCCTTCACGCCCGTGTAGCGTCCGATAATGGGGGCGCCTGCAAGTGCAAGATCGCCAAGCGCATCAAGCATTTTATGACGCACGGCTTCATCTGCGTGACGCAGACCACCTGGGCTCAATATCTGGTCACCCTCTACGACAACTGCGTTCTCATAACTTCCACCCAAGGCAAGCCCTGCTGCGCGCATTGCGGCAACATCTGCCTGACGGCAGAAAGTCCGGCTGTCGCATAGCTCACGCACGAAACTGCCATTCGCAAGATTCAGGGTTTTGTTCTGGGTGCCAATCGCTTCGTCCGCAAAATCGATATGGAAACGCATTTCCATGGTCTCAGCGGGTTCCAAGCGGGCGAAGCCGTCGCCGACGCGGACCTCAACAGGTTTGAGAACACGCAACGCCTGAACAGGTGCGTCAAGTTCGCGAACACCACGGTCCAGAATAGCCGCTACGAATTTTGCAGAGGAGCCATCAAGGATCGGGACCTCAGGGCCATCAATTTCGATAATGGCGTTCTGGATCCCACAACCGGCGAGCGCTGCCATGATGTGCTCAATTGTGGAAACGGACACACCACTTTCATTTTCGATCTTTGTGCAGAGCCGTGCATCCGAAACCATATTCCAGCGCGCTGCTATCATACGGTCGCCGTGGTCGATGTCTGTACGACGAAACCAGATGCCCGTTTCTGCAGACGCAGGATTGACGATCATCATTGCTGGGATACCGGAATGTAGCCCAACCCCTTCGAACCGCACTGGCGATTTAACCGTCTTCTGCACAGATCACCCCTTGTCCCTCGCGTCGGCAATACCTGCCTGTCCGCGACCTTCGGTCAGAGACCCCCCAGTCCCTGCAATTCGTCTTAGCTTTGCGGGCGGTTATATCTCAACTCAATCTTTGCAACGGTGTGAAACATGGCCATTCTGTGTCAGCGAAAACCCGCTTAGAACATTTTTGAGACAATTCAAAAATCTGAAAACAAAGAAAAAACCGCCCCTTTCGAGGCGGTCTAACAGTTTCACACTACGAGGTACTTTTTTAGGTTAGTTGGCCTGTCGACGCAGGAATGCGGGGATTTCCACACGGTCTTGATCGTCACTTACAACAGGATTTTCAGGTCGAACGCGCGGCGTCGGGTTGGGCGTAGTAGCCGCCATCTGAGGGCGTAATGGGCGTTGAGGGGGCGAGCCCTCTGACGCGCGACGGTCTGCTGTATGTGGAGCGGGAGCTTCTTCTGAACCTGCGCCAGTCATACGATTTATCAGCGAATTGATCCCAAATCCGCGCTTTTCACCGCCCGCTGACCGCGAAGGTGTTGCTATATCGCGCGCCTGCGTTTGAGCCCGCGTCTCAGATACAGCGGAGCGAAGACGCGCCAGAGCTTCTGGCGTGGGCTGCCCAGCTGGCCGAGGTTTGGGGGCCACGAACTCGTCGCCTGCAGGGGCTGCCGATACAGGGGCCGGATCTGGCTGTTGGCTTTGCGCAAAGGTTGGACGCGTTGGCGCGGTCGCTACGTCAGGACGGTAGACCGGTTCTGGCTGCAGGGTGTCTTCGCCATAAGCTACATGTGCCTCGGAAAAGTCATCATAGTCAGCGTCGGAGGCCGCTGCGAAGAGATCGTCTTCCACCTCTGGCTGATAGGCAGGTGCAGGAAGATCTTCTTCATGGGTTGCGATGGCTTCAGTCGAAGCACGACGCGGCATCGGGACCTCAGCCTGCGCGGCCTCGGCATCGATACCTGTCGCAACAACCGAAACGCGCATCACGTTTTCAAGAGATGTATCGAGCGTCGATCCAACGATGATATTGGCATCCGGGTCCACCTTTTCGCGGATCAGGGTTGCCGCTTCGTCGAGCTCGAACAACGTCAGATCGTAACCGCCGGTTACGTTGATCAGTACGCCCTTGGCACCAACCAGCGAGATTTCGTCGAGAAGGGGGTTTGCAATTGCTTTCTCTGCAGCTTCGCGGGCGCGATCTTCGCCAGCCGCTTCGCCGGTCCCCATCATCGCCTTGCCCATCTCGTCCATCACAGCACGCACGTCCGCGAAGTCGAGGTTGATCAGGCCGGGCTTGACCATCAAATCGGTCACACCCTTCACACCTTGATAGAGCACGTCATCCGCCATCGAGAAGGCGTCTGTGAACGTCGTCTTTTCATTCGCAAGACGGAACAGGTTCTGGTTCGGAATGATGATCAGCGTATCGACGACCTTTTGTAGGACCTCGACCCCTTCTTCGGCCTGACGCATCCGCTTGGCGCCTTCAAATTGGAAGGGCTTCGTAACCACGCCGACCGTCAGGACGCCGAGTTCACGCGCTGCCTGTGCGATGATCGGCGCGGCACCGGTTCCGGTACCACCCCCCATCCCGGCGGTGATAAAACACATATGGCTGCCTGCAAGATGATCGACGATCTCTTCAATGGTCTCTTCAGCCGCGGCCGCACCGACACTAGGACGCGCGCCTGCTCCAAGCCCCTCGGTAACCCGGGCACCCATCTGGATGCGAGACTTTGACTTTGATCCGTGGAGCGCTTGCGCGTCCGTATTTGCAACCACGAAGTCCACGCCTTCGAGTTGCTTTTCGATCATGTTGTCAACCGCGTTGCCGCCTGCACCGCCGACGCCAAAAACGGTAATCCGAGGCCGCAATTCCTGCTGTGCTTCGGGCATGGTAAGATTGAGTGCCATATCTGCTCCGCCTTCGTTCTTATTCGGACGCGCGGGCTTTGCCCATTCTACGCCTATTAAAAATGGACCTTAACGGACTGTGACCTATTCGTCACGCAAAAACTCTCATAAATCCCCAAAATGAAGCGATTTTTCGCCTATTACCCACAGCATATCCACAAGGATACTACAATTTGTACGAATCCGACAATAATCGGCGAAAATCTGCTTTCGCCGAGTTGGAATCAGACAATCTTTAAATTCAGGGGTTGACGCCGTTGCGCATCAATTTTCCCGAATTCTTACCAATTCTCGCGCATCCAGCGCACCGCACGTCGGAGACTGCGGGTAGATGATCTCTCGACCGGCATTTCGAAATCCCACCACTCATCCTGTGGGTGCGCGGCAAAGAGGCAGAGACCGACAGCACTGGCAAAATCAGGTCCGGTCGCAGCCTGCGGGAGCCCACGAACACGCAATGGACGCCCCACGCGCACTTGAGGACCCAGGATCTTCGCTGCTAATCCGTCTAGGCCCGGCAATTGACTGCCGCCGCCAGTGAGGACGATTTGCCTTGAGGGCAGATGATCAAACCCAGCCGAGTCCAATGAAGATCGGACCTCTTCGAGGATTTCTTCCACCCGAGGACGGATGATGCCGATCACCTCGGAACGGCTTACCTGACGCCGGTCGTGTTCCCAGTCACCCGTTTCAGATGAAATATCGATCATGTCGCGATCATCCATGCCGGTCGCGACGAGCCCGCCATAAAGCGTTTTTACCCGCTCGGCGAAGGCTGTCGGAACGCTGAGACCCTTCGACAGGTCTGCCGTAATATGGTCGCCCCCCAGTTTCACAGCATCCGAATAGATCATGTGTTTCTTGAGAAAGACCGAAAGCCCCGTCGCCCCGCCCCCGAAATCGATACAGGCCGATCCAAGTTCCTGTTCATCCTCAACCAGAGACGAAAGCGCGCTGGCATACGCACTGGACGCCACACCGGCCAGTTCGAGATCACAGCGTTTCACGGCTTGGGCAAGGTTTTTGACCGCCATGTGGTCGACGGTCACCATGTGCATGTCGCTGGCCAGGGTTTGCCCCACCTGTCCGCGCGGATCGTTCAGGCCAGACCGGTGATCAAGCGCGAAATTCACGGGTTGGGCATGCAAGACATCACGTCCATGCCCAATGTCGGGCATGTCGCAAGAGGCAAGCACGCGCGCCACATCGCTTTCAGTGACGGCCTCGCCTTCTACGTCCACCTCACCTGCCAAACCATAGCTGCGGGGCTCTGCCCCGGAAAAGCACGCGATCACATGGTCGACACGCACCTGAGCCATCTTTTGTGCAGATTGGAGCGCCGTGCGAATGGCACGTTCAGCCTCGACCATAGTGTCGATCTCACCGAAACGGACGCCTCGGGAACATGTGGAGGCGGCACCGATGACACGGAAACGGGATTGGCCGGCCAGATGACCGATGCCGTCAGCTTCACTGTCGATTTCTGGTCCATCGAAGCGCAACACAAGACAAGCGATTTTCCATGTGCCGATATCCAGCACAGCGATGACCCCACGCTGCAGGGCAGCCTGCCGCATAGCCCGCATAGTCCGTTGCGATTGGTAGAAGTCGCTCATCCGTCTCCAGCCCCGATATTTTCTTGTAGTTGTTCGAGCAGCATTGTGCGCTGTGCCACCACCCTGTCCTGCGCAGATTGTGTGAGCCTCAGAGTTGGGCGCTGAGGATTTCTCATGTCTATGTGGACAAGGTCCCGGTCTAATAATTCGCGCGCCGAATGGGCTGCGAGAACGCGGTTCAATGCACCCACCGCGTCATTCTCCGGAAGCAAAATGCGTGGACCATCTATGACCACCACATCCCAACGCCGTTCCCCCACACGTACCAGTCCACCAACTTTCTCAGCGATGGGACGGGCTGTTCGGATCAACTCCAGTGCCTCTGCTGCGGCTTGATCAGCCCCGGCGCCTACGATCAGCGGCAAGTCCATGCGGTTTTGACGTGCCTTCATCGGGCCAACGCGATGCCCATCGCGATCCAGCGCTTCGAGCGCATCCATACTTTGCCAAACCAGCGCGGCCTCCCGTTCTGAGAGCGCAACCTCCAGAATACCCCCTGGCCGGATTGTCATGTTCACTTCGGCCACGGCATCCAGACCGGCAACCGCAACGACAAGTTCCTGAAGGTCAAGATCAAACGAAGAGACAGGGAAATCGACACCCATCACCTCGGCCACATCATCGGACAGCTCTTCAGAAGCCCCATCAAGACGCATGGCATGAACCATGAATTCCGGGCGCTCTTCGACAGAGCGGCGGATTTCCATCACCTCCAGCGAGATCGCCTCGATGGTTTTTGGATCCGACAGATAAAAGCCCGCCGAGAAGGCCAGCACGAAAGCCGGAACGCCAACGCGGATCGTGGCGCGCACGATCGGCGTCAACCACCAGCGCTGCATGCGGTAGGCAAGCTTTGAAGGCGCTGGGTCAGGCCTCACCGCTGACACGATGCATCCTCCACGATCCAGGTGCACAGCTCGCCGAAGCTCTGACCAATGTTTGCGGCCTGTTCCGGGCTGAGCGAGGTGGGGGTCATGCCGGGCTGGGTGTTAACCTCCAGGATGATGATCCCCTCGACGCCGCGTGCTTCATCCCAGCGGAAATCTGTTCGACTGATGCCACGACATCCCAGAACGCGGTGCGCTTCCAACGCCATATCCATGCATGCGTCGAAAACGCGCCCGGGTATGTCTGCGGGCACCACATGATGCGACCCGCCGGTTTTGTATTTGGCGTCGTAGTCATACCAGCCGTCGGTAATGATATCCGTGACCGTCAATGGTCGCTCGCCCTGCACCGTCACAGTCAATTCACGCCCCGGCACATATGTTTCGACCATCAGTGTATCGGGAAGACCAGGATCAATCTTGGGGGGGCCATTGGCATCTTGGCTGACAACGTAAATACCAACGGATGATCCCTCGTTGTTGGGCTTTACGACATAGGGTGGCTGCATCACGTGCTCAGCCGAGATCAGGTCTCGCGAGAACAGACCGCTTTCAACAACAGGCAAGCCTGCGCGCGCAAACACGTCCTTTGACCGCTGCTTATCCATTGCAAGCGCGCTCGCGAGCACGCCAGAATGCGTATAGGGCAACTTGAGCCACTCCAGGACACCCTGCACACAACCGTCTTCGCCCCATCTGCCGTGCAATGCATTAAAGACCGTATCTGGTTTGACGCGTTGCAGATCATCCACAAGACTCTCGCGCGAGGCGTCAATTTCAGTGACGTCGTAGCCTTCAGCACGTAATGCGGCCGCACATTCGCGCCCGCTCACGAGAGACACCTCTCGTTCCGCTGATGGTCCACCCATCAGCATTGCCACTCTGGGGAATGTCCTGCTCGACACGTCCCGCCTCTTGTTTTCGAGCGCTTTTGAGTGCGCTCTTGTTCGCCCCGTTGACCGAGGGCCGCCTATAATTTTGTTACGGGGCCGGTTCGCCGACCCTCAGTACTTCCCACTCTAGCGCGTGGCCGGTCGTTTGGAAAACCTTTTTGCGCACTTCTTCACCCAAAGACTCCAGATCAGCAGCAGTGGCGCCGCCTGTGTTGATCAGAAAGTTGGAATGCTTCTCGCTCATCTGCGCGCCGCCGCGGCTCGCACCGCGCATCCCTGCGGCGTCAATCACTGTCCAGGCCTTCAGCGCCATGCTGTCATCGGCCTTGCCGGTCGATGAAAATCCGGCGGGATTGCGAAAAGTGCTGCCTGCCGTGCGATCCTTCGTTGGTTGGGTCGCATCGCGCTTGGCAAGCTGGTCAGTCATTTTCTGCGCCAAAGCCTCAGGGTCCCCGGGACTTGCGCGAAAGAGCGCCTCAACGATTACCGCGCCGCTCGAAAGATCGGACTGACGATACCGGAAGTTTAGATCCTCAGGTGTCAGCGTCACTTCTGAACCGTCTCGCAGGATCGCGGTTGCTTCGACAAGGTGATCTGCAACATAGGAGCCATAGCAGCCCGCATTCATTCGAACCGCCCCACCGATGGCCCCCGGTATTGTGCGAAGAAAGGTAAGGTCGCGCCCGGCTTCGGCTGCTTTGCGCGCGACATGTGCATCCAACGCGGCAGCCCCCGCCCTGACAAGATCACCTTCGATGGAAATCGTGTTGAAGCCACGCCCCAATCGGATAACAGCCCCCCTAAGCCCCCCGTCCCGGACGATCAGGTTACTGCCAACCCCCATGGGAAAAACTGGTATGTCCGGGGAGAGCCCCGCCAGAAACGCCTTCAGATCCGCGCGGTCACTGGGCTGGTAAAACATCTCGGCAGGTCCGCCGACGCGGAGCCAGGTCAGATCGGCCAGCGGTCGGTTTTCTGTCAGAACCCCCGTCATGTCCGCATTCTCCACCAGCGGATAAAGAACCCCATCAGATAGGCGATCAGCGCTGCCAGCATCCAGAAGACCGAGGCTGCCACCATGGGGCTGACGCCTTTGGGCCCAAAGAGCTCTTCCGGTGTCTGCGAGGTTCCGACCAACAAAACCGCGACGCCTGCTAACGCAATGCCCAACGCGACGAGGGGACGGGATACAAATCCCAAGCCCGCGAAGAGCAGCAAGAACAGGATGCCCGCCCATGTCATTGGACACGTCCCACGATTTTATTGGTCGGGAAAGTCATCTTTGTACACCTGTTCCGATTATCCGTCCAAGGCGGCGCACCAGAAAAAGGGCTGGCCAACGCAGGATAGACATCATCGCGGCGAACGCCAGAAGCGTCCACCAGGGCCCGTATTCTAGATAGAGGCTCGCCAATAACGGCACCGCAGAGATCATCAGGACAATCGCGCCCCTCCAATGAAAGCGGCGCGGGCCAAATCCTATCGCGCTGGCTACGACGACCCAGATACAAAAGAAGACAAGAGGTGTCATTGATTATGCCTCCAATCTTGCGGGCAGTGCATGCGCCCAAGCACTTATGGTGCCAGCGCCGAGGCAAACGACCATATCCCCCGGTCGAGCTTGTTCACGAACCAGCGCTTCCAGTGCATCTTCACTGTCGATAATCCGGGCGTGGCGGTGACCGTGGGCAACGAGCCCTTTGACAAGATCGTCCCGGCTTGCGCCCGGAATCGGATCTTCGCCTGCCGAAAACACTTCAGAGATGCCCACGACATCGGCTTCGTTGAAGCAGGCACAAAAATCGTCAAAAAGCGAGGAGAGGCGCGAATACCTGTGCGGTTGATGCACTGCGATAACGCGGCCCTCTGTCGCTTGACGCGCCGCCTTCAGCACGGCGGCAATCTCGACAGGGTGATGCCCGTAGTCGTCAATGATCGTGATGCCATCGATCTCGGCCACTTTGGTAAAGCGTCGGTTGACCCCTTTGAATTCCTGCAAAGCGGCGCGGATCTCGTCGGCGCTCATGCCGAGATGACGCGAGACGGCGACCGCAGCCAGAGCATTCGAGACGTTGTGATCTCCGGGCATCGGCAGGGTACAGCCTTCAATGACCGTATCTTCGGCTTGCAGGGCGATATCGAAAAAGGCCGCGCCATTTGCGTAGCGCAAGCCAACCGCGCGCACATCTGCCTGGGCATTGAAGCCGAAGGTCACCACACGGCGATCTGTCAGCCGGCCGACAAGGGACTGTACCTCGGGGTGGTCCGTGCAGCAGACCGCGAGCCCATAGAACGGAATGTTCGAGACGAAATCATGGAACCCATCGCGTAAGGCATCGAAGTCCTTCCAGTGCTCCATGTGCTCTGGGTCGATATTCGTGACGATGGCGATCGTGGCCGGCAGACGGTTGAACGTCCCATCGGATTCGTCGGCCTCTACCACCATCCATTCGCCAGTTCCCGCGCGCGCATTGGAGCCATAGGCATGGATGATGCCCCCGTTGATGACGGTCGGGTCGAGCCCCCCGTGATCAAGCAGCGTGGCAATCATGGTTGTGGTGGTGGTTTTCCCGTGTGTACCGGCAACAGCGATGTTTGAACGCAAGCGCATCAACTCGGCGAGCATCTCGGCACGGCGCACCACAGGAAGACCACGGCGCCGGGCTTCTTCAAGCTCTTCATTGCCCTTTTTGATCGCGCTGGAGATGACAACAACATCTGCATCCACGAGGTTCTCAGCGACTTGGCCGATGAAAATTTTAGCCCCGAGGTCCTGTAGACGATTGGTGATCTTCGATGCTTTCAGGTCCGACCCCTGGACAGTGTAGCCAAGGTTCAGCAGCACCTCTGCGATGCCGGACATGCCGATCCCGCCGATCCCTGTGAAATGGATCGGTCCGAGTTGTGTGGGAAGCTTCGTGGCGGCGGTGTTCATAAGCAACTGTATCTTTCTAGGGTCAGGACGCGCGGTCGGACAGCTTTAGGACGATTTCGACCAGTCGCTCCGTCGCATCTGGACGCGCCACCGACACTGCGGCTTGCGCCATCTTTTGCGCCGTTTCCGGCTGTCCGAGAACATCGGCGACATGCCCCGCGAGCATGCCCGCGTCAAGGCGCGCCTCAGGTATAAGAATAGCAGCCCCCGCCTCGACCAACCCTCGCGCGTTTGCGGTCTGCTCATCCCGGATGGCTGAGGCAAGTGGGATCAGGATTGAGGGGCGCCCAATGACCGAGACATCCGCAATTGTCGATGCACCAGCGCGGGCGATCAGAAGATGTGCGGCCGAAAGGCGGTCCGGCACATCAGTGTAGAAGGTCTGCACTTCAGCACTGATCGAGGCCTCAGAATAAAACGCCGTGACACGGGCAAGGTCTTCTTCACGCGCCTGATGGCTGACATTCAACCGCTTGCGCATGTCTTCGGGCAGTTTTGCAAGCGCAGGTGGGACCATATCTGACAGGATGCGCGCACCCTGACTGCCGCCAAGGATCAGGACATTCAGCCGGATGTCTGGCGTGGGAGAGGTGTAAGGCGAAGCTGCCTTATCGAGGATAGCGGAACGAACGGGATTGCCCGTGGGAGTGCCTTCGACACCTGCGGGCAGCTCAGTAGGCCACGTTCCGCACGCAATTGCATCCACGCGACGGGCAAAGACCTGATTTACACGCCCCAACACACCGTTCTGTTCATGCAAGGCGCGCGGCAATCCCATCAGCCAGGCGGCTCCAACGGCGGGTATGGACGGATACCCGCCAAACCCAACGACAACTGAAGGAGGATCGCGGCGCATTTTCGAGCGCGCAGACAGCACGCCCGCGATAACGCGTGGTGCCACCATCACCTTGGCCAGAATACCGCCGCGGGCAAAGGTTGCGCTAGAGAGGACTTCGACCTCAACCGCTTCAGGAAATCCGCTCGTGTAGCGCGCGCCGCGTGCATCGGTGGACAGCTTTACCCGCCAACCACGGTCCAGCATCGCCTCTGCAAGCGCTTGGGCAGGAAACATGTGACCACCCGTGCCACCCGCTGCAATGATCAGAAGCGGGCTGATGGTCATCGAAGGCCCCGGCGGATGAACGCGTCCTCGATCTGTCCCTGAGGCCGCGAGCGCGTAAGCGCAAACAGGATGCCCAGCGCAATGCCAGACGCCACAACAGAGGACCCCCCGTAAGAAACAAAGGGCAAGGTCATGCCTTTGGCGGGAAGCAGGCGCACCGCGACGCCCATGTTGATCACAGCCTGAGCTGCAAAGAGCAAAACCAGACCCGATCCTGCGAGCCGGACAAAAATATCGCGATCCCGGCTGAGACGCACAAGACTGCGCCAGGTAACGGTTGCGTAAAGCGTGATGATGGCCACAACCATCAACAGCCCGTATTCTTCTGCCGCGACAGCGATGATGAAGTCGGTATGCGCGTCTGGCAGTGACCACTTCACAGAGCCCTCGCCGACGCCAACGCCAAACAAACCGCCCTCGCGGATGGCGTTGGTGGCATATCCAAGCTGTGTGCGTGGGTCGATCTCAGAGGAGAGGAACCCGTTGATACGGCCGGCCACGTGATCAGACATATTGTAGGCGACAACGCCCCCGGCAGCCGCCACTCCAAACAGCATAAGGACCAGAATCATCGGCGCCCCACCGATGAAATACATCACCGCCCAGGCAAACAGGATAAGCGCGGCCTGGCCATAGTCAGGCTGCATCACGAGAAACCCAAGAATGACGACCATCATTAGCAGCGAGATCGAACGGCCCGGAGGACCATTGATGTCGTTGCTGGCAGCCAAGAGCCAGGCCGCAAGGACAACAAAGCCCGGCTTTAGGAACTCAGCCGGTTGAACCGAGCCAAACCCAAGTGAAAACCATCGCGTCGCCCCTTTGCCGAAATCCGTTCCGAAAAAGGGAAGCAGCACGAGGCCTGAGAACGCGATGATGAAGAGCAGTACGCCAAGCCTACGCGCCTGTTCGACGCGCATCATGGATATCATCACCATGACAAGCAGTCCGGCACTCCCGAAAACAATTTGTCGCTGCACATAATGAAACGGGGGCAGCCCGTTTCGTTCAGCCAAAGGGATCGAAGCGGCAAAACCTAAAAGCATTCCGAAAGCAAAGAGCGCGATGACACATGCGAGCGATACTTTATCAAGCGTGCGCCACCAACGCGGCAACACTGCCTCGCCCGGACGCGGGGGCACCGTGCCATAGACCATTTCCGTCATGGGAAACTCCGCTCAACTGCCTTTTCATGCCCGTTTTCCGGGTCTGTGGATAAGACTAGCTGAAGTTTCGGCGGCTGGCTAGGTTTTGGACGAGGTGCAGGCTTCCATGCGCCAAAGTATGCTCGGTCGTACTCGCCTCGATTGCCATCCGCGGCTTCCGCCCGAATACCCCCCGCGACGTGGGAGTATTTTTCGCTAGTTATACGTTGAAATTATTGGGTAATTTCGGCTCTGTCGACCGATGTTCATGAAACCTAGGGCCGTCAGCTTCAAAAGGCACGGCCTACCACGCAGAATTGGGATCAAGACCCAAACGGGTATTTTTTGCCCCAAACTTTTTGTACATCTCGGGAGATCATCGCGTTTTGAATGCGGTCCAGTTCGCGCAACGCCAAGTCCGTATCACCTGTTCGCGCAACGGCTTTGTCAAACGCGCGCCGCACTGATTTCGCCCGCCACGGAAGAATAGCCGTTGCGACCCAAGCCCGAAGCTCGGCTGGTAGTAAGTCATACTCGCGCATTGGGTTTGAGCCAGAGCGCTTGCGAGGCAGTGAGGTTTTTCCGCAATTTCCGGGCATTTTGGGTGGGGTTGTGTAAATCCGTCCAAGTCAGCCCCAAGTATATTATAACATAACCATCAACAAGCAGCTTTTCGACGGAAAGACACGTGACAAAGCGAAATCCCCGTCAAGGCTAGGCGATCACCTTTGACACCTGCAGACAGAAATCCTCACCCCGTTTCTCGAAGCTGTCATATTGGTCGAAACTTGCCGCGGCAGGCGCCAGGAGAACCGTCTCGCCTGCCTCCGCTTCAGCCGCAGCCTGCGCCACCGCATCCTCCATTGTCGTACAGACAGCGTATGAGGTATCTCCGAGATCAAGCGCGAAAGCCTGCGCTTCGCGCCCGATGACATAGGCCTTCACGACATTTTGCAGGCCAGCACCAAGTCCATCAAGACCACCTTCTTTTGCCAACCCGCCACAGATCCAGCGGATACGCGGGAAAGCCGATAGCGCCTTGGCAGCGGCATCTACATTGGTCGCTTTGCTGTCATTCACAAACCGCACCCCATCTTTTTCGCCCACAATCTGGCTGCGATGCGGCAGACCTTCGAAACGTGCGAAGGCAGCTTCGATCTCGCGTGGGGCCAGGCCCAGCGCGCGACACACGGCATACGCAGCACAGGCGTTCTGATGATTATGCGCCCCGGGAAGACCGGGGATCTGGCGCAGGTCGATATTGGCGACCTGCCTGCCCTTGCGCCATTCTGCAAGAAACCCTTTGCGGGCAAATACGTTCCAACCCGGACCGGACAGCTTTGCATTTGATATCCGGATGACCCGGTCATCATTTGCAGCTTCCGTGAGTTGATTTGTCAGAAACAAGCCTTCGGGTTCGTCCACGCCAATAATTGCACGATCCGGGCCACCCTCGGCAAAAAGACGACGCTTGGCGGCAAAATACCCGCCCATACCGCCATGTCGGTCCAGATGGTCTGGCGACAGGTTCGTGAAAACCGCAATGTCAGGCGTCAGCGCGCGCGCAAGCTCGGTCTGGTAGCTGGAAAGCTCAAGCACCACGATCCCGCCATCGCCCAGCGGATCAAGATCAAGCACCCCACGGCCAATATTGCCAGCAAGTTGGCTGGGCCGGCCGGCCTCGGTAAGCGTATGATGTATCAGGGCAGACGTGGTTGATTTACCGTTGGACCCCGTCACGGCAACAACGCGCGGCGGACGCTCCATTCTGTCCCATTCAGGCGTGGCAAGGGACCGGAAAAAGAGGCCAATGTCATTATCGACCGGCACGCCCGCCGCCATCCCAGCGGCAATGATCGGATGCGGTTTCGGATAAAGGTGCGGAATACCCGGCGATACGACCAGCAGAGAAATCTCGCTCCAGTCAGTTTTGGAAAGATCCTCGATGGGCAGATCTTCGACATCGGCCGCGGCCCGACCAGCGGCCCCGTCATCCCAACATAAGACCTCTGCCCCACCAGCCACCAGCGCGCGCGCTGCCGAAAGCCCGGTGCGGCCAAGGCCCAGCACCGCGACACGTTTGCCTTTGACACCTTGGACGGGGATCATGTGCTGCCTCGTGAATAAACTGGGGGCAGGTTTACGGCCCCGAGCGCCATGTGCAAGCCCCGCGAAGAGATACGACAACTCTTGCCCTCGTTTTGCCGCAACGCTCTACTAAGCCCAAACGAAAAGAGCAGGTAAAGGATAGCGTCATGGCGGTGCCACTGTGTGTTGAGTGTTCGATGTGTTGCAATGGCAGCATATTCTCGCGCGTACCCGTGTCCGCAGAAGAACAGGCACGTTTGCCGAAAGGACGGTTCTTTACCAAAGCCGATGGTGCACTTCGCATGCGACTTGGATGTAATTTTCTAGGAGAAGATGGCAGCTGTGCTGTCTACGATAAACGCCCCAAGACCTGCGCAACTTATGCCTGCCGCCTGTTGCGACGGGTGAATGAAGGGAAAATCGACGACGGATCTGCGCGAAATATTGTCAGCAGCTTCAAGTCATACGTTGCAAAGGCCAAAGAGGCCTGCGCGCGCGCCGCTGGTGAAGACCGGGCAAAAGCGCTTGAGGGAAAAGATGCGGATGCCGCTTATGCGCAACTACGGGTCTGGCGTGATGAGGGTGTGAAGATCGACCCAATCAAACAAGATGAAGCGCGTTTTCATCTGCATGTGCTGCACGAATTCATCCGGTTGCACTTCAAATCGAGCTACAGAAAAAGCGGCTAGCAAAACTCAGGCGTTATCTGCCGCCACTTTGAGGATCTCAACAGCACGATCAGCGTCATCGACGGGGACGAAGATATGATCGTGTCGTGCGCCCGCAATAACGTTACAGAGAATGCCGTGATCCGCCAGCGCGACCGCCACGGCGGCCGTCAGCCCAACACCATCCAGCGCTGAATGCACGCTTAGCAAGATTTGCGCCATCGGTAGGTCAGACAGGAGGCCTTGATCAGCGGCCACCTCTTCGGACAGAAGAAGCGATAGGCCTTCAGGTTCTCGCATCGTCGCATGCGCGCTCGATACGAGACGGTCTGCTGCAGGGTCGCCCAACGCAAAGGAAACGAAATGCCAGATACCTGGCTGTCGCTCGGGGTTCATCCCGGCAATCATGTCCCTTGTGTCTTTGACGGGTGCGGTCACCTGACTTTCAGCGTCGCCAGACCGATCAACGCAAGCACCAAAGAAATGATCCAGAACCGAATGACGATCTGAGGCTCTTTCCAGCCCAGTTTTTCAAAATGGTGGTGAATGGGCGCCATTAGAAACACCCGATTGCCAGTCATTTTGAAGTATCCGACCTGAATTATCACGCTGAGCGCTTCGACAACGAACAACCCACCAACGATCACGAGAACGATCTCGTGCTTTGTAGCAACCGCGATGGCCCCCAAAGCGCCGCCAAGTGCAAGAGAGCCCGTATCCCCCATGAACACCGCCGCAGGCGGAGCGTTATACCACAAGAAGCCCAAACCGCCCCCAATAAGAGCTGCCGCAAAAATCAGAATCTCGCCAGTCCCGGGCACGTAGTGGACATCAAGATAGCCCGTGAAATCGACGCGACCCACTGCATAAGCAATGATGCCCAAGGTTCCTGCGGCGATCATCACAGGCATGATCGCCAACCCATCAAGACCATCGGTCAAATTCACCGCGTTGGCGGCGCCAGCAATGACCAACATGCAGAACGGGATGAAGAGCCAGCTCATGTTGATCAGAACGTCTTTGAAAAACGGCAATGCGAGCTGGCTCGAGAGTTCCACAGGATGCATCCACGTTGCCATAACGCCCGCAATGCCTGCGATCAGAAAACCAATGCCCAGACGCACGCGCCCGGAAAGACCTGCGTGACTGTTTGCTGTGACTTTCTGGTAATCATCCAAAAAACCGATGAGACCGAAGCTAACGGTTACAAAAAGCAGCATCCAGATGTAGCCATTGTCGAGCCGCGCCCAGAGCAGGGAGGTAAAAACCAGCGCAGACAGAATTAGCAAGCCGCCCATGGTCGGCGTGCCCTGCTTGGTTTCCAGATGTGATTCCGGGCCGTCATCCCTAATGGGCTGACCGAATTTCTGACGACGCCGCAGAGCGTTGATGAGGGGTTTGCCGAAAATGAAACCGAAAACCAGTGCGGTAAAGAATGCACCCCCGGCTCGAAAAGTAATGTAGCGGAAGAGATTGAAGATATCCCCGCCGTCCGACAGCTCTGTCAGCCAAAACAGCATTACCCCTGCCCGCCTCTTCTTATTGCTCTTTGCCCTTGATCAATCGGCTTGGCCCAATTTCCGCAGCCCGTCAACCGCAGCAGAGACACGACTGCCCTTTGACCCTTTTACCAGCACGATATCGCCGGGCATGATCAGATCTTTAAGCGATGGCATCAGATCTTCGACCCGCTCTGCATAGAGACCGCGTTTTGACATAGGCAATACATCCCATAGCGCCTTCATGCGCGGTCCAACGCAATGAACTTGTGCAATTTTTGCGATCGCTGGGTGATCTGCGATGGCAGCGTGTAGTTCGGCCTCCGTTTCTCCTAGCTCAAGCATATCACCCAAAATCGCAATGTGCCGACCGCGCATGACCTCACCCTCAAGGTCACGCGGTTGCAACACTGCGAAAACGTCAAGTGCAGCGGAAAGCGACGCGGGGTTTGCGTTGAATGCATCATCAATTAAGGTGAAAACACGGTCTCTGTGTGCAGGATCAAGCGTGATAAGCTCGCGGGTGCCACGCCCACCGGGTGGGCTCCAGGTGCCAAGATCCAGAACAGAGTGGGTCAGATCAGCCCCCATCGCCTGGCAGGCGGCAAGAACAGCAAGCCCGTTCAAACCATGATGCGCCCCCGGGGCTGATAACTTGAACAGAAGAGGGGCGCCGTCGACCTGCGCCATCAGCTGGGTGCTGTCCTCAGACATTTGCGCATCACGAAGCTGCCAGTCGGCAGTTTCTGATTTTCCGAACCAAATGGCCTGAGCGCCCAAGCGCTGTGCGGTGTTTTCCAGAATGGATGCCGTTTCAATATCAGCATTGAGGATGCCGACGCCAAGCCCGGGTTGCAGCCCTTCAAGGATCGCGGCCTTCTCTTCCGCAATGCCTGCGATGTTTTCAAAGCTCGCGAGATGCGCGGGCGCAACCGTGGTGACGAGTGCGACATCAGGTGCGGCAAGCTGCGAAAGCGGTGCGATCTCACCCGGGTTGCTCATCCCGATCTCAATGATCGCATAGTCCGTATCTTGCGGCATCCGCGCTAAGGTCAGCGGCACGCCCCAATGGTTGTTGTAGCTGGCTTCTGCGGCGTGGATCTTGCCCTGTCGTTTCAGGGCGGTACGCGCCATTTCCTTGGTCGAGGTTTTTCCAACCGACCCTGTGATAGCCAGAACGCGCGCCTGTGTGCGCGCTCGCGCGGCTTTCCCGAGCGCAACAAGTCCTTCAAGAACATCGGGCACAATCAGATAAGGTCTGTCGTCGGGAGCGTCATCCGGCACATGGGAGACCAAGGCTGCGGAGGCACCTGCTTCAAAGGCCTGTCTCAGGAAGTCATGCCCGTCCCGAACATCCTTCAAAGCAACAAATAGATCACCGGGCTGAAGGGTCCGTGTGTCAATCGAGACCCCATTGGCGGTCCAGTCTTTCGTCGTCGTCCCAGCGGTTGCCTGAACGGCATCGGCCGAGGTCCATAATGCGCTCATGCCAGCCCCCCATCCAGCGCCGCAATCGCCACACTGGCCTGTTCGACATCGTCGAAGGGATAAACCGTATCACCAACCGTCTGTCCCGTTTCGTGCCCTTTGCCGGCGATCAGCAGTACATCACCCGGCCCAAGGGCATCAACGCCGCGCAGGATCGCTTCGGCCCTGTCGGCCACTTCTGTCGCCTCGGGGATCGCGGCCAGAATGGCCCGGCGGACCAATTCTGGGTCTTCGGTGCGCGGATTGTCATCGGTGACAAAGGCCACATCCGCGTTTCGCTTTACCGCCTCGCCCATCAGTGGACGTTTGCCGGGATCGCGGTCCCCGCCCGCACCAAACACAACGATCAATCGGCCAAGCACATGCGGTCGCAACGCACGACATGCCGTGGCAAGCGCGTCTGGTGTGTGCGCGTAATCCACGAAGACGCTCGCCCCATTGGCACGCGTTCCGGCATGTTCCATTCGGCCACGGACCGTCTGAAGCTTCGGAAGGACCCGCGCGATGTCTTCTAAGGGAATGCCAAGCGAAAGGACTAATCCAACAGCAATGAGAACGTTCTCCGCCTGAAATCCGCCGATAAGCGGGAGATGCAACTGATGCGTTTCCCCTCCAAAAGTGAAGCGCACATCCTGACCTGTCGCGCCAAAGCGTTGACCCAACAAACGCAGGTCACACGCTTCGCCCCGTCCAACGCCCAAAACAGTTTGCCCTGCGTCAAAGGCAATTTCCGCGACCTCGGGCCCATGCTTGTCATCAAGGTTGACCACGGCCCAGGCCTCATCCGGCAAAATACGTGTAAAGAGCCCCATTTTCGCTTCGAAATAGGCCTCCATCGTCTCGTGGTAATCCAGATGATCCTGACTGAAATTGGTAAACCCCGCCGCCTGCAACCGGACACCGTCAAGGCGGCGCTGATCCAAACCGTGGCTGGACGCCTCCATTGCCGCATGTGTCACGCCTTCATCGGCCATCTCGGCAAGCAGTTTGTGCAGTGTAATCGTATCAGGGGTCGTGTGAGCGGTCCCGCCGGTGAAGTCGCCCTCGATACCCGTCGTCCCGATATTCGCCGCTTTCATGCCGAGACGTTGCAGGATTTGTCGGGTGAAACTGGCAACAGAGGTTTTGCCGTTGGTTCCGGTCACAGCAACCATAACCTCTGGCTGGGCCCCAAACCACAAGGCTGCCGCACCGGCCAGAGCCGCGCGCGCGTCTTCTGCGACAACCAGCGCACCATCCCATCCATCCAGCACATCTGCGGCGATTTTTGCGCCCTCCGCATCTGTTAAAACAGCGCTTGCCTTCATACGGATGGCGTACTGGATGAACTCTGCGCCATGCACACGTGCCCCGGGCAGAGCTGCAAAAAGTGTGCCTGCAGTCACCGCGCGGCTGTCGAGCGTCAGGCCCGTCACGCGCGCTTGCGCACCCCCTTTAGCGGTCAGGCCGAGATCAGCCAGACTGCACCTCTTCTGGTCTTGCGCTGTCATCTCCGCCCCGCGAACTGCCCCGCTTGGGGTCTAGCGCAGGTTCACGGGCAGGATCAACGCAGGAGATGTACCGACTGGTGTCTCGGCTTATTGCAGTGCCAGTGTATTTGGGCGAAGTCCCAGAAGCGGAGCGATGCGGCGGGTCATCTCAGACGACACCGGAACGGCCGTCCAACCTGCCGTACGGCGCTCTTCGCCTGCGGCAAAAATCTGCGGCTCATCAAGCATCACGATCATTACATATTCCGGGTTGTCAGTCGGGAAGACTGACGCGAACGTCGAAATAACACGGTCTTCGTAGTATCCGCCGGTATGTTTTGGTTTGTCTGCAGTCCCCGTTTTTCCACCAATCAAATAGCCTTCGACACCCCCCATGGACGCCGTGCCGGTTGTGATGTCATTACCATCGATGACCTGACGCAGCATTTCGCGCGCCTGAGCCGAAACCGCTTCAGACACCACGCGCGGCCCCGGTTCGTGAGAGCGCCCTGCAATGAGCGTGGGCTGAACCAAGCGCCCACCATTCAAAAGCGATGCATAGCCAGCTGCAAGATTGATGGGGCTGACGGAAACGCCGTGGCCATAAGAAATTGTCATCGTGCTCAGCTCTGACCAGTTTGACGGGGTCAGCGGGCGAACATATGGCGCTTCGGTCAACTCAACAGGGCTGGGGCTGAGAAGACCCAGTGCGGACAGGAACGTGCGCTGCCGCTCAGCGCCGATCTCCTGCGCGATCCGCGCGGTGCCTGTGTTGGAACTTTTGACGATAACATTCGTGGCGGTCTGGGTCGGGCCGTAATCGCGATAGTCATCAATCTCGAACCGGCCCCAGCGCATAGGACGCGTGGTATTGACGATGGTTTCTGGGCCGACAATCCCAAGTTCCAGCGCCTGTGCAATGGTGAAGATCTTGAAGGTTGATCCAAGCTCATAGAGCCCCTGAACGGCTCGATTGAATATCGGGCTATCAGACGGATCGCCCTCTGCGGGTGGACGAGGTCTGTCATTAGGGTCGAAATCTGGCAACGAGGCCAGCGCGCGTATTTCACCAGTTTGTGCGTGCATCAAAACCGCGGCAGCCCCTTTGGCATTCATAACCGCCATACCGCCTTGCAGCACGTCTTCAATAGCCGCCTGAATTGTAAGGTCGATCGACAAACGCAACGGTGCACCCCCATTTGCGGGATCCAGCAACCACTCGTTGAAGGAGCGTTCGACCCCAGCCGTACCAAGGATCTCTGCAAAAGCGACATCTTCGGTCCCGTACTTGGTGCCTCCGAGCACATGCGCGGCCAGCGCCCCATTTGGATAAAGCCGCATTTCACGGGGGCCAAAATAGAGGCCGGGTTGTCCTAGATCGTGCACGGCCTGGCGTTGTTCGGGCGAGACGCGCTGTCGTAACCAGATAAACTTTCGTTCCCCGGTGAACTGTCGTGTCAGGCGCTCCACATCCAGCTCAGGGAAGACCTGGGCCAAGGCGACCGCGGCGCCTTCGGGATCAACCATCTCTTGGGGATGGGCATAAAGGGACTGGGTCGCCAGATTGGTCGCCAGCAAGCGCCCATTGCGATCCACGATATCTGCGCGGGCCACTGCGACCTGATTTTGCGACGCGTGCGCAACCGGTTCGGTCACGGGTTCCGCAGCGATGGCCCACATCCGCAATCCGACCATTGCAAAGGCGGCAACCGCGCATAGTCCCAAAAGACGCATGCGCAATTCAGACCGTCGGCGAATTCCTTCGCGCATTTCGTCATGGCGCCTGCGAATATTTTCAGCTTCGATTTCTGCAGGATCATCGCCCACATCGCGCGCGCGCAAAATGCGCGCGAGAGGTCGAAGAGGTACGCGCGTCATGGAAAGCTCTCCTCTCCGGCGCCCGCAACGGTCGCTTCCTGATCAGTCAACTCATCGAAGGTAAGACCGCCAACCTCGAACTGGGGTAGCGGTTTGGGCACTTCAGCGATGGAACCAAAGGAGTCAGGGGTCATCGGAAGCAGTTGAAGTTCATCGAAATTCAGATCCACCAGATCACGCAGTCGATCGGGTCTGTTTAGGTGGGACCACTCAGCGCGTTGGATCGCAAGGGCTTCGCGCGTTGCGGCGATCTCCTGGTGCAGGGTGCGTACGCGTTTCTGAGCTTGCTGCGTTTCAAAATTCTGCTGGTAGGCCCAATAGGCCATGCCCACCACCGCAAGAAGCGACCCAAGGAAAATCAGGATCCGCATGACCTAGACCCCCGCCTTTTTCAACTGCGCCAGGAACGCAGCGCCCCCGGGCAATCCAAGTCCCGACCGATCAGCCGATCCAGCGGGTGCATCCGTGCGATAAGCGATCCGCAAACGCGCGGAACGGGCACGAGGATTTTCCGCAAGCTCATGTTTTGATGGCGATATCGCCTTTTCAAGCGTGAAACGGGGTTGCGCGACAGCGGTCTCTGGTGCGTACCGGTTGCCACCACCCCCCTTGTTTGCGGCCTGGGCCAGGTAGCGTTTGACAATGCGATCTTCAATGGAGTGGAAACTGACAACAGCGAGCGCGCCACCGGGCCTAAGCGCCCTTTCAGCAGCTTCGAGGCCAGACACCAATTCTCCCAACTCATCATTTACCGCGATCCGTATGGCCTGGAAGCTTCGTGTCGCCGGATGGCTCTGGCCCGGCTTCGCACGCGGCAAGCAGCTTGAAACAACGTCGGCCAGTTCGGCCGTGGTCATCAGAGGTCTGGCTTTGACAATCGCACGCGCAATTCGGCGAGACGCACGTTCTTCCCCATAATTAAACAGGATATTGGCTAAGACCTCTTCGTCGGCTGTATTTACAAGATCCGCAGCAGATGGTCCGTCCTGAGCCATGCGCATGTCCAGCGGCCCATCGCGCAAGAATGAAAACCCGCGCTCGGCTTGATCAAGCTGCATCGATGAGACGCCCAGATCGAGAACAACGCCGTCGAGCGGCCCATCCGCATGCTGATCCAGTTGCGAGAAGACACCTGGAACCAATTTTAATCTTTGGCCGAAAGCTAGGGCCCAGTCTTGCGCCATTTCGATGACTGCGGGATCACGGTCTACACCAATTATGCACCCCGCGCCTGCATCAAGCATCGCGCGAGAATAGCCGCCTGCACCGAAAGTGCCATCAAGCCAAATGCCGTCAAAGGGGGATAAATGCTCGAGGATGGGTCCCAAAAGGACGGGGATATGAGGAGCGTCGGTAGAAGGGGACGCAGGCGCAGCCATTTAATGAGCCGTCCCCGGTGGATTTGAGTATGCTTCGAGGAAGCTGAGCGGATCGACATCGTCACCGATCTCGTCCTGCCACTCCTCCAGCTCAGCCACGCGTGCGTCGTATTCTTCTTCTGACAGGATCAGAAAAGTGTCGCCAGAAGCCATGAAAACGGCCTTGTCGCCGATACCTGCATGGGCACGCAACTGAGAACTCAGCACCAGTCTTCCGTTTTCGTCGACGCTGGCAGTGTGCGCGAAGGTCGTAAACATGCGCTCAAGCATGCGCCGCGATTTTGACCCGCGGGGCATCATCTCGATTTTCTCGTCAACTTCGATGCGCGCCTTCTCGGAATAGCATTCAAGCTCGCGCTTTTTGCGATTTCCAAAGACAATTGTAACGGTGGCGCCGCGTTCAGCGGAATACTCAGGATCGTTGGATATCAGGATCGTGCGGAAAGAGGCCGGTATCGAGACCCGCCCCTTACTGTCCACCTTGTGGACACTTACACCCCTGAACATTCCAGCCACGTCTTGCGGCTCCCATCCCTGTTTCTCCCCCCTGTTTCGATTTTCGCCCGTACCCTGGCCCCGAAACGGGAACGGCGGATCGCGCTGCTGCCATAGCCCGATCCGCCGCCATCGTCCCGTCTAGGGATCTGCCTTGCACGCAACCACCTGGGGGGATGTCTGCTTGCTGCATGCCGGCCGTTCCGAAGCGTGGTGCCTGTATGAAGTGCCTCAGGATGCGATCTTGTGCCGCTTTGCTGCTCCGGTATGGAGGTTATGACATGGTAAAGCATGGTACGTAAACCCACTTTATGGGAATTTTACGGTAGAGGCGCCATGTTTGAAATATGAAAGTCGCCTACAAATAAGGCGATTTTAGCAAAGATTTAGCACATATTGGCACTTTGGCACCGTAAAGCGCTACATATGCCAATCACAACTCGGAACAGAAAGGGGTCGACGCGGCGCCGTCTAACCTTGCATTTTTGCAACTTATCCACAGATCATTCATAAATCAAACATTTTGTTCACATAATGTTCTTATATTTAATAGTTAGATCGGACAAATATTACCTGAATATCGATGAGACAGCTGTCGAATCATGGGAGATTCGCCAAGTTTCCCTCAAGAAAACGCATCAGCGAGGGGGCTGGTGGTATGAAGTCCCATAAGCCGCCCCATGTGCCGCCTTCAGACAAAAAACCGATCTATGCCATGCCACCTGCGATCAACCTGGCGGCCATCTGGGCGTAGGATTTTGCGGCTGGACTATCCCCCAAGGCCACAGGCGCTCCGGCGTCGCCGGCCAGTCGCACCGACAAATCGAGAGGCAAGGCGCCCAGGAACGGAATGTCCAAGCGCTGGGCTTCAGCCTCAACACCTCCGTGACCAAAAAGATGCTCTTCATGTCCACATTTCGGGCAAACATAAGTGGACATATTCTCGATCAGCCCCAGAACCGGCGTCTTGAGCGTGTC
Organism: Dinoroseobacter sp.; assembly: GCA_017643385.1. GTDB lineage: Bacteria > Pseudomonadota > Alphaproteobacteria > Rhodobacterales > Rhodobacteraceae > Dinoroseobacter. The sequence continues at coordinate 74,676 of JAEPNN010000011.1, forward strand.
AAACATGTTCAGCGCCTTGCGCGCGTCGAGCAGCGCCACGTCTTGGGGCGTGCTGACGACGATTGCCCCGGTGACCTCGGATTTCTGGCAGAGCGTGAGTTGCACATCACCGGTGCCAGGCGGCAAGTCGACAAGCAGAACGTCCAGTTCGCCCCACTCCACCTGGCCCAGCATCTGCTGAAGTGCACCCATCAACATGGGCCCGCGCCACACGACGGCCTGCGCCTCATCCAGCATCAACCCAATACTCATCATCGTGACACCATGGTTGTGCAATGGGATGATTGTCTTCCCGTCAGGGCTGGCGGGACGCTTGCTGACGCCCATCATTCTTGGCTGACTTGGGCCGTATATATCTGCATCGAGAAGCCCGACCCTCCGGCCCTGCTTGGCAAGCGCCACAGCAAGGTTCGAGGAAACGGTGGATTTGCCCACGCCGCCCTTGCCTGAGCCAATCGCAAGGATGCGTGCAACACCTGAAGGCTTGGTCTTGCCCTGCTGTTGTTTGGGGTGCCCCCCGATCTTGAGGCTGGGCGGTTCACCTTGTGTGGCCGGTTTGGCTGGAGCTTTCGCCGCCGGAGCATGCGCTGTGAGCATCACTTGCGACTTGGTCACGCCAGGAAGCTTGGCAACGATCGCTTCAGCAGCAGCGCGCATCGGCTGCAATTTGGCAGCAGCTTCAGGAGTTTCGGCCTCGATGACAAACGAAACAGCGTCTTCGTTGATGTTGAGCGCCCGGATCAAATCTGCGCTGACCAGCGTGCGACCGTCAGGCAAGGCCAAAGTTTCTAGCGCCTGCAGGACGATTTCGCGGGTCGGGGTCATTGGCACATCTCCGTATTAGCTTCGCCTTAGATGGCAGGATCGGCTCTGGCTGCAAGGGTGAAAGCGTCGCTACCTGCTGGCAAACGTGCCTCGCGGCGCAAAGATAAGCACGCAAAGCAGCAAAAACCCAATCAATCCGCATATTGCAGAGGCTGTTTCTATACCTGCAAACTGGGCGACCGCTCCGATCACCATCGATCCGACGGCCGCCATACCAAAACCAGTCACGATCCAAAGGCTCATGACACGGCCACGCATTTCATCTGCTAGACGTGCCTGTATCTGGGTTTGCAAACTGACACCCACAAAGGTGGAGGATGCGCCCAGAGCACAGATCAACACGATCATGGCAGACCAATTTGGAGCAACGGAAATCAGGGCAACAAGAGCCTGACTGATCAGCAAAGCCCCCGAGACGCGCACCGGCAATTTACTCTCGGGTACTGTTCGACCAGCGGTGAGCGCGACAAAACCTGCAGACATCAGCGCCCCGGCGCCGGCGGCCGCTGTTAATATACCGAGGCCGTTCGCACCGCGATTGAACTGTCCGTCTGCTATCACAGGCAATAACTCCAGCATTCCCCGTGCTGCGAATGTGAAGACACCACCGAGAAGAATGCAGCGCCAGATCAAAGGTGTGCTTCGCGCATGCGTCACCCCTTCGGTAAATGATGCAATCAATGAAGGATGAGCCGTCACCTTCGCAGGCAGTGGTCTTGGTGTCAGCGTTGGCAGAATGAACAACATGGGCAAAAGAAGGGCCACCGCAACAGCCAGAGAGGCTGCTACCCCGTAGTCTGCAATCAGCATGCCAGCAAAAACAGGCGCAACCAACCGAGCTACGTTAAAGTTAACTGCGGTCAGGGCAATTACGCCTTGCATCAATTCAGTCGGGACTAAACGCGGGGCGAGCGACATACGCACCGGCTGATGGGCTGCATTTGCAATCCCAATCGCTAAGGCCGCAAAGGCAAGAATCGCTGGAAACAGAAGATCCAGCCACAGTAGCGTCATCAAGGCCAGTAAGATCACCAACATACTGGAGGTCGTTATAACCGCCGCACGCACAATATCGGTTCTGTCGACCCAAACGCCGAACAACGGACCTAGAAAAAGCGAGGGAATCAATGACAGCCCAGCGACAAGCCCAACAAAGCCGGCCGAACCGCTAAGTTCCCATGCGAGCCACGCCAATGAAACGCGCTGTATCCAGATAGCATTTACATTAAGCAGGCTGCCCAAAAAATAGCGCCGAAAATCGGTGTGAGAGAAGACGGGGGCAAGCATCTGACGCAGACTGATACCGATTCCGAATAGATATGCAAATGCCGCATAGCAGCATTGCCAAGGTATGGGTTGTTGCAGCGCAGCATTTTGCTAAATTTTTCTCAACAGCGATGACACGGCTTCGTGTGTAGCCAGCCATCGCTTCCAAGTCAGATCGTTCCTCCTCCTCCCTGAACGATCTGTAATGCGCGGCGGCACCTTCCTCCTCCCTGGTGTCGCCGCTTTTTTTTTACTGTCGTCAAGCAGTTCCGAAGGCCCACCCCCTTCATGCATGCAGAAATATTCGGATTTGAACGCTTGTTTTGCCGGCCCAAACGTCTTGCCGTCGCGCACAAGTTTGTTCATGACCTTTGCTATGAAACCAAACCCGGCTCGTTTTCTTCAGGATCTTCATGAACTGCGCCAGATCGGGGCTGCGGGAATTGGAAAAGGTGTGCAGCGACGCGCCTTTTCGGCGGCCGATTTAACCGCCCGAAGCTGGCTGGCAGATCGTATGCGCGACGCAGATTTGACCCCACATATTGACCCGGCCGGGAATACATTCGGGCTGGCAGATGGACGGTCTTTGCTGGTTGGGTCCCATAGCGACACGCAACCGGAAGGGGGCTGGCTAGACGGGGCCCTTGGGGTGGTCGCAGGTCTGGAGCTCGCGCGCGCCGCCAAAGACGCGGGTGGACCACCGATATCCTGCGTAAGCTTTCAAGATGAAGAAGGGCGTTTCGGGGTTCTGACGGGATCGGATATCTGGTCGGGAAAGCTGGCATTGGCCGACGCCGATAGATTTTACGACACGGACGGCGTTTGCTTTGCGGACGCGCGCACCGGGATTGCCGACATCGCAGGTGAATTTCTGCCACATGACATGTTTAGTGGGTTTCTGGAGATGCATATCGAACAGGGCCCCTATCTTGACGAAACCGGCCTGAAGATCGGCGTCGTCAGCGATATCGTTGGCATTCGCGATATGACTGTTGTCTTTGAAGGACGCCAGAACCACGCGGGCACGACACCAATGCATCTGCGCCAAGACGCTTTTCAGGCGCTCTCAAAGTTCAACACGCTACTGAACGATCGGTTGAGAAACGTTGTTATGCCCACAACAGTCTGGACCATCGGGCATATCGCCTTGCATCCGAATGCCTCCTCTGTCGTGCCGGGACGTGCTGAATTTTCGATGCAATGGCGCGATGGTGATGCAGATCGTTTGGCGCGCATGGAGAAGGTGATCCGGGATACGGCCAGTGAAGTTGCCAAAGACGCGAACATGTCGGTGAATTTCGGCGCGTTGATGGGCATTGAGCCTGTCGCCATGGATCAACGCATGCGCGACGCGCTGGAAGTGGCTGCGGATCAGCAGGCACCTGAGCTTTGGCGTAGGATGCCATCGGGTGCGCTGCATGATGCATCGAATATTGCGACCGTCCTGCCCGCCGCGATGCTATTTGTCCCCTCGATCGGTGGAATAAGTCACGCATTCGATGAGGACACAGATGAAGCAGATTTGGTACTTGGTCTTCAAGTGCTCGCCACAGCCGCAGAGGCCTTGGCATCTTGACACATTTCCCTCCGACAACTTTTGGAGTCTCCTTTCGCAAAACAGTCGTCAATAATTCGCCTGAGTTGGATAAATCTCAATTTTATTGCGCCAAAATCAGCATGGCTTGCCTCACATGACATACGAAATGATCCTGGGCCTTATGGCCTACGCCTTTGCCAGCTCTGTAACGCCCGGTCCAAACAATCTTATGCTCATGGCGTCCGGGGCAAACTTCGGCTTCCTTCGAACCATCCCCCACGCCCTTGGCGTTGCGCTGGGGTTCGTGATCATGTGTTCGATCATCGGCATTGCCTTAGTCCCGGTGATCGATGCCTATCCTGTCATCTATACCGTGATGAAAGTGCTGTCGGTTGCGTTTTTGCTCTGGCTGGCCTGGAAGATCGCCAACGCAGCCCCCCCCGCAGATGCCCCGCACGACACCAAACCGCTGACGTTTCTGCAGGCAGCCGCGTTTCAATGGGTCAATCCCAAAGCCGTTGGAATGGCACTGACCGCACTGACGGCCTATTCGTATGAAAACAGCGTCTTGGCGGTACTTCTCGTAGCATGCATTTTTGGCTGCGTGAACTTGCCATCGGTCAGCACATGGATCGTGATCGGAACGCAATTAAGGCGCATTTTGACGAACAGAACCCGCCTGCGCGTGTTCAACTGGAGCTGTGCGGCGCTTCTTCTGGCAACGATCTATCCGATCGTGACAGCCTAAAACGGCACATCCCCGGCCTGCGCGGCAGGTACCACGAATTTGGCCACCAGTTTCTTTATGCCCGCCTTGTCGAACTCAATCTCGAGCTTGTCGCCCTCGATCCCCGTGATCGCCCCGTATCCAAACTTGGTGTGGAACACCCTGTCACCCAGCGCATGGCTGCTGACCGCGTCCAGGTCGATGATCATGTTCTTGGATTCGCGTGGTTGACTGACAGGGCGTTCTGCCGCGCGGGCCTGCATGCGCTTCCACCCTGGTGAGTTGTAAACATTCGCCTCTGCCGCCTTTTGCTGCAGATTGCTTTGCACCGGTGCGGCAGCGCCAAAGCCCCCGCCGTAAAGACCCGGAGGCGTCAACACATCGACGTGCACTTCAGGTAGTTCGTCAATGAACCTCGACGGCATAGACGATTGCCATTGACCAAACACGCGACGGTTTCCTGCAAAGGAGATCGTGCACACCTCTTCCGCGCGCGTGATGCCCACATAAGCAAGACGGCGTTCTTCCTCGAGCCCCTTGAGACCGCTTTCATCCATGGATCGTTGCGAGGGGAAAAGCCCATCTTCCCAGCCCGGCAGGAACACGACTGGAAACTCCAGACCCTTGGCCGCATGGAGCGTCATGATCGACACTTTCTCCTCGCCGCCGTCGGCCTCGTTATCCATCACGAGGCTGACATGTTCCAAAAAACCTTGCAGGTTCTCGAAGCTTTCCAGCGCCTTGATGAGTTCCTTCAGGTTTTCAAGACGCCCCGGCGCTTCGGGCGTTTTTTCGTTCTGCCAGAACTCGGTGTAGCCGGATTCATCCAGAATGATCTGGGCAACTTCGATATGGCTTTCCTCGCCTCGGATCAAAGCCGTCCAACGCGCGAAACCGTCGACGAGTTTCTGCAATTCGGTCGCGGCCTTGCCTTTCATCTCGCCCGCATCCAGGAGCGCACGCGCTCCGTCGATCAGCGAGCCCCCAACCTCACGTGCTTTGGCCTGAATACGTTGCTGTGCCTTGTTCCCGATGCCACGCTTGGGCGTGTTCACGATACGTTCGAACCCAAGGTCATCTGACGGGCTGACCGCAACGCGGAAATAAGCCATCGCATCGCGGATCTCGAGCCGTTCGTAGAACCGCGGCCCCCCGATGACGCGGTAGGGCAAACCGATCGTCAGAAACCGATCTTCAAAGGCACGCATCTGGTGAGAGGCGCGCACAAGGATCGCCATCTGATCAAGGTTGTAGGGCGCCAAGCCACGCGTGCCGCCTTGCATTGCCTCGATCTCTTCTCCGATCCAGCGGGCTTCTTCATCACCGTCCCAATGGCCGATCAGGCGGACTTTTTCGCCCTCCTCAGCTTCGGTCCAGAGTTCCTTGCCCAAACGCCCTTTGTTTGCGTCGATCACACCCGAAGCAGCCGCAAGAATATGAGGTGTCGAGCGGTAATTCTGTTCCAGCCGCACAACGACAGCGCCCGGGAAATCTGTCTCGAACCGCAGGATATTGCCCACCTCGGCCCCGCGCCAGCCGTAGATCGACTGATCATCATCCCCAACGCAGCAGATGTTCTTGTGGGCGCCCGCGAGAAGACGCAGCCAAAGATACTGCGCCACGTTGGTATCTTGATACTCATCCACGAGGATGTAGCGGAACCAGCGCTGATATCGCTGCAGGACATCGTCATGGTGTTGGAAAATCCAGACAATATGCAACAGCAGATCGCCAAAATCACAGGCGTTGAGGGTTTTCAGACGATCCTGATACTGACGGTAGATTTTAACGCCCTTGCCGTCATACGTACTGGCGTCCGAGGTCGGCACATTTGAGGGCGACCAAGCGCGGTTTTTCCATCCATCTATAATGTGGAGAAGCTGGCGCGCGGGCCAACGCTTATCGTCAATGTTTTCGGCCTGCACGAGCTGTTTGAGCAGTCGCAGCTGGTCATCCGTATCAAGGATCGTGAAATTCGATTTCAGCCCCACCAATTCGGCATGACGACGCAAAAGCTTGACGCCAATGGCGTGGAATGTCCCAAGCCAGGGCATCCCCTCGACCGCTTCGCCAAGGTGCCGCCCGACGCGCAGCTTCATCTCGCGCGCGGCCTTGTTGGTGAAGGTGACCGCAAGAATTTCATTGGGGCGCGCCCGTCCCGTATTCAAAAGATGGGCAATCCGAGTTGTCAGAGCCTTGGTTTTCCCGGTGCCCGCACCTGCAAGCATGAGAACCGGACCGTCCAGCGTTTCGACCGCCTGACGCTGGGCCGGATTGAGTTCATCAAGATACGGCGTTGCGCGCGCAGACATGGCCCGCGCCGACAAAGACGGTGCTGCAGCAGCCTCAAACGCATCGAAATCATCAAAAGTGCTCATGCTGGGCAGGGTAGCGCGGCAGGGCGCAAAGGAAAACCCTTGTTCTACATCTGTTCGCCTCACCAACAGCATCCTTCAGATTGCGCAAAACACAGACTTTGTGTGACATCACCAAAGGTGACGATTGCTGCTCAAACGGGTCTTGAACAGGCGCAACTTGCTTGCAAAACCTGCAGCGAACAGCTTGATAGCCCACATGGCAGGCCTCGATACCACTCATCCAGCGATTTCCGACCTGCGCCGCGCAGCAAAGCGGCGCCTACCGCATTTCGTTTTTGAATACCTCGACAGCGCCACAGGCGACCATGAAGCGGGCGTGAAAGTGAACCGTCAGGGCTATGATGCCCTGCAATTTTTGCCTTCGGTGTTGCACGGCCATGCAAAGCCGGATCTTCGAACAACGCTTTTGGGTTTTGAGTTTGCGCGCCCCTTTGGCATGGCGCCGGTTGGCATGTCGGGGCTGATCTGGCCTGATGCCGAGCGCCTGCTCGCAGCAGAAGCCCAGCATTTGCGTATTCCCTACTGCCTCAGCACAGTCGCGACGCAAGTCCCAGAACGCGTCGGACCGGTCGCCGGTGATATGGGATGGTTCCAGCTCTATCCGCCTGCAAAACGCGAGGTGGCGCGCGACATGCTTAAGCGCGCCAAAGACAGCGGTTTTCAGGCAGCCATCATGACCGTGGATGTGCCCGCGGATTCTCGACGCGAGCGCCAACGACGCGCGAATCTTACAATCCCCCCCAAGATTACGCCCGCAATGGTTTGGTCGATGCTGACCCATCCGCGATGGAGCCTTGGAACACTACGAACAGGTCGCCCGTCTCTGAAACTTGCGGAAGACTACGCACAAGGAAGCGGAACCGCGGACTATATGAACCATCCGGGCAAAGCGATCCGAGGATATCCCGATTGGGATGATCTCAAAGCCGTACGTGAGGACTGGGACGGGCCGCTGATCGTGAAAGGGGTGCTCAGACCCGAAGACGCCGCGCGCCTAAAAGAAGAAGGAGTGGACGCCGTCTGGGTGTCCAATCATTCCGCTCGCCAGTTCGAGGGTGGACCCTCGGCGCTATCGACACTAGCACCCATTCGTGCGGTGGTCGGCCCTGACTATCCGTTGATTTTTGACAGCGGCATTGACGGCGGTCTCGATATTATCCGCGCGCTAAATCAGGGGGCCGATTTTGTGTTTCTGGGGCGCGCTTGGCACTTTGCGCTTGCGGGTCTTGGACCCGAAGGTGTTCGGCACCTAAACCATATTCTGACCGAAGATCTGATAACAAATCTGGCCATGCTTGGGGCCCACAACCTGCTGGACGTACGTGGCCTAACCCCCTTCAAAAAAGACTTGGTTCCTTCTCGGGTATAAATCGGGTAAATGCCGCGCCACAGCATTTTTCTATTTCCTCAGACGAAGGCCCCTTTGACCATGACTGAGTTCTCTAAAATTCTTGTCGCAAACCGCGGCGAAATCGCCATTCGCGTCATGCGTGCCGCCAACGAAATGGGGAAGAAAACCGTTGCGGTTTATGCCGAAGAGGACAAGCTTGGTCTTCATCGCTTCAAAGCTGACGAGGCCTATAAGATTGGTGAAGGTCTGGGCCCTGTCGCGGCGTATCTAAGCATTGATGAGATCATCCGAGTTGCCAAAGCCAGTGGCGCAGACGCCATCCATCCCGGCTACGGTCTGCTTTCGGAAAACCCTGATTTTGTAGATGCCTGTGTCGCCAACGGCATCACTTTCATCGGACCCAAGGCAGAAACCATGCGTGCCTTGGGGGACAAAGCTAGCGCGCGTCGTGTTGCCATTGCAGCGGGCGTGCCGGTGATCCCGGCAACCGAGGTGCTGGGCGAAAATATGAAAGCCATCAAGGCTGAAGCTAAGGAAATCGGCTATCCGTTGATGCTGAAAGCCTCCTGGGGCGGCGGCGGACGCGGCATGCGTCCGATCATGGGCGAGGACGAACTGGAAGAAAAAGTCCGCGAGGGACGCCGCGAGGCAGAAGCCGCGTTCGGCAATGGCGAGGGTTATCTGGAAAAGATGATCATGCGGGCGCGCCACGTAGAGGTTCAGATCCTCGGCGACACGCATGGCACGATCTATCATTTGTGGGAACGCGATTGCTCGGTACAGCGTCGCAACCAGAAGGTCGTTGAACGCGCCCCTGCCCCATACTTGTCCGAAACCCAGCGCGAGCGTTTGTGCGAACTGGGTCGCAAGATCTGTGCCCATGTGGATTACGAATGCGCGGGCACTGTCGAATTCCTGATGGATATGGATTCGGGCGAGTTCTACTTCATCGAAGTGAACCCGCGCGTTCAGGTCGAACACACGGTAACCGAAGAAGTCACCGGCATTGATATCGTTCAAGCACAGATCAAGATCGCCGAAGGCAAACCGATCTCGGAAGCCACCGGCAAGGCCAGCCAATATGATGTCCGCCTGAACGGTCATGCGCTTCAGTGCCGTGTCACGACCGAAGATCCGCAAAACAACTTTATCCCTGACTACGGACGGATAACGGCCTATCGATCAGCCACCGGCATGGGCATCCGCCTTGATGGGGGCACCGCGTATGCTGGCGGTGTAGTGACACGCTACTACGACAGCCTTCTGACCAAGGTCACAGCCTGGGCACAGACACCCGAAGCTGCCATTGCACGCATGGACCGGGCGTTGCGCGAGTTTCGTATTCGCGGTGTTTCAACCAACATCGCCTTTGTCGAGAACCTGCTGAAGCATCCGACGTTTCTGAACAATACCTACCACACGAAGTTCATCGACGAGACGCCGGACCTCTTCCAATTCCGCAAGCGTCGGGACCGGGCAACCAAAATCCTGACCTATATCGCTGATATCACGGTGAACGGACATCCCGAGACGGCCAACCGTCCGATGCCGCCTGCCGATATTCGTGATCCAAAGCCACCCGCGTTGCGCGCCGAGCCTGCCCCCGGGACCCGCAATCTGCTGGAAGAAAAAGGCCCACAGGCCGTGGCCGATTGGATGAAAGCACAAAAGCAGCTTCTGATCACCGACACAACGATGCGAGACGGACACCAATCGCTTCTGGCGACCCGGATGCGGTCCATCGATATGATCCGCGTGGCACCTGCCTATTCAGCGAACCTGCCGCAGCTGTTTTCGATGGAATGCTGGGGTGGTGCGACCTTCGATGTGGCCTATCGTTTCTTGCAGGAATGCCCCTGGCAACGCCTGCGCGATCTGCGCGTGGCAATGCCGAACCTGATGACGCAAATGCTGCTGCGCGCCTCCAACGGTGTGGGCTATACCAACTACCCTGACAATGTTGTTCAGGCCTTTGTCAAACAAGCAGCAGAAACCGGCATTGACGTGTTCCGTGTTTTTGACAGCTTGAACTGGGTCGAAAACATGCGTGTCTCGATGGATGCGGTGCAGGACGCGAACAAAATCTGCGAAGGAACCGTTTGCTACACAGGCGACATTCTGAATCCGGATCGTTCGAAGTATGATCTGAAATACTATGTCGGCATGGCAAAAGAGCTTGAGGCCGCCGGAGCCCATGTTCTTGGGCTTAAAGACATGGCAGGCCTGCTGAAGCCAGCAGCTGCACGTGTGCTGATCAAGGCGTTGAAAGAGGAGGTGGGGCTGCCCATCCACTTCCACACACATGACACTGCGGGCATTGCTTCTGCCACAATCCTTGCGGCCGCCGAGGCTGGCGTGGACGCGGTGGATTGTGCCATGGATGCGCTATCGGGGAATACCAGCCAGGCGACGCTCGGTACCGTGGTAGAAAGCCTCAAGGGTCAGGAGCGCGATACGGGCCTCGATATTGGCGCGATCCGCGAGATCTCGAACTATTGGGAAGGCGCGCGCGCGCACTACGCCGCGTTTGAATCGGGCCTTCAAGCGCCCGCGTCGGAAGTTTATCTGCACGAAATGCCCGGTGGTCAGTTTACCAACCTCAAAGCACAGGCGCGCAGTCTCGGACTCGAAGAGCGCTGGCACGAGGTCGCGCAGGCCTATGCTGACGTGAACCAGATGTTTGGGGACATCGTGAAGGTAACGCCGTCCTCTAAGGTTGTTGGAGACATGGCGCTCATGATGGTCAGTCAGGGCCTGACACCAGCGCAGGTCGAGGACTCTGAAACGGACGTGGCCTTCCCGGATTCGGTCATCGACATGTTCAAAGGCAACCTTGGACAGCCTCCGGGTGGCTGGCCGGCGGTTCTCGCCGCGAAAATCCTGAAAGGAGAGAAGCCAGGAACTGAACGACCCGGTGCACACTTGCCGCCAACTGATCTGGAGGCGACCCGCAAAGAGGTCTCCGCGATGATGGAAGGCAAGGAGGTCGATGATGAGGATCTAAATGGATACCTGATGTATCCCAAGGTTTTCCTGGACTACATGGGACGTCACCGCACCTACGGACCGGTCCGCGCCCTGCCCACGCATACCTTCTTCTATGGCATGAAACCGGGCGAAGAGATTGAAGCAGAGATTGATCCCGGCAAGACGCTTGAGATCCGATTGCAGGCGATGGCGGATGCCAATGAAGACGGCGAAGTGAAAGTCTTCTTCGAATTAAATGGTCAGCCTCGCGTGATCCGGGTTGCCGACCGAAAGGCTGCTGCCTCCTCAATCAAGCGTCCAAAGGCAGAACTGGGCAATGCAAACCATATCGGCGCGCCGATGCCGGGCGTTGTGGCCTCAGTGGCAGCGCAGGTTGGCAAACCCGTCAAGGAAGGTGACCTGCTTCTGACCATCGAAGCGATGAAGATGGAAACTGGTATTCACGCCGATCGTGATGCGGTCATCAAAGCCGTGCATGTCAGCCCTGCTGCGCAAATCGACGCAAAGGATCTGTTGGTCGAATTTGAATAGATTTGCCCTTAATTTACCCTAATTCAGACACCGTCCCGCCAACTTTCACAGCCATGAAGCGTTGCTAAGAAATTGGCAGCACTCATGGCATGCCATGAAAGGGGGATCGCGATGCGCGTTTTCAGATTTTTAGAAGAAGACTCCGGCGCGGTCACCGTTGACTGGGTCGTATTGACGGCAGCGACAGTTGGCTTGGGTGTTGCAACGCTCGGTGCCATTTCAGTCGGCATCGAAGATATCTCTAGTGACGTGGCGACACAGCTGTCTGGGCAAAGCCTCTCATCGAGCTTCAATTCTGCCTTCAATTCAGTCGTGCTTGCGGCATCCAATTTTACCGGCGGCGACCTTGGTGGTTGGACCGGTGCTTCGGTGGTGGATGCAGGCGGCGAAATGGGCGAGGTGCTGTATATCGACCAGCAGCAAACTGCATCATTGGATATCGAAGTGCCCGAAGGCGCTACCAATGCAACGATGGAGTTTTCGCTCTACGGCGGCGATACGCTCGACAATGAAGACGCGATTATATCAGTCGACGGGGTCGCAGTTGCGATTGCTACTGGATACCATGGCACGATGACCATCGAAATCCCGCAGATCGACGGGACCTCTGTCACAGCCGAAGTGGTTGTCGAGCAGGTGAATATGGGCACAGGCGGCAGATATCTAAATGCCGGCGACAGCAAAGCCGAAGTGACGATCAATGTTGCAGACCCACCCGATGACATGACGCTTACAGTTTATTCCGACAACAGCCATGGCCACAGTGGCGATGAATTCTGGGCGATTGACGATGTGAACGTCACCGCGCAGTAACTTCTGCGGGCCGCAGATCAGTTTCGACATTGATCTGTTACAAACCATGTGCACTCTGCGGGTATGACCTACCCGCAGAAAATTATTGTTCTGACCGACATCCATGTTCGCGCGCCAGGAGAGCTGATTTCAGGCATTGATCCTGTTGCGAGGCTGAAGACGGTGCTTGCACGCGCAACTTCGGATCACCCTGACGCCGCTGAAATCATCGTCATGGGCGACTTGACCAATGAAGGCAGTACTCTCGAATTCGAGACGCTGCGCGCAGCGTTGCCCACGCCCTGCCCCCAAATCAGATGGATGCTCGGCAATCATGACCGGCGCCAACCCTTTCTGAACGCATTTCCGGACACACCGGTCACTCCGTCGGGTTTCGCACAGCAGATTATTGATCTGGACGACTGGCGTCTGATCCTACTCGACACGCTGGACGAGAAAGCGCCTGACATGCATTCGGGTCTGCTTTGCGAAGACCGGCTGGCTTGGCTCGACGCGGCTCTGGTCGGGGCGGAAAACCGCAAGGTTCTCGTTTTCATGCATCACCCGCCCTATGAGACGGGCTTTCAGGGGATGGACATGATCCGGTTGCGCAACGGACCAGACGTTATGTCAAAGCTCAAGGCCGCACAGATCGAACTGTTGGTATGTGGGCATGTCCATCGTGTGATTTCATCGGTGATAGACGGAGTGCCCAGCGCGATTTTCAAATCCACCTGCCACCAGCTGCCCTTTGATATGAGCCCCGCCTCGATACACTTGGCCGTGGATGAACCGGGCGCGTACGGGCTTCTACTGCTAGGATCCCATGGCGTCGTGGTTCATTCTGTAGACGTGGACTGACAACGACTTTCAGCAGATGTAGTTGAGGTCGCTCTTGGGACCTCAACGCTTTACGCGCCGCCCGGCACCAAGCTCATGTCCGGATCGCTTGCATAGCAGCGCGAACACGTGGCCGAACAAACCGCAGCAAGGGAGAGTAACTACCCGTTCTGACGGCGCGGGGGACGCCCGCCCTGCTCGCCAGGTCCGCCACGTTTCTGGAAGCTGGTGTCAACCGGTCCAACATGACAGCGGGGGATTACCGGAAAAGTCTCTGTCAGAAAATATGCGTAGGTGCCTTCAGGAAACTCTGCCGTGCGTGCGGTAGCGCCATTGCATTCATCGAGGCTTCCCGCACCGCGAACATAGACATAGTCCTGAACAAAGGCGCCATCATATGTACCAGATGGCTGATCTCCGCCCGGCCTGCTGCCCGACCTAAGCCGGTAAGACGATGTCATGCGAACAACCTGACCGTTCACTTCCGCCGTCAGCGCATAAATCGGGAAGCCATCTGCGGCCCATCCGATCAATGGAGAAGCCCCGTTTGACGACCAGCCCTGCGACTGCATCAAGCCCACAGGCAACCCATGATAATGATACGCACCCGTCGGTTGCACATGCGCGTAGTTTGCATCCAGCCCCAAGGGCACCGCACCACCCAGCGCCTCATATTGCCAGCCAGACCTTGGGTTGCCCTGCCAGAACTCCGCAGCACCCGGATCAAACGGAACGCCATTAACACCAACCCCGAAAAGCGTTCGCCTGATGTCTCTGGGCGCGCCTTGCCGGGGATCGGTTGGGATCTGAAAACTGTAACTCTGGGCGCTGATACGGTTGGGATTACCACGATTGGGGAAACTTCCGACGGCGTGTTCAGGGATACCATTTGCACTGATGAAACGCCGTGACCCGGTTGTGGATATCTGAACGGAATTCCGACCAGCACTCGCGCGGGCTGCTTGCAAATTCAGCGGGTGTGCCGAAGTTGCAGTATGTACCCTCATGGGCGGTCGTCCTTGCGCATTTGCAAAGTTTGAAAGTGCGATGCCGCCGACAATTACGGTGACCAGTAGACCAGGTCCAAGCCAGGGTGCGCGCGGGAATTGGGAGAGTTTCATGGGGCCGTCCTTCGTCATTACTTTGGGGCTATGCCCCGGTGAAAACCAAGACAGGCCCTGCGCCTGCCTCGCCGAAATCTGCAATCAGTGTGAAGATCCCAGGCATTTCGCCTTTGACCACCAGTGAGAGCGTCATCTTTTCAACTTCTCTGGCATCAAGCACACGATCGCCCGAAAGTATGATCACCTCACCGAGATCCGTGCTGAAGCCTTGCAGCAGCAACGGCTCTTCCCCCGCATTTTCAAGCCGAAGCTCAATGGTCAGCGTGTTGCCCTTGCGATCAACGCGTTCGAGATCAAGCGCAAGTCCGGGCGCCCCGTGACCGAGATGGGCCATCGCCCAAAGCGGTGCGAGGGAAAGAAGAAGGCTCGTCAAAAGAGCGAGCGGTATCCGACGCATTGGGAGGTCCTTTCCTTGGTCCTGAACAATCGAACGAAACTGGGCATATTTTCCGTCGTAAGTTTTTCACTTTTTCGATGTTACGCCAAAACCTACCAGAAATCGTGTCGCTGGCCCATTTTCCACTTGCAGGCCCGCGCGGGCTTTTCTAAAAGCCGCGCTACGGAGTGCGGGCGTAGCTCAGGGGTAGAGCATAACCTTGCCAAGGTTAGGGTCGTGAGTTCGAATCTCATCGCCCGCTCCAGAAAACCAATCAATGAAAACCACTTTGTGGCGATAGCCCACAGTTTTGCGCGCATGTGGGTATGTGCAGCGATCCAGCTCTTTCGGGGTTTTCAGCGGAATCATGCACACAGAGACGCAAGCGACATCAAAGTTCTAAAAGATTTATGATTTCGCGACCTGATTTCAGTCTGTGAAGAGCGCCTCCTTCAGACGCCGCGCTGCATCCTGAAGATAAGATTTCTTTTCAATGGCCCCTTCGATTGAAAGGCGCTGTGTTGGACCGTGAAACGCGAGGGCTGCGACAAAGCGGTCGTTCGGGTCCATCACAGGAACTGCGATGGCAACCATGCCTTCTACGAACTCCTCGCGGTCGAGCGAATAACCGTGTTTCGAGATCTCGCTCAACTCTTCTAACAGCTCATCGGGGTTTGTATGTGTCGCACTCGTCAGGGCCTTTAAATCGATCGCAGCAACCATCTTCTTACGTGCTCTCGGGGAAAGACTGGCCAGAAAACACTTTCCGCTTGCTGTACAATGAAACGGGACGTGGCTACCGATGGGCAACTGGATTTGAAATGCCCAGTCCGTTTCAACCCGGTCCAGATAACTCATCCCAACGGCCTCTGGCACAACAAAGTTGACCGTTTCGTGCACAAGTTTGGACACATCGAGCAGGATTTGGCGGCGCGCCATATGCGTGCGCGAGTTGAAAAGGAGACCACTACCCAACTCTCTCAACCGCCGTGACGGATAGTAGCGACGTCGATCACTCGCGCGATTGATGAAACCTTCCCGTTCCAATGTCGCACAAAGTCGGTGCACAGTTTGCTTGGGCAATCCAAGCTCTGCGTTGATTTCCGTAGGGGTCATTGGGCGGTCGCTGCGTCCCAAAATCTCCAAAATCAACAAGGTCCTAAGATTGGTTGGTATCCGTTCTGATAAAGTCATCTAAGCCGCTAAAGAAAAGGACGTTGTAATTATTTCGAATCGTAGTAGCCTCCATGATAACAAAAAACGAGGCAAAAAGTCTCAATTTTTAATAGGGAGGGACGATGGAGTTCGACTTCATCATCGTTGGCGCTGGTTCAGCAGGTTGCGTGCTTGCAAACCGACTGTCTGCGGACGGCCAATATTCCGTTGCATTGCTTGAGGCGGGACCGCGCGACACCAATCCCTGGATCCACATCCCGGTTGGATATTTCCGGACAATGGGTAATCCGAAGTCAGACTGGCGGTACATGGCCGAAGCCGATGAGGGCATTTCGGGACGAGCAATTTCTTGGCCGCGCGGGCGCGTGCTTGGGGGTTCGAGCTCGATCAATGGACTTCTCTACGTGCGTGGACAACCGCAGGACTTTGATGGCTGGGCGCAAATGGGATGCACCGGCTGGTCCTGGGACGACGTCATGCCGCTTTTCAAACGAGCAGAAAACTGGCGCGGCCCGAACGGGACCGAATTGCGCGGCAAAGATGGCCCGCTGTCTGTGCAAAATACCCGCCTGCATCGAGAAGTCGTCGACCGCTGGCTCGATGCGGCAGTTGAGGCAGGCTATAAGCGCACGCCCGATTACAACGATTACGACCAGGAGGGCGTAGGGTATTTCCAACTTACAATGATTGGCGGCAGACGGTGTTCTTCTGCTGTGGCCTACCTGAAACCTGCCCGCGGCCGGAAAAACCTTAAGATCATTACGAACGCGCAAACTGAAAAGGTTCTCATTGAGGAAGGACGCGCCGTTGGTGTCCGCGCCGAGATCAATGGCAAGATGCAGGACATCAAAGCGCGCTGTGAGGTTATTCTGAGCGCAGGTGCAATCGGGTCACCTCAGATCCTAATGTTATCGGGTGTTGGAGATGGCGAAGAACTCGGGCGTCACGGTATCGCAACCGCAAATGATCTGCCCGGTGTTGGCAAGAACCTACAGGATCACTTGCAGGCCCGACCCGTCTATAAAACCAACCTCAGCACCATCAATGTCGAGATCAACAACCCGATCAAGCAGGCCTTAATTGGCGCGCAATACGCCCTGACCCAAACAGGCCCGATGACCATGGCAGCCAGCTTGGGAACTGGCTTCCTGAAAACAGATGAGCGGTTGGAGACGCCCGATATTCAATTCCATATCCAGCCGTTTAGCGCCGATAAACCCAGCGACGGCCCGCACAAGTTTTCTGCCTTCACTGCATCGGTTTTGCAGCTTCGACCCGAAAGCGCCGGTCATCTTGCGCTGAAATCATCGAATATGCACGACCATCCGGAGATACATCCAAACTATCTTGCGACCGAAACCGACTGCCAAACAATCGTGAAGGGTATTCAGATTGCGCGCAAGATCGCGCTGACTGAACCACTAAAGTCGCAAATCACCGAAGAATTCTCGCCAGGTCGCGAAATCGCGTTAGACGACGAAGCTGGAACTTTGGAATGGGCGCGCCAGACCGCAGTGACGATCTATCACCCGACTGGCACGTGTAAGATGGGAACAGACCAGATGTCCGTGGTGGACCCACGTCTGAAAGTTCACGGAATTCGAGGACTTCGAGTAGCGGATGCCTCGATCATGCCGCGGATCACCAGCGGCAATACGAATGCACCGGCAATTATGATCGGTGAAAAAGCAAGCGATCTCATACTAGAGGACGCTCGCTGATGAGGGAGTTCAAGCAGGAGGAGCACTAAAGGGATCGTCCACAACAGGATGATTATTACCATGTCGCCAGGCTAGGCCTTCGATCCAGGCGGCAGCACTTAGAAGGCAATGACTCATGGGAGGAAGCTTATGATTAATATGAAAACTGTAGCGACCGGCGCTGTTGCGCTGACGCTGATGGCCTCTTCGGCCATGGCGGAAAAGGTCCTGCGCATCCAGTCCGTTCTGCCAAACACTGCAGACGAAGTTGTGATGCTCAACGAGTTCGGCAATGACGTGGCCCGCCTAACCGGTGGTTCGCTGACCATTGAAGTTCTTCCAGCGGGCGCCGTTGTTGGTCCTCGTGACATCATGGACGCCGTTGACGCGGGTCTCGTGGAAGGCGGCTTCGCCTGGACACACTACTGGGGTGGTAAGCACGTTGCAGCGAACCTCTTCGGCGCACCTATCGCGGGTGCCGGTGTTGGTCTCGACAACATCGCATTCCTGAGCTGGTTCCAGTTTGGCGGCGGCAAAGAGCTGTATGACCGTCTTTGGGACGAAATGGGCGTGAACGTAAAAGGCTTCATGCTTCAGCCAGTTGGTCCAGAAGCCCTGGGTTGGTTCCCAGAGCCAATCGAGTCCATGGATGACTTCCGTCAGATGCGTTTCCGTGCCCCTCCAGGCATGGTTGGTGCAGCCTACGCTGACATCGGCGTTCCAGCCGTTGCAATGGGTGGCGGTGACATCCTGCCAGCGCTTGAAAAGGGCACCATCGACGCAGCAGAATGGTGCTGCCCGAAGCCTGACTCGGTGTTTGGTTTCCAGAAAGTGCTGAAGCACTACTACCTGCAGGGCCTCCACCAGGTGACCGTGAACGCGGACATGTATGTGAACGGCGACTTCTACGACAGCCTGACCGAGCAAGAGCAGGTTGCACTTGAAGTTGCAGCAAACGCATCGTTGTCCAAGTCGCTCTCCTACCGTATCTATGAAAACGGTAAAGCACTGCAGGATCTGGTTCAGAACCACGGTGTTATCCTCGAAGACACTCCACTGGATTACTTCGCCGAGTACTCCGAAGCGGCATCGCGCGCCCTTCAGGCCGCTGCTGACGAAAACGAGTTCTTCGCAGAAGTCTGGGCATCCCAGCGTGCATTCGCTGAGGTCGCGGTTCCATTCTGGGCCGGCGCTCAAACCTCGAACGCGAACCTCGGTCGTGCTTTCGCGGCGACACTTCAGTAAACTAAATCAGAACGGGCCCTTACAAAGGGCCCGTTCGTCCTTGTTTTCCAAGCACCCTTAGGGGTGTTTTGAAAAGAAGGACTCGAAAAAAATTCGGGTCAAGGGAAGGGGACACCACATGGCTGACGAACCAAATCCAGAGGATCTGGAAGTCGCTGACGAGCTTATTGCCGAACGACGCGCCGAAAAACCGGGAGAAACACCGGAAGATATGACTGCTTGGCAGCGTCCGATTACTGCCGTGATCGACGTTATAAATTATCGCGCAGGCCAGTTGATCGCCTTGCTGATGGTGCCGCTCATCTTCGTAGTTGTCTACGAAGTGATTTCACGAAACTCTTTCGCAATTCTTCAAAACGCTGGTTTTGAGGATCTCGCCCGTTCGCTCGGCCTAGGGCCAACCCTTTGGGTGTATGACACAAGCCGCATGATCGCAGGAGTGCTATTTATGGCGGCCGCAGGCTATGGCCTGATGCGCGGCGTACATATCCGGGCAGATTTTCTCTATCGAAACTGGCGCGAGAAAACCCAGGCCACGGTAGATGCGCTGCTCTACCTGCTGTTCTTCATGCCCTCGATGATCTTCTTTACAATCGTCGCTTCGCAATTCTGGTGGCTTGCCTATTCAACAGGGGAAACTCTCGCGCTCGACAGCGCCTGGGGCCCACTTTTGTGGCCTGCGCGCCTTGCCATGCCTGTAGGTGGCTTCCTGTTGATGCTTCAGGGTATTCCCGAGATCTTCCGCGCCTTCCACAAGATGGGACCTGAGCGCGAGAAATTGTTCGTGCGTGCGCTTCCGTTCTATCTGATCGCTCTCATCTGGCTGGTGCTTGCAATCTTCGCGCCCGACACTGTGCCGGGGGGTGCGTGGTTCACCGAGCTGATGAGCGCACGTCCAAACCTCGACAAGCCAACCATTGGTCTGATCATGCTTGCAGCGATGCTGTTCGTGATCTTTATCGGGTTCCCGATCTCGTTCACGCTGATCTTCCTGGCATTCGTGTTTGGTATCTGGGGGTCGAACTTCAAGCTCACCACGCTGTTGATGACGCTGAATACCAACTCCACAATGCTGAACGATCAGCTAATGGCAGTCCCTCTCTTTGTTCTGATGGGCATCGTCATGGAATCAGCCGGCCTGATGGAACGTCTGTTCGCGTCGATCCAGATGATTATGGCGCGGGTGCGCGGGGCGCTCTTCATTGCGGTTCTGATCGTATCCACGATTTTCGCGGCCGCGACCGGTATCGTGGGCGCGTCCGTGACGCTTCTGGGCATCATGGCAGGCGCCACGATGAGCCGATCTGGATACAATGTGAAGCTTGCTGCAGGATGTATTACAGCCGGCGGAACGCTCGGTATCCTGATCCCTCCCTCGATCATGCTGATCGTTATGGGACCAGTGCTGGAGGTTTCAACGCTTGATCTATTCCGGGCAGCCTTCGTCCCGGGGGCGCTTCTTGCGACGCTTTATCTGATCTACACGCTCGGACGTTGCTGGCTGGATCCCTCGCTTGGTCCAATCTTGTCGGAAGAAGATCAACCAGACACCTCCCGTTACTACGGTGCGGAAGTGGCCATGATCTGCCTTGGTATACTCACGCTTTGCCGGGTCTTTGGTCTCGCATTGGGAGGAACATTTGGAGGGATTATTCCGTTTGGCGGATTGTTTGCACTGGCAATTGCGTGTGCCGTCGCCTATGCGGCCTATCGCAACCTGAGTATCCTGCGCATCGTCATGCCGATCGCTGTGATTTTTCACCTATACATGATCCTCCCGAACATGGGGGCCGAAGGTGGCTTGCCGATCTGGCAGGTGGTATTCGCTCTCTTCACCGTGCTTCTGGGCTTCCTTGGTCGCCCCATCTACAGCCCTGAGGCCGATGATGGGTTTTACTTCTCCGATCTCTGGAACGAATTCTTCGCTGGCCTCATGCCGCCAACGATCCTGATCTCCTTTGCACTGGGTTCGATCTTGCTGGGTCTGGCGACCCCGGCAGAAGCTGCAGCAATGGGTGCGTTCGGTGCGATCTTGCTTTCGGTGGCCTATCGCAAGTTCACCATTCCAGGCTTCTTCGACAGCCTGATCAAAGCTTTGGAAATCACCGTTCTGATCATGTTCCTGGTGGCCGCGTCGAACTTCTTCGGTGCGCAGTTCAGTGCCTTGGGCACGCCGCGCATGCTGACCGAGTTGCTACTGGGCCTCGATCTGGCGCCAATTCTGGTACTGCTTGTCGTGATGGCACTGATCTTCCTGCTGGGCTGGCCCCTGGAGTGGGTGCCCATCGTGTTGATCGTGGTGCCGATCCTGTTGCCGACCGTACAGTCGCTCGAGATCCATGGGCTTAGCAGCTATGACCTCATGGTATGGTTCGGCATTCTGGTGGCAGTGAACCTGCAAACGGCCTGGCTCAGTCCTCCGGTGGCCTTGTCTGCGTACTTCCTAAAAGGGGTCGTCCCGAACTGGGATTTGCGCGACATCTATCTCGGCATGATGCAGTTCATGCTGGTGCAGCTCACCGGTCTGATCCTGCTCCTGATCTTCCCGCAACTGGTGCTCTGGTTGCCGGCGGTAATGAGTGGCAACTAGGCATGGAAACGTTGCCGCCTAAACATGACGCCATCAGATGGTCACGCGTAAGCGTGGCTGTCGGGCTGGCCCTGCTGGGCTGGCTCGGATGGTACATCGGAATGGCTCTGCCAGCCGGTTTCATCACACCCATCCTGAGCGGCTTGCAGGCAGCGACGATATATATATCCGGCTTTCTTCTGATTGCCCTTGCTCTGGCTATGTCAGGCCAGCGCACACAATGTGAAGCACAATGCCAAGGGGGAGCGCAGTGGCGCCAACGTATTTAAAACGGGCCAACCTCACCGCAAAATCTGATGCCTCTGAGGTGCATGAAACCGTCAAAACGATCCTTGATGAAATCGAAGCTGGCGGCGACGCGAAAGCGCTCGAATACGCTGCAAAATTCGATGGCTATGATGGCAACATCCTGTTGTCGGACGACGAGATTGCAGAGGCGGAAACGAAGGTCTCGCAAAAGCTCAAAGACGATATTCTGTTCGCCCATGACAATGTCCGCCGTTTTGCGGAAAAGCAGCGTGCAACGATTTCGGATTTTGACATGGAGATCTTGCCGGGGGTCACCACAGGCCAACGCCTGATCCCGGTAAATGCAGCAGGATGCTACGTGCCTGGTGGGCGCTATAGTCACATCGCCTCGGCAATTATGACAGTGACCACCGCGAAAGTCGCTGGCGTTTCAAATATCACGGCCTGTTCTCCCCCCCGTCCAGGCGTTGGGGTCGCACCCGCAATCATCTACGCGGCAAAGGTCTGCGGAGCGGACAACATTCTTGCCATGGGCGGGGTACAGGGCATCGCGTCCATGACCTTTGGTCTTTTCGGTCTACCAAGTGCCAATATCCTCGTTGGCCCAGGAAACCAGTTTGTGGCAGAGGCCAAACGCATCCTCTTTGGGCGCGTTGGTATCGACATGATTGCCGGCCCCACTGATAGTCTGATCCTTGCAGACAGTACGGCCGATGCCCACGTGGTCGCCACCGATCTGGTTAGCCAGGCAGAGCATGGTTACAACTCTCCGGTTTGGTTGGTGACAGATGACAAAGCTCTTGCAGAAGATGTGATGGCGCGGGTCCCCGGTCTGATTGATGATCTGCCGGGTGTAAACCGTGATAACGCCACCGCTGCCTGGCGCGACTATGCCGAGGTGATCCTATGCGCAGATCGCGAAGAAATGGCCGCCACGTCTGACGCATATGCCCCGGAACACCTGACAGTGCAGGCGCAGGACTTGCCTTGGTGGCTTAACCGCCTGACCTGCTATGGCTCTCTGTTTCTGGGAGAAGAGACCACGGTGTCCTATGGCGACAAAGCCTCGGGGCCCAATCACGTTCTGCCCACCTCAGGCGCTGCGCGCTACACTGGCGGCCTAAGCGTACACAAGTACCTCAAGATCGTGACATGGCAGCAGGCCACACGAGATGGTGCAAAGCCAATCGCCGAAGCGACAGCACGTATTTCTCGACTGGAAGGTATGGAAGGCCATGCCAGAGCTGCCGACGCGCGGCTTGCCAAATACTTTCCACACGAAAACTTTGATTTGTCTGCAGAGGAATAATCCGACCACGGGCGATCACAAAAAACGGAGACGACAAATGTACAAAAAGATGTTGGTCGCCATGGCGCTCGATCACAACGTTTCTCCAAAATTACTGGCTTTTGCGAAGGCCAATTGTGCCGAGGGCGGCAGCATCACAGCCCTTCACGTGATCGAAGAACCGAGCGGAACCGCCAACGCGCGCCTTCGTGAGGATTTGCAGAATGCGGGGCTCGATCAGGCTGCCGCGATCTTCAAGGAAAAGCTCGCAGATTATCCCGAGATAAACTCTGAGCTGCTTCAGGGGCATGCATCACGCACGATCGTCGACTATGCCGAGCAGATAGGCGCGGACTGTATCGTCATGGGATCACACAAACCCGGGCTTGCTGACTACTTCATAGGCTCTACCGCCTCGCGGGTCGTGCGGCATGCAAATTGCTCGGTTCACGTATTTCGCGACACCTGATTGCCCATCACTCCGAAATCGTCACCCCGATGACGACCACCCCCGCATAAGGGCGTGCGCCACGCGGCAGGATGACATGTCCAAGGGGACGTGCATTCGGATCGATCTGTTGCGCACGTGACAACGCGGCGTCTGCATCCAACCTATCGGCACGATCGGGCACGAGATACAGCGCCTCGCCTTGTGCCCGTGAACCAGACATGAAGCCGAAATGATGCGGCAATCCCAAAACGCGGATGACAGGCGCATGCCCCTGCCCCATCGCAAGACCACTGCTTAGTTGTCCAGCCTCAATCCAGCTGTCTGCAAGGATCACTTGTGTGCCGTCAAACCCCACTGACACTTCCAACGACGAGGCAAGCGCGCTCCAGTCGAAAACCTCCTCCGTGCGATCCCAACTCGCAATCCCCTCGTCAGGGGCTAGAACACCCGATGGGATATGCACCAGAAGCACCAGAACGAGCGCCCAGATCATCCCGCCAAATCCTAAATAAGCCCAGCGCCAGACCCTGCTGATCCCCTCTGCCAAGGCGAGCCCCACCAATGGCAAGGCAAACACGAAGCCGGGCATCGTCCAGTGCGGGAAAGATGCATCTGAGAACAAGTAGATCAGGTTGAACAGAATGATTGGCCAAAGTGCCAGATGGGCCAAAACCCTTTGGGACGGATTTGCCGAAAACGCCCGGCCTACACCGATCAATGCCAGCACAAAGGTCGCCGGCAACAGATAAATCAGCTGTCCCGCCAGCATTGCCGCGAAATTACCAAGCTGCAAAGACCTCTCGGTGCGACTTCCGTGAAATCCAAACGAAACCCAGTCATTTGCGATGTTCCAAAAGATCACCGGGGCAACCCCCACAAGCCCCATGCCAACCGCGACCCAGAAACCTGGCTGTGTAATCCAGCGCCAGCGCCCTGTCGTCAGAAACATGAAGGACAAAACACCAAAGGGGATCAGTCCAGCCTGATATTTTGAGCCCATCGCCAGAAGTAACCCAAAGCCCCCCAACACCCAGAACCGCATCGGGGGCGTATCATCGCCGGCCATATGTACCATCGCGCAAGCCACCAATGCGCCACCAAGGTTCAGCGGTCCATCCGGCACTACAAAAGCTCCGGACCCAAACAGCATATGGGGCGCAATTAAGAACAGGAGTAGCGTATAGAACCCTGCCTTCGCGCCCCCAAGATGCGCCCCGATCAGATACAGGAGCGCGCCTGTTCCAAGCCCGCACAACACAAACGGAAGACGGTAGGCCAAGGCACTTTCACCAAATACCGATGCCGAGGCCACCGGCAACCAAAACCCAACCGGAGGATGGTCATAGAAGGACCAGGAAAACTCGCGCGCGACAGCAACCGCGTAGGCCTCGTCCACGCCCAAGGGAAATGACCAAGCCACGACAAGTTTGAACACCATACCTGCCAAGAGCAGCAGGCCTGCGCGCTGCTGCCAGATCTGATTGGGGTCCGCCATCATCGCACCCACAGCTTGTTCTTCTTTATGATATTGCGGATTTGCTGCTCTTTCACCGGAAGGTTGTCGCGATCAAACAAGGCACGCGCCCGCAACCCACGTCCCTGGTAAATTCCGCGTTTGAAGGCGTCGTGAAGCTTAAGCACCTTCTTCACCCGGTTGGGTGCCGCAACACGCTCTAACGTATCGATCACCTTGTCTGGCGCATGTGCATAGAGCAGCGGCAAGACACGCCAATGGCAGGTAATCTCGCCATCCAGATCACCTGAATGCAGCGGTCGTCCCCCGCCCAGTGCGTGGATTACCAAAGGCAAAGCGATCTGATCAAGCCAAGGGTAAAGCGCCTGACTGTCCAACTCTGGTGGAGGCGTATCGCGAATAGCCGTGGCATAGGTTGCAAAAAGGTCTCCGAAGGCCTTGGGGTCTTCCCCGTAAAACCAGCCTGCATTGAAATAGAGGTAGTGTTCCCAGTACTCGTCGGGGAAGCGCGGATCGAGCGATAGTTCGAAATCCAGACCGAACTTATCGTAAAGTGATTTCCAGATTGCCGTATAGCCTGGCCCATAAAGCGGGACTTTGGGCCAGGTCGCTTCACGCTTCATCGAGGCCGTGGGGCGCGCAAAATCAAACGGCACGAATGCCAGTGGACCAATGTGAAGCGTATCGGTGTCAAAGAACACAAACGGCTCCCCTTTTGGTAAAACGGACAGGGCTTCGATCTTGTTGCCGTGCGGATAGGAACTGCCAAAATGTCTGTTTTCAAAAGGCAGGATTTCTCCACCCTGCTCGGCAATCAGCGCGCGCACTTCATCATGAACGATACGTGGGTCGTCTTTCCAAAGGGGTCCCGGCTGGGGCTCTGCAAAGATCAGGCGCCCTGCAAAATCTGGGTTTGCCTCATGAAAAGATACCGCAAAGAGGGCTGCCTCAAATTCCAGACGCCCGCCCTGAATGACGGCAAGCACATTGTAAGGTTTGGCAGAACTGTGCGTCTCAGGCATGATGGGTCCAGCGGTTTGGTCCGACTATAGGGCCGGATCCCGTGGCCCGAAACCTGATTTCCAAGGAGAGCCCTGATGTATCGCCTGCCCTCTGCAATCGCCATTGCCTTATGTCTTGCGACGCCATCCGCTGCGCAAATGTCAACAGCGGAACAAGTGCGCCCCATTTTGACGATGACCGCGGCCAGCTGGATTGCAGTTCGGAAATGGCAGGGACAGGACCTGCTCTACTTCACTCAGATCCTGCCATTCCGGTGTGGGCTTTCAGAAATTCGCTACGGTCTGAACGGGGCTGATGCGACCGAACGGTTCAATGCCGAACCCTGCCCGCCAGACCAAGACGGTCAGGTCTTTGCGACAATCGAAGCTAACGAATACCTGCCCTATCTGACATTCGAGGAAGGGTCTATCGAGACCGTCACAATCACTCTGGTCTATGATGACGGTATCGAAGAAACTCTGATTTACGACCGGTCTGCTGTCGAAATTCAGTGAAAACTCCAATCCCACAGGACGTGGACCAGTCTAAGATAGTGCGCTCCGTAAAGTGTCGAGTTGCCTCACACAGTTCTCGGCGGCGCATTGCGGGCGCCGCCGTTTGATTGACCCGAAAGGGTCTATCTTATTACGATTTCTGGTCCCATGAAGGTATTGGGCAAGACCGTCGAAATCCATGGGACATATGTCACAAGGATCAGGAAAACGAAAAGCACACACAGGAAAGGCAACGACGCGCGTACCACGCGCATCATTGGCATACCCGCGACACCTGACGTCACAAAGAGGTTCAGGCCCACCGGCGGTGTGATCATTCCGATCTCCATATTGACCACCATGATAATCCCCAGATGGATCGGGTCGATGCCCAACTCCATCGCAATCGGGAACACCAAGGGCGCAACGATCACCAGAAGTCCCGACGGTTCCATGAACTGACCACCGATCAACAGGATTACATTTACAACGATCAGGAACATCACCGGTCCGAAACCTACCGAAAGCATCGCGTTCGCCACATGCTGTGGAACCTGTTCGTCTGTCAGGACATGTTTCAAGATCAGTGCATTGGCGATGACAAAGAGCAACGTGACCGTCAGCTTGCCAGCCTCCAACAGTGTTTGTTGCGTATCGCGATGGAAAAACGCCGTGAAAATGGCCAAGGGACGCTGACGCAATGGGATGCTGCCAGTGCTTTCACCGACCGCGGCGGCCGACAGGCTGCGCGGCTGTTTTTCTGCCAGTGGTCCCATGTCCTTGTAGACGAAACATGCAATGAAAAAGGCATAAACCGCAGCCACCGCTGCAGCCTCAGTTGGCGTGAACACGCCGCCATAGATGCCCCCCAAGATGATGACGATCAGGAAGAGCCCCCAACCAGCTTCACGACCCGAGGCGATGATCTCACCCCAGCCCTGCCATTCGCCTTTGGGCAGGTTCTTGACCTTGGCGATGACGTAAATAGTCGCCATAAGCATAAGCCCGGCCAGCAAACCCGGAATGACGCCAGCAAGGAACATGCGCCCGACGGAAACCTCGACCGACGCGGCATAGACCACCATGACAATGGAGGGCGGGATCAGAATGCCCAGCGTTCCTGCATTGCAGATGACACCCGCGGCGAAATCCTTCGAATAGCCGACCTGTCGCATGCCACCGATCACAATCGTTCCAATCGCCACCACCGTAGCGGGCGAAGACCCCGAGAGCGCCGCGAACAGCATGCAGGCAAATACGCCAGCGATCGCGAGGCCACCTGGCAAATGTCCGACGCAGGCGATTGAGAACCGTATGATCCTTTGCGCCACCCCACCTGTCGTCATGAACGATGAGGCAAGAATGAAAAACGGGATCGCAAGGAGCGTGTAATGGCCTTCAAAGGCACTGAACAAAGTCTGCGCGACTGAGGCCAGTGAACTGTCAGAAAACCACAAAAGAAACAGAACGGACGACATGCCAAGGGCGACCGCAATCGGAACACCCAACAGCAGCAGGCCGATGACCATGGTAAAAAGTAAGACGACATCCATCAGTCCTGTTCCCCAAGCTGTTCACGAACTTCAGTGATTTCGTCTTCCACCTCGTGGCTGGCGACCACGCGATCGATCTTACCGGTCCAAAGCAACCATCCTGCCTGCAGGAACCGGAACAACATAAGCGCCATC
This sequence comes from Dinoroseobacter sp., assembly GCA_017643385.1. GTDB lineage: Bacteria > Pseudomonadota > Alphaproteobacteria > Rhodobacterales > Rhodobacteraceae > Dinoroseobacter. The sequence continues at coordinate 102,768 of JAEPNN010000011.1, forward strand.
GACAAAGGCAAAATGAGGTAGGGCAACAGGCGTGGGATTTTCTCGTATTCCTCGCCTTCGTTAAAAACGGTTTCCATCCAACCCAATATGGCAGGATGCGGGATATCATTGACTTCGTACCATCCCTTGTCACGGTACTTCTCTTCGAACCCAAGCGGGAACCACCGACCTTCTGTGCCCGGCAGATTGGCGAAATTTGCCCAATAGTCCCAAGCGCCTTTTAGCATCAGAAAACTGAAGGCAAGACACACAGCGACCGCGGCCAAACCCATCACGCGGCGCTGCGGCGCTGGAAGGGCATTGATGACGATATCAACCCCTAGATGCGCACCTTTCTTAACCGCGTAGGAAGCTCCGAGAAGAACCAACCAACCGAACAGAAAGACAGTCAGCTCCAGCGCCCAAAGGATGTTCTGGTTAAAACCGTAGCGCGTCACCACATTGGCAAAAGTGAGAACGGTCATCGCGCCAAGAATGCCTGCGATCAAGGTCTCTTCGATACGCTCGACATACGATTTTGTATGATCCATCCCGGAAACTCCCGTTCGACCGAGGGCGGGATAACCGCCCCCGATCGCATTTCATTTAGCTACCTGAATTGAAAGACTGCGCCGCGTCGATCATGTCCTGACCTACATCGTCAGAAAACTGTTCCCAGACAGGCTTCATTGCATCGACCCACGCCTGACGCTCTTCAGGCGTAAGCGTACGCACTTCCGCACCGGCATCAATGATGGCCTGACGGTTGGCTTGGTTAACCGCGTACGACTCTGCATTGCGAAGCTCGGTGACCTCGCTCAGGATCGTCAGGAACTGGTCGCGCACATTGGGATCAAGGCTGTCCAGCCAATCGACACTGGTTACAACGAGATAGTCGATGACCCCATGGTTGGTTTCCGTGATCCCATCCTGAACCTCGAAAAACTTCTTACCATAAATGTTGGACCAGGTGTTTTCCTGCCCATCCACAACACCCTGTTGCAACGCACCGTAAACTTCAGAGAATGCCATCTTCTGAGGCGTGCCCCCGATTGCCTCCATCTGCGCAACCAGCACGTCCGAGGACATCACGCGGAACTTCAGCCCATCCGCATCATCAGGTGACATCAGAGGCACGTTGGCTGACATCTGCTTCATACCATTGTGCCAGAACGTCAGACCCTGAAGACCGCGCCGCTGCATGCTGTCGAGAAGCGCCTGACCAGCATCAGACGCCTGAAACGCATCAACGGCTTCGATATTCTCGAACATGAATGGCAGATCGAAGATGCGAAACTGACGGGTGAAGGCCTCAAATTTAGACAGCGAGGGCGCGGCAAGCTGCACGTCCCCCTGAAGCAGCGCTTCAAGCACCTTGTTATCATCATAGAGTGTCGAGTTAGGGAACACCTCCATGCAGGCATCGCCGTTCATTTCTTCATTGACCCGCTCAGCCAACAAGGTGGCGGCAATACCTTTTGGGTGCCTGTCAGTGTTCGTGACGTGACTGAATTTGATGACAATTTCGCCTTCGTCGCACGCTGCAAATGCAGTCGTCGCTCCGAGTGCCATTGTCAGCGAAAGGGCCGAACTTAGCAAAAATTTCATGATATCCTCCGGTTTTATGTTTTTTTTGCGCCGCTGGCTCCTCCCCAACTGCGCATTATACCGCCAGAGATTAATTGGGATTTCCGATAGGATTAGTCGGTATTATTGATTAATTTTTCCGAATAATTATCCTGCTTTGATCTGGAATACTGATGTAAGGATGCATTCGCTCAGGAGTCGAAAATGTTTCAGGAGTTCGTGGAAGAGCGGGTTACAGGGGACGGCGCAGACTTGTTCGTCCGCCGTGCCGGCCCTGCGAGCGCGCCGCCAGTGGTGCTGTTGCATGGCTATCCGCAGACCTCCGCAATGTGGCATCGTGTGGCGCCTATCCTGGCCCGCTCTTATCAGGTCATCTGCCCGGATTTGCGCGGCTATGGCCGCTCCGATAAACCCGCCTCGACCCCCTCTCACCAGCCCTACTCGAAACGCGCCATGGCGAATGACATTGTCGCGGTCATGCAGAAGTTAGGCCATGAGCGGTTTTTCGTCGGAGCGCATGACCGGGGGGCGCGGGTCGCGCATCGTCTCGGGCTCGACCACCCAGATCGCACCGCTGCCATGGTCCTTCTCGATATTGCACCGACCCGGGAGATGTATGCCGGTACCGACGCCAAATTTGCGCGCGCTTACTGGCACTGGTTCTTTCTGACCCAGCCAGAACCCGTGCCCGAGAAAATAATCGGAGGAGATCCTGAAGCGTTCTGGAAGTTGAAGTGCTTCAATCAGGCACATGGCGAACCTCCATTTGCGGCCGACGCCCTTTCAGAATACCTGACAGCCTTTGCAGACCCTGAAAATATTCACGCGAGCTGCGAGGATTACCGGGCGGCCGCAAGTATCGATATAGATCACGATGACGCGGATAAGTCCCGCAAACTTGCCCCGCCTATCCTTGCGCTCTGGGCAAAACATGGTGTGATCGAAACCTGTTTTGACGCACTCGCACTATGGAATAAGCGTGCTGATCGGGTTGAGGGTGAGGCGCTCGACGCAACCCATTACATGGCCGAAGAAATCCCGGAAGAAATCGCGTTACGCATGTCGGCTTTCTTCACCCGAAATCCAATTCTAGCGGAGGCCGCCGAATGAGCCGGACGCTCTACGATAAGCTGGTAGATGCCCATAAGGTTTGTGACCTGCCAGACGGCGACATGCTGATCTATGTCGATTTCCACATCATGAACGAATACACCAGCCCGCAAGCATTTTCCGGGCTGGACACCAAGGATCTGACGGTTTGGCGGCCGGAAGCTCATCTCGCCGTCGTCGACCATGTGAACGCAACCCGAAGTCAAGAACCACATGATCAGGCGTCCAAACTCCTGATCGATAATCTGGAAGCCAATTGCGTTAAACACGGCATCGCCTTTTACGGTCTCGGCGACCGGCGCCAAGGCATCGAACATGTTGTGGTTCCCGAACAAGGGCTCGTTGCGCCGGGCATGTTGATCGCATGTGGCGACAGTCACACCACCACTTATGGCGCTTTTGGCGCGCTTGGCTTCGGCATTGGTACGTCCGAGGTCGAACATGTGCTTGCCACGCAAACCCTGCGCTACAAACGCCTGAAAACCATGTTGGTCGAGGTCGACGGACACCTGCCCCCGGGCGCCACGGCCAAGGATATCATCATGAAGATTGTACAGGTCGTTGGCGCAGGAGGTGCAAACGGATACGCGGTCGAATTCGCAGGCTCCGCAATTCGGGCGCAAGACTTGCCCGGGCGGATGACGATCTGCAACATGGCCGTGGAACTCGGCGGTCGCGCTGCCCTGATCGCAGCGGATGAAAAGGCCTTAAAGGCCGCAGCGGGTCGCGCCCACAGCGATATGCTTCGGTACGACAATGAAGACTGGGCCTCAGAACCGGATGCAGAATTCGACAAGGTCTTCCAGATAGATGCCGCTGAAATCGCACCTCTGGTCAGCTGGGGCACCAGTCCGGATCAGTCTATCCCCATCGATGGCGAGGTTCCGTCCGTCACCCCGGAAATGCCCCCTAAAACCAAGGCAGCGCTGATCCGCGCATTGGACTACATGGGGCTGGAACAAGGGCAACCCGCGCGATCCATTCAAATTGACAGTGCCTTCATCGGATCCTGCACCAACAGCCGTATCGAAGATCTGCGCGCGGCAGCAGATATCCTGAGGGGCCGTAAAGTTGCTGACGGGGTGGACGCCATCGTTGTGCCAGGTTCGGCTTTGACCCGGGTGCAGGCAGAAGCGGAAGGCCTCGACCGCGTCTTTGTCGAAGCCGGGTTCGACTGGCGCCCAGAAAGCGGCTGCTCAATGTGCCTAGCCATGAACGACGATATCGCCCGAGACGGGGAACGGATCGCGTCCTCCACGAACCGAAACTTCGAGGGCCGCCAGGGCCGCGGGGCTCGCACCCATCTGATGAGCCCCGCCATGGTGGCGGCCTCTGCCATTGCCGGACGCCTTGCAGATGTACGCGACTTGCAGCGGGAAACAGAGTGATGCCTAAAATAGTCACCGGTCTGGCCGCACCCCTTCCACTCGCGAATGTCGATACTGACGTGATCATGCCCAAACGCTTTTTGATCACGATCACCCACGAAGGGCTGGCTGATGGCACTTTTGCCGATTTGCGTTTTGATGAAGCCGGGGAAATCCGATCGGAGTTCATTTTAAACAAGCGACCTTGGTCGCAGGCCACAATCCTTGTTGTTGGGGACAATTTTGGATGTGGCTCCAGCCGTGAGCACGCGGTTTGGGGCATGCGTCAACTGGGCATTGATGCTTGTATCGGTACTGGATTCGCAGGAATTTTCTACGACAATGCGCGTAAGAACGGGCTGGCTCTGCCGATCGTATCTTCGAAGGATCGGGACATCCTACTGCAGCTGGCGGGTCGTGAGACCAGTGTTGAGATAACCGTCGACATAGAAGGCCGCGTAATCCGAGCAGAGGATACCGCCATCCCGTTCATAATGGACGATGCAACCCGATCCGGGCTGATAAATGACGTTGACGATACACGCGATACGTTGACCTACGCCGATGCGATCCGCGCTTACGAAGCCACGTTGGGAGCAGGTATGCGGGTCTGTGTAATCAAGTAAACAGAAGGATATTCAGGGTTGGACATCAGGCAATTGGAATGCTTCGTCGCGGTCGCGGAAGAACTGCATTTCCGGAAGGCGGGAGAGCGCCTGGGACTTAGCCAATCCGCTCTGTCTGAACGCATCTCTGCCCTTGAACAAGAACTCGGCGCACGTTTGTTCTTTCGAACCACCCGTCAGGTTAGTTTGACACAGGCTGGGGCTGAATTCGTTCAGGATGCAAAGAAGATTCTATCAGATATAGAAAAATCGGTGTCGAACGTTCGGCACTCCGCCGAGTCTAATCTGCGCCACATTCGGATCAGCGGTGTTGACGAGGCAATTTCGATGTTGCTGCCCAAGGTTCTGCTCAGGTTTCGCGAAACCGACCCGAGTGTCCACGTCCAGATCCTGGAGATTTCGTCCTCAGAACAACACTCTCAGGAACTGATCAGCCATCGGACAGATATCGCGTTTCTCAGGACGCCTCAGGTGGAAGACTTCATTGCCAGTGAACTCCTCTATCGCCAACCGGTTGTTGTGGCGCTTGCAGAGTCGAACATTCTCTCAGCGGCGACGACGCTTTCGGCCTCCGATATAGCTGAACAACCGATTGTCGGATATCCAAAGCGTGCGCGGCCCGTCCTACACGACGTGCTTTGGAACGCGTTCCGGCAGATTGGCGCACAACCGAACATTGTCTGCGAACTCATCGACAAATCCACGCTTCTACAATTTGTGGCCCACGGACTGGGTCTCGCCCTGGCACCGGCGTGGGTGCAAAATATTGCCCCTCCGGGCGTCACCTTCGTTCCGTTTGAACCATGCGACACGCCAATCGAGTTATATGTTGCCTTTCGAACAGCCGGGAATTCTGAGACTGTGGAAAGGTTGTAGAGGTCGTCAGAACAGCCGCCGCTGAAAGCGTCACCCCGCAAGTGGTATGACTTGTGTTCCCGACCATAGGCGTTGACTGCAATATTTTACGCAGTCTTAGCGCGTATAGTAAGCAAGCGTTGCGCGAAATATTCACCAACAGATCCGACCTAAGGATTGTCGACCACCAGGCTGCTCTTCACAAAAAACATAAGTATCTGGGCTTATTATGCATTAAAGGCCCCACGCCTCGCCGACGCTTTTATCCTTCAGTAGGAAGCATGACGTCCGCTGGAACGCTTTGCTCTTCGCCAAACCGCTTGCCAAGCAGACCCCATAGGAAGCCAGCCATAGTCGCCTGAATACCCAATGAAGCGCAGACAACAGCAAATGCTGCTGGCCTTGCGATAACGCTTGGATTCAGATCTCCCCAACCCGCATTATTCCAGATCACGAACGCACCAATTGTTGCGCTAAACCCTGCCAAAAGCAGCAACGCACCTACCTGACAGGCACGATCTACCGTTATGGCGCCAGCGAGACGTTCAAAGCGTTCCGAACTTGGCAACAGACCTGCTTTTACCGAATGCAGCCGGGCCAGCCCATAAAAGCAAGCCAGTTGGAAACCGATCAGGATCAAAGCAGATGCCAAAATGAGCGATGCGATGTCAAAGGTTACAGCCCCGATGGTTATAGGCCCGCCTAGCAGACTTATGAAGATGAAAGTGCCAACCGCAAGAAGCGCCATTCCGGGATAGTAGAACAGCCAATGCGGTGCGAATGTCAGCAACAGCTTCAAGTGCAGCCACCCGTCACGCCAACTGCGCAAATGAGGTGGGCGCGAGCGGCCATCAGGGCTGAGCGTTGTGGGAACTTCCTTTATCTTCAACCCCATAACTGTGGCCTGGATTACCATTTCGGACGCAAATTCCATACCTGGAGTGTTCAACTTCAACCCCAAGATTGCGTCGCGGGAGAAGCCCCGTAACCCGCAGTGAAAATCGCCCACTGGCGCACGAAAGAAGACCCGGCCGATCGTCGAAAGAACCGGGTTGCCGAGATAACGATGCAATGGCGGCATGGCATTGCGCGCAATACCGCCCTTAAAGCGATTGCCCATAACCAGATCAGCACCCTTACGCAGTTCATGCATGAAGGGATCTAGGTTCGAGAAGTCGTAGGAATCGTCGCTATCCCCCATGATAACATACCGACCGTGCGCCGCTTTGATGCCCACGCCAAGTGCCGCCCCGTACCCCCGGACAGGCACGTGTACGACCCGCGCACCGAGAGACTCTGCCAGCGCCTGGCTGCCGTCGGTTGAGCCATTGTCGGCGATCAGGACTTCCCCGTTCACGCCGGCGCGCCGCATGTAGCCTATTGCTTTTGTGATACATGCCTCGAGTGTCTCTGCCTCGTTCAGACAGGGCATAAGGATCGTCAGCTCAGTCATCTGTGTGTGCCTCAGTTTGTATTGTTGACGGCGTTTTTTCGCCTTTGGAAACAATCCAATCAAAAAAAGAGGGCAGAAATGGGGAGGAATGAGGGCGTTGTGAAACAACAATACGCGAAGTGCTTTTTCTAAGGTCACGACATGGACTGTTGTGATTACAATCCCGTCGCGACACTGTCCTTGCAATTCGAGCACAACGACAACGTGTAGACATACTGCCAATGCAGACTGAAAAACCCACGGGGAAAGGTGGCTGGATATGCCTTTGCGCGGCAATTGCCAGCGCAGCCTACCTTGTTGTCGCATCGCTCTGGATCGTTTTCAGTGACCCTTATGGTCAAATGAGCATGACCGGGAATGACAGTATAATGAGATACCTGTCCGTTCGGGACTGGCTTGCCGGTCAGAGCTGGTTCGACATGGCGAATTACCGTGTCTTGCCACCAGAAGGGCTTTCGCTGCATTGGTCTCGCTACGTTGACCTTGGGATTGCTGCTGTCGCATTTGTTCTGGGCCTTTTCCTAGACCCTGGCTTTGCGCTCTCTTGGGCCGCGATGCTTTGGCCTGTGCTTTTGCAGGTTGTTTTTATTACTCTGACTGGTGCTGTTTCATGGCGCATTGCAGGCCCTTGGGCGGCGGCTTTCGCCATATTTGGCTGCGTTTTCTGGGCAGTCATCAGTCGCAACTATTTTGGCCCCACGCAACTTGACCATCATGGCCTGCAAATCCTTCTGTTCAGCTGCGTTGCATTTACATTGGTTCCAACCTCACGCCCGAAACTCATGGGTATTCTCGGAGGAATTGCTGCCGCATTGTCTCTCGCGATTGGATTGGAAAACCTGCTGCCGATTGCTGTTGCCGGAGCGATCCTGATGGTGCGCACGACGATGCGTCCTGTTCGGAACGCTGACCAACTGCAGTATTTCAGTCTTACACTTCTGTTTTTTGCCATTGCCCTGTTTGCAGGACAAAAAGCGCAAAGCGAATGGTCCACAATGCACTGCGACGAACTTGGTCCACCAATGCTCGGGCTCGTCACAATTGGAGCAGCCAGCGCACTGGGTAGCGCATGGGCCACACGAAGCGCACATTCGTTTTTAGGTGCTCTCAGCAGCACCGTTACAATTTCTATATTTGCGATTGTTGCGGCCTTGCTGATCCTTCGAGTGTGCCCGAATTTTCCCTATGGAAATCTAAACACAGAATTGCGTGACATGATCACACTCTGGATCAATGAAGCCCGTCCGGCCTTGAGCTTCTTGCTCGCCGGTGAAACTGCGGCCTTCAGCCTTGTCCTGCCTGCTTTAGCGACCTGTTTGATAACCGTAATCATTTTGGGGCTAAAAGCGCAGTCTGGCGAGAGTTTCACGGTTGCGGATCGTACAGCGGCAACACTTCTGATCTTCGCTCTGATCGGGACCGCAGGCGCATTTTCCCAGATACGGCTGATCGTACTCGCAGCCCCGGTTATCCCGTTCCTCATGGGATATGCAATGTCCGCACTGCTGGTCACCAAGCAAACTGACGCCCGGTCTCGACTGAAATCAGTCTCGTTGGTACTTGCGGTCGCATTCTGCCTTCTGCCGGGGCAAATCTACAGCAGCCTCGCCCCCGCATTCCGTGGGCAAATGAGCGTGGCGCCTGAAGTTGCTGGATTGTCGAACCACCCTTGTCGCTCCAACGGCGCCCTGAGCAGCCTCGCATCGCTTCCTAAAGGCCGCATTCTTTCACCAGGACATATCAGCCTTCCCATTCTGATGGTCTCCGACCATGATGTTTTGTCCGCCCCATACCACAGAAGTCCCGAAGCGCTAGGCAACACTATCTTCCCCTTTATCGGCAACGAGGAAACACTGCGTCGTGCGCTAACAACTTCAGAGGCGGATTATCTGGTTTTGTGCAAGGGCGAAGAATTCGGAAATGGAACATCGTTTGCAGACCAACTTGCGACAGGCGGTTCAGCCGAGGGCCTGAAGCTGATCCCGAACGTCAGTGATGCACTTGTGGTCTTTCAGGTGGATATCTGATGGTTGCCCCCCCCGCGCAAGATACCAAAGAAAAGATGCTAAGGTTTCTTTTCGTCGGTGGCGGTTTCGCCATTGGCTATTCGATCTTGTCAGCAGTGCTCGTCGGCCCTTTTGCGATGCCGGCATTTGCTACATCTGTTTTGCTTTACGCAATCTGTATTCCGCTTGCGTATTTCGCGCAGCGCCGCATCACATTTGCATCAAAGTTAAAGGGGCCAAAAAGCTTTGTTGTCTACGGCGCGACACAGTTGGGTAGTCTGGCTCTGGTTGCCACCGTCACAACCAGATTTGTCACAGAAACTGTTCTGGTCGATACACTCATTTTTCTTCTTACGGCAGGGGCTGCGGCCGTTGTCAGCTTCTATGTTAGCGATCGGATCGCTTTCAGGACTTAGGCGTCAACCGGGCGACGAAGTGCAACTTTCGGCCGAAAACTGCGCTTGCGGGCATCGGGTAAAGTGGCACGCGTGTTTCAAACTCCTCTGCTTCCAATTTGGCTGCTTCAAACCAGCAGCTCCAGTCGGCACGAGAGCCGTAATTGTATGGCAGCACAACACCATGGGGCGCGTTCCCAACCCAGTCCATGAAGCGAAGCGTAATCTCATCGAACCAGCTTTCTGATAGATGATCCTTGATTATGACGGCGCGGCGCGCGACCCTTGAGGCTTCTTTGAGCAGAGCTTCCGGGTCATCTGTGTGGTGAAGCACGTCTACAAAGCTGACAACGTCAAAGCTGTTATCTTCATGCGGGATCACGGTGCCGTCGAACAAAGTGACGGGAATATGCGTTGTGGGGCGTTTCATTATGTCGATTCCTTCGACATCTACGCTGGTCGCGTGCGCTGCAATGAGCTTTGCGATCTGGCCATCGCCGGTACCGACGTCCAGCATGCGGCTACCGTCTGGGACCAGGTTGCCTAGTGTTTCGCTGAGTACCGCAACCCGCCGATTGAAAACCATGCGCTCATGCATATCGCCCAAAACTGCTGTAACCATTCTAATTGCCTGCTTTCTTCCCTAGATGAGACCAACAAAGCCCGATCGCTCACCGATTATTTTGTCGCCTTATGGAGAACAATTTTGACGACAATTAGGCATTGATCGCGAAACTGATACGTTTCTGGATGACGCTAAAGCTAGTGTGTTCGCTTTTGACGGCACTAAACTTACCGCACAATGATCTTTGGGACAGGCACCCCTTAAGAAATTGATATATTTAATACTTATTTAAAAATACAGAGCACGCGCCCATTCATTTTATTGGGTCGAAGGGAGTTATGGCGGACGACCCAAAGATGCATAACCCAACTAAATTATCGTCTTTATTTGGAGATATCAGGCATCCGGTTCGTTTTTGACTGCGTGATACCTTACCACTTCATTATGACAAGGCGTACATCCCATCTGCAGCCGGTCCACGATGCTGCACGCATTCGCATGACGCTGAAATGTCCGAATTGACATCTACGTCATCTCCGAATTGCATCGTGGACACTATGTGCTGAGAGATTTTTCTAGATCATCAAGCAAGCTGATAAAGGATCGGATTGGCTGCGGTATTATTGTGTTCAAAATTATTAAGAACAAATGGTTTGAACGTCCTGTTGAACAACAATGCCGGTAAGATATTGCGCAGCCTGTCCCAACGGCAGTGGTTGATAATCGTGTAGGGCACTTGGACTGCGTCGTCTGGCAAAAGAACTGTTGAATTGTCGAGGCCGGTTTGATCTTGGAACCATCCCGCAGTGTAGTTCCATACCTGAAGGTTAATGTCCAAGCTGTCCGCATAGAAGTAGTTGAACAAGAAGACCCCGTTTGTGGAGTGATCCACGGCGCCAATCCTACGTGTGTTGGACGCGGACATGCACATCACGTTGTGTGAGTTTTCCCTGGCAGTCTCCATTAGCGCGATCCATTCAGGGGTGTGCTGATAATCTCTCGCGGCATCGAGGGTCTCAAACTCAATGAGCATCACAACATCAAACTTCGCAATTTTAACATCAGGGCGTTTTTTCAAGAATTCACCTCGCCCGGGGGGGACGATAAGGGCTTTGAAGACGCTGGCGTCCAGCACGTCATCACTTTTTGTCAATGCCGTCGCAAAGTTCTTGAACCGATCCAACAACTTTTTCTTGAGCCGACTTTCCAAGAAGAACCCGATAGGTGGGCGATGATCGATTTCGATAGCTAACATAAGGTAGCCGGACTGCGTTGGCTCGATCAGTGATACTTCAGGGAATGTGTTCTTTGGTCCAACAATTTGGAGGGCTTCACCTTGTTTCGTCATCCTTCTTCGTTCCTGGTTTGGCTGAGGCTTTGCGCAACAGTCTTCAAATGTGTTTTTGCCAATATCGTGGCGTGCTCTATGTCGACGTTGCTTGCTTGGCCGTGCAAATAAGCGATGCGAAGTCCAGCGAGTGGACCAATCACCTGCCAAATTGCGACATCAACGGGAATGTCTTTCCGTAAGTCTCCGCCTGCTTGCCAAGCAGCAAAAACAGGCCGCAATCGTGCAGATACATCCTGAAGCACATTGCCGAGCCCATCTGGGCCCATGCGTAAGACCAACGAAGCAAATGCTCTGGCGCGAGGAGTAGACCAAGTCGCGACAATGTTCCCAAACATCTCTGGGAGTGCGATCTGCATCGGAACTGCTTCAAGCGCCAGGGAGGTTCCTGCACTTGCCAACAGATCAGGTCCCGCCAGTTTTATCAGGGCTTCAAAAATCTCTTGCTTGCCTTTGAAGTGGGCATAAAGGGCAGGGTCGCTGACGCCAACTTTTGCAGCAATCTGGCGCACCGTTGCCCCTTCGAAACCACGTTCAGAAAAAACCTCCAACGCAGCGTCAAGGATACGTTCGCGCGTGTCTGGGCCATCAGAGCGTGGTGGACGACCGCGTTTTGTATAAACCGACTCATTCATAAAATTTAATTAGCGCTAATTTATTTTTGCTACAAGTCCAATCTTTTGCAACACAACAAGCCAGGCAAAACAGGCATCGATTGCTGCAGTCCATGAAGGCTGCTTCAGTTAAGTCGGCCCAGAAAACCAGACATTAACGCATTGCCCAACATCCCACAGATCTGACCTAAATCCGAACTTTCGATGAACGAGAAATTAGCGCGTATCTCGCGCATGGCATTTTGCCTTTAGTAACGAACCCCGGCATCTTCCATGAAGATTTTGCGTCTCATTTTCAGCAAGTTAGTTCGCAAAATCTATGTAATCCGTGGAATAAAAATCCGTATAACCGGTTCGCTTCCTGTACTCACCAGCGCATATAAGTTTGGCACAATCGGCACTGCACTATTGTTGAAACAGCAACGCTTTATGCGCCCATTCATAAAACCGGTGAAGCGAGGCGCGCAAAACCTTCCCCCCCGACCAACGCAAGAAAACAATAGCAGCCCCAAAAAAGCAAATGCGAGCCACCGGCTGTCAGGTCTAACGACTTTATTGGAAAAATGGTGGGCGACCCTGGAATCTAAATTGATATAAAATATTGTTTTATATGTACTATTTTTTCAAGTGCAGGACGCTTTTTGTGGTAGTGCGGGACACACACGAGTGACTTACTATTTAACCGGTTGAGGTGTGAGGGAACACGAGGCTCCTCAAGTGATTTGGACTTAAAACTTGATTGGCACGGCAGCTTGGCGTGACTCTATCGCAGCAAAGCTCTGAAATGCGTAGGGTAGTTATCTCCGTTGCTTAGGGGCAAATAAAGTATCCGGCAGCAAGCGACAGCTTCAAGCCCACTGTTGAACGAGGCTGCGACACCCACCGCTGCCCCCTAGAGGTCTCGACACCGGGCGTACATTCCGAGCTCGACCCGACTTAGGTCAGAAGAAAGGCTCATATAACCGATGACCGCGCGATTTTGTTTGCGCTCAATTGCAAGGTATCCGGGTAATACGTCATTATCCATCCCCATGCTGGCGCGCGCCAAACAGTATTTCGGGTCCTGCTAGTTGAAGACGCCACCATCGCTGAATTTCATAACCGCAGCGTCACCAAGAATGCCTGAGAGGTTGTATATATCTATGGAGTGCCATTTTCTCAGCCGGAGCCGTTGCGTTTCCATAATTGTGCGCTCTGGCGTCTCGGTCTTTGACATCTTCTAGGCAGACCGCCGACTGAGCAGCCAAACGAAGAATATACCGCCGATAAGACCCGTCACGATTCCAATCGGCATGTCTTCCGGTGCCATGATGGTGCGCGCGGCAATATCCGCGCAAAGAAGGAAGATCGCACCGATAAGCGCCGATGTAGGCAGGACCCGATTGTAATCCCCACCCACTATCATGCGAGCGACGTGCGGCACCATCAAACCTACAAAGCCAATCATGCCGGTAAAGGCGACCATAACGCCTGTGATCAAGGCCCCAACAATGAAAACGGCAAGGCGGAAACGCGCAACGGCAATGCCCAAGGTTGACGCTGTCTCGTCTCCAATCGTCACCGCATTAAGTTCCGCGGTGCGCAGCATCAACCAAGCGCCACACCCAAGCAGAATGACTAGCGGGTAAATAAGTTGATCCCACTGCGCGAGGCCAAGACCACCAAGCATCCAAAAAACTACCGTGTGGGACGCACGCGGATCGCCGAGGAAAATTAATCCATTCGCCGCCGCCATGATAATAAAGGATACCGCTACACCGGCCAGTACCAACCGATCCGCACTGGTGGCGTCTGCTAGTCTGGAGACACCAAGGACAAGGAGAGTTGCTATCAGCGCCCCCGAAAAGGCCAAAAGCGGCACGGTCAGAAGACCCAAAAACAGACCTGTGTGTAGCAATGCGACGATGGCGCCAAACGCACCGCCGGATGAGATACCCAGAAGATGCGGGTCTGCCAGCGGATTGCGCGTAACCGCCTGAAGGCTTGCACCAACAATGGCCAGCCCAGCACCGACCATCATCGCCAAGAGAGCGCGCGGAAACCTAATGTTCCACACGATGTTGTCGCGCCCTTGGCTCCAAGTTTGTTCGAACAGACCTGGCGAGATTTTGTTTGCCACAACACCCCAAACTGTCCCTGTTGGTACAGATACGGCCCCGACCGAAATCGCGATCGAGAGTGATACAAGCAGCGCCGTCAAACCCCCGACTGCGACTGCGCCGCGTCGATTGCTACGGCCTCGATTTTCTGGCACTGCTGCACCGCTCATTGTCAGTTTGACCAGAAGGCTTCGGCCAGTGTTTTAATCGCCTGAATGTTCCGCGGGCCAGGCGTGGCCTCCACATATTCCAGGATCACGAAACGATCATGTTGCACCGCATCGATATCCGCGAAGGCAGGGTTCGACATCATGAAATCTCGCTTTTGTTCGGCGGTGACTTCGCCATAGTTTACGATAACGATCACTTCCGGGTTTTGTTCAATAACCTCTTCCCAGGTAACGGTCCCCCAGCTTTTCTCAAAGCCGTCCATAACGTTGACGCCGCCTGCCGCCTCGATAAGGGCCGTCGGCATAGCGTAAAGACCTGCGGTGAATGGCGTATCCTCGCCGCTATCGTATACAAAAACACGCACGGGCTCTTCGCCTATCGAGATTGTGTCGGTAAACGCGGCGAGCTCCGCGCGGTATCCATCGACAAGAGCGTTTGCATCATACTCCACCCCAAAGATTTTTCCGAGGTTTAAAAGGTCGACATACATGTCTTCGATGCTGACCCGATCTTTGTCCATGATATGGGTGCAGGACTCGGTGAGTTCGTAAACCTGAATACCAAAGGGCTTCAGCGTTTCGGGCGTCACTTCACCACCAACTTTCATACCGTAGTTCCAGCCTGCGAAGAAAAAGTCAGCGTCCGCGCCTACCAGAACCTCCTTTGACGGATACCGTTCGGACAGTTCAGGTAATGCCGCGACGCCCGCGCGCATTTCTGCGTCCAATTTGTTCCAGCCATTGATGCCTGTGTAGCCGACCATGCGATCAGTCAGGCCAAGGACCAGCATCATTTCGGTTAAATTCACGTCATTGGAGATTGCCCTTTCGGGCGGTGCATCGAAGGTCACCGTGCGATTGCAGCTTTGAACGGAAGTTTGCGCAACGGCGGCGCCAGACGTGATGATCATGGCGAGCGCGCCAAGTAAGATATATCTCATATCGTAGGTCCTTGTCAGAGATGGAATGTCAGGTGTTTCGCATCGCTGGGCGAGAGACGTTCTTGCCTGGCTATTACGGAAAATGCGTCAGAAATCGTAGCTTCGGTGAAAACGGCCTTTGGGGGGCCGAAGCCTAAGGATTGACCAGCTTGCAAAAGCAAGACGTCGTCGCAAACCTCAGCCGCCATGTTTAGATCATGCAGTGAGGTGACAATCGTGAGCGGAAGGTCCCGGATGAGCGCCAAAACCTCAAGTTGGTTGCGGATGTCCAAGTGATTGGTTGGTTCATCCAAGATCAAGAGACGCGGTTCTTGCGCTAAAGCTCGGGCCACCATAACCCGCTGTCGTTCTCCACCAGAAAGTGTGCCCAAATGCCGATCAACGAATTCTAGCAGGCCCAGTCGACTTAGGGCTTGCTCAATAATCTCAACATCGCGAGCGCCAGATGTTCCGCCAAATCCTCCGCGATGCGGAGTGCGTCCCAGAGCTACAATTTCGCGCACGGTCAACGCGAAATCTGTGGGCTGCTCTTGAAGGACGGCCGCTACACTTTTTGCAACGTCGCGCGCATCTCGCGCCCAAATATCGCTGCCATCGACAGAAACACGCCCCGTTGACGGACGATGATACCGATACAGAAGCCGCAAAAGCGTGGACTTTCCGGCTCCATTCGGCCCAACGACGCCAAGTACACGGCCAACTGCGAGATCGAAAGTGACGGGCTTGAGGATCATTTTGCCACGTGGGGTCTGCCAGCTCGCGTGTTCGACAGTGAGATTCGCTACAGCATCTGGCGGCGATACAAGAACCTCTGTCTCTATCTGCGGGTCGAGAACATCTCTCATGATGATTTGGCCCAAAGGTCGATTACTAGGTGCGACTGACTTTCGAGAGGTGGAAAACGCCCCAGAATATTTTCTTGCAGGGCATCTGGACGCTCTCTGCGATCTAGCAAGCCGTTGGCGCTTTTGGTGTACTTTTCGGCAAGCTCAAAAAGTGCTGTGATATGGGTCTGGTCTAAAGGATCGAGATCGCCAAACACATAAGTGAACTTTTCCGGTGCGCCTAGCGAAACAATGCAGGGTCGCTTGCATTGGCTCATGCAGCGCACGCCTCTTAGCTTCAATTGAATGTTGGGATGTCGGGCATGCTCGTCAACAACGTGCGCTGCAAGCCGTGCCCCGTCACGCGTCTCCAAACGTGCCTCACGCCCGACGCGGCACGTAGTGCAAATTGACAAAGTTGGTTGTTCGCCGGTCACACGAAGTCCGCCTAATTAGATGTAACGTTGTAACATTGCGTGGAGTAACATTAGTTGATAAAAATCGTCAAGTAAGATGCTCATGAGGTTCTTCCGTGGATAATAAAGCAAAGCGCATCACGCACGCCGAGAGGGTCTTTGCTTACCTCAAAACGTGTGATCGTCCTGTTTCCGCTTACGATATCTTGGATGCGCTTCGCGCCGATGGCGTGACCGCTTCAACGACGGTTTATCGTGCCCTCGATAAGCTCGTCGAGACCGGACATGTGCACCGAATTGAGTCCCTGAATGCTTGGACGGTTTGCTGTGGTAACCATGAAGGAAAGACACCAGTTTTTGAGATTTGCGATGACTGCGGAAGCGTGACCGAACATATCGACGACGAATTCACAGGGAGCATTGCAAGCCTGTCAATGCGTACGGGTTTTGCACCTAATCACACAATTTTAGAAATACATGGCCGATGCAGCGCGTGCAACACCGGCGTGACAGCCCATTGAAAGGATAAACAATGGACCAGACCGCAAAAGTTCCCGTTACTGTGCTGACGGGTTTTCTCGGGGCCGGGAAAACAACGCTTCTCAATCGCATCTTGACTGAACGCCACGGCAAAAAATACGCCGTCATCGTCAATGAGTTTGGCGAAGAAGGCATCGACAACGACCTTGTCGTCGATGCCGACGAAGAAGTGTTTGAGATGAACAATGGATGCATTTGTTGCACCGTGCGTGGCGATCTGATCCGTATCCTAAGCGGTCTCATGAAGCGCGCGGACCAGCTTGACGCAATCATCGTCGAGACGACTGGTTTGGCTGATCCCGCACCGGTCGCACAAACCTTCTTTGTTGATCAGGATGTGGCACAGCGGACCAAGCTGGATGCAATTGTGACAGTGGCTGATGCTGTTCATCTCGATGGTCAGTTGGGTGAACATCATGAAGCCGAGGAACAGGTTGCATTCGCCGATGTTCTTCTATTGAACAAAACCGACCTTGTTGAAGCAGAGAACCTTGAAGCCGTTGAGGCACGCATTCGTAAGATCAACCCATACACCAAGATCATTCGGACCGCGCATTGCACAGTACCCTTGGATGAAGTCGTTGGACTGAATGCATTTAGCCTTGATCGGGTGCTAGAAGTAGAGCCCGATTTTTTGACGTCGGATCATGACCACGATCACGATGATGCTGTGACCAGCGTATCACTCACCTCAGACGACCCGCTCGATCTCGACAAGTTCCAGACGTGGTTTGGAAAGCTCCTGCAGACACACGGCCAAGATATCCTGCGTTCGAAAGGCATTTTGGATTTCAAGGGACAGGCGGACCGCTACGTCTTTCAAGGGGTACACATGCTGATGAGCGGGTCACCGATGGGGGCATGGCCAGATGGGTCGCAGCGCAACTCTCGGGTGGTCTTCATCGGCCGTAACTTGGAGGGCATGGGCCTTGAGGAAGGGTTCGCATCTTGCAAGGCAGCGTAACCATCGGAGCCCCACGCAAGACCGTCGTTCCAAAGACGGAGCTTGAGCGTCGTGGGACGCGTTTCAAATTCGGTGCGCCGGTCACAGCGGCTGTTCGTCTAGGTGACACTGTTGTTTCAAGCTTCGGCGACGGGATGCTGCGATTTTTCCGAGGCACGGCTATGCCGCAAGAGATTCAAGTACATGATGGCGTGGTGTTGTGCATGGTCGCTGACGGCGAAACGCATGTTGTCACCGGCGGCGACGATGGACGGTTCTTGCGCACTTCGCTTGAAGGCGAAATCGAGGTGTTGGGCGAGTTTGGTACCAAATGGGTAGACTGCGTGGCAGCCAGCCATGGGCATTATGCCTGCTCGTCAGGTCGAGAAGCCCATGTTTGGGCTGCTGGGCAAAACAAGCCAATCGTTTTCGAACATGCCAGCACTGTGGGCGGTATGGCATTTGATCCAAAGGGTAAACGGCTGGCGGTTGCCTACTATGGTGGCGCAACCGTCTGGGCGCGCGAGAAGCGCTGGAAATCTTCAAAGGTGTTTTGGAAGGGCTTTCATGCCCACACCTGCTTTAGTCCTGACGGCAAATATCTCGTCACAGCAATGCAGGAAAATGCGCTCCACGCCTGGCGGCTGCGGGACAAAAGCAATTTTGCTATGCCCGGCTATCCGGCCAAAATCAAAAGCCTCGCCTGGGTGGGGGAAACACCGCATCTCGTGACCTCCGGTGCAGATGAAGCCATTGCCTGGCCTTTCGACGGCAAGGATGGCCCCATGAACCGCAAACCTGTCTGTGTAGCTTACAACGAGGATGAAATGGTGACCTGCGTCACTGCCTTTCCAGGGCAGGAAGCTGTCTTTGTTGGCTTCAGAGATGGGGCAGTGCAGCTGGCCGAACTGGACGAGACGCAGAATGCAATCATCCTCTCAGGGACAACAGGCGCTGAGGTGACGGCGATTGAGTTATCAAGCATCTCCACGCAACTTTTCGTCGGTGATGCAGACGGCAACGTTCTCTGGGCGCCTCTTCGACCAAGGGATTGATTTGCTGGGAATGTTTGACAACACAAGTCCGGACCCTGAAGCGCTAGCGTGCGTCAAAGCACTCTTTGTTGCGACCTTTGCACTGGGGGAAGACACTTTGGTCAGCGTATCTGAACTGCGTTGCCACGAGCCGGGATGTCCGCCTATTGAAACGGTTATCACGGCACGCGGTTCGGATGGAAACGTTCGAGACTGGCGGGTCCACAAACCGATGGCTGAGATCGGTGCAGCGGATGTCCGTCAATTAAAGGGCCGACCAGCATAGCCTGAACAATTGCTTTGCAAAACCCGCAAGACTTTTTATTGAGATAGGGGATACCCAGTTAGTCCGTACTCGGATCAGCCCGGTTTTGAGTCGGCAGTGCAGCCTTGCCGAGTTTGGGGAACTTCATGGAAAAAACAGCAGCCAACAATGCGCTTCGAACCTTTGTCGAGTTGCAATGTGATCCTTTCGAGGAAAGTCTTGTTCCAGTTATTCGACGTCTGGTCAGAACGCTTGGAAAACAGGACGCGATTGGATGTTGTCAGGCCTATGACCGGGCGATCGAGAAGTGGGGAGACCCAATTGGATTGAGCATTGCTCATCTGTTGCAGAAGCTGATTACCGAACTGACAAAGTGTAGAGGTGCGCCCCTCGCTTGTTTCTATCCACGAGAACGAGCAGAACTCGTATTCGTCAGCTACGAAGAGTCTAATCTCCTCAAGATGCTTCATCATCTGCGGCGCGAAGACTTCAACGCCGCAAATCAACAAGCCGAAGAGTTGATGTTTGGGAGAAGGGCTCCGAAGGTGATACGAGCAGCATCGACCTTTGCTCAACGTTACAAGGCTGCACCAAAGCCACTTAAAAAGGGCGAACGACATCGCGTTCGGCTTTCGATTGTTGCTCAGTCAGAAGCCTAAATCGGAGATCTGAAATCGACAGAAAAGCGTTGGCTTCATCCTGCGACCTGAGCGATGCCCGGCCCATCTGCGCTGACGTCAGACACCTGAACAACGCCACACCAGCCGATGTCTACTTCGGACGTGACCAAGCCATTCTGGAACAACGAGAAAGGATCAAACGGAAGACATTCGAAGCGCGTCGCTTGCATCACCGTAAACACGCCGCATAATCACACAAACGAGATGAGCCAAACTCTCCATTAGTTTAGGCA
>JAEPNN010000016.1 GCA_017643385.1 Dinoroseobacter sp.
AAGCTGATGGGGTGGATGGCTCCTGCTTCAACCGGCGTCGCAATGCGCCATAGTGCAGGTGTCTAAATCTGCTTTGAGAGAAGCCACCCCATGCAAGTTACCACAATCGGCGTTGATCTGGCTAAGAACGTTTTCCAAGTTCATGGAATCACGCCCACTGAGGAAGTTGTATTCAACAAGCCCCTGCGGCGAGCGCAGTTTCTGCCGTTCTTTGCCAAGTTGGAGCCCAGCCTAATTGGCATGGAGTTTTGCAGCAGCGCCCATCATTGGGCGCGAGAGCTCACAGCTTTGGGCCACGAAGTTCGGTTAATCCCGCCAATGTATGTGAAGCCCTACGTCAAACGCGGGAAGCCCGACGCGATTGATGCAGAGGCAATCTGTGAAGCCGTGACCCGCCCAACCATGCGCTTCGTGGCGATTAAAACTGTTGAACAACAAGCCCTGCTGTCACTGCATCGGGCGCGTGATTTACTGGTGCGCCAAAGGACGCAGCTTATCAACGGCCTACGTGGCCTGGGTGCTGAGTTCGGTGTCTACATCCCCAGAGGACTGGCCCGCGTGATTGGGTTTGCTGAAGACATCACACTAGGCGAAGTTCTCAACCTTCCCGACATCGCCAACGAAGTGATCCGCAACCTGGCTGAACAGCTAATGGCGCTACACAGGCGGGTACGCTAGTATGAGGAACGCCTAAAGCAGGTCGCCAAAGAAGATGCGCGTGTTCGTCTCCTGCGCACGATCCCTGGGGTTGGTGCGGTGACTGCGTCAGCTATCATCGCCAGTATTGGCAACGGCCATCAGTTCCGGAACGGTCGGGAGTTTGCTGCCTGGCTTGGTTTGACGCCAGCTAACAAGTCCAGCGGAGGCAAGGAGAAGCTTGGTCGGATCACCAAAATGGGTGACCAGTATCTCAGGCAATTGTTGGTCGTTGGAATGACGTCGCGGGTCAGGCAGACCCGTTCCCATCCGGAACGCGCCAGCAAGTGGCTGACGTCTTTACTTGAACGCAAACCGGCCCGCGTCGCAACAGTTGCCATGGCGAACAAGACGGCACGGATCGTATGGGCAGTGCTCACACGCGATGAACCCTACAGCCCACGCGCTGCAGCCTGAAAGGAATAGACCAACGAGTTAGCAAGACCTGCGAGATGATGGTGCATAAGTC
Organism: Dinoroseobacter sp.; assembly: GCA_017643385.1. Lineage (GTDB taxonomy): Bacteria > Pseudomonadota > Alphaproteobacteria > Rhodobacterales > Rhodobacteraceae > Dinoroseobacter. Next base: position 1,166 of record JAEPNN010000016.1, read on the forward strand.
AGCCGCCAAAACCAGGACACCCCGCCGAATGTTCCGGGCGTCATAGCCCGCTAAGCTGTAAGGGACCTGGTTTGCGGAACCCATCAGGGCCAGCGGTTAAAGCCGCGCAAACAGGCCAGACACATGACTGCTTCTGACAAAATGCGCAAATCAGAACAAAAAAAGGGCTTGCTATGCAGGAGCCATCCACACAGGACTTTCGCTGCATCTAAGATGTAGGTCTGCTTTGAAGGCCGTATGGCAAAAGGTCCACGTCAGCGACTTGCAGTATTCACGCAGAGGGCAAAAAATATTGCCGATTGGAACCAACAGTTGCGTCCAAACTCCGAATTGCTCTCAACTGTAGTACCAGACCCTTCGACCTGAAGCTGTATCCTCAACCTCGATCTTGGTTTCATAGAGCGCGCTCAGGATCTCGCTGGTGGCGACCGTTTTCACTTTGCCGGACATTTCAAGTTGCCCCCCGCGCAACCCTACGATCCGGTCGGCCCAAGCAACGGCGTAATTCAGATCATGCAGCACGATCACGATGCTTTTTTCGTCCTCCAATGCCATACGCTTGAGTTCCGCCATGAGCGCCCGCGCGTGAACCAGATCCAGATTGTTGAGGGGCTCATCAAGTAGAAGCCAGTCTGTGTCTTGGGCGTAAGCCATAGCGACGAAGGCGCGCTGGCGTTGGCCGCCCGAAACCTCATCAAGAAATCGGTTTTGCAGATCGACCAAGCCGAATTTTTGCAAGGTTCGATCAACGACGTAATGGTCAGCCTTGTCCGGTCGCCCCTTTGTATGAGGCCATCGACCGAATGCGACAAGGTCCTTGATCCGCAAACGGCTCGCAACCCCGACCTCCTGCGAGACTGTCGCGAGTTTCAGCGCCAGTTGATCCGCTGGAATGCTGGCGAGCGAAACGCCGTCAAGCGCGACCGCACCGCTTTGCAGTGAAAGATGACGTGAGATCAGTTTCAACAGGGTGGATTTGCCCGCACCATTCGGTCCGATCAGCGCCGTGACACCGCCTGTGGGGAGGGTCAGATCAATGCCGCTCAGGATTGGTTTGCCACCGATCTGATGGCTCAGATTTTCGATCTCGATCATCGCAATTTGCCTCTCGCGAGTAGATAGAGAAACAGAAGCCCTCCAACGAATTCGATGACGACGGTAAGCGTGCTTTGCATCCTTAAGACGCGCTCAAAAACGGCTTGTCCTGAAACCAGAATTATCGCTGCGATCAATGCCGAAGCGGGCAGCAAGAGCGCATGACGGTGGGTTCGCATCAGTGTGTGGGTGAGGCTTGCCACCAATAGCCCAAGAAATGTGATAGGGCCTACCAGCGCGGTCGAAACCGAAACTAAGGCCGCGATCACGCAGAGCATTTGCATCTGAACGCGGTCGTAGTCGAGGCCAAGACTTCGCGCGGGCGCGCGCCCCAGCGCCACGACATCTAGAACAGCCATGCGTGGCCAAAGCCAAATAAGGACCATGAGCAGCAGGAGGGATGCCGCGCGCAGCTCAACTCGGTTGATACCGCTGAACTGCGCAAACATTGCGCCTTGGATCATCGCAAACTCGGACGGAGCAATGAGGCGCTGGATAAAGCTGGTCAGTGAGCGGAACATCAGGCCGAAGACGACCCCCACCAAGATCATCAGCTGGATATCGTGGCGCGCCCGGTGCAAGACAGCGGCGAATAGGAGGACTGAGGCCCACATCATAGCACCCGAGTTGACGCCGAAGAGCAAAACGGACGGCAATTGCGCGTAGCCAAACCCGCCAAGGCTTAAGACAAGGCTCGCCTGCACCAACAGGAACAATGCGTCAAAGCCCATAATCGCTGGCGTCAAAATGCGGTTCCCGCTGAGCGTCTGGAAGAGGACCGTCGCGAATGCAACGGCGATGCCAACGAGGACGAGACCGGCCAATTTGATCCCACGCAGTTCCAGAATGAACCAAACGCGCCCGCCGAGACCCCAGAGCAAGTAGAGCGCTGTGGCAGCAACAAGCCCCGAACCGAGCCAGAGGAGCCGTTTGTCAGGCATGACTGCGACGTCCCAGCAGCATCCACAGGAAAATCGCGGCACCTACGATCCCGAACACGGTGCTGGCCGGGATCTCGTAAGGGTAGCGGACGAGACGCCCGATGATATCGGATACCAGAACAAAACCCGCGCCCAAGCCGGCGACCACAGGAAGGCTCTCGCGAAGGTTATCCCCCATGAGGCGCGAGACGATATTGGGCACGACAAGGCCAATGAAAGGCAGCATTCCAACCGTTACGATCACCAGTGAGGCGACAAGCGCGACCGTGACCACACCTAGCGTCAAAACTTGCGTGTAATTCAGTCCCAGTGACAGGCTTGCCTCACGCCCGAGCCCCGCAACTGTGAACTGGTCAGCAGCCACATATGCCAATAGTGCCAGCGCGCCAGCGAGCCACAGAAGCTCGTAGCGCCCGGCGAGCACGCCTGAGAATTCACCCGTGATCCAAATCCAGAGATACTGAATAAGGTCTGTCTGGTAAGCAACGAACGTTGCTGCAGCCCCCAAAATACCTGCGTAGATGAGCCCGACCAATGGGATAATGAGCGGTTGCTCGGGCGGCAAACGTCGTATGAGCATCAGAAACCCGAAAATCCCTAGGAGTGACGCTCCTGAAGCCACCAGCATTTTGGAAAAAATCGACCATTGCGGTGCCAATAGGGTCACCGCGAGAAGACCGAGCATGGCAGCCTCAGATGTACCGGTTGTGCTTGGCTCGACAAAGCGGTTACGGACCAGAAGCTGCATAATCACACCCGAAACGGCGAGGCTCGCTCCTGTCAAAATGATTGCCAGCGTGCGCGGCAAGCGACTGATGAGCAGGAGACTGAGCGCCTCGGGGTTCGTGAAAAGGCCCGAAAAGACTAGGGTGCCGACGCCGACAAAAATACTCACCCCCGAAAGGGTGAGCAAAAGTAGAACCGTCCAAAGATAGAAGCGTTTAGGACGCGCCACCAGAGAACCCGGCAAGCAATGTGTCCATCGCGTCCATCATCGACTGATAGCCGCCACCTGCGACATAGACGTTGGCAGAGTTCAGGTAGATGACTTGGCCCCTCTCCCAAGCAGTGGTGCCTGCAACCAGCGCATTGTCGAGCGTCACAGAGGCAGGTACTGCATCTTGACCAATCGCTGCCGCGCGATCGACCACGATCAGCCAATCTGGGTTTGCCTCTCCGACGAACTCGAAAGAAATCACCTCACCATGTGTCTGCGCATCCACGCCTTCAACCGCCTCTGGCAGTCCAGTTGCGGCATGGATCCAACCAAAGCGAGAGCCAGCGCCATAGGCTGAAACTTTTGGGCCGTTGGTCAGAACAACGAGGGCATTGCCCTTGCCCGCCATCGCCTCAGAGACTTGCGCAAGTTTCGCATTGAAGGCCTCAGACAGCTCGCCGGCTTTTGCCTCGGTCCCGGTCAGAGTGCCGAATGCGTCGAGCCGAGCGAGAACCTGCTCTACATGCCCGTCCCCCCAAATGGTCATATCGATGGTTGGGGCAACTTCGCTGAGCGCTTCCACCTGACGAGAGGAGCGGCCGCCTGCCACGATGATGTCTGGGTTAAGGTTCGCTAAGGCCTCGAAATCTGGCTCAAAAAGCGAGCCGACATTGGTTGCATTCGCAGCTACATGGTCAAGGTATCCCGCGAAATGTGGCGCAGGGACCCTGCAATTTCAACACCAAGTGCGTCGAGCGTATCAATCGCCGCTACGTCAAGCACAGCGATGCTCTTTGGTACACCATCGACAGTCACTGGTCCTGTCGCAGTTTCAAGGGTTATGCCGCCTGCAAATGTAGTCGAAGCGAAGCCTGCCGCAAACACGGTGGCCGTCAAGGTTTTGAGAATGGTCATTGGTCGTTCCCGAATTTCAGATGTCTGATGCCGTTCGGGCTTGCGGTTGGTGCTGGCACAACGCTGGAGTTTCAGAATATTCGCTTGTAGGCTGTAGGTCCAGTGCTTATTCAGAGTAAAACCATCAGGATTAAGCCATGAACCAACTGATCGGCCGCTTTGAGACACCAAACGGCGCGAAGTATATCTCCCAGCTATGCAAGCATTTTGCGCATAAGGTTGAAGCCGAGGCAGATGGCGCAAGCGGGTTTGCGAAGTTGCCATGCGGCCCTGCCCAGTTTTCAGCCAGTGATGCGTCGCTGGAGGTTCGGATCGATCTGGTGGCGGAAGATAAGGTCGAAATGGCCAAGCACATCATCGATGCGCATCTCGCACGCTTTGCATTTCGTGAGAACTTTGAAGCGATGGCCTGGGATCGTTAGCGTTCCAAGTACGGGACAAAGACAGGGTGGCCTTCTTTGCCGTCCTTGATGATCTTGCATCCGATCTCGAACACTTCGGATAGTTGTTTTTCAGTAAACACATCCTCCACACGCCCCATCGCGCGAAGACGCCCTGCTTTGAACAATGCGATCTCGTCTGCAAAGCTAGCGGCAAGATTTAGGTCGTGCAGCACGACGAGGACGGTTTTGCCGTCCTCATGGCTCAGCTTGCGGACAAGATCGAGCGTTGCCAGCGCGTGGCTGATGTCGAGGTGATTGGTGGGCTCGTCCAAAAAGATGATCGGCGCTTCTTGTGCTAGGACCATCGCAAGCCAGGCACGTTGGGCTTGGCCGCCGGACAAAACGCCAAGCGGAAGCTCTGCTAGCCCGGCAAGATCCGCGGCCTGAATTGCAGCCTCGATGGCCTCGCGATCAGCTTGGCTAAGCCCACCCAAGCGAGAGCGATAGGCGTAGCGCCCCAGACCAACAAGCTCCCTCACGAACATTTCTTCGGGCGCGTTCGGCGTTTGTCCGAGCATGGCAATTTCGCGGGCAAGCTCCTTTGTGCTCCAATCACTAAGCGGTTTCTTGTCTAGCATCACTGATCCGCTCGCGCTGCCCAACATCCCGCGCATCGCCTTGAGCGCGGTCGATTTCCCGCAGCCATTGGGCCCGCAGAATGCTGTGACTCTGCCTTGTGGAATCCGCAAAGACAGATCGTGCAACACTGGATCACCACCATATCCAACGCTCAAGCCATCAAGTGTCAGTGCAATCTCAGGCATGGCCACGCCCCTGTCGTATCAAGATGTAGATGAAGTAAGGCGCACCGATGAGAGCCGTGATTGCGCCTGTCGGCACTTCCAAGGGCTGGAACGCAAGCCGCGCAAAAACGTCTGCGGCCAGCACAATCATAGCACCAAAGAGCGCCGCTCCGGTCATTTGCATTGCTGCGCCTGACCCAAAGGCGAGGCGCGCAAGATGTGGTGCAATCAATCCTACAAAGCCTATCCCGCCAACCACGGATACCGCCGCCGCCGTCAGGAAAACGGAAAGCGCGAAAGCCCCGAACCGCGCGCGATTTACTGCAAGACCCGTCGCCGCGCCGCTTTGATCATCAAGCCGCATTTGATCAAGGTCTCGGCGCATCCACGCGAGCAATGGAGCGGCAACGAGGCAAACCGCACCAAGGATGTAAGCATCACGCCATTCTGCTTCGTGAACCGACCCAGCGAGCCAGATCAGGGCTTGGCTTGCCCGGTAAACGGGCCCAGCAATGATGGTGAGCACCACAAAGGCATTAGCAAGTGCCGCCAGCGCAACGCCATAGAAGATCAGGCGCATCGGCGAGGCTTGATCGTTTAAGTAAAGCGTGGTGACGATCCCCGCGAAGATCAGTGCGCCAAGTACGGCGGCAAGTGGTTGCCAGTAGATTGACACGACAAGCGCGTTCGCCTCGTTTGAAAACAAAATGAAAAACGCCAGCACACCGACGGCGGCACCGTCCACGATGCCCAAAACCGATGGGGCCGCCAACGGGTTTCGAGTCGCGCGTTGCAGCAGCATACCTGCTACCGCAAGGCAGGCACCAGCAAGCGCTGCGAGAACCACGCGCGGCGCGCGCAGATTCCAGACAATGATCCCATCAGCACGGCTGCCACTACCCATGATGGCGCTCAGGACCCGGTCAAACGGCATGAAAGATGAGCCAACGGCGATCCCGATCAAAAACAGTAGGGAGGTAATCCCAGCAAGCCCAAGCAACAGCGTCGGACGGCGGCTCATATCAGCCTCAAACGCTTACGACGCAGAAGCCAGATCAGGAGTGGCACACCGACAATGGCAAGCACGGCACTGACGGGTGCTTCCGTTGGATAAAGGACAAAACGTGCAAGAATATCAGCGCTAAGCGCCAAAACGGCCCCCCAAGCTATGGTGACGGGGATCAGTTCCCAATGGCCGCGCGCGCCACTGAGCCGTGCAAGATGTGGGGCGATGAGCCCAACGAATGCAACTGGGCCCGCCATGGCAACGCAAACTCCCGCAATGAGAGCGGCAAGCAAAACGGCAAACGCGCGTGTCCGAGCAACCGGTACGCCCAAAGTCTCGGCAGTCGCATCATCGGTTTGCAAAACATCGAGCGTGTTGTGGAAGAAAAACGCCATTAGCGTCGATGCTGCAAGTACCGGAAGCGCTATGAGCAAGCCTGTGAGAGGCCGGTCCACAAAGGCACCGGACAACCAAAAGAGAAGCTCCTCCATGACCGCCTCGTCCAAGATGATCAGGACCTGGAGCCCAGCGTTCAGCAATGCGGCGATCGTCACACCTGCGAGCAGCATGTGGATTGGCGAGGCACCCGCGCCTGTTGAAAAGGCAAGCCCAAACACAAGCGCCGCCGCGCCCAACCCGCCAATTGCAGCGACCGCCATAACGAAAAGCGTCGACACGGTCGGGTCATAAGTCAGAAGCGCAACGACAGCGAAAGCCGCACCCGCATTGATCCCAAGCAGCCCGGGTTCGGCGATTGGGTTGCGCGTCACAGTCTGCATCAACAGACCCGCGAGCCCTAGGCCCGCCCCAATCACGGCTGCCAAAATTCCGCGCGGCAAGCGGAAGTTTCTGATAATCAAATCAGCTGCTTCAGAGCCATCTGAGAGCAACGCTCGCAGGACCTCGCCCGGGGAATTCAAACGAATTCCCAAGTGCAGCCCCAACACAAAGAGGCCGAGCCCCAAGAGGGTCAGCATGCCAAAGACGCGTTCCATAGGTCCTCTCTTTCAAACTTGACAAAAACGATCAAGTATATTCCTTACTAAAATTATAAGGAATTATTTTAGCGAGTAACGACCATGATAAGACCACTCAAATTTGCTCTCGCCCTCGCGCTTGGCCTGTCCGCTCAAGGCGCAAGCGCCGGAATGGTGGAACACTCGATGGGTACCGCCGAAGTGCCTGATGCGCCCCAACGCGTGATTGTACTCACCAACGAAGGAACTGAAGCGGTGCTAGCGCTTGGTGTGACGCCAATTGGCGCGGCCAATTCGTGGAATGGCGACCCGTGGTATTCGCATATTTCCGAGGCCATGCAGAGCGTCGAGCCAGTCGGCAAGGAAAATGCCGTTAATCTCGAACTGGTCGCTGCCCTGGAGCCGGATCTGATCCTCGGCAACAAGCAGCGCCACGAGAAGATCTTCGAGCAGCTTTCGGCCATTGCTCCAACGGTCCTGTCGGAACGACTGCGCGGGGATTGGATGGTGAACTTCGCGCTTTATGCCGAGGCGCTCGGCAAAGTTGATGAGGGCGGCGCAGTGATGGAGGACTTCAAAGCGCAGGTTGCCGCGACCAGCGCCGCTTTAGGGGACAATCTGGCTGAAGAAGTCTCGATCATCCGGTTTCTCGCCTCTCAAATCCGCATCTACCAAAAAGACAGCTTCTCTGGCGTGTTGCTAGACCAACTTGGTTTTGCGCGTCCTGAAAATCAGGATGTTGACGAATTTGCTCTACGCGTCGGGAAAGAAAGCATCCCTGATATGGACGGCGATCGCATCTTCCATTTCACTTGGGACTCTGGCGACGGCGAAGGCCTGGCAGCCGCCGAAGACGCACTCGCAGATCCTTTGTGGCAAGGCTTGAGCGCTGTTCAAGCTGGACGTGTTCATACCGTCGATGATGCGGTTTGGAATACAGCCGGCGGTGTCTTGGCGGCACGGCTCATGCTGGATGATATCGCACGTATCTACGGTGTCTCAGCAACTAACTAAGCGTTTGGCTGAGGCGTTCGATATCCACCCTTGAGCGCCTTGGTCGTCTGGGTGCCGAAACCAGATCGGCACCCCTTTTTCGTTGAGGCGCTATCCTTGGAAGCGCAGATCTTCGATTTCTCCGATGAGCACACAGATCCTCTCAAGCGCACTCAACAGCCCTTTCGACTCTCCGCCCGCGCACAGCATAATCGCGTTTGACCGTGCCTCGCTCAAGCGACCTTCGCGAATGGCCCGAAGGGTCAAAACCAGATACCGTTCATCATCTGTAACGGCTTTCTCGGCGGCCAATGAACCTTGCTTGTGATAGCTGAATGAGATTTGTCGCGCTGTGCGCAATTCCTTCAAGGCAATCGTTATCGCATGCGCCAGTGTGGAACCAAATGGCGGGGGAAACCGCCGTTCTGCTTCCATGAAGGCATTCATCCAACACTGGCTTTCAGGCTTCTGAAAGCTTTCGAAGAAATAGCGGCAAACAGAAAGAAACGTCGTTTCAAACGTGTCTGGCGCGAGGCTTTCGAGTGTTCCAACGCCGCGATCAATCACGACAAATCTGCTTTCGGGCTTACGGAAGAACGACATGAGGCATCCGATCATGTTTTGAATTGTGAGGGGAGCCTGGCGCCACACCGGATGCTGGGTGGGTACCTCATGCGCCAGCAATGCGGGAAAAGTCAATTGCGTCGACGCCGCACTTGTTTGATCGCAGATTTCCTGTTTTGCTGACTTTGGCCAGGTTTTCCCAGCTCGCATATATCTGACGCTAGGAGCCCCGCTGTGCCAAAGATCCCAAAACCAATTCTGGAAATCAAGAACCTGTCCATCGAGCTGCCACGCGGCGCAGATAGGAGGTTCGCGGTCGAGGATGTCTCGTTGACGCTCAATCGCGGCGAGATCTTGTGCGTGGTTGGAGAGAGCGGGTCCGGCAAGTCGGTCATGACCAGCGCGATCATGAACGATGTGCCGCCGCGACTGCCGATCTCGCAAGGCGAGGTGCTATTTGACGGCGTCGATATGCTTAAGCTTTCGAACGCAGAGCTCAACGAAATCCGCGGTGCTCGGATTTCCATGATTTATCAGGAACCAATGGCTGCGCTGAACCCTGCGATCAAGATTGGGCCACAGGTCGATGAGGTGTTTGCGCTGCACCGACCAGAGATCGCCTCAGACGAGCGCAAGGCCGAAACGCTGAAACTGCTCGCGCAGATGAAACTGCCCACGCCGCCACGCATATATGACAGCTATCCCCATCAGGTCTCAGGCGGCCAATGCCAGCGCATTGTGATCGCGATGGCACTGGCGTGTAAGCCGGATGTGCTGATCGCGGATGAGCCGACGACCGCGCTTGATGTGACAACGCAGGCGGAAATCCTGCGCCTGATCAATGACCTGAAAGAGGTCTATGACAACGCCACGATCTTCATCACCCATGACTTCGGCGTGGTTGCCGATGTCGCTGACAGGGTTGCGGTGATGTGTTGGGGCAAGCTCATTGAGGAAGGTCCAAAAGAGCAGATCTTGATGAACCCCAAGGAGCCTTACACGCAGCTTCTGGTGGACGCGATGCCACTTCTCGAAACCACCCGTAGCCCTGATCAAGGTCGTAACGACGCGCCCGTCGTGCAGGTGCAGGCGCTTCACAAGATTTACACAAGCGGCAAGAAACAGGTTCATGCCCTCAAGGACGCGAGCTTTGTTTTGCGCGCCGGGGAAACGCTCGGCGTCGTTGGCGAAAGTGGGTCTGGCAAATCGACTTTGGCCAAGACACTCATCCGGTTGGAAGAGGCGACGGAAGGCGCGGTCGTCATCAAGGAAGAGGATTTCCTGGGACTGACGGGAGAGGATCTCGTCAAAGCGCGCAAGAATATTCAGATGATCTTCCAAGACCCGTTTGGCTCATTGAACCCATCGCAGTCCGTCGAGTTCATGATCACGCGGGGCCTTTACTTGCAAGGTCTGACTTCATCAGAGGCGCGCCAACGTGCGATCGAACTTCTCGAGCAAGTCGGGCTTGGACAGGCCGCCATGCGGCGCAAACCACGCAACTTCTCGGGCGGGCAGCGTCAGCGCATCGGCATCGCCAGGGCTTTGGCGATGGAGCCAGACGTAGTGATCGCTGACGAGAGCGTCTCGGCCTTGGATCTTTCGGTTCAAAAGCAGGTTTTGCGCCTCATGAATGACCTGCAGTCGAAGTATAAGATGGCCATCATCTTCATTACCCATGACTTGCGCGTGGCGGCGCAAATCTCCGACTACATCACGGTGATGGAAAAAGGTGTGATGGTCGAGTTTGGCCCTGCAGAAGATATCTTTGCCAACCCGAAGCACCCTTACACAAAGAAGCTGCTAGAGGCGGCTCCGGGTCGCGATTGGCATCCTCCGCGTCTGACCGTGGAAGAAGCTGCGGCGATCGCGGCCGGTATCGAACGGATTTAAGACCCCAATGGCGGCAGCACGAAAGTCCCAGAGCAACCTTTGGCTACGATGCGTGCGATGCTGCCGCCTACAGATTAAGCGTCGTTTCCGGTATCGAAGCGTCTTGCACTAACTCCGCGCTGCCGTTTGCGGGAGAAGAAAGGTCTTTCCAGCGCTTGGGGCCATATTCACGCGCAGGGTACAGGCGTAAGCAGCGCTCAGTAGATCATCGGTCAAGACGTTTGCGACTTCGCCCGTCGCCGCGACCTCACCTTTTGACAGCAACGTGACCTGATCCGCAAACATTGCCGTTAAGTTCAGATCATGCATTACGGCAATGACGCCGCCGCCCCGGTCGGCATATCGGCGCGCCAACTCCATGACGCCCAATTGGTGTCCGATATCGAGGCTAGCCACAGGCTCGTCGAGAAACAGCCAGCAAGGTGCGCCGTCTTGCACCGGCTCCCAGACTTGGGAAAGGACCCGCGCTAGTTGTGCACGTTGCTGCTCGCCCCCAGACAGCTCCTGAAAAAATCTTCCTTCGTATCCTTCAAGACCAACATCACGGAGCGCCTGATGAGCAATCTCCGGGGACGCGCCATGAGGGCCTGCTTCTAACCCCATGCGCACCACTTCAATAACTGTGAAGGGAAACGACAGCACCGTCACCTGAGGCAGCACCCCGCGTATACTCGCCATTTCCCAAGGGCGCTTGCGATCAAAGCTGCGGTCGCTCAGCGTGATACGGCCGTTCGCGGAAATGTCGCCGGTCAGGGCTCGCAACAGCGTTGTTTTGCCAGACCCGTTCGGTCCGACAATCGCGTGGACCTCACCAGGCTCAGCGGCAAAATTGACCCCGTGCAAGATAGGTTTTCGCCCGATCGAGACGGTAATGTTGGTGCCGATGACACTCACAGGTCCACAACGCCTCGGCGGCGCAGCAATATCCAAAGGAAAATCGGCGCGCCCAGGACTGCTGTCACGATCCCGATTGGCAATTCGGCAGGGGCGATGATCGTTCGACTGATGCAATCCGCAAGCACCAGCAATATGGCGCCGAGTAGCGCCGCGTTGGGTAGGAGCGTGCGGTGATCTGGTCCCGTTGCAAGGCGCAGGAGATGCGGCACCACGATCCCCACAAACCCGATGCCCCCTGAGACAGCAACCGCTGCCCCTGTGGCGCAAGCCACTGTTAAAATGGCCCCGGTTTTCAGCCGCTCAAGTGGCACGCCCATATGGACAGCTGTTGCCTCGCCTAAGGATAAGCCGTTCAACCCACGCGCCATAAAGGGTGCGGACAGGATCGCCACCGCGATCAACGGCCCGGCAGTCAGCACCTTTATCCAGGTCGCGCCAGCCAGCGAACCGAGGCCCCAGAACGTCAGATCACGCAGTTGCCGATCATCGGCCATGTAAACCAAAATGCCGGAAACCGCCCCCGCCAGGGCGGCAAGCGCGATGCCTGCGAGCAGCATGGTCGCCACCGATGTGCGCCCATTTCGGGTCGAGACGCGGTATAGGATCAAGGTCGATCCCCAGCCTCCAAAGAACGCGGCGAGCGGGATCATGTAATTCCCAAGCGCGTTGATCAGAAACGCTGGTAAGGTTGCCCCGATCACAATGGCAGTGATGGCTCCTAGCCCGGCGCCGGCGCCCACCCCGACAAGCCCGGGATCAGCGAGCGGATTGCGAAACAGGCCCTGCATCATCGCGCCAGAGACCGCCAGTGCCGCCCCGACCAGCAATCCCAGCACCAGGCGCGGGACACGTATGTCAAATAGGATCAGGCGGGTAGCGGCATCCAATTTGTCAGTCGCGATCCACGCCATTAACCCGGCCCGCACCTGCGCGCCTGCCGCCCCAATCGAAAGGGAAAACAGCGAAACGAAGAGGATCAAGACCCACAAAACGACGTGTAACCGCCAGGCTTGTGCGCCGCGATCTGTGGGTGGGGCGAACGTGGTTTCAGCCACCATAAAGCGCGCGGCTCAAATCAGAGACCGCATTGGCGGTGCGCGGCCCAAAGCCCAAAAGGAACAACCCATCCATCCGAACGACGGAGCGGGTGGACGCCGCAGGTGTCGTCGCAATCGCTGGCATGGCAATCAACTCGTCAGTAGCAGCGCCATGGTCACCACCCCGATCCATCATCAGGATTACATCAGGCGCAGCCGCCACGACCGCTTCATCGGTCAAAGGCTTATACCCCTCAAAAGCATCGACAGCATTGATCCCGCCAGCCAAACCGATGATCGCGTTCGCGGCGGTGTTGGTGCCAGACGCCAGAATGCGTCCCCCTTGCGTCGATAGAATGAACAAAACGCGCTTAGGCTGATCCCCAGCCGCCACTCGTGCCCGAGCGGTTGCCGCATCGAGCGACGCTTTGATCTTCGCATTCAGCGCGGCAGCCTTATCCACTAGCCCCAAGGCGTCACCGATTGTCGTGACTTTGGCGGCGATGCCTTCGGCAGATGGATCGTCTGAAACGAACACGATCGGGATTGAGGCGCTTTCAAGTACTTCAATCGTTTCGGGCGGTCCTGCGCCTTCCTCCGCCAAGATCAACGTAGGCGCAACGCTCAAAACTCCTTCAGGCGACAGGGCACGCATATAGCCAACGTCCGGCAAAGCCTCCGCTCCATCCGGGAAAGAGGACGTCGTATCGCGCGCGACCAGCCTGTCTTCAGCCCCCAGCGCAAAGACGATTTCAGTAACCGAACCCCCGATTGACAGAATTCGATCAGCCGCATTGGCCGGTGCCCCATAAAGAACGGCCGTCACCAGCAGTGTCCGGATCATTACACCGCCTCCAGACTTGGTAGCTCTGCAACGATCTCGGCCCATTGCGGACGCGTATCGAGCGTCTCTTTAGCCACCGCGAACATTTGAAAGATCAGCCCGCCTTCTGCATCAAAAGCCTCCACCGACAAAGCGGGGCCGCGCTGTGTCGGCTTCTCCACAGCCCAGACCTCCGTGATTTTGTCACGCCTCAGATGCAGGTTGAACTCCGAATCCAGCACGTTTTCCCAAGGGCCCATAGGCTGCAAGCGTCCGATCGGTCCGGTATGAATTTCGATGCATCCGCGATTGCCGACAAAAATCATAACTGCGGTTCTTGAGGATTGCACCGTAGCCAGCAGGGCAGGAATGGCCTGTGGATTAATTGCGCGCACAAACGGAACGCCCGCGATCCGATACGCGCCGAGCCGGTTCATCTTGAGCTTCGCGCACAATCGCAGGAACTGATGCGTATCGGTCAGGCGCTTCCATTCCTTCAAGAGAATATCGCGCTTGGCCTCGACGATCTTCGGCCCTTCGGTCGCGGCGCGTTCTTGAAGAGCAGGGGCATCAACTTGTTCAGACAAAGCGAGCGATGCTCTAAGCGCCTCCCAAGCTTCCAGATTTGCGTCTTGCCGCAGGTACGCTTTGTGAACTGCGTCGCCTGCCGCATCGAAGACCTGCACGCTACGTCGCATGCCTTTGTCAGTATCCTCTTCCAGAGCGTAGGCATGTCGCCAATGTCGCGGGAACATGCGAAGCTCGATGCCTGCATTCAGGGTCATCGTCGCGTGCTCGCCACCATGATAGTCGCTGTATTCACCATCCTTTTCGATGACGCAGGCTTCGTTGCGCGTCAGGGCCATACAGCGCCCTAAAGGCTCCAGCGCTGGGATCAGTTTGTTAGGATGGGCCTCTAGCGCTACGGCACTGAGACCAACCTCAGACGCAACCAGTTGGGCCTCCGCCAGCCCAAGCGAATGAGCTATATCGCGTGCGCGGCCGGATTTATCGGCGCGAGCGTCTCGAATTTCTGCTGGTGTCATTTCGTCACCTTTCCGATTCCCGACAATAATACTCGAGAATTAAGTGGGGCGAAATCACAAACGACGTGTCGGTAGCCATCAGAGCGTGAGCGACCGTACCTGAGTAAAACAATCAGAATTGCAATTTGTGCGGGAACGCGTAAGCTTAAGCGAGGACGCGTGTTTCAAGGATTGTCAGGGACGGCCATAATGGGACACAGGGACGATAACGTGAGTTGCCGGCGAAGAGGCTTAGTGTTGGACTTCTTGTCCAACGATTTGGACACGCCGCCAGACACGGAGTTGTTGTTCGATCCACTTGCGAACAAGGATCTGGATACAAAAAGCCAGACCCTCCTCGAGGTAAACGACCACTCTCGGAATCATAGGAAGCTAGCGGTACTTTAAGGCCCCGCGCTTCCAAGTGGCCGGAATGCTCTAAGAGGCGATTTCGTATCCGCCATTATAAGCATCGCTTTTTCTACGAACCTGAGAATGCTCGACGATCCGGTCGCGTGCGATGCCTCGGAAGTCTTCAATGGAAGAATAGCCCTTGCGATCCATGTAGTCTCTCAAGTCTTCGGTAAGTTCCTGGATCAGTTTGACACCGACGCCACCGCTGCCTTTCTCCTCCATCGCTGCCGTGCAAACCTGCAAATTACCCGCGCCGTGCACGATGAAATTATAGGCTTCCCGGAAGCCACGTATACCGCCAATCCCTGAAATCGCCTGGTCAGGGTAGGCTTTCGAGATGTCTGACACCCGTTGCAGGGCTTGGTGCAAGATCGCCAGGCCACCTAGCCCACCAGAGGTGACAAGTCCGTCGACCTCAACTTCAAACTTGTCAGTTTCGGGGTCCATAAGGGGCAAGGATGGGAACGTGTTGCAAAGCGAAATCGCCGCCGCGCCAGCCTCATACGCGGCCCCCGCTGCGTCCACCAATGTCGAGGTCGAAGGCGTGAGCTTGACCCAGATCGGCACGCTGACCGCCGCTGTGACCGCACCTAGGATGGAGCGGATGATATCTTCGTCATTAGCAATATTGGCACCCATGTCCTTTCGATCCATGTGCGGACAAGACATGTTCAGCTCGATCGCGTCACACCCAGAATTCACGCAGGCCTGTGCCAGCTTTTGCCAATTACGCATTTCTTCTTCGGTGCCTGCCCCCGCCATGATCGATGCGATCAGCATGCGGTCCGGATAAGTAGCCTTTAACTCCTCCAGATCAGGCAGCCAAAGCTCCAATGGCTGGTCGGAAATCAACTCCCAATTCCACGACGAATGGGAGACTGTGTCCGCGCGCTTGTTACGGGAGACATAAGGTTTCTCGACACTGGAACGCTGAAAAATCGTCCTTGGGCCAGCAACATTTTCAACTGGGTGCAATCCGATTGTCTTTGTGACTACGCCGCCCCAACCAGCCTCGAACGCTCTAAGGATTTTGCGTTTGCTTTCGGTCGGAGGCGCCGACGCCAAAACGAAGGGATTCACAAAATCGAGGTCCGTGAAGCGGGTCTTAAGAGAAGCCATTGCACTAAATCCGATAATTTCTGTCAGATTTCAGCGTCCACATGATGTGTTGCCGTGTCAATACGCTTGCACGCGGCGCCAAGCCGTGTGGTTTTGGGCCAGCTTGCATTTCCTTACAATTTTTGTCAGGAAAAGGACAGCAACACCTCTGCTTCCTTCGGTCCCTCGTTAAGTGCAGCGCGCAGCCAACAGCTCAACTCGAAGGACTACAACATGGAAATCTCAAGCACATTTAATGGCCGCACGCGCCTTTCCGATCTGTGCATCGACGAATTCGAACGCAATGTGCTCAAGGTACTTCGCCATTTTTTCTCAGACAGCACTGAGCATGGGCAAAAAGCCTGGCTCAGGTCTTACAGTTTGGCCGTCGAAATTTGGGACGAAAGGATAGGATTGCCGGTAGCGCATCAATTGGCAAAACTGAGCTTCGCGCTTGAGGCAAGCCGCAAGGACCAGCTGAGCTTCACCGACCCGTTTTCCTTGGAAACGCGCCTATATGTGACCGAAGACGAACGAGACCTGATCCAAATGCTTCACTACATGCGACGTGACCAAACCGGACCCGCGCGCGATACGGTGTCCCGAATTACAGGTGGAAGAATGGATCCGGACCTTATACGAGCAGCGCTGAGTTTTTCACGCCGTTTCGCGAAAGGGTGTGAAATGCAGAGCGATCCATGCGGACCAAATCTGCGGCTGGTTTCCTGATATGGTGGTCCGCGCTTGTATCAAGCGCTGAATGCAAAATGGACAAGCGGCAAATAGAGTTCAGAGCTGAAATGGATGTCCCGCTTTGCGTCTTCTGGTTCTGCCTTTCCCATTTCGTCCAATTGGGGTGAGTTTACAAAATCAATATGATCGCCTCAGATCGGAGGACTATGTTCCAGTGCAGGTTTCCAAAGTTAGAACAGACTGGCTGTGGGAAGAAAGAGCGCTTGAACCACAAACCTTGTCGCCGATTTTTCAAAGCAGACCTTCGCAGCACGGCGAGACAGCGTCCGGTTTGGGCCGTTCGTGTCGCTCATGCACATTCGGCTTATTTTGTTGAAAAACTCTTCCTTGATTGAGGCCTGAACTGCTGATTCAATTCTCTCCATATGGAGGGACTGGCGATGATGGGACCGAAGTAGGAAGCTCAGGCGGCGCTGTTCTACGAGTTCTCGATTGAAGGC
>JAEPNN010000003.1 GCA_017643385.1 Dinoroseobacter sp.
CCTTTCGTACCCTTGGTTCCCTTTGTCCCGTCTGAACCTTTGGTGCCCTTGGTACCGTCGCTCCCTCTCGTACCCTTGGTTCCCTTTGTCCCGTCCGAGCCCTTGGTGCCCTTGGTACCGTCGCTTCCTTTCGTACCCTTGGTGCCCTTTGTCCCGTCTGAACCTTTGGTACCCTTAGTACCGTCACTCCCTTTCGTACCCTTGGTGCCCTTTGTCCCGTCTGAACCTTTGGTGCCCTTGGTACCGTCGCTCCCTCTCGTACCCTTGGTACCCTTTGTTCCATCTGAGCCTTTGGTACCCTTAGTACCGTCGCTCCCTTTCGTACCCTTAGTACCGTCCGAGCCCTTGGTGCCCTTGGTACCGTCACTCCCTTTCGTACCTTTGGTGCCCTTGGTACCGTCGCTCCCTTTCGTACCCTTGGTTCCCTTTGTCCCGTCTGAACCTTTGGTGCCCTTGGTCCCCTTCGTACCGCCGGTTCCATCCCAGACATCATCGTATTTCGGGTCATCCCACCAGTTGTCGTGATCTGCGACGTCTTCGTCATCCGTTATATTCCCGGACCCGTTATCTCCACTGCCCGAGGTTCCCCCGCTCGTCCCCGAGGACCCGGCAATGCCACCTGAACCAAAAACAACATGGGAAAAATCAGTGCGGATCTCAAAGCGCATGCTTTCTGAGATGCTTCTAGATTTGGTTTCGAGACCATCAGCAACGGTCTCCACAGTTCCAATACCAAGGATGATGGTCACCGCAACGATAGGAACCATATCAACAGTAACCGCGCCATCTTCCTTACGAAGGAAGCCGCGTACGATCAGTGCCAATCGTGAGACAGAGCAACGCAGCGCAAGGCGCGCCAAGTTTTTCACAATAGGACTGTCTGGCACTCTTGTTTCAGGAACCGTAATCAGCGGAAAAACACGCATTGCACTCTCAACCACTCATTCGATCGTTTGGCCGCAGAACGACCGTTGGCCGAGCAACCACAACGGCATTTCTGATCCGATGCAGCGCGAGAATTTCAGATCTTTGTGGCGAGAATGGGTCCATCTTGCGTTATAGATTGGGCAATCTTGTCCTCATTGGATTGGGAAATTGCACACTGGGCTTGCATCGCGTTCACAAGGCGTTATAGCGGCCCGGTCCCATCCTCACTTGATCCGCGTGGTCCCTCGAGGGCGGCCCGGGACCTTGACAGTGCCGCCTGGTGAAACCCGCCCGAAGACAAAGGAAATCGCATGCCGCTTTACGAGCATGTCTTTATTGCGCGCCAGGACTTGTCGAACACACAAGCTGAAGGTCTGGTCGAGCATTTCGGAACCGTCCTCGCCGACAATGGTGGCAAGATGGTTGAATCCGAATACTGGGGCCTCAAGACGATGGCCTATAAGATCAACAAGAACCGCAAAGGCCATTACGCCTTTCTGAAATCCGACGCCCCAGCCCCTGCCGTGCAGGAAATGGAACGTCTGATGCGCCTGCATGATGACGTGATGCGCGTGCTGACCATCAAGGTTGACGAGCACGCAGAAGGTCCCTCCATCCAGATGCAAAAGCGCGACGAGCGCGGTGATCGCGGCGACCGCCGTGAACGTCGCTGATCGCTTCAAGAAAGGATTGTAAGATATGGCTAGCAAACCATTTTTCCGCCGCCGTAAGGTCTGCCCTTTCTCCGGCGACAATGCACCAAAGATCGATTATAAAGACGTCCGTCTTTTGCAGCGTTACATTTCTGAGCGCGGCAAAATCGTTCCATCCCGCATCACCGCAGTGTCGGCAAAGAAGCAGCGTGAACTGGCCCGCGCCATCAAGCGCGCCCGCTTCCTCGCCCTGCTGCCATACGCCGTGAAGTAAGGAGAAGACTTATGCAAGTTATCCTACTCGAACGCGTCGCAAAGCTGGGCCAGATGGGCGATGTTGTTGACGTCAAGAACGGCTACGCACGCAACTATCTGCTGCCACAGGGCAAGGCGCTGAGCGCCTCGAAAGCCAACATCGAAACTTTTGAAAACCAGAAAGCGCAGCTGGAAGCACGCAATCTGGAAAGCAAGAAAGAGGCTGAAGATCTGGCAGCGCGCCTGAACGGTCAGCAGTTTGTTGTGATTCGTTCTGCATCTGACGCAGGTGCGCTTTATGGCTCGGTTACCACACGTGACACTGCCGACGTTGCGACCCAGGATGGATACTCTTTGGACCGCAAGCAGGTTGTGATCCCACGCCCAATCAAGGAACTGGGACTTCACGAGGTGTCTGTGGTTTTGCACCCTGAGGTTGAGGCTGTGATCGCGCTGAACGTGGCACGCTCGATCGAAGAGGCCGAACTTCAGGCCTCAGGTAAGTCGATTCAGGAACTCGCAGCCGAAGCCGAAGCCGAAGCTGAATTCGAGATCGCAGAGCTTTTTGAAGATATCGGTGCTGCAGGTCTCGAAGATGATGAAGGTCCTTCATCTGGCGATGCTCCCGAAGAAACTGAAAGCAACGACAAAGACTAAGTCTTAGAATACGTAGACGCAATTTGCGCCGCGCCCCAAAGCGCGGCGCTTTTTTTGAACCCCTACAAAAATAGAAAATATCTTTCAATTTTCGCCCTGTCCCGCTTAGACTATCGAAGGACAAGAGGAGAATATATTATGATATCGTCGTTTAAAGCGCTTTTGACCGGCGCGATCGTTGCGCTTGGTTTTACAGCAGCGAACATGGCAGTAGCCTGCCCTAACCCTAACCTTGCAGATACCTACGGTACCTACTCGGCAACCGGTGACCAGCTCTACCAAAGACAATCTTTTAACCTTCAAGCCGGCGGCAACCAGCGAATTCCAAACTGCGGAAACGTAAAGCCACGTACCGACCGTGGCGATGGATACGTCACGAGCAATCCGGATTTTTCATTCACGCTGTATGGCATGGGGCGCTATCAGCTTGTGATCGATGTGGTCAGCGCCTGTGATGCTGTGCTCTTGATCAATACTGGATCGACGAGCTGGTATTATGACGATGATGACAACACGAACTCCCCTGGCGATCCGCGCATTTCGCTTACGCGCCCAGCCAATGGTCGTATCGATGTCTGGGTTGGCACGTATGACGGATCAGTTTGCGATGCCACGCTGAACCTCGAAACCTTTTACCGTTAACCAAGGCGGGCTTTCTGATCTGCCCAAAACAGAACAATTCAAATTTTGCTTAATGGCGCAAGATGCTGATCTCGCGCCATTTTTTATCATATCACCAAGATGCATTAACCTCACGCAAACCTTCCCAGTGCCGTCCAAACCCTCAAGACATTAACGTCTTCCCGGGGGCCGACTGAGGAAGAAAAATATGTTCATACATATCGTTGGCCGCTTCGGAACATATACGATGGCCTTAATGCTAAGCCTAAGTCTTTGGATCGATACAGCACGCGCTGATTTCTACATCGCACCATCCGTGGGTATCGGTCTCGCCAGCAGTCAGATCGATACGCGGGCCTTTGGCGGAGCGTTCCAAATCAGCGATCGCTTTCACCACATAAACGCCGATATTGGCCTCGGGATTGGCCACCGTAGCCAGATCTGGAGCCAGACCGTTGATTTTGAGCTCGAGGCCCGCGTCTCTGCGACAGGGCATCATCAGATTGGGACGCGGCACCATGTCATAGGACGCCAACAGATCAGCTTGGCAGCTTATTCAACTGTTCTCAGACGGAAAGAGTTTCATGCTCAGCTGGGATTGGGTGCAGGCGTCCGCCGACTTAATCTGAGCGTCGTCGAGGGTGCAAACCGGCGCTCTGATATTGACCGTGAACATTTTGGTATGATTGCACTGCGTGGGATCTGGAATTCACGCCCGGGGGTCAATCGTTTTGCTGAACTACGCTATAGCGTCCATCCTGCGCCAAGACGCGGCAGCACAGGCGCGGCGATAGAGCATCAAATGGATCAACTTGGCTTGTATTTCGGAGTCCAATTTGACCTGCCGAATTGAAAAAGGCCGCCCGTAGAGCGGCCTTTCAAATGTTACTGAAAACGGAGTTTAGTCTTCGTCCTGGGCCTCGACCGCTTCTTTCAGCTCGTCTTTGGTGACTTCTTTTTCAGAAACACTTGCAAGCTCAAAAATGTAATCAACCACTTTGTCTTCAAAAATCGGCGCGCGCAACTGCTGCTGAATTTGCGCGTTTTTCTGCACGAACTCAAAGAACTCACGTTCCTGACCCGGGTACTGACGCGCTTGCGCCATGACCGCTTGAGACATCTCCGCGTCGGTCACGTCGATCTCGTTTTTCTGACCAAGCTCAGCCAGTAAAAGACCAAGGCGCACGCGGCGTTCCGCCAATTCATTGTGCTCTTCGGTAGGCTCGATCTCTGGGTGATCGTGGCCCTCAACGTCGGGGTTTTCTTCGTGCCAAAGCTGATGCGCGATCTGACCTGCTTCGGCTTCCACCAAAGACGGGGGGAGGTCGAACTTGACCAGTGTGTCCAGCTCATCAAGCAGTGAGCGCTTCATGATCGCCCGCGAGGCTTGAGCGTACTCTGCACCCAGACGCTCGGTCAGCTGACCCTTCAAGGCTTCGAGATCTTCGGCGCCAAACTGCTTGGCCATCTCGTCATCGATCTCTGCCTCGGCAGGGGATTTGACTGCTTTGACCTTGCACTCAAAGATTGCGGCTTTTCCGGCAAGATGCTCGGCTTGATACTCCTCAGGAAAGGTGACTTCGACGTCTTTCTCGTCGCCGACCTTCACGCCAACAAGGCCTTCTTCAAACCCTGGGATGAACTGTCCAGAGCCCAGCTCCAGCGGGAAGTCCTCCGATGCGCCACCTTCAAAGGCCTCGCCGTCCACTTTGCCGAGGAAGTCGAAGGTCACCTGGTCGCCCATTTCGGCTGCGCCGTCTTTATCGGCAAAGGTCTTGGTAGAGCTTGCGAGGTTTTTCAGAGCTTCGTCCAGATCCTCGTCCGAAACCTTCACAACCATCTTTTCCAGCTTCACACCGCTGAAATCGGCCTCAGGAACGTCAGGCAGGCGTTCGTAGGTCATCGCGACCTCGATGTCGTCGCCTTCTTTCCAATCTTCGTTGGTCATTTTGACATCGGGCTGCATCGCAGGACGATCGCCCGTTTCTTCGAAATGCTTGGACATCGCCCCATCGACGGTTTCCTGCATCGCCTCACCCAAAAGGCGTGGGCCAAACTGCTTTTTCAGCAGCGCCATCGGCACTTTACCCTTGCGGAAACCTTTCATCTCGATGTCAGGCTGTGCCTCGGTCAGCTTCTCATTGACTTTCACGTCAAGCTCAGCAGCCGGTACTTTGATGTTGTAGGCGCGCTTAAGCCCTTCGTTCAGGGTTTCGGTGACTTCCATTGCGTCCTTGTCCTCACGTTCATCTTTGGTGCGGGTGGAGGGACTTGAACCCCCACGCCTTGCGGCGCCAGAACCTAAATCTGGTGCGTCTACCAATTTCGCCACACCCGCTAAAAACACTGTTCGAGTGTCCGCTTGTTACAGGGGACGCTCAAAGTTGCGTTCCTTTAGCAAAGCGTTTCGGGTGATGCGAGGGCAAAAATGCATCGGATATGATGTACAGTCAGCTGAATTTGGCCGCATAGCTGCTTTTCAATTAACAATCGTATCGGATTTGATAAGTTTGACAGAATCCTTACGACTGTTCGAGCTGCCAAACACGAATGTCCGAAGACAGATCAAAACCAGAAGCGACGCCCGATAAGCGGCGTTTAGGCGGAAGTGCTTTGCACTTGGGTGGCCTTGTCGAAGGCACAGAGGTGCTGACCGCGCGCGGGTTGGTAAAAGTCGAGGATATTGCTGCGGGCATGCGGCTTGTAACACGCGAGCGCGGATTACAACGCGTAGCCTTCGCAACGCAGCGGTTGCTTCCCCATGGCGAAGTGGTGCGCATTACCCCCGAAGCGCTTGGAGCTTCTTCAGAAGGCTCGCCTATTTTCGTAGCCCCAAGCCAACGCGTGCTTTTGAAAGACTGGCGCGCAAAAGCGATGTTTGGCCGCGCCAGAGCTTTGGTTTCTGTACGCAAGCTGATCGACGGAGAGCTGATAAAGCGTTTGGACATGCGCAATGCCCGACTATTCAGCCTTCATTTTGAAGCGTCCCTCATCTTATATGCTGGTGAGATTGAGCTGGGCAGTGCGGATCCGATTGCCGGTTTCCTGAAGCACTGACGTGCACAAAGCAGCGGCTTGCTAAACCCCGAGGCTGCGAAACACACCCGGAAGTGCCTCAGGCAAATCTTCTGCTATGAGACCCGCACCAAAACTGCGTCCCGCCTCGGCATGCAACCACACCGCATCGCAGGCGGCATCTGCGCACCCTCGCCCTCTCGCCATAAGGCCTGCAATCATGCCTGCGAGCACATCGCCTGAGCCAGCGGTCGCCAGCCAAGGGGCTTGCCTGTTTGAACCGCCATGGATTTTTGCCTGACCATCTGGTGCAGCAACAATCGTAGCGGGCCCTTTCAGAACAAGTGTTGTCCCAAACCGCCGCGCCGCCGTGCGCGTTGCGTCCAGACGAGAATATGCAGGCCCTGTAAAAGCGGTCGCCTTCAAGCGATCTGCAATATCAGGGCAAAGACGTGCAAATTCGCCATCATGTGGGGTTAACACACATTTGTCGTGGAGCAAGCTTTGCAACTCAGGCGATCCGGCGAGCAGCGTCAATGCATCCGCATCCAGCACTGTGGCTATATTTCGATCAAGAAGAGCAGCCAGTATTTCAGCCTCACGTGGGCTCGTCCCACCACCCGGACCGAAGACCGCGGCCCGGAAGCGCGGGTCGGCAAGCATCGCTGACAGATCCTGCGGGCTATCAATGACCCTGACCATCTCAGAGGTGATATGACAGGCAACTTCGCTCATCGCATCAGGAGGCGCTGCGAGGGTCACAGCACCTGCCCCCGTGCGCAGTGCTGCACGCGCCGACAATCTCGCGGCGCCTGTTCGTCCAAGTCCGCCCGTCAGGACTGCAACATGCCCGTGGCTGTATTTATGCGCATTCGGCGATTTACGCAGGTTTTCCAGCTTTGGGGAGAAAATGCGCGCTGCAATGGTCGGGCCGGACAGCATATCTCTCGCATCAGAGACCGCTCTGCCGAGCGGGACCACACGCACTGTACCGCAAACCTCTGGCCCGTCTGCCAAAAGATGACCGGGACACAGCGTCTCGAATGTGACAGTCAGATCTGCGTGAATGCTGTCCCGCAAATTTGCTCCGTCAGCGCCTAGAACGCGCCCGCTATCCGCGCAAAGACCTGAAGGCACATCGATTGCAACAACACGCGGGCCAAGATCAGAGAGCTGAGCCTCTGCCAGCGCGGCCTGTTGCGCACCGTAGCGCTCAAATGGTCGGGTCAGCCCGTTTCCCAAAAGCGCATCGAAGACAATATCGAATGCTGCCAAATCGCTCTGGTCTGTCGGGAAACGCTCCAGATCATGAATATCACTAAGTTCGGACCAAGCTGACCGATTGACCTTCGCATCAGGCGTTCCGGATGCCCCGGTGGCATAGACGGTAACTTGCCATCCCTTGTCGAACAGCAAACGCGCAATTGCGTAACCGTCGCCCCCGTTGTTTCCCGGACCGCAGAGGATAGCAGCACGGCCCGGAGTGATCGCAAATTCCGGCCAGTGCCTTAAGGTAGTTTCCACCACGCCGCGTGCGGCCACCTCCATCAACGCCAAACCCGAGACGGCACCGCTTCTCATAGCAGACGTCTCAATTTCACGCATTTGCGCTGCAGTCAGGACAGATTGAATTGGCGGCATATCGGCCTCTTTTCATTTTGCACGCATTTACGTCTATATGCACAAATATTAGGCACACCGGTTAGAATCCGGGTTTGGCTTCCTGCGCGGTCCGGCTGACGAATTGTAGCGCGTAACAAGAGGTGATTTTCAAGTCCCGCCGGAGCTTAGGGAGTCGTTGGCATGAAAAAAATCGAGGCCATCATCAAGCCGTTCAAGCTCGACGAAGTAAAGGAAGCGCTGCAAGAGATCGGCGTACAAGGCCTTTCCGTCGTCGAAGTGAAGGGATTTGGGCGCCAGAAGGGCCATACGGAGCTGTATCGTGGTGCCGAGTACGTTGTGGATTTTCTGCCAAAGGTGAAAATCGAAGTCGTGCTGGCAGACGACCAGACCGATGGTGCTGTTGATGCCATTATAGCTGCCGCCAAGACCGACAAGATCGGTGACGGCAAGATCTTCATCACGGACGTCCAGCAGGCCGTTCGTATCCGCACAGGCGAAACGGGCGAAGACGCGCTCTGATCCCGAAGCCCCAAACATATTGACCATCGACCCATCCTTCGGGTCACAGCAAACGACCGAAAGGGAGCTGCAAATGAGCAAAGACGCCGTATTGTCCACCATCAAGGACGAAGAGGTCGAATACGTCGATATTCGCTTCACCGACCCGCGTGGTAAACTTCAGCACGTGACGGTTATGGCCGACCAGGTCGACGCCGACTTCCTCGACGAAGGCTTCATGTTTGACGGCTCCTCCATTGCAGGCTGGAAGTCGATCGATCAGTCGGACATGAAACTGATGCCCGACACCGGAAGCGCCTACATCGACCCGTTCTATGCGGAAAAAACCATGTGTATTCACTGCTCGATCGTCGAGCCTGACACTGGTGAAGCCTATGAGCGCGACCCACGTTCGACCGCCGAAAAAGCGGAAGCCTATCTGAAGGCATCTGGCATCGGCGACACAGCCTACTTTGGCCCGGAAGCCGAATTCTTCCTCTTCGACGATGTGCGTTTCTCCACAGAAATGAACAAAGTCTCCTACGAAGTCGATGCCCAGGACGCATCCTGGAACACCGACACCGAGTATGAGATGGGCAACATGGGCCATCGTCCTGGCGTCAAGGGCGGCTACTTCCCCGTGAACCCAACTGACGCGGCGCAGGATCTGCGCTCTGAGATGCTCTCCACGATGAAGCGCATCGGCATGAAAGTTGATAAACACCACCACGAAGTGGCGTCCTGTCAGCATGAGCTGGGCCTGATCTTTAACTCTCTGACCAAGCAGGCAGATGAACTGCAAAAGTATAAGTATGTCATCCACAACGTGGCGCATGCTTATGGCAAATCGGCAACCTTCATGCCAAAGCCAATTGCAGGCGACAACGGAACTGGCATGCACGTAAACATGTCGATCTGGAAAGACGGCGCACCGCTCTTTGCTGGTGACCAGTATGCAGACCTGTCTATGGAAGCGCTGTATTTCATTGGCGGCATCCTGAAGCACGCAAAAGCTCTGAACGCGTTCACCAACCCATCGACCAACTCTTACAAGCGTTTGATCCCCGGATTTGAAGCTCCTGTTCTGCGCGCCTACTCGGCACGTAACCGTTCGGGCTGCGTTCGTATTCCATGGGCAGAATCGCCTAAGGCCAAGCGCGTGGAAGCACGTTTCCCTGATCCATCGGCAAACCCATATCTGTGCTTTGCGGCACTTCTTATGGCGGGCCTCGACGGGATCACCAACAAGATCCACCCGGGCGAGTCTTCCGACAAAGACCTCTATGATCTGCCGCCAGAAGAACTGGCTGGTATTCCAACTGTTTGCGCCAGCCTGCGTGAAGCCATGGAAGCCCTCGAAGCAGATCACGAGTTCCTGCTGGCCGGTGACGTGTTCACCAAAGACCAGTTGGAAGGCTATATGGAGCTCAAGTGGGAAGAGATCTTCGCCTATGAGCACACGCCTCACCCAATGGAATTCAAGATGTACTACAGCTGCTAAAGCTCTGCGGCATCTTTGTGTTAGAGGGCGGCCTTCGGGCCGCCCTTTCTTTATTCGGTCAAGCCTTTCACGCTTAAATGCCGCGCTTTGATCATATTCCTGCCGCCATGTCTGCTTAGCTGGATATTGCGAAATTAAACCGGGCAGGCATCCGATATGACTCAGACGATTGCTTTTCACGACGACAAAAACGAACGCGCCCCTCTTCGGGAGGACCATAATAAAAACCGTGCGATGCACAGTCTTCGTGAACGCGCGGCCCAAGAGCACCGTACTGCGCGTCGCCTGAACGATGCTATCACGGCGCTCCTGTTGCTGGTTGCCTTTCCGTTTGGCATGGCACTGCTTGCGCTTTCGATCTGTTTTGGACGCAGCCTTCCCCGCGCACTCGCGGCGATGGTCTTCATGTCCGCGGTCAATCTGACAGCACTGGCGAACTCATTGTTTTTCGAGGGCGAGATGGATGGGCTTCTATCCAACAACTCCGGCCTGCTCGCCCTGATTGTCAAAGTCGCGCAAGCCGCCGGGTAAATCGACCGCCATATCCGTAAGAGTTGCATTTTGGTTTCTTGAGCGGAAATACAAGTATAGGAGCGTGTTCGGCCACACGTGGCTCCTGTCTGACGCGGACCGCACACCGCGCTTTTTTGGGACAGGCGATAGGCTCTCTGCTGTGACGGCCCCGCATTTATCGACGAAAATTTCGCAAAAAAACGACACCCGACCGTGTCGGTTTTCGCAAGGACCAAATCAACAATCCACGAAAACATGCCTGCCAAGGTGATGGGAGGTATAATAATGAACACGCATTACAGAGACACGCGAAAGATCGACCCGTCTCGTGGTGCAACTTTGGGCGACGGCAGTCCAAACGATGCAAACCGTATCGAAATTGGCCCGACCCAACTTGCTTTTCGCGAATTTGAAACGGCCGGGATAGAATTGCCCAACCTCGCAAATATGCGTCAGTTCCGTCTTGATCGGCTCGTGAGCCACGTGGCCGAACGGGACTATGGGGGCATTTTGATGTTTGACCCGCTCAACGTTCGCTATGCGAGCGACTCGACCAATATGCAGCTTTGGAACACCCACAATCCATTCCGCGCGCTTTTGGTCTGCGCCGATGGTTATATGGTTATTTGGGACTATAAGAACGCGCCGTTCCTGTCCTCCTTCAACCCACTTGTGCGTGAGGCTCGCTCTGGTGCTGATCTTTTTTACTTCGACAGAGGCGATAAGATCGATGTGGCTGCAGACAGGTTCTCGGGAGAAGTACGCGATCTAATCCGTGAGCATGGCGGCGGTAATATGCGTTTGGGCGTAGACAAACCCATGATCCATGGCCTGCGCGCGCTGGAGGCTCAGGGCTTTACGGTCATGCCGGGCGAAGAACTGACCGAAAAAGCACGCGCGATCAAAGGACCCGACGAGATCAAAGCCATGAGATGTTCGGTCCATGCCTGCGAAATGGCGATGTTCGAGATGGAGCGTTTTGCACGCGAAAACATCCCCCTTGGCAATGTCTCCGAGGATGACGTTTGGGCGGTCCTGCACGCTGAAAATATCAAACGCGGCGGGGAATGGATCGAAACACGGCTTTTGACCAGCGGACCGCGCACCAATCCGTGGTTTCAGGAATGCGGGCCGCGTATTGTTAACAATAATGAAATCCTGGCCTTTGATACAGATCTGGTCGGCACATACGGGATCTGCTGCGATATGAGCCGAACCTGGTGGATCGGCGATGAGAAACCACGCTCCGATATGATTGACGCTATGAAGATCGCCGTTGAACACGTTGAAAAAAATATGGAAATGCTGAAACCAGGTGTGAATATCGAGGATTTGTGCCGCAACACCCATATTCTTCCAGACAATATGCAGAAGCAGAAATATGGCTGCCTAATGCACGGGGTTGGATTGTGCGATGAATGGCCTTTGGTTGCGTACCCCGACAAGATGGTACCCGGCGCATTCGATTACGAATTGCAAGTGGGGCAGTGCTTGTGCGTAGAAGTCCTCGCGTCCCCCGAAGGTGGCGATTTCTCGATCAAGCTGGAAGATCAGGTGGTGATCACCGAAGACGGATATGAAAACCTGTCCAAATATCCATGGGACGCTGCGCTGATGGGTTTGACCTGACAACGTTTGCGCGCCTTGAGCCTTTGTCGCCAAAGGAGAGCTCCGCACAGGATCAGCCATCACGTGTTTCGGTCTGCAGATAAATTCAACGTTGAGATTACAGGCGAAGCGCAACCGCAGGACTGAAGCGCTCACCAGTTACGCAAAACCTCTCACCTCCGCGCGACGGGCCTGTAACACGTCTTGCGCGCTTAGCCTCGGCCCGCCACCTTTCAGCCAACACGCTTGAAAGGCCACGAGATGCCCACCGAACGCATAACTTTTTCCGGCCACTCCGGACACACCCTGGCTGCACGCCTTGATCTGCCTGATGGTCCACATCTGGCGACCGCGCTCTTTGCGCATTGCTTTACGTGCTCCAAAGACATCCCTGCCGCCCGGCGCATAGCAGGTCGCCTTGCCTCCTTGGGAATTGCGGTGCTGCGGTTTGACTTTACCGGCCTTGGACATTCGAAAGGAGAGTTCAAGAACACAACCTTCACCACGAACGCACAAGATTTGAAGGCTGCTGCGGCTGCGCTCGCACAGCGCGGTATGGCGCCATCACTGCTGATCGGGCACTCGCTGGGCGGCGCCGCAGTTCTGCGGGTAGCCGATGAAATTGAAGGGGTTAAAGCGGTTGTGACGCTGGGGGCTCCGTTTGATCCCGGTCATGTCACGCATAACTTCGGAGATGCAATCGCGGAGATTGAGGAAAAAGGTTCAGCAGCGGTTCATCTCGGCGGGCGCCCTATCATGATTAGTCGTGACTTTCTGCATGATGTTGCTGCGGAAAAACTCGTCTCACATATACAGAACATGAAATCAGCCCTTCTGGTGATGCACGCGCCCTTGGATGACATCGTCGGGGTCGAAAACGCCACGCAGATTTTTGTGGCGGCCAAACACCCCAAAAGCTTTGTCACGCTCGACAATTCTGATCACCTGATCACGCGTGGGGAAGACGCTGAATATGCAGCCGAGGTGATCGCCGCCTGGGTATCGCGCTATCTTGATCTGCGCCCACCTGCCCCGCCGATTGGCGCGCCTGAAGATGTGACGCGCGTGTCGGAGGCTGATCCGGCCGGGTTTCTTCAGGATGTTGCCGCGGGTCCAAAACACCATGTGCTTGCCGATGAACCCATGGCCTATGGTGGTACGGATCGCGGCCTGACCCCTTACCAGTTTCTGGCGGCAGGGCTTGGCGCCTGCACCTCTATGACCGTGCGCATGTATGCGCGTCGCAAGGGCTGGCCGCTCAAACATGTCTCGGTGGACGTCACCCATGACAAAGTTCACGCGCAGGATGCCGAAGTCGGCCGGTCAAAGATTGATACCTTCACCAGAATACTAAAGCTGGAAGGCGATCTGGATGACGCGCAGCGCGCAAGACTTCTGGAGATTGCAGACAAGTGCCCTGTGCACAAAACGCTCGAACAAGGCGCGCGGGTCGACACAAAGCTGCTCCAGACCACCTGAAACAAAAAGGCCGCTCGACAAGGAGCGGCCTTTCAAATCATGTGTGCAGGTCCTTAGCCGCGAGCTTTGCCGACAAGCTTCCAAGCCAATGGCAGGATCAACGCTGCAAGTGCCAGCTTCATGGCATCGCCGATCAGGAACGGGGTCAGACCCCATTCAAGGATTGGTTTATCCCAACCGTAAAGCACGCCAAGATATGCAACACCCGGGATGTAGATCAGCGCGTTTCCGATCAGCATCGCGGCTGCCATCAGCACCACGGAGCGATCCCAACCCGCACGCGCAGCCATGCCAAGTGCAACCGTGGCCAGAACGTACCCGATCAGGTAACCGCCCGTGCCACCCATCATGTATTCAAGACCGTTCAGTTCAGCCGTCGAAGAGGCGAAAACATCAAAACCGGCCGCGCCAACCAGAAGGTATGCGATGATCGTGGTGAGCCCGAGACGGGGGCCATAGGCCGCCCCGATGGTCAGAACCGCAAAGGTGCCCATGGTGACAGGCACGGGGCTTGGTGGGATCATCAACTTGATTTGTGCAAATACAGTCAGAAAGGCAACGCCAAGCGCCACAAGCGCTGCACGCTTGACCCACAAGCCTGTCCCTTCGGTTTGCCAAACTGCTTCGCTCAGCACTTTGTCGTTCATCGCTAAGGCCATTTTGCCCTCCGGTTGTCTATCTCTCGGCTCGTCATGCCGTATGGAGCGCAGGGGGTGCAAGCGAATTTGCGCCGCAGGGCCTATGGTAGCGCCCGACAATGGCATTATTCAGCAAGTTTCTGAGACGTTCTGGCACCAAACACCGGGCGCTGAACCGGTTTCTAGATGCCAAGGCTTGGAAAACGGGGGGCAGAAAAGCAAATATTAGGGCATCCGGAGCAGACCGACTTGGGCCGCGCCGAGGTCTACTCGGGCATATACCGGCTTTTCATTATGTAGTCTTTGCGAGGACCGGTGACGCGCCAACGCGCTGACCAAACTGGCCAATCGGTAAAATCATATCGCACCTCATACCAGTCAGGCGGACAATCGTGGGTCGCTTCCACCTTGGGCGATAGCGAAAAGCTGTGAAAAAATCGTCCGTCATCGAAGAAAATGGACAACAGAGCGGGTGCCGTTTCTATCCATCTGTAACGACGCTCCGCGTCAAACGATGTCTCACCCAATCGTAACGTGCCTGTCTCGCGGTAATTGCAAGCTGTGTTTGTGTCCGGTGAAATGGAAGCCCTACCGACAAACTGACCGTTTGCCCCCAACGCATCCTCGATCCGGCGGTTAATCCGCCAATGTCCGACAAAATCGTCAATCTTTGTCGGCATATTGCCCGATGCTTCCATAATGCCAATCATCCTTGACGTACGCGTTCTGACCATGTGCCGAAAGGAACAGCTCAAGGCAATCCCGGTCAGGTTTTCTTTCCAGTATACGCCCAAGTCTCGCGTTTCGGCACAACTCTAGAACAAAGCGACCCCCCGTCCCCTTGGCATTCATTGATAACACGCCTAGACCGCCCGCAACGGTAGAACACCCATGAGGCCCCGCTATGATCCCGCGCTATTCCCGTCCTGACATGGTCGCAAACTGGTCACCAGAAACCAAGTTCCGAATTTGGTTTGAGATCGAGGCCCATGCCTGCGACGCTCAGGCAGACCTGGGTGTGATCCCCCGCGAAAATGCCAATGCGGTCTGGAAAGCGAAGGACGTCGAGTTTGACGTGGCACGTATCGATGAGATTGAGGCTGTCACCAAACATGACGTAATCGCGTTCCTGACCCATCTTGCCGAACATGTCGGAAGTGAAGAAGCCCGGTTTGTTCACCAAGGCATGACCAGTTCGGATGTGCTGGACACAACGCTGAACGTTCAACTGGTGCGCGCGTCAGATATTCTTCTTGAAGGTATGGACCGCGTTCTCGCTGCATTGAAAACACGAGCTTACGAGCACAAAGATACAGTGCGTGTCGGCAGGTCCCATGGCATCCACGCAGAACCCACCACGATGGGTCTGACCTTTGCCCGTTTTTACGCCGAGATGGACCGCAACAAGAACCGTCTGGAAAAGGCCAAATGGGAAGTTGCCACTGGCGCAATCTCAGGCGCGGTCGGGACATTTGCCAACATTGATCCTGCGGTCGAAGACCATGTTTGCGAAAAGATGGGCCTTCGGGCGGAACCGATCAGCACGCAGGTTATCCCGCGCGACCGCCACGCAATGTTCTTTGCCACGCTCGGTGTCATCGCCAGCAGCATCGAAAATATCGCTGTCGAAATTCGGCATATGCAGCGGACCGAGGTTCTGGAAGGGGCGGAATTCTTCTCAATGGGACAGAAAGGTTCATCTGCGATGCCCCACAAGAAGAACCCGGTTCTGACCGAAAATCTTACCGGTCTCGCACGACTTGTACGCATGGCGGTTCTTCCAGCCATGGAAAACGTGGCCCTTTGGCACGAGCGTGATATCTCGCATTCCTCTGTTGAGCGTGCAATCGGACCGGACGCGACCATCACCCTTGATTTCGCGCTGCACCGATTGGCGGGCGTGGTGGAGAAGATGCTTATCTTCCCTGACAATATGCTTGAGAACATGAACAAGTTCCCGGGCCTTGTAATGAGCCAACGGGTACTTTTAGCGCTTACACAAGCAGGTGTGTCTCGCGAGGACGCCTACGCAATGGTCCAGCGCAATGCCCTGAAAGTCTGGGAAGAGCGGGTTGATTTTCGTGAGCAGCTTCTGGACGACCCGGACGTGGTTGCAGCCCTCGGTGAAGACGGGATCAACGCGAAGTTCGACATGGGGTACCACACCAAGCATGTCGATACGATTTTTGCGCGTGTTTTCGCCGAATAATTCTGACCCCTTCTCAACTCCGTGTTTCGCGCTAATCTCTTCTCACACTACCAAAGGTTATCCGGAGGAAGAGCATATGAAGATCAAGTGCACGCTTGTTGCTGTTGTATTGTCGCTGGCGCCTGTTTCAGCCATTGCAATGGAAGGTTGCGGAATGGGCCATATGAAGACGGAAACGACTGCGAGTGTTTGTGTTGAGGGCCAGACCTTCAATGAAGCGCTTGGCGTTTGCGTGCCCACCGCATCGAGCTAAACGCTGCATTTATGAAGACAAATGGCCCGCTTCCAGTATTGGTAGCGGGCCTTTTCTTTCCGCCAGCACTGTTCGACCTACTTTCACGAGAGAACAATGACAGGACACACAAAATGCTACGCACCGCACTTCTGACCTCAACCCTATTGCTCGTCCCAAACTTCGCCTTTGCTGTGGGCAGCAATGACAGCACGCCCCCAACCCAAACCCAGACGAGTTCCGACTGTGAGGGCACGCAAGTCTGGGACGAAAAAACAGAAACTTGTGTCGATGCCGAAAAAAGCAGCGCTCTGACCGACGACGACCGCTATAATGCAGTTCGCGAATTAGCTTATGGCGGTGCATATGCACGTGCACTTGGTATTCTCGACACATTCGAAAACGCCCTAGACGATCGCAGACTTACGTATCTTGGTTTCGTGAGCCGAAAAATGGGCGATATGGATACAGGAATGAGCTGGTATCAGGCGGCGCTGGACATAAACCCGGACAACCTGCTTGCGCGCTCTTACATGGGACAAGCCTATCTGATCCGGGGCAATGCAATGGCGGCAAGCGAACAACTTCGCGAAATCCGCGCGCGTGGCGGGCGGGAAACCTGGGCCGCAAGGTCCTTGGAATTGGCGCTGCGTAACGGTCCCGAGGCGTCCTACTAAAGCCGCGTGCTTAACCGTGCTTTAAGGAGCCCGCGCTAGGTCTGTTCTGAACTTGGGACGGAGGTAGCGCGGGTGAACAAGAAACCTGCTGAAACGCGACCCGCTCGGGGTGGGGCGGCGCATATTACCCGCTCTACTTACAAGCCCAATCTTACACGACGCCAAAAGGCTGCCGTGATGGTCAGATTGCTGGTCTCTGAGGATCTTCAACCAGATCTTTCAGGGCTGAGCGAGGCGCTCCAAACAACCCTTGCCCGCGATATCGCTGCGCTTCGGCGTGTCGATAATGACACGCTCAGTGCGGTGTTGGGGGAATTCGTTGCTGAGATTGAAGGAATAGCGTTGTCTTTTCCCCATGAACTTGGGGATGTTCTGGCGCAACTCGAAGGCAATATTTCTGATCATGCCGCGGCCAAGCTGCGGCGCGAAACCGGCCTATCATATGCAGGCGACCCTTGGGACCGTCTGTCAGCGCTGGGCACAGAACGCCTGCTGCCAATTCTGAAAAGCGAGCCGCCGGAAATTGCTGCAGTGATCCTGTCAAAATTGAAGGTAGGCCGCGCCGCAGACCTTCTTGGAATGCTCTCGGGGCCCGAAGCCCGCAGCGTCACATTGGCAATATCGCGCACCGCTTCCATCGATCCCGAAACCGTTCAAGCGATCGGCGGGGCTTTGCTGGAAAGCCTTGAGGCAGAACCATTGGCTGCGTTCCCCGAAGGACCGGTATCCCGCGTCGGTGCAATTCTGAATACCACGACCGCTGCCGTTCGCGACGATATGCTCACAGGGTTGGAAGGCGAGGACGAAGACTTCGCAAATGCCGTTCGGAAGGCGATTTTCACCTTCGAGAACATCGAGACACGGATAGAGCCACGCGACATCCCACGCATTGTGCGCGAGGTCGATGAAGATACGCTCATCATGGCGCTCGGCGCCGCGAACGCTGCCTTCCCATCTGTCGTCAACTACATTCTAGACAACCTTTCATCGCGCATGGCTGATCAGTTGCGCGACACACTCGAAGAACAAGGAAGTCCAGGCGCAAAGGACGGAGAACGCGCTATGGCCGTGATGATTACACGTATCCGGGAGCTGGAACGCGCAGGAGATTTGATCATGATCGCAGGTGACGACTAAGTCACAACCACGACTATGGAAGGCGAGACGCTGCGAGGATGAGCCCAAATTCTGGGGACTGCACCAAAACGGCACCTGCCTCTTCGGGTCGCGGCACCAGCACTGACATCGGCGCATGGCCATCCCAACGCCCAAGATCGTGCCAGGCTGTCACAACATTCGTGTAGGTTACAGTTCGTCCGGCATTTTGACCGCGCGTAATTTCAACGGTCGCCTGTGGTTTGAAATGCACGACCAGAACCTGCACTGGCGATCCGAAACTCCGTTCTGAGTGACCCGTCAAAAGTACACGATTACCCTGCAGCGTTGTCTGAAGCTCAACTCCCACATCAACGCCGCGATGTTTTTGGATCAGATCGATGACTTTCATCGGCGTAAACCCTGCGACTGGGTCCAGACCACCTACCACCATCAGGGGCGTGAACAGACGACGACGGTCCGTGCGCGGGGCATACGCCATTTGACGATGCACGTTTGCATCGAGCGCAAAGCTGTCTTCCCAACCCATGTAGTCCCAGTAATCGACATGCAGCGCCAAAGGCAAAACGTCATCATGCTGCGCAAGTTCGCGGATCATTGCATCAACGGGCGGACAGCGATCGCAGCCCTGGGATGTAAACAGCTCCAAAACAACAAGTCTGTCTTCCGCCTCGGAAGGTGTAGCAATCACAGAGCCGCCAATTGAAAGCAAAAATACCAATGTAGCGGTAAACCGCGTCCACATTCGAAGCCTCATCCTTCAAGTTTTCATCCCAGAACGCCTACGCTGTTCCAAACACGAGTTCCAATCAAGCCTTTGAGAGGGTGTGTTACAAGGTATAACCTCCCTGAAGCGACGCCGCGACAAATTGCTGTATACCATCGCACACAATTCGGCGTAGACAGGCGCCAGACAAGAATCTATTCCCTTTAGCGGAGGCCATTTAATGCCGATTACAGTCGGAACCGACAGCTCCAAAACCCGCAAGACCCTAACCGCTGGCGACCAGTCCATCGCATATTACTCGATCCCTGCCGCGACAGAAGCAGGATTGGGCGATTTCTCTAATCTACCTGCCGCACTTAAGGTAGTTCTGGAGAACATGCTGCGGTTCGAAGATGATGGTCGCACCGTTTCAGTCGACGATATTAAAGCCTTTGCGGAATGGGGTGCCAAGGGTGGTAAGAACCCGCGCGAAATCGCCTACCGCCCTGCCCGCGTGCTGATGCAGGACTTCACAGGTGTTCCTGCGGTTGTAGATCTCGCGGCAATGCGCGACGGCATCGTAGCGCTTGGTGGCGATCCTGAGAAAATCAACCCGCTGAACCCGGTTGATCTGGTCATCGACCATTCGGTGATGATCGACGAGTTCGGCAACCCGCGTGCATTCCAGATGAATGTGGATCGTGAATATGAACGCAACATGGAACGCTACACCTTCCTGAAATGGGGTCAGAACGCGTTCAATAATTTCCGCGTTGTTCCGCCCGGCACCGGTATTTGCCACCAGGTAAACCTGGAATACCTTGCTCAGACTGTTTGGACCGACACCGATCAGAATGGCGAACAGGTCGCCTATCCGGATACGCTTGTAGGAACCGACAGCCACACCACCATGGTCAACGGCGCCGCCGTGCTTGGCTGGGGTGTTGGCGGGATCGAGGCAGAGGCCGCAATGCTGGGCCAGCCTATCTCTATGCTAATTCCCGAGGTGATCGGGTTCGAACTGACTGGCGCGATGATGGAAGGCACCACGGGCACCGACCTTGTCCTGAAAGTCGTTCAGATGTTGCGCGAAAAAGGCGTTGTCGGAAAGTTTGTTGAATTCTATGGCGCGGGCCTTGACGGTCTCCCACTGGCCGACCGTGCGACCATCGCCAATATGGCACCGGAATATGGTGCCACCTGTGGCTTCTTCCCGATCGACAACGAAACCCTGCGCTACCTGCGCAATACGGGCCGCGACGAAGATCGCATTGCCTTGGTCGAAGCCTATGCCAAAGAAAACGGGTTCTGGCGCGGCGATGACTACGCACCGGTCTACACAGACACATTGCATCTCGACATGGGCACCATAGTACCTGCGATCTCTGGCCCGAAACGCCCCCAGGATTACGTCGCGCTCGACAACGCAAAAGCGGCATTCGCGAAAGAGATGGAAAAAACCTTCAAGCGCCCAATGGGTAAGAAGGTTGCTGTCAAAGGTGAAGACTACACGATGGAGTCTGGCAAGGTTGTCATTGCATCGATCACATCGTGTACCAACACCTCAAACCCCTATGTCATGATCGGCGCAGGACTGGTGGCGCGCAAAGCTGCCGCTTTGGGGCTGAACCGCAAACCTTGGGTCAAGACGTCGCTCGCGCCCGGTTCGCAGGTTGTATCGGCCTATCTGGAAGCTGCAGGCCTGCAGGAAGACCTCGATAAGGTTGGCTTCAACTTGGTGGGCTATGGCTGCACCACCTGTATCGGCAACTCAGGCCCCATTCAGCCAGAGCTGTCTGAAGCCATCGCGGAAGGCGACCTGGTTGCAACCTCCGTCCTGTCGGGGAACCGGAACTTCGAGGGCCGCATCAGTCCTGATGTGCGCGCCAACTACCTAGCTTCCCCGCCCCTCGTGGTGGCCTACGCGCTTGCCGGCACGCTGGATATCAATTTGGCGACCGACGCGATTGGTCAGGACAAGGATGGCAACGACGTCTTCCTCAAAGACATCTGGCCAACCCAGGCAGAAATCGCAGAACTGGTTGAAGCCACTGTCACCCGCGCAGCCTTCATCGAAAAATACGCCGATGTCTTCAAAGGCGACGAGAAATGGCAGGATGTCGAAACTACCGACCAGAAAACCTATGACTGGCCGCCTACCTCGACTTATGTCCAGAACCCGCCCTATTTCCAAGGC
The DNA here is from genome assembly GCA_017643385.1 of Dinoroseobacter sp. Classification (GTDB taxonomy): domain Bacteria; phylum Pseudomonadota; class Alphaproteobacteria; order Rhodobacterales; family Rhodobacteraceae; genus Dinoroseobacter. The sequence goes on from JAEPNN010000003.1 coordinate 21,126, forward strand.
ATCACCATGGACACCAAGAAAATCGAGAACATCTCGGGTGCCAAGGTGCTCGCACTTTTGGGCGACATGATCACCACGGACCATATCTCGCCAGCAGGTTCCTTTAAGGAAACCACACCCGCAGGTCAGTATCTCATCGAACGGCAGGTTGCCCCGCGCGAGTTCAACTCCTATGGATCGCGTCGCGGCAACCACGAGATCATGATGCGCGGCACCTTTGCCAATATTCGTATCAAGAACGAGATGCTTGATGGGGTTGAAGGCGGATACACCAAAGGCCCAGACGGTACGGAAACCTCGATCTTTGATGCGGCGATGGCGCATCAGGAAGCAGGCACACCGCTGGTGGTGTTCGGGGGCGAGCAGTATGGGGCTGGCTCTTCGCGCGACTGGGCTGCGAAAGGCACCGCCCTTCTGGGTGTGAAAGCCGTGATCGCCGAGAGCTTCGAACGTATCCACCGCTCCAACCTTGTTGGTATGGGTGTCATTCCGTTCGAGTTCACCGGGGGTGACACCCGCAAATCGCTGGGCCTGCAAGGCGATGAAACGATCGCAATCGCAGGGCTCGACACAATCGAACCGTTGCAGGAAGTACCTTTGACCATCACCTATACCGACGGCACCGAAAAGACCATTCAGGTCAAGTGTCGGATCGATACCGGTGTGGAGATCGAATACATCGAAAACGGTGGCGTTTTGCACTACGTGCTGCGCAATCTCGCCAAAGCAGCCTGATAAGCGGTCTCTATAGAAGACGAAGGCCTCGGATTTTCCGGGGCCTTTTTTATGCTTTCCGATTTGCAGCGAGAGACCCACATGCAAAACGCTCAAAGGAAAGCGGGTTGGGTTAGCGCGCTTCGGCTTCAGCGATGGCCGGGCGAATGGTACTTTCCAGAATGCTTTCGGTGATGGGCCCTGCAAAGCGGAGCATGACCGTGCCATCTGCCGCAATTACATAAGTCTCTGGAACACCATAGAGCCCCCAGTCCAACGCTGTTCGCCCGGCAACATCTGACCCGTATCCGGCGAACGGGTCCCCCAGTTCTTCCAGGAAAGCGACCGCATTATCGGCATCATCTTTATAGTTGATGCCATAGATCGGCATCCCCTCATCCTGTAACTGCTTGAGAAAGCGATGCTCTGCCCGGCAGGGTGCGCACCAACTCGCCCAGTAATTTACAAGTTTCACGCCTCCTTCACGCAAAGTCGCATCCGTAAAAGGCGCTTGCCCGTTGAACGGGGTCAGGGCAAGTGCGGGCGCAGGTTGTCCCGCGCGGGCAGAGGGTAAAGCATCAGGATTTTCGCGCAGCATCCCAAAGGCGAAAAGCACCGCAAACCCGACAAACAGTGCCGGCGGTACCAGCATCAGCAACGGGACCTTTTTCTTAGCCATTCTTGGCGGCCTCACGCGCAGCATCCCGACGCGCTTCAATATCGCTAAGTTCAGCAAGCGTTTTTGCAGATCGGCGCAAACTGGTAAAAATGATGAGCGCAAGTAGAACAAACGACACGCCATACGCGCTCAGGACATAAACTGAATAGCTTCCTAAGTCCGGCACTAAGCGGTCCTTTCACGCAGCTTCAAGGCCATCAGTCTGCGCGCTCGTATCTCAGTTCGGGTACGCACGAGCAGCAGCGCAACAAAAAGCAAGATGAACCCAACGATGCAGAGCACGAGGGGCTGCCAAAAGACATCGGATACGTTTTCTTCTGCGTCCAGCGATAGCGACGCGCCTTGATGCAAACCTTGGTTCCAGAAATTGATCGCATAGCGCGAGATCACCGCAAAGACAGACCCCACAAGACACACGATCGAGGTCAGATCTGCAGCGGTATCCGGATTTTCCAACGCTGCCCAAAGTGCGATGTAGCCCAGGTAGAACAGAAACAGGATCAGAAAGGCAGTGAGCCGCGGATCCCATTCCCACCACGTGCCCCACATCGGCTGGCCCCAGATCGCGCCCGTCGCCAAAGCAATCATGGTCATGATCGCCCCAATTGGAGCGGCAGCTTTTGCGGCAAGAACTGACACATGATGACGTCTGATCACCCAGATCAATGAGGTCACCAACATCATCGCCCAAATGTTAATCGCCATCATTGCACTGGGAACGTGCAGATAAATGATCTTCACGGTTGAACCTTGCCGGTAATCATCCGGCGTAAAGAAGAACCCCCAGATTAAGCCGACGCTAAGACACAGGGCTGCACCCACCGAAACCCAGGGCAGAAGAACCGCGGATGTTCGCATGAAACGAACCGGATTTGCATATTCCCAAATCGACATGCCCTTATAGGTAAGCGGCGGTTGAGCGAACAGCAATACGACGCAGACGCGCGAAGGTTAGCGCAGGTTGATACGGATTGCCGCAGCCGCCGCGAAAGGCAAGAGCGCCCAAGCGGCCATCGTTATGCCGCCAAGCATCGCAAGCGAGGTCAGAAGCGTCATGCCATCCACCGCTCGCCGGACGACCTCGGCCCCAAAAATCAGGGTCGGCACGTAGAGCGGCAGCACAAGCAGAGACAACAAGAGCCCGCCGCGCTTCAGCCCAACGGTTAGGGCTGCGCCAAAGGAACCGATGACACTGAGCGCTGGCGTGCCGATCAGCAATGACAGGAATAACCAAAGATATCCCGGTATTGGCAGGTTCAGCAGCACTCCAAAAAGAGGCGCTGCAATGGTCAAGGGAAGCCCGGTCGTCAACCAATGCGCCAAAGCCTTCGTTGCGACGACCCCTTCCATCGGCAGCGGTGAGACCGCCAGCAAATCAAGCGAGCCATCTTCCCAGTCGAGTTGAAACAGACGATCCAGCGACAGAAGACACGCCAACAGCGCCCCGACCCAAAGAATACCGGGTGCGATCCGACCCAAAAGCTCGGATTGCGGGCCGACACCAAATGGCACCAGCGTGACGAGGATCAGGAAGAACGCGAGGCTCAGGCCGAAGCCCCCACCTGCCCGGACGGCCAATGCTAAATCGCGTCTGAGCAGTGCGCGCATTAAAATCCCTCCGCGAGGAAGGCATCATCCGTTTCTGCCTGGCTTTCTGCCAACGCACGGAATGACGACAAATCCAGGCTCTCCGCATCAGGCAATCCCAGATTAATATGGGTCGCCAGCAGCGCGATACCGCCGTTTGTGAGATGCTTCCGCACCATATCTGCAAAGAGCTGCGTGTTATGAGTGTCCAGACTGACGGTGGGTTCGTCGAAGATCCAGATCGACCGCCCTGTCACCACCATCCGTGCCAGCCCAAGGCGGCGCTTCTGACCAGCACTCAAATCCTGAGCCTGCCTATCCAAAAGTGGCGCCAGGTCAAAAGCTTGCAAGGCGGGAGTGATGTCCTTTGTGCCATAGGCTGATGCCCAGAAATTCAGATTGTCCCGTACCGTGAGTGCAGCCTTCAATCCATCAGCGTGTCCGGCATAGGCGATCGCGTCATCCGGACTTGTTACGTCACCAGACGCTGCGGGTTGCAGCCCGGCGATTGTTCGCAGCAAGGTGGTCTTTCCCACACCGTTTGGCCCTCTGAGCACCAACGCCTGACCAGAACGAAGTGCGAAGTTCACACCTTTGAGCACCAAGATGCCACCACGTCGGCAGGACAGATCAGTGACGCGCAATTCCATCTGCGTCAGTCAACCGGCAGCAACGCAGCACCAATGCGGCGTCCTTCGCCAAGCACCACATTATAGGTGCGACAAGCCGCTGGCGATGACATCGGCTCGACCCCGATGCCCTTGGCTTCCAATGCGTCGCGAAGAGCTGCTGGAGGATGTGCGATCTCGCTGCCCATACCGACAAATAAAACATCGATCTGTCCCGCTGCCGCGAGCAAAGGCGCCAGATCTTCGATACCGTTCCAGGCCCCATAGGATTCCGGCAAGACAAGCGCAGGGCCATGCACCACCTCTTCCCCGATGCGGAAAAACCCTGCTCCGTAGCCCGTGATTGGAGTACCTCCCCCGAATTCCACTTCGTTCAAGCGCATGGTTTCTCCTACCAGATTGGCAATCCGACGAGCGCAGCCAATGCAATCAATGCATACGCCACATTTCGGTATATGCCCTCTTGCGAGGGTTTGAACAACGCCTGGCCGATTAGGTTGCCCGCGCCATAGGGCAGAAGCAAGACCAATCCGATCCAGAATGTCTCGACCGTCATCGCACCTTGGAAAATCATGATCGGAATCATGAGGGAGGAATTTAGCGTCAGAAAAACGACCATATTTGCGCGTGTGGTTTGCGCGCTATCCCCACCACTAAGGCGAAAAAGGATCACGATCGGACCATTGAGACCAGTCGCGCCCCCCATCACACCTGCGGCGGCCCCGATCGATGCGGTTGTCAGGTTCCCTGGAGCACTGTGATAACGCCAGCCCATCAGGACCGGCGACAGAGTGACGATCACGATTATGGAAACGACCCACCGCAAGATGGGTTCGGGCAACGTAAGAAGCAGGTAAACCCCGAGCGGCGCGCTCAACAGTGACGACACAATCAGCAGGGTACTGGTGCGAATATCGACATGCCGTACTGCTTTGGGAAGCACCGTAAAAAGCGAAATCAGGGCCGTTATCTGAAACGCGGGGATCACGAGAACGGGTGGCATAAAGGCCACGGCCATCGGGATGTAAACCAGCGCTGATCCGAAGCCCGCAAATCCGTAGACAACCCCTGCAACAAACGCAGCGAATGCAACCCATTCAAGCCCCGGCACTGAGAGCGCCAGGGAGAGGTCATCAGGCATCTATGTTTCCGAACTGATTGCCGGTAGTGTCGGTCTTCTTCGACCAGTCGCGCTTCACGCCCAATAAAAGGACGACGTTTTTCGCCACGTAGACCGAAGAGTATGTCCCGACAATCACACCCCACGCGATGGCAAAAACAAACCCACGGATCACATCGCCACCGAAGATGAGCAGCGCAATCAGCGCAAGAAGTGTGGTTCCCGAGGTCATCAACGTCCGGCTGAGCGTCTCGTTGACCGACTTGTTCATGACCTCAGTCAGCGGCACCGTTTTGAACTTGCGAAGGTTCTCCCTAAGACGGTCAAAAATCACGACGGTATCGTTGATCGAGTAGCCGATGATGGTCAGCAAAGCCGCGATCGTGGCCAGATCGAAACGGATCTGGAAGATCGAGAAAATACCAATTGTCAGTATGACATCATGGGCCAGGGCTGCGATCGCCCCAACCGAGAACTGCCATTCAAACCGCAACCAAATATAGAAGAGGATCGCGAGCAGCGCGGCGGAAACGGCCAGCACCGCAGTCATGATCAACTCTCCAGAAACCTTGGGCCCAACGCTTTCGACAGATGGGAAGGTCATCTCGGCGTCATAGGCATTGAGTGCAGCCTCAACCGCCTTAATGACATCTGCGGTTACGCTTTCCTCACCTGCCTGAGCCTGGATACGGATCATGGCGACGTTGCGCCCTTCCCCGAAGGTTGGGTCAAACACTTCCGTGATTGAAACATCTCCCAGATCAAGCGTTTCAATCGCCGCGCGGTACGCCGCGATATCAACCGGCTGACTGCTTTCCGTGCGGATTGTCGTACCGCCCAGAAAGTCGATTCCGAAGTTTAGCCCAATAACGAGCCAGGCGGCGAGTGACAGGATAACCGCCGCGATGGACAAGCCCATCGTGATGTTGCGGAAGCGAAAGAAATCAAAATTGGTTTCAGCGGGAACAAGACGAAGACGCATCTGATCAAACCTCGATCGTTTTGGGTCGGCGACGCTCGAACCAGATAATGATGAACAGGCGCGTTATGTAAATAGCAGTGAAAACCGACGTGAGGATGCCGATACCCAGCGTGATCGCAAAGCCTCTGACCGGTCCAGACCCCAAAGTAAATAGGATCGTGGCTACAATGAAGGTCGTGATGTTGGCATCGATAATGGCCGACAGGGCCCTATCGTAGCCAAGCTCAATTGCGCGCGCAGGTCCACGAGCGGTCTTGAGTTCTTCCCGGATACGCTCGAACACAAGTACATTGGCATCCACCGCCATCCCGATCGTCAGCACGATCCCGGCAATACCGGGCAAGGTCAGCGTTCCGCCGATGAGGCTGAGCAACCCGAAAATCATCGCCACATTCAGGATCAACGCGATATTGGCAAATATCCCGAATAACCCGTAGCTTAGGAACATAAACAACAGCACCCCAGCAAACGCGATCATCGTTGCGATCTTGCCTGCATCGATACTGTCCTGACCCAGTTCAGGTCCAATCGTGCGCTCTTCAAGATAGGTCACTTCGGCTGGCAACGCGCCTGCCCGCAACTGAACCGCCAATAGCGTTGTTTCTTCAACCGTAAACTGACCAGTAATGATACCTGAGCCGCCGGGAATATGGTCCTGAATAGTCGGTGCGGTCACAACCTCATTGTCGAGAACGACCGCGAAAGGGGATCCAATATTTTCAGCTGTGTAGTCGCCAAACGCACGTGCACCCGTGGGACTGAAACGGAAGTTCACCGCTGGGCGTCCGTTTTGGTCAAATGCGGGCTGCGCGTCCGTCAGGTCTTCACCTGTTACAACGGGCGTCTGCTCCAGAATGTAGAAGATGCCATCCTCGTCTTTCGAAGGCACGATCATATTGCGTGGGCCAGGCGGCTCGTCCGGGTTTGATGTCACGCTCACAACCGGATGGAAGGTCAGTTTCGCCGTTGTTCCGATCAGTTCCTTAAGCTCCGTGGCAGACCCAATGCCCGGCACCTGAATTAGAATGCGGTCGGTGCCCTGACGCTGGATGGTCGGCTCACGTGTTCCGGCCTCGTCAACGCGGTTGCGGATAATCTCCAGCGACTGCGCCATCGTCCGCTCGTCCGTGCTGGCGCGTTCTGCTTCCGAGAGCTGTATGATGATGACATCGCCCTCAAAACTGACATCGAGGGTCGATTGCCCTACCCCTGTAATGCTCTGAACGGGCTGCGAGAGCGTGCGCACGGCGGCAAGCGCTGTCTCCATGCCCGAAGGATCGCCAATTCTGACGCGCAACTCGCCGTCTGGCGCATCGACACGGCGGATCGTGCCGATTGTGGCGCGCTCTTCACGCAAAACATCGCGGACGCCGGGCCACAAGTTGTCCATACGGGTTGCATAGACCTGGTCGACCTGAACTTCCGCCAGAAGATGCGCCCCACCGCGCAGATCGAGCCCGAGATTGACCAGCCCGGAGGGCAGGAAATCCGGCCAGAGCGCCAGTTCATCGGCAACCTCGGCCTCGGGCGCGAAGCCTGCTTCCACCATAGCAGCGGCATCGTTGTGGATCTCGACGCGGGTATAGAAGGCGTTCGGTAACGCGAGCACCAATCCCAGCACCAATACGCTGAAGATCACGACCCGCTGGAAGCCAGGAATTTGCAACATGTTCAGAACGCCTTACGAAGCGAAGTTAAACTTATTTTGCTGGTTCAGTCTTATTCAGGACTTCAGCAATCGTATGGCGCACGACGCGAACGGACACACCGCTGGCGATCTCGACCTCAACTTCACCGTCATCTTTGACCTTGGTGACCTTGCCGATCAGACCGCCTTGCGTGACCACCTGATCACCGCGGCGCAGCGCTTCGACCATGGCGCGATGCTGTTTCATCTTCTGCTGCTGTGGCCGGATCAGCAGGAAATACATGATCGCGAAGATCAAGATCAGGGGCACAAACGAGCCAAAGGCTTCCATGGAATTCTTGTCCTTATCTCAGGGCCGATTGCAGGCCGAAACGTGTTGGCGCGCACCCTATGCGCGTCGCCGAGCAGGCGCAAGACGAGTTGCAGAGGGTGTAGGTAGGCACAAAACCTTTTCGATGAAAGGGGTCCGCCCGTCGGATCGCTATCCCTGTGGCTGTATTTCGCTATACGGTAACAGATATCGGAGCGGGAATCGGGGACGACGTGGCAAACCACAAAAACGATCTGATTGACTGGCTGGGCCTGCGACAGCTGTTTAAATTCGCTTTTTCACGCACGCGCGGGTGCTTTTTGAACGCGCTGCTGATCCTTTTGTTGGCTCCTCTTGTCGTGATCGTCATTATCGCGATCTTGCGCTTGCTTCAGGCACTGTTCACCGGAAACCACGAGGCCATCCGGGGTGTCGGGTACCTTTTGATTGCCGCTCTTGGTGCGCCGTTTCTGGCCTGGCGCACAACAGTTGCCGCCAGACAGGCCGATCTGCAGGGCCAGTCGCTGTTCAATGACAAGATCAACGCCGCGACGGAAGAACTGGCCGCGCGCAGGCAGGTGACGCGGGTCATCAAAAACGAGGACGGGAACAAGACGGTTCTGACCGAATGGGCGGACGATCTGGTGCGCCGCGCGGCGGCCATCGACCGGCTGGAAGGGCTGGCCCAGGAAAAACCGGACGAGGCGATCCGCATCGCGCGGCTGTTGTCGATCTATGTCAAAGAGCTGTCGCGGGACCATCCGGCAAAACCTGTGCCCCAGGATGCGTCGCCAGAGGATTTGTATACTTGGGCTCAAAACCTAAAGGTCGAACGCCCCGATATGGAACGCGCGGTGCAGTCGCTGTCGCGGCTCAACACCCAAATCCGCAGTCAGTCCAACGACCCATCCACAAAGATCGTCGACCTGCCCAACACAAATCTGCAGGGGTTTGACCTCTACGGGCTGGATTTACAAAACGCAGTTCTCGCTGGGGCACAAATGCAGGGGGCAGATTTGAACCACGCGCAGATGCAGGGGGCAGACCTGCAAAACGCGCAGATGCAGGGGGCAATCCTCTTTGACGCACAGATGCAGGGGGCAAACCTGAGCTCCGCGCAGATGCAGGGGGCAGACCTGAGCCACGCGCAGATGCAGGGGGCAAACCTGAGCTTCGCACAGATGCAGGGGGCAGACCTCAGCTGGGTGGAAATGGACGAGAAAACAACTTTCGGTCCAAGCTCCCTGCGCGGCGCGGCTTTGTGGAGGGCGACGTTTCCTCTGCGTCCTCGGGACCAAAATGTTGTCAATCAGGCGTTCGGGGATGCATCGGTCGGCCTGCCAGACACGATCCGACGGCCCAATTGGCCCGACATAGATCTTTACCTTGATGAATTCGAAGCCGAGTGGCGGGCCTGGAAGGCGCTTGGACCAGACAGGTACGACTGGGCCGACCGCCGCAAATATTACACCGAGGACGGCATGTATTCCAATCTTGGCCCGCCGCCCAAAGCACAGGGCAACTGGATGGCCGAAGAGGACGGATAAGCCCCGCGTCAGGCACGAAACCGTCCCCCTGCCCGTCATCCTGCAACAGGGCTTGGCACAGTTCACAATCGCTTGGGTGAAATTGCTTCCCCTCCCCCGCGCATTCCGGCATATCCCGGCTCAATATCAACCCGAGGACGGAGTGCATCCATGCATGACATCAAAGCTATCCGCGAAAACCCTGAAGAATTCGACGCCATCATGGCCCGTCGTGGGGTCTCGGATGCGTCCTCCTCCATCCTGTCGATAGACGCAGACCGCCGCGCCATGATCCTTGCAGCCGAAACTGCGCAAGCTGAACAGAACGCCGCCTCGAAACTTGTCGGCAAAGCCAAGGCCAGTGGCGATGAGGCCGAGTTCGAACGCCTCCGCGCGCTTGTTGGCGAAAAGAAAGCCGAAGTGGCGCGTCTTGGCGAAGACGCTAAGGCCAAGGACCAGGACCTGACCGACCTTCTGATGGGTTTGCCGAACCTGATCCATGCCGATGTGCCCGATGGTGACGATGAAGACGACAATGTCGAAATCCGGCGCTGGGGCACCCCGCCCAGCTTCGCATTCACCCCGCGCGAACATTACGACCTGCCGGCGGCCCAAGGCCTCGATTTCGAAACCGCCGCAAAACTGTCGGGCTCGCGCTTCGTGGTCATGTCTGGCGCCATGGCGCGACTGCACCGCGCGCTTGCACAGTTCATGCTGGATTTGCACGTCGATGAACATGGGCTGACCGAGATGATCACGCCTGTTCTGGTCCGCGAAGCGGCAATGTATGGCACCAACCAGCTGCCAAAATTTGCCGAAGACAGCTATCAGACGACAAATGGCTGGTGGCTGATCCCCACATCCGAGGTGACGCTAACCAACACAGTCTCAGGCGAAACCCTGGCCGAGGACGCGCTGCCGATCTGCATGACCGCGCACACGCAATGCTTCCGCTCGGAGGCAGGAAGTGCCGGCAAGGACACCGCAGGCATGCTGCGTCAGCACCAGTTCGAGAAGGTCGAAATGGTGTCGATCACCCATCCCGATGACAGCATGGCCGAGCATGAGCGCATGACCCGGCGCGCCGAAACCGTTCTGGAGAAGCTGGGCCTTGCCTATCGCACGGTTATCCTTTGCACGGGCGATCTGGGATTTGGCGCGATTAAGACCCACGATATCGAAGTGTGGTTGCCGGGTCAGAACACCTATCGCGAGATCTCTTCGGTGTCGGTCTGTGGCGCGTTTCAGGCTCGCCGGATGAACGCGCGGTTCAAGCCCGCGGAAGGCGGTAAGCCGGAGTTTGTCCATACGCTGAACGGCTCGGGTCTTGCGGTTGGGCGTGCGTTGATTGCTGTGCTTGAGAACGGACAGCAAGAGGATGGGTCTGTCGATCTACCCGAGGCCTTGCATCCTTATCTGGGTGGCAAGACCCGTGTTTCCTCGGAAGGACAACTTGCCTGATCTGTTTCAGGATTGGGGCTGAAGTGATGCATTTCAGCCCCTGACTGAACGGCTTGCAAGGGGTTCGTTTGCCTGACGACCTTGAATGATGGCTTTGCTGGTCAAGCGGGCTGATTTGGGTATTTATGGCCATGTTAGGCCAAGGGGAGTGCCATGAAGATCGCCACGTTCAACATCAATGGGATCAAGGCGCGGATCGAAGCGTTTCCGCGTTGGCTGGATGCGTTTGAGCCCGACGTCGTGGTCGTTCAGGAGATCAAGTCGATCGACGAAAACTTCCCCCGCGAAATCTTTGAGGACCGGGGTTATATCGTTGAAACCCATGGGCAAAAGAGCTTCAATGGTGTGGCTATACTGTCGAAACTGCCACTGGAAGACGTCTCCCGGGGATTGCCGGGCGATGATGAGGACGAACAGGCGCGCTGGATCGAGGGCACTGTGATCGGGGACAAGACGGCAGTGCGGGTCTGTGGGCTCTATCTCCCCAACGGAAATCCGACCCCCGGTCCGAAATACGACTATAAGCTTGCATGGATGAAGCGCATGAAAGCCCGCGCCGAGGCTCTGATGGCAGCCGAAGAGCCTGCGTTGATGGCTGGCGATTACAACATCATTCCCCAAGATGAAGATGCGGCGCGTCCCGAGGTCTGGCAGAGTGATGCTTTGGCGCGTCCTGAAAGCCGCGCGGCCTACCGTGAGATTTTGAACCTTGGCTTCACGGAAGCGTTTCGCGCCCGTAACCAAGCCCCAGAACAATATTCATTTTGGGATTATCAAGCCGGCGCATGGAACCGAAATGACGGGATCCGCATCGACCATGTGCTGATGACACCAGCCTGCGCGGATCTTATGACAGATGCCGGCATCGAAGCCGCGGTGCGTGGCGAGGAAAAACCATCTGACCACGTGCCCGTCTGGGTAGAATTGGACGCCTAGACAGGTGTCGCGGTGACGTCCTCGTCATAAAGCCAGTCGAAACGCTTGAGCGCTTGGTCTGGGGCAAATCGATTGCCCAGTTTCAGGCCCATATGCACCACCGAGCGGGTCAGTCCCGGTGACAAGTGGTATACCCATGCGTTTGTGTCCGCCGCCCCTACGATTTTGCGGGTCCGGTCGTAACGCAGCTCCTGATAGCGCGCGAAGCCAGCTTCAAGATCTCTAAAGCGCGTGATGCACTCTGCAAGCACCCATGCGTCTTCCAGCGCCATATTGGCACCTTGTGCCAAAAACGGCAGCGTAGGGTGAACGGCGTCTCCCATCATGACCACCGAACCGCGAAACCATGTTTTGGGAACTTCGTGTCTGAACAGACCCCAAAGATAAACTTCGCGTGCATCGCCAAGCCATCCGCGCACTTCAGGCGCAAACCCAGAAAACGTGCGTTGCACCCTCGTGGGGTCATCCGGATGGTTCCAACCTTCCTCGGTCCAACCACGACGCTCCTCAACAGCAACGATGTTGCGCAATTTGCCGCCTCGCAATGGATAGCTCACTAGGTGTTTTCTGGGACCCATATAGACGGTCGCTTCTGCGGGATCGTCTTTGCGGCCTGGAACCAATGTCCGCCATGCAACTTGTCCTGTGAAACTCGGGTCGCTGGCCCCTTTGCCCAAAACAGCGCGGCGCGCCAATGAACGAAGCCCGTCAGCCCCGATCAAGACCTCGGGTCGCAATACACCACCGGTCTTTAGCCGAAGCGAAGGCTTTCCGGTCTCACCAATCTCGATGTGATCTACATGGTGAAGAAGACGGATTTGCACACCTAGCGCACGCGCATTTTCCGCCAGAAGCTCGATTAGATCCGCACGATGCATCAGTCGCATGCCCGGGTCGTGCGATAGGCTGAGCCTTGCAAGTTCTTTGCCATCCTGATGGTCACGCAATACCACCGCTTGGGACAAGGTGGCCCGCCCAGCTGCATCCGGGTCTAGACCGAGGGCATCAAGCACCCGCTTTCCGTTTGCACTGATCTGCAGTCCGGCACCGACCTCGCGAATTTCTTCTGCACGTTCAAGGACGATCACCGAATGGCCGCGCCGCGCAAGCGCGATTGCCACAGTCAGGCCCGCAACCCCTGCCCCCAAAACCGTAATTTCGCGTTTGACTGATTGCGCCACGCTACGCCCTCATACATGCAGCGGTAACGCATTTTAAAACGAAAGCACGCAAATAAAAACACCGGGGCCTCAGCCCCGGTGCCAAACGATCGTCTATGCCCCTGAAGGTCAATCGTCAATCGTCGCGATGCACCTTCTCGCGGCGTTCGTGACGTTCTTGCGCTTCAAGGCTCATGGTTGCAATCGGACGTGCATCCAAACGTTTGAGCGAGATCTGATCGCCGGTTTCTTCACAATAACCAAATTCGCCTTCGTCAATCCGCCTTAACGCGGATTCGATCTTGGAGATCAGCTTTCGCTGCCGATCGCGTGTGCGCAGTTCCAATGCCCGGTCAGTTTCTTCAGAGGCGCGGTCTGCAACATCGGGGATATTGCGTGCGGCACCTTGCAAATCCTCGATAGTGCTGGCGCTCTCTGCGATAAGATCTGTCTTCCAAGCCAGCAACTTACGACGGAAATATTCCAGCTGGCGGTCGTTCATAAAAGGCTCGTCCTCCGCAGGACGATAATCGTCGGGCAAAAATACCTCGGCTTTCATAGTGGTTCCCTCACCTGAAACGGATGCGGCGATGTTTGGATCTGAAACTGTCATCCTACACACTCCTTGGCGCTGCAATATCTCAGGAAGTTGCAACGCTCAAGGCCTAGATAGGACTTGTGGCGCGATTGTGTAGCTGATGTAAGTTAGCCCAATCCCTGCAAAAAAAGGATGTGGCTAAGATGCATTTTTCCGGGACCGAAACATATATCGTGCCAGACGATCTTGAGGTCGCTGTGAATGCTGCGGTCACGCTAGAGCGTCCCTTGTTGGTGAAAGGGGAACCCGGAACCGGAAAGACCGAACTGGCACGCCAAGTCGCTCAGGCTTTGGACATGCCAATCATCGAATGGCACATCAAATCCACCACGCGTGCCCAGCAGGGGCTATATGAGTATGACGCTGTATCGCGGCTTCGTGACAGCCAGCTTGGAGATGAACGCGTTCACGATGTCGCCAATTACATTAAGCGCGGGAAACTGTGGGAAGCCTTCGCGGCTGAGCAACGCGTGGTCTTGTTGATCGACGAAATCGATAAAGCCGATATCGAGTTTCCAAACGATTTGCTCCAAGAGCTCGATCGGATGGAATTCTTCGTCTACGAAACCGGTGAAACCGTAAAGGCTAAGCAGCGCCCTGTCGTCGTGATCACCTCCAACAATGAAAAAGAACTGCCCGATGCGTTTTTGCGCCGCTGTTTCTTTCATTACATCAAGTTTCCGGATGCCGAGACATTGTCAAAGATCGTCGAGGTTCATCATCCAGGAATTAAAGGCGCCCTCCTGTCCACTGCCTTGTCACAGTTTTTCGAGGTCCGCGAAACGCCGGGCCTGAAGAAGAAGCCATCGACAAGTGAAGTGCTGGATTGGCTGAAACTGCTTCTGGCTGAAGATCTGTCACCCGAGGATCTGAAACGCGACGGGGCCAACGCGCTTCCGAAACTGCATGGGGCGCTCTTGAAGAACGAACAAGATGTGGCTTTGTTTGAACGTCTGGCGTTCATGGCGCGCGGCGGGCGCTAAAGGCAAAGAAACAGCGTTAGGACAACCCCGGTGATCCTTTGACGTATCACTGAGCATGAAGCTCGTGCGCCTTGAAAGCGCCAAGATGACGTGGAAGTCTGAATTCATGATTGAGATTAAGCCGATCACTGCTGATGACCGTGGGGTCTGGACACCGCTCTGGCGCGCGTATCTGAACTATTATGAAACGACGTTGCCCGATGCGATCTATGAGAGCTCGTTTCATCGTCTGGTCGATCCCAGGACCTCATCTTATCATGGATTCTTGGCATGGGATGGGGCAGATGCAGTAGGGCTGGTACATTACATCTTTCACATGCATGGATGGAAGATCGAACCCGTGACGTATTTGCAAGACCTCTACACGGCACCAAACGCGCGCGGCAAGGGCGTAGGTCGCGCTTTGATCGAAGCGGTTTATGCAGCAGCTGATGCCGAAGGCGCCCCAACAGTTTACTGGATGACACAAGACTTCAACGCGGCAGGTCGACGTCTTTACGATAAGGTCGGTAATCTTACGCCTTTCATCAAATACCAAAGACCAAACCCTTGAGGATTGCCTTAACCCTTTTCTTGGCCCTGGTAGCCGGTTGCGCAACGGTTCCGTTGGAGGACGCGCCTGTTGAAAGGCGTGCCACGCCCGCCCTTTCAACCGAGCTTCCGGCAATGAAGGCTTTCGGTACGGCCAGTCCAGCGCCGACACGACGTACCCGTGCGCAATTGGCCGCGGATTTCCTTGACTTGAGTTTCCTGATGGAAAATGGGCGTGCCCTTCAAAGGTTCACGCGTTTTGAAGGGCCGATCCGCGTAGCAGTTGCTGGGGCAAACACCCCCCCCACGCTCTCGAGGGATCTGAGTTCGTTGCTCGGACGAATGCGTCGCGAAGCAGGGATCGATATTGCACCCGCTCATAGTTTCGAAGCGGCCAATCTGATCGTCGAAACCCTGCCGCGCAGACAGCTTCAGCGTTATGTCCCGCAGGCTGCCTGTTTTGTGGTGCCAAATGTGGGCTCGTGGAGAGAGTTCGTGCGCAACAGGCGCAGCCGTCTGGTGGATTGGTCGACCCTCAGCACCAGAACAAGTGCTGCGGTATTTATTCCGAACGATGTCAGCCCGCAGGAAGTCCGGGATTGTCTGCATGAAGAGATCGCGCAGGCGGTTGGGCCGTTGAACGATCTTTATCGACTGAATGACAGCATCTTCAACGACGACAACTTCCACATGGTGCTGACGCAGTTCGATATGATCATGCTGCGAACGGCCTATGCGCCAGAGATACAAAGCGGGATGACGCGACAGCAGGTAGCCGCAATCCTGCCTGGCGTACTGGCGCGCACCGCACCGGGTCGTTCCGGAGGGCGTTCTGTGCAGACCGGACAGGTTGCACCGCGGGCCTGGGTGGACGCGATCGAAACAGCACTTGGTCCGGGCACAAGTTCGCGCAGACGGGTGAATGCCGCACAACGCGCCGTTCAGATCGCCCAGTCTTCCAATCTAGGACCTGTACGCGAAGGTTTTAGCTTTTATGCGCTGGGACGTCTTTCGCTTGGTCAACAAGCCGAATTGGCGCTGCCCGCATTTGTGACTGCCGGCCAACTTTATTCACAGGTGCCCGGGACCGAGATCCATCGCGCGCATGTGGCAGTTCAGCTGGCAGCCTTTGCGCTGTCCACAGGAAATGGCAATGCAGCCTTAAGGTTGGTCGACGACAGCCTCCCTGCGGTAACCGCCGCACAAAATGCGTCGTTGCTCGCCACTCTTTTGATGATGAAGGCAGAGGCGCTCACACTGGAAGGACGCCCCGCCGAGGCGCAAGCTGTTCGCCTCGACAGTCTTGGATGGGCGCGATATGGCTTCGGTGACGCCGGAGAAATACGCGCCCGGTTGGTAGAAATTGCATCGGTCTCGCCTGAGAGACGCGACACAACTGGGGATCGCTGATGCTGGCACTTATTGGATTAGTTGGCGGCGCAGCCTGGGGGGCCTGGCTGGCCAAAAAACGCGGCGGCAACCGCTATGACATGGCGCAATATGCCGCCGGGTTCGGCATCATGTGGTGCGTTATCGGATTGGTCGCGTCGATCTATCTGGCCCGCGGCTAGAGGTTCGACACCGTGTTCACCCCCTTCTTCGAAGCATTGCGCGGCCATGGGGTGCCGGTTTCCTTACGCGAATATCTCAGCTTTCTGGAGGGCATGAAGTCTGGCATCGCAACCTATGATGTCGATCACTTCTACCTTTTGGCGCGCACCACGATGGTGAAAGACGAACGCCATCTTGATCGGTTTGATCAGGCCTTCGCACATGCCTTCCAGGGATTGGAAAATGTCAGTTTCGAAGACGTTCTTGAGGCCGTGGATCTGCCAAAGGAATGGCTTGAAAAGATGGCAGAGAAACATCTGAGCGAAGAAGAACGGGCCGAAATTGAAGCACTCGGCGGATTTGACAAACTGATGGAGACATTGCGCGAGCGGCTGAAAGAACAACAAGGTCGCCATCAAGGTGGCAGTAAATGGATCGGAACCGCCGGCACTAGCCCCTTTGGTGCCTATGGCTACAACCCCGAAGGTGTACGCGTTGGCCAGCATGAAAGCCGGCACAGGCGCGCGGTCAAGGTCTGGGATAAGCGCGAGTTTCGCAATCTTGATGATACGGTTGAACTGGGCACACGAAATATCAAGGTCGCTCTGAAACGTCTGCGCAGCTGGGCACGTGATGGCGCTGCCGATGAGCTTGATCTGGATGGAACAATTCGCGCAACGGCGGAACACGGCTATCTGGATGTGCAGACCCGGCCCGAGCGGCGCAATGCAGTTAAGGTTTTGCTTTTTGTAGATGTTGGCGGGTCAATGGATGACCATGTCAAAGTCGTCGAAGAACTTTTCTCAGCGGCTAAAACCGAATTCAAGCATCTCGAACATTACTACTTTCACAACTGCCTTTATGAAGGTGTCTGGCGTGATAACCGTCGTCGCTGGTCTGAACAGACTGCAACCTGGGACGTGTTGAACACTTATGGCCCGGACTACAAATGTATCTTCGTTGGCGACGCCGCGATGTCCCCTTACGAGATCGCATTCCCGGGCGGCGCCAATGAACACTGGAACCAGGAAGCTGGAGAAACCTGGCTTCGGCGTGCGCGCGCGCAATGGCCCAATTCGGTCTGGATCAATCCCACGCCCGAAGCGCATTGGCGCTATACGCAATCGATCCAGATGATCCGTGACATCTTTGAGGACACGATGGTGCCAATGACCTTGGAAGGTCTTACACGCGGCATGCGGCTTTTGGGATGATAACGCGCGACGGAAACTATCGCAGACTGCGTTTGATCTTCATGGGACCTAGACGATGAACAGCTTACGCTACTTGGCAACACATCATTGGAAGGCGCTGACGCTCTTTGTTCTCGCGGCGTGCGTTGTTGCATTTTTTGCAGGGCGCGTCGTGTTGCATCAGTTCTGGCGCCATGACCCTGCGCGCGCTGAATTTGTTATTGAAGCTTGGATGACCCCACGCTTTGTCGGAATGCGTACGGGTGTTCCACCCGAACTGATGTTTGAGACACTAGATATCTCGGGGCGAGATGCGCGTCGCCTAACCTTGTCGGAAATCGCCGAGACGAAGGGAATGAGCATAGTCGAAGTTGGGGACATGCTGCGCGATGCTGCTGACACTGCCAGGGCCGAACGCGATGCCCGAGGCGAAAAGAACAATCGACCACCCCGCCCACGGCCGGAGGCCAACGAATGACCGAAACGCTGTTTGCGCTTGTGCCGAGCCTTGGGGCGTATCTGGTTCTGACAAGCGTCTTTCTGTCCTGCCTTGCGATCCCCCTGCCCTCGTCTCTGCTGGTGCTTGCAGCAGGCGGCTTCGCAGCAAGTGGCGATCTCAATCTCTGGGCAGTGGCAGCGGCGGCGTTCGTCGGCTTCGTCGCAGGTGATCAATGCGCCTACCAATTGGGACGCAAGGGCGGCGATGCGATCAAGTCGCGGCTAACGAGAAAGCCTAAAATGGCGATACTTGTCGATAAAGCAGAAGGTTTTATCGACAAACGGGGCGCCTGGGCAGTGTTTCTGAGCCGTACGGTTGTCAGTCCTCTCGCACCTTACGTGTCCTACGTGGGTGCCGCCGCGGGGCTAGGCTGGCTCCGTTTTACCTTGCCTGCTGTAATCGGTGCGGCTGCCTGGAGCAGCGTCTATGTCCTGATTGGCTACAGTTTCACAGACCGCATGAGCGAGATTGCCGATCTGATTTCGAACTTTGCAGGCGTGATTATTGCGTTGGCAATCATGGTCGGCGCAGGAATGTGGTTACGTAAAGTGCTGCACGAGAAAGCCCAAACAGACGCCATGGGTCAGGGTCAGTTACGCGAACAAGCGTGATTTTGGCCCAGCCAGATCTCGGGACATTCAGAACAGAGCTTGATGAACTGCACGTTGCCCGATGCCTAAAGCGGAACGATCCGGACGGAATTGCCTTCAGTGGTCAGGGCAATCTTACCCTCAACCAGTTGCATAGCGTCTGCACCAAAAACCTCGCCACGCCAGCCCTTTAAAGAAGGTACATCATATATACCCGCTGCGATCTGGTCCAGTTCCGCACTGGTTGCGATCAACTTCTGAGCCACACCCGCTTCTTCAGATTTTGCCTTCAGAAGCACACGCAAAAGGTCTGCCAGAGCAGAGTTAACCTGCAACTTCTCACTCGATTTCTTCGAAACGGGAAAATCTTCCGGCTTCGTGGCCTGACCTGCCTTGATGGCTTCCAAGATCCCAGATGCAACATCGCCCTTGCGCGCTTCGCGCATCAGCAGACGTGAGCGACCAAGCTCTTCCATGCTCGCAGGCTTGGTCGATGCGATCTCGACCAAGGCATCATCCTTGAACACACGGCTTCGTGGCACATTCTTTGTTTGCGCATAGCTCTCGCGAAACCTTGCCAGTTCACGAACGATGGCGAGGAACTTTCCCGAATGCGTACGGGTTTTCACACGCTGCCAGGCAAAATCAGGATCAACACGGTACGTTTCCGGGTCGGTCAGGATCGAGATTTCTTCTTCGACCCAGGCTTTTCGACCCGATTTTTCAAGCTCAGCCGACAGGTGTTCATAAATTCCACGAAGATGGGTTACGTCGGCCAACGCATATGTTTTTTGGGCATTCGACAACGGGCGACGCGACCAGTCCGTGAAGCGTGAGGTTTTGTCCAGTGAGGCCCGCGCGATCTTGCGCACAAGTGTTTCATACCCCACCTGCTCGCCAAAACCACAAACCATTGCTGCAACTTGCGTATCGAACAATGGTGCAGGTAAGACGCCATAATCCACCTGAAAGATTTCGAGGTCCTGCCGAGCGGCATGGAAAACCTTCACGACCTCTACGTTGCTAAAGAGCTCGAGGAGCGGATCAAGCGAAAGCCCTTCGACCATTGGATCAACCAACACCGCGTTTTCGTCGCCCTTCCCGGGATACGCAACCTGGATCAGGCAAAGCTTTGCATAGTAGGTGCGTTCGCGCAGAAACTCCGTGTCGACCGTAATGTAAGGGGCGTTAGCAGCGTCGGCGCAGAATGCGGCCAACGCTTCGGTCGTTGTGATTGTTTGCATTTGGGCCTACTTCGCCTCTTCGAAAATTATATCTGCACCGATTTACCTAGCATCATTGTTAGGCGGAATCGCGTCAGGGTGAAAGGGCACTAAGGCGCTTCAACAAAGCGCGATCGCGGCTGAACCAGCTAAGACAGCCCAATGTAGCCGCAGAAACCTTCAGCTTCATTGTTTTCGGCCATTTATCCAAAGACGAGATCAAGTCGTAATTGGGCCTGTTGTGACGCCTTGATCAACCTGCACTAAGGTTACTGCCCACTATGCGCTGGGTCACCTCTTACTTGCATCGATCATTACGGGCAGCGGTGCATTCTCTGAAACTGCACGCAGTACCGATGGATAAAGGCGATGCTCCAACTTGAGGACCCGCGCAGCCAAGCTCTCCGCTGTGTCATCCGCTTTGATCGCGACTTTGGCTTGTCCCAAAACGGGCCCGTCATCGAGTTCTGCCGTAACCCAATGAACGCTGCATCCATGCTCGATATCACCGGAGTCAAGCGCGCGTGCGTGGGTGTTGAGCCCTTTGTATTTGGGAAGCAGCGAAGGATGAATGTTCAGCATCTTTCCCGCCCAACGGGTCACGAAGACAGGGGTCAAAATGCGCATAAACCCAGCAAGGCAAATCAAATCGGGTGAGGCATTCGAAAGATGTTCGCTCAACGCCTCCTCAAAGGATCCACGATCGCTGCCGAAAGGCCTATGATCCACAACAGCGGTCGGAACACCGCGCGCCCTGGCTTTTTCAAGCCCCCCGGCGTCTGCATTGTTCGACAGGACCAGACAGGCGCGCGCGGGATGATCCCCGGTCATACTGTCTACGAGCGTGACCATGTTCGACCCACCCCCGGAAATCAGGATCGCAACACGCATGGGACTATAGTTTGCCAGAGTAGGCTACACCTTGGCCATCGACCACTTTACCCAGCGCTACAATGGTTTCACCGCTTTTCTGAAGAACTTCGGTGACAGAATCGGCCTTGTCTGCCTCCACCACCACGCACATGCCGATGCCGCAATTGAACGTCTTCAGCATCTCTTCATCCGCGATGCCACCTGCGTTGCGCAACCAGCTGAAAACAGGCGGCAGGTCCCAGGTGTCCAGGTCAAGTTGAACACCCAGCCCGTCCGGCAATACGCGTGGAAGATTCTCTGTCAGCCCACCACCCGTGATATGAGCCAGTCCATGCACACCGCCGGCTTTCAGAGCCGAAAGCAGCGGCTTTACGTAAAGCCTCGTTGGCGTCAGAAGCACGTCCCCAAGCGTGCCGCTCTCAAAAGGTGCTGCAGACCCCCAGTCGAGACCCGCCACTTCTGCAACTTTTCGCACCAAACTGAACCCATTGGAATGCACCCCATCGGATGCCAATCCAAGGACCACGTCCCCCGCCCTGATCCCAGCAGGTAAATGCGTACCCCGTTCCATTGCACCCACAGCAAATCCAGCGAGATCGAAATCGCCAGCCCCATACATGCCGGGCATCTCTGCAGTTTCTCCGCCGGTCAATGCGCATCCAGAGGCCGCGCAACCCGCTGCGATGCCTTTGATGATTGTAGCAGCAGCCCCTGTCTCCAACTTTCCAGTTGCAAAATAGTCTAGAAAAAACAGAGGTTCCGCACCCTGGCAGACCAGATCATTCACACACATAGCAACAAGGTCGATACCGATCGTGTCTAGCTTGCCCGTGTCAATTGCAATCCGCAGCTTCGTGCCCACGCCATCGGTGGCAGCAACGAGAATGGGATCCGAAAACCCAGCATCCTTCAGATCAAAGAGCGCTCCAAACCCTCCGAGCCCACTCATGACGCCCGAGCGCGTCGTTGCAGATGCCGCTGGCTTGATCTCATCGACAAGCGCGTTTCCGGCGTCGATATCCACGCCTGCTTCTGCATAGCTGAGACCGTTCTTGGGAGTGCTCATTGGGTTATCCTTCGGCTGATTGCTGCGGCGATAGACCATTCCGCGCGCTGCCTCAAGCAACGCCCGCTTGACCATCGATTTGTCGCAGCATAATCGGGGGGTAGCGGGCCTGTAGCTCAATTGGTTAGAGCAGAGCGCTCATAACGCTTTGGTTGCGGGTTCAAGTCCTGCCGGGCCTACCAAACTTCCGCTAAGACCTTCGATGTCGCGTCAGAACACGACGTTCATCATCACCAGCGATACCACCAGAAACAGAATCGTCATCAGACTGCCGCTGCGCAGGAAATCTGTGACGGTATATCCGGCGGGTCCCATGATGAGCGCATTGACTTGGTGGGTTGGAATCAGGAACGAATTAGACGTCGAAATCGCAACTGTCAGTGCGAAAATGGCCGGATCTCCGCCCGCGGCAACGGCAATAGACACAGCCAGCGGCACGAGAAGGACGGTGGCGCCTACGTTCGACATCACAAGCGTGAACGCAGTGGCCAATACGGCGACACCTGCTTGTAGCGCCCAGATCGGCCATCCCTCAAGCAGCGCTAGGATTTGCTGGGCAATCCAAGCCGCGGTACCGGTATTCTGAACGGCCTGACCCAGGGGAATCAAACTGGCGAGCAAAAAGACGGTTTGCCAACTGACCGCCTCATAAGCTTCATCGATCCGCAAAACATTGGTCGCAATCATTCCCCCGGCCCCGACAAGCAGGGCAAGCGACAAGCGCATGTCGGTGAACAGGATCAAGCCAAGCGCAATCAGAAAGAATATCATCGCCCAGGCAACCTTGTGGGGGCGTAATTCTTCCATCGGAAAATCACTGGTCACCACCACGAAGTCCCGGTCTTTGGTCAAGCGCGCGAGATTTTCCCAGACGGTAAACGCAACCAAAGTATCACCGGCGCGGAACGGCTCTTGGCCGATATCCGTAGCCTCATGTTCTTCTGTCTCAACAAGGCTGAGAGTCTCCCCGCCTCGATGAACTGCAAGCAGGCCCAGACCATAGGTTTTCCGCATCGTCACGTCGCGGGCACTTTTTCCGATCAGATTGGAATCGGGTGGGATAACCACCTCAGCGACACCGGCAACAGTTGGGGCGTAAGCTTCGGCGAAAATGTCGAGCTCAGGCAAGACCTCTAGCCCGTAGACATCCGCGATATCCTGGATCACCTTCCGGCGCCCAAGGATTGCCAAACGACATGGATCTTCCACCTTGGTGGTTAGAAGCGGCGTAAACCAGCGCTGCCCACGGTGATAAGAGCCCACGATATAAAGGTTATGGGCCAGCATAATGTCGCCAAAGGTCTGTCCCCGCAGAATAGACCCTTGCGGAACCACCACCTCAACCAGATCAGATTTTAGCCCGTAGATTTTCTTGAGATAGTCCCGAACCGATTGGCCTGCGCCAGCTTCATCCTTGTTCCCATGATTTGGCAGAACCCATCGACCCAGAAGCACGAAGTACAAGATACCTGTCAGAACCAGACAGACACCAACAGGCGTGACCGCAAAGAGCGAAAAAGGCTCCATTTGCTGGTCTGCGGTGAGGGCCGTGTTCGACGTTGCGATCAGATCGTTCAATAGGATCAACGGTGATGAGCCGACCATTGTCATCGTCCCGCCCAGGATTGCGCAGAACCCCATTGGCATCAGAAGACGACTCAAGGGAAGTTCCGTACGCACTGAAATCCGGCTGACAACGGGCAAAAAGAGCGCGGCCGCACCCACATTCTGCATGAAACTGGATATTACTCCAACCGTGCCGGATATAATTGGAATGATCCTGACTTCAGTTTTTCCACCATATTTCAGGATGGTTCCCGCGACTTTGCTCATCAGCCCTGTTTTGTCGAGACCAGCCCCAATAATCATCACCGCGATGATCGAGATCACGGCGTTGGATGCAAATCCTTCAAACAAACGGCTTGTATCGGCAAGGCTACTAAGCGCAGGAAATTGTGACAGCACACCTAGCGAGATCATCACCAAAATGGCCGTGAAATCTATTCGGAAAAACTCCGTGATAAAGAGCAGCACGGTCACACCAAGGATCGCAAGAACTACGATCATCTCAACGGTCAATTCGATTGGCACGCTACCCCTCCCATTGCCTCTACATTGCACGGTTTGTTTAGGAGCCGCCACACCTTAATGGCCAAATTGAACCTGATTTTAGTGCTTCGTTTCATGGCTTTGGCATAGTTTGGTGGCAGAAGCGCTTGTCCCAGAGATCAACTAATGCCAAACGCCATTCGATAATGGTTCGAGAAGCGCTCGTCCGGCCTGCTTATCGCGGCAGAACAAGAACTGCCTTGAGCCCGCCCAGCTCCACGCTATCCAGCAATTTCAGAGCGCCCCCATGGCTGCGCGCAATATCAGCGACAATTGCCAGCCCAAGCCCGACACCGCTTCCCTTATTCTGATTTCGCGCGCGATCAAGTCGGGCAAACGGCTTGGCCGCTTCATCGCGTTGGTCGACAGGTATCCCCGGCCCGTCATCCTCCACTACAAAGGCGACACCTTCTGCAATAAGCTCGACCGAGACCCGTGCTTGTTTCGCATACCTCGCAGCATTCCCGATCAGGTTGTCCAGCGATCGCGAAACTGCCCGATGGCGCATTGGCAAATTCACATGCTCCGGTAGTTCACCTGCCAACGTCACAGTCTGCCCCATGCGCACAGCACGACTAACGGCGTCCCGAGCCACTTTCACAGCATCATGCTCGACCATATCTTCAAGCGACGCGCTTTTTGAAAATTCGAGGAATGCTTCTAAGAGGCCTTCCATTTCTGTCAGGTCCCGCTCTAACGCATCCACCTCGGGACCCGGCTCCAACATAGACAATTCCAGCTTCATCCGCGTCAAAGGTGTGCGCAGATCGTGGCTAACGCCCGACAGCATCAGAGTCCTCTGTTCGATCTGACGCTCGATCCGGTCGCGCATATCGAGAAATGCCAAGCCTGCTGCACGTACTTCCAACGCTCCAGCAGGTTTGTAGGGTAGCGTCCTGCCCTTCCCGAAAGCTTCTGCTGCTGCAGACAACCGCTTGATTGGTCGCAGTTGATTTCGAAGAAACACATACGACACCAATGACATAAGCCCACCGACAAACAGCGTGATCAACACCAGCTGATGTGGGTTGGAGGCGGATACACGTTCCCGATCCATGTTCAGATGTAAAGGGCCTGCAGGGCTGTCCACCCAGATGGTGACCCGTCGGAATTCAGACGCCAGATCAATGGCAATAAACTCCGGCAGCTCATCTCTCAGGGTTGCAATCACAACCAGACCGGAAATGTCATAGAATGGGCGATCAGACTGAGCAGGCGGATCAGGATCGCGCGTTACAATCATATCAAGGGTCTCTGCCATCTCCATCAGTTGATCTGAAGACCCCAGAGGATTGACAGAGGCCACTTGTTGCAAAACGCGGGCCTCTAAAACGACACCATGGGTCAGCTGTTGCGTGACCTCTTCAAAATGGCGTTGTAAGAAAGCAATCGTTACGGCAAGCGTCAAAACCACAACGGGGGCCACAAGAATAAGGGCCGCGCGCGCATACAAGCGGTTTGGAAGCGACTCTTTTAGCCAGGACAACATGACCAAACCCTATGCGCGCCACAAAAAAGGGGAAAGCGAATTTGGCACATTCTCAGCCAGAGAGCGTAACCTCGCTGCGCGGCGACCTAAAACGCGTTATTGCGCCAAACCCTTCCCCCATGACCTATTGGGGCACGAACACCTATTTGCTTGGTACACACGAGGTCGCCGTTATTGATCCAGGTCCATCCGATAGTACTCATTTCCACAGAATTCTCCGCCAACTCGCGCCGGATGCACGTATTACGCATGTTTTCGTGACCCATGCGCATCTGGATCACTCCGCCGGAGCTGCAGAATTTGCAGGACGCGTGAATGCCCCAGCGCTGGCATATGGGGATGCAAAGGCCGGTCGTTCCGCAGACATGCAGGCTTTGTCCGAAACCGGACTGGTCGGTGGCAGCGAAGGCGTCGATCATAATTTCATGCCAGATCAGCGGCTTGCAGACGGTGAGATCGTCGAGACGCAGGAATGGCAGCTGGAAACCATCTGGACACCGGGTCATATGGGCAATCACCTGTGCTTTGCAGAACTTCAGACGGGGTCCATGTTTACTGCGGACCTTGTGATGGACTGGGCAACCTCTTTGGTCTCCCCTCCAGACGGGGACCTAGGCGCGTTTTTTAGATCTCTAGACCGGCTCGAAGCGCATCCTGTGAACAAGATTTACTATCCGGGGCATGGCGATCCGGTACGTGCCCCTCTTGATCGCGTCGCTGAGTTGCGCACACATCGGCAAACGCGCCATTCTCAGATTCTTGCCGCTTTAAGGGACGCGCCGGGAAGCGCACATGACCTTGCCAGCAGAATTTATACAGAGGTTGATCCGAGGCTATTGCCGGCCGCCGCGCGTAACGTCTTAGCGCACCTTATTGAAATGAAAGCGCAATCTGAAGCGAGGCATGATGACGTTCTGTGCGAGACTTCGATCTTCAGGTTAATTTAGGCAAACAATGATTTTTGCGTTTTCGGCACTGGACACCTCTCACACCTCTTGCTAAATCGCTCGCCATTGGTCCGGCGTAGCTCAGCGGTAGAGCAGTTGACTGTTAATCAATTGGTCGTAGGTTCGATCCCTACCGCCGGAGCCATTTTTCAATTTAGTTTCATAACTTTACGAGAGTTTAAGCTAATTGCAGCGGAGTTCTGTTTGAACGATGGAAGCACTGCGGAAGCAATGACCGCCGACCATTCACTGTGTTCCTTCGGTCACAACATAGCAATCCTCGGGGACCGCTTCGTCTCTCAAGGATAGGCCGCACCTTCCCTCGCTGCGCTCGGCGCGTCTTACGCGCGGGATGTCGGCCTAACAGCAACCAAAGCGCTAAAAGGAAACCCCGAGGGGGCCATTCGCCATGGCCCCCTTCTCGATCCCCCTAGGCACTGCCCGATAGGTGCAAGGATGCGAACGGCCCTAAGCGGACTTCCGGCACAGCAACTGAATGCTGCGGCTGCAACCGTCATTGCAGACCTTGGTCAAAAGCTTCAGTGCGGATAATGTCCTGAGAGAGCGCGAAGAAGCAGGTCACAAAGAATTGCCGCGTTCCTCACAGGTGTAGCATTGGACGACTTCGAAGAACGGTACAAAGACGCGGTCGAGGCAGGTCAGAAGAATCTGAGGGCAACCAAGCTGGTTAGTAATTGGTGTTTTCATGCTGAAATAAATCGTTCAGGCGGAAGGGGACTTATTGAAGCTGAAACCGGCTTGCCCATCGGGCACATGGGCGTGCAATGCAAGTACTCCAAGAAGAATTCTATGCATTCGTGGCTACTGGAGGACGCGGCCTATGATTTCTACTTGAATAATTGCAAGAACTGCTCCGAAAGGACTGCTGTTGGTCTTCCCAATATGATGGAATTCGTTGCGCCGAGAGAAGAGGCGGCAAAAGCTCGTCGATTGAAACGCGAAGCCGACGAAGCGAAGCGCGAAGCCCAGCGGAAGTCACGAGAGGAAAAAAGAGCGCTTCTAAGGGATGAACTAGAATTAGAGGAGACATTCGTACTTGACCTTGTGGATGAGCTTGATCGCGATGAAGTGAGCGGAGACGATCCACGCTTGGAAAAACTTGCGGACCTTGCGCCAGAGACATTCACGCGGCAAATCGTCGACCTTCTCTTGCCCGATGTGCTCCATGAACATCTTCCCTATTCGATTCCTGCGGCGAAGGCTTTGTTACGAGCTTCTATTGAAGACGCCGAAAAGGTGGCGGTGGCTGTTCGGTTGGTTGGAGCATACGAACAATCTCCGGCTGCGGTTGATGTTGTTTTGAACAATTCGGGAAATCTGTCCGGTGACGACCTCAAAAAAGTTCTCCATCGCTTCACCCATCTAGCTTTGGGCCCACGACCGGGGATGCATGTAGGAGGCAGCAGGCCAGTGCGCTTGGATGCTTCACCGGTACAGACGCTTTATGCCAAACGGACCGATGATATCCGTGAAGTGGTCGGGACCCTGATAAACGATGCCAACTCCGGAAAGATCGGCGCTGCTGTTGAAATCATACTAGCCGTGGATGACGATCAACTGCTGCTCGAGCACTCAAGAACCGTTTTCGCGAAGCTGATGAGGCGCAGAACGCTCCTATCAAATGAACGGCATGACAGCAGTGTTTTGTACTACTTTCGAGAAGCTGCTTCTCGGTGTCTTGACCACTTCCCCGAAAAAACAGACCGAATAATTCAGTCGTTTCTCGCTGATAGAGATGAAGCGGGAGAAGGCGAGGCATTTCGAACTTACCGATCGGTTCTCAAACACGCATACCGAGAGGAAGTAGTTATTGGAGAAGCGCAACGTATCGCGTTCAAAAGACTGCTATGGGCAGCGGTTACAAACCCTGAACGCCGCATGGACGATGCAACTCAGTTCTTTCGGCATTCCTTGGACGAATTCGCACCACTCGCAGTAGAGCACTTCGATGACTTGATCGGATCTGCGGCCACTCTTAGCGAAAAATATGAGGCTGTTGGAAAAGAAAGCGCCTTGGAAACGGTGAATGATACACTTGCTGAGTTGGAACGGCGTAATAAACGTACCACAATAGATAGCCTGCAAGGCTCATTGATTGCGTGGGCAGCGTTGGGAGCCCAGTCCAAAGGGCGCGATGGCATCGAAGAGTTCTTGAGCCTCTATCGTAGGCTGCCAGAGGATCAAGTCCAAATGCGCGGGAATATGATAGCTCATGTTTCCAAATTGTTAACAGGGGTTCAGAGCTTAAACCTAGTCTTGTCTGACTGGTACAGAGCCCTAATGGACGAGAGTGCTCTGGTCAGGGCCAGTGCCGTTCAAGCTTGGGAAAATGTGCCGTATAAATTGGTACAGCACTTTCCCGATCTGTTTTTTGAGGCCTTTGCCGTTTTACTGACGGACCCATACGTAATTGTTCATAAGAGCGCCATCCAAGCATTGCGACGTAGGTCCATCCCAAAGGAAAAGCGAGACCTGGTTCAAAGAGGAATTTGGAACCTTATACTGCACTACGCCAATGACAGTAAAACTAGCGATTTCACCGTCGATTGCATTAATGTTTTTTCAGACCTTTGCTTGACGAAAGAAGAGCTTCGTGGGCGTTTTGGCGAAATTCTAAGCGGCATTCTGCTGTCACTCGAAGAAGGGGCGTTGTACCATGCGGTTGATCGTCTCTACTTAAGCTTTTTGCATGCACCTGGTTTCGTCAAAGTGGCGTTGAAGGCGCTACAGGATGACTACACGAGATCAATCTCAATAGATGACTGTGAGACTACTATCCTGAGAGCGCCATCGGACGAATTGGAAAAGTGTATCGACGAGTTGCAATCAGCTTTTGAGACCTTTTCGCCGTTTAGAGCGGAAAACTTCCGAACCTTACTTGTATTGGCATCAGCATGCTCTCGCGCTGGCCGGTTTGACATCGGCGCTGCAAGGTTCAAGCAGATTTCAGAAGAGATACCGGACGACGCCAGAAACAAGCTATGGAGGCTCGAGACAGCAATGATTGCCGCCGCCTTTGAGTTTGAACGGGCTATCGGTGAAGATGAGGATATCGTCGATATTTCCGAAAATTGGGGCGGCCTTACGGCTGACTTGGAGAAAGAAAATGAAGAACGAGCCAACCTTCGAGATTTTCCGCCAAGCTTTCTCGCCGAGGGTTGAACTTGCTTTAGCGATCAAAAAGGCTCTCGACGCTCCGTCCGCGAACTTAGACCGGCTAAAAGCAGCGGTCTCGCAACTGGAAGGGGCGCTTTCCGAGCTTGGTGACGGTAGCGCGGAAAAGCAGTATCGAGCATACTGCATGGCTTCCAGCATCTTCGCAATTTTGGCGGAATGGAAGCATGCTCTGCGAAATGCTGAACCCGACGCTAGGCGTTTTCTTTCGTCTGCAAAGATCAAGTCTGCTGAAATGGATCCTGCGTCAACCTGTGGCAGCAACGAGCGGCTTTCGAGTTTCCTAGAACTCGTGGCCGGAATTGACGACGTGGGGCAACTGCAATCTTTGACCGACCACATGGATCGGTGGCAATTGCCTTCGCTTCTCTTTGCCAACATCCCAGCCCGGGGATACGGTGAGTTGGGTGTTCCAAGCCAAGGAATGGGGAGCGAAGAGCCGGAAAAGCTCGATACTTCTGTTGCGTTCGTGAGGTTTGATATCGACGGAGAGCCTGCGCAGAAGTGGAACTATATGGCTCCTGAAACTGCATATGACCTGACGATTGAAGTTCGGGTTTCAAATTGGCCACCTAATGCTCGCACACTCACCTTGGTACCAATCGCCGTAGAGGTGTTAGAACAAGGATGGTTGCCAGAATTCAGCTTTTCAAAACCGGATGGGGACGGCCCCTACACGCTCACGGGCACAAAACGGGCAGTGCTGCAGGTTGCGCAATCGTTTGGATCGAGACCATATGAATTCAAGTATGCTGCCGAGTTCGATGACACATCCCATTGCCGAGAAGTCGCCATCGTTGGGCATAGGCAGCTTAGGCTGGAAGGAACGGACATCTCGTCAAATCCGCTGACTGGCTTCTCCAACGTTGACCGACATCTAGTGCAGCTTAGAGACGGGCTTCGAACGTTTCCAGGGCTTAACCCTACCGATCTTGCCAATACTATGGTGGTTCTAGCGGGATTGGGTAACATAGCTGCGCAAGCGTTGCGGCAAGGAATGTTCGTGGCAAATACGTCTGAGAGCTCTTTTCAGGAAAAAGTAACCGAGTTGCTCCGCAATCGTCCAGGCATCGGAGAAAAACTCCAAGGGCATCCTGAAGCAGCCGGAGGGATCACTGACCTCACATTTGTGGATGTGCCTATAGAGCTGAAAGTTGAAAACAGCAGAGTCTTATATCCAAAGGACTTTGAGAAGTATTTTGACCAAACTGCAGCATATGCTCTGGGTCTTGGAAAGAAGATTGGCGTTCTCTGCGTGCTTGAATCCACTGAGAAAGACGCCCCGGTCGGTGCCCCGGAAGACGACATCAATACTTTTGTTCACCAAACCGGGCAATCGTCAACTGCAATCGTTGTTGTAGTCGTCCGAGGTGGGTTCCCCAAACCGAGCGCATATTCAAAGGTAGGCGGGAAGAAAGCGAAATCGGCAACTTAATCGTCTGCTTTTTAGTTATTCATAATACAATCTAGCAACTGCAGAGAAAGTCCGCTTCCCGCCCAGTATGCAGGAGCAACACGAACGGCCCAGAGCTGCCGTTGACCGCCGTCGTTCGTTGCTGCGGTGCGGCCCGTCGAAAGAGACATTTGCTCCGGCAGCGAGATCGAAGCACTAGCTAACCTCTGCCGAGCGAGGCGTTTCAACAGATCGACGCAACACTTTATTGTCTTTAGAAAGATGGATGGAGGTTATGGTCCATAGAGCACGGATATAGTTCGATGACATTGAAAAATGTGGACAGTTTGTTTTTCAAGCGCTTTTACTTGCCCCACTGGCACGACATCGTTTTCCGAAATTGGGGCAATCTATCTCTATGGAGAAAAGCGGGAAAATACAGCTCACTCTATTGAAGACCTGGACTTTGGAAAGTGATGCACGCGAATTCAAGGTTGTAGGCCGCAAAAACCGCGCTTTGTTGACATACCTGGCCATGGAACAAGGTCGATCCCACACCCGAGAGAGCCTCGCCGATCTTCTATGGTGTTCCGCAGGCGACACTCGAGCCCGGGCCTCGCTTCGGCAGGGCCTAGCTAGCCTTCGGGCCAATTTGGCGGGGTCGGGCGTCCAGATCAACGAAACTGCAACCAATGGCATAGAAATTGCGAGTGGCACGCTTTCGATAGATGCGTTCTTTTTGGACGATGAAGCCCTACAACCGCCCTCTCTCGAGAAGCTACTAAAGGCCAGCCAGAGACTTCCAGAAGTCCTGAGCGACTTGATGGGACTCAGCCAGCCCTTCGACGAATGGATATGCGCTCTAAGAGAGCGGCTGAGTGACGTGGCCTTGAATGCGCTGAAATCTTTCTACGCAACAAATGGTCAACGGCCGGAAGACAGGATCGCAGCAGGGAGGGCTGCGTTACAACTTGACCCCTTATCCGAACATGCGGTCCGCGCAATCATGGAAGCAAATGTGGACATGGGGCAAACGGCCAGCGCGCTGCGTATTTACGACAGCTTTCACGAAATGTTGGCAGTACAGATGGATGCGGAACCCTCTGCACAGACTCAGGACCTTGCGGTTGCCATTAAGCTAGGGAAACAGGCGACCTCTCAAACCTTCGAACAGTCGGATGTCACTCCTCGCTCGACCGCATCGCAGGCCATCACGACCTTAGCTGTTATCCCCTTCGAAACCCTTGGCACAAAGGAAATTCCTAGATTTGTTGTGGTTGGGCTTCTCGAGCGCATCACCGGGCTTTTGGCCTCTTTGCCTGCGCCGCAGGTCATTTCCAGTAATTCAAGCCGTGTCTTTCTTGAAGCCCCCCCCCAGCCCAAAGAAGTAGGACGAACTTTGAACGCAGACTACGCTCTCATGGGCTCGGTATTCGTCATGGATGACAAAGCGACCGTCAGCACGCAGCTCGTCGATACCCAAGATGAACGGGTCGTTTGGTCGGCCGCATATGAGTATGCACTTTCGGATTTTCTGAAGTTGCAAGTACCCCTCGCCGAAGAAATCATGAGCGTTGTCTCACCCTCGGTGGATCAAGAACTTTTGCGCCGTGCACATATGTTGAATGACGCGGATATCGGACCTCATCAGCTTGTCATTCGCGCCCGCGATATCTTGTTCGGGCTCGAAAATGATACTTTCGAGCATGCAGGCATACTGTTGCAACGAGCGGCCAATACAGGGCCCCATTTTGCATTGGCCCATCTGCGTTTGGCGGAGTGGCACTCATTGGGCCTTTGGGAGGGTAGAGCCAAGGGTGCGAATCAGGAAGCCTTAGAATTTCATGCTCAAAGAGCGCTCACACTTCGACCCGGAGATGGTCGCGCGTTGGCATTTCGTGCTCATACTCGTTTCATGTTTGACCGTGCTCACGACGAAGCGCTGCGTTTGATTGAACACGCCTTGAGAGCCGGACCAAACGATTCCGAAACACTCTCCAATTGCATTGTCGCGCAGGCCCATAGTGGTGAGGTTGATGCGGCTATGGAAATTGCGGAAAAGGCGCTTCGCCTCTCACCGCTTGATCCGTGGCTATTTCGAACCCAGCATTTTGCTTCCATTGCCTATTATTCGGGGGGAGATTTCGAAAAAGCCAGCGAACTTGGATTGGCGTCATTTCAGAAAACGCCGAACTACTTGTCGAATGTACGCGCAACGATTGCCGCGCTTGTTGCCGCCGAAAGACTCGAAGAAGCACGACCATTGGTGGATCATCACCACACATTGGAGCCCCACTTTTCGGTGAATGCCTTTGTTCCAAAGCATGGTTTTCGCTTGGAAAAAGATCGTATTCTCTATGGCGCACGCTTAAAAAAAGCAGGCCTCAACGCATAAGCCCGAGGACATTAACACTTTTTTTACACTCGTTTTGCGCCAAACTTTCTATGCAGGCTTTATCATCAAGGGAGAGAGACTATGAATTTTAATGGAGCAGGCGATGGAGCCTCAGATGGGGCCAGTGATGGCGCAAGTGACGGCGCATCCCGTCGCCGCGGCTCGTTTATTTCAGCTGGCAGCGGCATTTCTCTGCCCGTCGCCATACCGCTGGATCCGGACGGGCGTGAACTGCTGGGTCTGAAAGGAGGCTTCGAAGAGAACGATGTAGCCCCCGGGCTTTGGGCGCGCAACAAAATCCTAACGCTGATCCGTAAACCCCCATTTAACAATTTTGACTTTGCCTTCGGTGGAAAAATCGATGACCCGGCCACGATCAAACTGCCGCAAGTTGAAGAGTTCAAGCATGCTCTGGATCGCCGCCAGCTAAATTTGACGGATTTCGGCGCAGAAATCGCAGATCAAGCCGGCAGCTTTGATCACTACTACCATCACATTTTATCAATCACGCCCCGCACCCATCCCAATACCGCGCGTCTGATTGCGCTTGGGATGCACATGGCGAGCCTCGTGGGCATGCATTTCAAACTCAAATATATGCGGGCGAGACCCGCGCAAGTGCATCCTGGCATGATGCCCATGTTACCAACGCCTGCGCATCCCTCTTACCCCAGCAACCATGCAACACAGGCCGTGACAGTGTCGGATTTGCTTAAAGCTCTTCTGGATGAAGTAGGCATTGGCACCCAGTTCGCGCTTTACCTTGATGAGTTAGCGGAACGCATTGCAATCAATCGCGAACGGGCGGGCTTGCACTATCGCTCCGACAGTGAAGCGGGCGAAGTCCTCGGACGTGAAATTGCAAAAAAGTTGCTTGAAGATACGGACGTTCAACAAATCATTGCAAACGCGAAAACGGAACTCGCAAACCGTGTGCCGCATACCGGCACACCACTCGGCGTGAAGTTGTGAGGCCGGGACAGTGACGAACCTACGTCAAAGAAGAGCCCTAGGGGCCGCGACACCGGAAAAATTTAACTTAAGTGTCGCAACCTTGTCGCGCAGTCGTGTGTTCTCGGAGAGTTTGGAAGGCCAACCGTTCACGTTTCAGGCGCGGTTACCGGCTCCCGAGTTTATGCCTTTTGGTCTCGAAAACCTTGAGGGCCTTGAAGAGGACGTCACAGGCCTTTTTGAGAAGAATGCTGACCAGCTCCTCAAATTAGCCGTTGCGGTTGAAGAGCAGCAAGGATGGCATGTGAGGGACCAGGGTGGGAGAAGCACATGCAATGCCTTTGCCGTTGTCGCTGCCGAGGAACTTTTTGAAGCGAACCGGACCTTTGGCGCTGGCAGCGTACCAAAAACACCGCCGATGAAAACATTTTCGGAGGATTTTTTGTACACCGCGATTGTTGGCGAAGATTTGCCCATACATGCTATGGGCAGTGCTCAGAAAATCGCGGAAGACGGCAGCACCTTTCTGGAGCAAGCTGTCAAGGCAGTTCAAAATACCGGCCTTTATGAAGGATCGCCCTCGGACTACCACGACAGTCCAAGGCACGCGCGCAACTATGAACGCCCGCTAAGCGAAGCGACCGGACCTAGCACAAAGACCGGCGGCTATGTTCATGAAATCGATACCAGCCATGCTTCGGGTTCAGCAATAAGTAGACCTAGCCGGCCCTTCCCGATTAGTGGTCGTTCGGTTTCGTCTCTGTTTTTAGAGGCGCTGAATAAGGGGGTTCCCGTGGTGGCATCTTTTGCGATTGCTGAGGACCCCGGAGATGCCGCTTGGTTCGGTCACCGAGCGCGATTGGATGGCCATGTGCTTTACCCGGCGCTAGAGGTTTCAACCGACTTGGGAATTCAGGGTGGCCACACAGTCTGTATCGTTGGTTATCTTAGAGGTGGGCGATACGGCGCCGGGTCTTTTGTGTTTCGCAATAGCTATGGCCCTGATATTTTTGGCGGGGCGCCGTATTTGAATGCCAAAGACGATGACTTTATTTTGCCTCGCGGCTATGGATACATATCCATCGACGATGTGGACCGGTATTGCTGGGAATTTATGTACAAAGCCTCTTAACCAGTCACAATCCATGTTTGAAATTGATCAAGAGAGCGGGCCCTTGCGGTCCGTTTTTCATGTTTGGGACCAGTTTTTCTGGTCACCTTTACTGGCCCTTTGCATGTGTTTTACGCCGCTTTGATCGTCATTTTACGCTCTCCTTTTACGCACAGTCCCATCGCGCCCTGCGTGCGGCCAAATGAACGCAGCCGTCACGGCGCGTCAGACAATGGGAGAAGAGAGATGAAGACACCAGATACCGACCGCGATCCGCTGAACGTGCGGATTGATGCAGCTAAACTGTCGACTGATGGGGTTTGGCCCGATCAAATACCCAATCGCGATGAGATCTCGCCGTATCCTTTCAGCTTTACAAAGGGACTGCCTCACGAGCGCAATGGCCTTTTGAGCGATCCGGCTGATTTTGAAGACTTTGCTGACGGGACCCTCGTTCATGATCCCAACCCGTTCGCCGAGGCGGTGCCCTATCGTGGCGAGTTCCCAGGGGCCGATCTGTCTGGCCTTGAAGAAGAACTGGATCACTATCGGCGCTGGGAAAGCCCTACCGCGGGGCATGCTTATGTCTTAGAAGGGCCGGACCCGTTTCAGGTCACCATGCCACCAGCGCCCAAAGTAGGCTCAGCAGAGTTCGGCGCCGAGATGGCAGAAGTTTACCAAATGGCGCTTAGCCGGGATTGGGGCGTTGCGGCATTTATGGATGCAAGCCTAGTTGCTGAGTTGAAAAAAACCGACGGAGAACAGATATCTAACGCGTGCCAAACACGGATCGAGCGTGACAACAACCGCGTGAGCAAGGCCGCTGAGCGGCTGAGTAACATGCGGTGGTTTACAGGAGAAGCAGATGATTTGCAGCCCCAAGCGATCAAGGATCGCCGCCGTCATGGTATCCAGCAGACTCCCGCCAATCTGTTTCGCGGCACCGGTGAGGATGGCTGGGCTACACCGTTCCTATCACAGTTCATGGTCATGGGGTCCGGAGGCAAAGCTCGGGATTTGAGCAAACGCGCCGAAGGCTTTGTTCAGTTTGGTGCACAGCGTATCCCACAACAAGTACGTGTGGCACGTCCTGAGATGGATTACATGACAGGCTGGAATGATTGGCTGAATGTGCAAAAC
This sequence comes from Dinoroseobacter sp., assembly GCA_017643385.1. Classification (GTDB taxonomy): domain Bacteria; phylum Pseudomonadota; class Alphaproteobacteria; order Rhodobacterales; family Rhodobacteraceae; genus Dinoroseobacter. The sequence continues at coordinate 57,715 of JAEPNN010000003.1, forward strand.
GGTTTGAATGCAAGGGGGGCGCAAGATGCTTTGAACCCCGATGCTGAATTTGTGCCGGGAGCTTATCGCCCGATCGCTCGGATGCGCGACTTGGCGACTTATGTGCACGACGATGCGCTCTATCAGGCGTATCTTAATGCTGCGCTCATTCTTCTCGATGAGGGGTATGCCAGCGATGCGAATGTTCCCTATCACGGTGGGGCGCTGCATAAGTTCCCGTTCCCCGATGCCATGCCGGGTGACACGAACCGCACACCATTTGCCCTGTTCGGGGCCCCTCATCTGCTGACCTTGGTGACGGAAGTCTCCAGTCGCGCACTCAAAGCCGTGCGGTTGCAGAAATTTTCGATCCACCGGCGTTTGCGTCCGGAAGCGGCGGGTGCTTTGTTCCACACCGTCTATTCAGGCTACGAGCCCAATTGGGACGATGCAGCCAGCAGCGCATTCGATACAACGGGCCAAACAACCTCAGCTAAAGCCCGGCGTTTGCTAGCCAGTACCGTTGCGCGCTATACCTTTCCACAAAACGAGGACATGGATGGTACAGAGCCTGTACTGGAACAAATTCTGACTGACGTTCGTTTGCACAACGAAACGCAGAACAAAGGCGCATTAAAGAACTCATGGCTCTTGCCCATGGCATTTCCAGAAGGCTCTCCGATGCATCCAGCCTATGGTGCCGGTCATGCGACAGTGGCTGGGGCTTGTGTAACACTGCTCAAAGCGTTTTTTTCGATGCGCCACGAAGACGGCACACCGGTCTATTTGGTCAAGCCCGGTGACGCGGCCTTGGTGCCCGATTGCGGCACAGACCCGGCGGACAACACCATAGAACTGCTGGCAGTCAATATCGACAAAGGCCTCACTCTTGAGGGTGAGTTGAACAAACTCATGTGGAATATTTCAAACGGACGCAATGTCGCGGGTGTGCACTATTACACCGACTATATCGAGAGCGCCCTTTTGGGAGAGGCTATCACGATTGGTATCCTGCGTGAGCAGATGCTGGCCTATCACCCTGAAGAGCGTGTAAAAATGACCGTGCCTTTGCTCGTGCCGCGCACCCTTCCAGAGGCTTTGCTAAGTGGTCAAAACGAATTGACAACGAAGGACGTCGTTCGCGAAGTCGTCATTAATTCGGACGGCACCCTTTCGGCCACTTGATCAAGGATTGGCGCGTCAAACGGCGCGCCAGACCCTTCAACTTTTACAACAACACAACTCAAAAAAGAGAGGCTTTTCCATGCGAAATACTGCCACATCTGTCTTTGTTCTCTCCCCTATCTTGCTTGCAATGGGGCTTGAAGTTTGGGGCTCAAGTCAGCCCCTGCGGGTTTTAAACGGCGACTCTACCATCTTGGTAAGCCTGGCTAATATCTTGCTGGTCTTTCTTGTCCTCGCGACGTTTATCGAACGGGCCTGCGAGATATCTCTCTCGATTTTGACATCCCTCAGATTAGTTCCTGAGAAAATCGAAACCGAAACTCCAAGCGGTCCAAATGATCACACGCGCCGCCTTGTCGGGGCGGCCATCTGCTTTGTCTTTGCAATGATTATTGCCTTGGTGGGCGTGCGCCTTATCGAAACGACGCTCACCCTCGCAACGCTGCCAGCAGATTACAAAGGTCCAGAACCATGGACGCTGACAGGGATCGGCCCGTCTTTTGTCGTATTTGATACGATCCTCACCGCGCTCATCCTGTCGGGTGGCTCCGAACAAATTCACAAGATTATCTCGTCTTTTAAGCAATGACCGATGTCAGGCGGGGCTTCGTTTTCCGCCAGGCCGGTCTGCTGCAGTCCCGATTGTCGATTCAACCAACCTTAGAAAGGAATTCTCATGGTCATTATCAAAGGGACATTGAGTGGTCGGAATCGGTATCGTACCGAAGGCAATTTTACGTTCTCGCAGCAATCTAACGGTAACATCCTGTTTGAGACAAGCGACGATTTTTTCTTCGGCAACGCCCAAGGCGGAGGAACTCCTGCTCCGGGTTTCGCATTGTGTAATGGTAATGTTGACGCCCTGACGAAGGAAGAGCTTGAGCGGATCGCGCGCCAAACGGATTTTTTTCGTATTGCAAACTCTCCTGTCTCAGTCTCAGGAAAACAGATGCAACTGCTGCCCCGCGGCTTGGATTTAATTGCATTTGACACTCTTTTCTTGTGGTGTTTTGAGGTTCCTTTCCTTTTGGGTGTCAGTCTGTTTGAACCGGTTGCTCCATTGCGGAGCTAAGAAGCTGAGGCTGTTATGCTTCCGTGCACGTAGCAAACAACTGCCTTAAAGTAAGGCTATCATGAGGCAGAACAAAACACGCTTTGTAGCTTTCAATGTCTGCTTTGTTCATCTCGTCAAGTTCTGGCCGCAGAGCAGCGAACGACCGCTCTCCACCCTTCCTACCGAAACCGATACCGACCGCTAGCTTTGGCAAAGCGCTCTTCGAGCGTCAATTTGTGAGCGTCGGAAACACCTCGCAGTTCATTGATATGAAGCGTCACGAAGGTCCAGAATTCGTCGGCTTTGATGTCACTCGCGACGGCACGCGCGATCAAGTTGCCCAGGATGTTCTGATCGGTCATCCGCATATGTTCAGAGCGGTTCACATCTCTCACCTCTGAGGGGATAACACCGGACCGATAGTCCGAGAGGTTATTTTCGACTACACTGCGCAGCAACGCCCACAGTTCATGGTCCGGCCACCGAGCACGATTTCCGTCCGTTTGTGGTTCTGCATAGCGCATCTTCGTAAGGGACTCTTCGAAAACATCTCCGATCATTGCATCGAGGTCCTCGAAACTTTTTATAAGCCAACGCCGTCGCAAGCACTTCGACCCAACCCGGTTCTCAAACCGCCAAACTCTGCTTGTATTACGATCCTCAAGGTCGATTGGCGGAAGGCCGTCCCGCGCACGAGTTTCATTCCAGATTGTTAGCCAGCCCAATTTTTTCTTACTGAGCACTTCCGCCCGCTTGTCATAGATCACCATTTGACGATTGCTGACATGACCGCAGGTGATCCCTGTCACTTCTGTGTTCGCGAAGAAGCGTTGGCTCGTGTCCTTTTCTCGAAACTCACGTTTCGTCGTCCGCGCTGGAAGAATGACTGCATCGACATCTGGTACAAACCAAGGCGCCAATATGTCGACAGCAAAATCCACACGTGAGATCCGCATCTGGTCAGGATGAAATCTTACTTCCAAAGATTCCATGGCTTGCAAGAAGTAAAGCCGCGCACCCTCAAGACCTTGGGTTGCCAAGTGGAAGGCTCGAAAGTCCACTGTCACGCTAGGACCCGGAATTGCACCTTCTTTAGGATCATGAAGGTAAAGCTCTGCACCATACTCACCTGTATGGAGTGAGAAAGCACGATTGCCTGTGTGGCGTACCAGGAATTCCATTCCATTAATCTGGACTGGGATTGGCGATTTCAATTCTAGCGCCTGTTCTTTGGCTGACGCTAATGCTTCGCGGACGCTCGGGAAGATCGGGGGATCAACACTGACCCTGAGGCCGTCGAAGCCTGCGTGGACAATATCTGCGTTCATTTACGATGACCTACACATTCGTATTTATGGAGGGGGGTGTTACAAGACCCCCCTCTTTGCCAGCCATCGCCAACCCGCCCACCCACGCGGCGCGCCTGCCGCTTGAGAGCGGCGCGGCGCGTGCGTGGACGGCTTGCCTTGCGCCGGGGTGTATTGGAGAGGGTCATTGGGATGTGTGCGCCTTCCGACGCGTTTCGGCCCAAGCGATGACTTCAGAGCGGCGATATCGAACAGATCGCCCAAGCTTGTAGAAAGCGGGACCGGCTCCGGTAACACGCCATTTCTGGATCGTACGAACCGATTGGCAGAGCAGATCAGAGACCTGGCGTTCGTTTAGGAATTCGACAAGCGGCGCGTTGGCCGGGACGGGTTTGGCATCGAGCATCGGACTTCCCCATTGAAACGATTAATGGCGATAATCTACGCACCAATGAACTGGACGAGCTAATTTATTCGTTTGCAAAATTCCTCAGCATCTTCGACGAGTTTATCCAAGTCGTTGATTCCGATACCAGTCTCTCGAACTTTTCGGGCAGCGTTCATGATCCGCGAGGCAGAGAGATTGTAGTCGACTAGTCGCGCAACATCTACGCAGAAGCGCGCGGCGTCAGAGTCGGCGTCATTTCCATGCCACGCCAGTGTGAAGTCGCGCTTGGCTATTTCTGTCCACACCAGAAAGCAAAACTGCATCAAACCGGTAGCGCTGTCGTCTTCTGGCCTCCCAGGCTTTCCCGCGCCTGACCAGGTTAGAGCCGATTGGGCGCGGCTTTGTAGAAACGCCAGTTGAGAACGGATGTGATCGAGGTTCGACGCATCACTGGTTTCAAGCTCGATGGCATCTGTTGCAGCGGACGACCACGCTATACCGGCCGAAGCTTCAGCTATTTTGCCGATCGAGTGATTTCGGAACTCCCGCGCGACACCAGCTTCGTGCAGGACACGGAATGTGTCTGGTGCAGCGCCATCAATCACTGACAGCAGTTTGGAGGTGGTCGATATGAGCTTGTCCAAATCCTTTCGACACGCTTTGTAGTCGATATTTGCACGATCGGTTTCTTTCCAATACGCCTTGGCTGCTACTTCCAGCACACGCTGTACGAGCGGCGCGAACTCCTCTTGAATGTCATGTGCTTTGAGAAGCGCAGAAACTTGATCCGCTCTAATATGCTCAGCGTCATTTGAATGCCCCCCAATCCACATGCCGAGGAATTCGGTGGTTTGCCGCTGATGATCTTCCGACATCTCGTATTCCCTTCGTTTTGAGTATCCCCTCAGACCCAGCTAGGTCACAACGCGAAGTTGGGAGCCTGGTGTTCGCCGCCTTCCCAAAGCACCGGCGAGCCTTCCTGCTACGGACCCTGCCGCCCTTTGCACCGCTTCATCTGCGAAATGAGCGTAGCGCAGCGTCGTTTGAAGGTTTCGATGGCCCATAATCTCTTTCAGCAAGAACGGATCGATTCCACTCATAACCGCCACACTGGCATAGGTGTGGCGCAAATCGTGCATCCTCACGTCATCAAGGCCAGCCGCATGTCTGATCCTGAGCCAAGGCTTTTGCAGATTCACCAAATGCCCGTCAGGCGTTTCCCCAAGGATGACATACGGGTTCCCATCCCTACGCGGCAAAGACATCAGGATATCATAAGCCTCACGCGGCAAAGGGATGCGCCGACGTCCGGTCTTGCTGTCCGGCAACTCCAAGTGATGCGGCGTCACGTAGTCCCACTTGAGTTTCAGGATTTCACCCAAACGACACCCTGTCAGAACAAGCAAAGAAATCGCCGCAACCGCGTATTCAGTCTCTTCGCCAGTCTCCAAGGCATCCGCCAGCACTTGCCCAAGACGGATTTGCTCATCATCCGACAGGTATCGTTTCTTTTCTTCTTCGCGGAACTTGCGAATGCGGCGAGCGGGGTTCGAACCCTCCCGCCGCAAACCCCAATCCTCGGCCAGGTTGAACATGCGAGACAGCATTGCGACCGCCCGATTGGCTGTGTAAGGCCGATCTCTTAGGTCGTGATGGAAGGCCACCACATCGGCCCTTGTAATGTCGCCAATCTTGCGGTTGCCGAGATGGGGCCGGATGCAGGTGTTGATGTAGGTCTGATAGCCCTTCTGCGTCGATGGCTTGCAGTGATGCGTGGCATACTCCGTCAGGAACCGATCGCAAAGAGACGCCATCGTCGGCTCACGGTGTTTCTGCTGGCGCTCTTCTGCCGGGTTCCCACCGCGCGCTACGTCGCCAAGCAGCTTTTTGGCCTCAACGCGCGCCTGATCAGCTGTCAGCACGCCGTGCGGGCCAATCGTGCGCCGCCGTGACCGACCGCTTGCTCGATACTGCACCAGGTAGGATTTGCGCCCAGAGGGCATCACACGGACACCAAACCCAGACAACTCACTATCCCAGACGAAGTATTCCCGGTCGGACACTTCCAGTTTCTCAACGGATCGTTTGGTCAGCCTGTCCATGGTTCCTGCCCTCGTAACCCTGGTGCCCGTTTCGGAAGCACCACGGAAGCACCAGAACGGAAAATCTAGGGTATTGGGTGCCCCATCATAGCAAAGACAGTCAACGGAAAATCGTTTCCTTACATGTATTTACCGCAAGAGAGAGCATTCCGGAGAAAGGGGGCGAAACCGGCCTGACGCGGCTGTTAATCAATTGGTCGTAGGTTCGATCCCTACCGCCGGAGCCATTTTACCTTTTCCACGTAGCCCTTCATTTGGCTTTCTTCATGGCCAAGAAATGGTTAGTGAGCAGAAGCCGACTTTGTATTCCATACTGCACTTTGATCGCGGTGGAGTTATGAAGACTTCATTCAATGATTTTCTTTTATTTTGGTTCAGATGAAGCAGATGAAATAATGGGACATCTGTTCCGCTTTAGCCGGAACCCAATCGGAGCATACTAAATTGATAAATCGCATCTTCCCAACGTCATTTGACAACCAGTTTCCTGGTCACAAGATCGCACTTTACGTCTTTTACGCTCTGACGGCTCTGACCCTGTGGCGCAGCCAGCATCATCTGTTTGCAGAAGATGGCGGTGCGCAAAGTATCGCGTCGATCCCTCTCGATACCTACCCTGTAAACGCTGCCGACACGGTGGTCGGAATTTTCGCTCTCTGGGGATTATCCCAGCTTATCATCGGTCTGATATATCTTCTCGCGGCTGTTCGGTATCGCGCACTTATTCCGTTCCTTTATCTGCTATTTACGCTCGAATACGCGATGCGACTTTGGGTTGGCGCAAATAAAACGATTGAAACCGCAGGAACTGCACCGGGAAGCTTGATTAACCTGCCCTTCATGATTGCCGGCGTTGTCCTGTTCGCGCTCAGTATCTGGCGCAGGGCGTGAAGCGTGTGATCGTCGCGAACCAAGATCTTTAGTGCCACCTCTCATCGGGGGGTTATGTCTACCGAAGACTTTGGCTCCTGATCCAAGGCGAAGCCAGGCGCGAAACATCTTCAACTCTTGCTATGAACCCAACTCTCGCGTTCAGTGAAGATGCACTTTGTCTTCAACGCGCGAGCCGACCATGTCCAACGATCCCCTGCTTCAGCCTTACCAGCTCAAACACTTGACGCTGCGCAACCGGATCATGACGACCAGCCACGAACCCGCCTATTCCGATGACGGTATGCCGGGCGCGCGCTACCGCGCCTATCACGCCGAACGTGCGAAGGCAGGTGTCGCTCTGGCAATGACGGCAGGGTCTGCAGTTGTTTCCAAAGACAGCCCACCGGCCTTTGGAAACCTTCTTGCTTATAAAGACGAAATCGTCCCGCATATCCGCGCACTGACCGACGAATTACACGCGCATGGATGTGCGGCAATGATCCAGCTGTCGCATATGGGACGGCGCTCTGGCTGGGCGGCAGGCGACTGGTTGCCTACTCTTTCAGCCTCTAAGCACCGCGAACCGGCACACAGATCGTTTCCAAAGCGCATGGAAGACTGGGATATTGAACGCGTCTTGCGCGACTACGCAGATGCGGCTGAACGCATGCAAGCCGGCGGTATGGACGGCATTGAGCTTCAGGTTTACGGCCATCTCCCCGATCAGTTCTGGTCACCCCTGACCAATGATCTTGATGGGCCCTACGGCAATGCCGATCTGACAACCCGGATGCACTTCCCAATGCAAATGCTGTCAATGATACGCGACCGAGTTGATCCAGATTTTCTTGTGGGGTTCCGCTTCACTGCAGACGAAGCCCAAGCAGGCGGGATCGATGCAGATCTCGGCCTAAGAATTGCCCGGATCCTCGCCGAGACCGGCCAGCTTGATTTCTTCAATGTCATCCGCGGGCGTATCCATACCGATCCCGCCATGACCGACGTCATCCCCGTGCAAGGTATGAAAAGCGCACCGCATCTTGATTTCGCGGGCGCCGTGCGGGAGGCAACCGGAATGCCCACCTTTCATGCGTCACGCATTCCCGATGTGGCGACAGCCCGGCACGCGGTCAGTGCCGGACTTCTCGACATGGTCGGGATGACACGCGCCCACATGGCCGACCCGCACATTGTGAAAAAAATCATCGAAGGACGCGAGCATGACATCCGCCCTTGTGTCGGGGCCACGTATTGCCTCGATCGGATTTACGGTGCGGGTGAGGCATTGTGCATCCACAACCCCTCGACAGGACGTGAACTCAGTCAACCCCACGAGATTGCACCGGCCGAAGCCTCCAAGCGCGTCGTCGTCATAGGGGCTGGGCCGGCTGGGCTAGAGGCTGCACGCGTCGCGGTAGAACGCGGCCATGACGTGGTGGTTTTTGAGGCGCAACCTGATCCCGGCGGTCAGATACGTCTGACGGCCCAATCTCATCGCCGGCGCGAGATGATCGGGATCATCGACTGGCGCATGGAACAATGCACTGCACGGGATGTGACGTTCCATTTCAATACCTGGGCTGAGCCCGAAGACATCATCACGCTCGCACCAGACATTGTGATTATTGCGACCGGGGGGCTGCCAAATCTCGAACTGTTTGAAACAGGCAAGGATGCCGAGCACGTCGTGTCGGCATGGGACCTGATTTCCGGGGACGTAAAACCCGCAGAGACGGTTCTGATCTATGATGAAACCGGCGACCATCCCGCCTTGCAGGCCGCCGAGTTTGCCGCTCAGGCTGGATCATCCGTAGAGGTCATGACCCCGGATCGTACCTTCTCTCCGGACATCATGGGCATGAACCTCGTGCCTTATATGCGTGCGCTGCAGGACAAGGACGTGACTTTTACTGTTACCCGTCGCTTGATGAACGTCGCACGCGATGGCAACAAACTGACCGCAACGATTGGGACTGACTATTCAGACCACACCCACGAGGCGCAATATGATCAGGTCGTGGTCAATTACGGGACGCTCCCAAATGATGATCTCTACCACGCATTGCGCCCCCAAAGTCTGAACCTTGGTGCGGTTGACTACGACGCACTGACCGAAAGTCGACCACAAAAAATCAGGACCAACCCTGAGGGGGCGTTCCAACTTTTCCGCATTGGGGATGCAGTGTCAGCGCGGAATACACATGCCGCAATTTATGATGCGTTACGGCTTGTTAGGACCCTTTGATAAAGTGTTTTCTATAACCTGATCAGGGCGAAAGGTTGAATTTGTTCTATTTTTGTTCTATATACATAGAGCAAGAAAGGAGCCTTAGAGATGCAAGCCTCGCTCTTCGACAATACTGCCGAACCAAAAGCCAAACCGACCACGCTGCCCGCAACCCAGAAACAACTGCGCTTTGCCCAACAAATCGCGTCTAGGACCAAGGCGGATTTGCCAGCAGAATTGTGGACAGACCGCAAGCGACTTTCAGAATGGATCGATCAGCATCATACTCCTCTACCCCGCACGCAGTTCTCGAATTATCCATCGTCGAAGCAAGTGGCTTTTGCCGAGCGCATAGCCCGGTTGAAACGGCGTCAGGTCCCGCCGGAGTGCTTTCGCGACAAAACCCTCATGTCGAAATGGATTGACAGTAACCGCTAGCAAGCACCTTGCGCGGTTAGAAGCGCTTTAGTGTAACCCCCGCAGCCTCCAGCCCTGTCCGAACTGCGCGCGCCAGCGCGACCGCCTCGGCTGTGTCGCCGTGTACGCAAATCGTATCGACCGCGACATTAAGCCGTGTGCCCTTAATCGTTGGGACGCTGCCTTGCTGCACCATGTCGACCACCCGTGCTGCAACCTCATCAGGATCGCGCAGGATCGCACCAGGCTCGGCGCGGTTCACAAGCGTGCCGTCGGTATTATAGGCACGATCCGCGAAGATCTCACCCACCCATGATGCATCGAGAGATCGTGCGGCCTCTTCCAGACCAGTGGCAGACTGCGCCATCAAAATCGCCTCAGGCGCCACGCTGAGCGCCGCTGCAAAGCAATCACGCGCAAGGTCTGCGTCTTCCGCACACATGTTCGACAAAGCGCCATGCAATTTGATGTGATGCAAATCTGCGCCCAGCGCGCGGACCATGCCTTGGGCCGCCCCCACCTGATAGCGGATCAGGTTTACAATCTCGGCTCGCTTCAACGGCAGCCGCCGTCGTCCGAAGCCTTGCCGATCAGCAAATCCAGGGTGCGCCCCTATGCCGACACCATTGTCGATTGCCATCTGCATTGCCCGCGCCATTACGTCCGGATCACCCGCATGTCCGCCACAAGCCACATTGGCAGACGTGATCACCGCCATAAGCGCTGCATCGTCGCCCATTTCCCAAGGCCCATAGCCCTCGCCAAGGTCTGCATTCAAATCAACTGATGTAGCCATCAGGGTGCCTCCGGTTCTTTATGGGCCGATATGACCCCGTCAATCAGCTGGTAACTCAACAAGTCAGGGATGTCCCGCGGATCTCGTACCAATGGAACAACACGCGAAGCCAAAGCTGCCATTTCAGCATCCGCTTTACGCTGAAGCCCCAGCGCTGTCTCTCGATCCACAAGCTCAAAGATAATAGGCGCGCTAAGATTTGCCTGCGCGATCCGTGGCAGATCGCAAGGGATTACGGTGCCGATACGCGGGTATCCGGCTGTGGTTTGGGCTTCGACAAGCAAAACAGCCGGATCCCCGTTGCCCGTCATTTGGATGTCTCCCGGCAACGCAAAATCTGACACGAGGCTCAATTGACCAGATGCAGAAAACCCTGCGGCTTCTCCGCAATCTACGCGGACCCCCATCCGATTGGCACGCGCATCCCGCTTAAAGCTCGTTGCGAAGAACCGTTGGCGTGTGTCTGGATCAAACAGTATGGTTTGCGGGGTTTCGACCACGCGGAAATTGCCCCCTTTGGTTCGGTCCGCCACCTCCAGTGTAACACCGACCCGCGCGCTCGGATCAGTCCCCAGCGGCAATTGATCGCCGGGCTGAACCATACGCCCCAATCCGGCAAGCAGATGCGCTGATCTCGAGCCGAGCACTGGCGCATTCGCTAGCCCGCCCCCAACATGCAGGTACCCATAGACACCCGACCGCACGCTTCCGATCGATAAGACCTGACCTGCTTTCAGAAGATGCGCCGCATTCCAACGCAGCGTCTCACCCTCTCGCTCAACGCTCATCGGCGCGCCTGTCAGCGCAATACGAAGATCACGTGTCGCTCGAAACGTGCCCCCCAAGGCAGCCATTTCCAGACATGCGCATCCGATGTCCTGGCCCAAAAGTGCGGCACCTTCCGCCAAAGCAAGCTTGTCGGCAGCGCCACCCTGCCCCACGCCCTGGCCAAGCTGACCTATCCGGCCCATGTCCTGCACCGTCACTGAGGGACCCGTTTTAAGAACGTCCAGCACTCCGGTCATAAAATCGCCTCGGACCAGACGGGTTTTTCGAAGTCTTCCTCTGCGATCGGTACAAAGCGGACTTCATCCCCGGGTCGCAAGGGCAAAGGCTCTGCGGATCCTGGCTGACAGCACTGAAAGCTCGTTTGCGCGATCTGTCGCCAGCCCGTCGGAGATGCCCCTGCAAATAAGACGATCTGGCGGACGGCAAGAACGATGGCGCCCCCCGGAACCTGCCCCGTAACACCGGTTTGTCGCGGAATGTCCCAACGTTCGGGCAGGAAACCCAGATATGGCTGGCCCGGCGCAAAGCCCAAAGCCAAAACACGCAGCCTGGTTTCGGAAACGTCTTCAATGGTCTGCGCCTCGCTGACACCCCCCAAACCGGCAACCTCTGCCAATTGCGGCCCATAGACACCACCAAAAACAGCAGGGATCGACCAGAGCTTGCGCCCCTCAGGCAACGCGACATCCGTCCAATTCCGTGCCGCAAGCCACGATGCGAGCCTTCGCATCAAAGCCGCCTCATCATGGACCGCCAAATCAATACGCAAGATCACAGAGGCCAGCGCCGAGGCTGTTTCCGCAACCTCAGGCCAGTTCTCAGCTTCCAGACCTGCCCGACACGCTATTGCCGCAGTATTGGCAACGGGGTCGAGCTTATCGCCGAACCGAACCAACAGGCCTGAAAGCCCGACAGGACTTATCTGTGGCCACGTTTGGCTAGCGTTCACCTGCAACTTCAACCCCGTCCAAAACAGCGGCGTCTTTCACCGCTTCCATCGAAACATGGGTAGAGGTTCCGGCAACATGTGGCAAAGCGGAAATCACCTCTCCGAGCACTTCACGATAACTGCGTATGCTGGCCGTGCGGACCTTGAGCAGATAGTCAAAGGCTCCCGCAATCATATGGCATTGTTCGATTTCCGGTACATTTTGAACAGCTGCGTTGAAAGCATCCAGGGCTGCTTCGGTCGTGTTGTTCAAACGCACTTCCACAAAGGCAATGTGCTCTAATCCCAGTTTCCCCGGGTTCAGCACAGCGCGGAAGCCCATGATATAGCCTTCCGACTGCAAACGCTTCACCCGAACCTGACAAGGTGTTTTTGACAGCCCAACCTTCAATGCCAGTTCGGTCACCGGAAGCCGTCCGTCCCGCGCAAGATACTTGAGAATTGCGCAATCGTATCCGTCTAATTTCCTAACTGCTTCCACTTAAACGCACCTATCACCTGATTTTGCCATTATATTTGGACTATACCCCTTCCAATTTCAAATCTTTAGGCAAACTGCCCATCCAAATTTTGGTAAAATATCGCAAGTGACCAAGCTGGAGGTTTGCCATGTCTCTTTCCGATATCCGTTCCATCATTCGGGTCTCGAACCTCGCACCTGAGGCTGACATACTCGAAACCCTTCGGCCCTTCGCACCGAGCCCCGCGCAGCGCACCAAAGCCGTTATGAGAGCCGAAGCTCTGGTCACAGCAATCCGCGCAGATGACAGCCCCGGTCTTATGGATGTCTTCCTTGCAGAATACGGGCTTTCAACCCGCGAAGGGGTTGCCCTGATGTGTCTGGCCGAAGCGCTCTTGCGCGTGCCCGATGCCGATACGATGGATGCACTGATCGAAGACAAGATCGCGCCGTCGGCGTGGGGCGAACATCTGGGCAAATCCAGCTCGTCTCTTGTGAACGCCTCGACATGGGCCCTGATGTTGACAGGCAAAGTGCTGAACGATGATGAGGGCATGGCCCAGGTCCTGCGCGGTGCCATCAAGCGGGTCGGTGAGCCTGTTATCCGCGCAGCCGTTGCGCGCGCAATGCGCGAGATGGGCCAGCAATTTGTGCTGGGTCAGACCATTCGTGAAGCCATAAGGCGGGGCGCATCCAATATCGAGCAGGGATACACCTATTCCTACGATATGCTGGGTGAAGCGGCGCTTACCGCGCGCGATGCCGATGCCTTCCATGGCGCCTATGCGCGCGCCATTCACACGCTGGCAAAGGAGGCGCGTTCTGATGATCTCCGCGAGAACCCCGGTATTTCCATCAAGCTCTCTGCGCTTCACCCGCGGTATGAATATGTGCAGAAGGACCGCGTCATGGACGAACTTGTACCACGCGTTCTGGGCCTGGCGCAGGCCACAAAAGCCGCGCGTATGGGGTTGAACATAGATGCCGAAGAAGCGGACAGGCTCGATCTATCCCTTGATGTGATTGAGGCTGTGCTGCGCAGTCCATCCCTTGCGGGGTGGCATGGCTTCGGCGTCGTTGTGCAAGCCTATGGCAAACGTGCGGGGCCGACACTCGACTGGCTCTATGCGCTCGCCCAGAAACACGATCGCAAAGTGATGGTCCGTCTTGTGAAAGGTGCCTACTGGGATACCGAGATCAAACGCGCGCAAGTCGAAGGCCTGTCCGGTTTCCCCGTCTTTACCCGCAAATCTGCAACGGATGTGTCCTATCAGTGCTGTGCGTCCAAGCTTCTGGGCATGACCGATCGCATCTATCCGCAATTCGCGACCCACAATGCCCAGACCGTTGCCGCGATCCTTGAAATGGCAACCGATAGAGATGCGTTTGAGTTTCAGCGTCTGCACGGCATGGGCGGGGCGCTGTACGACGTACTCCGACAAACGGATCCGGTCCGTTGCCGGATATATGCCCCCGTCGGCGCCCATCGAGACTTGCTGGCCTATCTCGTGCGACGGCTTTTGGAAAACGGCGCCAACAGTTCCTTTGTCAATCAGATCGTAGATATCTCCGTACCGGCGGCCGACGTTGCGGCAGACCCATTTCTGGAACTTGCCAATTCCGCTGATATGCCCGCTGTATGCACACCCTCCCAGCTCTTCCCCGATCGCGTGAATTCCCAAGGTTGGGACGTAAACGACCCAACCGACACCGCACGCCTCGAGGACCTGCGATCCCCCCACAAAGATACGTTTGGGAACGCCGCGCCTCGTATCGCGAACCCATCCGGCGCAGGCCGCGTGCGTGCGGTCACAAATCCCGCCAATCCAGATGATCAAGTTGGCGCTGTTCAGCTTGCCACGACGGCTGATGTCGCCCGGGCATATGCAGACGCCACCCCCTGGGCCGCCCCGGTGGCAAAGCGTGCCGAAATCTTGCGTAAGACGGCAGATTTCTATGAAGAAAATACCGGTGCGCTCTTGGCATTGCTCACACGGGAAGCCGGGAAAACCTTGCGCGACGGCATTTCCGAGATCCGAGAGGCCGTGGATTTCCTGAGATTCTATGCAAATGAAGCACATCGCATCGATGATCCCGCGCGGGGTGTTTTTGGGTGCATCTCACCATGGAATTTCCCCCTTGCGATCTTCACAGGGCAGATCGCCGCCGCGCTCGCTGCAGGGAATGCGGTGCTGGCCAAGCCTGCTGAAAGCACCATGCTGATCGCTGATTTTGCCGTTGGCCTGATGTATGATGCAGGCGTTCCACAACACGTCTTGCAGCTTCTGCCGGGTGATGGTCACGACATTGGGGCTGCGCTCACCCATTTGCCTCTTGATGGCATGTGCTTCACGGGCTCAACCGCCACCGCCCAACGGATCAATCGCGCGATGGCAGAAAACACCGCGCCGCAAGCCCCGCTTATTGCTGAGACCGGTGGGCTGAACGCCATGATTGTCGACAGCACCGCCCTGCCCGAGCAAGCCGTGCGCGACATTGTCACCTCAGCCTTCCAATCAGCTGGCCAAAGATGTTCGGCGCTACGGGTGCTTTACGTGCAGGAGGACGTCGCAGAGACGATGCTGAGAATGCTTTATGGGGCCATGGACGAATTAGAACTGGGCGATCCGTGGAACCGCGACACCGATATCGGACCGGTCATAACCCCAAAAGCACGCGCAGACATTCAGGCCCATATCGAGGCCGCCGCGCGAGACGGTCGCGTGCTGAAAACTTTGCCAGCGCCTGCCATAGGTCATTTCGTGGCGCCCACTGTGATCAAGGTCACGGGCATCAAAGATCTTGACCGCGAGGTTTTCGGCCCGGTTCTGCACGTCGCCACATATGCAGCATGCGATCTCGACAAGATCATCGCGGAGATCAACGCAATAGGCTATGGGCTGACATTCGGGATGCACAGCCGCATCGATGATCGTGTCGAACAGGTCACCTCGCAAATCCATTGCGGAAACCTGTACATCAATCGCAACCAGATTGGTGCAATTGTGGGCAGCCAGCCCTTTGGAGGAGAGGGCCTATCCGGAACCGGTCCAAAGGCCGGGGGGCCAAACTACGTGCCAAGATTTAGCCAGCCCGCACCCTATGCGACCGCTCCAGTTGCAAAACGATCTGCTGATCTTGAGGCGTTGCAGCAAGCGTTAAATGCAGCAACGCCCATTGGTGGTGCCATCCACAGCACTGCACTGCCCGGCCCAACCGGCGAGTCCAACGTTCTGTCGCACCACGGGCGCGGAACGGTACTTTGTCTTGGGCCAGGTAAAGACGCCTTAGCCGAACAGGTCGCTTGTGCAAAACGCGCCGGATGCAGTCCGGTCAAGGCAACAGGGCACGTTCCAGCAGAGGCGCTGGCAAACCTGCATGGTTTTGAGGCCGTCCTAAGCTTCCACGACACAGACACACGACGTGCCTATCGGCAGGCCTTAGCGTCACGCGACGGGGCGCTTCTTCCGCTGCTTTCGGAAACAGATCTCGCAGATCGTCTGATCCTCGAACGCCATCTTTGTGTCGATACAACAGCAGCCGGTGGAAACGTCGGCTTGTTGTCGCAAAACGGATAGTCGCCGACGCTCAAACCGATATCTGGATTAGGCATCAAAGGAGTGTCCGCCATGCCTGAAGTCAAACCCTATTGGAAGAATTATATCGATGGCGCATGGGTTGATGGCGGTAGCGGAAAACTCACCGTTGAGAACCCGGCCACTGGTGAAAAGCTGGCCGAACAAGCCATTGCAAGCGCAGCCGATGTTGATCGCGCGGTACAGGCTGCAAAACGCGTGTATCTGGACGAAGCTTGGGCTGGGCTGCGTCCTGTGGAACGTAGCCGCAAGGTACAGGCCATGGGCCGTTACCTTCTTGAGAACCTTCACGAGATCGCCGAGTTGCTGACACTTGAACAGGGCAAGCCCTATTGGGAGGCCGTGATCGAGATCGAAGGCTCTGCGCGCTATTTCGAATATTACGGCAATCAGGCAGAGACCGTTGAAGGCCGCTCTATCCCTCTGGGCGACGGCTATTTCGATTTTACCACGCATGAGCCAATGGGTGTTTCTGCCCAGATCATACCGTGGAATTATCCCGTCGAGATGATAGCGCGCGGGATCGCAGCCGCGCTTGCGACAGGCAATGCCTGTGTGGTCAAGACAGCAGAACTGACCCCGCTTTCGGCTGCATATCTGGCGCTGGCAGGGGAATATGCCGGATTGCCGCAAGGGGCACTGAACATCTTGTGCGGTCATGGACATGAGGCAGGTGCCGCGCTTTCCGGGCATGTCGACGTCAACCAGATCGTCTTCACAGGCTCCGTCAAAACAGGCGTCGCGATTGCGTCTGCTGCCGCAAAAAACGTGGTGCCTTGCGTTTTGGAACTGGGCGGAAAATCCGCGGCAATTGTCCATGCAGACGCAAACCTTGATGCCTTTGAGACGGACATCCGGTGGGGTATTTATTTCAATGCAGGTCAGGTGTGTTCCGCAATGAGCCGCATCATCGTGCATGAAAGCATTCATGACGATGTTGTTGAACGCGCCTCCAAGATCGCAGGCAGCCTGTCTGTTGGCGCAGGTATTGATCGACGCGAGGTTGGGGCAAATATGGGATCCATGGTATCTCTGACGCAACGGGATCGCGCAGCAAGTATGATCCGCGCCGCCGAAGGTGCCGGTGCAATCATTGCAGCAGGTGGGCGTCCTTTAAACGTCCCTGGCGCCTTCCTTGATCCCACCGTGCTCACCGGCGTGACACAGGATATGACGATCGCAAATGAAGAAGTATTCGGTCCTGTTCTGTCTGTGCTGAAATTCAAAAACGATGCCGAGGCAATCCAGATGGCCAATGCCACGCCTTATGGCCTCGTCGGTGGCGTTTTCACCCGTGATATCGACCGTGCCACGAAAGCTGCCACCAAGATTAGGGCCGGACAGGTTTTCGTAAATGAGTGGTTTGCAGGCGGCGTCGAGACCCCTTTCGGTGGGTATGGCAAATCAGGCTATGGTCGAGAGAAAGGGCGCGAAGCCTTGTGGAATTACGTTCAGACCAAGAACGTCGCAATCAAGCTCGCCTGACAAACAGTGGTGACAGCACGAGCCACATACGCTTCAATCAAACGATCGTTCAATTAAAGCGAGTCCATCAATGAAACTCTCCTCTGAGATCTCCGCTGTCGTTACTGGGGGAGCTTCCGGTTTGGGGGCGGCAACCGCCTCACGGCTCCGAGAGAGCGACGCGAAGGTCACGCTTTTTGACTTGAATGCCGATATCGGAGAAAAATTTGCCCGTGAAATTGGCGCAAGCTTTGCGCAGGTGGATGTCTGCGATGCCGCGGCAGTGGCGTTAGCTCTGGATGGCGCACACGCAGCACAAAACGGACTCCACATCCTTGTGAATTGCGCAGGCATTGCGCCTGCAGCGAAGACCGTGTCGCGCGACGCTCCGCATGACCCTGCCCTATTCAGCAAGGTGATCGGCATCAACCTGATTGGCAGTTTCATCTGTGGCAGTCATGCCGCCACGCTGATGACCAGAGGTTCTGCGCAAAACGATGATGGTGAACGGGGTGTCATCATCAACACGGCTTCAGTTGCAGCCTATGAAGGTCAGATCGGCCAGGTTGCCTATGCCGCATCCAAAGCAGGTTTGGCCGGTATGACCCTGCCAATGGCGCGGGATCTGGCAGACAAAGGTGTACGGGTCTGCTCGATCGCACCGGGCCTGTTCCTGACACCCATGCTCCAAGGACTGCCGCAAGAGGTGCAGGACAGTCTTGGCGGGCAAGTGCCCTTCCCATCACGATTGGGCAAGCCAGAGGAATACGCGGCCCTCGTTGCTCATATAGCTGAAAATGCGATGCTGAATGGCGAGGTCATTCGACTGGACGGCGCTATTCGCATGACACCGCGCTGACGATCTTCAATCAAACGTATCTATGAACGAAAAAACCGCGCCCGAAGGCGCGGTTTCAACCTAAAAATATGCCCGTTCGATTACATCGCGTTTTCCGCAATTAACGCCTGCGCCTGATCAATCAGCGCTTGTCCATCGATCCCTTTGCCGTCCATTTCTGCAATCCAACGCGCAACAACAGGCCGGCTGGCCTCGCGCCAACGTGCGACCTCGGCTTCATCCAAAGTGACGATGTTATTCCCTGCATTCACAGCCACATCCCGACCGGGCTCGTCAAAGCTCTCCATCACTTCTGCCGCGAAGCTCGCGAGCTTCATACCGGATTCTGCATCGAGAATGGCGCGCAGATCATCAGGCATCGCCTCGTATCTGGCCTTATTCATCGCCAGCACGAAAGTCGCTGTGTAAAGCGCTGTATCACCGCCAAATTCTGTATGATTGCCGATCAACTCGCTGATGCGAAGGGCGGGTGTCACTTCCCATGGAATAACAGTTCCATTGATAACACCTTTAGACAATGCCTCTGGGATCGCAGGGACCGGCATTCCGACTGGCGTCGCACCCAGCTCACCCAGCAAATCGTTGATGATGCGGGTCGGTCCACGCAGTGTGCGTCCCTGCATGTCTTCCAGCGCATTCACAGGCGTTTCCGTATGGATCACGCCAGGACCATGAACCCAAGCTCCCAGAATTTTCATATCCTGAAATTCACTGTCCTGAAAATCGCTTTCCATCATTTGCCAATAGGCTTGCGCCGTCGCGATCGGATCGGTCATCATAAAGGGCAGCTCAAACACCTCGGTGCGCGGGAAGCGACCTGGAGTGTAGCCTGGCAGTGTCATAACGATATCGACCACACCATCGCGCGCCTGATCGATCAATTCAGGCGGCCGTCCGCCCAGCGCCATGGCATCAAAATGCTGTATTTCAATGCGGCCACCGCTGGCCTGTTGCACGTTCTCCGCCCAAGGCCGCAACACGTTGGCAGGCAAGTTTGCCATCGGAGGCAGGAACTGGTGCAAGCGCAGCGTGACGTCCTGTGCGCTGACGCTTCCAACAAAGCCGGTCAGCGCAATGGCGCTCGCAGCCAGTGATGTAATAACCGAACGTCTGAACATGTCTGTGTCCTCCCAAAGACTCGCTGGATCAGGTTTTCCGCCCTCTCAGCGTAATGTTCGTACCACACCAATGGCGCATGGTACGTTTTGACAGTGGTCAAAGGAGGCGCATTTCGCAAGCAACATTCTTGCGCGGGACAAAAGAATATATCTGCCACCCGACCAAACATCGTAGGCGGATAGCTGTCTGGAACGCAGACACAACGGTTGAGCATTATTCTCACCGAACGCATAGCCCAAAGGTGCGAATGCAACCTGCGCAAAAGCGAAATCCACTTATGTAATTTGTTGATTGTGCGACCTCGCGAGAAGGCGTTACCAAAAGCAGTATGTCCACGAATGATACCATCTCGACAATTCGCAACCTAGGCCCCGCTATGGAGGACGCCTTTGTACGTGTCGGGATCACAAGCGCCGACCAGTTGCGCGAAATCGGTGCGGATGCTGCCTACAAGCGGCTATTGAATGGCGGCTCCCGCCCACATTTCATCGCCTATTACGCTCTGGTGATGGGACTTCAAGGTCGCCCGTGGAACGATGCAAAGGGCAAGGAAAAGGACGCCTTAAGGGTTCGTTTTGATGCGCTGAAATCCAACATAACGCTGGGAGAAACCGCGCTGGACAAAGCCCTTGCGGATATAGGGGTCATCGAAAAACAATCGCGCCCATAAAAGAAAAGGCCGCCCTTTAGGACGGCCTCCTCATAATTCAGGGAAGTGTTGGATTACCCAACCATTTCCAGACCCGAGAAGAAGAATGCGATTTCTTCCGCGGCTGTTTCTGGCGCGTCAGAGCCGTGCACCGAGTTCTCGCCGATCGACAGCGCGAACTCTTTGCGGATGGTGCCCTCTGCAGCTTCTGCAGGGTTGGTTGCGCCCATAACTTCGCGGTTTTTCGCGATTGCGTCTTCGCCTTCCAGTACCTGCACCACGATTGGCTCAGAGATCATGAATTCGCACAGCTCGCCAAAGAAAGGACGGTCTTTGTGGACGCCGTAGAATGTCTGCGCCTGTGCCAGCGTCAGGTGAATGCGCTTGGAGGCAACGACGCGCAGGCCTGCCTCTTCAAACTTGGCAACAATCTTGCCGGTCAGGTTGCGCTTAGTGGCGTCGGGTTTGATGATCGAAAAGGTGCGCTGCATGGCCATTGGTTTCGTCTCACATGGGTCAGGATTAAATTCTGGCGCCGCCTAACACGCACTGCGCCGCTTGAAAAGGCGTCATTCGGTTTGGAGCTGACGTGCGGCACTGTGCGCCGCAAAAAGCCCAAGGGCGAGCGCAACCACCGATGTTGCAATCATCAACGCCAAAAGCCGCAAAGGCGTAGCGCCCTGCCCGATCCAAATGAGTGTCAGGCTTGTCAGCAACGCGCCCCCGAAAAGTTGCAGCGCACCGGACAGTCCCGCCGCGCTTCCCGCAAGGTCGGGGCGCACAGAGATCATCCCGGCATTAGTATTCGGAAGCGTCAATCCATTGCCCAGACCAACGCAAATCGTTGCACCGAAGAGCACCAGCGGATTTGAATATCCCGTTAGAAAGATCACTGCCCCAAGACACAATCCCAAAAGTGCAAGACTGCGTCCTGCGATAATCAAAGGCGACAGGCCTAACTTCGGAGCAAACAGTGAAGTCATCGCAGAACCAATCATGAAGCCACCCGTTATAGACCCCAAGCCAGCACCGATCCATGCGGTTGAAAGGTCAAACGTGCTCAGGGCCACAAACGGCGCGCCAGACAGGAAGACGTAGAACGTACCTACCGAAAAGGTCGTACACAGCGCGTAAGCCCAGAAAAGCCCAGACCCGAGCAACGCGCCGTAAGCTGCCACCTGTTCTCTGGGCGTGCGTCGGGCTTCCACACGGGTTTCGCCCCAGTCGACCCAGCAAAGCACAAGGCACGTGGCCCCAAGCCCGGTATAAAGCGCAAAAATCGCACGCCATCCCAGAACAGTCTCGAGAACCCCGCCAATCGCGGGACCGATCATGGGGGCAATTGCCATCGCGGCCGCCACTGTCCCCATTTTTCCGGCGGCTTCGCGCGTTGAATACATATCACGTAATGCGGCCAAACCAACCACGCTTCCCGCGAGCACCACGGCCTGCACCAGCCGACAGATCAGAAACATTGTGAAATCTGTGGCAACCATCGTGCCAAGCGACGCCACAGCATAAAGCATCATCGAGAATAGTATGATCGGCCGCCGACCGACTTGATCGGAAATCGGCCCCATGATCAGTTGCAATACCCCTGCAGCCACCATGTATGCCGAAACCGCAAGCCCCATGGTGGCTTCGCTTACCCCAAACGCCAGTGCCATCGCCGGGAGCGCCGGTAAAAACATGTTCAACGTCAATACCACCATCGCCACAAGAAGGATCATGGTACCGATATGTGGAGGGGTGCGGGCGGGCGCGAACAAAGGTTGTCCTTTCACGTAACGGCTGTCGCGCTACCACCTCCTCCCGATACACACCAGAGAAAGTGCGCAAAGGATTGACCGCGCCTGCCTGCCCTGCCACATCGCGACCATGCTGCGAATTTCTGACATCTCCTACTCGGTTGAAGGCCGCCCGCTGTTTGAGGGGGCGTCTTGTACGGTGCCAACAGGACACAAGGTCGGCATTGTCGGCCGGAACGGGGCGGGCAAAACAACGCTCTTTCGTCTGATCCGCGGGGAACTGACGCTTGATGGGGGGACGATTTCGGTGCCCGAGCGGGCCCGCATTGGCGGAGTTGCGCAGGAGGTGCCCGCGTCTGAAACATCGCTTCTGGACACTGTGCTTGCCGCAGATACCGAACGCGCGTCGCTTCTGGCAGAGGCAGAAACCGCGACAGACGCAGAACGCATTGCAGAAATTCAGACACGGCTTGCCGATATCGACGCGTGGTCGGCAGAGGCTCGCGCGGCAACAATCCTGACAGGGCTGGGCTTTCCAACACCGCAACATGCCATGCCATGTTCTGCCTTTTCGGGCGGCTGGCGGATGCGCGTGGCTCTGGCAGGTGTGCTCTTTGCTCAACCTGACTTGCTGTTGCTTGATGAACCGACCAACTATCTTGATCTGGAAGGGGCTCTCTGGCTTGAGGCCTACCTGGCGCGCTACCCCCACACCGTGATGATCATCAGCCACGACCGGGGCCTTCTGAACCGCGCTGTGGGCGCTATTTTGCATCTGGAAGACCGCAAGCTTACGCTGTGGCAAGGTCCCTATGACCAGTTCGCCCGACAGCGCGCCGAACAACGTGCGGTTCAGGTCGCTGCAGCAAAGAAAGTGACAGCGCAGCGTGCGCATCTGCAGGCCTTTGTCGACCGCTTCAAGGCCAAGGCCTCCAAAGCCAAGCAGGCCCAGTCGCGCGTCAAGATGCTTGAGAAGCTTCAGCCGATCACGCCCCCGGAAGAGGCGGCCAAACAGGTCTTCACCTTTCCTGAACCGGAAGAGCTTTCGCCACCGATTGTCGCGCTCGATGGCACCGCCGTGGGTTATAACGGCAAGGCTGTCCTCTCACGGTTAAACTTAAGGATCGACCAGGACGACAGGATTGCGCTTCTGGGTCGGAATGGAGAAGGAAAGTCTACCCTTTCCAAACTCCTGGCTGGTAAACTTAAAGCACTTGAAGGAAGTCTTACATCCTCTTCAAAGCTTCGGATCGGATATTTCGCCCAGCATCAGGTCGACGAGCTTTTCGTTGATGAGACCCCGTTGCAGCACATCCAGCGCCTGCGCCCGACAGAGACGCCATCCAAGTTAAGGGCGCGTCTTGCGGGCTTTGGTCTAATGGCTGATCAAGCTGAAACCGTTGTTGCACGTCTTTCAGGGGGACAGAAAGCACGCCTGTCGTTGCTGCTTGCCACGCTTGATGCGCCGCATCTGCTTATCCTTGACGAGCCAACAAACCACCTCGATGTTCAAAGCCGTGAGGCACTTGTCGAAGCCCTGACCGCCTATTCTGGCGCAGTTATACTGGTCAGCCACGACATGCATCTTCTCGGGCTCGTGGCGGACAGGCTCTGGTTGGTGAAAGACGGTCGAGTTAAGCCTTACGAGGACGATCTTGAGACATATCGCAAAATGCTGCTTGCGCCCAAGGAAGAGACAAAACCGGCAAAGTCATCTGCCAAGCCTGCAGCCAAGAAACGTGCCTCAAGGGAAGAGATACTGACCCTTCGTTCAGAGTTGCGAAAGGCCGAGGATCGCATCGCGAAAATTGAGGACATGCGCGGTAAGCTCGCCGCGAAGCTTGCTGATCCTGAACTGTACGAGGACGCGCAATCTGGACAATTGGCGATCTACAACCGCAAGTATGCAGAGATCATGGATGGCCTGTCGCGCGCAGAAACAATTTGGATGAGCGCACAAGAGAAGCTTGATGCGGCGACGGAGCAGGCCTGATAATGCCCGATACTGCTTTTCTCATCACTGCCTTCGTAACCCTGTTCGTGGTGATCGATCCTGTGGGCCTAACGCCCCTTTTCGCGGCTCTCACGAAAGGCATGAACGAAGCCCATCGCCGCGCGGTTGGCTTGCGCGCAATCGCAGTTGGGTTCTTTTTGCTAACGCTTTTCGGGATCGCCGGGGAAGGCTTGCTGAACTTCGTCGGAATCTCGATGCCTGCCTTCAGCATCGCAGGGGGACTTCTGCTTTTCCTGACAGCGCTCGATATGCTGTTCGAACGCCGGACCCAACGACGCGAAGAAAAGGTCGAAGAGCTGCCCGATCCGTCGGTGTTCCCGTTGGCGACACCGCTGATCGCGGGACCCGGCGCATTGGCCACGATGATCCTGCTGACGGGTCAGTTTCAGGGGGATTGGGTCGGCATCGCCGTCATTCACGCGGTGATGGCGTCTGTGCTTGCCGTCGTTTTCATTCTGTTTCTTGGTGCCGGATTGCTTGAACGCTTGCTGGGCAACACCGGCATCAACGTGGTCACGCGGCTTCTGGGCATGCTCCTTGCCGCGCTTTCCGTGCAGTTTGTTCTGAACGGCATTCAAGATCTCGGGTTTTTGAGCAGCTGACCGGTCGCTATTTGTACCAGAAACCTTATGTATTTCGATGAAATGCAAAGAATTGTGCGATGACCTCAGATCAGATCATGCAAATTGCCTACCTGGCCGTTCTGGGCATAGCAATTCTGATCGGCGTGCTGTTCCAATCACGCGGTCGGATCGGCACGGTCCTTCGGCAGGGCACAAGTTGGCTCTTTATTTTCCTCGCAGTTGTTGTCGGCTATGGTATCTGGAGTGATACGGGCTTTTCCCGTCTCCCACAGCAATCGGTTTTTGCGGAAGAAGGTCGCATTGAGGTTCCCCGCTCAAGGGATGGACACTATCACCTGACACTTGTGATCAATGGCGTGCCTGTTCATACCATCGTCGATACCGGCGCCAGTGACCTCGTATTAACGCGGACTGACGCAGAGCGGGTTGGGCTGCTGCTCGACGAATTGATTTTCGCGGGACGCGCAAACACGGCCAACGGGCGTGTTGAGACGGCGCATGTAAAGCTCGACAACGTGTCTCTGGGCCCGATTGAGGACCGTTTGGTGCCCGCTCTGGTCAATAGTGGTGAGATGAACAGATCTCTCTTAGGCATGAGCTATCTCAGCCGTTTCACGCGTCTGGAGATTTCCGAAAACCGCTTGATATTAGTGCGCTAGCCTACATCTTCGGTAGACGCCTTCATGGTCCAGCCACCATCCGCATCGCTCCAGTACTGCGCCGATACGCCAGCTGCCGTAAGTGACTTCCACTGCGTCCTTGCGTGGGCAACCGCATCCGCATCCTGCCCATCAAACAGGATCATGCCCCTATCACAGGTCTGAATTTCGTCGGGTTCAAGCGGTGCACCAAGAACAGAAATCACTGCTTCGCGTGCCCCCCGCGGGACATCCGGGCCCGTAATCAGAATGTGTTGAAGGGGGCCGTCTTGCGCACCGTGAGGAAGGAAACTT
This sequence comes from Dinoroseobacter sp., assembly GCA_017643385.1. Classification (GTDB taxonomy): domain Bacteria; phylum Pseudomonadota; class Alphaproteobacteria; order Rhodobacterales; family Rhodobacteraceae; genus Dinoroseobacter. Next base: position 83,227 of record JAEPNN010000003.1, read on the forward strand.
CCAGGATCAAAGGTCCAGAGCATATCATCGATTTGGTCGCGCGCATTTGCGTCGGGCGCACGGACTAGTACGCGCCACCCCGCATCACGCGATTTTTGTAGCAATGTCGGAAGCGTTGCACTGAGGGGCGACCTCGTCATGTGATAGAAATAGACCGCCCCCATCTGCGCTTACCCTTCGTATTTGTCCGCAATCAAACGATCGAGCGCACGAACGCCCCAACCTGTTGCCCCCGCAGGCGCATAACTGGTCTCGGCCGCAATCGAAGCAACGCCCGCGATATCAAGATGACACCATGCAACATCATCTTTGACAAAGCGTTTGAGGAACTGTGCTGCGGTGATAGATCCACCGGCCCGTCCGCCGATATTTTTCATGTCAGCGATGCGCGATTTCAGAAGCTTGTCATACCCTGGCCCCATAGGCATCCGCCAGGCACCTTCGTCCTCTGTTGCGGCAGCCTTCAGGAAAGCATCCGCCAAGTCGTCATTGTTGGAAAAGACGCCTGCGTTTTCATGGCCCAGTCCGATAATGATCGCACCCGTCAGGGTGGCAAGGTTGATCATCCCGACAGGTTCAAACCGTTCTTGCGCATACCAAAGTAAGTCGGCCAATACCAACCGTCCTTCAGCATCAGTGTTGATCACCTCGACCGTGTCACCCTTCATCGACGTCACAACGTCGCCAGGTCGCTGGGCTTTACCGTCTGGCATGTTCTCGACAAGTCCAACAAGACCCACGACATTTGCGGCCGCCTTTCTGGCAGCAATGGCTTTCATGACACCTGCGACAACTCCGGCGCCGCCCATGTCCATGGTCATGTCTTCCATGCCAGCGGCAGGCTTTATGGAAATACCACCTGTGTCAAAGACAACGCCTTTGCCGACAAGCGCAAACGGCTTTTCATCACTGCCGCCCTTCCAGTTCATCACAACCACTTTGGATGGGCTTTCAGATCCGACACCAACTGCCAGCAGCGTCCGCATTCCAAGGGCTTCGAGATCCGCTTCCTCAAGGACTTCCACTTCAACACCAAGGCTTGAAAGTTCAACAAGGCGATCTGCAAATTCCGAAGTGGTCAGTACGTTTGCGGGCTCGTTGGTGAGGTCTCTGGTGAACATCACGCCCTCTGCAACTGCGCGCATAGGGGCATAATTCGATTCGACCTCTTCTGGCTTGGTGGCCATGACCAAAACTGCGCCGGATGGGTCGCCCTGATCTGATTTGTGGTCCTTGAACGCGTAGCTTCTAAGGGTGAGACCCTGAACGATGCTTGCAGTCTCGCGGTGCCCATCCGCCATCAAGGTCAGAGATTTATCTCCATTGACCTTGGCCAGATCGGCGCCTGCTTTTCGCGCTTGTGTCGCCGAGCACCGTGCGGGCAGCTTGACCAGATAGAGTTTCTCGGAGGCAACGCCCACCGGAAACGCAAGGCTTGTGACGTCCCCTGTTTTAGCCTTTTCGAACATTTGGCTTTCTACAGCTCGCGCAATGGATCCTTTTGTTAGACGATTCAAACGGCGCGCTGATGCGCCCAGCTTGCCTGTTTCAGGCACCAAAACAGCCAGTGATCCGGTCGCATCAGCAATCTGATCCAAATTCGTTTCCTGAAAGCTAACGTCGATCAGATCGGTCATTTACATCTCCCATTCAGAACCTTTCGGAGCATAGGTAAGCCGAGTACCGCAGCTTGACCAGTTTAGAGTTTTGCCTGCCTCAATATTCCGCTAAGGTCCCTGCAAACATAGGCAAAAAGAGTAACAACCCGCGCATGTTGGCCCGCTTCGACAGATACGTTCTGGGACAATTGATGGTTGTCTTCGGGTTCTTCGCCTTCATCATCGTGATGATCTATTGGGTGAACCGCGCCATTACGCTGTTCGACAAGCTTGTGGGAGACGGCCAGTCGATCGCAGTGTTCATCGAATTTACGCTGCTCATCATCCCGTTTCTGCTTTTTATCATACTGCCAATGGCGGCCTTTGCTGCATCCATCCAAGTCGCCAACCGACTGTCTGGTGAAAGTGAAATGGTCGTGCTGAGATCATCCGGGATCAGCGCGTTTCGCATGGCGCGGTCATCGTTTGTCTTTGGTGTGATGGTCTGTCTGATGATGCTGGTTCTGTCGCACGTGCTCGTGCCTATTGCACGCACACAGCTGGCCGCACGCGAAGCGGACCTTTCGGAAGATGTGACATCCCGTTTTCTGAGCGAGGGACAATTTCAGCACCCCTCGAGCGGAATCACCGTTTTTATTGGCGCTATTACACCTACCGGAATACTCGAACGTGTGATGCTAACTGACGCGCGCGATCCAAACGCCCAGGTGTTTTACACTGCGGATCAGGCCTTGCTGGTCAAGGCTGAAGACGGACCACGATTGATCATGATCGAAGGTATGTCCCAGACATTGGACGCCGACCAGAAATTATCTGTACTACACTTTCAGGATTTTGCCTTTGATCTGGGCGAATTGACCCAAATAGCAACGCGAGTGCTATACGATCTTCGAGCCTATCCGACTTTGGCGCTGATGTTCGCGCCGGATGAGATAATGGCTGCTACGGAATTTACCCGGGCACAACTATTGCATGAAGCACATACGCGAAGTTCGAAATCCTTAGCGGCGATCTTCATAGCGACCATTGGCTTCTCGGTTTTACTTATCGGAAGTTTCAGTCGTTTTGGATTCTGGCAGCAGGTGGCGTTTGGCATCCTGCTTCTGGTCATTTTGCAAACGATCAACAATGCCGTTGAAAATATTGCACTGAAGAACGCGTTCGCTTGGCCATTACTCTACCTTCCTGTTTTGGCTGGGGCGTTTATGGCTTGGACACTATTGAGCCTCGCGGATCACCCTTTGCGCGCTCGACTTCGCAGTTGGCGGAGGGCGGTATGACCCTTCAGTTTTACATCGCAAGACGTTTCGCGGTGACATTCATTACTGTCATTACAATGTTTGGCGGCCTCATTTTTTTGACAGACATGGTCGAGCAGTTCCGTCGCTTCCAAGCTGCCGATATTTCACTCGGTCGTTCCGCGGGGCTTGCCGCGCTGAACCTACCGCTTAACTTATACCAAATCCTACCGCTTCTCATGATTATCGCGACAGTGACGCTTTTTCTTCGTCTGGCACGAACTTCAGAGCTTGTTATCACTCGCGCTGCTGGTCGTTCAGCCATTCGGAGCTTAGGATCTCCGCTTGTTGTTGCAGCATTTATAGGCCTTATCGCGATTACCGTCTTTAACCCAATCGTTACAGCAACTTCTGAGCGGTACCAATCCGTCGTAGACACACTTAGATACGGTCAACGCAGTGTATTATCCGTCAGTGCAGAAGGACTGTGGCTTCGTCAAACCTCAGTTGACGGACAAGTTGTCGTAAATGCGCGCGGCGCCAGCGAAAACGGTACAGAACTGTTTGACGTGACCTTTCTCACGTTTAACGAAGTCGGGCGCCCGATATCGCGCATCTGGGCCGAAAGCGCCAAGTTGCGTGTAGGATCTTGGGATCTGAGAAATACAAAAAACTGGCTAATCTCGTTGGGACTGAACCCAGAAGTGAATGCTGAATTCCATGAAAGCTTCACGCTAAACACCGATCTGACCCCTGATCGCATTATCGAAGGGTTCCGCGCGCCCAGCTCTATCCCCATCTGGGATCTTCCCCATTTCATTGATCAGCTTGAAGAGGCGGGCTTTTCAGCACGCACTTATCACGTCTGGATGCATATGGAGCTTGCCACGCCACTTCTGATGATGGCGATGGTACTTATCGGCGCAGGATTTACGATGCGACACACACGGTTCGGACGGACCGGGCTGATGGTTCTTTTCGCGATCTTGATGGGTTTTGGGATGTTTTTCCTGAAATCTTTCACTCAGATCCTTGGTGATACAGGCAAGATACCTGTCCTTCTGGCAGCGTGGACGCCACCACTTGCAGGTATGATGCTGTCTCTTGGTCTCCTTCTACACACAGAGGACGGCTAATGCATTGGCTTTGGTTCCCGATGCGGACTTTCGCAAGTATAGCCATGTTGCTCGCAATGTGGCCTTCAATTGGCGCGGCTCAGTCTGAGGCAACGCTGATTGCAGACCGGATCACATCACAACGTACTGGTATCCTGAACGCAGAAGGAAACGTCGAGGTCCTGCATAACGGGCGTCGGCTCAAGGCGACGCGGGTGGTCTATGATCGTCAAACCGATAGCATCGAATTGACCGGGCCAATCCTGCTTGTCGACACTGACGGGACAATCCTCACTGCGGAAAGCGCCGAGCTTTCATCAGATCTTCGGGACGGCATTCTTCGCAGCGCGCGCATGGTTCTGGATCAGCAACTTCAGATCGCCGCACAGGAAATTCACCGCGTTGACGAGCGGTATATTCAGGCATTGCGAACCGTATCATCTGCTTGCCAAGTGTGTGACGATGACCCCACGCCGCTTTGGCAAATTCGTGCCACGCGCATCATCCACGACAAAGATGAACAACAGCTTTATTATGAAAATGCTGTGCTGGACATTGCAGGCTTGCCAGTTGCGTATGTGCCGCGCCTGCGATTGCCTGACGGTTCACTACGCCGCGCGACCGGATTCCTTGTGCCTGTCTACAGGGTGTCCGACCGCGTCGGGACACAGATCACGCTTCCATATTTCATACGACTGGGAGACACATCGGACCTTACCTTTTCGCCGTCCTTCACCAGCAACGACTCGTTTACGTTAGGCGGTCAATACCGTCGGGCATTCAGCTTTGGCGAAGTCCAACTCGACTTTGCGTATACGACCGACCAGCTCGTTAACGGGCCGCGAGGCTTTGTCCGAGGGCTTGGACGGTTCGATTTGCCCTTAGGCTTTGAGCTAAATCTTGATGTCGAAGACGTAAGTGACGGCGGCTACTACCGAGACTATGGCCTTCCAGAAACGGATAGGATTGACAGCACAGCGCGGATCAGTCGTGTGCGGCGCGATGAATTTGTCAGCATCGATGGCATTTACTACACTTCGCTTCGCTCTGCGGAGTCTAATAACACGTTGGCCCGTCGCGTGGGCGAGGCCGAGTATATTCGTCGTTTTCGGCCAGATTGGATTGGTGGCATTGCAGAACTTCGCTTTTCCGCCCAAGGTCACGCACGTCCGTCGGACACTGATGTGACCGGTCGTGACATGGCACGCCTCGGGTTTGAAGGCAGTTGGCAGCGCAGCGAGGTCTTCCGAAACGGTCTCGTTGCAACGGGTATGCTCGGTGTGTCGGGCGACTACCATATTGTTCAACAGGACAGCACCTCTCCCGGCGACGCCTCGAGAATTGTCCCTCGCGCAGGCGTTGAATTACGTCTTCCCATGATCCGCCGCAGTGCCACTGCAAATAATCTTCTTGAACCCATCGTCCAAGTTCTCTGGTCTGGCAAAGACCCCAGAGTTGTTCCGAATGAATACAGTCTGCTGAACGAATTCGATGAAGGGAATCTCTTCACCTTTGACAGATTTGCCGGACAAGACCGCGTCGAACAGGGTTTGCGCGCCAATATTGGCCTTCGCTGGACGCGTTACGCAGAAAGTGGCTGGAAGCTTGGTGCCACAGTGGGTCGTGTTGCCTCTGTCGACCCCCACCCCGACTTTGCAGAGTCTATGGGAATGCAAGACCAGCTAAGTGATTGGCTTACCTCAGTTCGTCTCGACTTGCCTTCCGGGTTGAATGTGACTGCACGCGCACAAACGCAGGCAAATCTACTTGTGAACAAGGCTGCTGTGCGTTTAAGGCTAACGCGCGGCAAACTTGACATGGCCGGCACGTATACCTGGTTGCGCCCCGATATTGCTGTCGGTCGCCCCTTTGAGACTTCTGAATTCACAGCGACTGCGAATTATGGACTGGTGGGGGACTTCAAGCTTCGCGCAGGCTGGCAGTATGACCTATCTGCAGAAGCGACCCGCTCAGACAGTCTTGGGCTTTCATATCAAAACGAGTGCGTGACCTTTGACCTGTCCCTCTCACGCAGCTACACAACATCAGGAAACGTGGCGCCATCCACGAGTTACGGTATATTGATCCAACTGGATGGATTTGGCACCAATCGGCCGACAAGCGGGCAACGACGCCAGTGCCGCGGATAAGACGATAGGTAGAAACGAAAAAAGAATGATACAGACACAGCTTCTTCATCGCCTGACCTCCTGCCTCGCAGCCTTAATCACGGCAACTTTTTTGGTCTCATCCCCTTCGGTACCGGCATTCGCGCAAAATATGTTCGCCCCCGTCATTACCATAAACGGCCGTGCCATAACGCGCTACGAAGTTGATCAGCGTGCACTTTTCCTACAGGTGCTCCGCACTCCAGGAGATTTGGAACAGCAAGCAGAAGAAGCTCTTGTCGACGAACGTCTGCAATCAATGGCGGCACAAGCTGCGGGTGTTGTGGTGTCTGAAGAAGCCTTGCGGGCGGGCATGTCGGAATTCGCCGCACGAGCCAACCTCGAAACAGAAGCCTTTGTGGCTGCGATTGGCGAAGCGGGCGTGTCACCTGAAACGTTTCGGGATTTTATTTTGGCGGGCATTGAATGGCGTACTTACGTACAATCCCGGTTCTCTGCCGATGCACGCGTGACAGAGGCAGAAACCGACCGGGCCCTCACCCAAGCGTCCTTTGAAACCGGGGCCCGTGTACGTCTGGCCGAAATTGTTCTTGGCACCGATCCACAACGCGTTGACCGAAGCCTGGCTTTGATCGATGAACTGCAGAGCTCACGCTCAGAAGAAGACTTCTCCGCCGCAGCACGCCGCTTTTCGCTGGGTCCCACACGACTGCAAGGCGGTTTGCGCGATTGGTTAAATCTGTCAGATCTTCCACCCGCCTTGGCTGAAGCAATTCTGATACTTGGTCCTGGCGAGGTCAGCGATCCAATCCCGGTTGGGGAAAACGTCGTTGCAGTTTTCCAGGTCCGAGCACTAAGCCAAATCGGCCCACGCCCGGCGGCCAACGTGGAAGTTGACTACATCAGCGTTTCCATACCCGGTGGACGCTCGGACACAGCACTTGCCGAGGCGGAGCACATCCGCGAATATTCCGTCAATGATTGTAATCGCCTGTACCACGTCATGCGCGGCCAGAGCCCTGATCGCATAACGCGTCAGCAGGTTTCCCCCCGCTCTCTCCCCACCGATATTGGTTTGGCCCTTGCAGATCTAGACCCAGGCGAAAGCAATACGACAGTCACTCGTAACAATGAGCAAACTTTGCTTTTCTTGATGCTCTGCAACCGTACCCCTGTACTTGAAGGCACTGATGCGCGGGAGCAGGCCCAGTTGCGGCTTTTCAACCAGCGGATGACTTCCTTGGCGAACGGGCATCTGGAAGAGCTCAAGGCTAAGGCATTCATCAACCGCCCCTGACCTCGGGCTGCCACGGAGCAGGCAATGCTCGACCGTCTCAAAGATCCCGATATGACGCAGGATCAGGCTGCTTTTCCGGAAGCGGAGGGTGCTGCGGAACCACAGCCAAACGCGCATCCCAAACTTGCGCCTATTGCGGTCAGTTGCGGCGAACCCGCCGGGATCGGGCCAGAACTTGCCATGAAATGCTGGGCTGCCCTTGGGGACAGCCTGCCCTTTTTCTGGATTGGTGATCCAAACCACCTGCCGAATGGTAGTAAACACGCGATAATAGACGACCCTTCAGAGGCAAAAGATGTTGCGAGATCGGGCCTGCCGGTCCTCGCGCACAGCTTTGAGGGCCCTGCTTTGGCGGGAACCCCACGCGCAGAAAATGCCGCAGGTGTGATTTCATCGATCGCACGCGCTGTAGACCTTGTCGTTGCCGGTCAGGCATCTGCGGTCACCACTTTGCCAATTCACAAGAAAGCTCTGATGGATGGCGCGGATTTCAACTTCCCGGGCCACACGGAATTCCTCGCCGATCTCGCCAATGTTGACCGGGTTGTGATGATGCTGGCTTGCGACAGTCTGCGTGTGGTGCCTGTGACGATCCATATTGCGCTCTCAAAAGTTCAGGACCATCTGACGCCGGATTTGCTGGTGGATACGATCCGCATCACTGAGGCCGCGCTTATCCGAGATTTCGGAATCCCTGCCCCACGTCTGGCTGTCGCGGGTCTGAACCCCCATGCGGGCGAAGGTGGCGCGATGGGGCGAGACGAGATCGACATGATCGACCCGGTGCTTGATCGTTTGCGGGCCGAGGGGCTTGATATTATCGGACCGATGTCAGCGGATACGATGTTTCATGCCGAAGCTCGCACCCGCTATGACGCTGCCATTGCGATGTACCATGATCAGGCACTTATCCCGATCAAGACGCTCGACTTTTCAGGCGGGGTGAACATTACGCTAGGTCTGCCGTTCATCCGTACATCTCCCGATCACGGCACCGCGTTTGATATTGCCGGAACAGGACGCGCGGACCCAACCAGCACCATCGCAGCCCTTCGCATGGCGAGGCACCTTGCTATCCAACGCGCTCAGTTTGATCGGCAAAGTTATGGCTCAGATTGACGATCTCCCACCTCTGCGAGAGGTTATCGACACCCACGGGTTGCGCGCCAAGAAGGCGCTAGGGCAAAATTTCCTGCTTGATCTGAACCTGACCGCACGTATTGCACGCGCCGCAGGCGACCTGACCACACATGACGTGCTCGAGGTCGGCCCAGGTCCCGGTGGGCTTACGCGCGGGCTTCTCGCATCCGGTGCACGCAAGGTGCTGGCAATCGAAAAAGATCAGCGCTGCCTGCCCGCCCTTGCCGAGATTTCAGCCGCCTGTCCGGGACGCTTGGAGGTCATTGAGGCAGATGCTCTCGAGCTTGACCCACTTGCCCATCTGACACCACCTATCCGCATCTGCGCGAACCTGCCCTACAACATCGGAACCGAACTTCTGGTACGTTGGCTTACACCGGCTGATTGGCCGCCTGTCTGGGACACGTTGACGTTGATGTTTCAGAAAGAGGTGGCAGAACGCATCGTGGCGCAACCGGGCAGCAAAGCCTACGGGCGTCTCGCAATCCTGGCGCAGTGGCGCTGCGACGCTCGTATTGTAATGACCTTGCCACCCGAAGCGTTCACCCCGCCGCCGAAAATCTCAAGCGCGGTGGTGCATCTCACCGCGCTGCCCGAGCCGCGTTTTCCGGCCAATGCTGAGACACTCAGCAAGCTCGTGGCCACTGCGTTCAACCAGCGCCGTAAAATGCTGCGCGCATCTTTGAAAGGCCTGCGCCCGGATATCGAGGATGTCTTGCGTTCCGTGGGGATCGAGCCCACGCGTCGCGCAGAGACTGTCAGTTTAGAAGAGTTCTGTGCACTTGACCGCGCCATAAGGTAATCGACTGGATTACTCAGCCACCATCGTATCTGTCGTACCCGCATCGATCTCGGCGGCCTTCTGCTCCACCTGCTCGACGATATGGTCGATCATCTGCTCGTTTGACATCTTGTGGCTTTGCTTTCCCGCCAGATAGACCATCCCAGATCCGGCCCCACCCCCGGTGAAACCAACGTCGGTCATCAACGCCTCGCCGGGTCCGTTCACCACGCAGCCAATGATCGATAGGCTCATGGGCGTCTTGATGTGCTCGAGCCGTTTTTCCAGCGCCTCAACTGTCTTGATCACATCAAAGCCCTGACGCGCACAGGAGGGGCAAGAGATGATATTTACCCCACGATGCCGCAGCCCCAAGGACTTCAGGATTTCATACCCAACTTTGACCTCCTCCACGGGATCAGCGCTAAGCGAGACCCGGATCGTATCGCCAATGCCCATCCACAAAAGATTGCCAAGTCCGATCGCCGACTTGATCGTGCCGGAAACAAGACCGCCAGCTTCTGTAATACCAAGATGAATGGGGCAATCGGTCTGGTCAGCAAGTGTTTGATAAGCAGCCGCAGCCATAAAAACGTCTGAGGCTTTGCAGCTGATCTTGAACTCGTGAAAGTCGTTATCCTGAAGGATCTTTATGTGATCGAGCCCAGACTCTACCATCGCATCAGGCGTTGGCTCGCCATATTTTTCAAGCAGATGCTTTTCCAGCGACCCAGCGTTCACGCCAATTCGGATGGAACAATTGTTGTCACGTGCAGCTTTGATGACTTCCTTGACCCGCGCTTCATCGCCGATATTGCCGGGATTGATCCGCAAACAGGCAGCGCCCGCCTCGGCAGCCTCAATCCCGCGTTTATAATGAAAATGAATGTCTGCCACGATCGGCACGGGGCATTCCGCTACGATCTCTTTCAACGCGCGGCTGCTGTCCTGATCCGGCACCGAAATACGTACGATATCCGCACCTGCTTCTGCCGCCGCCTGTACTTGCGCTATCGTCGCTTTCACGTCTGTTGTCAGCGTGTTTGTCATAGTTTGCACGCTGATAGGGGCATCTCCCCCCACAGGGACATTGCCCACCATGATCTGTCTGGATTTCCGGCGGTAGATATTGCGCCAAGGGCGCACGTGATTGATCGACATTGCTTGGCCTTCAAACGATCAGAAGCGTTCTGGCAAACCTACAATGAGGCCGTTAGCCAGACAATGGCTCAGTACACAACTCGTCAAGGAGGGTTTGGATCTAATCGCCTGCATCTGCGACGTTCACAATCGCAGCCAGTTCCGGTTCGGCCGTCAGATCAGCCAGCGCGAAACCCGCACGCAACGCGTCTTCCGCAAGAACCACGTTTGAGGCCACCGATCCCGTCTCGCCTGCAGGTCCATAGACCTTTTCGCCAATCTCAAAAAAGACCGAGCCCGCAGCACCCGCCCGCAATGTCGGAGCCTCTTCTGTCGCGGGAAGCGCGTAGCGTTCGCCGGGCTGCAAGACCTTTTCCAAAAGGACCGTTCCATCCGCCGCCCGAACACGCACCCAGGCGGGGGCTACCGCCAGAATTGCAATCTCTGGTCCGCCCTCTTCAACCACCTGAGGGGTTGCTGGCACTGGCGCCGTCTGTGCAAGCTCTGGAACCACTCCAATCTCAGGCGCTACGGGAGACACAAGTGCCCCTGTCACATTTGGATCAATTGCAGATATAGGACCGTCACGCGCCACCAATACGGGTGTATCTAAAGCTTGTGGACGATAGAGCCGGTCAAGGGCGTCAACGCTCGGTGCGTTGGCAACAAAATCGGATCCCTCAGTTCCCCCATTTAAGGACGCAGGCCCATTGGAGATCGGCGCGAGCGGATCGACCTCCGCCAAAAGCTCTGGCGTGGTATCAACCGGGACAACGGTCACGCGCTGTAACTCTGTCACGACACTCCATGCGCCATAACCTAGGCCGATTATCAAGGCCAAGAGCACTGCAATTGAGCCCAACGCACCGGGATCTAACTGCTGGAACCATCCTGGGCTGGGTTGCACCCGCGGCATTGCCCGCCCCAAACTGGCCTCTGGTGCCATTTTCCCGCGCGAGGGCAGACCTTTCTTGGCGGCCTTAGGGTGTTTGACAGGCATTACTGTTCCGTGAACGCCTTTGAAACCGCTTTCGTCGCAGAACTTATGGAAGGCCCAATCCGGATTCAGGTTTACATGGCGCGCATAGGATCGAACGTAACCGGCAATGAACCCTTTTCCGTCAAACCCATCCGGGTTCGAATCTTCAATCGCTGCAAGGTATTCAGCCTTGATCCGTAGATCACGCTGGACATCAAGCAAAGACAGGCCAAGTGTTGCGCGTTCGCCCCGAAGAATATCGCCGAGCGACACAGCATAGTCGTCAAAACCGCGCAGTTCTTCTACGTTCGGTTCGCCGGTCTCAGCGGTCATTTTGCTGTCTGCCCATCCTGCACCCATCCCCGGTGTGCATGCCAATTTAACAGTCGATTCGAGGCGATCAACTTACAAATAAATTAACATAAGGATAACGAGCGCGCGAGGGTCTAAGTCCCTCAGGCGCTCAATTCGGCACGATTCAGCGCACAATGGCCCCAGAGCGCATCCATGGCCTTGACCAGATTGTCGGTCATCTTTGCATCATGGACCGGGCTGGGTGTGAAGCGCAGACGTTCCGTACCGCGTGGCACTGTTGGGAAGTTAATGGGCTGAACGTAAATACCGAAATCCTCCAGAAGCATGTCTGAAAGCTTCTTGGTATGCACTGGGTTACCAACGATCACAGGCACGATGTGCGAACCGTGGTCGATAATTGGAAGTCCAAGCGCTTTTAGGCGCATTTTCAGTATCTTGGCACCCAACTGGTGAGCATCCCGCCTGGCTTGATCTGTTTTCAGGTGGCGCACGCTTGCAACCGCTCCCGCAGCAACGGCCGGCGGCAAAGACGTTGTGAAAATAAAGCCGGGCGCATAAGAGCGAATGGCATCGACCATCTTCGAGCTGGCCGCGATATAGCCGCCCATGACACCGTAAGCTTTGCCCAACGTGCCGTTGATAATGTCGATACGGTCCATCAACCCATCACGTTCCGCGACACCCGCCCCGCGAGGGCCGTACATGCCGACCGCATGAACTTCATCAAGATACGTCAGGCAGCCGAATTCTTCAGCCAGATCACATATGTCCGCGATAGGACCAAAATCACCATCCATCGAGTAAATCGATTCAAACGCGATCATCTTCGGCGCATCGGGTGGCAGGCTCTCAAGGACTTCGCGCAAATGCGACAGGTCGTTATGGCGGAAGATATGTTTCTCGCACCGCCCGTTCCTGATCCCCTGGATCATAGAAGCGTGGTTCAGTTCATCTGAAATGATGTGAAGCCCGGGAAAGAGGCGCGGCAAAGTCGAAAGGGTCGCATCGTTTGCAATGTACGCGCTCGTAAAGATCAGCGCGGCTTCTTTCTGATGCAGATCTGCCAGTTCCGCCTCAAGGCGTCGGTGGTAAACCGTGGTGCCCGAGATATTGCGCGTACCGCCAGAACCTGCGCCAGTGGCGTCAAGGGCTTCGTGCATGGCCTCGAGCACAACCGGATGCTGACCCATTCCTAGATAATCGTTCCCGCACCACACCGTAATCGGGGCTTTAGTCCCATTCGGTTTGGTCCAGACGGCGTTCGGAAACGCGTCCTTCTTACGTTCGATATCAATAAACGTGCGGTAGCGCCCTTCTTCGTGAAGTCGGTTCAGGGCTTTGTCGAGGGCAGCGTTATATTCCAAATTCGGCTCCGTCGGTCTGGCGTATCGCATGGGCAGGCATGAATGCCGCCACTAACCCCGCTATGTGCTATGGCGTTGATCTGAGTCAAGTTTTAGACTCGTTCTAACACACCAAGTGCGGCGATTAGGCTCTGTAATCATCGCTAAGGTTTCCGATCGGTGACATACGTCGCCCAGAAATTAGACGGCAGCGCATGGTTGAGTTTTACTGTCCTTGCCAGCCAAACAAGTTTTTTAATGCCAATCTTGGGCGCACAAACACCGGGTTTCTTGGCCCAGCAGCCGCTTCCGACAGGTCAAATACTCGTGTCATCCCACTTGCCCCTGTCAAAGCGCCTGATAGCCTGCGCGCAACACAAGTTCCGCAAAAGGCGCATCCAATGTCCGACAAGATAACCCCCGTTCTCGACCAGCTTAGCGCCGATCAGCCCGCCGCGCTTGACCGTCTCTTTGACCTTTTGCGCATTCCGTCAGTTTCCACCGACCCGGCCTTCGCCAATGACTGTCAAACCGCAGCTGACTGGCTCGTGGCCGATCTCGCCACTCTGGGGGTTGAGGCCAAAGCCCACCCGACGCCCGGTCATCCAATGGTCGTCGGCACAATTGATGGTCCTGAGGGTAGCCCACACGTCCTGTTTTACGGCCATTACGACGTGCAACCTGTTGATCCTCTTGATCTCTGGGATCGGGATCCATTTGATCCGACACTGCTCGACAATCCCAAGGGACAGAAAATCTATGGGCGCGGTTCGGCAGACGACAAAGGTCAGCTGATGACATTCGTCGAGGCTTGCCGCGCCTGGAAGGCCGTTCATGGTGACCTGCCCTGCACCATTACCTTCTTCTTTGAGGGCGAGGAAGAATCCGGCTCCCCTTCGCTTATTCCGTTTCTCAAAGAACACGCCGACATGCTACAGGCCGATATCGCGCTAATCTGCGACACGGGACTTTTCGATGATAATACCCCGGCGATTACGACGATGCTGCGCGGTCTTCTGGGCGAAGAGTTTACCATCACCGGCCCATCGCGCGATTTGCACTCTGGCCACTACGGGGGCGCCGCGATCAACCCGATCCGGGTACTGTCGCGCATTCTGGCCGGGCTTCATGATGAACAGGGCCGCATTACAGTACCGGGGTTCTATGATGGTGTTCCTGAGCTGACGCGCGAGCAACGCGACGCCTGGCAACGTCTTGGTTTCGACCCCGATGCGTTCCTCGAAGCGGTTGGGCTCAACACCCCCGCGGGCGAACAAGGTCGCTCCGCACTCGAAATGATCTGGTCACGCCCCACTTGCGAGATCAACGGGATCTGGGGCGGCTATCAGGGCGACGGTTTCAAAACCGTGCTGCCGTCAGAAGCCAGCGCCAAGGTTTCGTTCCGTCTCGTCGGCACACAAGACCCCTTTGCCATCCGCGAGGCCTTCCGCGCCTACATTGAGGAGAACCTGCCCCCGGATTGTACAGTCGAATTCAAAGGCCACGGAAATTCCCCTGCAAGCGTCATGGACACCGCGCACCCGATTTTTGGTGCCATGAAAGATGCGCTAACCGACGAATGGCCCAACGCGGCCGCTTACATCGGGGCTGGCGGATCCATTCCGATCGCTGGCTATTTCAAGGATATCCTCGGCATCGACAGTGTGCTGGCAGGCTTTGGCCGCGAAGAGGACGCGATCCATTCGCCCAACGAAACCTACGCGCTGGAAAGCTTTGAAAAAGGCGCGCGCAGCTGGGCACGGCTTTTGGCAAAGCTCTGATCCCATGACAGCTACACCAACCCATGGCGGCAAGCTTCTTGTTGACTGCCTTCGCGCGCTCGGCGCCACAAAGTCTTTCGGGGTCCCGGGCGAGAGCTATCTTGCCGTGCTCGACGCGCTGCATGACACCGAAGGCGCGCTGGATTTCGTTTTATGCCGAAATGAAGGGGGCGCAGCCTTTATGGCAGCGGCCTATGGCAAGCTCACAGGCTCCCCCGGGATATGCCTTGTCACCCGAGGCCCCGGCGCAACCAACGCCTCCATCGGCATTCATACCGCGATGCAGGACAGCGCCCCGATGATCATTTTTGTCGGTCAGGTCGGAACCGACATGCGCGAACGCGAGGCGTTTCAGGAAATCAATTACCGCGCCATGTTCGGGACCGTTGCGAAATGGGTGACCGAAATTGACCATGTGGCGCGCATCCCGGAAATCCTCGCGCGTGCCTGGAAGACCGCGCTGTCAGGGCGCCCGGGCCCCGTGGTCATCGCACTGCCCGAGGACGTGCTGTCTGCCACCACCGACACACCGCCGCTAACCCATCCCACCCGGATCGCCGAACCTTCGCCGGATACCGAAGCGCTCGCAGCCTCTGTGGCAATTCTGGCCAATGCCAAACGCCCGCTTATTCTGATAGGGGGTTGCAATTGGTCCAATACAGGCCAGCAAGCACTACGGTCCTTCGCCGAGGCGTCCAACATCCCGGTCCTTTCGGTTTTCCGCTATCAATCCTTCTTTGACAATTTCTCTCCGGTTTTTGCAGGCGAAGCCGGGGTTGGCATGCATGGCTATGTCAAGGACATGATCCAAGATGCAGACGTGATCCTCGCGATCAATAACCGGTTTGGTGAGATGTCGACGGATGGCTTTACCCTGCTGGATGCCCCGCATCCCAAACAACGGCTCATCCATATCCACGCAGCCGAAGGCGAGCTGGGCAAAACCTACCAGCCAGAAATCGCCATTCAGGCTGGGCCCAATGCTGCGGCACAGGCGCTTGCCGCAACACCTTGTAAGGGTGACTGGTCTGATTGGGCTGCCCAGGCGCGCACGGCCTATGAGGCCAGCTTTGATCTGCCGGATATCCCCTCGCCCGTCGACATGGGCAAGGTCATGGACCATCTTCGCAGCATCCTTCCCGAAGACGTCATCCTCACCAATGGCGCAGGCAATTTTACCGTCTGGCCAAACAAATTTTTCCGCTACGGCCCCAAGGCGACGTTGCTCGCGCCACAATCCGGCGCGATGGGCTATGGGTTTCCTGCCGCCATCGCTGCCAAGGTTGCTCATCCCGATCGCCAGGTCATTTGCTTTGCGGGCGATGGCGATTTTCAGATGAACTGTCAGGAGCTCGCGACTGCCGCCCAAGCCGGCGCGCAACCTATTGTACTGGTGCTGAACAACGGGATTTACGGGACAATCCGCGCCCATCAGGAGCGTCATTATCCCGGGCGCGTATCCGGAACAGACATGTTCAATCCAGACTTTGCAGCGCTTGCGCGTGCCTACGGGTTTCATGGCGAGAGGGTCGAGACGACAGAGGATTTCCCCGCAGCCTTCGCACGCGCGCAGGCCTCAGAAACCGGGGCTGTCCTTGAGCTTGTGATCGCGGCCGAGGCGATAACCCCACGCATAACCCTAAGCCAAATGCGTGCCGCCGCTTTGGGAAACACGTAACGGCCTGATTTTGTGAATTCTAAATGGTGACAGGTGGGTCGTTTTATCCCAACTCCATCGTTGCGATTGCCTGCAAACCCACCCCGGTTTCAGGCACTGCTCCGCGATACATACGGGCTGTTACGAAAGGGACCTCGAACTGTGCGGCTTCCAGCTCTGCACGCAACGCAGTGTTGGCCTCTGGCACGTCTATGATGAGGGTGCTCCCCGGCCGCTTTGCTGCGATCGCACCGATCAGATCCAGCGCAGCTGCAAGATCAGGTGCCAAGACGGGTCCAATCTTGGTCCCCTCACCACAGGCCCGCCAGGTTGCACTGCCGACTACGCGCCCATTGCGTTCCAGCACCAGCGTTTCACGCAATCCCTGCGTTGATACCAACCAAACGCCCAGAAACGCAGGACGGCGGTAGCCCACAGCATCGGCATCCAACGCAGACACTGTTTCAAAATCCGAAGGTCGCATCGCACGCACCGTAATCGGGGCGGTAGGTTCCCACTGCCCCACATGACGCATGCTCGAGCCCGTCTTAACAAAGCCAGAAGCGCGGTAATTCGCTTCCTGCGCAGGCACACCGTCGAGCCCAACGGACCGCGTCCCGGCATGTTCAAGCGCCGCTTGCCATGTGGCATATCCAATGCCTTTCCCGCGAAATTCAGGCAGACACAGGTAGAGCCCCAGGAATGCATTTCTGGGGTCATGATTGACAACTGAGATTGCAGCAACCGGCGCACCAGCGATCCGCGCAAGATAAAACCCTTTGGGATCGGTGGCATGAAAGGCCGCAGCATCCGCGAGCCCCGGATTCCAACCTTCTGCAGCTGCCCAGGCCATGACCTGCTCAAGATCTTCTGCGCCCATCAGTGCAATTGTCAGATCATCCATCGAAAAGGCCTCCCCCGTTTTTCAAAAAACTAGCGCGGTAAGGCCTTATTAGACCAGCATTACCCGGCGGGCAGGTTCGGCGCGCAAAAAGCGCCGCACGCCGCATCTCAAACAGAGTTCAAAGCAGGCGACACGCCGTATCGTTTTTAACGAGAGGGGGGAAAATGGCGCGGTTGACGGGGCTCGAACCCGCGACCCCCGGCGTGACAGGCCGGTACTCTAACCAACTGAGCTACAACCGCGCGTGAGCGGTGGTTTAGGCACAGTGGCGGGGGGCGTCAAGCGCGTTTCGTAGGCAGTTTGTCATTTTTCTAACAAGGGATCGAGGCTGTCCCAGATGATTGGAATATCAGTGACCGCATGACCAAAACAATCCCCCGGCACCGGTACCCCCTCCCGTCCGCCCAAGGCAGAATAAGCCTCGCGTGCACGGGTGTTTCCTTCCAGCACCTCAAGGCAAAGCCCGTCACGACCCTGATCTCGCAATTCACTGGCCAGAAACCGGAAAAGCGCCCGTGCGATCCCTTTACCCTGCACATCGCGCGCCACATGAACGCTTGCGACATGCGGCGTCTCGGGCCCAAGAGGGCTCAGAATCGCAAAACCCACGACCCCGTCCGAGTGAGCCACACAGCAGATTTGATCTTGTAGTCGATCCTCGCGCCAGTACCCGCTCAGATCCTTTTCAAGCGATCCCTCCAGGTAGGCATCTGGAAGCATGCCCCGATAGGTGCGTTGCCAGCTTTCGATATGCAGGCTCCGTATCGCATCAAGATCGGTGCCAACTGCATGCCTTACCTTCACTTTTCCGGTAATGGGATAAACTCCTGATTGTCGGTTGGTGGCAACTTGAAGCGCCCATGCGCACCGTCACTTGCACGCCACGCTTCTCTGGCTGTCTCAGTGCTCTTTTTTTGACGAGGCAACGAAGTTCCACCAGATATACCGCACACCCCGCGCCCCTGCGATCATCAAGATCCTGTCCTCTGGTTTGTCGACAAACATCCGTATCCTCAGAGTAATGCAGATCAAGGCCGATTACAGTTCATTTTAGGATCAAGACTATCGACGTGATCCAAGCACAAAATACTCAGTTGATTACTGATTATGTGAAACAATGAAAATTAGAGAAGCACGATCTGACCCTGGTCTTCTTAAATTGGAGACTCGCCAATTTCAGGAAGAGCGCGCAGAACGTAAGAAATTATGCGGAATCTGCGACGAAGCAGGCGCCTCAAGAGGCTAAAGCTTCTGCTTTTCAATATCTTATCGAGATAAATGGTGGGTCGTGAGAGGCTCGAACTCCCGACATCTTCGGTGTAAACGAAGCGCTCTACCAACTGAGCTAACGACCCGACACGCGCCTCTTATCCAAGGCTGAAGTCGGCTTCAAGCCTCATGTATAAATTCTTTTCCATCGGTGATCTCAATCACGACGCCTTGAGGGTTTCCAAGCGCTGCCATGCCCTGGCGATCCAGCCCCAAGGCCAGCCCGCGCATCATACTAATCGCCACACCATGGCTAACAATAACAGCAGGGGCGTCCAGATCGGAAAGGAATGCACGGATTCGCGCTTCCAGCCCTATCAGCCCCTCCCCGCCCGGCGCGTCCGCAAACATATCAAAGGGAAGTTTTTCGTCTGCTTCGCTGCCGGGCAGGATTTCCCAGCGCAGCCGTCCCTCCCAGTCACCGGCGCCGATTTCCATCAGGCGGGCATCAAAAGTCGCCGGCACATCACCTAGCGCCAGTTTGGCCGTATGGCGCGTGCGCCCCAAGGGGCTGACGTGATACCGCGCGCCGTCCGCCAAAACCATGGCTTGCAGGATGTCCCCTTGCTTTAGCGCCTGCGCGACACCCAGGTCGGTGAGTTCGGAATCCATCTGCCCCTGTAGCCGACCCTCAAGATTCCAGACTGTCTGGCCATGGCGCAACAGGTAGATCGGAGGCAGCTTCATGTCAGTATCAGCCTAGGCAGGTCGCCAGACGAAATATCTCGAAGGACATCGCATTCGGGAACAACAGGGCTTGGAAAGCTTTCACGTTTTGCCGTCATGCGCCGTCCTCCTAGTTTCACCTGATTACTAGACAACTTAAGAATTATGTTTGAATCGCTTACACAAAAAAGCATATAGTGGCGCAAATCTGCCTACTTATTAAGATCACGAGAAAAATGGTGGGTGATAAGTGATTTGAACTGCTGACATCTTCGATGTGAACGAAGCGTTCAACCGCAGTGCTCATCACCCATCATTGGCCCGGGCATGAGCGAAGCTGACTGAGACGCGCGAGATCTCCGTCCTCTAGCTCAGATCCATTCTGAATTGCCGCTGATCCCACCGCGGCCAACCCAACAATTCAGACACTGTCGCGAACTGAAACTGACGCGCGATCAGACCATCTAAAGCGGTTGGCATAGCGCGTATGGTGCCGCGATGGATGTCATGGGCCAGAATTACCGCCCCACGATGCGCATGATCAACGATCCGCTCGGCCACGATATCGCTGCCGGGACGCCGCCAATCCTGAGGGTCCACCGACCAAAGTACTGTCGGCAAACCACGAGTTTGATAGACCATCTTGCGCTGGTTCATTGTGATTGCCCCATAGGGGGGGCGCATTGTGACCGGGATCTTGCCTGTCGCCGCAAAAACCGCACGTGCCGTCTGATCAATCTCACGCTGTATGCCGGTGACCCCTAGATCAGACAGCCTGGGATGGCGATGCGTATGGTTGCCAATCTCATGGCCCTCCGCGACCATCCGACCCACGAGCTGCGGATAGCGTCGAACGTTTTGTCCAATCACGTAAAACGTCGCGCGAATGCCCCGCGCCTTCAACACATCGAGCAATACCGGCGTGAGCCGCGGATGAGGACCGTCATCAAATGTCATCGCCACCAAACGGCGCGTCGTCGGCACCCGTGTAATGGTCGCCTGATCGCCCCGCGTGACGTCTTCAGGTTGGCGTATGAAACTGGTCCGACTTTGCGCTTGAACTGCACTCGGAGCCAGCGCCGTGCCTACACCCAGCGCTAACCCCGACAGCAAATGCCGTCGCGTCATATTTTTCATTTTCTGCTCCGCCCAGGATTATTTTTTTGCAGCTTTTTTTCAAGATTGGCGCATTTCAGGCGAGTCACGCAAGGATATTCGGCTCCGTTGAAAAAATCTGATGAAGATTGAGTATTTGACTCAATTTCAGTCCTCGTCCCATACTTCCCCAAATATAGGGGTGGAGGGTTCGGCGTGCGTTCAACACTATCTGCGATGGTTCTCGTTTTGAGCGTTTTCAGCACGCCTGCCGTTTTAGCCGAGACCGTCCGACCAAAACCACGTCCCGAAATGCACAATGTCAGCGCCGCTTCTGTGCACGCGCTCACTGCGCCTGATCCCACCAGTCAAACGATGTTGATGCTGGTGCAGGCCTCTACCCTTGTTTCAACCGTGCGTTTTATGGCTGGAGCACCGATTCTTCCATTTTTGCCACAGTAGCAAAAATCCAACAGTTCACCGTCGGATTGTCTCTGCCACGTGAACAATGTTGAATAACGACAAAAAATCTAAGAATTACTTATAGGTTATATAGAGTTATCCACAACCTAGTGTGAGGAAATACACATGTCTAAAAAGTTGCCTGCGCTGGTTTTGAGCAGTGTACTTGCGGCAAGCCCAGCAATCTCTGGTGGCCTTGACGCACCTGTCATTGAACCCACGGTAGTCGCCGAGGAAACAACGGGCTCTGCATCCCATGACTGGGTTGTACCCATGTTGTTGGTCTTGCTCGCGGCAGCTGCCTCAAACTAATCTCGAGACTTACAAAAAAGGCCGCCCCGAACCCTCGGGGCGGCCTTTTTCTATATTGGCAATTTTCCGCCTGTTAGTGCGCGACGGCACCGCCCGTGTCACCATCGGAACGCAATGCGGCAGCAGCGGCAGCCGCTTCTTCCGCTTCTTCGTCCCAGTCGATAGATTCGGGTGCCCCTACTAGCGCAATTTTCAAAACCTCAGAAACGTGCTCGACCGGGATAATCTCCAACCCCTCTTTCACGTTATCCGGAATATCCGGCAGGTCTTTTTCATTATCTTTCGGAATAAGCACCGTTTTGATGCCACCACGAAGTGCCGCGAGCAGCTTCTCTTTCAGACCACCGATCTGCATGGCATTGCCACGCAGGCTGACCTCACCGGTCATGGCGATATCCTTGCGCACCGGAATGCCGGTCAGGACAGACACGATGGACGTAACCATCGCAAGTCCAGCCGATGGGCCATCCTTAGGCGTCGCACCATCTGGCACGTGTACGTGGATATCCATGCGATCGAACTTCGGCGGCTTCACACCGATCTGAGGCGAGATTGAACGCACATAAGAAGATGCCGCATCGATCGACTCTTTCATAACGTCGCCCAGCTTACCGGTTGTTTTCATCCGCCCTTTCCCGGGCAGTTTGAGCGCCTCAATATGCAAAAGATCGCCACCAACGCTGGTCCAGGCAAGCCCAGTTACAACGCCAACCTGATCGGTTTCCTCGGCCAACCCATATTTGAAACGACGCACACCAAGCATCTCTTCAAGGCTTTCCGTCTCTACCTTTACAGTGTCGGTTTCCTTGCGCACGATTTTCGTCACCGCCTTGCGGGCTAACTTCGCGATCTCACGTTCCAGGTTCCGCACACCTGCTTCACGCGTGTATGTGCGGATAACTTCCTGCAACGCGTCATCTGTCAGCTCAAACTCGGCCTTTTTCAACCCGTGGTTCTTAACCTGCTTATCGATGAGGTGCTGGCGCGCGATCTCGGCCTTCTCATCTTCCGTGTATCCCGCCAGTGGAATGATCTCCATCCGATCAAGAAGCGGACCCGGCATGTTGTAGGAATTCGCCGTGGTCAGGAACATCACGTTCGAGAGGTCGTATTCCACTTCCAGGTAATGGTCCACGAAAGTCGAGTTCTGTTCTGGATCAAGAACTTCCAACATCGCAGACGCCGGATCACCCCGGAAATCCTGACCCATCTTGTCGATCTCATCCAACAAAATCAGCGGGTTCGTGGTTTTCGCCTTTTTCAGCGCTTGGATGATTTTACCAGGCATGGAGCCGATATAGGTTCGGCGGTGCCCGCGAATTTCGGATTCGTCACGGACCCCACCAAGCGAGATACGGATAAACTCACGTCCCGTTGCTTTTGCAACAGATTTGCCAAGCGAGGTCTTACCAACGCCCGGAGGGCCCACAAGGCACATAATCGGACCTTTGAGCTTTTTGGAGCGCTGTTGCACCGCCAAATACTCAACAATCCGTTCTTTGACCTTCTCGAGACCAAAGTGATCATCGTCGAGAACCCTTTGCGCACGGCCAAGATCTTTTTTCACACGGGATTTTTCACCCCACGGGATCGAGAGCATCCAATCAAGATAATTGCGCACCACGGTCGCTTCCGCACTCATCGGGCTCATGTTCTTGAGCTTCTTTAGCTCCGCTTCAGCCTTCTCTCGCGCCTCTTTCGACAGTTTGGTTTCCGCAATTTTCTGCTCTAGCTCGGCGACCTCGCCTTCGCCTTCTTCGCCATCACCCAGTTCCTTCTGAATGGCCTTCATCTGCTCATTCAGGTAATATTCTCGCTGGGTGCGTTCCATTTGCGTCTTTACGCGGGATTTGATCTTCTTTTCGACCTGCAGAACGCTCATTTCGCCCTGCATCAAACCAAATACCTTCTCCAGACGCTCTGCCACATTGAGCGTTTCCAGAAGATCCTGCTTCTGGTTCACTTCAATGCCCAGATGTCCTGAAACGAGGTCCGCAAGAATGTCGGGTTCGGATGTTTCCATCACGGCCGACAGGGCTTCATCGGGTACGTTTTTCTTGATCTTGGCGTAGCGCTCGAACTCGCCAGCGACAGAACGTTGCAAAGCAGACAGAATATCCGCCGCACCTTCTTCCTCGACAAGCTCGCTAGTCGTCGCCTCAAAAAACGCTTCGTTTTCGATAAACTGCTCGATTTTCACCCGTACACGGCCTTCGACGAGCACTTTCACAGTCCCATCTGGCAATTTCAGCAATTGCAGCACATTTGCCAGCACACCCGTGCGGTAGATACCGTCCGCGTCAGGGTCATCAGCGGATGGATCGATCTGGCTCGAAAGCAAGATCTGTTTATCGTCGCGCATCACCTCTTCGAGCGCCCGTACCGATTTATCGCGCCCCACAAACAGCGGTACAATCATATGTGGAAAGACCACAATATCACGCAACGGTAGAACCGGGAACGTAGTGCTGCTCTGATCAGTCATATATTTGTCCTTTTAGCCAGCAAGGCCTGCCACTCCCGAACTGCGGCAAGCAGGAGGCCCCCTGCGTCGGCTATACTTGTTGCCCTAACTGCTCTGGTTCAACCCCTGCAGGCTAACCTTTGTTTGAACATAGCTCCTTGTGATCAACTGGACCAGAGCACACACCATTTCTTCCCCAGAAGATTTCATTTGTTTTGTTAAAGTTTGTAGGCTTTGAACCGACCACCATACATTTTTGCAAAAAGACAATTATCAGAAGGGTTCTATATCGCCTTCAGACCGCGCAGCATGGAAATCAGCCTCGAAGGCCTCAAACGTACCCGCTGCGATCGCATCCCGCATTTCCTGCATAAGCTTCTGATAGTAATGCAGATTGTGCCATGTCAGTAGCATGCCCGAAATCATCTCCTGTGCGCGGAATACGTGATGAAGATAGGCACGGCTATAATTGCGACAGGCGGGACAGGTGCACTCTTCGTCTAACGGTCTGGGATCGTTGGCATGTCGCGCATTTTTGATGTTTATCTGACCACGACGCGTCCAAGCTTGCCCGGTTCGACCGGATCGGGACGGCAAAACACAATCCATCATGTCGATCCCGCGCTTCACGGCACCGACTATGTCATCAGGTTTGCCAACACCCATAAGGTAGCGCGGCTTGTCGACAGGAAGCTGTTCCGGTGCGAAATCCAGACATCCAAACATTGCCTCTTGGCCTTCTCCAACGGCCAGGCCACCAACGGCGTAACCGTCAAATTCAATGGCGCGTAACGCCTCTGCGCTTTCTGCGCGCAAATCTTCTTCAAGCCCGCCTTGCTGAATGCCAAACAACGCATGTCCTGGCCGGTCACCAAATGCATCTCGCGACCGCTGGGCCCAGCGCATCGACAATTGCATCGACTCTGAAAGCCGTTTGCGATCTGCAGGCAGCGCAGGACATTCATCGAAACACATCACGATGTCCGAGCCGAGCAATTTTTGGATCTCCATCGAGCGTTCCGGCGAAAGCATGTGTTTGGACCCGTCAATGTGACTGCGAAACGTCACGCCGTCTTCAGTCAGCTTGCGGAGCTCAGCCAGGCTCATCACCTGGAACCCTCCAGAATCGGTCAATATCGGCCGATCCCAATTCATGAATTTATGCAGGCCGCCCAGCTTCGAAATCCGCTCAGCTGTTGGACGCAGCATCAGGTGATAGGTGTTTCCCAGCAGAATATCGGCACCTGTTTCACGTACCGATTCCGGCATCATTGCTTTGACCGTGGCGGCCGTGCCGACCGGCATGAATGCCGGCGTACGTATCTCGCCGCGTGGGGTCTCAATCACGCCGGTGCGCGCTTTGCCATCCGTGGCGTTCAGCGAGAATTGGAACTTTGGGGTCATGGGCCGCCTGATTTGATCGGTTCAGACGCCTCTCATAACGGCTAGGCCAAATTGAACAAGGCCAGCCTCAAACGTGGCCCTGATGCGGATCGTCTTCAAACACCTTGGTTGTGAAAGCGACAGAGTTCTCGTTCAGAAGTCCGGCAGCATTGCGCACAACGAGAACAGGTGTGCCATTGGCAAGCACAACTCCATCTGCATCCAAATCCTCAAAACTCAGCTCCGGCAAGGGTTTGCTACCGTCCACTGACATGTAAATTGTGTCCTCGGAGGGGTCGAAATTCTCAATCCAGTTCGGATCACGAGGTGGGATGAACAGATCTGCATCACCTAATTCGCGGTGTTCCTCTGCCTCAAAATAAGCGTACTCTTCGTAGGCTAGGACATCCCCATCATTATGAGAGGCAAACTGAACATCCAAATCCATATCTTTCTCATTCAAAATATCTTCATCACTGCGCTGCGAACGCGACGGGGAAGTCGCAATGACAAGCGAAATCCCGAGAAGCAAGGCGGTCAAAGAGTATAGAATAAGTGTCACTGCGCGCACCTTTAGAAGTCTGTTCCGATGATTGTTCACAAATCTTGGGGCAAAACCGCGGCACTCGCGCGATATTGCCGTGACTTTTTAGGTTTTTGAGAAATCGGTATCGGGTATTTTGTCTTGCGATCAATTCGATCAAGAAAGTGCTTCAGACGGCGGCTGTTGCCCCGTTGGAAGCAATGTTCTGGTCAGGTTCTTCTGCGACAAGGTGAACGTCATCTGGAAGAACCATTCCGTCTGCCCCCATCACTTTGATGGCCAGATGTCCATCGGCGAACACGAGGGCGTTTCCAGCCGGGTCGCCAAAGAGGTCAATTTCAGGAACGGCAGAGCCAGCATCATAGGCCAGCAGCAATTCGTCCTCGCCCGGTACGAAATCGTAAACTAAAACTTCTGTACCGTCGGTAGTCCATGGCCCACCAAACAGTGTTTCCATCTCATCAGTGATGTTATCATCAAGGAGAGATGCTAGGTCAGCGTCCAACAGCGCATCTTCGTCCAGAGAACCCGTGTCCGTTCCTGCCGATCCTTCCGGCACCAACACGTTTGCATTCACAGCTTCGGGACCACCGTAAAGGGAGTCATCTTCCATCAGATCTGTCAGCAGATCACCCCAGCCTTCGAGACCGCCAACGCCACCAATCGCGTCGTCTGCATAGAGGTCATTCCCAACGTCGGCATCATCAGACGCCTCCGTGAGGTCGTCATCACCCACGTTTCCTGTTATCGTCAGGATAAATCCGCCCATCATCATGGACGCTACGATGGAAGCCATCAACATAGGTTAACTAGGTCCCTTAACCCTAATGAAACGTTAAGATTACACCCAATTACGGCAAGCTCGTGGCAGTATCAGGCAATTGCCGTGGCGAGGCGGACTAGACGATCCATCGGACAATCCTTATATAAATGCTCAACAAATCATGCTGAGGCACCCATGGCCAACGATGCAACGCCCTTAGAAGGGGCACCGCTGATCAAACCATCTTCAACCGATCACCCGCTCTATGAAAGCATCATCGAAGCGGTACGGTCGGTGTACGACCCTGAAATCCCCGTAAACATCTATGATCTTGGCCTCGTGTATACGATAGATATATCGGATGAGGCTGACGTAAATGTGTCGATGACTCTCACGGCGCCCGGCTGCCCCGTCGCAGGCGAAATGCCAGGGTGGGTCGCCGACGCCGTCGAACCCCTGCCAGGCGTGAAGCACGTCAATGTTGAACTCGTTTGGGAGCCACCATGGGGCATGGACATGATGAGTGACGAAGCAAAACTCGAGCTGGGATTCATGTAGAGCGCGCTTGCAAAGCGCTCCCGATCATTAAGTGAAGAAAAAACAATCAACGCGGGCGAGATGTGTTCGCTGCGCGGTGCAAAACGCGTCGCACGCAGTGACTTCCGCCCGCACCCCTTGAGAGGTCAGGTCGAATACCCTATTTTCCGGGGCAGACATTTAAGGAACGGTTCATGTTCAGCATTCCAGGCAAACAAGCTGTCTCGATTTCGGCATCTGCGGCTAAGCAGATCGCGAAGCTGATGGACAAAGATGGTCATCAGGGTCTTCGTATCGGCGTAAAAAAAGGCGGCTGTGCGGGCATGGAATACACCATGGACTATGTAACGGACGTCGATCCCAATGACGAAGTCGTGGAACAGGACGGGGCACGTGTCATGATCGCGCCCATGGCCCAGATGTTCCTCTTCGGAACAGAAATCGATTACGAGGTCAGCCTGCTTGAGTCGGGCTTCAAGTTCCGCAATCCAAACGTCGTGGATGCCTGCGGTTGCGGGGAATCAATAAAGTTCAAGGATGTCGACGAGCTTGCTGCTGAGCAATCGAAGTAAGCCAGTTGGCCGAAGAGATCGCGTCTGCAACCGAACTCGTCTCTGATCTGGGTGACCCATCCTGAAGCCGCGCAAGATGATCCGGAAGCGGCCTGCGGCGTAGCCCGGCGAGCGCTCACGCAGCTTTAGGCCGTTTTCTGCAAGTGCACGTATGTTTCACGATATCTGCGCGACAAATATTCCCCCGCTGAAACAGGCGCAGCCCCGCGTGGCGCCACATTCGTCTCATAGCTCGGATTATAAAACAAAGGCATGCTCAACCGCTCTGCACCGCTTCCGATAACGCGGTGGGGCGTCGCGCGCACACGGCCTTCTGACCAGCTTTCCAACATCTCTCCGAAGTTAATCACAAATCGACCCGGCGCCGCTTGAACACCAACCCATTTGCCGTCGCGTGTCTGAACTTCCAAACCTGGCGATCCGTCCGTCGCCAAAAGTGTCAGGCACCCATAATCTGTATGTGGCGCAATGCCAAAATCATCCGCTCCAGCCCAATCAGGCCGCGTGGGATAATAATTACCACGCAACATCGCCATGGGCGGATTAAACTTGCCTGCAAACGCATCCGAGCCCGCCCCGATCACATCTGCTACACCACTCAAGACCCCGTCCGATACGACGCAAGCTTTCGCAAAATAGGTCTCGACCGCGCTCTGAAATCCCGCCGGATTTTCGGGCCAGACGTTTTCTCCATAAACTTCCGGATGGGCCAATCGAAGAGGGTCGTCCTTGGACAACTGGGCCCCACAGTCGAAAACTTCCTTCAGATCTGGATTGGCATCCGGATTGACCTGTTCCGCCCTCGCAGCGCCCCATCCCCGGGTAGATCCGGTATGCGCCATATCCACGAGTGCTTTAACCGTGGCCGACTGCAGAAAAAATGCCCGGTACATGGACAATGTTGAATTTACCAAATCTGCCGAGATCGCTGTGTTCTCAAGCACGAGAAATCCAATATCGCACACGCCACGTCGCAAATCGGCCATGGCCTGCGGAGTGCGACGCGCCAGAGCTTTTGCATCAATCACTGGCACCATCTTGTGGCTCCCTTCAGCATGGTTTGGGCCCCCTGTCGCAACTTCTGTCCGACGCTGCAAGCCTTGACCGTAGCCGTTCGGCTTGCCATGCACGTGCTGACCAAAAAGGGGATCGCAGGATGCGCACCAAGCTCGCCGCAGGCAACTGGAAAATGAATGGGACGGTCATCAGCCTGACCGAACTCGCAAGCATCGCGGGCCACGCGCCGACGGATCACGGTCCCGAAGTTCTGGTTTGCCCGCCCGCGACCCTGATCTCTCGCGCAGCGGACGCCGCACGTGGGACAGCGCTGCATATCGGAGCACAGGACTGCCACACCGCCCAAACAGGGGCTCACACCGGCGACATTTCAGCTGAAATGTTGCGTGATGCAGGGGCAACGCATGTCATATTGGGCCACTCCGAGCGTCGTGCCGACCATGGTGAAAGCGATGCGCTGGTCAACGCCAAAACTCTGGCCGCTTGGGCCCATGACATGATTGCGATTGTGTGCATTGGCGAAACCGAAGCCGAGCGCGATGCGGGAAAAACACTTGATGTCATCGGTACACAACTTGCAGGCTCTGTCCCCGACAACGCCACCGGTGAGAATTTGGTGGTCGCTTATGAGCCGGTCTGGGCCATCGGCACGGGCCGGACACCAACACTGGAACAAATCGCGGAGGTGCATGATTTCCTGCGCGGCGAGCTTGTAAACAGGCTGGGAACTGAAGCAGGTCAAACCATTCGAGTGCTCTATGGAGGCTCAGTCAAACCGTCCAACGCCACCGAAATCTTCGCTGTCTCAAACGTAGATGGCGCGCTTGTTGGCGGAGCGTCTTTGAAAGCCGCTGATTTTGGTGAGATCATCGGCGCCTTGTCAGAGGCCTGATCGGAGCACTTTGCGTCATCCAGAAGGTCCTGAAGCCTGCACCAGATGCGCAGATCGCGGTGAACGGGGCCGATTGACCTTCCCGTGATCTTCCGACCCAATAAGGGAAGGCTCAGATGGCCTTCTTTTTCTCTTCCAGGCCCAAACACTCAAATAATGCAGACGCTTCAGCAATCGCCCACCGATCCCAAGTTCGTTCAGAACCCCTACCCGTTCTACGCTAGTGCGCGCGCGACCGGCGATCTGTTTTACTGGGATGACTACCAGATGCCCATGGCCTGCACGGCAGCCTCGGTCAATACGATCCTGCGCGACCGTCGCTTCGGGCGGGAACCGATTGAACCGCTCGATATCCCCGATCATCTGACCGACTTTTACGCGGTCGAAGCACATTCCATGCTGGAGCTGGAACCGCCCCGCCATACCCGACTGCGCGGTCTTGTGCTACGCGCCTTCACCTCGCGCCGGATCAAGGCGCTCGCCCCTGAAATCGACACCCTCGCCCACCAGCTGATCGATCAGTTCCCCAAAGGCGATTTTGACCTTTTGCCCAACTTCGCCCAGCATTTGCCCGTCATCATCATTGCCCGGCTTCTCGGCGTGCCAGAAGACATGTCCGACCAACTGCTGAAGTGGTCAAACGCAATGGTGCGCATGTATATCGCGGGGCGTTCGCGGGCAGATGAAGACGCGGCAAATCAGGCTGCAAAAGACTTCACCGCCTTCCTCAAAGGCTATATCGACGCCCGCAGGTCAGAGCCTCGGGATGATCTCATCACCCATCTGATCGCCGCTGAAGAGGATGGCGACCGGCTCAGCACCGACGAGTTGATCACCACCTGCATCCTGACGCTCAATGCCGGACATGAGGCTACCGTACACACCATCGGAAACGGGGTGAAAGCCCTTCTCGAACGAGGATTGAACTGGCCTGAGGACACCGATGCGACCGTGGAAGAGATCATGCGCTTCGATCCACCGCTACATATGTTCACCCGCTATGCCTATGAAGAGATGGAGGTTTTCGGCCACACATTTCGTCCCGGAGATATGGTGGGACTTCTGCTCGCCTCGGCCAACCATGATGCCAAAATATGGGACACGCCGGAGGTTTTCGATCCTGCCCGCGCGGTGCGCCCGCATGCGGCTTTCGGTGGGGGGCTGCATTTCTGTGTTGGCGCGCCGCTCGCTCGGCTCGAGTTGCAGCGCGCGCTGCCTGTCTTGTTTGAACGCTGCCCAAACCTGTCGCTGGTCGAACCGCCGCGCTACGCTGACAGTTACCATTTCCATGGGCTTGAACGGTTGATGGTGCGCAATGCGTAGACAGCATCGAACGGTGGCCTAACCGCTCCTTAATCAGGCCGCGCTATACCCCCAGCCATCGGATCCGTCGGCGGGTGTTGCATCTCGCCACTTGCACAAAGTGGTTCAACATTCCCGAACCGCGCGACAGCCGGGATTTACGCCCCCGGCAAGGGACTTTTCAGTCGGGATTTCTCCCGGCGAAAGGACACGAGCCGCTTCGCACAAACTGGTGCGGCGCCGCATCTCCCAAATGCAAGACAGCCTGAGATGTTTCCCATCACCCCGGCCTCTCCCGCTTATAGAGGCAAGGCTTGCGTGCTTTTGATCTCTTCCATGCTGAGAAGCGCTGTGACGTTGTAGATCCGCACTTCGGAAATCAGCGCCTGATAGAAAACATCATAGGCGCGGGCATTTTCCACCTGCACCTTCAGAATATAGTCAATCTCGCCCGCCAATCGGTGTGCTTCTAAGACTTCGTCACGTGCTCTGAGCGCTGCGAGAAACCGATCCTGCCATTCTTTTTCATGCTCCGAGGTCCGGATCAGCACAAAGAAACAAGCCTCAAATCCCAGCTGGCCCGGATCCAGCACAGCCACCTCGCGCCGAATGACGCCCGCCTCGCGCAATTTCTTGATCCGCGACCACACAGGTGTCTTTGAAGAGCCAACTTTCCTGGCAATTTCGTCCAAAGATTGTGTTGCATCACGCTGCAACTCAGAAAGGATTTTCCGATCTGTGGCGTCCATCCGAACCGACATTCTATTTTCCTTCGAATTCGAGACTTTCATCGTGTAGCCCGCCCAATCGGCGAACAATATTCCTTATTTAGCGCGCCACCTCGCAAAGAACCAGAACGATATTCTATATTGGGGTTAAGAAACCGGAGCGCGCGACTGATGCAACATTTCCCGATCTTCCTGGACACAGCTGGCCGCCGCATCGTGCTGGTAGGCGGCGGTGAAGCCGCACTGGCCAAGTTGCGTCTTTTGCTGAAGACCCAAGCGCGCCTGAGCGTCTTTACCGAAGACCCCTCGCCCGAGATCGAAACCTGGGCCGCCGAAGGCAAGTTACGGCTTGAACGCCGCGCCTTTCGTCCGGGCGATGCCCTTTGCGCTGCGCTTGCCTATGCCGCGACGGAGGACGATGTCGAAGACGCCCGCGTTGCCGCCCTGGCTCGTGCAGATGGGGCTTTGGTTAATCTCGTGGACAATCTTCAAGACAGCCAATTCATCACGCCTGCGATCGTGGACCGTGATCCGGTAACCGTCGCCATAGGCACCGAAGGCGCAGCCCCTGTGCTCGCCCGCGCCATCAAGCGCGATCTGGAAGAAAAGCTCTCCCCAGCCCTGGGCAGTCTCGCACGCATCGGCAAGGCGTTCCGCGGCGCTGTCGAGGCGCTGCCCATGGGGCGCAAGCGGCGTGACTTCTGGACCGCCTATTACTTCGGTAAAGGCCCACAGGCCTTCGCAGAGAACGGCACAGATGGTGCACAGGATGCGTTGCAGGACTTGCTGCACGAACACCTTCACGCCACAACCCGCGAAGGTCACGTCGCCCTTGTGGGCGCAGGTCCCGGTGATCCCGAACTTCTCACGCTGAAAGCCCGCAAGCTGCTCCATGAGGCGGATGTCATCATTCATGACACGCTGATCAGCGCAGATATCCTCGAGCTTGCACGCCGTGAGGCAAAGATCATACACGCGGGCAAGACCGGCTTTGGCACACACACCCCGCAAGAAGACATCCATGCGCTAATGGTCGAGCATGCCCGCACGGGTGCCCAGATCGTACGGCTGAAGTCGGGGGATGTTGGTATTTACGGCCGTCTGGACGAAGAAATTGATGCACTTGATGCAGAAGGCATCGACTGGTCAGTTGTGCCCGGCATCACCGCGGCCTCTGCCGCTGTCGCCACCATCGGACAAAGCCTGACGAAACGTGGCCGCAATCAGGAACTGCGCTTTTTGACCGGTCACGATGTGGCAGGTTTTGCGGAACAGGATTGGCGCAGTCTGGCCGCGCAGGACACCGTGGCCGCCATCTACATGGCCAAACGCGGCAGCCGGTATTTGCAGGGACGCCTGATGATGCACGGTGCTGCCGCCGAAACGCCCGTCACCGTCGTTGAAAACGTCAGTCGCGCTGATCAGCGCATTCACGCCACCACGCTGCAGGATCTGCCCGAAACCGCGCAGGCCTGCACCGGTCCCGCCATCCTGCTTTACGGCCTCAGCCCCCGCCGCGCCGAGGCCCATCTGCCCGCCCTCAAGGAGATCGCCCAATGAGCCGTGCGTTCACCCCGAAAATTCTGACCGCCAATCATCTGCTGGAAGGCGATGTGATCTACCTGAGCGCAACGGGTGACTGGTCGCGCCGCATCAAAGACGCCGTGCTGCTGACAGATGAGACAGATGCCCAACACCGCCTGAGCCGTGCCAATCAGCAGGTCGATGAAATCGTCGGGGCCTATCTCGTCGATGCCAAAGCGGGCGAAACAGGCCCCGAACCCACCCATTTCCGTGAAGAGTTCCGCCGCACCGGGCCGTCGAACTATGCCCACGGCAAACAAGCCGATCTGGCAGGAGCATAGGCCAATGTATCAGTACAACGATTTCGACACGGCCTTTCTGGCGGAACGCAACGCGCAGTTTCGCGCCCAGGTGGAACGCCGCATTGATGGCAGCCTGACCGAAGACGAATTCAAGCCTTTACGCCTGATGAACGGTCTGTATCTGCAGCTCCACGCCTACATGCTGCGGGTCGCGATCCCGTATGGCACGCTGAATTCCGCACAGATGCAGCAGCTCGCACTTCTCGCTGAGAAATGGGACAAAGGCTACGGCCACTTCACCACACGCCAGAACATCCAGTACAACTGGCCCAAACTGCGCGATGTTCCTGATATGCTTGATGCCTTGGGTGAGGTTGGCCTGCACGCAATCCAAACCTCGGGCAACACGATCCGCAACGTGACTTCGGATCATTTCGCAGGCGCCGCCGCTGATGAAGTTGCAGACCCGCGCCCCTATGCAGAGCTCTTGCGCCAGTGGTCCACCGACCATCCTGAGTTTCAGTTCCTGGGCCGTAAATTCAAGATCGCGGTGACGGGCGCCGAGGCTGACCGCGCGGTGATCCGGGCCCATGACATCGGCCTGCAGCTTGTCGAACAAGACGGCGCGCTTGGTTTCCGCGTCCTTGTGGGCGGTGGCCTCGGACGCACGCCAATGATCGGCAAGGTCATCCGGGACTTCCTGCCCGAGGCCGATCTGCTGCCCTATTGCGAGGCCATTGTCAGCGTCTACAACCTGCTGGGACGTCGCGACAATAAATATAAAGCGCGCATCAAGATCACCGTACATGAACATGGTATCGAACGGATTTCCGAGCTTGTTGAGGATGAATTCATCGCCCGGCGCGCGCTCTTCACTGGCGTCGACCGGGAAATTCTGGCCGAGATCAAGACGATGTTCGCCAGCCCTGATTTCAGCGCGGCCCCTTTGGCATCCGACACCCCTGTTCTGGAGCCCGGCCTGCGGTCATGGATCGACACCAATACCGTGTCCCACCGCGATCCAAACCATGCGATTGTCTCAATCAGCCTGAAGGCGCACGGCGAAACACCCGGAGATGCCACCGCTGAACAGATGCGCGTAATGGCCGATCTGGCCGCAACCTACGCCTATGATGAGCTGCGCATCAGCCATGAGCAAAACGTGATCCTGCCCCATGTGCCCCGCGCACATCTTTCCAAGATCTATAACACGTTGAAGGTCCATGGGCTTGCGACCGCAAATATCGGATTGATCTCGGACATTATCGCCTGCCCCGGTATGGACTATTGCGCACTGGCCACGGCCCGGTCGATCCCAATCGCACAAGAAATCGCCACCCGATTTGATGAGCTGAAACTGGAACACGAGATCGGCGCACTGAAGATCAAAATCTCAGGCTGCATCAATGCCTGCGGGCATCACCATGTGGGCCATATCGGCATTCTCGGCCTCGACCGCGCTGGCGTGGAAAACTACCAGATCACGCTGGGGGGTGACGGGTCCGAAACCGCCACCGTGGGTGAACGCGCAGGCCCCGGCTTTTCAGCCGATGCTCTGCTGCCAGCCCTTGAGCGTCTGATTTACGCCTATCTCGAGCACCGTGAAGGCAAGGACGAAACCTTCCTTGCAGCCTATCGTCGTCTGGGCCCTGCCCCTTTCAAAGCAGCGCTCTACCCCGCTGAGGAAAAAGCCAATGCCGCTTGATCTGACGATCGATGAACGGGTCGCGGATCTAAACGACCGCTACCGGAACCATGGGGCCACCAGCGTGCTGGAACACGCATTGTCCGATCCAATGGTCGGTGAGATCGCGCTCGTGTCGTCTTTTGGGGCCGAGTCGGTTGTGTTGTTGCATCTGATTTCCGTCATGGACCCGAAAACACCGGTCATCTTTCTCGACACCGAGATGCTCTTTCCCGAAACCCTGACCTATCAGAGCGAACTTGCAGACAAGCTGGGATTAAAGGACGTGCGCCGCGTGCTGCCAGATCGCGCCGAGATATTTGCAAAAGACAACGAAAACCTTCTGCATCAATCCGACCCAGACGCGTGTTGCGATCTGCGCAAGACCCGCCCGCTTGATCGGGCACTAGAACCCTTCGATGCCTGGATTAGCGGGCGCAAACGCTTTCAGGGCGGCACGCGCGCCAATCTCGAGTTCTTTGAGCCCGGCACGACGGCTCCGCGCGTGAAGGTGAACCCGCTCGCTCATTGGGGGCGCGAGGACATTCAGGACTACATGATCAACAACCGCCTGCCCCGCCATCCACTCGTGGCCCAAGGGTACCCATCGATCGGCTGTTTGCCCTGCACCAGTAAGGTCGAAACCGGCGAAGACCCCCGCGCCGGACGCTGGCGCGGACATGAAAAAACAGAATGTGGCATCCATTTGGGCCCCAAAGGCCTTATCCGGACAGCGTTATAAGCGTCGGGTTTTGGATATTTGAGGAACGGAAAATATGAATGAAGCGACCCACCTTTCGGTGTTGGTACAAGATACGGGCTTTGTCGCCGATGATTGGCAAGCTGGCTTTTCACCGGCAGATGCCGTGGCTGCAAACGGGGTGCGCGGGGTAGATCTGCCCAGCGATATCGACCCTGCAAACCTGCCGCAGTTTTTGAATGCACCGATCATCAGGATCGATTTTCCCAGCTTTGCCAATGGGAAAGGGTTCACACTGGCACAACGCCTGCGTTCGCTCGGATATGCTGGACGCCTGCGTGCCCATGGCCATGTTCTGGCCGATCAATACGCGATGGCGCGCCGATCTGGCTTTGACGAGGTCGAAATTCTAGCCGAAATCGCATCCCGTCAGCCCGAAGCACAATGGATCGCCCGGGCCAACTGGAAAGACCACGACTATCAGTCGCGCCTCCGGGCTTGATCTAAACCGTGAAAATTTTTTTCGGGTCGCATAGAGTGCGTCCTGACCTGTTATTTTGGAAATATCGTCATGAACGCTCCAACGACGCCGGAACCGGCGACAAAGGCAGTCCCTAAACTGCCCGACGCAACCAAAGTGCTTGAGGTCAAGCACTACACAGATCGCCTGTTCAGTTTCAAAACCGAACGCGCATCCTCCTTGCGGTTTCGCTCGGGTGAATTTGTGATGATCGGCCTAATGGGCGATGCTGATCCCAAGACCGGAAAACAGAAACCTTTGATGCGCGCGTATTCCATTGCCTCTCCAAGCTGGGATGAGGAGCTGGAGTTCTATTCCATCAAAGTTCAGGACGGACCATTGACGTCGCGGCTGCAACATATTCAGCCCGGTGACGAGATCATTCTGCGTCCAAAGCCCGTCGGAACGCTTGTTCATGACGCTTTGCTGCCCGGCAAACGCATCTGGTTCTTTGCAACCGGCACAGGCTTTGCACCCTTTGCCTCGCTCCTTCGCGAGCCGCAAACCTACGAAGATTATGACGAGGTCATCATCACTCATACCTGCCGTGAAGTCGGCGAGCTGACCTATGGCCGTGATCTGATCGAAGCCCTGAAAGAAGACGAGCTTCTCAACGAGGTAATCGGCGAAGGGTTCTGGAAAAAGATCAAGTACTACCCCACGACCACCCGCGAAGAGAGCCCGAAGATGGGGCGGATCACCGATCTGATGCGCTCAGGAGAGGCGTTTGACGACCTCGGCGTGACGCGTCTCAACCCAGACACGGATCGCGCGATGATTTGCGGAAACTTGGCCTTCAATCTCGAGCTAAAGGAGATGCTTGAAGAATACGGGCTGGTGGAAGGCGCAAACTCAAAGCCTCAGCACTATGTGGTGGAAAAGGCGTTTCTCGACTAATTCAGTGGCTGCCCCGCAACCGTAATCCGATGCATCAGCCGCGCGTGACCGCTGTAATCTGCGGTCGCGTAATGCTGCACGAGACGATTGTCCCAGATCGCAACCATGCCCGGCGCCCAGCGCACGCGGCAGGTGAAAACAGGCTGCGTCGCGAAACGGTAGAGATAGTCAAGCAGAGGGGCAGATTCTTCTGCCGACCACCCTTCAAAATGCGTCGTGAAATCGCCGTTCACATACAGCGCCTGCACCTCGGTCTGAGGATGGCGGATCAATACGGGATGAAAAACCGGCTCTCGGTGCGCGGTCGGCTCTCCGCCGAGCCCTACCTTTGACTGGCCAAAGCTCGCATCCGTATGACAGGCGCGCAGCCCCTCTAACATTCTGCGCAGTCCAGGCGATAATGCGTCAGCTGCTGCAACCATCGAGGCAAATTGCGTGTCCCCTCCATAGGGCGGCAACGCACGCGCGCTCAGGATCGAACACATCGCGGGCGCCGGATCGTAGGAGTGATCAGAATGCCACGTCCCCCCTATCACCTGTGTCATCTCGGGCTTGGTGCGGACCTCGGCAATTTCTAGATAGCCGTCGACCGGGTTGAAAAAGCGGTTCACATCGATCTCGCCGAACCGCTTTGCCAGATCGATATGGGCTTCAGGGTCCAAATACTGATCCGGCATCACAACAACGCCGTGCTCAAACAGCGCGTTACGCAACCCATTGAACCCGGCATCCGTCAAGCTGTTCAGCTGTTGCCCGGTTAAAATTGCACCAACATGACCTGTCAGTTTTTCGGTAACCCACTCCATGGCAAGACGCTAAACGGGGCCAAATTGAGTTGGCAAGACGTATTTCCCGCCCGAAATGCAAG
Organism: Dinoroseobacter sp.; assembly: GCA_017643385.1. Taxonomy (GTDB): domain Bacteria; phylum Pseudomonadota; class Alphaproteobacteria; order Rhodobacterales; family Rhodobacteraceae; genus Dinoroseobacter. The sequence continues at coordinate 121,166 of JAEPNN010000003.1, forward strand.
GCAGTCCCGACACCGTTCCAATCAGGCAACATCATGCGCACAGGCGGAAACTCGCATCTCGAGAGGAACCTCTGAAACACACTCTGGCGTCAAAACCAGACCGTGTTTGCGGGAACCGGTGCCACACCCTGCACGCAATTGCACTAAACTCGTGCACCCAAAGAAGTCTCCGCTTGAAGAACCCAATTGGTCCCCTTAGTTTGAAGGCCTAGAAAACCATCAAAAGGACCTGTCCCATAGCCCGCAGACCCCATAACGCGCCGCCGACGCGCGACACTGGCCCCCGTGTCAATGATCGCATCCGTGCCACAGAGATTCGCCTAATCGGTGCCGAAGGAGAAAACGTTGGTGTTGTCTCCCCACGCGAAGGAATGAAATTGGCTGACGAAGCTGGTTTGGACCTTGTCGAAATCTCTCCCAATGCTCTGCCGCCCGTGTGTAAAATCATGGATTTCGGCAAATTCAAATATGAGCAGCAAAAGCGGGAATCCGAGGCCCGGAAGAAACAGAAGATCATCGAGATCAAAGAGGTTAAATTCCGGCCCAACACCGACACGCATGACTATGGCGTCAAAATGCGTAACGTTTTCAAGTTTTTGGAAAATGGTGACAAGGTGAAGATTACGTTGCGCTTCCGTGGGCGCGAGATGGCACACCAGAACCTTGGCCGCGAACTTCTTGAACGCGTTGCCGAGGACACCAAAGACGTCGGCAAAGTGGAAAACTTTCCCAAAATGGAAGGCCGCCAGATGATCATGTTGATCGGACCGGTCACGAAGTAAGCTCGACACTTACAAACCGAACATAACGAAATGCGCCTCCGGGAAATTGGGGGCGCTTTTTTTTAAACCCGGTAAACAACCGCGTTCTCATCGTGAACGGAAACGGTGTGTTTCCTTGCGGTTATGTCGAATCGAATGTCTTTTTGCCCTGTTACAGGTAGTCCCTCTTTTAAGGCGGGACGACGTAGGAGGGGGCTCGTGGCACAGGATTGGTCGCCAATACCATCATTGTCTGATGTCACGACGGACGATCCTATTTCGGCGCTGTTTGAAGCCTTGCAACAAGATGTCGGCGCAGACGGGTTCTTTGACAATCTCGGGCCTAACCACGCTGCACAGTTTACCGATGGCTCTGAAACGCTTCTGGTCGCGTTTGAACAGACCGACGCCCTGCTCAGGCAGAGCCGTGGGTTCCGCCCGCTCGCGCGAGGTGTTCAGTCCCGTGGGAATATTGCACAACTGACCCTCTTGGCGCGCAGCAATACATGGTTTCGCGCCCCTGAGATTTACACATTCTTCGACGACCTGATCGATGACGGGTTCTTTGATGGGTTCAACCGCGTCATTTTCTATGGCGCAGGTGCCCAAGGGTATGCTGCAGCGACCTATTCGATCGCCGCACCTGGCGCTGAGGTGGTGGTGTTGCAACCCCAGGCCACGTTGACCCCAGCCTCTGCAGGTTGGGATGACCGTTACACCGAAACCAGGAGGATGGATTTCACGTCCCGCTATGGCTACGCGCCGAGCATGATGGAAACTGCATCAAAAGGCTACGTCATCGTCGACCCTGCCGAGCGCGAGGACTTCATGCATGCCTGCCTCTTCAGGCGAGATAGGGTTGAAATCATCCGTCAGCGGCACCTCGGGCCAAAGGCCGAAGCACAGCTCGATGCGGCGGGCCTGTTGGATAACCTGTTGGATCTGATTGTATCCGGGGAAGCGACACCCGCAAAAATCGTAAATTGCCTGCGTCCTCGGCGGGATCAATACGCCCATCTGAACCGAGTTCTGACCCTGACAGAAACCTCAGAAAGCGACTGGCGGTCTGGCGTCGTTGCGCGCCACGCAAACGCCCGGACGCAACACTCACGCTTTTCAACCGCACTCGACACCGCAACCACCGCCCTCGCAGCACAAGGTCGGACCCTGCCCGGCGTCTCTGCTGATGAAAGCCCTGCAACGCCTGCCCCCAGCGACGCTGTCACCACACAGCCGCTGATAGAGACGCCTGCTGCAGATGACGTCAAACCCGATGAGACGCCCGAGGCCATCGCCCCAACGGGCGAAGACACTGTTGATGCTCCACAAACCGAACCTGTCGTGGAAGCGGACTTTGAAGATGACCCGGCGCAGGTGGCAGCACTTACTGAAGTCGTGGGTCAAATACCCGACCCTGCCCCAATCGCTGAAACAGCAGCAACGGTGGAAGCCGCCGCAGAAACCACCGAAGATCTTCCCTTCGCGGATGGGATACTTACGCCAAGCGGTGCCGCGCCCGTTTCGAACTGGCCAAGCGCTGAAACCCCGTCGCTGCGGGAGGCACATCCTGACGGCGCCGAAGGTGCGGCATTAATGAGCCCTGATCTGGTGGAGCCTCCCTCCCCCGGAGCGATTTCTGTCACACCTGCTGACCCCGTCAAACAACGGCTGTCGCAGAGTTTGCAAACGCGTCAGATCAGATCCGCGCGCGCACTGCATAGACCGACCAAAAACACACGCCCGGGCAAGCGAAAGCGCTAAAGCCCGCCTTCGTGGACCAGAAAATCGACAATGTCCTGCACACCGCGACCGTGCTTCAGTTCGGCCAGAACAAACGGACGGGCGCCACGCGCTGCCTTGGTATCGCTTTCCAAAAGTCCCCGATCCACCCCGACATGCGGGGCCAGATCCACCTTGTTCACGATCAGCATGTCTGACCGGGTGACCCCCGGACCTTTCTTGCGCGGAATATCCTGCCCTGCGGCCGTATCGATCACATAGAGCGTCAAGTCCGCCAGTTCGGGGCTGAATGTTGCGGCCAGATTATCGCCACCGGATTCGATGAAGATCACATCCAGTTCCTCGAACTCTTTGCGCAGATCGGCCACCGCCGCGAGATTGATGCTCGCATCTTCACGGATTGCCGTGTGCGGGCATCCGCCAGTTTCGACACCCCGGATCCGTTCCAACGGAAGCGCCTGTGCCCGCATGAGGTATTCCGCATCTTCCGAGGTGTAGATATCGTTGGTGATCACGGCGACGGAATAGTTATCGCGCATCGCTTTGCACAGCTGTTCGGTCAGCGTGGTCTTTCCTGCACCCACCGGTCCGCCGATGCCAACCCGCAAAGGGCCATGTGTGTTGCTCATGTCTTAAACAGCCTCACGTCCAGAGTTTCATGCTGCAACGCCGCCATATCCGCGGCTGGTACGCTGCTGCGAATGTCTTCGGGTCCTGCGTCCGCCAGCTCCTCGGCAAGGACGCCAATCCTTGGACCAAGGCCGGCAAGGACCTGCTGGCCTTCGGTTTGCCCAAGCGGGACGAACCGCACGGCCACGGCGATCAGATTTGCTGCAAAGCCATGCAGATAAGTCGCCAGAATTTCGGTGACAGGAAGATTTAACGCCGCCGCACGCGCACCAAAAGCCACCGGATATGGCAGATCAGGCAACGGTTCAGACCCAAGACTTTCAGTGGTCCGCAAAAAAGCGCCCCCCATATCGCGGGTTTCGTCCCAGCGCTCGCGTGATGCGGCAAGTGCCTCGGCAAGTTCTGCGATGTCCGCAAGCGGCATCTGTCGTCGACAGGCGAGGGACAACAAGGTTCCGTCCGTTCGGCCAGATCCCGCATCCAGCAAGGCCCAGACCCAGCGCTCAAGGCTTTGCGCGTCTTTTATACGCCCGTCCGCAATCACAGTTTCTAGCCCATGCGAATATGCGAAGGCGCTCACCGGAAAGGCCGGAGACACCCATTGCAGCAGGGTCAGTCGTGCTGTGCTGGGATCAGTGATCATGTGAATGCGCGTGGGAATGCGCATGATCGTGGTCATGGGGTCCGTGCGAATGCCCCATGGTCCGACCATGCCCGTAAGCGCCCCCTTCCGGGGTGAACGGCCCGTTTGCAGACGCCACATGCGCCCCCAGACCTTCGAGCATCTTTGTTAGAACGTGATCCTCCCGGATCAGCAAATGATCATTGGCAATGGCACACGGCGTATGACGGTTGCCAATATGCCAAGCGAGACGGGGAAGATCGCCGGTGATCTTCAAAAGCGGTTCTGGCGCGGCATCCACCGCCACCAGTGCGCCGCCTTCGAGTTCCAACGCGTCCCCTGCATTCAGCGAAAGCGTTTCCGGCAGGTCTACTAAAACGGAGCCGTCATCATCCGTCCGAAGACGTTTGCGGCGGACCATGCGCGCATCGTAATCAAGCGCAACGCGCGCAACAGTATCAGCATTACGTACGTCACGTCGCACCGCGATGGCGCGTCCCAGATCTTTGCTCATCAGGTCCTCGTCCCTAGCCTTTGCAATCGCAGCATGGCCGGGATTGCGCGCCCTTGCAAGCGCGCGACCCAATCGAAGGTCTGTTTAGAAATAACCGCGGTTTGCAGCAGCCTGACGCAGAGCCTCCTGGCGGGTCAAACCCTGCTCAGCGAGCGCTTCATCAGACGTATCCATGATTTTTTCAAGGTCACGCACAAGGCCATTTGCCTTGTAAACCGAGTTCATCGCGTTATCGAAAGCCGCAAATGGCGCAGAAACTGCGTGACGGAGATTATCTGCAAAGGAAAATGTAAGTGTGGCCATTTCGGCACCTCGTGTTCGGTCATTTGAAAACTCGATGGCCATGACATAGAGATGCTGCACATGCAGCAAAACGCACAAATACGCATTGCCGCATTGCGTCATGGGTATGCCTAAGACGCGATACGGCACCACCCTGATGATTTGCTTGCTATGGAACTTCGCCGCCGGTGGTCTGATCTGCAAAGACCGTCAACTCACCCGCGCCGACATGGGTGTCACCCCGAACAAAACCACCGCGGTTAACAGCGGTATGGCCTGAAGAATCGCCAACCGCTCCCGCGTTACCACCTGCGAGCGCTGAATGTTGAAACGACGATTGAGATACCAGTTCGCCATCGACATAGAGCGCAAGTCCTGTGGAAGCGTCCAGAGAACCTTCGATCGTATGGGATCCGGCCGTGACATCCCAAATCGCTTCACCGCGATTGGCCGCGTAACCTGCTGCACCGCCACTGCCGCCCTGCAGGTAAATCTTGCCATCGTGCTGATAGAGAATTGTGCCAGATCCCGGTCCGCCGGTTTCAAACAGAATGCCTTCGTCACCGGGGCTGACAGTGACGTCCATCTTGAACGAAAATTGCTTAGATCCAGCGAGATCGGTGAAGATCTCAGCCACCCCAAAGACATGGGTGGCGGACAGTGCGCTTGTCGCAGAGGAAAAGAAACTCGTGCTGATAAGCTGACTGCCGGTCTGATTTGAAACCGATTGACTGACGGTGCTGAGGCCAGGCGACAAAGACCCAATAGCTGCGAGGCCAAGCCCAACCATGCCGGCTGTCAGGACGACATGATCAACGGAGACTGCACCGCTATCGTCGTCAAGAAAGGTCTTCGCAAAATTCAACACGGGCCTAGATCGCTCTGTTTCTCCTCGGTAAGGTTGCAGTCATACTTATAAAAACCGACCAAACTTCGGCAGAATCAAGACCTTAAAGCGAAAGCGAAATTATCAGTACATGAAATAGCGCTGTGCCATCGGCAATTCTTTGGCGGGCTCGCAGGTCAGCAATTCACCATTCGCGCGCACTTCGTAGGTCTCGGGATGCACCTCGATATTGGGAGTTTCGGCATTCATGACCATATCGGATTTGCCAATATTTCGCGTGCCTTTGACCGCAACCGTGTCTTTTGACAGCCCAAGGCTGGCCCCGATCCCATCGGCCTGAGCCGCTTCAGACACAAACATAACCGACCCACGCCCGACCGAGCCACCAAAGCTGCCATACATGGGCCGCGTATAGACGGGCTGCGGGGTAGGAATGGAGGCATTCGGATCCCCCATCTGCGCAACGGCAATGGTGCCACCGACCAGAACCATCTCGGGCTTCACCCCGAAAAATGCCGTGTTCCACAGAACCAGATCCGCGCGTTTTCCAACCTCGATCGAGCCGATCTCGGTGCTCATTCCATGGGCGATCGCCGGGTTGATGGTGTATTTCGCGACATAACGTTTTACGCGCACGTTGTCGTTTTCGCCTGTCTCGTCGGACAGACGTCCGCGCTGGACCTTCATTTTATGTGCTGTCTGCCACGTGCGGATGATCACCTCGCCCACGCGCCCCATCGCCTGACTGTCTGAGGCGATGATCGAGAATGCGCCCATATCATGCAGGATATCTTCGGCCGCGATCGTTTCGCGGCGGATGCGGCTTTCCGCGAACGCGACATCTTCAGGGATCGCCTTGTCGAGGTGGTGGCACACCATCAGCATATCGAGATGCTCTTCGATGGTGTTGACCGTGTAGGGCCGCGTCGGATTGGTAGAAGATGGCAGCACGTTTTGCCGTTCCACAACCTTGATGATATCTGGGGCATGGCCCCCGCCCGCGCCTTCGGTGTGGAAGGCGTGAATGGTGCGGTCCTTCATGGCGGAAACGGTATTTTCGACAAAGCCCGATTCATTGAGCGTGTCTGTGTGGATCATCACCTGCACGTCCATATCGTCGGCCACTGACAGGCAGCAATCGATTGCACCGGGCGTTGTGCCCCAGTCCTCATGCAGCTTCATCGCCGCAGCACCTGCCTTGATCTGTTCTTCCAATGCCGCAGGCAGCGACGCGTTGCCCTTGCCGGCCAGCGCAAAGTTCATCGGGAATGCATCAAGCGCCTGCATCATCCGCCCGATATGCCATGAACCGGGCGTACAGGTGGTCGCAAGGGTGCCATGTGCAGGGCCCGTGCCGCCGCCCAGTTGGGTCGTGATCCCGGAATGTAATGCGTCTTCGATCTGCTGGGGCGCGATGAAGTGGATGTGGGAATCAAACCCGCCCGTGGTCAGGATCTTGCCTTCCCCGGCAATCGCCTCGGTGCCCGGACCGATGATGATATCGACGCCGGTTTGGGTGTCGGGGTTACCGGCCTTGCCGATGCCCGTAATACGTCCGTCCTTCAATCCGATATCGGCCTTGTAGATGCCTGTGACATCCACAATCAAAGCGTTTGTGATGACCGTATCCACAGCGCCTTCCGCACGGGTTACCTGGGATTGCCCCATGCCATCGCGAATGACCTTACCGCCGCCAAATTTGACCTCTTCTCCGTAGGTTGTGAGGTCTTTTTCAACTTCAATTACCAAGTCGGTATCCGCCAATCGCACCCTGTCGCCCGTGGTGGGGCCATACATGTCGGCATAAGCGGCGCGAGATATTTTGGCAGGCATGGACGTCTCCGAAGAAAATAGAGGTTCAAGTCAGATCAGGGGCTTCCGGGGTACATTTGATCTTCGAAAGAGGATAAACGGTACATTGGATTTCCCGGAACAAAGTAACACGCCGCGCCACCGATGATGAAAGCGCGGCGCATGGTTTATGTGTTGTCTTTGGATGCCACAGTATCTGGCACAGGTGCCAACGAAACGGGCTTTTTACGGGGCGCACGACGGCGCGGTGTTGGTTTGGCCTCCGCAGTTGGCTTTTCAGCCGCTTTGTTCACGGCTGGTTCGATTGGTTTCGTTGCAGCCTTAGCGGTGGCCGTTTTGGCGCGGCGCGCAGCTGGCTTGGCGGCGGCTTTTACAGACACCTTCGCGGGCGCTTTGGCAGGCGCTGCAGGCTTGACCGTTGCGGACTTTGTCCGAACTTTTGGCTCAGACGCCTTTGCCACAGCAGGCTTGGTGGCCGCAGTTGCAGGCGTCTTTTTAACTGCTGCCGGTTTCGCAGCCTCTGGTTTCTGGGCGGGCGCCGCTTTCGCCGCAGACTTTGGTGTCGCAGGCGCCTTGGCCACGGTTTCCAGCTTGGTTACGGTCGCAGGCTTGGCTTTTGCCTTTGGTGCGGTACGTTTCGGGGCGGATTTGGCCGCCACGGGCTTACCGGTTTCACCGTGCAATGTCGTTCTGCCTTTCAAAGCAGGGTACATCCCTGAAAAGCGCATAAACTGCGTTGCGACCTGCATTTGCATTTCGACGGAGGCGCGCCAGAACGACACGCTCGAAAGCCACATGTCGAACGGGGATTTGGGGTCGTACATCATAAGTCTCCCATGACGTTTTGATTAAAGCCATAGACCCTGCGCATGCCTCCCAACGGCACAAGGCGGACCTCGCGGGTTTGCCCGGGTTCAAACCGGACAGCAGTCCCGGCAGCAATATCCAGACGCATGCCCTGCGCCGCATTGCGGTCGAAGGACAAACCGGAATTGGTTTCCGCGAAATGGTAGTGGCTTCCGACCTGAACGGGCCGGTCACCGGTATTTGAGACGTCCAGTACCGTCACCGGAGCCTCTGAATTCAATTCGATCTCGCCGGGGGCGGTCGTAACTTCGCCTGCGATCATTTGTTTTTCTCCCGTGACTGAATGGCATCCAAAATGCGCTTGCCGAATAGTCCGAGCAATCCGCCTGCAGACAACCCGATGGCAGATCCGCCGCCCCCGAGGCCTGCCAGAATAGCTGCCGCCAACATCATGATTGCAAAAGAAAAGGCCCGAAATTCGTTCTCCTGCAGCTTCAGATCATCGAGCGTCAGGCTTTCGAGCACCGTTTTGATTTGTGGTTCCACGTAAGGCGTCGCGAGCCCCGCAATTGCGGCAATTAGGAATGTGAACATCGATTAAGCCCCTCCCCGGCTTGCACGAATGGGATAATGAACAGTGACAAGCTTGGTCCCATCCGGAAATGTCGCTTCTACCTGTACATCATGTATGATCGAAGCAACGCCTTCCATGCACTGATCTTCGGAAATGACATGCGCGCCGGCTTCCATCAGATCGGCGACGGAACGGCCATCGCGCGCGCCCTCCACCACGAAATCCGTAATTAGGGCGATCGCCTCCGGATGGTTCAGCTTCACTCCGCGTTCCAGGCGTCCGCGCGCTACCATTGCGGCAAGCGACACCAACAGTTTGTCTTTTTCCCGTGGGGTCAGGTTCATTCTTGCTGGACTCCTAAGTCTGCCAAACGCGGGGCAAGGGCGCCCCGGTCACAAGCGGTATCAGTTGCATCAAGGCCCGGCGCAACGGCCAGGCTGCGGTCGCCATCAACCGGATCACAAGCTTGCCATCCCAGGCGCTTGCCGCGGCGTCCACGCCATCAAATTTCAACGCTGCGCGGATCGCATCCAGTCGGTCAGTGGCATCACGCGCCAGTACGACGAGGCTTGAAATAGCCCGCGCGCCTGCAAGTCCCGCAGGGTGATTGAGCAGTGCCCCACGGAGTGCCAGAGGCTCCCAATAAACCAGCTTTCCACCGCGACGAATTTGCCGGTCATCTCTGAACGACATGTCCTGAAGCGTTTCTCCCATGGCCGCGCGCCCGGGCACGATGGTTTCAAGGAAGACCAGCTCCGCGTCTTCCGCCATGTCCACGCGGGTTTTACGTTCAATATCGGAACCCTCGAAGAGGATTATTTCCTGAGGCACCCAATCAAGCTTTGCACCAGCCGCAAGGGTCAGCCGGGTCTCGATCCGTCCCGGACCTTGTGCCCCGCCAAGCGCTTTATAAGCGCGCTCTGCGGTTTGGGTGGTGCCGATAGCATGCGCACCTTCGCCCAGTTCGATTGTAAATCGAAGCGCGTCGCCTCCGGTTACGCCGCCGCTTGTGTTCAGAAAAACCACTTTGGGCGCAGGGCCGTGGGTGCGGGGCAGGATCGCTTTGGCGCTGCCTGCTTGTCTCAGATCCGCAAGCCGCGTTTGCCCGCCCGACACAAAAAGCGCCGCCCGTGCGTCTCCGTGGGTGCGTTGCATGCGCGGTGAACTGGCCAAGGCGTCAAGCATCAGGTCCTTCCTTCCGGCGGCACGTTTCCAGCGAAACAGAAGGCCCGCAAGCGCAGCGCTAACAAAATGTTCAGAAACGGGTGTAATGTGCTATTCCGCTGCGCAGAATGATGAAAAATACGGCATTTTGAAAAGCCTTCTGCGATGACTTTTCAAAGGGGGCCGTTCTGCGGTACCCCTCGCCGCAATCTGCTGCTCTCACAAAGGCCCCTCCATGAACCGCCTGACCCTGCAACGTCCAGACGATTGGCACCTACATCTGCGCGATGGGGCCATGTTGAAGGCCGTCTTACCAGAAACCGCTCGCGATTTTGGTCGGGCAATTATTATGCCAAACCTCGTTCCTCCTGTGGTGACAGGCGCAGACGCTGCTGCCTATCGCGACCGTATTCTGGCGGTGATGCCTGATGGAGCGGACTTCACACCGTTAATGACACTTTATCTGACCGAAGAGACGGATCCCGCAGATGTCGCGCTGGCCCATGCATCGGGGTTGATAACGTCGATCAAGCTCTATCCGGCTGGAGCCACGACAAATTCCGCCTCTGGCGTGCGGGATTTCGACAGGGTGCGTCCGGTACTTGAAAAGATGGCCGAGATAGGACTCCCGCTTTGTGTGCATGGCGAGGTGACCCATCCCGAGGTCGATATTTTCGATCGCGAGGCAGTGTTCATTGAAACCGTGCTTGACCCGATCCGGCGTGCCACGCCCGGTTTGAAAGTGACGATGGAGCACGTCACCACATCAGACGCCGTAGAGTATGTGATGGGTGCCGAGGGCCATATCGGGGCAACGATCACCACACATCACCTGATGATCAATCGCAACCATCTGCTGGTGGGTGGCATTCGGCCCCATTATTACTGTCTGCCAGTTGCCAAGCGCGAAAGTCACCGAAAGGCGCTGGTCAAGGCCGCCACATCCGGACACGCGCGCTTCTTTCTTGGCACTGATTCAGCGCCCCACACCGATCCGAACAAACTCAGTGAATGCGGCTGCGCTGGCGTGTTTTCTGCAACAAATACCATGGCGTGCCTTGCCCATGTTTTTGAAGCCGAAGACGCTCTGGACAAGCTTGAGGCCTTTGCATCGCTGAACGGGCCTGCGCATTACGGCGTGCCCGTCAATGAGGCGACCATCACTCTTGAAAAGCACGATAACCCCCTGCCCTTTCCCGATAAGATCGCCAGTGGCGAAGGTCCCGTGACCCTGTTTGATCCGGGCGTCTCGCTGCTTTGGCGCGTTGCCTGATCTTTTTTCCTTTTCAAATATTCCTCGTCGAAGGCATGAAATCCAATGATCCCAACAAGCTTTCCTGACACCGAAACTATTGCCCGCCTGACCGCCGAAGCCCTGTGGGACATCCAGGCTGTGCATTTTCGCCCCGAGGATCCGTTCATTCTGGCATCAGGTTTGCCGTCACCAACTTACATCGACTGCCGAAAACCGATCTCTTTTCCGCGCATTCGCTCGATGATGATGGATTTCATGGCCTGCACGGTCATGCGCAACGCCGGTGCCGAAGCATTCGACAACATCGCTGGTGGCGAAACTGCCGGAATCCCCTTTGGCGCGCTGATGGCGGAGCGGATGGGGCTTCCGATGACATATGTACGTAAAAAGCCGAAGGGATACGGGCGTGGCGCCCGCATCGAAGGCGAAATGCACGAAGGTCAGCGGGTCTTGCTGGTTGAAGATCTGACAACGGATGGTGGATCAAAACTATCCTTTGTCGATGCGATCCGCGAAACGGGCGCAACCTGCGCGCATACAGCTGTGATTTTCTACTACGGCATCTTTCCCGAAACCGAGAAGACGCTTGGCGATCACGGTGTGACATTGCATTCGCTGTGCACTTGGCACGATGTTCTTGCGGTTGCGAAAGACCGTCAGATCTACCCGACAGAGCAGCTTGCGGAAGTAGAGGCGTTCCTAAACGATCCGCGTGGCTGGCAGGCAGCACACAAGAAAGGCTGACATCGAACGCCTTTGCCTGCGATTCTGTGGGCAAGTCTTGGTGTATTCACAATATTGCCGCCGCGTACGCGCCCGAGCATGTTGTTTTTCCCATATTTGGGCAGAAGACTAGCCACGCCACCCAGATATGGTGTAGTTTAAAAAACAATTAACCCACAGCTTATACAGTTTGCGTCCCACTTACGCTTGGCTGATACCTTTTCCCTAGACGAGGGAGCACAATGAACGAGATCGCACCGATCCGCACCGAGACACCGGCAGGTGGGCAGGCTGAGGGCGCAGCTGAACAAAAGCGTCCCCATAATATCGAAGCCGAGCAGCAACTCCTCGGCGCGATCCTGACGAACAACGATGTGTACGACAGGATCGCGTCCGTACTGAAGCCCAAGCACTTCTACGATCCGGTGCATCGACGTATTTACGAAGTTGCCGAGACCCGTATCCAGCGCAACGCACTCGCCTCCCCGGTCACGCTAAAACCTTTGCTCGAAGACGATGAGGGACTGAACGAGCTCGGGGGTCCGGCGTATCTTGTGCGCCTCGCGGCCAATGCGATTTCAACCTATGCCGCGCGCGATTTTGCGCAGATGATCCATGATCTTGCCGTCCGGCGTGATCTGATCGATCTGGGGGGCGAACTGTCCAGCCGGGCCGCCGCCGCGGAAGAGGCCGACACACCAGATGATCTGATCGTCTCGACCGAGCAGAAGCTTTACCAGATTGCCGAAACAGGCCAGTCCGAGCAGGGCTTCCAAAGCTTCCTGACGGCCGTCACCGATGCAGTTCAAATCGCAAACGCTGCCTATCAGCGCGATGGCGGTTTGGCAGGTATTTCAACAGGCCTGATCGACATGGACCGCAAGCTTGGCGGGCTTCACAAATCTGACCTTCTGATCCTTGCGGGCCGCCCATCGATGGGAAAAACATCCCTTGCGACAAACATCGCGTTCAACATTGCGAAGGCTTTTCGGAAGGGCAAATTACCCGACGGGTCCGCTGGCGCAGTCGAGGGCGGCGTTGTCGGGTTTTACAGTCTGGAAATGAGCGCCGAGCAGCTCGCGGCACGGGTGCTGTCAGAGGCCGCCGAAGTGCCGTCGGAGCAAATCCGGAAGGGCGACATGACGGAAACCGAGTTCCGTCGTTTTGTCGAGGCCGCGAAGGATCTTGAAGCCTGCCCACTGTTCATTGACGATACTCCCGCCTTGCCCATCAGCCAGTTGGCTGCACGCGCGCGGCGGTTGAAGCGTGAAAAAGGGCTCGACGTTCTGATCGTGGACTATCTGCAGCTGGTGCGGCCCGCATCCGCGAAAGACAGCCGCGTGAATGAGGTTTCGGAAATCACCCAAGGCCTGAAAGCGATTGCGAAGGAATTGGATATCCCGGTCATCGCCTTGTCGCAGCTTTCGCGTCAGGTGGAAAACCGCGATGACAAGCGGCCACAGCTGTCGGACTTGCGGGAATCTGGATCGATCGAGCAGGATGCGGACGTTGTGATGTTCGTGTACCGCGAAGAATACTATGTGGAGCGCGAAAAACCCGGTGAGGATCAACTGGACAAGATGGCCGAATGGCAGGAGCGCATGGCGCGCCTTCATGGAAAGGCCGAAGTTGTCATCGGCAAACAGCGCCATGGTCCCATCGGCACGGTGGAGCTAAGTTTCGAGGGCCAATTCACCCGCTTCGGCAACCTTGCGCAGGACCGGCACGGCAGCATCGACCAGTTCTGACTTCTGGTAAGAACCTTGCGTCTATGTTGAGCCACCGTCAGCCCCTTTTGGCCAAAGCCCGCACCGTGGCCTGTGCTTGCCATTCAGCGCGCAACGGTATTGCCCAGGACGCCAACGCCTCCGGAGAACTCGGTTTGTGTATCCGATCTACAATGCAAGGGATGCCTGCGACCTAGAACACGCCTTCCTGTTCCGAATTTACTGACTTATAACATGCAAGAACACCGCCGAGGGAAACTTGCCATGATGCTGAACATAGACAGACTAAACGACACGCCGCTCGTAAAAGAGCCGTTCCAGCACCTTATGGTGGAGGAATTTATTTCTCCTGAAATCCTTGAGCGTGTCTCCAAAGACTACCCCGAAGTGCCGGGCGGCGGGTCGCATTACGGTTCGACCCTGAAGATCGAGGGCGAGTTCAAGAAATTGATGGACGAAATGCAGGGCCCCGCTTTCAAGAAAGCCGTTGAGGAAAAGTTCGACTACGACCTGACCGGGCGCCCCACGACCTATACCGTTCGCGGATACTGCCGGGCCAAAGATGGCTCGATCCATACCGACAGCAAAACCAAGATTTTTACCGTGCTGCTCTACATGAACGATCTGAGCTGGTCGAATGACGGCGGTCGACTGCGGTTGCTGAATTCGGGTACCGACCTCGAAGACTATTTTACAGAAGTCGAACCCAAGGGCGGCACACTGCTGATTTTCAAGCGCTCGGATAATTCGTGGCATGGGCATCATAGCTATGAAGGCCCGCGTCGCGCGGTTCAGATCAACTGGCTGACCGACGAGGCAGCGCTACGACGCGAAGAAGGTCGACGTGGGGTTATCACGCGGGTGAAGAACATGCTGCGCGGGAATGCGGCGTAAGAGGTCACAGATCTTCGAAAATCTTTGCCCGTGGGCTTTTGAAATCCCGCGCGCCTCTTGACGCCAGTGCTCAGGCCATCGACACCTTCCTTATGGCCACTCCGACGCTCACAATCGATTTAGACGCTATCGCCACCAACTGGCGTTTGCTGGATGCGGCCTCGCCGCCCTCTACCCAGACCGCAGCTGTGGTCAAAGCCAACGGCTATGGGCTGGACGCGGGTCGGGTTGCCGTAACGCTCGCCAATGCTGGCGCGAGACGGTTTTTTGTGGCCGTGGCAGAAGAAGGGGTCGCGGTGCGTCAAGCGCTGGGACCAGGGCCAGAAGTGGCGATCTTCTCCGGCCATATGGAAGGCGACACGGATCTGATCCGCGACTATCGCATGACGCCCATGCTGAATTCTGTCGAGCAGCTGACCCGGCATGTGGAAGCAATGCGCGACCATCCATTTGGTATCCAGCTTGACAGCGGGATGAACCGACTGGGCATGGAACCTGCCGAGTGGGCAGCCGTGCGCGATATCGTGCTGCCCCTAGAGCCGCGCCTTTTGATGAGCCATCTGGCCTGCGCCGATGACCCGGGCCACCCGCATAATCAGACGCAGCTAAAGACATTTCAGGACATGACTGACGGAACCGGTGTAAAGCGGTCATTGTCTGCAACTGGCGGCATTCTTCTGGGGCCAAATTTCCATTTTGATCTGACCCGCCCCGGGATTGGCCTTTACGGCGGTGAGCCCTTTGTCGAGGCCCATCCTGTTGTCGCGCTAAGCCTGCCCGTCGTGCAATGCCGCGATCTGGAACCGGGGGAAGCGGTTGGCTACGGGTGTACCTGGATCGCCGGGCGTCCGAGCCGGATTGCCACCGTAGCAGCAGGTTATGCAGACGGTTTGATCCGATCGATGTCGGGCAAGGCAACACTGTATGCCGGGGTGACCCCATGTAAACTGGCCGGACGTGTGTCCATGGACTTGCTCACCGTCGACATCACGCATTTGCCAGAAGACCCTGCATATCTGGATCTTCTGGGGTCAATGCAAACCGTGGATCAGGTGGCAGATGCGGCGGGCACAATCGGGTATGAAATCCTGACGAGCCTTGGGGATCGCTATCAGCGCCATTATACCGGCGCCGGGGCATGAATTGGCTCGGCCTGCTTGGGCGCAACACGCTTGGCCTGCTCGCGCTGATCGGGCGCATTGCCATGTTTGCCGCACAGACCATGTCCCATCTGGTACGCCCACCCTTTTACACGCGTGAGTTTCTGAATGCGCTTGTCACCATTGGATGGCTATCCTTGCCCGTTGTGGGTCTGACGGCGCTTTTCACAGGTGGGGCACTGGCCTTGCAGATTTACGCAGGCGGCGCGCGGTTCAATGCCGAGGCCGTTGTTCCAAGCATCGTGGCGATCGGTATGGTGCGCGAACTGGGACCGGTGCTTGGCGGGTTGATGGTTGCAGGTCGGGTGGCTGCGGCGATTGCTGCTGAGCTGGGTACCATGAAGGTAACCGAGCAGATCGATGCTTTGACCACATTGTCCACCCATCCAATGAAGTATCTCACGGTGCCACGGGTGCTGGCTGCCACGCTGACCGTACCCGTCTTGGTGGCTGTGGGAGATGCAATTGGCATCTTTGGCGGCTATCTTGTGGGGACCACACGACTGGGATTCAACCCTGCCGTATACTTGACAAATACTGTTGATTTTCTTGAGGCTTGGGACGTTGGATCCGGCCTTGTGAAAGGGGCGGTCTTCGGCTTCATCGTCGCGACGATGGGATGTTACCACGGCATGAATTCAGGCCGTGGGGCACAGGGCGTGGGCAAGGCCACCACAAATGCCGTGGTCTCGGCAAGCGTTCTGATCCTGGCATCGAACTATGTGCTGACGGAGGTCTTCTTCTCGGCATGATTGAGCTTATCGCCTTAGAAAAAGCCTTCGGGTCAAAAGAGGTGCTGCGCGGCGTGGACCTGTCTGTACCGGAAGGCTCCTCGACGGTGATCATCGGTGGCTCGGGAACGGGCAAATCTGTTCTACTGAAGAGCATTCTTGGATTGGTGACACCAGACAAAGGCATAATCACGGTTGCGGGCAAAGATGCCACCGCCGGAGATCGTGATGCGTTTCTTGCGCAGTTCGGGATGCTCTTTCAGGGGGCTGCGCTGTTTGACAGCCTGTCGGTCTGGCAAAACGTGGCGTTTCGTTTGCTGCGAGGCTCATTGAAACGCCCCAAGGAAGAAGCCCGTGCGATCGCCATAGAGAAACTGCAGCGCGTCGGGATGGGCCCCGACGTGGCCGATCTGTTTCCCGCAGAGCTTTCCGGCGGAATGCAAAAGCGCGTGGGTCTTGCACGGGCAATTGCGGCAGATCCCAAGATCATTTTCTTTGATGAACCTACCACGGGGCTCGACCCGATCATGGCCGGCGTTATCAATGATCTGATCCGCGAGATTGTGACCGAGATGGGCGCGACGGCCATGACGATCACCCATGACATGTCGAGCGTCCGGGCCATCGCTGACAGGGTCGCCATGCTGCACGCAGGCAAGATCCGGTGGGAAGGTCCTGTGGGCGAGATTGATACGGCTGATGATCCGTATTTGTGCCAGTTCATCACCGGGTCCGCCGAGGGACCAATTGAGACCTTGCGATAGCACTCCGAAACGAGAGGGAATCAGATGTCTGACGAAGAAGCGCTGAACGCATTTATCGAGAAGGCAAGCAAAGTCCTTGCCGACGAAGAGACTGTAAGCATGGGGATGTCTTCGGCACTGGCGGTGCTTGTCGATTTCTACAACCCACCCCGCGTGATTGCCCTTCGCGATGCTGTCCTAGCGTTAGAAGAAGGGTATCAAATGGACGATGACAGTATTATCAAATACGAAAGCGTTCGCGTTGCCGCGATGATCCGGGCGCTGGCGCTGACCCTGCCGAACAATCCAAATCTGCATGTCATCTGAAACGGCAATCAGTCTTGTCGTGTTCTTGGCCAGTATACTGTGGTGCCACGCTGCGGTACTGGCTTGGGAATGGCTGGGTACTTTGCGACGGGCCTCCCAAAACGACAAGGTTGGCCATGTGGTAAGCCTGCTGGGCGCCTTTGTGCCGGTTGTTGTCACCTATATCACCGTTGTATTGGTCGGCGCGGTTATCGGATTGCCCTCGATGGTGGTGTTTCTGGCCCTGATCGTGCCCGGCGGATTGGTGTTCGGGTTGCGCATGGAATTGTCGGATGAAGCGCAAGCGACATGGGCGCGTGAACAGCGCCGTTTTATTTTCACCATCGTGTTGGTGTGCCTAGTGATCGGGTATCAGCAGTACCGCGGCTAAACCTCCAAGCTTTGACATCACGCGCGTCTCAAGCCAAACCCCATGGAACACATTGACGGAGCTGATCTGAAAAATGGCGAAAGCTGCGCTGACCTTTGTCTGCCAAAGCTGCGGAACCGGGTTCTCGAAATGGGCCGGGCGCTGTGAGAATTGCGGCGAATGGAACACCATTGTCGAAGAGAAACCGTTATCGGAGGGGCCCTCAAAAAAGGGGCTCGGCGCGCAGCGCGGGCAAAAGGTCAAGCTAACCGACCTCGCCACCACCGAAGCCGCGCCCGCTCGCGCGGTCTCCGGCATGGCCGAGTTGGATCGCGTGCTTGGGGGCGGACTGGTCCAAGGGTCTGCGCTTTTGGTCGGGGGCGATCCGGGGATCGGAAAATCAACATTGCTTTTACAGGCGGCAGCAGCCTTCGCGCGGGGTGGTTTGAAGGCTGTGTATATCTCTGGCGAAGAGGCCACAGCTCAGGTTCGGATGCGGGCACATCGTCTGGGCCTCGCGGAGGCGCCCGTAAAGTTAGGCGCTGAAACCAATCTGCGCGATATTCTCACCACGCTTGAGGCTGAGAAACCGGATCTGGTGATTATCGATTCCATCCAGACCATGTGGCTCGACAGCGTGGACAGCGCACCGGGTTCTGTCGGGCAGGTACGCGCTGCCGCCCATGAGCTGGTCACATTTGCAAAACGGCGCGGTATCGCGGTGATACTGGTTGGCCATGTCACGAAGGAAGGTCAGATCGCAGGACCGCGTGTTGTTGAACACATGGTTGACACCGTTCTGTATTTTGAAGGGGAACGCGGGCACCAGTTTCGTATTTTGCGCGCAGTCAAAAACCGCTTTGGCCCTGCAGCCGAGATCGGTGTGTTTGAGATGACAGGCGACGGGCTGGCAGAGGTTGCAAACCCCTCTGCCCTTTTTCTGTCAGATCGCGATAAACCCGCGCCGGGCGCTGTTGTCTTTGCAGGTATCGAGGGCACGCGGCCAGTGCTGGTAGAATTTCAGGCCCTTGTCGCCCCTACCCCGCACGCCAACCCTCGCAGAACTGTCGTGGGATGGGACGGAGGACGTCTTGCAATGATCCTCGCTGTTCTGGAAGCGCGTTGCGGCATCCCTTTTGCCGGGCTCGATGTCTATCTAAATGTGGCCGGCGGGATGCGCGTTGCCGAACCTGCAGCAGATCTTGCCGTTGCGGCCGCATTGTTGAGTGCGCGCGAAGATACGCCTTTGCCATCAGAAACCGTTGTTTTTGGGGAACTGAGCCTTTCTGGGAGCCTCAGACCTGTCGCACAGACCGAAAACAGGTTGAAAGAAGCACAGAAACTTGGTTTTACCACCGCGATGGTGGCTGCGCGCAGCAAGACCGGATCCGAGACTGGTATGGTAGTAACCGCCCTTGACGATCTGGCTGCGCTCGTGGGCGATGTCTTTGGTGCCGGCTGATTTTACGCCGATGGGAACGAGATGAGGGGTAGGCCATGGAAGGCTTCACGCTGATTGACGCTATCGTAGGCGGGGTCATCGTAATTTCTGCGCTTCTGGCATTTGCCCGAGGGTTTACACGCGAATTGATGTCCATTGTTGGCTGGATTGGCGCAGCAATAGTGGCTTTCATCTTCGCCCGTCAGATCGAACCTTTGGTCAAGGAATTGCCCGTTCTGGGAGGTTTCCTTGCAGAAAGCTGTGAGCTTGCGCTGATTGCAGCCTTTGCGATTGTTTTTGCGGTGGCCCTTATCGTGGTGTCCATCTTCACGCCACTTCTGTCTGGTTTGATCCGCAGAACAGCTGTGTCTGGAGTCGATCAAAGCTTAGGGCTTTTGTTCGGGGTCGTGCGCGGCGCGCTTTTGACGGCGATCGGGCTGATTGTTTACGAGCAAGTTATGGTGAATGACGCGATCGCCATGGTCGAAGACAGCCGGTCCGCCCAAATCTTCGGAACTCTCGCGGACTCTCTCGAAGAACGCATACCAGAGGACGCAACAGGTTGGATTGTAGCACGCTACGAAGATCTGGTCGGCGATTGCGGCCCGGGCGGAGCGGGACAGCCATCCGCCCAAGACGGAACCGGTAACTAAATCTACATTTATTCTTGCACAAATCGAACAGGATTTGTGGCTTGAGGGGCGCAGGATGAAAAAGCTTCTGTGCCCTGTGGATAAGTCTGTGGAAAATTCGCAAACTTTAGTATGGTGTTTGTGTCGTAAAGATACCAACCAAAAATTGTACCGGAGAGCAGATATATGAGTTTGACGTCCAACCTCGCCGACGAGATTCCCGGTCTCCTGAAAGTGGCGCTTATCTTTAAGGGATCAACACCATCGGGCCGCACAGCGTCTATTGCTGTTCTTATCGATGGAAACAAAGAGGTCATGTTAGACCTCAACAAGGGGCTCGCGACAGACGTTCCGAACCTGACAAAACCCATGCGCTCGTACCTGAGCGGGTTATCACAAGTCGGGCAAGTGCTTAAAACCCGTAAGATCGAAGATGAAGACGGTGTCACCGAAGATGATATTGAACGCGCGGCTTTGACCCTGGCCTTTCCGCGCGCGGCACAAAACGCAAAAGCATTGAGCGTCCTGAAATCTCATTTGGATGCATTGCAGGAAAATAGCGTTCTCCCCAAAGCCAAGCCCGGATCCGCGACAGTACGCCCTGCAGAGGCACCTGAAATCAACAAATCCGAAACAAAAGAGACTTTGGCAAAACCTGAGCCAGTGAATGCTGCCAAGGCTGCGGCGCCAAAGGTGGTGGCATCCCCGTTGCCGCCTGCAAGTACGGCAAGCGCTTCAGACTCAACGGTCAAGAGCGAGGCCCCAAAGGAGGCGCCGAAAGCCACGACGCCAGAAATCGCGAGTACGCCAAAAGCCGCAGCGGATATACCTTTGGCGTCTGCTTCTGAAAAAGTCGATCTCCTTGCTGATCCATCCGACGATGATGACGCAACCGACGCCCCAAAGCCGCCCAGTGCAGAAGATTTTAAGCGTGCGCGCGAGCTTTCAAACGGTGCTCGAAAATCAAACTTCTTCAATCGATAATTCATCGAAAGAGCGGTGCAACCGCATCATTATGACACAAAGGTAACAACGCCCCCGTGACAGGGGGCGTTCGATTTCGTAAGCGGGGTTCGAGACAACGGGAATCGGAGCCCGCCCATGCGTCAGCTGCCCCCTGCCCACCCCTTCGACGACGATAAACTGCGCGAAGAATGCGGCGTATTTGGTGCGATTGGCGTTGCTGATGCGGCAAGCTTTGTGGCCCTTGGCCTGCATGCCCTGCAACACCGGGGTCAGGAAGCTGGCGGCATCGTATCCTACGACCCGGACCAAGGGTTCAACAATGCACGCCGTTTTGGCTACGTGCGAGACAACTTCACCAGCCAGAAGCTGATGGAAACACTGCCCGGTTCTGTTGCAATTGGGCATGTGCGTTATTCCACCTCGGGATCCAAGGGCAATACCGCAATCCGTGACGTGCAACCGTTTTTCGGAGAGTTTGCGATGGGTGGTGCAGCGGTTGCACATAATGGCAACTTCACCAATGCGCTGGAAATCCGTCGGGATCTGATTGAGCGCGGATCGATTTTCCAAAGCTCATCCGACACTGAATGCGTGATCCACCTAATGGCTCGCAGCTATCAGAAAAACATCCCCGAGCGCATGAAGGATGCCCTGCGCCGAGTGGAAGGTGCGTTTTCGATCGTGGCTATGACCCGTACGAAACTTATTGGTGTGCGCGACAGTCTGGGTGTGCGCCCGTTGGTGCTGGGACAGATTGGTGACGAGGGTTACGTGCTGGCCTCAGAAACCTGCGCCCTCGATATCATTGGGGCAGATTTCGTACGCGAGATCGAGCCCGGCGAGATGGTCGTGATAACGCAGGGCAAAGGTCTGGAAAGCTCGCGACCCTTTGAGGAAACAAAGGCGCGTCCCTGTATTTTCGAGCATGTCTATTTCTCACGCCCGGATTCGATCCTTGGTGGCCGCTCGGTCTATGAAACCCGGAGGCAGATCGGGGTAGAACTGGCCAAAGAAGCTGCTGTGGACGCTGATCTTGTGTGTCCTGTTCCTGACAGTGGGACCCCTGCTGCGATCGGCTATTCGCAACAATCGGGGATCCCCTATGCGATGGGCATCATCCGTAATCAGTACATGGGGCGAACCTTCATTGAACCGACCGAGCAGATCCGCAACATGGGTGTGCGTCTGAAGCTGAATGTAAACCGGGCACTGATCCGGGGTAAGCGTGTGATCCTTGTGGACGATAGCGTGGTGCGCGGCACAACGAGCCGGAAAATCAAGGACATGATCCTTGATGCGGGGGCCGCAGAGGTGCATTTTCGGATCGCATCGCCCCCCACGGCCTGGCCCTGTTTTTATGGTGTCGACACGCCTGAGCAGTCCAAATTGCTTGCAGCCACCATGTCGGAAGACGAAATGCGCGAACATCTTGGCGTGGACAGCCTGCGGTTCATCTCGCTCGATGGGCTCTACCGCGCGGTGGGCAATTCCAAAGGCCGGGATCCGAAGTCCCCGAGTTATTGTGATGCATGTTTTTCTGGGGAATATCCCGTGGCGCCATCCGATATGGTGAACAAGGGTTTCACGCTTAAGACGGCGGCGGAGTAACGCGCCCCAAAACTCCACCCTTGACCTTCGCGCCCTTTGCCCGCACATCGCGCGCCATGACAGACAAGATTGCGCTTATCACTGGGGCTTCTCGCGGACTGGGCCATGCACTGGCAGAAGCTCTCGCCCCGGATCATCACATCGTTGCCATTGCCAAGACCTCAGGTGCGCTTGAGGAGCTTGATGACCGTATTCAAGCCAAAGGTGGCAGCGCAACTTTGGCACCGATCGACGTTACAAATCGAGACGCAGTGGCCGGAATCTGTCGGGCCATCTATGACCGCTGGGGCAAGATCGATCTGTTTGCCCATTGCGCCATTCACGGCGCCCCATTGTCGCCCTTGCCACATTCTGCTGAAAAAGATCTGAAGAAAAGCATCGAAACCAATGTCGTTGCGACCTCAATCCTGATCACGATGGTCGCGCCTCTACTTGGTGATGCAGGCACTGCGATCTTTTTTGATGATCCGCGCGCTGGCCAGCCGTTCTTCGGGCAATATGGCGCGACCAAAGCTGCCCAGATCGCCCTTGCCAAAAGCTGGCAAGCCGAGAGCCGCAAAATCGGCCCGCGTGTCCTGATCCACCAGCCTGACGAGATGCCGACGGGTACGCGCGCTCGGTTCTTCCCCGGACAGGCCGCACATGATCTAAGCACACCGCAAGCTGAGGCCGAAAAGGTACGCGCTCTGCTTTAAATTGCCGATGTCTTGCCCGGACAGGACCCATCCCCTAACAGAAGGGGGTTGGCTTAATCTGGGGCAAAAGATGCGAATTCTGATCACCAATGACGATGGCATCAACGCGCCGGGCCTCGAAGTCCTGACCGACATTGCCACCGAGATCGCGGGACCCGGGGGTGAGGTCTGGACGGTTGCTCCTGCGTTTGAGCAATCTGGTGTCGGGCATTGCATCAGTTACACGCACCCCACAATGATCGCAAAGATGGGTCCGCGTCGCTACGCAGCCGAAGGATCACCCGCGGATTGCGTTCTGGCCGGCATTTACGACGTGATGACGGATGCGCGACCTGATCTTGTTCTTTCAGGGGTCAATCGAGGCAATAACTCTGCTGAGAATACCCTTTATTCCGGTACCATCGGTGGAGCGATGGAAGCCGCCTTGCAAGGGATAAACGCCATCGCGTTATCGCAGTTCTATGGCCCCCGCATGGCAGATCAGAGTGACAAATTCGAAGCCTCGCGCGTTCACGGTGTGTCTGTCGTCCGTGCAATCCTTAAGCACGCGACCTGGGAAGGCGCAGACTATCGGACATTCTTCAACGTCAATTTCCCGCCCGTGGGGGCAGCGGACGTGCTCGGAACCAAAGTCGTGCGGCAGGGCAGACGTCCGAACACACGCTTCAAAGTCGAACCGCATACCGCTCCTTCAGGTCGCCGCTTTTTGTGGATTACCGGCGGAGCGCAGGATGACCCGACGGGACCCGATACAGACAGCCAGTCAAATGTCGAAGGGTATATTTCGGTCACGCCCATGCGGGCCGATCTTACTGCGCATGATCAGCTACCGGCGCTTAAAGCCGCTTTGGAGAGCTAGAGCGTGGTGCATAACCCAGAACAATTGATGGAATTCTTGTTCCATCTGCGCGCCAAGGGCATCACCGATACCCGCGTTCTGACTGCGATGGAACGCATCGATCGTGGTGCGTTCGTCGACGGTCTCTTTGCGGACCGTGCGTATGAAGATGTCCCGCTTCCCATCGCAAGCGGGCAAACCATCAGCCAGCCTTCAGTTGTCGGGCTGATGACGCAGTCGCTGAATGTGCAGCCGCGCGACAAGGTGCTCGAGGTTGGCACCGGGTCCGGATATCAAGCGGCGATCCTGAGCCAGCTTGCCCGCCGGGTGTATACGATTGATCGACACAGGACACTGACGCGCACCGCACAGGCCAGAATTGAAGCTCAAGGCATCACAAACGTGACTGTGATGACTGGAGATGGCAGCTTTGGTCTGCCAGATCAGGCCCCTTTTGACCGTATCCTTGTCACCGCAGCTGCCGAAGACCCGCCAGGTCCCTTGCTGGAACAATTACGCCCCGGCGGTATCATGGTGGTGCCCGTTGGCCAGTCCGACACGGTTCAAAGTCTGATCAAGGTGACGTCTGGCCCGGAAGGGTTTGATTATGAGGAATTACGCTCCGTCAGGTTCGTCCCGCTTGTCGAAGGACGCGCGGCTGATTAAATCCTGCTGAACGCCATTTTGGCCCAAATCGGTACTGGAACGACATGCTACAGAGATTTGCTTATCCCAAACGCTCGACATTGATCGCAGTTTCCATGCTGATGGTGCTGTCTGCTTGCGAACAGCCGCTCGATTTTGACCTTCGCGGCGGCTTTGGTGGTGGCCTGAATACGTCGCAGACAGGCGGCGTGGCCACGGCCCCCAGACCGGAACCCGATGGGCGTGGTGTGATTTCCTATCCCGGCTATCAGGTTGCCGTTGCGCGGCGCGGCGATACGGTTGCAACCTTGTCCGAACGCGTGGGCCTTCCTGCCAGCGAAGTTGCCCGCTTCAACGGTTTGCCTGCGGACACGGCCCTGCGCGCAGATGAGCTGGTTGCCCTGCCCCGCCGTGTTCCCGATGCCCCCAGCGGGACGGGACTGGACATCGCCTCGATCGCAGGGAGCGCGATTGATCGCGCTGGCGATCAGAACGCAACCCAGTCAGAGCCTCGCATAACCAACCAGCCGGGCATTGAACCCATCCGGCACAAGGTGGAACCCGGTGAAACGGCCTTCTCGATCGCGAGGCTTTATAATGTATCGCCGCGTGCGCTGGCGGACTGGAACGGACTTGGCCCGGACCTTGCAATACGTGACGGTCAGTTCCTCTTGATCCCAATCCCAGCCCCCAGCACCGCGTCGCCAGCCGAGACGCAAACCGCAGCCCCCGGACAAGGCAGCGTGACGCCCGTTCCGCCAAGCGCATCAACCGCTTTGCCATCGGATAATACGCCTGCTGTGGTCCCACCAGCTTCGCCCAATCTTGGCAACACAACAACAGCCGCAACAGCCGCTGCCCCGCTTGGGATGCCTGTACAAGGCAGCATCACGCGCGCCTTTGGCCGCAACGGAAGCGACGGCATCGGGTTTGATACACCCGCAGGCGAAGCCGTTTCAGCATCGGAAGCCGGTGAGGTTCTTGCGATTACCGAGACCACGGACCAAATTCAGGTGTTGGTCTTGCGCCATCCGAACGGTTTGCTGACGGTTTATGGCAATATCGACGATCTCACCGTTTCGCGTGGAGATCGGGTGCGCCGAGGACAGAAAATTGCCGAAGTGGCCTCGGGCGGCGCCGGGTTCTTCTATTACGAAGTGCGTGATGGCGCGCGGGCCGTCGATCCGGTGCCCTATCTGCAATAGCGCGCTAGAGGCTGATGCCTTCGCGCCCTGCAAGATCGCAGAAAAACTGCCAGGCAACGCGGCCCGACCGGGCGCCGCGTGTCTGTTGCCATTCAATCGCTTCAGCACGCAGTCGGTCATCGGACACGTTTAGCCCGTAGGCATCGCAATACCCACGGATCATTTTCAGGTAGTCGTCCTGATCACAGGGATGGAACCCGAGCCAAAGACCAAAACGGTCCGACAGCGACACCTTCTCTTCAACCGCTTCAGAGGGATTGATGGCCGAACTGCGTTCGTTCTCGATCATGTCGCGTGGCATCAGGTGGCGACGGTTCGACGTGGCATAAAACAGCACGTTTTCAGGTCTCCCCTCGATCCCGCCATCAAGCACGGCCTTGAGGGATTTGTAATGCTGATCGTCATGACTGAAGCTCAGGTCATCGCAGAACAACAAAAAGCGTGTGTCTGTGCCGCGGAGTAGGCCCAGCAGACGTCCGATGGATGGCAGGTCTTCACGCTGGACTTCCACGATTTTGAGATCGAGGCCCTGACGCAGAACTTCGGCATGTACGGCTTTGACGAGGCTCGATTTACCCATCCCGCGCGCGCCCCACAGGAGAGCGTTGTTTGCGCCAAGCCCACGCGCAAACTGAAGCGTGTTTTCCAAAAGCGTATCGCGGGCCCGGTTGATCCCGATCAAAAGCTCTAACCCAACGCGGGCGACCTTGCCGACAGGACGCAAATGGTTCGGATCTGTTTCCCACAAAAACGCATCAGCCTCCGAAAAATCAGGGGCTGCAACCGGTGCAGGCGACATGCGCTCCAGCGCCTGTGCGATGCGCTCAACGGGATCGACGGCAGCTTCAGCGGTCAGGACGGTGCGAAAGGCGGTTTCCATTTCACCGCCAACATCACCCGGAAGCATCTCTTCAATCTGGGCAATGATCGCGCGGACATCATCAAGACGACCAGCTTCGAGATCCTTCAACAGCTCTTCTGCCATCGTGCGCGTGAACGCCTTGGCGCCTGAGCTCATTTGGCAGCATCCTGTGTATCAGCGTCGTCGTCTTCGAAATCGCCATAAAGATCTTCGTCTTCATCGAGCACGCCTTCGCGGCGCAGCTCTTCCACACGCTTCTTTTCCACGCGTGCCACGAGGAAGATCGAAACTTCGTAAAGACCATAGACAACAGTGAATAGGATCAATTGGGTGACAACATCAGGAGGTGTCACCAACGCTGCGAGCACGAGAATGCCGACCATCGCGTATTTGCGTACCGATCCAAGCCCGCGGGCCGAGACCAGTCCTGCCTTGCCCAGCAGCGTCAGCAAGACTGGCAATTGGAAGCACAGGCCAAAGGCCATGATGAAGGCCAGAGATATGCCGAGGCTCTCATTGACCTTACCAAAGAAGGTGATGCGCAGACCATCTTCGGTTTCCGGCACGACGGCTGCGGTGTCGGGTACATCAACGCCCTGCCCCAGCAAGTTTGCAAAGATCGATGACACATCGGCAAACCCAAGGAAGAACGACATCGCCAGCGGTGTAACCACAAAATGCGCAAAAGACGCGCCCAGAAGAAACATCACAGGGGAGGCGATCAGAAAGGGTGCAAACGCGCTTTTTTCGCTGCGATAGAGGCCTGGCGCCACAAATCGCCAAAGTTGGTAGCCAATAACCGGGAAAGCCAGCGCAAAGCCAAACACCATCGAAACCCGGAACAGTGTGAACAAGTATTCCTGCGGCGACGTATATTGCAGCGTCGGAGACGGATCCCCCAGCGCCCTGAGGGTATTTTCGATCGGAGCCAGCAGGAACTCCAGCACATGCACGGCGATGAAATCACCCTGCACGGGTATAAAGAACACACAGATCGCGACGAACAACGCCAGCACCGAGCGGATCAGGCGAGTGCGTAACTCTGCCAGATGCTCGATCAGCGGGGCCGCGCTGTCCTCGAGGTCGTCAGATTTGCTCATTCGGGGCAGCTTTCTTGGATGCGGGGGCTGGAGCCGCTTCAGGCTCGGGCGCGGATGTTGGGGCTGGCTCAGATGCGGGCGGCGGGGAGGACTCACCAGATGCAGCACCCGCCTCACGTTCCTGGCGCTCTTTCTGTTTCTGAGCGGTCAGTTCCTGAATTTTTTCGGCCTGAGCGCGGCGCTCTTCGGTCATCTTGGCGGTGTTCGGACCTTTCTTGGCATCAGAATCCGGGTCCGGCGCCCAGTCTTCGAACTTGGTTGTGACCTTATTCAGACCATCAAGTCCCATGTTCTTGGCAGAGGTAGCCGATCTCAGGTCGTCGCCCATCTTCTTGAGGTCCCCGACGCCGGCATCATCGGCTGCCGCATTCATGGCGCTGGAGAATTCGCGCGCCATCGCACGCGCCTTTCCCATGAACTGTCCAAGCGTGCGGAACAGTTTTGGCAGGTCTTTCGGCCCGACGATAATCAATGCCACCACGCCAATGACGAGCAGCTCGGCCCAGCCCAGATCAAACATGGAGCTGGATCAGGCCTTGTCTTTGTCGGATTCGGGCGTCACGTCGCGCGCAACATCCGACGCCTCTTGTTCGATCTCTTCGGTGCTTTCTTTCACACCCTTTTTGAAGGCGGTGATACCTTTGCCGACCTCGCCCATCAGCGAGCTAATCTTGCCGCGGCCGAAAAGGACCAGAACAACGACTGCGATAAGCAGGATACCGGGAAGACCGATGTTACCAATTCCCATGATGAAGCACTCCATTTGCTGTGCGGGGGCGCTGCCCCGTGTGCGTTTTCTTTGATCTAGCGATGGTTTTGGTGGCTTTCAAAGGCTCATTGGCCTTGTTTGAATGACTACTGACAGTATTTTGTCAGTAAGTTCCGACTTATCCGGGTAAGAAAAGCCGATGAAACGCGACCGCCGCCTCTACGACCTCGTGCAGATCATGTGTGATGGGCAACTTCACACCGCATCTGAGCTTGCAGAAGTTCTCGACGTCTCAGAGCGCACAATCTGGCGCGATATGGCTGTCATGGCCAAAAGCGGCATTCCCATCGAAGGCGAGCGGGGCTTGGGGTATATCTTGCGGTCTGCGCTGGTTTTGCCACCGACAATGCTGACAGCCGCTGAGTTGGAAGCAACCGTTTCCGGTCTGCGCCGCGAAAGCCTTCATGGGGACGAAATACGCTCCCGGGCGGCACGTTCAATGCTGGAGAAACTGGCGACGCTGCTGCCACAAGCAGGTATCGAAGCGCCTTAACTGTTTGGGACGGACGTGTTGATCTGTGCATGCTCCAAGCCAGGCCATCGAAACGCCCAAACGCGGCTCGGGTCTATATTGCGGGAAACACGTAGCAGCGATCACGACGGATCGAGAGCCAGAGCGCCATGCCCTTCTTCGGCAGGAACACGGCTGGAACAGTGGCTTTAAGGATCGACCCGTCTGCATCCATTTTGAATTCAACGAGGCTTTCGCGACCCATGAAACGTGCGCGCTGTACGACGCCGCGTGCGGGTGTGCCGTCCACCGGTGTCGGACGTGGGCCTTCCCCCTTGCGATCGAAGTCGATCCGAATGTGCTGGGGACGGATGAGAATCTCGACCTCTTGCCCGTCTGGCACGCCGGGTGTCAGGAACTGACCAAAAGGCGTCTCGGTCAGTGCGCCTTGAACTTTACCGCGTACGACGTTGATCTCACTGAAAAACGCAGCTGCTGCCTTGTCGATTGGTGCGTTGTAGACGTTGTAAGGTGCACCTTTCTGTACAATCCGACCGCCGCGCATCAACGCAATCTGATCTGCCATCCGCATGGCTTCATCCGGTTCGTGCGTCACAAGTAGAACCGCCGTGCCCTCGTCCTTCAGGATAGCGAGCGTTTCGTCCCGGATGCCATCGCGCAGACGGTTGTCGAGACCAGAGAACGGCTCATCCATCAGCATGACACGAGGACGGGGCGCCACCGCGCGGGCCAGGGCGACGCGTTGCTGTTCACCCCCTGATAGCTGGTGCGGGTACATCTTTTCGTAGCCGTGCAGACCAACACGGTCGAGCAACTCACTGACCCGCCTTGCGTTTTCAACCTTGGTCCCGCTCAGGCCAAATCCGACATTGGCAGAAACATTCAGATGCGGGAACAAAGCAAAGTCCTGGAACATCAAGCCGACAGATCGTGCTTCAGGTGGCAAATGCACGCCATCACCAGAAACACGCTCGCCATCGACTGCTACAATGCCCGAAGTCTCTTGTTCCACACCTGCGATGATACGAAGCGTCGTGGACTTTCCACAGCCCGATGGCCCGAGAAGGCAGGTCACCTCACCTGGCCGTATCTCAAGCGAGACATTATTAACGACGCTACGACCATCGTAGTCACGACACAGGTCGGTGACTTTCAGTCGCGGTTGTAAGCTTGGTGTTTCGGTCTGCACGCGGCCAAATATCCGATCAAATCCATCGGGTTTCGACTGTGCTACCAGTGGCCTATGACACGTGCAAGTCTCGCAACAGCTTCCTGTTGTTGATGCCGCGCTTTTGATGAGCTGGTCTTAAAACAAACGCGCGCGGTTCACTAAACAGCCGCGCGCGTTTTGAAGTTTGCCAATCAGGTCACATTGTGGTGTTGACGCCACCACCATCCAGAAGAATATTTTGTCCGACAATGTAGCCTGCGTATTGCGAGCACAGGAATGCGCACATGGCTCCGAACTCTTCCTTGGTGCCGTACCGCCCTACAGGAATTGTTGCGTATTTTGCAGCGCGGACTTCTTCCATCGTTTTACCCGAGCTTGCTGCAGCATTGTTGTCGAGCATATCGATCCGGTCAGTGTAGTGCGCACCGGGCAGTATGTTGTTAATGGTCACGCCCTTATTTGCGACCTGCCGCGCTGTGCCGGCAACGTAGCCGGTCAAACCTGCGCGTGCAGAATTTGACAAACCCAGCGCCGCAATCGGAGCCTTCACGGATTGTGAGGTGATGTTCACGACGCGACCCCAGCCCCGATCCATCATCCCGGGCAGTTGCGATTTCATCAAAGCGATAGGCGTGAGCATGTTTGCATCAAGCGCATTGATGAAGTTATCGCGATCCCAGTCGCTCCAAGACCCTGGAGGCGGACCGCCTGCGTTTGTGACAAGGATGTCTACCTGACCTGCGGCTTCCAAAACCTGAGCACGCCCAGCGTCTGAAGTGATATCGGCAGCGACGGCTTTAACATCGACGCCGTGTGCTGCCCGGATTTCGACCGCGGTGGCCTCCAACGCCTCTGCGCCACGTCCGTTCAGAATCAGATGTACACCTGCTTCTGCCAGCGCTTCTGCGCATCCACGGCCCAAACCTTTTGAGGACGCGCAGACAAGTGCGGTCTTACCGGAAATACCGAGATCCATGAAACCTCTCCCTTTTGGTCATTCTTTCGCCCCAATTAGCACCGAGCCCCCCCGCCGACCACGCCGAATCAATTTTCTAAGCATAAAACCCCGCCTCATTAACCTGCACTGCGAACAAAAACTGCGGCGGCGTCACAGATTGTCCTTCTTTATTCGACAATTTCGCCGGAATGCGTCGCCAGATTAGGGACGTCACGGGGTCTCTGTTACGCAAGGGTGTCTTCTCGACGGATGAGTATTTCACAACGGGCAGATCCAATGTCCGGGAAATCCCATCTTAATAATTTAGTGAATATCAAGGGTGATGAGGTCCTTTGCAGTATGTCTCGTGAATTTCAGAAAACCGCTGGAGCACATCACGTGCTGACGGTTTATGATGCGACAGACTTTCGCTGCATCTTTGGCGTGAACCGGGGCGAAGCACTGGAAATTTCTGACGCGCTTTGCCTGGGTGACAGCTACCGGCTTGAGATGCACGCAGACGCAGTGTGTTTGGAACTGATCGGGCCCAACCCGGTAAATGCTGAGTGTGGCGGATACCATCTGGCAGGTGCCCCTGAAGTCTCTGCCGAACTTGGGCCGTCTATTACCATGATGACCGAAGCGGGTAGCCTGACGAAAATGCGCAGTTTACTTATCGGTGAGCGCTGCTTTTTGCTGCCTTTGGGGGCCGGCGATCTTTTCGCCCCACACACGATAATCGATCAAACACCGGATATTGCACCTCTACCTCTCGCGGACCCGACCTGTCTCGCATTCAGCCGTGGCACACGTATTGCCACTCAGGACGGGCGTCTTGTTCCAATCGAGGATCTAAATTCGGATGACATGCTTCTGACACGCTCAGGCCGTGCAGTTCCGGTGCGTGCTATCCTATCTGAGACGGTTCCTGCCGTTGGGCGCGCGACCCGGGTTATTATCCGCGAAGGTGCGTTTTCAAACGAAGCAGAGCTGGTGGTAGCCGCTGATCACCGGCTTTTTGTGCCAGCACGCAGAAGAGAGCTTGATCCATCAGGACCTGACAGGATGGAAGCGGCTATCAAACTGATAAACGGCTTGACGGTCACAGCCTATGCAGGTGGTCGAAATGAATACTTCCACGTGCTCCTTGATCAGCATGAAGTGATTTATGCTGAAGGCATTCCGTGTGAGAGTTTTCTACTGACGGATGCAACACGCGCAGGTCTTTCCGACGATCTTGCGGTGCAGGTGACACAAAGCGGTTTTACCGCACTTCATACTCCGCATCCCGCGACCCTGCCTCTCGCCCTGCGCCCAAGCCCCATGGCCCATGCATCAGAAACGTCCATGAGGGTTTCGTCGGTAGGTTGATCGGCAAGATTTTCGATCAAAACATGTGGCCCCGACCACCGATGCACGCATGTCCCAAGCCTTTTCCAGCCGCTTCCGATTGCGCGAGCGCCAAGCGGCGTCTATATCGCGCGCATGTTGGACAACGCCCCCTCTCTGCCGCCTGAAATTGCCCGCCGCCGGACTTTTGCGATTATCTCGCATCCGGATGCCGGCAAGACGACCCTGACCGAAAAATTTCTGCTCTTTGGCGGTGCCATTCAGATGGCCGGACAAGTGCGAGCGAAAGGCGAAGCACGGCGTACACGTTCGGATTTCATGGCGATGGAGAAAGATCGCGGGATTTCGGTCAGCGCCTCTGCAATGTCTTTTGACTTCAAGGAATTCCGGTTCAATCTTGTCGATACACCCGGACACTCGGATTTTTCCGAAGACACGTACCGCACACTAACCGCTGTTGATGCCGCGATCATGGTTATCGATGGCGCGAAAGGCGTGGAGAGCCAGACGCAGAAGCTCTTCGAGGTCTGCCGCCTGCGCGATCTGCCAATTCTGACCTTCTGTAACAAAATGGACCGCGAAAGCCGCGATGTCTTCGAAATCATCGATGAGATTCAGGAAAACCTTGCGATCGATGTAACGCCTGCAAGCTGGCCTATTGGGACGGGAAGCGAGTTTCTCGGTTGTTACGATCTTTTGCGTGACCGGCTGGAATTGATGGACCGTGCAGATCGCAACAAGGTTGCAGACAGCATCGAGATCAACGGCCTTGATGATCCGCAGCTGGCAGAACACGTGCCAGAGCATCTTCTGGAAAAGCTTCTGGAAGAGATTGAGATGGCACGCGAATTGCTGCCCGCGCTTGATCCGAAATCTGTTCTGGAAGGACACATGACACCGATCTGGTTTGGCTCGGCAATCAATTCCTTTGGCGTCAAAGAGTTGATGGAGGGGATCGCCACTTACGGTCCAGAGCCACAACCCCAGGCTGCGGAACCGCGTCAGATCAGCCCGGACGAGACCAAGGTATCGGGTTTTGTCTTCAAGGTTCAGGCCAACATGGACCCCAAGCACCGCGACCGCGTCGCGTTCGTGCGTCTGTGCGCCGGACATTTCAAACGCGGCATGAAGCTGACCCATGTGCGGGCAAAAAAGCCGATGGCGATTTCGAACCCCGTGCTGTTTCTGGCATCAGACCGTGAACTTGCGGAAGAGGCCTGGGCGGGTGATATCATTGGGATCCCAAACCACGGACAGTTGCGGATTGGCGACGCGCTAACAGAAGGCGAAGCGCTGCGCATCACAGGCATCCCCTCTTTTGCACCAGAGCTCTTACAGACCTGCCGCGCAGGCGATCCGATGAAGGCCAAGCATTTGGACAAAGCGCTGATGCAGTTTGCCGAAGAGGGCGCCGCAAAAGTGTTCAAACCAATGATGGGCTCTGGCTTCGTCGTAGGCGTCGTAGGCGCATTGCAGTTTGAGGTTCTGGCCAGCCGGATTGAGCTGGAATATGGGCTTCCTGTTCGGTTTGAGCCGTCGCAGTTCACCTCGGCCCGCTGGATTTCTGGCGAAAAGATTGCGATGGATAAACTGATCAACGTCAACAAACAGCATATCGCTTATGACAATGACGGCGATCCGGTTTTCCTGACCAGACTGCAGTGGGATATTGACCGCGTTGAGCGTGACTATCCGGACCTGACGCTTTCGGCGACCAAGGAAATGATGGTTTAACCATTCGCTAACCCTGTCCGCAGAGAGTGTGGGCATGGCGCGCGCGTTTTTTGTTCTTCTTTTCTTGTCAGCGTGCCTGACGGATGGACCGCAATCGCACCGGTCATCTTTGACCGGTGTTTTGGGTCTGGCATCACGAACACTGATCGTCTCGACGCAACCGCACCATGTGATCTATGGCCGGGTGATTCTGGTTGATGGGACCTCTTCATCCCGATTTGCGTTGCAATTCGCGCGGGCGTTCGATGGGGTCCACTTCGGTTTGAAAATTCATTCAGTCTGGTCGAGCGGACAGAAGCTTGCCTTTGAGACTGCTCAGCAAGGCAGCCCCTTCTGCCGTGGTGTCGATTGCAATTCAGAGCTTCTTGGTACTCTGATCTTTTCAGAGCAGGAGTTCACAACATTCTCAAAAATTGGGCTTTCTGCACGGATCATTGGCCCTGAAGTGGCAATTGATGTGACCGTTCCGGCACATTTGTTCCGCGAAACGCTGGATATCGCCACAGCGCGGCAGTTTCGTTGACCAGAGCCCTGCGATCGCTTATGCGTCGCGTTGCCCTAGAACAGGGATACAGCCGCGGGGCGCTCAAGACTTGCGTCCCATTGACCCGAGGCCCGTACCGACATCGGGCCCCAGATGTGGACGCATATGACGAATTTTACCGACCTGAACCTTGATCCAAAGGTTCTAAAGGCGATAGCCGAAACTGGCTACGAAACCCCAACCCCGATTCAGGCTGGCGCTATTCCTCCTGCGCTCGAAGGCCGAGATGTTCTTGGTATCGCGCAGACAGGCACCGGAAAGACCGCAAGCTTCACTCTGCCAATGATCACCATGCTGCGCAAAGGGCGCGCCCGGGCACGGATGCCCCGGTCCTTGGTTCTGGCACCAACACGAGAACTGGCGGCGCAGGTCGCAGAAAACTTCGACGCGTACGCGAAATACACCAAACTGACCAAAGCGCTGTTGATCGGTGGCGTGTCCTTCAAAGAACAGGATGCCGCGATCGACCGGGGCGTAGATGTTTTGATCGCCACCCCCGGCCGCCTGCTTGACCATTTTGAGCGCGGCAAACTGCTGCTGACAGGCGTGCAAATCATGGTGGTGGACGAAGCCGACCGGATGCTCGATATGGGGTTCATCCCCGATATTGAGAAGATCTTCCAATTGACGCCGTTCACGCGCCAAACCCTGTTCTTTTCGGCCACAATGGCGCCCGAGATCGAACGGATCACCAATACATTTCTGTCAGCTCCAGCCAAGATCGAAGTCGCGCGTGCTGCGACCACATCCGAAAATATTACGCAAGGCGTAGTGATGTTCAAAGGAAGCCGACGCGACCGTCAGCCAAGCGAGAAACGCAAGCTGCTGCGCACGTTGATCGACGCGGAAGGCGAAGCCTGCAAGAACGCGATTATCTTTTGCAACCGAAAAATTGACGTCGATATCGTCGCGAAATCACTCAAGAAATATGGCTATGACGCGGCCCCTATCCATGGAGATCTGGAGCAGTCACAAAGGATGAAAACACTCGAGGGGTTCCGCGACGGTACGTTGCGTTTTCTCGTAGCTTCTGATGTTGCAGCGCGTGGACTAGATATTCCCGACGTTAGCCACGTATTCAATTTTGACGTGCCCAGCCATGCCGAAGATTATGTGCACCGCATTGGGCGCACAGGACGCGCAGGCAAAAAAGGCACTGCGATGATGATCTGCGTTCCTACAGATGAAAAGAACCTTGAAGATATCGAACGACTTGTAAAACAGGCCGTTCCCCGCATCGACAACCCGTTGGCTGCAGCCACGAAGCCGAAAACAGAGGCCGATACCGCACCTGCTGAAGAAAAGCCCAAGCGGACGCGTGGAGGGCGCGGACGCCGTAAGACGGAAGAACCAGAAACCGTCGAAGCGGAAGCGGTCGTTGAAACCTCAGCAGAACAACCGCGCGAAGAAAAACCACGTCGCGAACGCGGGGGGCGCGGACGAGGTCGGGACCGCGAAGATCGTGGAGCAAAAGTTGTGGGAATGGGCGATCACGTTCCCGGATTTATCGCGATGAGTTTTGAAGAGCGTATCGCAAGCTGATCAGGCGCGTCCCGCCTTATCCAACATCCACCAAGTCAGCAGCGCCTGCCCTATGAGGGCAAGTGGCGCTGTCACGTAAACAGTGAGCTGTAACAACGGACTAATGGGCGCCTCGCAGAGCGCGGCTTGTGCCGCTTCGCTCATGCCCGGCTCCGGAACGCACCCAAAAAACACATCCGCGGTCACGAGCGCGAGTATTGCGACACCCAAGGCACTGATCAGCCAGACAAATTTCTTCTGCCCGGTTCGTGCTGCAAACCAAAGCATAAGTCCGATGCCCGAATACCAAAACAGCAATGGCAACCCGACCCCGTAAAAGTAGAAGCCTTGTTGCATTTACTCGGTAACGAGCCGCGAGATGAGCACCGTGACTTCGGGCTTCTTACCCACCTCATCCATCACGGTTTTGCGCGCAACCCGTTTCACCGCACCTTCCAACTGCTCATCGCTGCGCACGGTTTTGCGATCGGCACGCCCCATTAAGGCGGCGATATCGTCTTCAACAAGCTCTTGCAGCGGAGCGCCGGAGCTTCCCGTATCCGGCAGACCGCGGACCTGCACCCAGGCATCATCGAGTGCCTCGTCCTCGTCATCGACGATGACCACCACTGCAACATGGCCGTTCAACGCCATCTTGATCCTCTCGCGCACCACACCATCGAGCGCCCCGACCAGTGCTGCACCGTCCAGATAAACCCGTCCGGTTTCGACGTATTCAACAACGCGCGGGTCATTGCCCGAAAGCTCCACCATCGCTCCATTCGGCGCGACAATACCTGTTCGTCCACCGGCTTTGGCCAACTTAACGTGTTCCCGAAGATGACGGTGCTCACCATGCATTGGCACTACGATTTGCGGATTCAGCAACTTGTGTACCGCAATCAGGTCTGGGCGGTTTGCGTGTCCCGAGACATGATAGAGTCCGCCCTGATCATCGCTGACATCAACGCCCATTTCGGAATAGGCGTTCCAGATACGCGCAACGCCCACCTCGTTCCCCGGAATGGTCTTGGAGGAAAAGAGAAAGGTATCGCCCTCCTGCATTTCCAGACCCAGATATTTGCCACGGCTGAGCGCTGCGGATGCTGCGCGACGTTCTCCCTGGCTGCCAGTCACGATCAGCATCAGGTTTTCACGCGGCACCTGTGTCGCGTCTTCCGGGCCGATCGTTGAGGGGAAACCTGCCATGACAGACGTTTCTTCTGCGGTTTGCACCATACGCCGCATCGCCCGGCCAAGCAGGCAAACCGAGCGACCAGCGGCGATCCCAGCTTCTGCAAGCGCTTTCACACGCGCAAGGTTCGAGGCAAATGTCGTGGCCACGACCATGCCGGATGCTTCAGAAATGAAGTCTTTCAAGCGCGGGGCCACTTCGGCCTCCGACCGGCCAGGTTGCGCTGAAAATACATTGGTGCTGTCGCAGATCAGAGCGCGCACGCCACCTTCGGCAACAGAGGCCCAAAGTTCGGGATCAAACGGCTCGCCCAGCCCCGGCGTCGGATCCAGCTTGAAATCACCTGTATGCACCAGCCGCCCGGCGGGGGTGTCGATGACCATTCCGGACGCCTGCGGGATCGAATGCGATACAGGAAGGAAGCCCACCTTGAAGGGCCCTACATCTGTTGTGGAAGGCCACGCGTCGCAGACCTGAACCATATCTGGGTCATGTCCCCGTTCTTCCAGTTTTCTTCTGGCGATGGCTGCCGTGAAACTGCGCGCGTAGATTGGAGCGTTAAGCTGCGCTGCGAGAATGCCCACGCCACCCACATGGTCTTCGTGCGCATGGGTCACGAATACACCGTCCAAACGGTCCGCCCGATCCATCAGCCACGCCATATCCGGCAGGATCAGGTCCACGCCCGGCGATCCGTCCATGTCGGGGAAGGTTACGCCCAGATCGACCAGAATATATCGTTCGGCCCCTTCTGGCCCGTAGCCATAGACATAGGCGTTCATTCCGATCTCACCCGCTCCACCGAGGGGCAGGTAGATGAGGCGTTCTCCGCTCATACTTAGTTCCCGTTTGCTGTGTTGTAGTCGTGGATGATCCGCAACCCGTGCATCGTCAAGTCTTCGTCAAATTCATCGAACAAGGCTTCTGACTGTTGAAATAGCGGAGCCAGACCGCCGGTCGAGATGATCTTCATATCGCGGTCCCGTTCTCCCTTGATACGGTCGCAGATCTCGCGCACCAGCCCGACATAGCCCCAGAACACACCTGACTGCATACAAGCCACCGTGTTGGTGCCAATAACGGCCTGAGGTTTGGAGATATCGACATGGGGCAACGCGGCGGCCGCAGAATGCAACGCTGCAAGCGACAGATTTACGCCGGGTGCGATAACGCCCCCGATATATGCACCGTCCTTTGCAACGACATCAAAAGTGGTGGCGGTCCCGAAATCAACAACAATCAGATCGCCGCCATAGCGATCAAAACCTGCAACCGTGTTCACCAGACGATCCGGACCAACCTGCGTTCCCGCGTCGACCCGCACATCCACCGGCAGCAGGCAATCTGGCTTGCCCACCACATAAGGTCTGGTATCAAAATACCGATCTGCGAGGACACGCAGGTTGAACACAACGCGCGGCACTGTAGAGCTGATGATCACATGATTGATATCACTCTCGATCTTCTTGAACGCCTTTAGCGTCGACAGCCACACATAATATTCATCCGCCGTACGCTGATGTTGAGTCGCCATGCGCCAGGACGCAATGAAAGCTGTCCCATCCCAGATCGAAAAGACAGTGTTGGTGTTGCCGCAATCAATGGCCAGAAGCATCTTGGGCCCTCGTGGGGTTAGAAATAGACGTCAGCTGCAGGAATAGCGCGCGGACCTTTGGAGGTCTCTAAGACAAGATTGCCTACGGCGTCCACATCTCTAAAGACGCCATGCTCTTCGATCTGGCCAATTCGGGCTCGTATCGGCTGACCCAATTTCGCTGCGCGCGCAAGCCAAGCGGTGCGGATCGGCGCGAAGCCGTAGGTTGTCAAACTGTGCTCGTGATGGGCGAACCTCGTTGCCAATGGCGTCAACAACTCTTCCGGTGTAACCCGAACTCCGGTCTCACCCAGCAAACTGACGGGAACCAGCGCATCTGGTTCGACCTGATCGGTCTCTGGTGCGGCGACCAGGTTAACCCCAATTCCAATGGTCAGTTGCGACGCACTGCTTTCGAGCAGAATACCTGCAAGCTTACCACCATTCAGAAGGACGTCATTGGGCCATTTCAGGGATAGCGCGCCGGGGCGTCCAGTGAACCCGTCAAGCGCCTCTGCAAGCGCCAGTGACGCCACAAATGATCGAAGCACCCAATGCTCCAACGCACCCACGGGTCGCATCACCAGTGACGCGGCGAAATTGCCAGCCGGGTTCACCCATGCCCGCCCTCGGCGCCCACGCGCGGCCGTTTGTTCGAGCGCCAGGATCCATGTCGGACGTGTCAGACCCGGCCCGAGCCGATCTGCTTCAGCATTTGTGCTGTCGAGGGAGGCGTAGACCTTGCGATCAACGCCGTCCGGCCAATCGCCTGCGTCCTTAGCGAAGGACAAGCGTTTCCGCCGCCGCGAGGGCTGCGCCCTCGATCCCGAACAGGTTTGCAATTCCAACGACGAGGATCACGGCGCTGGCCATAAGCAGACCCCATTGAACTGGTCCCATCTGTGTTTCAGCAGCATCTTCAGCATTGCCGAAATACATGAAGTACACGATGCGAATGTAATAGAATGCACCGATCACGGACGCGATCACGCCAGCAACTGCAAGCCAGCCCAGACCCGCATCCACAGCGGCGTTCAACACATAGAATTTGCCGAAGAAACCAACGAGCGGCGGCACACCCGCAAGCGAGAAGAAGATTACCAGCAGCGCAAGCGCCTTGGTGGGATCACGACGTGACAACATGGAAAGCCCACGAATATCGCTGACCGCTTCCCCGTCCCGCTCCATTGTCACGATGAAGGCAAATGCGCCGATATTCATGGTGACGTAGATGGACATGTAAATCAGCATCGCCTGTACACCGAGGGCGGTTCCAGCAGCCAAACCCATCAGCGCAAAGCCCATATGGGCGATGGACGAATAAGCCATCAGGCGTTTGATATCGCTTTGTCCGATCGCTGCAATGGATCCCAGGAACATCGAGATTACGGCAAGCAGCGCTAGGATTTGCTGCCAGTCCCCAACGGCTCCGCCGAACGCATCATGCACAACGCGCGCAAACAGTCCCATTGCTGCCACTTTGGGTGCGGTTGCAAAGAATGCAGTCACCGGAGTCGGAGACCCTTCATACACGTCAGGCGTCCACATGTGGAACGGCGCAGCTGACACCTTGAACGCAAGGCCTGCGATCAGGAAGACAAGACCAATCAGCAAGCCAATCGGCATATGCCCATCAATCGCTGTGGCCGCTTCGATGATGCCTGCAAAGCCCGTGGTGCCTGCAAAACCATAGACCAGCGAAGAACCGTACAGCAGCATACCGGAGGACAATGCGCCGAGCACAAAATACTTCAGGCCAGCTTCAGTCGACTTCGCGTCGTCGCGATGCAGCGACGCGACAACATAAAGCGACAGGGATTGCAGCTCGAGGCCCATGTAAAGCGCCATCAGGTCGCCTGCGGAAACCATCATCATCATGCCGACAACGCTGAGCGCAATCAGGATCGGGTACTCGAACTTCAGGATACCCAGCTTGGCCATGTGGTCCCGGCTCATCAACAGGATCGCCGCAGCGCTCAACAGGATCACAACTTTTGCGAAACGCGCAAAACTGTCATCGACGAACATTCCGCCAAAGGCCACGTTGATGCCCGAGCCGGTCAATCCGATCCAGATCGCCAAGGCTGCGAACACTGCCGCGGTCAGCCATGTCAGAAACGGCGCGCTTTCGTCTTTGGAGGTGTAGACCCCGAAAATCAGAGCAGCCATGGCAAAGATCGCCAATGCGATCTCGGGCAGAATAATTGCGATATCAGCCCCGATCATATCAGCGGCCCCCTTCTGCAAGCTGGGTCAACGGCTCGAACTCAGCCACGGCAAGTTGGTATCCGACGACAAGGTTCTCAACGCTCGGCCCGATCACATCAAGCACGGGCGCGGGATAGACGCCGAGGAAAATGGTAAAGAAGATCAGCGGTGCAAAGATCGCCTTTTCGCGGGTGGTCATGTCGGTGATCGACTTCAGGCTTTCCTTGATCAGATCACCCATCACCACACGGCGGTAGAGCCAAAGCGCATAGGCCGCCGACAGGATGACACCGGTTGTCGCGACGACTGCCACCCAGGTGTTGACCTGGAAAACGCCCATAAGCGTCAGGAATTCACCGATAAAGCCCGATGTGCCGGGAAGGCCGACATTTGCCATCGTAAACAGCATGAAGATCGTCGCATAAGCTGGCATCCGGTTCACCAGACCACCATAGGCATCGATCTCGCGCGTGTGCATCCGGTCATAAATGACCCCGACGCACAGGAAAAGCGCACCGGAAATAAAGCCGTGGCTGAGCATCTGGAAAATCGCGCCATCCACACCCTGCTGGTTTGCCGCGAAAATTCCCATCGTCACGTACCCCATATGAGCCACAGACGAATAAGCGATCAGTTTTTTCATGTCCGACTGCGCCAAAGCAACGAGCGACGTGTAAACGATCGCGATCGCGGAGAGCCACAAAACAAACGGTCCCGCCAGATCACTGGCCACCGGGAACATCGGCAGGCTGAAGCGCAGGAAGCCATAACCGCCCATCTTCAGCAGGATCGCCGCCAGAACGACCGAGCCTGCGGTTGGCGCCTGAACGTGCGCATCGGGCAACCAAGTGTGCACCGGCCACATTGGCATCTTCACAGCGAAGGACGCGAAGAAGGCGATCCATAGGAGCATCTGCAAGCCGCCCACGATGTGAATGCCTGCGATCGAGATGGTTTCGGTGCCGAACTGGTGGGTCAAAAGGAACGGAATATCGGTTGTGCCCGCATCCACATACATCGCGATCATCGCAACCAGCATCAGGACCGAGCCAAGGAACGTATACAGGAAGAACTTGAACGCCGCGTAGATCCGGTCCTTGCCGCCCCAGATGCCGATGATCAGGAACATCGGGATCAGGCCGGCCTCGAAGAACACGTAGAACAACACCAGATCGAGCGCGCAGAACACGCCCAGCATCAGCGTCTCAAGGATCAGAAGCGCAACCATGTACTCTTTGACGCGGGCTGTAACCTCCCAACAGGCCGCAATCACAAGGGGCATCAGGAACGTGGTCAGCATCACGAACAGGATCGAAATCCCGTCAACGCCCATCTTGTAGGTCAGGCCCAGAAGCCACGGATGTTCTTCGACGAACTGGAAGCCAGGGTCTGCGCTGTCAAATCCGGTCAGCACGAAGAGCGACAGCACGAAGGTCGCGCTGGTGGCGATCAAAGCCAGCCATTTGGCGTTCTTCTGCGCCGCCTCATCATCACCGCGCAGAAACAGTGCCAGAATGATCGCGGCCACCAGCGGCAGGAAGGTGATGATGGAAAGCAGGTTGTCCATTACTGTGCTCCCCCCTGGCTAATCATGACCCAAGTGATCAGCAGCGTGATCCCCAGCACCATCGCAAAGGCATAGTGGAACAGGTAACCGGACTGCGCCCGACCCGCGAGGCGGGTAAAGAAAGGGATGATGCCCATCGCAAGCCCGTTGATACCGCCATCGATAACGTTCCCATCTCCACGCTTCCACAGGAAGCCACCCAGCCATTTGGCCGGCGTCACGAAGAGGAAGTCGTAGATCTCGTCAAAGTACCACTTGTTGAGAAGGAAGTTGTAGAGCGGCCATAGATTGCGCGCGAAGGCGCCGGGCAGGCTGGGCACGCGGATGTAGAACAACCATGCGGTCGCAAAACCAAGGACCATCGCAATGAAAGGCGAGGTTTTCACCCAGTAAGGAACCTTGTGCGCGTCTTCCATCACCGTGTTGTCCGGTGCAATATAGATCGCGCCCTCACCCGGTGCACCGGTCAGAACATAATGGTGCCCACCGTATTTCTTCTCCTCGCCGTGATCATCTTCGGCTTTCGCCTCGCCATGATCATCATCTTCTGCGTGACCCTCGTCGCTTTGCGCGCCAGCCTCAGCATAAGGAATACCGTACCATTTCGCGACCTGATCGGTGTGCCCGAAGAAGGATGAGAACCAGATCATGCCTGCGAAAATCGATCCAAGCGCCAGAATACCCAGCGGGATCAGCATGACGGTTGGGGATTCGTGCGCATGCTGGTGGGTATGCTTATCGCCACGCGGTGTGCCGTAGAAGGTCAGGAAAATCAGGCGCCAGCTGTAGAAGCTGGTGAACAGTGCGGCGACCACCAGCAGCCAGAAGGCATACTGACTGATCTCACCCGGCGCTGCAAAGGCGCTTTCGATGATCGCATCCTTCGACAGGAAGCCTGCAAAGCCGATTGGCAGCTCACCCAGGCTGAAGAGCGCCGTTGGAATACCAACACCCGTGATTGCCAAGGTGCCGATCATCATGGCCCAGAAGGTATAGGGCAGCTTGTGGCGCAGCCCGCCATAATTCCGCATGTCCTGTTCGTGGTGCATCCCATGGATGACGGACCCCGCCCCAAGGAAGAGCATCGCCTTGAAAAAGGCATGGGTGAACAGGTGGAACATCGCGACGGAATAGACACCGACGCCCGCAGCCACGAACATGTAGCCCAGCTGCGAGCAGGTCGAATAGGCGATCACGCGCTTGATATCGTTTTGAACGAGGCCAACCGTTGCCGCGAAGAATGCTGTGGTCGCGCCCAGGAACACAACGAACGTAGTGGCATTCGGGGCGAACTCCATGATGGGCGACATACGGCACACAAGGAAGACGCCCGCCGTCACCATGGTCGCGGCGTGGATCAGCGCCGACACAGGCGTCGGGCCTTCCATCGCGTCCGGCAACCATGTGTGCAGGATCAGCTGTGCTGATTTTCCCATCGCCCCGATGAAGAGCAGGACGGCAATAACTTCGGTCGCAGTCCAGGTGGACCAGAGGAACTCGAGCTCCATCTCGGCCAGCATTGGCGCGGCTGCAAAAATATCGTCGAACCTGACCGAGTCGACAGTCAGATAGATCGCGAAGATTGCCAGAAGGAAGCCAAAATCGCCCACACGGTTCACCACAAAAGCCTTGATGGCTGCAGCGTTTGCCGACGGTTTGCGGTAATAGAACCCGATCAAGAGGTAAGACGCGACGCCCACCCCTTCCCAGCCGAAGAAAAGCTGGACGAGGTTATCCGCCGTCACCAGCATCAACATCGCAAAGGTAAAGAAGGACAGATACGCAAAGAAACGGGGACGGTAGCTGTCCTCGCCTTCGCGGAAATTATCATCATGGGCCATGTAGCCAAAGGAATAGAGGTGTACGAGCGCCGAAACGGTGGTGATCACAACGAGCATGATGGCCGTCAACCGATCCAGCAGGATTGCCCAATCCGTGCTGAGTGTCCCGCTTTCAATCCAGCGCAGCACCTCAAT
The DNA here is from genome assembly GCA_017643385.1 of Dinoroseobacter sp. Classification (GTDB taxonomy): domain Bacteria; phylum Pseudomonadota; class Alphaproteobacteria; order Rhodobacterales; family Rhodobacteraceae; genus Dinoroseobacter. Next base: position 165,858 of record JAEPNN010000003.1, read on the forward strand.
CTGGCGCATCTCGCCATCAAAGCCCAAAAAGATCGACCAGGACAGAAGCGCCGAGAGGAACAGCAAGCCCGTCGCCACCCACATCGCGGCTTTGTCTCCGATTATTTTCCAGGCGAAGCCTGCGATCAGCGCGCCAACCAGCGGCGCGAAAAGGAGGATGGTTTCCATGCCCCTCAGCCTTTCATATTCGAGACGTCTTCCACGGCAATCGTGCCACGTGTGCGGAAGAAGCAGACGAGAATAGCCAGACCGATCGCAGCTTCAGCAGCAGCAACAGTCAGCACAAACAGAGTAAAGATTTGCCCGGTCAGGTCTCCGAGGAAACTGGAGAACGCGACAAGGTTGATATTCACCGCCAACAGCATCAATTCGATCGACATCAAAATGACGATCACATTCTTCCGGTTCAGGAAGATGCCGAAAATGCCGATCACGAAAAGCGCCCCGGCAACGGTGAGATAGTGTTCAAGTCCGATCATAGCGTTTCCATCTCGAAGGCAGGTCGGTCGCCGCGCAGCTCTGGGTAGGCTGCCGCGCAGGCGCAGGGTTCGGTGGTCAAAGGTTCAAGTCTCGGGTCAAGACGCAGATCAGTCAGGCGATCCGCAATCTGCTCAAAGCCGCGCATCACCGGCGAGGCGAGCATGGGCTCAATAACCGCCAGTGCGCGATCGGTTCGGTCAAAAGGTACGCCTGGCGCCATATTCTCAGAGCGCGTGACGGTCCGCAAAACGCGGCCTTCGCCACAATCCGCCAGAAGAATAACGTCTTCCACGCCTTCTTGGCTCCACCAGTTGGCCCAGCCTACAACGCCACCGCCAAAATCACGATGACCGGCCTCGCCGCCATGGCTGATATGGGTCACGCGGGTGCAGTCGGCCAGCGTGAAGGCTTGCACCGGTGATGCAAACATCATGGATATGAGAGCCGCGCGCATCATCTTAGTTCAGACAGGCCTCTTTGAGGATCAGGATGCTGGCGTATTGACGGCAATCCCATGCCGAAGAGGTTGCCCAATGCGTAGGCCCTTGGAAACCGTCGGGATGACCTGGCAACAGGGATCGGCCCTGCGCCGCGAAAGCCAACATTGTCAGGACAATGAGGCCCACTAAGGCCAAGCGCGCAGCTTGTATGATGCGTGTCGCGTTCATTCGTCTCGTCGTTCCCTCAGGCCAACCGGCCCGTTCTAGTCCCGCGCCTGTGCGCCTGCGTTAAAGCCCCTGTCCCGGCTTCACGTCCTTCAATTCCATTGCAGTTGCCGGATCACGATACATCTGCGCCAACACATCCTGCCGTTTCACGTAAGTCCGGTGGCGCAGCGTCAGAACGATGGCGCCGACCATCGCAACCAGCAGGATCAACCCTGCAGCCTGGAAGAGCAGGATGTAATCATCGTAAATCAACTGACCGATGGCGGCGGTGTTGTGCACCTCAGCGGCGTCCGGTGTCGGAGCGCCCAGCCGTGTTTCAACGCCCTCAGAGAACTGCCATGTGCCAAAGATCATTGCGAACTGCATCAGAAGCACGACGCCAATCAGCCCTGCAACCGGTACATATTTTGCCATTTCCGCTTTCAGCTCGGCAAAATCGACGTCCAGCATCATGACCACAAACAAGAACAGCACCGCAACCGCGCCAACATAGACGATCACGAGCAGCATCGCGACGAACTCTGCCCCAAGCAGTACGAAGAGCCCTGCAGAAGATAGGAAGGCCAAAATCAGCCAGAGCACCGAGTGTACAGGGTTTCGGGCGACAACGACCAGAAATCCAGCAAGCACCACGGTGATACCAAATAGATAGAAGGTAAAATCTGCGATGCCCATCAGGCGTCTCCTTCACTGTCAGCGATGGCAGCACGCACCAGTTCCATGCCCTTCATCATCGCCGGAACCCCGGCAAAAACGGACATCTGGGCGACCACTTCGGCCAGTTCTTTTTCAGTTGCCCCCGCTTCGAGAGCGTGGCGCACGGTCAGTTTGATCTGCGGTTCAGCCTGCGCGCCCTGCATGACCAAGGCGGCCAGCGTGATAAACAGACGCGTTTTCGCATCCAAACCACCAACATTGAACGCATTCCCGAACATCATCTCCATCATGTCCTTCGACATGGTTGGAAACATCTTGTCGAGTCCACCCATCTGGAAGCTTTCCAGAGCAGGATTGAAGGCTTTCGCCATCTCCATCGACTGGGCCATCATGGCCTCGAACGGGTTTTGCGGCTTATCGGTCATCTGTAAGGCGCATCAATCTCTAGGTTGCGCGCAATCTCAGCTTCCCAACGTTCACCATTCGCGAGCAGTTTGTCCTTGTCGTAGAAAAGCTCTTCACGCGTCTCTGTGGCAAACTCGAAGTTTGGACCTTCGACAATCGCGTCGACCGGGCAAGCTTCCTGACAGAAACCGCAATAGATGCACTTGGTCATATCGATGTCATACCGCGTTGTGCGGCGCGAACCGTCATCGCGTGGTTCTGCATCGATGGTAATGGCCTGCGCGGGACAGATTGCTTCGCAAAGTTTGCAAGCGATGCACCGCTCTTCGCCGTTGGGATAGCGACGCAGCGCGTGTTCACCGCGGAAGCGTGGGCTCAGCGGTCCTTTTTCGTGCGGGTAGTTCACCGTCGCCTTAGGCGCGAAGAAATACTTCAGGCCCAGTTTGAAGCCCTGAAAGATGTCCGCCAGCAGGAAATACTTGGCAGCGCGAGTATAGTCGATCTGGGTCATATCTCAGCCTTACATTGGCCAGCGGGCATAAAGACCGCCGAACAGCTCGAAATGCGCAAAGAACGCGACAAGGATGACCCACGCCAGCGACATGGGCAGGAACACCTTCCAGCCAATGCGCATCAGTTGGTCATAGCGGTATCGGGGCACGATCGCCTTTACCATCGCGAAGATGAAGAAGAAGAACGCCATCTTGATGATCATCCAGAACGCGCCATCAGGAAGGCCCGGGATCGGGGACAACCAGCCACCAAAGAACAACAGGCTTATCAACGCGCACATCAGGAAGATGGCAATATATTCGCCGGCCATGAACAGCAGGAACGGCGTCGAAGAATATTCGACCTGGTAGCCCGCAACGAGTTCTGATTCCGCTTCCGGAAGATCGAAAGGCGGGCGGTTCGTTTCAGCAAGAGCTGAGATGAAAAACAGGAACACCATCGGCAAATGCGGGAGCCAGTACCAGCCAAAGAAGCCGTACCCCGTGTCCTGGGCAGCAACGATCGCAGAGAAATTCAGCGAACCTGTCGACAGGATTACACCAATAATGATCAGGCCGATCGAAACTTCGTAGGAAATCATTTGTGCCGCTGAGCGCAGTGATCCCAGGAACGGGTATTTCGAGTTTGAAGCCCAGCCGCCCATTATGACGCCGTATACTTCAAGCGATGAGATCGCAAAGACATACAGAACTGCGACATTGATATCGGCCAGAACCCAGCCGTCATTGAACGGAATGACAGCCCACGCGCCAACCGCGAGCACAAAGCTTGTCATCGGGGCCAGCAGGAAGACCGTCCGGTCTGAGCCTGCGGGGATTACAATTTCTTTGACGACGTATTTCAGCGCGTCTGCAAGGGTTTGCAGCAGGCCGAAGACGCCCACAACATTGGGTCCGCGCCGCATCTGAACCGCAGCCCAGATCTTGCGGTCGCCATAGACCAAAAACAGCAGCGAGACCATCACGAAACCCAGTACCGCAAGGCACTGCGCCACGATGATCAGGGCAATTCCGGGTCCTGTCGCTAGAAAATCAGCCATAGCGCGTTACTCTCGTCCTGTCTTTTCCTGCGGCCCCGTCAGACCGTGGGTATCCCGTTCTCTGCGCAATCCGCAACGACGACTTCAGCGTCGAGGGTTTGCAACCCTTCAGGGAGCGCTGGCGAGATGGTGTAAACCGCATCTCCACGCCAAAGACCACCCTCTTTGTATACCGTTGTGCGCACATGTCGCGCAAAGCCGTAGCCCCGGATGAGCGCGTATTGCGCTGCGGCGCAGCGCGCGTAAAGCGCCAAGTCATCGCGAACCGGTTCTCCGCCCATTTCCACGTGGAAATTGACGAGGTCATCGGCCAGCAATTGCGTCCCAACGCCTTCATAGGTGAACTCCCGATCGGCCTGCGGTCGCGTTGGTTGCTCTGCCACTTCGCAGGCCCCCAGCATCCCAGCACTCAAGATGAGGAAAGGCCATTTCGGCACCTCGTTTACTCCGCTGCAATCGGCGCCTCAGCGCGCGCTTTGGCGTTTGCGCTCAACTCGGCCATCAGCGCGCTCGCGCGTGCAATTGGGTTTGTCAGGTAAAAATTCTGAACCGCATTCACAAAAGCCGCGTCGCCTAACTCACCGGACGTCGGAATGTCCCACGCGTTTTCAGGCACGTCGTCGATCGCTTCCAGATGTGGAACCTCTGCCACTAAGGCCTGACGCAGGGCCGCAAGCGTGTCGTAAGGCAGCGCTTTGCCCATTTCGCCCGAGAGCGCCCGCAAGATAGCCCAGTTTTCCTTGGCTTCCCCGGGTGCAAAACCTGCACGCAGTGCAAGCTGAGGGCGACCTTCAGTATTCACGAAGAGACCCTGCTCTTCGGTATAGGCAGCACCCGGCAGAATAATGTCGGCACGATGCGCGCCCCGATCACCATGGCTGCCCTGATAGATGACGGTCGGACCCAAAGGAATGTCGCCTTCGTCCACACCCAGCGCATAAACAACATCTGCACCGTCAAGCGCAGCGGTAATCCCGCCATCTGTCACAGCACCAATATCCATCGCGCCAACGCGACCTGCTGCTGCGTGCAAAACCATAAAGGTGGACTTTGTGGCTTCTGCCAGTTTCATCGCCTCGGCCAGAACAGCGTCGCCGTCCTCACGCATCAGGGCGCCCTGCCCCACAATGACAACAGACGGCTTTTCGTGAACCCCAGAATGGTCCTTGCCGACATGTTCGCGGATCGTCGCAGGACCGGTGCCCAAGTGATGGGCAGGATAGGTCAGATCAACATTCTCGCCGATGATCCCGATCTGCGCGCCAGCACTCCAGGCCTTACGGATACGCGCGTTCAGAACCGGGGCTTCTTCGCGTGGGTTACACCCGATCAGCATGATGGCTCCCGCGGTGTCGACGTCTTCGATGGTAGCCGTGCCCACATAGGCAGACCGATTGCCTGCGGGCAGTTTTGCGCCGTCTGTGCGGCACTCAACCGAGCCGCCAAGCCCGTCAACGATCTGTTTCAGGGCAAAGGCGGCCTCAACAGGCACGAGATCGCCCACCAGACCAGCAACTTTCGACGCGCCTTTTAGAGCCTCTGCCGCCTTGCCAAGCGCTTCCCCCCATGAGGCAGGACGCAGTTTGCCGTTTTCGCGCACATAGGGGCGGTCCAACCGCTGCCGACGCAGCCCGTCCCAGACAAAGCGCGTTTTGTCGGAAATCCATTCTTCGTTCACACCGTCATGGTTGCGCGGGAGGATGCGCATCACTTCACGGCCCTTGGTGTCGACACGAATATTGGAGCCGAGCGCATCCATCACATCGATGGTTTCGGTCTTGGTGAGTTCCCAGGGACGCGCGGTAAATGCATAAGGTTTCGACACCAGCGCCCCAACAGGACACAGGTCAATAATGTTGCCCTGCATGTTGGATTCGAGTGTCTGGCCCAGATAGCTGGTGATCTCGGCGTCTTCACCCCGACCGGTCTGGCCCATCTGGTGGATGCCGGCGACTTCGGTCGTGAAACGTACGCAGCGGGTGCAGGAGATGCAGCGCGTCATATGAGTTTCGACCAGCGGCCCGAGATCGAGGTCTTCGCTTGCACGCTTCGGCTCGCGATAGCGCGAGAAATCTACGCCATACGCCATGGCCTGGTCCTGCAGGTCACACTCACCGCCCTGATCGCAGATTGGGCAATCAAGCGGGTGGTTGATCAGCAGGAATTCCATCACGCCTTCGCGGGCCTTCTTGACCATGGGCGAATTTGTTTTGACCACTGGTGGCTGGCCTTCAGGTCCCGGACGCAGATCCCGCACCTGCATCGCGCAAGACGCCGCGGGCTTTGGTGGACCGCCAACGACCTCGACAAGGCACATCCGGCAGTTTCCCGCGATCGACAAGCGTTCATGGTAGCAAAAACGCGGCACTTCGATGCCGGCTTGCTCACATGCCTGGATCAAGGTCATCGCCGGATCACATTCGATCTCGTTGTCGTCGATAATGATTTTGCGAAGGTCACTCATGTGGCGTCTCTCTCAAAAGGGCGCACGCAGCTGCGCAGGGCCTCGTCCCGGTGCGGTTGCATACCGTGATAGACGATGAGACGCGAGGGTAAATGCGGCGCTGCGTCCCAATTCTTATGGGTTTACAGACCGCATTTTCCAAACGGCGTTCACGCGCCGCTGAATCAGCGTTTGCGAACCATCAAGGGCACCGGTGTTCGCTTGTCCAATTCGGCCATTCCAACACGACACCAATCTGATTCTTGCGGGTCTTCGGGGAGCCCTTGAGACCTCAAATATGCCATCGCCTGCACCTGTACCCGTTCTTGTTCGACCGGGTCATCAACATAGGCCGTGGCTTCATCGAGACTAAATCCCAAAGACTGCGCTCGGGTCACAAGACTTAGCAGGAAGACCTTCCCACGTACTGTGCGTTCTTCAATCTGCGAACAATTTTCTCGCAGGAAATCCGCGACCGCATAGGACAAAACACCATTTGCGATTTCGGGATCCTCCCGAAGCGGCTGGAAATCAGTTGCCGTAGCCGGGCTAGCAGCCAGAACCGCACCGAAAGCCAAAATAGATATACGCATATGAATCGCTCCAAAAAAAAGACGCTCAGGGCGTCCAAGATGCCGCAAAATAGGGGCATCAGCCAACTGCTAGGCAATAGCCAACCCGTGTTATCGGCGATCCCTCGCCAAACTGGCTACTCGACCCCCGCGTTGAGGTAACGCCCAACAAGGGACCCTTCTTCTAATTCCGCAAGCGCGACCGCGCATACCTGCGCTTCGTCGGGCGAGGCAAGGTTTGGGTGTTTTTCAAGAAACGTCTCTTGCAGGGTTCGTAAAGCAGGTGCGGGATCGATCATTTGCGCGAAAGGCTGGTCCCGGTCAAAGCCGTCAGATTCAAGCTTCTCTTGGAGCTCATTTGTCGCGGCACCTGCCGCCAACAGATCCATCCCCATGGTCGAGCATGATGTGGCCAGTGCTTCCGCCATCGTCAACGCAAACAGCGTGTCGACATAATAGTCCGGTGCAGGACGCAGGTCCTCAGCCAAGGCTGATCCAGTCATAAGCGACAGCGCGACAGATAAGGTCAAATGTTTCATAGCATCAGCACTCCCCTATCAACATCAGAGTGTCAAAGCATAATGCGCGTTTTCACGAGACCTATTGTGCGCTGATCCGTCCGGAAACGGCTTTTGGAGATGGCCGGTCAGGCAACGCCAGAGAAAGCACCCAGGATCGAGAAGAGTGCCAATCCAAGCATGCATAGCCATCCGACGATATAACTGGCAGAGCGCGCATTCTGGTTTTCTGTGAACATATGGATCAGAGCCGTCGCGATCCGGGAGACCAGAAACACCGAAGCCAGCAGGTTGACCCAAAACGGGTTCGCCCCAATCAGGATTGCGGCGAGTGTCACCGCAAGAAACGGCCCCGTCGTTTCCACTGCGTTTGCATAAGCGCGGAAGCGGCGATACCCGGGATCTGAATACTCACGTTTCGGCAGACCACTCGTGGTGCGGTTGTCTGAATTCAGGCGAGAGGTCGACAGAAGCGATAGAACCATCATCAACAGTCCCCACCCCGCCAAAGCTGCAATCGCATGGCCGTAGTTGGCAAATTGTGCACTCATCAAATGGTCTCCTTCACAACGTGTTCTGAGCTGGGAACTTAAGGGGGTGTCGTCAGTGCTGCGTCATGCCTGAGATCTGACCATTTGGATCAAGTCTAACGCACATCGCGACGTCTGTGTCTGTTATATCAGGTTGAGGGATTTTACTGATGGTCCAAAGCGTAGGCCCAGTCAAAGGCGAAATCAGTCGCGCCATGCAAACGGAGATGTTCCAAACGTTCCAACGCTTCTTCGAGACTTGGTTGGTGCCCCGACTCAACCCACCACATGACAAAGTGTTTATCCCCAAGTGCAGAGAACCATTCACTGCGCCGGGTCAGGAAGCGATTGTGGATGGTTTCAAATACGAACGTCTTCAGGCTTGCCAGATCCTTCCAGACCGTCAGGTTAGCCACAAACTGCGGATCGTCCCCGATTGCATTTTCCGTATTGCCAGCGCCTGGCTCACCAGACCCTTCCATCATCCAGACAAACCCCGGCATGCGTTTGCCCAGCCCATTGACACGGTCAAGGTTGTCCATGAATTCTGCAACTCGAGGGTCGTCGGTCGGCGCAACAAGGCGTCCGACATTCAGTTCGGCAAGATGTTTCTTCATTGGTGCTTTTACTGGCTTATTCCGCAGCTACCGCACTAACGCGCCCGGTTCGCTTGGCCTTGATGCGGTCCTCGATCTCGTCACGGAAGTGGCGCACAAGGCCCTGAATTGGCCAAGCCGCTGCATCGCCCAAGGCGCAGATTGTATGGCCTTCGACCTGCTTTGTCACATCAAGCAACATGTCGATCTCTTCGACCTCGGCTTCGCCGGTCACCAAACGTTCCATAACCCGCATCATCCAGCCCGTGCCTTCACGACACGGTGTGCACTGGCCGCAGCTTTCATGCTTATAGAACTTCGAAAGGCGCCAGATTGCTTTGATAATATCGGTGGACTGATCCATCACGATGACCGCTGCGGTTCCCAGACCCGACCGCTGCTCCCGCAGCCAGTCAAAATCCATAATCGCATCTTTCATCACATCGCGTGGCAGACACGGCACCGAGGAGCCTCCGGGGATAACCGCCTTCAGATTGGTCCAACCGCCGCGAATGCCACCGCAGTGGCGGTCGATCAGCTCCTCAAAACCGATGCTCATGGCCTCTTCGACCACGCATGGGTTGTTTACGTGTCCTGAAATCGCAAAGAGCTTGGTGCCGGTGTTGTTCGGGCGTCCAAAGCCTGCGAACCAGTCACCGCCGCGGCGCAGGATCGTCGGAACAACCGCAATCGATTCCACGTTATTTACCGTGGTCGGGCAACCATACAGACCCGCGCCCGCCGGGAATGGTGGCTTCATGCGCGGCATGCCTTTGCGCCCCTCAAGGCTTTCCAACAGCGCCGTTTCCTCACCACAGATATAGGCCCCTGCCCCGTGATGAAGGTAAATATCGAAATCCCAGCCCGATTTGCAGGCGTTCTTCCCAACCAGGCCGGCGGCATAAGCCTCGTCAATCGCAGCCTGAAGCGCTTCTTTTTCGCGGATATATTCACCGCGAATGTAGATGTAGCAGGCATGCGCGTTCATTGCGAAAGACGCGATCAGACAGCCTTCGATCAATGTGTGCGGATCGTGACGCATGATCTCGCGGTCTTTACAGGTGCCGGGCTCAGATTCGTCTGCATTCACTACCAGATATGCCGGCCGCCCATCACTTTCCTTGGGCATGAAAGACCACTTCAAGCCTGTCGGAAAGCCTGCACCACCCCGACCACGCAGACCAGAGGCCTTCATGATGTCGATGATCTTGTCACGACCCAGCCCGATCAGCTCTTTGGTGCCATCCCAATGACCTCGCTTGATCGCGCCCTTCAGGCTGCGATCATGCATTCCGTAGATATTGGTGAAGATCCGATCCTGATCTTGCAACATGCTTTAGTCTCCCATGGTCTGGCGGGCTCGCCAGACGCGAAAAAGTAACACCAGGGCGAAGAAAAACGCCGCAAGCGCTGCGAGATCGATCAGGAAGACAAAACGCACCGGCAGACCCAGTTGCCCACCAAAGCTGACCGCCAAAAGCCAAGCTACCCCGGTGACTGCGATAACGATCGCGGCCAGACGGGCCTGTTTGGCTAAGGCAAGTTGGTCAGCTTTGTTGGTCATTGCGTATGTTATCCGTTCTTCCCTTCGCCTCGCTTGGAAAATTCGGTTTCGCCACCACTGGCGAGTATCTTGGCCTGTTCGACCCAGCCATCGCGATCAATCCGTCCTTTGAAGGACAGCTTGTCGTCCATGTCGGCAATCTCGGCCGGTCCCCACCCTGCGATCTGCGCGAAGCTGGTCACGCCATTCGCGTGCAACTTATCTTCCAGTTTGGGTCCGACACCTTTGAGAAGTTTCAGATCATCTGGACCACTGGTCGCAGCGGAAGCAGGTGTCTCAGAAACCTTGGGCGTTGGTGCTGGCGCAGCTGGTTCAGGTGTTGGCTCCGAGGCGGCTACCGCTTGAGAAGGAGAAGCCGCAGCAGGTTTGGTTGCAGTAGGGATCGACGCGCCAGTTGCGCGGGCTTTTGCCTCTGCCATCTCTGTCTCGACGCGCGCTCTGGCTTCTTCTGGCGTCTCGCGCGAACCATTGCAGATCATGGTGATTAACAAGGCCGACAAAACAGCCCAGACCACCGCTGCTGCGAACAGCGCCTGCATAACGGACCAGCCGCCAACCATTATAAGCGCAGCCATCGCCGCAAAGCCCGCAAGCGAGGCAACCACTAGACATACAAGCGTACAAAAGAACTTATCTGAGGTTTTGTTCATACCGATATCCCTCGTTTTCCCATTCTTAGGTTTCGTAGATATCTGCCTTCTTAGCGCGCTTTGAGAATTCTGTCTCGCCCCCTTCGGCGAGCGACTTCGCTTGCTCTACCCAGCCGTCGCGTTCGATGCGGCCTTTAAAAGATAATTTGTCGTCCATATCGGCAATATCTTCGGGTCCCCACGCCGCAACCTGGGCAAAGCTCGTGACGCCCAGCCCATGCAATTTTTCTTCAAGCTTGGGGCCAACGCCTTTCAAAAGCTTCAGGTCATCCTGACCGCTATCGGTGGCGGGTGCTTCCGCAACAGGTTTTGATTTTGCGGCCGCTTTAGGGGCTTTCACCTCAACGCCACGCCACGGCGTCAACAAAGGCACCTCAGTGCCATCAATGCGTTTCACCGTGTCACCCAGTTCCACGGCAAGACCAACGCTCGCGTTATTGGGATCGTCAGGCTTTGCGTAGGCGGTCAGTGAAGTCAGGCCACTCAGAGGTTCCGCAGCATAGCGCCCGTTCTGTGGGCCGGGCTTTGGCACAGTGCCAGCGGCCAGTTTGTCGAGAATAGCAACAAAGTTTTCAGCCGTGAGGTCTTCATAGTAATCTTTGCCAATCTGCGCCATCGGAGCGTTCGCACAGGCCCCCAGGCATTCAACTTCTTCCCACGAAAACTTACCATCTTCGCTTAGCATGAACGGTTTGGCGGCGATCTTTTCTTGGCAAACGGCCACAAGGTCTTCTGCACCACAGATCATGCAGGTCGTCGTTCCGCAAATTTGGATATGCGCAACATTTCCAACAGGATGGAGCTGGAACATAAAGTAGAAAGTCGCCACTTCGAGCGCACGAATATAGGCAAGGTCCAGCATTCGGGCCACTTCCTCGATTGCCGGACGGCTTAGCCAGCCTTCCTGTTCCTGCGCGCGCCACAAAAGCGGGATGATCGCGCTGGCCTGACGACCCTCAGGATACTTGCTGATCTGTCCTTCTGCCCATGCGAGGTTCGCGGGCGTGAAAGCAAAGCTCTCTGGCTGGTTCGGGGCAAGGCGGCGGAGCATCTAGGATTCCTCTGCTGGACAAGTCAGCGAAAATTGATTGTTCGTATCAGCTTCTGCAATCGAAATTAGTTCGGATCTGTTCCGTCTCATTACGTGATTAAACAATGATCCACAAAACTCTGCATAAGCGCTGGAAACTTGAAAGGAGCCGGCCCGAATGCTTTCGAGCATCTCCTCAATTGGCAAAGGCCCGTCAACGGAGTCATCGCCCAAAAACAAACCAAACTCACCGACCAAATAATACCAATTGTCTACTCGGTTAGTCAGAAAACACTCTGAACTTCCCCCAGTGCTGCCGTCGCCTTCAGCTTCAAGCACCGACGCACTAAAGTTGCATACCAGTGACCTTTCAACTTGCGGATGTGGACCTGCGATCCACGCACGCAAAACCAGCGCGCCCAAGAGAATCGCAACGACTACCAGCGATCGCTTGGCAATTTTCACCGATCCACCTCGCCAAACACGATATCCAAGCTCCCAAGGATCGCCGACACATCGGCCAGTTGGTAGCCTCTGCACATATAATCCATAGCTTGCAAATGGGCGAAGCCCGGAGCACGGATTTTGGCGCGATAGGGCCGGTTCGATCCGTCCGCCACCAGATAGACACCAAACTCGCCCTTGGGAGCCTCGACGGCAGCGTAGATCTCACCCTCGGGCACGTGGAAGCCTTCGGTGTAAAGCTTGAAGTGGTGGATTAGGCTTTCCATAGAGGTTTTCATATCGCCTCGTTTCGGCGGTGTGATCTTGCCGCGCGCCATCACATCACCCTGATTTTCAGGCAGGCGAAGCTTGTCGATCGCCTGACGCATGATCTTGATGCTCTCGCGCATCTCGGCCATCCGGCACAGATAACGGTCATAGCAGTCACCGTGCTTGCCAACTGGGATCTGGAATTCAAACTCGTCATAGCATTCGTAAGGCTGCGCCCGGCGCAAATCCCAGGCCAGACCAGATCCCCGCACCATCACGCCCGAGAAGCCCCATTTCTGGATGTCATCTTCGGTGACGTTGCCAATGTCGGCATTCCGCTGCTTGAAAATCCGGTTTTCGGTCAGAAGACCATCAATATCATCGACAACCCCAAGGAACGGATCACACCAGGCCTCGATATCATTGAGAAGCTCTGGCGGCAGGTCCTGATGCACCCCACCCGGACGGAAATACGCCGCGTGCAGGCGTGCACCCGATGCGCGTTCGTAAAACACCATCAGCTTTTCGCGCTCTTCAAACCCCCAAAGCGGCGGGGTCAGCGCGCCAACGTCCATCGCTTGCGTGGTGATGTTCAGTAGGTGGTTCAGAATTCGGCCGATCTCGGAATAAAGCACCCGGATCAGTGACGCGCGGCGCGGCACTTCTGTTCCGGTCATCCGTTCAATCGCCAAACACCAGGCATGTTCCTGGTTCATCGTTCCGACGTAGTCGAGCCGATCGAAATACGGCAGGTTCTGCAGGTAGGTCCGCGTCTCCATCAACTTCTCGGTGCCGCGATGCAACAACCCAATATGCGGATCGCAGCGGTCAACCAATTCGCCATCCAACTCCAGAACCAGACGCAAAACGCCGTGGGCCGCAGGGTGCTGTGGCCCAAAGTTGATGTTGAAGTTGCGGATCTTCTGTTCGCCCGTCAGTGCGTCGTTGAAGCCGTTACCGTCCATCTTCGTCGTCTCCGTCCCTTAAGAGGGCGACCAGCGCTCGGGCATCCGCCCGAACATGGTCTGAACATAATCATATTGCGGGGCCAGGCGTTCAGCGGCAATTGCGCGTCGGCCAGCATCCATCTCAATGCGCGCACTTACGTGCACACGGCGCTCCAAAGGCGCCTCCATCCCATCGATACCGATGAAACGGCACAGCGTGTCCACTGTTTCTTTTGAAAACAGTGTTTCATAAAATCCTATGAAGCGGTCGGCTTCCGGTACCACCTTTGTCAGCCTGGACAACGGTCCTGCATAATCGCACCGTGCGCCCAAAGCCTCCTCTTTCCCTTTTGACCAACGGTCAAAGATCCGGTTCGCGCGATCTGAGATTTCGTTTTCAGACCCCCCGCCCCAGCCGGCCATCATCCGAACATTTGACCAAAGCCGGGATATCGGATCGCGCAGCAAGTATACAAATTTCGTTGCTGGATTGAGGCGATACATCATCTGCAGGCGTTCTTCGCTCAAAAGCGCATAGGCGGGTGTGATATCCCCCACGACAGGTTTGCCGGCACGGCCCTTCTTCAAGAACGAAAGATACGCACCCGGCGCTTCCTTGTCGCGCGCGAGAACACCCAACCAGCGATCAATTTCCCCAACCTCAAACCGCAGACGTTTTCGGGTTTCCTGGTCCGGCGCCTCTTTCATCTTCAACCGCAGACCCATCCGCTTCTCGCAAAGCTGGTCCATCTGCCACATCAGATTCTTCTCATCGAGCGTATCGAAGTAATGGAGCTCTTTATGAACCCACAGGTGTACCTGCGGGTGGCGTTCCAAAAAGAACTGCAACCACGAGGTGCCCGCCTTGGTGGCACCGATCCCGAAAAGAAGGGTAACGTCCGACATCTGAATTACTTGCTCGATTTCTCGTCGCCGGGGAGGATATAATCTGCTCCTTCCCACGGGCTCATGAAGTCAAACTGACGGTATTCCTGAACCAGGTTTACAGATTCGTAGACAACGCGCTTCTGGGCTTCGTCATAGCGCACCTCAGTGTATCCGGTGGTCGGGAAATCCTTGCGCAAAGGATGTCCGCGAAATCCATAATCCGTCAGAAGACGGCGCAGGTCCGGATGGCCGGTGAAGAGGATCCCGAACATATCGAACGCTTCACGTTCATACCAATTCGCACCATGGTGGACCTCGTGGATTGAAGGGATCGTCTCGCTCTCGCGCAGTGCGACTTTCAACCGAATACGATGGTTTTGATACATCGAGAGGAAATGATAGACGACGTCGAAGCGCTGTTCGCGCTCAGGATGATCCACAGCGGTAATGTCGATCAGCGTCGAGAACTTGCACACCGGATCGGCACGCAGAAACTCTACCATGCCAACCAGCGACAATGCGGGCACCCGGACTGTCAACTCACCATTTGCAATGGTCGTGGAAATCACGTCATCCGAGCGGCGCCCCTCGATATGCGCGGCCAGTTCTTCCAATGCACTGTCGTCGATCTGAACCAGAGCGTCGGTCATGTCGGATCTGCCTTTCTAAATGCCTTAGCGGACAATCGTTCCGGTGCGACGGATTTTCCGCTGCAGCTGCAGGATGCCATAGAGCAGCGCTTCCGCTGTCGGAGGGCATCCGGGCACGTAGATATCGACAGGTACAATCCGGTCACATCCCCGCACAACGGAATAGCTGTAGTGATAATACCCGCCACCGTTCGCACAGGATCCCATGGAGATCACATAGCGTGGCTCGGGCATCTGATCGTAGACCTTACGCAGCGCAGGCGCCATTTTGTTGGTCAGCGTACCGGCGACGATCATCACGTCAGACTGACGAGGAGAGGCGCGCGGCGCGATCCCGAACCGTTCCGCATCATATCGCGGCATCGAGGTATGCATCATTTCGACAGCGCAGCACGCCAGACCAAAGGTCATCCAGTGCAAGGACCCGGTGCGCGCCCAGTTGATGATGTCCTCGGTCGAGGTCAGCAAAAAGCCCTTGTCCTGCAATTCACGGTTCAGCGCCTGGGTCGCGACTTCTTTGTCACCACCTGCCGTATTGGCTCCGGTCATCACTCCCATTCGAGAGCTCCCTTTTTCCATTCATAGGCGAAACCGATCGTCAGAACGGCCAGGAATACCATCATCGACCAGAAGCCGACATCGCCTACGTCCTTAAAGGCCACGGCCCAAGGGAAGAGAAACGCGATTTCTAGGTCAAAGATGATGAAAAGGATCGACACAAGGTAGAACCGAACATCGAACTTCATGCGGGCATCGTCAAAGGCGTTAAATCCGCATTCGTAGGCAGAAACCTTTTCCGGATCCGGGTTGCGCACTGCAAGCACCGCAGCCGAGACCAACAGCAACAGACCAAGCCCGACAGCAATGGCCAGAAAAACCAAGATCGGCAGATATTCTCTGAGAAGATCGTCCAAAAGGGTCGCTCCTTTAATTCGTCCGTTCGTCTCGCGCCTGGCGAGCCTACGCAGTCCTTCGGTCGTGGTCTACATTTGCATGCAGAAAGGGTCAACAAATCGACATGCGGCATTCGCGCCAGAATTGATGGGATGACGAAGATTTTTCCCAAGTCTCTCCAAAGAACGCCGAAACAGCCTGGAGTTTATACAGTATAATCATCCGTTCGGCAGCCTTCTTGCACAAAAAACAGGCTGCATCATCGGTGGATTTGATCAAGTGCTAACGCAGGCGTATCCGAAGCGCGGACACTGCCGTTGCAAGATGCGGATCTGCGAAAAGCAAAGCATCGAAAACCACCATTGGCATTAGGCCAAAGCGACCACCAAAGCTGCCCCCAACATTGCAAGCGTTATTGGCGCCCAGAGCCGTCGCTCAGCCGGACTGGGCGTGATCAGGTTGCCAAGGCTCGACAGCGCCATAAACCCCACAGGGGCCCATATCGCCCAGCTTGCAGTGTCCAGCGCAACAACACCCGCATGGTCGAGCACCACGCCGGCCAACACCAAAATCAACAAACCCTGAAATGCGGCCCCAAATCTCACGGGTATGGGCAACGCTCCCGCATATCGCCCGCCCAAGGTCAGATGTCCCAAAGGCGCGCCCATGCTCAATGCCATTTGGAACCCTGCCGCGAAGACAGAGAAGACCATGTAGAGCACGCCAAAATGCCAGACATAATCAGTCATCGACAACCCAGGACGCTTTGCGCCGTTCAAAGAAGGCCGCGATCCCTTCGCGTGCTTCGTCGCTCTCCCAACGGGCGTTCAATGTGGCAATCGTTGCATCAATCACATCATCCGTGATGGCAGGCCCCAAAGACAAAGCCATTGCCTTTGACGCGGCGACGGCCCCCGGCGCGCAGGCCAAGTAGGGCAGAACCGATTTCTCAACAGCGCCCTCCAAAGCATCCGCAGGCACCGTTTCGGCAGCCAAACCGATCCGAAGCGCGGTTTCGGCCCCAAAGCGCGCGCTCGACATGAAAAACTCGCGGGTCTGCGGGCCGAGACGCGCCGCCACGTAAGGCCCAATGGTTGCAGGTACCAGACCAAGCTTCGTTTCGGTCAGACCAAACTGGGCTGTGTCCACACAAATCGCTTTGTCGACCACGCACATCATTCCGACGCCGCCCCCGAAGGCCGCGCCCTGCACTTTTGCAATCACAGGTTTCGGCAAGCTGTTCCAGGTGCCCAGCATGACCGCCAGTTTCTTTGCCTCTGCTGCGCGCGAGGCCGGATCTGCAGCCATTTGGTCCTGCATCCAGCCCAGATCACCCCCTGCGCAGAAACTTTTTCCGGCTCCGGTCAGAACCACCACGCGCACCGTGTCGTCTGACGCCAGATCCTGTGCCAGCGTCGTCAGTTCCTCAATCATCCGGCCTGAGAGGGCGTTGTGCTTTTCGGGTCGGTTCAGCGTGACAGTGGCCACGCCACGCTTGTCGACATCTGTTGCGACTGTCTCAAACATGCCCGGCCCCTCTTGTTTTTCCATTTTCAAATTTCCTCGAAAGGGGCATCTGACCCTCAGGGCTTACGCAAGGCACGGGCAAATGTACCAGCTTCCGCTACTTTCTCATCATCCAGCCCAGTTTCAAAGCCACGTGCCTCGACAAACTGCAACACTGCTTCCGTCGCCACATTTCCCGCCGCGCCCGGGGCGTAGGGACATCCGCCCAATCCGCCAACGGAAGCATCAAACACACGCAGCCCCTCTTCCAACGCAACCTCGATATTGGCCAACGCCACGCCGCCTGTGTCATGGAAATGCCCTGCCAGCCGTTCAGGACCTGCAACAGGCACAACGGCTTTCAGCATTGCCGAGACCGCCTGCACTGACGCGCGCCCAAGAGTTTCACCGAGCGAAATCTCAAAACAGCCCATTTCAAGAAGCGCCTCACTGACCTGCGCCACCTTTTCGGGCGCCGTTGGCCCATCGAACGGACAATCGGTCACGCAAGAAACATAGCCCCGCACGGGGACACCCGCGGCCAGGGCATCGCGAACAACAGGACGGAACCGTGTCAGGCTCTCGTCGATTGTTGCGTTCAAATTGGCCTTGGAGAACCCCTCAGACGCCGCACCAAACACAGCGACTTCATCCGCATCCGCGTCCAATGCGCGTTCAAGCCCGCGCGCATTCGGGGTCAAAGCCGTATAACGAACACCGGGGGTACGGGCGATCTGGGACATGACCTCTGCCCCATCGGCCATTTGCGGCACCCATTTGGGCGAGACGAAACTTGCCACCTCGATCCGCTGATATCCGCATGCCGAGAGCCTGTCGATCAGGGCAACTTTCTCGTCAGTGGGGATAATACGGGCTTCATTCTGCAACCCATCCCGCGGTCCCATCTCGACAATTTCGACGGTTGCCACGTTTAGTGCTCCGGTACTGGATAGAAGTCCTTGGTATAGAACTCCTGTTCCCCATCTTTTTCCAAGGCCCGCTGATAAGCTGGACGCGCCGCACATCGCCCGAGGTAGCCTTGCAATCTCGGGAACTCGTCAAAGCGAGCATAGTAGGGAACTGCGCGTAGGTTGAACCCAAACATGATATCTGCCGCCGAAAATCCACTCGGCAGCACCCAATCGCCGGCCAGCATGGTATCTGCGCCGCGCAAGGTGGATTTGAACCGCGCCGTCAGAAGTTTGATGACAACGGGCGAAGCAAGGGACGGATCACGTAAAAACAGATGGTTCATGTTCAACTGTTCAATCAAGCTTGCCATCGTTTCCGAAAACCACATTGCCTGAAGATAGGCCGGACGCTCTGTATCCCCGACCGCGCGCTCTAATCCCGCATCCGGATGTCGCTCTACGAGCGTTTGCACAATTGCACCGCTTTCGAACATTGTCTCGCCGTCAAGCTCCAGCGCGGGCACACGACCGGCGGGCGAAACCGCATAGCCTTCGGGCGTGTGCATGGTGCCCCCTCGGATCGAGTGCATGACCAGCTCTGCCTCGAGCCCCAGTTCTTCCAGCAACCAAAGCACCCGAAACGAGCGTGACATCGGCACATGGTGTAGTCGCATCATGCTTCTTCCTCCTCTAACCGCACCAAAGGAACGCCGGCTTCGACCTGCGCGCCTGTTTCACACAGGACTTCAGCCACCACACCATCGCGTGCGGCCTTGAGCGTATGCTCCATTTTCATCGCTTCAAGAACCGCGAGCGCCGCACCTTTTGCAACCTCAGCACCAGGTGCTACCAAAACGGCCTTCAATAAGCCCGGCATCGGGGCTTCCACAACATTTCCGCCAATCCCGGCCGCAGCGTCCCGCGCCAATGGATCAACGACCTCAAACGCAATGCCATATTGGGCAAAGACAGTGATCGTATTGCCGGAACGCACGACGTTCGCCCCGGCCTGCCCATCAAATCGCCATTGCCCGTCCTTGCGGACAGCCTGAACCGAGCGGCCAGCCACCTGGATCTCGCAGTGATCAGGGCCATGCATACGCATCAGACCAACGATTTCCTTGCCCCCGCGGTCCAACACAATCTGCTGCACCAAAGGTGCCCAGAGTGTGAAGCCCGCCAGTTGTTGGGCCTCCCCGATATCTGCCGCCGCCAGTACCGCTTGCGCCAAAACCCATTGAGGAATGTCCAGGGCCGCCAAGAGTGCATCGAGATCGCGCCCGATCAGCCCGGTATCCACGTTACCGGAAGCAAAACCCTGATGATCACAAAGAGCCCCAAGAAAACCCAGATTGGTTACGGTCCCGGCCACTTCGGTATTTGTCAATGCTCGCCGCATTTGTCCCAGCGCAATCTCTCGCGTTGCCCCGTGCACGATCACCTTGGCAATCATCGGATCGTAATAGGGGCTGATGGTATCGCCTGCCCGCACACCAGTGTCCGCGCGTGCGTCGTCGGCAAATTTCAAATGCGTCAATGTCCCGGTGGCAGGTAGGAACCCTGCAGGGGCGTCTTCTGCATAAAGCCGCGCTTCAAACGCATGTCCGGAAATCGATAACGCGCTTTGTCTACACGGCAAAGGCTCACCCGCCGCAACGCGTAGCTGCCACTCCACCAGATCAACGCCTGTGATCGCCTCGGTGACCGGATGCTCCACTTGCAAACGCGTGTTCATTTCCATGAACCAAAATGCGTCTGGGTGCAGACCGTCTGATCCATCGACGATAAACTCTACCGTGCCAGCCCCTTTGTAGCCGATGGCTTTGGCCGCTCGGACAGCCGCGGCGCCCATTGCCTCACGCATTTCGAGGGTCATACCTGGCGCAGGCGCCTCTTCGATCACCTTCTGGTGGCGTCTTTGCAGGGAGCAATCGCGCTCGAAGAGATGAACAGCCTCTGTTCCATCCCCAAAAATCTGGATCTCGATATGGCGTGGAGAAGTCACGAATTTCTCGACCAGCACATCCGGATTGCCAAATGCGGTTTGCGCCTCTGAGCGCGCGCTTGCCAAAGCCGCTGCGAAGCCGTCTAGCCCTTCGACCAGACGCATGCCTTTCCCCCCGCCCCCGGCGACCGCTTTGATCAAAACTGGATAACCAATCGCATCCGCCTCTTTGGCCAGAAGCGCGTCATCCTGATCTGACCCATGATAGCCAGGGACGACGGGCACCCCGGCTTCCACCATCAGGGCCTTGGCCGCGTCTTTCAAACCCATCGCGCGGATCGCCGCCGCTGAGGGTCCGATGAACACAAGGCCAGCGGCTTCCACGGCGTCGACAAAATCAGGGTTTTCAGACAAGAACCCATATCCCGGGTGGATCGCCTGCGCTTTGGTTGCCAAAGCCGCAGTGATGATTGCATCGCCACGCAAATAGCTTTCCGCAGGCGTCGCCCCCCCAAGCGAGGCAGCCTCATCGGCAAGAGACACATGGCGTGCGCCCGCATCAATGTCGGAATGCACTGCCACTGTTGCAACGCCCAGCTTTCGGGCGGTGTCGATCACACGACAGGCAATCTCACCCCTGTTTGCGATCAGGATCTTACGGAACATGGCGCGTCCCCTGCCCGTCGGTGGTCCGGGACCGCTTTTCGCAGGCCATCACGACTGCAACGACGTTTGAGTGCTGCAGATCCACTCTCATCTCGGCGATATCCGAATGTGCCTGAGACATCCAAAAACTCACATTCTGAAGACGCCGAAACGCGTCTCCTCAACCGGGGCATTCAGGGCGGCCCGAAGGCTCAGCGCGAGCACGTCGCGGCTTTTTCTTGGGTCAACAATCCCGTCATCCCAAAGCCGTGCGCTGGCGTAAAGCGGGTGTGCCTGGCGTTCGAACATGTCGATTGTGGGCTGCTTGAACTCTGCTTCTTCCTCGGCACTCCAACGCCCGCCAGCCCGCTCAATCGCATCACGTTTGACGGTCGCCAGAACCCCGGCGGCCTGCGCGCCACCCATCACGGAGATCCGGGAATTCGGCCATGTCCACAGAAACCTCGGCTGATAAGCCCGGCCAGCCATACCGTAATTACCGGCCCCGAAAGAACCGCCGACCAGCATAGTGATTTTTGGTACCGACGTGGTCGCAACTGCTGTGACCATCTTCGCGCCATGGCGGGCAATACCCTCGTTCTCATAGCGTTTGCCCACCATGAAGCCGGTGATGTTTTGCAAGAACACCAGCGGTATGCGACGCTGCGAGCAGAGCTCGACAAAATGTGCACCCTTCTGGGCCGCTTCCGAAAACAGAACGCCATTGTTGGCAATTATTCCAACCTGCAGGCCGCAGATCTCGGCAAACCCTGTGACCAGTGTTTCCCCAAACCGCGCCTTGAATTCGTCAAATCGAGAGGCATCGACAAGCCGCGCGATCACTTCGCGAATGTCATATGGCGTGCGCAGATCAGCTGGCACAACGCCAAGCAGTTCGGCAGGATCATAAGCAGGTGCCTCCCCCCCAAACTTAAGCGTTTCGCGCGCGCTCAGTGAGCCTACGGCCTGTCGCGCGAGGGCTAGCGCATGGGTATCGTCTTCGGCCAGATAATCGGCAACGCCAGACAGACGGGTATGAACATCCCCACCGCCCAGGTCTTCGGCAGATACGATCTCTCCGGTTGCGGCTTTCACCAAGGGGGGGCCTGCCAGGAAAATCGTTCCCTGGTTTTTCACGATGATTGAAACATCAGACATTGCAGGCACATAAGCGCCACCCGCCGTACACGATCCCATAACCACGGCAATCTGCGCGATCCCTTTGGCGCTCATACGGGCCTGATTGTAAAAGATGCGCCCGAAGTGATCCCGATCGGGGAAAACCTCGTCCTGATTGGGCAGGTTCGCCCCGCCGCTGTCGACGAGATACACACATGGAAGCTGGCATTCCTCGGCAATCTCTTGCGCTCTGAGGTGTTTTTTCACGGTGATGGGATAATAGGTGCCGCCCTTCACCGTCGCGTCATTACAAACGACCATTACCTGTCGCCCGTTCACGAGACCTACGCCCGCAATGGCGCTTCCCCCCGGTGAGGCTCCATCATAAAGCCCGTGTCCTGCAAAAGCACCGACTTCCAGAAAAGGGCTGCCCGGGTCCAGCAGGTTCGCAACCCGGTCGCGCGGCAACATCTTACCGCGATCGAGATGGCGTTGCTTCGATCGCTCCCCTCCGCCTGCAGCCGCAATATCTGCCGCTGTGCACACGTCCGCCAAAGCGTCCAAATGCGCCGCTTCATTGGATTTGAACGTTTCCGACGAGGTCAATATGGAAGAGGTCAGCTTCACTTCAGGTCTCCGGCTTCGCGGCTTCATCACGCGCAGCATAGATCAGCGCCCCGTCACGCCGAACGCCATAAAGAAACGCCGAGCCTTCCGGCGGCGTGCACCGCACCTCGATCCAAACACCAGGGTCATAGCCGGGTATTGCGAGGCAATCAGTCAGGCTTGCACCTTCCCCGATCAGTCGTGCGTGGTCCTTGAGGTATTCGCCTGCATAGTGATCAATCACTGCGCTTTCGGTCACGTTTGCCCGCATCAAGCCAAGTTTCGCCCCGTTGTACGCAACAACGACGATCAGAATGGCGATCGGCACATACCACAACCAACGGGGCATTGATCGCTCAGCCCCCAATCCTGCCGAATTCAAGATAAAGTGCCTGATCACCTGTCAGGCTGAGCAGGCAGCCGATATAGGCAGGGCCAGCACCAGTTCCACCGCTCCACTGTGCTGCCTCATAAACGCACGTGGCATCCCGGTAGGGAATCCATGCGCGCTGCATATCGCGCAAGCTTGTGTCGAGCCCTGGCAGGTTTGGATCATTTCCCATATCAAATTCGCGCGCATATGCACGCTGTTGCTGATAAACGGCGTTCAGCCTTGCGTCCCAATCTTCCAACTCACGGCTGGCGCATCCAGACAGCACCGGGGTGGCATAACCGGTCTTTTCAACGCAGGCCTCCGCAGCCTTGCCGACGCAATCCTGCTTTGCAGAGAGACTTTGCGCACCTGCCAGACAGGACGCAGTGGGTCCGAAATCATAAAACAGACCGTTGGCATCCTGCCCTGAGGCACTCCCCGCCAAAACGGCGAGGGCAAAGGCAAGTGTAAGTATTTTCATGACATCGTTCCCATAAGTTCACGCCCCACGAGCATACGCCGGATTTCGCTGGTACCCGCCCCGATCTCCATCAGTTTCGCGTCGCGAAAGATCCGACTGACAGCACTGTCGTTTAGGAAACCGGCACCGCCCATGGCCTGCACGGCCTGATGGGCAACTTTCATCGCTTCCTCCGAGGCATAAAGCACACAGGCCGCCGCATCCTGGCGCGTGACCTCACCACGATCGCAGGCTTTTGCGACCTCATAAACATAAGCACGCGCCGAGTTCATCGCGGTGTACATGTCTGCGATCTTGCCCTGCATCAGCTGAAAATTCCCGATGGGCTCGCCGAATTGCTTGCGTTCGACCATATACGGCATGATCTCATCAAGGCAGGCCGCCATGATCCCCGTTCCGATGCCCGACAGAACAACACGCTCATAGTCGAGGCCCGACATCAGGACACGCACGCCTTTGCTTTCCTCTCCAAGCACGTTTTCAAACGGGACCCGAACATCTTCGAAAATCAGCTCAGCCGTGTTCGACCCGCGCATCCCCAGCTTGTCGAAATGCGGAGAGGTGGAGAAGCCCGTCATCTCTTTTTCAATCAGAAAGGCGGTAATCCCTTTGCTGCCTGCGTCCGGATCGGTTTTGGCGTAAACGACAAGCGTGTCGGCATCCGGACCGTTGGTGATCCAGTATTTGTTGCCGTTCAACCGGTAGTGATCGTTGCGCTTTTCTGCGCGCAGCTTCATCGAGACGACGTCAGATCCCGCGCTTGCCTCGGACATTGCCAGCGCGCCGACATGCTCTCCTGAAATCAGACGTGGCAGAAATTTCTGTTTCTGCTCCTCGGTTCCGTTCAGCTTGATCTGGTTCACACACAGGTTGGAATGTGCCCCGTAGCTGAGTGAAATAGAGGCAGACGCACGCGCGACCTCTTCCACAGCAATGGTGTGGGCCAGATATCCCATGCCAGCACCACCGTATTTTTCGTCCACGGTGACCCCAAGAAGTCCAAGCTCGCCCATTTCGCGCCACAGAGCGTTGGGAAAGGCGTTTTCCTGATCGGTCTTCTGCGCCAGCGGCTTCACCCGCTCTTGCGCCCAGGCATGCACCATGTCGCGCAAGGCGTTGATGTCTTCACCAAGGTCAAATTGCATTGATCCATGAAACATGGCGCGCGCGCTCCGTTTATTGAACGATTGTTCAAATACTATGTTAGGATACTTAATGCGTCAATCACTGGCGATCCAAAACAGATCTCGCCCCTTTGAAAGGGCATCTCACTTGGGTGTGAGGATTGACTAGCGACCCGCCTCTTCGCGGATGATCCGGGCAATCTGGGCGCAATCCTCAAGGCTAAATGTCAAAGGCAGACGCATGTCGATCAGGCCATCCAGAATGGCGTCGGTTTCCGGCAGATCTGCCGGATCCGCATAGGCCCAGTGCACGTAGCGGCTGGTGAAACCCATCGGTGCATCATGCCCAAACCATTTCAGTTCGACACCACGTTCCGCACAGCGCGCCAGAAAGTCCCTCACTGCATCGGCACTCCATCCCGGAAGACGAAACTGGAAAGAGGAGGCAACAAACCCCTCCCCGTCCCGCCGCCGGATTAGCGCAAGCCCATTAGCCCCCTTCAGACCGTCTTCGACAGCGCGATATCTTTCATTCCAGCGCGTCGCCTGACGCGGCAAATTAGCCAGTTGAGGACGTAAGATCGCCGCGCGGAGATGGTCCATCCGACCCGAAACATTTGGGACATCCAACCGCAAACGCTCAAACACTTCTTTAGGGGGAGCAGCAGCATGGCGTTCATAAAGCATGTAGCTTCCCGAAAGCAGGACCATGCGTGCGGCCAGTTCGGCATCATCCGTGATGATCAGTCCACCCTCACCGGAATTGATGTGTTTGTAGGTTTGCGTCGAATAACACCCGATCGCTCCGAAGCGCCCTGACGGTGTCCCTTTCCAGTCCGCGCCCATCGTGTGTGCGCAATCCTCGATCACCCTGACACCCGCCGCATCACAAATCGCCATCAACGCATCCATATCGCAAATATGACCACGCATATGGCTGAGCATCAGAAGCCGAGCTCCGGTCTCTTCGATGCGTTGAGACATGTGCTCAAGATCGATCACCAAATCTTCAGTTACGTTCACAAATTCGGGCTTTGCCCCCGCCGCAGAGACTGCGCCAGGAACGGGTGCAAGCGTAAATGCATTTGTCAAAACAGGTTCGCCCGGCTGCACCTGCAAGGCCCGCAGCGCTGCCCCCATCGCATACCCGCCTGAAGCAACAGCAAGGCAGTATTTCGCCCCTGTCTGCGCGGCGAATTCCTGTTCCAACAATGACACCTCACCAAGCTCATCGCCGACAAGATTGTAGCGATGCAAACGGCCAGAACGCATCACGCGCAACGCAGCTTCGATCGCGGCTTCTGGGATCGCTTCTTGCTGGGTGAAACTGCGAGTGAAATTCTCTGTCATGCGCGCGACCTTGGGGGGAGGTTCAGCTGACGTCAACGCCTGACATCAAACGAAAGGCCCGCCAATGCAATTCGCATCAACGGGCCAAACAGGTCTAAACAGATTGTTGCGTTAAGGGACGCGGACGTACCGTTCCATCGCAAGACGAATAGCGCCGCCGCTTTCGCCCAAAAGGTTCACAGCAAACATGTGAAGCCCAGGGTTCACGCGCACGGCAAGCAACGAATCAAGTGTATCGCCATTGTCATCGTTGAACCCAACCTGACGACCCAGATCATCAAACAATGTAATAGTCGGATCAACATCTGCGACAGCAATTGCTTCAATGAGAATTACCCCATTTTCGGGCATATTGATCGCAAACCAGCTGGCTTTGCCCGCCTGCACGCGTATGTCCTGGCGCATCCTGTTTTCGAGCAATCCCAGAACTGTAACAGGGTAACTGCCATCCATTGGCGGAGCGGATTCACCGCGATCATAAAGACCGGTCAGGAATTCCCCTTCGTCAAATTCGTACACGGCCAAATCGATCGGGGCGGTTTCGTCGGAAAGCGCACTGAGCGAAATACAATAGGTACCGGCTGATGGCGGTGTATCCAGATCGATACGCGAGTTGAGACCGTCAAAATCATCATTCTCTGCGATCAGGTTGCCAAGCTCATCATAGACATAAACGACCGGGTCCGCGTTTTCATTTGATGCAGTGATCGTAATTGGAGCGGAGCCATCCGTGAAGAAACGATAATTACCCTCAACCGAGACTGGGTTCGAAGCCATCAACCTTGCACCGGAACCTGCCGAGATAGATCCGTTCAACATTGTTGCAGGTGTATCGATGGTGCAGGTCTCTGCACCAGCGTCAACAAACCCACCACTCGTGAGTGGCTCGTGATCGGTGCGGCCAACCCGAATATCCGCCGCAACCGCGTCGCCTCCAAGGCCACGCGTGAGCAGACAATAGGAGCCCGGCTGCAACATTACTTCGGCGCGAGAAGCCAACCCACCACCACCATCGTCATCACTGATGATGAAGCTGCCATTGGAAGAAATCAGATCAATTACCGTATCCATGCCCGCGGAAGGCGACGCCTCCACACGAACTTCTGTCGGACTGGTCAGAGAAAACAGCGTTACGATCTCGCCATTATTTGCTGCAGAACCAAAGGTATCAAAGGCAAAACTGGCGGTAGACACATCAGATCCGGACATGGACCCACCAATCCAAACACCGTTTGCGCCTGAGCCACCACAGGATGGGGTTTGCGCGAGGCTTGGCACAGCTCCGGCCAAAAGCACCCCGGCGCTGATAGCACCCATGCGTATCAATGACATCATCTTCTCCTTAAAATACTTCCGCACACGGAAGCGTAACAAATGTCAGGGGCAGATGGCTACGAGAAAAACCTATGGGCAGACTTTCGCCAGAACGTCTTCTAAATCATTGTAATGACGGAGCAAAGCATCCGGTTCAAGTGCTGCCATATCAGCACCCGAAGGACCGAACTCCACCAGAATAGACGGAACCGCTGCCGCTCGGGCGGTTTCTCGGTCCGTTACTGTGTCACCGACAAGGACAGAGCGCTCTCGCTGTCCCCCTGACAATTGGATAGCCGCCAGCAACGGTGCCGGATCAGGTTTTCGTGTCGGCAAAGTATCTGCCCCTATCAGCGCGTCGAAGTGATCTCGCACCCCAAGACGCATCATTAAGATATTCGCCAGCCCTTCGGGTTTGTTGGTGCAGATCGCAACTTTGTCACCCAGAGCGCGCAATCGCAAAACGGCTTCCAATGCGCCTTCGTAAAGTACTGTGTGCACATCAATAGCTTGCGAATAAGCCTGCAGTAAAAACGGATAGTACCGCGCTACAATAGTTTCATCCACGCTGCCAAATTCGCGTTTCAATCCAAGGGTCAGCATCGCACGTCCCCCACGCAACGCGGTTCCGGCATCCGCCATGGGATCCAAGCGTGTGGCGGCCCCCATGTCGGCAAAGCAAGCATTCGCGGCAGCGATCAGATCACCGCTTGTATCGGCAAGTGTCCCGTCGAGATCAAATACGATGCACCGGCTCATGCTCTCTCCTGTCACTAATTTGGCGATCTACCGCCGGTCGCATTACCGATCGTAACGAGGTTTGATCGGTCAGAACCGCTCGACGACCTTGCGACATATCTGGGCATGGGTAATAGAGCGGGTAGGAAAAGACAAAGGGTAAGAGGTATCGCGCATGAGCTGTGCTTTGATCGTGTTGGCCGCCGGGCAAGGCAGCCGCATGAACTCCGACTTGCCCAAAGTGCTCCATCCGATTGGCGGGGCGCCTTTGATCGCCCATGCTCTTCGAGCCGGCGCAGGACTAGAGCCAGACCTTACTATCGTCGTAACCGGGCATGGCGCAGATCTGGTCGAGGCACAACTTGGCAAACTCGACCCCGAGTTGCGTTCTGTTCGGCAAAATGAACAATTCGGTACCGGTCATGCCGCATTACAGGCAAAATGGGCGCTGGAAGGATTTGAAGGTGATGCGGTTGTCCTTTACGGGGACACACCTTTCGTACGTTCCGAGACACTGATCCGGATGCGCGAAGCGCGGGCTCAATCAGATGTGGTCGTGCTTGGCTTTGAGGCCGCCAACCCGGGTCGCTATGGACGTCTGGTGACGGACGGTGATGAGCTTACGTGTATCGTTGAAGCTAAAGACGCGACACCTGAAGAGCTAAACATCACGCTTTGCAATTCCGGGGTTTTGATGGCTGATGCCACAACGCTGATGACGCTTCTGGACCGCATCAGCAACAACAATGCGCAAGGCGAATACTATTTGACTGATGTTCCTGAACTGGCACGACAGGATGGAATGACGACCTCTGTTGTTACATGTGATGAAGCCGAAACGCTGGGTGTTAATACGCGCGCCGAGCTGGCTGCTGCTGAAAAGATCTTTCAGTCACGTGCCCGCGCTGAGGCCTTTGAAAATGGGGTCACTTTGGCTGATCCGGCGACAACCTACTTTTCGCTCGATACATTCATCGGCCGCGATACTGAAATTGGACCAAACGTGGTTTTCGGCCCCGGCGTTACGATCGAGACGGGTGTGAAGATCCGCGCCTTCTGTCATCTCGAAGATTGCCACGTCTCTCGCGGTGCTACTGTAGGCCCGTTTGCGCGACTACGCCCGGGCGCCGAGTTGTCGGAAAACACGCATATTGGCAACTTCGTTGAAATAAAAAATGCCACTGTCGCCGAAGGCGCGAAGGTCAACCATTTGACCTATGTTGGCGACGCGTCCATTGGCGCACGCTCTAATATCGGTGCGGGAACGGTGACGTGCAATTATGACGGCGTCTTCAAGCACCGCACCGAAATTGGCGAAGATGTCTTTATTGGGTCCGACACGATGCTGGTCGCACCGGTAAGGATCGGCGACGGCGCGATGACCGGGTCAGGTTCTGTTATCACTTCGGATGTTCCAGACGGCGCCTTGGCGCTTGGCCGCGCCAGACAGGAAAATAAACAAGGTTTTGCGACCCGTTTGATGCGTAACCTCAAGGCCGCCAAGGCCAGAAAAGCCGGTAAGGTAGATTAAGTATGTGTGGAATTATTGGCGTTCTGGGCTCACACCAAGCGGCTCCTATCATGGTGGATGCTTTGAGACGGCTGGAATACCGCGGCTATGACAGCGCAGGTATCGCAACAATCCACGAAGGCGCACTCGATCGCAGGCGCGCGGTTGGAAAGCTTGTCAATCTGTCTGATCTTCTCGTCGAAAACCCGCTAGCAGGACGGTCTGGGATCGGCCACACGCGATGGGCGACCCACGGCGCACCCAATGTTGCGAACGCCCACCCGCACCAATCCGGGTCCGTCGCCGTTGTTCATAATGGGATTATCGAGAATTTTCGCGACCTGAGGAAAGAGCTGGGAAAGAACGGGGTCAATTTCGAAAGTGATACTGACACCGAAACCATCGCCCAATTGATCGCGCGCGAATTGAAGGCAGGCAAAGCTCCGGTCGATGCAGCACGCGACAGCATTGCACAACTCGAAGGCGCCTTCGCGCTTGCAATTTTGTTTGACGGCGAAGAGGATCTGTTGATCGCAGCACGTCGCGGATCCCCTCTCGCGGTGGGGCACGGAGACGGCGAAATGTATGTCGGTTCTGACGCGATCGCGCTGGCGCCGCTCACTGATCAGATCACCTATCTCGATGAAGGCGACTGGTGTGTTCTGACGCGCGCAGGCGTCGAAATTTTTGATGTACATAACCAACCGGTCACTCGCATCACAAAACAGATCAAACTGGACTCTGCTCGGATCGAAAAGGCGGGTCACAAACACTTCATGGCCAAGGAGATTGCCGAGCAGCCCACAGTGCTTGCAAACGCGCTGGCGCATTATCTCAACGACGACGCCAGCATTCAGCTCCCCGATGGATTGCCGGACTTTAGCGCGGTTGACCGGCTCATCATGGTCGCCTGTGGCACAGCCTACTACGCTTGCCAAACAGCCAAATACTGGTTCGAGCAACTTGCTGGCCTTCCTGTGGAAATCGATGTCGCCTCGGAATTCCGCTACCGCGAACCTCCGATTGGCAGCTCAAACGTGGCACTTTTCGTGAGCCAATCGGGCGAAACCGCCGACACCTTGGCTGCCCTTAGATATTGCTCCGGCAAGGCTAGCGATATTCTCTCAGTGGTGAATGTGCCTGAAAGTTCTATCGCACGCGAAAGCTCCGTTGCCTTGCCGATTTATGCCGGGGTCGAGGTCGGGGTAGCCTCCACCAAGGCTTTCACCTGTCAGCTTGCTGTTTTGGCCATTCTGGCCTTGCGCGCCGCGCAGCAACGGGGATGTCTAACCGACGCAGAGGTTGCCAAACATGTCGACGCACTGCGTACGGTGCCAGGGCTGGTCAATCTCGCACTTGGCATCGAACCCTCCGTTGAGCGTTTGGCAAATGAACTGGCGAAGGCCCGTGATATCCTGTTCCTTGGTCGTGGCGCGATGTTCCCGCTCGCCCTTGAAGGTGCGCTCAAACTAAAAGAGATCAGCTATATTCACGCCGAAGGATATGCCTCAGGCGAACTCAAGCACGGTCCGATTGCCTTGGTGGACGAAGACGTCCCCGTGATTGTATTTGCGCCGACAGACCCGCTCTTCGATAAAACCGTCAGCAACATGCAAGAGGTGATGGCGCGTTCTGGCAAGGTGTTGCTTGTTACCGATGCAACTGGTGCGGAACGTGCGCGCGAAGGGACGTGGGACACACTTGTCATGCCGGAATGCGATCCGGTCTTCGCACCTATTATCTATGCGATACCAGCTCAGATGCTGGCCTATTACACGGCGCTTGCAAAAGGCACGGATGTAGACCAACCGCGCAACCTCGCGAAATCCGTAACCGTGGAATAGGCGTGGACAATGGTCATGTTGGTTGACAGCATCCCGGCTGACCATGCCGTTTTGTTCTTGCGTGGCTTAAACGAGAAACATCTGTGCTCGATTTGCGCGGTACCGCACCAAACACTGAGCGATGCGAAATGAACTTCGAGGAGGCTCTCGGTGCGTTGAGATCACTTGCCGATCCGCAAAAGGCCGGCGAGATGGCGACCTATCACAAAGCAGACCGCCCATATCTCGGCGTAAGCAATCCAAAAGTGGATGCATTGGTCAAAGAATGGCGCGCCGTCCTTGATGTGGAAAGCCGCGTTGCCCTGTCTTCGCAGCTTTGGGACACCAACATTCACGAAGCCCGCGTGGCCGCAGCCAAGCTGCTAACGCAGGCCCGGCTGCGCCCAAGTGATGACGCGGCCTGGACCTTGATCTCCTCCTGGGTGCCCAGCTTTGATGCTTGGGCCATTGCAGATCACGCCTCGATTGCGGGACAGAAGCGGCTTGTTTGGGACCCTAGCCGTCTCGATCTCGTAGAGACATGGACCACGTCCGATCACATGTGGACCAAACGCGCAGCGCTGGTGATGACGCTCCCATGGACCAAGCAGAACCATCCCAAACCTGAAGAACTGGAGGCGCGTGACCGCATACTAGGCTGGGCCGCCTCTTATGTCCCAGACCAGGATTGGTTCATCCAGAAAGCGGTCGCCTGGTGGCTCCGCGAACTGTCGAAACACGATGCGCCGCGGGTCATCCGTTTCCTTGAAACCTATGGCGATCAGATGAAGCCCTTTGCCCGCAAAGAGGCCGCACGCAAGCTGCCCGCCTAGCCTCGATCGCGTAGAGCGCGTCGCATGATCTTGCCAGTTGCGGTCATTGGCAACTCTGGCAGGGGTTCAACGGTCCTTGGGGCAACATGTGGACTGACAGTGTCGCGCACATATTGTATCAGCCCACCTTCCAATTCTGGTGACCAGAGAACGTCCTCATGCAGTACCACGAAAGCCTTAACGGCTTCAGTGCGCACCGGATCCGGCACACCAACCACACCGGCCATCAAAACGGCCGGATGCGCGCCCAGACAGGTTTCGATTTCCGTAGGACCGATGCGGTACCCAGACGAGGTGATGACGTCATCATCACGCGAGGCAAACCGAATAAACCCGTTTTCATCCCGCACCCCCAGATCTCCGGTTCGCATCCAATCCCCGCGAAACTTCGCATCCGTTTGTTCGGACTTGTTCCAGTACCGCAAGAACATAACTTGGCTTCCGCGGCGCACGACAATTTCGCCTTCTTCACCGGCAGCGGTTTCAGATCCATCCATGCGCTGTACCTGCACATCATGGCCGGGCACTGGTAACCCCATCGACCCGGGCGGAACAGGGACAGCATCTGGCACAGCAGCCAGAACAAGGTTGCATTCTGTTTGTCCGTAAATCTCATTTATCTGCGCATTCAATTCCGTACGCGCCCAGTTCAACAGCTCAGCACCCAGCGCCTCCCCTCCCGACGAAATGGACTGCACAACCAGGTCTCGGGGTGCCTTCACGCTTCTCAGGAGTTTCAGAACTGTCGGAGGCAAAAACAACACGCTTGTCTGTTCGCGTTTCATCAACGCGTAGGCGGCTTCGGGCTCAAACTTGCGCATGCGATGCGACACAAGCCGCGCCCCGTAATAAAGGCAGGGCAACGCCAGATCCATCAACCCACCGATCCAGGCCCAATCTGCAGGTGTCCACCCAACTGCGCCCGGAGCATCTATTTTGGGATGCGTCACCTCGATGGAGGGCAAATGCCCAAGAAGAAACCGATGACCGTGCAAGACGCCTTTGGGGTCTCCGGTCGTACCAGACGTGTAGATGATCATCGCGGGATCATCTGGCGCGGTTCTCACCCTTGCACGGATCGGAGCGGCAGCGTCTATCTCTGCCCAGAAATCCCGCGCACCGGACCGAACAGTTCCAGTTGACCAGACATTTCTGGCATCTGGCAGATCGCCCAGAAGCGACAGCACCTCATCCACCTTGCTTTCAGCTGCCACGATCGCTTTCGCACCGGAATCCTTCAGCCGGTACAGAAGCGCATCAGCCCGAAACAGTGTGAATAATGGCAGAGAGATCGCTCCAATTTTGTGGGCTGCGAAATGCGCAATCAGCGTTGCCGGGCTCTGCGGAAGCAATACGGCCACAACGTCTTCACGCCCCACGCCTGCCTCCTTCAGAAGCGATGCAAACCGATCACTTGCATCCCTCAGCGCCCCATACGTCCAATTCTCACGCGTCCCGTCGGCGGCGATATCTGTCAAAGCCACCCGATCTGGTTCAGCATCCGCCCATTGATCGCAACACAGATCGGCAATGTTCAGATGATCCAGCATGGGCCATTCGAAAGCATCACAACAGGCCTGCCAGCCCCCGGGCACCAATGGCGTCGGCAGGATCCTTTTTCCCGTGTTCCAGATCATAGTCCGTAAATCACGATCTCGGTCAAAGCGGCGGGAGATAGGCCAAGGCTCTGCAAGGCTTGTATCGAGGCGCGTGCGCCTCCCGGTTCTCCGGGTCGCAGGGTGACCATCACAAACCGTCCGTTGGAAGGGACGGTCACGCGCCCAGGTCGGGGTGCAGTCACCAGATCCGTCTCAATCCAAAGACCGCCCTGCGTTGGATCGCCAAGCGATACCGTAGAGCGACCCAGTTCGCCGGCAGCGACAGGCCGGGAGGGTTCTGACGACGCATTCGCACCCACGCTCGGCCGGGCTGACGGACGGATCGTGTCTTCGTCCGGAACCCCAATTATGCCTGTGTAGACCGCTGGCACAGGAGGAGGCTCGGATCCTCGTCCGAGGATACTCAAGTTGATGCACCCGGAAACGACGAGGCTCAAAGCAGCAATGGAAACGATTGGTCGCATAAAGGCGAGTGTTGCCTCAGCCCGCCCCCTCTTGCAAGCGTCGGGCACGCGCCATAGCTTGCGTCCATGAACGCCCAAGTCCCCCTTATTGACCCTTTTGCACGCGCCATAAGCTACTTGCGTGTGTCTGTTACTGACAGATGTGATTTCCGGTGCGTTTATTGCATGTCAGAGGCGATGCAATTTCTTCCAAAGAAAGAGCTTCTGACATTGGAAGAGCTGGATCGTATGTGCTCGACCTTTGTCCGATTGGGCGTGAAGAAGCTGCGCATCACCGGTGGTGAACCGCTGGTGCGACGGGACATCATGACCTTCTTTCAGTCGATGTCGCGACATCTGGAAAGCGGAGATCTGGAAGAGCTGACGCTCACCACCAACGGCAGCCAACTTGAACGCTTTGCGACAGATCTGTACGCGGCAGGTGTTCGGCGCATCAATGTCAGCCTTGATACGCTCGATGAAGACAAGTTTGCGCGTGTCACAAGGTGGGGCCGTCTGCCGCAAGTCCTGCGCGGTCTCGATGCCGCACAGAAGGCAGGCCTGCGGATCAAGATCAACGCCGTCGCACTGAAAGGTTTCAATGAGGACGAGCTGCTGACGATTACACAATGGTGCGCGTCTCGCGACATGGACCTGACGTGGATCGAAGTGATGCCTATGGGCGATCTGGGGGGCGAAGACCGCGTTGGCCAGTACTGGTCTTTACGCGATGTACGCGATGTATACGCATCAAATTATATAGTTAGCGATCTGGCAGAGCGCAGCGGCGGTCCGGCACGCTATGTCCGGCTGGAAGAAACGAGCCAGAAGATTGGGTTCATCACACCGCTAAGTCACAATTTTTGCGAAAGCTGCAACCGGGTACGTCTGACCTGCACGGGTGAGCTTTATATGTGCCTGGGCCAAGAGGATATGGCCGATCTACGCGCGCCCATGCGGTCCAGTGACGATGACGCCGTTCTAGAAGCCGCGATCCATGCCGCCATCGCACGAAAACCAAAGGGGCATGATTTTGATTACTCCCGTCAGAAACCAGACGGACAGGTCACACGTCACATGAGCCACACGGGCGGCTGATAAGTTAACAAATTCATATTCTTAGGTCAGTACGCCTGCCCTACCCTGGCCTGTGCGCGACGAAGTCAATCAGCGCTGAGCGACCGGGATGCCCCCGACCTTCCTGCGCGCCTCGCTCATATGACGCGAGGCGTTCGATCTGCCAGTTCGGAAAAGCCTCTGTCAGGATTTCTTCTGTGTACATGTTTTCGGCAAAGAGTGGCCCGACTGTGCCCAGGACAATCTGTTCCGGGGTATAGCCGTGCAGCACCAGTCTCCCGCCCGGGCGCACCGCTTCGGACAGTGTCGCGAATTGCTGTTTGCGCGGTTCAGGGCCCATGAACTGAATGAAAATCCCAAAGACCGCATCAAATGCGCGGCTCCAGTCCCAGTCGTCCCAAGCAGACACATGTGCCGAGACTTTAACCCCGGCTTCGACAGCCAAGGCCTGCGACCGTCCAACCGCTTGGGCGACAGATCGAACCTGGTCACATCAAGGCCCTGCCCAGCCAGCCAGACACCATTGCGCCCTTCCCCATCAGCCACGAAGCACAGACTTTGCGCCCTGCGTGAGCCACCGGTTTTCTTTCAGAAATGCTGCGGGTCGACGTCCGAAGAGGAAACCCTCTTCAGCAGCAAAGCGGTCCTCCCACGTCTGACTCTAATCAGGCCGCGGGCATCCGCTTTTCGACCACCTCAGCGTACCATGAACAACCCGCGGGTATAGCATCGTCATCGAAGTTGTATTTGGGGTGGTGCACGGCGGCGGTATCGCCATTGCCCACGAGGATATAGGCCCCCGGGCGCGCATTCGACATGAAAGCAAAATCTTCGCCGCCCATCACCAGCGGTGCATTGGTGTCGCAATCGCCTGAAACTGCCGTGGCCACTTCGGCCGCAAATTCGGTCTGCTCTTCGGAATTCACCATCACCGGGTAGCCGCGCTGGTAGTCGATAGCGGCTTTGCCACCGAAAACATCTGCGGTGCGTTCGGCAATCTCGATCAGGCGCCGTTCGGCCATGTCCTGAACGCCACCATCAAGGGTTCGCACAGTCCCCTTCAAAGTGACGGTTTCCGGGATCACATTATGCGCCTTGCTTTCGGTCTCAAAGCTGGTGACCGAAACCACCACCTGTTTGACAGGATCGGCATTGC
Source organism: Dinoroseobacter sp. (assembly GCA_017643385.1). GTDB lineage: Bacteria > Pseudomonadota > Alphaproteobacteria > Rhodobacterales > Rhodobacteraceae > Dinoroseobacter. The sequence goes on from JAEPNN010000003.1 coordinate 202,189, forward strand.
GAGAGGCGATTGTCTGCAAGGCCAACACGATATGCGAAGCGATGACCGTCGTATCGATGGTCTCGTGAGGCTTCGCGGCATGACCGCCCTTGCCTGTCACGATGATCGAAAACTGATCTGCCGCCGCGAAGAACGGGCCTGACCGGATGGCGAAACTTCCTACGGGCCTGCCTGGCCAGTTATGCATGCCGTAAACTTCGTCGATGCCAAACTTTTCGATGAGACCGTCATCGACCATCTCTTTGCCACCGCCGCCACCTTCTTCGGCAGGCTGGAAAATCACAATCGCAGTCCCATCGAAGTTGCGTGTCTCCGCTAGATATTTCGCAGCCCCAAGCAGCATGGCGGTATGCCCATCATGACCGCAGGCATGCATAGCGCCAGGCGTTTTGGAGGCATATTCGAGGCCTGTGTCTTCAATGATAGGCAAGGCGTCCATATCCGCACGCAAGCCGATCACCTTGCCTGACGTATCGCTTTTGCCCTTGATCACACCGACAACGCCCGTACGCCCCATACCCGTAACGATTTCATCCACACCGAACTCTTTCAGCTTGTCTGCAACGACACCTGCGGTGCGTTGCACTTCGAACAAAAGCTCAGGGTTTTCATGAAAGTCGCGTCGCCATTCGGTAATTTCCGGAAGCATCTCGGCGAAACGGTTTTTAACAGGCATGGTGATGTCTCTCCCTTGTCATCATCGGCGTTCTAACTTGGTCTTTTCCTTAAGTAGGGCGTATTTTCGAACCTGAAAGTGGCAATACGCGCAGCGTATGCGTGTCGTTATCGGGAAGATTTTGAAATCCCGTAGCGCTCTTTCACGCACTCAAGCGGTCCAGCAGCTTCACCATAAAGGCTTCCCCCGCTTTGAATTGGCTCACTTCGATAAACTCATCTGGTTGATGGGCCTGGGCGATATCGCCAGGTCCACAAACTACAGCCGAGTAGCCTTCCCGCTGGAACTGACCTGCTTCAGTTCCATAGCTTACGACATGCGTACCATTGTCCCCAGTCAGCGCCCGCGCGAGGGTTTCAGCGGGACCGTCCGTTTCCGGTTGCAGCGGTGGCACATCAAAGCGTTCGTTCAACTCGATTCGGGTCTCGGGCACGACGGCCTGCATTTCAGCTTCGATCTCGCGCGCTTTGGCGATGTAGATATCCGCCCATTCGCGCAACGTCTCGCCCGGAACACAGCGGAAATCAAAACTGAAGCGACAGTCCTTTGCAGTGATGTTGTGCGCTGTACCGCCCTGCACCTGCCCTACATGCGCGGTCGTCCAGGGCGGGTCGAACATCGCGGCCAGCTCTGTCACTGCTTTCGCACGGTTCTGAGCGTTCAAAACATTTGCAAAATCAATCAACCGCGCGCTTTCCAGGATCGCTGAAACGCCTGTGTGCATGATGGAGCTGTGCACCTCAAACCCCTGCACATGCGTGTCGATACCCACGCCGCCTTTATGGCCGGTAACCACACGCATCATTGAGGGTTCGCCGACAATAACCGCTTCTGCCTTGGGGATAACACCCAGCATTTCCGGGATAAGCACCGGAGCACCGAGACAGCCAATTTCTTCGTCGCGGGTCAGAGCAATCTGCAAGGGTCGGGCAAGATCGCGTTTGGACGCTTCAACCAAGGCCCAGATCGCTAGCGCGTCGAACCCCTTCATGTCGCATGTGCCACGCCCAAAAAGTTTACCGTCTTTTTCGGTCACCACAAACGGATCCCTCGTCCAATCCTGCCCATCAACGGGAACGACATCTGTGTGCCCAGAAAGCAGCACACCGCCATCTTCGAGGGGACCAACATGGGCGTAGACCGAGGCTTTTTGACCCGTCTCGTCCAACTGTCTATGGCTTTCGATCCCGTGACTCCCGAGATATTCCTGCACCCAATCCGTCAAAGGCAAATTGCTGTCACGACTAACCGTTGGAAAACCGACCAGCTTTTCAAGCAGGGCGCGGGGCGTGAGCGTTTCTACCATTTTACCGCTCAAACCCGCCCCAATCACCTTTAAGCACGAGGTGCCCATTGCCTAGGTCATCATAAACGCTTGGCTCGGCGTTATGATCTATCGGGAAAATAGGCGATGGAATTGGCTTGAAATTCAACTCCTTGCCGATGGTCTTATTGCGTGGATCAGCGCGCGGAACCGCCGACATCAATTGTTTTGTGTAAGGGTGTTGGGGGTCTTCAAAAACCTGCTGGCGTGTTCCAGTTTCGACAATACGACCCAAATACATAACGCCAACACGGTGTGAGACACGTTCGACAACCGCCATATCGTGGCTGATAAACAGGAGCGAAATCCCGAGATCTGCCTGAAGTTCGAGAAGAAGGTTGAGAACCTGCGCCTGCACCGACACGTCAAGCGCAGAGACAGCTTCGTCAGCAATGATCAGTTTCGGGTTCAACGCGAGCGCGCGGGCGATTGCCACCCTCTGTCTTTGACCTCCGGATAGCTCGTGCGGGTAGCGATACAGGAAACTGCGCGGCAACTCGACGCGATCGAAAAGCCCCGCTACCCGGTCTTTGATTTCTTGCGACGAAGCATTGCCAAAATTCTTCATGGGTTCGGCCACTTGCTCGATCAACCGCATCATAGGGTTGAGCGAGGCAAATGGGTCCTGGAAGATCATCTGCATATCAGCGCGGGCCTTGCGCAGCGTTTCCGGTCGCATGGCAACCACGTCTTCACCATTCAGGCGAATCTCGCCAGATAAGGGCTCAACCAAGCGCAAAATCGAACGCCCTGCCGAGGATTTGCCACATCCCGATTCGCCCACAAGTGAGAGCGTTTCACCGCGTGGAATATCAAACGAAACGTCCTCTACCGCGTGGACATTGGCCACGAGACGCCTAAAGAACCCGCCCCTGACAGGGAAGCGCGTTATCAGGTTGCGCACCTCGAGGATTGGCTTCTCGCCCACTTCATGCTTGGGCATCACCGGCTCGGGGGCTTCCTGGCCGATCAGACGCATTGGTTCTGGGGCGGCCTTGCCAGTCATCTCCCCCAACTTCGGCACGGCTGCCAGAAGGGCTTTCGTATAGTCTTCCTTTGGATTTTCGAAGACCTCCTCAACGGAGCCTTCTTCCACCTTTTCGCCGCGGTACATTACCACCACGCGATCAGCCATCTGCGCAACCACTGCCATGTCGTGGGTGATGAACAGAACAGCGGTCCCGGTTTCGCGTTTCAGTCGATCGATGAGCGCGAGAATTTCGGCCTGAATGGTCACATCTAGCGCGGTCGTGGGCTCGTCCGCGATCAAAAGACGCGGCTCACAGGCAAGCGCCATTGCGATCACCACACGCTGGCGCATCCCGCCCGAAAGCTCATGAGGATACTGTTTTACTCGCCTCTCGGGTTCGGGAATGCGCACTTGGCGCAATAGATCGAGTACCTTTGTCTCGGCCTCTTTTTCCGTCATCCCTTTGTGCAGAATAAGACCTTCAGCCAATTGCCGCCCGACAGTGAAAACTGGGTTTAAGGCCGTCATCGGTTCCTGAAAAATCATACCGATTTCATTGCCGCGGATCGTCCGCGCCAATTCAGGGTCGGTTTCGGCCATGTTCAGACGTCCAGCCTCGCCACGATCGAACAGCAGCTCCCCACCTGAGATTTTACCACCGCCAAATTCGACCAGTCGCATCAGCGACAACGCCGAAACAGACTTGCCGGACCCGGATTCGCCTACCACGCAGACCGTTTCACCAGGTGCGATGTCAAAGCTGATGTCTTTGACCCCTACGACAGGACCGTCTTTTGTTTGAAACGTAACCTGAAGATTGCGAATTGAGGCGACCGGTCCATTTGGATCATGATCGAGCATAGAGCAGCTTCCCTGTGAAATCGCCCTCTGCGGGGCTTTGATGCGCATCTGAGACCAGCGAACCGGCGAAGTCAAACCATGCAAGTAGTCTCATGCGGAGGTCAAGCCACTGCCTGTTTTTCGAGCAGATGCCAAAGCAGAATGCACATTCTAGAGATGAATTGTCAGTTTATCCCCACCGCAGTGCTTGCATTTTTTGACCAATCGGTTTGACTATCGTCCATGGCGTGCCAATCGGCGCGTTTTGCTCGGCCGGGACTGACCGGGGCGTTTGGGGATTTTGTTAATGCCATCATTCGCGCCTAAGGACGGCCCGGACCCACACGACCAGAGGCACTAGAGTGTCCAACAAGGAGTTGAAAATGAAGATGAAATTAGCGCTACTTGGCGCAGCAGCCGCTGTCGCATTCGCGCCCGCAGCCTTCGCGGAGCGTGCGTCAGACGGTGAAGTTCGTATCATCTACTGGCAAGCGCCTTCGACGCTGAACCCGTTCTTGTCGGGTGGCACGAAAGACGTGGAATCAGCCTCGATGATCATCGAACCGCTCGCGCGCTATAATCACTCGCGCGCTATAATCAAATGGGTGAACTGGTGCCTTGGCTGGCTAGCGAAATCCCAACCGTCGGCAATGGCGGCGTTAGCGAAGATCTGACCACAATCACCTGGAACATTACCCCGGGCATCGTATGGTCTGACGGCTCTGCGTTTACCTCGGCTGACGTAAAGTTCACCTACGACTATTGCACGCATCCTGAAGGCGGCTGTGCGCAGTTGACGAAGTTCGAAGGTGTGTCTTCGGTCGATACGCCAGACGATCTGACCGTCGTGGTGACCTTCGAAGGCCCAACACCGAACCCCTATGGTCCGTTCGTCGGTGGCGAAAGCCCAATCATCCAGAAAGCCCAGTTCGAAGGCTGCATCGGCGCTGATGCGTCCACTTGCACCGAACAGAACTTTGGCCCAATCGGCACTGGCCCATTCGTTGTGACGGAATTCCGCACCAACGACGTCATCCAGATGGTTGCGAACGAAAACTATCGTGATCCTAACAAGCCAGCCTTCGCAAGCGTGACCTTCAAAGGTGGCGGTGATGCAACCGCAGCAGGTCGTTCTGTCATGGAAACAGGCGAATTTGACTACGCCTGGAACCTGCAGCTGGCACCTGACGTGATTGCCGGAATGGCCGAAGGTGGTCTTGGCACGCCTGTTGCAGGCTTCGGTCCGCTCATGGAACGCCTGATGCTGAACAACACCAACCCGGATCCGGCACGTGGCGATATGCGTTCGGTTAAGGACGATCCTGCCGGTGGCTCCGAGCACCCATTCCTGGGTGATCCAGCTGTCTACAAGGCTCTGTCCATGGCAATCGACCGCCCACTTTTGGTTGAAATCGGGTACGGTCAGGCTGGTAACACAGGGTGTTCCTGGGTTCCGGCACCAGACGCGTATGCTTCTCCGATCGACAACTGTGAAGTTCAGGATATCGCCGGTGCAAACGCGATGCTCGACGCAGCTGGCTACATGGACACCAATGGCGACGGCGTACGGGAAACCCCGGACGGTGTTCCAATGTCCATCCTGTACCAGACTTCGACCAACGCTGTGCGTCAGGACTTCCAGGCCCTGATCAAGCAGTGGTGGAGCGAGATCGGTGTTGAAACCGAACTGCGCAACATCGACGCGTCGGTCTTCTTCGGTGGGGACGCGGGTTCGCCTGACACCTTCCAGAAGTTCTTCGCAGACGTTGAAATGTATGCGAACACCTTCAACGGTACTGACCCACAAGCGTATCTGGGCAACGGCCTCTGCAACAAGGCGCCACGTCCTGACACGCAGTGGCAGGGTGAAAACATCTCGCGCTTCTGCATGGCCGAATATGACGCCATGCACGCCCAGCTGACCCAGACTGCAGACATTGCAGAGCGCCAGCGTATCGGTCGTGAACTGAACGCCATGATGGTTGAAAACGGTGGTCTGATCCCACTGGTTCACCGTGGTCGCGTTTCCGCACACGCCAACTCGCTTGGTGGCATCGTCCTGAACGTTTGGGACAGTGAGCTGTGGAACGTCGCGGACTGGTACCGCATCGACGGCTAACAAAGCCGGGCTCATCGGGGCGGCGTTTCTAGCGCCGCCTCTTCCTCATGGACTGCGGCTGTCCTGAAAGCCGCCCAATTTTCCCAAAGGTTTTTGCGCCGATGCTGACCTACACGATCCGACGCCTTGTGCTTGCGATCCCTACACTTCTGTTCATTTCGCTGGTGATCTTCCTGCTTCTTGAGCTGGCTCCTGGCGATCCGATGGCCAACGTGCCCCTCACTGTTCCCGATGAGGTCAAACAACGGATGCGCGAGGCGCTTGGTCTCGGCGAACCTGTGCATATTCGATATATCAAATGGGTGATCCAGTTCTTCTGGGTGGAGCCGCTGCACATCATCAACAACCTGTTCGGCACGTCGTTTGCCGCCGATGCGCAACGCGTGATTTCGTGGCAGTCGCGCAGCCCGGTTGCAGACATCATCGCCGAGCGTATGCCACAAACGCTGTGGGTTGTCGGCATGTCCTACCTGATCGGTGTACTGATCGCGCTGCCCATCGGGATCATTTCGGCCTATAAGCAGTATTCTTGGTTCGACCAAATCGGCACCTTTGTGGCGATGGTCGGCTTTTCGGTTCCAACCTTCTTCACCGGGGTTTTGCTGATCGTAATTTTTTCTGTGAACCTTGGCTGGTTCCCGTCAATCTATGACACCACCCATGAGGTGACCGACTGGGACAGCTTCGTTTTCCAGCTCAAGCAGATCGTGATGCCGGTTTCGGTGCTCGCGCTTTATAACGCGGCGCAGATCAGCCGCTTTATGCGCGCCTCTATGCTCGATAATCTCAATCAGGACTATGTGCGCACAGCGCGCGCAAAGGGCCTGAAAGAGAAGACAGTGGTTATGGTTCACGTCTTGCGAAATTCAATGATTCCTGTGGTCACGGTCATCGCTCTGGGTGTGCCGACGGTCTTCGGTGGTGCCATCATCACCGAGCAGGTGTTCAAGGTGAACGGGCTCGGCCAGATGCTTATCATCTCCATTCAGGGCAACGATCTTCCGATGGTGCAGACCCTGACCTTCATCTTTGCGATCCTAATCGTGCTCTTCAACCTGATCGCCGACATACTCTACGGCGTACTCGACCCGAGGATCCGCTATGACTGATACCACGCAAGAGCCGGTACACTCATCGAACCAAACAGGAGACATCAGCCGTAGCTACTGGTCTGATGTCTGGCGCCAGTTCCGCAGCCACAAGGGGGCTATGGCCGGGGCAATCGTATTCTTCGGAATTATTTTCGCCACGCTTTTGGGACCGTGGTTTTATAATGTTGATGCAACCTTCATCGATATCCGGTCCCGCAATCAGGGACCCAGCTTTGATCACCCATTTGGCACGGATCAACTGGGACGTGACATTCTGGCCCGCATGATGGCGGGAGGACAGGTTTCAATGGCCGTGGGCATGACTGCGATGTTGATTTCGCTGATTTTGGGTACCTTAGTCGGCGTTCTAGCAGGTTACTTCAAATCGCTGGACGGTCCGCTCATGCGCCTTACCGATCTGTTTCTCGCATTGCCTTTGCTCCCCCTTCTCCTCGTGATCATCCTTCTGTTCCGCGATCCACTCAACGCGGCTTTCGGACCTGAGGGCGGGATCTTCATTCTTATGGTTTCCGCCATAGGCATAACCTCGTGGATGCAAGCTGCACGGATCGTGCGCGGCGATGTTTTGGCGCTGAAGGAACGCGAGTTTGTTCTGGCCGCCCGTTCCATTGGAACATCGCGTACGATGATGATCATGCGCCACATTCTGCCCAACGTACTCTCGCCAATCATGGTTTCTGCAACGCTGGGTGTGGCAAACGCGATCATCACCGAGAGCGCGCTGTCTTTCCTCGGGCTCGGGTTCCCACCGGATTTCCCCACTTGGGGACGGCTCCTGTTCGACGGCGTCGATTATCTGCAGCAATACCCAGAACGGGTGATCTTCCCGGGTGTCGCCATCAGCCTTGTGGTGTTGTCGGTCAACTACATGGGCGATGGGTTGCGTGACGCGCTGGATCCCCGCATCAGGGGCCGCTGATCCAAATACAAAGGGCGAGGTTCAGACCTCGCCCTTCTTTTTGTCACGCAAGTTCTCGAGCAGATGCTCTACGCGCTTTCGACCGACCTTCGGATTAAGCGGACGACAAAAAATACGCCGATGATGACCGGAATAGTCAGGAAAAACATCAGCATATTCTTCGAAATACCCATAGGCTCCGCCAGTGGAAAGCCAAGATACCCCAAAAGGTTCACCGCATAGTAGCTGATCGCTGCGACCGAAAAGCCTTCAACCGTTTTTTGCAGCTTCAACTGCGCGTCCGCGCGCGCATCCATGCTTTCCAACAATTTCTGGTTCTGTGCAGATCTCTCAACGTCCACCCGTGTACGCAAAAGATCCCCTGCCCTTGCTGCACGTTGGGCGAGCTGGTTCAGACGTCGTTCCGTTGCTTTCACTGTGCGCATGGCGGGGTCGAACCGGCGCATCATGAACTCGCCCATGGTCTGACGCCCTTCGAAACGATTTTCCCGAAGCACTTCGATACGCTGGTTCACAAGCGCCTCGTATGCACCCGTTGCGCCGAAACGGAACGAAGTGCGCGCGATCAGCTTTTCCAACTCGGACGCGATTGACATAAGCGCTTCCAAGGTCGCCTCGGAATCCCCGACCTCTGTCTGACCAATCGAAGAAACTAGTGCGGACAGCTCATCATCTAGCGCTCCCATCGGTCCTGACAGCTCCCGAACCCGCGCCAGGCCCAACATCGACATCGATTTGTAGGTCTCGATCTCGGTCACCCGCTGCACAATCCGCCCGTTCCGGCGATCGCCTGAGGCTGGGCGTACGAATATAACCGAGCGCATATGACCCGCTGCATCAATGCGAAAATCCGAAGCGACAACGGCGGTATCTTCCAACACTGAAGAAACCGCAAGGCTCTCAGGCACAAACCACTCTGCCAGCTTATCCGAAATCCCCGCGTTGTCGGACTGTTCTTCAATCCGCACCAGGGCCGAGGTCATCCGGTTGCCCGGCGCATTTGCCAACCAATCTTCTGGGAATACCTCGAAATCATCCGGCGAGAAGGGCTTGGTTCCAAGCCCATCCATGAAGACGGTGTATGTGATGAACTCAGTATGGCTTTCCCATTTCAACTGGTACTTGCCGATTGTGCCAAAGAAATGCGTGGCCCCGGGCGACGGATGATCCGCCCCGTATCTGTCGAGAAGCGCCAACAGATGGCCCCGGTCTGCATCCCGGTCCCTGCCAACCGCATTACTGGGCTGCTTGATGGCCAAAAATACTGCACGACACGGCGCGCCCAAAGACGGGAAGGGTCGGGCATGCAATTCGTTTGCCAATTGATATCTGAGCGGATGATCTTCGAGCTTGGTCATGGGGCATATCTCTTCATCTCACAGGAACTGACTACGTCGCAGATCGCTTCAAGTAAACCGTAAAATGCTTTATTTTCAGCATGTTATAGGTGTGCCGCGGTATACAATGTCGCCAAAACGAAACATAGTACAGCTCAAAACGTCGCAAACAGAACAGCCCAAGTCCCTGAAAACATTCAAAGCTTATTGAAAATTTGGGGGTCTTGTTCATGAAGGTAGGCTTTATTGGTCTCGGTAACGTGGGTGGCAAACTGGCAGGCAGTTTGTTGCGCAACGGCCATGATGTAACCGTCCGCGATCTGGACGATGCACTCTGCGCAAAGTTTCAGGCTCTCGGAGCAAAGATTGCAAGTTCCCCTGCAGAACTCGCGCAGACCTGCGAGCTGGTGATCACATGCCTACCCTCCCCTGCGGCTTGCTCGGCTGTGCTGGAAGGTGAAGACGGCATTCTTTCGACGCTTACGCCAGGAACCATCTGGGCGGAGATGAGTACGACCGTGGCCTCTGAAGTTGCTCGGATGGCAGAGCTTGTCCAGGCGAAGGGCGGCCATGCGATCGAATGTCCTGTATCCGGCGGGTGCCATCGCGCCGCGACCGGGAATATCTCCATCTTCGCGGGGTGCGATCGGGAAACCTTCGAACGGATGCTGCCGGTCCTGACAACACTTGGCCGTCGCGTCCTTCATACCGGACCGATCGGAACAGCAAGCACCCTGAAGGTCATGACCAACTATCTGGCAACGGTAAACCTGATCTCTGTGGCCGAAGCGCTGACTACAATGAAAGCGGCGGGCATTGATCTCGCGACCACCTATAAAGCCATCGAAATCAGCTCTGGTACGTCTTTTGTGGCCGAGACCGAAGGTCAGGTGATCCTGAACGGATCGCGCGACATCAGCTTCACTATGGATTTGGTAAACAAGGATATTGGCTTGTTCCAATCAATCGCAGAGGCACATGGCGTTCCGCTTGAGATGTCGCCACTGATCAACGAGATCTTTCAAGATGGCGAACAACGCTACGGCCCGCGCGAGCTCTCACCCAACATAATCAAGCGACTTGAGGATGCGACGGGCCTCGACATCACGGCGCCGGGTTTCCCGCCCGAGATGCTGGATGACGAGCCGGAAGAGGCGGGCTATGAAGTTGAGGTTCCGCGTTAGAACACAAACATGAACCAGCCGCGGATCACCCAGATCTCCAGCGCCAACACAAGCGTCCAAATCGCGCGCTGCACCCAACTGGTGTAGCGCCGCCAAATCAGGACCGTTAGTCCGAGACACATTGCGCCTTCCAGCGGCGCGATGAAACTCGCACTTTGTCGGCGGTCCCAGTAGCTGAATGGTGACTCAAAAACCCAAGTTGATAGGGGCCAGAAATGCGGGCGACCATCATCGTGGTGCAGCGGAAAGTCCAACCCAATATGCAACAAGGCACCGCCTGCAAAGGCAACGATCACCGCAGACCTGCGCCACAATCCCAGCGCCAGAATTGCCCCCCAGACAAGAAACGAATTGTCGACTGCAAAAACCGTCTGCCAGGCATCTGAAAAATAGAGCTCGTCAAATACAACCTGCGGCGGGATTTGCAGGATGACCAATGACACACCTGCCATCAGATAAAGGGACAGATCTGGTGCAAGGCTGCCGAGTACAGCTGCCAAACTTGTATAGCGCCGTCCGGGATCACCAAACGCGGCAACGCCAAATATCAGATGTGCTGGGGTGTTCATATTGCCTCATTGGTTCGCACAGGCGCAGTTAAACTCACAGGCAACGCCGCGCCAAGCAGGCGACCTTGATCTGAACTGCATTTCACGAAAAAGGGCGCCCAAAGGCGCCCTTTTCAATTCTGTCCGAAAACTGAGATCAATCGATCTTTGGCAACAGCTCATCCAGCGACTTCTTCGCGTCACCGTAGAACATGCGGGTGTTCTCTTTGTAAAAGAGCGGGTTTTCGATGCCCGAATAACCCGTGCCCTGTCCACGCTTGGATACGAACACCTGCTTGGACTTCCAGCATTCAAGGACCGGCATCCCGGCGATCGGGCTGTTCGGGTCGTCTTGCGCGGCAGGGTTCACGATATCATTGGACCCGATCACGATCGCAACGTCCGTATCAGGGAAGTCTTCGTTGATCTCGTCCATTTCAAGCACGATGTCGTAAGGCACCTTCGCCTCGGCCAGCAGAACATTCATGTGGCCTGGCAGACGTCCCGCAACCGGGTGAATGGCAAACCGCACGGTCTTACCCTTGGCACGTAATTTACGCACCAGCTCAGACACGGACTGCTGGGCCTGCGCCACAGCCATGCCATAGCCAGGGATGATGATAATGCTGTCAGCTTCATTCAATGCCGTCGCAACGCCATCGCTGTCGATGGCAACCTGTTCGCCCTCAACAGCCATCTGTTCGCCGCCTGCACCACCGAAACCGCCAAGGATCACGCTGACAAAGGACCGGTTCATCGCCTTACACATGATGTAGGACAGGATTGCGCCAGAGGAGCCAACGAGCGCCCCAACAACAATCAACAGGTCGTTTCCGAGGCTGAACCCGATCGCCGCTGCGGCCCAGCCGGAATAGCTGTTAAGCATCGAGACGACGACCGGCATATCCGCGCCGCCAATCCCCATAATCAGATGGTAGCCGATAAAGAGCGCCAGAACGGTCAGCAAAACCAGCGTCCAGCTGCCTGAACCACTCAGGTACATGATCACCAGAAACACCGACAGTGCCGCCGCAGCCGCATTGAGGATGTGTCCCCCAGGCAATTGCTTGGCCGCGCTGTCCACGCGTCCTGCGAGTTTGCCATAGGCGATCACCGATCCGGTGAAGGTCACCGCGCCGATCCAGACACCCAAGACCAGTTCGACCTTGAGAATGCCAATTTCGACAGGCGATTTCTTTGCAACGAGCTCCGCAAACGAGCCCTGAACCGCCTCACCGGCAGCTTTTGCTGCCTCGACGCTCAGGATTGTCAGGTCTGCATTAAAGCCCACGAACACGGCAGCCAAACCAACGAGCGAGTGCATGATCGCAACCAGCTCTGGCATCTGGGTCATCTGAACGCGCGTTGCGAGTTGATAACCGACAGCTGCGCCCAGCGCGATCAAAACGAGCGAGACAACCCATAGGCCCTGCCCGGGTCCGAAGAGCGTCGCCAGAACTGCAATCGCCATACCTGCGATGCCGTACCAAACCGCGCGTTTTGCGCTTTCCTGACCGCTCAGCCCGCCCAAGGACAGAATGAAGAGAACAGCCGCGACCGCGTATGCGGCGTAAGTAAAGGTAAATTCCATAACCCGGCTCTCCCTTTAGGATTTCTGGAACATGGCGAGCATGCGCCGTGTTACGAGGAAGCCGCCGAAGATATTCACCGACGCCATAAATATGCCTGCTGCGGCAAGGATCGTGATTAGGAAGCCCATCGAACCTATCTGGATCAAAGCACCCAGAATGATGATGGACGAAATAGCGTTGGTCACAGCCATCAGCGGTGTATGCAAAGAGTGCGCTACATTCCAGATGACCTGGAAACCGATGAAGACGGACAGCACAAATACGATGAAGTGCTGCATGAAGCTCTCAGGCATCCCTGGGATAAGGCCGACGCCAAGCACCAAAGCCGCACCGACCGCCAGCAGCGTGACCTGTTGCGTGGTCTGGGCTTTGAACGCCGCCGCTTCCTCCGCCTTGATCTCCTCGGGCGTCTTTTCCTTCGGCTTTTCTTTCTTCTGCACCGCAATCGCCTGCACTTTCGGCGGTGGCGGCGGGAAGGTGATTTCGCCTGCATGCGTAATGGTCGCGCCGCGGATCACGTCGTCTTCCATGTCGTGATTGACCTGCCCGTCCTTTTCAGGGGTCAGATCCGTCATCATGTGACGGATATTGGTTGCATAGAGCGTCGATGACTGTGCGGCCATACGGCTTGGGAAGTCGGTGTAGCCAATGATGGTCACGCCATTATCGCTGACCACCTTTTCATCCATTACGGTCAATTCGCAGTTACCGCCACGTTCGGCCGCCAGGTCGACAACAACCGAGCCCGGCTTCATCATTTCGACCATGTCTTTGGTCCAAAGAAGCGGCGCAGGACGGTTGGGGATCAGCGCAGTCGTGATGACGATGTCGATATCCGCTGCAATCTCGCGAAACTTTGCAAGCTGTTTGGCTTGGAACTCGGGGCTCGAGGGTGCAGCATAGCCGCCAGTTTCCGCGCCATCGGGCAGTTCATCAGCTGAAAACTCAAGGAACACAAACTCAGCGCCCATCGATTCGATCTGTTCTGCCACTTCCGGGCGCACATCGAAGGCATATGTGATCGCACCGAGCGACGTTGCCGTACCAATGGCGGCCAAGCCAGCCACGCCTGCCCCCACAACCAGAACCTTGGCCGGAGGAACTTTGCCCGCCGCGGTGACCTGACCGGTAAAGAAGCGCCCGAAGTTGTTGCCTGCCTCGATGACCGCACGATAGCCTGCGATGTTGGCCATCGATGAAAGCGCATCCATCTTCTGCGCACGGCTAATGCGTGGCACCATGTCCATGGCGATTACGCTGGCGCCCTTCGAGTTTGCCAACGCCATCAATTCTTCATTCGCGCCGGGGTAGAAGAAAGAAATCAGCGTTTTATCCGATGTAAGACGCTTTGCTTCTGTCTCACTGGGTGGACGCACTTTCGCGATGATATCGCAGCCCTTGAAAAGCGGTGCAGGTGTCTTGTAGATTTGTACACCAGCGTCTTCATAGGCAGCATCTGAGAACCCGGCCAACATCCCTGCACCGGTTTCAATCGCGCATTCATACCCGAGTTTCTGCAACGCTCTCGCGCTGTCAGGGGTCATCGCAACACGCGCTTCCCCTTCGAAGATTTCCTTAGGAACGCCAATTTTCAACGTCTTGTCCCCTCACTAGTAGCCTGCCCGAAAGAGGTGATCGAGCACATGCCATTGCGTGTAATTAGCACGCGAATTGCGACGACACAGGTGTCGCATGATCGCACCTAAACGATATGATCAGGGCGCATAGTAATTTTTTCTCTGACTTGGAAGAGCGGATTACACCCAGCGGCGTGTGCGTGACGCCCATGCCTCATAGTTAGCGCTAAACTTCTCTTTCAACCGGACTTCTTCAGGTTCGATAAACCTTTTTGTCAGAATTCGCACCAAAACAGGGACCAGTAACAGCCCCAACCAAGACCCCATAATCAGCGAAGCGCCCACCAGGATCATCACATCCGCAAAATAGATCGGGTTTCTCGAATGGCGGAAAACCCCATGCGTGATCAACCGCGATGGGACCTGATGCGGGATCACCGTGGTGCGCGCTTGTTGAAAAGCGCGAAATGCGAGCACCATAAAGGCCACGCCCACCGCGACGAAACTCCAACCCGAGATTTCCAAAGATGGAAATGAGGGCAAGATCCACGTCTGGGCCCACGCCAGAACAAGGCAGCCCGCAAACCAGACAGGTGGCAAATCGAGCATCTGTTTAAAACTCAGGTTCATGGTCCGCTTACTCCCGTATCGCTGCCTGGGTACTGCGCATTCCTTCGTTCTGGCAACGCTTCCAGTGTGCGCTTTTCCTAGTAGTAACCTTGGCTTCGGCTTTTCTCCAAAATCGTTGGGTCTTCGTGTCCGCAGGCGTAATGCTGTCGTTGTTCGATCCTTGATACGTCCTTGCGTAAAAGCATGACACACCGTCTTGCGCCGCCCGCGCGCGGAAGGCAAACCCGCGCCATGATCACTATCCGCAAGTTTCACCACAACGATCTGGACGACGTCTATGCGATTTACTTAGCCGCAGTCCGCGAAGGTGCTGCACGGTTTTATTCCGAAGCGCAGCGTCGGGCCTGGGCCCCAAATGACCATCCTTATCCAGAATGGCGAGACCGGCTTGGCGACGCGGTGTGCTATGTAGCAAGCGAGGACGACATGCTTCTCGGGTTTGCCTCGATCACACATGACGGACATCTCGATTTTCTTTACGTCGCGCCTGCACAGATGGGCCGCGGGATATCCAAGCGTGTTTATGATGCCGCCATATCCGATCCCGCGCTGTCAAATGTCACCAGCTTTGATGTTCAGGCCAGTGAATACTCCCGTCGTTTTCTGCTGAAGCAAGGTTGGACGGACGCGCCGAAGGAAACTGTTGAACGATTTGACCAGAAGCTACCGGTCTATCGGATGCGGTTCACGCGAACTTAGCCTTCAAATTAACTGAAAACGTGAACCCATCAGAGCCAATTGGCGTAATCGCTCGCGAGAAGTTGTGTCGGCGCGACGTCCTCTTCAATCTCGGCAAAGCGTCCAATCGGATCCTTGAACCAATTGTCTGTTTCATCGTCATTTACAGTGGACACTTCGCCAATCAGCACATCACCGCCCTCTCCCCAGAACGCGTGCCAATCACCTGGCATAAGGGTGACGCTCTCGCCAGGTGCGAACCGCAATACTTCGCCGGGGGTAAAGTCTCGTTTGATGCCGTCGCAATAAACGGTCCCGCCAGCGGTTTCGTCGAAGGATCCATCTTCTGCCGCGCCATAAAGTTTGATGGCAAGCGTGGCCCCGCCTCTGTTGATGATATCTTCAGCTTTCAGCCAATGCCGGTGCATCGGGCTGATCTGATTGTGGCGTGAGATCATGATCTTTTCCGCATAGCACATACCGCCGCCGCGTTTCAGATCCTCTTGCCGCCCGTTGCGAACCGTAAACAGGAACAAGCCCAAATCATCAAACTTCCCCTGCCCGTAGTCCGTTATGTCCCAGCCCAAACGCGCGCCGATCACATTGTCGATTTCTGCCCGCCGGTCTTTCATCTCCTGAGGCGACCAATAGGCAAAGGGCGGCAACTCATAGCCAAAAGAGCGGATGAACTTATCCGCCTCAGCCATAATTTCGTTGATCTCAGACCGTTTCATACTGGGACCTCCCTCGCAGCTGTTAGAGCTGGCGTAGCGAGAGCCTTCCCGTCATGCAAGAGCATGCATGCAGGCCTAAGCGGTCTTTAAAACCTTTGGCAGCTTTCCGTCAGCCCAGTCCTGACACGCTTGACCGAAGGCCCCAAAGAGCGCGAGTGAAACTGGATCATTCGCGGCGTTGTACTCAGGGTGCCATTGTACCGATAGGGTATACCCGGGAGCGCCTTCGATATAGATCGCCTCTGGCGTGCCATCTGGTGCGTGACCATCAATGACCACACGCGACCCGGCCTCTTCAATGCCCTGTCCGTGCAACGTATTTGTTAAGACCTGAGTGGATCCAAACACTTTGGAGAAAGGTCCGTTTTCCGAAACCGTCACCACATGACGTAACGCAAATTTCTCTTCAAGAGTGCCATCCGGCGGCATTCTGTGGTTGTCGCGTCCTGGCAAATCGCGAATTTCAGGATGGAGGGTGGATCCAAAGGCCACTGCCACTTCCTGAAAGCCTCGGCAAATTCCAAAGATTGGCTGACCGGTCTCGACGCATTTGCGGATCAGATCCAAGGCAACGCGGTCACGCGCCCGGTCAAAATCACCATGCGCCTCACTAGGCTCATGACCGTATTCCTCAGGGTGCACATTTGGACGTCCGCCCGTGAAAATGAACCCGTCACAGGTTTCCGTCAGCCGTTGCATGCATAGCACTTCAGGATCCGTCGGAACCATGAGGGGCAACGCGTCGCACACTTTGGAGACAGCTTCGACTGTCATCCCACCAACACCATAAATCTGATACGTCTCGTTGATCAGATGTGTGTTTCCAATGATGCCGATCACAGGTCTGGGCATAGTCTTCCCGAAGATTACGAAGTACGAGAAGCTTACGCTAAGAATTCTGCAGGATAAAGCGCGGGAAGTGCGCAGGGCGCTGGCGTCCTGTGCACATGCTTACATGGAAGGCAAACGGACCTACGCTGGCGCGCTATGCCTCGCCAGCCAATCCGGCCGCAGCAAGACCAGCCATTCCGGCTTCAGCATCGTTATCCGAGGTGTCGCCGGTTACGCCAACGGCACCAATCACCGCCCCTGCGTCATCTTTCACCAGAATACCGCCCGGTACGGGTATCACCTTGCCGCCATAGGCCCCGTTTACAGCCGCCATGAAGTAGGCTTGGGCCTCTGCACGTGCCATTTGCGCAGAGCCAGACATCCCGAGCATGACAGCACCATACGCTTTACCACGCGCGATTTCGAAACGGCCCGGTGCTGCCCCATCCTGACGCGCAAAAGCCAAGGGATGCCCGCCCGCGTCCAGAACCACGACAGAAAGGGGTTTTAAGCCCATCTCGGCACCTTTTGCCAATGTCGCACCAATAATGGTTTGCGTCTGTTTATATGTGATGCTGCTCATATCTTATCCCTCTGCTTTCACTTTTGCCCTGAACGCATGCAGGAGTGGTTCGGTATAACCAGAAGGCTGAGCGCGCCCATCAACCACCAAAGCCCGAGCGGCCAGATAGGCAGGGCCATCAAAGCCTGGTGCCATCGGCGTGTACGCAGGATCATCCGCATTTTGAGCGTCCACCTTCACCGCCATTTTCTGCAAACCGGCATCGACCTGCCCAAGCGAGATCACACCATGGTGCAACCAGTTGGCGAGCGCCTGAGACGAAATCCGGCATGTTGCCCGATCTTCCATAAGGGCAACATCGTGAATGTCGGGCACTTTCGAACAGCCGACGCCCTGATCCACCCAACGGACGACATATCCCAGAATGCCCTGCGCGGAGTTGTCGATTTCTGCTTCGATCTCATCAGGGCTCAGGTTGCGGCCATGCATCACAGGTATGGTCAGCAGGTCTGTAAGTGTGCCACGTGGCCCTGCCGCTGCCAGTTCTGCCTGACGGTCTTGCACATTTACTTTGTGATAATGCATCGCATGCAGCGTTGCCGCCGTTGGTGAAGGCACCCAAGCACAGTTCGCACCGGCCATCGGGTGTCCAATTTTGGCCTCCAGCATTTCGGACATCGCATCAGGCATTGCCCACATACCTTTACCAATTTGAGCTTTACCACGCAGTCCGCACGCAAGACCGATATCAACGTTGCGGTCTTCATAAGACGCGATCCAAGGTTGAGCTTTCATTTCCCCCTTCGGCAGCATCGGCCCGGCTTCCATGCTGGTGTGGATCTCGTCCCCGGTGCGATCAAGGAAGCCCGTATTGATGAAGGCAACGCGATGCTTTGCGGCTCGGATACATTCGCCCAAGTTTGCCGATGTCCGGCGTTCCTCGTCCATGATGCCCAGCTTTACGGTGTTCTGAGACAGACCCAGGGCAGCTTCCACGGCCGAGAATAACTCGTCCGAAAGTGCCACTTCCGCGGGCCCGTGCATCTTGGGTTTTACCACATAAACACTTCCGGTGACGGAGTTCGCCCTACGCGCGATATCGTGCATCGCGCAAAGAGTGGTCACCATCGCATCCAGAATGCCTTCGCCGATCTCGGCACCTTCAGCGGTCAGAACCGCAGGTGTCGTCATAAGATGGCCTACATTGCGCACGAGCATCAGCGCGCGCATCTTGACGTCAAAGCTTGATCCATCTGGCGCAATGAAAGTCGCATCTTCATGCATCTTCCGGGTGATCATCTGGCCGCCTTTTTCGAAGGTTTCTTCCAGATCACCAGCCATAAGTCCCAGCCAGTTCGTGTAAGCGATCACCTTGTCCTCGGCGTCGACGGCCGCGACGGAATCCTCGCAATCCATAATCGCGGACAGCGCAGACTCTAGCCGAACGTCCGAAATACCAGCCGGGTCGCTTGCGCCAATCTGGCTGCTCGAATCGACAACAACTTCGATCTTCAATCCATTGTTTTCAAATAGAAGGCAGAGCTTATCATTGTCCTCACGAGATCCCTTGAATTGATCTTGATCCGCCAATGACGCAACAAGAGCATTGTCGTTGATGGATAAATCAGAAACGTCCGCCCAGGAGCCGCTTTGCAACGGAAGGGCTTCGTCCAAAAACGCCTTGGCTTTTGCAATCACCCGCGCACCGCGATCGGCGTCATATCCCTTGCCGCTGGGAAGATCGCCGATTGCGTCTGTGCCGTAGAATGCATCGTAGAGGCTTCCCCAGCGCGCATTGGCTGCGTTCAGGGCAAAACGCGCGTTCATCACGGGGACCACCAATTGCGGTCCAGCGATTGTGGCGATCTCAGGGTCTACATTCTGGGTTTCGATCTCGAACGCCGGTCCTTCCGGCACCAGATATCCGATTTCGCGCAGGAAGGCCTCGTAAGCCGTAGCATCGTGGGCCTGACCACGACGCTCAACGTGCCAGGCATCGATCTGAGATTGGAAGTCTGCACGTATATCAAGTGCGGCTTGAATGCGCGGATGGAACTCGGCCACTGTCGAAGACAAACCTTCCCAGAATGCCTCTGCTGAAATCCCGGTACCGGGCAGAGCCCGCGTTTCAATGAAATCCACCAGTTCGGCCGCAACTTGCAGCCCGGCCTTGCCAACCCGGTCGGTCATTTCTGTCCCCTAATTTGCTGTATACGGTTGCATCCTGACGTGCATTTACTGCGGAAGTTTCCGATACGCAACAAACCGAAGAGGCTTTTGGTAAGAAAATGTGACCAGATTGCTTCAGTCGAAATATCCAGAGCAATGTGTCAGTTTAATATGCGATCCTGGCAGTTCCCGCGCAAAAATAATGTCAGCAGCGCGACCGGGCTTTGAGACATGACGGCGGGGAACGTAGAGTACTGGCTATTTCTGAAATTTCTGCAGTTATGGTTTCATGCTTGCCATCAAAGCGGCCGTGCAATGAAGTCCAGACCACACTCCTGAAAGTATTCTGGCCTCAGATGTCAGTCAGGATCATCCACCTGATGAACCTCGATGACATTACCTTCCGGGTCATAGAAAAAGATCTGGCTCCAGCCTGCGACTGCCGTATTGCCCCAATCCGCATAGGGTACGCCTTGTTTGTCCAGATGCGCTTTGAACGCTTCAAGATCATCGGTGCGATAGGCGATATGACCTTTTTCCAGCGGATTGACGACCGAGCCTGTCTTGAACCCCACCCCGAGGTCTTTCTGCGCCAAATGGTGTTGAATAGCGCCGTCACTTACAAAAGCCACGTCCCCATCATACCCTTTGGTCTTATCGAGCGTCGGCAAGCCCGGCACCTGATCTGACAGGCCCAAAACGTCTTTGTAAAAGCGACCCATACGTTCAACATTCTCGGTCGAAAGGTTGATATGGTGCAGCGTCAGTTTCATGCGTTTGTCCTTCAGGCGACTTTTAAACCGTCACCCACGAACCTACGCGGCGAGAGAGAATAGGCAATCCGCGTTACCGCCCCCCAGCGTTTCCAATCCGCATCGCTGACAAGCCCTATCCCGCGCGATTTCTCCAGCGCCTTTACCACCGCATGGGAACGACACTCTGCCAGCCGCAGTTCCGCTCGACCTGTTTCTCCAAGCACACCGGTCACCTTCAACCCAAGTGCCTTTTGTACAGCTTCGTTTGCGCCCTTGGGTCCCGCCTGCCAGCAAATGTCGCGCAACACGAATTCAATTCCGGGATCGCGCGCAACCCCCACCACCTTGTCAGTGTATCGCGCGACGGCTTCGGTCGCGGCCGCTTCCGCCTTGTCAAAAAATCCAGCCGCCAATAATCGGGCCACTTTCTTGCTCGCAGCTCCTCTCAGCCCGGGAACGTCGCCTGACTTGTCCAGACACAGCCTGCCCGCCCGATCCCGCCGCGCCTCAAAGTTCAGGATATGCGTCGCCATAATCTGGCGCAGCGCAGCGTCGTTCATCTGATCCTCCGATTCGGTTTGTTCTATTTTTGTTCCCACAGGGTAAACAAAGCAATTCCCTTCGCTTCATTTCGCTTCAAATAGTCAAAATCCCCATGGCCCTTGCCGTCTCACCCGCTAGAGTAAAGCGCAACAGCGAGGACCACGATGCGCGACGAGACCCAGACCACAGCCCCCCAACCGATCCATCTGAAGGACTATTCCCAGCCTCATCATTGGATCGAGGATGTTCACCTGACATTTGAACTTTCGCCCAGCGCAACCCGGGTGAAAAGTAAGATCTCTTTTCGCACCAACGCGGCAAACCCCGGCCCGCTGGTGCTTGATGGCGAAAATCTCAAGCTGATTTCAGCAAAGATCGATGGGGAAGCGGTCTCCCCAGAGGTTACGGAAACCGGTCTCACACTTGAGGTCTCTCAAGACCAGTTCCTGTGGGAAGCCGAGGTCGAGATCGCACCGGAAAGCAACACTGCGCTTGAGGGGCTTTACATGAGCAAGGGGATGTTCTGCACCCAGTGCGAAGCGGAGGGGTTTCGGACGATTACCTATTATCCCGATCGGCCCGACGTGATGGCCCCGTTCACGGTCTGGATCAACGGAAGCGCACCTGTCCTACTTTCAAACGGCAACCTGACCGCATCGGGTCCGGGCTTTGCAGAATGGCACGATCCCTGGCCCAAACCCGCCTATCTGTTCGCACTTGTTGCAGGCGATCTTGTCGCCCACGAAGACCTGTTTACGACCAGATCAGGCCGCGATGTCACACTGAAAATCTGGGTGAGGCCAGGCGATGAGGACAAGTGCGCCTACGCCATGGATGCGCTGAAACGCTCCATGCGGTGGGACGAAACGGAATACGGGCGCGAGTACGATCTCGACCTGTTCCAGATCGTTGCAGTTGATGACTTCAACATGGGCGCGATGGAAAACAAGGGCCTCAATATCTTCAATTCGAAATACGTTCTGGCGAGTCCGGAGACTGCGACGGATCGCGATTATGCTTTGATCGAAGGCATCATCGCGCATGAGTATTTCCACAACTGGACCGGAAACCGCATCACATGCCGCGATTGGTTTCAGCTCTGCCTGAAAGAAGGACTGACGGTTTTCCGCGATCAGCAATTTTCGGGCGATGAGCGTTCACATGCGGTCCAGCGCATCGAAGACGTGCTACAGCTTCGCGCGCGACAATTCCGGGAAGACGCAGGCCCCCTCGCGCATCCCGTGCGCCCTGCGCATTATGTCGAGATTAACAACTTCTACACCGCCACCGTTTACGAAAAAGGATCTGAAGTCATCGGGATGCTTCGCACCCTCATCGGCCCCGACGCCTATCGCAAAGGGTGCGATCTCTATTTCGAGCGACACGACGGACAAGCCTGTACCATCGAGGACTGGCTGAAGGTTTTTGAAGACGTTACAGACCGCGATCTGTCCCAGTTCAAGCGCTGGTATACGCAGCCCGGAACACCACGCGTTATGGTCGAAGACAGCTTTTCAGACGGCACCTACACGCTCAGCTTCACACAAGAGAATACAAAAGCGCCCGAAGGCAGCCCTCATGTCATACCAATCGCCACGGGTCTTCTTGCTTCCGATGGTCGTGAGATCATCCCGACGCAGATTCTAGAACTGAGAGAGGCCACCCAAAGCTTTTCTTTCAACGGCCTGTCCGAGCGTCCAACGGCCTCGCTTTTGCGCGGGTTCTCAGCGCCTGTGATCCTTGACCGCGAAACCAGCGCGGAAACCAAGGCGTTTCTTCTGGCCAACGACACAGACCCGTTCAACAAATTCGAAGCGGGGCGTGCACTGGCGAAAGACACGCTCTCAAGCATGATCGTAAAGGGGACGCCGCCCAGCGCGACTTTTCTCGATGCGCTCAAATCCATGGCATCGGATGAGGCTTCAGACCCCGCTTTCCGTGCGCTCGCATTGGGTTTGCCTTCTGAAGACGATCTGGCGCAGACCTTGTATGACAGTGGCCATGTGCCTGACCCAACAACGATCCATGACGTACGCGAAGAGCTTGCACAAACTATAGCAGAATCTCTCGAACCCGAACTTGCCGAACTCTACAATGCCAATGCAACACCCAATACATATAGTCCTGACGCGACCTCCGCCGGAAAGCGCGCCCTTCGCACTGCGGCACTTGGGCTTCTGAGCAAACTTGACAGCGGTGCCCGCGCGAAAGCCCTCTTTGCCAGTGCGAACAATATGACCGAAAGTCTTGCTGCACTTGGCGCCCTGCTTGGCATCGACGCCGCGAAAGACGAGCTTCAAACCTTCTATGAGCGTTGGAGCAGCGACCAGCTGGTGATGGACAAGTGGTTCATGATGCAAATTCTTCGCGCAAAACCCTCCCAAGTTGTTGAGGTCACAAATACGCTAACCGAGCACCCGGATTTTGACTGGAAGAACCCGAACCGCTTCCGTTCCGTAATAGGCGCGCTTATGCAATCTCCGGCCGGGTTCCATGACCCTTCCGGTTCCGGTTATGCACTGCTCGCAGATTGGCTGTTGAAGCTTGATCCGGTTAACCCTCAGACCGCGGCTCGGATGTCCTCGGCTTTCGAGACCTGGCGCCGCTACGATGCCGACCGCCAGAACCTGATGACATCACAGCTGGATCGCATTCTGGCAACCAAGCCACTCAGTCGGGATCTCACCGAAATGGCCACCCGCATGCGCGGATCATGAGCAAGTTCAGACCTCTGAACTATTCCCGCTCTGCCCGTACGCGCACGGCCTATATTGCCTTGGGGGCATCGATCCTGCTTTGGTTTGCGCTTGGGACGGTTCAGACCCATTGGGTGATCCTCGCGCTCTTTATCATTCCGCCCAGCCTTGTCGCCTGGGATCTGATGAAAAACGACACCGCCCATTTCCATATGGACGACACCCACCTGACCTATGGGATCGGGCGCGAGGAAGATCGCGTGGCGTTTGACCAAATTGAAATCCTGCGCCTGAACAGGCGTCTCGATTTTTCTTGGCGGGTCACCATGCGCCTAAAGGACGGAACCCGATTGCGCCTACCACCCCCTTGCGTGCCGCCAATGGATGAATTTGAACGGGCTTTGGAAGAGCGCGATATAGCGGTCGATCGCATCCTGTTCGCTTTTGCGGGCTGAGCTTACGACACAGTAACATTCGAAAACTATCTAAAGTCGCCCTGTGACGTCCCAAAACCCTCCGCATTTCCGCCATACTGGCATGGTCGTTATGGTCATCTCTTCTTTTAGCGAGTTATGCCTCCGATGCCCGCAAGACCTTTCAACTTTATGCGCAGTGCACGAAGTCCCATGACATGGGGCGCATTCGCCATCATGACTTGTCTTACAGCCTATGCTGTTAACGCACCTGTCCCATGGTGGCTGGCAGCCACCTGGGCGACCATAGGTCTGGTGACGGCGTTCCATTTGTTACGTTCGCCGGTTACGAAGCTGCGTCTCGACGAAACCGGGCTGACAACAAAACAAGGTCGTTCCCCATCGCGCCATTTTCCAAAGGACGACATCGCGGGTCTTGAACACTTTGCCGAAGCGAACGGGCCCGGATTGTTGAATGTGGTCATGCAAAATGGCCAGCGCGAAGTCTTGACCCTACTCCAGTTGCCGAAAACCAATCAGCTTGCAGCGGCCGCAGCCGCGCATGGAGTGTCCTACGCACAGCACTAACAGACGCCTGTCGGCGCATCTTTCGTCTCTGCCCGCTTAAATTTTCACAGATGGTGCAACAAAGGCGCGTGTTGTCAGCATAGCGTTTGGCCTACACCATCTTGTCAAAACCAGCTTAAAGCAGTCCGAACAGACCTCGTCTTGGTGTCTGACAATAGCTTTGGCTTGATACCCAGCTGCGCATATCCTCAAGTTTGCGCGCTGAATGAAAAGGGCCCCAGTCCGCAGCTACACCGCGCATACCCCGGCTCACGACGCCGTCGCGCGTGACGGTATGGGCCATAATCCTGACGCCGCAGCGCAAATTGGCTACGCCATCTTTCAGCGCCTCGCCCGAGCCCACTTCGCAGCGATAGCCACGCGCTGTGGCGGGTGCGATCTGCACAAGACCATACCACAAGCCGCCGCCACCGACTGCTTGAGGGTTCCAAGTGCTTTCGTGAAAGGAGAGCGCCGAGATGAGTCCGGTCCAGAACTGCGCACGTGTGTCTGAATCCCCCTCGGCGTAGCCCGGACACCAAACATCAATATCGGCGGGCACAACATCGAGAAGAGGTGATCCATGGCTGTGCAAAGCAGCGAGCGTCTCTTGCGTCCAGAGCGCGCCTTGATCCATCTGATCCCAACGCATTGCGGGTGCCGACCGGCTGTCACCACCAGCCTGATACCCATCAACGCCCAAACAGCCCATCAGGGTACCCAGCGCGAGCATCGCGATACCCAAACGAATACGCCGCATTTTAGTTTGCATCTATCTGCTCCGAAATTTCTGCGCGCCGCCTTCCCGCAAAGCCCCTGTGTACACAAGAAGACCCGCTGCTGAATGCCAGCTTGGGCGAGAATTCGCCTGCTTCATGCTGGCTAGGGCCAGAACTCTTCATAAAGGATCACGCCCTGTTGCGCCGGCTGCAGCTTTTGATCAAAGCCTTCGAGATAAGGATCAAGCCAACGGTGCAGCCAATCGCGTACAGGGGCGGCATCGCGCAGTGACATTCCAACCGCGAGATACCGACGACCATTACTCGTTGAATTCAAGCATAGCACTGCCCGTACCGTTATACCCTCAGGCTCTACCGGTATTTCCTTTTCCTCGCACTCTGCCAATCGCATTGGTTCTGCGCGGATAGCAGGCGGAAGCCTGCCAGACGCTCCAAAAGCAGACAGCAATTGACCCGCCTCAATTTGGTCCCACACTTCCTGTGCCGAAGCTGCGATAGCCTGTTCTTGTCGTTCCAGAGCACGCTTCTCTAGATGCCAATAGGCAAAACTCAGCACCGCGACCAAGGCAAAGATGGGGGCAAATGCCCGCCACATTGCTCCTGCCAGTCGCCATCGAATGCGCGTCACATTAGATCTCCTGCTCAACGTATCCTGCAAAGCCCCGTGACACACGCAACCCCCATCATGGTCTTGGGCCAATTCCTCAAATTCCGCAGACTGCCTTGCCACCCTCAACGCCCTTGCCTAGAACGCGCTGACGACGCACGCATGCCAGAGGCCCCCCATGCTCGACCTGATCTATGAGACTCCAAAAGTAAAAACGATTTCTGGCGCGACAGGCGACTGGGAACTGGTAATCGGCATGGAGGTCCATGCGCAGGTCTCAACGAACGCCAAACTTTTTTCCGGTGCCTCCACGCTTTTTGGGGCGGAGCCAAATTCAAACGTCGCTTTCGTAGATGCAGGCATGCCTGGCATGTTGCCTGTCATAAACGAAGAGTGCGTGGCGCAAGCGGTTCGGACAGGTCTTGGTCTTAAGGCCGAAATCAATCTCTTCAGCGCTTTTGACAGGAAGAACTACTTCTACCCCGATCTGCCCCAAGGTTATCAGATTTCCCAGCTGTACCACCCCATCGTCGGCGAAGGTGAAGTGTTAGTGGAACTTGGTGACGGAACCGCGCGCACCGTTCGGATCGAGCGCATCCACCTTGAACAGGACGCCGGCAAGTCCATTCACGATATGGACCCGCACATGTCTTTCGTGGACCTCAACCGCACCGGTGTGGCGCTGATGGAGATCGTTAGTCGTCCTGATATACGCGGCCCTGAAGAGGCTGCCGCCTACATCGTAAAACTGCGTCAGATTATGCGTTACTTAGGCACCTGCGACGGGAACATGCAGAACGGCAACCTGCGTGCAGACGTCAACGTTTCCGTTTGTCGTCCGGGCGATTACGAGAAATACCAAGCCACTCAGGACTTTGGTCATCTCGGCACGCGCTGCGAGATCAAGAACATGAACTCCATGCGCTTTATTCAGATGGCGATTGATTATGAAGCAAAACGACAGATTGCCATTTTGGAAGATGGCGGTTCGGTCGATCAGGAAACGCGCCTTTACGATCCGGACAAGAATGAAACTCGTTCGATGCGATCAAAAGAGGAAGCACATGATTACCGTTACTTCCCCGATCCCGATTTACTGCCACTAGAGATTGAACAAGCGTGGGTGGATGACCTTGGCGCAAAACTACCCGAGCTGCCCGATGCCAAGAAAACAAGATTTATCAACGATTTTGGGCTCTCTGATTATGACGCAAGCGTTCTGACTGCCGATACAGCAGATGCGGCGTATTTCGAAGCTGTGGCCGAAACTGCAGGCGATGGAAAACTCGCTGCGAACTGGGTCATTAACGAGCTTTTCGGTCGACTTAAGAAAGAAGACCATGAGATCAGCGAAAGCCCCGTGTCACCGGCGCAGCTCGCGGGTATTATCAAGCTCATCAAAGCCGATGCCATCTCCGGAAAAATCGCAAAGGACCTGTTTGAGATCGTCTACACTGAGGGCGGTGATCCTGACGCCATCGTTGAAGAACGTGGAATGAAGCAGGTCACCGATACGGGCGCCATCGAGGCCGCTGTGGACGAGATCATCGCAGCCAACCCCGCGCAAGTCGAAAAGGCTAAAGAAAACCCCAAACTGGCGGGCTGGTTTGTGGGTCAGGTGATGAAAGCAACGAGCGGCAAAGCCAACCCAAAGGCTGTGAACCAATTGGTGGCAAAAAAGCTGGCAGAGTAAGCAATTCGTACCGTCTTGCTTGGTTAACAAAAAAGCAAACGCAGATTTGGTAGGCTGTTTTGTAAACAACCACATTCCCTAGACGTATTGTTTCCATCTGTTCATAAAGCTGTTGAAGCCCCTTATTTGGGGTCAAAAAATGCCGTTCTAACATAGACTTATAGTGCGAAGTTGATTATTTTGGCGCCCTCAATAGTTCCAACCGCCAAGCAGGACGCAGTCGGTTATGCAGTACGAATACAAAGTGGTACCCGCGCCCATCAAGGGACGTTCGGAAAAAGGTGTTCGCGGCGCTGAAGCAAAATTCGCCAACGAACTGAATATCTTGATGAACGAGCTGGGCGCAGATGGGTGGGAATATATCCGCTCCGATACACTCCCTTGTGAAGAACGTACAGGCCTGACGACCAAGGTGATGTCCTACCAGAACCTGCTGATCTTTCGCCGCTCATCCATGGCTGCGATGGCCGCAACTGAGCGCCCTCGTCGTGGCCTGCAAAATGCTGAGATTGTTGCGGTTCCTGCACAACATCAGTACACGGGTATCGTTGGTGTTCTACGAGCACGTAAGGATAATCTTCGCAAGGTCACCACGACGTATACCGACAGCCTCGACATCGCAGCCGAATAACTTAAACGACTTATCAGCGACTTACGCGTTAACGTGCAAGGCCAACGCGTGGATGCGCGTCACAAGATCTTTCCCAAGCGCGGCATGGATTGCGCGGTGACGGGCTATTCGTGTCATAGGCTCAAAAACCGATGCAACGATCTCCACGCGGAAGTGGCTTTCTCCACCATCCGGCGCCCCTGCATGACCTGCATGCGCAGCGCTTTCATCGTCAACGACAAGATGGGACGGCGCAAAATGATCGCGTAGCTTCTGTTCAATCTCGCTTGCCACATTCATTTTTGAAATCCCCCCTTTTTCTTCGCTGATTTAGCCTTAAACTGCGTTTTCCGAGTCGGAAAGGACAAGACAGTGGCAGATCGCGCAGACCCATTCGGTTTCGACATTTCCGCAGCGAAAGACAAAAAAAAGCGCTCGCGAGGAAGACGTGGCATGTCTGGTGCGTCTGAAACATCGACGCGTATTTGTGACCATGAGAGTTGCAACCTTCCTGGAAAATACCGTGCACCAAAGTCACCAGACGTACTGGATGACTATTACTGGTTCTGCATGGACCACATTCGTGAATACAATTTGAAATGGAACTTCTTCAACGGACAGACCGAGGAAGAGCTCAACCGAATGGCTGAAGAGGACAAGGTCGGACAACGTCCAACGCGCCCCTTCAAAAAGACCGTTGAAGAGCGTGCCTGGGCACGACTTGGGATCAACGACGCGCATGAGGTTTTGGGCGGTAATGCAACGCGCAATCCAGGCAAATCTGTCACGGGCACCCGCAAGCTTCCGCCAACCGAACGTCGCGCGATTGATATTCTTGAGGCCAAGGATCACTGGACAAAACCTGAAATCCGAAAGCAATACAAAGCGCTGATCAAAATTCTCCATCCTGATATGAACGGAGGCGACCGCTCAGACGAAGAGCGCCTGCAAGAGGTTGTCTGGGCTTGGGATCAGATCAAGGAAAGCCGAAACTTCAGAGATTGATGCGGCATCTTGCAGGGAAAAAGAAGACAATCACGGTACGTTTCCTCCCAACTTGCTTGGTCACATTCGATTGACTCAATCTCTTCTTTCTCGCCTCGAAGGCCTATATTGAGTACGCGGGAGCACAGCGGACGGAAGTATTCCGGCACCTTGGGCTTAACAATGCGTCGGAGATTTGATTGTGAGATTTACATCACTTCTAGCGGCAGCTTTTTTTTGCACCCCTTTGCTGGCGCAACCTGCGCCCAGTCTTTTACCTGAAGAAACCCCACTTCTGATCCCCGACCCGGGCTTGATTGAATGGGAAATCTCAAACCGGTTTTCACCATTTCAAGCACTTCCCAATCCGTCTCAGTCTTTTTCCGATTTTTCATTTCGTTCCGGCGAAGCGGCTTCTGACTGGTATCGTCGTGTTTGGGAGAAGAACCCCGATAGTTTTGCTTCGCCCTATGCCTCGGCTTTACGATCGGGCAAGCAGACCCCCTGGTCATCCGAAACAGGCCTTCCAAGCGATCCGGTTCTGAAATGGATCCGTGCGGAAACTGATCCTGCCGCGCGTATCAATATCACGCTCAGCTACCCGCATGCGGGTCCGTGTAGATGGGAAGCGGGTGAAACACGCATTCTGGCCCCAAACTGTTCGAGACCGACTGCCGTCAGCATCCCTCAAAACGGTTTGGCGATTGGTGTGAGGCTTGGGACGAGCCCTGCGTCGGCAACCATCTTTGCGCGCCCGAAACACGAAGTCATTCTGGGTCTTGGTGATAGCTATGCATCAGGCGAAGGAAATCCCGATCAACCGACGGTCTGGGCGGATTGGTTCACACCAGCAGCTGGCGACACACGTTGGCTGGTTCGAAATGTTGGTATCGATCAAGACCCGCTCTGGCTCGACGAAACCTGCAACCGCAGCTTCTTTTCCTATCAATCGCTAGCCGCCCTCAGACGTGCGTCTCAGGATCCGCATCTGCTCGTCAGCTTCGTTCATCTCGCCTGTACCGGTGCTGAGATTTTCAACGGTCTACTGGCTCCACAGGAAAATGCTGGCGGTTCCGAGACATTTCTGAGGTACTCGCAAATCAATGCAGCGCAACATGCCCTGTGTCAAAGACACTTGGGGCTAGACTATCGCCCCTTCACTGAACAAATCGCGACAGAAGCCCAAATCCGAGGCTTTGCACGTCGCAATGGCACGACGTTACGCTTGCTCGATACTCTCGATGTCAACACGCGCCAGCAACGTTCTGAAACCAGGCTCAATGAGCCGCGAAGCGGTCTTTTGGATTGCCCGCAAGGTCAGATGCGCGCGCCAGATTACGTTTTTCTGTCGGTCGGTGGCAACGATATCGGCTTCGGCGATCTGGTTCGGTACTTTCTTGTGCCGTTCGATGTGGACCTATCTTTGTTAAACAGCCTTGTCCTACCTGAAACCTGTCCTGATCCCGCCTACCGCTACCGCGATCCTGATCTCGCAATCTCGGAGCATTGTTCAAACAAGGACAGATCCAACGACTATCATAGCGGAAGCCTGATCTCAGACTCGGGCGATCCCTCTGGATTTCAGGCGCGCTTTGCGCTGCTGGTGAGTGCAATCCGTCACTATCTGGAAGTGTCGCCAGATCAGATCGCGATGGTTCAATATCCAGATCCATTGCGTCGGGGGTTCGCGCTGCCGGAAATCCGCGATGATTTTCGGCGACCCGGTGCAGATCTTGAGCTTCGAGCAGAACGCTCGCTGGATGCGGGGCCGGTTGAAGAAGACAGTCCGAGCGCAGGTCCCGACCCATGTCGCAGGCTCTCGCTTCAACCTGATCTGGTTCATGGCAGCCCTGCAGGTCTCGATCCACTGAGCCCATGGGCGTCGCTGAGCGCGCGCGATCCGCTAGAGATCACGGCAGACTGGGCCTTCAACCTCCGCTCGAACGAGGCATTCAACCTGCTTCGACAATTCGAAGATCTGCGCATTGCGTTAACCGATGCCTCGCTAGATGAGCGTATCACCTTTGCCTGCGTGGGACGCGATGCGTTCGTGGGACGCGGATGGTGGGTGGGCGATAAGTTGAATCTGCCCTCCCACGGCCCAGACCCCTTCAGGTGGTCGCCTTCGGATTGGCAACCCTATGCCTACGAAGCCAATGGTCGAACTGTACGGACGGCAAATGACAGTTTCCTGACCCAAAAAGATGTTTATGGAACGGCTCATCCAAATCTCGCGGGACATGCCATAATGGCTGATATTTTGATAGAGCGCCTCGGTTGGCAATGAGCCGGTCGCTACATATCCCTACCGTTGTCATTGGGGCCGGTGCAGCAGGGTTGATGTGCGGGGTTCATGCGGGGCAAGGCACGGTTATTCTGGATCACGCAAAAACGCCCGGCGAGAAAATCCGTATCTCAGGGGGCGGGCGCTGCAATTTCATCAATTTACACAGTGGCCCCCACGCGTTTCTCAGCCAGAATCCACATTTCGCCAAATCGGCGCTCAGCCGGTACTCCCAATGGGATTTCATCGACCTCGTCGACCAGCACAAGATTGCATGGCACGAAAAGACGTTGGGGCAATTGTTCTGCGATGAGAGCTCACAACAAATCATCGATATGTTGCTCGATGAGGCTGCCCGGGCCGAAGCATCAGTCTGGCTGAACACCCATGTCAAAGACATAAGCCATGACGGGTCATGCTTCCAACTTGAACTTGCTCGGGGCGGCAAGCCATTGTCGCTTAGCACCGATGCCCTTGTCATCGCTTCGGGAGGCAAATCTATACCAAAAATTGGCGCCACAGATTTTGGGTATCGGATCGCACGCCAATTTGGGCACAAGATCGTTGAAACCCGCCCTGCCCTTGTTCCACTAACTTTTGGAGGAAGTTTCGCAGAGCTTTCCGGGCTTTCGGTCCCTGCACGCATCTCCTGCAATGGTACCGCTTTTGAAGAGGGGCTGCTGTTTACCCATCGTGGCTTGTCCGGACCATCCATCCTGCAGGTATCCTCCTACTGGCGCGACGGGGACCCGATCACGGTGCATTTGATGCCCGGCATGGATTTGGTCGAAGCCCTGCAGTCAGAACGCTCAAGGTCTGGGCGTAAAGACCTCGCAACCGCGTTGGGCGCGTATGTGCCCAAGCGACTTGCGGCTGATCGAACCACCGCTGCGGGTCTTACTGGCAATCTGGCCGATCAGTCTGACGCGAAATTGCGGATCTTGGGCGACGCTTTAACGAACTGGCACCTGACACCGACGGGCAGCGAGGGGTATCGCAAGGCAGAAGTGACATTAGGCGGTGTCGACACAGACGGTCTGCAAGCAAAGACCATGGAAAGCCGCAGCCAAAGTGGTCTTTATTTCATTGGCGAGGTGGTCGACGTAACCGGATGGCTTGGCGGCTATAACTTCCACTGGGCATGGGCCAGTGGTGTGGCCGCGGGACAGGCTATACGCGCAAAGAAATCATGACCTGAAACTTCAAGGCCTTCCCCTTGCCCCTTCCCGCAATATGTTGCATCTCGACCTGAGCCCGCGTGCAGGGCAAACGCGCATTTGAAGGACAGCACATCATGGACACTGCAGCGAAACCGACCGAGCTGATCTCGGTTCGCGATACATTCGGCATAGATACGGATATGACCGTGCATGGCTTTGCCGAAGGCAGCGACCGCGTGCCAACATTCGACCCGACCTACAAGTTCGACCCAGACACGACGCTGGCGATCCTGGCAGGCTTCGACCGCAACCGTCGCGTGATGATCCAAGGCTACCACGGCACAGGTAAGTCAACGCATATCGAACAAGTCGCAGCGCGTCTGAACTGGCCATGCGTGCGTGTAAACCTCGACAGCCACATCTCGCGGATCGATCTGATCGGTAAAGACGCCATCAAACTGAAAGACGGCGTTCAGGTTACGGAGTTCCACGAAGGCATCCTGCCATGGGCGCTGCGCAACCCAACCGCGATCGTATTCGACGAATATGATGCAGGCCGCGCAGACGTGATGTTCGTGATCCAGCGTGTTCTCGAAGTGGACGGGAAACTGACGCTTCTGGACCAAAACGAGGTTATCGAACCCCATCCTTCATTCCGCATCTTCGCCACAGCCAACACAGTTGGGCTGGGTGACACCACGGGGCTTTACCACGGCACCCAACAGATCAACCAAGGTCAGATGGACCGCTGGTCGCTTGTCGCGACGCTCAACTACCTGAGCCATGATGCGGAGACCAACATCGTGTTGGCGAAAAACCCGCACTACAACACCGAGAAGGGCCGCCAGCACGTCAGCCAGATGGTCACAGTCGCCGACCTGACCCGCCGCGCCTTCATGGCGGGTGATCTTTCGACCGTGATGAGCCCCCGAACCGTAATCGCTTGGGCGCAAAACGCCGAGATCTTCCGCAATATCGGATATGCCTTCCGCCTGACCTTCCTCAACAAATGTGATGAGCTCGAACGTCAGACCGTGGCCGAGTTCTACCAGCGTTGCTTTGACGAAGAATTGCCCGAGAGTGCGGTCAGCGCCGCAATCGGCTGATGCATATCGGCCTGATCGGAGGGATCGGCCCGGCCGCTACGGTTGTTTACTATAACGCCTTGGTGGCCGAGATGCGCAAGCGCGGCAAACCGCTCGACCTGACGATCGCACAGGCGGAGGCTTCCGTGCTCGTGGTGAACAGTCGCGAGAATAACCGCGACCGACAGGCCACGATTTACGCCGATCTGATCAAACGTCTGGATGGTGCTGGCGCAGATTGCGTCGCAATCACATCTCTCGGGGGGCATTTTTGTTTTGAAGAAACGAAAGCCTTGTCAGCCCTTCCGCTGATTAGTGCAATCACACCTCTGGATGCCGTTTTCTCAGGTCAAGGTCTCAAACGTGTTGGGCTGCTGGGGACGCAACGTGTCATGTCGACCAGGCTTTATGGCCAATTGCACAGCACCGAAGCCGTCGTACCAGACGGAGATCTAGATATGATCGGCAAGACTTATACCGATCTTGCGCTTTCCGGTACGTGTACGGACGATCAGCGGGCCTTCTTTTTCGAGGAAGGCCGCAAGATGGTTGAGGATCAGGGCGCAGAGGCAATAGTTCTGGCAGGAACAGATCTGGGCCTTGCTTTTCACGGCCATGATACCGGGTACAGGGTGATCGACGCGCTTGACGTGCATGTCAATGTTTTGGCCAAACTGGCAGCAGGCGAGCTAGATTTGGAGAAGGTGGCGGCATGAGCGAATCAATTCCAACCCGCGATGATATTCGTGCTGCCTACGGACGCATCAAGCCTTACATCCGCCGCACCCCTGTTTTATCCGTCGAGGCAGACGCGTTTGACCTGCCTTTCGAGACCCATTTCAAACTTGAACACACACAGGTCACGGGCAGTTTCAAGTTTCGCGGGGCACTCAACAATATGCTGTCGCGCGACGTTCCAAAAGCTGGCGTCGTCGCCGCCTCTGGCGGGAACCATGGGGCCGGTGTGGCCTTTGCGGCAACGAAGCTTGGGCACAAATCTGTAATCTTCGTGCCAAAGATGATCGCGAAAGAAGAGAAGTTGCGCCGGATGCGTCAGTTTGGGGCCGAAGTCATCCTGACCGAAGGCAACGTGGCGGATTGCATGAATGAATACACTGCGTATTCAAACGAGACCGGTGCGTTAGCTATTCACCCCTATGACACCGCAGCCACGCTTTGCGGACAAGGCACAGCCGCGCTCGAGATTGAAGAACAGCTCGATATCGATACCTTACTTGTTGCCGTGGGTGGCGGGGGGCTGATTGGGGGCATAGCCTCGTGGTGCGCAGGCCATACCAAGGTTGTCGCGGTAGAGACCCACACCACCAACACATACAGCCTGTCGATGGAAGTTGGTCCGGACATCAATGTAACCCCTTCCGGGATTTCAGCAGGTAGTCTTGGCGGTCCCGCACTAGGCAAACTGTCTTACGAGGTCGCAAAAGCACACGTTGCAAGCGGTGTGCTTGTTTCTGACGACGACGTGTTCGATGCCCAGCGCCGGTTGTGGGATACCACGCGGCTTATTGCAGAACCGGGTGGGGCCACCGCACTGGCCGCACTGACCTCTGGCGCCTATGTTCCAGAGAAAGACGAACGGATGGGCGTACTGCTTTGTGGTGGAAACGCTGAATCCGACTGGTTTGTGGAACCCACAACATGAGCACTAAAGGACCTGAAAACCCCTCTGAGCCGTTCAAGAAGGCCTTGGCCGAAGCGACGCGTGTGCTCGCAGATGATCCCGAAGTTGGTGTGACCTACTCTGTTGATCCACCGGGCATGAACGCAGATTCCATCCGGCTTCCGCAAATCAGCCGTCGCATGAGCAAAGAAGAAGTGTTGCTGGCGCGCGGAACAGCCGATGCCTACGCGCTGCGCCGTAAGTTTCACGACGATGCGACCCATGCGCGCTATGAGCCTCAAGGCCAGATGGCGCGAGATCTGTATGAGGCGATGGAAACAGCCCGGTGCGAAGCGGTTGGTGCGCGCACAATGCCGGGAACGGCGGGCAATATTGACGCCAAGATCGGATCTGAGGCCTCGCGCAAGGGTTACGCACAGATCGAAAACGCGTCCGAGGCGCCTTTGGCCGTTGCCGCAGGGTATCTCGTTCGATCGCTTGCAACAGGCCGAGAGCTTCCCGAGGGCGCGCAGAATGTGCTTGATCTATGGCGTGAGCATATCGAGGGACAGGGTTTCGATACCCTTCGCAATCTTGATAACGTGCTTGGCGATCAGACAGCCTTTG
This sequence comes from Dinoroseobacter sp., assembly GCA_017643385.1. Taxonomy (GTDB): domain Bacteria; phylum Pseudomonadota; class Alphaproteobacteria; order Rhodobacterales; family Rhodobacteraceae; genus Dinoroseobacter. The sequence goes on from JAEPNN010000003.1 coordinate 238,337, forward strand.
CCAAGCTTGCCCGTCAGTTGATCGATGATCTGGGCTATGGTGACCAACTTGGTGAAGACCCCGATGATATGGAGGACGAAACCGAGGAGGAAAATCAACAGAACGAAGAACAGCCCCAACAAGACGATCAGAACGAAGACAAAGAAGACACATCAGACGATCAGGACGAAAACCCGCAGGACAGCGACGCCGAACAGACCGAGGCAGCACAGGCTGAACTGAGCGCTGAAGATGTTGAAGATATGGAAGACGCCGAAGAGCAGGACATGCCTGACGGTGAAAATCCTCTCGATCCTCCACCGCCAGCTCCTCATTCCGACGCAGACCCAGACTACATTGTTTGGAACACTGAACACGACGAAGAAATCAAAGCAGAGGAACTTGCAGAAGCGGCAGAGCTTGAACGTCTGCGTGCCTATCTCGACAAACAGCTAGAGCCGCTGAAAGGTGCAGTTTCACGTCTGGCGAATAAGCTGCAGCGTCGACTTCAGGCACAGCAAAACCGTTCATGGCTGTTTGACATGGAAGAGGGGATACTCGACGCGGGTCGTCTGGCGCGCGTTGTGGCCAACCCAACGACACCGCTGTCCTTCAAGGTCGAAAAAGACACCGATTTCCGCGACACGGTTGTGACGCTCTTGCTCGACAACTCGGGCTCGATGCGCGGACGCCCCATTTCGATCGCTGCAATCTGTGCAGACGTACTTGCCCGTACGCTGGAGCGTTGCCAGGTCAAGGTTGAAATCCTCGGCTTCACAACGCGTGCCTGGAAAGGCGGGCAAAGCCGTGAAGAATGGCTGAAGGCCGGTCGTCCGCAACAGCCCGGCCGCCTCAATGACCTGCGCCACATTATCTACAAACAGGCCGACGCACCGATGCGCCGGACCAGGAACAATCTGGGTCTGATGATGAAAGAGGGCTTACTAAAGGAGAACATCGACGGTGAGGCACTGGAATGGGCCCACCGCCGCATGATTGCGCGTCCCGAAGCGCGAAAAGTCCTCATGGTGATATCTGACGGGGCGCCCGTGGATGACAGTACTCTGTCCGTGAACCCAGCCAATTATCTCGAAAAACACCTGCGCGATGTGATTGCCATGGTCGAAAAACGCCGTGCCGTAGAGCTTGTTGCAATCGGCATCGGCCATGACGTGACGCGGTACTACGACCGGGCTGTTACGATCACGGATGTCGAACAACTGGCTGGGGCGATGACGGAACAACTCGCGAGCCTTTTTGATACCGACAAGCGCGGGCATTCACGCGGAATGGGAATGAAGCGCGCAGGATAATCGATCGGGCCGGTTTCCCAGCAGCATATCGCTTTGAGACATGAGCGCTTACGCCTGTGCGCGTTGCAGGGGAAGCTAGTGAATGTGTCAGATGGTGCAGCAAGGGGCCGGCAAGTTGAACGCAAGTGCGAGCCAGAACCGGACCAGCTGAAACCAAGGCTAGCCTATGGCAATGCTTCAATCTGACTTCAGACAAACGGCTACCGCCCAAACTTATCTCTAAGTATCGAGAGTGCTTCACCGCGTTGCGTCAAACTCAAACGGCATAGTTGTTTAGAAGTCAGAGTGTTCAATTTCGCTTTGCACGACCTTAGATCTCAGTCATCGCGCCCGGGCTCATTGGGATTGCTGGAAAAGAGTGCGATTTTATTACCCTGCGGGTCGCGTAAATACCCCACATAGAAATGCGGCCCATAGGCGTCTCGAAAGCCCGGGGCACCTTCGTCTGATCCGCCCGCGGAAAGTGCTGCGGTATGCAATTCTCGCACCTGTGTCTGACTATTCAATTCAAACGCAACCATCGTACCATTTCCGGTCACTGCAGGTTCTCCATTGTAGGGCGGTTTGACGTAAAACTCTGGCACTTCATATGTTTGCCCGAGCGCTTTGGGCAGCGCATAACTCAAACCCTCTGGACCTTCTTCAAGTTCATAGCCCAGCGCTGGCAAAAACGCAGAATAGAACCGTTTCGCGCATGCGATGTCATCTGCTCCGACGGTGACATAAGACAGCATATTTTCGGCATTCCCTCGCATTGGAATTTCGAGCGCGAGCCTAACGCTTCACAAGCACTTATAACATCTTATCAAAGAAACTCAGGCGGAAGTTCTTGAGAAATGTAATCGTCTAAGCCCCATGGCTCCAAACGCGTGGTTGCAGCCAACGCATGCGGGTTTCTTTGCACCATACCCCCTTCACCCTTATTGTTTTTTCGGCTTTCATGCGCGCAGCCTCTGCGCGCGGAAAGCAACATATCATGTTCCAGACCTTCGACGTCACCTCACGTCCCGATCAGGGCCCACCCCGCCTTAAAACCCTGCGCGCAGAACTTTCTTCGGAAGGCTTCGATGGTTTTCTCATCCCGCGGTCGGATCTGCATCAGGGTGAATACGTCGCACCAAGAGACGAGCGCCTTGCCTGGCTCACGGGCTTCACAGGCTCGGCGGGTTTCTGTGCGGTGCTTCCTGAGGTGGCAGGCGTGTTTATTGACGGACGTTACCGCGTGCAAGTGCGTGATCAAGTTGCGCTGGAAGCTTTCACACCTGTTCCTTGGCCAGAAACCGGCCTCGACGATTGGTTGAAAGACAATGCAAAAAACGGTGCCATTATTGGCTTTGATCCTTGGCTACATACGAAGTCCGAGATCACGAAGCTTCAACAGGGCCTTGAGGGCACCGGGATCACAATCAAAGCCTCCGAAAACCTGATCGATAGGCTTTGGGAAGATCAGCCAGAGCCGCCCAAAGGCACTATCCGCATTCATCCCGATAGCTTCGCCGGCCGATCACATGTCGACAAGATCAAAGATTTGGCCTCGGACCTTTCATCAAGTGGCCAGTCAACTGCTCTGATTTCATTACCAGACTCGATCTGCTGGCTCCTGAACATTCGCGGTACCGATGTCCCGCGAAACCCTGTTGTGCATGCTCTGGCGATCTTGAACGCAGACGGGAACGTGGCGCTTTTTGTTGATCCGGACAAACTGGACGAGGGTGTACGTGTCCACCTTGGTGACACGGTCACGCTTTATGAACCTGAAGACTTTCAGGAGGCACTGAAAGCCATCGAGGGGAAAATGCGTGTCGATCCTGCCTCTGCCCCCCTCGCTGTCTTTGATCTTCTGGGAGAGAAGGCCGTTGAAGGCAAAGACCCCTGCGTGATGCCCAAGGCCTGCAAAACCGATGCAGAAATCAATGCCACGCGTGAGGCACATCTGCGCGATGGCGCGGCAATGGTTCGATTTCTCGCCTGGCTCGAAGACGAGCGCGACGCGCTTCTGTCAGGCAGCGGTGAGCCGCTCACGGAAATCGATGTGGTCACGGCACTTGAAGGGTTTCGGCGTGCCACGAACAGTCTGGAAGACATTAGTTTCGAAACGATCGCAGGGACCGGACCCAATGGGGCAATCGTCCACTATCGCGTCAGTACCGAAACAAACCGGGTCGTACAGCCGGGCGATCTGCTTTTGGTAGATTCAGGCGGCCAGTATGTCGACGGCACAACCGACATCACGCGAACAATTGCGATGGGCACCCCGTCAGAGGATGCGAAACTGGCTTTTACACGCGTGCTGCAAGGAATGATCGCCATCCATCGCGCGCGCTGGCCGGAAGGCCTGTCCGGTCGTTATCTCGACAGCCTTGCCCGTGCGCCCCTGTGGATGGCAGGTCAGGACTATGATCATGGAACAGGACATGGTGTAGGGGTGTTCCTTTCAGTGCATGAAGGTCCCCAACGGATTAGCCGTGTGAGTGACGTCCCCTTGAAGCCAGGCATGATACTTTCCAACGAGCCGGGATACTATCGGGAAGGTGAGTTTGGGATCCGCATTGAAAACCTGATCGTTGTCAATCCGGCGCCACCGTTGAAGGGGGCAGATGATCGTAAAATGCTGTCGTTTGAAAACCTAACCTGGGCGCCGATCGACAAACGACTGATACTTGCAAACCGTCTGTCTGCAGATGAGCGGCACTGGCTTAACACGTATCATCAGGATGTCCGGGTCAGACTGGCTCATCTTCTCGATGAAGAAACACGCACCTGGCTCACCGCCGCAACGGCACCTATCTGACGCACTGGCCATTCGGTCACACGCCTGTCATGATATGCGGCCAAGCGTGGTGCATCAGAAACGCCACGACGACTTTAAGGAGGACAGCATGACCAAGCATATCCGCATTACGCGTGCGCCCGGCACGTGGACCGTTCGGTCTGAAGGCGCGGTCTTGGTAGAATCCAAAGACGCTTTAGTGCTTTCGGAGGGCACCTATGAGCCGGTGATCTATTTCCCTCGTGCGGACATCGCGATGAGCTTGCTTGATCCGTCAGACACCACTTCAACCTGCCCGCATAAAGGTGACGCCACCTATTTCTCCATCGCAGGTGAAAGCGGGACCATCATAGATGCGGGTTGGTCATACGAGACCCCAAATGCAGATGTCGCTGAGATCAAAGATCATATTGCGTTTTTCAGCGACAAGGTCACTGTTGAACAGATCTAAAGTGGCTTGGACATTTTGAGGTGCCTTTGACATTAAGTATGAGGGGCAGCTCTCTGTAATATCATGTATTATCCGTTTGGGTGCTGTGTTCCTCGAAGAGCTTCGATTGAAGCATCAAAAATACAAACAAGGCCGCCGGAAACCCGAAGGTTTCGATCTTGACCCAAGTATCTGTGCTCATGGTCCGCCAAACCACTTCATTGGCAATCGCAAGCACCGCAAATGCAGCCGTTATGCGCCGGGTCAGGATCATGAACCCCTCTTCGGTCATCGGCAACATATCCTCCATAACATAGGCCAGAAGTGACTTGCCACGCAGCAGCCCAATACCAAGGATCAACACAAAGAAGCCGTAGACGATTGTGGTTTTCATCTTGAAGAACCGCTCGTCATTAAACCAAACGGTCAGCCCGCCAAAAAAGATCACCATGAACGCCGTGAATACCTGCATGCGGCTGATCTTTCCGCTCAGCTTCCAAAGCACGCCCATTGCAGCCAGCAGCAACGGGATGAAGGCGACCGTGGCAACGATAAACCCAGAATATTCCGTCCCCCCGATCGTGAACGCATCGTCACGAATGCGCATGTAGAGCACAAAGAATGCAACGACCGGCCCCAATTCAAGCGCCACTTTCAGTCCTTGTGAGATGGGTTTTGCGTCTGCCATTTCTAAATCCTTATCCACCCATCTCAACTATCACCGCACCGGCTGCGATCAAGGCCATCAAGGTCACACGTCTGGGACCCACGGTTTCTTTCAGGAAAACCCAACCGATAACAGCAGCAAACACCGTGGAGGTCTCACGCACTACAGCGGCCTCGCCCACGTCATCAAGGCGCGTGGCCAGCATAACCGACCCAAAACTGCCATAGGCCACAAATGCCCCGATTGCACCACGCGTCAGCAATGGGCGCAGATCGACTGCTGCTATGCGCGCCCGCATGCGCGGAACAACAGCCATCATCACAGGAAAATCGATCGCTCCAAGAAAGAAAAACCACGCCAGAAAGGTAAACGGGTCTGCCGTCGCCCGGATACCGTAAGCATCATAGGTTGTGTAAAGCGCGACGAACAAACCTGTGGCAACAGCAAAAGCGAGCGCCGGCGCGAGGGTGTCGCGGCTGGTTGACAAAAAATAAAGGTTATAGGCAGCAAGGCCAAAAATACCGAACAACAAAACCGCCAATCCGAACCATTGCAGTCCGGTGAAGGTCTCCCCAAAGAGGATCCATGCGCCAATTACAGTAAAGAACGGCCCCATACCGCGCACGATCGGATAAACCACCGTATAGGCCCCGCGTACATACGCCATGGCCTGCAAGAACTTGTAGCCAAAATGAATAACAATCATTCCCACAAAGATTGGCCACATGTGCGGTTCGGGAAATGGGACCAAAAACAGCATTGGAAACGACAGCACCACTAGGGAGCTATCGATCGCCCAACGTGTCGCCCATGGATCATGCCTGCCCTTTTGCAAAGCACCGAATACAGCGTGCAAAAATGCGGCCAGAAGCGCCAATGCCAAGGCCACCGTTTCACCTTGCGCCGTACCTTCCAAAGAGACCAGCCAGTCGCTCACGCCAGTCCTCGCAGTTGCTTGCCAACCCGAATGAAACACTGACAATAGGGCATCGCTTCAGGCATGGACTGGCGACCGCCTCGCCGATTATCGATCACCCAGTCGCTCCGGTCAGGGCTTGCGCAAATTCTTCTGGATCGAACGGGGCCAGATCATCAATCTGCTCACCCACGCCGATAGCGTGAATTGGCAGTCCAAATTTATCAGCCAAGGCCACCAAGACGCCACCACGCGCCGTTCCGTCCAGCTTTGTCATAATCAAGCCCGAGACGTCTGCGATTTTTTGGAAGGTTTCAACCTGGCTCAATGCGTTCTGGCCCGTCGTGGCATCCAAGACCAGAAGCGTATTATGTGGAGCGTCCGGATCCACCTTACGAATAACGCGCACGATCTTTGCAAGTTCTTCCATGAGATCCGCACGGTTTTGCAATCGACCCGCCGTATCAATCATCAAAAGGTCCGCACCATCTGCTTTAGCTTTGGTCAACGCGTCAAACGCCAGGCTCGCAGGGTCGCTGCCCTCGGGGGCCGTCAGCACCGGAACCCCTGCCCGATCCCCCCAAATCTGAAGCTGTTCCACGGCTGCTGCCCGAAAGGTGTCGCCGGCAGCAATCACAACTGATTTGCCCGCGGCCCGAAACTGGCTGGCGAGCTTGCCAATCGTTGTGGTTTTTCCCGAACCGTTCACACCTACCACAAGCACAACCTGAGGTTTTTGCGGGTAAAGCGGCAGCGGCCGTGCAACAGGCTCCATTATACGGGCGATTTCATCTGTGAGGGCGCGCTTCAGATCCGCAGTAGACACGCGACGACCCATCCGTCCTTCTGCGATATTTTCAGCAACCCGCAGCGCCGTATCGACCCCCATATCCGAGGCTATCAGGAGCTCTTCGAGGCTTTCGAGCATATCATCGTCGAGAACCCGACGCGTCCCTGTGTCGACAGCGTCAGGTAACTTTTCAACTTCGATCTTTGTCGTCTCAGGTTCAGGCTCAATCGCCGCTTCAAGAGGCACTTCGACGTCCGGCTCGTCCTCAACCGGTGCGTCCTCAACCGGATCTTCTTCAACCAGCGCCTCTAAACCCTCGTCAATCTTTGACGAGGATTTGAACATCCGGTCTTTGAGTTTCTTAAAGAAGGACATGCGGCTCTGCTTTCTGCTCGGATCTTTGATCCTTAGCTAATACGCGCGCACCAAAAGCGGAAGGGTCACAGGTGCCGCGCTAACGATTGCCCGCCTAAATAGCGTCCCGACGCCCTACACCTCGTCCGGAAAATGTTTCATTGTCAGGCGGATCGGATTGGGGGCCGCCTGCCCCAGCCCGCAGATTGATGCATCCGTCATCGCAGTACAAAGCTCGTCCAGAAGCGGTTGATCCCAACTGTCTGCCTGCATCAACTTGACGGCTTTTTCGCACCCAACGCGACAAGGCGTGCACTGACCGCAGCTTTCGTCTTCGAAAAACCGCAGCATGTTCAGTGCGGCGTCCCGGGCGCTGTCTTGGTCGGACAAGACAACAACGGCGGCAGACCCAATAAAAGACCCCAAGGGCTGCAACGTATCGAAATCCAATGGCACATCGTCGATCGAAGCAGGCAACAGACCTGACGAGGGGCCACCCGGCTGGTAGGCCTTGAAAACATGCCCTTCGGCCATGCCACCGGCCGCATCAATAATGTCGAGGATCGTTGAGCCAGCAGGTAGCAAATAAACACCTGGCTGCGCGACACGCCCCGAGATTGAATAGCTGCGCAGACCGGTACGTCCGTTTTTCTCAGTCGCATTCAGAATCTGCGGTCCAAAACGTGTGACCCGCGCGACCCAGTGGAGCGTCTCCACATTGTGTACCAAGGTGGGGCGATTGAAGATGCCAACCTGCGCCACGTAGGGCGGGCGGTGACGCGGCAACCCCCGCTTGCCTTCGATCGACTCGATCATTGCGCTTTCTTCACCGCAAATATAGGCGCCCGCTCCGCGACGAAGATCAATATACCCCGGCTCAACCAGACCAGCCTCCTCAAGCGCGGCAATCTCGTCGGCGAGGATTCTCAGGACCGCCGGATATTCATCGCGCATGTAAATAAAGCAGGTCTCTGCTGCGACCGCCCATGCAGCGATCAACATACCCTCCAAAAACAGATGCGGTTCGCGCTCCAGATAGTAGCGGTCCTTGAAAGTCCCGGGCTCCCCTTCGTCGCCATTTACCGCAAGATATCTTGGCCCCTCAGCGGCACGCACGAAGGACCATTTCCGCCCTGAAGGGAATCCCGCACCGCCCAAGCCCCGAAGGCCGCTTTCTAAAATGACGTCCTGAACCGTATCAACATCGTCGCCTTGACGAAGCTTCATCAGTTTTTTGTATCCGCCCTCGGCCCGGTACTCCGCCAGCTTCTGATAGGCAGGGATGACGGGATGAGTATCGTCGGTCTCTATTGCCACCGTGATTTTTTCGACCGTCGCATGATCGATATGATTGTGGCCAAGCTCGACGGTCGGTGCAGTATCGCACCGGCCCATGCAGGGCGCCCGCAAAACGCGCACTTTGCTGGGATCCATACCGTCTTCCAGCGCAGCTTTGAGTTGTTGTGCACCGGCCAATTCGCAAGACAGAGAGTCACAAACACGGATCGTCAATGACGGCGGTGCCGTCTCACCCTCTTTGACCACATCAAAATGCGCGTAGAATGTTGCAACCTCGTACACTTCGGCCATCGACATTCTCATTTCCTCGGCCAAGGCGCGCAAATGCGCAGAGGACAAGTGGCCATTGGCATCCTGAATCAGATGTAAGTACTCGATAAGTAGATCACGACGACGCGGTCTGTCGCCCAGAAGCGCTTTTACGTCTTCCCACGCCTGATCGTCTAACTGGCGACCTTTCGGTGTACTTCGACCCTTTCCGCGTCCCGATTTCCAGACGCCATTTGCATTATCAGCCTTGGTGTCGAGCGCCATGATCTATCCCCGTCCGCGTTACGTGCTGACATCCTAGAAGCGGGGACGGGTCCACGCGAGCGGAAATGCGACATGCCGCGTCCCGGAAACGCGAGAATGGTCACGAAAGATCATGGATTTCGCCGTACTCTCGCCCAAGAGTGTGGTATGGTAGTTGATTATGATCCGTTTCGTTCTTGCATCGTTATTTCCGTATTTTTTGACTGTCTTAGGGGCATTTGGGTTCGAATGGGCCGTTTGGATGGCGGTTCTTTGGTTTGTGTTGCTTGTTCCAGCACTGGATCTGGCCTTGCCACGCAAACTGGACTGGCGATCAGCGGATATCGACAGCAAGACACTTCCGATGGTTCTTGGCCTTGCGCATCTGGTGCTTCTACCTTGCGTCATCTTTGGGCTCAGCGGCGCAACACAGCTTGGCCAAACCGCGCAGATCGGGCTCTTTGCAGCGACTGCAATGGTCTTCGGACAAATCTCGGCGTCCAATGCCCATGAGCTGATCCATGCAACACAAAGCCTACCCCGCCGACTTGGCCGAGTGGTCTACGCGACCATGCTGTTTGGTCATCACGCAACCGCGCATCCTGCAATTCATCATCGCTTTGTTGCAACGCCGCGCGATCCGAACTCTGCGCGACCAGACGAGACGATATATTCCTTTCTTCCTCGCGCCTGGATCGGATCCTTCCAAGCCGGTTGGAACCTCGAAGTCCGCCGGCTGAAAGCCCTTGGCCTATCTGGTTGGCATCCAACCCACCCCTACTTTCAAGATGCCGCGGTGCTCACGCTATCCCTAAGTATTTCAGCAATGTTAGGTGGTGTTGCTGGGATGGCCGCACATATCGCATTGGGCATTTTTGCGGCACTGCAATTGCTGACCTCGGACTATGTCCAGCACTACGGCTTGTATCGGCGACAGCTTAAAGACGGCACCTATGAGGCCCTGAGTGCGCGCCACAGCTGGAATGCGCCTAATGCCGTTTCGCGGCTGATGATGCTGAACGCGCCCCTGCATTCCGAGCACCATCTGCGCCCCGCCACGCCATTCCCAGCGCTTGGGGCCCCCGATACCGCGCAGGGTCCGGTGCTGCCATACAGCCTTCCATTGATGGCGGGGCTTGCGTTTTGGCCAAAACAGTGGCGCAAGATCATGAACCGGGAACTGATCCGGGTTCATCTTGCCAAAGATGTTCCGCCCATGCCTCCAAGCCGTGCCCGGCGTATGGCACGTGCCGACTGAGACTGCTCGACACCCCTTGCGTCTTTCCCACCGCAACGCAAAAGTAATGCAATGCGATGGTTTCCCCTTTTACTTTTCTTCTTTTATGCCAGCCCGAGCCTTGGAAGCGAGGACGTTTTAAGCGCAGAAGAGTTCGACGCCCTTGCCACTGGTAAAACGCTCTTCTTCTCGCGCCATGGAAATCCTTATGGCGCTGAAGAATACAGACGCGACCGAAGTGTTATCTGGAGCTTTCTGAATGGTGAATGCCAATATGGACGGTGGATGCCCGGTCCCGACCAATCAATCTGCTTTGTCTATGAGTTTCGCCCTAACGAGCCGATTTGTTGGTCATTTTTTCGAGAAAACGGTGACATACAAGCACGCGTTCTTGGTGCGGCACCAGAAGATGATTTGACACTAATGGGAGAAAGCCGCGGACCCTTGGAATGCCAAGGCCCAGACGTCGGCGTCTAAAACAGTGAGCCCTGATCTGGCGGTTTTGGTTTGTCTTTTCGAGCGGGGGCAGAACCGCCGCCCATTGCCAAACGACCATCCTCGAACTCTATTTCTAGCCCCGCAGCGGTTTGTGCACGTGCTTTGGATGTCACAACCGCTCCAGACCCATCGCGAATAACAGCATAACCGCGGGCCAGTGTTTCTCTGTAGCCCAAGGTCTGGCGCATTCTATCAAGCGCAATCAAGCGCTCTCTCCAAGCGATGGTCTGCCTACTGCCCGCCGAGGCTAATCGGATGGGCAATAAAGCGTAGCCCTTTTGCGCTTTGACTATAGCCCGGCTGACAAGGTCTATCGACAAACGTCGGTCCAGTTTTCCAAGCTCACGCGAAGCCGCTCGCAACGGACCCCGCAGACCCGCCGCGAGTCTCGCACCGTTTTGCACCAAACGATCCTTACGATCGCGTAGCATGCGGTTCAGAACCTTCGGTCCAAGACGCGCGGACACCCCATGAAAACGATCACGCCGACGCTCAATTCTGGAAATCAAGGACCGTTCCAGCCTACCGGTTAGATCATCGAGCTTTTGGGCGGGACGTTCTACAAGTTCTTCAACGCGGGGCAAGGCACGTGACAGATCCCGCAAGCGTTGGCGTCGCTGCTGCACCGCTTGACCGGAAGCTCGCGTCAAGCGCGCGCCATAGGCTTCAGTCGTCGCAAGCAAATCAAGTCGGACCGGCACCGCAAGTTCTGCTGCCGCGGTCGGGGTTGGGGCGCGCCGGTCGGACGCATAATCAATCAGAGTAGTGTCCGTTTCGTGCCCAACTGCCGAAATCAACGGAATGTCACTTTCAGCAGCGGCGCGCACTAAGCTCTCTTCGTTGAACCCCCAAAGATCTTCCAGGGATCCACCGCCCCGCGCGACAATCAGCAAATCCGGTTTTGGCACGAGCCCACCCGGTTGCATCGCGTTGAACCCGCGAATGGCATTTGTGACCTGCGGCGCACAGGCATCTCCTTGCACAGCGACTGGCCAGACAATCACTTCGCGTGGAAAACGGTCTCTTAACCGGTGGAGAATATCGCGTATCACGGCGCCTTGGGGCGATGTTACCACGCCAATCACCTGTGGAAGATAAGGCAGTTGTTGCTTTCGCTCCGCAGCAAACAGACCCTCGGCAGCCAGTTGCGCCTTGCGCTTTTCCAGCATCGCCATCAGCGCCCCAACACCTGCAGGGGCAACTTCCTCAACAATCAGTTGATACTTGGATTGACCTGGAAAGGTGGTCAGGCGGCCTGTCGCAACGACCTCCATCCCTTCCTCCGGGCGCACTTTCATGCGTGAAACTGTGCCTTTCCAACTGACCGAAGCCAGAACGGCGCGATCATCTTTCAGATCGAAATAGAGATGCCCCGAGCGTGCCAACATTGTTCGCCCCACCTCGCCACGCACGCGCACGCGTCCAAATTCGCCTTCAAGCGCACGTTTCACCGCGCCTGATATCTCCGCCACGGTAAACTCATGCGCGTTGCCCCGAGCGGGGCTGTCGTCATCGATCAGATCAGACATCTGGCCTCGGTTGTATTGTCTTGCGTCCAAGCCTAGAACGCCAGCAAAAGCGATCCAAGGGGCCATTCATGAATATCCTAATCCTTGGCGGCGGTGGCCGCGAACATTCTCTGGCCTGGGCTGCTGCACAGAACCCGAAATGTGACCGGCTCATTGTTGCGCCTGGCAATGCGGGTATGGCGCAAATCGCGGAATGCGCGTCAATCGACATTACGGATGCTGCAGCCGTGGCTGAATTCGCCGTCGAGAAAGCCGTAGATTTCGTGATAGTTGGTCCCGAAGCCCCGCTTGCTGCTGGTGTATCGGACGCCTTGCGCGACGCAGCGATCCTCGTCTTTGGTCCCAGTGCAGCTGCGGCGCAATTGGAAGCCTCCAAAACCTTCACCAAGGAAGTTTGTGATGCCGCGCATGCACCAACCGCTCGATGGGCGCGTTTCACCGATGCAACGTCTGCTGCCTCTTATATCCGGTCTCAAGGTGCCCCAATCGTTGTAAAGGCGGACGGCCTGGCCGCGGGCAAAGGTGTTGTGGTGGCAATGACCGAGGCCGAGGCGCTTGCGGCGATCGAAGATATGTTCGGCGGAGCATTTGGCAGCGCAGGTGCTGAAGTCGTTATCGAGGAATTCATGGAGGGAGAAGAGGCGTCGTTTTTCGTGCTTTGCGATGGCGAAGTCGCCCTGCCAATTGGCACAGCACAGGACCACAAACGCGTGGGCGAAGGTGATACAGGACCGAATACAGGCGGCATGGGCGCCTATTCCCCTGCCCCTGTTCTGACCGATGCAATTGCGCAGCGCACTATGGACGAGATCATCTTTCCAACGCTGCGTGAAATGGCCAAACGCGGGACGCCATATCGCGGCGTCCTTTATGCTGGGCTTATGATCAAAGACGGCGCTCCGCGCCTCGTGGAGTATAACGTCCGTTTCGGTGACCCGGAATGTCAGGTCCTGATGATGCGACTTGGCGCTCAAGCATTGGACTTGATGCTTGCAGCTGCCGAAGGCCGACTTGAAGACGCAAAAGTCCAATGGGCGGATGATCACGCGCTTTGTGTAGTCTACGCCGCAAATGGATACCCCGGATCATACGAAAAAGGGTCCGTGATCAGTGGCCTCGACGCCTTGCCCGAAAACAGCAAGAATATGGTTTTCCATGCAGGAACGGCAAAATCTGACGGTCAGGTCGTTGCCGCGGGGGGTCGCGTACTCACGGTGACCGCGCGCGGCAATACGCTGTCAGAAGCTCAAAAACACGCCTACGCGATGGTTGATGGAATTGATTGGCCCGAAGGGTTTGTGCGTCGCGACATTGGTTGGCGCGCTCTCTAAGAAAGCGGCACGTCCCTGCATCCTACGGGGGTTTCAGTGATCTTAGTGACGCGTTGGACTTCCATATCTGACGGCATTCCGACCAACAAGCCGTTATCATCAATGAAGGTGTACCAGCAATGTGACACGTCAGGATCGTCGTCATACACAAAGCACAGTTGTCCATCGCGCACAGTTATAACGCCATAAGTACAGGTGCCGTCAGCACGTGTCCAAACACTCAGAACTCGGCTGAGAAATTGTTCCACGCCGACAAGCTGGCCCGAAGGCTCCATACGGAAGGTCAGCGTCCGTCCCGCCGCTTTATCGAGAAACTGCTCAGGCGCAATCAATTCCATGGCAACCGCCGGTTGCAATGTGAGCGCCAGACATAGCCAGATCCGGACTACTAACATGCCAAGGCCGTTGTAAAACTTTGGGGCCCCTCAAAGGTTCCCAATTCGCGCGCGACCAGCTTAGTTGCGTTCAACTTTACCGAAACGATTGATCCCCAGTTCCGCGAGGCCACAACCATTTCGGGACCCGCGCCACAGTCGCGCAGACCACCCGAAATAAAGTCTTCACCGATTTTGTGATTGGTGACGCCTTGCAAGCTGGCTACTTGGAACAAACGGCTGTCGCTGAAACGCCAGACGCGTAAGATTTTGGCCAGATGCGGACGATCAACATAGGCGATCTCGATCGCACCATCTTCATCCAGATCTGCAATCGCAACGGGCGCAAGCCAGCGAAACCTTGTACCGATATACGGGTTGGCGGCAACTAAGCCGCTTGCGTCATGTATGGCGAGGCGAGCGCCCTGAAGCTGATGGCTCTCAATCGAGATCACCTCCAGATCGCCATCGAGATCAACATCAGCCAGACGCGGTTCAAGGTCCTCAAAAACTCGGTCCCGGGGCAATACGATCCTGCGTTTCGAGCCGTTTGATAGGGTCAGTTCAAGCGCACCCCATTCAAGTGTGTCACCCAAAACACCGTGCGGATATCGATCCGTCGGATCGGTATATCTTGCGGCAATGATGTTTTGTGCCGCGCTGACCATTGGCCAAAGCAGGGCAGTCAAGATCAACGCCGCAAAGCGCATCAGATCTGCTTTTCGGGCATTTGCACGATGAGGCCGTCCAACGCATCGCTGACCTTGAGTTGGCAGGTCAGGCGCGAGCGTGTTTCATCAGGCTCAAATGCGAAATCCAGCATGTCTTCTTCCATGCTTTCTTTGGTGGGCAACTTCTCAACCCAGTCAGGGGCCACATATACGTGACAGGTCGAGCATGCGCAGGCGCCGCCGCAATCAGCCTCGATGCCGGGAATGCCATTGTCGCGCGCGCCTTCCATAACGGTCAGGCCATTGGCAACGTCCACCACGTGCTCGGTGCCGTTGTGTTCGATATAGGTGATCTTGGCCATGCCAGAAATCCTTCAAGAAAGTCTCAGTCCCGAGGCGATGTAGTGCGTAATGTCACGGATGGGAAGCCCACGCGCACGGGTGGGTGACAGCTGGGGCAGAATTGCGGTAAAATGCGCGTTAACGGGTCGGCTAAAGCCGGCCATGCCGCAAAATAGGCAGAGCAGTGCATACTAAGTTCTTGATGGTAACAGCGATCGCTGTGCTGAGCGTGACAGGGTGTGAAAGCGCCTTGGACACGCCCGTTGTGTCGCGGCTGATCGAACCTGAACCCCAGATTCTGCGCGCTGCCGATGGACCACCAGGCGCAGATCCAGAAAGCTGTTGGGGGCGCGACGTGACGCCTGCGCAAATCGAAACCGTCACCGAACAAGTCATGATCCAACCCGCGGTGATCACAACGACCGGCGCTGTTCTGGAACCCGCCGTCTACAAAACGGAAACGCAACAACGCATCACACGCGAGCGGCAGGAAATATGGTTTGAAACCCCCTGCCCCGAAGTTCTAACACGCGAGTTTGTAGCATCTTTGCAGCGTGCGCTTCAGGTTCGCGGCCTCTATTCCGTATTTGTTTCTGGCGAGATGGATCGCGCTACACGCCGTGCGATCCGGCGCTATCAAATGCAGCAAGGTCTCGACAGTTCTTTGCTGTCGCTTGCGGCGGCACGCAGACTGGGCCTTGTGACCGTAGATCCCGATCAATTGGATTAGGGGTAAGTACGACGTCGCATGGCAAAACACGATTTCGGCGTGGCGCTAATTAGGCCACTGCAAAGCTGGATACCAACCGGTGGATTGGTCGTTAATCTCAAGTTTCATTACTGCCCAACAACCAAAATGGGGCGCGCCGATCACCCGGCGCGCCCTTAAATCAAATAGTTTGGTTAACCTATTGCAAGCTGAGCGCCACGAAACGCGGGTCTCCTGCACGGCTGATCAGAAGCAAAATCGACTTACGCCCAGCATCTCTGGCAGCTTCAATCCGATCCTGCAGATCCTCTGCAGTTTCGACAGGTCGTTGGCCAGCTTCTGTTATGACGTCGCCTGGACGCAGGCCTTTCTCATAAGCCTCGCTTGCCCCGTTCACATCGGTGATCGCCAATCCTGCAACCGAACGGCCGAGGCTCAATTCTTCGCGCAGCTCAGGCGTGAGCTCTGACAGGGTCAAGCCCATTACTTCTTTTTGAATGGGTGCTTTAGGCTCCAGCTCCGCAGACGCTGGTACCGCACGTTCCGCATCTTCGCGACGCGCCAGGGTCACCCGCAAAGTTTGCGTCTCGCCTTCACGGAACACTACGACACGAACGGTCTTGCCAACCTGTGTGTTGCCAACGATACGCACCAATTCACGCGTGTCGATGACATCTGTACCGTCAAAGGTCAGGATCACATCCCCAGCTTCCATGCCCGCTTCCATCGCAGGACCGTCAGGAACGTCGGTCACCAACGCCCCGTCCGTAGACGCCAAACCAAGCGCTTCTGCCATATCGTCGTTCATATCCTGAATACGTACACCCAGCCATCCGCGACGGGTTTCACCGAACTCTTTGAGCTGTCCAATGACATTCTCGGCCACCGCTGAAGACATCGCGAAACCGATCCCGATGGACCCGCCATTGGGCGACAGGATTGCAGTGTTCACACCAATAACGTCACCGTTCATATTGAAAAGCGGCCCGCCCGAATTGCCTCGGTTGATTGCAGCGTCCGTTTGAATGTAGTCGTCATAGGTACCTGACAAGGCCCGGTTACGGGCGGATACGATCCCGGCGGATACAGAAAAGCCCTGCCCGAGCGGGTTACCAACAGCCATGACCCAGTCACCAACGCGTGCAACATCACTGTCGCCCCACTGAACAAATGGCAGCGGCTCCTCGCTTTCGACTTTCAAAAGTGCAAGGTCCGTATTGGCGTCAGTACCGATCACAACCGCTTCAAGCTCTTCGCCCGAAAAGAACTCGATCATGATCTCGTCAGCCTGTTCGATGACGTGGTTATTAGTCACGATGAAACCGTCTTCAGAAATCACGAAGCCCGAGCCGAGCGCGTTGTTGCGCCGTTGTGGACGGTCTCCGCCGCCACGATCTTGGCGGTCCATGAAATCGTTGAAGAAATCTTCAAGAGGTGATCCCTCTGGTACCAGAGGACGCGGTCCCGCTGGTCCAGCGACATTAGTCGCCGTGGTAATGTTGACAACCGAAGGGCTAACCTCATCGGCAAGGTCTGCAAATGTGCCAGGGCGGGATTGCGCCTCTGAGGCTATGCTCGAGGCCAATAATAGGCTGAAGCCTGTCAGCAACGCCATGGTGCCACGCCAGAGCACTGTATTCGAATTTTGTAAATCTCGCATTGGGGCGAGTACGCGGATTTTTGAGGTCACGCTCGGGTTCCTCCTTGAGAGTGTCACTGGTCGAAGTGTAGCCAAGATATTCGCTCGCTGCTGTCTCGTTTCAAGGTAATACGGCTCGCGTCCAAGTCACGTGCGCGTGAAATTGCCTTTGAGGGCGATCCAGCTTGGCAACACCCGTAAACGTCCAAATCGAAACAAATACCCACATACAAAGGATTTGTTCGCCAAAAGAACGAGAAAAGTACGAAATTAAAACCCTCGCTTTTTGTGCACGGTAATTCGGCATATTAGGCGCTTCAGGGGCCTGCGCAGTTTGGGAGCGTAGCATGAACGCCAGAGAAGCAATCAAAACGAGTGCGTATTATGCAATGGGGGCCGCCACGCGCTTAAGAGCTTTAGTCGATCGCGAGCCAAACTTTTCGGGGGCCTTCCCCACCTTAGAGCTTGCGCAAGCCGCTTTGCCCACTGACGCCAGTTCCGGCTATGACAGCGATGATATGGTCGAGGTCGGGCTGGGCCACATGATGGGAGTACTAGGGTGGGATTATCCTGTCATGTTCTGGCTGGATAGATTGATCCGCGAACAGCATCGCATCTCTTTGCTCGATGCAGGCGGCCATGTGGGAACCAAACACCATGCGTTTGGACCTTATCTTGATCTGGAGAGGGTCGATTGGGCGATATGGGATCTGCCCGCTTTGTTACGCGCAGGCAAGCATGCCCAAGACAGAGGGATGGTGTCAAAAGACATCGCGTTTGTTGAAACGCTTAGAGATGCCGGAAAGGTCGACCTGCTCCTCGCGTCTGGCCTTTTTCAATATATCGACATCTCGTTTAAAACCCTGCTGGATCGGATGGCAGAACGCCCACGCTGGGTCATGCTCAACAAGGTCGCAACCCGACATGACACAGATATCGTAACGCTTCAGCTGATTGGCAAGAAACGCGTTCCTTACCAAATACGCGACAGAAAAAAATTCGAAGGCGAGTTGAAGGCGGCCGGATATGTAATCCGCGATAGCTGGACAATCACCGGGCTCTCGCACCGGATCGGAACGCACCCGTGGCTTGGTGAAAGCGAAAGTAAGGGCTACTTTCTGGAGCGGGTTTAGCCCTTAACCTAACACCCAGTACAAAAGCGCGACACCGCAACAGGCTTCAACCAACCCCATCCAACGTCGCAACTCTTCTGGTAGAATTGACAAAAGGGACACCAGCGAGCTTGGCCCTCGGCCTTGTGGCCAAAGCGCAAAGAAAAGGCCCTCCCCCAC
This sequence comes from Dinoroseobacter sp., assembly GCA_017643385.1. GTDB lineage: Bacteria > Pseudomonadota > Alphaproteobacteria > Rhodobacterales > Rhodobacteraceae > Dinoroseobacter. The sequence goes on from JAEPNN010000003.1 coordinate 256,990, forward strand.
AAGGAGAAGGGCCAATCCAACTAGAAATCCGTAGAGCATTAGACCTACTGGTTCGCAGTCGATCCAGCGCTGCCGTCAAGGTATTCGAAGAACTCGCTATCGGGTGAAATAACCATAGTCGAATTCGACCCTTGTAATGCACGCTCGTAAGCTGTCATCGACCGGTAAAATTCAAAGAATTCAGGGTCCTGTCCAAAGGCGGTCGCAAAGATGTTGTTGCGGCGTGCGTCTGCTTCACCACGTGTGATCTCTGCTTCTCGCTGCGACTCTGAGACCAATTCCACCACCGTTCTGTCAGCTTGCGCCCGAACGCGCTGTGCGGCCTCGTTACCACGTGCAATTTCATCCGTTGCTTCCCGCTCACGTTCGGCACGCATCCGCGCAAAAGTGGCCTCAAGGTTCTGAGCCGGTAGGTTGGTTTGCTTCAGACGCACGTCCAGCACTTCCAAACCGAGAGGCAAAGCGCGTGCACGCGCCTGTTCGGTGATGCGCTGCATCAATGCAGAGCGCTCTTCTGAAAGAATCGTGTTCGACGTAACCCCATCCGCACCAAGCACAGCCCGGATCTGCGGGTTCAGGATACCCTCTAGACGGTCCTCAGCGGCACGAAGACCACCAACACCTACGGCCTGACGGAACTGCACCACATCAGAGATGCGATAGCGTGCAAACGCGTCCACAACCAAACGACGATCATCCGAAGGGGTAACCTCGATTGCAGCTGTATCCAACGACAAAATACGGTCGTCATAACGCACCACTTCTTGAATCAGGGGGATCTTAAAGGCGAGACCTGGGTCTTCCTTTACATCCGCAATCTGACCGAATTGCAGAACAAGTGCTTTTTCACGTTCGTCCACGATAAAGATCGAAGACAGGCCCAGTGCGCCCAAGATCACGATGATAGGCAGTATATATGTTGCTCTTCGCATCAGTTCGAGCTCCCGGCCTGGTTTGATCCACGGCGCAATTCATTAAGAGGAAGGTAAGGCACAACTCCATTGCCGCCCTGACCACCAGTGTCGCTGTCGAGGATAATCTTATCAACATCGCTCAGAACGCGTTCCAGTGTTTCTAGATAAAGGCGTTTGCGCGTCACATCTGGCGCATTCTCGTATTCAGCCAAAACAGCAAGGAAGCGCGATGCTTCACCTTCAGCTTCGTTTACCACCTGAGCGCGATAGGCCTCTGCCTCTTCCAGAAGCTGCGCCGCTTCACCACGCGCGCCAGCAAGCACACGGTTGGCATAGGCATCGGCCTGACGTTCAAGACGATCACGTTCTTGTTCGGCCGCCTGAACCTCACGGAATGCATCAATAACTTCGGCAGGCGGGTCGGCCCGATCGAGGTTCAGACGCACCACGTTCACCCCAGCATCATAGCTGTCGAGCGTGGATTGGATAAGGATCAGCACATTGTCTGCAATGATCTCACGATCCCGGTTCAAGATCGGAGCCAACTCCGACTGTGCGATCACTTCGCGCATGGCGGCTTCAGACACCGCACGAATTGTCGCTTCCGGATCACGCAAGTTAAACAGGTATTTCGCAGGATCGTTGATATTCCAGACAACTTCGAAGTCGATATCGACGATGTTTTCGTCTGTGGTCAGCATCAGACCGTCGCCAGCCCGACCCAATCCGATCTGCTCTGTGTTTTCGCGGGTCACCGCGATAACCTCGGCAGTCACAATCGGCCAGGGTGCGAAGTTCAGACCCGGATTGCCCGTCGCAGAGTACTCGCCCAGCAACAACTCGACCGACTGTTCTTCTGGCGCGACAGTGTAAAGGCTCGTCGCCCCCCAGAGACCGATCGCCACAATTGCAGCAAGCCCCCAGCGCGCGGGCGTCATCTTGAAGCCATCACCGCCTCCGCCGCCACCAGAACCGTTTCCGCCGCCACGACCGCCCATGAGGACGCGTAGCTGTTCCTGACCTTTTTTCATGATCTCGTCGATTTCGGGAATTTGAGGCCCTTCACCGCCACCGTTGGTCGGGCGGCGCCCGCCATTGCCGCGATTGTCCCCGCCGCCGGGACGGTTGTTGCCGCCTCCGCCACCCCAGGGTCCGCCGTTATTTCCAGCCATCCGCTATCCTTGTCGTTTCATCAAGAGTTGTTATTCAGATGGGCGCTTCAGTCCCATTATCAAGCTATATTGCCCCAAAACCCGATCACATCAGGCAGTTCTCACGGGTGATTTCATTGTTACCAGTTCTTCTGACATGGTCGGATGGACAGCGCAAACCCGATCGAAATCCTCTTTGGTTGCACCCATCTTAATTGCCACGCCTGCAAGTTGAATCATTTCACCCGCACCTGGAGCCACGATGTGACAGCCCAAAACAACTCGGGTCGCCTTTGACACAATCAGTTTCATCAGAACTCGGTCACTGCAGCCCGCAAATGCGGTCTGCATGGGCTTGAATGAGGTGCAGTATATTTCGATCGGTTCTTGATCGCGGGCTTCTTCTTCAGAAAGTCCGATTGTACCCATTTCTGGTTGGGTAAAAATCGCTGACGGGATCAGTTCATGATCTACCGCCGTTGGGTTGCCTTTGAAAACCGTCTCGACAAAAGCCATACCTTCTCGGATAGCAACGGGGGTTAGTTGGACACGGTTGGTAACATCGCCGATCGCAAAGACGGAAGGAACACCTGTCTGGCTGTATGCGTCGACAATCACTTCACCGCGCCGCCCAACCTCAACGCCAACCGCTTCCAACCCGAGATTCTCGGTATTTGGTGCACGCCCAGTTGCAAAAAGCACAGCATCGTAGACAGCCTCGTCTCCATTGGTGGCTTTCACCCAAACTGGACCAGATTTCGCATCACTAAGAACGGTTCGTTCGTTTGCAGGCATCCCCATGCCGCCCCTCGCGCCGCCTGCCGGGTCGGGAGCGTGATCACCCTCTGCCGGGGCCAGATCAACAATATTTGTGCCCAAATGCAAATTAACGCCGCTCTCCTTCATCATCTCAGCCACGAGCCCCCGCGCCTCATCGTCAAACCCACGTAGGATCTGAGCTCCGCGATAGTACTGCGTCACCTCAACACCAAGGCCGTTCATGATACAGGCAAACTCGCATGCAATATAACCGCCACCAATGATGAGCATCTTCTTTGGCAGCTCTTCGAGATCAAAGATATCGTCCGAAACGATGCCAAGATGCGCATTAGTCAGGTCTGGGCGAACCGGGCGTCCACCTGTCGCGACAAGGATGTGTTTCGAGGTTTTCTCTTCGCCGTTGGAAAGGGTAACGGTATGGGCATCCTTTAATTGCGCGCGCGCATCAAAAATCTCGACGTCAGAGCTGTTCAAAAGGTTGCGATAGACCTGCTCCAAGCGCGCCAATTCGGCATGGAGATGCGTCTGGAACTTTTGCCAATCGAATGCGCCGGCGGTCACGTCCCAACCGTAACTTTGCGCAGTCTTGAAGGTCTCACGATACTCCGACGCAAATACCATCAACTTTTTTGGCACGCAGCCTCGGATAACGCAGGTTCCACCCATCCGGCTATCTTCCGCAATTGCTACCTTGGCCCCTTCTGCGGCCGCCACTCGGGCCGCACGCACGCCACCCGAACCCCCTCCGATAACGAAGAGATCATAGTCAAAGCTCATGATTGGGGCTCCTTGGCAGTTCTGTGTCGCGCAGCGGCGCGCAGCGGCACGCAGATTACATATCGCTAAAAAGGTTATCACTCTCGGCGATTTCAATCCGGTCCTGTGTGACAGTTCCGTTATTGATATCGCGTAGCTCCACCATACCATCGCAATGACCAATGACTACGATATCGCAGATATCGATAAACAATCCGTTTTCCACAACGCCGGGGATTTGGTTCAACACCAAGCTAACTTGACGTGGATTCCCGATCCGGCGCAGGTGCAGATCGAGGATATAATTGCCCTCATCCGTCCGGTAGGGTTGATCGCGATCCAGTCGCAAAGCCGATGATCGGCCCATTACATCGAGATTAATCAGAGTTTCTTCGATCAAGGTTTTCGTAGTCTGCCAACCGAACGGGATAATCTCGACAGGTAAAGGGAAGGCACCCAATTGTTCCACCTGTTTGGAGACGTCAGCAATCACTATCATCTGATCTGAGGCAGTGGCCACAATCTTTTCTTGCAAAAGCGCCCCGCCACCACCTTTGATCAGGTTGAGGTTGGCATCATATTCATCAGTCCCATCAATCGTAATATCAAGCCATTTAGCTTCATCGAGTGAAGCGACGCGAAGCCCAACTTGTTTGGCCAGTTCGGCAGTGCGGGTCGATGTGGGCACGCCTGTGATCTGCAGACCTTCCTTGCGAACAAGCTCACCGAGACACCGCACCATCCACGCGGCGGTTGACCCTGTCCCCAGGCCAACCCGCATTCCATCCTCGACATATTGGATCGAACGCTTGGCGGCTATGAATTTGGCACGGTCAATGGGGGAAAGTTCACCCGACATATGGCTACTCCGGTCTGCCTCTGATCCGCAAATTAGGGGGTTTCTTCAAGGTGCGCGACCCCAAATCGGCTCGTTTTGGATCTAAGGGGGCCATTGATTGGAATTTACCTCCAGCGCAGCAATCAACTCGGACAACTTATCCACAGGCAAAATCACAAGGAGGTTGGGTTTATTGACAGACAGCTCAACCAATCCTCCCAACGCTGCGTTCGAGGTTCCAATCCGTCGACCAGGCTCCAAAGCAAGTTCAGAAAGCTCCCACTTAAGTCCGGTGCTGCTCACGTTAACTGGTGCCATCGGGAAAAGCGAAACACGGGTGCCGCGCGGCAGATCAATCGACATCTTTGGGGGACACAACATAATGATGTCCTCTTCTGCGATCAACAAACAGCGCTGAACCGGGTATCGCATGAGGGCGTGATAGGCAGCCAGCTCATGATCGCGCCGTTTTCCGGTCAGTCCAACTCCCAAAATCAGCGGAGCCCTGATACGCGCCAGGCATTTCTCGAAATCCGTTGTGTCTTGCTCATCCACCTGATGAAATCGTTCTCGCGGGATTGCACCTCGCGCCCGATCTGCCAGCGAGTCAAAGTCACCAATCACAGCTTCCGGCACAATCCCTTCCGAAATCGCAAAATGCGCGCCGCCATCCGCAGCGACCAGAATCGGGGCAAAACGCATTGCTTTTGCGAGTTCAGCGGAAGTCACTGATCCACCACCTAAAAGTGTCAAAAATGTGTGGGTTTGAACAATGCCGAGGTCCATTATTAATTAATCGCCGGAGGGGAAACAAAGCGCAACCAAATGGAAGAAAAATCAGACCTCAAAATACGTTTTTGTTTGTGATTAAGAAATCCGGCGGAGTATTCTGTAGTCGCTGGGGCTCGGGGGAGAAAGTGAGCTGGCAATGGTTGGGACGAGTAAAATCCTCACCGTATCGTACGGGACGTTTTCCTGCACGTTGGAGGGGTTTGACGACCCGTTTTCGACGATGCGGACAATTGCGGAATATTTCCGCGATCTCGCGTCAGAGGATCGTTATTTCGGGGCGGAACCTCCTACCCCGGATGTTGCCCATTTGCATGCCATTGCCCAGGAGAATAATCCGCGTCCTGTCGCTGCCCATGTACAGGATAACGGCCTGCGTCTGACCCAAGATGGCCCTGATGACGCTGCTCAGCAGGTCTTGTCGGATGCTCCTGAGGCGGACGCCAGCCCCGCTTCCCCCGAGCCTGCACCGGTCGCAGAAAAGCCAAGACGGCTCCGCAAAGCGAAGCCAGCCTCCAATACGGATGATGAAGACCTCGCGCTACTAACTGACGGTATTGATGAGGATGACGAGCCGTTGGATTTTTCAGATGATCTGGATCTTTCAGATGATGAAGACGGAAATGTCTTTGCTGTGGCGCCCGACACCGAGGTTAAAGCGCCCTACGACCCGCGCGCAGCGATTGCAGCAAAACTGGAAGCCGCAAGGGCAGAGACCGCGGAAGCGACTGAAAGTCAAAACCAACCGCGTCGTTTGCGTACCCCCAACGTAAGTACCGAAGATCTAGAGGCCGCTGCCGCGCGTTCGCCAAGCCGCAACCAAAAACGCCCTGATGCATTTCGCGATTACCTCGACGGTCAGCAATCAAAAGAGGCTGATCTGTCCGAGGAAGACGAAGCCGCATTGATCGCTGAGCTCGCTGCTCTTGAAGATGATCACAATCCCAAAGGCAAAGACGGGAAAGCCCTGCTGCAGTCAGATCTGATCGAACGTGAAGATGCCGCGCTCGAGCGTTTGCTTGCCAAAACCAACAGCAAACTGACGGATTCAGAAGTTCAACAGAAGCATGCTTCGATGTCTCATCTCAAAGCTGCTGTCGCAGCTACGATGGCTGATCGGAAATCGTCTGACGATCACGAACCCAACCAAGAAGATCCCGACACGGCCTATCGCGCCGATCTTGCCAAGGCTGTTCAACCTAATGCTGAGGTCAAAAAAGCGCCGCCTTTGATGCTGGTTTCTAACTCTGAAGCTGCTGAGCAGCAAAAAACCTCACGTGACGCTGAAGGCTCTGTTCGCCCACGTCGGGTGGAGAAAAATCTGAAAGCACAGGCCCGGCGCGAAACTGATGCGCGTTTCGACACTTACGTCGATAAAGTAGGTGCGACTGAACTTGATGAGCTTATGGAGGCCGCAGCTGCATTTCTGAACACAGTCGAAGGCGTTGCTTCGTTCACGCGTCCGCAAGTAATGCACATGGTCCTGCGCCAAGAACGCGGCAAGCAGTTCACGCGCGAAGATTGCCTGCGTAGTTTTGACATGCATGTGCGAAAAGGAACGATTTCAAAAGTCGAACACGGCCAATACGTAATTAGACAGGATTCAAGGTACGTTTCATAAAGGCATATTAGTCCATGGGCGCAAAGTTCTTGCGCCTTTGGTTTGCTCGGCAGTGGCGCGCTTCGGCGCGTCATTTGTCATTTGCAGCTCGATCTTGAGGTTACGCGGTCTACGGCCGTTTTAAGCTGTGGAATCGTCATCCGTTTCGGCATCGGGATCAGCCTGTCCGACCCCTCGGAAGACAAATTTAAACGGCAGTATCCAAATAATGCCAAGGGCAACATACACTACGAATTCAAGCCAAAGCGGCGGTCGGTCAAGAAAATTCAAGACGGTCACGACGGCAACTATGTAAAGCGGCATCCCGACCAACAAGATCACCAATGACCACCGCCTGCGTGCTTTGTAACTGAGCGCCATAGCTTTTCCTATTCGTGCTTAATCAGTCCGCGAACGGGTCTGTCACGAGGATCGTGTCGTCACGTTCAGGAGATGTGGACACTAGAGCGACCGGGCATTGGATCAACTCTTCGATACGACGCACGTACTTGACCGCAGCACCGGGCAAATCGTTCCACGAACGCGCCCCTTCAGTACTCTCACTCCATCCCTGCATTTCTTCATAAATTGGCACACAGCGGGCTTGCTGATCAGCTGCCGTCGGCAAGTAATCCAAACGTTTTCCATCTAGATCGTACCCAACGCAAATCTTCAAAGTCTCGAACCCGTCGAGCACATCCAGTTTGGTCAACGAGATGCCATTTACGCCGCTGGTTGCGCAGGTTTGGCGTACAAGCGCGGCATCAAACCAACCGCAGCGTCGCTTTCGCCCTGTAGTCGTACCAAATTCATGCCCGCGTTCACCCAGACGTTGTCCATCCGCATCCGCAAGCTCACTTGGGAATGGTCCTTCCCCAACGCGTGTCGTGTAAGCTTTTACGATCCCGAGCACATAGTCGATCGAACCGGGACCAATGCCCACGCCTGTCGCCGCCTGACCCGCAATGACGTTCGATGACGTCACAAATGGATACGTCCCGAAATCTATATCCAACAACGCCCCTTGCGCCCCCTCGAATAGGATACGCTTTCCCGCGCGACGCTTTTCGAGCAAGACCTTCCAGACAGGGGCGGAATATTTCAAAATCGCAGGTGCGATTTCTTTTAGCTGTGCAACCAGCGCATCGCGATCAACCAGATCTATACCCAAGCCTCTGCGTAGTGGATCGTGATGCTGAAGCGCGCGGTCCACGCGCGCCTCAAGGGTCGCCTCATCTGCAAGATCCGCAACTCGAACGGAACGACGGCCTACCTTGTCCTCGTAGGCAGGACCGATGCCGCGACCAGTTGTACCGATCTTAGTTCCTTTGCTCGCCGCTTCTTCACGGGCACGATCAAGTTCACCGTGGATTGGAAGGATCAGTGGAGTATTTTCCGCAATCATCAAAGTTTCAGGCGAGATAACGACACCTTGAGCGCGCACGGTCTCGATCTCTTTGATCAAATGCCACGGGTCCAAAACGACGCCGTTTCCAATGACCGATAACTTCCCACCGCGCACGACGCCGGACGGCAACGCATGCAGCTTGTAGACCTTGTCCTCAACAACCAGCGTGTGACCCGCGTTATGCCCGCCCTGAAAGCGCGCAATCACATCTGCGCGCTCGGACAGCCAGTCCACAATTTTACCTTTGCCTTCGTCCCCCCATTGGGCGCCGACTACCACCACGTTTGCCATGACATTCCCCGTCTTTGGCTTGAACCAGCGCTCCTATAGCGTTGCACGAACCCCGCGGAAACCAACTTTTCGCCGCAGCGCCCAAAGGTCAGCACTGGACAGTGGACGCGGGCTTTGGCACTTCCCTCCTATCGCAACGAGCAAAAGGGCTTGGTGACATGTGGGAATTCGGCGCGCGCTGGGGATTTGCGTTTGTTTTGCTAACTGCAACCTACAATCCGACTGAGTGGAACTATACGCGCTGGGCAGTGGATGCCTGGGAGACTGGAAAACCATTGGTGGTTTTTTTCGGTCTCGTCCTTCTCGTGGGATATATCATATATTTTCGCGCGACGCTGCGCTCCATCGGAGCTTTTGGCATGCTGTTGGTTGCCGCGCTTGTGGGGAGCCTTGCATGGGTGCTTTATGACTTCGGCATCTTGAGCCTTGAGAACCGCTCAGCCCAAGTCTGGCTTGGAATTGTCGCTGTTTCAGTTGTTCTTGGTACCGGACTGAGCTGGTCGATCATCCGACGCAAACTGTCGGGGCAGTACGATATGGACGACGTAGAAGAGTAAGCCTGCGCAAACCTGTCGACCCTCGGCTTGCACCTATCGTCGACAGCGCATAGATAGCGCTTCAATCACCTTTAGGACGCCCGCTTTATGGAAAATGTCATCCTCGTTGTTCATCTGATCCTTGCGCTTTCGCTGATCGGTATTGTGCTTTTGCAACGCTCTGAAGGGGGTGGCTTGGGCATTGGTGGTGGCGGCGGTGCAGCCACAGGGCGTACCGCGATGTCTCCAATGGCAAGAATTACATGGGTCCTTGCCGTAGCATTTATCGCGACGTCGATTACACTCACCATTGTTGCGGCGCAAAACTCTTCCGGATCTTCAGTACTTGACCGGATTGTTGATGCACCAACGCCAACTGACGATGGATCGCTTGATGTTCCGAGTGGAGATAGCTTGCTGCCACCTGCAAACAGCGATGCACCTTTGACGCCTCCGCGCGCCGATGAATAGCCATCCCTAGTTACTTGATGCAGTAATGCCGCAAGACCTAGCGGGTGTCGGTTGCCAAAAGCGAGCGAATCCTTTAAGAATTTAATCCCGTGATCATGTGGTCCGACACGTCGATTTTGGCGGTGACGGCAGCGGGAGCTCACAGCGAAATTGAAGATGAATGGGGGGCTCTCGGCCCAATGGCACGCTTTGTTTTTATCACCGGGGGCGTGGTCTCCAGCCTTGGCAAAGGCCTCGCATCTGCAGCACTGGGGGCTTTACTGCAAGCGCGTGGTTTCTCGGTTCGATTGCGTAAACTGGATCCGTATCTGAATGTTGATCCAGGAACGATGAGCCCGTTTGAGCATGGCGAGGTTTTCGTCACCGATGACGGGGCCGAGACCGATCTCGACCTTGGCCATTACGAGCGGTTCACCGGCGTCGCAGCGCGGAAATCAGATTCTGTATCCTCGGGGCGTATCTATTCGGACGTGCTCGAAAAAGAGCGCCGTGGTGACTACTTAGGTAAAACGATCCAAGTAATCCCGCACGTGACCAACGAGATCAAAGACTTCATCTCTATTGGCGAAGATGAAGTCGATTTTATGCTTTGCGAGATCGGGGGTACGGTCGGCGATATCGAGGGCCTGCCGTTCTTTGAAGCAATCCGTCAATTCAGCCAGGACAAACCGCGGGGCGAATGCATCTTCATGCACCTGACGCTTCTTCCGTATATAGCTGCTTCAGGCGAATTAAAGACGAAACCCACACAGCACTCGGTCAAAGAACTCCGCTCCATCGGCATCGCACCCGACGTTCTGGTTTGCCGATCTGAAGGACCGATCCCGGAAAAAGAACGCGAAAAGCTCGCCCTTTTTTGTAACGTGCGCCCCGATTCTGTTATCGCGGCACAAGATCTCAGATCAATTTACGAAGCGCCTCTGACCTATCACCGCGAAGGTCTCGATCAGGCTGTACTCGATGCCTTCCAGATCAGCCCAGCGCCAAAACCTGACCTTTCCATCTGGGAAGATGTTGCCGATCGCATCAACAACCCCGAAGGCAAGGTTCGGGTCGCTATTGTTGGCAAGTACACTCAGCTGGAAGATGCCTACAAATCCATTGCGGAGGCTCTGACTCATGGAGGCATGGCGAACCGCGTGAAGGTGAAGGTCGAATGGGTTGATGCGGAAATATTCGACAGTGAGGACCCTGCCCCGCACCTTGAAGGGTTCCATGCAATCCTTGTTCCCGGCGGGTTTGGCGAACGGGGTACCGAAGGCAAGATCAAGGCCGCTCAATTCGCCCGTGAACGCAATATCCCCTATCTGGGCATCTGCTTAGGAATGCAGATGGCGGTGATTGAGGCTGCACGTAATTTGGCAGACCTTAGCGATGCGGGCTCGGAAGAGTTCGACCACGAGGCCGGTAAGAAACGTTTCACACCAGTGGTCTACCACCTTAAGGAATGGGTGCAGGGCAACCACAAAGTCGAACGCAAGGTCGGCGACGACAAAGGTGGGACAATGCGACTGGGCGCCTATGATGCGATCCTGTCGGAGGGCTCCAAAGTGGCGGAAGTTTACGGCACAACGAATATCGAAGAGCGCCACCGCCACCGCTACGAAGTTGATATGAAGTTCCGTGAAGCGCTCGAAAAGAAGGGCCTAATCTTCTCGGGTCTCTCTCCTGACGGCCGTCTGCCCGAGATTGTCGAGGTCAAGGACCATCCCTGGTTTATTGGGGTGCAGTTCCATCCCGAGCTGAAGTCGAAGCCCTTCGAGCCGCATCCGCTCTTTAAGGACTTCGTGCGGGCAGCAAAAGACGTTTCACGGTTGGTCTGATCACCAATACCCGTTTTGTATTTCTCGACTTTACGCACGGTTTGTCCCGTGCGACCACTGCCCTCTGAGGGAAACTGCACCAAAGATAGGTTGCGCGATGTTCAGGCCACGCCTCTGATGTTGTCCTATCAGCATCTTTATCACGCCGGAAACGCCGCCGATGTTCACAAGCACGCACTTTTGGCGTGGGCGCTCGATTACCTGACCCGCAAGGACAAACCACTTACCTATCTTGAAACTCATGCCGGCCGGGGTCTTTATAATTTGGCTGCGGTCGAGGCCCTAAAAACCAGCGAAGCCGCACAAGGCGTGAACCGCCTCGCCCAAAAATTCACAAACGCACACCCTTATGCCCGTGCGCTGGCTGACACCCGCACCCGATTTGGGGCCTCAGCCTATCCCGGCTCGCCCCTGATCGCGGCCTCACTTTTGCGGGATACCGATGTGCTGCATCTCGCCGAGTTGCATCCCGGCGAACACGCCCATCTCGACGCGACGCTCACGCCGTTCGGCGCCAAGGTTCTCCATGAAGACGGTTGGCAAATGGCCATCTCGCGCACTCCGCCCACTCCGCGACGCGGCCTGATGCTGATCGATCCCTCTTGGGAAGTGAAGACAGACTACGAAACAGCGCCCAAGCGCCTTGCCCAAATTCACAAACGCTGGAACGTAGGTATTGTGATGCTCTGGTATCCTGTGCTGAGCGATGGGCGGCAAAGATCGATGACCCGTGCGCTCACACAAAGCATCCCAGACATCCTTTTGCACGAGGTCAGCTTTCCTCCGGCCCGTCCGGGCCATGGGATGGTCGGATCAGGGCTCGCCGTGATAAACCCACCCTACGGTTTTTCTGAAGAGGCAGCACATATCAGCGCGCTCTTTGATAACAAGGAGTTTTAGACATGCCCAAAGGATACTGGATCGCGCACGGCATCGTTCATGACGTTGACGCATACGACAAATACCGTGCCGCCAACGGTCCTGTTTTTGCGAAATTCGGCGCACGTTTTCTGGTGCGTGGAGGTGATCAGAAAATAGCCGAGGGTAACGCTAAACCCCGCACGGTAATCCTTGAATTTCCAAGCTATGAGGTCGCAAAAGCCTGCTACGAAAGCGATGATTATCAGGCAGCAAAAGCGCTACGTGCGATGGCATCAGTGTCTGAGTCAGATCTCGTTATTGTCGAAGGTTATGACACCTGATTATTGTTATCCGGTCTGCGACCTTCCACTTTTGATACGGCAATCATATATCCATCCTCATGTTTGGTGATCTTCTTAAAAGCCTGATGGCCCCCGAAACCCCGCGCTTACCGGAGCCCGATGCCCGGCTGGCACTCGCAGCTCTCCTTGTTCGCATTGCAAAGGCAGACGGCGACTATGCTGACAGCGAAATCGCACGGATAGATAAGGTGCTTATAGCCCGTCACGGGCTCAACCCATTTGAGGCCAGTACTTTGCGAAAAGAAGCCGAGGCGCTTGAGGCAGAGGCACCTGATACGGTCCGCTTCACGCGCGCCATTAAGGATGGGGTCGATTACGAGGACCGTGCCGGAGTTATTGAAGCGTTGTGGGATATCGTTCTCGCTGACGGTGTCCGGGACCATGAGGAAGACGGATTGATGCGGCTGGCCGCAAATCTCCTAGGCGTTTCAGATCGCGATTCAGCCCTTGCGCGTCAGCGGGTCGAAGCGCGAAGTTAGCCAATGATTGCAAGCCTGCCGATGTACGCGCGGCCCGAATTGCGTGAAGCCCATGACACGTTCTGGGAACTTCTCAGGGACGCGCTGCGCTCTTCAGGCATTTCTGCCCCTGAAGTATTGGATCATGAAATCAACATCTGGGATGCGTGGGAAAGTCCCAAATTATGTTTCAGCCAGACCTGTAATTTTCCATATCGGGCCAAGCTGCATAGTAAGGTTACACTCATCGGCGCCGCGAATTATGGATTGGAAGATGCAGCACCGGGCTACTACTACAGCGTGTTTGTTGTTCGTCGATCAGACGCATTGAAGGCGCCAGAAGACTTCGCAGATGCAAGGTTTGTGTTTAACGAAGCCTTGAGCCAGTCAGGTTGGGCAGCACCACAATTATGGGCTGAAAAAAGGGGGTTTAGCTTCAAACCGCATATTAAATCTGGGGCTCACATTGCAAGCGCGCGCGCAGTGGCAGATCATAAGGCTGATATTGCAGCGTTAGACGCTGTATCTTGGCGCCTGCTTAGGAAGCTCGAAGATTTTACAAAAGACTTGTCTGTCATCGGACGAACTGACCATACACCAGCGCTCAGCTTCATTACGCGTTCTGGGGAAGACCCCGAACCCTATCGTGTCGCTTTCACCAAGTCTCTCCTTGAATTGCCAAACATTCACAAAACCGCCCTTGGCCTATGTGGAATCGTCGCAATACCGGAGGCTGAGTACTTGGCTCTTCCAACTCCAGAAGCGCCAATCATTTAAACAAACGCCCGCAAAAACCGCAGCTTCCCTAGCGTCAACTCTTGAAAACCGACGCATTCTACGGCCTAGTTGCGCCTGTACACTAAGGAAATTCCAAGCACTCGTGTTAGACCAATCGGCACCCGTCATCGAGATCCGCGATCTCCATAAAGCCTATGGCGCACTTGAAGTGCTCAAAGGCGTCAGCATTTCCGCAAATCAAGGCGACATTGTTGTCCTGATCGGTTCGTCGGGATCAGGTAAGTCCACCTTGTTGCGTTGCGCCAATCTGTTGGAAGACAGCCAACAAGGCGAAGTTCTATTTTGCGGGGAACCTGTTCGCTGGAAAGGAGATGGCCTTGGGCGTCGTCCGGCCGATCGCAGTCAGATCACACGCATCCGCACAAACCTGTCTATGGTATTCCAGCAGTTTAACCTCTGGGCGCATATGTCGATCCTGCAAAACGTGATGGAAGCGCCGGTTCAGGTCCTCAAGGAAAACCCAGCCGAGGTCGAAACCCGTGCACGCGGTCTTTTGGATAAGGTCGGCATCGGTGACAAGTGCGAGGTTTATCCCGCACAATTGTCGGGCGGCCAGCAACAGCGCGCAGCGATTGCACGTGCGCTTGCCATGCAACCAAAAGCATTGCTGTTTGACGAGCCAACAAGTGCGCTCGATCCCGAACTCGAGCAAGAAGTTGTTAAGGTCATCAAAGACCTTGCAAAAGAAGGTCGAACGATGCTCATCGTGACACATGATATGCGACTGGCAGCCGATGTTGGCAGTCATATCGTTTTCCTTCATAAGGGCCTCATCGAAGAAGAAGGCCCGCCCGACGCTGTTTTCGGAGCTCCTAAGTCCGAACGTTTGCAGCAATTCCTGAGCCACAGTCAGCATTGAGAATGACTGGGCCAACCACCCAACTGGGAGAATAATTATGAAAAAACTGGTTCTTACGACTGCAGCCCTCGCCTTGACGGCAGGTGTCGCTTTCGCTGGTAGCCACTCTGTAGTCCGCATGGGCACTGAGGGCGCTTACCCTCCCTACAACTTCATCGATGACAGCGGTGAAGTCGCAGGCTTTGAGCGTGAACTCGGCGATGAGCTGTGCGCGCGCGCAGAGCTGACTTGCGAATGGGTCACCAACGAGTGGGACTCAATCATTCCGAACCTCGTATCCGGCAACTACGACACAATCATTGCCGGCATGTCGATCACGGCAGAGCGCGATGAGGTCATCGACTTCACCCAGAACTACACCCAACCGGATCCATCCGCCTATGTTGTGGCCGCTGGCAATGAAGGTCTGGACGTTAAAACCGCTGTTATCGCCGCGCAGGCCAGCACCATTCAAGCCAGCTTCATCGCGGGTATGGGCGCAAGCCTGATCGAATTTGCAACACCAGAAGAAACTGTTGCAGCCGTGAAAGCGGGTGAAGCTGACGCCGTTCTGGCGGATCGCGCCTACCTTGCGCCTATCGTCGAAGCGGACGGTGAATTGGCGATGCTTGACCAGCAAGAACTGATCGGTGGTGGCGTTGGCATGGGCCTGCGTGAGAGCGACGGAGATCTGCGTGCGAAGTTCGACGCGGCCATCCAGTCCATGAAGGATGATGGTACCCTAAATGCATTGATCGCAAAGTGGGAAATCGGCGAGCAATTCTGATCGCTGACAGAATTCAAATTCGACGAAGGGCCGCCACTCAGCGGCCCTTTTTCTTGGCCGTACAAACCGTCGTGGACGAAATGAAAGGAGCAGAAATTGGTCCCATTGGTTAGGCCCTACATGACTTATTTTGCCGATGTCTCATCCATGAAGAAAACCGTTGGCAGGCCCAACGCATGCACCATGGCGCGCCGCAAGGGAAAACGATCTTTGTCACGACAAACGGAGACGTTGATCCATCTGAAGGATACCAATATCGCGCGTTGCCCGCATCGATGCAGTCACTTTTACCCCTTTGGTCAAAATCCAATAGGCCGCGACCGACAATAATAACCCCGCGACCCCAAAATCTGAGCCAGCATCCACGCGATCTCGTTGACAACCTTCGCGCAACCCGGAATGTGGTGCGCCAAGGAGAAATGATACGTGTTCAGCTTCTGCACTGACCCAAGCACCCTTGAAAACTTTCAATGGGTTGCCTGCTATTTGACAACAGGTAAGCACCTCAATCTGTACTATGCGTTTGGTACGGTGCTGCTGCTTTTGGCCATAACCGCCCCAATTGCTTTAGGCTTTGGCTTTATGGGGGCCACCGCGGCACGGTCTTCGATTGCGCCTTTGCGCTGGTTGGGTAAGGGCTATACGTCGATTGTCCGAGGTGTTCCCGACATCGCATTCTTTCTGTTTTTTGTAATCGCGCTTGATCAAGCGTTTGAATACATACGCCACCGCTGGAAATGTCCCGACTGGACCGACCCAATCCGGCAGGGAAATGATTTTCTGGTGTGTGCCGACGCAAAGCTTCCACTTTCAAACGCAGCCCAGTGGTTGCACGAGGTCTATGGGTTCTCGCTCGCGGTTCTAACCTTTTCGATCGTTTTTGGAGCGTTTGCGGCAAATGTGCTCTTTGGCGCGATGCGTGCTGTGCCACGCGCACAAATAGAAACTGGTGAGGCCTACGGCATGACCACGCGCCAGACCTTTTGGCGCATTATGGTTCCGCAAATGTGGGTCTACGCGCTTCCCGGACTGTCAAACCTCTGGATGGTACTGATCAAGGCAACGCCTCTGCTGTTTTTGTTGGGGATCGAAGACATTGTTTACTGGGCGCGCGAGCTTGGCGGAACAAAGACGCCGCGCTTTACCGAGTACCCACATGGCGACTGGCGCATGTGGTATTTCCTGTTCCTTCTGGTTTTTTATCTGGGCTTCACCAAAGTGTCGGAGGTCGTATTGGACCGGATCATGCTGCGTCTAACACATGGACAGGCCACGACAGGCGGTGAAGCGCAAAGGAAGGCGGCGTAATGGAGGAATGCCTTCAAACGATTTCACAATACGCGCTCCGCTCCGTTGGGATCGGTGAGCGCATGTTGCCCCGTACAGATTTCACACTTTGCCAGCAATTCACGCTGATAGGCTCCGGTATGATCTGGAATGTCTATTTTGGAACCCTTGCATTACTTGCTGGTTTTGTACTAGCTGTCTCAGTTGCTGTGGGAAAAACTTCAGAACACATGCTGATCCGCAAAGCGTCCGAGTGGTTCATCTTTGTCTTTCGGGGCTCACCGCTCTTCATCCAGTTCTTCTTTGCCTATTTCCTGTTCCTAAATCTTAAAAGTGTCAGTTCATTTTTAGATCCGCTCACTGCGGCTTGGCTTGGCGCCCTGATCGTTTTGTTCCTGAATACTGCCGCCTATTCAGGGGAAATATTCTACGGCGCGCTTAAGTCTATCCCAAAAGGCGACGTCGAAGCTGCGGACGCTTACGGCCTGTCAGGCATGATCAAGTTTCGCCGCATTACCTTTCCAACAATGCTGCGCCTCGCTTGGCCTGCCTACACAAACGAAGCGATCTTCCTGTTCCATGCGACGACGCTTGTTTACTTCTCGGGCTTTCCTGCGCGTCAGCAAGGCGGCGACGCGCTCTATTACGCCAACTATTTCGCTGACAAGACCTTTAACCCCTTCATTCCCTACCCCATCGTGGCGGGCTATTTCATCCTTCTGACCTTAATTCTGATCGGGATATTTGGAGCTGCAAACCGTCATCTGAACCGCCACATTGCGCCCGAACAACGCTCGCGTTTGAAAATGCGCATGCAGGTGATCCGCTGATGCAGCTTGGCATCCTGAATTGTGGGCAGCCTCCGGAATCCGTCAGTGCCGTTCATGGGAATTACGCTGTCTGGTTTGAAAACCTCTTCGGACTGCATGGAATTAACCAAAGCGTATGGGATGTCGAAAATCTGATTTTTCCAGATGACCCTTACGATGCGGATGCTTGGTTGGTAACCGGATCACCCCATGGTGCTTATGAAGCTCACGCCTTCATCGAACCCCTTGAAGAGTTTATTCGGGATATTCATGCCGCCCAAGTCCCCATGGTTGGAATTTGTTTCGGACACCAGATCATTGCGCAGGCCATGGGCGGGAAGGTCGAAAAATTCGAAGGCGGTTGGGAGTTCGGCCGAAGGTCTTACGAAACCGCATCGCTGGGCGAGGTCCATTTAACTGCTTTCCATCAAGATCAGGTGGTTGAACTGCCCCCGGGGGCGGAAGTTGTCGCAACGACTCCTGGATGCCAATATGCGGGCCTCGCTTATGGACATGCCTGCATTACACTGCAGCCTCACCTCGAGATCGACCCGGTGATCCTTGCAGACTACATTTCACGCTTCCGGGCTGATAAGAAAGACATCCCAGCGTTCATGATTGAAAAAGCTGCTCTTGACCTGAGCCTTCCAACGCAAGAGCTGGAAGTTGGAGCATGGTTGGCTGAGATCTTCTTACAAGGAAATTAGGTCTTACTTAGCTTCCACAGTGTTTTACGCGCGAGACACCCCGCTGTCGTGCGCGCAAATACAAAATCCCAAACACCGTAAAATTCTAGGCTTGAATCCCACTCACCTGCGAGAAACTTAACCCTTGGCTTCCAGCTGCTTCTGCAAAGCTGCCAGTTGTCGCTTAATCTCGTCCAAGTCAGTGCCCTTTGCAGGCTCTGCCTCAGGCTCAGGTGCTACTTCAGCCTCCGGTTCAGGCGAGGATCCAGCAGATCGCCATCCCCCCATCATCGTATTCAGGAAGGCTTCTTGCTGCTTGCGCCATTGATCCATCCCGGGCATCGAAGCCAGAGGGTTGGACATATGGGTCATGTTTTCAACCATCTTCGATTGGCTGTCCCGAAGCATCTCAAAGGAAGAAGCAAGGAATTGCGGTACCATCGATGCAGCAGCAGTTGGGGAGTAACTTCTCACCAAATCAGTCAGCACATTGATCGGCAGAACATTTTCGCCCCGGCTTTCATGCTCGGCAATGATCTGCAGCATGTATTGTCGGGTTAGATCGTCACCCGTCTTCAGATCTATAATCTGCACATCACGCCCATCACGAATAAATTGCGCGATCGTTTCAAGCGTCACATAGTCACTCGTTTCAGTGTTATAGAGCCTGCGCGATGCATAGCGCTTGATCAAAAGCGGTTCGCCCGAAGTATCAGCCATACGTGCATCCTTCCCCATTTCTGCACTGCCGCACATCGCAGTACCAAAAGCCTATTGCAGCGCAGCACAAAAGAAAAGGGCGGGTCCGAGGACCCACCCTTTGATCTCTCACCAACAGGGAGGAGGTCGGTGATCGATGTCTAGAAAGCGCTTACTTTGCGGTAGCTGCTTTCTTTGCTGCAGTGGTCACATCAGCGGTGGCTTTTTTGACGGCTGCAGTGGTTTCTTCCTGCAGGTCTTTACCAGCGGCGAGCATCAGCTCAACAGTTTCCATCTGAACTTTTTTTGCGATTTCTGCGAACGCAGCCATGTTTTCGGCAGCGATCTCTGCAGATGCAGATGCAAAATCGGTGAGCGACTTGGTGTAGTCGGTTGGCTCATCCTTGACAGCTGCGACTTCACTCATCTTCGAAAGGGTCTCTTTGGTCCATTTTGCGGACAGCTCAGAGGATTTGCCAGCTGCGTCGAGAGCAACCTTCGACATCTTCTCGCCCAAAGCCGCCTGGCTCTTGAACGCATCCTGCATCGCAGCGGAGTCCATTGGGAAGGACTGCATCATTTCGGTCATGTACTTTGTGAAATCATCGGCTTTTGCCATCGGTCTTCTCCTTGGATCCCGGTTATGGGATTTAAATTACACTGCCCGTCACACGGGATTTACTATCTCCACAAACCGTATAACTGCTGCACTGCAGCATATCAAGTATTTTTTTCTGCAGTGCGGCATACTCTATAAGACCATTTTATTACAGAGGCTTATGAAGACTTCACTTTGAGAACATACGTTCCAGGAGCAGCACAAAGCACCTTATTTGTAGAATCGCCAGGCTGCCGGGGGGCAACCTTTGCACCAGAACGACGCGCGAGCCATTCGCCCCAACGCGGCCACCAGGATCCATCATGGAAGGCTGCCGCGTCCATCCATTCATCAGGCGTGTCAGGCAAATCGCCCTCAACGGTGTAGTGACCATACTTCTTTTTCGAGGGTGGGTTGATAATCCCCGCGATATGTCCGGACTGAGAGACAATGAAATTCTTGTCGCGGCTGTTGTACTGTTTAAACCCGACATAGGCCTGTTTCCACGCCGCGATGTGATCCGTCTCAGCGGCAATCGACATCAACGGTGTCTTCACATCCTTCAGTGACAGCTTTTCGCCCATCAGTTCGAACTCACCAGCCGCAAGTTCATTATTCTGACACAGATGGCGCAAGTATTGCACCACCATAGGTCCGGGCAAATTGGTGCTGTCTCCATTCCAGTGTAGCAAATCGAATGCGCGCGGGCGCTCGCCCAGCATGTAGCTGCGGATGGCAGGTCCGTAGACCAGATCATTCGCGCGTAGGAACGAAAAGGTCCGAGCCATAAAGAAAGAATGCAAATATCCTTTCTCGGCCACCTCGCGCTCGATCCCATCAACGAAGTCATCGTCCAGGAATACGGCCATTTCACCGGGATCACTGAAATCAACCAAAGTGGTGAAGAATGTCGCTGAGCGCACGGATTTGTCTTTGCGCTTGTTCAGAAGCGCCAGCGTCGCAGACAATGTTGTGCCACCGATACAATACCCTACAGTATTGACCTGCTTCTCGCCTGTTATCTTCTTGGCTTCCTCAATCGCCTTCAAGAACCCTTCTTCGACATACGTATCAAGCGTGACGTCAGCATGGCTTTCGTCGGGATTGACCCAAGACACCATAAATAGTGTGAAGCCCTGCTCCACGATCCAATTTATCAGTGAATTCTTCTGGGTCAGATCCATCACGTAGAATTTGTTGATCCAAGGCGGAAAGATCACAAGCGGTGTCTTATGCACTTTCTCCGTCTTCGGTGCGTACTGGATCAGCTCAAACATTCGGTTGCGAAAAACCACAGACCCTTCGGTTGTCGCGAGGTCCTTGCCCACCTTGAACGCTTCCGGATCAGAGAGCGTGACCAGCAAGTCCCCGTCATTGCGCTCGATGTCGCGCACAAGGTTTTCCAGACCGATCACCAACGACTCCCCTTCTGTTTCGACAGCACGGCGTAGGGCCTCGGGGTTGGTGTTCAGAAAGTTTGCGGGCGAAAACAAATCGACGATCTGGTGCGTGAAAAACTCAACCCGTCGCTTATCGGCCGGATCAAGCCCCTCAAGCTTCGATAGTGCATCGTCAATGGATCCCGCAGTGATGAGATACTGTTGTTTGACGAAGTTGAAATAGGGATGCGTATCCCAAAGCGGATCCTTGAAACGCTTGTCACCTTTGTGAGGATCATCTGGAACAGAGATCTTACCCTGCGCCAGAACATGCTGAGCTTCGACCAGATGCTTTACGGTTTTGCCCCAGTAATTTACCTGCTGTTCGATTATCTTTGCGGGATTGGCAATCATGTCCGCCACATAGGCACTGGCAGCCTTCACGTAGACGTCCTGGCCGGGCCCCTGCAGACCGGTATCATGGCTCTCGCGTTGTGACAGCGCCACAACAAGCCGCTGCGAAAGCTCTTCGATCTTTGCCACATTGGCGTTCAGACGCTCGAGATCTTCACCCATCGGTTTGTTTTCTGAACCATTTGTGGTGTCTTCGGTTGTCATGACGACCATTTCCTTTTACTTTGCACACGCAGAATACCGTCGCCTGCACGGGGAGGCAAAGCGACCAAATGAACCGGGGAGATCCGGTCTTTAAAGGAACACATTATGCGTTACCTCGTGATGTACGACATGATGGAAAGTCTACGGAACACCAACCAATGGTTGGGCGCCACAGCTCAGGCCATGGGCTCTTACCCGCAGCTGGGCCTTGTTCCGAACCCTTTCTTCCGCACGCTTGCAGCTTGGGGTGAAGTCACCGAGCGCAGTTTTGCGCGTATGGTCGCCAAGCCAGACTGGAACATAAATTCAGTCGTGGCCGAGGACGGGCGCGATCACGTGGTCAATGTCGAAACTGTTGTTGAACGCCCATTTGGCGATCTTATCCGGTTCGACGTGCTCGGACGGCCAGAGAAGAAGCGCCGCGTATTGCTCGTTGCGCCCATGTCCGGTCACTATGCAACCCTGCTGCGATCCACCGTTCAATCGCTTTTGCCTGATTGCGAGGTCTGGATCACAGATTGGCATAATGCGCGTGATATCCCCGTTTCAGAAGGCAAGTTCGACGTTGAAGATTACACTGAGTATCTTGTCGATTTTATGAAAGAACTCGGCCCTGACATTCACGTTATCGCAGTTTGCCAGCCCGCCCCCCTAACACTTGCTGCGACGGCATATCTCGCGGGAGAAGATCCCGAGTGTCAGCCACGCAGCCTGACCCTGATCGGCGGACCGATCGACCCAGACGCAGCGCCCACAGAAGTTACAGATTTCGGAAACAGTGTCACGATGGGTCAACTTGAGCAGCTCGTTCTCCAGCGCGTTGGCTTTAAGTATCCAGGTGTTGGCCGCATGGTCTATCCGGGCCTACAACAACTTTCGTCTTTTATGGCCATGAATGGCGAGCGGCATTCAAAGGCCTTCTTCGACCAGATCCTGCGCGTCGCCAAAGGCGACGCTTCCGACCACGACGCTCATAACCGTTTCTATGATGAATACCTTGCAGTCATGGACATGACAGCGGAATTCTACCTTTCGACCGTCGAGCGCGTCTTCAAGACGCGTGAAATCGCACGCAACGTATTCACGGTGCGCGGAAAGCCTTGCGATGCCGGCAAAATCACAACAGTCGCGGTCAAGATCGTTGAGGGCGAAAAAGATGACATATCCGCTCCGGGGCAATGCCTTGCCGCCCTGGATCTGCTGACCGGTCTGCCAGACGAAAAGAAAGCCAGCCACGTGGAGCCGGGCGCCGGCCATTACGGGATCTTTGCGGGCAAGTCCTGGCGCAACAATATCCGCCCGTTGGTGCTTGAGTTCATCGACGCAAACAGCGCCGCTCCCGCAACCCGCATGACCGCCGCAGAATAACATACTATGCCCGGTGACCTAAGCTTCGCTTGCATTTGTGGCACAGTCACCGGTCATCTCGACGAAAAAGCTGTTTCAAATGGAACCCACGTCACGTGTGGATGCCGCAGCTGTCGTGCCGCGACCAAGCACCTTACAAGCAAGACGGTTCCTTTTGTCGATGTTTACCTGACATCTTCCCACCACGTTCATATCGATAGCGGATTTGACAAACTTGCTGCGCTCAAACTCAGCCCAAAAGGTAGCAATCGTATTTATGCGACCTGCTGCGGTGCGCCAATCTCAGTGATCGAGCATACCCAACGCTTATGCTTTACCTCGATCTACACAAATCGTCTTTCTGAAGCAGACCGCATAGGGCCCATCGTCGCTCAGGTTTATCGCCACAAACCGGATGACAGACGTCATATCGGCTTGGGCAAAGTTGTTCGTCAGGTCTTGGCACGCGCTCTCTCTGACCGCCTGACTGGGACGTGGAAATCGTCAGTTTTCTTTTCCGATCCAAAGACCCTCACCGTGCCGCAAGTTCTGATCGAAAAGGACGCCAAGGCTGTGGCCTACACCTGATCTTCCCAACCCTCCGGCACCCGCGCCGAACTGCGAATAATCAAGCGTCCGCTGATCTCGCGTTTCTCGGACCTGCGGTTCGGATCATCGATCTGGCCCAAGAGCAGGGAAACTGTGGCTTCTACCATCCGGTTTGATGGTTGCCGCCATGTGGTCAGCTCATAAGCGCCCCAAGCGGCCAGCGGCACGTCATCATATCCAACAACCGAAACATTTTCTGGCACGCGCAGGCCTAGACTGCCACGTAACTCGTCCATGACCGCACACGCCATGTGATCGTTTCCCACAAAGATTGCGTCGGGATGAGCGCCATCCTCAAACATTGCGGAGGCAGCCTTTATTGCATCTTCGCGGCGGAAATTCCCGTCAAGAACAGCCACCGGGTCAATGCCCGCCGCTGCAAGTCCAGACAGAAATCCATCCCGTCTATCTCGCCCGGTCGAAGCCCCCGTCCAACCTGCGATATGCGCAATCCGGCGATGCCCCCCTGCAATCAAAAACTCAGCAATCCGCCGCCCACCATCAACATTGGCTGACGTGACCGAAGACAATCGTTCATCATCCTGACCCCGGTTGAACAAAACCACAGGGATGCCGGCGTCTTCACAACGGTTTGTAATCTCATCCGATATACCGACACTGGCGGTGATGATCCCGTCCACGCGGTAATCCATCAACTCATCGACCACCTGGTCGACGTTTTCACCTGTGCCCGGAGAAATAAAAACCAGCAGGTGGTACCCTTTGTCCTGCAAAGCCTTGCTCAGACGCTCGAGAGCATCGGGGTAAAACTGATTGTCAAGATAGGCGACGATCAGGCCAATGATCTTGGATTTTCCGGTGATTAATGATCGCGCCAAAACGTTGGGGCGATACCCCAGTTCTTCTGCCGCAGCACGTACTTTATCAGCGGTCTTCTTTGAAACCGAGGCTCCAGGCGTGAACACGCGGCTCACCGCCGATTGGCTCACACCTGCCAGACGCGCGACATCCGTTGATGTTATTTTTGCACGCGCCATCAGCCAGCTGTCCAACCACCATCGATCAAAAGCGATGTTCCAGTCACCATTGCCGATGCGTCAGAAGCCAGAAAAGCAACGGCCCCCATGATGTCTTCGACCTCAGCAATCCGGGGCAGCTTGATCTTACTTTCGATCCAGGCCCGCTTTTCAGGATCTGCAAACGTTGGCGCTGTCAGGGGCGTGCGAATGAATGTCGGACAGATGGTGTTGATCCGAACGCGTTTGGGTCCGAATTCCATGGCCATGGCTTTTGTCATACCCTCAACCGCGTGCTTGGTTGCGCAGTAAACGGCACGATCGATCCCACCGACATGACCCATCTGGCTGGATATATGAATGATGGAGCCGCCGTCTTTCATACCGGTGGCAGCATTGACCGACAGAAAATAGGCTGCCTTCACATTCACAGCCATTACGGCGTCATAGTCGTCCGGTTTTGTCTCTGAGGCCGGCGAATGTCGCGCCATCCCGGCTGAGTTGCATAGGATGTCAAACGGTCCGTGTGCTCTAAAAAATGCCGCTTGCGCATCGAGGTCCGTGACGTCCAGCCTATGGCCCTCCGCGCTGTGGCCTGCATCTGTCAGCGCGTCAACGGCCTCGGCCAGTTCGTCCGCACTGCGGGCGGCAAGCACCACATGGGACCCCTGCTCTGCCAGAGCTGCGGCGCAGGCCAGTCCAATGCCCCGACTTCCTCCGGGGATAAGCGCGCGCCGACCATCAAGTCGGAAAGAAGGAGTTATCGGAAGTGTCATGACAGGCCTTTTGCATAATTATGCAAAATCAGTAATCAGCTTGATCCGGGCTGTCGAGGGGCAAGCCGGGGTAGCTGATCCCCCGAAAAGGTGGAAAGTCGAGATAGCGCTGTGCGCGCATTGGATCGGGTGTGTCGCCGCGCCGAAACAGAACGCCTTTGGGGGGCGCATACGACAAAATGCGCTGCTCTGGCTCTTCGCGCCAGGTGATATTGAAGGCCGCGTCTTTTGGAAAGAAATAGACCTCGTGGAAATCGAGGTGATCAAAAAGCCACCACGCGAGATCACGCCAGTCCCTTCCACGATTGTACTGCGCGGCAAACCAGGGAATTCCAACGCTCACGCACGCTCCCATGCGCCCTTTCGCATCGCGCTTGTCCCAAATATGGGCAGCGAAATTCTTGGGCGTTGCAGCCATCTTCTGTGGCTTCACTTGCATTGAACCAAAATCGTTCAATGCAGGACTTCGGTAGCCTGAGCGAATATCGATGGGGCCAAACGTCTCGACGAGAGGTTCGAGCAGCTCGATTGCCAGCCTGCGGCCCGTTTCGATCGCCAAGTCTGGGTCTTCGGGTAGATTGGGCCGTCCGTAAAAATTCGAAATCTCGGAATAGACAAAATTGCGCATCTGGAAATGACGTGACAGCCTGACGCGACCGAACTCTTCAAGCGACAGATAGCTGCGCGGACTACGCATCTGCACCGTTCCACTGGAACGATCCGTCAGCCCCCAAGGTCGAAAACGGATTATGCGCAATTTCCCAAATATGCCCATCCGGATCTTGGAAGTGCCCGTGATGCCCGCCCCAGAACACGTCTTTCGCCGGGTTCAGAATATGTCCTCCTGCGGAAGCTGCCTTATCAAGGATCAGCGTCACCTCGTCCTTGGTCCGGACATTGTGACTAAGTACCATCGCTCCAAACCCAAGTGCATCTACAGAAAAACCCAGCTCTTGTGCCAAGGCCTCTTTGGGATAAAGCCCAAGGGTCTGGCTGATCAGGTCAAACGCCACGATCCCATCTTGGGTTTCAACCTGCGTCCACCCCAGCGCTTCATAAAATGTCGCTGCGCGTCCCATATCCGATACAGCAAGCGTGATAAGCGAAATCCGTTGTTCCATTGACTGAAGCTAACCTCCGGCAGTTTCGACCCAAAGTGTTGTTTCCTGCAGTAAATCGAAGAACCGCCCCTGCAGATGCGCATAGTCAATCAGGCCCTGACAGATAGGGTCAACTTCATTCAAAGCAGGTATGCGCTTTGCACTTAGAAGGTGCGTTGGCGCGCCTGTGTGTTCGAGCGCATTCGTCTGGGATCAGGGGAGAGCGCTGATCCAATCCACCATCAGGTTTGTCATGATCGGGGTATGTGCAGGGCTCAGGATATCTCCCACGATCACATGCCCGTCAGGATCAACGCCGTCCATTGGTCCAGGCATTTCAACGGAAACCGGTGCCCCCCAACGATCTAACATTGCACGCGTTGCGTCAGCACTGACGACTGTGTCGTGCTCAGAGAAAATGAAATAAGCTGGCACGTCTACTTCCGAAAAATCCTGCGCCAGACTTTCGCGCATAGCTGTTGCCATGGTCACAGTTGCGACCGTGGGATACTGCGTTGTCCATTGTGCACCATGTGCTTCATTTCGCGGCGTGAATTTACGTTCTTCACCGGCGAGCAGGGGAACCCAGGCGCGCGCGAAAGGCATATGCAACAACGCAGCCATCGGGTTGGCGATCTTGAAATTGGGCGAGATCAAAATGATGCCCGCCAAAGCGTCTGAAATCTGAGGCTGCGTCGCGGCCCAAGCCGCCAAAGTCCCTCCTGTTGAGACGCCTAGAATAACCACTTCGTCGCCAAGAGCGCGCCCGATCTCCATCGCTTCGGCCACATCATCCAACCACGCCTCGGCGCGCGGTTCCGCCATGGCAGCTCCGTCACGACCATGGCCTGCCAACCTGGTCTCAAACATGTTCGCCCCCAGTTCTTTGGCAATGTTGGCCTGAACCGGCGACATCTCGTTATTACTTGCCGAAAACCCATGCAGATAGATGATCGACAATGGTGTGCGTGCCCCCACCTCACCTGCCCAGGTGATACGTTTGGCAGAACTCGGACGCAGATCGGGAACCTGCGCCTCTTTGTCTTCAAGCCAAGCATCAAGCTCAGCCGCCTCTGGCAGGTTGGGTGCGTTGGCGACGCCCGACACCTGTTCGCGCGGCCCCAACCAAAGGAACAAAACGAGGACCAAAACCAATAAAAGAAAGCGACCAAGCCATTTTCCAAGCTCACGCATGAGTTATGCTCCTATTCTCTGGATGACGTCGGAAACGCTGACTTCGAGCAGCGCAAGACAGTCTGGGGAGGAAAACCGGTGGTCCGCGCCATCGACCAATGTCAAACGCATGTCAGGTGATTGAGCCCGCTCCAACAGCCTTAAAGCAACGCTCAGTTCAACATCCTCATCTGCTGTGCCTTGCAAGAACCGAACCGGAAATGGCAGATCAATATCTTCCCGTAGAACAAGGCGCTGTCTACCTTCGACGATTAGCTTCCACGTAATCGGATAAGGGTCGCCGTAATCTGAGGGAAGATGAACAACACCCTTGTCCGATATCTCTTCAATCTGTGCCGCATTGAACCCAGCCCACATGCTGTCTTCTGTAAAGTCGGGTGCCGCTGCAATAGTGACCAGTCCGCTGACGTGCGAAGGCAGGAACTTTGCAAGCAGGAGTGAGATCCACCCCCCCATTGAGGACCCAACCAGCACCTGAGGCCCTTCGGTCAGGGCCTGAAGCGCCTGCCCTGCATCTTCGGCCCAATCGCCAATGCACCCCTCCAGAAAGTCGCCCCCAGAGAGGCCATGCCCGGAATAGTCGAACCGGAGGAAAGCCCGGCCTGTGCGCTGAGCCCATTCTTCGAGGAAAATGGCCTTGGTGCCTTCCATATCCGAACGAAAGCCACCCAAGAAAACCACTCCCGGAAGGGTACCTTCCGTTTTGTGATATGCGATCTTACGCCCTTGTGGCGTGGTCAGGACCTGCGGGTCCGCCATTGTCCACCTTCCCCTCATTTTTTGTACCGTCAGCCTAACGAGGGTTGTCCTTTCAGGGAAGCTGTCTCATCCCAATTGTGCCGTTGGGTCACGCAAACTCTGCAAACGAGCAGCGGCCACACGACCAAAGCTTTGTGTCAGCGATTTGCGCCGGGCAGCGGCCAGTTTCGTCTCAGGGCCAAACCGCTGAATCTCGGCGTCATATGCGTCGGCGAGGATCAAACCGGTATCCTCCGGCAGCAGCTCCAATGGAAACTCCGCGTCCACCGCCCAGAAATACCTATCGCACCATTCCAAATACCCCTGCCATTTCATATCACTTTGAAAATCGGCACGGCTGGATTTGCACTCGACAACCCATAGCTCCCCTTTTGGACCTAAGGCCATCACATCGACTCGCAGACCTCGAGAGGGTGTAAACTCTTCCAAACACGCGTAGCCAAGCAAAGCCAGATGGCGACAGACACCCCGCGCAATAAGCTGTCCTGGCAACAATGCTTGATAAATTGGCGGATTGTGCATGGGGAAAAATATGAACAAAGCATAAACATTTTGCAAGTCCACTGCTGCTATATTCGATGTTCTATTCGGTTGCTGAGATACATTTTGCCCTTGCCCAAGCCCGCTCTAGCCCCTACCTCAACTTAAGGCGGGCTCTGCCCTTTCTGTCATCGTCAGCATTCCAGTGGCCTTAAGCAAATCCGAGGGAGCTGGCTCTGTCCGGGCCCTGGTTCGGTTACCTGGCGCCCACCTGTAATTACAGGTCCTCGGGAATCAACGCCGAAACGTTTGTGGTGGTCCCGCCGCTCCACGCTTACCACCGGCTTTTCGCATCCCTATACTTCTCGCAATGTGGGGGGCGAAATGAACGACTCAGATTCTAAGAAACCTGACAGCAGCGTTGCGAACTCTTCGTACGCGCGTGAGCTCGAACGCCATCTGTCTTGGCTGGACAGTTTTACTGGCCCAGCTTTGGGTGTGCTTGCGGTCGCTTCGGGCATCTACACCTATCTCGGTGTCAGCTCGCTTCTAGATGACAACGGGGCGCTGACTTTCTTCGCCGCGATCGCGTATTCTGTGGCGGTATCCGTTGCGATATTTGTGTTCTGGTCCTATCTCATGCGGCTGCTCCCAGCGATGCGAAGCGCGGGCTCCAGAGTGGGTCTCGCAATTTCCATGGCCCTTGGTTCAATCGCGATTATTGCAATGAGTTCTTGGCTGAACGCAGCCGCTCTGGCTGGAGCTGCCGCAGTCGAACAGCATCTTGCCGTTACGGTTCAGGACTATCAGGGGAGCCTCGAAGAAGCGCATGAAATCGCAATAACCGCACAGGCGCTCGGACGCGATGTAGCGCGTGTGCGACAGGGATTTGAAGATCTCTCGGAACAAGAAGCAACTGGCAATTTGTCAGGGCTCGCGGGCCGCGGTGCGGTCTTCCGGGTTCTTCGACAGAAATCCGAAGAACTTGCTGTTCTGGAAGAACAAATCACTGCACAAGAGCGTCTGGTAGAAAATGCGTTTGCAGAAGGCAATGCTATTCTGAGTCGGATGCGGGCGCTGACGGTTGAGCAAGGGCCCGTGACCACGCGCTCGATCGCATTTTCTGAAGAATCCGTCCGGCTTGCCGGGCTTATCGCCGAATTACGCCAGCTTTCCGTGGCCCCGCTTGTGAAACGCGCAGCGCAAGATCTCGCTGCGTCAGTCGTTTTGCCTGAGCTTGATGGGCGCACCTCCCAAGTAAGGTCCGAT
The DNA here is from genome assembly GCA_017643385.1 of Dinoroseobacter sp. Lineage (GTDB taxonomy): Bacteria > Pseudomonadota > Alphaproteobacteria > Rhodobacterales > Rhodobacteraceae > Dinoroseobacter. Next base: position 287,038 of record JAEPNN010000003.1, read on the forward strand.
CAACGCAGCACCATAAGCTCGGTACTGGAAGTTCTGGGGCAACGTGCTGCCACACTAGAACGTGCTGCGGATGATGTAATTGCTATACCGCCCCCTACTGAAACGACCTACACCCCGATATCCGCAGCTGATGCCGTTATCAGGTATGCCGGAAATTTCGTACCCAGCTGGGCAGGTGCAATCGCAATCGATTTGCTACCGATGGTTTTGGTCCTGATCGTTGCTGTAACGCAAAGCGCCATCCGTAGTGGGCGCTCACAACTCGGGATCGAACACCGCATGACAGTTGCGGAAATGCGTGCCGCAGTGGCTGCTGCACGCGAAGTGGACGAAGAGTTTGATTCAGTTCACCGCCCAATATCTCGCGGCTCAGAGACTGAGTGGCGCTATGTTGCCCCGAAAGACAGACCAGAGAATAGGCGGGGCAAAGCCGCTACGGTTAACCGCAAGGACATTCCTGCGGACACCGCCGAACCTTTTGAGGTTACGGATCAGGAAAAAACCACGGAAGCGAAATCTGAATGAGGTTATCCGTTCAGACAGCTATTCGGGGGGTTCTGGGCCTGCAGCTTATGTTGGCCGTGTTCGTATTGCTTGGGCAAGCTGGACCTCATTCGTAAACTTTGATGCGCCTAAGCTACCGAGCTTTGAGACACCGATACGGCCCGGCGATCAAACGCGGCGTTATACACGCGATCTGCCCCCTGTTCCAAACCGACCGTACGAAATGCCTGCCGGGCTCCCATCGCGCCTGTCGCTGGAGCCTGTCGAAGGCAATGTAGATGCGCTGGCACTGATTGGGACGATCAGCCCTGGAGATGCCGATCGCATCATTCCGGAACTCGCCAAGGCCACGCCAAACTTTCTGTATCTGAATTCTCCTGGCGGGTCCGTCGCTGAGGCCTTGATCCTTGGACGACATTTCAGAGAAATCGCGCTGAACACGCGTATTTCTGGCGGTGACGTTTGCCTGTCAGCCTGTCCCTATATGTTCGCAGGTGGCGTAGAACGTCTGGTCGCTCCAAACGGAACCATCGGCGTTCACCAGCATTACTTTGGCGAAAACGTGTTCCTACCGGCATTCTTGGCGGTTGAGGACGTTCAGCGCGGTCAGGCACAGGTAATGACCCACCTCGATGCAATGGGGCTTGACGTCCGCCTCATGCGCCATGCCCTAGCTACCGGGCCCGACGACATCTACATCTTTGTAAGCGATGAATTGGAGGCCTACCACATCGTCACCGATTGAGCGATTAACCAGATTGACTAGAACGCCTCGGGTTTGGCTTCGCGTGCCATATGATCAAGCACGGCATTCACAAACTTGGGCTCTTTTCCATCTGGGAAAAACGCCCGTGCAATGTCTACAAATTCGTTGATGACGACCTTGGGCGGGGCATCGCCTTCCGTCATTTCAGCGCCTGCTGCGCGAAAAAGTGCCCGCAGCGTTGGATCGATGCGCGAGATTGGCCATTTCGCCACAAGCGCACGGTCTGTCATCTGATCAATCCTGGCCTGCCAATTGACGGCATCCCGCACAGTCTTCCGAAACAGGTCAACATTGCCCTCTGCCAACTCTTCACCGTCGTCGTGTTGAGCAAGTCCAAACCGAAAGGTTTCGAATTCTTGCACAACGCCATCAACGTCCACTTCGCCAGCTTCCATCTGAAAAAGCGCCTGCACCGCATAGAGCCGCGCAGCAGACTTCATCTGGCGTTTTTCTTCGAGGCTGGGCTTGGTCATGCCTTGTTGTTCTCCGCCAGCTGGATGGTCTCGCCCATCGGCTTGAACCCGACACCTTTGGTCGTGTTGCACCAACGTCGGCTCAGCGCAATCAAATGCAAGGCTGCGGCAGCGGCGCCTCCGCCCTTGTTCTGGCCCTCGGGATTCGCACGCGCCCAAGCCTGATCATGGTTTTCCACTGTTAGAATACCATTGCCCAGCGCAGCGCCTTGCAGACCGAGCAGCGTCAGCCCACGCGAGCTGTCGTTGCAGACCGTGTCATAATGGGTTGTTTCCCCACGAATGATGCATCCAAGAGCGACAAAACCATCATAGTTGCTCATCCGAAAGGCGGTCGCGATCGCCGACGGGATTTCCAGTGCGCCAGGCACCTCGATCATATCGTGCGTTGCGCCCGCGTCTTCGATCACACGCTGTGCGCCAGTTACAAGACCGTCCGCAATGTCTTTGTAATAGGGTGCAACCACGATCAGTAGCTTCGTGGGCTTGTCCATTTTCGGGGTCTCGAGGACGTGATGGGAAGGACCTGCCATGGATCAGCCTTTCTGTGACGGAATTCTTCGCGTGCCTGAGATGTTTAAGCCATAAGCCTCCAAACCAATCACTTTTGGCGTCGGCGAATTGGTCAGCAAAATCAATTCGGACAATCCCAGAGATGACAAGATTTGCGCGCCCAAACCGTATTGGCGCAGCGTCTGTGGCGACACCTGATCGTCTGCTACAATCTTCATGGTGGTATCTCTGAGAAGCACTACGACGCCGCGACCTTCATCAGCCACAAGCCGCATGGCATCGCCAAACTCATCTGCGCGACCGGGCCCGCCAACACCGATAACATCAAGCATTGGATCGAGGGCATGCATCCGGACCAGTACCGGATCAGTTGTGGAAATATCGCCTTTGATCAGGGTGATGTGCTCTGCGCCCTGGGTCTCATCGGTGTAAATGCGCATCGTCCAGTCACCACCATACTCCGATAGGATCGTGGTCTCCTGGCGCACTTTCACCAGATTGTCGTGACGGCGACGATATCCGATCAAGTCACTGATCGTTCCGATCTTCAGGTTGTGTTTCTGCGCGAAGGCAACAAGGTCCGGTAAGCGTGCCATGGATCCGTCTTCATTCATGATCTCACAGATCACGCCCGACGGATTCAGACCCGCCAAACGAGAAATATCAACAGCCGCTTCGGTATGGCCTGCGCGCACCAGAACACCACCGTCACGTGCTCGCAAAGGGAAGACATGACCAGGTGTCGCAATATCGGCGGCAGTTTTGCCTGAATCAATCGCCACGGCAACGGTACGGGCGCGGTCATGGGCGGAAATGCCGGTTGAAACACCTTCACGCGCTTCAATCGAAATCGTGAAAGCCGTTTCGTGACGCGACGAGTTATAAGACGACATCAAGGGAAGACCCAGAGCATCGATGCGTTCACCAGGCAAAGACAGGCAGATCAATCCACGCCCATGAGTGGCCATGAAGTTGATCGCCTCCGGGGTGGCCATTTGCGCCGGGATTACAAGATCACCTTCGTTTTCGCGATCCTCATGGTCCACCAAAATGAACATACGCCCATTGCGTGCATCTTCGATGATTTCCTCGATGGACGACATTGCATCGTGCCAATCGGTTTCCACCGGTCCGGGGGTTTCAAATGTCATCGCGGTGTCCTCTTCGCGCTCTCGACGCCTGCAGTTAGACCAAGCGTAGGGCAATGACCAGATGCAGAGCGACTACCCCGCTTCTGCAAGGCGTGCGACGTAACGTGCCAAAGTGTCGATCTCCAGATTGACCAGATCGCCAACCTGCGTTTCTCCCCAATTGGTGACGTGCCGTGTGTGCGGTATCATGTTGATCCCGAAGCTGTTTCCCTCAACTTCATTGACCGTCAGTGATGTCCCGTTCAGGGCAACCGAACCTTTCGGAGCAATGAAACGTGCCAGTTCAGCAGGCGCTTCAAATCCTACGCGTGTGCTGTCACCTTCAGGCGTCATCGAAATCACTTTGGCAACCCCGTCCACATGACCCGAAACGATATGTCCGCCAAGTTCGTCTCCGACCTTCAAAGCTCGCTCCAGATTGACCCGGGACCCTTCTTGCCAATCGGCGAGGTTTGTTTTTGACACCGTTTCCGCCGAGACTTCAACGTCAAACCATGCTCCGTTTTCGGAGGCAGACCGTGCAATAACGGTCAAGCAAACACCATCGCAGGCGATCGATGCGCCAATATCGATCCCAGCGGCTTGGTAGCCGCTATCAATACGCGCGCGCAAATCGCCGCGTTGTTCCAATTCTGTGATGGTTCCGATGTCGGTGATAATCCCAGTGAACATGGTCCACTCCTGGTTGGCAAAGACTTAACCCATAGCTAACTGCTTTTGGCGCAGTCTCAAGCGCCAAGCGTGACAGTTACCGACACCAAAGCGCACGACTGGGCAAAGATATGTGCCACCAGGGTCACAGTTTTGCCAGAAGCTGTGATTATAAGCGGAGTTTGGAATGACAGAGCAGTCCAAGTATGGGCTTAAAAATGCAAGCCGGGAGGCGTCGTGATTGTAAAAAGACCGGACGTCATGGGTAAAAGTATAGGTGCAGGTCGTGTTTTCCTGTTTTTACAGGGACCACATGGGCCGTTTTTTACGCAGGTTGCGGCGCAGCTTCGCAAAACTGGCGCGGAAACACTTCGCATGGGCTTCAATATGGGCGATCGCCTGTTTTGGAACGGGCCCGGTTACATCCCGTTCAAAGGTGATAGCGGCTCGTGGGCTGATGCCTTCAAATTACTGGCAGGCGAGAAATCAGTCACAGACATTGTCCTTTACGGCGACACCCGTCCCGTCCATGCGGATGCAATCAAGGTCGCACGTGAACTTGGCATCATAATACATGTCTTTGAAGAAGGGTATTTGCGGCCGCATTGGGTAACATACGAGAGGGATGGCTCAAACGGTTACTCGCGTCTAATAGACATGAAATTGACGGACATGCAGGCTGCGCTTGCAAAGATTGATCTAGAACTTCCCGCTCCGCCTGCCAAATGGGGTGACCTTCGGCAACATGTCTTTTACGGCGCCACCTACCACGCAGCAGTTTTGTTCGCGAATTTCGGGTATCGAAATTTTCAACCGCATCGCAGCCTGACCGTAGCTCAAGAGTTCCGGCTCTATATCCAGCGTCTTTTGTTGATGCCACTCCAAGCCGTAGAGCGGTTCATCGCAACGCAGCGTGTGAAGTTCGGCGGGTTCCCTTATCATCTCGTTTTGCTGCAACTCGCCCATGATGCATCGTTCCGCAAGCATGGCCCTTTCAGCTCGATGACCGAGTTTCTTGAAGCTGTCATTGCAGGGTTTGCCGAAGGTGCTGAGGTACACCACCACCTCGTATTCAAAGCGCATCCACTCGAAGACGGCCGTGCCGGCATTCGCGCGACGCTGCGCCGTTTGGCGCGCGAGCATGACATCACCGATCGCGTTCACTACGTGCGGGGCGGCAAATTGGCGGAGCTTCTCGATCACACCCGAAGCGTGACCACAGTGAACTCCACCGCCGCACAGCAGGCGCTGTGGCGTGGGTTGCCCATCAAGGCTTTTGGACAGGCTGTCTATGCAAAGCCCGAATTTGTATCGGATCAGGCCCTCCCAGCGTTTTACGCGCATCCTGCACGCCCAGATACAAAAGCCTATCGGGACTACCGTCACTATCTAATGGAAAGTAGTCAAATCACGGGTGGTTTTTATGCAGCCAGGGGACGTCGCCGCTTGCTGCGGCAGGTTGTCGATATGATGCTTTCACCCGAAGACCCATATGATGCGTTGACTATGGGAACCGCTCCACCGAGGCACCATTTGCGGGTGGTACCCCAATGACCCGCCAAATGTTGTGTGCGAAGATGGAAAAAGCTTATCCACAGCAAGATACTGGCAATTAGTTCAACAATCCTGTAGGATTAAAAGAAAAACTTAAGGCAGAATTCGAGCAAGGAGCTAGCCTTTGACAACGCAGACGATCTGGACAGGAGCCCGTGTGGGCCTTCTCAGCCTGCTTGTGCTGAGCGCTGTCGCGGCCTGCGGCTTGCCCCGTTCGGGACCCAACAAACGTGAGATATTCTCAAGCTCGGTTCAACGCCAGGGCGATGCTTTTGTAGTGTCCGTGACCGATCGTGTGGCCCGTGCAACCGCAGTCTCACCCGCCCTGGGCTTCCCACAGTCGCTCTTAAATGCCGGACAGATTGGCAGTGACACAATCCGCCCTGGAGACACGCTTGGGCTGACAATCTGGGAGAACGTCGAGGACGGACTGCTCGTGGGAACGGGACAAAACGCGGCGGTTCTCGAAGAAGTACAAGTCGACGGTGCCGGTTTTATCTTCATACCGTATGCGGGCCGTATACGCGCGGCTGGGAATTCTCCTGAGGCGTTGCGCGGCGTTATCACCCGCCAACTGGACACCCAAACCCCAGACCCACAGGTACAAGTCCGCAGGCTCGCTGGGGATGGTTCCACCGTGACGCTTGTCGGTGGTGTGGCCCAGCAGGGCGTATACCCGATCGAGCGTCCGACACGCACCTTGACGGCAATGCTGGCGCGTGCAGGCGGCATCGTGTCTGAGACGGAAATAACAACTGTTACCCTTAACCGTGGCGGTCAGACCGGTAAGATCTGGCTCTCGGATCTTTATAACAATCCAGAGCTTGATATCGCACTGCGCTCTGGCGACCGCATTGTGCTTGCAGAAGACACCCGTGCCTTTACAGCACTGGGCGCAACGGGCACCCAGAACCGTGTACCCTTTACTGCCCAAAACTTGTCGGCAATCGAGGCAATCGCGCAAGTCGGGGGGCTAAACACAAACCTCGCCGATCCGACCGGTGTTTTCGTATTCCGAAATGAGCCTGAAGAAATTGCGCGACAAATTCTGGGACGGACCGACATCACCGGAACCCAACGGTTTGTGTATGTGCTGGATCTGACCCGTCCTATGGGCATGTTCAACGCGCGTGATTTCGTGATCCGCGATCAGGACACAGTTTACGTGACCGAGGCACCATTTGCTGTCTGGGACAAAACCCTCACGTCGATCACCGGCTCGCTTAGTACTGCCAACGCCGCCAGTTCGCTCGCTGGGAACTGATGTCTGAGACGGGTGCGGGACGGCGCCTGTGTCTGACCTCGCTCAGTCATTTGCGCGATAAACGTCTGCGGCGCATTCTGCAGCTCAGCGGGTATGACCTGCGGTTAGGCAAGCCCCGGGACGAGGACGCAATTGCGGTCTGGGGATACCGGCCAACATCTAAACGCGGTGAAGCGCTTGCAGATCGTACAGGCGCGCCCCTTCTCCGTTTGGAAGACGCTTTTCTGCGCTCAATCCACCCGGGTCGCTCTGGCGCGCCTATGATCGGTCTGATCCTAGATCATAAGGGCATGTATTTCGATGCGCGCCAGCCGTCAGACCTTGAGGACATCCTTCAGAATGACCCTTTGGATCAAACCGACCTTCTGAACCGTGCGCGCGCAGGCATGCATGCGATGCGGCATCAAGAAATTACAAAATACACGGCCTTCGATCCTCAGGCTCCAACGCCGGAACCCGGATATGTGCTGGTCATTGATCAGGCGCGCGATGATGCCTCCATTCATCTTGGAGGCGCAAACGCACACCATTTCTCAGAAATGTTGACCGAAGCGCAGCTTGATTACCCAAATTCGCGTATCGTCATCAAAGGGCATCCAGACACCCGGGCGGGGTATCGAAAGGGGTATTTTGGGCCAGAAAATCAGACAGATCGTATTTCATATCTGAGCGAAGCAGTATCCCCATGGCAGCTTCTGGAAGGTGCTGTTGCGGTTTATGTGGTGACGTCACAGCTGGGGTTTGAGGCCATTATGATCGGACACCGCCCACAGGTTTTTGGCCAACCCTTCTATGCAGGCTGGGGACTGACCGAAGACCGCATTGATGTTCCTCGCCGCGGCCGCAAGCTCACAAAGTCGCAACTTTTTGCCGGAGCCATGCTGCTCTATCCAACATGGTATGATCCGACACGCGACAAGATTGGCCGGTTTGAAGACAGCCTTCGCACGCTCAGTGCGGAAACACGTGCCTGGCGCGAAGACCATATTGGTTCCATTGCAACAGGAATGCGGCTTTGGAAACGAGGCCATCTCAAACGGGTGTTTGGCAAACTGCGCTTTGAGGATCGATTTGAAAAAGCTGTGCATCTTGCGCAATCAGAGGGCGTTCCGGTCATGGCCTGGGCTGGGAAAGTATCGCCTGACTTGCGAAGCCGCACAGAGAACGCTGCGGTTGACCTGCACAGAGTAGAGGACGGCTTCTTGCGTTCAAAGGGTTTGGGCGCAGAATTGATCCCACCGCTTTCCTTGGTGCGCGATACCACAGGCATTTATTACGACCCCACGACGGCGAGTGATCTGGAGGCTGCAGTCGCAGCCGCCGCGACATTCCCCCCCGAAGCCCTGCACAGAGCAAGAGATTTGCGGCATAGGATCGTTGATCTTGGCCTCAGCAAGTACAACCTGACAGCAGACGGATCACTGCCCGAGATCCCTGCAGGCAAGGTTGCCGTTTTGGTGCCCGGCCAAGTGGAAGACGACGCCTCGATCCGGCTGGGCGCAGGTGCCATCAAGCGCAACGCAGATTTGCTTAGCGCCGCACGAGACGCCTTCCCGGATGCCTACCTGATCTACAAACCACACCCGGATGTCGAAGCTGGCTTGCGACCCGGCAAGCTAAGCGAGGCGGAAAAAGAAGCCGCAGACTTCGTGGCAGAAAACGCAAGTCCGACCGCACTTCTCGATCTGGTCTCAAGGGTCTGGACCATGACATCCGCGCTTGGGTTTGAAGCCCTTTTACGCGAAGTCCCCGTTACCACATTGGGAACGCCATTCTATGCAGGCTGGGGCCTGACTGACGATAGAGACATATATCCAAATGCAAAGGCACGCCGAACGGCTCGCCCAGACCTTGACGCCCTGACCCATGCAACCCTGATTGCCTACCCTAGATACTTTGATCCGGTCACCCGCAGGGCCTGCAGCCCGGAAGTCATCGTGGAAAGGCTTGCGTCAAACACATTGCCTGCACTGCAACCCGCGCATCGGGCCTTGTCAAAGCTTCAGGGGCTGTTTGCCAGTCAAAGCTGGCTCTGGCGCTAGGGCTTGCGCCAAACAGACATCGTGTCCGGGCATAGGGATCGGGTTTGGATCAGCGTCATCCGTTTTGCCTCTGCCAGGGCGGCAATCCCCATTGCGCCTAATGCGGGTCTACCTTCTGCTCCAAGCGCAAGCCCTGCCTGAAAAACAACCAGATCATCGACCAGTCCAGCGTTCAGCAGTGCTGCAGAAAGCTCGCCGCCCCCTTCGCAAAATACGCGTGTCACGCCTCGGTCCGCAAGCGCGGCAAGCATTGCTGCAGGATCAAGACCACCACCGTCAGACGAGGCGATCTCAATAAGGTCCGCGCCATGCGCATGCGCTTTTTCGCGTCTGTCGGTGGGGGCTGTTGGCCCATGTAGGATCCAGTACGGAGCTTGATCAATGCTTTCACTCAAACGCGACGGCATAGGCACATTCAGGTAGCGGCTGGCCACGACCCGAACAGGTTGCTGCTGCACCCCAAGATCGCGCACCGTCAAGGTTGGATTATCCTCACGCGCAGTCCCTGCCCCGACAAGCACCGCATCGTGACGCGCGCGAAGCGCATGGGCTTCTCGCCGTGCCCGTGCACCTGTGATCCACTGGCTTTCGCCACTTGCTGTTGCAATGCGCCCATCAAGCGAGGTGGCAATTTTCAAGGTAAGCATGGGCAGGCCGCGTGTCGTGCGGCTTAAGAAGCCCCGCTGATCCAACGCGGCAGCTTCTGCACCAACACCAATCGAAACCTCAATCCCAGACTGGCGAAGCTTTTCAAACCCACGTCCCGCCACACGCTCGTCGGGATCTCCCAAAGCGGCAATCACACGAGAGACACCCGCGTTGACTAGGGCATCCGCACAAGGGGGCGTCTTGCCCGTATGTGAGCATGGTTCGAGGGTCACATAGACGTCGGCGCCTTGTGCTGCATCGCCTGCCTGAGCCAACGCCATCGCTTCGGCATGGGGTCGTCCACCTGGTTGTGTCCATCCCCGACCGACAACCCGCTCACCTTGAACAATGACACATCCAACCGCAGGATTGGGCCAAACGTTCCCCAAGCCGCGCCGCCCCAGCGACAACGCGAGATCCATAAACCGCTGATCGCGGCCCTGGCTCATGAAGCTCTAGGTGTCTTGGGCAGGCGGACGCAATTCAGACACGAAGTCTTCGAAATCATCCGCAGCCTGGAAGTTTTTATAAACACTGGCAAAACGCACATACCCAACAGTATCGATCCGCGCCAGAGCCTCCATTACGATTTCACCGATCGCCTTCGACTGAATATCGGTCTCACCCATGCTTTCCAATCGCCGAACAATGCCCGAGATCATCTGATCAAGACGTTCGGGCTCCACAGGACGTTTCTGCATCGCGATCCGGATTGAGCGCTCCAGCTTGTCACGGTCGAAGTCCTCGCGCTTCCCATTGGTTTTGACCACTACCAAATCGCGAAGCTGAACACGTTCATAAGTGGTAAACCGTCCACCGCAGGCCGGACAAAAACGTCGTCTGCGGATAGCCACATGATCCTCAGCGGGACGCGAGTCTTTCACTTGGGTGTCGGTGTTTCCGCAAAATGGGCAACGCATGGGCTACTCCTCGCCGCGTCAATCGTCTTATCCACAGGCACTATAGGCCGACGGCTAGGGATTGGGTAGAGGCGATTTACAGCCGCGAAGTGTTGAGTCCTGCAAGCCACAGGCGCAAATCGGGAAGCAGGCCAATCGGGCTGGCCCAGTATGCATTCACACGTTGAGAACAGAACTACCTGTCAAACAGAAAATGAGCAGCGACGTTCCGTTGGTGAGGCCTGCTGCGATGTTCGACCAGATATATCCCCTGCCACGTCCCAAGCTGCATCTGTCCTTCGAAAACCGGGATTGAAAGCGAAGAGGGCATCATCGCAGCTTTAATATGTGCGGGCATATCGTCTGGTCCCTCATATGTATGCGTAAGATAGCTCATTCTTGGGTCGGTTGTCGGTGGCACGAGAAGATCAAAATAATTTGTCAGGTCCGTCTGCACTTCGGGATCCGCATTTTCCTGAATCAACAAGCTCGCAGACGTGTGTTTTATATGCAGCGTCAGAAGACCGGATGCAGCGGGCAGCCATTGCGCAACCTTTCGTGTGAATTCCGTGAGACCCGGACCTGGCGTTGCGATCTGGAAAGTGGTGTGCATCAGGGTTTTGCCTTTCTGACGGGTATACTAGAGATCCAAGCGATCAGTCGCGCTGCAACAAACGCATTATCCAGATAGAGAAGACATAAACTAGCATCGGAATTCTTGCCTCAAATGATGCGATGACCAAGTTGGGCAGAATGATATCCTAGAACGGATAAGGGTATATGATATGCAAACGCTTCTTCCGTAGACCGCACTTATCAAATCAGTGCGTTCAGAAGATGCGATCACCCTGCTGGTCGATGAATTGTTTCGCCTTAATCAGCGTAACCTCTGCGGCCTGATCTTCGCTCGCGAAACTGTCGGCCCGGATCATCTGGTGGGATTTCGTCTCACCGTTGAAATCCTTCTCTATCCTCGCACCAACGCGGTACTGACTGCCGTCTTTGAGCAGCGCAACAAAGACGCGAAAATCTTTATAGATTTCTGGACTAGGTTCGGGTTTCGAGGCGCTACCGCCTCCGAAGAGTTTCGACAAAAAAGACATACAATGCAGGATAGCGACACAGGGCGTAGGGGCAAGAGGATCTAATTCAACGATAGGCGACTGATGATAAGTTTTAACATAAGCAGCACCCACGGTGCAGCATGCAGTACCAGATCAAAAACGTCGATCATATGGACCAACTCGCCCGCCGCCAACATCTTCAGCTTTTCCCACAAATGAGGCTCAGGAATGTATGGCAAGAGACCGATCGTCAAGCATAACAAGATCAATGCGCTTGTTGGCATCGGGTCTATTATTACGCTGTGAGCGCCACAGGCCTGGCAAGTATAATGCCATCGGCTGCTCCCATGATCCTTGGCAGGACCCGTTTCTCGCGGTTGGGAGCCGGTATTTCCACAAAATGGGCAACGCATATGGCTGAGCTCCGCAAACAAATTGCTAAATAGCAATATGTATATGTATATGTATATGGATTGGAGCAGTAGCTAGATAAGTTGTAAAGGGTATTTTATTTGTCACTCACCCATTACTGGTCGAGGAAACTCCGCAGTTTTCGGCTTCTGCTTGGGTGCTTGAGCTTGCGCAGCGCCTTCGCTTCAATCTGACGAATCCGTTCCCGGGTCACGCTGAACTGCTGGCCCACTTCTTCGAGCGTATGATCGGTGTTCATACCGATGCCAAAGCGCATGCGGAGAACGCGTTCTTCACGCGGAGTAAGAGACGACAACACGCGCGTCGTGGTTTCCTTCAGGTTTTCCTGAATAGCGGAATCAAGCGGCAAAACAGCGTTCTTGTCTTCGATGAAATCGCCAAGCTGGCTATCTTCTTCGTCACCAATTGGCGTCTCGAGCGATATCGGCTCTTTGGCAATCTTCATTACCTTGCGAACTTTTTCCAACGGCATCTGCAGTTTGTCGGCCAATTCCTCAGGTGTAGGCTCTCGACCAATCTCATGCAGCATCTGACGACCCGTACGGACCAGCTTGTTGATCGTCTCGATCATATGGACCGGAATACGGATTGTACGCGCCTGATCCGCAATGGATCGGGTAATCGCCTGACGAATCCACCATGTCGCATAGGTCGAGAACTTGTAGCCACGGCGATATTCAAACTTATCAACCGCTTTCATCAGACCGATATTGCCTTCTTGGATAAGGTCCAGGAACTGAAGCCCACGGTTGGTGTATTTCTTGGCAATTGAGATCACGAGGCGTAGGTTCGCCTCGACCATCTCTTTCTTGGCCTGACGGGCCTCTTTCTCGCCCTTTTGAACCTGATTTACGATGCGGCGGAATTCCGGGATGTCGACACCGACATACTGGCCCACCTGCGCCATCTCTGCACGCAAATCTTCAACTTTGGCCTGCGAGCGTTCAATCAACGCACGCCATCCGCGGCCGGTCTTTTCGGACATACGATCCAACCAGGTTGGATCCAGTTCATAGCCGCGGTATTCTTCAATGAACTCGCGCCGGTTGATACGGGCCTGGTCTGCCAGTTTCACCATCGCACTGTCGAGTGACATGATCTTACGGTTGATCCCATAAAGCTGATCAATCAGCGCCTCGATCCGGTTGTTATGCAGATGAAGCTCGTTCACCAGTTCAACGATTTCCGAACGGAGCTTCTGATAGGCGTTTTCTTCTTTCTTAGAGAAGCTGCCATCCTCGTTGATGGCCGCCGAAATCCGCAGATCCTGCATGTCTGACAGAAGCGCGTAATCACGTGCGATCAACTCAAGTGTTTCAAGGACGCGTGGCTTCAACGCGGCTTCCATTGCCGCAAGGCTCATGTTCGCCTGATCATCCTCATCATCGTCTTCTTCCTGACGGATCGGGTTGCCATCAGCGTCTAACTCCTGCGTCTGCCCTTCAACTTTCGGAGCGTCCGGCGTGTTAGCTGCGACAGGAGCGGCTACCGCTTCTTCTTCATCCTCTTCACCGTCCTCGCCCATATTGCGGCCCATCGTGGCCTCAAGGTCGATCACATCACGCAGCAGGATCTCTTCGTTCAGGAGTTCGTCACGCCATATGGTAATCGCCTGGAACGTCAGCGGGCTTTCGCATAGTCCCGCGATCATCGTGTTACGGCCAGCCTCGATGCGCTTGGCAATCGCGATCTCGCCTTCACGGCTCAACAATTCAACAGATCCCATTTCGCGCAAGTACATGCGAACCGGGTCATCTGTGCGGTCAAGCTTTTCGGTCGTTGTTGCTGCAACGGTCACATCGCGTGAGCTTGAAACTTCAACCAAATCGGTCGCGCCAGAAGGCGTGCCTTCGCCTTCTTCTGCTTCCTCGGCCTCTTCGTTTTCAATGATGTTGATGCCCATTTCGGACAACATCGACATCACGTCTTCAATCTGTTCAGAACTGACTTGCTCGGGCGGCAACGCTTTGTTCAGCTGATCATAGGTGATGTAGCCTTTGGCACGGGCGTCTGCGATCATCTTCTTGACCGCCGCCTGGCTGACATCCATCGAGATCTCGCCGTCTGCGCCTTCGGTTTTTGTGTCTTCGTTCGTGTCTTTGGCGGCCATATCTGCACATCCTTGCGTCCGAGGGGCCTGACAACCGATAGGTCCTGTAGCCGGTTGCCGCCCAGTGGGCGATTCGGAATAAACGAATCACTGATTCGTTTTCCAAATTTCTTAAGTGGTATCTAGTTTCTTGGGGAAGGTCAGCCCCCAAGCAGTAGGATTATCGTCTCTTTTTCTCAAAGGTGATCCCATCGAGAACCGAACGGGCGCGCTCAACTGCAGCACGATCCATTTCAAGCCCATTGGGCGCGGTTACCATCTCAGCCACGGTTTCTTCCGCATCAGCTTCTGGATGTTGCAGACGTTCGGCAACCTGTCCCAATCGCCATGTAAGGCCTTCGTCTGTGGCATCGTGTATTTCATCCTGGGCATCCTGAATTTCGCGGTGCCACCCGCGACGCGCTATCAGTTTTGCCCCAGCCTCCTGCAAAGCCAGCCTGGCAGCTTCAGCATCCAGCTCACCGCCACGACCAACCTTAAAACAGGGGTTGAGTGCGACATGGCGCCTTGCCTTAAGTGTTTCAAGGGGGGCGAGCGCGCGAGATACCTGCAAATGTTTAATAAATTCTTCTCCGCTCAACTCATCCGGAGCCGTCAGCAAAGCAACGCGCAGAACTTCCGTCTCAGAATCGCGCGGCTCCAGCCGTTCAAGAAGATCAACGTTACCCGGAATCATATCCGGGAAACTGCCGAGAATCGCCAAAATTACAGCTTCCAGAGTTTGACTGCTGTCCAAGCCGTCCCGTGCCAGATCTGATGCGCGCAGTTCGTCGCTAGGCAAAGGTGTCGCTTGCCACCTACCCGCGCGAAAATTTCCACCACTTCGCGGCAGTCCCTTACCTTTGGCGGCTCCGCCATAGCCGAAGAGCGCGTCACGTAATTCCTTTACCGCGGCACCATAATGACTGCGGATCGAACCATCACCGATCTGTCCCAACTGCCTGCGCAGCTCTGCATCAAGCGCTGCGCGTCGTTCAGGGCTGTCAAAGGTTTTGCCCTGGATTGCCCGCTCCCACATCAACGCAATCATCGGACGCGCTGCTTCGAGGGTTGCGGCCATCGCATCGACGCCTTCGCTTCGGATCAGATCATCAGGGTCTTTGCCTGCCGGCACAGTGGCAAACCGCAGAGACCGCCCCGGTTTCAGCAATGGAAGCGCCCGCTCGATCGCCCGGTGCGCAGCGTTTTGACCAGCTGTATCGCCATCCATCATCAGGACAGGTTCAGACGAGGCCGCCCATATCGTTTCAAGCTGGGCCTCGGTGATCGCCGTACCCATCGGGGCACAAGCGGTCTCAAATCCCGCTTCAACCAGCGCGATCACGTCCATATAGCCTTCGGCGAGGATGATCTGACCTTTTTTCCCTGACGCCGCGCGCGCCGGACCAATATTGTAAACGACCCGCGATTTATCGAAGAGCGGCGTCTCAGGCGAATTCAGGTATTTCGCTGGATCGTTCGCATCCATGGCCCGCCCACCAAATCCGATACATCGCTTTTGCGCGTCCCGGATTGGAAAGATGATCCGGTCGCGGAACACATCATAGGGTTTTCCGCCCTTTTGAGATGCTTTCGCGAGACCCGCTTGTATCAGCAATTCAGGCTTCACGCCCTTGTGCGTCATCTCATCAAAAAGCGCCTGAAACCCACCAGGCGCATACCCGATCTCGAACGTGTCGCGGGTTTGCGGTTTCAGACCGCGCCGTTGCAGATATGCGCGCGCCTCAGCCCCGGCCCGAGTGTCCAGCGAGCGGTAGAAAAACTGAAGCGCAGCTTCGTTGATCTCGTACAGCTGTGTACGCAAATCTGCCTTTTCACGGGCCTTCGGATCCGGAGATGGCATCTGCATACCCGCCTCAGCAGCGAGGATTTCGACCGCCTCCATGAAGGACGCGTTCTCGGTTTCCTGAACAAACTTGATCACATCGCCGGATGCCTGACAACCGAAACACTTGTAATGCCCACTACGATCAACCGCATGAAAAGAAGACGTTTTTTCCTGATGAAAGGGGCAAGGTGCCCACATGTCACCCTGCTGTTGCTTAGATTTCTTCTGGTCCCACACAACTTTTCGGCCCACCACCTGCGTGATCGGCAGGCGCGACTTCAGCTCATCAAGAAAACCCGGTGGCAAGGACATGCCACAGTATGTGCGCGCAAGACCAGGAATGCCAAGAGGCAGCTGTCTTTTATTCCCAGCTTCGTTGGGCCTTAGAACGGGCGGCGACCGACTGCATTGCGACCTGCAGTTCATGCACAAGCGTGCCTGCCATCGATCGAAACACCATGATTTCAAACCCTTTTGTCGTCCGGGTGATCTGCGCCGTCATATGGCCGACAAGCGTGCGGGCCGTGTGACCACGCTTGAAATGGCCTTCCCGTAAATCAAGCGGCGTCAGGCGGGCCAACGCGTCATCAGCGCCTGCACCGTCCAGCCGCACTATGGTCCATGCGTCGCTTTGATCGGTCAACGCAGCGGTTTCCGAAAGCTTTGCGTCGGGCGCATTTGTTCCAATCCAAAGGGCCTGATCCCGGCCCGCCCAGATCATCCGCGCCCCTTCTTTGCCCGTAGACCTGTTTGGCGAGGGAATGCCTGCGGACACTCCGGGATAGGGGGCGATAGACCAGATTTCACGAGCTTCCACCTCAGTCAGCGTCATCTCGCCTTCGGTCAGGGGCAGCAGTCCATCAGCAGGGTTCTTTGCGTTGAGTTTAGCCACGCATCCGTCCTCCCTCTGGATCGAAAAAGACCGGATCGCAGACCTCGACCATCGTTTTGACCTCTCGAAGGTGATCAATCACCTGCACAATCTCACCGTGACGCGCGCGCCCGTCTTTCAGAAAGCCCAGCGCCAGATTGCTGTTCAGCGTTGGCGAATACCCCTCGGAAGTGATGTAGCCCTGATCATTTTCGCGGATTGCATCGTCACCATCAGTGAACAAGTGCGCTCCGGGCGACATCATTTTCACTGCACCTGCAGGTTTCAGACCGACAAGCTGTTGCCGCCCGGGTTCAGTCAGCGCCGGACGCGTCGTCGCAAGCTTTCCGATACAATCCTTTTTGGCACTAACCATACGCCCAAAACCAATATCGTCAGCCGTCACGCGACCGTCGATTTCGGAATGGGTGATAAAGCCCTTTTCGATCCGCAGCACATTGAGGGCCTCCATTCCGTAAGCCCCTCCACCCAGCGCTTCTGCCCGCGCCACAAGATCGCGGAAAAGCGCATCGCCGTAGCGTGCAGGTATCGCAATCTCATAGGCATGTTCCCCCGAGAAGGAGATGCGGAACAGCCGCCCTGCAATCCCATCAACACTGACGGGACCATTTGCCATGAACGGGAAAGTTTCATCTGTGATCGGTTCATCGATAACCGCAGATAGCAACTCACGCGACTTTGGGCCCGCAACGGCGAACTGCGCCCAGTGTTCGGTGACCGAGGTAAAGCGCACAGCCATGTCCCGCGCATGAACTTGCTGGACATAGTCGAGATGCTTCATGACCTGACCCGCAGCGGCGGTGGTTGTCGTCATAAGATAGTGGGTCTCGCCCAGACAGGCGGTCGTGCCATCATCCATGACAAACCCGTCTTCGCGCAGCATCAGCCCGTAACGCGTCTTACCGGGCTTCAGGGTCGACAACGTGTTTGAATATACAAAATCCAGAAACTTGCCCGCATCCGGGCCCTTCAGATCGATCTTTCCAAGGGTGGACACATCGCAAACGCCAACAGCGTTCCGAACATACCCAACTTCGCGGTCACACGATTGCCGCCAATGCGTTTCCCCATCGCGCGGGAAGTAACTTGGGCGATACCAAAGACCCGCTTCGATAAAGGGCGCGCCCATCTGTTCCGTTGCAACATGGCTTGTGGTTTTGCGTTCCGGTGCGAAGCCTTTGCCGCGGGCACCTGCTCCTAATGTCGAAAGCGCCACTGGAACGTAAGGCGGGCGGAACGTCGTGGTGCCGGTCTCAGGAATGCCGCGCCCGGTCGCATCCGCAAGCAGCGCAAGCGCCCCGACGTTTGAGTTCTTGCCTTGATCGGTCGCCATGCCTTGCGTGGTGTAGCGTTTCATGTGCTCGACGCTGACCATGTTTTCGCGTGCCGCTTGTTTGATGTCCTTGGTGGTGACATCATTCTGGAAATCAAGCCAAGCATGCCCCTTCCCCGGAACGGCCCAAAGTGGGTCAAGGGCATAGGCTGTATCTTCGGCTTCTGGCACCTCAATGTCTGGCGCGGATTTCCCGAGCTCGGACAAGGCCCGCGTTGCGGCCGCGATCCCACCTTCAAGACAGGCTGTGGTCGAAAAATCACCCTGACATGCCCCCGCCGGGATCATACCGGGAATGCCACCATTGCGCGGCACGAAACTCGCGATATCCTCACGCCATTGGGGACGGCCGTTCATGTGGCAGGTCATGTGAACTGTGGGGTTCCATCCCCCCGAGACCGCAAGACAATCCACTTTCAATGTCCGGCCGTTGCTCAGTGTTATTTCCGTTAGTCCCAACCGGCCTTTCGTGTCGGATACGCAGGCCTGATGGACCGGAACCCCAATATCCTTTCCCGCACCAGCGCGCGGATCGATCAATGCGACCACCTCGACGCCAGCTGTTTGAAGATCCCTTACGGTCTGATGGGCGTCATTATTGCTTCCAAAAACCGCGACACGTTTGCCGGGCGCAACCGCATATCGGTTGACATAACTGCGCACCGCACTGGCCAGCATCACACCGGGCCTGTCGTTATTTGCAAATGCGATCGGACGCTCGAGCGCCCCCGCACCAAGTACAGTGCGTTTTGCCACAATCCGCCAGAAACACTCCAGCGGCAAGCCCGTGGGCACGGTCGCGAGATGGTGCGCAACGCGCTCCACTGCTCCGTAGGTACCACCATCATAGGCTCCGGTGACTGTGGTGCGCGTCATCAGGCGCACATTGTCCATCCCCGATAGCTCGGCAATGACGCTGTCGGCCCATTCAGCGCCGCTTTGCCCGTCAATCGCACCGGTTTCTGACAAAAGGCGCCCGCCAAAGCGCTCCCCTTCATCCGCAAGGATCACGTCGACACCAGCGCGCGCGGCCGTCAGCGCAGCCATCAACCCCGTGGGCCCGGTACCAATCACCAGCAGATCGCAATGCGCAAACCCTTTTTCATAGGCGGCGGGATCGGGCATGCCCGCCAATGCCCCAAGGCCAGCAGCACGACGGATGAAGGGCTCGTATAGCTTTTCCCAAAATGCACGCGGCCACATGAAGGTCTTGTAATAGAACCCTGCTCCGAGGAACGGGGCCAGAAGGTTATTGGCCTCCATCACATCGAATTTCAGGCTGGGCCAGGCGTTTTGGCTGGTGGCGTAAAGCCCATCGTAAAGTGCCTGTGTCGTGGCCCGCACATTTGGGTTCTGCGCAGCGCCCTTCCCGATATGCACCAGCGCGTTTGGCTCCTCGCTGCCTGCGCTCAGAACCCCGCGCGGTCTGTGGTATTTGAAACTGCGCCCCACCAGTTTCACGCCATTGGCCAAAAGCGCCGAGGCAAGCGTGTCACCGTCGTGTCCGGCGTACCATTGCTTGTCGAATTGGAAGCGTAGATTTGTACCGCGGTCAATCAGACCGCCCGAGGGAAGCCTCATTTGCCCACCTCCATCGCCAATTCTGTCGATAGGATCTCATGGGTCACCGTGTTACGGGTCACAACAAGCCACGTCCCGGAGGGGTCATGGTACCACAGTTCGCGGGTTTCACCTGCTGGGTTGTCGCGAAGATGCAGATGATCATCGAGGGCTTCGATGGTGCCATCTTGACCCGGGCGATCCAGATAGTCGACCGAACCCATAATCGTGAACTCCCGCAAATCGCGTTCACCGTTCAGAGGGCAAGTAATTCGCATGTCGTGATCCCCTCAGTGCAGATTGTGCTGAGAGCCCGTGGACTCTTCGTCAATGACATGCCCCGTACGGAACCGATCTAGACGGAAGCGTTTTGCGACGTCATGAGAGTGATCGGTCGCCATCAGATGCGCCATGCACCACCCCGATGCAGGCACCGCTTTGAAGCCGCCATAACACCAGCCTGCGTCGACATAGAGACCCTCAATCGGGGATTTGTCGATAATCGGCGAGCCATCAGGTGTCATATCCATGATCCCGCCCCAAGACCGCAGCATTTTGGCTTTCCCGATCATCGGCATCAGTGTCATCCCGGCCTCGACAACATGCTCGGCCATGGGCAGATTTCCACGCTGCGCGTAGCTGGGATAATAATCGAGATCGCCGCCAAATACGAGGCCACCCTTGTCAGACTGGCTGATGTAGAAATGGCCCATCCCGTAGGTAATTACATGATCGATACAGGGCTTAAGCCCCTCAGTGACGAAAGCCTGCAAGACGTGGCTTTCAACAGGCAAGCGGAAGCCCGCCATTTCGGCCACCTGCCCCGACCGCCCGGCAACGACCATGCCAACCTTGGGGGCGCGAATATCGCCTCGCGTGGTCTGAACACCTTTGCACACGCCGTTCTCAATCAGGAAACCTGTGACCTCGCATTGCTGGATCAGATCGACCCCCAGCTGATCGGCCCCACGCGCGTACCCCCAGGCCACAGCGTCATGGCGCGCCGTACCGCCGCGCTTGTGATACAGACCGCCATAAATCGGGAAGCGCGTTTGATCATAATCGAGATAGGGCAGCAATTTCCTGCATCCTTGCGTATCGAGCAGGATTGCGTCGTCTCCCTGGTTGATCATCGCGTTGCCCCGACGCGCATAGGCATCGCGCTGACCATCCGAATGGAAGAGATTGATAATGCCACGCTGGGAATGCATCGCGTTGAAATTCAGGTCGGCTTCCATGCCTTCCCACAGCTTCAACGAATGGGAATAGAACTCCGAATTTCCCGGCAACATGTAGTTCGCCCGCACGATCGTCGTGTTGCGTCCGACATTCCCGCCGCCGAGATATCCTTTCTCGATGACCGCAATGTTGGTGAGCCCGTGGTTCTTGGCGAGGTAATAGGCGGTTGAAAGACCATGCCCACCACCGCCGATGATGATGGCGTCGTAACTGGCTTTGGGCTCTGGCGTGCGCCAAAGCGGCCCCCAGCCTGTGTTGCCGGTCAGACCCTCTTTGAGGATGCGAAGTGCGGAAAAGCGCATGGCGTGCCCCTGTCAAAACATGAAGAGGAAACCCTGCAGCCATCAAAGACGCAAGGGCGTTCCCGACATCGACAGGCCAACGCGCGACGCGCCCATGCTTTTCAACATTTCAAAGCCGAAGAACAGTCAGGACTGCGCACCGTTCAGCCCCTTCAAAACGCGTTGTGACAGCCGATTTACCCGCTCAGAGCCCCTTGGTGCCGTAGCTTTGTGCCACCCGCGCGATCCCGACAAGATACGCCGCCACCCGCAAGTCATCGACATCTGATCTGGAATGCCAGACCTCGCGCATGGATTGGTAGGCGGTACGCATCGTGTCATCGAGACCAGACCGGACCAATTCCAGCTCCCCTGCCCCACGCAAATACTTGTCTTTAAAATTCGGACTCAACTGCCAGCCGATCCCGCTGTCGGCGCTCAGGCGTTCGAGTTCGTCAACAACCAACTGATGTCGCGCCTCTTCCTGACGCCTTTGCATGCGCCCAAAGCGGATATGGCTAAGGTTCTTGACCCATTCAAAATAACTCACTGTCACACCGCCTGCATTGGCATAGAGGTCGGGGATTATCACAGCGCCCTTCTGGCGCAGGATTTCGTCGGCCTTCGCGGTAACAGGTCCGTTTGCAGCCTCAATAATCAACGGTGCCTTTACCCTCGCAGCGTTTTCGGCGTTTACGACGCCTTCGATCGCAGCTGGCAGCAGAATGTCACACTCCTCTTCAATCAGGACCATCCCGTTTTCGACGTAAGTTCCGTTCGGATAGCCTTTTACGCCGCGGTGTTTAGAGATCCAGTCGCGCAGATCCTGAACGTCGATACCTTTGGGGTCGTGAATGCCCCCATCCCATTCGGCGACCGCAATAATTTTGCATCCATCTTCTTCGGACAAAAACTTCGCAGCATGGTATCCTACATTGCCAAGGCCCTGAACCACGACGCGCTTGCCATCGAGCGTACCGGACAGACCAGCTTTGGCGACATCTTCCGGGTAGCGGAAGAATTCCTGAAGCGCATATTGAACGCCCCGTCCGGTCGCCTCGACGCGCCCCTGGATCCCTCCATTTGTGACAGGTTTGCCCGTAACACAGGCTTTTCCATTGATATCCGTGGTATTCATCCGCTGGTAGGTATCGGCGATCCAGCTCATCTCGCGCTCGCCCGTTCCCATGTCGGGGGCCGGGACGTTTTGGGACGGACTGATCAGGTCACGCTTGACCAGCTCATAAGCAAAGCGGCGCGTGATCTGTTCCAACTCATGCTCTTCCCATTCCCGCGGATCGATACACAGCCCGCCCTTTGAACCGCCAAACGGCGCCTCAACAAGTGCGCATTTGAAGGTCATAAGCGCCGCTAGCGCCTCAACCTCTTGCTGGTTCACCGAGGTCGCGTAGCGAATGCCACCCTTTACAGGTTCCATATGCTCTGAATGTACCGATCGGTATCCTTTAAAGGTGTGTATATCGCCGCGAAGGCGTACCCCAAAACGGACGGTGTAGGTCGCGTTACAAACCCGGATTTTCTCTTCAAGCCCCTGCGGTAGATCAAGCAACGTGACCGCCCGGTTAAACATTAAGTTTACGGACTCGCGAAAGCCCGGCTCCTTTTGGGTTTGCATCCCATTTCCTCCAAGAAATTGCCCAACATCTGACATAAGAGTCGATGATATACGCTGTTTAATAAGTTGCTTAGTTTTTGTGCAATACTTGTACGGGCCAAAAGCAATGTTTCTGGTGTGTTTTTTCGATCCGACCATGTGTTGGTCGTCGCAAGGGCAAGACGCCGTGTTTCAACCCCACCCTCGCCCCAATCTCGCCACAGGGTCTTGGGAAGGTGTCGGTGGAGTATTCCGCCTTGCGGATCGGGAGCACCCGACCGCGAAGACGGTGTGGTATGGGATCAGGTACAAAGATGACAAGGCACGTCAGAAACGTTGGAGGGCTTGAGACGCGCTTGGCGCGGAGCTGCCTCAAAGCGACCCTGATGCGTCATATCCGTAGTTTTGCACAAAAAGAAGATGGCGCCATTATGGCTTTTGGCCTGATCATCTTCATGCTTATGCTTATGTCCGGCGGGATGGCAATCGACCTAATGCGCCGCGAAGCTGCGCGAGTTGTACTGCAAAACACCGTTGACCGTGCCGTTTTGGCTGCCGCCGACCTCGACCAACTTGAAGACGCCGAGAATGTTGTAAACGGATATTTCGACTCCGCAGGTCTGCGCGAGCATCTTATCGACGTAACCGTTGATGAAGGCCTGAACTACCGCATCGTTGGGGCGCAAACGGAAGCTGAGATCGAGATGATGTTCCTCAACATGGTCGGGATCGAGACGATGGTTGCACCAGCAGCCTCAACCGCCGAAGAGCGCATTCAGAATGTCGAGATCAGCCTAGTCGTGGATATCTCCGGCTCGATGGGCGGATCCCGCATTACCAACCTAAAGAACGCCGCCGACGAATTCGTAGATACCGTCATTTCGGCGTCGCCTCCGTCGGGTGACGACTTTACCGGCGTAACTTCCCTGTCGATCGTCCCCTATCAAGGCATGGTCAATATTGGTGATGATCTGGGTGGTCAGTTCAATCTCGGCAACAACCATAATTATTCGCAATGCGTAGTCTTCGACTATGATGATTATCTGCAAACCGACATTACGACCACGCAAGCGCTCAATCGTATGGCGCATTTCGAAGACAGCAGTTCGTCCAGCTCACCGATCACCAATCCGAATTGCGCAGTAAACGATGACGAAGCAATTATCGCCTATTCAATCTCGCGGGCGGATCTGAAAGAGAAAGTCAATAATCTCACAGCTGGCGGCTGGACCGCAATTGATGTCGGTTTGAAGTGGGGTGTGGCCTTGCTTGACCCCGCTGCACGTCCTGCCATCAATGGTCTGGAAACGGCAGGCGTGGTTCACGAAGAACTGCGCAATCGCCCTGCAGACTATTCAGACAATGAAACTCTGAAGGTCGTCGTGTTAATGACGGACGGGGACAACACCAATCAGTACGACCTCAAGGACCAGTTCAAGACAGGCTATAGCAATGTTTGGTGGCACGAAGAGGACGACCGATATTCTGTCTACACACCGGCTTGGAACGATTATTGGTACCCGCATTCACCGCAGCACTACCACAATTCGCCCTACGGCGGCACGACTGACAGTCGACGGCTGACCCATGCAGAGCTCTTTGCCCGCTACTCCGAACGCCACATTGCCGACTATTTCTTCCGGACACCTGACTATAACAACCAGTATCAGGACTACCGCAATGCTGTGACACGCATCGTCAATGGCTCGGAAGCCGACCGCCGCACAAGAGCGTTGTGCGGAGAAGCTCGTGACAATGGCATCGTGATCTTCGCAATTGGGTTTGAGGCTCCGACAGGTGGGCAGAATCTGATGCGCGATTGCGCGTCGACGCCGTCCCACTATTTCGATGTCGATGGTGTTGAAATCTCCGAGGCCTTCAGCGCCATCGCGCGTACCATCAACCAATTGCGTCTCACCCAATGATGCGCCGGGGTTTGGGCAAATATCTGCGCCGTGAAGACGGTACTGCGACGGTGGAGTTCGTGATAATGTTTCCTCTGATCATGACTGTTTTCATGTCAATGTTCGAGGCTGCTGTTTTGACCACGCGCTATACAATGCTGGAGCGTGCTCTGGACATTACGGTGCGTGGATTGCGTCTCAACACCGGCACGGCGCCTACGCATGCGCAGGTCAGAGACAAAATCTGCGAATACACAAATATGATTCCAAATTGCTCGACGAGCCTGATCGTCGAACTGACCCCGATCCAGAAGCCGGCGTTCAACTTGCCCACAACCAACGCCCCTTGCGTCAATCGTGCGAACTCATCGCCGCCGGCTCAAACACTGACACATGGTGTTGCCAATCAGCTGATGCTTATCCGGGCCTGCGCAATTGTTGATCCAATGTTTCCCATGACGGGTCTCGGCCTGTCCCTGACCAAAGATGAAACAGGTGGCGTACAGCTTGTGACTGTCTCGGCATTCGTTGCGGAGCCTTAAGAATGCGTACGCTGCGAAAAATCTTGAGAGGTTTCTTCATCGAAAGCGATACTGGATCGGTATCGGTGGAAGCGATCCTAGTGATGCCAATCTTGTTGTGGTCCTATGTCTCCGCCTTTGTCTTTTTCGACGGATTTCGCACGTATAATCAAAATGTGAAAGCGGCTTACACCATCGGTGACATGCTTTCGCGTGAAACAGATGAGATCGACGACGACTATCTCGAAAGCCTTTCAGATGTCTTTGACTATCTGACCTTTGAGCGGAACACGAGCTATATGCGTTTCACGCAAGTGCATTGGAGCGATGATGACGAAGCCTATTCGGTCGATTGGTCCTACGCCACAAACGGTCACAATGATGACCGGTTAAGAACAGTGGATCTTCTGGATATCGCACACCGCCTGCCTCCCTTGGTGCATGGGGAGCGCATCATACTGGTTGAAAGCTTTACTACATATGTTCCAGTGGTCGATGTGGGGTTGAGCCCCTCTATCGAGTTCCGGAATTTTGTACCGACCAGCCCGCGTTTTGCACCTATGCTCGCCAAAAGCTAATCTTCGTTGGCGCGCTGAATATCGCGTTCATTCAGAAGTGTGGCGATCATTTCCCCCATGAATTTGGTTGCACCAGCCGGGGTGACACCTCCAACTCCGATACTCCGCCCCAACCGCCACCAAAGACCAGGCACCCAAACGCGGCCCGGTGCACTGTCTAGACGCAAAAGAAACCCGTTTGATGGCTTGAAAGCCAAAGCTCCCCGATCAACCGACTTGATCTGGTCAAGTTTGGCAATCTCACGCCCTTTGCTGTCCCAAAGGCGCTGACGAGACAGATAAATTACCATACCCTTCACCCGACGGCCTTGCTCGGCAAGGTAGATGAAGCCAAGCGCAATTACGATAAGCACGATCTGGAAAACCAGTTCTGGTGGATGTGCAAAGGCCAGATAAAGCACGAGTAGGGCCAGCGCGTATTGCACGAACAGGCTGAACGCCAAGCGCGCAGGTGCAGGGTGCACCTCAGCTAGAATGCGCGTTTCCTCTTCAAGATCTACAGGATCAGTCATTGCGCCAGATAGACCGAAAACACAGTGCGCTGCGAGCGCAAAATGACTTGTGCACTTACGCACCAACCCCGCGCAAACTCATAGGGATGTGCAACTGCCTTGCGCGATCTATCTAAGTGTCAACGATTGAAAGGAGGCATTCATGTCGATCCGACCCATTACTGAAATACGCCGCGCGCACGCTACGATGGAAGGAGCCGGTGTTCACTTACACCGCGCCTTCGGTTTTCAGGACCCATCTGAACTGGATCCATTCCTGCTGTTCGACGATTTTCGCAACGATCACCTGCAAAACTATGTGCGCGGGTTTCCATGGCATCCGCATCGTGGAATTGAGACGATTACCTATGTGCTGGCAGGCTCGGTCGAGCATTCCGACAGCCTTGGCAATTCCGGGAAATTAGGCCCAGGCTCCGTTCAGTGGATGACTGCAGGATCAGGCATTCTGCATCAGGAAATGCCCTTGGGAAATGCAAAGGGGCAGATGCACGGCTTTCAGCTCTGGGGCAACTTGCCATCCTCACTGAAAATGACAGATCCACGTTACCAGGATGTGGCGGCGACCGAGATCCCCGAAGTCATTGATGATGATGGGACGCGCGTTCGCGTTGTTGTTGGCGAGTTCTGGGGGCGTAAAGGACCCGTCGATGGGATCGCAGCAGAACCCCAATATCTCGACATTTCCGTCCCCGCGGGCGTTCAGAAAACCTTCAAGGTCGATACCTACCGGCGGGCGTTTGCTTATGTTTTTGAAGGCATGGGGAAGTTTGCGGATGCCTCCCAACCAACAGGTGTCTTGCTTGAAAAAGAAGTGGGTGGCGAAGAGGTCAACATTCGCGACCTGTCTGGTGACCGGACCCTAATCAAGTTCGGCACAGGAGACGAAGTGACAGTTCAGGCCGGACCAGAAGGCGTACGCTTCCTGCTGATCTCCGGTGCGCCAATCGACGAGCCTGTTGCTTGGCACGGCCCGATTGTTATGAATACGCAGGACGAATTACGCCAAGCCATGCGCGATCTGAATAACGGCACGTTCATCAAACCGGCGCATTGACTCGAAAATTGGGGTATCGGACAAAGACGCCCTTTGCCGTTGGCTCAGCAAAAAGCAGCGCCAAAATTCCGACAATTTGTTGGGAAATAATTGGTCGAAAGCCAATTATGGAACCGTCCATGCAAGTTATTGACCGCTTTGTCATCGCACTCGCCCTTCCAGCCGGATTCTTCCTCGGCGTTGGCGCCTATGGTTTCGCGCAACTTCTTTCCCTGCCCGGCGGCATATTGATCGGGGTTTTACTGCTTTTGGGGTGCGTAGCGCTTTTTTTTACAGAATGGATTCTAGATATCGTTTTCGACAGTGTGTTCACCGGCGGCGTTGTTGATGCGATCGATCCTGCTGCCAAGCGGCGAAACGCAAAAAAAGAGCGGCGAGTTCGTCGCAAGAGCCGGAGAATGGGCGCTCTTGGAGGTGCAGCTGGTGTTCTGGCCTCGATGGTTTTTTCACCCGTTGCAGTGATGGAGTTTCTGTCACCAGTGATAGGCTTTCTTGCCTGAACGAATCCAAAAAAATCATAAGTTCTAAACGTTAAGGTCAGATAGCATGCCATATTTTTTCGAATGCGATGCTATGCATTAGGCGTACTGACCTACTTTCAGTCCAACCGAGCCCGCAACCATTTGCCAATAGTGATCCGCAATTTGTGCGCGGTTAAGCGGCCCGCTTTCGCGGTACCAGACCGTCAGACCCGTCAACATCGCAATCAACGCCCGCGTTGTAACCTGGGCGTTTTGCTTCTTGATGGAGCCAGACCTGATCCCCCGCTCCAGAATGCCCTGCAGGATCGCCTCATAGCGTTTTCTCAAAACTGCAAGGGCGGCAAAGTTTTCGTCAGACAGATTGCGTAATTCCATGTAGGCCACAAAAACCGCCTCAATTCTGTCGAGGTGGAAATTGATGTGAAAGCGCGTGAAAGCTTCAAGAGCCCTTGGCGCGCGGCCAGAAAGGTCAATCTTCTCAACCGCAGCGAGAAGCTCTTCCATATGCGCGCGCATGATATCGAAGAGCAACGTCTGCTTATCAGGTGTGTACAGATAAAGCGCTCCAGCCTGCACCCCGACTTCGGCAGCAATCTTACGCATCGAAACGGCTGCAAATCCATGCTCAGCTATCAGCCGCGTAGCTGCAGCCGTGACCTTCGGACCAGTAATCTCTGAATGGGAACCTAACTTACGCGCCATACCTTGTGATAGGCAAACCAAGGCCCCTTGCCTAGCCCATAGGGCCAAGCCTAATGTAACTTGACGAAATACAGGCCCTTTTATGTTGCTGAAACCTGCTTTGATTCTGTCCTCTCTGGTGCTCGCCACCGGGTGCGCAAACGTGCCAGAGCTGGACGCTAAGGTAACACCTGAATTGCGCAGAGCACCCTTCCCAACAATGCAAGAGATCGGTCCGATCCTTGAGGAAAGTGAAAGCTTCATCGTGGATGAAACGATTGGTGCCGCTTTGCGCGCGCGCGCGAACAGTTTGCAGGGCCGAGCGGCGAATATGCGCTGAAGCCTTCACGCATTGCACCGCCAGCTTGCATTGGCTAGGGAACGCTCAAGACACACTTCGGAACGGAGCTAAACGCCATGACCACCCCCTTACGCCTTGGGATTGCCGGGCTTGGAACCGTCGGCGCCGAAGTTGTTCGAATTCTGGCCCGTTCGCCAGACATGATTGGTGCTCGGGCGGGCCGGCCGCTGCAAGTCGTAGCTGTTTCCGCACGTTCACGCGACAAAGACCGCGGAGTCGATCTTAGCCCTTACGATTGGGAAGATGATCCTGTCGCACTTGCAAGGCGTACGGACATCGATGTGTTTGTAGAACTGATGGGCGGCTCAGACGGACCTGCCAAAGCAGCAACCGAAGCCGCGTTAGAACGAGGCGCGCATATCGTGACGGCAAACAAGGCCATGCTGGCACATCATGGACAAGCCCTTGCAGAGGCCGCAGAAGCAAAGAGCGCAGTTTTGCGTTTCGAAGCGGCTGTCGCAGGCGGCATTCCCGTCGTGAAAGCACTGACGGAAGGGCTTGCTGGCAACGAAATCACACGTGTCATGGGGGTGATGAACGGCACCTGCAATTACATTCTGACCCGGATGGAAACCGCAGGGCTTCCTTATGAAACGGTATTCCAGGAAGCCAATGCATTGGGCTATCTGGAGGCAGATCCCTCCCTTGATGTCGGCGGCATTGATGCAGGCCACAAGCTGTCTTTGCTTGCCTCGATCGCATTTGGCACACGGGTCGCGTTTGACCAGATGCAACTTGAAGGGATCGAACGGATCTCGATTGAAGATATCCGGCAGGCCGCTGATATGGGCTACCGGATCAAACTGCTTGGCGTGGCACAGCGCACCGCAGACGGGCTTGAACAACGCATGATGCCGTGCCTTGTGCCGGCGAGCTCTCCGCTGGGGCAGTTGGAAGGCGGCACCAACATGGTGGTGCTGGAAGGGGATGCGGTTGGACAAATCGTCTTGCGGGGTGCCGGCGCAGGCGCAGGCCCAACAGCAAGCGCAGTTCTGTCGGACCTGATCGACGTGGCGCGCGAATTCCGCCTTCCAGTGTTTGGGCAAGCGGCTCAAACTCTCGCTGACGCCCCGCCCAGCCAGTCCGCAACCCCTGCACCGTATTATTTACGTATGTCCTTGCAAGACAAACCCGGCGCCCTGGCCAGCGTAGCCGCCGCCCTTGGAAACGCAGGTGTTTCGATCAACCGGATGCGCCAGTACAGCCATGACGACAATGCGGCGCCGGTTCTGATTGTTACGCATGCCTGTGCGCGCTCCGATCTGGATGCCGCGCTGCAAGCACTTCCGGACACTGGTGTAGTCGAAGGCGATCCAGTCGCACTGCGCATCGAGGAAATCTGAAGCCTTCGACGCTATGCAGATCGGATTATGACGGCAGGCTGCCTAATCTCGCAAGGTTTCAGCGTATTCTTCGCAAGATTCGCCTGTGTTAGCGCAATCTTATGTGGCGCGGCTTTAACTGGCGTCCCGGGAGGGTTAGACCGAAGCTGAACTTGCGCGCTAAGGAAACCTCTGATGACCACGACCCCTGATTTTAACGACCGTATGCTATCGCTGGGGCTTGCCCGTGTGTCTGAGGCAGCAGCACTCGCCAGCGCGAAACTGATTGGTCGGGGGGACGAGAAGGCTGCAGATCAGGCCGCTGTGAACGCAATGCGTGAGCAACTTAATAAGCTCGACATCGCGGGCGTTGTTGTCATCGGGGAAGGTGAGCGGGACGAAGCGCCGATGCTTTACATCGGCGAGGAAGTCGGCAACGGGAATGGCCCAGCTGTGGATATCGCGCTTGATCCTCTGGAAGGTACGACGCTGACGGCCAAAGACATGCCCAACGCATTGACAGTCATCGCGATGGGCCCCCGCGGATCAATGCTGCACGCACCTGATGTCTACATGGACAAACTGGCCATTGGTCCGGGGTTTCGCACAGGCGTTGTGACGATGGACATGTCACCTTCGGAGCGCGTAAGCGCGCTGGCGGCGGCCAAAGGATGTTCCACAAGCGATATTACCGTATGCGTGTTGGACCGCGACCGCCATGCAGACATGTTGGCGGAATTGCGGTCCACAGGCTGCGCGATCCGTCTGATTACGGATGGCGATGTCGCAGGTGTCATTCACTGTGCGGAGGCGCAGAAAACAGGGATTGATATGTATATGGGGTCCGGAGGTGCGCCTGAGGGGGTCTTGGCGGCGGCAGCGTTGAAATGCATGGGCGGTCAGATGTTTGGCAAACTGCTCTTCCGCAACGACGACGAAAAAGGGCGTGCGGAAAAAGCGGGGATCACCAATTTCAACAGGGTCTACACCCGCGATGATCTCGTTACAGGCGATGTAATCTTTGCGGCCACGGGCGTAACTGATGGATCGGTTGTTGCTGGTATCAAGCGCGAGGTTGGGTATCTGACGACCGAGACAATCCTGATGCGGTCAAAAACAGGATCGGTCCGACACATGACCTATAGGAATCCAACCAGCTAAGTCTTTCCTTGCTCACACGCAGCATGTAGGATTTGGCAATGCCAAGCCCCCCACATATCGCGCAGATATGCCAAAAGACATGACAGATCCCGCCTATCTTGGGGTGGAATCCTCGTTGACGGGTCGGCGATGGGTTGGACCAGGTGCCGCGCAGGACCGGGCCGCACAGGCGCTTGTTCAAATGACAGACGTGGCGCAACCCGTAGCGCAGGTTCTGGCGCGTCTCGGCGTGCAGGCAGAGGGTGTCGAAGGTTATCTGTCACCCACTTTGCGCGAATTATTGCCCGATCCGCGATCGCTGAAAGACATGGAAATCGCCGCGTCGCGTTTCTTACAGGCGGTTAGGGACAATGAAGCTATTGCCATCTTTGCTGACTATGATGTGGATGGCGGCAGTTCGGCGGCGTTGCTGATCGATTGGCTCCGCCAAATGGGACGACAGGCCACGCTCTATGTACCGGATCGGATCGACGAAGGCTACGGGCCGAACGAGGCTGCAATGGCAGCGCTGGCCAAAGACCATGACCTGATCATTTGTGTTGATTGCGGAACGTTAAGCCACGGCCCGATTGCAGCTGCGTTTGAAGCAGAGGTTATCGTGCTCGATCACCATCTGGGCGGTGAGACATTGCCACCCGCACTGGCAATCGTGAACCCGAACCGTACGGATGAAGATGGCACGTTAGGGTTCCTATGCGCCGCTGGCGTGGTGTTTCTGATGTTGGTTGAAGCAAACCGTCAACTTCGCACCAAAGGGACTAGTGGCCCCGACCTCATGGCGATGCTGGATCTAGTAGCGCTTGCAACGGTTGCAGATGTAGCCCCCCTGATTGGGGCCAACCGGGCACTGGTGCGTCAGGGCTTGACGGTCATGACGCGCCGCACCCGACCTGGGTTGGTTGCACTGGCGGATGTGGCAGGCCTCGACACCCCGCCAACGCCCTATCATTTGGGATTTCTGCTCGGGCCGCGCGTGAATGCAGGCGGACGCATTGGCAAGGCTGATCTAGGCGCACGATTGCTGGCGAGTGATGATCCGCATGAGGCCAGTGCGATGGCCGAGAAGCTTGATATGTTGAACGCAGAACGTCGAGATGTCGAAGCGAGTGTTCGGCGCGCTGCGATGGAGCAAGCCGAAGCCCGTGGGCTCGACGGCCCTCTGGTCTGGGCGGCGGGCGAAGGTTGGCACCCCGGCGTCGTTGGTATCGTGGCGTCACGCCTGAAGGACGCAACCAACCGGCCGGCGGTTGTGATCGGCCTAGAAAATGGGCAGGGCAAAGGGTCTGGACGCTCGGTCTCCGGGGTTGATCTTGGGGCCTCGATCCAGCGCCTTGCAGCCGAGGGCCTGATTGAAAAGGGCGGCGGTCATAAGATGGCCGCTGGCCTAAGCCTCGCCGCTGAAGGACTTGAGGCCGCGATGATGCGTCTCGCAGACTTGCTGGCAAAGCAAGGCTCTGCAGAGGCAGGACCAAAGGCGATGCGCCTTGACGGTGTCCTGCAGGTTGATGCGGTTTCGCCTGAACTTATAACTCAGATTGAAACTGCAGGTCCTTACGGTGCTGGCGCGCCTGGCCCGCGCTTTGCGATCCCTCAGGCCACGATCACCTTTGCAAAGCCTGTCGGTGAAACACATTTGCGTTTTTCTTGCTCAAGCGGCGGTGCAAGTAAGCTGAACGGTATTGCCTTTGGTGCATTCGACTGCGAGCTTGGCGAGGCGATCATGAATGCGGGACGCGCTCGCATGCATCTGGCCGGGCGGTTGGAATTGAACCACTGGGGCGGACGCACAAGCGCACAAATGAGGTTGGAGGACGCATCTTATGCGTAAGTGGGCAGCAGCACTGTTAGGATTGGTTCTGGCGACGCCGGGTATGGCGCAGGAAGAGATGGTGTTTACACCGCCCGAAGGGTTCGTTTCTGCATCTGAGGACGAAACCAGCGGTCTACGTGAATGGCTGCCTGAGGGCGAAGGGCCTGAAAACTGGTCGCGTCGTGTCAGTTACTCGGTCAACCCGCTCGAAGGACGAACCGCAGAAGAATTCGCAATCCTATTAGGCCATGCAATGCAGCAGGTCTGCGAAGGTTTAGAGGCCGCGCCAGCCCATGCCGGTGATCAGAACAGCTACGGTATTCAGCTTATGCTGACATCTTGCCCAGCTGATTACACAGAAAGCGAAGATACTGAAAACGCAATTATCAAAGTGATTGCTGGGGATGAAGCGATGCATACGGTTCAGTTTGCATGGCGCGGAGATTTGGACGAAATCACCATCCGATCGATCTTCGAATGGACTGTGCCGCAGATCTTGTGCAACCCCGAAGCAGAAGATGCACCTTGTCCCTGAGCAATGTCTCAGGAAGTCGCAATAACCACGTATTTTCCTCTTGCGAGTCACGCAGGGTTTACCTAAATACGCCCTCACGCTGAGTGGTCCCTTCGTCTATCGGTTAGGACGCCAGGTTTTCAACCTGGAAAGAGGGGTTCGATTCCCCTAGGGACTGCCAGTGTATTTTCATTAAAATCAGACGCTTCTGACCAGATCGCAATGTGCCATCAGGTATTGATCATCTGTCATGTTTGCTAAGCTTTGGTTGGGTTAGCTTCGCAAATCGTCGATTTGATCATATTGAATTCCGGCGAAATGCACCTGAAAACGCGATGCGCGTAGACTTCAGACAATGTTTGCAGCTGATCAGTTGGGTTAACCCAGTCATCTAGACCTACGCTGCCTTAACTAAGGTTTTCGGCCAGCGCATCCCGAAAGTCCCATACCTTTCGGAAATGGTCTTTGAAGGTCCCTATCAGGCCACCTTTGCGATCGCGCCATTCAGCATCGATATCGCGACGCTTTGCAGCATTTGTCTCCAAACCATAGAACCAAGCGGTTTCGCCAATATATCGCCGATCTGGTAGCCGCCATTGAGGCTGCTGTAGGGGTTCTGGAACATCATTTGGATCAGACGACGCGAGTGTAATCTGGGCCACGATGGGGGCTCGCGGGTTTCATGGCACAAATTGCACACTCTGCTTACTTCGCGCGTAGGGCTTGGCGTAGACAGATCTTAAGCGCGCCGCACGTGCGGCAATTGCACGTCCTGCTGGCACGCACGAAACCTGCGCCGATTCGGCGGCGCGTCTTTGCCAAAGATAAAGGGAATCTGCAACTTATCCGACGAAATGAAATGGTTAAGTGTATACTTGGGTACGCAGACCAAAGAATCGCCAATGGTAGACACACTTTCGAAGAAAGATATAGCGTTCGCGAGCTTGCAGGAACGTATCCTAAAACTCGAACTGGCGCCGGGAACGACATTAGAAGAAGGGCCACTTTGCGCCGAGTTTGGCCTGTCGCGCACACCGATGCGTGAACTGCTTCAGAAGCTTTCAGGATTGGGATATATCACGCTGTCTGCCGGTCGCGGCGCCACTGTCGCTGACATTAATCTTCAAAAGATCCGGCAGTTCTTTCAAGCAGCGCCCTTGCTTCATGCGTTGATCGCACGTCTTGCGGCAGACGCAGCTGACAGCAACGCAGAACAAGCCCTGCGCATTGCGCAAGCTAATATGAACCGTGCCCGCGTTTCACGAAACGCTGCCTCGCTGGCCCTTGCCGACCACCAGTTTCATGTCACGTTATGCCAAATTGCTGATAACCCATTTCTGGGGCCGTCGTTAGAACGATTGTTGATTGAACAGACCCGAATGAGCCAAGGGTTCTACGGCATAAAAGGATCTCTGGGCACTGCACAAATTGATAAATCGCTAGCGGAGCACGAAGCTCTGGTAGACGCCATATTACGCAAAGATGCAGGGCTCGCTGTCGCAATCGCAATCGCACACTGGGAGCCAGTTCGAGACTTCATCGAACAAAATATGCAACCCGCGCCTTTGATGGATGAAGGTGGGCTCCTAGACGATCTTTCATGATTTGCTGAGGACTGCGGAAACGCGTCTTGCGATTAAGACGCCGGTGCGCGTGTGGCACAATCCAGCAAGATGAATAAGAAAAGGGCCCTGCCCAAAACGTCAGAACCCTTTTGATCATAAATTCAGCGTCATAGCCTAGAGCGCTGCCAGCGTGCCAAGCCCTTGTTCCCGGGCTGCTTTTGCAACAACACAAGCGACAGCGAGGTCCTGCAAGCCAACCCCTGTCCCGTCGAAAAGTGTGATCTCTTCGTCCGATTTCCGGCCGACGTGATCGCCGTTCAGCACCTTGCCAATGGGCGTGATATCTTGCTCACCGATCAAACCTTCTGCGATGCCATGCTGGGCTTCCCCAAGCGAAATCGACTGCGCGACCTCATCAGTGAAGACAGTCGCTTGCGCAACAAGCGCGGACGCGACCTCCTGCTTTCCAACGGTATCGGTCCCCATGCAAGCAAGGTGCGTTCCTGGCTTGATCCACTCTGCCTTCAGAAGAGGTTCAAACGCCGACGTGATGGTGATGATCACGTCAGCTTGCGCACCAAGCACTTCCCGGTCCACCGCTTCGAAGTCTATCCCCAATTCTTCTGCGACCGATTGCAAACGCGGCAGCATTTCAGGATGGGGGTTCCAGGCGACAACCTTTTCAAAGGCGCGCTGGCGGACAGCTGCGCGAAGCTGGAAGGTTGACTGGTGGCCTGCACCGACCATGCCGAGAACCTTTGCATCAGATCGCGCCAGCGCATTGATAGACACGGCAGAAGAGGCCGCGGTACGCACAGCGGTCAGGTAATTGCCCGCGACAAGCGCCTGAAGGCGCCCAGTGTCGGGGTCAAAAAGGAACACGGTGGACTGGTGGTTGGTCAAACCTTTGTTTGCGTTGCCAGGCCAGTACCCCCCTGATTTTACGCCGAGAGTCTTGCCCGCTTTGTCAAAACCTGACTTGAAACCATACAGCGCATCCGCATAGCCGATCGCCTCGCGAATGACTGGAAAATTATAGGCGTCGTCACGCGCCATGGCCGCAAAGATGTCTTGTACGGCAGTGAACGCTTCGGCGTCTGACACGATCTGCTGACAGGTTTCTTCGTTGACGATGATAAGGCTGTCTTGGTCAATCTGCTTCAACATTTGATCTCCTTTGCCAGATACGGAAGGCTCTGGCCGGGATGTTTTGAACGCGAAATGGGCGACGATTTCAGACGCCGCCCGGGCTTGATGGATCAGTAGGCGTAACCGCGGGCCGTCACTGGCCAGACGGTTTCGACTTTGCCGTTTCGGACACCAACGTACCAATCATGCACGTTGCAGGTCGGGTCGCAGTGACCGGGCACAAGCTTGAGCTTGTCATTGACCTTCAGATTACCGTCCGGGTCGGCAATGACGCCATGCTCATCTGAGCATTTCACGTATTCTACATCCGTGCGCCCGAAGATGAACGGAAGGCCGCTGTCTACGGACTGGGCTTTGAGGCCTGCATCGCAGATGGCTTTGTCGACCTTGGCGTGGCTCATGACGCTGGTCAGGATGAAAAGCGCGTTTTCCCATTCGCCCTGATCGATACGCTTTCCGTCCTTGTCGAGGATACGGCCATAGTCGGCATCCATGAATGCGTAAGACCCACATTGGAGTTCATTATAAACCCCTGATGTCCCTTCGAAATAATAAGACCCGGTTCCACCACCGCCGACGATATCGCATTCAAGCCCTTCGGCCTTCAGCGCATCGACGGCATCTTTGACCATACCAACGGCAACGTCGATCTTGGTTTTGCGTTCCTCGTAATCGTCAAGGTGCTGCATCGCGCCCTGATAGGCCTGAATACCGCCAAACTTGAGGCCGGACGCAGCATCGATTGCCGTTGCGATGGCAACAACTTCAGGTGTGGTGGTCACACCGCAACGCCCTGCCCCGCAGTCGATTTCAACGAGGCACTCGATCTCGGTTCCATGGCGTTGCGCGGCTTCTGACAGATCGGCGACATTGTCGATATCATCCACGCAACAGATCGTGCGCGCCCCAAGTTTCGGCATGCGTGCAAGGCGGTCGATCTTTTGTGGGTCGCGCACTTGATTGGAGACGAGAACATCATTGATGCCACCGCGCGCAAAGGCCTCGGCCTCCGACACTTTCTGGCAGCACACGCCACATGCCCCCCCCAGATCCATTTGAAGCTTCGCCACATCGACGGACTTGTGCATTTTTCCATGCACTCGGTGACGCATACCGTGGGCTTTGGCCCAGTCGCCCATCTTCCTGATATTGCCTTCGAGCGCGTCGAGATCGATCACCAGCGCGGGTGTCTGGATGTCTTTTTCGTCCATGCCAACCGCAGCAGGCACATTATAACCAACCTCAAGGACTTCGAATTTGGTGGGTGCATTCATTACTCTGGCCTCCGTCAGCCCATAATCCAGGGCAGCTTGTCGAGATCGACATTACCACCAGTCACAATGACGCCGATACGTTTACCGGCAAACTTTTCCTTGTTCTTCAAAATGGTGGCCAGTGGCACAGCGCAGCTTGGCTCCATCACGATCTTCATCCGCTGCCAGGTCAATTTCATCGCATCGATGATTTCCTGTTCGCTTGCAGTCAGGATGTCGGTCACGTGGTTTGACACAAAATGCCAGGTCAGTTCTTTCAGTGGCACTTTGAGCCCGTCCGCGATGGTATTGGGCGCATCATCGGCAATGATATGGCCCGCCTTGAAACTGCGGAAGGCATCATCAGCCTGTTCGGGTTCTGCAGCGATGATCTGTACTTCGGGCGCGATGGTCGAGAGCGTCACACAAGTTCCAGAGATCATCCCGCCACCGCCGATTGGGGCCACCATCATGTCAAGACCGTCAGTCTGTTCCATAAATTCCCGGCTGCACGTCCCCTGCCCTGCGATCACACGCGGGTCGTTATAGGGATGCACAAAGTTTGCCCCTGTCATCGCCTGAACGTCAGCAAAAACGGTCTCTCGGCTGGTTGTCGAGGGCTCACATTCGGTGATGATGCCGCCATAGCCGCGCACTGCGGCTTTTTTTGCGTCTGGCGCCGTGCGTGGCATGACCACGTGGCAAGGGATGCCGCGCCGACCCGCGGCATAACTGAGGGAAAGCGCATGGTTGCCTGATGAATGGGTTGCAACGCCTTTCTTTGCATTCTCTTCCGACAAACCAAAAACGGCATTTGAAGCACCGCGCACCTTAAACGCCCCCGCTTTCTGGAAGTTCTCACACTTAAAGAAGATTTCAGCCCCAACAAGGTCGTTGAAATAGGACGACGTCAGCACAGGTGTGCAGTGGATGTGAGGTTTGATGCGCTCATGCGCAGATTTCACATCCTCAAATGTTGGAAGGGTCAGCTCTGTGATCAGGTCTTTCATCGAGAAATCCTTAGGCGGCCTTAGCCAGAGAGGTGGTGGAAGATTTGCGAAAGTGCTCTTGTGCGGCAGCAACACCGGCGCCGAGCGTGATGGGGTAGTCGAGATCGGCCATCGCCATCTCAATCGTGGCCAGGCCAGAGAGCACCATGACGTCTGTCAGCATCCCCAGGTGGCCAATACGGAAAGCTTTGCCGTCCATCTGGCCGAGGCCCGCTCCAAAGCTTACGCCATAGGAATCGAACGCATGATTAATCAACTCATTGGCATCGAACCCCACGGGAACATAAATCGCCGAGACTGTGTCTGAGTAGAGATCCGGACTTTCTGCGACCAGCTCCAGCCCCCAGGCGGCGACAGCTGAGCGCACGCCGTCTGCCAGACGGGTGTGCCGGTCATAGACGTTTTGCAGGCCTTCTTCGGCAATCATATCGAGGCTCTCGCGCAGTCCATAGATCAACTGAAGCGGTGGCGTGTAGGGGTATCCCCCTTTGGCGTTGGCGCCCATCATGTCCCGGAAGTCAAAGAAGGTTCGCGGAAGCTCGGCAGCATCCATGGCAGCGAGCGCCTTCGGTGACGCCGCCAAGATCGCCATGCCGGTGTACAGCATGAACCCCTTTTGACTGCCAGAGATCGCGATATCGACACCCCAGGCGTCCATTTCAAACGGCATAGAGCCCAGTGACGAGACGCAATCGATAAAGAGCATCGCGTCATGGTCAGCTGCATCCATCGCGCGACGGATGGCGCCAATGTCGGAACGTACGCCTGTGGCCGTTTCGTTGTGGGTGACAAGCACGGCTTTGATGCTGCCTAAGCTATCTGACTTCAGTGCCTCTTCGAACTTATCTGCAGGTGCGCCTGCACCCCAGGAGCAGTCAATCACGCGAACATCCAGACCGTGACGTTCGCACATGTCGATCCAGCGGTGCGAGAACATGCCATACCGCGCAACCAAAACAGCATCACCCGGGCTAAGCGTGTTCGTGATTGCGGCTTCCCACCCCCCGGTTCCGGATGATGGGAACGTTATGATCGTGCCATCTTTCGTGCCGAAGACGTCTTTCGTGTCTTCCAGGATGGGCAGAAGTGTTTCAACGAAATCAGGGGCACGGTGATCACGGGTCTGGGCATTCATCGCATATCGCAGACGATCCGGGATGTTGGTTGGTCCTGGTATGAAAACAGGGTTCTGTGTAGACATGAGGGCCTCCTCCCTTATTCGGAATGGCCTGTGTCTAGACATCCATTGGCATTTTTGCAATTTTTTCGGAAGCTATTTCTAAAAATATAATAAATTTATTAAATTGATGTTTTTATTGGTTTTTAATTTTTTTATTTTCAATTTTTTGATTTTTTATGGAAGTTTTTTTCAAAATTGATAACTTGCGAGCATTGCAAAACAGAGCTTTTGAATGACCGACCAACCCCTTCCCAAGCGTGCACGTGGACGTCCACGCTCAGCGTTCACCGATACGTCTGCCCAAACGGTTCAGGCGTTGGACAAAGGCCTGAATGTTCTTGGCACCCTCGCACGTCTTGAACAGGCCACGCTGTCTGATCTTGCACTGGCTGTTGGACTGCCGGCATCAAGCCTTCATCGCATTTTGGCGACATTGGAGGGGCATGGCTTTGTTGAAATGGAACCAGACACCCAAGCCTGGCGCATCGGAATAGGTGCGTTTCGTGTCGGCAGTGCCTTCTTGACGCGTACCAATGTGGTTGAAGCAGCACGAGCTCCTATGCGCGCATTGATGCTGGATACAGGCGAGACGGCCAATCTGGGTTTGACGGACGGCGACGAAGTTGTGTTTGTCGCGCAGGTTGAAAGCCACGCACCTATCCGTGCGTTCTTTCGCCCGGGCACACGTGGCGCAATGCATTGTTCGGGGATCGGTAAAGCGTTGATGGCATCCATGCCGCGTACACAGGTGGAAGACGCATTGCAGCGAACCGGGCTCTCGCCTTTCACGAAGACGACTTTGTCCACGCCAGATCGATTGTTTGCCGACCTTGAAGACACTGCACGCCGGGGTTGGTCATTTGATGATCAGGAACGCTACGAGGGCATGTCTTGTGTTGCCTCTGTCATCCGCAACAATCTGGGAACGGCAATTGCCGGTGTGTCAGTTTCAGGACCGTCTGCGCGATTTACGCCAGACCGGCTCGGCGCGATTGGTACCCGGGTGAAGCAAGCCGCAGACGAAATTAGCCAAGCGATCGGCGGTACCATTTAAGCGGCGGACCGCGAAGACCCCAAAGACAACGACAGTTGTTCGGTCATGTCGTGCAGATAGGGTAGCTTAGAAAGAAGCTCTCCCGAAGGTCTTTCAAAGTAGCGCGGAGTCGGACGCCACAGGCTCATAATGGCGACAACTTCGTTGTTTGCCCCAAAAACCGGTGAGCAAATCGCCTCGTCCAAACCAATCCTATCAGAGGTAGTCATACCGAAGCCCTGCTCGCGGGTGGCTTCGACGGGGTTGATTACATGGGCCTGCAAGGCGTCTTCAGACATGTCGGGCAGAAACTTTTCGATATACTGATCCAGGTAAGCACGTGAGTGTTGCGCTAGGAAGGTGTGCCCGACCGCCATTGTGTGAGCTTCATAAGGTATTCCAATTCGGGGCTCATAAGGGTGGTTGGAAAATCCGTACTTCTTGATGAAGACCATATGTGGAGCCGAATAAATGGATAGATCAACATCGATACCTGTTTGCCGGTTGAGCTCTTGCAAATATGGCGCAGAACGATCCGGAAGGTCCGCTAGGGACAGCATATTCAGTCCCCAGCTTTTGATCTGAGACCCGATTTCAACCAGATCTCCCATCCGGGAAACCCAGCCATAAAACACCATAACCTCTAGGACCTTGTCCAAGGCCAAGCGGCGTATACCCGTTTGGTGTTCCAGCACTTCCACGCTAAGAGGCATGCCCGCCATCGAAAGACTGCTTAGAATTTTGCTGGCTTTGGCAAAGGATGCATTCGACATTTTTTCGCTCCTCTTACGCAAGACAAGCAACCACACCAGTTGCTGCACTAACCACATCAATTTAGCGTAGGAAGAGATTGAGGCTTTTCCGAGACTGCGCATCAGGGCGGCTGAATGAAAGCGACCACAAATCGCGTTTGAGCGTACTCCCAAATCTGTTCGTACGCACCACTCAATCCCAACTTTCATTACACCACATTTTAACGCTAAAAACGTGCGCACGCCCAACAGCAGCTAAAGTATTGTTATAAAAAACATCCGTTGTGATTATTCGAACGGCAAGAGCTTGAATTAACGTTGCCGGAAGTTGCCTTCCATAAATTTCAAGAAAAACCTGATCCGATGCAGATGTTTAGAAGTATTTTTTGTGATATTTTTTATTCAAAGTATCGACAGAGAAACTGTCTCGACAAATTCGCCTGACTGTTCTCAAAACGATTTCAAGTGCAGAAGTTATTGCCCACATGTGGCCTTGACTGAAGTTGCGTAGTAAGCGCTGGTGTCGCGCTCTTTCGCCAATGATCACTACTTCAATTTAAACCGGAGACATACATCAGGATTTCGGTTGGTGCGATCGATACATCTTTTTCCCGCATCCCCAAGACAGCGCGATTTCACCCTATCTCTTTCAACGCGTTTCAGCATTGAGCTTCATTGATTTCTGGTAGTTCAACGAAACACGACCAACAGCTTCTATCCGCATCCGGGAACGTGTCAGACCTAAGTTCTGTTAACAAAGAAGGCCTGAAGAGAAACAATACCTTGGGTATCCTGATGATTGTTTCGCAAATGGAATAGGTCGAAAGTTGATGTCCAAACGGTCTTGCCCGATGGAGGCAAATCAGGGTTTGATCTGCGGTATCAAGTAGAGTGCGTAACTTGGGGGTAACGCGAATGATCAATCGTCGCGATTTTTTGTTGTCATCTGGGGCAACAGTCCTGACCTTGGCTGCTACAGGCATTGTGGAAGCCCAGACGCGCCGACGCGTGCTAACGCCTGAAGATATGTTGCCCACAGAAGTGCGTGTGAAACGCGGCTTCAATCCCGGCGAAATCCATGTC
The DNA here is from genome assembly GCA_017643385.1 of Dinoroseobacter sp. Classification (GTDB taxonomy): domain Bacteria; phylum Pseudomonadota; class Alphaproteobacteria; order Rhodobacterales; family Rhodobacteraceae; genus Dinoroseobacter. Next base: position 329,782 of record JAEPNN010000003.1, read on the forward strand.
GATCCGGGTCAGTTTGCACTTTACTGGATCACTGCTCCCCGCCGCGCGATCCGTTATCGCGTGGGCATTGGGCGGCCGGGGCTTTACATTCCGGGTGACTTTACAATCCGGCGCAAGGCAGAATGGCCGCGCTGGACACCAACGGCTGCCATGATCGAACGCACACCTGCTTATGCGCGCTGGAGAGACGGGATGCCCGGAGGCCCCAACAACCCATTGGGTGCCCGCGCGCTCTATCTCTATAATGCCCGCGGCCGCGATACCTATTTGCGCATTCATGGCACGAACTTGCCGCAGACAATTGGCCACGCTGTGTCAAACGGATGCGCGCGCCTGACCAACGAACATATTGTCGATCTCTATAATCGCGTACCTCTTGGAACACGTGCCGTGCTCTACCCCGTGCGAAGCAGCTAAACAGCTTCAGAAAATCAGGTCTGGATTTGCCCGGCGATCCCGCTCAGGATCGCCGGGCAATTTCGTTTCAAAACCCGGACGCAATATGGCCCAGACCGACAAGCCCACCACCCATGACGCTGAAGAGGATGCGCGCAACCGCGACATCAAGATTTATGTGAACGGGGCGCTCAAGCACCGGAACGAAGCCGTGGTCTCGGTTTATGACAGCGGCTTTCTTTTGGGCGATGGTATGTGGGAGGGCATGCGCCTTTATGATGGCAAATGGGCCTTTTTTGACGAGCACATGGATCGTTTCTTCGACAGCTGCAAAGCGGTCTCGCTGGAGGTAGGGATGGACCGCGCCGGAATTGCAGACGCACTTGCCATGACCGCCGAGGCAAATGGAATGCACACGGATGTGCATTGCCGCCTGATGTTGACGCGCGGTGTAAAAGTAAAACCGTTCCAGCACCCAAGCCTCAGCCGGTCCGGACCAACGCTGGTGATTATCATGGAGCATTCGAAGCCAGTCTCGACGCTTCATCAGAAAGGCATTCGCCTTGCGACGGTTCCCCAAGTGCGCGGGCTGCCGATGAGCCAGGACGCCAAATACAACAGTCACTCAAAACTGAATTGCGTGATTGCCTGCCTGCAGGCCGAACAGGCCGGTGCGGATGAAGCGCTGATGCTTGACCCTTATGGTTTTGTGAATACGACCAATGCCTGCAACTTCTTCATTGTGAGACGAGGCGAGGTTTGGACCTCGACGGGTGATTACTGCATGAACGGCGTGACGCGGCAGAAGGTGATCGATGCCTGCCGACGGGTCGATATTCCGGTCTTTGAAAGGAACTACTCACTCTTCGAGACCTATGGCGCCTCGGAGGCTTTCTTGACCGGAACATTCGGCGCGCAAACACCTGTGGCCGAGATCGACGGAAAGCCCATCGGGGACGGCGCGCGCCCAGTGATGGCCGAAATCCAGAAAGTCTACAAAGAGATGGTCGCCGAGGATATTGCTACGCAGAGCACCTGAAGCGGGCGAAACACGCCTTTCTCGCGCACGCAAGTTTCGTTTGCGCTTTCTCAGTGAAAGTCGCGGCTTGGAAACAGGCGCTTAGCCTGGTCACGCGGATGCATTGCGCGAGGTTGATATTTAGGCGCGCGCGGGGTGTCATCAGCTTGGGGCAGCGTGTGTCCGACCACCTCGGGCATGGGATGCCCCAGATCGCTGAGACGATAGGACAGGTCTTCGACGTCCTGCGCGATCAGATGTACAACAATGCCTTCGCGTTGCAGATACCCCGTCACCTTCAAGAGCCGTCCCCCCATCACAATACGCCGGAAGCGTTCGTAAACTTTGGGCCAGACCACCACGTTGGATACACCAGTTTCGTCCTCAAGCGTTAGGAAAATAACACCTGAAGCCGTGCCTGGACGCTGTCGGGTGATCACCAGCCCACAGACGATGGTGCGTTGCAATGGGGCATCGGATAGCTCGCAATGCGGGGTCAGGCCCGGCATCTGGGGACGCAGAAGTTCCATAGGATGTGCCCGCAGGGACAACCGCATGGAAAGATAATCCTCCACAACTTCTTCACCAAGGTTCATCACCGGCAAGTCCACCTTCGGCTCTTCAATCCCCTCTCCGTCCATGGGGTTATCAAACAATGGCAAGGGCCTGTTGGCCTTGATGGCCTTGACCTGCCAAAGTGCGTCGCGCCGTTTCAGCCCCATATCGGAAAACGCATCCGCCTCAGCCAGCCGTTCCAGCGCTGCTGGCGCCAGCCCCGCCCGCAACCACAGACTTTCGGGGTCGCGGTAGCCATTGCCGCGCGCCGCCTCGATCCAGCCCGCATCCTCTTCCTTGAAACCTTTGATCTGTCGAAACCCCAACCGCAACGCGAGCGCCCCATCCGCGCGCCGCTCCAACGTGTTGTCCCAGGTTGAGTTGTTCACGCAGATCGGGCGCACCTCGATATGGTGCTCGCGCGCGTCGCGTACGATCTGGGCAGGCGCATAAAACCCCATGGGCTGGGAATTCAGAAGCGCACAGGCAAAGACGGCCGGGTGATGACATTTCAGCCACGCCGAGACATATACCAGCATGCCGAAGGCCGCCGCATGGCTTTCGGGAAAGCCATATTCCCCAAAACCTTCGATCTGGGAAAAACAGCGTTCTGCAAAGGGCAGGTCATAACCGCGCTCCAACATCCCATCGACGAAGCGATCCCGGAACGTCCCGATGGTGCCCATCCGCCGGAAGGTGGCAAGTGAACGGCGCAGCTTATCGGCCTCTTCCGGTGTAAACCCCGCACCTACAATGGCAATTTGCATTGCCTGTTCCTGAAACAAGGGCACTCCGAGGGTCTTTCCTAACACCTCCTCCAGATCCTTTGATGGAAAGCTGACCTGTTCTTTGCCCTGCCTGCGATTGATGTAGGGATGCACCATGCCACCCTGGATCGGACCGGGACGCACGATAGCGACCTCGATCACCAGATCGTAGAACTTACGCGGTTTCATTCGCGGCAAGAAATTCATCTGGGCCCGGCTTTCGACCTGAAAAACGCCCACCGCATCGGCCACACACAGCATGTCATAGGTGGCACTGTCGCCTTGCGGGATGGTAGCAATCGACAGCTGCTGGCGATCATGCAGATCCAGAAGTTCAAAGGATTTGCGGATGCAACTGAGCATTCCCAGCCCCAGAATATCGACTTTCAGGATGCCCAGCGCGTCGATATCGTCCTTATCCCATTCAATGACGGTACGGTCTTCCATCGCGGCATTCTCAATCGGGCACAGCTCGTCAAGACGCCCCTTGGTAATGACAAACCCACCCACATGCTGGGACAGGTGCCGGGGGAAGCCGATAATTTCTCCAATCAGGCGGATGGTTTGTGACAGGCGCTGGTCCGACAGATCTAGCCCCAATTCGCGGATACGTTCCGGGTCGCCCCCCTTGTCGGACATACCCCAGATCTGGCTCGACAGGCTCGCGGTCACATCCTGCGATAGCCCCATGACCTTGCCCACCTCGCGGATCGCTGCACGGGAGCGGAAGTGGATCACGGTGGCGCAAAGCCCCGCCCGGTGGCGGCCATATTTTTCATAGATGTGCTGGATCACCTCCTCGCGCCGTTCGTGCTCGAAATCGACGTCGATATCAGGCGGCTCCCCCCGATGTTCAGAAACGAAACGTTCGACCACCATCGTGATGATCTCGGGGCTGACATCGGTGATGCCGAGGAGGTAGCAGAGGATGGAATTCGCAGCAGACCCCCGCCCCTGACACAGGATGCCCTGAGAGCGGGCGAACTGGACAATGTCGTGCACGGTCAGAAAATACGCCGGGAAATTCAGCTTCTTGACCAGTTTCAGCTCCTTGGTGACCTGCAGATACGCCTTCTCGGGTGCGCCTTTAGGATAGCGACGTTTCAACCCTTCATGGGTCAGTCGCTCAAGACGGGCCTGAGGCGCTTCACCATCGGTGATCTCATCTGGGTATTCGTAGGACAGCTCATTCAGGCAGAACCCGCAGCGCGCGGCGATCTCGCGGGTGCGCTTGATGGCGGCAGGGTGCTTGCGGAAAAGCCGCGCCATGTCTTCGTGACCTTTCAGGCGGCGTTCGGCATTGGGCAAAGCACGCATGCCGATCTCATCGATTGTGATGTGATCGCGCATACAGGTCAGCACATCAGCCAATTGGCGGCGACTGCCCCGGTGCATCAACACATCACCCACCGCCACCATGGGCGCTGCGGTTTTTCGGGCAAGGTAGGCGCAATGGTCGAAATACGCCTGATCGCTGCCATCATAGCGCGGCGCTGCACCAAGAAAGACGTGGCCGGGATAAGTGCGCTGCAAGGCTTGAACCTCGTGGGCGCCTTTGCGCATGTCGCCTGCGGGCAGCGCGATCAGGATCATGCCATGGCAGCATTTCTGCAAATCGCTGAAATCAATGAAACATTCTCCTTTTTCGGCCCGGCGCTTGCCCAGCGTCAGCAAGCGACTGAGACGCGCATAGGCGGGACGATCCTGAGGCAGAGCGACCCAGTTCACATCGCTGTCACGCAGAATCAGACGGCAGCCGACAATCAGTTTGGGCAGGCTCATCGTGCCGGGGACGGCGATTGGGGTGTGGTGGCCGACCTCTTGGCGCGAGGACGCATCGGTGACGTTTTGCGAACGGATTTTCACCGTCTCTTCTGCCTCCTCCCGCAACACTTTCAGCGCAGAATAGGCCCGTACCACACCGGCCAGCGAGTTCCGGTCGGTGATAGCGATAGCCTCCAATCCAAGCTCAGCCGCGCGTGTGACCATTTCTTCGGGGTGGGACGCGCCGGTCAGAAAGGTGAAGTTCGAGGTCACGCACAGTTCAGCATAGCCGGGAACGTTGAACTCGGTGTTGCCTCTCTCGGTTGGGTCCGCTTCGGGCGACATGATATGGCCGGGAGCGGGGCTCATGCGAATTCACCCTGCACGAACCAACCGGGGTTTTGCGGTGTGTAGAACATCCAGAGCCGTCGACCCTGCCGCGTTTCCACCTTCCAGTAATCCCGCACGCCAGACCGCCAGTTGTCATCAGGCAACCACCATTCAGGAGCAATGCGTTCAGGACCTGTGACCCGTTCAACCGCGAGCGCCATGCGCCGCCAGCGCAGATGTCTGGGCGGGGTGCGGCCCGTGGCGGCAACCGGTTCAGGCGCAAAGAGCCTGATCGGGCGATCGCGCACCACAGCCCACCCTCCGGCCGGCTCGGACCAGGCAGCAGGTGCGATGATATGGCTGCGTTCGGGGATATGGCTGTCGGCGGGCAGGAAGCGCTGTACGTTTTCAAGCCCGATACGATTGCCGATCCGCGTGACCAGATCATCAAGCTTGTCGGTTGGTGCGCCCTCAACATGGGTGATCTGCCGCGCAGGCTGGGGTTCAACCTGGGTGGCAACGAGGCGCATCTGGTCGATGCCGTAACCTGCATCAACCTCACGGATACCACGTTCAAACAAGGGCAGAATACGATGTGGGTCGCGCATGGGACGTGCAAGACGCAGCTCAACCGATTGGGCGTTCTGATCCACGCGGCGCAAGGTGAGTTCCAGTTTGCGTGCGCCCATATCATTGGCCTTTAGCCGCGCACAAAGCGGGTCCAGCAGGCGTTCCACCCCGGCCTGTACATCAGCGGCCAAACCGATGGGTTCAGGCAGGCTGATGCGCATCTGATAGCTGGGAGGATCCGGCACAGGAGAGATGTCTTCCCCCTGACCTCCCAGCGCTTGATCAAGGCGCAAAAGCACTTCGCGACCAAACCGCCGTGTAACTGTGGCGCGCGGCACGGCGACGAGATCCGCAATCGTGCGAATACCAACCCGTTGCAAGGATGTGCTGACTGTCTCCTTCAGGCGCAGAGCCATGACAGGCAGGGCTGCAATAGCCTGGTGAGATTGCCCGGGCGGTGCAATCCCCGGTGCGTGATGCGCAAGCGCCCAGGCCGCCCCACGCGTGTCCGCCAGACCGATGCGGGACAGAAAACCCGCGCGGGAAAGACGCGCGCGCATGTCATGCAGCATCGCGTCTTCCCCCCCGAAGAGATGGGCTGAACCGGTAATGTTGAGCACCAACCCATCCTCGCCTTCCAGCCCCACCCAAGGGCAATAGCGCTTGGCCCAGCGCGCAAGGACCCTTTGAAAACGCGCATCTTCTTGCAAGTTCGCGGGATAGCTTTGCAGATCGGGACAGAAAGCGCGGGCATCGGAATAGCCCATACCGCGATGCAGACCCTGGCGTTCAGCCGCTTCATTCAGGCAGAAGATACGATCGGTATTGGCATGGTGATGGGTCAGTGCGAATGGCCCTTCAACCGCGCGCATGCGCAGGTGCCGGTCGCTGGCCAGCCTTGGAAACCACAGTGATACGACGCGTTTCTGCATCCCAGCGTAGATCCCACCTAGTTAATGTTCCCGATTTGTTCTTAATAATCTCCCACCGAATAAGAGTCGAGTCAGCGGGGTCAAAAATGGGCGCACAGCGCCAACGCGATTCAGCCGCATTGCTGCCCATGCCCTCAGAGATGATACAAAGCCCGGTGGATTTACCCGCCTCTGCCGCAAGTTGTAAACGCCGCCCTTCGGTTAGACCGATCGGTTTTGACAGCTCCATCACGGTGAGATTTACCGCGCCAGAGCGCAACGCTTCTTCACCCGACGCCAGAACGTCAATCTGAGATTCCCCTTTGGCAAATAGAAGCTTGCGTGGATCAAAGAACGGCAAAAAGCCTTCGGGGTTAAGCAGCTCTGGCTGCCAGTCTTCACGGATCCACATGACATTGCCTCCAAGCTGCCCGGCGAGCGCGCAGGCAAAGCCATAGGCCCCTGCCCCGCACACTTCATGCGCGCGGCCCTGTCTCAGCGGGAAATAATCGGTGATGGCAGCCGTCATGCCCCTATTCTAGCGCACCAGAACAGAAAGTGAACATGTGCTTTGTTGGAATTCAAATGCGCGACGATCTATTCGCGCCTAACCTGCCTACAGGTTTTGCTGCGATGGGGATCGGGCGTTCATATCTGCCCACCCCTTGCGACGGCAGAATGCACGGCCGCAATTTCCTCGGCAGACAAGCCATAGTCCCGCTGGGCTGTCTCATCGGAAATGTAGCCACATGCCAGATCGCGCTTCACCAGGTCTTTGGAGCGCTCAGCCGGCTCGCCGTATCCGGCCCCTCCGGGGAAGGCCATGACCACCTTGCGCCCATGCGGCACGAATTGTTTGCCTTTGACCCGCATCGCCGACCCGTCGTCTTGCGCAATCGTCGTCGCCGCCCCGTCCTGTCCACCACGCCGCCCGCGCGCAGGATGTCGGCTGCGATCAAACATGGCCTGAAAGTCAAACTCGTAGCCGTCCTGAGCACCGACCTCCATATACTGCCCCAAACCACCGCGCGTTTTTCCCGCACCGCCGCTGTCGCGGCGCAGTTCTTTGCGCCAGATGATGACAGGGCCTGCATGTTCCGTGGCCTCAATTGGCATTGTCATGACACCTGACGGGAACGCAGTGGCGTTCATTCCATCATGTTCAGGGCGCGCACCGGAGCCCCCTGAATTAAAGGTCAGAACTTCAGAACGACGCGCATCTGCTGGTGCCGGCGCATCGGAGCGCGGGCGCAAGCTGATCTGGAAGTTACACAAGCATCCCGCGCCTTCGGCGGGAACCAGACCCGGCACAATCTTGTCGAACGCGTCATAGACCGCGTCAGGCACGAAATGACCCACGATATGGCGCAAAGCGACCGGCGCAGGGTGCAGAGCATTTACAATCGTGTTCTTAGGCGCTGTGATCTCGAACGGCGCGAGCGAGGCTGCATTGTTCGGGATCTCGGGCGCAATAGCGACCTTAAGCGCGTAGCACGCATAGGCCTTGGTGTAGACCAGTGGACAGTTGATACCTTTCTTATCGACGCCCGACGTGCCTGCGAAGTCAGTGACGATCCGATCCCCTTCCACGCTGACTTTCACCTTCAAGGTGATCGGCACATCGAAGCCGTCCATAGTCATTTCGCCCGACGCCGTAGTTTGCGGCAAGGCCGCGATGGCCTCAATTGTCGCGCGACGGGAATTATCGAGAATGAATTCAGCAATGCCGTCCAGATTAGTAAGCTCGAACTCTTCCATCATATCGATCAGACGGCGATGGCCGATCTCGTTGCAGGTTGCCAGCGCATAGATGTCGCCAATCAACTGGTCGGGCTCGCGTACGTTGCCCCGGATGATGCGAAGGAGTGTTTCATCCACGTCGCCACCTTCGGCAAACTTCATGATCGGGATGTAAAGTCCTTCTTCGTAGACGCTATGCGCATCCGCGCCAAAGCCCCGACCACCGATATCAACGATATGGGCCGTACATCCGAAAAACCCCACCAGAACACCATCCTTAAAAGACGGCGTTACCATGGTGATGTCGTGCAGGTGGCCGGTTCCTTCCCATGGATCATTGGTAATGTAGATATCACCCTCGAACATGTTTTGCCGCCCGATCCGACGGATAAAATGGGCAACCGCATCTGCCATCGCGTTCACATGGCCGGGCGTGCCGGTCACGGCCTGTGCAAGCATATTGCCATGCGTGTCGTAGACGCCCGCTGAGAGGTCCCCGGCCTCGCGCACTGAGGTTGAAAACGCTGTGCGGACAAGCGCCTGCGCCTGTTCTTCAACAACCGAAATCAATCGGTTCCACATGACCTGATAAGCGACTTTGGACTGTTCGTGTGCCATGCGTCTTACCTCTTCATCACAACGTCGATACAGCCATCAGGCTGTCGGATTGCATCTCGGCTGGCGGGCACAATGATGGTTGTTTCATCCTCGGTCAAAACCGCTGGCCCTTGCGCGCGTTGTCCCACGTCCATCGCCTTTCGGTTGATCACATGAGCATCTACAAAGCTGTTAGTGGCTGCATCAAAGAGCCGGCGTGAGCTATCCAGACCGACAGGAGCGGTCCCATCGGTTTCTGCGATACGGGCCACGTTTTCGGAGGGCGTCGTGGCATTCACGGACCAGACCGTGATTTCGATATCCATTCCGGAAACGGGGCGCCCGAACAGCTTCGTGTAATCCTCCTCGAAACGTGCCTCGAAAGTTCTGACATCAGGGTTCATCGCTTGGTCTTCCGTCAGATCGATCGGGATTTCCCACCCCTGACCGGTATACCGCATGTAAACTTTGAACTCCGAAAAAATGGGGCTGACCGCGTCGCAGGTCCGCACAAATCCTGTTGCTTCGGCCTTCAGATCCGACAGCAGGTTTTTGATTTTCTCAGGATCGAAATCGCTTAGCTTCATATAAACCGAGCGATTTTCCTCGAAACTGAAAGGGGCGCGCAGGAACCCGATCGCAGAACCGACACCCGCGCCAGGCGGGACCAGCAACCGTTCCACACCCAGCTTCTCGCAAAGACGTCCGGCATGAAGCGGCGCTGCACCGCCAAAGGCAATCATGGTGTATTCGCTCAGGTCTTCACCATTTTCCACAGCATGAACGCGGGCGGCATTGGCCATGTTTTCGTCAACAACCTCGGCCACACCAAAAGCCGCCTCTCCCGGGTCCATATCGAGCTTCGTCCCGAGATGCACCATGAGCGCCGCTCTGGAATTCTCGGGATGCAAGATGATTGAGCCGCCCGCGAAGTTATCCGGGTCTAGTTTGCCCAGCACGAGGTCTGCATCTGTCACACCGGGGCGCTCGCCACCGCGTCCATAGCAAGCCGGGCCCGGCTCGGAGCCCGCGCTTTCCGGGCCCACACGGATTTGCTGCATGCTGTCCACTTGTGCGAGACTGCCACCGCCCGCTCCAATCTCCACCATATCGATCACCGGAATAGAGATCGGCATGCCAGAGCCTTTCTTGAAACGATAGGTTCGGGCGACCTCAAATACGCGACTTGTTTTGGGGGTCTGGTTCTTGATCAGGCAAATCTTGGCCGTCGTTCCGCCCATGTCGAAAGACAGGACCTTATCGAGCCCGTAGCGCGCCGCGATATGGGCCGCAAAGACTGCGCCACCCGCAGGGCCGCTTTCGACAAGACGGACGGGGAAATCGGCTGCATTCTGGATGGAAATGATGCCACCACCCGAATGCATCAGGAAGATGCGACACCCGACACCCTCGTTGCGCAACCGTTCCTCAAGTCGTCCAAGGTAAGAGGCCATCAGCGGCTTGATATACGCGTTGGCAACGACGGTATTGAAACGCTCGTACTCGCGCATTTGTGGCGAAACCTCGGATGAGATCGACACTGACACGTTCGGAAGCTTCTCTGCCAGCACGTCACGTACCAGAATTTCGTGCGTTGGATTGAGGTAAGAATGGATCAGGCCAACCGCTACGCTTTCAAAGCCTGCCTCCGCGATCCGGTCGACGACAGCTTCAACATCTGCGCGCTCAAGTTCTACCAGGACTTCGCCCTTGGCATTCACGCGGCCGGGCACCGTGAAACGCATTTGGCGCGGCAAGAGGGGATCGGGGAGATTGAGGTTCAGGTCATATTGCTCAAATCGGCTTTCAGTCCGCATCTCTATGACATCACGAAAACCCTCAGTGGTGATCAGAGCGGTCTTGGCCCCGCGCCGCTCGATCAATGCATTTGTTGCAAGCGTCGTTCCATGGATAATCTGGTCAATCTCAGTTGGTGTGACACCGGATTTCGCACAAACCTGCTTCATCCCATCAATGATCGCATTTTCAGGCGCCGTGTAGGTTGTCAGCACTTTGGTTGAAAAAAGCTCGCCGGATTTTTCCAGAACGACATCTGTAAAGGTGCCGCCAATATCCACGCCTAGCCTTACGGAATGAGAGGTCATTAATGGGTCTGCCTGAATCGTAAACGCTCCACGACACTTAAGGCGATGGAGCACGGAGAAATCAAATTGATAAACTTCTCCGTCCTACAAAACTTCTACCTATGGCTCTTTAGCGAGGTATGGCTGTAAGCTTTCGACGAAGGCATCCACGAAATCCAACACCACAGGAGAGCTTGGGCCCGATGCGGGTTGGAGGATTGACAGCCGATGAAAAATACCGGGCCGAAACGGCCGGATAATGATCCCGGTGGAGCGGAACGCCTCCGCATCAATGGCACTGACAACAGCAGCCCCCAAACCTTCGCTGACCATTGTGCACGCAGTGGTAAACTGCCTGACCTCAACCAGGCTGTTTATTTCTTCTCCGCATTCGGTAAACGCCCGAGAGAGGTGCTGAAAAAACTGGCTGTCGCGTCGCGTATGGATCATTTGTTCACCTGCAAGATCGCTCGGCGATATTTCTTCCTTTGCGCCAAGCGGATGACCTTTTGGAAGAATGCAGGCGGATCGGATGAAAAGATCCTGACTATGGGTTGCGGGGTGGCCCAGAAAGCCGTCGGTTAGGCCACATTCATATTGCTCACCTATGATCCATTCCAGGATCCGTTCCGGACGATCAGGTTCCAATGAAATCGTGACACCGGGTCTCTCGTTCAAAAACCGCACGAGTACCCCCGGAAGATGGCTGGTGGCGAACCCGGGAAGACAGGCAATTCGGATATGTCCCCGTTTTCGTTCGGTCAGATCTCGACGCAAATCTTCAAGGTGGTCAAGGTTTTCGAGTATGCGCCGGACTTCCGCGAGCAAATATCGCGAATCGCTGGTTGGTTCGAGACCACCCCGGCTACGCGTAAAGAGCTCGAAGCCCACAGACGCCGAAAAGTCAGACAGCAATCGACTGACCGCAGGCTGAGAAACTTCGAGTCTTTCGGCGGCTTTTGTGACGCTTCCCGTCTCCGAGACGGCACGGAATGCTTCCAGCTGTCGGACTTTAAACTTCAATGGCTTAGTCTTCTGATGATTGTCCTGAGATACTCGATGGGCTGACCACAATATAACACTATATTATAGAATATGTCATAAAAAATTCACTTGAATTATTTTTGGCTTTCCCAAATGCTGCTGCGCATATGTTTGAATCCTAACAGGGAGGTAGGGATGAAACTTTCAGGAATGCTCCTCGCGGGCACAGCGGCGTTTGCGCTCACAGCAACCGCAGCAGCAGCACAGACCGAAATTAGCTGGTGGCACGCCATGGGCGGAACCAACGGCGAACGCGTCAATAAGATCGCGGCAGATTTCAATGCGAGCCAAAGCGACTATGTCGTCGTACCGACATACAAAGGCAACTATACCGAGACGATGACTGCTGCCGTCGCAGCTTTCCGCGCGGGCGAACAACCGCATCTCGTTCAGGTTTTCGAAGTTGGTACAGCCACCATGATGGCCGCCAAGGGTGCAGTTTACCCTGTTGAGCAGATGATGGCGGACGCTGGTGAACCATTCGATGGTTCTGCATATCTGCCCGCAGTTGTATCTTACTACCAGACTTCCGAAGGCGAACTGCTGTCGATGCCGTTCAACAGCTCGACACCGGTTCTGTGGTACAACGCTGATGCACTCGCGGCTGCAGGCGCTTCTGTTCCGTCAACATGGGACGAAGTAAAAACCACCGCGCAGGCGCTCGTAGATAATGGCATGGACTGCGGCTTCTCATTTGGCTGGCAGAGCTGGGTCATGATCGAGAACTTCTCGGCTTGGCATAATATGGCGATGGGCACCCAGGAAAACGGCTTTGCCGGGTTCGATACTGAGTTCACATTCAACAACGACAAGGTCGCTGCACGTCTTCAGGACATTGCTGACATGCAGGCCGACAACTTGTTCGTGTATGGCGGACGCCGCGGTGACTCGCTGCCGATGTTCACCAATGGCGAATGCGGCATGTGGATGAACTCTTCGGCCTATTACGGTTCGATCAAGTCGCAGGCGGAGTTTGAGTTTGGTCAGACTATGCTGCCACTCGATACGTCTTTGGCCGATGCACCGCAGAACTCGATCATCGGTGGTGCAACCCTCTGGGCGCTTCAAGGCCACGAAAGTGATGAGTACAAAGGTCTTGCCAAATTCATGACCTATCTGTCCTCGGCAGATGTGCAAGCCTGGTGGCACCAAGAGACTGGCTATGTGCCAATTACGACGGCTGCTGCTGACCTGAGTGCCGAACAAGGGTTCTACGAGTCCAACCCAGGTACTGACACAGCGATCCAGCAGTTGAGCCTCAACACGCCAACGCCGAACTCCCGTGGTCTGCGCTTTGGTAACTTCGTTCAGATCCGTGATGTGATCAACGAAGAGCTTGAAGCACTTTGGGCGGGCGACATCTCTGCCGCGGAAGCTCTCGACAACGCTGCATCGCGCGGCAACGACCTGCTGCGTAGGTTTGAGCGCACTGCAAACTAAGCACTACTAAGATGGCGGCCCTAAACTGGGGCCGCCATATCGCGGCTGTCCTTTAAAAATATTGCGATATTTTAATGCTAAAGCGCGTCCACTTTCCGACGTCTCTGCTGCCTTATCTTTTGGTGGCGCCCCAGGTAATCATCACCCTGATCTTCTTTATCTGGCCTGCCAGCCAAGCTGTTTACCAGTCATTCCTGATCGAAGACGCCTTTGGCATGTCGACCGAATTTGTCTGGTTTGAGAACTTCACGTACCTCGCTACAGACGAGCAGTATCTTGGCAGCTTCGGCCGCACGATTTTTTTCTCGGTATGTGTCGCCTTTCTGTCTATGTCTGCTGCGTTGATCCTCGCAGGGTTTGCTGATCGCATCGTTCGTGGGGCTACCACCTACCGTACCTTGCTGATCTGGCCCTACGCTGTGGCGCCCGTACTGGCAGGCGCGCTATGGGTTTTCATGTTCAACCCGACGCTGGGCATCTTCCCCTATATTCTGGAATTCATTGGCGTTGACTGGAACCACTACCTCAACGGCAATCAAGCCATGGCTCTGGTGATTTTTGCCGCCGCGTGGAAACAGATCGCCTATAACTTCCTGTTCTACCTTGCAGCTATGCAATCTATTCCACGATCTTTGATCGAAGCTGCCGCAATTGATGGCGCCGGGCCCGTGCGACGTTTTTGGGATCACATCTTTCCGCTGATATCACCCACGACCTTCTTCCTACTTGTTATCAACGCTGTATATGCCTTCTTTGACACGTTCGGGATCATCCATGCCGTTACTCAAGGCGGCCCTGCAAATGCGACTACGATCCTCGTTTATAAAGTCTACAATGATGGCTTTGTCGGGCTCGATCTTGGGGGCTCAGCGGCGCAGTCCGTCATCCTGATGTTCCTTGTCATCGCAATGACCGTCGTCCAATTCCGCTACGTTGAAAGAAAGGTGGAATACTGATGATCGAGAACCGCCCCGTCCTTAATATTGCGAGCCATGCTGTTCTGATTATCGGGATCGTCATTGTGGCTCTGCCTATCTGGATCACCTTTGTGGCAGCCACCCATGATCCTGTCCGTATGACCCAAGCTCCGATCCCGATGCTACCAGGTGGTCATTTCTGGGAGAACTTCACCCAAACGCTGTTCGGAGGCGGGCTGTCGGGTACCGAAAGTGCGCCGGTCTGGCGTATGCTTTTGAACTCTCTGATGATGGCGCTGATGATCTCTTTCGGCAAAATTGCGATTTCACTGCTATCTGCCTTTGCCATCGTTTATTTCAAGTTTCCGTTCCGCATGGGCTTCTTCTGGCTGATCTTCATCACTCTGATGTTGCCCGTCGAAGTTCGCATCCTGCCAACCTTCGAAGTCGTTGCTGACCTTGGCATGCTGAACAGTTACTGGGGTCTGTCCATCCCGCTGATCGCGTCTGCTACGGCGACTTTCATGTTCCGGCAGGTCTTTCTGACCATCCCGGATGAGATGCTGGAAAGTGCGCGCATTGATGGTGCGGGCCCCTTGCGGTTTTTCTGGGACATCCTGATCCCGCTTAGCAGAACCAATATCGCAGCACTTTTCGTGATCCTGTTTATCTACGGCTGGAACCAGTATCTCTGGCCTCTTCTGATAACGACCGAAACCGACATGACAACCATCGTCATGAGCATCAAGCAGATGCTTGAAGCAGCGGAACAATCGCCACAATGGAACATCATCATGATGACTGCTCTTTTGGCGATGATCCCACCTGTATTCGTGGTGGTGGCAATGCAACGGCTCTTTGTGCAGGGCCTCACCGAAACAGATAAATAGCGGGGCGCACAAAATGGCATCCATCACAATGAAAGACCTCGTGAAAGCCTACGGCAACGTGGAGGTTTTGCACCACGTTGCAGGTGAAATCGAAGATGGTGAATTAATTGTCATCGTCGGGCCGTCAGGCTGCGGTAAATCTACCCTTCTGCGGATGATCGCAGGTCTGGAAACCATTACGTCGGGCGACGTCAAAATTGGCGACAAGATCGTCAACGATCTGGAACCCGCTGAACGGGACATCGCGATGGTGTTCCAGAACTACGCCCTCTACCCGCATATGTCCGTGCGCGAAAACATGGCCTATGGGTTAAAGATCCGGAAGATCGCCAAGGACGAGATCGAGCAGCGGGTACAGGAAGCCGCTGATATTCTCGAAATCAGAGAATATCTCGATCGCAAGCCCCGTCAGCTTTCGGGTGGTCAGCGCCAGCGTGTAGCCATGGGTCGCGCGATCGTGCGGAACCCGCAGGTGTTTCTTTTTGATGAACCGCTTTCGAACCTCGACGCCAAGCTGCGTGTGCAGATGCGGCTTGAGATCCGCAAGTTACAGCAGCGACTGGGGGTCACTTCCATCTACGTGACACATGACCAAGTCGAAGCGATGACATTGGGCGACCGGCTCATGGTTCTGAACGGCGGATATGTGGAACAGTTCGGAACTCCGATCGAGCTCTACAATCGACCCGCTACACTATTCGTTGCCGGATTCATTGGTAGTCCGTCGATGAACTTCCTGCCCGCGACGGCCGATAGCGGCATTTTAAAATTCGGCAAAGCGGCATCGATACCTAGCGCAAACCATGCTGCCGGCGCAGTAACACTCGGCATTCGTCCCGAACATCTTGTGCACGACGACGCCGGACCAATCAAAATTACGGTTCAGATGTCCGAACACCTGGGGGCAAACACTCTCATTCATGGTGTTCTGGAAGGGACAGACACCGATTTCGTGGCGAGCATGCTAGGCCATGTTACCGCGGACCCAGGCTCGACAATGAGCTTTTCTGCCTTGACTGAGAATTTGCATATCTTCGACGCTGCATCGGGCAAGCGGATTGAAGGATGACCGATTACCCTCAGCTGGACGGTTTTCGTGGCGGGCCAGGCATCGTACGCCTAATCGGCCATCGCGGAGCCCGTGGCGTGATGCCCGAAAATACGATGGAAGGGTTCGAATTTGCGCTGAATGCAGGCGTCAGGGCGATGGAATTTGATGTCGTCCTGACCCGTGAGAAGACCCCTGTCATTACGCACAATCACCACCTCCTGAACGCGGCCACTCGTGGAGTCGATGGGAACTGGCTGCGTGGAGACGAATTGAAGGTCGCGGAGCTCTCTCTGTCTGAGATAAAGAAGCTCGACGTCGGCGGGCTTGATGGGCGCACAATCTACGGCAAACGCTTTCCTGACCAAGTATTCATGTCAGATGTGCGTGTCCCCCGCCTTGAAGAACTTCTGGATTTTGCGGCTCAGCCTGAAGGCAAAGATCTTTTGCTGTTACTGGAGATGAAGTCCGAGCCGAGCAATACGGGTGAACGACGGGGCTGTACCACGATTGTCGATGCGGTGGTTGAGGCTGTTCGATCAAAAGGGCTGGAGCACCGCACAATCCTGCACAGCTTTGACTGGTCCGTGCTTGAAGAATGCGCGCGCGTTGCACCCGAGATCCCGCGATCCTATCTGTCGCAGATGCCTGAGAACGAGGATGAACCTGGCGAGGATTCACAGAAATCCGTCGCCCCCGACTTCCATTCACTTGAAACCTCTATCCCGCAAGCTGTCGCTGCCGCCGGTGGCAAATTGTGGTGCCCGTACTTCATGGACGTCACGCCCGATCGTGTGGCCGAAGCGCATGAACTGGGACTTCTGGTGTCAACTTGGACGGTCAACGAGACAGATGAAATCAATGCCATGATCGATGCGGGTGTCGACGGGATCATCACGGACTACCCGGGCCGCGCGCAAAGGATATTGTTGGGGAGAGGACTGGTCTGGTAAAAGGTCCGGCCCTTCTCATGCCAGCCAGCTCTGCCGTCTGCAAATTCAGTTTATCCGCCAAACTTGGTCGACCCTAAGACTGAAAGCGCACCCGCCGGTCAGCGTGGTTCGTTTCCAATCGCATTGAAGTCGAATTTTAGATCTAGGGATACGGATGCTTCGGCCCAAAAACAGGCACCCCCTCAAGCCAGCGGCATACGCTTTTCCGCCATTTCTGCATACCAGCTGCAGCCAATCGGAATGAGATCGTCGTTGAACTCATAGGCCGGATTGTGCAGGTCTGCGCTGTCGCCATTTCCAATAAAGAGATAGGCGCCGGGCCGCTCGGCCAGCATCTCTGAAAAGTCCTCTCCTGGCATGACCGGATCCATGTCTCGGATCACATCGCCGGAGACCGCTTTTGCAACTTCGGCTGCGTGCGCCGCAGCCTCAGGATCGTTCACGGTTGGCGGTACGCGAAGGGAATAATCCAGATGCGCGGTTGCGCCATGAGCCTTTGCTGTCAGCTCGACAATCTCGCTGAGGCGCTGTTGCACGGTCTCATGCACATCCGCGTCGAAATACCGAACGGTGCCGCGCAATTTGATCTCGTCTGGAATGACGTTGAACGTATTGCTGTCGCTGCGCACACCGCAGGTCGAAACAACCACGGTTTTCAGCGGATCTATGTTCCGCGCTGCGATTGTTTGCAGCGCGACCACGATATGTGAAGCAGCCACGGTCGTATCGACTGCCTTGTGTGGAAGGGCCGCGTGCCCGCCCTGCCCTTTGATCGTCAGCTCGAAAAACGCTGTTGCTGCCATTTGCGGTCCATCACGGACGGCAAATTGTCCCTCAGGAATGCCAGGCCAATTGTGCATGCCATAAACCTCCTGGATGCCCCAGCGCGTGATCAGACCATCTTCAAGCATCGCTCTGGCACCGCCGCTGCCTTCTTCTGCTGGCTGGAAAATCAGAACCACAGAGCCATCGAAGTTTCGCGTCTCGGAAAGATACTTCGCCGCCCCCAGAAGCATTGCGGTGTGTCCGTCATGACCGCAGGCATGCATGACCCCTTCATTTGTCGAGGCATGGGGCAATCCAGTAGTTTCTGGAATGGGCAGCGCGTCCATATCTGCCCTGAAACCGATCACCTTTCCCGATCCATTCTGGCGTCCATGAATGACCGCGACGACCCCGGTTTGGCCAATTCCGGTCACCACTTCATCACAGCCAAAATCGGTCAGCAGATCGGCCACTTTTGCAGCAGTTCGGTGCTCTTCAAAACGCAGCTCTGGATGGGCATGAATGTCTCTCCGCCATTCGGTGATTTCGGCATGAAGCTGGGCAAAACGATTGCGGGCCGGCATTTTGGTTTCTCCAATGGTGTTTGGCAGAAACTATGGCGGCGCAGGTTGTAGACCGCAACAGGACATCACGCTAACGCTTGCTCTGCTAAGGTTACAACATGTCCGTGTAGCGCTAAACCCCATTAGGGATGCACCTACCCATCGCGCTTGTTTCAGATCCGATTTCAACGCATCTTCAAGCATGGCCAAGGTACCCGTTTTTGACATTGATCCGGAGGCATTTCACGCGGACCCGTACCCCGCACTGGCTGCGCTGCAAGCCGAGGCCCCCATAGCTTTTGTTCCTCAGCTGCAAGCGACCCTGTTCACAAAACGAGACGACATCTTTGAACAGGAGAAGCGGGTCGATACCTTTTCATCGGACCAGCCTGATGGGCTTATGACCCGGCTTATGGGACGCAACATGATGCGGAAGGATGGGACCGAGCATCTCGCAGAACGCAAGGCGACTTTCGCGGCGTTCTCGCCAAGGACCGTTGTTCAGCATTGGATGCCGCGGTTTCGGGCCACCACCCAAGCCATTCTGGACGATCTGGCGCCGCAAGGCGGATGTGATTTGGTGCATGACTACGCCATGCCGGTTGCAGGGAATGCTTTGCGCGTGATCACAGGCCTGGAGACCCTCACCGCCGCCGAGATCGATCAGGCCAGCCAGTCTATGATGGACGGTATTTCGAACTATGCAGGGGACGCGGATACCGAGGTACGTTGCAGGGCGGCAACCGCTAAACTCGATGCCGCAATCGATGCTACAACCACCCCGCATGAGATGTCCCTGATCGCGGTTCAACGCGCAGCCGGGATTTCGGAATATTCAACAAAAGCAAACGTGAAGCTAGCCATATCCGGAGGCCAGAACGAGCCACGTGATGTGATTGCCGGGGCAAGCTGGGCCTTGCTAACACATCCCGAGCAAAGGGAGCTGCTGGCAGAGGGATCGGCTCGCTGGAGAAATGTGTTTGAAGAGTATGCGCGCTGGATCAGTCCGATCGGCATGTCACCGCGCAGGGTCGCGCGGTTCGATCAGATCGGAGGCGTTGACTTAAAACCAGAGGAGCGAGTGTTCTTCATGTTTGGCGCAGGAAATCGTGATCCTGATGTCTTTGCCGATCCGGATGTCTTCGATATCACACGCGACACTTCCAAGAGCATTGCGTTTGGCGCTGGCCCACATTTTTGCGCAGGCGCCGCGGCAAGCAGATCGCTGATCGCAGACGTCGCACTGCCGATGCTGTTTGATAGATTTCCTGACCTGCGGCTTTCAGGCGAGGCGCAATTTGCAGGTTGGGCTTTTCGGGGACCTCTGCAAGTGCCTGTCCGTTGGGACTGAAAATAAACAAAAGCTGTATGACTTAAGATCCGCATCTTGATCAGAGCCGAGCGGTTCCCAAGCACTTACCGATAGGATTTCAGACATTCTGTCAAACGTCGCTTTGAGGACAGACGCACACTTTACGCCCCCTCTACATGCAAGGATGCCATCTTCTGTAAACTCCGCACAATCCACTGATCGCGTCCTCGCGGGGGTCGCGCTGATGCTGGGTTTTTGTCTTACCGCGCCTTTACTGGACGTGGCTGCGAAACTTGCATCTGCCAGCGTACCAATCGGACAAATTACAGCAGCGCGCTTCGTCGTTCAGTGTATCTTGATGGCACCGGTTATTTTCGTCATGGGCGTGTCATTGCGTTTGCAAAAAGACCACGTGCTGACCCTGACCGCGCGCGCAATACTGCTGTTATTCGCCACTTTTTGTTTCATCACAGCAATCCGCGTGATGCCGCTTGCCGACGCCTTGGCGATTGTCTTCGTGGCCCCCTTTATCGTTCTTCTGGTTGGCAAGTTCTACTTCGGTGAAGATGTCGGTCCACGTCGGGTTGGAGCCGCACTCGTTGGGTTTCTTGGCGTCCTGTTCGTTATTCAGCCCAGTTTCGCAGCTTTTGGTATTGTGGCTGTCATTCCGCTTGGCACGGCTGTCGCTTTTGCCTTTTACATACTTTTAACGCGAGGGCTTTCGCGGCAGATGCATCCGGTCGCCATGCAATTTCACACAGGCCTAATCGCCAGTCTTTTTTGTATTCCGGTGCTTATATTTGCGAAAGGATCGGGCTCCGATCTCTTTGATTCTGTCTGGCCGAGCGACACCGCCTGGCTTTGGCTGTTCGCCGTTGGTTTTTTTGCAACTGTCAGCCACATGATGATGACCTACGCGCTCTCTTTCGCGCCTTCTGCCACGCTTGCCCCGCTACAGTATTTCGAGCTGCCAGTCGCGACGATTTTTGGATATCTTGTGTTCAGCGATTTCCCAAACACACTCAGCCTGATCGGCATATGCATCATCATTGCAGCAGGTCTTTACATGATCCATCGCGAGAGAGTGACTGCCAAGCAGTTGATCACAACACGCGCAGCCCCTCCGATCTGAGAACTTAGCTGACGGGCCTCCAGCGCATTCTCATATGCAAGACGCTATCGTGGTGCTCGGCGGCCGTGAAGCTTGCACCAGCGAAGTAGTTGCATCTTCCAACGAGAGCGTTTCGGTCTTGTCACTTCCGTGAAGACGGATTGTAACCGTCCGGTTCTCGGCTTCGCGTGCGCCCAGCGCGATTTGGACCGGGATTTTTTTCAACGCATGTTCTCGGACTTTATAACCAATCTTCTCATTGCGGAGATCTGTTTCGACACGCAGCCCAGCAGCGCTAAGAGAGGTCGCCACTTCTGCGGCCCAAGGGTCCGCGGCTTGTGTGATTGTCGCGACAACCGCCTGCACCGGGGCAAGCCATAGGGGTAAATGCCCCGCATGGTGTTCAACCAAGATACCTGTGAACCGCTCAAGCGATCCAAACAGTGCGCGATGAAGCATAACAGGGGGCAGTTTATCACCAGACGCAGCAACATACGTCGTTCCAAACCGTTCAGGCAGGTTGAAATCAACCTGAAGTGTGCCGCATTGCCAATCACGCCCTATCGCATCTCTCAGAACATATTCCAGCTTTGGTCCGTAAAACGCACCCTCGCCTTCAAAAAGTGTGTAGGCGTGTCCAGCCGTTTCCAGCGCTGTGCGCAACGCATCTTCTGAACGATCCCAGCTTTCCTCGCTCCCAATCCTGTTTTCCGGACGTGTCGACAGTTTGATACGCACGTCCTCGAACCCGAAATCACGGTAGATCGACAAGACAAGATCATTGACCTTCAAACACTCCTCGGTGAGTTGCTCTGGTGTGCAGTAGATGTGCGCATCGTCTTGAGTGAAGCTGCGCACCCGCAACAGACCATGGAGCGCTCCGGAGGGTTCGTATCGGTGCACTTTTCCAAATTCCGCGAGCTTTAGCGGAAGGTCTCGGTAGCTCTTGGTGCCCTGCCCGTAGATCAGCATGTGCCCTGGGCAATTCATGGGCTTTAATGCGAAATCGCGCTCATCTTCGGTCTTTGTGAGGAACATATTAGCACGATAGTTCTGCCAATGACCCGAGGTTTCCCATAGCGCGCGGTCCATGATGTCAGGGGAGTTGACCTCGACATACCCCGCGGCTTCCTGCCGTCCGCGCATGTACCCAATCAAGGTTTGGAACAGGCGCCACCCTTTCGGGTGCCAAAACACCGACCCTGGCGCAACCTCCTCGAAATGGAACAAGTCCATTTCGCGACCAAGACGTCGGTGATCACGCTTTTCTGCCTCTGCCATCATTGTCAGATGCTCGTCGAGCGTTTTCTTATCGGCAAATGCAACGCCGTAGATACGGCTCAACATCTTATTCTTGGCGTCTCCGCGCCAATACGCGCCTGCCACGCGGGTCAGTTTGAAAGCGGCGCCTGCATCTCCAGTGTGGCGCAAGTGGGGTCCGCGACAAAGATCGAGCCAGTCGCCTTGCCGATAAACTGTAACCGGTTCGCCTTCGGGTATCGCATCAAGGAGCGCGAGTTTGTAGGGTTCGCCTGCCGCTTCGAAATGCGCTCGCGCCTGATCCCGACTCCAAGTTTCCGAGGTGAATGGTGTGCGCTTTGCAATGATTTCGCGCATCTTCTTCTCGATGACTGGCAGATCCTCCGGCGTGAAGGGCACATCAAGATCAAAATCATAATAGAACCCATGCTCGATGGCAGGACCTATGGCTGTTTGGGTCCCGGGCCACAGCGCCTGAACGGCTTCCGCCAATATATGGGCAAGGTCATGCCTGATCAATTCCAAGGCTCGCGGATCATCTCGCGACACCAATTCAACTTCAGCATCCTCAAGCAATGGCGTGGACAAGTCTTTCAGTTGGCCGTCGATTACCGCAACAACAGTGCGTTTTGCCAAACTCGGACTGATCGCCTTGGCAAGGTCAGCGGGCGTACTGGAAGGGGAAAGCGCACGGGTTGCGCCGTCAGGAAGCCGGACTTGAATCATTTCTAAGTGTCTTTCTCTCGTAGCAGACTTCACAGGATCAGATCCAGATCCGCCCCAAGGGGTACAGCGCGCCAAGCAGTACAATGTCGGCCTAAAACATTATAATAGCTATGTATTCGAGGAGTATTCTCAAAAGCGCGGAAACAGAGTTTAGGGTCGCGTGACATAAATTAATCAACAGTCTCTGAAGCTTGTCCCATCATTCCATCGATATGCGCGTCGACTTCACCTGGTCGCATTCGCAACATGTCCAAGCTGGCCTGAATGTCGCTTTTATCCATATCCCGCGCGATCACAACGATACGGCTGGTGCGATCGTTCCCAGTCCATGATTTCAGCGGTACCGGTGTATCGAAGATGTGCTGAACGCCATGAAACACAAACGGCCACTCAATGTCTTCGACATGCGCAATCCCTTTAATCCGCAGGATATCCGGGCCCTTTAGTGCGATCAGTGTATCAAGCCAAAAGTCAAATACACTTGCCGGAATTGCCTCCTCAACTTCGATCGAAGCAGACCCGATCCGACTGTCATGATGCAGCGCCCCTCCGGTTACGGAAAAGGATAACGAGGACTTTGCTTGCTTGACTGGTTCAAGCCCTAAGAGCCCCGATATCCCTGCAAGAGGATCTGGTGTCTGCTGTTCCAGACCAAGCCACGAATCTATTTCTTTGGAAGCAACATCCGGCCTCATGGCGGAAAGACCAAACAGTACGCCCACCGGAACCCTTCCACGATCTGCTTGAATCTGTGTTGCGGTGGTATTGATCGCTGATACACGTTCTTTGAAGCGCGAAAGCTCTCGTTCTGTCACAAGGTCGGTTTTGCTGAAGACAATTAGGTCCGCCATTGCGATCTGGCTTACCGCCTCAAACTGCGCATCAAGGGTTCTTTGGCCGGTTGCTGTATCGACAACAGTAACCACACCATCGGTGCGGTAGTGGGGCGCGATTATTCCGTCAACAACAAGCGTATGCATGATTGGCCCGGGATCAGCGATCCCGGTGGTCTCGATGACCACACGATCAAAGTCGAGCTCATTGCGCATGCGGCGCGCAATCAATGAGCTTAGCGTCTTTCCGAGATCCCCCCGGATCGAGCAACACAGACATCCCGACTGCATCAAAATCGTCTCTTCGGTCGCTTCCTCAATGAGGTCATGATCAAGACCGACTTCGCCCAGCTCATTCATGACAACCGCGATGCGTCCGGCTTCCGGATCGCGAATAAGATGGTTTAGGAGCGTTGTCTTTCCCGCACCAAGAAAGCCTGTCAGCAGTGTGACCGGAACCCGTTCGTCCCGCATGATCAATTCCTTTACAAACCGCACAACCTTCGGCAGGTACAGTTACGTTATAACGTTATATTCGACAAGAGGAAGGTCATGCCCGAAACACTGTTTCACGCACGCAAGTCAATTGCACAGGTTGAGGAGAGTTCTGATCTAGCCCCCAAGTTCGACAACGACGGGCTGATGCCGTGCATCACGACAGATGCAGAAACAGGCGAAATACTCATGCTTGGCTGGATGACAGCCGAAGCCTTGCGTCTGACGATTGAAACTGGCGAAGCGCATTACTTCAGTCGATCCCGGAAGGTGCTCTGGAAAAAAGGGGCGACTTCGGGTTTAATCCAACATCTGGTCGAAGCCCGGATTGATGACGATCAAGACGCCGTTTGGTTGCGCGTCGCAGTTGGGGGTTCTGGGGCCTCTTGCCACGTTGGTTACCGTTCTTGCTTCTATCGCTCTGTCCCCTTTGGGGACGCTGCGGGAAAACCTCTCAGGTTTCTTGAAACCGAGAAGACCTTTGATCCCGTTGAAGTTTATGGGGACGCTCCCAATCCGACGCAGCTCTAGGGTCAATAGCAAATTCGGCCAAGGTGATGCGCCTCTCAAACACAGTTCAAGAACTATGGCAGGTCCAACGCGTCAAAAGACTTATCCGCACTCAATTACCATCAGGACCTCAAAGCCTGATTTCTGTGCAGGAAACTGTTTGCATGGAACCGGGTTGTGAAGGACCTGCGACAGAGATCAGAATTGTTCGTTTTGATTTGAGAGAGACACGAACGACGATCCACAAGGCACCCAGCGACATAACTGCGGAAGACGTCGGCAAGATTGTCTCGCAGATCTGGACCTGACTAATCGGCATGGGGGAAATCAAAAAGAAGGTCTCTTTGACCTTCCTCCTACCCATCCAAAGATGCGCGATTAGGTTGGCAACGAGGCACCGATTATACGCGAAGCAAACATGGTCATATTCAGTGTCGCACGCTACATCAAATTGCACGAACAAGGCCACGGAGACGTAGGAGCACAACGGCTTTCGCACTCCGCTTCTGGGGTGAGAGGCGGAAAGTCCAAGGTCGCGCCTGTTCGATATATTCAACTGTAACTAGTTAACTTCATGGCAACACCCATTTGATTGAAACGCAACCTCGGGCGCCTTGCTCCTAGTCGTTCAAATATGCAGCGATCGCATCTGCCGTCCCTTTGGACCAGACAAGCCGAAGCCATCTTATAAAAGCCTCTGCAAAACGCGGCTGAGCATCAAGTTCGCCATAAAACTGTGTCTGAGCAAGCCATGCGGATGGCTCAGTCTTTGCTGCGAAGGCGGCTTGTTGAAGAGCGTCCCAATTTGGATCATTGGGACCAATCGTACTTCCATCTTCGCGCTGGCCTGCACACATGCGCGCCCATATTGCCTCGACCAAAGCCAAACCTTCAATCGGGCAACCTGATGCTAATCCGTCGCGGATCGAAGGAATAATGAAACCCGGATGGCGTGATGAACCATCAAATGCCACCCGGCGCGTAGTGTCTACAATGCGCGGATTGGCAAAGCGGGAGGCGATGAGATCGACATATGCGTTGGGCGACGTATTTGGCACAGAGCGGACATTAGGCGCGATCTCTTCCAAGGCTACTTTCGCAAACAACGCTGCGATCAAGTCATCTGCCATGCAATCGGCGATCGTTTGATGCGACAACAATTCGCCAGCACCTGCTATGACCTGATGACCACCGTTGAGAATACGGATCTTCATAGCCTCATAGGCATGGACTTGATCAGAAAAAATCGCTCCGACACGGTCCCAATCAGGGCGACCTGCGCAGAAATTGTCTTCGATAACCCACTGGCGGAATTTTTCGTGGGTAACTGGGACCGCGTCGTTAATCCCAAAGGATTGCACCAACTCAATCTCGCTCGGACCAGTCGCTGGGACAATGCAATCGACCATCGAGATCGGAAAGCTGCAATGCACGTCAATCCAGTCGGCGAGGTCAGGGTCGGAAAGACGCGCAAGCCCCGTCACTGTCTGATGCAAAACAGCGCCGTTGCCTTGGATATTGTCACAGCAAAGACCTGTAAAAGGTCCAGCCCCCGAATTCCGTCTTATTTTTAGCGCAGCGACAATTGCCCCAAAAACGGTGCGGGGGCGTTCCGGGTTTTGCGCATCATGCTGGATATCTGGATGATCCGCGTGAAAGGCGTTGGTCGCCGGAAGTGTATAATATCCCCCTTCAGTCACAGTGAGCGATACGATCCTTATGTCAGGCTGTGCCATGCGATTTATTAAGGGGATATTGTCCTCAGTAACGGGGACATAGTCGATCATTGCGCCTGTAACTTCGGTCGCGATACCTTGTGGATCCAGTTCGATCAGGGTGGTCAGGTAATCCTGTGCTGCCAGTTTTTCGCGCTGTCCTTCGTCATAACTGCGTACACCCGCCCCGACGATGGCCCAGTCCATAGCCTGCCCCATTTGCATAAGACGGTGCAGATACCATGCCTGATGGGCTCGATGAAAATTGCCGACCCCAATGTGCACGATCCCTGGCGTCAGTGAGGCGCGATCATAAACTGGCCGCCCGATTGCATCGGGCAGATCATCCAGGGTTTTGTCACTGAGTTTGATCATCGGGGACTTCTGCGCCTGCTGGTTCATCAACTCATCCAGTTGCCGCCATCGACGCCGAAGGTCTGGGCAACGACATAGTTTGCTTCATCACTGGCCAGAAACACCGCCATGCCCGTAAGATCCGAGGCCCGGCCCATACGGCCATAGGGCACCGCTGCGCCGACCTCTTTTTTCTTTTGCCCCGTTACCTTGTCCTCGTATCTGGCAAAGAAGGCATCAACCCCGTCCCAGTGCTCGCCATCGACAACGCCAGGTGCTATCGCATTGACGTTTATGCCATGCTTGATCAGGTCCAGCCCCGCGGATTGGGTCAGGCTTATCACCGCCGCCTTGGAAGCACAGTATACCGCCACCAAGGCCTCACCACGTCGCCCAGCCTGGCTTGCCATATTAATGATCTTACCGCCCTGTCCGCGTTCAATCATGTGACGGGCCGTAGCTTGCAAGGTGAACAAAACACCCGAGACGTTAATCGCGAACACGCGGTCAAAGTCGGCCCGGCTGATTTCGGCGATTGGCGCCGCTGTGAATATGGCGGCATTATTGATCAAGATGTCGATACCACCCAGTAGAGCGGTTGTTTCGGTGATCGCGTGCTCGATGCTATCCTGTTGGGCGACATCTATTTCGATTGCGATGGCAGCTTCACCCAACTCTGCGGCAGCGGCGCGGGCGCGGGCTATGTCGATATCGGCAATCGCAACCCGCGCGCCTTCGCGAACAAATGCGCGCGCAAACTCCAACCCGATCCCTCGCGCAGCCCCTGTTATCAGGGCTGATTTGCCTGCCAGTCGTCTCATTTCAGCCGCAACCCCTTTTGGTCAAAGCGATGCAGATGTGCAGTGTCCGGGGTCAGAAAAACTTTGGCTCCATAGCGTAAATCCAGATCCCCATCGGCACGCACGGTCAATGGTTCTGGGAAGTCGTCGCATTTGACATGGAAGAACGTGTCGGATCCCAGGTGCTCGGACACGCCGACGACACCCGGCCAATCCCCCGCTCTTGTCGAAATCGCAATATGCTCTGGACGAATGCCGATAGTGTGGGCGTCGTGCTTTGTCGCGTTAGGACCATTCAGCAGGTTCATTCTCGGCGAGCCGATAAAACCTGCAACAAAGGTATTGCGTGGCGTCCGGTATAACTCCATCGGACTGCCAACCTGTTCAATTACACCGGCTTGCAACACTACGATCTTGTCGGCCATGGTCATGGCTTCGACCTGATCGTGGGTGACGTAGATCATCGTTGTCGCCAGACGTTTGTGCAGCTCGGAGATTTCCAGTCGCATGCCAACGCGAAGTGCAGCATCTAGGTTGGAAAGGGGCTCGTCGAATAAGAATGCGGCAGGTTCGCGGACAATTGCACGACCAATCGCCACCCGCTGACGCTGTCCCCCGGATAATTGACCCGGACGGCGGTCAAGGTAGTCAGTGAGGTTCAGAACCTTTGCGGCCTCTGACACACGCCGGTCTTGCTCGGACTTGTCCAGCCTCGCCATGCGTAAGGGAAAGGCAATGTTCTTGCGCACGGACATATGTGGGTAAAGCGCGTAGGATTGGAATACCATTGCCAGACCACGTTTCGCAGGCGGGATGTCTGTAGCGTCTTGCCCATCGATCAGAACCTGACCAGTGGTGACATCTTCGAGCCCAGCAATCAGTCGCAATAGAGTGGATTTACCACAGCCCGAGGGACCGACGAAAACTACGAATTCGCCATCTTCAATCTTAAGGTCCAGAGGTGGGATCACTTCGGTATCATCGAAGGATTTCGATACCTGTGTCAGCTCGATCTTTCCCATCAATCTTTTCCCTATTTAACCGCGCCGAATGTCAGGCCACGGACAAGTTGTTTTTGACTGAACCATCCTAGGATCAAAATTGGCGCAATCGCCATTACAGAGGCGGCAGAAAGCTTTGCGTAAAACAAGCCTTCAGGGCTCGAATAGCTCGCTATGAATGCTGTTAATGGAGCCGCTTTGGCAGCGGTCAGGTTCAACGTCCAGAACGCTTCATTCCACGCGAGGATCACATTCAGAAGTATGGTCGATGCAATGCCCGGGATGGCCATGGGCGTAAGTACATAAAGCACTTCTTCACGCAAAGTGGCCCCATCCATGCGGGCTGCTTCGAGGATTTCGCCAGGTATTTCCCGGAAGTAGGTGTACAGCATCCAGACAATGATCGGCAGGTTGATCAACATTAGCACGATTATCAAACCAAGACGCGTGTCCAGAAGCCCAAGTTTGATGAAACCGATATAGATTGGGTACAAAACACCTACGGCCGGCAGCATTTTTGTGCTGAGCATCCACATCAAAATGCCACGGGTGCGTTTTGACGGGACAAAGGCCATCGACCAGGCAGCCGGAACCGCGATCAGAATGCCCAGCAAGGTTGAGCCCATGGCAATGATCACTGAATTTGAGAAATGCTTGAAATAATCTGACCGGTCTTGCACGACTAAGTAGCTTTCAAAAGTCCAGACCGAAGTGAGCACTTCAATCGGAGTTTTGATCGCGTCGCCCTCGGTTTTGAAAGACAAAACGATAATCCAAAGGATCGGAAAGAAGATTAGCAAGCCTACCGACCAGGCGAGCGTGGTATTGATCATCTTGCGGCGGGGTGTGACTGCGCGGGCCATGGATCTATCTCCTCACGCGTCCAAGTTCTTACCAACGATGCGCATCAGGAAGATGGCGACAATATTGGCAAGAATAATGGCGTAGACCCCGCCTGCAGACCCAAGACCAACATTCTGGCTTTCCAGAACACGCTGGAAGATGAGGTAAGTCAGCGTCTTTGTGCCGAATGCGCCAGCGGTGGTGACGAATATCTCTGCAAAGATCGACAAAAGAAAAATCGTCTGGATTAAAATCACGACGGTGATGGCACGCGCAAGATGCGGCAGAGTGATAAAACGAAACCGGTTGAACCATCCGGCGCCATCCATTTCCGACGCTTCTATCTGTTCACTGTCCAGAGACTGTATCGCGGTAAGCAGAATAAGCGTGGCGAAAGGCAGCCATTGCCAGGATACGATCATGATCAACGACGGCATAGAGGCCTGGCTAAGCCACTGGATCGGTTCGGCTCCGAATGCATTGAATAAATGAGCAAGGAACCCGTTATTGGGATCCATGAACATGTTTTTCCAGACCAAACCTGAAACGGTCGGCATCACGAAAAACGGGGCGATAACCAAAATGCGCACAATCCCCTGACCCCACATCGGTTGGTCAAGGAGAAGCGCCAGCAAGGTACCAAGAATAACGGTGATGATCAGAACACCACCCACGATGATCAGCGTAGAGGCAACGGCAGGCCAGAACGAGCTGGACGATACAAAGCGGATGTAGTTGTCAAAGCCCACCCAACCCAAATCGCCACCACGCAGGGGAAGATACTTCTTGAATGAAAAATAGAGTGTCATCGTCAGAGGCACGAGCATCCAGCCCAGCAGCAGAATGACGGCAGGTGTCATCATTAGCCTTGCTGCAGATCGGGAATGCTGGGTCGCCATGGGATACACCTTTTTTAGCGGCGGGCATGTGCCGCCTCAACAAGAAGGATCACTTGGTTTCGGGTTAGATGCCAGAGGACGGCAGTGACCGCCCTCCGACGGGAGGATGCTTAGCGGTAGCCAGCGGCTTCCATGGCGTCATTGGTCAGCGCCTGCGCCTTTGCCAACGCTTCTTCAACGCTCTGCTGACCAGCATAGGCAGCCGAGAACTCCTGGCTCACTTCGGTCGCTATACCTGCAAACTCAGGAATAGCAGCGAACTGGATGCCAACGTATGGCGACGGATCGACGGTTGAGTTGTTCGGATCAGCCGACAAGATCGAGTCCAGCGTCATCTGTGCAAATGGTACGTCTTTGTAGTTTGCATTTTCGTAGAGGGATACGCGTGCACCGGGTGGAACATTGGCCCAGCCCTCATTAGCCGCGACCAACTCAATATAGCCAGTCGACGTCGCCCATTCGATGAACTCTTTGGCTGCGGCTTCTTTCTGTGTGCCAGCCGGGATCGCCAGCGCCCAAGCCCAAAGCCAATTTGAACGAACGCCCATTCCATTGTCGGGTGCGAGGGCGAAGCCAACACTGTCCGCGACAGTCGAATCGTTCGGATTGGTCACAAACGAAGCAGCTACGGTGGCATCGATCCACATGCCGCATTTGCCTTGCTGGAAGAGCGACAGGTTTTCGTTAAAGCCATTGGTGGCGTATCCGGCCGGACCGGAGTCAGTCATCATGTTTACGAAGAAGTTCAGCGTGTCTGACCACTCACGTGTATCAAACTGAGCATTCCAGTCTTCGTCGAACCAGCGCGCACCGAACGAATTTGACATTGCGGTGATAAAAGCACCGCCTTCACCCCAGCCTGCCTTACCGCGCAAGCAGACACCGTTGATCTCATTATCACGATCAGTCATGGCACGGGCGGCTTTCGCAATGAAAGACCAGGATGGTGCGTCTGGCATTTCCAGCCCTGCTGCTTCCATCAGATCCGTGCGATACATGATCATCGAGCTTTCACCGTAGAACGGCGCAGCATAAAGCGTGCCGTCGTGGCTCAGACCACCCGACATTGCCGGCAGGATGTCACCTACGTCATATTCCGCCGACAAATCATCAAGCGCTACGAGCCAACCATTTGCCCCCCAGATCGGTGTTTCATACATACCGATCGTCATGATGTCGAAAGCACCACCCTTGGTGGTGATGTCGGTGGTGACACGCTGGCGAAGCACGTTTTCTTCCAACGTCACCCACTCGACCGTGTGACCTGTCTTTGCGGTGAAGTCGTCTGTCAGACCCTGCATACGGATCATGTCGCCGTTGTTCACGGTGGCGATAACAAGGTTTTCAGCGTGAACGGCGCCCGTCGCCAACAGCGACATGGCAGTGGCCGCACGCAGTGCGTTTGCGAGTTTCATTCTGTTCCTCCCTCGAATGAAGTGTTGCGAGGTTACGATAGAAATAAGCCTTGCATAGCGTCAATATTTAATTTAACGCGCGTAAATTAATATCTAGCATCGCGCAAACTCAATTACTTACGCCGATGCCCGCATGATCAATTCGCCATCAAAGAGTGTGGTTTCGCGCTGCGATGGAAAAGTCTCTGATTCGATCAGTTTCAAAACGGTTTCGACACTGCGCTGTGCGATGGCGCTGTAGTCGTGAGAGACTGTTGTAAGGGTCGGGCAGGTATAACGCGAAAACGGGTGGTTATCGTGCCCTGCAACGCGCAAGGCACAATCATCATTTCGCCCAATGCGCAGACCTAATTCGTAAGCTGCAGACAGAAAGCCGATGGCCAGACGATCATTTGAGCAAAATACTGTATTAGTCGAGAAAAGATTTTCGGAAATCGCGCGCCGACCTTCGCGATAACCGATCTCTTCGATTTTCCAACCTTCACCCTCGGCCTGAACAATCTGAGGGTTCTGCCCTCGTCGCTCCATCGTATCAATATACGCAACACGCCGTTTGTTTGCATTCGGATTTGGCGGGGTTCGCATTTCGAAAAATACTGGGGGTTCGCCACTCCGCAACAAGTATTCGATCATAATCTCTGTCGCTTGGTCGTTGTTATGACCAACGAAGGCCCGGCCGACACCCTCAATGTTAGCATCAAAATTAACGGTCGGAACGTCGGCACAAAACGCCTCCAGCGCCATGCGGTTTGACGCTCGACCCAAAGGAGCCAGAAGTACACCGGCTGGTTTAATCAATCGCAACGCGTCCAGATTTCCAAGTTCCAGTTCTGGATCACCGTGCGATGATAGCAAGATAGGGCGAAGCCCCGCCGCAATCACAAGCGTTTCAATCCGTCGCGCGATCTCTGCAAAAAAGGGGTCGGCCAAATAGGGGACCACAATCCCGAAATTTTTGGTCAATTTACGATTTTGGTTAATGGCGAAAATATTAGGGCGGTAGTCACATTGCTCGAGCGCTTTTTCTATTTTCTGGCGCGTTGAGGCGCGCACGCTATCTGCGTCGTTGAAATACTTTGAAACCGTGGGGCGCGATACGCCGCTAAACGAAGAAAACTCTTCCATGTTGCGAACTCTAGGTTTGGTCATCGCTTTCCGCCTCACTAAACTTTCCCAAAACTTACAATTTCTTATCGCGCGAAAAATATCAACGGTTGAATACTTGTGAGGGAAAGAGGAGTTAATCTTCAGAAGATCACGCGCCACGATACCCTGAGATCGCCCGGCTCAACCGCAAAACAAACTCAATCTCAGAAAAGTTAGAAAGACGCTGTGCGAACAATCCTCGGCCAATCCGGAGCCAGCGCCACCGCCCGCTCAGACGTCATGCGTGTTCTTTACCAGTTGCAATTTCAAGCCCACGTTGCGCGAAGCGCTCAGCCAGGGGCGCAAGTACATCAGCGTTGGAGCCCGCCGCACTACCACTACGGACCCTGTCGGCGATACCAACAAAAATCACTGCGAAGCGGTAAAGGGCGAATACCTTGTGAAACGGCAGCAGGGGAGAAGCTCCCGGGCTTGCCTCCATATAGCGCGCGATAAACTCAGCTTCGGTCGGCAGCGCCTTGGCATCAAGATCGATTCCAAGCAGGCCACCATACTCATCCGGTCCCGTGTGCCAGGGCATACAGCAGTAACCCAGGTCAGCAAGTGGATGCCCCAACGTCGAGAGCTCCCAGTCGAGTACCGCGACTACGCGGGGTTCGCTCGGATGAAACATTAGGTTACCAAGCCTGAAGTCCCCATGACAAAGCGCGAAGGCCCCATCGTCAGGCGGAAGCGTCTTAACAAGCCATTCGCACAAATCCTCGATAGCGGGGATCGGTGCGCAAGATGATCCGCGATACTGACGGTCCCACCTTTTGATCTGTCGCTCAAAGTAGTTTCCGGGCCGTCCGAAATCCTCAAGCCCCACCGCAGCAGGCCGAACTGCATGCATTGAAGCCATGGTATTGGCCACAGCCATCCAGATGGGCGCGCGTTCCGATGGTGTCAGTTCGGCAAGCGAGGTGTCTGTGAAAACGCGCCCATCAAGTCGTTCCATGAGATAGAAAGGAGTGCCGATCGACGTGGGATCGGAATGGTAGAGTACGGGCTTGGGCACGGGAACATCCGTGGGGTAGAGCGCTTCCAGCACACGATACTCGCGGTCGATGGCATGGGCACCTTTCAGGATCGGTCCTCGTGGCTGTTTGCGTAGGACTAGACGACGATCACCCCAGTTTAGAAAATAAGTTGGGTTCGATTGTCCACCGGCGATCCGGGAGATTGAAAAATTGCCATCATGAGCTTCGAATTGGTTGTTCAGAACGGTTTCCAGCGCATCGGCTTCAAAATCGAGATCGCCGTAGACCCCTGGTTCGATCATTTTCCGGTTTCCCACGTCCAGAAATCGGCGCCTTGTGCCTCCAGATGCCGGTTCAGGAGCATCTTGTGTACTTCGTCTGCGCCATCGACGAGGCGTGCCTGCCGGGCGTAGCGATAAATCCACTCGAGTACTGTGTCACAAGAATAACCACGTGCACCATTGATCTGGATCGCCACATCAGCTGCTTTATGGAGAAGATTTGCCACCTGAATCTTCGCCATCGAGATCTCTCTTTGGGCGTAACCACCACGGTCGATTTCCCAGGCTGCCTTCATAACCAACATCCGCCCAATCTCGATCTGCATCGCAAGATCGCCCAGCATAACCTGTACGCTCTCTCGGTCGGCAAGGCGGATGCCAAAACCTTCGCGCCGCGCTGCATACTCTGTCGCGATCTCGATACAACGCTTCGACAATCCCAGCCACCGCATGCAGTGCGTCAGCCGCGCGGGCCCAAGCCGCGCCTGTGTCACTTTCAGGCCGCGCCCTTCCTCGAGGAGTATATTATCCTTGGGGATGCGCAATCCATCAAACTTAAGTTCACAATGCCCCCCATGCTCTTCTGGTCCCATAATCGGAATCCGACGTGTGATCTCCCAGCCCGGATCATCGCGGTGAAAGAGAAAAGCGGTGTGCCCGCGACGCGCATCCTCGGATGTACGCGCAACAAGAATGAAATGCGCGGCGTCCTCGGCTCCGGTGATAAACCATTTTTTTCCTTTGACCACGTAGGTGTCACCCTCACGACGCGCCCAAGTTTGCATCATGCCAGGGTCCGAACCGCCACCAGGGTGCGGCTCTGTCATTGCGAAGGCTGAACGTACCCGTCCGTCAACTATCGGTGCGAGCCAACGCGCTCGTTGCTCTGGCGTGCCCAGCGCCTCTAGTATCATCATATTCCCATCGTCGGGCGCAGCGGAATTGAAAACTACAGGTCCAAAAATCGAGCGGTTCATGGCTTCGTAGCAAACGGCCATGCCAACCTTGCCGAGCCCTCTTCCTCCGGCACCCTTTGGAAGCTGCAAGCACCACAGACCTTGCGCCCGCGCCTCGCTACGCAGACGCTCCAACGCAACCGGTCCGATATTGTCATGTGCGTCCCAATTCCCGCGATCTGCTTCAACGGGCAGGATGCGTGTTTCAACGAACTCTGCGATACGGTCACGCAGGTCGGCGATTTCGGGCGTGAGGGTGAAGTCCATGATGTTCTATAATCCTGAAACGAGGTGCCCACCGTCCACGGCCATAACTGATCCTGTCATGAAGGCCGAGGCGTCTGAAGACAAAAGCAGTAGTGGCGCGTCGAGATCAGTAAGCTGCCCCAACCGTCTTTGCGGGATGCGCCGTATGAGGGCCTGACCGGCCTCGGTCGCAAAGAACTCTGTATTGATCGGCGTCTCAATATAGCCGGGGCAAAGCGCGTTGACGCGCACACCGTGGCGCGCCCATTCAAGCGCGAACGCCTTGGTGAGATGCACAACCGCAGCTTTGGACGCCGCATAGGCCGAGACATGTCCCGCGACCCTGAGCCCAAGGATAGACGCTATATTGACGATTGATCCGCCGCCATTCTGCGCCATCCCGCGCGCGGCGGCCTGTGCAACAGCGAACACACCGGTGAGGTTCGTGTCGAGTACCCGTTGAAACGCTGACACATCCATCTCAAGTGCAGATCCCTCTTCGCTGATGCCAGCATTGTTTATCACTATATCGTATGCGTGCTCAGCGAAGGCCGCCGTGACCGAAGCTGGATCGGTTACGTCGAGACGCACTGCAGCGGCACGGTGGCCCATCTTGGTGATCGCTTCGGCCTCCGCACTGACCTTTTTAAGCCGTCGCGCCGCAAGGGTGACCTCGGCGCCCGCCTCGGCAAGTAGCCCTGCGAAATGTAAACCGAGACCGCTTGATGCGCCCGTTACGAGCGCCCGCTTGCCTTTGACGGTGAGTCCCATTTCACCCATACTCATAATTCCCGGCATTTGCATATCGGTCGATCTTTTGCATCTGCATGCTTTGCACCGATGCCACCGCACGTGTGGAGTTCAGGGAATGTCCAGCTCTCTTGCGCTCAAAGCGATTGGTATTTGAATTCAGTGGTTTCAACAGCGTTCCGAGTTCTAAATTCGATATCGAGTAAACTCATGGAAAATCGCGTTAGAGTCGAGGCCGAACCGCTAAGCAGTCCCAACATTTATTGACGGCGCGCGTGCAAGAAAGGCTCTAAGAATTCGGTTAAAGTCCTCGGGGTTTTCAAGATGAACAGCATGAGCACAGTTTGGCAAAACGCAGAGCCTTGTCTTTGGAATGCACCGCCAAAGGGTTTCAATTTGCAGCCAATTATACGTGCGATCTTGATCGCCCCAAATGATGAGGGTTTCGGGGTTTAGGTCAGCTAGTTTGTCCTCGCCCGTCCACCCTTCCATTGCATCCAATCCAGCATGAATAGCGTTCAAACTTGCCCGCTGTGCAATTGCCGCGCAGCTTTCGTAAGCCGGGGACCCCTCTTTTTCGAGGAACCAAGTGGCTGCAATACGCCGTGCAGTTGCGCGTGCCCCATCGGTTGTGGCGCGCATTTGACTTTGGGCAATCGTTTCAAACCGTCCAGGAATGACACCAAGAGGCCCAGTAGCATAGAGAATGAGCTTTTCGATCTGATCCGGGATGCGTCGCGCTACGTCTTGCACGATCATGCCACCCATGGAGTGACCGAGCAAATTGAAGCGTTTGACCCCGCGATTTTCCAACTCTCCAATAACCCAATCTGCGAAGCCCGATATCGAACTTATGACGGGTAAAGACGAATTGCATCCGAAACCCGGCAGATCGAGGGCGATCACCTCGCAGGTATCCTCAAGCGCTGTCTTCTGAGCCGCCCACTGTGCGCTTCCCCCCATGAACCCATGGACCATGACAAGTGGGATCACTTGCGCTGACCTTGCACGATACGATCAAGGATCATGGCACAGAACAGGATCGCAAATCCGGCCAGAATGCCCTGTCCGACATTCGCGTATTGCAGGGCTTCGAGCACATCTTCGCCAAGCCCTTTTGCCCCGATCAGCGATGCCACCACAACCATGGCAAGCGACAACATAATCGTCTGATTGATCCCGGCCCGGATCGACGGGCTCGCCAATGGAAGATCAACGCGTGTGAGCAGATACCATTTATTGGCACCAAATGAGATCGCGGCTTCTCGGACGCTTTCCGGAACACCGCGCAAACCCAAAACGGTCAAGCGTACGACCGGCGTACCCCCAAAAATCATCGTCGTTACAACTGCCGCTGGCTTACCTGTGCCAAAAAACGCAATTACGGGGATCATGAAGACAAACGCCGGCATCGTTTGCATGAAGTCCATGATTGGCTGGATCGCTGCATAAAATCGCGGACGGCGTGCTGCAAACATACCCAAGGGGATACCGATCACGATCGAGAGGCAGGCTGCGGTTCCGAGCAAGGCCAGCGTTGTCATCGCCTTTTCCCAGAACCCCAGGAAGCCCATGTAAGACAGGAATGCCGCCGAATATATCGCCATCCGCACCCCAGCCGTTAGCCATGTCAGCAGGATTATCAGCGCGGCAATAACGATCCAGGGGGTACTAACAAAGATGATTTCGAGGGCATCCAGTACAACGCGGATGACCCACGTTATTCCGTCAAAAAGAGCGTCGCCGTTGAGTACTGCCCAGTCAAAGAAGTTTTCGACCCAGGCAATGCTCGTCAATCGGATGCCGGGCTCAGTTGGAAAATCGCTTAACAGTTCAAAACGGTCCGGGAAACTGTAGTGCAGCATAGCAGCAAGCACGATCAGGATCATGAAAACTGCACTGAGAAGAATGTGCGAAACGGGCATGCCTGATCGTATAGTTCTATCGGACACCCAGTCTGAAAAACGCGCTTCCAAGGCCCAGTTCGCGACCGTGGCCTGAACAGCCTTGGCAGCAAGCAGGATAAGAATGCCAACCATGACGATCTGCGGCCCTTGGGCCGCAAGCGCCGCTGCTTCCTCGCGAATGCCTCCTATATTTGCCTCCAAGCTATCCACCGCACGTTGGAACGCATCAACCCGATCTGAGCCGTCTTCAATGGCTGCAGCAAGCTGTCTTCGGCGGAGGTCCAATGTGCCTTCAATGGAGGCAATGCGCGCCATCGCGTCAGCCGCAAGATCCCCGAACAAACCTCGCGCAATCTGCACTAACGCAAGAGCCTCGATAATCAGGAACGGCAAAGCCCAAGACCATAATCCGCGCGCGCCGAACCAAATCGGACCAAAGAGCCCTGCCATCAAATTGAAGGTTGGCGTGAACCGCGACGATGCGCCGATCTTATTGAAATTATCGATATAATAGTCTGAGCTAGTGCGTACGAAGGTACGGATATTTTCACGCCGTTCTTCGGCATAAGCTTGAGCTGCGTCGCTGTTGGGATCGTCGAGTGGATTTACTTCTGTGTCACTCATGACATTTCGGTGCCTTCGATCACTGTACGCAAAAGGTCAGCGCGGGTGATGATGCCTGCATCCATCCCCGCTTCTGCGACCAAGATCGGGTTGTCGTCATCAATTGCGAGGTTGATCAATTTGCTCAACGTCTCTTTCCCATCCACACGCGCCAGATCCGCAGGAATTGGACCAGTCTTCGCGATATAGGTTTCAAGCGGTTGCATGACTGCATCAGCGTGCACCACTTTCAGACGTGAAATGCCCGCGACGAAATCAGCCACGTAGTCATCCGCAGGGTTCATGACTATGTCTTCCGCAGTACCAATTTGAACAACCATGCCGTCGCGCATGATTGCGATGCGGTCCCCAATGCGGACAGCCTCGTCCAAATCATGGGTGATGAATATTGTTGTCTTCTTCAGAATTTTTGACAGACGGATAAACTCGTCCTGCAATTGACGCCTTATAAGAGGGTCTAGAGCAGAAAATGGTTCATCCATCAGCAAGACATCAGGGTTAGCGGCGAGCGCGCGCGCCAGCCCAACACGTTGCTGCATCCCCCCGGATAGCTCATGTGCAAATTTCGAGCCCCAAGCGCCTAACTCAACAACATCAAGGATCGCAGCAGCCTGGCGCATACGCTCGTTCTTCGAAACCTGTCGAATTTCAAGCGGCATGGCGACATTGTCCAAAACAGACCGATGCGGCAGCAGAGCAAAGTTCTGGAAGACCATACCAATCTTACGATTGCGGAAGGATTGTAGTTCCTTGGCTCCAAGGGCCATCACATCAGTGCCCTCAATCGCAATTTTGCCCGCTGTGGGTTCAAGCAAGCGATTGAAATGGCGGACGAGCGTTGACTTGCCACTACCAGAAAGTCCCATGATGCAGAAAATCTCGCCTCGGTTTACCGACAGGCTCACATCTGCCACTCCGACGACAGCATTAAACTCAGCTAAAACATCGGCTTTGGTGAGGCCACGGTCCTGAATGGCTTTTAGTGCGAGCTCTGGTCGGGCACCAAAGATTTTCCAGACATTGGAAATCTCAATGACCGGGTCATCTTGTACTTTCATCAAACCGCCCACCGTAAAAAATGTCGGCACTAAAAACTTCTAGCGCCGACACATGTTTTATCCTGACTTTGCCCTAAAGACCCAACATCGCATCGACCCGGTCAGAGTTTGCTGCAACCCATTCAGCGGCAACCTCTGCCGGATCACGATCATTGGCACTGATCTCGAACGCTAGCCCGCTTACATCCTGCGCATTCAGCGAGAAGTTTGCAAAGAACTCGGCAATGGCTGGCGACCGATCCACAAGTGAATTTGACCAAGCAATTTGTACCTGCTTCAGGTCGTCCTTGGTTGCAACCATGGACATTTCATACCAATCCGCGTTGTCGGATGGTTGAACCATAATGTACTTCTCAGGATCATAGGTCGGCTCGGTCAGCATGGTCACGTCAAACATGAACCAGACAGCGTGTGGTTCATAGCAGTAGAAGGCATACCCTTCACCTTTTGCGATACTGTCTCTGATGCGTGCAGTCTTCACGGCTTCTTCGGCACGGATCGGCTCAATGAAGTCCAGAAGGCCATAGTCCCGGGTCTTGACCTCGTTCACGTTGGCAGAGGCCCAACCTGGGGCGCCAATCCACATTTCGCCAAGACCGTTGCCGTCACTATCCATTGCGGCCGCGACGTCAGGACGGCCCAGATCAGCAATATCAGTGATGTTCATCGCGGCTGCAAAGTCTTGAGACACACAGAAGCCCTGATTGCCCTGATAAGGGTTGCTGGAGAGCGTCACGGTTCCCGCCTCATCTACATACTGACGTGTGAAGCTCTCTTGGTTTGGCAACCAAACGTCTGGGTGCACATCAATGTCGCCCTCCCCTTGATCCATCGCCTGGAAGATTGTCGCATTGTTACCAGGGACATATTCAACCGTGCCACCAATGCGCGAAGTTACAACTTCACCCAAAACATATGCGATAGCTTGAGCGCCTGTCCACGATGGAACGCCGATATTCACTTCTTCGGCGAAGGCTGGCACTGCAATCACACTTGCGATTGCTGCGGCCGTCAGGTTTCTCTTGATAGTCATTTCTTGAGTCTCCTTGTTGGTTCTTTCTTCTAGTTTTCAGTTAGTTACATATCCCGGCAACTCAAAGGTATCGGGATATCCAAATAGTGCAGCACTGCCGCCGGTGTGCAAAAAGACGACATTGTCCATTCCTTCAAAATGGCCTTTGCGTGTTAGGTCGATTAGGCCATCAAGCCCTTTGCCAGAATACACCGGATCAAAAAGCAGCCCCTCGGTTTCCGCCAATAACTTTAGCGCCTCGACCATACCTTCGGTTGGGACACCGTAGCCTGCACCGACATAATTACAGTTCGCCCGCACGTCTGATCGTGCAACTTCGGCAGCGCTACCCAGATACGTGAGGGTTTTGACTGCGAGGTCATAGACCATCTGTTCTTGCTTCTCTTGTGGGGCTCTGACGCCAATCCCCAGCAAATGAATGTCGCTTTCGATAGCAGCAAGCCCGGCCACCAATCCGGCCTGCGTACCTGAGCTGCCAGTGGCATGTATCAGCGCGTCGACCTTGAGCCCCATGTCGCTGGCTTGTTCAACAAGTTCCCTTGCGCAATTCACATAGCCAAGCGCGCCAATCTCATTCGAGCCGCCACCTGGGATGATGTACGGACGCCGACCCTGCTTGCGAAGCGTCTGCGCCAGGATCTCCATCTCAGCATTCATATCCGCCCCACCGCCGCGCTTGGAAACCGTCGCTCCGTGCAGGCGGTCCAACAACACATTGCCGCTCATGTTGTAGCTTACGTCATTTGATCCGGTTCGGTCCTCCAACAGGATATTGCAAGCCATTCCCAACTTGGCAGCTGCCGCAGCAGTTTGACGGGCATGGTTCGATTGGGTCGCACCTTGTGTGATGATCGTATCAGCGCGCTGATTTTGCGCGTCCGCCATCAAATATTCCAGCTTACGGGTCTTGTTGCCGCCCGATGACAGACCTGTGCAATCGTCACGTTTTATCCAAAAACGCGGCCCACCGAGAATTTCGCTGAGCCTGTCCATAGGCTCTAGTGGCGTTGGCAAGTGCCCCAAAGCTACGCGAGGGAATTTGGCCAGTCGCAGCGCAAGGTCTTTACAACGGCTCGACATCAGGTCGGCACCGTCTGCTCCAGATACACTTGCGACTTGATCAGTTAAAACCACAATTACCCCCTTCCAAGCTTTGGTAAAAGCTTCATCTAGACCAAAGCAAAAAAACAGTGCAAATTTTTACGACCGCTCATAAAATTTGTATGAGCAAGTGGAGGATGCATGCATTTACAGTGGCTCGATGACGTTTTGGCTTTACTGGAAGAAGGGAATTTGTCCCGCGCTGCCGCGCGCCGCAACATCACACAGCCAGCGTTTTCAAGGCGAATTCGAGGCTTTGAGGAATGGCTTGGCGTGGATGTCTTGGAAAGAGGCACCAACCGGGTCGAAATCAGCCGGGCCCTACTGTCAAACGAAGACGAAATCCGCGCCCTGCTCAACCGAATGCGCGAACTTCGAACAAGAATTGGTCAATTTGATGAAACACGCGCCACGATAGAAATTACTGCCCAGCATGCTGCAACCTGTTCGACCTTTGCCGACATGGCCCTCAGAGCGAGGTCTCGTTACCCGGGACTGAGGTTCCGGGTCCGCGCAGGCAATCTAAGCGACTGCGTTTCGACTTTCTTGCGCGGCGATGCCCATATGCTTTTGTGCTATGAGACTGACAATATTGGCGCTTTGCGGTTTGGCCCAGAAATTCGGCGTGGTCTTTGGGAACACGACTATCTGGTCCCCGTTGTTGGCGGTGCTCTCCGTTACAAGGTAAGGGACACGGGAGATGTGCCTGCCGATACGCCCGCAATCGCTTATCCCAGCGACAGCTACTTTGGTCAGGTCCTTCTGAAAAACCAGCGGGCTTTTGGCACAAACGGTACTGAATTTGACCCGTTTTGCGTAACAGCGTTCACAAGTGGCGCACGCGAGATGGTTCTGAGCGGTTTAGGCATAGGATGGCTTCCGTTTAGCATGATCCATCACGAAATTGAAAATGGTGCGCTCATCTCACTGGCAAATTACTATGGTCAGGAACGATTGATTGTTGCGATTTATGCCAACCAAGAAAACGAATTGGCAAACATGCTTTTGGATCTCTGGACAACGGCGAAGTGAGAAGAGCCAAATATTTTACAAGAGCATGCTTTCAATGGCGTTTGGATCAGGCAACTTAAAGTGGGAGCGAGAGTTGTTGGGTTGAACTTTTGCTCTTTCGGCCCTTTCCTCGATTTGGGATACCGCTTTTGCGGCTTCCGTGTTTGTTTACAATGTCGGCAGCCTCAGAACGGAACCTATCACCACGACGCACAGCCCAAATCCGATCGCTAGCTTCGCGGGCTGCCGCGAGATGGTCAACAATCCGCAATGGATACTGTTTACCCAGGACATGATCAGCGTTTGGTGCGGTCCAGGGTTCTTGCAAACACGCATCTGGAATATCTTTTAATTCCGGCACCCATCTTCGCGTGAAAGTTCCGTTTGGGTCCTGATCATAGCCTTGCTTCACTGGGTTATAGATCCGAACTGTATTTATACCGGTCGTGCCGGATTGCATTTGAACCTGGCTCCAATGGATACCCGGCTCATAGTCGGTGAAAAAACGTGCGAGTTGT
The DNA here is from genome assembly GCA_017643385.1 of Dinoroseobacter sp. GTDB lineage: Bacteria > Pseudomonadota > Alphaproteobacteria > Rhodobacterales > Rhodobacteraceae > Dinoroseobacter. The sequence goes on from JAEPNN010000003.1 coordinate 373,019, forward strand.
TCACCGGGCGCACGCCAGTCTAGCCAGAGATGATAGCTCGCCGTAGCCATCACCATCGACCGCATTCGAAAGTTCAACCACCCGTTCGCGCGAAGATAACGCATACATGCATCCACGAATGGCAATCCAGTTTCGCCCTTGGTCCACGCTTCCAAGCGCTCTCTATCAGGTGCTGCGGGTCGAATACCGTCATAACCTCGGTGTAGATTTTCGAACTCCAGGCGAGGTTCGTCTTCAAGTTTTTGGAGAAAGTGGCAATGCCAGTGCAAGCGCCCGTTAAAAGACCTCATGGCAGGCCGCCAGCCAGTTCGATCTGAAGCGTCTTTAAGCGCCCTTTGCCGGGCCCAAGTCGCTTGGGATACCTCTCGAATTGAAAGCGTTCCCCAAGCCAAATGTGGTGATAATCGCGAGCATGCGGTTTCTCCCTCAACCGGGGAAGACATAGCCTTGCGGTATGTTTGCCCACGCTGATGCAGGAAACTGTCGAGAAGACCCAGCCCATAACTGCGTCCCCCATTTTGGCGCATTGGACAGAAATCATCCCGAATGTGTAGATCTTTGACGCTGGGGACTTTTCCAATGTCACAGTCTATCGGAGGGAGTGTAGGTGCGGGTGCAATCTTTTCCGTCATAAATTGATCCCATCGCGCGGCCCAACCGGCGCGTGATTTGATACGACGCTGCACCCCATGGTTCTGCAACTCTGTCCAGCGCACGCCTTTCTCCCTGCACCACGCCGCAACTTTTTGATCTCGCCTGTAGGTCCAAGCGTTTCCCGTTTCTTCATGCGACCAAAGCGCAGCTACCCCAAATTGCTCCAAGACGACGTTGAACACTTCGACAGCATCGCCAACGCGGATAACCAGTGGTTGTCCACATCCCGCGAGATCACGTTGCAGCTCAGACAGGCTTTCAGCGGCAAAATCCCATTGGCGTCCGGACATATCCGGCTGCTGCCAAAGATCAGGTTCGACCACGTATATGGGTAACACTGGCCCACGCTCCGCGGCGAGCGCGAGAGCGCGGTTGTCGTGAACTCTCAAATCTCGCTTGAACCATACAATCTGCAAAACTGGCGCGCCTTTCCTGTCCTCTGCCAAACTTAGAGCGGAAATTTGATCTTCAATCACACAGACGCCCCGAGCTTAAGACAGACAATCCGTTTGAGGGAACGAAGCGCGCACTTACCTGAACTATTTTGATCGCATCCTTATGATATACACGTGGAAAATTGCTTATTTTCTGATGGTTATAAATTACTAAAGATTTAGTTTGACAAGTTAGTGTATGTTCGGATTTGAATTACATGTCTGGGGATGGAGGATCTCCGGGCGCATTCAGGGAGGATACATATGAGACGATATTTGCTTTCCGCTGTGGCGGTCAGCGCAGTTGTTGCAAGCTCCAGTTCCGCATGGGCGGACGAAGCGGCAGCACAGCGCTGGATTGACGCAGAGTTTCAGCCATCGACGCTGACAAAAGACGAACAGATGTCCGAAATGCAGTGGTTCATCGAAGCTTCTGCACCTTACGCGGGCATGGAAATCAACGTGCTTTCAGAAGGCATCCCGACGCACGGATACGAGTCGGAAGTCCTGACCAAGGCATTTGAGGAAATTACTGGCATCAAGGTCAACCACCAGATCCTTGGCGAAGGTGAAGTGGTTCAAGCCGTTCAGACCCAGATGCAGACCGGCCGGAACCTCTACGACGGGTACGTCAACGACTCCGACCTGATTGGTACGCACTCACGTCTGCAGTTGGCCTATAACCTGACAGAACAGATGGCAGGCGACTGGTCGGCGACGACCTCTCCGACACTGGATCTCGAAGACTTCATGGGTATCCAGTTCACAACTGGCCCAGACGGGAATCTCTACCAGCTTCCAGATCAGCAGTTTGCGAACCTTTACTGGTTCCGCAAAGACTGGTTCGACGATGAAGACAACCAGGCGGCGTTCAAGGCCAAGTATGGCTACGATCTGGGCGTACCAGTTAACTGGTCGGCCTACGAAGACATCGCCGAGTTCTTCACCAATGACGTTCAGGAAATTGATGGTACCCGCATCTACGGCCATATGGACTATGGCAAGCGTGCACCTGACCTCGGTTGGCGTATGACCGACGCATGGCTTTCTATGGCTGGTGCTGGTGATGTTGGCGAACCGAACGGCATTCCGGTTGACGAATGGGGCATCCGCATGGAAGCCGGCACATGTAACCCGGTTGGTGCAAGTGTGTCCCGCGGCGGCGCAGCCAACGGACCTGCTGCTGTCTACGCGATCCGTAAATGGGACGAATGGCTGCGGAACTATGCGCCTCCTGGTGCAGCTTCTTATGACTTCTACCAGTCACTGCCAGCACTCAGCCAAGGCAACGTGGCCCAGCAGATCTTCTGGTACACCGCCTTTACCGCCGACATGGTGAAGCCTCAGTCTGAAGGCAACAACACCGTCGACGAAGAAGGTACACCGCTCTGGCGCATGGCACCTTCGCCACATGGTCCTTATTGGACTGAAGGTCAGAAGGTCGGCTATCAGGACGTGGGTTCGTGGACCTTCCTCAAGTCGACACCGTCTGAGCGTGCACAAGCTGCCTGGCTTTATGCCCAGTTCGTGACGTCGAAGACTGTTGACGTGAAGAAATCCCATGTTGGTCTGACCTTCACCCGTGACAGCTCGGTAAACCACGAGAGCTTCACTGAGCGCGCACCACGGCTAGGTGGTCTCGTCGAGTTTTACCGCTCGCCAGATCGCGTCGCATGGTCACCAACAGGCATCAACGTTCCGGATTATCCGAAGCTGGCCCAAATTTGGTGGCAGCAGATCGGTGACGTGAACTCGGGTGCCTTCACACCTCAGGAAGCTATGGACCGTCTCGCAGAAGAGATGGACATCACCATGGCTCGGATGCAGGCCGCTGACGAAGGTGCCGGTGTCTACGGTGGATGTGGTCCGCGTCTCAACGAAGAGCGTGACGCCGAGTACTGGCTCAGCCAGCCAGGCTCGCCCAAAGCGAAACTCGACAACGAGGATCCGCAGGGTGAAACGGTGAACTACGACGAACTCGTGGCGCGCTGGAACCAGTAAGCGCAAACAAAATGGGCGGTCGCCGTTAGTGCGGCGATCGTCTTCACGTGCAGACCGGCTCCGGGCCATTTCCCGGTAGGTTGGGGACATCTCCGAATGATCGAACTTCAGGACGTGACAAAGCGCGTTGGCACTGTCACCCACATCAAGCCAACTAATCTGAAACTGGAAGCAGGGCACTTCAACGTGCTGCTTGGCGCCACAGGGGCAGGAAAGACTTCGCTCATCAAATTGATGGCCGGTCTCGATCCGATGGCAAGCGGACGCATCCTGATGGACGGAAAAGATGTCACAAGGCTGAACACTCAAAAGCGCCGGATCAGTCTCGTTCATCAATTTTTCGTAAATTACCCACACATGAGCGTTTTCGAGAACATCGCCTCTCCCTTGCGTGTTGCCCGCTTACCAGAAAGCGAAATTCAAGGCCGCGTCGAAGAGGCGGCGGACCTTTTGCAACTGCGTCCAATGCTGAACCGGAAGCCAAACGAATTATCAGGCGGCCAGCAGCAAAGGACTGCATTGGCGCGCGCTATCGCTAAGGAGAGCCAGGCCGTTTTCCTAGATGAACCCCTTGCTAACCTTGATTATAAACTGCGCGAAGAACTACGAGAGCAACTCCCAGAGCTGTTTGCGGGTCGAGGTGCTGTTGTGGTTTACGCAACATCCGAGCCAGAAGAAGCCCTCATGCTAGGAGGCTACACCGGTCTTATGGACGACGGTGTTGTTACGCAATTTGGTAAGACCTCCGAAATTTACCGGCATCCTTCAAACCTGACCGCAGCGCGTGTTTTTTCCGACCCTCCAATCAATGCAGCCGAAGTTACGAAGGCTGGCACAGAGGCAAAGTTGCAGACTGGAGTGCGCTGGACGCTGGACGGTAAGGCCGCTGCACTTCCAGACGGGTCTTACACCGTTGCCGTGCGTCCCCACCGCGTTCTTCCCAAAAGGTCGAACAAACATGAAGTCGAATTGCGTGGGCAAGTGCTGGTAACCGAACTCTCGGGCTCAGATTCGAGCGCGCATTTTCGGCTTGGCGATGTCGACTGGGTTTCGCTCTCGTCGGGGGTACACCCCTACAAGGTTGGCGAAGACCACGCGTTCTTCATGGATCCGACCCATTGCCGATATTTCGGCACTGACGGCACAAGGGTCGCATAAATGGCTGAAATCAAGCTTTCTCACCTCCGCCACAGCTACCTGCCCAATCCATCGGGACCTGATGATTACGCGCTCAAGGAGATCGACCTAACCTGGCGAGATGGCGGAGCATATGCACTTCTTGGCCCGTCTGGCTGCGGAAAATCTACACTTCTAAACATTATCTCTGGGCTTCTAGCGCCATCAGAGGGCAAAGTCTTTTTCGGAGAACAGGACGTCACGACCCTTGCCCCGAACGAAAGGAACATCGCGCAGGTGTTCCAGTTCCCGGTAATTTACGACACGATGACCGTTCGTCAGAACCTTACCTTTCCACTCAAAAACCGCGGGGTAGACGAAGCAACGATCGCAAGACGCGTCTCTGAGATTGCCGAGATGCTTGAAGTGACGGAGATGCTCGACACGCGCGCCGCAGGTTTGAGCCCAGACAACAAGCAGAAAATCTCGATGGGTCGTGGACTGGTCCGAGACGACGTGAACGTCGTTATGTTTGATGAGCCGCTTACGGTGATCGACCCCCATCTAAAGTGGAAACTCCGTTCAAAACTCAAAGAGCTGCATCAACGCGTCCAGGCCACGATGATCTATGTGACGCATGACCAAACAGAAGCGCTAACTTTCGCTGACGAAGTCGTCGTGATGCAAGATGGAGTAGTTGTTCAAATCGGCACTCCGGTAGAATTGTTCGAACGTCCACAGCACACTTTTGTTGGGCACTTTATTGGGTCACCCGGCATGAACGTGCTGCCTTGCGACCTAAAAGGGGACCGCGCGATATTCGAGGGCTACGATATTACCCTAGAAGGCCCGCTGACCGCGCGCGACGGCGCGCCGCAGATTGGTATTCGTCCAGAATACATCTCTGTCACGAGTACGGGCCTTCCCGCAACGGTCACCAAGGTCGCGGATGTCGGGCGCCACTTTGTCATCGATGCCATTGTCGGGAACACCAAGCTCAAAGCTGTCAGCGAGCATACAGCGCCAGATGCAGGAAGCTCGGTACACCTGACATTCAAGCCCGATCAAACCCGCGTTTATCGTGACGGTTGGATCGCAACGGAGGCACGCAAATGAGAACCGAAAACCAAAAAGCGTGGTTCTTCGTTCTGCCCGTGCTGTTTCTCGTCGCGTTCAACGCGTTGTTGCCGATGATGACCGTTGTAAATTACTCAGTGCAGGAAACATTCGGAAACAACCAGTTCTTCTGGGAGGGGCTCGACTGGTTCGAGCAAATTCTACGATCTGAACGCTTCCAAGCGGCCCTTGGGCGCCAATTCCTGTTCACAGGGATCATTCTGGCTATCGAAGTGCCGCTAGGCATTATTATCGCGCTTTCGATGCCGCGAAAGGGCTTCTGGGTTCCAGTCTGTCTTGTGCTGATGGCACTTCCAATGCTGATCCCGTGGAATGTCGTAGGGGCGATGTGGAACATCTTCGCACTGCCCAAGATCGGGATGCTTGGGTATTTCATGAATGACGTTCTTGGTATCCACTACGATATGACGCAGGATCCGCTCGCGGCGTGGATTACCATCATCGTCATGGATGTTTGGCACTGGACGTCGCTTGTTGTGCTTTTGTGCTATGCAGGTCTCGTGTCCATCCCGGACGCCTATTACCAGGCCGCGAAGATCGACGCTGCTTCGCCTTGGTCTGTATTCCGCTACATCCAGCTTCCCAAGATAAAGACGGTTTTGACCATCGCAATTCTTCTCAGGTTTATGGATAGCTTTAATATCTACACCGAACCGTTCGTGTTGACGGGAGGCGGACCGGGGAATTCGACGACGCTTTTGTCAATCGATCTGGTGAAGATCGCTTTGGGGCAGTTCGACCTGGGGCCAGCAGCTGCAATGAGCTTAATCTACTTTGCGATCACTCTCGCGGTGAGCTGGGTTTTCTACGTAGTAATGACAAAGGACGACCAGTGATGCAAAAACGTGCGCTCATCCCCATCGTCTACATCTTGTTCTTGATGACACCTATCTACTGGCTCGTGTCGATGAGCTTTAAAACGACGAACGAGATACTCGCTGGTTTTTCGCTCTTTCCGCAGACGTTCACGCTCGACAGCTACATCGCAATATTTACCGATCCGACCTGGTACTGGGGCTATATCAATTCGATTATCTACGTCTCGCTGAATACCCTGTTGTCGGTTGCCGTCGCACTACCAGCTGCATATGCGTTCTCACGGTATCGCTTCCTCGGAGATAAACAGTTATTTTTCTGGCTTCTGACGAACCGTATGGCGCCAGCTGCCGTGTTCGCCCTGCCCTTCTTTCAGCTCTATTCATCTGTCGGGATTTTCGATACGCACCTCGCGGTCGCTTTGGCGCATTGCCTGTTTAATATCCCGCTTGCGGTCTGGATTCTTGAGGGTTTCATGCGCTCGATTCCCAAAGAACTAGACGAAACAGCTTATGTAGATGGGTATTCGTTCCCACGGTTTTTCATCAAAGTCTTCCTGCCGAACATAAAAGCGGGCGTTGGCGTCGCCGCGTTCTTTTGTTTCATGTTCTCGTGGGTCGAGATGCTTTTGGCGAAAACGCTGACCGCCGTTGAGGCTAAACCTATTGCCGCGGTAATGACACGAACAGCTTCATCGGCAGGTTATGAACTGGGCCTCCTGGCAGCGGCAGGAACCCTGACAATCATCCCAGGCGCCATCGTTATCTGGTTTGTTCGCAATTACATTGCACGCGGCTTTGCAATGGGGAGGGTCTGATCCATGCGAGGACTGGTTGCATTTCTCACTCTGCTGCCCGGTCAGGTTCTTGCCCAGTCCGCAGGCTGGGGCAATGTTGGCAAACAAACGGAAGAAAAGGGTTTTTCCTGGACAGACCCCTTGTGGCCAGATTTCTGGATGGCGTGGACACCAGCGACCTTCGCGGTGTTTGTCGGAATATTCTCGGCCATTGCTTTCATCGGGCTTCTTGAGGGTTTCAAGTACAAGGATGGAATTGAACGCAAGGGTGTCCTTGGCCTGACGACGACGCTCGGGGACCGTCTGTTCATCACGCTGCTTGGTTCAGCATACATATTTCTCGCATGGCTCGGCATAGTCGGACAACCAATCTGGATCCCACTCTTCATCGCAATGGGATGGGGTGTATTCGTTTTTTGGAAGGTTTAGCTTGCTCCGATCAGGCATTCCGGGCTTCATGGGAGAAGGTCAGTGAAAGATATTCAGGAAACCGAAGGTCCGATGAGGAAGAAAAAGAGCCGCCATCTGCTCACCGAAGTTGAGCTTGAGTTCATGAACGAGCTCTGGGCGCTTGAAGAGGGAACCGTGCGAGAGGTTCTGGCAAGGCTCCCAAAGGAGAGGAACCTCGCGTACACGTCGGGCGCTACGATCCTGAGAATTCTCGAAGAAAAGAGCTTCGTAGAAAGCCAGAGAGAAGGCAAATCGCTGATCTACACGCCGCTTCTGGCCAAGGATCGATATCAAACACGGTCTTTGCAGAACCTGTCGCGGACGCTCTTCGACGACACGCCCGCTTCGCTCGTGGCGCGATTGGTTGACGACGACGGTCTGACGGAAGCGGATCTAGAGGAGATTCGAGCGCTGGTGGAGAGGAGGCTCCATGATGACAGCAATGAAACCGGTTCTTGATTTCATAGTTGATGCAAATGTTGTATTTTTTGTCGCGTTCGGCCTGTGGGCGCTGACCCAGTTCATCTTGAGCAAAAGCCGATGGAAAAACGACTTCGCGTTGCAACTGCGACTTTTACGCATCGTTTTCCTTTGCGTTGTCTTCGGTCCTGCCCTTTCGTTTCTCAGCATTGAGATGAGTCAAGCAATTGGTGGCACCGCGCCGCTGACAGCGAGCGATCTGGTTGTCGCGGCTTACCTCAGAGGTGATATCGCAATGACGGCGATACAGTTCGAGGCAATCCTAAATTCCAGAAGCCGTATATTCGATGCAGTCCTTGCTGGAGAGATGCCCTGGGTGACCGCCTTGATTGTTGCAATTGCCATTGGCGCACTCGTCCTCATTGTTCGAGCGGTTTGGACTATCGCACATATCCAACGATTGGTGAGCCAAAGTTATGTGTGGCGGCGCACCCCAAATACAGATGTTCGGTTGTCTGATACGATCACCATCCCGTTTGCTGTGCGCGGACCTTTTCGACGACATGTCGTGTTGCCATCGAATCTGATCCTGAGGCCAAAGGAACTGCGTGTCGTTCTTGCGCATGAGTTCGAACACCTGCGCCAAGGCGACGTTGAGTGGGAGCTCATCTTTGAACTGTTGAAACCACTTCTTTATTGGAACCCGGTTTTTCTTCTTTGGAAACGGGCCTTCGCAAGGCTCCGCGAATTCAGTTGTGATAGGGCTGTCCTGCGTACACAAAAGATATCCCCACGAGAATACGCAGACTGCCTCTTGCGTTTCTTTGGACAGACAGTCGACGGAACTCGAGTAGAAAGTATGAATGTGGGCTTGGTGCGCATCAGAAGCCGTAGCGCTCGCATGGCGTTGGAAAGACGCTTGCTGGCACTACAAAAAGTGAACGAACACCACGCAAACCCCTATGTTTTTTGGTGGGCAACCAGTGTTCTCGCGCTCGGCATTTTCTTCGCTGCAGCATCTGTTCGCGATCCCGGAGACTGGAGCCATGATCGTTTGATGCTGTCCACCGTGGTTAATCTGGAACGCATGGAAGCGTACGGGTATTCGACACCTCCATTTCAACGCCCATAAGAGGCGGCAAACTCAGGAAAATGTGACTGACTAGTTGTCGCGCACGACGATTTTAGGCGGGACATTTGCAAGGCCGCAAAACAGGACAGAATTGATTTCAGTCGCTTTTGAAAACTTTGCTCTCGACCTGCCCTTTGCGCGTTATTCACACATACTTACGAGTGATTTCGGGCGTGTTCTGAAGCGTTATCTTCATTGGAGTTATCTGTGGATCGGGATTGGCTGATTGTTGTCCTTGTGGGTACGGCCTTCGGCTCTGCCTTATATTTCAATGCCATCTTTTTGCAGGAACTAGACCCAATCGCAGTGTCCTTTACCCGTATCAGAACAGTAGCTGCAGCCAGCTGAACATTCATCTTGGTCACACGGCGAAGCGCAAAAATTTCAACAAAGCAAATCATTCCGTTGGCGCGGTTAGGGATTTTTACATTCGCCATACCGCTGCTCGCTTTCCCCTTAGGTCAGCAATACGTAGGTCCAGGAATGACAGGTATCGTCAATGCTTTGACACCCGCTGTGACGGTCGCAGTATCACAATTCTGGCCGGGAGGAGAGCGCGTAAATTCCTTAAAAATTACTGGTGTAATCGCAGGCATAATTGGGATTGTTGTCTTGATGATCCCAGAACTTGGCAATGGCGGTCAGACAGAAATACGCGGCATCCTGATTGTTTTGCTGGCTCCCTTTGGGTTCGCGGTATCTTTCAACTTGGTTCGCAAAGTCAGCGAGGTCGAATCGATCGTCATGGCAACATGGGCATTTACCGCCGGAGCTGTTGTTGTCGGTGTTTCTATGCTCGCGTTAGAAGGCGTTCCGGTTGTGCCTAGGGCGCAGGTATGGTGGCAGATAGTCATAGTTGGCGTTTTACTGACCGCAGTCACGTATCAAGTCGGCTTCGCCATCCTGCCTCGCGCGGGCGCTCTGAAAGTCGCTTCAATCACCTACATAGCGCCTGTTTCAGCAATCATTTTAGGTGCTGCGTTCTTGGGAGAACAACTGACAAAGCTTCATTTTACCGGCATTTTGGTAGTGTTCCTCGGGTTGGTCCTTATTGATCGTGGACGGTTGCTGGAACGCGCAAAACAAACCAAAGAGTAATTTGACCTTCGACCTCAGTCCTTAGATGGCGTAATTTTGCCATTTTCTCCAACTAACTTATTCAGACTGCAAGATCACTTGGAGCTCCCCTTCAAGGCAGCTTCCTCCGCGCGATCGCAGCTCTTTGTGACCCTTACTGGGCTGCGCGTGGCGGATTTCAGTATTTATGATTTCTTCGAGTTTAAAGATCGAAACCAGCCAGATGCCATGAATGCATGCGGCTAAATCATACTTAGAAACAAATTGTTACAAGGTATCAAAAGGCGATATGGCAAACTATACATTCCACGCGAACGGACCTGGATCATTTAACTGGAATCTAAATGGAAATAACCAGGATGATTACGCCAACCTGATTATTTCGCCTAGTTTTTCAGGAACAATAGCAATCCAGTCATTGTGGGGGGATGGAGAGAGTGAAAGCGTTTCGTTAGAATTACCGCAAGGCTGGAGCGTTGTTCGCACGCTTAACAACCAGCTCGCACCGGTTAACGGCGAATCTGCTTACTATGATCGCGCCTACAATGTGATAGACGACCAAGGAAGTGTCGTTGGCACAATGTCCATCCGTGACAACACGCCCGGTTCCATACCTATAACATATACCTGCTTCGCTGCTGGAACTTTGATTACTACGCCGAAGGGTGACGTTTCTGTTGAGCGACTACGTGTTGATGACGTGGTTACAACTCTCGAATATGGCTCGCTACCAGTGGCTTGGATCACATCTTCCCAAGTTGGGAACGGATCCCACGCCTTGCCAGATAAGGCGTTACCGGTTCGGATAGGCTCCGGTAACCTACCGGACGAAGAACCTCTTATTGTTTCCCCGCAGCATTGTATCCTGATGTTGGATAAAACAAACGGTGTCCAATGCTATGTTCGAGCGAAGCACTTGGCTGAAGAAACGAATTTGGCCTCATTCGATTGGGGAAGAAAACAAATAGAGTACGTACATGTGCTGTTGTCGCGACATGCAACGATGATCTCCAACAATATTCCAAGCGAAAGCTTCTACCCTGGCAAGTTGGCGCAAGGCTCTCTTTCAGCGACAAATCTTGCAACACTCTATTCCACACTGCCGGCGTTGAAAAACAGTCCTGTCGAAGAAGCTTATGGTCCAACCGCAGCATCCGTAAAAAAGCGGAGAGAGGTAAAGAAGCTGGCTGCCGCCGGAAAGCTGGAATTAATCGAACCCTTTGGCATCAAAGCTGCCTGACCTTTTCATAATGTTGATCTGAATAGCCTCTAGGCAATTCAATGTAGCAAAGACCGCGAGCCGCATCTCTTGATCATGAAACAGATCTGGTAACAGACTGGGGTCATCTGAACGACATTGCGAGCCGCTTGGTTCTTTTTTATTCAGACATCTTCGCCTATTGTTCCACGTGAAGGAGTGTCTGAGCCGGGGACACATGGTCAACAGGTTTCATCCAGTTCGATTGCGGGCAAGAAAGCCTTTAGTCATCCGTCAGAACGCGCTGCAGCTCGTCTTCAGTCATTAAGCCCGCTTGGTGCAACAAAAGAGACCCATGTCAGAAAAGCCCATCATCGTAATCGGCGCAGGCATGTGCGGTCTGTCGACCGCGATTTGGCTCCAACGGTTTGGCCACGCCGTCACTCTACTGGATAAGGGTGCGCCCGGAATGGGCGCATCTTACGGAAACGCAGGGCTACTGGCGCAATGGGCCGTGGCCCCGGTGACATCACCAACATTATGGCGCGACGCACCCAAGCTGCTGTTAAATCCGTCCAGTCCATTATTTATGAAGTGGGCCTATTTTCCAAAGCTACTTCCGTGGCTTTCACAGTATCTTTCACACGCAAATGATGTCGCGACCCGGCGCATCGTATCAAACCTGATCCCCATTCTGAGCGATGCTGTTGAGCAGCACAAATCACTGGTGCGCGGTACAGACCTTGAGCGTTGGGTGTGTGACAGCAAGTTTAGCTATGCCTACCCTTCCAAAGCTCATTTTGAAGCAGACGCCTATGCCTGGCGTATGAAAAAGCTTGCGGGTTTCATACCAAAAGTGATCACCGGCTCTGACGTACAAGACTGTGAGCCGATCCTTGGTTCAAGAACCCAATGTCTGGCGGTTCTCGAAGGGCAAGGCCACATCACGAACCCTGGGGAATATATCGCTGAGTTGACCCGGTATTTAGCGAAAAACGGTGGAAAATTTGTTCAGGCTGAGGTGCGCGACTTTCAAAAGAAGGATGGTCACATCTACGCGGTTGAGACTGATCAAGGCACATTCGAATGCAGCAAAGCCGTCATAACAGCGGGTATTTGGTCAAAAGATCTCATGAGGAAGCTGAACCTGCGTGTGCCTTTGGAAACCGAACGCGGCTACCACATCATCTTTGAGAACCCGTCAGAAATGCCGCGCGATCCAATGATGGTGACAACGGGAAAGTTTGGTGTGAACCCCATGGACATGGGGCTGCGCTGCGCGGGTACTGTTGAATTGGGCGATCATCACGCAGGTCCCAGCAAAGCCCCCTTTTCGCTGCTGATGCATCGGACCAAAGAAGTTTTTCCAAATTTGTCCTACTCGGGCACTCAACAATGGATGGGGTTTCGACCCTCTACACCTGATAGCGTACCATTGATTGGCCAGTTGGGACATTCAGGGATTTACACTGGATTTGGGCATCAGCATGTCGGTCTGACCGCAGGCCCCAAAACTGGCCGATTAATCGCACAAATGATCAGTGGGCAAAGCCCGAACATTGACATGTCTGCCTATGCGCCAGAGCGATACGTAGCGCTCTGACTTTTGTCCACGAAAAAAGACAGCCATTTCAGCCCAAATAACTGTTACTTTGCCCATGAGGGCCAACGGATTACGTCGCTATAGGCGCGGCAACTCAACTCAATTTTTGACCGTAGCTTCATCCAGATCTTTGCCAACAGCGTTCATGGTCGTGCGAAAGATCTGGGGATCGGATCGAGATACGACACATCCCTTCCGCACAACGGCGATACGGTGGGCACGCAATCGCAATGCTTCGATTGTCTCATGTGCTTGCAAGAGAACGAAGTTCGCCTCACAGCCCTTCGCCACACCATATCCGTCTAGGCCCATGATGCGGGCAGAATTCAGGGTCACCGCATCAAAGCACCATGCCATGTCTGCACGACTAGACAATTGACCAACGTGCAGCCCCATAAAGGCCACGTCGAGCATGTCGGCCTTTCCCAGCGAATACCAAGGATCCATCATGCAATCTGAGCCGAACCCAACAATGATGCCAGCATCACGCATCTCACGCACACGCGTCTGACCCCGGCGCTTTGGGTAAGTATCGTGTCGGCCCTGTAGCATGATATTAATTAGCGGATTGGGGACCGCGTGCACCTGCGCCTCTGCGATTAACGGGATCAGCTTGGAGACATAGTAATTATCCATGGAGTGCATTGAGGTAAGGTGAGACCCCGTCACACGCCCCTGCAGCCCCAGCCGCTGGGTTTCAAATACCAGTGTTTCGATATGGCGGCTTAGTGGATCGTCACTTTCATCGCAGTGCATATCGACCATCAAGCCACGCTCAGCTGCGATCTCGCACAAAAGACGAACGCTCTCGGCACCATCTGCCATGGTGCGTTCGAAATGAGGTATTCCGCCAACAACATCAACGCCCATATCCAAAGCGCGGATCGTATTTTGCATTGCCGTAGGGTCGCAGAGAACACCATCCTGCGGGAAGGCAACCAACTGCAGTTCAAGACAGTCTTTAACCTGCTCTCGCACTTCTAGGAGCGCTTGAACGCCGGTTAATTTGTCGTCGCAAGTATCGACATGGCTGCGAATCGCACCAATGCCCTTTGCGACCGCCAATTCGCAATACTGCAACGCGCGTTGAACGATATCTTCAATGGACTGAACTTCTTTCAACTCACCCCAAAGCGCGATGCCTTCCAGCAAAGTTCCCGACACATTCATCCGTGGCGTACCAAGCGAAAGCGTCGCATCCATATGAAAATGCGGATCTACGAATGGCGGAGATACCAAGTAGCCTGCTGCATCGATAATCTCTTTGGCATCAGCAGTGATATCGCGTTCCAGTGCTGCGATCTTTCCGTTGCGACAGGCAATATCGATCCCAGTTTGCCCATCGGTGAGAGATGCGTTTTTGATGATCAGATCGAACATGGCAACCTTCTATCTTTGGCACTTAAACCAGGGTGTAAGCTGAGCCCTAGGATAATCTACAGAGCGCGTCGTAATGACAAGCGCGATGATTGACAGAATTTAGCGGACCATCAAGAAAACCTGTCCTCGAAGCAGCGCGCACATCTCGGTCCGTAGCCTCACTTGCAGCCATAGAACCCACCCAAAAAGCGAAACCAAACGTAGCGCCAAAGAAGTAAGCGTTGTTTGTCGGGTATTGGCGAACGTACCTAAGTTCCGCGATCACTATCCCGTTTTCTTTTCGCTAAAGGTTACCGTTTGTTATGCGTCAATTGCAAACTTGTCCGATGGTCTGTGCTAACGAATGTCGTCCAGCAAGGTCTCAGCAGCGCGTATCCCGCTAAGCCATGCGCCATGGGTCGTTCCGTGGTAGTCCCATGTCGTGTGCTCGCTAGCAAAAAGCAGCACTTCGCCACCCCACTCCTGCCAACCATCCCAGTCTTCCGGACCGCTACCAGCTTTGGGAAACCTGTATGCGCCCCTTGTCCATCGGTTTTGCGACCAGCACGTCGAACGCCAGTCTAGCGGGTCACGCAAGTCGGAGCCCATTAGATTTCGAAGGGCCGCGAGGGGATCTCCCACCATGTCAGCTTCTGACATCGCTTTAACCTCAAATGCCTCCGCTCCAAAACTAAGGGGCATAAGAACGGGCGTATCCGAGAAAGTCTCATAATTCACGACATAAGCCCAACGTCCGGGGTGCTGGCCGATCCAGCCAAAATATTGGGTGTCCGCATCCCTCGTGGCTTCGGGGAAGCGGAATGCAACCTTCGTTACAGTCCCGATGCCTTGCCGCTGGAGAGCGCGCTGCATGGCGTCCGGCCAGCCCAGATCGTCATCAATCGCTGGCTCAAGCAATACAATCACACCCGCCCCCATCAGGCGCTAAACATGCGTCCGCCAGTGCCAGAAACCATATTATGGAAACGCCAAATCAGTGGCCTAGAGGCAGAGGACTAGACATGCGATAGCTTCTCTCGCTGTGGCTTAGACATCAAACGCTGCTCGACACAAAAATATTGGCTCTATACGCTAAAACAGAACATTGTTTTGATATGAGATTGGAATATGAACCAACATCCGGTCTGGCCACATGTAGACAGGCTACTTCCACGATTTCACGCTCTATCTGATGCGGTTTGGGCGACCCCGGAGACATGCTATGCAGAGCACGCGTCCGTCGCTCTGCACATCGAAGAGCTTCAGCATCACGGTTTCCGCATCAAACGCAATGTCGCAGACATCCCAACCGCAGTTGTCGGCGAATGGGGAGACGATGGGCCAGTTATTGCCTTTTTGGGTGAATACGACGCGTTGGCTGCTCTCAGCCAGGAAGCTGATCTCGACAGACGAAGTCCGATTGAAGACGGCGCCAACGGTCACGGCTGTGGTCACAACTTGCTTGGCTCTGCAGCGATGTTGGCAGCTACCGCAGTGCGAGACTGGCTTGCAGAGACGGGAACAAAAGCACGCGTACGCTATGTTGGCTGCCCTGCAGAAGAAGGGGGCAGCGCCAAAACCTTCATGGTCAAGGCTGGCGTATTCGACGACGTGGATGTGGCGATCACGTGGCATCCAGCGGCAATCGCCAACACGATGCGATCTAGCTCCCTGGCAGCGGCACGGGTTGATTTTACTTTCGGCGGGAAAGCCAGCCATGCTGCAGCCTCTCCACATCTCGGTCGATCAGCGCTTGACGCCGTGGAGTTGATGAATGTGGGCGTCAATTACCTTCGAGAGCACATGTCCGATCAGGCCAGAATTCACTATGCCTACCTCGATGCCGGCGGGATAAGCCCCAACGTCGTACAGGCCACGGCGAAGGTGAGATATGTGGTCCGCGAACCGCAAACCCGCGCAATGGTGGCGCTGATAGAACGCGTCAAACAAGTCGCTGAGGGCGCCGCTTTGATGACTGAAACAAACATGCAATGCCAGATCGTTTCCGTCGCGTCTGAACTTATGCCCAACGGGCCACTTTGCGATGCAATGCAACGCAACTTGGACTTGCTGGGTCCGCCCCAATTCGACCAAGAAGATCGAACCTATGCCTCGCGCATGCAGGCGACGTTAAGTGAAGAAGATATTTTAGCCGCATACGTTATGGCGGGGATGCGTGAAACGCAGCGCAAACCACTCGCGGATTTTATCGTTCCCCCTTCAGCAACAGTCGTCGACCTTTCAGGCTCTACTGACGTTGGCGATGTCAGTTGGGTTGTACCCACTGTCCAAATGTGGGGCGCAAACTATGCGATTGGTACGCCGTTTCATTCTTGGCAGATGGTCGCTCAGGGCAAGAGCGGACCCGCAATCAAGGGCATGTTACACGCCGCACAAGTCATGGCGGCAACGGGGGTCGATGTAATTCTCGATGCAGACCTCCGCGCCCGCGCCAAGCATGATCTAGAAGAGCGGGTTGGACCCAGCGGGTATGTCAGCCCGCTGCCTGCAGACGCAAAACCGCCAATCGAAGAAATGGCTAGGCAAAAATAACCGTTCCTGGCCTAGGCGACCCGAATTGAGCCAGACCTCTGGAGATCACGTATTGTTGCCTCTTCGAGGTCTTCAGCACGCGTATCTACAAAAATGCTGAGCAATGATTCCAGCGTGAAGTACGCTCGCAGTACCCGAAATAGTAGGTAGTCAGGTACCGCAACCAAAGCCCGAGGAACTCCGTTCATTAAGGCAGCTGCTACAGCCACCATAGATGGGGTGCCTGTAGTCACAGCGACCACCGATTGCCATACGATTGGACTGAGTTCATTGAACGAAAACACGCATTCCAAACTGCCGAAGATGATCAATGGAACGAGCATTGCGCGGCGTGCGGAATTAACGAGCATATATGGCAGAATAACCTTACCGCGTAGAGACGAATTCTTGGAATAAATCAGGTCTCGGCATCTTGAGGACACATGAAAAACAGAACGAAACCAGCGCATGCGTTGTTCGCGCATGTGACCATATGTTGCCGGGACCTCAGACGTATAGAGAAGTTTTGGGTCTACGACCGAATGGTATCCTAGCTCTCCAATACGAAGCGACAGATCGGTATCCTCACCGTTCATACCTTCAACGAAACCACCCAGATATCGAGGATGTTCCGTACGCATGACCACGAACATACCAGGAATTCCAACCACCCCATTTATGGCCCCCAGTGCAACAGAATAGAAACCATGTTTGACAAGGACCTCGAGCAGACGCGCGCGATCAAAAAGTGCGCCTCCAGGAGGAACAGGTACGCCTCCAACAATACCAACCTGGGGATCTGCGAAGTAGCGCATTGCTCGGGTCAGGTTATCGCGACCAATCAAGGTGTCAGCGTCAACTCGTACGAAGAATTCAGTTTCTACCGCGTCGAGCCCGGCATTCAGCGCATTTGCTTTTCCTGGCCTCGGAACCTTAATGATCCGTCCTTGAGCGGCTGTACAAGCTTCAAGCGCTAACCGCGCGGTCTCTTCGGTAGCGTCCGATGAGTTGTTATCCATGATGAGAATATGAACATCCGCGCCATAGTGCGCGGCTGCCTCATCTATCGCCAAGATCGTATCAGCGATGATGTACTGCTCATTATATGCGGGCACGATAACTGAGATCGCGGGGTTAAAGGCTCGCGTTCGGCTCTTCAGAAAATCCCAAATCGATAAAGCATAGAGTTGTCCGAAGAGAACCGGCAGGAAAAGGAACACTCCCGGACCGATCCCGCCGAGCAAGGTCCAAGACCTCATTTGATAGACCAGTTCGAAATCCATACTGCTGACCCAAAAGGCAGTAACGGCACTCGTAGAAACGATGATGAACAACCGGATTGTGGCACGGGTTGTTTTTAAAGGACGGTGTTCCACACGGATGCGTGCAGGCATGAAACCGCGTTGAAGGAGTTTGAAGGAAAAAAGCGCGAATCCGATCAAGCCCGATGTAATGGCGCTGAAATGCAACGCGTAGGAAACACCCAACAAGGTATGAAAAATGATGTTGGCAAGATCGAGTAATGCGCAAATTACCAGATAGCTGACGACCAGATCCGTGGCAAAGCCGATACGACCAAGCATGCTCCCAGAACTGAAGAGAGCAAAGGCAAAGTAAAAAGAAACAAGGAAGATGCGGATCGCGATTGCATGATTGCCATCATAAGGTGAGAACACCAGATCGCGGTTTGGAAAGAATTGCCTTCCAACATCGGAGTTCACCAAAATTAACAGAACGGTCGCTGTGATTGTGAACACAGCAATGGTTGTAGGCGCACGCCACACTGAAATTAAACCAGCGAATTTTTTGGGTGCGCTGTCAGTCGAAGCAAATAATATTTGATCGCGACCATCTCTGTGCGCTGCAGTATTCACCACGATTGATCGCGCAAATCGACAATAAGTAAGACGTCTCGTGCAAATCTTGATCCATACTCCGAGAGGTCCTTTGAGAAGATCTCATGCTCGTCGTCGTAAGACACAACCCAGACTTCGCCCTTCGAAGCCTGCCATGCCGCCAAAGAAGCGCCACGTGGCTGCACATAAACCGGGGTCGTTCCGTCAACAGGCAATGGCAAATGTGCGATGAGATCAGCGGCAACATGCGCCTCCGGTGCAGACAACCCTTCTGCGGACAAAGCCCACCCATCAGAAAGCGCATCGATCAGATTTAGAAACGGATCATCAATCACCGCATTTCCGCTCCGAAACGTTGATGATGACCGGATCTCTGCAACAACTTTTGGAGATTGTGTGCACTCATCCGTAGAATTCTGAAATGTTGTGGCTGTGATCTCGAGCGCGTTAACACGCCGATGAAATCCTGCTGGCAGGGCGATTGACTGAAAGAACGCACCGCTCCACGCCTGCACTTGCACAACCAGTTTTCCATTCAACGCGACTGAGACCAACCAAGGTGCATCGTCCTCCTGACGCCCAAGAACCATTTCAAGGTCGAACTGGGCCGGAAGTATTCGACTTGCTGCTCCCGTGAAGTCATAAACAATCCGCCAAGTTTGATCATCTCTGAAGCGTCTCATCTCATAAAGATCTGAGTCGGGCCTGGTAGCTTCCGACCATGCAAAGCTAGGCGTTTCGATGATTGGTTTAAGTTCATCTGCCAAGTAAGCGGCTGTGGTTGGGTCAACGCCATCACCTGAGAAGGCAAAATCAAGACCAGACGCAGCTAGCTTGTGCGCAGCAAACAAAACTGCAGATTGGTTATCTGATGGAAGTGCAAGCTGAACGGTTCGGCCATTTACCATCACGCGATCCCGCAAGGAGCTAAGCCCGCTTTCCAATGTCAGATGAACGGCGCTGCTGGTCTCAATTTCCACAATCGCTTCAAGCCCTGCTTCCTGATCGCACTGATAGTGTTGGCCATCGCCTTGCAGGCTGAAGGAAACTCGGAGCTGCTCTCGGGCAAGGTCATCCATTGTCAGTGCTACTCGAAAAGAACGGCTCGTCTCACCCGGTCGGAGAAGTAATTCCGCTCTTTTCTTGTTGCCGATCGAAACCCGTAGTACGCCCTCAACGCCGCTGAGGATCTGCATCGTCGTATCAATTTGCAAGTATCCAGAACTCGGCCGTGCATCTATCGGCAGATAGAATGTAGTGCTTTGGTAGGCCGGTAGTCCGGTCAGGATAATAGGCGTGCTAATTTGTGTACGCCGTACAACCGCTTTGCTGTCAACACCCTCAGCTTGAGTGTCAGTACTGGTCTCGAATGCGAGACGTGGTCCAAGCACTTTCTCAGTCATCAGCCGCGCGGTGAGACGCAAAGATTGCGAATTAGAAAGGCTTAGCGCGACACCCGCCAGCAGAAAAGCGAGTAAGCCAATTCCAATTAGACGCATTAAAGGTCACCGCACAAACACAGCACTGGGGAACTTTGTAGCGCGCATGACCGATTGAGCATTTGCGTTTCTTCCCGGAACAAGGCCTAAGCGGCCTTGTCTATAACGCCTGGACGCTGATGTTTGCTCCAAGTTGACAAGCATGGGATTTTCTCTCTTTTGCAACGCCCCGCGTATTCCAGCGCGATCTCTTTAGTCTCCTCCATCAAACCCGCAGCAAGCGTTATTGGCTTGAGACCTAAATCTATAAACGTGCGGTTAGACACACGCAGATCGTTTTCAGGGGCTTCGTTTCGTGGGTTTTCGACAAATGCAACTTTAGCGTTTGACAGGTCTGCGACCAACTTCGCAAGATCAGCAACGGTGTGTGTCTCTGTCATCTGATTGATGATCCTGACTTTTCCAGTGTGCTGAAACGGTGTTTCTACCGCTAGCGCGATACATTTGACTGTATCTTGAATGTGGATGAAAGCGCGGGTCTGCCCACCCGTGCCATGAACAGTGAGCGGGTGTCCTACCGCCGCTTGCATTAGAAAACGGTTCAGGACCGTTCCGTAGTCCCCATCATAGTCGAACCGATTGATTAAGCGTATATCTAGCTTGGTCTCTGCCGTCTGAGTGCCCCAGACAATCCCTTGATGCAGGTCAGTGATACGCAACAAGTCGTTCTTGGCGTAAAACTGGAACAGAAGCTGATCCATAGCTTTGGTCATGTGGTAAACACTGCCGGGCTTGCTTGGATACAGAATGTCCCGCTCAACCACCTTGTTATCATCGTGAGGTATTTGAACGCGAAGGTATCCTTCGGGAATTTCGATCCCATCGCCGTCGTAGCCATAGACCCCCATGGTCCCCAGATGAACGATATGTGCATCTAGGCCCAGCTCAGAGACGGCCGCCAACAGGTTGTGGGTCGCCGAAATATTGTTGTCGACGGTGTATCGCTTTTCATGGACCCCTTTCATCGAATAGGGCGCCGCTCTCTGCTCACCAAAATGAATGATTGTATCGGGTCGGACCCGAGAGAGAAGGTTCGCCAAGCGTTCATACTCTAAAGCAGCATCAATGTTGGCAAACTCGATCTTTTCGCCACTTACGAACTGCCAAGCTGTTAGCCTGTCTTGAATTGGCGAAATGGGGGTCAGGCTGTCTGTTCCCATATGCGTATCGATATTACGTCGAGACAGGTTATCGATAATCGTAATTTTATGGCCACGGTTCGAAAGATGCAGGGCTGTCGGCCAACCACAAAAGCCGTCGCCTCCGACCACAATAATGTTCTTCTTGTTCATAGGAGACCCCTCCAGTTTCTGGTGCACGAAGTCGTTAACCATAAATAAACTTTGGAGTGGTGGGCGTCTGGCCAAAGGACAGATAGTTGTAAGCGAAAAAGGATGCTCAACATATGCCTTGGCATAGGCATTCGCACCATTCGGTACAATTTCAGCGCTAAAAGAGGGTCCGTTCGCGTAAGTTAGGCGGGCGTTCGGTCAAATTTTCCCTGTTGAAACGCTAGTTGTCTCAGGCAACTGCTGGTCACCAAAATGAGACCCTTTGTTGCAACGCCAAAACCAGGTGCGCTGCTCGTTTGTAACCGGATAAGCTTGATCACGAGGCTGCGGACAATCGAACAACGCCTACGAAACATTAGTGGCCTTTTGCATCAGAGCAGGCGCGATCCAGTAGTTTGAAATGTAATGGAACCTGTGATTAACAGCCAAAGAATAGATATTATCGGCGCTCGATTGGCTGTCATTGCCCAATTGGCCTCGAACGTATCGGTAACAGGGATCGCTTGGATTATTATTCAGCTGGCTTGTGCATAATCAGTCGTCTTGGCTGGCTTAGTTATAAGAATTCGGGGCGGACCGTGCCTGATCGTGCGTTTTCGATCAACGACAAGATATCCGTTATTGGCAAGCCTGTTTGAGCCGCAAGAATGGCTTTGTATGGCGGAAGATTCGTACATTCTAAAAGGAGATGTTTGTGATGAGCTTGCCGCTTAGAAGCGACAAATTCGACAATCTCTTGGCTGGCACGATCCACATCTAATTCAGTGAGGTTTTGCGAAATGACCCGGCGCAAATGCATATCTTCAGGCAATCCGATCATATCGGTCTGGAAGGGCCCCAAGTGATCTGCGTTTAGTTTGTTCTCATCAAAAGTGACTGTGAGAATTTCACGCGGCGCGTAAGTCTGACACAGGACTGGCAGCGCTGTGAGTGCCGAACTAATGAGTGTTTTGCGGGTGCATGAAGCAAGATGGGATTGCCAGTAGGATAAGAACCCACAAGACGTAACAATGATATTTGCGACTGCGATGCCGATCGCCTCCTCAAACGGAGCTATCGCAATGCTGGCAGGATCAGAGCTCACAATTTGGCTGACAGATGCCCCTGCAATTTTGAGGATTTCGACTTGCTCGAGATAAGTTTCGCGGCACCCTACATCTCCTGCAATTCTTGGAAATTCGGTATCCAATTGAAGAACAGCAACAGCTGGTGTCATCTGGTCTGGCGAATATTATCTGGCAACCATGTTGCCAGTTCGGGGAACGCCACGAGCAGCACGATCATCAACAACATTAGGGCCACCATCGGCAATGCCACTTTTGAGATATATCCGATCTCGTGGCGGGTCATTCCTTGAAGCACGAACAGGTTAAACCCAATGGGAGGTGTAACTTGTGCCATTTCAACGACAACCACGATAAAGATACCAAACCAAATTGGATCGATCCCAGCTTGCCGGATCATCGGCTCTACGATGGCCATGGTCAGAACGACTGAAGAAATCCCGTCAAGGAACATCCCTAGGATGACGTAGAAAACCGTGAGCGCCGCAATCAATGTGATCGGCGACAGGTTAAGACCATCGATGTAAGCCGCCAGCGAGCGTGGTAATCCAGTGAAGCCCATAGATAGCGATAAGAACGCGGCCCCCATTAAGATCAATGCAATCATGGCGGAGGTTCGGGTGGCTCCCATCAGGCTTTCAAAAAAGGTACTGAAGTTCAATGAACGCTGAAAAGCCGCCAGAACCAATGCCCCCAAGACGCCAACCGCGGCGGCTTCAGTCGCAGTGGCCCAGCCGAAATACATCGACCCGATGACCGCAAAAACAAGACACAGCACCGGGATCAGAAAACGGCTTTCAGCCAGCATGGTTCCAAAACTGATGCCAGGCTCTGGTTCTGGACGCTGATCCGGGCGAAAAAAGTGCCAGACAACAATGTAGGACATGAACAACGCCGCCAGAACAAGGCCGGGGATGATCCCCGCCATGAACAACTTGATGATGCTCTCGTTGATAGAGACACCGTATACAATGAGCGTCAGAGACGGGGGGATCATCAGGCCGAGGGTCGCTGCCCCCGCCAACGTACCCACAATCATGTATTCGGGATAGCCGCGTTTGCGCAGCTCCGGTATCGACATTTTGCCAACCGTTGTCAGGGTTGCCGCAGATGACCCAGATACCGCTGCAAAGATTGTACAACCAGCGATATTCGTATGCAGCAATCCACCCGGCAACCAACGCATCCAAGGGGCAAGCCCGCGAAACATGTCTTGCGATAATCGTGTCCGGTACAGGATTTCACCCATCCAGATAAACAAGGGCAGAGCGGTCAATGTCCATGACGAAGCTCCCGTCCAGATTGTTGTGATCATTGCATCGCCCGCAGGCCGTACGGTAAATAATTCCATACCAACCCAAGCCACCCCCATCAGGGCAAGGCCGATCCAGATCGACGATCCCAGAAGAGTGAACAGTACAAACAGGAAAACAACGGTTGCGTAAGCTTCGGTCATTCCACTGCCTCCGACGCAATCGGATTCACACCAGTTATTAGCATCCGGTAAAGCGTGTCCCACAGCGCCACAGCCAGCAGGATTGTACCAATCGACATCGCCAGTTGGGGGATCCAGATAGGGGTGTAGACCAATGTCATGTTGCCTTCGACAACGCCCGCGAAATCAAGAGAGAAGAGCGAGACCACCCATTCGGGAATTTGGTCCTGTCCCTGCGTTCGGTCGTTCAGCATTTCAGAAAAGAAGTTCGCTTTGACGGCATATCGCGCGAAATATGTGGCAATAACAGCGCCGCCGAAAACCGCAAACACATCCAGCCAGCGGCGCAGGAAATCATTGGCGTTCAGGATTATTGATACCCGGATATGTGCGCCACGTGTCAGTGCATAGCACAGCGCAAAAAACGATGTGGCAGCCATCGAGTAGCCTGCAAATTCGGTTGTTCCGGGCACAGCGACGCTAGTCCAGCGGGCGACCATTCCCAAGACGATCAAAGACAGGATCGTCATCATGAAGAAACCTGCGATAGCCCCACTGGCCAAATAAACCCCGTCCAACAGGCGCCAAAGAGGACGCATCGCATTTTCGAGCCGCGGACCTGCGATCAAACACACCACCCCAATCAAGCTGGGCAAAACAAAGAGCCAGACCCACAGGGGCAGCCCCATGACAGGTGACCAATCACGCATCAGGATGTCTCATTTTGGGAAATCGCAGGCCAGCCGACATATAGTCGGCTGGCCCCATGTCACTTAGTTTGCGTTGTAAGCGTCGAGTATCGACTGACCGTCAGCACCAGCAGTCTCAAGCCACTCTGCCGTCATTTTCGCGCCAATCGCTTCTAGCTCTGCAAGGAACTCCGGGCCGGCGTCCTGAACGGTCATTCCGTTCTTTGCGAGCTCATCAAAATAGAAATCTGCCAACTCGGCTGATCTCGCGGCACATGAGGCCGCAGTTTCGTCTGCTGCCTTCTGAATCCCAGCCTGAACCTCAGCATCAAGCCCTTCCCAGACTTGGGTATTCACCATCACGTAATTGCGCGGCAGCCATGCGTTGACCTTGTAGTAATGGCTCAGATGCTCCCAAACCTGCCGGTCATAACCGGTTGATCCAGACGAAATGAACGCGGAGGCAACACCTGTGGCAAGCGCCTGGCTAAGTTCTGCGGCTTCGATCTGAACAGGGATCATGCCAAGTTCTTCAGCAAAGGTGGCTGTTGCTGAATTATAAGAGCGGAACTTGATGCCTTGCGTATCGGCGGACGAGCTCACTTCCTTGTTGAAGTAGAACCCCTGCCCCGGCCAAGGGCACGTATAAAGCGCGACGAGGTTTAGATCTGCCAACTGGGCGTTGACCGTGTCGCGCGCAGCGTCCCAAAGACGAGCGTTGTCTTCATAGCTTGTGGCAATGAACGGTAGATTGTCCCACCCCAAAAGCGGCGCCTCGTTGGCATGGGCTGACATAAAGCGCTCACCAATCGGGACCTGACCGGTTTGGATCGCACGCTTGATATCACCACCGCCGAATAGCGATCCACCTGGGTGGACAGTGATGTCGATTGCACCGTTCGTGTATTCACGAACGAGATCTGCAAAAACAACACCCTGTTCAGAGTGAAAATTTGTGGCCGCATAAGCCATCGGCATGTCCCAAGATTGGGCGTGGCCGTCGGCGGTTGCGGCCGTAGCCGAAAATCCGCCGAACGCAGTTATCATTGCAATTTTCAAGAAATTCATTTGTGTCCTCCCAGACCGCAGCGCATTAACGCGCAGCATGTTTTAATGGATCAAATGCCGCCAAATCTGTGTTTGGTCTTTTACGGTCGATAAGATCCCTAATAATCCGACCTGTTTTGGCCCCAGCTGTCAAGCCAACGTGTTGATGCCTTAAGGCGCTGTAGCCTTTGCCATGGTGGTCATTTGCTCCAACCAGCGGCAAGCTATCAGCTGGTACAGGGCGATAACCCATCCCTTCTGCAACTGGGTCCGAGGTCATGTAAGGCAGGATCGCAGCAACCTGTCGGCGCACCATATCAAAGGGCGCGCTTTGGTAATGTGAAGGTAACCAAAGTTATCCCACCAGCGATGAAACTCATTTTCTTTGGCTACATGCCAGTGGTCTTCCTGACCTCGCTTTGGCCAGACCTGTCGCTCTTTCTGCCGCGCTTCTTCGAATATGACGTCTCGCCCTGAGTTCAGCCACAACAATTCATCCCAAAGGGGAGGGCCTAAAATGAAACGTGCATTCCTGACCAGTTTGACGGCCACACTGGTTGCGCTGAGCAATTACACCTCAGCGTTGGAGCCATCGTCATGGCGACTCAGCCTGCAGCGACTGCCGCCGATCGGCGCATGCAGATAAGCTCGTTGCCTTATCTGGCAGGCAACTGGGATCAGGCACGTGCGGTATATGGCCCGGGTGGGATTGTTCGCGAAGCTGTCGCCGGATAATATTCAGAGCAAGACATCACCGTGCTGGCCCCGTATCCAATTTACTTCGGTGCTATTTCTCTGAACGTTGAAGACGCCAGTCCCGGCTCGACTGTTCCTAACGGTATCGAATTAAGAGATCCTAGTGTTAAGAGCTTCCAGTTCACCGGTGAAGAGTTTGGCTACATCCCTGCCCCGATCACATTCTCTGAGACTTTCCGGCAGTTCAAACTGGCGTGGTTGTTGGCGCAATCGGGTCTGCTGCTGAAGGATACTACGGCGCTTTCCGTGATATCCTCAAAAGATCGGTCTAAGATTTGGCCCGCTGTGCTTCAGGATGTTGACGTTGAATGAGGCCTGGTCATTCTTGATGAAGTTGCTGCTGCAAGCAATTAGACTTAAGTCGTTAGGGTGGCGATGGCCGCCCTGGAACATGCGTTACCATGGGAACAGAGCTTATGGAATCCGATTACACCATCATCGGAGGGGGGATTGTCGGCCTTTCAGTCGGCTGGGGCCTGCTCCAGCGTGGACGAACGGTGACTATTCTGGATGGTGATGACGGTTCATTTCGTGCCAGTCGCGGCAACTTCGGATTGGTCTGGGTACAGTCCAAGGGAATGAACCAACCTCGGTATGCCAAATGGTCACAGCAATCAGCTGAAATCTGGGCGAATTTCGCAAACGAAATTAGCGACAACACGGGTAAGCCTGTTCCCCTGGAACAAAATGGCGGGCTAGATCTGCATTTTTCCGAAGCATCCCTAGATTCAACTGTCCAGCAGTATGAAAAACTAAAAGCACAGTTGGGTGGCGATTACCCCTACGAAGTGCTTGGTCACAATGCGTTGCGCAGGGCCGAACCACACATCGGGCCCAAGGTGATAGGTGCCATCCTTCATCATCAAGATGGCCATGCAAACCCGCTGAAGTTGATGGTTGCTCTTGCAGCCGATGTACGCCGGTTGGGCGGTCGCGTGGTATCTGGGAAGTTGGTAACCAAGGTGACGAAGCAGGGTGCATTCTGCATCACCTGTACAGATGGCACGTCCATATCTTCAGACAAAGTTATCCTCTCTGCCGGGCTTGGGGTCGCTCAGCTCGGCCCAATGATGGGGTTCAAGGCCCCAATTCGCCCCCAGCGCGGTCAGGTTTTGATAACTGAAAAACTGCCCAAGCTGATCAATCGACCATCGTTGATTGCTAGACAGGTCGATGAAGGCGGTATCCAGATCGGAGCCACAAACGAAGAGGTCGGTCTTAATGACCGCGAGACCCAGCCAGGTCTGTCAGGCCTCGCAGCCGAAGCTATTGCCGCCTATCCAGCGCTTGCACGGGCCCAACTTGTGCGCAGTTGGGGAGCATTACGTATTCTATCACCCGACGGCCTGCCTATATATCAGGAGAGTGAAGATATGCCCGGTGCGTATCTTGTCACTTGCCACAGCGGTATAACACTCGCCGCTGCTCATGCACGCCTCCTGCCAGACTGGCTGGAGAGCACCAACGCTGCACCAGATCTGGAGGTGTTCAGTGAACAACGCTTCGCCGTTTCTTGAGCTCGAAAGCGGGCCGCGCGTCGACATAACTTGGGATGGAAAACCTCTT
The DNA here is from genome assembly GCA_017643385.1 of Dinoroseobacter sp. Classification (GTDB taxonomy): domain Bacteria; phylum Pseudomonadota; class Alphaproteobacteria; order Rhodobacterales; family Rhodobacteraceae; genus Dinoroseobacter. The sequence goes on from JAEPNN010000003.1 coordinate 400,948, forward strand.
AGCCTACCAGATGGTGCCAACCTCGCTGCCGCCTTACTAGCCTGCGGGATCGAGGTTTTCCGAAGCACGCCCGTTTCTGGGGCTCCTCGCGGACCGTTTTGTATGATGGGGGCATGTTTCGACTGCCTCGTCGAAATTGACGGCGTGACCCGTCAAGCCTGTATGATCGAGGTCAAAAACGGGTTGGACATTAAAACAATAAACGTACCGAGAGCACCGAATGCGTAAGCGAGATCTTGTTGTCATTGGCGCAGGTCCTGCTGGTATGGCTGCGGCAGTGCTAGCTGCTGAACTGGGTCTGGATGTCACGGTTCTGGACGAACAAGTGCTGCCAGGCGGTCAGATTTTCCGTGGCGTAGATCGGGTTTCCGCATCGCGAAGCAAAATCCTTGGAAGGGACTACACCGATGGCGCGCGGCTGACCCAAGACCTAAGACAAAGCCGCATCAAACACTTTTCTGGTGCTGTTGTATGGGCCATAGAAGAGAACTTCCGTATCTCCTTCACCCATGAAGGAAGGGGTGCGCAGATCAATGCTGATCGTATCTTGTTGGCAACTGGTGCACTGGAACGCCCGATGCCAATCCCCGGTTGGACCTTACCGGGTGTTATGACTGCGGGAGCTGGCCAGATATTACTGAAACAATCCGGTATTGTGGCACAAGACGCTGTGTTGGTGGGCTCTGGGCCGTTTCTTTACCTGATAGCCACTCAGATGGTGGGCGCAGGCACCCCACCAGCGGCGGTGATCGAAACCCAGAGGTTGCGGGATATGATCCGTGCAACGCGACACTTGGGCGGTGCGTTGCGTGGCTGGCCATACCTTGCCAAGGGCTTGAAGATGATATCGGAAATCAAGCGAGCTAGAGTGCCTCGCTATACGGGTGCGACACAAATAGCTATCGAAGGTGAAGGCAAAGCCGCGGCCCTTACTTTCATCCATAAAAGACAAAAAAAGCGGGTCGCCTGTAAAACAGTTTACCTCCACCATGGTGTCGTTCCCAATACACACGCAGCTCGATCACTTGGCATTTCCCACCGCTGGGATGCGGGTCAGGTATCATTTGTTCCCGAGCTCAATCCTTGGGGGCAAAGCGATGTTGCAGGTGTTTTTATCGCAGGCGATGGAGCTGGAATTGGTGGCGCAAAGGTCGCTGAGTATGCTGGACAACTGGCCGCTTTGAAGGTGGCTGAAGAGCTCAACTGTATTTCTATAAGTCACCGCAATCGTGTTGCTGTCCCCTTGCGTCGGGCATTGGCGCGCGAAATGGCTGTCAGGCCCTTCCTTGACGCGGCTTACCCGCCGTTTGAAGAGGCCTTGTCCCCATCTGACAGCACACTGGTGTGTCGCTGCGAAGAAGTCACCGCAGGGGATATCCGCAAATATGCTAGACTAGGATGCCTCGGCCCAAACCAGACCAAAGCATTCGCGCGCGCGGGTATGGGCCCCTGTCAGGGCCGCTATTGCGGTCTGACGGTGACCGCATTACTCGCTGAAGCAAATGGGCTATCTCCGGATCAAACAGGCTACTACCGCATCCGTGCGCCTCTAAAACCGGTCACACTCGGCGAGCTTGCTGCAATGGACAATATGTCTGAAGGTCCGGTTGACTAGGAGAAATCAATGATCGAAAGAATAGAAACCAGCCATCGCATGAGTAAGATCGTGAAGCACAACGGAGTTGCTTACCTATGCGGGCAAGTAGGTGAAGGCGCAACGGTCAGTGAACAGACACGTGATTGCTTGTCGAGGGTAAACGCGCTTTTGGAAAAGTCCGGTTCATCACGTGAACAGATGCTACAGGCCGTGATCTGGCTCGCAGACATGGCAGATTTCGCCGAGATGAATGCCATCTGGGACGCTTGGGTCCCGGCGGGTTGCGCTCCAGCCCGGGCGTGCGGTGAAGCAAAACTCGCAAGATCAGAACTTAAGGTCGAAATCATCGTGACTGCTGCTTATTGAATGCTTCCCCAAGACTGAAGCGAACAAGGTCAAAGGACTAAATTTAGCAAAGCCCATGTCGGTTCATGGTCTGGACTTGCCCTGGAAATTCAGTGCGAACTGAGTGCAAGATTTTGGATGCATTTCTGATGAGAGTGGAAGTTTACTCCTACCACAGTAATGATTTGGTGACGCCCAAATTGCCTTTACATTGTGATGAGTAGAAGCAGAGGCCGCAGTTGGCGAGATCAGTTGTAGGATAGGGACCGCGAAGACAACATTTGTTCGCAAGTGAAACGGGTCATATCAGAATGGACGTATCTGAGCGCCATCTTCGCAAATAACTTGAGAACAAAAAATAGAATCGACTGGTCCCGTATCTCACCTCGGACAAAACGGCTTTTTGTACGCTCGGCAACAAGCTGGTGAAGGCATCTGGAACTACAAGGTCTTTGTCACGCTCAAATCTTAATTACGGTATGCCTAAGAGCCTCCAGCGGGCATCTAACGGATAACAATCTCCGCGCAACTCAGCGTTGGGGAATAACGGATACGGCTGTGGAAGTTGATCGAGCCCCAGATTCATTAGTGGTATCCTTGGCTGCACATCCTACACCAAAGAAAGCACCGCGATGTGGACCGCGTCTGCGCCGATCATACTGGAACCGTCCAAACCGATATTGATCTAACCGTTTCCAAACTCGTGGCATAAACGATGTCTGTACAAAGGGCCTAACTGAGCGAGACCGAATTAGAATTCTCTCGAGCCGTAGCTTCGACAGACAAGGCCTATATCGAAGCGTTCAGCAGGTACCCAAGACAGGTGTGGCAGGTAGCTATTTTTGGCGGGCTAAGTTCGTATTACCTGCAACACCATTATAAACTGATATGTACTCATAATCACTGATGTATAGCTCTCTCTGTTATTGATATATATGGAAGCCGATTGAGAAAGACACCATTTGAGCGGATCAGTATCAACCTTAATCAAGTGTGATCACTTAAGATACTCAGACGAACCTTAAGATACACATCCCTAAATGTAGCATATGTTGTATTCCCACAGCACACCTCGCTATCAAGTTTTTAAAAATTTCAGTCGCGCACTCAAAGCTTTCGCTTGCCAAGAGTGAAACAGAAAAAAGATCGAGCTCAAATTAGACAATTTACTATCAAATAAAAAATCTACGGGCGTAAATAAAAGCTGAGGCAATGATAATGACAAAAAACAGCATTATCGTTAACATAACTGGTATCGTTATCAACTTATTTTCAATATATTTGATACTTAGTCTAATATTTTATGTAGAGAAAATATCTCAAAAACTTTCTTTACCAATAATTTTTGAAATAAAAACTCCACTAGCAATTTGCATTTCTTTAGCAATCGGTGTGATTACTTCAAACCTACTTACATTTACACCTAAAAATAGTATTTTAACAAAGATACATATTCTTTCGATTCTGTTACTCACATATATACTGACGATTGCCACAGTCTTAGGAATATTAATCTTGATAATTGAGTCAGATCATATGTCTCAATATATTTTAAACTCATCAATTGAGAAATCAGAAATCTACGTTGCCTTGCTAGTACCGATCATTAGCTTGATTGCCTTCGTATCAGCCCTTCGAAGCGAAAGACGACACAAAATTTAGTAAGTTCGTTGAATTAGGAGCATAAAAACATCTCCCAATCTAGACATCGCTTCGAAAGCTATGTCATCTATTTATACGATCTTAAAAAAAACAAAATATATTATATACGCACGCTACCCAGAAATAATAGATTTATCTCGCCCGATCGACACCGCGTGAGCACGATTTTGAGCGTCAAGTTTCTTACAGATTGAACGCATATGCATCTTCACTGAAGCTTCACTTACATCCAAGTCAGCTGCGATCTCTTTGTTCGTCAGCCCCGACGCAGCAGCACGCAGAACGAACAGCTCAACATCAGACAGATCCGCATTGCTACCGTTAGCAACTTTGTCGCTTGAGAGCTCCACCGGGAAAAACACCTGGCCACTGTCGACCAACCTGAGCACGCTTACCAGCGATTGAATCGGTAATGTTTTGGGTATGAGACCACGCACGCCAATGTCGATCGAACGCCGCAAAGTTTGCCGATCAGCATGCGCAGAGAACAGCATAACCTTGCCCTCTCCAGCAGCAGAGACGACGTCCTCAACCGACTTTATGCTAACAAATTTTGGCAGTTTGAGATCAAGTAAAATTAGATCGAACGGGCCTTCTTTCTTCAGTGCTTGCAAGGTATCAGCCAAGCTGGACGTGATGGTAACTGCGAACTCACTATTTTTTTCAAGGAACGAAGCTACTGTTTCAGCAACCAACCTATGGTCATCAACGATCAGTACTTTACGTTGGTCTTCATCGACTTCGGAGAGAAGCTCGAGCATATTTCACCTCAAACATTAGCAGTATGACCCAAACTGCTTCACTAAAGTATACTCGTAAGCGAGCACTATGGCGCTGTTGTATGTCCAAGTTGTGGCCTGGGGCGAAAGGACAAACAAGCCCAAATCCTGATTAACCAGAAAAACAGCTCAAAAGATACCGATTCATGAATGTTTAGCCGTAAGATCGCTTAAGGTATCTTTCGATACCGTTGCACGCCCGAAATTTCACCTCTATCGATAGACGATACAAAGGTGGACAAAACATGAGAAAAAATTCTCGTACATTTATGTATCTAAGCATCTACGTAACGTGGCTTTTGAGCACAAGCATAAGCGCAAACGCGGATACGCTGCTCTCAATAACTATCAATGATCACGCACGCATAACCCTGACAGAAGAGGACCTGCTTGCCCTCCCTCAGGTGACGATTGAAACGTCAACTCCTTGGGATGAAGAGGAGATAACATTTTCCGGACCTACCCTCAAGGCACTTTTGACACGGTATAATATTACAGAGGGTGAGCTAAATCTGTATGCAAGCAACCGGTATCAAATCCAAGTTCCCTGGGATTACATCGAAGATTCATCTCCAATTATCGCGAATAGAATGAATGGGAGTCCATTTTCAAGGCGCCAAAGGGGCCCACTCTGGCTTATTTTCCCATTTGACTCGGACGATCGATATCGAAGCTATGAAGTTAGTGCGATGTCTATCTGGCAACTTATATCAATGGAAATTGATACTAAGCCATGAGCAGGCTGGGAAGACTTGCAAAATATATCCCTAAACAAATCAAGAATATCAGCTCTTACCAGCTTATAACTTTACTGGTTCTGCTTTTAGCATCAACATGTACACTCGCATACAAAGCAAACACATTTTATAACCGAATAAATGAGGTAAGACTAGCTGATACCGATAACCTCAGTTGGAGCGTAAACCAACTAGAGGTAGAGGTTTACGCTCTCTCGCTAGCGATCGAACAAAAAATTATCAAGGATCTTACCCCCTCATTTGCGCCTGACCCGCTTAATGAATATGACCTGGTGCTTTGGATGGATATTGTATATAGCCGTGCCGATGCAGTTTCCTCAATAGTCTCTAGTCGAACTAAAAATCCAAATCTGCTAGCTCTTCTCCCCGAATTGCAGCAAAAGAAAACTCATCTCGCGTCTCTTGTAGATAGCTTCGACAGCAACAATCCAGGCCACACGTACAATATCCGCAAAAGCGTTCAAGAACTACAAGCCCTTTCAAGAGAAATTTCTCTTCTGTCGCTAAATGTATTTCTGAGTGAATTAGCCGCTCAAAAGAATAATGAGAAAGAGATATTTCAGCGATTTTTCTTTTTTAGTATACTTTTATTAGCTGTAATTATTGTCACAACATTTTTTATATTAGTTTTATGGACTCAATTTTCACGTGGCACAAAACTCATGCGTGTTGCACTTGATAATGAATCTCGCGTATTTATGAGTTCACCTATCGGCATTGCAATTACAGAGGATACAGGTGATATAAGGTTGGTAAATCCTGCATTTATTACGATGTTTGGAGAGCAGTCTGTTAATTACAACGGAAAAAATATTCGAGATCTTGTATCGAATGAAGAAAATTTTTCAAATGAGAATTCAAATATTAATAAACTGTTTATTTCAGAATTTTCATACTCACTTGATAACACTAGAGTTACCGCAGTTCGCACTGATGGTTCAACGTTCTGCGCTGAAATTTCAGTTGCGAAGAATCTGGATATAGATAGTAATCCAATTTTTGTATTTATGTTACGTGATGTCACCCTCAATCTGATCGCTGAGGATGAAATTCGTGCAGCACGTGATGAAGCTCAGAAGAACGCGTTGGAAAAAAGCAATTTTTTAGCGACAATGAGCCACGAAATGCGTACGCCTCTACATTGTGCATCTGCTGCTCTTGACCTGGTAGACATCAAAAGCCTCGACAATGAACAGCGGCGCCTTTTAGATATTGCCAAACTGTCAAGCGAACGCGCTATTTCTGAGGTTAATACAGTTCTTGATGTTAGTCAGAGTAATGGTATTGAGCGTGGGTTGACGGATTTTTCTCCACGGCTGGTTGTAGAGGGAATTATTCAAGAGCTTGAACCATTGGCGGATCAGAACAATAATAATATTCATTTGAACTGCCTTGGAGAGGGTTCTGATTTTACTTATCGTGGTAGGCTACGTGCGTTTAGCAGGGTCATATATAACTTAACGAGTAACGCAATTAAATTTACACATCAGGGTGCTATTGAGATCGCCCTGAATTTTTCGATCCATGATGGACTTGTTCACAAACTTGACGTTGAGGTTAAAGATGAAGGGATTGGGATAGCTCCCAAAGATCGTGAACGGATTTTTGAAGAATTTGTATCGCTTGAAAGCGAAGAGTTCAGTAGAACTGCTAATATTGGTTTGGGGTTGCCTATTGCCAGGCGCGCAGTGGCAAGCATGGGAGGCGCGCTCTGTCTAGAAAGTAAAAGCGGTGTTGGTAGTAGCTTCTCTTTCTCGATACTACTGGAACGGTCTTGTAAAGAGTGTTTAGCTCGAGAGAGTGACTCACCCTATTTACGCTTAGATGAGCAGGGTCTTGATTTTCTTGTGGTAGATGACAAAGAACTTAATCGAGAGTTACTGTCGAAAATGGTTTGCCAATTAGGTCATAACCATGCGACCGCAAGCAACGGCCTAGAGGCTGTTAGCTCAGCCTGCCATCGCCCCTACGACGTTATACTTATAGATGATAGTATGCCTGTTATGGGCGGACGCGAAGCTGTAAGGCATATCCGTAATGGCGGACCATCGAAGAATTCAGTGATAATCGGCGTAACGGCCTATTCAGATGAAGAACGTCTCAGCGATTTCTCGGATGCAGGCGCAGATCTCGTCCTAATCAAGCCCGTCAAAAAGCAGCAACTCGTCGAGGCTTTTGAGTATCTGAGAATTCGGAAAATAGGTTCACCTGATCTAGCGCCAAGCGAACGCTATAATTTTAAAACGGAAGCAGTAGACGCATTTGATATGCTTTCAGATGCTCTCGGTCCATCTAAGGCTTTTCGTTTGCTCGATGAAACACTGGTCGACGTCAAAAATCAATCTGAATACCTGCTTGATGATCTTTCTTCCCTAGACGCGATTGCGGACCGTTTGCACAGCGTCATTGGCACGACAGCCTTTGCAGGTCTCGAGAAACTCTCTAGTTTACTGAGAACTGCAGAAATTAGCGCGCGAAATGGCAAGCGCGACGATCTGAAGACGCACTACGATCAGATATCCAAATGCATTAAGGAAGAATTGATTGCCGTTAAAGTCATGCTCGAAGACGTCAAAGACGCAAAGCCTGATGATACTGAAAATATGTCATCAAGCCGAGCAGGCTAGAGCCTGATAGACCCGCTGGTGAACGTCTAATCGGGTTCCAGGAAAACCAAACCGTTTGGCTTCGGCCGATTAAACTCCAAATCATAGCATGATGCGCGGCTTGATGTCAGATATGATCGCAGGGCCACTGAACCCAGACGGATCCAGAACAGGTTATAATCCGACCAACTTGCCATTGGCCTGTGCTACCAATCTGTCAATGTTTATACTTCATAAATTATTCAAATTTTACTTTATTTCAATGCCTTAAGTACATAAAGTGAGCAAATTCTCGAATTTTGAATACCTAAAGCTGGTAATAAAAAACTTAATGACATGTTCAGATATCTTTTGAGTGTTTGACCAACAGCCGTCAAAACGCAACTCTAAGTTATTGCTTTTTATCTAAAAATTAACAGCATTCCTGGTACCGTTATCAGAGCGGCGCGATTGCTAGGTAACTTAATTTAGGCCGACGATATGTCTACGATTACTTACCCAAAACAAGTTATTGCAGATCGTTTCAATGAATCGAGATCAGTGCCTGCATATAATTTTTTCCGTTCGGCAGTCTCCACTACAGTAGCTCTTCCGGAGATAAAATAATGTCACTCGCACGTACTGAAAAATGGTTAGGTAAAGCAGCGTCGCTCACACCGACACAAAGAAATCTTGAGAATTCCGGGAGCAATTTCAGACAAGCAAAGTCAAGCATATCAGGATCGACCGGTTCAGAAGTGGTGGTTTGGCGATCGTATTCTGGCGAGGCGGATGACCAAGCCATTGAGCGCGTCGCACTCATTGCCGAAGACGGTCAAGAAACTAAAAGTATCGCCCTTGATTTAGTCAAAATGGGCTACGAGGTGCATCATACCACCGACTTAGACGCAATGTTAGATTCTGTGCTCGCACAACCCAAAGATTGGCATTTCATTATCTTCGATCTGGATTTTTTTGAAAGTATTGAAGATGCGGTAGACGACCTTACCGCATTTAGGGAGATGTGTTGGTCCATTCCCGTGCTTCTTATGTCGAGTGCCGTCAGCAGGGATGAGCTTTCTGATTATCGCCGATCCGTAGGAGACGCGACATTACGGAAACCAGTTTACCATGCTCGCCTCCAAGACGGCATAGTCGCGATGAAGCAGAATAGTGAAACAGCTCTTCTGACATCAGCATAGTACCTACAAATCTCAGCGGTGCTGCATCGCCCAGCGCTCAACGGCCGAATGGTTAGTCTTGATCTACCTATGCCCACTGCGGTCCGGTGTCTGAGATTTTAGAACAAATTACGGGCTGGTATTAAATAGTATGTAACTCATTCGTTTGTATAGAAAATGCGGCGGTCCGATCAGCGCCACCTTCGTGGGCCAACCTGAACACCTGTGCACGATTGTCCTAAGTTACATCGGGATGATGATTTGCCGGGTAAGTGCGTGCTAGGCTTAAGTGCCTCGAAGACGTTGGGTGTCACAGCATTTCCGCTATTGTTTGATCAGGTAGTTTACCTTCCGTGAACTTTAAACGAATTTCCCTTTCAGCGGTTCGTCCTTGAAGAAGGCGTTGGGGGTTTCGCAATATTTGTTACCCAAAGGTGACCCGGACCGGCATGTATTTAGACTTGGCGTAATTCATTGTAACCGAAAAGACATCACCTTTTACGTGAATTTTCGAAACAATTTGGTTTGATCGAATGCCGTTTCCAATTTTTCTGTACGTAGCTTGACCGTCTGCCACATGTCTTCTTGTAACGCAGCGATTGTACACTCCTGCAGCATTAACAAAGGCAAACAGCTGTCCCAAGCCGATGGCACTGCGATATGCGCCGCAAAGGTAAGCGTTGCGATACGATGGATCGGCGATCGCCACTGATCGGTGAACAAAACGATTTCTGTTTCCTTGGCACCGCACATCTGGGCCAGTTGCAACGTCGTATTTTCGTACCGTCTCACGTCGAAGACGACAACCACATCACCTTTTTTGATATCGAGAAGATCGTGGGGCCAGGCGCCTCCATCGGCCACCAACCGTACGTCGGATCGGATCATTTGCATATGCAGGAATAGGAAGCGCGCTACAGTGCCCGTGATCCTACCTCCTGAGATATAGATAGATCTGTCGGGATCACTCAAAAGGTCGCAGAGCCTGTCAAAATCCTCAGCATCCACCTCATCAAGGCTACGTTGTTGGTTACCAAGCGCCTTACGGGAATAACGGTTCAGAACATGTTCTTCAGGCAAATCGCTCTGTAAGTGCTTTCGCTTTGACGCAGGGTCCGAGATCATCTCTTTAAGCTCAGATCGCAGCGCAGTCTGGAATTGTGGAAATCCGTCGAACCCCATCTTTTGCAACATCCTGGTAACCGTTGTCGTTGAGACTGAGGCCGCTTGTGCGAGGTCGGTGATGCTGCTCAACCCAATAATAGGATAGTCATCTAACAAGGTATTCGCGAGCTGTCTTTCGGAAGGTGTCATCTCATCCCGGTGGGCCACAAGCTTGTTCGAAACGGTCATTGTGCCTTGGTGCCTCCCGTTGACGTAAAATATCTCACAGGCGCTTTCGCTCCGCAAAATTCCAGACAGAAAAAGTATTGACAGGATGAAGTGGGCTGTCAACATTTTGCCGATGGTGCAAAAACAGGAATCAGAATTGGCGGACGCTGAGCAGGTTTACCCTGTGCCGTACCGTATTTCATACAACGGAACATCGCCCAAAGTTCTGATTGTTTGTGAACATGCGTCAAAATACATCCCGCCGGCATTTCAACAGTTAGGACTGACGGCTGCAGAGGCAGAAAGCCACATCGCATGGGATCCCGGCGCACTTGCGGTCGCAAAGGAGCTTAGGAATGCGTTGGAGGCCGTGCTCGTAGAGGGAACATTGTCCAGACTGGTATATGACTGCAATCGCCCACCCGAAGCCAACAGCGCCATTCCAGAGCGAAGCGAAATATTTGACATCCCCGGAAACAAAGCGCTTGGAAACCGGGACCGCAGAGAACGTGTTTCGAAGGTATATCAACCGTTTGCGCGGGCCTTGGACAATAAGATCTCCAAGCATCGCGTGACGCTCCAGCAGCTGGTGACCATTCACAGTTTTACTCCTGTTTTTCACGGCAAGCCCCGCGATGTGGAAATTGGAATTTTGCACGGGCGCGATCCGTCATTCGCACTGCAAATGATGTCTATGGTCCCGGAAGGTAACTTGTATGACGTTCGGTTGAATGAACCCTACGCGGCACGAGATGGTGTGGCACATACACTTGACACCCATGGTGCTGCGAATGACCTGCTTAGCGTGATGATCGAGATCAGGAGCGACCTCATCCGAAGCGAAGCCCAGCAAAAAGCGATGGCTAAATACCTAGGTAACTGGATCAAAGAGACCTTAAAGTGCACATCGGATGGGGAGGCTCCTTTATGAAAAGCCTTTTGACCTTGTCCCGCGGCGTCGACTCCTTGAACAAGGCGATCGGTCTTATCGTCATGTACAGCGTCTTCGTTCTTATCGGGATCTTGCTTTGGTCATCAATCTCCAAGACCTTTTTCCTACCGTCACTTTGGACACTGGAAATGGCTCAATTTGCCATGGTCGCCTACTACATGCTCGGTGGACCCTATGCGCTGTTGTCTGGCGGACATGTGCGCATGGACCTTTTTTATGGCGATTGGTCCCTGCGCCGTAAAGCCACCATTGATACCGTTACAGTTCTCTTTCTGATCTTTTATCTGGGCATTTTGCTCTACGGCGCTCTCGGCTCGACGGCCTATTCTTTGGGGTATTGGGGGAAGGCTCCATTGGAATTCTTCGCCGGATTGATTACTGGCAGCGAAGAGATTGGCCGAATGGAACGTTCATCAACTGCATGGCGTCCATACATCTGGCCGATCAAGGCCATCATGATTATCGGCCTCATACTTATGCTTCTGCAGGCGCTTTCTGAGCTCATAAAGGACATCGCCCGCGCCCTTGGCCGCGAAGATGTGGAGGGCAAGGTATGAGCCAGGAACACATCGCGTTGTTCATGTTCGCATCCATGATGCTGATGCTTTTCACCGGCCAACGCGTGTTTGGTGCCATTGGTGCAATCGCGGCAATCGCGGCCTTAGCGCTTTGGGGCACAGGAGGGCAGGACATCCCCTTCTCTGCCGCGATGAAGCTAATGAAATGGTACCCGCTTCTGACCCTGCCTATGTTTATTTTCATGGGGTACGTGCTCAGTGAGAGCCGCCTTGCTGATGATCTTTACCGCATGTTTCACGTTTGGTTCGGTAACGTGAATGGCGGGCTTGCGATGGGTACCATTGGCTTGATGGTACTGATCTCAGCCATGAATGGTCTCTCTGTGGCGGGTATGGCAATTGGAGCAACAATCGCACTGCCCGAACTCCTGCGGCGTGGGTACGATAAACTGATGGTGACGGGTGTAATTCAGGCCGGCTCCTCCCTGGGAATTCTCGTACCGCCGTCTGTCGTCCTTGTCCTGTATGCAATGATCGCCAGGCAGCCGGTTGGGCAGCTTTGGCTTGCTGGGATTATGCCCGGACTGATGATGGCGGCCATGTTCATGATCTATATCTGGATCAGATGCCGAATAACGCCAGAACTTGGACCGGTCGCGGATGATCTGGACGATGTGAGTCCGCAGGAAAAGCGCCAGCTTCTATGGGCCGGCGTTCTACCCATCGTCATCTTCGCATCGATGATGGTGCCGTTTGTGAACGGCTGGACATCTCTAGTTGAAAGCTCAGCCTTGGGTGCCCTCGCGGCCTTGATCGCGTCGGTCTTGAAACGGCGAATGACATGGGCCGTGTTTCACACCTGCACCAAGCAGACGCTGGTCATTTCCTGCATGTTCATGTGGATCATCCTTGCCGCATTGGGCTTTGGCGCGGTGTTTGACGGGTTGGGTGCGGTCAAGGCTATCGACGCCCTCTTCACCGAACAACTGGGCCTGTCGCCCTGGGTCATCCTGATCTTGATGCAACTTAGCTTTATTCTGATGGGTACGTTTCTGGATGACACGGCGATGCTCGTCATCGTGGCGCCTCTCTATGTACCATTGGTGGGAGCACTTGGCTTCGATTTGATCTGGTATGGCGTGCTTTACACGATCACCACGCAGATCGCCTATATGACGCCGCCCTTTGGCTACAACCTGTTCTTGATGCGCGCCATGGCCCCTCCCGAAATCACGCTGCGCGATATCTATCGGTCCATCATCCCCTTTGTTGTTGTGATGGTCCTAGCCCTCGCAACGATCATGGTATTCCCGCAAATCGCACTATGGCTGCCGGAATATATCTACGGAAATTAACAGCAAGACCTCGAAAAAGGGGCCAGTCAACAAAGAGTGAAAGTAAGACAACAAGGAGTAAAAGCATGACGACAAGACGTAAGTTCCTAACGACCGCCGCCATTGGCGCAGCGGCGGCACCGCTGGCCACACCAGCCATCGCGCAATCCACAATCAAATGGCGGATGCAGACCTATGCTGGTCCTGCGCTTGCGGCTCATGTGATTGATCCCGCGATCGAAATGTTCAACAAGATCGCAGGCGACCGGATGCAGATCGAGCTGTTCTACGCAGACCAGCTGGTTCCAACCGGTGAATTGTTCCGCGCCATGCAGCAAGGCACCATTGATGCGGTTCAGTCGGACGATGACTCGATGGCATCACCCACAGACGTGACTGTTTTTGGCGGCTACTTCCCGTTCGCGTCACGCTACTCTCTCGATGTCCCCGTTCTGTTTAACCAGTACGGTTTGAATGAAATCTGGGACGAGCAATATTCAGCTGTCGGTGTGAAACACATCAGCGCGGGCTCTTGGGATCCGTGCCACTTTGCGACCAAGGATCCGATCCGCAGCCTCGCAGACCTCAGAGGCAAGCGCGTCTTCACCTTCCCAACTGCTGGCCGCTTCCTGTCGCAGTTTGGCGTCGTGCCTGTAACCCTACCGTGGGAAGACATTGAGGTGGCCGTACAAACCGGCGAGCTTGATGGGATTGCCTGGTCGGGCATCACAGAGGACTACACTGTTGGATGGGCCGATGTGACCAATTACTTCCTGACCAACAATATCTCTGGTGCCTGGGCTGGCTCGTTCTTTGCCAACATGGATCGTTGGAACGAACTTCCTGAGGATCTGCAGACCCTTTTCCGTGTTTGCTGTGATCAGTCGCACTACTACCGTCAGTGGTGGTATTGGGGTGGCGAAGCCAACCTGCGGGTCAATGGTACCAAGATGCAACTGACCTCAATTCCTGATGAGGAATGGGCGCAAGTAGAAAACGCTGCGGTCGCCTTCTGGGACGAGATCGCAAGCGAAGGCGAAGTGCAGGCAAAGGTGGTAGACATCTTCCGCAAGTACAATGCTGATATGCAAGCGGCTGGTCGACCCTATCGCTACGGCTAAGATTTAGCGCAGGGCGGGATCAGCCCCGCCCTGCCAAATGCACCAGAGGTTTCACATGACATTTGACGACCTAAAGGCCCAGATTAAAGCAGGCGCCATCGACACAGTTCTGACCTGCATTGTCGATATGCAAGGTCGCCTGATGGGAAAGCGGTTTCACGCAGAGGCTTTCCTGGAAATGGCCGAAGACGAAACCCACTGCTGCAACTACCTGCTCGCCACTGACCTCGAAATGGCGACGCCAGATGGGTATGCCTCAACCTCGTGGGAGGCGGGCTATGGCGACTATGTCATGAAACCTGATCTGACAACATTGCGCCCCGTCCCTTGGCTCGACGGAACAGCAATGTGCCTGTGCGATGTTCTTGACCATCACACACATAAACCGGTGCCTTTTGCGCCCCGCGAAGTACTCAAAGCGCAAATCGAAAAAGCAAACGCGCTTGGGTTTGATCCGATCATGGCGACGGAGCTTGAATTCTTCCTATTCCAAGGTACCCATGACGAGATTGCCGAAGGCGGCTTCAATCTCAAACCCATCAGCCGTTACAATGAAGACTACCACATCTTCCAGACGTCCAAGGAAGAGCCTGTGATGCGTCCGATCCGCAATCATCTCAGGGCCATGGATATCCCTGTGGAAGGCTCAAAAGGTGAGGCGGAAGTCGGCCAGGAAGAGTTGAATATCAAATATGCGGGCGCCTTGTTAACGGCTGACCATCACACGATCGCAAAGCACGGGATCAAGGAAATCGCGCATCAGGCTGGTTTTGCTGCATCCTTCCTTCCGAAATGGCACCATAACCGTGTGGGATCCGCTGCACATGTGCACCAGTCACTTTGGACAAATGGATCGAACGCGTTTTTTGACCCGGACGCGCCACTCGGTAAGTCGGCCCTGATGGATCACTACATGGCTGGGCTTCTCAAATACGCATCCGACATCACCGTCTTTCTGGCCCCCTACATCAACAGCTACAAACGGTTTGCCAAAGGCAGCTTCGCCCCAACGCAGGCCGTTTGGTCCGTTGACAACCGCACTGCGGCGTTCCGGCTTTGCGGAGACGGCACAAAAGGTGTCCGCGTTGAATGTCGCATACCCGGGGCAGACATGAACCCCTATCTGGCGCAGGCCGCTTTGTTGGCGGCGGGTCTGAAAGGTATCGCAGAGAAGATGCCTCTGTCTGATCCTTTCAAGGGCGACGCCTATGCCGATGATGACGTGCTCCATATTCCGCGCAGCCTCCGCGTTGCCCGCGAAGAACTTCTAGGTTCCGCAATGTTGAGAGAAGCATTCGGCGAAGAAACCGTGACCCACTATGCCCGCGCAGCTGAATGGGAAATAGAAGAGTTTGAACGTGTGGTCACAGACTACGAAATCGCCAGAGGATTTGAAAAAGCATGAGCACGCTGACGTGCATTTCCCCGATAGACGGGTCAGTCTTTGCAACCCGTGAAACCCTTGCCAAAGAGGCCGCCAAAGAGGCTATCAAACGCGCAAAAGCGGCACAGTCCAAATGGGCCGCACGCCCACTTCAGGATCGTATAGATCTGGTGCTTGCCGGGGTAGCGGCAGTCGGAGCGATGAATGATGACATCGTCCCAGAACTTGCAAAAATGATGGGTCGTCCCATTCGCTATGGTGGTGAATTTGGTGGGTTCAACGAACGCGCCACTCACATGGCAAAGATTGCGGAAGAAAGCCTTGCCGACATCGCAGTTGGCGAAGACGAGGCGTTCAAACGCTACATCAAACGGGTACCTCACGGCGTCGTATTTGTCGTTGCTCCTTGGAACTACCCCTATATGACAGCAATCAACACGGTGGCCCCTGCCCTGATCGCAGGCAACACAGTGGTTTTGAAGCATGCCACCCAAACACTGTTGGTCGGCGAGCGGATGGCGAAGGCTTTCCAGGATGCGGGCGTACCAGAAGACGTTTTCCAAAATGTATTTCTGGATCACGACACGACTTCCGCGCTGATCACGGACGGAGCTTTCGACTACGTCAATTTCACAGGCTCCGTTGGGGGCGGCAAAGCCATGGAGCGCTCAGCCGCCGAGACGTTCACCGGCATGGGGTTGGAGCTGGGCGGCAAAGATCCGGGCTATGTCATGGAAGATGCGGATCTGGATGCGGCGGTGGATACGCTGATTGATGGCGCAATGTTCAACTCGGGCCAGTGCTGCTGCGGAATAGAGCGGATCTATGTCCACGAAAGCCTGTATAATGCTTTTGTGGAAAAGGCCGTTGCAATCGTCAAAGGCTACAAGCTTGGAGATCCTATGGACACCAGTACAACGCTCGGTCCTATGGCGCATAGGCGTTTTGCCGATGAGGTTCGTGCGCAGATCAACGAAGCCATTGCTGATGGTGCGGTCGCCCAGATTGACACATTTCCTGAGGACGATGGAGGGGCCTATCTGAGCCCACAAATCCTGACCAATGTCACCCATGACATGCGGGTAATGCGCGACGAGAGTTTTGGCCCCGTCGTTGGGATCATGCCGGTAAAGGATGACGCCGAAGCCATCCGGCTAATGAACGATAGCGATTTTGGCCTGACGGCCAGTCTCTGGACCAGGGATCTCGATCGCGCGGAACGCATCGGCAATCAGCTGGAAACGGGCACAGTCTTTCTGAACCGCGCGGATTACCTCGATCCGGGGCTTTGCTGGACCGGATGCAAAGACACAGGGCGTGGCGGTGGGCTGTCAATGATCGGCTACCACAACCTGACCCGTCCAAAATCCTACCACCTGAAGAAAGAAACGACATGAGCCCTACAGCCAATTGGTCTTATCCTACTGCCATCCGATTTGGCGCGGGTCGCATTCAGGAACTGGCAGAAGCTTGCACTTCGGTCGGGATTTCAAAGCCATTGCTTGTAACCGACCGCGGCCTTGCGAGTCTGCCGGTTACTGCTCAGGCGTTGGATGTTCTTGAAGCACATGGACTTGGCCGTGCACTCTTTGCTGATGTGGACCCAAACCCGAATGAAAAGAACCTCGCGGCTGGCGTTGAGGCGTTCAGGGCGGGCGGTCATGATGGTGTCATCGCCTTTGGTGGCGGATCAGGTCTGGACCTAGGCAAGATGGTGGCTTTCATGGCCGGCCAATCTCGCCCGGTCTGGGATTTTGAGGATGTTGACGACTGGTGGACACGTGCCGATGCGGACGCGATCTACCCTAATATCGCCGTTCCGACGACGGCAGGTACGGGGTCCGAGGTCGGCCGCGCAAGCGTCATCACCAATTCCGAAACGGAAGAGAAGAAGATCATCTTTCATCCGAAAGTGCTGCCGTCTGCCGTAATTTGCGACCCAGAACTGACGGTTGGTATGCCGACCTTTATAACGGCGGGCACAGGCCTTGATGCCTTTGCCCATTGCGTGGAAGCTTTCTCTTCTCCGCATTACCACCCGATGAGCCAAGGCATCGCCCTAGAGGGCATGCGCCTCGTGATCGAAAACCTTCCCCTTGCTTATACCCAACCTGAAAACCTCGAGGCTCGTGCACATATGATGTCTGCAGCTATGATGGGGGCAACAGCCTTTCAGAAGGGCCTTGGCGCAATCCATGCCCTAAGCCACCCCGTCGGCGCTATGCATCATACCCACCATGGCACAACTAATGCCGTCTGCATGCCAGCGGTTCTAAAACTTAACACCCCTGGCATTCGGGATAAGTTCGATACCTGCGCGAGTTATCTTGGAATAGAGGGGGGGTTTGACGGGTTCTGTGCGTTTGTTGACCGTTTCAACACTGATCTTGGGATACCCCAGCGTCTGTCCGATCTAGGCGTGTCAGACCCCGACATAGACCGCTTGGTGTCTGGCGCGATAAATGATCCTAGCTGCGGCGGCAATCCGGTAACTTTAACCGGAGGCGTCCTACGTCAACTTTTCGAAGAGGTTCTCTAGGGGCCACGCAGTTCTCGAAATGTCGTTGTGAGCGCGCGCCTAGCCCTTTGTAAGCCGACTTGTATCTGCCCTATGAAAATGTGGGTCCCGCGTTAGGCAACATACTGATTGACAGGCATACCATTGGACCGCTTTCTCGCTGTTTTTCGATCAGGATTTGCACTTTTGGTCTGCGCGCTAAAATTAGCTTGCTGATGCAAGTGACTTTTTGGGGTCGAAGAACGGAATTTCCACGACTTTACAACCTCTCGTCTCGCTGAACTTCTTGAGTGTCAAAGCCGTACCCAGCCCGGCGTAATCGATCCCAACTAAAGCCAGTGCGATGTTTTTTTCAAGACGTGGGGAATATATTGCAGAAGTAACTTTGCCAGCCTGTTTGCCATCAGAAAGAACGGGCCAGAAAAAATCGTTGGAGCCCTCGAACGGCGCGCCTTCTATCTCTAGGCCGACAAATTTTTGGGATACTCCCACAGCTTTGATTTTTTTCAGCGCAGCTTTACTGACAAACTCTGCATCCATATCCAAATCAACCAGCCGCCCCATTCCCATCTCAAACGGATTGTTCGCGAGGGTCATGTCAGCGTGATGGGAAAGCATACCTGCTTCAATTCGCCGAATACTGGAGGTGTGTCCGGGCTTTAGTCCCAATCGCGTGCCTACTGCCATTAGATGTTCCCAAAGCCGGTCCCCATGAGAGCCATCCCGCAGGAAGATCTCGTAGCCAAGCTCACTCGACCAGCCGGTGCGCGAAATAATCAACGGCACGCCATTCCAGTCATATTCCATGAACCGATAGTATTTCAGCTCTGTTGGGGCGTCGCCAAAAGCTGCGCATAGCACATCACATGATTTTGGACCTTGGAGTTGCAAGGGGGAAACGTCAGGCTCGGAAATCTCGACATCCATACCAGAGTTAACGGCGATGCCTTTGGCCCAGAGCAGAACATCACTATCGGCAATCGAAAGCCAGAAATGATCTTCGGCTAATTTCAACAGGATCGGATCGTTTATGATCCCGCCGTCCTGATCAGTGATGAGAACGTATTTGCACTGCCCTACTTGCATCTTAGACAGATCGCGACAGCTTAAAAATTGGGTAAATTTCGAAGCATCCGGACCTTTGATCTCGACCTGACGCTCGACCGCAACATCACATAGGATCGCTTCGTTGACCAGGTTCCAAAAGTTTTGGGATGGATCACCAAAATCGCGCGGGATGTACATGTGATTATAGACAGAAAACCCCTTGGCTCCCCACCGCAACGCCGCATCGGAATAAGGGGATTTTCTGACCTGTGTTCCAAAGCTGAATTGTGCAAAGTCTAATTCGTTGGACATATTGTAGAGCCTATTTATGCGGCTGTGATCAGCCTCTTTGGCGGACCAGATCGCGGAGTTCGTTTTTGCGGATTTTGCCCGTTATCGTTTTAGGCAATTCGCAAAAAATAATCTTTTTGGGCCGTTTAAACCCCGCAAGCCCTGCTTTGGCATGCGCCAATAGTTCCTCTGCAGTTGTGGTTGCCCCACCAGAAAGTTCTACAAAGGCGCAGGGAACCTCGCCCCATGTCTCATCGGGCATTGCAACAACCGCCACGAGACTGACCGCAGGGTGAGAATAGAGCGCTTTCTCGACTTCGATGGACGATATGTTCTCACCGCCAGAGATTATAATATCTTTTGAGCGATCGCGGATTTCGATGTAGCCGTCTGCGTGTTGCACGGCTAGGTCGCCAGACCAGAACCATCCATCCTTAAACGCTTCAGACGTTTCGTCGGGCGCTTTCAGATAGCCTTTCATGACGATGTTGCCGCGAAACACTATCTCGCCCATTGTCTCGGCATCCCAAGAGACGGGCGCGCCGGTATCTGGGTTTAGGACCAACACGTCTTCTTGCAATCCCCTCGCGGCGGCACAGTGCGGCAATGCTCTCCTCGCCCCGTAATCCAGCCAGGACGATCCTGATTTTCTCTTCAGCTGAGTAGTGTTGGCGCGTCTTGCGCTTGATACCCCTGACCAACTTGTCAGCGGCATCCTTCGATGTTCCGGATCTCTTGTTCATCTTCGCTCCATAGTGGCTTCGATGAACCAGAAAACCTCCGTTGCTCAAACCCCTAAATTTGTCCGGTAGGTGCTGACGTTAGACAGTATTTACCCCGACCTTCCGTAAATCGCTAGGTTCTCAAATCACTACATCGGCCAAGTTCGTTTCTAGTAACTTGGGTTGGGAACAGAGAACAGAAAGCACTCAAATTAGTTGATTTAGCGCTTCTTAACCCGAAGCCAGTTTTCGCTTACGCATCGGATATAGCCAATAGGGTATCGACCATTGGACTTGTCTGGCTGAGGGTCATCTTGAAGCTTGATTTGGGCCAAAAGCCGAAATTAAGCTATCAGTAAATACCCCTGAAAGCGTTCAAGAACATCGAATGCACACAAACCTTTGGATCAAACTGTGTTGTTGCTGCGGATGTCAGTGCTACTTCTTTGGCACATCAAGGCCAATCAACTCCGCTCACCAGAACTAGGGTTTCTCGGCCCAGCACAACAGGCCTAGATAAGGCGCTCTGGCAAAAGAAGCGGTTTGCTCTTACAAAAAATGAACTTAAAGATATCGAAGGATAGCGAGGGGACGACCATGAACGATATCAAATCCGAAACCACACCTCAGCGTATAGAGTTCGACTCCGATCGCGGGTCCTCCCGATCCTTTTGGGTCGCCCTTGCATTAACCCTTCTTATCGTAGCTTGGATGGGCAGTGGAATTTTGTTCCCAAGTGTTGACAATTCGCCCACGCAAGCACGCGGAGAGCCCCTCCCCATTGCTGTGTCGATTGCTCCATCCAAAGCCAAGCCAGTCACGCAGTTTTTTCAGGCTGAAGGTCAAGCGCTGCCAGATCGTGATACCTCATTGCGGGCTGAGACATCAGGTCAAATTGCTGACGTGCTGGTTAGTAAGGGACAAGATGTCGAAGTCGACACCCCGATTGCTCAGTTCGAAACTTCAGAGAGAGAAGCGAACCTAGTGCGAGCACGCGCTGACCTGGACCGCGCCCAACGAGAGCTCGAGAACGCAAGAGCACTGCAGGAACGCGGGGTCGCGACGACCGATAGGGTCACTCAAGCCGAGGCGGCCTTTGCCGCAGCACTGGCGCAATTCACGTCTGCAGAACAGGCTCTGAGCAACACAACCATCACAGCCCCGTTCAGCGGTCGAATTGAAACTTTAGATTTAGATATTGGAGAGTTCATACAGTCAGGCAATTCCGTTGGACGAATTGTGGACAACAGCCCGCTTACAATTGAAATTCAGGTGCCCCAGCAGTCGCTAAGGCAGTTGCAGAATGGGCAACCCGCCAGAGTCCGCTTCATTACAGGGGAAGAGCGTGCAGGAACTGTTTCCTTTGTCGGCACTTCTGCCTCAAGTGAAACACGCACATTCTTGGTCGAGATTGATGTGCCAAACCGAGATGGTTTCATTCCGGCAGGGATTTCGGCCGAAGTGCAAATCCCAATAGGACAGATTGATGCGCATTTCCTTTCACCTTCGATCGTGTCTTTGAGCCCCGATGGCGCCTTGGGGGTAAAGGCAGTAACCGAAGAAAACAAAGTGAAATTCTATCCCATCGAAGTCGCCCGTGCACAAATTGACGGCATCTGGGTGACGGGTCTGCCAGAAACTGCAAACCTGATTGTTGTTGGGCAAGGATATGTCAGCGATGGGGAAACAGTGCGCCCGCAGATAACAAACGCCGCAGACCTCCTTGATGGCGGCATCAGCCAATGAATTTGATCATCACAGCTGCGTTTTCGCGGAGCCGAGTTGTCTCGTTGCTTCTTACCATCCTACTGGCTTGGGGAGCGTTCGCCTACATCGCTATTCCCAAAGAAGCGAACCCGGAAATTCCATTGCCGTTGGTATACGTATCAACGAGCCTTGACGGAATTAGCCCCGTCGATTCTGAGCGATTGTTGGTTGAACCCTTGGAAAGCGAGTTCGCTACTATTGCCGGTCTTGACAAAATGGAGGGGCACGCGTCTGAGGGCTTTGCGAGTATACGGCTTGAGTTTCAGCCGGGTTTCGACGCGGACGAAGCGCTGGATCGGGTACGCGAAGCTGTTGATCGGGCGGCGAGTGAGCTCCCAACAGACGCCGCGGACGTGACGATCACAGAGGTAAACACTGCCCTCTTCCCAATCATCAATGCAGTTCTCTCTGGTCCCGTGCCCGAGCGAACACTCAATCGGCTGGCCGATAGTCTTCAGGAGCGAATCGAAGGCTTGCCTGGCGTCCTTGAGGTCGACGTAGGAGGTAAACGCGAAGAGTTCCTCGAAGTCTTGATAGATCCCACGGTTTTCCAGACTTACAATCTTTCGTTTGAAGAGGTGATCAGCCAGATTCAGCGGAACAATAGGCTGATTGCGGCAGGTGCAATTGAAAGCGGCTCAGGGCGGATCGTCCTAAAAGTGCCTGGCCTCATCGAAAACCTGGAAGACGTCTTGGCAATGCCCGTGAAGGTACGCGGGGGGACGGTGGTGACGTTCAGTGACGTTGCTACCATCCGGCGCGCTTTTGATGACCCAACTGGCTTTGCGCGTATTAACGGACAGCCCGCCTTAGCATTAGAAGTCAAGAAAAGGTCTGGTGCCAACATTATCGAAACAGTTGCCGAGGTTCGGGCGCTGGTAGAAGAAATGGAAAAGAACTGGCCAGAGACGGTCGAAGTTACGTTTTTGCAGGACCAGTCAGAACAAGTGAAGGAACTGCTTTCAGACCTCGAAGCCAACGTCATTGCTGCGGTTATCTTAGTGATGATTGTTGTGGTGTTTGCGATGGGTCTTCGGTCGGCGCTATTGGTTGGGCTCGCCATTCCAGGCGCGTTCTTAGCCGGTGTTACAGCGCTTTGGGCACTAGGTTACACGATGAATATCATTGTCTTATTCTCTCTGATCCTGGTTGTTGGCATGCTCGTTGATGGGGCGATCGTCACGACCGAGCTAGCGGATCGAAAACTACAAGAGGGGGCGACACCCCGTGAAGCCTATGCGTTTAGTGCTAAGCGCATGGCCTGGCCAATTATTGCGTCAACCGCGACCACATTGAGCGTGTTCTTTCCGTTGCTCTTTTGGTCGGGGATGGTTGGCGAATATATGAAATCTCTGCCGGTCACCGTCATCCTGACGCTGTTTGCTTCTCTGTTCATGGCTCTGATCTTCATTCCGGTCGTTGGGGGGCTTATTGGCAAAAGCCAACCCCAAAGCGCAGCTGCAAAAACGAAGCTATATGCTGCCGAATTAGGCGATCCACGCGACATCAAAGGGATGAGCGGCGTATATGTCAGATTGTTGGAGTGGGCCATATTGCGTCCCGGAACCACTGTATTGCTTGCTGTTGCGCTGTTGCTGGGTGCTTTTGGGGCTTACGGGCAACTTGGGAAGGGCGTGACGTTTTTTCCATCGGTCGAGCCCGAGTTCATGCAAGTTCAGGTGCGCGCGCGCGATAATATCTCGGTCTATGAACGTGATCGCCTCGTGCGCTTGGTAGAAGATCGAATACTCCAATACGACGAAATTGAAAGCCTCTACGCGCGCTCCATGATCAGCGGGGGCGATGAAGAAACCATCGGGACACTTCAGCTTGACCTAATAGACTGGGATCTTCGCAGAACTGCCGCCGAAATTGGAGAAGACATTCGTGCCGATGTATCGAACATAGCTGGAATTGATGTTCAGGTTCAAACTGACAGCGGAGGGCCTACTGCTGGCAAACCGATCAATCTGCGTATTCGTTCCCGAGAGCCGCTTTCTCAAGCCATAGCGGTAACCAAGGTACGCGATCTCATGGCCGAGCTCGGCGGCTTCACTGACATCACCGATACGCGTTCATTGCCAGGTGTCGAAGTCTCCATCAACGTCAACCGCGCAGAGGCCGCGCGTTTCGGTGCAGATGTCAGTATACTCGGGCAAGCGGTCCAACTTCTAACCCAAGGCATCAATGTTGCCAGTTACAGGCCCGGCGACATTGACGGTACCCTCGATATTCGAGTGAGATTCCCTCACCAGGACCGATCACTTGCTGAACTGGGTAACCTACGCGTACCAACTTCGGCTGGTCTTGTCCCAATTTCAAACTTTGTGAGTTTTTCGCCGACCGAACGCGTGGGAACCATTCGCAGGATCAACGAACAGAGAGTTGTTTCCATCGAGGCAAACGTTGCGCCTGGCTTGCTAGTGAACGATCAGATTGTTGCCCTTGCCCGAGGCCTTTCGAACTTGGACTTGCCCGATGATGTTAGTTACTCGTTCGCAGGTGAAGCAGAGGATCAAGCAGAGGCGATGACTTTTCTGATAGGTGCATTTATCTCTGCGATATTACTAATGTTTATTATCTTACTGATTCAATTTAATAATTTCTACCAATCCTTCATTGTGATGAGTGCCATCGTGTTCTCCGTCGCAGGAGTTTTGATCGGTTTGATGGTCACAGGACGCCCATTTGGTATTGTAATGGGAGGCATTGGCGTGATCGCGTTGGCAGGGATTGTTGTAAACAATAATATCGTGCTCATCGATACCTACAACCAATTGAAGAAGCTTGGACAATCCCCGCTAGAGGCCGCTCTTCGTACCGGTGCACAACGATTGCGGCCCGTCGTACTTACATCAGTAACGACGGCGCTGGGATTGATGCCTATGGTGATTGGGCTGAACATTAATTTCTACTCCCGTGAGATCGTCTATGGAGCACCTTCCACGCAGCGGTGGACTGAGCTTTCAAGCGCAATTGCCGGAGGCCTTTTGGTAGCGACGGTATTAACCTTGGTAGTCACGCCTGCGATGCTGATGCTCGGTGAAAAACGATCAGAGCGAAACAAATCGGGTCCGTGACATTGCCACTGGTACCGTCGCAACTTTATGGTGAAATACACCCACACAATCAGCGCGGTCCATCCGAGCAATCTACATAGTGCTCAAACAAGACTTCAGTTGCGCTTCGTGTGAACGGCATGTAGGCCGCTCGCTCACAATGGAATTTACCGAGATGCGATGCATTCGGGAACAGCAGAAGCAATGTGAATTGCAAGATCGAAGAAAAGAAGCAAAGACTAAAAACTTCGCATCCCACCCTTTTGTCTTAGTCTGAGATTTTAAAATAGCATGGTGACCGAGAGCAGGATTGAGCCCCCGATACGATGATTTTCAATCTATAAGGTTTGCTTTTTTGCAAATGTTCGTTCGGGTTGTGACTACACAAATGTATCTTATTTCCCCTAACGGGCTAGATAAGAGGCATTGAAGCCTGACATCTTTACGCCGCTGCTTTTGATCTTCATCGAGCTGTTAAGGGAACCTTTGCGCCCAACGACAAAAGAACTCCGTCTGAAACTCGGCGCAAAACCTAGCCTTGGACCTTTCACACCAAGGGAGCATCTTAGCGTTTTTTTGAACAACACTCCGGCGATGTAGATTTTCTCGTCGAAAGTGTGCGAATAAACTCAGTATGTTCGAGAACGCGAAACCGATACAAAAAAACAAATTGAACGATCAGGTCTATGATTGGTTGTGTGAGCTTTTGCGCGAAGGCGAATTCACGCCTGGCGAAGCCGTTCCTGTCGCACGTGTGGCGAAGGCTTTTGGTTTAAGCGCAATGCCTGTGCGAGAGGCACTGACCCGTCTGCATGCCATCGGCGTCGTCGCAAATGTCTCAGGTCGTTCTGTCGGCGTCCCAGCGCTTGGTTATGATGAACTCAAAGACTTACGAGATGTTCGTTTGGAACTAGAAGCACTCGCTGTTAGGTGGGCCGTTCGGAATCGGGATGATGCATCTCTTGACGATTTAGTAGCGTTGCTGGAGAGGCTTGAAACGACTGAGCAATCCGGCGACGTTGGTGCAGAGCTTCCAAGAGACGATGTAGCGGCTGTAATCGTCCAGGATGGTGCTGAGATAGAACCAGCCCCAGCCTAGAACTTTGATATAGGTGAAGTCCGTCTGCCAAAGCTGGTTGATCGCGGTTGTTTTGTCTTTGAAC
>JAEPNN010000005.1 GCA_017643385.1 Dinoroseobacter sp.
CATTATCTCCGGTAGTGTGCTTCCCTTCCGTGTCATAAGACCCTTCCAGTGCCCCGTCAGTGCGTCGCCGCCCCTTCGGTGAAGCGGTGTTTACGGTCAGGACAAACCAGCCGCAAGTGCTTTTTGTAGAAAAATGATATTTTTTATGACGCAGCATTTTTCTATGCAAAATATAGTGTTTCTGGGGGTTTGAGACACAAATCGGCGCCTAGATCCTCGGTTAGTCTTTGGAATCTGCTGTCGATTTCCGACAAACCCATGGCTTTTACGCAATATCCACTGACTCGACCTACGTGTTTGCACACATTTCTTCGGCTGAGCTGCTCTTAAACGTCAGGTTCGGCACGCGTCAGTCTCATCGGAAACCTCCAAACGCTCAGCAGACCCAACCAAAATGCAAAACGAGTCGCTCAATCAAAGACGGAGCGTCTCATTCCTGCCCACTATATAAGCAGTTATTTAGGGTATCAGACCTTCTGCGGGGCACTCCGCCAACGCTGTAGATTTGACCTCAACATCAAAAGCGCCAAAATCACGGCGAGATACAGAAGGGGTTCGGTCTGCCAGGTTTTCACGACCATCACGTAGTGAATGCCGCCAGCAAGCAACGCGAGATAGGCGAGCTTATGCAATCTCTGCCATGCAGCCGCCCCCATCCGTCGGATGGCACCATTCCAAGATGTCAGCGCCAGCGGGACCATCACCACAAAACCAACCATGCCAATCGTAATAGCCGGACGCTTCAGGATGTCTTTCCAGATCTCACCCCAACGGAACTGGATATCGAGACTGAGCCAGACCATGAGATGCCCAAGGATGTAGAAGAATGCGAGTAATCCGATCGCCCTGCGATACTTCACGAGGTTTAAGCCAACATGTTTTCGGATCGGCGTGATCATCAATGACACGATCAGAAGCTGTAGCCCCCATTCGCCCATCTGGTGCTCCATAGTTTTCACCGGATCCACGCCCAGCGCTCCGGTCACCGCCTGGTAAAAAAGCCAGGCAGGAGGCAGCAGGCCTAAGATATAGAGAGGCCAGGCTGGAACCTTACGAAGTCCACCGTTGATTTTCTGCGTCAGCGTCATGTTGCTCTCCGTTCTCGTTTGTACAGAGATAGCAATCAAGCCCCTACAACGGAGGCCCCCCTCACACGAATGTTGGTGTTGTGACACCAGCTGAAACAGTTCGCCGGATCAAACCGCGTGTTTGTTTCACGATTGGGCAAAGATTGCGTCATTCACTCACCGCGCTGTGAAGATGAATGTTTCAGCTCTTAGCCGACACAACTCCACCCTTTACTGCTTCTGAAGCTTTCAGAATACAAAAGAGCGCCTCAGTGGGCGCCCTTTAGAATGTTCTTTCCGCTTTGCTTAGTAAAACTCAGCTAAATCCATACCTTCATAGAGGCCAGCGACTTCGTCTTCGTAACCGTTGAACATCAGCGTGTCGCGACGGCGCGCAAATAGACCATCGCCAATCCTACGTTCTGAGGCCTGACTCCAACGCGGGTGATCCACTTGCGGGTTCACGTTGGAATAGAAACCGTACTCCCGGGACAGGATCTGGTTCCAGGAATTCTCAGGCTGCTCGTCAGTCAGAGTGATCTTCACGATGCTCTTGATCGATTTGAAACCATACTTCCATGGCACCACCAGCCGGATCGGGGCGCCATTTTGATTGGGGATGGTCTCACCATATATCCCTGTCGCCATCATGGTCAGCGGATGCATGGCCTCATCAAGGCGTAATCCCTCGCGATATGGCCACGGGACAGTTGCACGATTTTGGCCAATCATTTCTTCAGGGCGCACGAGCGTCTGGAAAGCGACGTAGCGTGCACCTGATTGAACTCCGACCTGTTCCAACAACTGGCCAAGCTCGAAGCCCTGCCATGGAATGACCATCGACCATGCCTCAACACAACGGAACCTGTAGATACGATCCTCGATCGTCATTCCACTGACAATATCCTCGATACTGTAGGTGCCGGGCCGTTCGACTAATCCGTCTATTTCAATCGCCCAAGGCGAAGTGGTCAGCCGATGCGCATTTTCCACTGGATCGCTCTTTGCGGTGCCGAATTCATAGAAGTTGTTATAGGTGGTGATATCTTCCCAAGTGTTTGCGGTTTCGCCACCGGCCATATCCACCCCTGGCGCCTGATCCGGCGTGCGCGCCATCAAAGGACCGCCAATGCTGCCGGCAGCAATCCCGCCCAGACCTGCCATGATCTGGCGGCGATTCAGATAAAGGTGCTTTGGAGTTACGTCATCTGCGGTCAAGCGGTTCTTCATTGCGGGCGTCTCCTGTAAACTCTTGCGCAGTATATAAGGTGTGTTTCCTGTAACCGCTTTCACGTTGCCGTCACGGGTCGCGAGGTTACTGAAACATCACGCACGGGTGAGGCACGCCGCTGAGGCTCATGCAGCCTTTGGACTTGGACCGTAAGGATAGAGTGTGCTCATTAGGGTCGACGTGCTATCGGGCTGAACGATCCGAACATGCGAACGCCGCAGCTGTCGAGGCTCCGCGACGCCAACTGAATGAGCGATGGTCTCCACCTCGTGCACGATGCCTTCGGCATATTGCTGCACGCGCCTCCACTTCTCTTCAACGACAAGGCCTTGCTGCAATCTCGGATCATGCGTGGTGATCCCTGTGGGGCAGGTGTTTTTGTTGCACTTCAGTGCTTGGATACATCCGAGGCTGAACATGAAACCACGCGCAGAGGTCACGAAATCGGCGCCCGCAGCCAACGCCCATGCGACGTCACCAGGATTTACGAGTTTACCGCTTGCAATAAGCCGAATCCGTTCTTCAAGCATGTACTCGGCTCGCAGGTCTGCAACTTTAGGCAATGCCTCACGAACCGACATTCCCACCAGATCAATCAAAGGCATTGGCGAGGCCCCGGTTCCGCCTTCCCCGCCATCAATGGTGATGAAATCCGGTGCGTAGTCTTCGCTACGGCTTCTAATAAGAGCAAAAAACTCAGCAATGGTATCAAGAGATCCAATGCAAAGCTTGATGCCAGTGGGTTTGCCAGTGACCTCCCTGACATGTCCAATAAAGTCCAGAAGGTCGGCCCAGTCGTTCACTTCTTCATGTCGATTGGGAGAATATGAGGCTTGCCCAACCTTCAGACCGCGCACCTTGGCTATCTCTGGGGTGACCTTCGCAGCCGGTAGGATACCCCCTTTCCCCGGTTTCGCACCCTGGCTGAGCTTTATCTCGAACATTCGCACTTGTTCATGTGCCGCTATCTCGGCCAACTTTCCATCATCCAGTTTGCCGTGCTCGTCGCGCACACCGTATTTGGCCGTACCGATTTGGAACACTATGTCGGCGCCGCCCTTCAAGTGCCATGCGCTGACTGCGCCCTCACCCGTATTCATCCAAATGCCTGCCGCCTTTGCCCCTTTTGACAAGGCATGCACAGCAGGGGCGGAAATCGCGCCAAAGCTCATACCGGAGAGATTGAAAATAGAAGGCGCAAGATAAGGGTGACGCGTGTCGGGTCCTATAAGCATCGGCGGCGCCGGGGTCGCCTGATCGTCAAGCGGCGGGAAAGCCGAGTTTACAAAGATTGGCGTCCCGGGAACGCGCAGGTCACGCGTCGACCCAAAAGCGACAGTGTTCCCGTGCCCGTCTGCCGCCCGTTCGATCCAATGGCGCTGCGCCCGATTAAAAGGAAGCTCTTCCCGATCCATGGCAAAGAAATACTGACGGAAGAACTCTCCAAGAGTTGTGAAGAGATGCCGGAACCGTCCGATGACGGGATAGTTTCGCCGGATCGCATCACGCGTTTGGGTACGATCAACGATCAACATGACCAACAGCGCCAGCGCGACAATCCCCACCGCCAACACAAACAGGTAGATCAGGCCCTGCAAAACATACTCTGTCCAAGCCACCATAACAGACGTGCTCCTCAGCTATAACAACGAGAGCCTAGCTGGCCAAAACCTCTCTGACGAGCGCTCTGTCCTTTAAAATCTGTGTAATATTCCCGCCGGTTCACTCACGAATGCTCGCGCTTTTGTCATGCGACATAAAAAACGGGCTGGGCTTAGCGGGGAAACTCTGCAGGTCAAGGGCGATGACGCAAATTCTATGTGCATCCAATACGTCTTTTCCAACGTTTTCCTGTTCAGATCGCCACGGTGGCGGTCGCCTGAAAACGACCCTCAAATGGAGAATGACCCATGTTTCGTAGAACCTTCCTTGCACTCACCGCAGCCACCGCATTGACCGCGACCTCCGCTGTCGCGATGGAAAAAGACATCGTGGATACTGCCGCTGCAGCAGGCACCTTCGAGACCCTGCTGGCAGCAGCAACTGCAGCCGGTCTTGTGGATACGCTGAAAAGCGACGGACCGTTTACGATTTTCGCACCGACCGATGAGGCATTCGCTGCGCTTCCTGCAGGCACAGTAGAGGGTCTGCTCGAGGATATCCCAACATTGACTGCGATCCTCACGTATCACGTGGTACCCGGCAAAGTGATGAGCGGTGATCTGTCGGACGGCATGATGGCTGCAACCGTGAATGGCGCGGACGTCACAATCGGCACAATGGGCGGTGTTAAGGTTGACGGTGCAACCGTGATTGCAGCGGACATCGTGGCCTCCAACGGCGTGATCCACGTGATCGATCAGGTCATCCTGCCAGCTGAGGGCTAAGCCCAAACCCTACCAGCGTGGTCCTCAACTGGGCCACGCTCCTACTCTCACAAACTATACTTTCTCGAACTAAAATGGAGGAGACATCACATGAACCGTCGTAATTTCCTGAAAGCATCCGCTGCTGCCACCCTAGCTGCTGGCCTTGCCACGCCGTCGCTCGCCATGGGCGGAGATATCGTTGATATCGCAGCCGGAAACTCCCAATTCTCGACGCTTGTCGCAGCGGTATCCGCGGCTGGATTGGTCGATACGCTAAAGAGCCGTGGACCGTTCACCGTGTTTGCGCCAACCAACGCGGCATTCGCTGCGCTTCCTCACGGGACCGTAGAAAACCTGCTGCGTCCGGAAAACCGCGACCAGCTGGTCTCAATCCTCACCTATCATGTGCTGCCGGGCCAATTCGATGCATCACTTCTTCTTGGACGCCGCGGGCGCCTGATCACCGTACAGGGCGATTCGATCATTTCCGATGGTCGCTCCGGAGCCGTGCACTTGAATGGCAATACAGCCGTTACATCTCCAAATGTAGGTGCGTCAAACGGGATCATTCACGTGATCAACAAGGTGCTCCTGCCCCACTGATAGACATTCAAGTTCAAAGGCCCTGCAAATCGCGGGGCCTTCTTTCGTTTGATCGAACGCACTGCTCCAGAAGAAGATGCGAATGCCCTAAATCGTTCCAACGAATGCACCGCGAGCGGTAGGGTCAAAACTGATCCCAAACGTTACGTACCGGTCGTATTTTGCATTTCTCAGGACGGCCAGCGTTCTATACATGCTGGTCAATAAGAACCGGGTTTCCATCAGGATCGACGACAACGAAACTGGCAGGTCCGGATTGTTTTTCCAGCCCCGTTTCCTGGCTGGTTTCAATACCAGCGCCTTTTACCTTGGAAAAAATGTCCCGGACATCGTCTCCGGGGACTAAAGTAGCGTTCTGGCTCCACCTGGGGTTGAAAGTGAGCATATTGCCTTCGAACATGCCTTGGAAAATCCCAACAAGGTGATCGCCGTTTTTCAGGATCAGATATCCATGATCTTCGGTCCCCGCAAAACTTTGAAAGCCTAGCGCCTCATAAAAGGTCTTAGACTTCGCAAGATCTTTAACGCTTAAGCTGATTGAAAACGCACCCAGTTTCATTCTCTCCCCCCTTTTGTTTTGTCATAGCATAGCACAACTGGGGTTCCCTCTGGCCGGGTTACGCAAGAAGAATGGAAACCTAGGAGGACGACCACATGACAAAGACTGCCATCGTAACGGGCGCTGCACGCGGTATCGGACTTGCGACGACAAAGCTTTTTCTGGAGGAAGGGCGAAAAGTTGCGATGATCGATCGCGATGCGGAAGTGTTGATGTCGGAAGCCGCAAAGCTGGATGGGGTAGAGCCGATCATTTGCGACGTGTCCAAGCCAGATCAGGTTGATAAAATGGTCGCGCAGGCTTTGGACAAATTCGGAAGGGTCGACGCACTGATCAACAATGCAGGCGTTGCAGATTTCGGGCCAATTGAAAAAACGACGTTCGAACGCTGGCGAAGCGTAATGGAAACCAATCTGGATGGCGTTTTCCTGTGCACTCAGGCGTGTATTCCAGCGCTGAAAAAGACCAAAGGCACCGTTGTTAACATTGCGAGCATTTCTGGACTGCGCGCCTCTACGCTGCGCGTGGCTTACGGCACATCGAAAGCTGCGGTTGTTCAGTTAACACTTCAGCAAGCAGTTGAGCTTGGCGAATACGGAATCCGCGTAAACGCTGTTGCACCCGGCCCAGTAAGAACAAAGCTCGCAATGGCCGTACACAGTAAGGAAATCATCGATGCCTATCACGATGCCATTCCGCTCAATCGGTATGGGTCAGAGGATGAGATCGGCAATGTGATCGTTTTTCTCTGTTCAGACAAAGCCAGTTTTGTCACCGGTCAGATGCTGGCGTCAGATGGCGGTTTCGAGGCTACAGGCATTGGGTTGCCTGCGCTTCGTAGCTAAGCGCCAACAAGCTTCCGCTCGAAGCGTGCTGTTCTAGACGGGAATCCCAAACCGCTTGTACAGAAAGCTCAGTAACCACGCCGGACCTATCAACAGAAATTGGATGTCTTGGAAGAAAGATGGCTTCTTGCCCTCTACCTTGTGACCCCAAAACTGTCCGACCCAAGCCAGCACGAAGAGCACCAAAGCAACCTGCCAAACGCTGAAGCCTGCGCTTTCGATCAGAAGAATGATCCAGTAGCTGACAATGGCATAAAGCGCGACGCCAACTGCAAGGGTTGGCGAAAGGACGAGATAGTAAACCAGCGAAGCGACAAGCACCATCGTTAGCCAGTTCAACCACAGTATGCTTGACATGAAACCCGGTTGAGGCAGTGCATAGAGCCCCGCCATAACCGTCCAGACAATAACCGGTACGCAAATCCAGTGGACGGCCTTGTTGGTCGCATTCTGGTGGCTTTCACCGTATTCCGCCAGCAAAGCTTCGATCTTGCGCGCCATTTTCTGTCCTCCCCTGTTGGCTGAGCACAATAGGAAACGCCCGGCCCGCCGCAAAGCATGACCGGGCGTCATTTGAGTGAGGTCGATACCGAAACGATTAATGCACAACGGCTTCCTCAGGCGGGCGCCGGTTCGAAGCTGATACGCGATCGCCAACAAGCAAACCATCTGCCGCAGCGCTGACCTGCACGATCGAACCATCCGCCACATCACCGGCCAGGATCATCTCAGCCAATTGGTCCTGTAAAGCTCGCTGTATAACCCGCTTTAGAGGACGGGCGCCAAAGACCGGATCATACCCTTCTTCAGCCAGCCATTCACGGGCTGCGATGTCCAGATCGAGGCTGATCTGCCGCGCCGTAAGCCGCTTTTCGAGACGCTTCAACTGAATGTCGACGATTCCCGCCATATCGGCCCGAGCAAGCCGATCAAAGATGATCGTTTCGTCGAGACGATTCAGGAATTCAGGACGGAAATGCGCCCGGACCGCATCCATTACATCGCGCCTGGCCATGCTTGCATCCACACCATCGGGCAGCTGACTGAGCGACTGCGCGCCAAGATTGGACGTCAGTACGATCAGCGTCTGCTTGAAATCCACTGTTCGTCCCTGACCATCAGTTAGCACACCGTCGTCCAGCACCTGCAAAAGTACGTTGAAGACATCTGGGTGCGCCTTCTCGACCTCGTCAAACAGAACCACCTGATACGGTCGGCGGCGCACCGCTTCGGTCAAAACGCCACCCTCATCGTAGCCCACATAGCCGGGAGGCGCGCCAATCAAGCGAGCCACCGCATGCTTTTCCATGAACTCCGACATATCAATCCGAACCATGGCCTGATCATCGTCGAACAGAAACTCAGCAACAGCCTTCGTCAATTCGGTTTTGCCAACACCAGTTGGCCCGAGGAACAAGAACGAACCGAGAGGTCGGTTCTCGTCATTCAGTCCAGCACGAGCCCGACGCACCGCATTCGAAATCGCTTTCACAGCCGCACGTTGACCAATCACACGCTTGCCGATCTCATCTTCCATCCGAAGCAACTTGTCGCGTTCGCCTTCGAGCATCTTCGAGGTTGGAATACCCGTCCAGCGCTCCACCACGCTCGCAATCTGTTCAGGACGAACCGCTTCTTCGACCATGACCTCTTCTTCACGGGATTCGGCTTCGGAAAGTTGCTTTTCCAGCTCCGGTATCACGCCGTAGGACAGTTCACCCGCTTTGCCGAGATCCCCCGCGCGCTTGGCCTGATCAAGCTCGGCGCGTGCGCGATCAAGTTGTTCTTTGAGGTTACGCGCAGCATCCAGCTTGTCCCGTTCGGCCTGCCATTGAGCGGTGAACGCTGCGGATTGTTGCTGCAAATCGGAAAGCTCACGTTCCAGTTTCGCCAATCGATCCTGGGATGCGCTATCGTCTTCTTTTTTCAGCGCTTCTGCCTCGATTTGTTTCTGCAGGATCTCACGGTCAAGCGCATCAAGTTCCTCTGGCTTGGAATCGACTTCCATACGAAGCCGAGAGGCAGCTTCATCCATCAAATCGATCGCTTTATCGGGCAGGAATCGGTCGGTGATGTAGCGATGGCTCAGCGTTGCAGCCGATACGAGTGCAGAATCGCTGATCCTGACACCATGATGAAGTTCATACTTCTCTTTGATGCCACGCAGGATCGAGACAGTGTCTTCGACCGTAGGCTCCGAAACCACCACTGGCTGGAAACGACGGGCAAGTGCAGCATCTTTTTCTACGTGCTTGCGATACTCATCCAGCGTTGTTGCACCCACACAGTGCAGTTCACCGCGCGCCAACGCCGGTTTAATCAGGTTTGCTGCGTCCATCGCGCCATCAGTTTTACCTGCGCCCACCAGTGTATGCATTTCATCGATAAAAAGGATGATCTCACCGGCAGCTTCGGTCACTTCGGTCAGGATTGATTTCAAACGCTCTTCGAACTCACCGCGGTACTTTGTACCTGCAATCAGCGCGCCCATGTCCAGCGCCATCAGCTTCTTGTTGCGAAGGCTCTCGGGCACGTCCCCGTCGACAATCCGCAACGCAAGCCCTTCGGCAATTGCGGTTTTAC
This sequence comes from Dinoroseobacter sp., assembly GCA_017643385.1. GTDB lineage: Bacteria > Pseudomonadota > Alphaproteobacteria > Rhodobacterales > Rhodobacteraceae > Dinoroseobacter. Next base: position 9,258 of record JAEPNN010000005.1, read on the forward strand.
CCACGCCCGGCTCCCCGATCAGTACTGGGTTGTTCTTCGTGCGCCGGGAAAGCACCTGCATCGCACGGCGGATTTCTTCGTCGCGTCCGATGATCGGATCAATCTTGCCGTCACGTGCCGCCGCCGTCAGATCGCGCGCATACTTCTTCAAGGCCTCATAGGTCTCTTCTGCGCTGGCACTATCAGCGGTTCGACCCCCACGGATATCATTGATCGCGGCATTCAAGGCCTGCGCATTGACCGCGCCAGCTTCCATCGCTTCCTTTGCTTTGGATTTTACCATCGCAAGCGCCATCAGGACCCGTTCAACAGGTACGAAACTGTCGCCCGCTTTCTTAGCGACTTTTTGCGACTCATCCAGAACGCGTCCCATCAACGGGTCGAGATAAAGCTGACCAGCATCTCCCGAGACTTTTGGCAACTTCGAAACTGCCATTTCAACGGCTTGCTTCACGCGCTCTGGCGATCCACCAGCACGTGAAATCAGGTTGGACGCCAACCCTTCTTCGTCATCCAGAATAGCTTTTAGCAGATGCTCCGGCACCAAACGCTGGTGACCTTCGCGCATCGCAATTGTTTGGGCCGCCTGTAAGAAACCGCGCGACCGCTCCGTGAACTTTTCAAGGTCCATGGCACTCTCCTTCTATTAGCACCCGAAAATTGCAGCGCCCGCTGTGCGGCACGCCCGGTGTCGGGCCTCACGCTGTAGATGGGGGCCCATCAAGACTTTCTCAAGGCCTGATCCAAGGCACCTTCAACCTTGCGGTTGTCCATGCGATTGCACGACATCATCGGACCTGGTGGGTCTCAGCATCTAGAAACGCCGGTCCGCTTGACACTTTGACTACGGCACAGCACGAAGCCTGAAAATGGAGCGCTGCTATGTCTGATGACCGTCTTATCGTCGCCCTCGATGTCCCGAACGCCCTTGAAGGCCTTTCGCTTACCGAGAAACTTGGCGACAGCGTTGGTTTCTACAAGATCGGCCTTGGAATGCTCACCGGGGGTGGTCTGGCTTTGGCCAACGAACTTAAACAGGAGCATGGCAAGCGGATTTTCCTCGATATGAAGCTGTTCGATATCAGCGCGACAGTTGAAGCCGCTGTACGCGGTTTAGCGCAATTCGATATCGACTTTCTGACAGTGCACGGGGACCCACATGTGATCCGCGCAGCCAAGGAAGGCGCAGCGGGATCCAAGATGAAGATCCTAGGCGTGACGATCCTGACATCGCTGGACCGGTCAGATCTTGATGACTGCTTGATCCAAGACGGAGAGGTACAGACCCTTGTTGTCGAGCGCGCAGGGCGCGCCCTTGAGGCGGGTGCTGATGGCGTGATCGCATCCCCTCACGAGGCCGCACTGATCCGTGCGCTTCCGGAATCTGCGGGGCGTTTGATCGTGACGCCGGGTGTTCGACCTGCGGGTGCCGAACACGGCGACCAGAAGCGCGTCATGACCCCTGCAGAGGCGATTGCCAACGGGGCGGATCATATCGTTGTAGGACGTCCAATCTGGCAGGACCCATCACCTGCAAATGCTGCAAAAGCTGTGATAGCCGAATTGCCTTGACGTGACTTGAACTTAGGGCTGCGGTAAAATTTCAACATGCCAAGCCTCTGCCGAGACTGCCTGAAGACCTTTGATGCGCCAGGACGCTGCCCGTCTTGCAGGTCGCCGCGTACGATCTCGCATCCTGAACTGTTTGATCTGAACATCGCGCATATGGATTGCGACGCGTTCTTTGCCAGCGTCGAAAAGCGTGACCAGCCCGGTCTCGCCGACAAACCCGTTATCATTGGTGGCGGACAACGCGGCGTTGTCTCGACCGCATGCTACGTTGCCCGTATTCGCGGCGTGAAATCCGCAATGCCGATGTTTCAGGCGCTAAAACTCTGCCCTGATGCTGTGGTGCTGAAGCCAAGGTTTGAGGCCTATGTCGAAGCAAGCAAGGCCATCCGCGAGATGATGAACGAAATGACCCCAGCCGTGGAACCTTTGTCGCTGGACGAGGCATTTATGGACCTGACCGGTACCACGAAGCTACATGGCGTACCGCCTGCAGTTCTCTTGGCGCGCTTGACCAAACGCATGCGTGAAGAACTTGGACTTACCGGCTCAATTGGCCTTAGCCACAATAAGTTCCTTGCCAAGGTTGCAAGCGATCTCGACAAACCGCGTGGCTTTGCGATCATCGGGAAACAGGAAACCGAGCGCTTCCTTCATGACAAACCGGTACGGCTGATCTGGGGGGTTGGACCAGCGACGCAGGAAAGTTTCGATGCAGCGGGAATTCGCACTTTCGCCGATCTGAAACGATGGGATCAGCGCGATCTTGCGGCCCGTTTTGGTTCGATGGGTGACAGGCTCTGGAGGCTTGCACGAGGCCAAGACGCCCGACGTGTCTCGGCCCATACACCGATCAAAAGCATCTCGAACGAAACCACGTTTCATGAAGATACAAGCGATCCCAAAATACTGGATGGTCACCTCTGGCGGATGGCGGAAAAAGCTGCAAGCCGTGCGAAGGCACGCGATCTTGCGGGACGTGTTGTGACGTTGAAAGTCAAACGCGCCAATCACAAAAGCCTGACGCGCAGACATTCCCTGCGCAGCCCGACACAACTGGCCGACACGCTTTACCGCGAAGGTCGTGATCTGCTTGATCAGGTCTTGGGTGAAGGTCCGTTTCGTCTGCTGGGCGTCGGATTGTCCGACTTGGTTCCCGCAGAAGATGCAGACCGCATCGGTGATCTGCTGGACCCAGAGGCGGGAAAGCGTGCAGCAGCGGAACGTGCAACAGATGCGATCAAAGCTAGGTTCGGGGATGACGCCATCGTCAAGGGGCGCGGATTGCGCTGAAGACTATTCGGCCGCCAACCCGACCGCGGGGCGGCCCAGATCAGCAATCTCTGCCATCACGCCTGTAAAGAGCTTGCGAAAGCTTTCAAAACCTTCGTGCGGTTTAATCGCGTATTCATCCATGTAAAGACCGCGGTCTATTTCCAATTGCACGACATGCACGCCCTGTGCAGGGCGCCCATAGGCTTGAGTGATATACGCACCGGCGAAAGGCGCATTGCGCGCCGTAATTAACCCTGCAGACGCCAGTGCTGCCTCGATATGTTCAACGACCCCGCCAGAAGCGGCTGCGCCAAAGCGGTCTCCAAGGACTACATCCGGCCTTTGCCCAGTTCCATCCCGGAGTGTCGCGATTGCTTCGCGCGGCATGGAGTGACAATCCACCAGAACTGCATGCCCAAACTGCGCCTTTGTTTGATTCAGGATGTCCCTGAGCTTGCTATGGTAAGGCCGCCAATACTTGTGCAAGCGCATCTGGGCCTCGGAATAGGGAAGTTTACCCCGGTATATCGCTCTTCCATTTGAAACGACGCGGGGAATCACACCAAGGCCCGAAGCAACGCGAGGGTTGTGCCCCATCCGTGGCGCGCCCCGCACAACAGCAGAGTCGAGCTCATCCTCGGCACGATTCAGATCCAGATAGGCACGAGGCATAGTTGCTAGGATTGAATGCGCTCCCAAATCAGGCGCTGCAGCAATCAATTCATCAACGAACGCATCTTCCGACGATCTCACACCCCGTTCATCCAGAATTGTTTGATTCAGGAAGGATTTTAGGTAATTCCGTCCTGAATGTGGGGACGAAAAAACAACAGATGTGGTGCAGACCGGCGGACTGCGCAAAGTATATGCGGCGCTACTCATATTCTTGCATATAGCGCAAAAATTGAACCAACCAAAAGGCTTGAACCCCTCTCACATCCCTTTTATAGAAGCGCGACTTAGACGGCGGGACAACCTGCCTGTCGAAGGGCGATTAGCTCAGTGGTAGAGCACTTCGTTGACATCGAAGGGGTCACTAGTTCGAACCTAGTATCGCCCACCATCGTTTCCCGAGAAATCGGGGCTGAATTTACTGGCGCGACATCACGCGCCGCGCCGTAGGAGAAAGACCATGAAGGTCCGTAACTCGCTTCGTTCGCTCAAGTCCCGCCACCGGGATTGCCGCGTGGTACGCCGTAAAGGTCGTGTCTACGTTGTGAACAAAACTCAGCGCCGGTTCAAAGCCCGTCAGGGATAAACCGATTGCGCAGATTGCGTTTGAAACGCCGCCCGAGCCAATGCTCCGGCGGCTTTTCTTGTGGGTGCGCCCTGGTTAACGTCCAATAGCCTCTGCCAACATGCGAACAGCAGTTGCCTGGTCGACATAACCCGTGACTTCGATGTCCCGTGCCCGTTGAAAGCGGCGCACAGCTCGGCGCGTATTTTCGTCGAATTGACCGTCCACGCGTCCCGGATCCAAACCAAGTTCTGCCAAACGTCTTTCAGCCAGCAAACGGATGACCGGGTTTCCGAGAACCTGATTTTCTATCTCCGTCAAACGAGCGGTATCCACCTGCGCTTCCAATTCTGCGAGCGCCGCTTGCGCCTCGCCGACGAAGGAACCGTTGGGGTATCTTTCAAGGTAAAGGCGGTAAGATTCGGCAGACCCGTTTTGTCGAACTTCGTCCCAGAACAAACGCTCTTCAGCGCGCGCTTCACGCCTTGCCTGGCGCTCAAACTGGCGCAGGCGACGCTGGGCATCTTCGACATATAAACCGTCAGGGTAGCGCTCTAGATATGACCGATAAGCTTCGGGCGTATCAGCGCGTTCCGTGCGCCTCCAGATGGTACCCTCGCGCGCCGCTTCAAGGCGTGCGCGCTCTTCAGCTTCTTCCTCCAGTTCGGCACGGCGATCTTCCGCCTGAGCATTCAACATCGCAAGCTGTGGGCGATCCAGATAGCCGCTGGCAAAAAGGTTATTGTCCCCCTGCCAATTGCGAATGCCGTTTCTTGTTCCACGACCAAATATCCCATCGATCCCGCGGGTGTCGTAGCCAAGCAAAACCAGCGCCCGCTGAATGGCGCGTCGCGTGTTCCGGTCAAGCCTCAAAGCCGCTTCAGCGGCTTCAGCTTCGCGCTGCGGGCGTTCTCTGATATCACTCAGCAGCGCGTCTGCCTCCGCTTTGAAAGCGCCTCGCGGATACCTTCGCAAATAGCTTTCAACGGCTTCGGACGTTCCGAGATCCTGCACAGCTGCCCAATATCCTTCCTCAATCAAGGCATCCGCATCTTGGGTGCTTCCCAAACTCTCGCCAAGGAACGGTGTTCGGTGCGAGACGAAACCCTCTACGGCGACCTCGCCGTCGAAGTTTCGGACGCCATCAAGCATGGGTGTCGTTTCGTCTAGGACGACCAGATCGACAAATTCGGTCACTGCCTCTGGAGTACCAGTAACCAGCGTCACGCCTTGCGGTATTTCGGTTCCACCGATCCCTTCACGCCAGCGCTCATCTAAACGGCGCACCGACCCGCGTTCGGTACCGATCGCAACAACTGCTCCGCCAGGACGCGTCGCGGCAATCTGCATGATCTCAGGGATCGAAAGCGCGTTGCGTGACATGCGCAATCCGTTTGTCTGGTTCGCTTCGGTTGGCAAATAAATGCTGTTTGAGCCACGGCTTACAACGTGACCAGCCAATACAAAGATCAGTCGGTCCGCATCGTCCAGCCGGTCCAGAACAGAATCGAGCACAAACTCCAGCTCTTCCCCGCTAACATCGCGCCCAGAAATCACGTCAAACCCGGCTTGTCGTAATGGAAACTGAAGATCAAACACTGCATCAGCACCCGCAACAGTACCAGCGCGAGTGTGGTCACGATTTCCAAGCAGCACAGCAACGTCGTTTGCAAGCGCTGAGCCTGCCCAGAGGCTCATAAGACCTGCCAACATAAAGATACGCATTACACATCTCCCCCCCCAAGACCTTGTCCCGAGACGCGATGCTCAATCGTAGATGCGTCGATCCTCGATCACCAATCCATCATTGGGCAGAGATCCCGGCGTGACAACCTCTACATTGCCCTTCAACTTCAGAGCTTCGTGAACATGCGCCTCAAAACCGGGATCACGCGCCATCGCCTCAATCTGCACAGTCATCGTGTCAGCATCCCCTTGCCGGTCGGCAATCACCCGCGCTTTCACAATTTCCGGGTGACGTTTGACCAGATCAGCCACCTGTTCGGGACGCACAAACATACCTTTGATCTTGGTGGTCTGATCAGCCCGCCCCATCCAACCTTTAATACGCATATTCGTGCGTCCGCAGGGAGATTGGCCAGCCAGTACCGCACTCATATCGCCGGTGGCAAAACGCACCAGCGGGTAATCAGGGTTCAGTGTCGTCACAACGACCTCGCCGACTTCCCCATCAGGAACCGGGTCACCTGTGCCCGGGCGAACGATCTCTACGATCACGCCTTCGTCCACGATCATACCTTCTTGCGCGTCGCTTTCATACGCAATGTTGCCCAGATCCGCGGTGGCATAGCATTGCAGACAAGCAATTCCGCGATCCTCGTAATAGGCTCGCAATTGCGGAAACAGCGCGCCACCTGAAACGGCTGCCTTCGCCAACTTCAGCGTCAGCCCCATTTCATCGGCTTTTTCCAAAATCACCTTCAGGTAGTCCGGTGTTCCCGCATATGCAGTAGTGCCAATGTCATGCGCTGCACGCGCTTGCAATTCAGTCTGACCGGTCCCTGCAGGAAGCACTGCGGCGCCAACGGCCTGCGCCGCATTCTCAAACATCATCCCCGCTGGGGTCAGATGATAGCCAAAGCAATTCTGCACAATGTCTCCGGGCCCTATCCCCGCAGCATTAGCAAAACGTCCCAGACGCCACCAGTTGCGGCTGGTTTGACCAGGCTCATAAATCGGGCCTGGACTTTGAAAGACGTGGGCAAAAGCGTGTTGGCTGAGCGTCGTCAGACCACCAAATGGTGCATTTGCAGACTGCGCTGCGCTTAGATCTGCCTTCCGTAGAACTGGCAATTCAGCAAGGGCTGCACGACCAGTAACTGATGCTGGATCGATCTCGGCAAGTCGATCGGCATTTCCATACAATTTTTGAGCCGTTTCGATGAGTTCCGGCAGGCAATCCGCCAAAGAACTTTCGCGCGCGTCTGTAGAACGTGTTTCGAGATCATCAAAATGCTTCATCTTCCAGCCTATTGTTTTTGCTCATTTCGCCCGTGAAATGCGCGGCTTGCATGATCAGAACAACGTTAGGCCAGCCACCGCTTTCGACGCCGGTACGACCGCACATCGCGGAAGGACTTCCGGCCCGCGTCTGATACGCCAAGGTAGAACTCTTTGACGTCAGGGTTCTCGCGCAGTTCGGCAGCTTTGCCTTCCATCACAACACGCCCGTTTTCAAGGATATAGCCTGTATGAGCGAAGCGGAGTGCCACATTGGTATTTTGTTCGGCCAAAAGAAACGAGACGCCCTCTTTCTCATTCAGGTTTTTCACGATGGCGAAGATCTCTTCAACCAGCTGGGGCGCCAGTCCCATGGAGGGCTCATCCAGCAAAATCATCTCAGGCTTTGACATCAGCGCACGACCAATCGCAGTCATCTGCTGTTCACCGCCAGACGTGTACCCCGCTTGAGATCGCCGCCGCTCCTTCAAACGCGGGAAATAGGAATAGACTTTTTCGAGATCCGCATCGACTGCGCCGCGCCCATCGCGTCGCGTGTAAGCACCGGTCAGTAAGTTTTCTTCGACCGTGAGATGTTCGAAACAATGCCGGCCTTCCATCACCTGGATAACGCCGCGTTTGACCAGATCTGCTGGGTTCAGATGCTGCACGACCTCGCTATTATAGACGATCGACCCTTTGGTCACCTCGCCGCGTTCGGAATGCAGCAGGTTCGAAATTGCTTTCAGCGTTGTGGTCTTGCCAGCGCCATTACCTCCAAGAAGTGCGGTGATCCCACCCTTTGGAACACTCAGGGAGACACCTTTCAACACGAGGATCACATGGTTGTAGATCACTTCGATATTGTTGACTTCAAGCAGTGTGTCTTTGGTCGGTGCTGCATCAAGCATTGCGCGGCCTTTGCTACAATTCGCTTAAATTCTCAGTGGAAACCGGCGGCAGCAGGGATGCCGCCGCCGGCGTGATCAGACTTGCCTTAGCAATCGTCGTTCGTTGGCCACGGCGCGTTTGCTGCTGCGTAGTCAGCTGCCGCCGCTGCGATCAATGGTTTGATCGCGTCCATATCTGACGTCAGATGATCTGAGGCTTGAACAAACTTCTCGCCGTCCCACTGCAGCATCCAGCCACCCGCGTGACCAGTGTGGTTGGAGCACGAAGTCGAGAACGGAGACACCATACCGGTGGCACCCAGCTCAGCCAGACGATCCGCGGTCAGGTTGATATTTTCCAGACCCCAGCGCAGTTGCGATGCAGAAATCTCAGAAACACCGAACTCAGCCTGTGCATTGCCGATGGCTTCTGCAAGCATCATGCTCATAACCACACCACGCTGATAGAAGACGCCAGAACGCTCTTCGTCAGATGCCAGCGAGTCGCCTGCGGATACAACGTGCTCGTTGACCGCCTGCATTACACCACTGTCGTTTTGTGGCTGCGACCATGAGATCGAGCGATAACCAGCGCCATCTGCACCAACCTGCGCGAGGTCCGCGTCATGACCAGACCACCACACGCCAATAAACTGATCCATCGGATAGCGGGTTTTCACCGCTTCGGTGATTGCACCTGCGTTCATCGCACCCCAGCCCCACATGACGACGTAGTCAGGGCGCTCACGGCGGATTTGCAGCCACTGGGCTGACTGGTTCTGCATTTCCGAAAGACCCACTGGGATCGGCAGGAATTCAAAGCCATGCTCGGCCGCCATGTTCTCAAAGAACGGGATAGGCTCTTTGCCGTAAGGGTGGTCCAGATGCAGGAAGCCGATCTTTTTACCCGCAAGACCTGCAGGTGTTCCACCACCAAGTTCGTTCAGAATCATGGATGCTGCGTCCCAGTACCCAGCTGGCATATTGAACGCCCACTGGAAAACCTTGCCGTCAGACATTGGTGAGAAACCATAGCCCGGCGCAAGGATTGGGATTTCGTCTACGTTGGTCAGCGGCAGAACCTGCAAGGTGATACCGGTTGACCAAGGCTGGGTCACGATCGCCTGACCTTTGGTGCGCTCATAGCATTCGACGCCTTTTTCAGTGGAATAGCCGGTTTCGCATTCCTCAAAGTTCACAGGCACACCGCCGATGCCGCCATCACGAGCGTTCAGCATCAGCATGTAATCGCGCTGACCGTTCATCAGCGGGATACCAGTCGCCGCAAATGGACCAGTCCGGTAGCTGAGGTTGGGGGTATAGAGCTCTTGCGCCATCGACGCGGTCGCTGTGACCGCTGCAATCGCACCCGCAAGGGCCAGTTTGGTTAGGTTCTTCATTCTCTTCCTCCCATGAAAGATAGATGATTGCTCTGTTATTATTGGGCCGCCCCGCTTAGTGCGGGAACGGCCAGATCAAAAGTTTCTCGCGGATCAGTGCCCAAAGGCGCGCCAGACCGTGCGGCTCGACGATCAGGAAAAAGATGATCAGCGCACCAATGATCATGACGTTGATATGCTCAACTGTCGCGGACTTTATCTCAAGTCCGACAACGCCCGGGACAGTGTTCAGGATAACAGGCAGGGCAACAATAAGAATTGCACCCAGCCAGTTGCCTAAGATGGAACCCAAACCACCGATAATTGCGATGAAGAGCACGCGGAACGACAGCTCAATATCAAACAGGTTCGGTTCGGCGGCGCCGCGCCACAGGAAGACGAACATCGCCCCTGCCACGCCAACGATATAGCTGGAGACCGCAAACGCCATCAGTTTGGACTTCAGCAGATTGATCCCGATAAGTTCGGCCGCGATGTCCATATCGCGTGTCGCTTTCCAGATGCGCCCCTGATTTCCACGTGTCAGATTGATGACCAGCACTGTGATCAGTGTCACCACGATCAGAATGAAGTAATACTGAGCCATCGAGGTCGCGAGCGGACCAGCCACCGCAATCCCGAAGACATCGAGGTTCGGCACCTGGATAGCGCCAGAGGCATTGTAGTTGTACAGCCATGCCCATTTTTCAAAGAGCCAGATCAGAAAGAACTGCGCTGCAAGCGTCGCAATCGCCAGATAGAATCCCTTGATCCGCAAACTCGGCAAGCCAAAAGCAACGCCCACCATAGCGCTGAAGGTTCCCGACAACAGCACCGCAATGAACAAGTTGAGGTCAGGGAAGATTGTAACCATCTTGTAGCAGGCGTAGGCGCCAACCCCCATGAATGCGCCGGTGCCCAAAGACAACTGCCCCGCATAGCCCGTCAGAATGTTCAGACCCGTCGCGGCCAGTGCATAGATCAGCACAGGGATCAAAAGCGTCTGGAAGACAAATTCAGATGCTGTCAGTGGCAAAATGAGCCACGCAAAAAGCAGAATGATCCCCAGAAGCCACGCGTCTTGTTGGACCGGGAACAGCGCCTGATCCTTCTGGTAGCTCGTCTTGAACTGTCCTGCGATGCGATAGAGCATTACTCGTTCTTCCCTTTCACCTGTCCTGCAACCCAGAACAGAAGCGCCGCAGCGCTGATCCCTCCTGCCAGCCAGAGCCAGCGCATTCCGTCTGGACCGAAGCCCATCAGGATGCTGATCACCAAAGCGAGCATTCCCGCGCTGGAAACCAGCTTGGAAACCAACTCAGACCTCTCCGGTCAGCAGGTCCCGGTCGTATCGCCGCTGCAACCAAGGCGTTGCAAGCGATCCCCCCACCATGCCGGCAAATGCCACCAACATGAGAGGAATAATTTTGGCGGCATCAGACGCCGTCACCGCCAATGCACCGAACGCCCATAAGCCACACCATGCAATCACGGCTACCAATGCGATCAGTGTTGTCTTCATCTCAAATCACCCAAACCTTAAACACGCTCGATGATTTTCTCGCCAAAGAGCCCTTGTGGCCGGAACAAGAGCACGCCCAAGGCAAGCACATAAGCAAACCACACTTCGGTATTGCCGCCCAATAGCGGCTGTCCCCAGTAGATCTCGAACATCTTCTCCAGAACACCGATGGCCAGGCCTCCGATGATGGCACCGGTGATGGACTCGAGCCCACCGAGCATGAGCACGGGCAGCGCCTTAAACGCGATGATCTCCAATGCAAATGAGACCCCTGCACGCGCGCCCCACGCAATGCCCGTAACAAGCGCGATGATGCCCGAGACGAACCAGACCAACACCCAGATTGTTTGCAGGCTAATGCCCACAGACAGCGCGGCCTGATGGTCATCGCCCAGTGCCCGGATCGCGCGGCCCATCTGCGTCTTGCCCAGAAAAACAAGCAGTGCACAGACAAGAAGCGCTGCTGATATAACGACCGTGATATCGAGATGCTGCAAAAGTAGGAAACCGCCAAAGGGCTCCAGCACCACGTCTCCCGTCGGGATACCCAGCTCTGAGGTGATCATGACTTTGTTTTCACCACCAAAGATCGTCTCCCCAGTCCCAACAAGAAACAGCGTAATACCAATCGTTGCCATGAAAAGGATGATATCAGGCTGGCCTACAAGGGGACGCAGAACGATCCGCTCGATGGCCACAGCGATGATGAACATCACGACAAGTGTCAGTGCGACTGACACCCAGGCCGGAATGCCCATGGCATGAAGCCCAACAAGGGTCAGTGCCGCGAAAACCACCATGATGCCTTGGGCAAAGTTAAAGATGCGGCTGGAGCGGAAGATCAACACGAAACCAAGTGCGATCAGGGCATACAGCACCCCCGAGACCAGCCCTTCCCAGATTACCTGCATAAGGAAATCAGGGGCCGCGACCATATCTGCGAAAGGTTCTACAAAGATTTTCGACAGCATTTCCATACTTAGACGGCCCCCTTCTGGTGCCGGTGCGTAAACCGACGCGAATTATCTACAGTGGCGAGAATTAGGTCATTCATCAGTGTGACACCCCCAGATAGGCGTCAATTACAGCCTGATTGTTGCGCACATCATCTGGCGCGCCATCCCCAATTTTCTTGCCGTAATCCATCACGACCACACGATCGGACAGGTCCATGACAACGCCCATATCGTGCTCGATCAGGACAATCGTGGTGCCAAATTCATCGTTCACATCAAGGATAAATCGGGACATGTCCTCTTTTTCCTCGACATTCATGCCAGCCATGGGCTCATCGAGAAGCAGGATCTGCGGGTCAGCGGCCAATGCCCGTGCAAGCTCAACACGCTTTTTCAGACCATATGGCAATCTGCCCACAGGCGTTTTACGAATGTTCTGAATCTCGAGAAAATCAATGACCTTCTCGACCTTCTCGCGATTTTCGATCTCTTCGGCTTGCGCTTTGCCCCACCACAAAGCCTGACTGATGACAGACGCGTTCATGTGTGTCAGACGCCCCGTCATCACGTTATCCAGAACGGTCATACCCTCGAACAACGCAATATTCTGAAACGTCCGGGCAATCCCCTGGCGCGCGACCTGATAGGGTTTCATCGGTGGGCGCTTCTTGCCACGATACCAAATTTCACCGATCTGCGGCGTGTAGAACCCAGAGATCACGTTCAGCATCGACGATTTCCCAGCACCGTTTGGTCCGATAATCGCTCGAATCTCGCCTTCACGGATATCGAACGAGATATCCTTAATTGCGGTTACGCCCCCAAATTTCAGGGTGATATCGCGCATATCCATGACAACATTGCCAATCGTGCGGCCGTCTGCTGTGACATAGCTTTCTGGGCTCATGTCATTCATTCACGCAATCCCCCGCGCTTTACGACCCTGTCGAAACACAAAGCTTCCGACAACGCCGTAGACAAACAAAAGTCCCAAGGACCATAAGAAATGATCGGCCCAAAGTGCGGGCAATCCAAAGATCAGGCCCGCAACACCACACACGCCGACAGCCCCGCCCTGCGCGATATCGGCATATCTCGTCAGATGCCGCCCTATCACGTAGCAAGCCCCCAACCCGAGGACGAAGAAGAGCGCTCCAACAATCACGCCGTCGCCGCCATGATCAAAGCGGCGTTTGCAGTAACCAGCAAGGTGTAGGTCACCGTTCGCGCAATCAAATAGGCAATCAACAGCAGAAGGAGCACTGCCAGCCACCGCAACCATTTATTCCCGATACGGCTCAGCACTATTCTGCCGCCTCTACTTTGGGCGTAGAGGTTACAACAGTTTCCGCATTTTCAACCTGCAACGTCGCCTTCAAAAGCCCCTTGCGTCCATCTTCGTAGGTGACCTCAGTTTCTGTGCTGATCGACGATGACCCATCATAAAGGGCCGTTATTAGATCATCGAACTTCTCTTCGATGATACGACGGCGCACTTTTCGGGTACGCGTAAGTTCACCATCATCCGCATCCAGTTCCTTGTGCAAAACAAGGAAGCGGTGGATCTGACACCCGGACAGCATCGCGTCCGCTGCGACCGAGCGGTTCACCTCTTCGATGTTTGCCTTGATTTGCGAGATCACGTCTGGGTGCTGAGACAGTTCTTGGTAACTGGCATAGGCGATGTTGTTGCGCTCTGCCCAGTTGCCAACCGCCGTCAGGTCAATATTGATGAAGGCAGCGCAGGTTTCGCGCCCACTTCCAAAGACCACAGCCTCCAGAATGTTCGGGAAGAACTTCAGTTTGTTTTCGACATATTTCGGCGCAAAGAGTGCGCCCGACGCCATCTTTCCAACGTCCTTTGCGCGATCGATGATCCGGAGGTGGCCCGTATCTTCTTCGATGAAGCCTGCATCACCAGTCGCAACCCATCCTTCTGCGTCCTTGGTTGAAGCGGTGGATTCCGGGTTCTTGTAGTATTCCACAAAGACGCCGGGGGAACGATAATAGACCTCACCACTGTCGGCGATCTTGATCTCCACCCCAGGTGACGGCACCCCGACAGTATCCGGCCGGACCTCATGATCGGGCTGCTGCGTGATGAAGACGCTGGCTTCGGTCTGGCCATACAGCTGCTTTAGGTTGATCCCAAGCGCACGGTAGAAGTCGAAAATTTCAGGCCCAATGGCCTCCCCAGCGGTATAACCTACACGAACGCGCGTAAAGCCCAGCGCATTCTTGAGCGGTCCGTAGACAAAGAACTCGCCCAACCGGTAGTTCAATCGGTCCATGAAGGAGACAGGCTTTTCATCGAGGATTGCAGGGCCAACGCGGCGCGCGACCTCCATGTAACGATCAAAGAGCCACTTCTTGAAAGAACCGGCATCTTCCATACGGATCATGATATTCGTCAACTGCGTCTCAAAAATCCGTGGCGGCGCGAAGTAGTATGTTGGGCCGATTTCACGCAAATCTGTCATCATGGTGTCCGAGGATTCCGGACAATTGACACAGAAGGCCGTCCAATACGCCTGCCCAATCGAGAAAATGAAGTCACCAACCCAAGCCATCGGCAGATAGGCAAGCACTTCGTCACCGGCACGCAACTTATCGAATTCAGAAGAATGTCTGGCGGTTTCAATGATGTTGTCGTTTGAAAGCACCACGCCCTTCGGACGCCCAGTGGTGCCCGATGTGTAAAGCATGACGCATGTCGTGCTTCCGTTTTGTTCTGCCATGCGATCACGAAGCGTTGCTTCATGCTTCCCGGCATGCTCTCGACCACGTGCTTGTACGTCTGCGAATGGCGACAGCTTGCCATGGTCGTATTTTCGCATGCCCCTTGGATCTAGATAAATCATATGGTCCAGGCCATTGAGGCGATCCTGAACCTCGAGTACTTTGTCGACCTGCTCCTGATCCGCAGCGATAATGAAGCGTGCACTACAGTGGTCGAGCACGTAGGCGATCTCTTCTCCAACCGCGTCCTGATACAGCGGCACAGGGACGGCACCGACCATCTGTGCGGCAACCATTGACCAATAAAGGTAAGGACGGTTGCGACCGATTATGGCGATGTGATCGCCGGGGTTTGCCCCGAGCTCGAGAAGACCAAGGGCAAGCGCTCGGGTTTCCGCTTGGGCTTCGACCCAAGTCCAGCTTTGCCAAATACCGTAGTCTTTCTCGCGATAGGCAGCTTTGCTGCCATAACGATCAGCGTTCCGCGCCAGCAGACGCGGAATCGTATCGAGCTGACCCGAAGTCGTCCCGTTGGTCAAAATTAATCCTCCCTTGCCGGTTTCCCGGCGAAGCGTTTAAACGCTCTTGGAATAATAGTGCGCGAGAGAGCTCGTTCAGGTCAATACGCTTTTTGAACGCTTGTTCATATAATTTCTATCCACGGCTTCGGTTTGCTATGCTAAGCCCCGACCATGGATATCGACCCACTACCGCTCATATACTACGGCATAATCTGCGCTTTTCTCACTGGCTTCACACCCCGCCTGATCGGAATCAAAAGCCGTATGATTCTGGGCGGTGCCGCCGGGGTGGCCGCCGCGTTCTGGTGGCCTGAAATTCAGCAGCGATTTGGTGGAATAGTAGGCTGGTAAACGGTTATTCTGCTGCCACAGCGTTTTGCACCGCGTCCACCTTTACCGCACAGAATTTAAACTCCGGGATCTTTCCGTATGGATCGATTGCCGAGTTCGTGAGCAAGTTCGCTGCGGCTTCGACAAACGCAAAAGGTAAAAACACCATATCTTCTGCCACGGCACGATCGGCCCGCGCAAGCAACGCCACAGAACCACGGCGCGTGGTCAACTGAACCCTTCCTCCCGGTTCAACGCCAAGTTTACGTAACGTCCTGGGATGCAAGGAACAGTTGGCTTCCGGCTCCACCGCATCAAGCACAGTTGCGCGTCGCGTCATTGACCCCGTATGCCAGTGTTCCAGCTGGCGTCCCGTGGTCAGGATCATTGGATAATCGGTATCGGGCGCCTCGTCGGGGGGGATCACATCAGCCGGTGTAAAGCGTGCGCGTCCTTCCGGACGTGGGAAGCCATCGCCAAACACGATGGGCTGGCCTGGATCTTGTGGGCTGAGCGACGGGTACGTCACAGCATTCTCACCCACAAGCCGATCCCACGTGATATTGTCGAGAGAGTTCATGTTTTGCTTCATCTCGGCAAAGACATCCGCAGGGCTATCATAAGACCATGGCAGCCCCAGGCGCTTGGCCAGTTCGACCTCGATCAACCAATCTTCCTTCGCTTCGCCCGGCGGCGGGACCGCTGGACGCCCCATCTGAACCTGCCGATTGGTATTGGTGACGGTTCCCGATTTTTCAGCAAACGCAGACGCTGGCAAAATCACATCCGCATAGTTCGCGGTTTCGGTGATGAAAATGTCCTGAACAACCAAGTGGTCCAGCTTTGCCAGTGCCGCGCGTGCATGATCAACATCCGGGTCAGACATGGCTGGGTTTTCACCAAGAATATACATAGCCTTAATCTGATCACGGTGGACGGCATCCATGATCTCAGTGACAGTCAGTCCTTTCTCACCGGAAAAATCTTCGCCCCCCCAGACCTCAGTGAAGGCTGAACGTACACCGTCGTCGGTGACCGACTGATAGTCCGGCAGGAACATCGGGATCAGCCCCGCATCTGACGCTCCCTGCACATTGTTCTGCCCCCTGAGCGGATGCAGTCCGGAACCGGGCCGGCCAACTTGCCCAGTCATCAGCGCGAGCGAAATCAGGCAACGCGAATTATCGGTGCCGTGAATATGCTGGGACACCCCCATGCCCCAGAAAATCATGCCCGATTTTGCTGTCGCAAAGGTACGCGCCACGTCGCGCAACACCTCAGGCGCGATACCGCAAATCTCGGACATTTTCTCAGGCGCGAAACCCGCAAGATGCGCTTTTTCCGCCTCCCAGTTTTCTGTGTAGGCGTCAATATACTGTTGATCGTAGAGCCCTTCTTCCACAATTACGTGCATGATTGCGTTCAACATCGACACATCTGCCCCAGGTCTGAACTGCAGCATATGCGATGCGAAACGCTTCAGCGCCTGTCCGCGTGGATCCATGACGATCAGTTTGCCACCGCGCTTTGTAAATTGCTTGAAGTAGGTTGCTGCGACGGGATGGTTCTCAACCGGGTTTGCACCGATCACGATAGCCACATCTGCATTCTCAATCTCGTTGAAGGTCGCTGTGACAGCACCAGAGCCCACGTTTTCCATCAACGCAGCCACGGACGATGCGTGGCACAGGCGCGTGCAGTGGTCGACATTGTTGTGACCGAACCCCTGACGGATCATCTTCTGAAAAAGATAGGCTTCTTCATTGGTGCATTTCGCCGAACCAAACCCGGCAACTTCACGACCGCGCCCCTTCATTCCATTCGCAGCAAAATCGAGCGCTTCGTCCCAGCTTGCTTCGCGGAAATGCGTACGCCAGTTCGCCGGGTCCACGTTGAGACCCTTGGCTGGCGCATCATCGCGACGGATCAATGGTGTCGTCAGGCGATGATCATGGTGGATGTAATCAAAACCAAAACGGCCTTTGACACACAAACGACCTTCGTTTGCCGGCCCGTTGATACCTTCCACAAATTTCACCCGATCATCTTTGACCTTGAGTGAAACCTGACAGCCCACACCACAGAACGGGCAGACAGAAGCGACCTCTTCGTCATAGTCGGCACTGTCACCGATCTGGTCGTTATCCAAAACCGTTGCGGGCATAAGCGCGCCGGTTGGACAGGCCTGAACGCACTCACCACACGCCACGCACGTGCTGTCGCCCATGGGATCATCTAGATCGAAGACCGGATAGGCATCGTGTCCACGCCCGGCCATGCCAATGACGTCATTGACCTGCACTTCGCGACAGGCGCGCACACAAAGCCCGCATTGGATACACGCATCAAGGTTTACGCGCATCGCAACATGTGAATCGTCCAAAAGCGGGATGCGCTCTGCCTCAAGCGTGGGCAGACGCGATTCATAGACTTCGTTTGCCTTGGCCATGTCCCAAAGATGGCTGGACCTGTCATGGGACGCATCACGCTCCGGTTGGTCGGCCAGCAACATCTCGATTACCATCTTGCGGGCGCGGGTCGCGCGCGCAGTGTTCGTGGTCACGACCATACCTTCGGAAGGCTCTCGGATACAGGAGGCCGCGAGGTTCCGCTCGCCGTCAATCTCCACCATGCAGGCCCGGCAATTGCCATCCGGACGATAGCCCGGCGCCGGTTTATGACACAGATGTGGGATCACCAAACCCCGACCATTCGCAACTTCCCAGATGGTCATGCCGGGAGCGGCTTCGACCTGCTCTCCATCCAAGGTGAATTTGATCGTATCAGCCATGGTGTTCCTCCGATTAAGCCAATCCTACCGAACGGGCGCAGGGTTACGACCCCCTTGTTCCGACATTGCGGTTCTCAATTGCGCCTTCTGAACATTTCCCGCTTCGGATTGACGACTTTGGCTTGCGACAAGACGTATGGGACCTATTGTTCGCAATACTCTCAATCAAACAGGGGTCGACATGGCCGAGCTTATTTTAGTCCGCCACGGACAGGCCAATTCTTCTGCGCGCGATGCGGAAAGCTACGACCGCCTGAGTGACTTAGGACAACAACAGGCCACGTGGCTGGGCGACTGGTTGCGCCAAACCAACCCCCATTTCGACAGGGTCTATTCAGGCGCGCTCAATCGTCAGAAAAGTACTGTTGAGGCTATGGGTTACGAAGACATACTAGAAGTCGACGACCGCTGGAACGAGCTTGATTACTTTGGATTGTCAAAGGCGATGGAAGCCGAGCATGGCCTCAGCTTTCCAGAGAAACCCGACGATTTTGCAGAGCATGCGCCACAGCTTTTTCGGGCGTGGTTCGAAGGTCGGATATCAGAGCAGCAGGAAACCTTTTTCGCCTTCGAAACACGGGTGCGCGAAGCACTACTTGACGCCGCCGAACCTGGCGGGCGCGCGTTAATTGTAACCTCTGCTGGTGTGATCAGCGCCCTAACGCGACAGGTTCTCGGCCTAGACACAGACGGGATGTTCAAGATCGCCTTGCATACCGCGAACTCGTCCATCCACCGCATCGAAGTAATCGGTGGCGTACCGTATCTGAATGGCTTCAACGGTATGGCTCATCTGGCCCATCCAACCCGGGCGCATGCGCGAACGTATGTCTGAAACTTCAGACCTGTCCCGTTTCTGTTGCCGCAAAAGGCACATAGCACGACCTGGTCAATGATGCCTTCAAGCTCAGTAGGCGGTTTGCCACTGTAACCTAAAACTCAGTCAAGGCCCCCGATTAAAAGTCGTCCTCAGCCTGCGCAACATCGATGCCCAGCGCGTCCATACCATCTTCCAAATAATCCGCGAGTTCCGGGTTTCCTGACAGGCACTCTTCCGTCGGAGCGGACGCTTCCTGTCGGACCATTGCTTTGGCCTCACGAGAGCATGCGCATAAAAGTGTCCCGCCCGATCCACATTCATGCCTGAAATGTAATCGGGTAGATGGACGGAGAACGGAGCGTTTTCACGCGCCAGCGCAATGACCCTGACAAGTTTTCATGTGCTCATTTCGAGCATCACGGCCCGCTTCGGGTTACCTATCATCGTCAGTCGAACTCAAGCGTCGCGCACCCCCTCAGGATGAAGGGTTAATATCCACCGCTTCCGAATACACGGTAGTACAACCAATCCGGAAAGAACTGGCTTGCACGGAAAAACAAGCTGAAGAGCCGCGGGAAACTTTTCCGGAACCGGTTGGTGCCCATGAACGCCACCATTTCCCGGGCCGCGTCTTCTGGCTCCATGATGAATGGCATTGCGTGGGTATTCTTATCAGTTAGGCGTGTACGAATGTAGCCGGGATTGATGATCTGAACCTGAACACCGCTACCACGCAAATCGCATTCCATGGATTCCGCAAGGGCCTGCACGCCCCCTTTGGATGCGGCATATCCAATCGCTCCGGGAAGCCCGCGAAATGCCGAAAGCGATCCGGTCAGGACGATGTGCCCCTCATCGCGCTCAACCATCGGACCAATCACGCTACCGATCACGCGCGCTGCGCCCGTGAAGTTGATGTCACACATGGCTTCGACCTGCTCGGCGTTCCACTGTCGAGCTGATTGCGGCCAGTAGACACCCGCAAGGAAAACTACGCCGTCAATCTCGCCGGCTTCCTCAGCCGCCGCTTTCACCGACGAAAGGTCAGAAATATCGACCGGAACAACCTGTGATTTTCCCGGCAACTCGGCCGCAAGTTCCCTCAAGCGCTCAGCGTTGCGCGCTGAAAGGACAACCTCGACGCCAAGACTGCTGAGTTGTATCGCGACATCGCGACCAAGTCCTTCCGATGCGCCAACAAGCCAGTAGCGCTTTCCTTGCCAATTTCTCACGTATTGTCCCTTATGCCGCCCGGCTATCAGTGGAGTCTGTGAGATCGGGCATCACAGCATCGCGTGGAAGCTCAACCGGTACGCGGCGCATTGTTGCTACCAATTCGGCAACCTTGATACCAAACTTCCGGAACTGGCTTCGGTTCATGATGGTGCCATTTTCCATCAGATACATCCAATCCGTAACATCCAAGGCGTGACCGCCCGCTTCATCTGCAAGTTTGATCGTATAATTCAACAGCACGCTCGAACCTGACTGGCGTCCAGAACCGCTGCCAACAAGGTCAGGCGCGTCGGCAATGATGCTGCCGTCGTCCTGCAATCGCAGGGTCCATTCGCGGTTTTGGGTCGTTCCACTGTCGTAACGAAAGAACTCTGTCATGACGCCGGTATTGCCGTCCCACTTGGCATCAAAGTCAGCGACAAAACGCGAACTGACCTTACCCGTGGGGCCGTAGATCACACCTTCACATAAAATGGGTCCATTGAGCTGCTCGCGTATATCGAGCTCCGGCGTTTGGGCAGCGTAGTCCGCAGGCGTTTGCGAGCGAAAACTGAGATATCGATTGACGGCAAAGACGAGCACAAGTGCGGTGCCAAGCCCGAGGAGGAAGACGGTCATAAGCATTAAGCGGACTCCGGTAGATCGGTCGTGGCCAATAGGCCAATGGCGATCAGTTTCAGGGCGCACGGGACCAGCGCGTAAAGAACGCTGAGCATTGTCAGGGCCTCCACCGAATTCGATGCACCCGAGGTGAATCCGGCGGCCTCCAATAGCGGGAGGAGTGTCACAGCGGCAAAAGCCAAGGTGAATTTCGAGACGAACGACCAAAGACCAAAGGCCTGAGCCGCGTTAGGCGCAACGACCGACATGTGCCGAGCAAAAATCGCGGGTAGAAGAGTAAGATCGGCGCCCATCGCGGCACCAGAAGCAAGGCAGATAATCGCGAACGCTGCGGTGTCACCGGCGCCAAGTGCGGCGGCATACCCAAAGGCGAGGATCGCCAGTACCATTGCGGACAAAAGAACGCGTTTCGCACTGTAGCGTTGCGCGAGGCGTCCCCAAACCGGGGCAGACATTGCGGCCGCAAGGAAGAACAGAAGCAGTAAGGGGCCTTCCCAGCCGGGGGCAAGAAGACGACTTTCAACGAAGAACAGAAAGAGCGTCGAAGAGACGGCGACGGGCGCTGCATTCACAAGTGCGATCAGCAACAACCTGCGTGCTGTCGCGTCGCGCAATACGTCGCGAAACCCTGTCTCACCTGAGATTTCGCTCGCCCGCCATTCACGGCGCATCGCCAGATATCCCAAGACACACACAATCCCGAACCCCAGCGCAAAAAGTGCAAAGGGCGAGTCAAATCCCAGAAGTAATGTAGGGGCAGCGGCGGCAGCGCATACACCAAGGAGGGCACCGGTCTCACGCCACGCGGCCAGACGGAAATGCCCGTCACCCATACCTTCGGCCTTCGTGACGCCTTGAGCATAAAAGCAGATGGTCAAAAACGAAAACGCTGAGAAGAGGCCCGTCAGGCACAAGGCAAACCAAAGAAGCGGTGCCACTGGGGGCTCGACAGCAAACAGACCAATCATCGACACGGCCAGAACCGCAACGGCGAGAAAGATCGTAGCCCTGCGCACCTGACGTGTTTTATCAGCCAGCCAGCCAAATGCCGGGTCCTGTACAACATCCAGTAGGCGTAACCCAAAGAGCACAGCACCAAGTGAGGCAAGGCTCACACCGTAAGTGTCGACGAAAAACTTAGGCGCATGGATATAAATCGGCAGCCCCGCTGACGCGAGCATAGCTGCAAACAGCGCGTAGGCCGGCAGTGCGTCTGCGCGAGCATTTTCCATCAGGAAACATCCTGCGCCGGCGGTTCCGGGCGTGCACGATACCCGGCACCCTTCCACCAGAGTTTCAGCGCTTGCCAGTGGATCAAAGTCAGCACGCGTCGCGATCCAAGCGGACGGCGAAACAGCGATGTCAGTATAGACAAATTTGTCATCCGAGCGCGTTTGCCGGTCAGAGTCGCGTAAAGCTGCTCATTCCCGGTCTGGTAGTTGATCCAAACACCAATGCGCGCATCAGAGATATCAAAGCGGAACGTGTAATCGCCCTCGATTGGCTGGAATGGGGAGACATGGAAAATTTTCTGAGCCTTAATCAGATCAGACCGCGTGATCGGGCTCCGGTCGTCGTTAAAACACAGATAGGAATGTCGATCGCCAAAGGTATTTGACACCTCGGCAATCACCACGCGAAGCGCGCCGTCACGATCATACACCAACCAAAAACTAACCGGGTTGAACACATGGCCCAAGAACCTTGGTTGAGCCAACAACAGTATATCGCCATCGGCCTCGTCAAGGTTATGAGCACTTAAAACGTCCCGGACCCAATCAGACCCGCGGCCGTCACCCTTGGTTCCGCCGTGATCAGCAGTTTGAAGGGAACTTATATTTCCTTTGTTCACCGAAAACAGAGCAGGCGACCTGCAACCCGCTTCTGGGTTTAGCAAGACGTAATCAATCGAGTATCGAAAAGCGTTCTCGATCGCGCCTTTTCGCCCATGGAAGGTCTCACCTCGAATATGATCGAGTGGCGCGATCATGCAGGCACGGCCTCCTGAAGCATTTGGCTGCGTGCGGCCATTCCGGAGACCACATCTACAGCGCTTGCAAGCCCATCTTCATGGAATCCATTCTTCATCCAGGCACCGCAGAACCAGGTGTTGCGCATCCCTTGCATCGAACGAATGGCTTCACGGCCATGTTCTGCAACTACATCATAAACGGGATGGGCAAACGTGACCTCGTCGTAGATCAGATCTTCGCGAATCGGTGTGTTGGAGTTGAGGGTTACAAACATCGGATCCGACAGCGGTATGGGCTGCAACTTATTCATCCAGTAGGTCAGGTCGATTTTCTCAGGCTTCGTGCCCTTCGGTTCCACGTAATTCCAAGACGACCAGCAGGCGCCGTGATTGGGCATCAAGGTCTCGTCAGCGTGCAGGACTGCGGTATTGGGCTGGTACTTTATCGCCGCCAAGGCTGCGCGCTCTGCAGGGCTGGGATCGGTCAGCAACGAAAGCGTAGTATCGGAGTGCGTCGCGAACACAACTTCGTCGAAAACTTCCCAATCGCCCGCTTCGGCGCGCACCATCGCACCACCTTCAACGCGCTTGACCCCGGCAATCCCAGCGCCTGTTCGAAGCTCAACGCCCTGGCGGTGCATCGCAGCGGCCAGCCTATTTACGTACTGTATCGACGCGCCTTGCACCGTATACCATTGGTGCTGCCCATAGACCCCCATCAAGTTGTGGTTCTTGAAGAACTGAATCATGGCCTTGGCAGGAAAATCGAGTATTTTTTCAACCGGGGTGGACCAGATCGCGCCTGAGAGTGGCAGGATGTAGTAGTCGCGGAACCAGTCCCCGGTACCGAGCACTTTCAGGAACTGCCCAATCGTCATTTCGGGATCAGTCGCGACGCTGACCGCATGTTTATTGAACCGCAGAACGTCGCGACACATGCCCAGAAATTTCGGGCTCATTACGTTCCTTTTTTGGGCAAACAACGCATTGAGCGTTTCGAGACCATATTCAAGCGAGCCCCCGTTTATGGAAGCCGCGAAGCTCATATTGCTCTCGGCGATCGGGACATCAAGTTCGTCGAACAGCTTAACAAGGTTGGGATAATTGGCGTTGTTAAAAACAATAAAACCAGTGTCGACAGGTTGGTCGCCGTTTCGACCTGCCAAGACCGTGCGGGCATGACCACCCAACCGGTTTTCTGCTTCAAAGAGCACAACATTGTTTTGGCGAGAGAGCATATGCGCTGCTCCCATCCCCGAGATTCCGCCACCGATGACGGCAATCCGTTTTGGCGCACCTTTGAAGGTTTCAAATGGCATTTGGTAGTCCCCACTCACTTCGAGATACTGAGCATACGGCTCAAGGCCCATGCCGGATCGTTTTCAGATTCTTTAATTTCATTATTTTTCTTTGATCCAACACCAAACTCACCACGTAAATATCTCTGTGACACACTCGACGACGCAAAGTTTCATGATGCATCCGGCAGGCGCGGCCCCTATGGTCGACGCAGTAGACGCCCCTCGCGTATTGAAACGGAGCTCCGGAAAGGTGCAAGTCGCACAAACTACAAAAATTCGGGACCAAGACGAGCAATATTGGCTCAGCTTGATTGTGCGTGTGCGCGATGACCAGGACAAGAAAGCCTTTGGTGATCTGTTCCGTCATTTTGCGCCTCGGATAAAAGGGTTCCTTATGAAGTCGGGCTCCAGCGACACGCTGGCGGAAGAAGTGGCACAGGACGTGATGGCAACGGTTTGGCAAAAGGCAGGTTTGTTTGATCCCGCGCGGGCAAGCGTGGCAACGTGGATTTTCACGATCGCCCGAAATCGCAAAATCGACATCCTGCGCAAGCAGCGCCGCCCCGAGCCCGAAGACCTACCATGGGGCCCCTCCGCGGAGCCCGACCAAGAAGACACAATAGCGCTGCAACAAGACACAGTCAGGTTGCGCGCAGCAATCGCAGAACTCCCTGAGAAGCAGAGAGATCTTGTAAAACAGGCATATTTTGGCGAGTTGAGCCACAGTGAAATCGCAACCGAAACGGGACTGCCCCTTGGCACAATCAAGTCTCGCATTAGGTTGGCGCTAGAGCGCTTGCGCCACGAATTGAAGTAATGAAGTGATGACATACGAAATCAAACATCATCTAACCGAAGCGGTTGTTATGGCTTATTCTGCTGGCACATTGCCAGAAGCGTTTAACCTGCTGGTCGCAGCGCATATAAGCATGTGTGACGAATGCCGCGCGCTTGTCGCAGCCCATGAATTCGTTGGTGGCGCAATTCTCGAGGATTGCGAAGAAATTGCTTTGTCTGATGACGCTTTGGAAGCATGCTTCTCAAAGATCGAAACAGGAGCAAAAGATCAAATTTTGGTTCCAGCCACGCCTGTGTCTTCACAGAACGAAAATAGCGTACTCCCTCAGCCCCTGCAGGATTATGTAGGCGGAGATTTGGATGCCGTGAAATGGCGTAAGGTTGGCGGCGGTGTCCAGCAGGCAATCTTGCGGACGTCGAAGGAGGCCACTGTTCGACTTTTGCGTATTCCGGGGGGCTGTGAAGTTCCGGATCACGGACATCATGGAACCGAGATGACGCTCGTTTTGCAGGGGGCATTCCGTGACGAATTCTCGGAATTCCGTGCAGGTGACGTCGAGATCTGCGATGCAGATGTAGAGCATACACCGATCGCACTTGAGGGCGAAGATTGCATTTGCCTCGCGGCAACCGACGCGCGCCTGAAATTTGCGGGTTTCCTGCCAAAAATAGCGCAGCCTTTCCTGCGCATCTGAGGCGTCAGGGCTTCGGTCGGTGCAGCGACAGCGGATCGCCAGTATCGTCATCAAATTCAAACGTGTCGAGCCGCGTGGCCCTTTTGCCTGCCCGCTCGGCCGCAGTGGTAATATCCTCAAGATCGCGCCGAGCTTGGCCAAAATGCGTGTTTAGCTTTCCAACGCGTTCTACAACCAACTCAACATCGCGATGTAGCATAGCGAGCTGCTTGCGAATATTACCCGCCTGCTCGCGCATGCGCGCATCTTTGAGAACCGCGCGCATCGTATTTAACGTGGCCATGCATGTGGTCGGAGACACGATCCAGACCCTGGCCGCAAACCCTTCACGAACAACCTCAGCGAAATTTGCATGAAGCTCGGCATAGACGGCCTCGGACGGCAAAAACATCAAAGCACCGTCAGCGGTCTCGCCTTCCAGAATATACTTCTCGGAAATTGCCTTGATATGCGCGCGCACTGCGACACGGAATTGCCTGGCTGCTAACTCAGCTTCCGTTTTGTTGACTGAACTCCGGAGGGCTTCGTAAGCCTCAAGCGGGAATTTCGAATCAATCACAATCGGACCGGGAGGATTTGGCAAATGGATCAGGCAATCAGCCCGTTTGCCGTTCGACAGTGTCGCCTGCATTGAAAAGGCGTCTGCCGGAAGTGCCTTACCAACGATATCGTTCAGCTGAATCTCTCCAAACGCACCCCGGGTCTGTTTGTTAGACAGGATGTCTTGAAGGCCCAGAACGTCACCCGACAGCTTCTCGATATTGGCTTGGGCCTTGTCGATCGTTTCAAGTCGTTGCTGCAACTCACCCAAGGAACGCGCCGTCCGAGTGGAAGATCCGTGCAGAGACTCGCCCATGCGCACCGTGACGTCCTCCAGTCTTTTTTCCATCGTTGCTATCATCTGTGCCTGACTGGCAGCCTGAGCCTCACTTACTGCATGCAATCCGCCTGCGAGTTGCTGTTGCCCGTTGGCAAGGTTCTGCACAGACTGCCCTAGATGGGTCATATGCTGGAACATTGGTTCCGTCATGCGCGCCGTCTTCGATAGTCCGCGCAGTGTGACGATCAGAAGGATCAGAATCGCGAAAATGGCAATCACCCCACCTGTTACGGCAAGGACACTTGGGTCATCCAGTGTGTAGGTTTGGTCACCGATCTGGATCATGTACGCCCAAACAAACGTTCAATGTCAGATAGTTTCAGGGAAACATATGTGGGTCGTCCGTGGTTGCATTGTCCGGAATGGGGTGTTGCTTCCATCTCCCGCAAGAGGGCGTTCATCTCATTTGCCTGCATGCGACGTCCGGAACGGATTGAGCCATGACAGGCCATGCGGGACAAGATCGCTTCCACTTTTGCCTGCAAATTTGCGGATTGGCCCAGATCATGAAGCTCATCGAGAATATCGCGTAGCATGGCCTCGGCGTTAACCGTTCCCAATATCGCCGGGGTTTCGCGCACTGCCACGGTGCCCGATCCAAACGGCTCGAGCGTCAGACCATATTTGGCAAGTTCATCGGTGTGGCTCAGCAACAAGGCAGCGTCGCTTTCCGACAGCGAGACAATTTCTGGAATAAGAAGCGCCTGCGCCGCAACGCCATTTTCTGCCATCTGCCGCTTCAGACGCTCATAAACCAAGCGCTCATGGGCGGCGTGTTGGTCCACAATGACAATACCGTCAGATGTTTGCGCGATAATGTAGTTCTCATGCAACTGCGCACGCGCGGCGCCCAGTGGCGTTTCCACTGCGGCCGCTTCCTCGACAACCTCCTCGACCCTTGCCGAAGGGGCGTGCACGATCGGTGCATCAAAGACCTGAGGCGTATGGTAAGGATCGCGCGGTCTATCCATCTGATAGACCCGCGCCTCACTTGGCTCAGGTTGCATGGCCCCCAAGGTTGCGTTCGAAACTGTTGTCGAGGCGCGATGTCCAGCTTTGGCCAAAGCATGTCTCAGAGCCGTTACAATCAAGCCACGTACCAGCCCGGGATCCCGGAATCTGACTTCGGATTTCGCAGGATGTACGTTTACATCCACCAGCTCGGTTGGGAGCTCAACGAACAAAACGGCTGCCGGATGCCGGTCTCGGCTCAGGAAATCTGCATAGGCCCCGCGCAGCGCCCCAAGGAGCAACTTGTCGCGAACAGGCCGCCCATTCACAAACAAGAATTGTGCCACAGCCGCTCCGCGCGAATAGGTCGGCAGTGCAGCATAACCTTTCAGATGAATAGCTTCGCGGTGCGCGTCGATGCGCAAGGCATTTTCCGCAAACTCCGCCCCCAAAATGCGTGCAAGACGACGGTGCAGCGCGTCAAAAAGATCACCGGTCTCAGCTGGCGCTTCAAAAGTAACACGCCCTGCCCCACCACCTGACACATCGCGCAATGTGAATCCCACATGGGGTTCCGCCATCGCGAGACGTTTCACAACATCCCCAATAGCTTGGGTCTCAGCCCGGTCGGAACGCAAAAACTTCAATCGCGCCGGGGTGGCGGAAAAAAGGTCCCGCAAGGTTACAACCGTACCTTGGCTCAGGGCGCTTGGACGAACTGAAGATACCTGTCCCCCCGACACCTTGATCTCAGAAGCATTGTCACTGCCCGCTGAACGCGAGGTCAAAGTAAGTTTTCCGACAGCCCCGAGACTTGGAAGTGCCTCCCCGCGAAAGCCGAACGAATGAATATTCAGCAGATCGCTACCATCGATTTTGGAGGTCGCGTGACGCGACAACGCAAGCGGCAGATCCTCGGCAGCGATCCCATGTCCGTTATCTGTTACGCGCAGCAGGGTTTTGCCCCCGTCCGCGTAAGCGACTTCAATTCTGGTTGCGCGTGCATCAAGTGCATTCTCAACCAGTTCTTTAATTGCAGACGCTGGGCGCTCGACCACCTCGCCTGCCGCAATCCGGTTAATCGCCGCTTCGTCAAGCTGGCGAATTACAGGCAATCCGGTGGATATGTTGGGGTCGTGGGCGATCATGACGCTAAACCTAGCATGACCGCCCGCGAGTCGGAAGCTATGTCTTAATTGGTTGTTTCAAGACCTTCCGGCTTTCCCACAACAACGAAGTGCAGGTTTTCCGGTTGCAGCAACCGCGCCGCAATCGTGCGAATCTCGTCAAGCGTGACTGCGTTTACCTTATCGTTCCTTGTCGGAATATAGTCCGTCCCGAGGTCTGACATCTGCATGCCAACCATGATGTTCGCGATCCGGCCATTTCCATCAAACCGAAGTGGATAAGCACCAGTCAAATAGGTCTTTGCCGCCTCCAGTTCATCTTGGGTGATGCCGTTTTCGGCGATATCCACCCATTGATCACGCACAACCTCGATCGCGTCGGCGACCCGTTCATTGTCGGACGAAAACTGGCCCAGATAAAGTTCGCCATGATCAAGTGGAAGCAAATAGCTTCCGATACCATAGGTCAGGCCACGCTCTTCGCGCACTTCGGTCATCAACCGCGAGGCAAAACCGCTGCCCCCAACAACAGAATTCAGGATGAACGCAGGAATGTAATCCGGGTCATCGCGAAAAATGCCCTGATGTCCAAAGACAACGACAGATTGTGGGGTTTCGAAGTCGACGACCGAGACGCCACCGTTTAAAGCGTAGTCCGCGCGATCCGGCATTGGTGCGCCTTCTGCGGGAAGTCCCCCGAGAAGTGTATCAAGCAGGAGACCCAGTTCTTCGCCTGTGATGTCACCAGACGCCCCAACGTAAACCCGGTCCAACGCCAACGCACCTTGGTGCGCCGCGATCAAGTCATCTCTCGTTAGGCCTGCGAGCGACTCCGCAGTCCCTTCGCGCTTGCTGCCGTAAGGATGGTTGCCCCAAGCAAGCTGGTTGAAGGTTGCGCTGGCAATGTCCTCCGGATCATTCGCATCCCCCATAATGATGGACTGAACCTGCGCACGCACCCGCTCGATCGCATCTTCCGAAAAACTTGGTGACACGACCGCCCCACGCAGGTGTGCAATAGCGTCGTCCCGGTTTTCAGTCAGCATTTGAGCCGAGATTGAAATCGCATCATCGTAAGCTTCAAACTCGAAGCTCGCGGCAAGCTCTTCCAAACGCTGCGCATAAGCGATCGCGTCCATGTTTCCCGTTCCTTCCTCGAGAAGGCCCGTCATCAGATAAGTCGCGCCACGCTTACCTGGGAGATCAAGCGATGCCCCGCCGCGAAACCGAATTTCAAGCGACACGAAAGGGATCGAGTGATCCTCAACCAACCAGGCTGTTATGCCACCCGGCGAAGTTACGGGTACAATATCAACAGTTGCTCTGGCTGGTAGCGCCGCAAACAGAGCAAGCCCCAAGACTGATATGAAACGGATCATTGGCCCACCTCCTGCTCAGCTGCTTCTGGGGCCAACAAGAACCCCGTAACAGCGCGACGCCTGTCAAACACTTGCGCAGCTGCCTCCATGATGTCTTCCGGCGTCACCGCCTGCAAAACCTCAGGCCAAGCCTGCACATCCTCAATCGTCAGGCCAGATGTCAGTGCTGCCCCATACTTGCGTGCGGTGCCCTGTACGGAATCAAGCTCATAAATCTCAGACGCCCTGATCTGCATTTTGATCCGTTCAAACTGTTCCAGATCCACCCCTGTTTCCATGAACTCTGCAATCACACGATCCATGTCGTCTTCAGCTTCTTCAAGGCTGCGCCCCTCCACCGGGGCAACCAAAACGCCAAATTCGCCGTGATCCAACGACAGGCCGGAATAGAACGCCGTCGTAAACAGGGCAGTTGGATCAACGAATTGCAGCGAACGACCAAGAACAGACGTCTGAGAGCTTCCACCCAGAATTTCGGCAAGGAACGTAAGCGCAGCCGCCGTTTTCTGATCGCCCGCATTGCGTTCAGGGGCCAGATAGCTGCGGATCACATATGGCGTAGAGACCCTTGGGTCTTCGTACACCACGCGGCGCTCTGCAATATGTGGAGGCTCAGCGGGTCTGACCCGTGGCTTCAGGTCTGGATTTGCTGCAATCAGTCCGTAATGTTCTTTCGCCAAAGCCAAGGCATCTTCAGGATATACGTCTCCTGCGACAATCACGATTGCGTTGTTGGGCGCATAATGCTCGTCGTAAAAGTCGACAGCATCCTGCAACGTCAGCCCTTCCATTTCGTGACGCCAGCCGATGACGGAACGCCCGTATGGATGATTGAGGTACATGGCAGCACGACGCTGCTCCCCAAAAAGACCGCCAGGACTGGAATCGGTCCTTTGGCTGCGCTCTTCTAGAATGACTTGCAGCTCTGGCGCGACTTCTTCTTCGGTCAGCACGAGGTCACGCATTCGATCCGCTTCCATCTGCATCATCAGGCCCAGTCGATCGGCAGCAACCCTCTGAAAGTACCCTGTGTAATCGTAAGATGTGAACGCGTTGTCAGACCCACCATTAGCCCGCACCACTCTGGAGAACTCGCCCGGTTCAAGGTCGTCGGTCCCCTTGAACATGAGGTGTTCCAAAAAGTGTGCAATCCCAGACTTACCGGGGGGCTCGTCTGCGGAGCCAACCCTGTACCACGCCATATGCGTCACAGCAGCAGCACGGTGATCTTCGATGACCACGAGCTGCAAACCATTTTCGAGCATAAAGCTTGTGACATTCTCGGCTGCCGTTGCCATCGCTGCTGGCACTGCAAATACCGCAGCCAGTAGCGTCGCATGCAAATTGCGCATTCGCCATCCTCCAGATTTCTCTTCGTGTTGAAGTGGGGCCCAACGTGTGCAGTTCAAGCGCACTGACGGCGTCGTGACCTGATCTGTGATTACTGAAGCTGATCGATGATCAAAGGGTCAGGCGGCGCACTGACGGTCCGGATACCAGCACGGCGGAACCGCTGTAATTCAAGATGCTGGTCCAGCGACTGTTCTTCGTAGGCCTTAAAATAGACGTTCACATTCATCAGACGTTCCAGAATGCGGCCGTCATTTTCACGTCGAAACTCGAGATCTTCAGCTGCAAGGGTCTGCCGG
This sequence comes from Dinoroseobacter sp., assembly GCA_017643385.1. GTDB lineage: Bacteria > Pseudomonadota > Alphaproteobacteria > Rhodobacterales > Rhodobacteraceae > Dinoroseobacter. Next base: position 40,857 of record JAEPNN010000005.1, read on the forward strand.
ATATTCGGATCAACGCCATAACGCGATGCGTATGTGACAACGCTTCCAGCATTGATAGGGCCTTCGACGCGGGAAGGACGGCCACCCAGCGCTGCGATGGCATCTGCGCGCGGAGTCTGATCACTGCGGTTCGACCCTCCGGGCGTGGGCTCGGGCAGACTGGCGAGATCGCGCGGAAGTTCAATTGGTTTACCGGGCACGACGGCGAATTCATCAGGAGATGATGTGTTGGACGCAATATTCATCAGCGAGGGTTGGTCCGGCCCGCCACAAGCAGCCAGTCCAAGACCAAGCGTCGCCACACCAAGAATTCGGCCCGCGCTGCGCAACATCTCTGCCTCCGGTTCGTCTTTGGTCTCAGCATGTAACGCATAACAATGCGCAGGTCACGCGAGGATTACGCTTTTGGCTTGTCCTTGCCGGTCCACAAGATCAACCCTACTGCACCTGTAAATACAAAGATATCAGCAACATTGAAGGCAAACGGGTTCTGAAAGCCACAGCACGACATGTTGAGAAAGTCAGCCACAGCCCCATAGACAAGCCGATCCAACACATTGCCGAGCGCTCCGCCGATCAGCAATCCAGCTGAGATCAGCACCCGCGCACCACCTTCCCTGAGCGCCCAACGGGCGACCAGAACGCAGATCACGAGTGCCAGAACGACCAAAAACCAACGCATCGTCGCTACGTCATTTGAAAACAGACCAAAGTTGATCCCGTGGTTCCATCCCATGCGAAAATTGAGGAAAGGCGGAAAAACATCCAGTGCGCCGCGATTGATCAGATCCAACCCGTGAACCACACCCCACTTGGTGAGTTGGTCCAGTGCGAAGGCAATCAGGGCCGAGAAAACAATCAGGCGCATCTGACTAATGTCTAAAGTGCCGCTGGCCGGTCAGCACCATGGCAAGACCAGCTTCGTCTGCCGCTGCTATGACCTCATCATCACGCATCGAGCCTCCGGGCTGGATCACGCAAGACGCCCCTGCAGCGGCTGCTTCCATCAGGCCATCCGCGAAGGGAAAGAACGCATCCGACGCGACCGCCGAGCCTTGCGTCAATGGGGAAGGCAGCCCAAGCGCCTCTGCCATGCGTTCAGCCTTCTTGGCCGCAATCAGCGCACTGTCGAGGCGGCTCATCTGACCAGCCCCGACACCGACCGTTGCACCGTTTTTGGCGTAAACGATCGCATTCGACTTCACGTGTTTCGCGACCGTCCATGCAAACAGCAAATCGTCCAGCTCAGCTTCGGTGGGCTGGCGCTTCGTTACCACTTTCAGATCATCCCGGCCGATATGTCCGGTATCCTTGTCCTGCAAAAGAAACCCGCCAGCGACCTGTCGAATGGCCGCGATCGGCGTTTGCGGATCAGGCAGACCGCCGGTGGTCAGCAAGCGAAGGTTCTTTTTCTTTGCGAACACCTCAATCGCGGCAGGCGCTGCATCTGGTGCAATGACGACCTCGGTGAAAATCTCGCAAATCGCTTCAGCAGTTGCAGCGTCCAGTGTCTGGTTCAACGCAACGATCCCACCAAAGGCCGAAGTACGGTCGCAATCATAGGCCCCACGATAAGCGTCCAGAAGTGTCTTGCCGCGCGCCACTCCCGACGGGTTTGCGTGTTTGATTATCGCGCAAGCCGGCCCCGCATCTGGCGCGAACTCGGACACAAGCTCAAAGGCTGCGTCCGTGTCGTTGATATTGTTGTAACTCAACTCTTTGCCTTGCAGCTGCTTGGCCGAGGCAACGCCGGTTCGTGAAGGGCTCGCAATGTAAAGCGATGCCGACTGGTGCGGGTTTTCACCGTAGCGCAATGTCTGTGTCAGCTTGCCTGTGAAACTGCGGCGGCGCGGTGTCTCAATTTCAGCAGCACCAGCCAACCATGTTGAAACTTCTGTGTCATACGCAGCCGTCCGAGCATACGCAGTCTGAGCCAGTTGCTGTCGGAACCCGTAGCTGGTCGCACCGTTTTGTGCGTCCATTTCCGCAAGCACAGCATCATAATCCTCAGTATCCACAACAACACCGACAAACGCATGGTTCTTGGCCGCTGCCCGGATCATCGCTGGCCCACCGATGTCTATGTTCTCGATGGTCTCGTCATAGCCCGCTCCACGCGCAACGGTTTCCTCAAACGGGTAGAGGTTCACGATCAGCAGATCGATCGGACCGATCCCGTGCTCCTCCATCGCCGATATATGTTCTGGTTTGTCGCGCAGTGCGAGCAGGCCGCCATGCACGGCAGGGTGCAGCGTCTTGACGCGCCCATCCATCATTTCCGGAAAACCTGTGATGTCCGCCACATCCGTCACGTCCAAGCCAGCATCTCGCAGCATTCCCGCCGTTCCACCAGTGCTCAGCAACGCAACACCGCGCGCGGCAAGGCCCTTGGCAAAATCAAGCAGGCCAGTTTTGTCAGAAACGGAAATGAGTGCGCGCTTCGGCGTCACGAGATCGGTCATGGGATACGGGGCTCCTTTGGCGCAGGTCGCGCTGGAAATGTTGTTAATTCGCGGCCAGAAGGTCATCGACCTCCAGGTCACGCGCCGCAGGAGATGCATCCTGCGCTTTCGCGAGGCTCCAACCGACTTCGGTGACATAGTCCAGAGCCAACGCAGATAGAACGATCTGTTTTGTCGCGCGTGGTTTCAGTCGGCCCTTCTCGAGATATACGGAAGGCTGAAGCGTCAGGTCCGCCTCACCCGCCCGGAATACCCAGACCTCACCAGACCGCGGCAAAAGCGATATCGCCCGCCCCCCCATATCGACATGGGCTTCAACATCCGGGTGCAAATGAAAGCGAATGGAAAACGGAATGCCGTTTAAATTAGCGACATCCATAGCGAGCTCAAACGAACGCCGGTCAGCATCATCGGTCACGCTCAATGTATCGACGCCGATCAATCCACGCCCATCCAGTCCAAGTTCCAGATAGCGTGAATGGGTCAGCCCATGTGTCCGCCGATACCCGTCATGTGATGCAAGTAATGTAACGGCTGTCTCTTCGGTTTGAACGCGTTGCGTGACAAGGTTGGGAACCTCGACCAGTACTTCTTGCCAGATCGGGCCACTTTTGCGCGTGCCAAGACGAGAGGATGAATAGCCATCGATACAGAGTGTCGAATGGGACGGTGTCGCGCGACCCGCACGACGCCAATCCTCGCCGAAGGTGCCCCCCGGGCCGCAATTCACGATAAGGGGCCGTCGCGCCGAGGTCACCTCCATCGCCATGGAACTGGCATGCGCATCTGGTGTGATTGTTCCAAGCGGAGGTGCGCCAACATCGACGAGAACGGATGTGCGCCCCCCAGACAGCCGGGCATATCCCATGACGGGGGTCTCTGCTGGTGCAGGACGAACGCCGGCCATGGCCAGCGCCTGATCAAGGCGACCATCTAGTCCGCGTCCGCCACCGTGAAAACGGGCCAGCGCCCCGTCCGTGTGTCTGAGCGCACGCAGTGTCGCAGCCACCTTTTCGATCGCATCAGAAACGGCTTTCGGCACCATCTGATCGCTTTCACTAACCGCGGCCGAAGCCCACGTAAGCAGCGTGAAGATCTCCAGCAATTCTTCGGGGTTCCGCGATGCAATCCCACCGTTCATGTCAATCTGGCGGCCACACTCCAACTCAAGTGCCTTCAGGGCAGGTTTTACGTGTTGTTCCATCCCCTGCAGCGACAGTCCCGCATAGATTATTCCGGTAAGCGCCTCAAAACGCGGCAACCCAGGCGCTGTCGACGGCCAGCGGCGGGCAAGGAATTTCGTTTGATGGGCCAAGGACGCAAAATAGTCCTTCGACATAGCGGACCCTTCACCCGCCAGCAAAAACAGCGCATGGTTAATCCAGCGGATCAGTCGGCGGCCTGTCAGATCGGGGACCCAACCAACACCACGTCCCTTGCCGTAGTGATTGATCCAATCACGAAGCCAGTTTTGCGCCTGCACCCGCGCGTCAACACTGCCCACAGCTGCAAGATCATCCAGCCACGCAAAACCATGCAGTTCCATCTCGTATGAAAGGCTCGGCATGGGCAGATCCCAAAGCGTGTTTAGCCCGGACGGCGCTTCGACAAGATGCCCTGCAAACAGGAAGTTTCCTGCAAGCATCTGACGACCACGCGCAAAGCGACCAATGGTGCGTGGCTCGGGTGCAGAGTGAAATCCCGTTGCAGGCCGGCCAAGCCCACTGACAAACGCCTGAAAGCGATCCAGCGAGCGATACCGAAATCCGCGTGACGCTGATCGCTTCCAAATATCCGCTTTGTGCTGCTCTGCCATTGTGCTCGTGAGGTTCAACTTCTAGCGCACATTACGGGCGAGACCAAACACTGTCACCGCCTATTGCACTGTTCGGGTCAACTCATGCGGGTTTCCGCAAAGCTCCGATAAAAAACCCATCAATGCCACCGTGATCCGGCCAGTAATCCGGTCGCAAGCGAAGTGCGGATTTCTTGGTCAGCCATCTGTCGGGTATGCCCAGCTCCAAAGCCTGCATTGGCATGATTTCAACGCTAGGATTTCTCATCAGCGCCCCATCCAGCTGTGCCTCGCCTTCAGCGGCGAGAAGCGAACAGGTACAATACACCAACCGCCCACCCGGCTTTAGCAGGCTCAGGGCGTGATCAATCATTTTTGCTTGCAGGTTCAGCAAACTGTCGATGCGATCGCCGGACCTCAGAAACGGCAGCTCAGGGTGACGCCGGATTGTGCCGGTCGCGGAACAAGGTGCATCCAGCAAAATCGCATCAAGGGGCGCATCGGGCGTCCATGTCTGAGCATCCCCGACCTGCACATCAGCCTCCAACCCGCATCGGTCAAGGTTCTCGTGCAGACGTTTCAAACGCTCTTTCGATGAATCCAAGGCAACAACCGAAGTCCCGGCCGCGGCCAATTGCAGGGTCTTGCCACCTGGCGCCGCACAAAGATCAGCAATGCGCTCGCCTGAAACTGGTTTCAGGACCTTGACCGCCAGCGCCGCACCCGCGTCCTGAACCCACCAGTCCCCGCTGTCGTAGCCTGGCAAAGCGGTCACCTGAGCCTGGGATTTCAGCCTGACAGAGCCTGTTGGCAGCATCTCCGCTTCAGTTTCTTCTGCAAATATGCGCGCTCCTTCGGGGGTTTTGAAGGACAGATCAATCGGCGCACCCGCCATATGAGCCGCCTCCATCGCTGCAACGGCCTTTGGGCCATAGCGCGGGGTCAGTTTCTTGCGGAGTGGTCCAGGAAGACGGGGGACTGGCAGGTTCGACCATTGAACATTCCCGTCCTCTGCAATTTTGCGCAGCAACGCGTTCACGAGACCCGCCGAACCAGCATGGCGCTGACGCATTCGTGTAAGCGTAACCGCGGCGTCCACGACACCATGCGCCGCCGCGCGATCGACGCACAGTTCAATAACACCAAGACGTAGGATGTCCCGAACTGCAGCTGCCGGTGGTTTTTGTAGGTGCGCATCCATCAGTTTGTCCGCACGCGCACGGTAGCGAAATAGCTCTGCCGCCAATCGTTGTGCGCGCGCCCGGTCCTCAGGTGTCAGGTCAGCCAATGGACCATCAGGATCGGAGACTTGTTCTCCCATCGTCTTACCGTGCTCTCGCACGCCGGTCGACAAAGCCAACGCAGCACGCCGCGCTGCAAGACCGAGTTTGTCAGGTCGGGCAGTCTTGGACATCGTCTTCCTTTCATCCGCGCAAATTAAATGCGCAGGGGTGTCACCAAGAGCCACGGCGCTATATCAAGAAGGCAACCCGATCAAGTCAGAGCACATCCCGATGTCCGACACACCCAAGCTTTCCACAGAAGAATTAGCCAGACGCGCACAGCTTCCAGAAACCGCCCGCCGCGCATTGGAAGAAGCTGATGCACGCAAAGCCAAGCAAAAACCGCTGAATTTGCCGACCGAACTTGGCGGGCGCGATGGGCCCGAGGCCGTGCGCTTCGGTGATTGGGAAAAAAAAGGGATCGCGATCGATTTCTAATCGGTCACTGCAGTTCAAAATATGCCGTGCGAAACAAGCCGCGGTCCGAGACAAACTTCAGTGTGTCTCCATTTTTTGAAACTGCCTGGCAAGAGAAACGCACATTGAAGCCACCCCAATCCATTTGCCGGCAAAAACGTCCATCGGTCCACTGCCAGGCGCCGTTCAGTTCATACCCCCTCGCTTCGCCAGTCAGGCTGCCATTGCGCTGCACCTGAATAGCGATCGGACGTGCAATGCCCGGTCGGGTTAGAACCAATGTGCGTCCACCCACGATTCGCATAAATTCATTGCGGTCCTCGACAGCGGCGTATTCCGCCGTCGCGGCGCCAGCCGATATTACCAGTCCAAAAACAATCGAAACAAACAGGCGGATCATAGCAGTGCTCTCAAAAAGTAATGTCTTGAGGATTACGAATTCTAGCGCAAACCAGATCAATCGTCCAAATTCTATCCGTAACAACCCCAAGCATAGTTACTCAGCAGCCTGTAACGGAACCGAAATCGCAGCTTCTGGAACAAGCTGTGCTGCCAGCGAGGTCGGCATCGCTTCAGGCTCACTTGTATCGACCACATTCAGCGGAGCGCGACCGGTCAAGCGACGCAATGCGTTTGCCGCGCGCCATTGTGCCATAAAGACCGCGGGAACCGTGATTATGATAACAACTGTGCCAAACAGTACGCCGTACCCTATTGAAACGGCCAAGGGGATCAGGAACTGTGCCTGAAGCGAGGTTTCCATGATCAGCGGGAAAACGCCCAAAAAGGTTGTAAGCGACGTCAACAAAATCGGGCGGAACCTGTCCTTGGTGCCTTCGATAACCGCACGCCGGACCTCGTACCCTTTTGAAAGATATTCATTGTAGAGATCTAGCATGACCAAGCTGTTGTTAATTACGACACCGGCTAGGCCAATGATCCCGAATATCGACAGCAAACCCAATGAAATCCCCATAATGAGGTGCCCTGCAACAGCCCCCATCAAACCAAGCGGAATCGCTGTCATCACCACAATCGGTTGGACATAACTTCGGAATACAAGCGCAAGAAGCGCAAAGATGACAAACAGCGCTATGCCCGAGGCCGCGCCCAAAGCGCCTGCCGCATCGCCCTGCTCACGTTGTTCACCGCCGAGCTCGATAATCAGCCCCGGGTATTGGTTCTGCAACGGGGGCAGAATTTGACCTGTGATGATTTCGTTTGCCTCGCGGCCAGTTATGACAGAGGTGTCCACATCGGCTGTGATGGTTGTGACAGTTCTGCCATCACGGCGCAAAATCTCAGTCGGTGCACGCGCCTCACGAATCTCAGCCACAACCGATAATGGAATGAGATCGCCAGCGGTCGTGCGAATCTCTGTATCTAACAAATCTGCCAAGCTGTCGCGCTCGTCCTCAGGAAGGCGAACGAAGACACGTACATCGTCAGCACCGCGCTGAACGCGTGTGGCTTCTATCCCGAAGAAACCCGCTCGCATTTGTTGTGCCAGATCTGACAGGGAAACGCCGTAGACGCGCGCATCTTCACGCAGCGCAAGCGTATACTCGAGCCGCCCCGCGCTGAGATCGTCGCGAATTCCAAAGACCCCCGGGATCCCCAACAAACCTTCTTCAACCGCATCTACGATGGGGCCAATATCCTGACCGTCAGGCAGTGACATTTCGATCGCGATGGGATCGCCTGCTCCGAACAAAGACGCAGAGACAACCATCGACTTCACACCCGCGATTGCGCCGATTTCTTCGCGCCAAATTGTCTCGAAATCCGAGGATGGCCAGGACCGGAGCTCTGCATCGGTGACTTTGATCACGACGTTGGCGACCGTTCCTCCGGAACCAGCAGAACCACCAAACGGCCCCCCGCCGCCTGCGGCGACGCCAACCACCATATTGGTGTTTTCAATCACGTCAGGGGCACCTGCTGGCAGGCGTTGCCTAATCCTGTCGCCCGCACGCAATCCTGCGCGGCGTACTTCGTCAGCCACGTCTTGCGTGCGCGAGAATGCGGTGCCATCGTTCATCTCAATATTTGCGGTGATGAAAGCGCCGTCAATTGACGGGAAGAACTCAAACTTCACGTACCCATGCGCCATGATCGCAACCGTCATGAACATCATGCCGATGGTTGCGCCAATCGGCACCAGCCAACGCCGCGTGACGAAGTCCAGTATGGCTTCGAGCGGTTTACGGATAAACCATTGAAGCGCTGCGTCGATAACCCGCCGGACTAGTCCGATAATGCGCAACGGCAGAACCGGGCGGTAGTTTTCAGACACGTCAAGACGCGACAGATTTCGCGGCAAGATCAACAAGGCCTGAAGCAATGACAGCGTCAGGACAATGATTACAACGGTTGGGATATCGCCTAAAAACTTGCCCAAAACGCCAGGCAGCTGCAACAGGGGCGAGAATGCAACGATCGTCGTCAGCGCCGAGAAGATAACCGGGACGGCGACACGTTGTACGCCCTGAACGGCCGCATTCATTGGTGTCTTGCCGCTTTCACCCTCGGTATAAATCTTCTCCCCGATGACAATCGCATTATCCACCACGATCCCGATGGCGAGGATGAACCCAAACAGCGAGATCATGTTGACGGACATTCCCATTATACCCATCACTGCGAAAGACCCTGCAAAACTGACACCAATGCCAGCCGCCGACCAAAACGCGAGCCGGAAGTCGAGAAAGAGCGTCAGGCATAACACGACCAGCGCCAGCCCGATCGCCGCGTTCTTCACGAGTAGATCGATCCGGTTTTGCAATTCTTCGGCATCGTTCTGCCAAAGTGTCACTTCCAGTCCCGGCGGAAGACTTACTTCAAAACTGTCTGCCAGATGGGCTTTGGTGGCAGCCACAACGTCGAGGACCTGCTCGTCACCGATACGAAACACATTGACCGTTGCTGCAGGAGCATCGCCAAACCGGGTGGAGATATCGGTGTCTTCGAAACCGTCCACCACCGTGGCCACATCCCGTAGAAGAACTTTGCCGCCAGCGTCGCTGGTCAGAATGACAATATTTTCAAAATCTGACCTGTCGTAGTTCCGACCGAGCGTCCGCAATGGGATCGTCAACGTATCCGTTTCAAGCTGACCCGCAGGCAGTTCAAGTGAGTTTGCCGCGACGATACTGGCAACCTGCTGTAGCGTAAGCCCATAAGATTTCAGGGTGTCGCGATCAATCTCGATCGATATTTCAAAATCTCTCGTATTGGCCGTTTCGGTGAAACTGATCTCTGGCAGCAGGACAAGTTCATCTTTCAGACGCTCGGCTTGCGCTTTGAGAACCTCTTCAGGTGCGTCACCGCTGATCGTAATTTCCAGAACGCGGCTGCGATTGGACCGCTGCACTACGGTTGGTTCTTCTGCGTCCTCAGGAAATACGGTTATCCGATCGATTTCAGATTTTACGTCGTCGAGCGTTGCGGCAACGTTTGCCCCTAGGCTCAGGTTTAAGGCAACCTGACCACTGCCTTCGCGCGCGGTTGCGGTCAGTTCATCAACCCCTTCAATGCCAGAAAGCTGGTCTTCAATCGGGCGAATTATGGATTGCTCGATCTCAGAGGGTGATGCGCCCGGGTAGGTCACACGCACATCGATCACATCAAGTGAGAAATCCGGAAAGGTTTTCTGAGGCAGAGACATCGCGCTCAGCAGACCAACAGCCAGAACGAGCACCATGATAAGGTTTGCTGCGACCGGGTGTTCGGTCATCCATTTGATCGTCGCATTCATCGTCGTTTACTCCGACGCGTCTGCGCGACGCGACTCGTCGTCTGCCTTGCGCACTTTCATGCCGGCAAATGCCGTATCGAGGCTCGACGTAACAATCTCCGCACCCTCTGGCAGATCGCCTATGCGCACGAAGCTTTGTTCCCCATCCACATGCACTCTTTCTGCGCCTGCCACCGTGAGGGTCCCGTCAACATAGAGCCAAACGGTATCTCTATCTCGGTAGGCGGTCGAAGGAATTGCGTAGAGGCTGTTGTCTTGCACGCCATCAATCACGACGCGGGCAAAAGAATTTATCAGGGCTGGCGGCGCACCAGATGCAGCCGCCGTTCCTGATACCTGTTGGCCCATCATATCTTCCAGCCTGAGCGTCACATCCAATGTGCGTGTTCGCTGATCGAGGGCGTTGTCGACGCGCGCGATGCTTGCGTTCCACTGATAGGTGCGGCCCGCAAAGTCAGCCTCGACACGCGCAGAGCCCTGGGCCTCTTCAAACAAGCCAGGTATCAGTGCAGCCTCCGCTTGTCGCACAGGAACTGTCACCTCCAGTTGATCCACGGAATACAGGTTTGCGAGGGACAGTCCCGGACTTGCAACTGCACCAAGCTCTACGGTGGAATTTAGAACAGCGCCATCGAAGGGGGCATGGATTGCCGTGCGCTCCAGTGCAATCTCAGCATTGCGCCGCCCGGCCCGCAGCGCGGTCAAACTGGCGGTCAGTTCGGTTTGTTGTGACTCGAGTTGATCGAGCTGATCTTGTGGAATTACACCGCGCGCGCGTAACGTTTCAGCGCGCGCCAGCTGTGTCTCGACCAGATCAAGCCGCGCCTCTGTTGACGCGATGTTTGCGTCTGTCTGCTCGAGAGACGCGCGCGCCGCGGCATCGTCAAGCCGCACGAGTATATCACCCTTCGAAAAACGTCCGCGCGCTTCCAAAGACGGATGCATCTCAACGACACGGCCCGCTGTCTCAGTTGCAAGCGCCACTTCGCGGAAGGGCTGAATAAAGCCCTCGCCTCGGATTGGGATCGGTACGGTGAAAGCTTCAGGGACCGCGGTGTCAACAAGAACAACGGGGCGTTCGACAGATTGTGCCACGACTTCAGGGCGAATTTCTCCGAGATACCGGAACCCAAACACGCCGGCCCCAACCAAAGCGACTGCCACGATCAACCAAAAAACATCCTTGGTCCAATTCCAAAGTCGCTTCATCTTGTAATTCCTTCGAACTCTCCGATGCATTTATGACCCATCGGTCATTAACGCAAGTACGCTGTATCCAAATGCGCTTATTTCAGCAGAACTTGCAGCCCTTGAGGTTTGCAAAGGTCCGTTTCAGCACGTATTTAGAAGAGTATACGCACGAAGCGCGCAGTTGGATGCTTAGTGACCGCATGGGCAGTCATTGTGCCAAACCTTCCAAAGCAAAGGACGGGTCAGATGTCTGAAGCTCTCCCTTCTGTTCCCAGAAAAAGACGCAAGTCGGCTCGTCCCGGCGAAATCGTCGAAGCAGCAGCCCAGAGCTTCATTGAGCATGGATACGCTGGAACGAAGCTGGACGACGTCGCACGCCGAGCCGGGATCGCAAAAGGCACGATTTATCTCTACTTTGCAGCCAAACAGGATCTGTTTGAGGCAGTCATCCGAGACACGCTTGAGCCCTTGATCAGCGGCGTCGAAACCATGGTGGACAGCTACGACGGGGCGACAGACATCCTGCTTCAGATGGTAATTACGAAAGCTTACGAAAACATCGTGAAATCAGATGCGCGACACGTGATGCGAATTATCATCGGCGAAGGACACAAGTTTCCGGAACTTCGTGAGCTTTATTACGAAACCTCAATCAAGCATGGCGTGGCTTTAATCAGCAGGGTTGTGCAACGCGGTGTGGATCGGGGTGAATTTCGACCGGGACCCGCAACGCAAAACCCTCGCTTGATCATGGCACCTTGTATCATGGCCGCAATCTGGTCGATGACCTTTGACGAGTTCGCGCCAATGGACATCGACAGTTTCATGGCCGGGCATCTGGACGTGATGCTGAACGGGTTGCGCGCTTAACCGTCGCTTAATCCCAGGACATCCATCATATCGTATTGGCCGGGCTTCTTGTCCTGCCCCCAAAGTGCCGCGCGCAAAGCCCCACGGGCAAAAATCTTGCGATCAGTTGCAAGATGCCGCAGCACGATGCGTTCACCTTCGCCAGCAAAAATGACGTCATGCTCACCAACAACGTCGCCTCCGCGAATGGCCGAGAACCCGATATCGCCAGATATGCGCGCGCCCGTGATACCGTCACGACCACTATCGCGCACATCTGAAAGCTTTACGCCTCGACCTTCGGCGGCAGCCTCTCCCAGCATCAAAGCCGTGCCTGATGGCGCATCAACCTTGTATCGGTGGTGTGCTTCGACAACCTCTATATCAAACTCTTCGCCCAGTGCCGCAGCGACCCGCTTGGTCAATCCAGTCAATAGGTTCACACCGAGGCTCATGTTGCCCGCCCGAACGATCACCGCGTGGCGTCCGGCGTGTACGAAGTATTCGAGTTGCTCATCTGTGAAACCTGTTGTTCCGATCACATGAACGGCGCGGGCCTGTGCAGTAAGTTCGGCGTGGGCCAACGTTGCCGCGGGGCTTGTAAAATCAATGACTGCTTGCGCCTTGGCAAACGCCTCTAGCGGATCGTCAGTGACGGGAACGCCCATTTCTCCCTGTCCCATCGCGACCCCGAGATCCTGTCCGACCCAGTCATGCCCAGGGCGCTCTGTCACGCTGACAAGTTTCGCCGCGTCGCTCGCCCGGACGGTTTCGATCAACATCTGGCCCATGCGGCCTGATGCGCCTGTAATCACGATCCCTGGCAAATCCGACATGACGTCTTTCCTTCTGTTTTCGTCCTGCCCTGTTAGCGCGGCTAGGACCGCATAGCAAAGGCCCGTTGCGCGAAACGCGTTGAAGGCTTAGATGGGCGCTCTGAAATGGAGTGTGTAATGGCGCAAAACCTGAACATTGCTGGCAAACCGCCAACGCAACGCCAACTGCGCGTGGGCGAACTGATCCGTCGCACGCTTTCGGACCTTCTGATGCGGGGCGATATTCATGATCCCGAACTGAATGCGATGTCCATAACCGTGGGCGAAGTGCGCATGTCTCCCGACCTGAAAGTGGCAACTGCCTATGTGTTGCCTTTGGGCGGGAAGAACGCAGAGGCAGCACTTGCGGCACTGCGAGAAAACCGTCGCGAAGTGCGCCGCGCCGTGTCAAAGGCATTGACGTTGAAATTCGCCCCCGAAGTACGCTTCGCGATCGACACCACCTTCGATCAGATGGACGAAACCAACCGGATTCTAAATAGCGCCGAAGTGCGCCGGGATCTGGATCGCTGAAATGGGCCGGAAGAAAGGGCGCAATATTTCGGGCTGGCTCGTTGTCGACAAACCTGCCGGACTGACATCCACTGCGGTCGTCAACAAAGTTCGCTGGGCTTTTGACGCAAAAAAAGCAGGGCACGCCGGTACGCTGGACCCCGAAGCGACAGGTATTCTTGCCGTGGCTCTTGGAGAGGCTACAAAGACGGTTCCCTTCATTACCGAGGCCAATAAAGCGTATGAATTCACCATTCGTCTCGGCGCCGCGACAAACACGGACGATGCAGAAGGCGAAATCATCGAGACCTCAGACCTTCGTCCAGCCGAGGACGATATTGTCGCCGCTTTGCCAGACTTCACTGGCGAGATCATGCAGGTGCCCCCTCAGTACTCAGCCGTAAAAATAGATGGCGTCCGGGCTTATAAACGTGCACGCGAGGGTGAGGCGATGGCACTCGCAGCACGGCCCCTTTTCGTCGAAAGTCTCGAATTGCTGTCCAGATCTGATGCTGACACGGTCACCCTGAAAATGGTCTGCGGCAAAGGCGGCTACGTTCGCTCGATCGCCCGAGATCTCGGCGATGCTCTGGGATGCAAGGCCCACGTGCTTTCGCTGCGTCGCATTTGGTCCGGACCCTTTGACCTTGAAGACGCCGTCACACTGGAAGACGTCGAGGCAGGCGCGAAGTCGCCCTCTATTGACGATTTGCTCCTTCCCCTTGAAGTTGGCTTGGCAGCCCTTCCAGAATTGCGCTGCACAGAGGCAGGCGCCTCCAAATTGCGCAACGGGAACCCGGGAATGGTAATCACGGCAGATGCCGAGTACGGCGAAGAAGCGTGGGCCTCTCTGAATGGACAAGCTGTTGCCGTCGGAGTGTATCGTTCCGGTGAATTGCATCCCTCGCGCGTGTTCAATCGCGAGGCATGATCGAGCGCCATCATACCAAGGGTGACGCAGAGTCCGTCGCGATTTACTCAGACTGCGAGAGCTACCGCTATTCTTTGACCCGGGTATGGGCACCGGGGAATAAAGCGCTGTTCATTATGTTAAACCCTTCAACCGCAACCGAGGTTCAGAATGATCCGACGGTTGAACGCTGCGAAAGACGGGCCCGTGCCCTTGGCTTTGGGGCGTTTCGCGTCACTAATATTTTTGCTTGGCGCGATACAGATCCACGAAAAATGCGCGCGGCACAGGACCCAATAGGTCCCGAAAACGACGCTGCGATCTTAAGCGGTACAAATTGGGCAGACCAGATTATCTGCGCCTGGGGCACACATGGCGCACATTTGAACCGTGGCGCGGCGGTCCATGATTTACTGAGGACGACAAACCGCGAGCTGCATCATCTTGGGCTAACAAAGGACGGCCATCCAAAGCATCCGCTTTACATTGCCTATACGCAACAGCCCGAGCGTTGGACCTAAGTCATCTCGGTCTCAAGAATTTGCAGCGCCTTCAAGATACCGTCTTCTGCTACAAGCTCTGGAGCGTAAGGGATCAACGGGATGGGGTCGCCAGTGAAATCGCCACCAACGAGAACCAAAACAGGTTTGCCATTGCTCCGGACTTCAGTCTCCAGCAGATCTTCATCATAGACCAATTCAAGGACCGGATCAGGTTTGGTCTGGTCGTGTAGAAAGCCCACGACATTTGAACCAAACGCCATGCCTTCGATTACAGGGGGGAGTTGCCCGTCACCCGGCTGTACAAAATCTCCGATCAGAAGCGTATTTGATCCACCTTCGATCATCACGTCATCGTTGGTACCAATCACGACCAAATTCTCACCGACTGTCAGACTGATCACATCTCCTTGGTCGGTATCAATGATGTTATCCGACTGATTTTCTAGCTCGGCTGCGAGCACCACGTCGACGCCAGGACCGGGATCGATTGTATCTTCCCCAATACCACCGATGATAACGTCATCACCGCCGCGGCCGAAAATCACGTCAGCGCCGCGTTCTCCAAGGATGAGATCGTCTCCGCCGCCACCATCAAGGCGGTCTGCCCAAGTCCCACCAACCAAGACATCCGTACCAGCGCCCCCAAAAAGTACGTCTTTCTGATCGCCCCCAAACAGAACATCATCCCCTTGGTTGCCAAAGAGCGTATCTTTTCCACCCTGCCCATAAAGCGCATCGTTATCCGCGCCACCGTAGAGGGTGTCCTCACCGCCATTGCCCAATAGCACGTCTTCGTCAGAGCCCCCGCGCAATACGTCGGCGCCGGGTCCACCGACGAGATAGTCGCTTCCAGCGTCACCCGTCAGGGTATCATTTCCCCAGTTCCCACGGATGATGTCGTCACCATCCGCCCCCTGAATCCTGTCGTTACCGCCTTGGCCAAACCCCACATCATCGCCGCGTCCAAGATAGATCGTGTCATTGCCTTTACCCGCAAGGACAACATCATCTCCGCCCCATGAACTGATGAGATTGTTTGCGTCGTCTCCCTCAAGAAGATCACTTCCAGACGTACCTGTCACCAAGCTTTCGCCCGTAGCGTTGATCGCGTCGAGAAGATCAAGATTGTCGAAAGCATCATTCTGCGGGGCGCTGGGTGGTGTCTCACTGATTGGATCGGGTTCTTCGTCCCCGTCCAAGGGCAGGAGCATTGAAATGGTGGTCCCACCAAAAAGAAGGGCAACGATGACGCCTGAGGCAAACAGCATGACGGGGGCTCCTTGTCACTTAGACGGCCGCAAGGTTTGCTTACAGAACATGGGCCCCAAGAAAACAAGGGGGCCCATGTGTCAGTTTATGGCCGCGCCCCAATCGGGACGCAGGCTATTATATTACCGGTGCAGGTGCGGGTGCCGGCGGCATTGGGATCGTATCTGGATAGGCCTCCAGTTCGATCTCGCTGCCATCCAGTTCAACACCCTGAACAACCATCACCAATGCGCCATCCATACGGATTTCAGTGTCACCATCCACAATGAACAGTTCGACATCAGGGATATCACCGCCCCCATCTGGCTCTTTGTAGTACAAGCGGATCGCATCATCTTCGGCGGTGTAGTCCTGCACGATGGCAGGGAACCCACCCGTGAAGTCACCCGCAGCGAAGGTATCATCGCCCTCGCCACCAATGCCAACGTCGTCGCACCCCATCAGAAGTGTATCGTCGCCATCACCACCCTGCAATTTGTCGGCATCATCGGTGTCTTGGAACATGCCAGTTGTCTGATCGGTCCAGAGACCCACCAGCACGTCATCACCTTGGCCGCCCCGCATGTCATCCTTGCCGAAGTTACCAAATAAGGTATCCGCACCATCGCCACCGTTGAGGAAATCGTTCCCGTCGCCCCCGAAGAGAACGTCGTCCCCGTCGTTTCCATAAACGCGGTCTGCTTGGTCGCCGCCATAAGCTACGTCGTCACCGTCTCCGCCAGAAAGCGTATCTTTGCCGCTTCCGCCCACGAGCACGTCTTCGCCGTCGCCACCAAGCAATCGGTCATTGCCTGCGCCGCCTCCGACGATGTCGTCGCCATCACCGCCAGACACCAGATCACGACCCGTACCCCCGGATACAAGGTCGTTGCCATCATACCCGTAGACGCGGTCAGCACCGCTACCGCCGTAGACCTCGTCATTGCCGGCACCGCCACGAACAATGTCGTTGCTGGTTCCGCCGATCACGATATCATCGCCTTCGGCTCCATCGACATCATCTTCACCGGAGCCTCCGTCTACGTAGTCAGCGCCTTCGTTTCCGTTCAGGAGATCATTGCCACTCCCGCCGAAAATGTTGTCTTTGCCCGGACCACCATTTGCCGTGTCGTCACCAGGGTTGCCGTAGATGACGTCGTCGCCTTCATTACCAGCTAGATAATCATCGCCTGCTTTACCTGTGAGGTAATCGTTGCCGATACGACCCCGCAGAACATCGTCCCCCGCGCGACCGTTAATGTAGTCGTCCCCAGACGTTCCACCAAGAAGAGGGTCATCGCCATTGGTGCCGCGAATCTCGTTCAAAAGACTCAAGTCATCATCAAGCGGGCTATCGGGTTCTGCAGGTGGTGCAAAATCGGTCTCGTCTTCTTCCGGTGTGCCGTCCGGCAGAACAAAAGATACGGCAGTCCCTGCGAACAAAAGGGCAAGCAGCCCAGCAATCCCCAACATTTGTGTAACTCCTACGTACAAATCCCCAGTGGGGCAACGGTATAGAAAGCTGGCGATTGAGGCAGTGTATTCTGAATTTAGTCTATATTTTGCCGTAATTTAGCAGGTTTCGTTCAACAATTCAGCGCAGTGCATATTTATTGTTTCAGGTATTAACACGACCTTAACGTTTCGCCCTACCACCACTCGAATCGCGACACAGAGCTTCGATACGGCATTGGCATAAAAAAAGGCGCCCGAGGGAACGGACGCCTATCCTTACTGAAGCGTTGGACTTTTTTAGCCCAACGGCAAAAGTTGTACGTCGTCTGTCGAACCAAGTGCGCCCAAACCAGCCTTCTCGAGCAATGCAATTTCGTCGCCATCCAATGATACCTGCACAACCTGTGACAACTCGGTAGTCGAGAATTGAACAATCGGTATACCGGCATACTTCGAAGGATCGTATTGAATGACCAAGCGATCGCCTTCGTCAAAGTCGAAATCGGTGATCAACGCACCGCCTTCGCCCACATCAATCTGATCGGAAAGGATGAATTCATCGCCACCATTATTGCCAGTCGCAATATCCCCGCGGCCAATCCAAATCGTATCATTACCGATACCACCAACAGCTTCGTCCGATGTTTCTGTATCGTTATTTGTGTATTTCGTGGGATCAACCAGGTTCAATTCACCTGAAACGAGCAGATCGTCAGCATTCCCACCGTTGATTGTATCTGCCCCTTGCCCACCGATGACGACATCAAGGCCCTTGCCACCAGAAACGATGTCCGCACCAGCCCCCCCATCAACAAAGTCGTAGCCGCGACCACCATCAATGATATCGTTGCCCGCCTCGCCGAAGAGTTCATCGTATCCCTGACCACCCAGGATTTCGTCTGCATTATCGCCACCAAAGATCCGGTCGCTGTCGTTGCCACCGTCAATAAAGTCAGCACCGCCATCACCAAAGATCAGGTCGCTGCCAAAATTACCAAATAGGCGGTCGGCATTTTGTTCGCCGCGGATCGTATCATTCCCACCTCGGCCTTCGATCGTATCTTCGCCTGCCCCTCCAAGGAGGATGTCCGCACTGGAGAAACCATCAAT
Source organism: Dinoroseobacter sp. (assembly GCA_017643385.1). GTDB lineage: Bacteria > Pseudomonadota > Alphaproteobacteria > Rhodobacterales > Rhodobacteraceae > Dinoroseobacter. The sequence continues at coordinate 59,165 of JAEPNN010000005.1, forward strand.
CGTATCGTTGCCGTCGCCGCCATCGATCTTGTCAGGAAACTTTGTCCCGACCAGAGTGTCATCCCCTTGCGTACCGATAATTCCTGGAGCCGAAATGCTAGATGCCCCAAATTCGGGGGTAGCCAACGCATCTTCAGAGCTCTGCTCGCTATCGTCATCGTCTTCCGTTACGAAGTCATACACCAGAAAGCCTATCGCGACAGGCGCCACCAAGGTCAGAAGTAGAAAAAGCATCGTCACACTCCCGGGCAAAACCGCCCAAATCCACCTGAAAAGATCATTCAGGTTTAGGCCGACTCGCAGTCCAACGCGATGCTTACAAAAGAAACATACTGTTTCACGCTATGTTTTCTTCTGGGAAATGCCTCTTTCCTTTTATCAGGAACGCGCCTATACGCCCCCATCCGCGATCGCGGACCATACCTCCATGGGCCCTGCTGGACGACATCCCGGCTTGCGCCATTCCTCTAACTGACAAGGAGACCCCGATGTCGATTACTGTCGAAGAAAAGAACCGCCTGATGAAGGAATACGCGACCAAGGAAGGCGACACCGGTTCGCCTGAAGTCCAGGTTGCAATTCTGTCGTCGCGCATCGCGACCCTGACCGAGCACTTCAAAACGCATAAGAAAGACAACCACTCTCGTCGTGGCCTTCTTATGATGGTTGCCCAGCGCCGCAAACTGCTGGACTACCTGAAGGGTAAGGATGAGGCGCGTTACACCGATCTGATCAAGCGGCTGGGCCTGCGTCGTTAATCGCGGCCAATCCAGACCAACGCGGCGCGCCCCACGGGGCGCGTTTTGCGTTTGAGGACCGTGTTGTCCGGGAGTATCGTATAGCATCTATCCAACAGGTCTCTGAAACGTGTCTTTGAATTTCTCCTGAGCCTTCTGAAATCGGGCCCAAACCAAAGGGGAGCCGATGCGCGTGAAAGCTGAATTCGACGAACGTGTCGTGATCTGATCCGCCCAGAAAACCGGAAACGGGTACCTTCTTCCGCCGGAGGTGTCGAGCGGTGCATGTTGGACAGGATCGGTGATGAAGTTGCACGGGCCACATCGCTGGTTCGGATTGCGGCCAACTCCAGTTTTCCGCCCCATTCCCACGGCGGCTAACTCCTTCCTTTTCAAATTCGATAAAAACCTGTAAGGCCCGCGCATCTGAGACGACGCGCTTTGATCCCGGCGTTCGCGAAAGGACAGGGATCGGCGGCAATGGGGCCGCCATTATCAATGGAAGACCCGGGAGGGCCCGGGAGAGCTTCCTGACAGGAAACGACATATGTTCAAAGAAGTGAAAAAATCCGTCGAGTGGGGCGAAGATACGCTGACACTCGAAACCGGCAAAGTTGCCCGCCAGGCAGACGGCTCGGTCATCGCGACCTATGGTGAAACCTCCGTCATGGCCAACGTCACCTTTGCCCGTGAACAAAAGCCAGGACAGGACTTCTTCCCGCTGACCGTTCACTACAACGAAAAATATTATGCCGCCGGTAAGATCCCGGGCGGCTTCTTCAAACGTGAAGCGCGTCCGACCGAAAAAGAGACGCTGACCTCGCGCCTCATCGACCGGCCGATCCGTCCACTGTTTGTCGATGGCTTCAAAAACGAAGTCCTCGTCATCTGTACCGTGCTCAGCCACGACCTCGATAACGATCCAGACATCGTTGCGATGATCGCAGCCTCTGCTGCGCTGACCATCTCCGGTGTTCCGTTCATGGGTCCGATCGCTGCCGCACGCGTTGGTTTTGAGGATGGTGAATATGTTCTGAACCCGACCGTCGATGACATGCACGAGCTGCGCAACAATCCAGACCAGCGTTTGGACCTTGTGGTTGCCGGCACCAAAGACGCGGTGATGATGGTAGAATCGGAAGCCTATGAGCTCTCCGAAGCTGAAATGCTGGGCGCCGTGAAGTTCGGCCACGAGCAGATGCAGCCGGTAATCGACCTGATCATCGATCTTGCAGAAGACGCGGCCAACGAACCATTCGACTTCTCAGCCCCTGACTATTCCGCACTTTACGAAAAGGTGAAGTCCATCGGCGAAGCGCAGATGCGCGACGCCTACGGCATTACCGACAAGCAAGAGCGTGTAGCCGCAGTGTCCGCTGCAAAAGAGGCGATCAAGGCTGAGCTGTCTGAAGAAGAGTTGGGCGACGCTAACCTTGGTACCGCCTTGAAGAAACTGGAATCCGGTGTTCTGCGCGGCGATGTGGTCAAGAACGGCAAGCGGATCGACGGCCGTGCACTCGACACCGTGCGCCCGATCAACTCTGAAGTAGGCTTCCTGCCTCGGACACACGGGTCTGCACTGTTCACCCGTGGGGAGACCCAGGGCCTCGTTGTCACCACCCTCGGGACCGGCGACGATGAGCAGATGATCGACGCGCTACAGGGCACCTACCGGTCGAACTTCCTGCTGCATTACAACTTCCCTCCCTATTCGGTGGGTGAAGTTGGCCGCTTCGGTCCTCCCGGACGTCGCGAGATCGGTCACGGCAAGCTTGCATGGCGTGCGCTGCAGGCGGTTCTGCCGGCGGCAACCGATTTCCCTTACACCATCCGCGTTGTCTCTGAGATCACCGAATCCAACGGATCATCTTCGATGGCTTCGGTCTGCGGCGGTTCGCTGTCGATGATGGACGCAGGTGTGCCACTGAAAGCACCGGTTGCCGGTGTGGCCATGGGTCTGGTGTTGGAAGATGACGGCGACTACGCCGTGTTGACCGACATTCTGGGCGATGAAGATCACCTCGGTGACATGGACTTCAAAGTGGCCGGGACCGCCGAAGGCATCACCTCGCTGCAGATGGACATCAAGGTGGCAGGCATCACGCCCGAGATCATGGAAAAAGCGCTCGATCAGGCAAAAGCTGGTCGTCTGCACATCCTGGACGAAATGGGCAAAGCCTTGACCGAGGGACGTCAGGAGTTCTCTGAACACGCACCGCGCATCGAAACCATGCAGATCCCTACCGACAAGATCCGTGAAGTGATCGGCTCGGGCGGCAAGGTTATCCGTGAGATCGTGGAAACCTCGGGCGCCAAGGTCGACATCAACGACGACGGTATCATCAAGATTGCATCGGCCAATGGCGAGGCGATCAAGAAGGCCTACGAGATGATCCATTCGATCGTGGCCGAGCCCGAAGAGGGCAAGATCTACACCGGTAAGGTCGTGAAGATTGTCGATTTCGGTGCCTTCGTGAACTTCTTCGGCAAGCGCGACGGTCTGGTCCACGTGTCCCAGATCGAAAACCGCCGCCTGAACCACCCTTCAGATGTTCTGAAGGAAGGTCAGGAAGTGAAAGTGAAACTTTTGGGCTTCGACGATCGCGGCAAGGTTCGTCTGGCCATGAAGATGGTCGACCAGGAAACCGGCGAAGAGATCAAGAAAGAAGAGAAGAGCGACGACTAAGGCGTCCTTTTCTCACACAAACGCTGCAAAGCCCCGGTGGAAACGCCGGGGCTTTTTTCGTATGGCGGAAAAGAACTCCGGAGAACGACGTGATCGAAACCCTCGATACAGGCAGAGCACTTGCTCGAGAACTAGAGCTTCTGGATCGCGTGTCCCGCGATCCCTCGCAGCGGCTTTTGTGGCTGTGGCAGGGGTCGCAAAGCCTCGTGGTTCCCCGCAAACTGGCCGTGCACCCACGGTTCACAGAAGCGCAAGCCGAGCTTTCAAGCAGCGGCTGGACCGTCGAAACCCGTGCGACGGGCGGTGATGCGACACCTCAGGGCAAGGGGATCGTGAATGTCACCCACGTCTATGCCCTGCCCCCAAGCGCTCATTTTGATATGGACGCGGAATATGACCGTCTGTGCAGCCCCATCGAGACCGCACTGGGGCCGCGCGCCTCGCGCGGATGGCAACCCGGCGCTTTCTGTGATGGGGCGCACAACGTGCAATGGAACGGCCTGAAATTTGCAGGAACCGCCATGCGCTTTCGCCCCAGCAGGGCCGACCGTTCCCGGGTGACCGTGATGGCCCACGCTTTGATGCTCTTTGATAGACCCGAAGAACACGCTATCGCGGCAATCAACCGTTTGTTGTCAGCGTTGAATCAGGACCGCGTGATCCAGATCGGCGCGCATACAGGGCTTCCGCCAGGCAAAGACCCGGAGACCTTTTGCGAACACTTGATATCTGCGTTTGCACAGCTTCCGTTGCCCGAGAGCCCCACATTGGTCGAGCCAGCGGCCTAGCCACCTTTCTGAAACATGCCCGTGCTTGCCTCGCGCTGGGCGGCAACGAACGCGTGCATGCCTTCACCTTCTTTTCGCAATCGATGGGCATCCGCCAAGTCCCAGACGCCGTATTTCGGAAGGTCCGTGGTTTTACTAAAGGCCCAGACGCCCAAGAGGACCCCGTATTCCAGCAAACCCCGCTTGCTTGCAGCCTCCAAAACAGGACCCAGCCGCCTGCGGTCGGCAGGCTTTGTGAATGACCGACCAAGCTTGGCCAGAAGATCGCCATATGAAATCGGACGACCCTTGCGCGCGGCCTTTTGCAACAGCTTGATCACTTTCTTGACCTCGGCTTCCAGCGCGGCATGCCATTGCTTCAGCGATAGCACCGAAACGAATGTGACACTTCCGATACTGACGCGTTCCAGAACCCCGCGCCTGAGCATAGCGCGTACCGCGGGCGGTGTGACATTCATCCAACGGGCAACAACGGGAATGGGCAGAACGCTGGATGACGTCGTCTCTGCCTCACGCAGATAGGTTTCGAGATTGGCGTAATGCATATTACTTCTCCCTCAATTTCTGCATAATATGCTTTTGCAAATGATGCGAGAAGAAACAAAAAAGGCCTCGGAAATCCGAGGCCTTACTTTTTGTCACTTCATGGTAAGACTTGCGTCAGCCGGGAAACTTTGTTGTCCGCAAATAAGGGAAGTGCGTGGTGAAATCGCCAAACTTCGCGGTGGCATCTTCGTTCGAAACCGTAGCAGGAATGATCACGTCCTGCCCCTCAGTCCAGTTTGCAGGCATTGCGATGCCGTGCTTGGCGGAGGCTTGCAGCGCATCCAGAGCACGCAGTACCTCACCGAAGTTTCGCCCCACCGTCATGGGATAGGTCATCATCAGCTTGAGCTGTTTGTCCGGCCCGATAATGAACACCGACCGCACCGTTGCACTGTCATTGGGCGTTCGACCATCGGGGAGGTAAGCGTCTGCTGGCAGCATGTCGTACATTTTCGAAACAGTCAGACCCTCATCTGCAATGATCGGGAAACCAGCAGTCGCACCAGCAAAGGTCTCGATATCACCTTTCCACTTCTTATGGTCATCAACCCCATCCACGGAGATCCCGATCACCTTGGTGTCGCGCTTGGCCCATTCATCTGCAAGCTGAGCAACTGCACTAAACTCTGTCGTGCAAACAGGCGTGAAGTCTTTCGGATGCGAGAACAGGATCGCCCATTTTCGGTCCAACCAGTCGTGAAACTGAATTGGACCGTCGCTGGTGTCCGCTTTGAAATCGGGAACTGTGTCGTTGATGCGCAGAGCCATGAGGGCCTCCTTTACGGGTGTGCTTCAAGGTCATATAGGGACGGGTCAGCCCGCCTTGCAAGCTAACCTGCGCAATGACAGGGTGCGGCGAATTCTAAGGAGGTCAGAGATGATCGAGAAACGCGAGTTTTATATCAATGGCGCGTGGGTTTCCCCCGTAGACGGCAAACTGCACCAAGTTATCAACCCGGCGACCGAAGAAGCCTGCGCTACAATTTCGTTGGGTGGTGTTCAGGATACCGATGCAGCAGTCGCCGCTGCCAAAGCCGCGTTTGAAGACTGGATGATGACCGACCCCGCAGAGCGCCTGGAGCTGATCCAGAAGCTTCTGGACGTATACACAGCCCGCGCGGAAGAAATGGCCGAAGCGATCTCAATGGAAATGGGCGCTCCGATCGATCTGAGCCGCCAGCAGCAGGTCACAACCGGATTGTCCCATATCAAGACGTTTATCCGGACAGCCAAGGACTTCCAGTATACGCGCCCGCTCAGCGATCGCTCGCCGGACAACGCCATCCTGTATGAACCCGTGGGTGTGGTCGGAATGATCACGCCGTGGAACTGGCCGATGAACCAGATCACACTGAAGGCGGTCCCCGCGATGGCTGTCGGCTGTACGATGATCCTGAAGCCGTCTGAGGAATCGCCTTTGTCCGGAACACTATTTGCGGAAATGGTGGACGAGGCGGGTTTCCCGAAAGGCGTCTTTAACCTGGTGAATGGCGACGGCATGGGCGTCGGCACCCGTCTGTCCACGCATCCAGACGTGGATATGATTTCCTTCACCGGCTCGACCCGCGCAGGGATCGCAATCACCAAGGCGGCGGCTGACACGATCAAACGCGTCAGCCTGGAGCTTGGCGGTAAGGGTGCAAACATCATCTTCGCCGATGCCGACGAAAAAGCCGTCAAGCGCGGTGTCTTGCGCGTTATGAACAATTCAGGTCAGTCCTGTAACGCGCCCACCCGTATGTTGGTGGAACGCTCAATCTACGACAAGGCCATCGAGATCGCAGCTGAGACAGCGGACTCGATCAAGGTCGATGTGCCCAATGAAGAGGGCGGTCATATGGGGCCCGTCGTCAATGAAGCTCAGTTCAACAAAATCCAGAGCATGATCCAGCAAGGGATCGACGAAGGCGCGCGCCTGGTTGCCGGCGGCGTTGGTCGCCCCGAGGGCCTGAACCGGGGGTTCTATGTGCGCCCGACCGTTTTTGCCGATGCGAACAATGACATGGTGATCTCGCGTCAGGAAATCTTTGGCCCCGTCATGTGCATGATGCCGTTTGAAGACGAAGAAGACGCCGTACGCATTGCAAATGACACCGTCTATGGACTGACCAATTTCGTGCAGTCCGGCGATGAGGCAAAGCGCCAGCGTGTGGCGCGCCGTCTACGCGCCGGTATGGTCGAGATGAATGGTAAGCCGCGTGGAGCAGGCGCTCCATTTGGTGGCTACAAACAGTCTGGCAACGGACGGGAGGGTGGTCACTGGGGGCTTGAAGACTTCCTTGAGGTCAAATCCACATCCGGATTCTACGACACCTGATCTGTCTCACGAGAATGAAAGCAAAACCCCCGCGCGCCCAGCTCGCGGGGGTTTTGTTTGCTTTAGCTTACGCGCACAGCTTTGCGGGCGTCGGCAAACGACAGCAAACGTCTGCTGTCTTCGTCCCAGAGGTGTAAACGCGCGCACGCGAGGCTCTGTCGAATGGTCATTCGGTTCATCTTCGCAAGATCTGTATGATCACGCAGCACCTGCGGGAGCCTGTAAAATGGGATCCGGCTATAAAGATGGTGAACATGGTGGATGCCGATATTCCCGGTTATCCACTGCAGCGCCTTGGGCAACACATAATGCGAGCTTCCATGCAATGCCGCATCATGCAGCTGCCAGTCGGGTCGTGTATCCCAATGTGTCTCCTCAAACTGGTGCTGAATATAGAAGAGCCAGACACCCGCAGTTGCCGCGATCAAAGACGATGGCAGAAAGATCAGCACGATCGCCATGAACCCGCCAAAATACCAGATTGCAGCCAGTATCGCGGCGATCGCCAAATTCGTACTGCCCGCACTGACCCAATATCTTGCCTCGCCCATTAGGCCGAAAGGCACACGGTTTTGCAGGAAAAAGAGGTACCCAGGCCCTAGCACAAACAAAGTCAGAGGATGGCGGTAAAGCCTGTACATCAGTCGTCCAGAGAAACTAAGCGCACGATATTCAGAAAGCGTCAGTGTGTGCACATCCCCCATCCCTCGCCGTTCCAGATCACCAGAGGCGCTGTGATGCATCGAATGGCTGCGACGCCAGACATCATACGGGGTCAGGGTCATTACACCCAAGACACGACCAACCCAGTCGCTGAAGACACGGTTGGAAAAGAACGCGCCATGACCACAATCATGCTGGATAATAAACAAACGCAACAGGAAGCCTGACGCGAGAACCGCAAAGCCGAATGTTAGCCAATAACTGACGGACATGGACCACCACGCAAGCGCCCACAGTGCCAGAAACGGCCCGAAAGAAATCCCCAGCTCAAACAGGCTGCGCCAGAGGTTTGGTTCGCGGTATTGCGCGAGGATCGAGACCCAGTCGCGCGCATCACGGATCACGGGCTGCGCCCGAGAAAAGTCATTAGAATTATTCATCGGGCCGCCCGGTCTTATGTCGTTGTTGTTGGAAGCACTCAACAGCCTAATCCGCCAAGAGTAAACCAAGGAGAGGATTGCCGTTGCGTCTGTTCCCTAAAAAGGCGGTTTTGAGACAAACCGCATTCCGCGCCCACCTTCAGGATGACGCAAGCGCAGTTCAGTCGCATGAAGCATCAGACGCGGTGCGTCCAGTGCTTCACCCGTGGCATAAAACGGGTCCCCAAGGATGGGATGGCCGAGGGACAACATATGGACCCGCAACTGATGACTGCGCCCGGTTTGCGGAAACAGGCGAACACGCGTGGCATGATCTTCGTAGCGTTGAACCTTCCAGTCGGTGACAGCAGGTTTTCCTGTATCCCAATCAATTTTCTGGCGCGGCCTGTTGGGCCAATCCACAATCAAAGGCGCGTCAACCGTGCCGTCCTTCGTCTCAAGCTGCCCCCAGACCCGCGCCACATAGGTCTTTTTGACCTGCCGCTTCTCAAACTGGAGGCCAAGGTGACGTTGTGCAGCCGGTGTCATGGCAAACACCATCACACCGGACGTATCCCGATCAAGGCGGTGTACCAAAAGCGCATCCGGGAACGCGGCTTGCGCACGACTGATCAGGCAATCGGCGAGATGCGCGCCCTTGCCGGGCACCGAAAGCAGCCCGGCCGGCTTATCAAGCACCAAAAGTTGGGCGTCTTCATGCAAAACCACAAGGGGGTCCTGCGGGGGATTATAGGCGTCACTCATCGCTTTCCCTTGCCCTGCCAGCGGCGTCTCAGCAAGGCCTCACCCCATGAGTTTTGGAGGCTTGATCATCTTTGCAAGGGACGTGCAGTTCTAAAGGCCTGCTTCTTGCGCAATCTCTTTGCGGCTTTTGCGAGCGCGTTCCGTGGCCGATTTCAACTGACCACATGCCGCCAGAATATCTTCACCACGCGGTGTACGGATCGGTGCGGCGTAACCTGCCTGATAGATGATGTTGGCGAACGCGCGAATGCGGTTGTTTGATGACCGCTCATACGGTGCACCGGGCCATTCATTGAAAGGGATCAGGTTCACCTTGGCCGGAATACCTTTGATCAGCTCTAAAAGCCGGTACGCATCATCATCGGTATCGTTCACGCCCTTCAGCATCACGTATTCAAACGTAATGCGTTCGGAATTTGACACCTTGGGATATTCACGCAGCGCATCCAGCAAGGTTTCGATGTTCCAGCGTTTGTTAATCGGCACAAGCTTGTCACGGGTTTCGTCTTCGGTCGCATGGAAGGAGATGGCAAGCAAGCAACCGATCTCTTCAGCGGTACGCGCAATTTCCGGAACGACGCCCGAGGTCGACAATGTGATCCGACGGCGAGATAGTGAGATCCCCTCTGGATCCATTGCAATCTTCATCGCGTCACGCACATTCTCAAAATTATAAAGTGGCTCGCCCATACCCATCAGAACGATATTCGACAAAAGCCGCGTTTCGTCCTTGGGGTTGCGACCGGGTTTCGGCCATTCGCCCAGATCATCCCGCGCCATCATCACCTGGCCCACGATTTCACCCGCTGTTAGGTTGCGTACAAGCTTCTGCGTGCCCGTATGACAGAATGAACAGGTCAGGGTGCAGCCAACCTGAGAAGATACACATAGCGTGCCACGATCTTCTTCGGGGATATAGACAACCTCTACTTCATGGCCACCAGCGATACGCACAAGGTACTTGCGGGTGCCGTCTTCGGAAACCTGTTTGGAAACGACTTCTGGCACCTCGATTACAAAGCGCTCCGCGAGGAAGGAACGGTAGTCCTTGGCGAGATTGGTCATCTCGGCAAAGTCACGCACGCCCTTCTGGTAAATCCATTGCCAAATCTGACCGGTGCGCATCTTGGCTTGCTTCTCGGGCGTGCCGGCTTCGATCAACGCATCGCGCAACTGCGCACGCGTGAGACCTACAAGGTTGACCGGACCCTCGGGCAGTTTGCGCGGGATCGTCAGAACGTCTTGCGTGATGGGCGCGGCAGGGTTTGGCGCGTCAGACATGGGTCAGCCTCCGGTGGATGCGGCGCTATATAACGCCGCGGATCGTTTGAAAACAGGTCTCACAAGTCTGAAACCTGAAACATCCGCCGAAACAAGCTGATTGTCTGGCCGTTTCAGACTAGCCGCTGCAACGCCGCTGGGCTTCGTCCATTGCGGCAGTGAAGCCCAAAAGGCTGAACGTATCTTCTGTCTGCGTTCCACGCGATGAACGCGCTGTCAGCTTCGCGTCTGCACCACGCTTCATCGCCGTCGTAATTTGCGCGTCATCAGAGGCAGATGCCGGCCACGCCCATTCACCTTCGGTGAACAGTTGGAACGTATTGCCAGAAATAGTCATTGTTACGGTGGAGCCTTCTGCAAACGGATAGCCGCCAGTAAAGCTGACCTCGCCGGTCACGCCAGACCCGGGGCGGAATGCTACAAACAGCAGGATATCGCCACGCCGGACCGACACCACATTTCCGTCGCGCGTATTCACAGTGTTCTTCGGGCTTGACACCGACCAGCATTCCGTAGGGTCGTCTTCAACGAAAACGCTCCAGTCGGTTTCAGACGCGACCCGGTTGGTGCTTTCTTCTTGCGCGAAAACCGCCTGACTGGCGATCAGGAATGCGCCTCCAGCGATGCATGCTTTGCCCCACATCTTCATAGTACTGACTCCGGTCTTGCCCATAGGCGCGCGGCAGGCGTCTTATGCCCTGTTGTCATCCGCGCAAATGGTCCATCTTAGTTACCAAACACTAGCCATTTGATGGAGGCGAGGCAAACCCCGTCGGCGTGTTTTCTCCGGTGATTGGCTCACGAAAGGTCGAGAATGGCACAGTCAGAAAGACTCATTGAGGTTTGGCGCGGTGAATTTCTGGAATGCTTCCATTCCGGTCATGCCGTTGTTGTCGATACGAGCGGGCAAATGGTTGATGCTTGGGGCGATCCTGAGAAGATACTTTTGCCCAGATCGTCTTGCAAAATGATTCAGGCTTTGCCGCTTGTTGAAAGTGGCGCGGCAGACGCGATTGGTCTGACGCCTGAACATCTGGCGCTTGCGTGTTCCTCCCACCAATCCGAGTCTTATCATCTGGCAATGGTCGAAGAATGGCTATCAGAAATCGGCCTCGACGATACTGCGCTGCGCTGTGGCACGGTGCTTCCACATGACTTGGAAACGCGTAAGACGCTTAACGAGACCGATACCAGCCCGTGCCAAATCCATAACGAGTGTTCGGGCAAACATACCGGATTTTTGACATTGGCGCGGCACCTTGATGCAGGTCCTGAATACATCGACGTTCATCACCCCGTTCAGCGCGCGTGTCTCGAGGCGTTGGAGCGCATGACAGGGGTCGTATCGCCCGGTCATGCGATCGACGGATGTGCAGCCCCCAATTTCGCAACCACGCTGACCGGGCTTGCCCGCGCGATGGCAATGTTTGCAGGGGCGGCAGAGACGAGTGCCGCCGGACGGTTGCGCGATGCGATGCGAAGGCACCCGCAGTTTGTTGCGGGCACCGGGAAGGCAACCACTGAGCTTATGCAGGCAATGGATGGTCATGCAGCCATCAAGGCAGGCGCAGAAGGCGTATTTACGGCAATCTTGCCGGAAGAAGGGCTGGGTATCGCGATCAAGATAGATGACGGAGCAAGCCGCGCTTCAGCTGCCGCTTGCGCAGCACTTTTAATCAAATACGGGGCATTGAACCCAGTCCACCCGTTATCCTTGTGCACGCTCAATGGCCCGATCCTGAACCGGCGAGGGATGCCGACCGGCAAAATCAATGCCGCGCCTGGTTTTGGCTAGGGGGCCACGAAGCCTGAACGCGCATAGCCTTGCAAGAATAGCAGAGCCGTCAGATCGCCATGATTGATGCGGATGTCGCACTCGGCCTGCACGCTGGGTTTGGCGTGAAGCGCGACACCGGTGCCTGCGCCTTTGAGCATTCCCAGATCGTTGGCACCGTCGCCCACAGCCAGCACATCATCCGTCGAAATCCCCAGACGTGCTGTAATCTCTTCAAGCGCCTCAATTTTTGCAGCACGGCCAAGAATTGGCGGAACGGGAATACCCGTCAACGCGCCATCTGCCACTTCCAGTGTATTCGCCCGGTTTTCGTCAAACCCCAGCTTTGCTGAGATTGCAGAGGTAAACGCAGTAAACCCACCAGAGACAAGCGCGGCATAGGCGCCATTTGCCTTCATGGTCGCAAGCAGCTCCGGCCCACCGGGCATCAGCGTGATGCGATCTGCTAGAACGGTGCCGATGACGGTTTCGGGCAAGCCTTTCAAAAGTCCGACGCGTTCGCGCAACGCGCCTTCGAAATCCAGCTCTCCGTTCATCGCCCGCGCGGTAATCTCCTTTACGCGCGCACCGACGCCGGCCTCTTCCGCCAGTTCGTCAATGCATTCCTGTTGGATCATGGTCGAATCCATATCCGCAAGCAGCATCTTCTTCCGGCGCCCTTCGGTCCGTTGCACAACCAGATCGACCCCTTGTGCCTGGAGGCTTTCCCAAACGTCCCAGCGGTTGCCTGGCACTTCTGCCAGAACAAACTCAGCCGCTTCATCTGGTGACAGCCAATCGGCATCGCCTCCACCCCAGGCATTGCGCAGGCTTTCCACCAAGGCGTGGTCAAGGTCGCCCGGGCGAGAGATCAAAGTGGCAGTATACATTGTGAGGTCCTTCGTCGTTGCGCTGCGCCTTCTAGGACGCACTCTGCACTGGCTGCAAGCCGTCCCACTTCAGACGACTCCCTGACGATGCCCCACGCTCAAAGCTTCAAAAATTCACCGCCACCGCAGCAAAACAGGGCTGTCCTGACTGAGCACGAAGTTTCCGATCTGCGCCAATTTCATGATCATCTTTCGGATTTTTCATCGCAAACACCTGTCTTTTCAACATTTCCGCTGTTGTGCCCTCAGCTGTACGCCCCTATCCCGGTAGGTGGGACACCCCTCCCCAACGAGGGGCGCATATCTGAAAGGGTAGCACTGATGGCTATTGATACCCCGGTCACGCGGCCGGCTAATGCGCGTTTTTCGTCTGGCCCCTGCGCCAAACCCCCCACATGGACACTGGACGCTTTGGCAGACGCCCCCTTGGGTCGGTCGCATCGCGCGGCTGTGGGCAAAGCAAAACTGAAAGATGCTATCGAAGGCACGCGCGACGTGCTGGGCGTACCTGCAGATTACAAGATCGGCATAGTACCCGCATCCGACACCGGCGCCTTTGAAATGGCGATGTGGAATCTCCTGGGCGAACGCCCGGTCGAGATGGTGGCCTGGGAAAGCTTCGGGGCTGGATGGGTTACGGATGCGGTAAAGCAGCTGAAAATTGACGCAACCACCCATACGGCCGGGTATGGCGAGATCGTCGATATGGCGGCGTTAAACTTCGACAATGACGTTTGCTTTACGTGGAATGGCACCACGTCGGGTGTGGCCATGCCAAGCGGTGATGCTATTCCTGCGGACCGTGCTGGTCTGACGCTCTGTGATGCAACATCTGCAGCATTCGCAATGGATCTGCCATGGGACAAGCTCGATGTAACGACCTTCTCGTGGCAGAAAGTGCTCGGCGGTGAAGCGGCCCATGGTATCCTGATCTTGTCGCCCCGCGCGGTCGAGCGTCTTGAAAGCTACGTACCTGCCTGGCCCCTGCCCAAGATTTTCCGCCTGACCAAAGGCGGCAAACTGATCGACGGCATTTTCTCCGGAGCCACGATCAACACACCGTCGATGCTTTGCGTAGAAGATTACCTGTTCGCGCTGAAGTGGGCGCGCTCGGTCGGAGGTCTGCAAGGGCTGATGGCACGCGCCAAAGACAACGCGAAGGCGGTTTGGGATTTCTGCGACGCCAATGCCTGGATCGACAATCTGGCAGTGGACCCCGCTACCCGCTCGGTTACGTCCGTATGCCTGAAGTTTACCGATGAGCGCATCACCGATGGCGCCGCTTTCGCAAAAGCCGTTGCCAAACGGCTCGAGGTTGAGGGCATCGCGCTTGATATCGGAGCCTATCGTGATGCCCCGGCAGGCCTGCGCATCTGGTGCGGCGGAACGGTTGAGACCTCTGACATTGAGGCGATGCTGCCGTGGTTGTCCTGGGCCTTCTACGCCGAGATAGAAGCCTTAGCTCAAGCAGCCTGATCTCCGCCTCAACATCAAAATCCAATACTACGGTCTGCTGTGCAGGACCGTCCCCCAAAATAGGAGTGCCCCTCATGGCCCCCAAAGTGCTCGTTTCCGACAAGCTTTCCGAAACCGCCGTACAGATCTTCAAAGATCGCGGCATCGACGTGACATTCGACCCAACCATCGGGAAGGACAAAGACAGGCTGCTATCTGCTATCCGCGAATATGATGGTCTGGCCATCCGGTCTGCCACAAAGGCCACCGAGAAAATCTTGGCGGCAGCTGACAATCTGAAGGTGATCGGCCGCGCCGGGATTGGCGTGGACAATGTCGATATTCCTGAGGCTTCCAAGAAAGGCGTGATCGTGATGAACACGCCATTTGGGAATATGATCACCACCGCAGAACACGCCATCGCGATGATGTTTGCGGTCGCGCGCCAGATCCCCGAGGCCAGCGCCAGCACCCATGCAGGAAAATGGGAAAAGTCAAAGTTCATGGGAGTCGAATTGACCGGCAAAACACTTGGCGTCATCGGGGCAGGCAATATCGGCGGGATCGTTTGCGATCGCGCAGTCGGCCTGAAGATGAAGGTAATCGCCTACGATCCCTTCCTTAGCGAAGAGCGCGCCAAGAAACTGGGCGTCACCAAGGTTGAGCTTGATGAACTGTTCACCAGGTCCGATTTCATCACGCTGCACGTGCCCGCCACGGATCAAACCCGCGGCATGATCAACGCCGAAAGCATCGCGAAGATGAAAAAGGGCGTGCGCATCATCAACTGCGCCCGTGGCGGACTGGTCGATGAGGACGCACTGGCCGAGGCTTTGAAAGCCGGCCATGTCGCAGGGGCAGCCTTTGATGTCTTCGCGGTCGAGCCCGCCACTGACAGCCCTCTGTTCAACCTGCCAAATGTCGTCTGCACCCCGCATTTGGGGGCGTCCACAACCGAAGCGCAGGAGAACGTCGCCCTTCAGGTCGCGGAACAGATGTCTGATTATTTGCTGACCGGTGCCGTCAGCAATGCGTTAAACATGCCATCCGTAACGGCCGAAGAAGCCTCGATCATGGGGCCTTGGGTGAAGCTGGCCGAGCATCTTGGCGCATTCGTTGGGCAGTTGACCAGTGAGCCGATCCTTGAAGTTGGCATTCTCTACAATGGCGCGGTCTCAAAGATGAACCTTGAGGCCCTGAACTGCGCCGCGATCGCGGGACTGATGCAGGTGACGAACCCCGATGTGAACATGGTCAGCGCGCCTGTAATCGCCAAGGAACGCGGCGTGAAAATCACAACCTCCAGTCAGGACAAGTCCGGCGTGTTTGACGGCTACATCAAGCTAACCGTCAAAACAGCCAAGCGGGAACGTTCGATTGCAGGCACGGTCTTTAGCGACGGCAAGCCACGCTTCATCCAGATCAAAGGCATCAACATCGATGCCGAGATCGGGCAGCACATGCTGTACACCACAAACGAGGATGTACCCGGTATCATTGGGGCACTTGGAGTGACCATGGGTGAAAACGGTGTGAACATCGCGAACTTCACCTTAGGCCGCTCGGGGGCTGGCAAGGATGCAATTGCGCTTCTTTATGTTGACGCCCCGATCCCAGCCGAAGTGTTGGGCAAGCTTGCCAATACGGGCCTTTTCAAATCTGTCAGCCCGCTGCAATTCAGCATAGCGTAGTCACTTTATTTGATCGGGCGACTCGTGCGCCCGATCATCTTTGTTGCCAGTGTGGTCAATTGGAACGATTAGATGGCGGCACGTTAACCCCTGCTTAACACTTGATGCGCAGGCTTCCTGACGGGGCCTTACTTGGGGTGTTGGCAATGAGCTACGATCACGAAATAGAATGGAACGGTTCAATAATCTGCGATGAGGGCCCGGTTTCGGCCTCAACCGGTCGTAAAAATGAACCGCTGTTGGACCACCCTCAAGGGCAAGCGATTGCAAATCCTAAATCTATTATAAGACGCCCAATGCAGGCATTGTCTGTAATCAGCTGTACGGAGGCGCACGGTAAGTGGTTAGACCGTTTCGATGCCGCAAGACCCCTACAATCATACATGAAAACGACTTTGTTTAGGTCCTAAGACTGGGCCCAAAGATCGGTTGAGAGATACTTCAGGCCGCTGTCGCACACAACAATCGCAACGGTGCTGCCAAAGAGTGGGCCCCGCATCAGATCCAGAGCCGCTGCCGCGTTTGCGCCTGCGGAAAATCCTCCGAAAATGCCCTCAATCCGTGCCAGATCGCGCGCCATTTGACGGGCCTGATCGCCGGAAACAGACACAAAACCGGAAATAAGGTTTTGATCGAGCAGACTGAGGCTCTCCATCGCATAGCCCCCGCCCTGTATCGGGTGCGCCGGGTTGTGCGCGGGCTGGCCTGACAGCACCTCTGCGCCCTCGGGTTCAACGACATACCCTTCGAGTTTTGGGTTGAAGGCACGCAAGCCACGCATCGTCCCGGCGAATGTGCCACCTGACCCTGCAAAGTCAACGAAACCATCAAGTGTCTTCTCGCTGTCGTTCCAAAGCTCCAGCGCGGTGGTTTTCGCGTGGGCGTCTGCGTTGCCCTGATGATTGAACTGATCCGCACGAAACGCATCTCTCTCCTGCGTGATCCGTTGTGCAGCGTCTTCTACCAGGGCCAGATCCTTGCCAGAGACCTCCCCTGCGACCGCCCCGGGTGCTTGATCGACAAGGACCACGTCTGCCCCCAGAGCTCGCATCATTGCAGCCCTCTCGGGCGAGTTCCCGCGGCTCATGACAGCAACAAATGGATAGCCCTTGATACCGCAGACGATGGCAAGGCCAGTGCCCATGTTGCCACTGGTCAATTCCACCACAGTTTGACCCGGGACGAGATCGCCAGACGCCTCGGCAGCCTCGATGATACCAAGCGCAGCCCTGTCTTTCTTGGAAAACCCAGGATTCAGATAATCAAGCTTCGCAAGCAACCGTCCTTTGACGCCATGGGAAGCAGTCAAACGGTCCAGCCAGACGGACGGCGTTCGGCCAATAGCGCCCGTGATATCGTTGAAAGCTGACATCAGGTCCAATCCAGCACAACCTTGCCGCTGGAGCCGGACAACATCGCATCAAAACCTGCACGGAACTCAGACACGGGGAAACGATGCGTGATCACGTCCCTTACGTTCAGCCCGTTTTCCAGCATCGCGATCATCTTGTACCATGTCTCAAATATCTCGCGGCCGTACACGCCTTTGATCGTGATGGCCTTGAACACGATGCGTGACCAGTCGACGGGGCTTTTGCCCGGCGGGATGCCCAAAAGTGCGATCTGCCCCCCCATGACAAGCGCCTCGACCATCTGATCGAGTGCCCGCTGATTGCCCGACATTTCGAGGCCGACGTCGAAGCCTTCTTTCAGCTTCAAACGGAATGTTACGTCGTTGAGATCCTCTTCCGCGACATTGACCGGGACCACATCGGCCACCTTTGCAGCCAGCGACAGCCGATCAGGGTTGATGTCGGTGATCACCACATTTCGCGCACCCACATGACGCGCTACGGCAGCTGCCATGATCCCGATGGGGCCTGCGCCTGTGATCAGGACATCCTCACCCACCAGATCGAAACTGAGCGCGGTGTGCACGGCGTTACCAAGCGGATCGAGGATCGCGCCGATATCGTCATCGACTGCATCCGGAAGCGGCACGACATTGAAGGCCGGCAGCCGCAAATATTCCGCGAACGCTCCCTGCTCGTTTACGCCGATGCCCCGCGTTTCAGGATCCAGGTGAAATTTTCCCGCCCGGCTTTGGCGGGACGTTTTGCCAATCAGGTGGCCTTCGCCTGAGACGCGCTGGCCAATTGAAAGCGCTTCGACATTACGGCCAAGCTCAACGATCTCGCCCGCAAATTCATGACCGGTGATCAAAGGCGTGGGAACGGTCTTCGCCGCCCAATCATCCCAATTCCAGATGTGAATATCCGTACCACAAATGCCAGTCTTTTTGATGCGGATCAGCACATCATCGGGTCCAATTTCGGGCACAGGCTCATACCGCAATTCCAGCTCAGGCGCAGGTGCGGTTTTGACCAAAGCTTGCATCGTATTTCGCATCTCAGATCACCCCCGTTTCGCGGCCAGCCTCTTCAAAGGCACCCAGCGCGTAAGTCAGATCGTCTTCGGTGAATGCGGCACTCATCTGCGTCCGAATGCGCGCCATGCCATGTGGCACAACGGGAAAAAAGAACCCCGCAACATGCACACCTTTGGTGTTAAGCGCGCGCGCCATTTCCTGGCTTTTGACCGCATCGCCAATCATCACCGGGATAATTGGATGACTGCCATCTAGCAGGTCAAAGCCGATGTCTTTGAGCCCAGCACGCCAAATTCTGGCGTTTTCAAACAAGGATGCCCGTAAATCATCCCCGTTCCTAACAAGCCGCAATGCGGTCAACCCTGCCGCAGTGATTGCGGGCGGAAGCGCGTTGGAAAAAAGGTAGGGTCGTGCACGTTGGCGCAACAGATTGATCACTGGCTTTGGACCTGCAACATACCCGCCCAGCGCGCCGCCCAATGCCTTGCCAAGCGTACCTGTCAGAATGTCAACCTGCGTACCAAAATGAGCAGGGGTACCTTCACCCTTTGGCCCCATGAAGCCCGTGGCATGGCAATCATCAACCATGATCATTGCGTCATAACGATCTGCAAGCGCGCGTATCTCGGGGAGCGGCGCAAGAGTACCGTCCATGGAAAATACGCCATCGGTTGCAATAAGGATATGTCGCGCACCGTCATTTCGGGCCTGCTTCAGTGCGTCTTCAAGGGCCGTCATGTCAGCATTTGCAAAGCGATAGCGCTTGGCCTTGCACAGACGAATACCATCAATGATGGACGCATGGTTAAGCGCATCAGAGATCACGGCGTCTTCTGCCCCAAGGAGCGGTTCGAACAAACCACCATTGGCATCGAAACAGGCTGCGAACAGGATCGCGTCGTCCATACCAAGGAAGGTCGCCAGTTCTGTTTCAAGCTGCCTGTGCAAATCCTGAGTTCCACATATGAAGCGGACCGACGCCATCCCGTATCCATGGCTTTCCATTGCAGACTTCGCCGCCGCAATCAGATCGGGATGATCTGCGAGCCCGAGATAATTGTTGGCGCATAGATTGAGCATGTCGCGCCCCGCCACGGTCATATGCGCGCCTTGGGGAGAACTGATCTGATGTTCTCGTTTGAACAAACCGTCAGCCTCGATCTGGGCCAAGGTTGCATTCAGATGATCAAGAAAAGCTTGGGACATAATCGAGTCCTCCTATGGCGGATGATCTATAAGGGTCGTGCGGAAGTCTAATAAGAAAAACGACAGGGTCGGTCGGATTTGGTGCGCCCGCTGAAGACATGTGGTTAGAAATGGACCGAACTAGTTTTAAGTTCACGACCGAAGCAGTTGAGCTTGGATACGCCGGGCCTGATTAACTGAAAAACGTCAAATGATCTTGATGACGTCCTTATCAATGGAAAGGACATACCCCTGCCGGGCGATGTTCTTCACCAGGATTTCCGCCACCATCTGATTGCCAAGCGAATCCCGCAGGCGCTTGATTCGCGTGGCACCAGCAGCCTCTTCACAATCGGCGGCATTTCGGCCTTGGATCACGGCCTCCAGTTCCGCCCCACTCAGGATGTCCCCATCCATGCGTGCCTCGGCCAATACGCTCAGCGTTTCCATGGCCGCATCCGTCAATTTGAATTCCATATCATTCAGAACCACGACCTTTTCGCCACGCGAGATCAACAGACTTGCAACCTCGATCCCTTTCTTGTCGATGGCCTGAAGGCGCCGGTTCAGCGCCAGCAGCGTGATCAAAAACCCAAGGGTGGCAATCAAAAGCGCGGTTGCAAAAACCAGCAACACAAAGATCACGATACGATAGCTGGTCAGGGTTTCGGAAAACGCTGTCCCGGACTGTGCAAGGATTTCCAGAAGCGTGATCTCGGCACGCGCCGTGAGTTGGTTTTCAACAAAGATTCGTTCGACACGGTCATTGAACGCATTTGCATCCGGCAATGTCCGGAACAGAACAACCGCCGTAACAATAAGGATCACGACAATTGCCGTGATCCCATAAAGAACAGTCCGGTTTCCGGTTTTAAGTGTGTCAGAAGCGGAGAAAGTTTTGTCCGGCATCGGCCCGTCGCGCATTCAATCCATCGTCTCCGAATGTCGAGAGGATGGTGAGCAAAGTCCACCCCCCTGCGCGTAAACGTGAGTCTGCCTCTATTTTTGCCCGTTCTGTGCTGTTGCAAGCGGCGTCACTAAGTTGAATGACACCGTAATGCAGACGCAGGGGATTGTCGGTCTTGGCCTGATAATCCGCGTAGCACGCGGCCTGCGCTGTCCCGGAAAGGGAGAGTGCGAGGACGATGGTAAGAAGCGTTGATTTCATAAGCTCGTGCCTGTTCTGCTGACCCTATGAGACTGGCGCTCGCAAAGCTGTTATTCAATAGCAAGCCCCCTTGTGCCGTCTGCTATCCCCTATCGTTTCACTGATATTGAGCGATTTTCGCCCCCCGGCCCATGGTCCTTTCACCAAGCGACGGGCGCCGCCCCCGCATCTTCGAAAACAAAGTTCAAGACCCGTGAAAAGGACCTATACAATGTTTAAGACTTTCTCAGCCATCGCCCTCGCCGCAACTGTTGGTTTCACTTCGCTGGGCATTACCGCGACGCCAGCACGCGCCAACGATGATCTCGCCAAGTTTATTTTTGGCGCGATTGCACTTGGGATCATCGCGCAAGGTATTAACGAAGCACATTCCAACAACAACACCCCCGTTGTTACGCCCCCGCGCCCGAATCCTCCGCGTGCCGTGACCATTCCTGCAAGATGTGAGCGTCAGGTCACCATCAACAACCTGAGCCGCAACATCTACCGTGAGCGCTGCCTGCGTCGGAATGGCGTTCCTCTGCGCCGCATCAGCAGCTGTGCACGTCAGGGCGAAATCCGCGGCCGTATTGTAACCTACTATCGCAAGCGCTGCCTGCGCCGTGCCGGTCACCACGTGTAATCCCAGAATTGAGGCGGGACATCAGTCCCAGTGTAGTGTGTGAGTGAGAGAAGAGCCGGGGCGGCGAAAGCGTCGCCCCGGTTTTTTTGTTGTACTAAGGATCAAGGTGAGCGACAGCATGGCATGGCCGGTCCCGACTATTCCTTCGAAACTGCATGGCATGCGCGTGGCATCACACAGGTTGCGGGTGTCGATGAGGTGGGGCGCGGTCCTTTAGCGGGACCAGTTGTTGCGGCAGCAGTCATTCTCGATCCTGTGCGTCTGCCAGCGGGTCTGAATGATTCCAAACAGGTCAGTGCGAAAAACCGCGCTTTATTGGCTGCAGAGCTCACAAAGATCGCAACAGTTTCCATCGCGGAAGCCAGTGTGAAAGAGATCGATGCGCTGAATATTCGCCAAGCCACATTTCTGGCCATGCGCCGGGCTGTCGAAGGATTGGCAATCGCACCTGAAGCCTTGTTGATCGACGGTCGTGACATTCCACCCGGTTTGCCCTGTCACGCTGAAGCCATTGTCAAAGGGGATGGGCGCTCTCTCTCGATCGCGGCAGCCTCCATCGTGGCGAAAGAAGCCCGTGATGCATTGATGCGGCAACTGGATGCAGAAAACCCCGGATATGGCTGGGCGCAGAATGCCGGATACCCGACAAAGGCACATCGTGATGCCCTTTTGTCCCTAGGGGTGACCCCACACCATAGGCGTTCTTTCAAGCCCGTCCACAATATCTTGTATCAAGAAAATTGTTAACACACTGATTCAAAAAAGAAATTGACGGCGAATCACCTTTGAATCATCTTGTGAATAACTAAGCACCGTGAAAAGCGGGCGTGCGATGAAGGCAGAAGTGATGAAAACCGATACCAAGGCGGAGCTGCGGCTACCGCTCAATCAAATATTGTCTGGCGACTGCGTCGAGATGATGAACAGCCTCCCCGAGGCGTCCATTGATCTTATTTTCGCCGACCCGCCCTATAACCTTCAGCTCAAAGGTGAACTGCATCGCCCGGATAATTCGCGTGTGGATGCCGTAGATGACGCCTGGGACCAGTTTTCAAGTTTTGCTGCATATGATGCCTTTACCCAAGACTGGCTTCGTGCAGCGCGCCGGTTGCTCAAACCAAATGGTGCGATCTGGGTGATCGGCTCTTATCACAACATCTTCCGGGTTGGCGCTGCATTGCAAGACGCAGGCTACTGGATCCTGAACGATGTGGTTTGGCGCAAATCGAACCCAATGCCGAATTTTCGCGGCAAGCGATTTACGAATGCACATGAGACAATGATCTGGGCCTCAAAATCTGAAGGTGCGAAATACACCTTCAACTACGAAGCTTTGAAAGCTCTGAACGAAGGCACACAGATGCGCAGTGACTGGGTGCTCCCGATCTGCTCCGGTCATGAGCGGCTTAAGGATGAAAAAGGCGATAAGGCACATCCGACACAGAAACCACAATCGCTGCTGCATCGGGTTCTGGTCGGATCTTCGAACCCCGGCGATGTCGTCCTGGATCC
The DNA here is from genome assembly GCA_017643385.1 of Dinoroseobacter sp. Classification (GTDB taxonomy): domain Bacteria; phylum Pseudomonadota; class Alphaproteobacteria; order Rhodobacterales; family Rhodobacteraceae; genus Dinoroseobacter. The sequence continues at coordinate 82,053 of JAEPNN010000005.1, forward strand.
GTTCTTTGGATCAGGTACGACAGGTGCTGTTGCCAAGATGCTTGGGCGTGATTTCATCGGGATCGAACGGGACGCGACCTACAGGTCCGTTGCGGAAAAGCGCATTGGCAAGACACGTCGGCTGGACGCGGAAGCCCTCGAGGTCAGCACCTCGAAGCGTGCTGAGCCTCGCGTTCCGTTTGGGCAACTGGTCGAGCGCGGTTTGCTACGTCCGGGTGAAGTACTCATGAACACGAGAGGCCAGACCGCGAAGGTACGCGCTGATGGAACATTGATTTCCGACGAAACCAAAGGATCGATCCATCAGGTCGGGGCAGCGCTGGAAGGTGCACCATCTTGCAACGGCTGGACCTATTGGCACTTCAAACGTGATGGGCAATCGATCCCGATTGACCTGCTCCGTCAACAAATTCGCGCGGAGATGCGCGCCAACTAAATCAGTTCAACGGTTACCGCCCGTGCCTGTGGCCGCTCCACGGCACGCACCTTGCCCCGCCGCAAAGGCGGGGCTTTTTCGTATCAGCTCGCGCCGCGCGGCATGGGGGTTTCGCCACGTTTATAGGGCCCCCAATCATTGATCTCGGGGTAATACATCTTGCGCCATTTTCGCACACGCGGGTTCATCATCCGGAACCAAAGAGGTGGAATCAAAGCAGCGGCGGCGATCACCGGGTAACCGGAAGGCAACGCAGGCGCTTCTTCTTCGCGGTAGGTCTGCAACAGCGGATAACGGCGGTCGGGCTTATAGTGATGGTCAGAGTGGCGCTGCAAATTGATCAAAAGCCAGTTTGACGCCATGTGCGCCGAATTCCAGCTATGGCGCGGCAGAACATGTTCATATTTGCCCTCACCAAGATGTTTGCGGGTCAGGCCATAGTGTTCGACGTAGTTAACCAATTCCAGATACCAGATCGCGACGAGGGCCTGATAAAGCCACAGAAGCAACCCCACAAAACCGCCAAGCAACACGGCGACACCCATTATCCCGAACTGCAGGCCCCAATACCGCCAATGGGGATTGCTTGAATGCCAGACCGGCAGGTTCTTCCGACCAAGCATCTGTTTTTCAGCGCGCCAGGCACTTGAAAAACCATGGACCAAAACGCGCAGGAAGAACTTGTGGAAAGGCTCGTTATAGCGCGCCGTGACCCCATCGCGGGGCGTCCCGACATAGCGGTGATGAACCAACAGATGTTCCGTTCGGAAATGCCCATATCCGACAAGCGCCATCAGAATATCGCCCGCCCACCGCTCCTGCTTGTTTTTCTGATGCATCAGTTCGTGCGCGTAGACGATCCCAACAGCCCCGTTTGCCAGACCAACGTTGAAAAACATGATGATCTTTTCGTACCAAGCCAGATGCGAGGCTTGAGGCACGTACCAAACCATCCATGCCATCAGCAGCAGGGCGACTGGCACCCAACCGAGCACGATGTAGCGGTGCCAGATCAGCTTGTCGTCGTCTGTTTCGGTATCGGGATTGCTGGGGTCTATGCCTAACAGCGTATCCAGCGCAGCAAAGGCGCCAAAGGTTGCCAACGCAGGAAGAAGCAGCCACCAGCCACCATTCAGCGCTGTGAAAATCATGATCGGTATTAGCAGATAGGACAGCGCAAAAGGCAGAGCGCGCACAGGGCTGCCAAGCGCGGGTCCGGGAATTGGGTCAGTCTGGTTCATTCATCTGATCCGAGGCTAAACACTCTTAGAAAAAGTATAGCGCGGTTTGCGCCGGATCAATCACGCGCGGGCCACGGTGTCGCAACGGAAATTGCCTTTTTCATCACCGTAGGCAGCGCGGTTGGCTTGAACTGGTGCTTAGAAACAAAACGCCCACGATCTGGCACCGCTTCGATTGGTACATCCGCTAAGAATACCTGCATACGCAGGTGAAAATGCGTAAAGGTGTGGCGGATCTCCAATCCGGGGTCCCACCAGTCTGCTTGAAGTGGCGGGGCAGCCTTCGGCGTCTCCTCGGTCCAATCGGTCGAGGGCCAGCCAAGCATGCCCCCCAGCAACCCCTTCGCGGGGCGGGTTTCTAACAGGAATGCGCCATCTTCGCGGCGGGCAATGTAGGCAATCCCTATCCGCGTAGGTTTTTGAGCTTTTGGCAGTTTACGGGGCAGCTCTGCTGCCCTCCCCTGAGCCCGTGCTATGCAAGGATCCCGCCAGGGACATATCCCGCAAGCGGGCGATTTCGGCGAACAGATCGTTGCGCCCAGATCCATCACCGCCTGCGCATAATCGCCGGCCCGCGCCATGGGCGTGAGGGCCTCAGCCGCAGCAACCAATTCCGGCTTGGCCAGTGGCAGCGGCGCTTCGATTCCCCTCAAACGTGCCATCACACGTTCTACATTTCCATCCACTACGGTCTCGGAGGCTCCAAACGCAATGGCAGCAATGGCGGCACTGGTATACGGGCCTACGCCCGGGAGCTTTTGCAACTCGACGCGATCAGACGGAAATTCACCATCAAAGTCCGATACGACCATGCGAGCACATTTCAATAGATTACGCGCACGCGCATAATATCCAAGTCCAGCCCAGGCGGCCATAACATCTGCATCTTCGGCTGCGGCCAAGTCCCAAACTGTCGGCCAACGTGTTGTGAACGCTTCAAAATAGGCCTTAACCGCGGCAACCGTGGTTTGTTGCAGCATAATCTCGGACATCCAGACACGGTATGGGTCTGCAGTTCCTGCGCCGGGTTGAACACGCCAAGGCAAATGACGCGCATGAACGTCGTACCAAGCTAAAAGTGTCTCGCTCAGGTCCATGTTCACGTCGGTGTCACGCAATCTTGAGGTTCCTTTATTCAGTGGCGAAATGCCTGCTATGGCCCTAATACTGGGCTTAACGGTAAGATAGTGCGACACCTGTCGAAAGCTTGCCAGACCTTCTACGCCGAGCCCGTGCCATGCCCGCCCGACCCTACAAACGCAGCAAAGGATTTCGCCAGACAAGTGCTCTGGTTGAAGCCCGGGTGCGTAAAGCAACCGAAGGCCGTGGGTTCGCCGTTTCCAGATTATTGACTCAGTGGGAAGAAATCGCAGGTCGCGAGCTGGCGACTCTCTGCCGACCTTTGAAGGTTGGATACGGACGCAGCATCGGAGCGACGTTGACGGTGCTTACCAATGGCGCAAACGCGCCGGTGCTGGAGATGCAGAAAGAAGCATTGCGCAATCGTGTGAACGCTTGCTACGGCTATAATGCAATTTCGCGCATTGCGATCACGCAAACGGCGCCCGATGGGTTGTCGCTTGAGGCGCCTAAACCCGCCAAGCCTGTTCCTGCCAAACCTGATCCCGCCAGCTTGGAGAAAGCCTCTGGCTACGCGGACGGCGTGGCTGACGATCAATTGCGGTCAGCGCTTGAAGTGCTTGCTGCCAACGTATTGACCCAATCGGCGCGCCGCGCCCGATCAAACTGACCTTACGGAGATATCCATGAACAAGATTATCGCAGGTGTTGCAGTCGTTCTCGGACTTGGCATCGCTGCATTCTGGTACACGTCCAGTTCCGGAACACAGGCAACCAACGCGCCTGTACTGTCCCCTATTTCAAGCGCGGAAGCCCAAGAAATCGACACATCGGGCGTTATGGAAATAACGATGGGCGATCCCAACGCATCCATCACCGTGATTGAGTATGCATCTTACACCTGCCCTCATTGCGCGCGATTCCATGAAGACGTCTTTAAGGATCTGAAAACCAATTACATCGATACGGGAAAAATCAACTTTGTGTACCGCGAAGTTTATTTTGACCGATTGGGTCTATGGGCCGGGATGCTGGCACGTTGCGCCGGGCCAGATGGATATTTTGATGTGGCCAACTTGCTCTATGAACAGCAGGCGGACTGGGCGCGCGCGGGTGATCCGGCCGATGTGGCCACAGCACTTCGTCGACTTGGCCTGTCAGCTGGCATGAGTGGTGAGCAAATCGATGCATGCCTTCAGGACGGCGACAAAGCCCAGGCGATGGTTGCGGTTTTCCAGCAGAACGCGGAGGCCGACAATGTTCGAGCGACACCGTCTTTCTTCATCAATGGTGAGCCCTATTCAAACATGTCCTACGCAGATTTCTCCGCGCTTCTGAATGAGATGCTGGGCGAATAATTCGCAGATTATCCATGAAAGATTGAAGGACCGGCTGTCAAACAGCCGGTCTTTTTTGGGACATACCAATAAACGCTAACCCCGCACCCCCAACGGTCGCAGCAGATCGTTGAGCGCCGCATCATTCTTGAAGCGAAGCCGCACTGGTAATGGCAAGACTTCTCTCCGCAAGTCTTCTGGCAAGCGGACGCTGTCCTTTTCGGTACAAATCAGCTGCGCCCGGGCCGCCTGCGCGTCTCGCTTCAGCCGTGCGATCAATGTTGCATTGAGTGGGGCGTGATCTTCCAGCGCAATTGTATCAATAACATCCGCCCCAAGTTCACGCAGTGTCGCAAAGAACTTTTCAGGATATCCGATCCCTGCAAAGGCCAGCACGCGGCGACCCTTCCAGGGCATGCCGGTTTTCAGGGCTATCATCTGACCCTGCAACCTCGGAACCTGAATCGCGTCCCCCCAAGCTTTGGTGAAACGCTCTTGCAATTTTGGTGCGCCTATACTGATCACAGCATCCGCACGGGAAAGCCCTGTGTGGATAGGTTCCCGCAATGGGCCTGCTGGAATGCACCTGCCATTGCCAAATCCGCGTGCCGCATCAACGACTACGATCGAAAGTGATTTTACAAGGGACGGATCCTGAAACCCGTCATCCAGCAATATGACCCGCGCGTCCTGTTCGTCTGCGAATTTAGCGCCCGCAACGCGGTCCTTGGCGACGATTACAGGTGTAAAGGCAGACAACAAAAGCGGTTCATCGCCAACCTGCTCCGCAGTATGCACCTTGGGGTCAACAAGCACCGGGCCTTCCAAAGTGCCGCCATATCCACGTGAAACAACAAACACCCCAAGTCCGATCTTTTCGGCGAATGCTATGACAGTTGGGGTTTTCCCTGTTCCCCCGGCACTGAGGTTGCCGATGCAAATGACAGGTGCGTCTGATGTGTATGAGCTTCGTTTCGCGAGACGTCGCGCGGTCCCTGCCGCATATAGCCCGCCGAGGGGGGATAAAAGGCGGGCAGCGACCCCGGGGCGGCTCGGGGGATTATCCCAGAACCCGGGCGCCCGCATCACAGCGTCGCCTTGCCATCAAACAGATCCAGGACAACCTGAACAGCGCGCTCGGTGACCTCACTGCCGCCAGAAGACACATCCCAGGCCGCGTGGGCTAGCTTTGCAGCTTCGTCGGGCTGCAAAAGGCGTTGAACACCATCCGCAATCTCGCGCGGCGTGCGCACTTCAAGGGCGGCTTCAGCCTCAGAAAGACGGGCATAAATGTCTGCAAAGTTAAACATATAAGACCCATGCATAATCGCCGATCCCAATGCCGCAGGCTCAAACGGGTTGTGTCCACCAATTTTGTCCATCAACGATCCGCACACAATCGAAACAGGCGCCAACCGATACCACAGGCCCATTTCCCCCATCGTATCAGCGAGGAACACGTCGGTGTCAGGCCCCGGCATTTCACCTTTTGACCGTCTGGCAATTTCCCAACCATCCCGTTCTAGAAGCTCTGCAACCTCGTCAAATCGTTCCGGATGACGCGGCGCGAGGATCAGAAGCAATCGGTGCGTGCCGACCTTGGCCAACTTGTGAGCCTCGGAGATAATCTCATCTTCGCCACGATGCGTTGATGCAGCGAACCAGACAGGCCGGGTGCCAATAACACTGGCAAAAGCAACCCTGTCTTCTTCTTTGTGTGGAAGCACTCGGGCACCTTCTTTGAGAAAGCCGGTAACTTCGATTTTTTCCTGTGGGAAGCCGAGTTGACGCAGATGACGAGAGCTGTCTTCATCCTGCGCCAAGGCTAGGTCAAATCGCGATAGCACTGATTTCGCCATACTGTGCGCCCATCGCCAGCGCCGGTGGCTTTCCATGCTCATACGCGCATTCAGCAACATCATCGGCTTGCCCGTGAGCCCCATCTCGTGGACCAGACGCGGCCAAAGCTCGCTCTCGGTCCAGATCGCCATATCCGGTTTCCAATAGTCGAGAAAACGTTGAACATATTCTTTAACGTCCACCGGAACGTATTGATGAATGGCATTCTTGGACAAACGAATGCTCATCAGCGTTGCTGATGTACGGGTGCCGGTGGTGACAAGAACGGTGATCTCGGGGCGACGTTCACCGATGAAGCGGATCAATTCAAGCGTAGACAGAGACTCCCCAACGCTTGCAGCATGAACCCAAAGGAGGGGACCGTCGGGCCGAGGCAAGCCAGCAATTCCACGACGTTCGTCGATCCGATCGGGATCTTCCTTGCCATTAGCAAGCCGTTTGGTCAGCAAGCGTTCTGCAAAGCCCTTCCAGCGCGCCGAAACGGCAAGGTAGAGCGCAAGCCCGAATGAATTTCCCATTTTGTCTGACCCAGATCAGTTTTCGGCGGCCGAACCTTCGGACTCTTCGTCCATCAACCGGTGAATATGTGCAATGAAATAACGCATATGCGCATTATCAACTGTCCGCTGCGCTTCATTTTTCCAAGCATCATAGGCGCTGGCGTAATCTGGATACATCCCAACGATGTGGATGTCCTTTACGTCTTTGAAGTCCGTCCCGGACGGGTCGACCAGTTCACCGCCGTAAACAAGATGTAGACGTTGTTTGGACATCGCGAGGGCACTCCAGGCTTCAGGTGCGGTGTTGCGCGGCACCCTAGTGATATGCCGGAGCCGGTCAAGACACGCCAGGCATACGCGACCTTCAGTCCAGTTTGCGGGCTTCGTCTTCGATCATAACCGGAATACCATTCCGGATCGGATAAGCGAGATGTGCGGCACGGCTGATCAATTCCTGAGTTTCAGCATTATACTTTAATGGCGCGTGGGTCAGTGGGCACACCAAAGCTTCCAACATCTGCGGCGCATACACGGTTTGGGTGACATCTCCGGCGTCATCCTCGGTCATTGCACGATCTCTTCGCTTGTTCCGCCACTGCGCAACGCAAACTCGATCAGAGTGACCAGAGTCTCCCGCCGGGTCGATAATGACGGCGCCTCTAAAAGTGCCTGTTTATCTTCGGGCTCGAACGGACAGAGCATAGAGAGGGAATTGATAAGCAATTCATCATCAGCCTGTTTGAGGCTGTCCCAATCTGTATTCAATTCATTGGCGGCGAAGAAGCGGTTCAACAAGTTCAGAAACTTCTCTCGCTTGAAATGGGCGTCATGTTCTGTCGGTCCTAAGTCCCGATCAAACCCATCCCAAGTCACATCCGCTTTCAGATAAGGTGTAAAACCGGACACCTCGCGTTGCACACGGAACCGCGAAATCCCCGACAGCGTGATCATATACCTGCCATCTTCTGTTTCCGAAAATGCCGTGACACGACCAGCGCATCCAATAGCGTGCAAACGTGTATCGTTTGTACCCGGTATGTCGCGCGGCTGAACCATGCCGATCAATCGGTGTGACGTTTTCAAGGTATCCTCGAACATCGCCAAGTAACGCGGTTCAAAAAGGTGCAAAGGCAGGCGCGCGCGCGGCAAAAGCAACGCCCCAGGCAATGGAAACACCGGGATCGTGGGTGGGAGATCAGCTGCAGAGAACATAAAGCGCACCTAGCCCCAAATTCCCATCAGGCAAACAGGATCGAGCTGAGTTTCCTACGACCCTTCAGGACCAAAGGGTCTTGCGGCTTCAACGCATCAAAAATGGTGAAGAGTTGTGCCTTGGCCGCTCCTTCATTCCATTCCATGTCACGGCGGATGCTCGTTAACAGTGTTTCGATTGCGGCTTCCACGTCGCCCTCGGCATGCAGTGCAGTTGCCAGATCAAGCGCTGACTGATGATCATCCGGGTTTGCTTCAACCGCTGCCTTCAATTCAGCGACAGGGCCCGCATCTGCGGCTTGCTTGGCAAGGGCCACCTGGGCACGAGCGGCTTCCAGTTCCGGCGTGTCAAAAATCTCATCGGGTGCCGTGCCAAGCAACCCATCGGCCTGCTCAACCTCGCCCATCGCCAGATGCGCGCGAGCGAGCCCCGAATATGCTGCGGCATTCTGCGGCTCCTCCCCCAGAATCGCAGCAAAGGTTTGCGCTGCATCTACTGCAGCCCCCTCAGCCAGCATCGCTTCAGCGGCCTCGACCGCTTCTTCCAATCCACCGTCGTCGGCAGCACCTCCACCCATTGTGCCAACTTTTTCGACAAAACTTTTAATCTCACCTGGGGAGATTGCACCTTGAAACCCATCGACCGGCTGGCCTTGCCAGAACGCATAGACTGTTGGGATGGACTGAATACGCAACTGGCCTGCGATCATCTGGTTTTCGTCAACATTGACCTTAACCATTTTCACCGCGCCCTTGGCAGCCGTAACCTCGGCCTCGAGCGCAGGCCCCAGTGTTTTACACGGACCGCACCAGGGCGCCCAGAAATCAACGATTACCGGCACGGTTTGGCTGGTTTCGATCACGTCAGCCATAAAGTCGGCTTCAGTGGTGTCCTTGATCAAGTCGTTCGGGGTCGCGTCAGCGGATGCGGAACCAAATTCAAGCATGGGCTTGTCCTTCGAAAAGAGGGTTGCCCGCTATATGGCTCTGCAAAGCCTGCTTGTGAAGGGGGCTATAGGTCGAAGGTTGCAAAGACCGGTGCGTGATCCGAAGGCCTCTCCCACCCACGCGCCGTGCGTACAACCCGGCTGGAATGCGAAGCGTTGGCAATGTCCGGTGTCGCCCAAACGTGATCCAACCGACGTCCCTTGTCCGCAGCATCCCAGTCGCGCGCCCTGTAAGACCACCAGGAATAGAGCAAGCCATCAGGAATATCCTTGCGGGTGACATCAACCCATCCGCCTGCCTCCTGAGTTTCGCCAAATGCTTCCACTTCGATCGGTGTATGGCTGACAACTTTCAGAAGTTGCTTGTGCGACCAGACATCGTCTTCGCGTGGGGCAATATTCAGATCTCCGACGAGAACAGATTTTTGGGGCGCTTCAGATCGAAACCAATCCCGCATTTCCGCCAGGAAATCCAATTTATGTCCAAACTTCTCGTTCACATCACGGTCGGGCACGTCTCCCCCGGCCGGCACATAGTAATTGTGAATTGTCAGCCCATTCTCAAGCCGACCGGCCACATGCCGGGCATCGCCTTTTTCACAAAAATCCCGGCTTCCAGCATCCGCCATCGGTAGTTTTGAGAAGATCGCTACGCCATTGTAGCCCTTCTGGCCACGCGCAACGACATGGCGGTACCCAAGCTTCTTGAACTGCGCCAATGGGATCTTTTCAACCGGGCTCTTACATTCCTGAAGGCACAACACGTCGGGACGCTCTTCTTTCATCAACCGCGCGACCAAGTCTTCACGCAAACGGACAGAATTGATGTTCCAGGTGGCAATAGTGATGGACATAGACGGGCTCCGGTTATTCGATCCGCACACTAGGGGCGGCATCTGTGTGGTGCCAGTGCAAACTGAGTTGCCCAAAAACTGGGGGCGCACCGTATACGCCAAGTTACGTCAGTTTTTGTCAAAAGGCCTCCATAACTCTGGGTCGTCAAATACGCATCTGTAACGCGCACTCTTGCTATCGAGGATATGCTGGTTCCACCTAGTCTTATGACCGACGCGCACGAATCGCATCCTGTCATGGACATTCTCGACAAGCTCGAAACGCTTGGCCGGGCGGATCACGATGTGAAACTGGAACACGTGGTTCAGGCCTTTGGACGCACTGCCTTTGTTCCAATGCTGATGGTCCACGCCCTGATCGTATTGTCTCCATTGAGCGGGATTCCGTTCCTGCCCACATTGTTCGGCTTACTGATCGCTTTGACAGCTTTGCAGATGGTTCTGGGCAAGCGGCGATTATGGCTTCCGGGCTTTCTTTTGTGCAGAGAGGTCTCAAGCGGGCGCTTACTGCGCGCCTTGTCCTGGCTGCGGCGCCCGGCAGATTGGCTCGATCAGCGTGCAAAACGTCGTTTTACCGTCCTGACAGGTCAGCCCCTGGTGATGATCCCGCAACTGACCTGCGTCGCATGCGGCGCCGCCATGCCTTTTCTGGAAATCGTACCCTTTTCGTCATCCCTTCTGGCAGCAGCCGTGATCTGCTTTTCAGTGAGCTTTCTTGTGAGGGACGGTTTGTTCGTCATTTTAGGTGGTGTCTTCGTGGGACTTGCACTGTTGGTTCTTGGACTGGTTTATGACGGTGCCTTGATGGCTTTAACCGCAACCTGATCAAAAAGAAGACCCGGCAAAAGCCGGGCCAGTCCAACAGGGAGGTTTCGCGCCATTACCCCGACGCGCGAGGGAAAGAATTCAGGCAACCAACCGATAGCCGCCCGTCTCTGTGACCAAGATACGCGCATTTGAGGGATCCGGCTCAATTTTTTGGCGCAATCGATAAATATGTGTCTCAAGTGTGTGAGTTGTGACACCCGCGTTGTAACCCCAGACCTCATGCAACAGCACATCACGAGCGACGATTCCGTCTGTCGCGCGGTACAAATACTTGAGAATGTTCGTTTCTTTCTCAGTTAGGCGAATTTTCTTCTCGTCATCGGTCAAGAGAAGCTTCATTGCCGGTTTGAAGGTGTATGGGCCTAACTGGAACACCGCATCCTCAGATTGTTCGTGCTGGCGCAGCTGTGCTCGGATACGTGCCAACAGAACGGGGAACTTGAACGGCTTGGTGACATAGTCGTTTGCACCTGCATCCAGGCCGAGAATGGTGTCTGCATCCGTATCATGCCCCGTCAACATAAGGATCGGGCATTTTACACCCTGCTTTCGCAATATACGGCACAGTTCACGACCATCGGTATCGGGCAGGCCAACATCCAGAATAACGAGATCATAGAGCCCTTCTTTGGCCTTCACCATCGCGTCGGCCCCGGAGCCGGCTTCGAAAACATCGAAGTCTTCGGTCATCACGAGTTGTTCGCTCAGCGCCTCGCGCAGGTCGTCATCGTCATCCACCAAAAGGATCTTACGCAGTGTTGCAGCCATTTTTCGGTCCTCTCTTGGGCCTCGGTTGAAACAGACATGCGTCGGTGCCCCCTAAGAAACAAGGGAACGGAAAAAAAACTCACAGCCTCGTGTCAGTGTCGCCGGAATTATTTCAGTTTCGGGCATTTGCACCCTATGTAAGGCAAGAGCACTGAAATGAAGCGACCCAGATGAGCGTTCTCAGCCCAGATCCCAGCGAATACCTTGCCCGCGCACGCGGCGATTTGCGCATGGGCGTGCCGGTCGCGCTGTCAAACGCCGGTCATGTGGTTTTGGTTATGGCCGCCGAAACCCTGACAAAGCGCCGGTTCGCGGCCTTGGGACAGGATGCACATCTTGCGATCACCGTGCGCCGCGCCGAGACCTTGAAGGCGCGCGCCTATGATGGGGACCTCGCCCGTATCCATTTGCCGGCAGATGCCGATGCCAGTTGGGTACAATATGTTGCTGATCCGGCCACAGACCTGTCCAAGCCCATGAAGGGGCCTTTCAGATCACTGCGAGACGGTGATCCAAGCCTCGCGCGCGCCGCACTTCAGCTGGCAAAGGATGCAAGATTGCTTCCCGCTGTGCTGATCCATCCGGTTAAGACCCTGCCAGAGGGTATAACCGTACTCGCCTTGGATGAAATTACAGATCTGCTAGGGCATGGCTCTCCGCTCTCTTCGCTTGTTTCAGCCCGCGTTCCCCTTTCTGTATCGGAAGCTGGGCGCCTGCATGTGTTTCGACCAGAAGATGGCGGTGAGGAACATTATGCGGTTGAGATCGGCATTCCGGATCGAAACGCGCCCGTTCTAGCGCGGTTGCATTCTGCGTGTTTCACAGGCGATTTGCTGGGCTCCCTGAAATGCGACTGCGGCCCTCAATTGCGGGGTGCTCTGTCTCAGATGGGCTCAGAGGGGGCTGGCATTCTGCTTTACCTGAACCAGGAAGGGCGCGGGATCGGGCTGGCGAACAAGATGCGCGCCTATGCCCTGCAAGATCAGGGTTTTGACACGGTTGAAGCCAATCACCGGCTTGGATTTGAGGACGACGAACGTGATTTCCGCATTGGGTCCGACTTGCTGAAGCGCCTTGGGTTTTCTGCAGTGCGCCTCATGACCAATAATCCTGCAAAGCTGGATATGATGTCCGCTCAAGGTCTGGAGGTGGTCGAGCGCGTTTCCTTGAAGTTGGGCAAGACACCGCAAAACAGTGCCTATCTGGCAACGAAGGCCGCGAAGTCCGGGCATCTGCTGTGACACCCTACGATCTGGTTCTGACCCGCACCGGTCTGCGCTTCATGGGTCGGGTTTTCCCGTGCTCCATCGGGCGAGGTGGACTGACCGAGGCCAAACACGAAGGGGATGGCGCGACACCAAAGGGTACGCATGGGCTGGTTGGGATGCTTTACCGACCTGACCGGATGCCGAAACCTGCGGATTGGGCCGTGCCGATTGGGCCACCCGATCTGTGGTCGGATGACCCGAAGGACGAGGATTACAACCTTATGGTCCGTGCGCCCCACGCGTTTTCGCACGAGAAGCTCCGTCGGGCGGATCCGCTCTATGATTTGGTAATACTCACGAATTGGAACTGGCCCTTTGCCGAAAAAGGCGCCGGCTCTGCGATCTTTATCCACCAATGGCGGCGTGCCGGCTATCCAACCGAAGGCTGCATCGGGTTACCCCGCGCGTCCCTCCATTGGATCGCGCCGCGTATCCGACATCAGACGCGGCTGATCATTTAAGTCGAGACCCGCTGACCGAAAATCGCCGAACCCACACGCACATGGGTCGCGCCAAGGGCAATCGCGCTTTCAAAATCCCCGCTCATTCCCATCGATAGGCCCTGCAAATCATTCCGTGCGGCAAGCTTTGCCAGCAGCGCGAAATGCAGGGACGGTTCTTCGTCTACCGGGGGGATGCTCATCAGACCGAGGACAGGAAGTTGAAGCGCCCGGCATTCCGCAACAAACGCGTCGGTATCCTGCGGAAGGATGCCCGCTTTTTGTGGCTCCGCCCCAGTATTCACTTGAATGAACAGGTCCGGACATGATCCACGCTCCTGCGCGAGATCGGCCAGTTTGCGCGCAAGCTTCGGGCGATCGAGAGAATGGATTGTATCGAACAGCTCGACAGCCTGCTTTGCCTTGTTTGTCTGCAAGGGCCCTAGCAGATGCAATCCCACATCTGAAAATGTCTCACGGAACCCGGGCCATTTGCCTGCAGCTTCCTGAACCCGGTTCTCACCATAAATCCGGTGACCCTGCTGCAAGACCGCTTCAACCCGTTCGTTTGGCTGAACCTTGGAAACCGCAATCAACTTGACGCAACCCGTTGGTCGACTGGCCTTCTCTTCGGCTGCGGAAATACGGGCGGAAATCTCGGATAAACTCATGACCTCGATGTGCCACTTGCGGCAGGCAAAGAAAAGCCCCGCCAAACGGCAGGGCCAAATGAAAAGAGCGAGCGCAAGGCCCGCTCTTTCCGGAATAATCCAATATGGATTAGAATGTCATGGTCACGCCGAGGTCCGCAACAGTTGCGCGGTCGGCTGCGCCTGCGCCATCGATGGAACCAACAGCACCCTTCAGCGATGCACCGCCACCGAGGTCATAGGCGAAGCCCACACCGTAGGAAGCTTCCTGGTTCGCGGCATCGTTGTCGGAGTATACGAAGGTCAGCGCAGTTGCGCCCATCGTGTAGCCAAGCTCAACACCGTAACCTGTGGTGGCTGGACCTTGGGTGTAGGTCGCTTTTGCGGCGATGTCGCCGAAGGTGCCGCCGAGGGTGATGTGAGAGCCGGTAGCACCGGCAGAGTTATCACGGGACGTACCAACTGCGACAGAGTAACCGCCTGAAGCGTACTCAACGCCGATGCCGTAGTCACCGGAATTCGCAGCCGTAGAGCTCACAGATGCAGTCACAGTGATGTCGCCAAAGGTGTTCTTGTAAAGAACGTCGAACGTACCTTGGTTTTTACCGTTTTCGCCCGCATCGTCTACACCGATGTCGTCAAAGCCGAGATCTGCAACACCACCGATGTCGCCACCGTTGCTTACGTCGCCAACGGTCAGAGTGCCGAATGCACCAGAGATGTAAACCTCCGAGTCGGATACGCCAGAGCCACCGCCGGTTGAGGACTGGTCAACGTCCAAAGATGCGCCGAAAGTCAGACCACCATCGGTAGTGCCGGAGCCTACGATGTTGAAGTCGATTTCTTCGTGCATGGTCAAAGTGTCTGCAGCGGTAGAGTTGTACTTAACGCCCATAGAAGCGCCACCGGTCACTGCGACATCAGCGGCGGCGAAGCCGGCGGATGCCACCAGTGCGGTCGAAGCGATGAGAAGCTTTTTCATCGTGTTTCCCTCGTGTGTGTCACGTGTGTTAAAAGATGCACCCCAGCACAGTGCATCCGGCTGGGTATGACCTTTCCTCCACCTTTCCCCCATCGAATGCAAGCATGCCCAAAACGCGCGCATGTCTCCGATGTTCGGATGGTGCAACAATGACACAGTCGATCTGGCTGGCACCCAAGCACACTATCTGCACGCATCCACCAGAGAATGGAAAAGCCTTGTCGCACGGGGTCCTCTCGGGTAGGACACTGAAAAACGGGCATTTGCCAGGGGCAGAACTATGCGCAACAGCATCCTTCGCACTTCAATTGCGCTACTAGCAGTAACTGCTTTGGGAGCCTGCGGCGGTGGCGGTAGTATATTTTCGCTTGGCGGCAGCAATTCAACTGCGGTTTCAGATGACCCAGTTCTGGCAGCAGCAGAGCGCAACGCGCGTCTCAATCAAGAAGAGCGCCGTGAAACTATTTGGGATCTTTTCGAGGGTGGTGACGATTCTAACACGACCGTCGAGGTTAACAAATATCTCTGGGTTGCAGCGCAGGATGTTCTGGACTTCCTTCCAATTGAAGCGGTTGATCCATTTACAGGTGTAATCGTCTACGGATACGGCACGCCTCCCGGCGGTGGCCGGGCCTACCGCGCGACTGTGTATGTGCAAGATCCAGCCCTTGAGGCACGCTCTATCAGGATTGCATTGGCCTCGCGTTCCGGGCCCGCATCGCGCGCAACATCCCGTGCCATTGAAGACGCTATTCTAACGCGCGCGCGCCAATTGCGCATTCAGGACAGCAATCTCTAGACCTTCGCAACCGCGCACACTAAACCGACCGCCGGGCCACCAGGTCCGGCGTTTTCGTTTGCACACACCACAAATCCAGAGGCTGCGCATGTCCCGCTACGACCCACAAACCCTCGAAGCCAAATGGCAATCTGCCTGGGACGAGGCGCAAACCTTTCTGGCCAAAGCAGATCCTGACAAGCCAAAATACTATGTGCTTGAAATGTTTCCCTATCCATCCGGGCGCATTCATATCGGGCATGTGCGCAATTACACGATGGGCGACGTGATTGCGCGCTACAAACGCGCCGCAGGCCATACCGTGCTGCACCCAATGGGATGGGATGCCTTCGGGATGCCAGCGGAAAACGCCGCGATGAAAGAGGGCGGGCACCCGAAAGACTGGACGTATAACAATATCGCAGTCATGCGCGCGCAGATGAAACCGCTGGGACTGTCTATTGACTGGACCCGCGAATTCGCCACCTGCGATCCCGAATACTATGGCCAACAGCAAGCCCTGTTCCTCGATTTCCTCGAAAAAGGCTTGGTCTACCGTAAAAACGCAGTGGTGAACTGGGACCCGGTCGACATGACCGTTTTGGCAAATGAACAGGTGATCGACGGCAAGGGCTGGCGGTCAGGCGCAGAGGTGGAACGGCGCGAGCTGACGCAATGGTTTTTCAAGATTTCCGACCATTCAGAAGAATTGCTCTCGGCGCTGGATGGGCTCGACAACTGGCCCGCAAAGGTCAAAACAATGCAGGCCAACTGGATCGGCATGTCGCGCGGATTGCAGTTCTCTTTCGCCCTGACGGAACGAGCTGGAGATTTCGAGGGAATCGAGGTCTACACCACACGCCCGGACACTCTCATGGGGGCAAGCTTTGTCGGAATCTCAGCAGATCATCCACTTGCCAAGAAGTTGGAAAAAGACAATTCGGCGATTGCAGCATTTTGCGCAGAAGTCCGCAAAGGCGCCACCAACGAAGAGGCCATTGAGAAAGCCGAGAAGCTGGGCTTCGACACCGGTTTGCGCGTCAAGCATCCCCTGAATCCCGATTGGGAACTGCCTGTCTGGATCGCGAACTTCATCTTGATGGACTACGGCACCGGCGCAATTTTCGCCTGTCCCGCCCATGACCAACGCGACCTCGACTTCTGCCGCAAATATGATTTGCCCGTTATCGACACATTTTATGCGCTGGATGATACAACGCCGGTTACAACCGAAGCCTTTGTCCCGCCCAAAACCGATACCGTAAAATGGGTGAACCACTTTGCCGGGCTCGACGAAGCAACCGGGCAGGACGCAATTGATGCAACGATTGATTTTGCTGAAGCTGCGGGCTGGGGCGAAGGGAAAACCCAGTACCGCCTGCGTGACTGGGGGCTGAGCCGCCAGCGCTACTGGGGCTGTCCGATTCCCGTTGTACATTGCGATGCGTGCGGCGTTGTCCCGGAGAAGAAAGAGAATCTGCCGATTGCATTGCCATATGACAGCGGCAACGAACCGATTGATTTTTCGATCCCAGGCAACCCTCTGGACCGTCATCCTTCATGGCGCGACGTGCCGTGCCCCGCTTGCGGAAAACCCGCCAAGCGTGAAACCGATACGATGGACACTTTCGTGGACAGCTCATGGTATTTTGCGCGCTTCACCGCGCCACGCGCCGAAACACCAACTGATGCCGATGCAGCTGCATACTGGATGAATGTCGACCAGTATATCGGCGGGATTGAACACGCGATTCTTCACCTGCTTTATTCGCGGTTCTTTGCCCGCGCGATGAACATCACCGGCCATTTGCCAGACAGCGCAACCGAACCGTTTGATGCGCTTTTCACCCAAGGCATGGTGACCCACGCGATTTATCAAACGACAGATGCCCAGAATGGCCGCCCGGTCTATCACTATCCGGAAGAGGTCGAACTTCGCGATGGCAAAGGATTCCTGAAGGCCGATGGGCGTGAAGTGCAGATCATCCCGTCTGCAAAGATGTCGAAGTCAAAAAACAACGTCGTCGATCCGGTCGCGATCATCGAACAGTATGGCGCCGACACCGCGCGCTGGTTCGTATTGTCAGATTCGCCGCCCGAGCGTGACGTCGAGTGGACCGCGGCCGGAGCAGAGGCCGCTTACAAGCACCTCAACAGGGTCTGGTCGCTGTGTGATCGCATCGGGCAGATGGACCCCGATGCGCCCGGACAAGGTGATGAGGACCTCAAACGCGCGATGCATAAGGCGATTTTCGATGTCACAAGCGGTGTCGAGAGCTTTGGCTTTAATGCAGCAATTGCAAAGCTTTATGCTTTCACGAACACGATCCAGAAATCCAAGGCCTCCCACGCAGTGCAGCGCGAGGCGATCATGACGCTTGCGCAGCTAATGGCACCCATGACC
Source organism: Dinoroseobacter sp. (assembly GCA_017643385.1). GTDB lineage: Bacteria > Pseudomonadota > Alphaproteobacteria > Rhodobacterales > Rhodobacteraceae > Dinoroseobacter. Next base: position 99,638 of record JAEPNN010000005.1, read on the forward strand.
CCGCACCTTGCAGAAGACATCTGGGCCCACCAAGGCGGCACAGGGCTGATCACGAATGCGCCGTGGCCGGATGTCGATGAAACGATGCTTGTGGAAGACACGGTCACACTGCCCATTCAGGTGAACGGAAAACGTCGGTCCGAAATCACCGTGCCCAAGGACATGGACAAGGCCGAGGTTGAAAAGCTGGTCATGGAAGACGATGCTGTCCAAAGGGCCCTGCAAAACGGGCCTTTGAAGAAACTGATCGTTGTTCCGGGGCGGATCGTTAATGTCGTTATCTGATCGCAGAAGCTTCCTGAGTGTCTTGCTGGCGCTTCCCGTAGCGGCGTGTGGATTTGAACCAGTATATCAGCAGGATACGGCGGCGCTTGGACTGCGGGGCAAGGTTCTTCTCGACACACCCACAACCGAAATAATCTTTGATCTCAACCGTGCACTTGAAGATCGGCTAGGGGCAACGCGCGACCCGATCTATGGTCTTCGAACCACATATCAGGAATCTAGTTCAGCACTTGCGGTGCAGGGGACAGCCGCAATCACGCGTTACAATCTTATCGGCACATCCTCGTACGACCTGCGCGACCTGCAAACTGGCATCACCGTTCTAAGCGGCACGGTTGATTCCTTTACGTCCTATTCGGCCACATCGACGACCATCGCAACGGCAGCAGCGGCTGATGACGCGCGCCAGCGTCTTTCGAACACGCTGAGCGACCTGATCATCTCAGACCTGCTGGTTCGATTGCCAAAAGACCCTGTAGAGCTAGCCCCAGCGCTTCCGGGGGGTGTAGACCTATGAAATTGTCCGGGCGTGATCTGGCCCGGTTCATCGCAAAGCCGGAGGCAGATCGGCTGGGTGTTCTTCTTTATGGCGCGGATCCAATGCGGGTTGCGATCCAACGTCAGGACCTCCTGAAATCACTCGTCGGAAAGACCGCCGAAGAAGAGATGCGGCTGACGCGCATTCCCGGTTCGGACCTTCGCAGCGATCCTGCTCGGTTAAACGATGCGATAAAGGCACGTGGGTTCTTTCCGGGACCTTGCGCCGTGTTTGTCGAGGACGCGACAGATGCGGCCGCACCCGCGATTCTTGCCGCCATGCAGGACTGGCAAGCGGGCGACGCAACGTTGGTGATCGCAGCGGGCGCACTGAAACCAAGCTCCAAACTGCGCAAGGCGTTTGAGAGCCATAACAACGCCTATGCGGCCCCCATTTATGACGACCCGATGGACCGTACCGAAATCGAACGGAGGCTGAACGAAGCGGGCCTGCCTGCCCCGGACCGCAACGCAATGGGTGAGCTGGAGACCCTCGCATCCGCACTCGATCCCGGAGATATGCGGCAACTGATTGAAAAGCTGTCCCTCTATAAATTGGATGACGCCAGCCCGATCACGCCGGATGACATTGCAGCGGTTGCACCCGCCTCAACCGAAGCAGCGCTCGACGAGATCCTTCATATCGTTGCCGAAGGGCGCGCGTCCGAAATCGGACCGCTCATGTCCCGCCTTGCCGCACAAGGTCAGGGCGGGGTCGCAATCTGCATCGCGTTGACCCGTCATTTCAAAGCGCTCTATGCGGCCGCATCCGATCCGAAAGGTCCGCAAGCCGGCATTGCTGCAATCCGACCCCCCGTTTTTTGGAAGAACCGCGACCGGATGATCCGTCAAGCGCAAGCCTGGGGGGGCGAAAAACTGAGCCGTGCCTTGTCAGAGTTGGTTCAGACAGATCTCACGCTTCGCTCCTCGCAGCGCGCGCCAGATCGCGCCGTGATCGAGCGCGCGCTGATCCGTTTGGCGATGCTGGCCCGTGCCAGAGGCTAGAAAGGGAATGCAATGTATCAGGTGATCGGAACGTTTCGCAGCCGCACATTGCGGGTACTCTGGATGCTGGAAGAACTTGGAGTGCCCTACGAACACATTCAAGCCGGTCCACACAGTGATGCCGTCAAGAATGTGAACCCCGACGGGAAGATCCCGGTGCTTGTGGCAGAAGGCACAGCACTTACCGATTCCAGCGCCATACTGACATATCTTGCCGACAAACACGGTGGCGTCACCTTTCCGGCCGGTACGATTGAACGCGCCCGGCAAGACGGGCTTCTGCACAAGGTGCTGGACGAAGTTGATGCCGCGCTCTGGCTCGCCACCCGGCACACGTTCTATCTGCCACAAGACCAGCGCATGCCAGAAATCAAGGGACCACTGATCTGGGAGTTCTCTAAAACCATGCGTTCCATGGAGAACATCCTGGGCGACGGTCCCTTTCTGATGGGCGAGACTTTCACGGTTCCTGACATCGTGCTCACGCATTGTCTTGGCTGGGCGATCAACGCAAAATTCCCCGTCGAGTCCGACAACCTGCGCGCCTACATCAAACGCTGCAGAGGGCGTGACGCCTTTAAACGCGCCGCGGAGACCTGACCATGGGCTTGATGCTGAACGGAACCTACCTTGTCGACGATCCGGGCCCGGACACACGCGAAGGGGGCGAATTTCAGCGTGCAAAATCCACACTTCGGGACTGGATCACCCCGGACGGTCGGTTCACGCCGGATACCGGACGGTATCACGTTTATGCAGCTTGGAATTGCCCTTGGGCACATCGGGTCTTGCTGGCCCGGGCAATCCTGAGGCTGGAAAACAAGATCTCAGTCGCTGTGGCCAAGCCGCGCCGGACAGACCAAGGTTGGGTGTTTGACCCATCCGGTGATTACGCGGACCCAGAATTGTCCATCCTGTCGCTGCATCAGGTCTATTCCCGCCAAACCCCTGCATATACGGGCCGCATCACGGTTCCTGTCCTGTGGGATCGCAAAACTGAGCAGATTGTCAGCAATGAAAGTGCCGACATTATTCGCATGCTGGGGGCCTTCGGCGGGCCGGATCTTTACCCAGACGCGCTGCGTAAAGACATCGACGCATGGAATGCCCGCATTTACCCGGGCCTGAACAATGGTGTCTATCGCACCGGGTTTGCGCGAACGCAGGAGGCCTATGAAAAAGGCTTCACCGATGTCTTCGAGACGCTAGACGCAATGGAAACCCAACTGTCCCAAACGCGATATCTGACAGGCGATACCTTTACCGAAGCCGATTTAAGGGCATTTCCGACACTGGCACGCTTTGATGTCGCCTATCACTACGCGTTCAAATGCAATCTTCGAAAACTGGTCGATTATCCAAACCTCTGGGCCTATGCGCGGGAGATTTACGCAATGCCCGGGGTCGCGGAGACCGTAAAATTCGACATCTACAAACAGGGCTATTTTTCGCCATCAGAATTGCGCAACCCGCTCGGCATCGTCCCCCTTGGGCCCGAACTCGCGGATTGGCACGCGCCACATGGGCGTGGCCACATCACCCTCTAAACCGTTCTTGCCGCAAATTGGACGGCATGATCACCCGCCCAGCGCCCCGTCGCGAAGCAGGCTGTCAGCAAATACCCCCCGGTTGGCGCTTCCCAATCCAGCATCTCACCTGCGACAAACACCCCGGGCCGATCCAGCAACATCAGGCCATCATTCACCTGATCACGGCGTACACCGCCTGCGGTGGAAATTGCCTCATCCATCGGACGCAAACCTGAAACCGGAACATTCAAGCTTTTCAGCGACTTGGCCAGCACATTAACCGCGGGCATCGGGCGCAGCCACTCCTGCACCAGCGCGCGACGAACACCGTCCAATTTCAGCACTTTGCGCAGATGGTTCGAGAGGCTTGCCTTTCCTCGCGTACGGTTCAAGCGCGTCGCAATCTCGTCCTCGGTCATATCCGGGAACAGATCGAGGACCAGTGGCGCGCCTTCACGCACACCACGACTGACCGAATAGATGCCGCCCCCTTCGAGCCCGCGTGATGACACTGTGAACTCACCCCGGGATGTGAGGTTTCCCGCGCTCAGCGCAACGCCTTTAACAGGCTGTCCAAAAAATGGGCGCATGTGATGGGACCAGTCCACGCTCAGACCGGCATTGGCCACCTGAAACAAAGCCTCTCCCGGCAACCATTCGCGCCACGCGCCGTCACTGCCCAGCCGCGCCCAACTCGCGCCTCCCAGTGCCAGCACCAACACATCAGCAGATGCGCGTCGCAGCCCGTCAGGTGTGTCAAAGACGGCGGTGGTTCCTTCCAGCGTGATCAGCTGCCAACGTTTGCGCAGATCGACACCGAGCCCGTCAAGCCGCGTGAGCCAGGCACGCAACAGCGGTGAAGCTTTCATAACCTTGGGAAAAACCCGCCCCGTTGAGCCTGTAAAGACCTCCTGACCCAGATTACGCGCCCAGTTTTGCACATCATCTGGTCCAAACGCCGCAAGCATCGGGCGTAACCATGGCTCAGCTTCGCGATAAGACTGGTAAAACAAAGACGTCGCTTCGACCTTGGTCAGGTTCAGACCCGACTTGCCGGCCATTAGAAACTTCCGACCGGGCGACGGCATTTTTTCGGCAATCGTCACTTTGCATCCCGATTGCGCCAGCCGTTCTGCGGCCATCAATCCTGCGGGACCCGCGCCAACCACAAGTGCTCTAACTGTCATGGTGTGCAGGTCTTTCGGTTGCGTCAGATCGCGTCCACTCAATCACATCGAACCCCGGCATACCAACCCAACTTGCCCTATCGTCCGTTATTCAGACCTGATAATTTCTTCAGGGTTTCGCATAGCCTCAGCCAGAAAATCATACACCACGCGAATGCGCTTTGACGTCTGCAGCTCACGATGGGTGACCAACCAGACCGGAAAGCTTATTGGTGGGCGATCAGGCAACACAGCTTCGATGCCGGGGGCGGCTTCACACAAGGCGACAGGTAAAAGGCTCGCTGCCAGTCCCGTACGCACCGCCTCCCAGATGACAACGCCATTGTCGCTGATCAAAGCGCAGTTTTCCGGGGCCAACTGCAAACCGAAACCGGCGATCATTTCGACAATCTGGGTAATGTTTGAGGATGACGCGAACGGCAGATCGGTCAAATTGGTTCGGCCGGTCCGGTCCAACAAAACGCTTGCGGCGAACAAGCCCGCGTCCCAATCGCCCGCATGCCGTGCAATCAGATCTGGCTGTTCAGGTCGCACATTCCGGATCGCAATATCCGCATCACGCCGCATCAGGTCCTCAACCGCATTCACCGCGCGCAGTTCGATCTGTAGCGCCGGCGCGACTTCACGCAGCTTCAGAAGTACTTTGGGAAGAAAGACCGAACACATCAGATCGCTTGCCGTAACCGTGACGCGTCCGGACACTTCCTGTGCCTGTCCGCTGGCCACCAGCGAGATCCGGCTCGCAGCATCTCCGATCACTTGCGCGTGCTCCAATAGGTCCCGTCCAACGCTTGTCAGTGTCAAACCCCGCACCGAGCGCTCGAAGAGTGTTACCCCCAGAGATTGCTCCAACCCCATGACCTGCCGACCGACGGTGGGCTGCGTGGTGTTCAAAGACCTTGCAGCACCGCTGAGCGATCCGGCCTCTGCCGTCGCGACAAAGGCTTTCAGATGGTTCCAATCAAAAGCAACAGCCTGCCAGTTCATATGTTTACGTATAGCTGATCTACTAATTTAGGCAATTCCTACGCTGCAAGCGCATAGCTAAACGGTCCGCAAAGGAGGCAGCTGATTCCGCCTACCATTGTTTCAGTAGATCTGACACCTGCGCTTGCAATCGTCACCAGCGTAGCAGGGCTTGTTATCAATCTCAGCTTTGTAGAGTGGATCAGGCGCCCAAGGGCCATTTCGCAACCGCCCCAACTCACCTAAGGTACACCCATGACCAACGCCGCATTCTGGGACAAGCTTGCGCCGCGCTACGCCGCGCAGCCTATCGATGATGTTCCTGCATATGAAGAAACGATAGCCGTCACGGCCGCCTACCTGTCGCCCGAGGACCGGATCCTGGAAATTGGTTGCGGCACCGGAGGGACGGCACAAACACTGGCACAGACCGCACGAGAAGTCGTGGCAACCGACGTGTCGCAAGGCATGATCTCGATTGCACAGAGCAAATTGACCGCAGACACCTCCAATGTCTCTTTCAAGGTTGCCAGCTCAGATGAGATCTTGGACGAAGCACCGTTTCAGGCAATCTGTGCATTCAACATTCTGCACCTTGTGGATGACCCCAAAACTACAATTGCCGCCCTGTCACGGCAGGTGGATGAAGGTGGTTTGATCATCTCAAAAACCCCTTGCATGGGGGAGGGTGCTTTTTTCATGCCCGCCATTATTTGGGTAATGCGGCAGTTCGGGAAGGCGCCTTTCGTCCACGTCATGACCGGAGATCAGTTGGAAGCGATGTTCCACAAGGCTGGTTTCGAAATTCTGGAACGACGCAAATTCGGGTCAGGTAAGATGAACCCCTTTATTGTGGCCCGCAAGGCAAGCTAGCAGACGGGGTATGTCGGATCCCATTTGCCCTTTATGTGATCGTCCGATCCCGAAAGACGTGCCGCAGAGCCTGCACCACCTTGTCCCCAAACTGAAGGGGGGTAAGGGGGGACCAACGGTTCTCCTGCACCACATCTGTCACAAGGAAATCCATGCAACACTGACCGAGGCAGAGATTGCCCGCGACTACGCCACGCCAGAAGCATTGCGCGCGCATCCCAGACTGGCAAAGTTTGCCAGATGGGTTTCAAAACGCCCGCCAGACTTTCTGTCAAAAGTCCCCGGGAAGCGGGGCGGCCGCAGATAGGTTAGACGCACTGCCATTTTGCTTCGCGCACGAAACAATAGGTCAATGCAACTTACCTTAACATAATGTAAAAATTCATAAAATTAGCGTCGATACAGCGCCTTGATCGAACCCAAGAGCGCTGGCGTGGACGCCTCGGCATCAGCAGCCAGCGTATCAAGCGCCTCAGCCATTTCATCTGCGCGCACCACACGATCAAAAAGACCCCAGGCCTGCGCTTCGCGTGTTTCGATCTTTGCACCACCAAGAAGAACAAGCTTTGAACGGCTTTCTCCGGCTATGGCAGTCAGACGCGCAGGATCGCTGGGCTGAGGCAGGAACCCGTTCTTCACCACGGGGTAAAACACTTTTGTCCCTTCGACCGCCACACGCAGATCACATGCCAGCATCATGCCGATCGCGCCACCTGCGCAGGTCCCATTCAGCGCGCAAATTGTCAGACCGGGAAACGCGGCAATCCGTGATGACAACTGTTCCCAGTTCGGATCTGTCGTCAGCGTCCCGTTCCGGGCTTCTTCAAGATCAGCACCCGCACTGAAAACCTTGCCCCGCCCCGTCAGCACCAAAACGCGCGCACCGGCGCTCTGGGCACCGGCCACCGCTGCATCAAGGTCCTCCAGCATTTGCCCGTTTAGTGCATTTGCCTTATCGGGCCTATTCAATGTCAGGGTCCAGCGAGCGGTGTCTGCGGCGATCTCGATCAGCGAAGCACTCATGTCTCAGGTCCCAAGACCGAGCCGCGCGCGCAACCCTTCATCCCGTAGGGAAATCTCTTCCCCGATATGTGCATCCGCCTCATCACTGCACATCCAGACAAGGCATTTTGCAGGCCAATCCGCAGGAATGTGGACCGACGGATCCAGCTGGCTGACAGGGTTAATCCCGCTGGCCTTGATCTCAACCTGCATATCCGTGGCGACCGTTCCAGGGCTTAGCCCCATTGCGCGAATGCCGTTTTCGCGTTCCTCCTTGTCGAGACAGCGTGTCAGCATTGCCGCTCCGGCCTTGGAACTGCAGTAATGCGACCAGCCCTCCAACGGTCCATGTGCCGCCCCGGAACTGATGGTCAGAACAGTGCCTGCGCCCTGCGCACGCATCTGTGGAAGCACGGCTTTCATACCGTTGAACACACCCTTGAGGTTTATGTCGATCATCGTCCCCCAATCGTCTGCATCAATATCTTCTATCCGGCCCACAGGCGAAATTACGCCAGCGTTGTTGATCATGACATCGACACTGCCAAAGGCTTCGACAGTTTGTGCGATCGCGCCTTCAACAGCCGTGTAGTCCGCCACATCACAAGCGATGGCCAAGGCCTTTGGGCCGATCTCGGCAGCCAGATCATTCAGCGCCGACTCAGTTCGCGCCAGAAGCGCGACATTGGCCCCTTCAGCGGCAAAGGCGCGAGCCGCTGCTGCACCGATGCCCTTGCTGGCCCCCGTGATCACCACTGTTTTGCCGTTCAAATCCGTCATAACCGCTCCTTTTGAGGGGTGTTGGTGTCCTTGGCTTGACCCAAGCTTCTACAAGTCTGAGAGTTGAGTGCAAATTAAGTCAGTTGCCGAGGTCTCAAAATGCGCACTCCTTCTTTCCGTACATTTTCATCTGTTCTGGCTCTGAGCGTCGCAGGCACTCCAGCAATGGCAGATGTGACTGCAGCTGAGCTGCTGAATGAATGGCAAAGCAGTTTTGCAGATGCGGGTCAGGTTCTGGAATATGACGGGCGCGAAGAAACAAGCGACGGGCTCGTCCTGACAGATATGTCCATGTCCATTCCGATCGAAGACGCAAAATTGCGCTTTACGGCGCCAATCGTTGAATTGAACGAAACCGGGAACGGACGCGTACAGATCTCCTTTCCAGAAGACATCACCGTAACCTTCGGAGACGGTGATGACGTTATGACGGGCCGCTATATGCACGAAGATCTGGACCTGTCTGCCGGTGGGGATGCTGGTGCCCGCGATTATGCTTACAACGCCACGAGCGCCGAGTTCGTGATGGACGTCATCACCGATGGCGGGGAACCGATCCCGTTTGAAATGTCGGTACTCATGGATGCAATCAGCGCCACATATGCCATGGGCGAAGACGTGCTAAGCACGACTTATACTCTGGGCTCCCTTTCCGTGAATGTCGCGGCAGAAAATCCGGACGCGGTCCCAGAGCCGGAAACATTCAGCCTGTCCTATGAAATCAAGGGAATTGTCGGGGAAAGCGAAGCCAATCCGATGCTGATGTTTCAAACCGATGACCCATCAGAGCTTCTGGCCTCTGGCATCGGAACCAGCGGAACGCTGGTGCACGCAGGCTCAGGATATACCTTCGATCTGGTCAGCAACGATGCCACCGCGCTCGTTGATGGCAGTTCAGGTGGCGGCGCCTACAGCGTTTCGCTCGCAGAAGAGGGCATCGCCTACGATCTCGCTGGTCAGGACATAAAGATGCGGTATCAGGGCGATCAACTGCCCTTCCCCGTGGAAGTGGCGCTAGACAGCTTTGGTCTCGAACTGGGCATTCCACTTCTGGCCTCCAAAGAAGAACAGCCCTTCTCCTTCCTATTTGCCTTGGGTGCATTGGAAATCTCAGACGGGATATGGAACTTGTTTGATCCGGGCGAGGTTCTACCGCGCGACCCGGGCGAGCTGGAGATCGATGTCACAGGCAGCTTGCTTTTGCAGGAAGACCTGATTGCAGCAGATCCAATGATGGGTCCACCCCCGGCGGAAGTGAACCAGCTTGATCTGAATACACTACTTCTTTCGGTGGTGGGCGCCGAACTGACCGGCAATGGCGGGTTCGCGCTTGACTTCAGCAAGCCGGGTCTTGCCCCAGGTGCGCCATCGGCCGTTGGCAAGCTCAATCTCGAATTGGTGGGCGCCAATCAGCTGATCGACAAGCTGGTCCAGATCGGAATCCTCCAAGCCCAGGATGTCGCTGGCATTCGGATGATGATGGGCATGGCCGCACGGCCGGGCGACGAACCCGACAGCCTCGTATCCGAGATCGAACTGACGCCGAACGGAGAGCTGATCGCAAACGGGATGCGCTTGCAGTAAGGGCCTGCGCGCCCTAGGTCCAAGACAAAGATTTTAGTTCCGGAGTTCCCGATGCAACAAGACTTGTCTGTTTTAACAGACGCGCTTTTGACGGCTGCGACCAAAGCCGGGGCCGATGCAGCAGATGCTTTGGCATCCGAAGGGCGCGCCATGCAGATCGGCGTGCGCAACGGGGCGCTAGAAGAAACCGAACGCTCAGAAGGGCTCGATCTTGGATTGCGGGTTCTGGTCGGCCAGAGACAAGCCTGCGTTTCAGCCTCGGACATGTCTGATCGTACGATCACAGAGATGGCGGAACGGGCGGTCGCCATGGCGCTTGAAGCGCCAGAGGATCCGTATATCGGGCTGGCTGATCCGGGCCAGTTGGCCACGAAGCGTGACGCTGACGGTCTTGAAAGGGCAGATCCCGGCGCAGAACCAGAAGCCGCAAGCTTGCAGGAAGACGCGCGCCGCGCGGAAGCAGCCGCTTTGGCATTTGATGGAATATCTCAGGTCGAAAGTGCGTCTGCCAGTTATGGGGCAACACGCGTACATCTGGCGGCCACCAACGGCTTCTCAGGCGGGTACGCCCGGACAGATCGCAGCGTCGTCTGCGTTGCCATCACAGGCGAAGGCACGGACATGGAGCGTGATTATTCCTACGATTCACGCATTTTTCAGTCAGATCTGAAATCACCAGAAGAGATCGGCCGTGAAGCCGCAGAACGCACTTTGTCCCGCGCAGGGGCAAAACAACCTCCGACGGGTGCTTACCCGGTTCTCTATGATGAACGGATCTCGTCCGGTCTGATCGGACACCTTTTGTCAGCAAGCAACGGCAGTTCCATTGCACGCGGATCATCGTGGTTGCGGGACGCCCTGGGCACGGAGGTGCTGCCAAAAGGTCTGTCGATCACTGAAGATCCCCATCGCAAGCGCACCTCGGCGTCGCGCTATTTCGATGCAGAGGGCCTGCCAACCCAAAAACGTGCCATCGTTGAGGATGGCGTCTTGATGGGCTGGACGCTGGATCTTGCCAACGCCCGCAAACTTGGCATGGACAGTACCGCCAATGCCGCGCGCGGTCCGTCTGCACCGCCATCACCTTCACTGACCAATGTCGATCTGACACAAGGACCGCTTAGCCGTGCAGAGTTGATGGCCAAGATGGGAACAGGCCTGCTCGTGACCTCGATGATGGGCAGTTCAATCAATCCAACCACAGGCGATTATTCCCGTGGCGCATCCGGGTTCTGGGTTGAGAATGGTGAAATCGCCTATCCCGTGAATGAATGTACCATCGCCGGAAATCTGCTGGAGATGCTAAAGACACTAGTTCCAGCGAATGATGCGAAAGCGCATCTAAGTCGCCGCGTGCCAAGTCTGCTGGTCGAAGGACTTACGCTTGCCGGTGCCTGAACCGGACGATCTGAAACTGTTGATCGATGCCGCCCGTGAGGGAGGTAAAATTGCCATGCGCTATTGGCGCAAGGATCCCAAGGTGTGGGACAAAGGCGATGGTGCGGGCCCGGTTACCGAAGCCGATTTCGAGGTCGATGGGATGCTACGCGACCGACTGACAGCTGCGCGGCCTGACTATGGATGGCTGTCCGAGGAAACCGAAGACGGGACAGAACGTCTGGACAAGTCCAGGATCTTTATCGTCGATCCGATCGACGGCACACGTGCCTTCGTAGACGGACAAACTCCGTTCGCTCTGTCTCTCGCGATAGTTGAAGACGGCCAACCGACAGCTGCTGCCGTATTTCTCCCTGCAAAAGACAAACTTTACACCGCTGCGCTTGGACACGGCGCGTCCCTGAACGGAGCCTCGATTGCGGTATCTTCTCCCGCGCAGCCTCCAAGGGTTCTTGCCACAAAACCAAATTTCGATGCCAAGCACTGGCATGGCGGTGTCCCCGAGTTGGAACGTCACTTTCGTCCATCGCTCGCCTATCGTCTGGCACTTGTCGCGGAAGGAGCGTTTGACGGTATGTTCACGTTGCGTGACGCTTGGGAATGGGACATTGCGGCTGGGGCCTTGCTTGTAACCGAGGCCGCCGGCAGAACGAGCGATGTGGAAGGGCATGCCTTGCGTTTCAACAACCCCCACCCGCAAACACGAGGCGTGATTGCAGGACCGGGTTTGCTTCATGCGTCTGTGCTAGACCGGCTAAAGGTGTCAGCCCGCCTCTAGATCGGTCTGCCCTGCATCAGCTTTGGCACATCCCCGCTCAGACCTGCTGCTTCGCGCATGAAACGCTGACGCAGCGACGGCAATGCGCTCACAGCCGCCATGCCAAGATCACGACCTATCCGCAGCAGCGGATTATCGTTCGAAAACAGTCTGTTAAATCCATCGGTCGCAACAGCAAGTGTGGCAGTATCGAAGCGCCGCCAAGACTGATAGCGCCCGAGCACAACTGAACTTGCGATGTCTTCGCCGCGCCGCTGCGCCTCGATAAGAACCTCGGCCAGGGCACCAACATCGCGCAACCCCAGGTTCAGACCCTGCCCCGCGATCGGATGAACCCCATGCGCGGCGTCGCCGACCAGTGCGACACGATCCGCAATGAAGCTGTTTGCGAGGGTCAGGTTCAATGGATAGGTGAAGCGCGCGCCTGCCAGGGCGATCTCTCCCAAAAAACTTCCAAAACGCGGGCGCAAGGCCGTCAGATAATCTTGATCTGAAAGCGCCATAAGCCCTTTAGCCTGCACCTCTGTTTCGCTCCAGACGATCGAGCTGCGATTTCCCGGCAGAGGCAAAATCGCCAGTGGTCCTGACGGCATGAAAAACTGGTGCGCTACGCCGCCATGCGGATTGGCGTGCTCAATGGCTGTGACAAGCGCGATCTGACTATAGTCCCATACGGTCCGTCCGATACCTGCCCGGTTTGCGGTGTCGGATGTCCGACCGTCTGCGCCCACCAGCAAACGTCCAGACAGTGACTTTCCGTCTGACAGCGAAAGCGTCACGCCACGGGCTGAAATGCTCTGCGCCTCAACCGTTTTTCCAGACACGACCGTGATGTTCGGCTGGGCCTTCATCGCGTCCAAAAGCGCACGGCGCAAGAAACGATCTTCGAGCATGAAGCCCATCGGTCCCTGATCCAGCTCGGCCGCGTCAAAGTTCAGAAAGAAAGGCGCCGGGCCGTCGCCTGCGCGTCCATCGCTGGCTTTCACGTGCAGAATCGGCTGCCCTGCATCTTTCACATCCGACCAAACACCCAATACCGACAGCATTTTCTGCGATGCCAAGGCCAAAGCATAAGCGCGTCCGTCAAACTTATCTGCCTTCCGGGTGCGAAGCGGAAATGCATCGATCACAGTGGTCTTAAACCCTGCGCCAGCCAGCGCGAGCGCAAGGCATGGGCCATTCAGCCCACCGCCAACAATCAAAACATCCTGCATCTTTGCCATGATCGGAAATATGACTTTGCGTGCCCAATTGTCCATTGTCGCAGGCGCAGTTACGGTCGCGGCCAAATGTCCGAAGGGAGAGCATGAAAGATGGCAAACGACTGGCTGACAGCAACAGCTGCCGATCTTGGGCGCGGCATTGCGCAAGGGCAAATCGATCCGATCGATCTGACCGACGCCTATTTTGATGCGATTGACGCCCACGACTTTACACCGTGCATCTATGCCCGACTGACAAAGGACCGTGCGCACGCTGAAGCACAGGCCGCATCCCAGCGGGCCAAACAGGGCGCGCGTTTGTCGGCGCTCGATGGCGTCCCGATCAGCTGGAAGGATCTTTTTGATACTGCAGGCGTTGCGACCGAAGCAGGCAGCGCATTGCTTGAGGGGCGCGTTCCGGACACCGATGCCGATGTGTTACAAAAGGCAACAGGCGCCGGGCTTGTGTGCCTGGGCAAGACCCATATGACCGAACTGGCGTTTTCAGGTCTTGGACTGAACCCCGTTACGGCCTCTCCCCCGTGTGTGAACGACTATGATGCCGCCTCGGGCGGATCGTCTTCGGGCGCGGCGACATCCGTGGCCTTCAACCTCGCCGCAGCTGGCATCGGATCTGACACAGGGGGGTCGGTACGCATTCCCGCGGCCTGGAACGATCTGGTTGGGCTTAAGACCACTTCTGAACGCCTGCCCCTGACCGGGGTTGTGCCGCTGTGCGCCCGCTTCGACACGGTTGGTCCGCTCACCCGGTCGGTTGAAGACGCAGCTCTGCTTTTGGCGGCGATGGAGAACAGCCCGGTTCCTGACCTGCGTGCTTCGGATCTGTCGGGGGCACGTCTGGCAGTGTTGGAAACCATCGCCTTTGACGATATCGAAGAGAGCCCGGCATCTGCTTTTGATGCTTCTGTCAAAAAGCTGGAGACCGCCGGCGCGCAGATCGAACGCATCAGCTTCACGCCTCTGAATGAACTTACAGATTACCTTGGTGTCCTTTTCGCATCGGAAGCCTACGGCACCTGGAAAGACGTAATCGAAGCCGCCCCGGAAAAGATGTTCCCCCAGGTTCTGGAGCGCTTCCGCGGTGGCGCAAATTTTGATGCACCCATGTTCGTGGCGGCCTGGCAAATCCTCGACCGGGCACGGTCGGCATGGCATGCGCAGGTGGCAGGTTTTGACGCGGTCTTAATCCCATCCTGCCCGATTCTACCGCCGAATGCAGCGCGTTTGGATAATGAGGATGCCTATTTCAAGCGCGCAAATCTGATGGCACTGCGCAATACACGGATCGGCAACCTCTTGGGTTTGTGCGCCCTGACCTTGCCCGCTGGTGTTTCATCGTGCGGAATCATGGCAATGGGCCAACCGTTTCAAGAGGAACGCCTTCTTCGGCTTGGCGTGGCAATCGAGTCAGCCTTGTCCTAATTCCACCCAAAATTTCAGGGATTTTCATAGACCTGCCTGCTTCGATTGGGTAACTTATCCACAAATGAGGGCCAAAAGGCTCCGTGATTGAGGCAGTTATGATCGAACCCGAGCGGTTTTCGAACCTTCCGGAGTATGCGTTTCCGCGTCTTCGAGGCTTGCTCGACGTCCATGACCCGGGCGGCGAACCTATTGCGATGACTATCGGCGAGCCACAGCACCCGTTTCCAGATTGGGTGAATTCCGAGATTGCATCCGCATCGGCTGGATGGGGCAAATATCCAGCCAATGACGGGCTTCCCGAATTACAGGGTGCGATCGCAGGATGGATCGACCGACGTTTCGGCGTAAAAGTCGATCCGGCGAAACAGATCCTTGCACTGAACGGCACGCGCGAGGGGTTGTTCAACGCCATGCTCGCGCTTTGCCCGGAACACAAAGAGGGGCAGCGCCCGGTCGTTCTGGTGCCCAATCCATTCTATCAGGTCTATGCCGTTGCCGCCCAGGCAGTCGGGGCCGAGCTTGTATATGTGAACGCCACGGCCGAAACCGAGTTCCTGCCTGATTTCGCCGGACTGTCCGAAGACATTCTTGCGCGCACGGCAATCGCCTATATCTGCACGCCGTCAAACCCGCAGGGCGCTGTGGCGGATGACGCCTATCTGAGAACGCTCCTTGAATTGGCTGAGACGCACAACTTCCAGATATTCGCCGATGAATGCTATTCAGAGATTTACCGCGAAGCACCTCCACCCGGTGCGTTGGCCGCTTCAAAAGCCATAGACTGTGATCCCGAGCGCGTGGTGATTTTCCATTCTCTTTCAAAACGATCAAACCTGCCTGGCCTGCGGTCTGGCTTTGCAGCTGGTGGCCCGCGCAGCATTGCGCAGCTGAAGCGTTTGCGTGCCTATGCAGGGGCGCCTTTGCCCAATCCGTTGCAAGCGGTCGCAACACGCGCTTGGTCCGACGAAACCCATGTGGTTGAAAATCGGGTGCTTTATGCGCCGAAATACGCTTTGGCTGATCGGATTTTTGCAAACATGCCGGGCTATAGCGCGCCAGAAGCCGGGTTCTTTCTGTGGCTGCGCGTGCCCGATGGAGAAACCGGCGAAACAGCCGCGCTTAAACTCTGGCAGCGCGCAGGTTTGCGTGTCCTGCCCGGCGCGTATCTGGCGCGCGACACAAAAGATGGAAATCCGGGTGACGCCTATATTCGCGTTGCCCTGGTGGCCCCGATGCCCGTGCTGGAACCAGCGCTGGAACGTCTGGCCGCCGAACTGGATTTGATGAGGAGCGAGTAGTCATGGCCTATCCCACCGCACGGCCCCGCGATCCCCTGTTGGACGATGGTATGCAGGCGGCGCTGGAACGACGAGGGCGCGAGCTTCTGGGCATAGCGCTGCTTGGCGCTGCCTTGGTTCTGGCCCTTGCGCTTGGCAGCTATGTTCCCGACGATCCAAGCTGGTATTCAGCCTCGACAGCGCCGGCCCAGAACATTCTTGGGAAGTTTGGCGCATCGATTTCGGCCCCACTGTTCATTATCATTGGCCACGGGATCTGGGCCATTGTGGCCGCATTTGCCGTTTGGGGCGTGCGTCTGGTGATTCACCGTGGTGCAGACCGCTTCTTCAGCCGCGCCCCGTTTGCGCCTGTTCTGGCAGTGATCCTGTCAATTCATGCCGCAACGCTTGTGCCTGGACAGGATTGGACGCTGTCCTTTGGGTTGGGCGGGCTGTTCGGGGATATGGTGCTGACCGCCATCCTTCAGATCTCGCCATTTTCAGTTGGTGTGACGCTCAAGTCGATGAGCTTTCTAAGTGCAATCCTTCTGATCGTAGGCGGTTTGTTTATTTTTGGCGTCTCCCGCAACGAACTGACTTTGACCCGTAATTTCCTTGCAACCGGTGTCCTGAGCATGCGTGGCGGAATGCCCGACATGTCAAGCGCGGTTGGTGTGGTTGCGGCTGCCGGAGCCGGTGTCAAGGCGCGTGCGGCTGGCTTGAACCTTGGTCTGAGCCAGTCTCAGCAAGAGGCACCAATGCCTTGGGAGTTGCCACAACAACCGGATACTCCGCCGTCGCAAACCTTCGCTGAACATTCTAACGGAGCCGCACAAACAAGGGCCGTTCCAAGCTTCGTGCCCGAAATGCCCCGCCCCCAACAGCACCCCTCGGCAGCGCCTGCCTATCACTATGAGCCCCCAGAACCCGTGTCGGCTACACCGCCAGCACAACCCCTGCGCCCAAGTCTTTTGCAACGCGTCGCACAACGCCGCAAGGCCCTGGAAAACCCTGGCGCCCCGTTCGCAATGCCAGAACCGGAACTGGTCGAACCGACCCCTCTTGCGCATCCAGAATTGCCCAATGAACCCCCGGTTTTCGGATCGCGGGTTCAGGGTCGTATTGCGCAGGCCATTGCAGAAAAAAAAGCGCGCGACGCGGCCGGAACGATGCCGTCCTCACCTGATGCAACATTATCAGAAGTAGGGAATGCA
Source organism: Dinoroseobacter sp. (assembly GCA_017643385.1). Classification (GTDB taxonomy): domain Bacteria; phylum Pseudomonadota; class Alphaproteobacteria; order Rhodobacterales; family Rhodobacteraceae; genus Dinoroseobacter. The sequence goes on from JAEPNN010000005.1 coordinate 116,701, forward strand.
GCCCCAGATACGTTGCCTTTGTTCCCCGAAGCGAAAATTCCGGAAGCTCCCATGGCGCTTGACCCTGCGCATATGACCCACGCACCTGCCATGGGTCCTGTCAGCGGTTTTGTCCCTCCTGCCGAAGCCGCACCTTCGGCACTACCCAGCTTCCGCGCGTCCTTGCGCCCGGCACCTGAACCCTTGGTCCAGCATCCTCCCCAGAAGCCCATCACTCAATCTCGTCAGGCCCGTGCAGAGGCCCAGCCTGCGCTGCAATTTGAAGAAAAATCCGGTCCAGTTTACGAACGCCCACCACTTTCTCTTTTGGCCAGCCCAGAAAGTGTTGAGCGTCATGTGTTGTCCGACGAAGCGCTGGAAGAAAATGCACGGATGCTTGAATCGGTTCTCGACGATTATGGCGTGAAGGGCGAAATCGTATCGGTTCGTCCCGGGCCCGTCGTCACAATGTACGAGCTTGAGCCGGCTCCGGGTCTGAAAGCCTCGCGCGTGATCGGTCTGGCCGATGATATCGCGCGTTCGATGTCTGCGCTTTCGGCTCGTGTTTCCACAGTGCCCGGTCGCTCGGTGATCGGAATCGAACTGCCCAATGTGAACCGCGAGAAAGTGGTGCTCCGTGAAATTCTCTCAGCACGGGATTTTGGCGATTCCACGCAACGACTTCCGCTTGCTCTTGGCAAAGACATTGGTGGCGCGCCCGTTGTGGCAAACCTCGCAAAGATGCCTCACCTTCTGATCGCGGGGACCACCGGGTCCGGTAAATCGGTCGCAATCAACACAATGATCCTGTCGCTTCTCTACAAGCTGACACCGGAAGAGTGCCGCCTGATCATGATCGATCCAAAGATGCTGGAACTCAGCGTTTATGATGGCATCCCTCACCTCCTGTCTCCCGTTGTGACCGACCCCAAGAAAGCGGTTGTTGCGCTAAAATGGGTCGTAGGCGAGATGGAAGAGCGCTATCGTAAGATGTCCAAAATGGGCGTCAGAAACATTGAAGGCTACAACAGCCGTGTGCGTGATACACTCGCCAAGGGTGAGATGTTCAAGCGTACGGTTCAGACTGGTTTCGACGACGCAACCGGCGAGCCAGTATTTGAAACCGAAGAGATCCAGCCAGAAACTCTGCCGTTCATCGTCGTGATCGTTGATGAGATGGCCGACCTGATGATGGTTGCAGGCAAGGAAATAGAAGCCTGTATCCAGCGTCTTGCACAAATGGCGCGCGCGTCTGGAATTCACCTTGTTATGGCCACACAGCGTCCATCGGTCGACGTGATCACCGGCACGATCAAGGCAAACTTCCCAACCCGGATTTCGTTCCAAGTCACCGGTAAGATCGACAGCCGTACTATTCTTGGCGAACAAGGCGCGGAACAACTGCTTGGCATGGGTGACATGCTTTACATGGCAGGTGGATCAAAAATCACTCGCGTTCACGGACCGTTTGTGTCGGATGAAGAGGTCGAAGAGATCGTCAGCTACCTGAAAACCTTCGGTCCACCTGATTATGTCGATACTGTTCTCAGCGGTCCCGAGGAAGAAGAAGCCGGCAATATTGATGCTGTGCTTGGCCTTGGTGGAAATACCGATGGCGAAGATGCGCTTTATGATCAGGCGGTTGCTATTGTTCTGCGCGATCGGAAGTGCTCGACCAGCTATATTCAACGCAAGCTAGGGATCGGCTATAATAAGGCTGCCCGTCTCGTGGAACAGATGGAAGATCAGAGTGTTGTCAGCTCGGCCAACCATGTGGGCAAGCGCGAAATTCTGGTGCCGGAACAGTGAGCACAGCTGCTATTCCCTAGCGGCCCTGAACCCCCTATCTGTTGAGGCATGAAACACTTTCTTGCCAGTCTCGCACTGTCCACGATCTTGGCCTCGCCCGCTTTGTCCGAAATCGTGCCGCTTAACACGTTGTCGCAGTATCTGACCGATATCGGCACGGTGGAAACCACGTTCACACAAGTCAATTCGGACGGCACCCTTGCAACGGGAAAGCTTTACATTCAGCGACCCGGACGGATGCGGTTTGAATATGATCCCCCAAACAACGCACTGGTCATTGCCGGGGGCAGTCAATTGGCCATTTTTGATCCCGTGTCAGATGGGCTGCCAAGTCAGTACCCATTGCGTCAAACGCCGTTGCATCTGATCCTTTCACGTGAGGTTAATCTGGGGCGGTCCGACATGGTTGTCGCCCACACAGGCGATGACACGGCAACCCGGGTCCTTGCCCAAGATCCTGACCGTCCAGAACTTGGAACGATTGAACTGGTTTTTTCTTCCGATCCCGTAGAATTGCGCCAATGGGTCATAACCGATTCAGACAATGTGGCGACAACGGTAATCCTGGGCCGTCTGACAGAACGCAACGATCTGTCCTCGTTCCTATTTGACATTACTTATGAAACAAATCGCAGAACCAGTGGAAGCAACTAGGGATATCTAAGACAGCCTGCCACATGCCCGAAGCTGAGCATCATACATGACCGCCCGGTCTGCGACTTCGCCTGCGACACGGACAAGCCAGGATTTTGAATTATAGCTGCCGCGCGCGTACCCCGTGTGACCTTCATGATAGGCCAGATACTGGTTGCGCGTGTCGGCCAAAGCCACACCGTTCCGCTCGTTGGTAATCGTCATATACCATCCCATGAAATCGGTTGCGTCATTGATCCGGTCGCGCCGCGCCCAGCTATTGCCCGTCTTTCTCTGATACTCTTCCCAGGTCCCGTCCAGCGCCTGACTGTAACCGAAGGCTGAACTTTGACGGCCCATGGGAATGACACCGAGCGAATAACGCACAGGTGTCCGTGCCTGTGGTCGGAATTTGCTTTCCTGATAAATAATGGCCATCTGACTGGCGACCGGAATTCCGTATTTGCGTTCAGTCTCTTTCATAGCATTCAGATAAGCTGGTCGCTGCGCAATGATCGCGCAAGCATTATCCAATTGGGATGGGGCGTCATTGTGGGACGATCCACCACACGCTGCCAATATGACCAAAGCAAACAGAAGTTTCACGCTGCTGCGCATTTCAACTGCCTCGAATATTTTTCTAATTTTGCTGCACTATAGCGTAATTTCTGACCCAAGGGAATATATGCGAACCCCAAGCTTATAACAGAAACGCGAGCAAGAGCGGTATTGCACCCACCGAAAGCAACGTTGAAACCACAACAAGCCCTGCAACGGCTTTCGCATCTGCTTTATATCGCTCCGCCAGTAAGTAAGACGTCACAGCAACAGGCGTCGCCGCCTGAAGTATGAGCACTGCCAAAGCTACGGGATCGAGCGGGAACAAGGATCCCACGGCGAAGGCAAGACCCGCACAAATAAGCAGTTTCGCAAGACTGAGCCAAACAGCGCGCCCAAAGCCCGCTGGCTTTAATTGCGCCACCGCAACCCCCAGCGTCAGTAACATCAGAGGGATCGCCATTTGACCGACAAGCCCTAACGTGTTTGCTGCAACCGTTGGCACTTGCCACCCTTGCCACAGAAAAACCGCGCCCGCGACAGCGGCAATCACCATGGGCTCACGCGCAAGACGTGACAGGGTTATGCCGCCAGCAACCAGCCATATCCCAAAAGTGAAGGCCCAAAGCGTCATAATGCCGAAAACCACAACCCCGTATCCAAGTCCAACATCGCCAAACGCAAAGAGCACCAGTGGTAAGCCAAGGTTCCCGGTATTGCCAAAAATGATGGGCGCAAGGAAGGTGCGCCTGTCCAGACGAAGCGCTGCCACAAATCCCCAGCAAGCCAACGTGATCGCCGCATATACCGCGAGGGCCGCAACGGAGAGGTCCGCCAGGGCCCCAGGATCAATCTCAGTTTCAACCAACGCAGTGAAAACAAGACAGGGAGTTGCCAGCAGGACCCCAAGCCGTGTGACAAATTCTACCGGGTAGTCATAGCCTGCCTTAACCCAGCCAAATCCGATGGCCGCAACAAGGAAAACGGGCGCTGCTACTTCAAGAACTGTCAAAAATAGAGTCACAGTTTGTTTCCTGCAAAAACAGGCTGGTTGCATAGACAAGGCAGCGCGCGATGGTCTATCCCTCGTGATCGGGGGACGCAACATGATGCTAAAGGCACAAGCCAAATTCCATTTGGGACAAGTGGTTCGCCACAAACGACACCCGTTTCGCGGAGTGATCTTTGATATCGATCCCGAGTTCGCAAATACTCAAGACTGGTATGATTCCATTCCAGAGGAAGCTCGACCGAGCAAAGACCAGCCCTTCTACCATCTGCTCGCGGAAAACGACCAAAGCTACTATGTGGCCTACGTTTCTGAGCAGAACCTACTGGCAGACGAGACCGGCCAACCGGTGGATCACCCGGATCTGCCCGACCTGTTTGGCGATTTCCAGGACGGGCACTATCCCCTTCATTTTCAAATGAACTGAGGCGATATCGCGATCCGCGTTTATGTTGCATCGCTTGGTGGCTGCCTTCTTTGGCGCTCGGAAGCGATGCTGGGCGTCTCACGTAAACAGGAAGCGTTTTAATAGCCTAGAGCACAACCGTCCTTACGAGGATCAGATGCGCCCACCAACGTTCCATTTACCGTATCCAGCCAGATGGCCTGCGCGCCCCCGATCGGGGTGTGCGGAACAACAACATCATGGCCCATCCCGGCAAGCGCTGCATGCACCTCAGGCGCGTATCCTCGTTCAACCTTCATCTGCCCCAGATCGGCAAAGCTGCGAGGGGCGTCGAGTGCTGTTTGAATATCCATCCCGAACTCAAGCATGTTCGACAGGACCCGCACATGCCCATTGGGCTGATAAGCACCGCCCATCACGCCAAAGGGCATAACCACTTTTCCATCCTGTTTCAGCATGGCAGGAATAATCGTGTGCATTGGACGCTTGCCCGGCCCAAACTCGTTGGCATGGCCTTGTTCCAGCGTGAACCCTGCACCGCGGTTCTGAAACAGAATGCCAAACTTGTCGCTTGAAATGCCCGATCCAAAGTCCTTGAAGATCGAATAGATTAACGAAACGGCCATGCCATCGCGATCCACGCACGTCAGGTAGATCGTCTCCTTGTGAACCGACTCAGACCGAGCACGCGCTGAGATCATCGCGCGCTTTGGATCGATGAGTCCGGCAAGCGCCTTACCTGTCTCCGGATCAAGCATGTACTCAAGCTTTGTCATGTAATCCGGGTCAGAAAGAAACCTGTCGCGGGCGTCATATGCAAGTTTGGCGGCCTCAGCCTCGAAATGTGCGCGCTCAAAGCCAAATGGATCCAGACCAGAGATGTCAAACTCTGCCAGGATATTGGCCATAAGCAGCGCCGTGGCCCCCTGACCATTTGGTGGATGCTCTACCAGTTCAGATCCCATGACCGGCCCCGAAATTGGCGTTGTTACAGTCATTTCCGTTGCCGCAAAATCTTCGGCAGCGTGGACACCGCCGCGCGCCTGAAGTGCGGTCAGCATGTCTTCCATCACCTCGCCAGAATAAAACGCGTCGCGCCCATCCCTTGCGACACGGCGCAAAACCTCCGCCTGACCGGGCAGAGCGAAACGTTCACCCGCTTTATAAGGTTTGCCGTGGTTGAAATACTGGTCCCTTGCAACGCCCTTCAAGCGTGGATGATCACCGCGCCAGTCAAAGGCTGCGCGCGGGGCGACAGGGACACCCTCATCGAAATACCGGATGGCCGGGGCAAGCACAGCATCCATGCCTTTCCGCCCATGAGACGCGCTGAGTTTGCAGAACGCATCCATTGCGCCAGGAATCGTGACGGTCGCCGGATGGTCAGGCGGCAGCGCTTTCAAGTCTTGGTCGCGCAACACTTGCGCATCGCTGGCAGCCGGCGCCCGCCCAGACCCATTATAGGCCTCGACCGTCTCGCTGCCTGCTGGCTTTACGAGAACGAAACAGTCACCGCCGATCCCGGTCATCGCAGGTTCGCAAACGCCCAGCAGGATGGCTGCCGAGATTGCGGCATCCATTGCGTTGCCTCCAGATTTCAACATCTCGATTGCTGTCTGTGCCGCCAATGGATGCGACGTCGCGCACATACCGTTGGTTGCATAGACGGCCGACCGCCCTGGCAAATGTAGATCGCGCATGGACCCTCTCCCCTTTTGAAGCGGACGGTATGACAAAATTTACGGAAGACAAGGCGCAGTGAACAGTAACTCGGTTTTTTGTACCGCACTTCGTGGCGATAACATCAGGAATACTGTTCGGAAATGGAATGCCCCGGTGCAACACACTGGGTGGGGGCAATAAAGCGCGGCACCGGGGGAAGCATATTCTTGCTACATCACTTTTGTTTCAAACCTGTGCGGCAAGGATTAGGTCAAAATCTGGCTTTTTTTGGGCCTGCGCAAAAATTTCATGCGTTCGCATCAAGAAACTTCAGAACTGTGACGCGTTCAGCACATGGCACCCTGCGTCCTCGGGATCTGGATGGTCAGTCGATTGTGTTCGCCGTCGCGTTCGTAGTCCAGCTTTTCGGTCAGCGCACGGATCATCTGCAATCCAAAACCGCCCTCGGGCAGATCATAGATCGCCGGTTTACTGATATGTTCGCCCACCGGCAGATGATTTTTGGGCATGGGTGCGCCATTGTCTGTAAGCTCGACAGCGAGCGCATGTTGCAAGAGGTGGGCTGACATGGTGATCGATCCCCTCTGCCGGTCGGCGTATGCATGTTCAACGATATTATTTAGCACCTCAGCCAAAACGAGCTCGGTGTGTTCCACATCAGGCTGCGCCACACCATTTGACAGTAAGCTCAAGTGCAAGCCGTGCAGCAGTCGCCTTACTGCAAGATTGGTCGCGGGAATAATGAAGTCGAGCACCAGATCCGGGATTTCCATTGGTGTCTTGGGAACCATACCTGCGCATCTCATGCCGTAAACGCCAGCGCGGCGGAAGCATGAATAGCGAACACCTCGTCCATCCGGGTCAGCCGGAACACTTTCGCCACGATCGGTGTCAGGCTTGCCAATTCCAGTCGTGTGTCAGGTGCACAGGCCTTCATCACCGCCACAACCGCGCCAAGACCCGAACTGTCCAGGAATTTCACTTGCCCCATGTCCAGGATAACCCGGGCCGGCGCATTCACTGTAGCCGCCTGCATCTCATCCTTGAATTGAATGCACGAAGCGGCATCGATCCGGTCTTCGACAACCTTGATCAACAGCGCATCCGAATGGGCCGTGGTTTCCAGTTTCATCTTTGCCCCCAATTTGATTTGGTGTTGTAGACGGTAGGAGGAAATTCTTACCAACACGTTGAATAAGAAACGCGTTCAGGCAAACTGGAGAGAGGCCCATGGAAAGCATTGTCATTTCAGGAGCATGCCGAACAGCAATGGGCGGTTTCCAAGGCGTTTTTTCAAGTGTTGAAGCATCGGCACTTGGGGGCGAGGCCATCAAGGGCGCAATGTCGCAAGCCAATATTCAAACGGTCGACGAGGTGCTGATGGGGTGCGTTTTGCCTGCTGGACAGGGTCAGGCCCCGGCACGTCAGGCGGGCTTTGCCGCCGGGCTTGGTGAAGACGTGCCCGCGACCACGCTCAACAAAATGTGCGGATCCGGTATGAAGGCTGCAATGATGGCCTATGATGCTCTGGCAACCGGATCGGCCGATATTATCGCAGCCGGAGGCATGGAGAGCATGACACGTGCGCCCTACATGCTGCCAAAAATGCGCGATGGAGCGCGGATCGGGCATAGTAACGTGATTGACCACATGTTTCTCGATGGCCTTGAAGACGCCTATGACAAGGGCCGCCTCATGGGGACTTTTGCCGAAGATTGCGCGCAGGCCTTTCAATTTACCCGTACCGCACAGGACGAATATGCTCTTGCTTCGCTGAGCCGGGCGTTAGATGCCGAAGCCTCGGGCGCATTTGCAAACGAGATCGTCCCTATCACCGTCCAGAGCCGAAAAGGCGACACGACAGTTTCGGCAGATGAACAGCCCGGCAATGCGCGTCCGGACAAGATCCCGAACCTGAAACCAGCCTTCCGCAAGGATGGGACTGTGACCGCTGCGAACTCGTCTTCCATATCGGACGGTGCTGCGGCTCTAATCCTCGTGCGCGAAAGTATAGCAACCGCAAGGGGCATGCCTGTTCGCGCGCGCATTCTGGGTCATGCTTCACACGCGCACGCGCCTTCCGAGTTTCCAACTGCCCCGGTGCCTGCAGCCGAAAAGCTACTGAACCGCCTTGGATGGTCGATTGACGATGTCGACTTGTGGGAGGTTAACGAAGCTTTCGCAGTCGTACCGATGGCCTTCATGTCCCGTTTGGGAATTTCCCATGACAAGGTGAATGTAAACGGTGGCGCCTGTGCTCTTGGCCATCCGATCGGTGCATCTGGTGCGCGCATTATGGTTACACTCTTGAACGCGATGGAGGCCCGCGGATTAAAACGCGGTGTTGCAGCCATCTGCATCGGCGGGGGCGAAGGCACTGCCATTGCAATTGAACGTCCATGAAGACTGTTGACTATAAAGAGCTTGCCCAGGTCTGTGCGTCACTGACCGAAGGCGAGACAGACCAGATCGCTCTGATGGCAACGCTCGCCTGCGAAGTCTTTCACGCCGATGATCGCTTTGACTGGGTCGGGTTTTATCGTGTCGTATCGCCCGGTCTTCTGAAAATTGGACCCTATCAGGGGGGCCATGGGTGTCTCGTTATTCCGTTTGAGCGCGGTGTCTGCGGGGCCTGTGCACGCGAAGAAGCTGCGCAGCTTGTGCCGGATGTGGATGCGTTTCCCGGACATATCGCTTGTGCAAGTTCCACCAGATCCGAATTGGTGCTTCCGGTTTTTGATGCGAATGGATTGATTGCCGTTTTTGATCTCGACAGCGATCAGCCCGATGCGTTCACGCTGGAAGATCAGGTCCAACTGCAAGCAATTCTGGATCAGAGCTTTGGTCAATAGGCCGCCACATTCGGAAACATTCTGCCCCGAAATTGCCCAATGTTCGCAGAATTCGTGCCAAAGAGCGCGTTCAGTTTCTTCATCGTGAACAAAGACTTCCTAACAGGGAAAATAACGATGACACAGCTACAGTTGATTGATCCAAACTACGCCAATTCTGTTTTGGGCATGGTATGTGAAGAGCGCTCAAAATCCTTGTCAAAGCGCGAATGGCTTCACCGCCTCAAGGGCCTTGGTCTCTATATTGCGGACAACAAGGTCTTCACGATGCGTCGTGATCACTCCGTTTGCGAGCTTCCACCTTATTTGTGCGAGTGATCACGCAGACGCCAGGCGGTACCGCGGAAGCAGCGCAAGTATCGGCAAACAAAGCCAGATCAGCGCGACAGCGATCCAGAAGGTTACGCCCAGCGTACCGGTGCGCTCGGCAAAAAACCCCGCGAGCGGGGGCGCGAGCATCATCGTCGCATAATAGACGGTGAAAAACAGACCCATGCCTTGCGCCCGCCAATGCGCAGGAAGCACACCTGCGGCGAGGCTCATGATCGGTCCGGCGCTTAAGCCCGCGCAAACACCCGCTCCGGCGAAAGCGATCAGGCTCATCTCACCTGTCGCGGCAAGCGCCATTGCAGCGCCAAAGCCAATGATCGCAAGGGTGATGACAAAATCATACCGGCCAGTCCGGTCGGCTATGATCCCGCCAAAAGGCGCGAAAAACGCAAGGGTCCATACCAGCAGACTGGTTTGACCAGCGGCAACGGTTTCGCCGACCCCAAAGCCAACTAGAAGCGGCGTCCCAAAGCTGAACCCCAGCGCAAGCCCCGCATTCATCAAACCCCAGATCGAACCCGCAAGCGCGATGCCGATCACAGGCGATGCACCACCCGGCTGTCCGAAAATCGGCCCGGTTTTGCTTTCGGCCAGATCGGGTGGATCTTGATACATCACCATGAACAAGATCAGGGCGCCACCACAGACCGTCAGAACCAGAACATCCGCCCAAAAAACGCCCCACAGCTCGTGAAGCCCTGGCAAACTTACCAAAGCAAGCGCGATGCCCACTGGCCAGGAATTCACATAAAGACCCATCGCAGTTGCAATATCTTTCTGCGCAAACCAATCGGTGACCATCTTGGTCATCAGAACATTCAAAAGAACTCCACCCATTCCAGCCAACAAGCGGGCCAGGATTTCAGCATTCCAAGACGTCGCAAAAAGCCCAAGCAGCGCCCCTGAAGTCATCAGCAATAATCCAAGGCCGACGCCGCGCTTTCCGCCCAGAAATGCGCCAATCACTCCGCTTGGAAAAGCGATCAGAAGACCGGGGCTTAGGTACAGTCCGATCAGGAAACCAATGCCGTCCAGTCCGATGCCATACCCATCGGTATACGCCCCTGACAGGGCTGCAACCGCCTGAAACTAGGAGGACATTGCCAAGCGCGCGGTAAAGAGCACACCCAGCATCCGCCATCGCATTTGCATGCTCTATCGGCCCGGGATCTTGCCGCGCTTTGTCCCCGCGCCTTCCCATGCGTCGATCGCAGCCAGTGCCTCATCCGCCGTATCCACGAAACGAAACAAGTTCAGGTCTGCTTCGGAAATCGTACCAGCCTCAACCAATGCATCGAAATTGATGACCTTGCGCCAGAAGCTTTCACCAAACAGCAGAAATGGCACCTGCTCCATACGGCCGGTCTGGATCAGGGTAAGCGCCTCAAACGTCTCATCCATGGTACCAAACCCGCCCGGGAAGACAGCAATGGCCCGCGCGCGCATCAAGAAATGCATCTTTCGGATCGCAAAATAGTGGAAATTGAAGCACAGCTCTGGGGTGACATAGCCGTTCGGGGCTTGCTCATGGGGCAGCACGATAGACAATCCAACGGATCTGCCGCCGGCATCTTGCGCGCCTTTGTTGCCAGCCTCCATCACACCCGGGCCACCCCCGGTTGTCACGATCCAGTCGCGGCCCCCTTCCGCAAGAGACCGCCGTGTCACGGCCTCAGCAAACGCGCGGGCTTGTTCGTAGTGAGCTGACATCTTTTCCAGCGCGGGTGATTTCGCTTCTCCCGGTCGTCTGATCCGTGCACCACCGAACAAGACAACGGTGCTGTCGACACCTGCTTCATTCAAACCCATTTCGGGCTTCAGCAATTCCAGCTGCAGTCGCACAGGTCGCAATTCGTCCCGGCACAGGAAATCATCATCCGCAAACGCAAGCTGATAGGCCGGTGCCTGTGTTTGTGGCGTGACCGGAACCCCGCTCGCTGTCTTGATATCGAGATGTGCGTCGCGAAACAGGCGTTTTGATTGCTCGTCTTTCATTCTTCCCTCCGCTGCCCCCCGGGGCTATAGGCTCGGTCCAACTAGATCACGCGAACCGCCGAGGGACCAGTCATGTCGAACGCACAGCTTGAAACTGCCATCGAAGCCGCCTGGGAGGCGCGCGACGGGATCACCCCCGCCACAACGGGCGAAACCCGCGACGCCATCGAAGACACGCTGAACGCGCTTGATGGCGGCACGCTGCGTGTGGCCGAAAAAATGGATAACGGCGACTGGCACGTGAACCAGTGGGCAAAGAAGGCCGTACTGCTTGGTTTCCGTCTCAAGGATATGGAAATGCAAAGCGGATCTGCGCAGGGCGGGTCTTGGTGGGATAAGGTAGACAGCAAATGGGCGACCTGGGGTGAAAGCGAATGGGGTGCTGCCGGTTTCCGCGCCGTGCCCAACTGCGTGGTGCGCAAGTCCGCCTATATCGCGCCCGGTGTCGTCCTGATGCCGTCCTTCGTGAACCTTGGCGCTTATGTCGACAGCGGCACCATGGTCGACACCTGGGCAACCGTCGGATCCTGCGCACAAATCGGCAAGAATGTGCACCTGTCTGGTGGCGTCGGTATCGGCGGCGTTCTGGAACCGATGCAAGCGGGTCCCACCATCATCGAGGACAACTGCTTTATCGGTGCGCGCTCCGAAGTCGTTGAAGGTTGCATCGTCCGCGAGGGCTCAGTGCTCGGCATGGGTGTCTTCATAGGCAAGTCCACTAAGATCGTTGATCGCGAAACCGGCGAAGTGATGTACGGCGAAGTCCCCCCCTATTCGGTGGTCGTCGCAGGCTCGATGCCATCCAAGAACGGCATCAATCTATATTGTGCCGTCATCGTGAAGCGCGTGGACGAAAAGACCCGATCAAAGACTGGTATTAACGAGCTGCTGCGCGACTGAAGCGCACCCGTTTTCAAAATGTCGAAGGGCCGCGCAATGCGGCCCTTTTTCGATTCTGGATACCTTCACTCCAAAGTCTCAAAAGCTGTCAAACCGCATGCGGTTTCAAACGCGCCACTTCCGCCCTGTAAGGTGCCGCCGTCTCAGGCAGATCCGGCACGATTACCGCATCCTCATATCGCAATTGTTTGCGAAGAACCGGCAGAAGGCGCCGGAAGGCCGCGGTGATCGACGGTTCGGGCGCGGGGGTGTCATGACGGATCAATGCATGCAGTTTCGGCAGGTTGTAGTAGGGCACCATTGTGAACATGTGATGCTCAAGGTGGTAGTTCATGTTCAGGTAGATGAAGCGGCTGATCGGGTTCATCAGAACTGTGCGTGTGTTCAGACGATGATCGGTGACGTTTTCTGCAAGCCCCAGATGTTGCAGAACGCCCGTCATCACATGGTGCCAGGCGCCATAGAGACGCGGCAGTCCGATCACCATCAGCGGCAGGATAGAGCCCATCCAAAGCGCCAGAAAAATCACCGTCAGGTAAATCGCGACCCAGATTCGGGCTGTCCAAAACACCAAGGTGCGCTCTTTATCGCGGACATACGTTTCTTCCTCGAGGTGCAACCGACCCGAAGCGTGCAGCACCATGCGCTTGCCCAGCGCCCATGTGTCGATCAGACCAAACAAGTTCGCCACCAACTTTGCGAGGTCCGGCGGACGCATGGCCACGATTTCCGGATCACGCCCAACGATGATGGTATCGGTGTGATGGCGGACATGGCTTGCACGCCAGACATGGGGCGCACGCATCAGCATGAATGACGCAATGTGATACACGACCGTATTCATCCACGTCGTTCTGAAGGCAGTGTTGTGCCCGCATTCATGCCATCGCGAATCTGAGGCAGACCCGTAAAGCACGCCATAGGCCAACCAGAACGGGGCCGACCACCAGGAGGGCCAAAGCGCGATTCCGATGCCTGCAAAAACCACCATGAGGCCCAGCCAGATCACCGTATCACGCATTGCCATACGATCAGATTTCTCCATCAGAGCACGGATATGCGCTGGATCAACCGGAGTGCGGTACCATGAAGGGCTCACAAGCCCAGCCTCAACAGCCCGTCGCCCGCCATCTCCCAATAGTGAATAATCCTTTGCCATCGCAGGCAGGCTAATCGCGTTTCGCGATGGCACAAAGGGAAACTCGGTTAGCCCCCCCTGTTCGCCACCGCCTGCCAGTGTTATCTGCCCGTCAGCAACACGCCCGCAGGAGACAGCGATGACAGGCAAATCAAAACAGCAGGTCTTCACGTTGTTGGTACAAGTAGGCCGTTCGCCTGAAGATGGCTTGCCCGCCAAGGCGAGCGGTGCGGCGCTGATGTGCTATGCCAGCGGTGTGGACGAGGCTGAAGCGGTGCGCGAAACCGTAGCGATCCTGAAAAAGGCGGATCTGGCACCGCTGGATGTGACAGGCTATGGCACGCTGGATGAGCGCCTCGCGCTCGGTCACGAGATCAACGATGAAGATCGCGAATTGATGGATCGCGCCTTGTCGGAAAATGCCGTGATCGTGGCCTCAAGCGAAGCCTTTTTTGACTGATCAGCGTCTTAGATGCCGGTGCGCTGTACCCAACTGGCATCCGCAATGATCCCCTTGCGACGTGCCAGCGCCTCGACCACAGCCTGTGCCTCTTGCACCGTTGCCCAAGGCGTGTCGCCCGGACTTGGCATAACCGCACCTTCTCCGTCCGGTACAGCGGTTCCCGGACAAACCAGAGACAACTTGCCTATCGGCAACACCAAAGTTTTTTCAAATGACAGGTGGACCATTGGTCCGACCCCAGTCCAATCCAGATGTGCCGCGCGCCCGATGACGAGGTCCTGCGCCGCGACCAGCACCTCAGGTAGACCGGTCATGCTCTGCACCTCGACACTTCCCAGCAAAAATCTCTGATCCGGTAGAACCGTCAGAGAATGGGTGAGGCCAAAGTATGGCGCGCGTAGCGTGATTGCCTCTTGTCGCTGAACATCGGTCATTGGTTCGATCCACATATCCCGCAACATAACAGGACCGGTCGGCGTCTGGATGACGTCACCGGGCAACAATTCTTCCACGGCAAAGGGGCCGTGGGGCGTCGGGAAAATTGTACCGAAAGCAAAACCGTTCAGGCCGCGTGGTGCGATCGGTTGTGCCGCAATCTCGATTGTTGGTGCCATATGCGGTGGCAGATCTGTCCACCCTTCTGAAAGCGGCAAGGCCTGCGGCGGGCTGATCCGCGTCTCCAGCGTCGCGCCCGTGGTTCCGTTTTCAGCGCGCAGTACCGCATATCCCAGAGGGCACCAGACCTGATAGCTGATCCGTATCCTGTCGCGGGACCCACAAAACTCTGCCGGGCCTTCCCAAACCACTGCCTCACCGGGCGTCCTGTGCCGTAGAACAAGCGCCCCGCGGGGTGAAATCCAGATGCCAAATGCGCCACCGGGCCGGGACCAATGCAAACCGGTTCCATAAATGCATAGCATGTCTGGACGCAAATCTGGCAGCGTAACCGAAAGCGCAAGACTGCCCTCCTCCAGAAGGGTCTTCACACGCGCACCAGACGTATTGCGATAACTATTCGCAGGGCTTGGACGGTGCTGATCAGGAACGTGCATCGCGGTTTGGGGGGCCTGTGATCGCTCGGTTGTTGCACTAAGCCTTGTGGTACGGCCCAGTTCACCTCTAAACCTAGCACAAGCCATGCTGGCGCGACCAGAAAAATCAAAGGACCGCTTGCTGCTGTCCTGAACGGAGTGACCATGCCCACCGATCCCGTAGCCCTGACCGCCGATCTGGTGCGCTGCGCCTCTGTCACGCCAGTGGAAGCTGGCGCGATCCAGATGCTCGACGCCTTGCTCACTGATGCAGGTTTCGAATGCACCCGTTGCGATCGCAACGGGATCGCGAACCTTTATGCCAGGTGGGGCGCAAAAGGCGCAAACCGGAGTTTCGGTTTTAACGGTCACACGGATGTTGTGCCAGTTGGTGACCCCGCTGATTGGAGCGTCGATCCCTTTGGAGCCGAGATCAAGAACGGTATCCTCTATGGGCGTGGCGCAACGGATATGAAATCGGGCGTCGCAGCCTTTGCCGCAGCAGCGGTGGATTTCGTGAAAGACACACCACCTGATGGTGCCGTGATCCTCACCATCACCGGGGACGAAGAAGGGGACGGGGTTGATGGCACGGATGCCATTCTTGACTGGATGGCGGATAACAACGAACGCATGACAGCCTGCCTTGTGGGCGAACCTACTTGCCCGGAAGTCATGGGCGATATGATGAAAATCGGGCGTCGCGGGTCTATGACTGCATGGATCACCGCGACCGGTGTACAGGGTCATTCGGCCTACCCGCATCGCGCGAAGAACCCCGTACCTGCACTTGCGCGACTGGTCGACAGGCTGTCGACCCACGAGCTCGACGACGGAACCGACCATTTCGACGCCTCCACCGTGGCAGTCACTGGGTTTGACACCGGGAATTCCGCCAACAACGTAATCCCTGCCCAGTGCCACGCGATGGTCAACATCCGGTTCAATGACGATCACAGTTCAGCCTCGCTGATCGCATGGATCGAGGCCGAGATGGACGCTATTGGGGCACAAACAGGTATTCGGTTCGAGATGACCACAAAGATCTCTGGCGAAAGCTTCCTGACCCCACCCGGTGAGCTTTCGGATATGGTTGGGCGCGCAGTGAAAGCTGAAACGGGCATTTCCCCGAAACTCAGCACCACAGGGGGCACCTCGGACGCGCGGTATGTGAAAAACCACTGCCCGGTTGTCGAGTTTGGTTTGGTCGGCAAGACCATGCACCAGGTTGATGAGCATGTAGAGGTCGCCCATATCGAGCAACTCAAAGCGATCTACACCCGAATTTTGCGTGACTATTTCGCATGATTATTCGCGAGGCGGTCACAACAGCGGATCTGGATGCCTACTACGCAATTCGTGTTGAGGTTTTCATGCAGGGTCAAGGCGTTACCGAGGCCGAAGAGTTTGACGGGCTTGATAACACTGCAATTCATCTTCTTGGACTGGACAAGGGCACTCCTGTCGCAGCTTTGCGCCTGCGCAAGTTGGGGGCCATGGGCAAGATCGAGCGTGTCGCGGTTCTCGAGGCACATCGCGAGAAAGGATATGCGCGCGCAATCATGCGGGCGGCGCTCGAGCGTCTGACAGCCGATCCGGAAATCCGCGAAGCGTTTCTTAGCGCGCAAACCTATATCATCCCATTTTATGAAAGCATGGGGTTTGTCGCAGAGGGTCCTGAATATCTCGATGCCGGCATCCCACATCGGGACATGCGGATGACACTATGAGGCCGCTTCTGGTCGTGATGCTGAAAGAGCCCCGTCCCGGGCGTGTCAAAACCCGGTTGGGGCGCGAGATTGGCCTGACAGGATCTGCCTGGTGGTTTCGCCATCAAACCCGATCCCTTCTGGTGCGTTTGCGCGATCCCCGGTGGCAGATCGTGCTGGCCGTTGCGCCGGATGCAGAAGGCCTGACCAGTCGCGTCTGGCCTGCCGATCTGCCGCGCATTCCGCAGGGCGCCGGAGACCTTGGCGACCGCATGGGGCGCATCTTTCGTCAGTTAGGGCGGGGGCCGCTCTGCATCATCGGTGCGGATATCCCAGGCATCAGCCGCCCTCGCATCGCGCGCGCGTTCAGGGCCCTTGGCCGGGCCGATACCGTTTTCGGACCCGCCCCGGATGGGGGCTATTGGCTGATTGGGATGGCCCGGCGGCAGCCCCTTCCCAACACCATTTTGCAGGGCGTTCGGTGGTCCAGCCATGACGCACTTTCCGACAGTATCGCCTCCCTGCCTGCGGGTCGCACCGCAACAATCGATGTGCTCCAGGACGTTGATACAGTCACTGACCTGCACGAAATGGGTCGTGACGCCCGTCCCCGCGCGTGGTAGCGGGCGCGCATGAGCCGCATCCCCTCCAAAGACCAGATCCTCGAGTTCATCTCGGAAAACCCTTCTCGCGCGAACAAGCGCGAGATCGCCCGCGCTTTTGGGATCAAAGGGTCCGCCCGGATCGATCTGAAACGCGTACTGCGCGATCTTCAGGACGAAGGGCACCTAGAAAAACGCGAAAAACGGTTCCGTGAACCTGGTGCCCTGCCCCCCGTGACTGTTGCCGAGGCCATGCCCCCGGATGCAGATGGCGACGTTTTCCTGCGCCCGTTGGAATGGACCGGGGATGGTGATGCGCCAAACGTTCTCTTCGTTGCGAAATCAAACGATCCAGGCATTGGCGAAGGTGACCGCCTTCTGGTGCGCCTGACAAAAGTAGAAGCCGACGACCACAGCTATGAAGCCCGCCTGATCAAGCGCATCGGATCAAAACGTGGACCGCGCAAAGTGCTCGGCGTGTTCCGCAAAACGGCCGAAGGTGGACGTATTCAGCCCATCGAGAAAGGCAGCGACAAGGAATGGCGCGTGGCCCCGGGGGCTGTCCACGGAGCCGTTGACGGAGAACTGGTCGAAGCCGAAGAGATCGGCGGCCGTACCCGAATGGGTCTTCCCGGCGCCCAGATCGTGGCGCGATTGGGCGAGGCGGGCGACGCCCGTACGGTATCGCTGATGGCGATCCATACGCATGGCGTGCCCGACGACTTTCCAAAAGCCGTTCTGGACGCCGCCGACAAAGCCAAACCAATGGGTCTGGGCAAACGCGAGGACCTGCGGGACCTGCCGCTGATCACCATAGACCCTGCTGACGCACGGGATCGCGACGATGCGGTGTGCGCGCTGCCAGATGAGGACCCCAACAATCCGGGCGGTCATGTTCTTTGGGTCGCCATCGCGGATGTTGCTGCGTATGTCACGCCGGGCTCTGACATGGACGCTGAGGCGCGCAAGCGCGGGAATTCCACCTATTTCCCGGATCGCGTTGTGCCAATGCTGCCCGATCGTCTGTCCGGAGATCTGTGTTCACTGCACGAAGATGTGCCACGCGCCTGCCTTGCCGTACGCATTGCAATAGCCGAGGACGGCACCAAGCTCAGCCACCGCTTCACACGCGGGTTGATGCAATCGAAGGCATCGCTGAGCTACGAGCGTGCTCAGGCTGCCATTGATGGACAGCCCGATGCGCAGACCGAAACCCTGCTGGAGCCTATCCTGAAGCCGCTTTGGGCGGTGTATGGCGCCCTTGAGAAAGCGCGAGAACGGCGGCAACCCCTCGCGCTCGACCTGCCGGAACGCAAAATCGTTCTGGCCGACAATGGGCATGTCGCATCGGTTGCCTTCCGAGATCGCTTTGACGCCCACAAGCTGATTGAAGAATGCATGATTCTGGCCAATGTCTGCGCGGCGGAAACGCTGGCCGGGAAGCGCGCGCCGCTGATCTACCGCGTGCATGAAGAGCCCGCACCTGAAAAGATAGAGGCGCTGCGCGAAGTGGCAAAAGCCTCAGGTCTGACGCTTGCGAAGGGTCAGGTCCTGCAGACATCGCATCTGAACCGCCTTCTCGATCAGGCTGCCGGACGCGAAGACGCGGAACTGATCAATCTGTCCACGTTACGCGCTATGACACAGGCTTATTACAGCCCACAGAATTTCGGGCATTTTGGGCTGGCACTTCGACAATACGCGCATTTCACATCGCCGATCCGCCGATATGCCGACCTAATCGTTCATCGTGCTCTGATCCGTGCCCATGGCTGGGGTGACGACGGGTTAAGCCCAGAGGACGAAGAGCGGCTGGACCAAACTGCGACGCTGATTTCCGAAACAGAACGCCGATCAATGATGGCGGAACGCGATACGATTGATCGGTATCTGGCGTCCTACCTGTCAGATCGCGTCGGGACAGAATTTGCCGGTCGGATCAGTGGCATTGCCCGTTTCGGCGTGTTTGTGAAACTCGACGAGAGCGGTGCGGATGGTTTGGTGCCGATGCGCGCCCTTGGTCAGGAATATTTCCGCCACGATGCTGAAAGCAACACGTTGACGGGTACCGATACTGGGCAGGTTATTGGCCTTGGCCAACGCGTGCTGGTGCGTCTGGCCGAAGCGGTGCCTGTTACAGGTGGCTTGTTGCTGGAACTGCTGGAAATCGACGGTGAAACCCGCAAGCCCCGCAACCTCAGCCGCTCCAAACGTGGGACACGCAAATCCGGTAAGGCTCTGAAGGGGCGGAAGCGCGCAAGTGGCAAACCCAGGCGGCCGAAGGGTATCCGTTAATCAACGCATTATTCAATTTTACCTCTGATGTTCCCGAATGATCCGTTTCAGGCTATGTTTGCACGCGATTAGTTAGGGCCTCGTTATGCGTTGGTATCTTGCCGGCCTGGTTACTGCATGTATCTCCTTTTACGGCGTGTCCTTCACTATGGCCGGGCCTGAGATTTCTGTGCGCCCACTCCCACGCGGTCAGACAGAGACAGTACCTGATACCCGAACAGCGGCGATACTCTCGCGCTCGTTGCGCCCGCAGCCACGCGGGACGGACCCTGCCGCGCAGACCCGCGAGCCGGTTCGCCGTGCCACACAGAACCCTGCCAGCTTCACAAGTTGGGCGCGGTCATTCCGCAACAGTGCCTTGCGCCAAGGCATCTCTGCACGTGTGTTCGATACCGCCTTTGCGGACGTGGAGTATCTGCCACAGGTGGTCGAGCACGACCGCAATCAGTCAGAGTTCACGAAACAGATCTGGGAGTATCTCGAGACTGCCGTTTCAGCCAATCGCATTCGAAATGGTCAGCAAGCCTTTGATCGCTACAGGCGCACCTTACGCAGCATAGAGCGTCAATACGGCGTGGATGCCTATGTCGTGGCAGCCATCTGGGGGCTGGAAACGGCCTATGGTGCAGTGCGCGGGTCTACCAACGTCATATCAGCGATGGCGTCACTTGCCTATGACGCGCGGCGCAAGGAGTTCTTCGAAGATCAACTGATCGCCGCGTTACAAATCTTGCAGTCAGGCCAAGCCAGCATGACCAATATGCGGGGCTCGTGGGCCGGTGCGATGGGGCACACGCAATTCATGCCCGACAGCTATCTAACCTTTTCTGTTGATGCGACAGGCGATGGACGACGCGACATTTGGGGGGATGACCCGGTGGATGCTCTGGCCTCGGCTGCAAATTTTCTGCGCGAGAAAGGCTGGACGCCGGGCCAGCCTTGGGGGATCGAAGTACGCCTGCCGCGAAATTTCGACTTCAGACATTCCGGAGAACGGATCAAAAAACGCCCCTCTGACTGGAACGCCATGGGCGTACGCACAATCAGCGGCGGAATGGTGCCCGATCATGGCCCGTCATCGGTGCTTGTGCCCGCCGGCGCAGGGGCAGCGGCTTTCGTGATCTACGACAACTTCCATGTGCTGGAGGAGTATAACCCCGCTGATGCCTATGTGATTGGCGTGGGACATCTGGCAGACCGCATTCGCGGGGGCGGTTCGATCCAGGGATCATGGCCACGCAGTGACCGCGCATTGTCCTTATCTGAGCGGCGCGAAATGCAGATCCGTTTGCGGGCGGTGGGCTGTGATCCGGGCAAATTTGACGGGATTGTCGGGCCCAACACCATCCAAGCGATACGCTGCTTTCAGGGCCAAATCGGGCAAGTGCCTGATGGCTACGCCAACACCCGGCTTCTGGCGCGCTTGCGAAACGCGTAAGCCACGGGCGTCACGGACTGCCGCACTGCGGCACATCTTCACTGGCCAATCCCGATCAAGTGCGATACGCGCCGCGCAACCCCTCTCTTTTCCGAAAGACGCACCCATGGATCTGCGCAACATCGCAATCATCGCTCACGTGGACCACGGCAAAACCACGCTGGTGGACGAACTGCTGAAACAGTCCGGCACATTTCGCGAGAATCAGGCCACAACTGAACGCGCGCTTGACTCGAATGATCTGGAGCGCGAGCGCGGGATAACCATCCTTGCCAAGGCAACTTCGGTTGAATGGAAAGGCACGCGTGTCAACATCGTCGACACGCCGGGCCACGCCGATTTTGGCGGTGAGGTAGAGCGGATCCTGTCCATGGTCGACGGTGTGGTTTTGCTTGTGGATGCAGCAGAGGGCCCTATGCCGCAGACGAAGTTTGTAACTTCAAAGGCGCTGGCGCTGGGTTTGCGTCCCATCGTGGTCCTGAACAAGGTCGACAAACCAGATGCAGAACCCGACCGTGCGCTGGACGAGGTCTTTGACCTGTTTGCGGCTCTTGATGCGGATGAAGACCAGCTCGACTTTCCACATCTTTATGCGTCAGGCCGATCTGGTTGGGCGGATGCCGATCTTGATGGCCCACGCAAGGATCTCGACGCACTCTTTGATCTGATCGTGCGCCATGTCCCGCCACCCCGCCAGCAATCCCGAACCGATGAAGATTTTCGGATGCTGGCCACAACTTTGGGTGCAGACCCCTTCGTGGGCCGCCTTCTGACAGGTCGCGTTGAGTCAGGCAAACTGAAGGTTGGCGCGACGGTTCAGGCTCTGTCGCGCATCGGGCAAAAGATCGAACAGTTCCGAGTGACCCGTATTCAGGCTTTTCGAGGACTTGGTCAGCAGGACATCGACGAGGCCGTTGCAGGCGACATCGTCTCAATCGCAGGCATGTCCAAGGCAACCGTGGCAGACACAGTTTGTGCACTGGCGGTGGACGAACCGCTGGACGCCCAACCTATCGATCCGCCCACCATAACCGTGACATTCGGGATTAATGACAGCCCGCTTGCGGGTCGTGACGGCAAGAAGGTCCAGTCCCGTGTGATCCGTGACCGGTTGATGAAGGAAGCCGAATCGAACGTTGCTATCAAGATCAGTGACACCCCCGGCGGTGAAGCCTTTGAGGTCGCAGGTCGCGGTGAATTGCAGATGGGTGTTCTGATCGAGAACATGCGGCGTGAAGGGTTCGAACTATCGATCTCTCGCCCACAGGTGCTGTTTCGTGAAATCGACGGTGCGCAACACGAGCCGGTTGAGGAAGTCACGATTGACGTGGATGACGAATACACCGGCGCGGTGATCGAAAAGATCACAGGCACCCGAAAGGGCGAACTGGCCGAAATGAAACCGGCTGGGGAAGGCAAGACCCGGATCATTGCCCATGTGCCCTCACGCGGGCTGATCGGCTATCATGGCGAGTTCCTGACCGACACGCGCGGCACAGGCGTCCTAAACCGTGTCTTCCACGAATGGGCCCCCTTCAAAGGTCCGATCCCAGGTCGGCGCGCAGGGGTCCTGATTTCGATGGAAGATGGAGAAGCAGTGGCGTACGCGCTGTGGAACCTAGAGGAACGCGGACGCATGTTCGTGGGGCCGCAGGCGAAAGTCTATCAGGGCATGGTTATTGGCGAGCATTCGCGCGACAACGATCTGGAAGTGAACCCCCTCAAGGGTAAGAAGCTGACCAACGTACGCGCGTCCGGTTCGGACGAGGCCGTCCGGCTAACGCCTCATATTCAGTTCTCGCTGGAAGAGGCGATTGCCTATATTGACGATGACGAACTGGTTGAGGTTACGCCAAATGCCATCCGATTGCGCAAACGCTTCCTTGACCCGCATGAGCGCAAGCGTCAGGCACGTGCAGCGAGCTAAAATCAATAAGTTGTGAATGTGAAGGTCAGTTTTGTGGACTATGATTTCGCTTGCGAAACAAGGCGTCAGCGAGACTGAACACACTTCTTGCGACTAACGTTTCAGGATTACCAGATCGGGGAGCGTCCTCAGAGCGGCTCCCGCATCGTGTCGCCGCGATCCAGTTTGGGTGACAGCTTGACCAGTTCGGATGCTTTGCTCGTGTCCATGCGAGACAGCACCAGACCCGCGGCGAGCTTACCTATTTCGGCGCGACAACTGTCGATCGTTGCCAACCGCATCGGTTGCCCGCCTAGAATATCGACGCCATTGAATCCCGCCAAGCCCAGCTTGTTCGGAATATCGTATCCCTTCTCTATGCAGTAAAGCATACCGCCCGCACCGACGATGTCGTTTGAATAGTAGATGAAATCCAGATCAGGGCTGCGCTTCAGAAGCACCTCGGTCAACTCACGTCCCTTGGCCATACCGGAGCCGCCTTCGTAAAATTCGCGGTCTTCCAGTTCGAGCCCGCGCTTGCCCAGTTGCGCCACAAAACCCTCAAAACGTTTGCGTGCCCGGTGATCCATGCCCAACGCTGTGCCGACAAAGCCAATGCGTCGATACCCGGCATCAACAATCGCGTCTGCCATATCCTGCGCGGCACTGCGGTGCGAAATGCCCACACAGCAATCGACCGGCTCCCCATCCGTATCCATAATCTCGATCACGGGCACACCAGAAACAGCCAGCATGGCGCGCGAGGCCTCAGTATGTTCAAGCCCGGCAACGATCATGCCCGACGGGCGCCATGACAGCATTTCGTACAGGACCTGCTCTTCTTTTTCGGGCTTGTAGCTTGTCAGACCGACGACCGGCTGCAGCGGTGTGTCTTCCAGCGCTGAGGAAATGCCTCCCATCACGTCCGGGAAAACCATGTTAGAGATCGAGGGGATCACGACGGCCACGAGGTTCACGCGACTAGACGCCAACGCACCCGCGATCTTGTTGGGGACGTAGCCCATCTCGCGGGCCTTCTCGAGCACCCGTTCGCGCGTCGCGGCAGAGACATCCCCCCGGTTACGGAGCACACGGCTGACGGTCATTTCACTGACACCCGCCGCTTCGGACACGTCACGAAGGGTCAGAGGACGGCGGGGGGGAATAGTATCGGTCATAATCTCTCCGAAGCACTCTTACTTCGGTGTATCCGATTTATGAAAGGAATGTCCAAACCTTGCTGATGCTTGCGTTCGTCTTGTGCGTAGAGCACAGATTGCGCATGAAGGATCATCGGCCCCGTGGCTCAACTGGATAGAGCAGCCCCCTCCTAAGGGGCAGGTTGCAGGTTCGAATCCTGCCGGGGTCGCCATTGCTATTAACGTCATTGCGGAAAATAGCCACACTGAGAGTGTATGAAAGGCCACCCATCCGTTTCACGACCAATCGATGGTATCAGCTTTCTTCTGCCGCCATACCGGCATTGACTGCGACCGCTGAGTCGTCTTCTTCAATTTGTAGTTTGCGGAGCTTTTTCGGCAGAATGCGCGCGACCCGCAACTGATCGAATCCTGTGAGTGTGTCTCTTCTTCCCTCTAGTTCATGAAGCACTGCTAATGCCCAGTCACGTTCCGCCGCCAGTTTGTGTTCGACCCGGTGGGGTTCCAACCGATCTTCCAAGGCCAGGCTGACCCACCGCCAGTGTTGCCTCGGAGAAGCAAGCCATGCGTCTACGAAGTCTTTGGGAGTTATGGACGGTAAGATGGGAATCAGGGCGTATGAGCTGTCGCGGTCGACCGTGTCGCATAGCTGCCGGTAGAATTCGCTACCATCGTGTTTTAGGAGCTTCAACAATTCTGCGAGAATTTCTGGATAGGTTGTCGCAAGGGCCTCTTCTCGGGCGGAGACCAATCGGTCCCTGATCGTTTTAAACTGAGATTGGTAATCAGATTGAACCCAATAACGGTGTCCGCCATAGGAGCGGTCAAAGGTACCCTGCCATTTCCAGTCGAGTTCCCTTGGAGGCAGCTGTCCAGCCACCAGAAGGTCATTTATGTACTGGATACACTCGGCACAGGTCGTGTCGATGTCTGTTCCAGAAATTCCTTCGTCCGACATCATCAGGCGCAGTGCAAATATGTGAAGCATGTCGCCTGAAGAGGTAATTTCCTGGTTATCGAATTGGGCGTTCATAGTCTGCAAGGCTTCCTGGAACACATCTTCCGGCAACTCATCGAAGCTGGATACCAGTTGCCAAACCGGAACATCACCGGGTTTCACGAAGTGCTTTGAACTGTTTACCGAATCCATAATCCGATCACGCGAAAAGATTCCATGTTCGTACACATCTGCCAGTACCTGATCACTCAATATCTGGTTCTCCAGGTCGATGGTTGGGTATCTATCTTGAGCATCGACCAATGGGGGCACTTCCACCTCGTCTTTCTCTGCAGAGTGACGCCTCATCTCGTAGTCAAATCTCTCTCCAGCGCGATTAACAAGATCGGTGGGTTTCAAGCGTCCAAGCCGAACCTCTATCCCACACGCAGTGAAGAGGCCGATGGCTTCGTTCATGGCCTCTTCGTGTTTTATGTGCTGAGGCAATAGGGCTTGATGAAGACGGGCAAGATCAAAGACAACGTGCCGTAGAACCCTGAGTGACATGCACTTCGAGGCTTGGAATACTTCGAGTACAAGAGGTTTCTTAGCTTGTATGTAATCTCTGGATGCTTCATCGACCGTGGAGACAAAGGCGTCGAAACCATCCGATGCCATTGGGCCAATCTTCGTGGTATGCCCAACGACCTTTTCCTTGGCCACTGCGTAGCCGCTGTGTTTTTCAATCAGCTTCTCTTCGTCAGCAATCAATACCACTTGGAATCCGAGATGTTCAGTATAGGTCGAAAACACACCTAGCATCTCCTCTAGGCTCATACCGCAACGCTCCAAGTCGTCGAAGACAAGAGGTCGGTCAGATTCCACCTGACGTCGCAAGGCAGCGTTCAACCAGCCACTGGCAGCACCTGCTAAAGAAATCAGTCCTCCCGCGTTTTCAGCCGCGTCTTGGATAGTGCCGATGCCTTGACCGAATCTGTCCAGATTTGGAGCGTAGGCTGCGTAGACCGCTGCATGGGCATCGTCTGGTGTCCTCAAGCCGAACAGGCTTACGTAGTAGCACTCGTCTTCAGGAATGCACTGTCGGACCTGATGTGTTTTACCGACGCCCCAATTCCCAGTTACGAGTACTGCATATCCCGGAGCATCCAGAGTTCGATAGTATTTGAGGTAGTCAGCCAAGTGAGTCATATCGAATTCCAATTTCGCGTAATGATGCAATCATATACTCGCTGATAGATCAGCCCAATCCCAATTGAGTTACGGTATTCGGGTTTGCTGTATGCCCAATAACGGCGATTAGAGAATTGGCACACACACTTCTCAGAAATCCTTTTGATATCAAAGATGGTAATCACCCTGCCGGGGTCGCCAGCTTTCTGATTTGATCCTTTGACCCACCTTCCATAAACTTGTCGCGCGACAAGTTTTAGGACGGTGATATGCAGAAATCGGTGATCGGTATTGATGTCGGGACATCGGCCGTCAAATGCGTCGTCAGCGCCGATGGCCGCATCATCGACACCGCCTCGGCCCCGTTGAACGTTCAATCCCCTGCCCCGGGATGGTCGGAACAGAACCCTGACGACTGGATCGGTGCTGTGAAGAGTGCAGTTGCGCGGCTTACCGCGCCGCTCGATCCGGTGGCAGGCCTTGCCTTGTCGGGTCAAATGCATGGTGCCGTGATGCTGGATACAGCCGCAAAACCGGTCAGACCCTGCATCCTATGGAATGACAGTCGCGCCAATGACGATTGCACCACACTTCGATCTGATGTGCCGAAGATTGGCCAGATTGCGGGCGTGCTCCCCCTTCCGGGGTTTACAGCCCCCAAGCTGATGTGGGTGCGCCGGGAAGAACCTCATGCGTTCGAGGCGATCCGGCACCTTTTGCTGCCCAAGGACTATGTGGGTCTTTGGCTAACGGGCGAGTTTGCAACAGACGTCTCAGATGCTGCGGGAACACTCTGGCTGGATGAAGCGACCCGGGCCTGGAGCGACACGTTAATCGGAGCCTCAGGCATCGATCGATCCTGGTTGCCCGGGCTGCATCACGGATTTGACCAAATCGGATCGCTGCGCCGTACTGTGGCGGAAGCGATGGGGCTGCCTGCAGGCTTGCCTGTGTTCGCCGGGGGCGGCGATGCGGCGACGGGCGCAGTGTCCCTTGGTGCAGCGGCAGCAGGGCGCGGGTTCATCTCGCTTGGAACATCGGGGCAGTTTCTGGTCGTAGATGACAGCTATCGGCCAAATCCGGATCAATATGTGCATGCGTTCTGCCACACGTTGCCCGGTCTTTGGTACAGGATGGCTGCGATGTTGAACGGGGCGCGGCCCTTGTCCTGGTTTGCCTCGGTACTGGGCATTTCGGTCGAAACACTTCTGACCGAAGCGGCGCATGCTGACGTAACGCGCGTCCCGCTGTTTCTGCCTTATCTGACGGGCGAGCGAAGCCCCCATGGCGATCCGGATGTGCGGGCGGCATTTTACGATCTCGACGACGCCACCGGACGACCCGAGATGTGTCGAGCCGTGGTTGAAGCCATCGCATTCATGATGCGCGATGCTGCCGACAGCTTTGGGAGCGATGCAATGGGTGGCCAGATCATCCCTGTAATTGGGGGCGGTAGCCAGAGCGATCTTGTGCTTCAAACGCTTGCCAATGTGCTGGAACAACCGGTGGCCCGCAGCGCCTCGGGCCAGGGCGGCGCGGCCTTGGGCGCGGCACTTCTGGCAGAGGTTGGCGTTGGCCTGAAAGATCCCGCGTCCCTTTCGTTCGCGCCAGACCTGACGCAGGCGTTTATGCCAAGCCCAGACAAACTTTTGAGGGAAAGGCGAATGCGGTTTCGCTCGCTCTATGCTGCGCTTCGCGGGGGCCTTTGACGTAGCGTTACTATGGCTTGGGACGTAGCATGACGTTGGGATGCCATTGAGGCGCGACCCCATGCGCCTCACAGTCGGCGCACGTTTTTGAGGGAAAGATCCATGACCGATATCGTAATTCTGTCCGGCGCACGTACGGCAATTGGGACGTTTGGCGGCAAGCTTGCCGCGACAACCCCGATCACATTGGGAGCGGAGGTCACCAAAGCCGCCCTGTCCCGCGCAGGCGTTGAAGGTGCCCAGATCGGTCACGTCGTCTTTGGGCATGTGATCAACACTGAACCTCGCGACATGTATCTCAGCCGCGTTGCTGCCATGGATGCAGGCATTCCTGATACGGCCCCTGCAATGAACGTGAACAGGCTATGCGGTTCCGGAGCACAAGCCATCGTATCCGCCACACAATCGCTGATGCTCGGAGATGCAGATTTTGCCGTCGCGGGCGGCGCGGAAAGCATGAGCCGCTCGCCGTATGCGATGCCTGTTGCGCGCTGGGGCCAGAAAATGGGCGACGCCAAGGTGATGGACATGATGCTCGGCGCGCTCAACTGTCCATTTGGCACCGGCCATATGGGGATCACCGCGGAAAACGTGGCGGCCGAGCATGACGTGACGCGTGCGCAACAAGACGCCTTTGCTCTGGCCAGTCAGACCCGTGCCGCAGCCGCGATTGAGGCGGGATACTTCAAGGAGCAAATCGTTCCGGTTGAGGTGAAAGTAAAACGGGACATGGTGCCGTTCGATACGGACGAACATCCAAAGGCAACGACCGCTGAAGCACTGGCCGGATTACGTACCGTGTTCCAGAAAGACGGTACAGTCACCGCAGGAAATGCCAGTGGGATCAATGACGGCGCCGCTGCCTTGGTTCTTGCGCGCGCCGAGGCTGCCCAGGCTACGGGCTTGAAACCTCGCGCCCGAATTTTGAGCTATGCACATGCTGGCGTTCGGCCCCAGGTGATGGGAATTGGTCCGGTTCCTGCGGTTGAGAACCTCCTTGCGAAAACCGGTCTCAGCGTCGCAGATTTTGATGTCATTGAATCAAACGAGGCTTTCGCGGCGCAGGCACTTGCCGTGAACAAAGGGCTTGGCCTCGATCCTGCGAAGGTAAATCCGAACGGCGGCGCGATCGCCCTTGGTCACCCGGTTGGTGCGACAGGTGCAATCATCACGGTTAAGGCTCTCTATGAACTGGAGCGCACTGGCGGCTCCAAAGCTCTGATCACCATGTGTATTGGTGGCGGACAAGGGATCGCAATCGCAATCGAACGCGTCTAGCGCAATTCAACAGCGACGCGCTGGGACTGACCGAGCGCGTCGATCACCGAAAGTGTCAGGAAGCCTGCCGACGGAACCGGAACCATCGCTTCACGTTGATGCAGACGGGTTGCGATGGGTCGGCCATCAGCGAGCAAAGTGAACGGCGGCATGCCCCCGCGCAGCTTCACAACGAGCTCTGGCGCGCTTTGGGCAAGGATCGCCCCGTCAGGCGGGAACGCGATATCAACACCAGCGATACGGTCGTCCCGAAAATGGCGAAGCGGTAGCGGCAAAGCTGCGTTTGCCGCCAAAAGCGTCGCGGGCGGCGGCGGCGGTGCTGGAGCAAAATCTCGCTTGATTGCCTGAAAGGCCTCAAAGAGCATTGGCGCGGCGATATCTGCCCCAAACGCTCCGGGAACCGGTGTTCCATCTGGTCGGCCCAGCCAGACACCCACGACATGTTCGCTGTCATAGCCAATCGCCCAGGCATCGCGATGTCCGTAACTTGTGCCCGTCTTGTAAGCCAATCCGGGGCGCGCATTTGCCGGGGCAGGCACACCCCGCAGGATGTCGCCAAGATGCCAGGCCGCCTCAGCAGATATGACGCGGCTCGATGCAGTGCTTGGATCAGTCATGCTCAATGGAACAGCGTTACCGCCCCGCGCGAATGCGCCGTAAAGCGTGACGAGATCTTCAAGACTGACGCCAACGCCACCCAGCGCAACCGCAAGTCCGGGCTGACCACCCGGGATGCGCGGGGTTATGCCGGCTCGGCGCAAGCCTGCAACCAGTTGTGCCGGGCCAAGCGCCTCGGTGAGTTTGACAACAGGGATGTTCAAGGATGCCTGCAAAGCCCCCCGCAAAGAGATCGTCCCGCGATACTGACGGTCGAAGTTCTGCGGTGCGTAGGTGCTAAACGCGGTTGGAACATCCTCGATCAGTGTCTCTGGATGGGCCAGACCGCTGTCAAATGCGAGTGCGTAGACAAGCGGTTTCAGGGTCGAACCGGGGGACCGAATGGCCCGGGTCATATCAACAAAGCCCTGCCGTGCCTCTTCCGAGCCTGCCGATCCGATTGCCGCACGGATCAGGCCTGTTTCAACCTCCATAACAAGGATTGACGAGGACAGGCGTGGGCCCGTTTCGCGAGCGGTTTTTGCAGCCAGATCCTGCAGCCGAGATTGAAGGCCTGCATCCAAGCTAAGTTGCAACCTGTCCGTGGACCGGTTTTCATTGCGTATTCGATCTGCCTGATGGCTGGCAAGATTGGGAAACGGGCGTCGGTTTGCAGGCAAAGCTGCAGTGGTGGACGCCGCCTCATCAGGGAACACACCCACAGCGATCCCGCGGGCCAGCACCCGGTCGCGCGCATGTTCCGCGTCCGCCGGGTAGCGGTCCGGACGTCTGAGCTCAGGCGATTGAGGCAGCGCCACGAGAAAAGCCGCCTCGGCAGGTGTCAGACGCGTGGGTTCTTTCCCAAGCCACGCCAGAGACCCGGCCCGCACACCTTCGAGGTTTCCGCCAAATGGGGCAAGGGTCAGATAGAGAGACAGGATCTGGTCTTTGGACAACCGCCGTTCCATCGCAAGCGCCACACGCACCTGCCGAAGTTTGCCTGTCCACGCGCCCGTTCCACTGTCTTCCAGCAACCGCGCTACCTGCATGGTTAGCGTAGACGCGCCTGAAACCACTTCGCCTTCAGTCAATGCCTGTCCGACTGCACGCAGAACCGCCCAGGGATCAACGCCGATATGCGTGTCGAACCTTTGGTCCTCGTAGGCTTTAAGCAGGTCTAGGTAGAGTGGATCGACAGTTGCTGCCGAAGCGCCCAGTCGATACCGCCCGTCCTCGACCGTGTACGCGCGCAGCAAGGCACCGTTTGTGTCGACAACCTCGGTGCTTTCGACCGGCACAAGCGGCGGCAAAACGGTTGCTTCGATCCAAGACTCCACCCCGTCCCTGCCCAAAGCCGCGAGGAAAAGACACCCCGCCAGAAGGAAGGCAAGGCGGTGCATTTAGCGGATCACCTCGATCTGGCCGGTCTCGCCGCGGGCGCGGAATTGTGGGCGGTACATGTCTTCGACATGTGCCGCCGGATGGTGGAACCTGCCCGGGGAAACGGCGCGCACGATATAAGCCAGTTGAAACGCATTGCTGCCGCGTTGGTCGACCGCGGCGCGAAACTCATCACTGCGGAATTCGACATTTTCCGGATTGGCATTGAGCGTCAGCCACTCGAGATCACGGATGTCGCCCGTTGAAAGAAGGCTTGGGTTGTCGATCTCCAGACCCGCAGGCAGCGGATCCACGACCATCAAGCGCCCTTCACGAGGTCCAATCGGCGTGACTTTCAGGACCGCAACCATACGGGTCCCGGCCTGAACGCGATCTGGCTGGACGCGCTCGCCTTCAAGCGTGAAGTAAAACCGGTCAATCTGGTATCCGTCGCCCCCCGGCGCCGGGGCGACTTCGGGCACACCAAAGCGT
This sequence comes from Dinoroseobacter sp., assembly GCA_017643385.1. Lineage (GTDB taxonomy): Bacteria > Pseudomonadota > Alphaproteobacteria > Rhodobacterales > Rhodobacteraceae > Dinoroseobacter. The sequence goes on from JAEPNN010000005.1 coordinate 148,181, forward strand.
GTCACGACAAGTGTTTCCGGACGGTCAGATGCAGTTTGAATTTCCATCGGTGCGAAGGCGTCTCCTTCAAAGACGCGCACCAAAGGTCCATCCGCAGGGATACCGTTGATGAGCAGATCCGCACTGGAGCCGTCCAAAAGCGCCTGTGCAGCCAGCATGGTCCAGGCGGATTCCTGCGTGGATCGGCGGATATCTGGCGATGTCAGGCTGGCCGAGACAAGCGCATCACGGTTGATTGCCTCAGAACCAGCTTCGACAGCCAGCGCAAGAACCGCCGCAGCATCGCGCCTGTTTGTGCCGTAATCCGACCGCCAGACAGGTGCCTCGGGGCGCGCGCTGAGAATGCGCGCATTTGCAGCACCAAACAATCGATCGGCACGTGGCTGGTCACCATAAAACGCCAGCGCTGAGCCCAGCTGTGCGAGCGCAAGCGGTGTACCAAACGCACCCCCCTTCACATCCGCATAGTAGCGCAGATCGCCGATAGACGCGGCGCCTTCGCGTGCAAGGACGTGCAAGGCGTAGGCGATCGCTTCACCGCCGCGTTCAAAATCAGCCGCGTAATTCACACGATTGCGTAGGTTGTCGAGTGCCATGGCAAAGGCGCGATCCGGGACGGAAACCGACTGCGCGCGTGCCCGAGACAGAACATCTGTGACATAGGCATCCAGCCAAAGATCCCCAGGTTCAGCCCGCCAAAGCCCGAAGGATCCGTTCGCTGCCTGACGCGAGAGCATGGTATCGACCGCCTCCTGCAAGCGTGATGACAGGCTTTGGTCGCGGTCCAGTCCCATCGCTTCGGCAAGAGGTTGTACATACAAGAGTGGCAGGGCGCGGGAGGCTATTTGTTCCGTGCAACCCCAAGGGTAACGATCAAGCGGTGCAAGCAAACCGGGCGCATCAAAACGCGCGAGCGGCCCAGCAGACAAAACAATCTGACCGGTCCCTTTTTTGAACTCTGACAGCAAGTTTCGATCCAGCGTAAAGGTGGCCCCCGGTGCGAGGGTTATCCTATCGGATACGCGAATCTCGGGATCATTGGCACGGACACCCAAGGCGAGCCGGCGTTGCACGTTCGTCCCATCCGGTGTGGTCAGTTGCACCGTCAGAAGCGCGTCCCCCTCGCCGCGCGCACGGATCGGGATTTCGACAACCTCACGTCCATTGCGCGCCATTTCTACCGCGCTGGGCAACCTCGTCAGGTCTGCAACCACAGGCCCGTTCGACGTGATTACCAGAGGCACGCGACCCGGATCTCCATCAACATGCGTCAGCTCCAAGCGCAGGACACTTTCATCGCCGGGCGCGAGGAACCTGGGCAAACTGGCACTCAAGACGACCGGATCACGCAAGGTGACATCGGCCTCAGCCTGACCAACCGCCTCATCTGACCAAACAACCGCCATGAATCGAACGGTCCCGTTGAACCCGTCAAAGTCAAAATCGATCGGCACGCGACCATCAGAGCCCACTATTAACGGACCACTAAACGCAACCGCGAGTTTCTCGGTCGGTGGTGGCGCCTGCAGGCGCATTGCAGCGCCGGCATCCCCGCCGGATCGCACTTGTCCCATGGACCCCTGCAGCCCATCGATCAAACGCCCGTAGATATCGCGCAGCCCGACCCCCAGAGCACGCTGCCCGAAATAATGCCCCTCGGGATCTGGGCCTTTAAAGCTGGTCAAGTTCAGGATGCCGACATCAACAGCAGCAACCGTTGCGTAGGTTTGTCCATTCGCGGGCATGTTCTGCACAACCAGCGCGCCGCTGACGCTGCCTGCGGCTGGGAAAAGCTCTGGCAACTCAAAACTGGCTGCAAGGCGCTTCTCCCCCGGATCAACGGCGGCATAGGCCAATCCGAGGGCACGCGCAGGTTGTAAACCCTGGTCTTCGTCCATGGCACGCAAGAGACTAACGGTCACATAGGCGCCGTTGCCCCATGCTTCGGTCACCGGCATGTCGATTGTGGTTTCCCCTTCAGCAATAGACTGAACCCTGCGGTCGACCAGACCGTCAGAAAGAACCGTGATCAAAGCGGTGCCCGAGGCAGGTGCTGTCAGACGCAGCTGGGCGGTATCACCAACTTGGTAAGCCTCCTTGTTCAGACCAACTTCCAGTAGATCAGGTGTGCTGGTGACATCGCCTTCGCCCACCCAGCCTGCGGAAAACAGGGCGGATGCCGAAAGGTACGCACCATCGCTTCGGACCACTTCCAGCTCGTACCGGCCCCAGTCGACCGGGGTCGCGATGGATGCGCGACCGTCAATCAGGCTGGCAGTCCCAGTCGCAACGCGCGTACGCCTTGTGATCGGCTCCCAAGACCATCGCCCGTAGAGCTGGTACCACTGGTAGTCGCGTTCGATGCGGCTGAGCACCCAACTGACCTGCATGTCTTGCGGGGTAAGATCTCTTGAAAGACCGACCAGTTCGAAGCCTGCATCGGTGCCCTCTGCGGCACGATCTTCAAACAGCGGCCGGATTCCGAGCAAATCCCCGACCGGAGCGACAGTTCGTGTGATGCGGCGTTCAACCGGACGTCCGTTTCCTTCGTTGATCGTCATTGTGATGGTTGCCGTCACTGGCAGATCAGGCGCCGGACTTTCGGGGAGAGCGATGCTGATACTGGCAAGGCCCGCTGCATCCGTTTCCGCAAAAGGCAAACCGGCCCCCCTTGGCGTAGCAACAGTATCGTGTCGTCCGAAACGAACGCCGGGAAATCCATCAAGTTGCCGCGATGCGTTCAGCCTGATGGAGCCATCGAGAGGCAGATCGGGAGCTGGCGCGCCAAACAGATAATCTGCCTGCACAGTCAATTGGAAAACGCTGTTTGGCTGCAAGGGTCCATCTGGCGCGGAAAGCGTCAGATCAAGCCTCTCGGGTAGGAAGTCCTCGACAAGGACGCGCCGGGTGACACGCGCAGGCGCATCAGGGTCGACATGGACCGCGATGCTCCAGGTTCCCCGGGGCGCATTAGACCCAATCGGCAGAGCCTGAACATACCCGCCTGCTCCGAAGGGCTGCACAAGATGGCGGCTGTACTCGACGCCATCGGGGCGAGATAGGATCACCGTCAATGGGATATCCTGCAAAGCACTGGCGCGCGTGTCCCTGACCAGAAGAGTGGTTTGGATCGTTTCCCCCGCGCGATAAGCGCCACGGTCTGTAGCGAGAAAAACATCAATCGGAGGCGGTGAAGTACGCCCAGATACACCACGATCAGACAGATCAAATTCTGGATCAGTCAGCGATAGGAAGGCGAAATCATCGTTTTTATGCCGAAGCGTTACAAGCGCAGGAGCAGCGCCCGCCTCGCCTTGCAGAAGCGCAGGTTCCACAACGGCATACCCGTCTTCGCCGGTCATCACTTCTGCAAGTATGGAGTTCGCACGGCTAACGACCTGCACTGCAACGCCCGCCTTTGGTCCGGTGTCAGAAAGACTGCGGACATACAAATGCAACCCATCTGTGCCTTGATACGTCGTAACCCCAAGATCGCTGACGACGAACCATTGGCTCGCTGGCGCGTTTTCATCCTCTCGCACCCCATCAAGCCGCGCGTGAAGCACATAAAGACCCGGTTCAAGCGTGCCAGTCTCGCTTTCAAGAGGCAGACGTGTTGTGGTGTCCTGGTTCAAATTGCCTGCAACCTGCCCAGTACCACGCCAGATTTCGATCGCGCGGTTTTCGGCAAAGTAGCTTTCTTCCCACGGCGGAATGGGCTGCGCGAAAGAGCCGTCTGACATGGTGGTTAGAATATTCCGGTCGCTGACTCGCGACAGTCGCAGGTTCACCGTGTCTGCATTGACCGTAACAATAGGCAGCGCGACTTCCGATCCTGCCGGCAAAACGTAGCCACGGCCCGGGAACCGCAAGGACGGCGCGCGATCACGTACGTACACTTCCAGCGGGACTGTCTTGGACAGGACTTCCCCGGATGCGGCAGGTAATCCTGCCCGAAATGCAAGGCGATAGCGGGCGCCATGATTCACCCCATCGACACAAATCTGACGGTCGTCATGCGATATCGCCAACGCGCTATCCACGGTTTGTACGAACGGGGCATAATCAACACCAGCCGCCACAAGAGGTTCCGAGAAGACCGCACAAACGCGGGGGGCAGAGCTATCGCTGTCTACGCGATGTTCTGTGATGCGAAAGCCGTGCCGCGCAATGGCATCATCCAGCGCGGATTGCGTTTCGGGACGTGGCAGAAATGCGTTGGCCAGCCGGAGCGCCGGGATCATATCGCGACCGCGTCCAACACCCTCGAGCCCAATGGCCATCACCGACAGGGCGCCGGCTTGCACATCAATACTGCTGGCACGCACGAACGCGTTCATGCCTGCAGAAATCGCACGCTCTCGCCATTGCCGGGTCTCGCGCCCATTCTGACCGGTGAGGCCTGCCGCAAGTTGCGCATATGCCAGCCAATCGCGCGGATCGTCCGTGATGTTCAGGGCAGCGCCAGTAAACCGAAGCGCAGCAAGCGGCGCGCCAGACTGACGGGCATCGCGAGCTGCATCAAGAAGCGCAATCGCAGACCATTCCCCTGTCAGGTGAAAGTTGGGCAGATCTCGTGCAAGCTTTCGAGCGGCGTCTGCATCTTCGTTGCGCAGAAATGACAACTGAGCGAGGCGACCTGATTGCGCTGCAAGATATGCGGGTGAGGTTTCATAGACCCGCGCCGACAGCGCACCCTCAAACGGCAGCGATTCCAGCGCATCTGTTTTTGGGAAGCACGCATTTGAGCGCTCGTTAAAGGTGAAAGCCTTGCACTGAGTGTCTGCAAGACAGGCCGCGCGACAGCTGTCGAAATCTGTCTCGAATATTGGCGTCAGATCGCCGCCCGGGAAATCGATATTCGATGTCAGGGCAATTCGCCTTGCATCCAGTATATTGGGAAGGTCGTCTGCAGCGACGGGAGCCGGAGACAGCAAAAGCAGGGCCAGAACGGTGCTAAGAAACTTGCGCATGTGTAACCTCGAAGTCCGGGATGGCCGTAGCGTTGCACATGGCTGACCAACCCGGCAAGACTGGGCAATTAAGTGCGAGTTCACTCTTTTGGTGCAGGATGCATAAAAGAGTTGAAGACATGCACAACGGTATTCCCTTTTATTCATGAATTCGAATTTTGAATCCCTGCTCGCTCGCGAACGGCGGGCACGGCTCGCAGCCGAACGGTTGCTAGACATCAAAACCCGCGAACTTGCTTTGGCAAACGCACAGCTCTCCAGACATGCGCTGAAACTTTCCGACCAAATCGTCCAGCAGCGAGAGGTCGCGGCGGAACTTGAAGGCGAAAACCAGAAAGTGAAATACGATCTTGCGCTGGTTCAAGGACGTTTATGGAATTCGTTTGGCGCAATCGGGGATGGATTCGCGGTCTTCGATGCCGAGCATAAGCTTGTACTGGCCAACCCGGCTTATCTGAAAGTTTTTGATGGATTAGAAGAGGTTCGCCCTGGCATCACCTATCCAGAGTTATTGGAAATCTGCTTATCCGAAGGGATTGTCGATCCTGAGCGTAACTCACCCGTTGCGTGGCGGGAGATGATGTTAGCGCGGTGGCAAGCTCCGCAAATCAACAGCCATGTGATACGACTTTGGAACGGTGTTTATATCAGGCTGAACGACAGCCGCGTTCCACAAGGCGATGTAATATCGCTTGCCCTGAACATCACCCAAACGATCAAACGCGAAGCCGAGCTTGAAGACGCGCGCAACCGGGCAGAAGCGGCCAATCGCGCCAAGTCGGCTTTCCTTGCCAACATGAGCCATGAGATACGAACACCAATGAACGGCGTCGTCGGAATGGCGGATTTGCTGTGCGAAGATACCCTGTCTGACGAGCAGCGACTTTATGCCGAAACGATAAAGAATTCAGGTGAAGCTCTGCTGGTCATCATCAATGACGTGCTCGACTACTCAAAAATCGAGGCTGAAAAACTTGTCCTTTACCCCGAAGCTTTCGACCTTGAGCGGGCAGTCCACGATATCCTGCTTTTGGTGCGGCCTGGCGCTCATGCCAAAGGTCTAGACCTGCTGGTCGATTTCGATTTGCATGCGTTCAGTGAAGTTGTCGGTGATCCAGGTCGCATTCGTCAAATTCTCACAAACCTGATTGGTAATGCGATCAAGTTCACCGAAACGGGTCATGTGCTTGTGCGCGTGATTGGGAAGCCCTCAGACAACATGCACGAACAGGCATTCTCGATCCGGATCGAAGACACAGGGATCGGGATTGCGCCACAGATGCGCAAGCATATCTTCGGGGAATTCAATCAGGCTGAGGACCAGCAGAACCGAAAGTTTGAAGGAACTGGGCTGGGTCTGGCTATCACGCAACACCTCGTACGGATGATGAAAGGTAATATCTGGGTGGAATCTCAACTGGGCCAAGGCGCTTGCTTCGGGATCGAACTGACCTTGCCGATTGCGCCCGCAGTAAAGAGCCCACAGTTACCGAAATTGGCATCCCTGAAGCGTCTTGCGATTGTGGGTGATCAAGACGTGAACCGTGCGATCCTTGCGCGCCAGATCAGAACGATAGGACCAGACGTTGCATGCTATGAAGGCGGGGAACAACTTCTTGCCGCGTTCAAAAAAGGTGCAGCGTTCGATCTGGTCATTACCGATCATGACATGCATCCGATGGATGGCGCAGAACTTACTGAAGCCCTCAGTAGACTTGCGCCAGATTGCCAGGTGATGCTTTTGAGCTCGGGCGCTATCGCGGCGCTTTCCGACAAGGAGCGCGCACAATTCGCAAGTATCCTCAGCAAACCATTGATGCGGCAAGACCTCTTTGCTGGGCTCACGCGGATCGACGACGTACTGTCAACTCCACCAAGCCTAGGGACCTCGGTCGAGGAAACGGCCCCTAAGACAGCCAGAAAACCGCGCCGTAAGACCACAACAAAAAGAAAACCGGGCAGACCGCCTACGCGCGCCCGCAAGAGTGGAAGTCGTACGAAAAATAGCTCGGAAGGGAACCTCGTGGTTCTGGCTGCAGACGACAATCGAACCAATCAGCTCGTTTTTCGGAAGATGACAAAGGATGCTGACATCAGCCTGACATTTGCAAACGACGGTGTCGAAGCGGTCGAGGCGTATAAGCTGCTCCATCCCTCCTTGGTCTTCATGGACATCTCAATGCCGGGTATGGATGGGATGGAAGCCACTCGAAACATCCGCGCCTATGAGAGGGAGGCGAACCTAACCCCTGCCCCGATCATCGCCATGACTGCGCATGCGATGGATGGGGACGCAGAAAGGATCATGGAAGCCGGTCTGGATGAAGTATTAACCAAACCGGTTCGCAAAGCCCCGGTTATGGAGCGGATATCCAACGCCAAGACAATTTTTGCAAAAACGGGCTAAGCCGTCTTACGCGACTTTGCATTCGCCGGTTCTGGATAGGCGCGGGAGAATACCCACCGATCTGGGGAGCTCTGGTCTGATTGAAAAGCGTATCCATCGGTTGCGAAAGCCTTCAGACCTTCCGAGTCGGTGATCCTTTTCTCGACCACATAGCGCGCAAAGGCTCCGCGCGCTTTCTTCGCAAAGAAGCCAACCGTCTTGGAAATCCCCGCCTTTTCTTCGAGAAAGACGGGGGTGATCACGCGGGTTTTCATAGTTTTCAGGTCCACCGCACTGAAATACTCGGTGGAGGCACAGTTTATAATCGCGTCACTGTCTACTGCTTTGGCCTGACGATCCAAAGCCTTGGCCAATCGATCCCCCCAAAAGGCATAGAGGTTTCGCCCAAGGTTATTCTGCAGCTTGCTTCCCATTTCCAATCGGTAGGGTTGGATAAGGTCAAGCGGGCGCAGAAGTCCATACAATCCAGACAGAATGCGTACGTGCTCTTGCGCAAATGCCAGGTCTTCTTTGGTGAACTGTTCCGCTTGCAGGCCCTGATAGGTGTTGCCTGCAAACGCCAGCGCAGCTGGCTTGGTCCTTTCCGGATCGGATCGGGTTTCAAAATTTGCAAAGCGCTCGTGATTCAGACGGGCAAGATCATCGCTGAGCTTCATCATTCGACGCAACTCGCCCACGCCAAGGCCGCGCGCGATGTCTGCCAAGATGTTCGCATCGTTCTGAAATTCCGGGTAGCTGAAAGTTTCAGGCGTTTCGGCAGTCCAATCCAGACGTTTTGCAGGGGACAACACAACGAGCATTCGATGACCTTTCTTCATGTTGCGGGACAGCTAGGGCCGGGTCAGGCGCTGTCCACTTTGCCAGCTTTATTGCTGCAGAGCATCCAGAAATGCATCTCCGAAACGTTCGGCCCTTCGTGGGCCAAGCAAATTGTCGAGCGCATCGCGCGATGTTGGATGCTGTTCGGCGACTTTGCGTAGGAGCGACGCAGAGCAACTGACTGGTTTTTCGGTGCCCGTTGGTCCACGGACAAGTTCCATCTGGATTTGACAAAGATGATCAAATACGTCCCCTGCCGCGCGGCCCGCCAGCGCGCGCCTAGCCGGGTGCACATTGGCCGTGGTCTCACCCGAGATCACCTGCAGGAATTCGGAGCCGTACTTTTCAAGCTTTGTTGCCCCAACCCCATTAATCAGTGCGAAGGCGTCCAGATCAGCAGGGCGCGTTTCTGCCATCTCGATCAGGGTGCGGTCGTTGAAGATCATGTATGCTGGCAAACCCGCGCGTTCAGCCAAATCCCTCCTTTTGGATTTCAATGCGGACAAAAGCGGAGCGTCCTCGTCACTGACAAGCGCTTTGGCAATTGGGCGACGTGCCGCCTTTTTCAGAAGGTCTTTGCGGAGGGTAATAGAGGCTTCACCGCGCAGGATTGGGCGCGCCGCATCGGTCATAACAAGTGCGCCATGTCGGGTCGCATCCGGACGCATCAAGTCGTGACCCATCATCTGACGGAACACCCCTTGCCAGGTTCGACGGTCTAAATCCCGACCGACACCAAAAGTGGGAAGTCGGTCATGACCGCGAGCGCTGACCTTATCCGTTTCAGAACCGGTGAGAATGTCGATCAGATGCCCTGCGCCAAAGCTCTCGCCGGTGCGAAGAGCCGCGGACAGAGCTTTGCGAACCGCCTCGGTACCATCGAAGATCTCAGGGGGCGTATCACAAAGATCACAATTGCCGCACGGCTCAGCGGTTTCCCCAAAATAGCGCAGGAGCTGAACCCGCCTACACCCGAGAGCCTCAGCCAAACCCAGAAGAGCATTCAGGCGACCATGATCGGCGTCTTTGCGCTCGGGCGGGGCGAGCCCTTCATCGATCTGACTGCGTCGCAATCGAATATCGTCTGGCCCAAACAATGTAAGCGTTTCCGCAGCTGCGCCATCACGACCTGCGCGCCCGATTTCCTGATAATAGGCCTCGATAGATTTGGGCAGATCTGCATGTGCAACCCAACGGATATCGGGCTTGTCGACACCCATTCCAAAGGCGACCGTGGCAACAACGATCAGCCCGTCTTCTTGCGAGAACCGCGCTTCAACGATGCGGCGCGGTTCGGCTTCCATCCCGCCATGGTAGGACACTGCGTTGTGCCCGGCGTCGCGCAATGCGCCTGCCAACGTTTCGGTCTTGGCCCTTGTACCGCAATAGACGATGCCGGACTGGCCCTTGCGTGCATTGGCAAAGTCCATGATCTGACGGCGCGGCTGGTCCTTGGATTGGAACGCAAGATGGATATTGGGGCGATCAAAGCCATGCAGGAAACTGTTCGGTGCCTGACCATCAAACAGCTTTTCGACGATCTCAACGCGCGTTTCTGCGTCTGCTGTCGCGGTGAAAGCGGCCAGAGGGACGTTTAGCGTGCGACGCAGCGCGCCGATCCGAAGATAATCCGGGCGAAAATCATGGCCCCATTGGCTGACACAATGGGCTTCATCAACAGCGATCAAGCCAATGCCAGCACGCCGTAGTAGCCCTTCGGTAGCGCTGGATGCCAGACGTTCAGGTGCCATGTATAACAGCCGCAAGGTTCCCGCACGCAGTCCATCGAGCACCAGATCCGTTTCTTCTTCTGTGTTTCCAGAGGTCAGCGCCCCCGCCTCAACGCCCGCTTCCTTCAGGGCGCGAACCTGATCACGCATGAGGGCAATCAAAGGGGAAATGACCACAGTAACGCCTTCACGACACAAGGCCGGAAGTTGATAGCAGAGCGATTTTCCGCCACCCGTTGGCATGATCGCAAGGACGTTTTCGCCATCGATCACGGCTTGTGCAATTTCCCCCTGTCCAGGGCGAAAAGCATCAAAACCAAAGACGCGGTGTAACACCTCGTTGGGGTCTGACATGGGCGGTACTACTAGATATGGCTGCTCTGTTGTTGCCATATCTTTCCATAGGGCCCGCCCCCGAACAAGCGGCTAAGGGCGAAATCTTCAGAGGAAGAAGCCTGCGTTGTTGAGCAGGATGATGCGCAAGGCATAGACGCCCACCAGCGCAACAAGGGGCGCCAGATCAATACCACCCAGATCGGGCATGAATTGCCGGATGCGACTGTAGAGCGGTTCCAACAGGCGGTTCAGTCCGAACCAAAGCTGGGCTACGAGGGGCTGGCGCAGGTTCAAAACCTGGAAATTGATCAACCAGCTCATGATGATGTGCGCGATCATCAAAAACCACACAATGTCGAGGATCATCAGCAGAATTTGCAAAAGAGAGGTCATGTGCCAGGCCTTGTATGCGAGTTCGTCGCCCAAGACCTAAGCGCGCGACAGCTATACTGCAATCCCTTGCCCCAACGTCGCCACTTGACGTTTACGTCAATCAAAATCAGGTAAGGCGAAAAGGAGGTACCTAATGTACCCAGCATTTCGTCTAACCAAAGAAATTCTACGGTTTCGCAAAAGCCCAACGCTTAGGCTTGGGGAAACTCACGTCACGCGGCTCATTTGCTGGCCCGGCGACATCGACGTGTTCATGGAGCTCAATAACGGGCGCACCCTCACGCTTTATGATTTTGGTCGCATCGTCATGTTTCGGCGCATGGGTACATTTGAAGCCATGAAAAACAACAAATGGGCCGGCACTGTGGCTGGTATTTCGATCCGTTACCGGGCACGTGTCCGGATGTTCCAGCGGATTGAGATGCATTCAAAGATGGTCGGTTGGGATGCACGGTTTGTCTATGTAACGCAAAGCATGTGGCGGGGAGAGACCTGTACAAGCCAAGCCCTGGTGCGTGTCGCTATTACTGATGAAAATGGTCTGGTACCCACAAAACGCGTCGCCAAAGCGATGGAATTGCCCGAGCAAAGTCCACCGCTACCGAATTGGATTACGTCCTGGGCGGAGGCCGAAGGAGAACGCCCCTGGCCGCCAAATAGGTGAAATCCATTGCGCCGGGGGCACCAGCCTGTCTAACTGTGCGCAGGTCACCGGGGGAACGAGATGTCAGACAACTTGCGCAAACGCATCCTAGGTTGGATGATGTTCGACTGGGCAACGCAGCCTTTCTATACTCTGGTTCTGACGTTCGTGTTTGGCCCGTATTTCGTCTCGATCGCATCGGACGCGTTTTTATCGAGCGGCACACCAGAAGCGGCCGCAAAGGCGCAAGCGCAAGGCATGTGGTCTTGGGGCCAAACCGGTGCAAGTTTGGTGGTGGCAGCGCTTGCACCAATCGTGGGCGCGTTTGCCGATAATTCTGGACGGCGCATGCCCTGGATCTCGCTTTGTGCGGTCCTGTATTTGATTGGTACAATGATGCTCTGGATGACCTATCCAGATGGTTCAACCCTTGTGTTGGCGCTGGTGGGCTTTGCGATTGCTTTCGTCGGTGCAGAGTTTGCTCTAATTTTCGTCAACTCAATGCTTCCAGGGCTTGGTGGACCGAAAGAAATTGGCAAAATCTCGGGCAATGCCTACGCGCTAGGATACGCGGGTGGGGTCCTGTCACTTTTCCTGATGCTGCTTTTAATCGCCGAAGGCGAGAACGGGAAAACATTACTTGGATTGGATCCGGCCTTCGGGCTGGTGGACGCAAGTGAGCGTGAAGGGACGCGGCTTGTGGGCCCTGTAACAGCCGTATGGTTTGCCGTCTTCATGATACCGTTCTTCATGTGGGTGAAAGAACCACGCATTCCAGGATCGCCGGGAGGGATGGGAACAGCCCTGACCCAATTAGGGCGTACTCTGCGCAGCCTCCCCGAGCGCAAATCACTGTTTGCGTATCTGGGCGGCTCGATGCTCTATCGTGATGCGCTGGCAGCGCTTTATGGCTTCGGCGGGACGTATGCGGTTCTGGTGCTTGATTGGTCCATTACACAAGTGGGGATTTTTGGGATCGTTGGGGCGGTGACAGCCGGGATATTCTCGTGGTTGGGCGGAAAACTCGACAGTAGGATCGGGCCAAAACCGGTTATCTCACTATGCATTGTCATCCTGATTGTGCTTTGCATCGTGATCCTATCCATGAGCCGCGAGGCGTTCTTCGGCATACCGCTCGCAGAGGGATCGGGTCTGCCCGATCTGGTGTTCTACGTGTGTGGTGCAACCATTGGGGCTGCAGGGGGCGTGCTGCAATCGGCATCGCGGTCCATGATGGTACGACATGCTGATCCTGCCCGACCAACCGAGGCCTTTGGTATTTACGCACTTGCTGGGAAGGCCACAGCGTTCATTGGCCCATTCCTGATTGGGGTGACCGTCGTGGCGACCGAGAATGCCCGTCTGGGTGCCGTTCCACTTATCTTCTTGTTTGCCATTGGTTTGGTATTGCTCATTTGGGTCGACCCTGAGGGCGACCAAACTCCGGCAGCGGATGGAGAGGTTGCTGCATGATGCGTTGGCTTGCAGTTGTCGTCTGTTTCTCGCTAGGCGCACCTGCATCTGCACAATCCTTAGCCAACCAGCTGTTTGGTGCGTTGCGTGATGGTTCAAACCAGCAAGCGGAAGTGATTGGGGCTTACGCCAAAGGATGTCTGGCGGGTGGTGTGGAGCTGGCCGAAACCGGACCAACCTGGCAAGCAATGCGTCTGAGCCGTAACCGGAATTGGGGACATCCGGACCTGATCGCTTTCGTTCAGCGGCTGAGCCAGTCCGCTGTTACCGAGGCCGGCTGGCCAGGAATTTATGTCGGCGACATGAGCCAACCGCGTGGCGGGCCTATGACCAGCGGACACCAAAGCCATCAGTCGGGGCTGGATGTTGATATCTGGATGCTACGCCCAAATCGGCTGAACCTGACGCGCCGGGAACGCGAAAACCTATCGTCCATCTCAGTGCGCTCGGCAGACCAATCGCGGGTAAACGAAAACTTCACATATGGGCACATGGCCCTGCTGCGCGCCGCAGCGCTCGACCCGGCGGTGGACCGGATCTTTGTCACCCCACCTGTAAAAATCGCAATGTGTAACGCCGAAGACGGCAATAAGGACTGGCTGCAAAAAATCCGGCCTCTGCAAGGACATCACTATCATTTTCATGTCCGGTTGAGATGCCCACGTGGCGACCGGAATTGCGAAACCCAGACGCCATCTGTAAGGGAGCTGTCAAAAGGCGGTAACGGATGTGACGCAAGCTTGAATTGGTGGGTAACCACTTATTTGGAGTTGTTGCGTAATCCTCCGGAGCCCGATCCAAATACTCCCACTCCGCCGCCTCGAAGGGGCGCGCGCGATTACACAATGGCAGATCTACCACGCCAATGCGCACAAGTGCTCGCCTCAAACTAATTATCACCCTTTGCATCGGCTTCCCCTGCTTGGCAGCCGCGAATGCAGAACTGGTAGCAAGCCTGAACCTAAGCTCGGATGTCGAAGGGTTCGGTGGCTTTTCTGGCTTGGAAATCAGCGACGACGGCACCGAGATCACAGCCGTCTCTGATAAGGGCCGCATCATGCGTGGGCAAATTCTGCGCGATGCCAATGATAATCCTATTGGCGTAAGCGAAATGAGATTTGCTTACGTTCTTGGCCCGAATGGCGCGCGGATGCAGAAATGGCGCGAGGATGCTGAGGGTCTGGCGATTGATAATCGCGGCAGACTCTATGTGTCCTTCGAAGGCGAGCCCGGGCGTGTATGGCGATATGATCGCTTTGGCGGTGCCGCGACAGAACTTCCACACGCTGCTTTCATGGATCAAATGCAGAAAAACTCTGGTCTTGAGGGGCTGGCAGTGGACCGCTCTGGCAGCCTGTTCTCACTGCCAGAAAGATCTGGGCAGTTGAACAGACCCTTTCCGGTTTGGCGGTATCGCAACGGACGGTGGGACCAGCCCTTTTCTGTGCCGCGCCATCCGCCGCATCTGACGGTTGGTCTGGATATTGGCCCTGACAATCGATTGTATTTGCTGGAACGACACTTTTCCGGCATTTCATTTCGGACCCGCATTCGACGCTTTGACGTTGTGGGGGATGAGCTGCAAAACGAACGCATTTTGTTGGACACGCCATCTGGAACCCACCTGAATCTTGAAGGGATTTCAGTATGGCGGGATGCAGATAACGTACTGCGTATCACGATGATAGCGGATGATAATTTCCGGTCTTTCCTAAATACGACGCTGGTAGAATACAGATTTCCCAGTTTGCCTTGACCCCAAGGTGTCGGTGGCGTTTAAGCGGCGCGTCCCGGCAAGACGTCGGGCCAAGTCTCCGACCACCTTGTAAAAACGGATCCAAATTTATGACCCGCATTCACCTGCCCGGCATCATTGCCATGGCGGCCATCGTTGTCGCCTCTAACATTCTGGTCCAGTTTCTCTTTGGCAACTGGCTTACCTGGGGTGCATTCACCTACCCTATCGCCTTCTTGGTCACTGATGTGATGAACCGCGTATACGGAGCATCTGTGGCGCGCCGTGTTGTCTTTGTTGGCTTCATCGTTGGTGTGATCTGCTCACTGATCGGCACGCAGATCATGGGCGAGTTTGGCCCACTGGTCACGCTGCGCATCGCTGTCGGTTCCGGGGTCGCCTTCCTGACCGCGCAGTTGCTGGACGTCGCGATCTTTGACCGGCTGCGCGACGGGCGCTGGTGGACAGCCCCCCTGGCTTCAACGCTCATCGGTTCTACCGTGGACACGGCCTTGTTTTTCACTATCGCTTTTTCGGGCGCGCTGAGTTTTCTGGAGCCCGCAAATGATGTGTCCTGGGCGGGTGAAATGCTGCCGCTTCTTGGCGCGGGACCCGTTTCGCCGCTTTGGGTTTCATTGGCGGTTGCAGATTGGGGCGTGAAACTGTCGCTTGCGTTGATTGCGCTGATTCCATTTCGCCTGATCGTTGAGCGTTTAAGGCCAAGTTGACCGCCATTATTGGTACTGTCACCAAATTGTTGTGATTTTTCTTTTGACAAACACGATATCTGTGGCAGGCTATCCTTAACAGCAACCAATGAAAGGAGGTGATCCAGTGTCTAGAGAGGTATTGGAGAGAGGTGTCGGGACAGATCTGGAGGTATCCAGCTAGGGCAATCCTTGGCTGAAACGCCATCAGGTCGGGCTAAGATGACAACAGTCTAACCGGCCCCGCCTCCTAAGTTTTCTCGAAGGGTCGTCCGCAAGGGCGACCCTTTCGATTTGGATCTGTTCGAATGCGCAACTCGGCTCTTCCATACGTTCTGCTGATCTCGTTAATGTGGGGATCAGGCTACGTTTTCCTAAAATCGCTGGATGCAGAACTGGCTCCGTTTTGGTTGACCACTCTGCGCCTTGGTTTGTGCGTGCCTGTATTGATCGTCGTTTGGGTGGCCTTCACGAATGAAAAGCTCAGCGATCTGCGCTGGCGTGATGCCTTTGTCATTGCCACGACGAACGGATGGCTTCCCAACGTCTTGGCTGCAATGGCAGTGGAACGGCTACCTGCCGCCGAGGCCGGCATGTTGCATGCGCTGACGCCCGTATTCACAGGTGTGTTTGCAGCGCTTTTTCTCGTCGATGAACGTTTAACGAAAGGCATTCTTGCCGGTCTCGCCATCGGTTTTCTGGGTGTGGCGTTGATCGCATTCAGCGGCGAGGTTGGATCTGGCGATATGTTGGGACGGGCTCTGATGATCGGGGTCGCTTTGAGTTTCGCAGCGGGCTCGGTTTATGCACGCGCCATCAAGACACGGACACCGGCGCTGTTGTCCGCAAGCCAATTGGCTATCGCGACCTGCATTGCCCTCGTGATCTCGACCGGTCTAGGAGAGGTAAAGACCTTCCCGGGTGATCCGACAAGCTGGTGGGCACTGTTGATGTTGTCGCTCTTCTCGACAGCCGCACCGGCAGTTCTGTTTCTGATACTGGTCCGGACCCACAAGGCCGTGCGCGTGGGCGGGGTGAGCTATCTGCAACCTGTTTGGGCGATTGTTCTTGGCTTCGCCCTTCTTGGGGAAACAGTGGCTCCGGTTCAGGGTATTGGACTTTTAACCGTGCTATGGGGTGTTTGGCTGGTTACAAAAGGGTAAGTCGACTTGGGCCTGAATTTCACATGCTGAACGTCACGACAGAGATCACAATTGCGGATTGGGAGCTGACCGAGAGCTTTATGCGTGCCTCAGGTCCCGGCGGACAGAACGTGAATAAGGTTGCCACAGCCGTTGAACTACGCTTCGAGGCCGAGCGCTCTCCCAATTTGACCCGTCCGGTGAAAACGCGGCTGAAAAAACTTGCGGGCAGACGCTGGACCCAGGACGGGGCGCTAATCCTGCAGGTTGATGAGACACGAAGCCAGTCGCGCAACAGAGAAATCGCGCGTCAAAGGCTGGCCGATCTGATCCGGAAGGCGACGATTGTTCCCAAGCGACGTATCGCAACGAAACCTACGTTGGGATCAAAACGACGACGGCTTGAGGCAAAGACACAACGCGGACAAATCAAGGCGATGCGCGGACGTGTCAAAGATGACGATTAGACGATGACCTCGACCCGTTCCTGTGCCCCAATATGGAACACCCGTTTGTAGCGATCGATCTGATCCTGAGGGCCCATGGCCTTGTTCGGGTTGTCGCTCAATTTCACAGTCGGGCGGCCATTTGCAGCAACCGCCTTGCACACCAATGAAAACGGCGCGAGGCCATCGTTTGGAACCAGGCCCCTGAAATCGTTCGTCAAAAGTGTGCCCCAACCAAAGGACACGCGCACTCGACCCGCGAATTGCGCGTGCAACTCTACGATTTTATCGACATCCAACCCGTCAGAGAAGATTACCAGCTTTTCACGCGGATCTTCACCCCGGTCTTCCCACCACTTGATCGCGATCTCAGCACCAGTTGCTGGGTCACCGCTATCTATGCGGATGCCCGTCCAACCCGCCAACCAATCTGGTGCCCCCTCGAGAAACCCCTGCGTGCCGTAGGTATCAGGAAGAATGATACGCAAATTACCGTCATGCTCTTCATGCCAATCGGCCAAAACATCATACGGTGCCGCAGCAAGCGCTTCATCGCCTTCGGCCAATGCAGCATAAACCATTGGCAACTCATGCGCATTCGTCCCGATCGCTTCAACTTCGCGGCGCATGGCAATCAGACAGTTCGATGTGCCAACAAATTTTTCGCCTAGGCCTTCGATCATTGCCTGCACACACCAGTCCTGCCACATGAAAGAGTGACGACGCCGTGTGCCAAAATCGGCGATGCGCAGATCTTCTACGCTGCGTAACCGTTCCACCTTTTCCCAAAGCTTGGTCATCGCCCGTGCATAAAGCACCTGAAGTTCAAACCGCCCCATGCGTGACAAGACGGCGCGTCCGCGAAGTTCCATCAAAACCGCAAGCGCGGGAATTTCCCAAAGCATTACCTCGGGCCAACTGCCTTCGAACGTCAGCTCGTATTGGTCGTCTTTCCTTTCCAGATGATACGGTGGCAGCCGGAGGTTTTCGAACCATTCCATAAAATCGGGGCGGAACATCTGGCGCTTGCCATAAAACGTATTGCCCCTTAGCCAGGTGCTTTCACCACGACTAAGCGAAAGGCCACGAATGTGGTCCAGTTGCTCGCGCAATTCGCCTTCATCAACGAGATCAGCAAGTGGCAGTGTCTTGGTGCGATTAATCAGGCTGAAGGTCACCTGCGTATCGGGCTTATTGCGAAAGACCGACTGGCACATCAACAGCTTGTAGAAGTCTGTATCGATCAGCGAACGCACGATCGGATCGATCTTCCATTTATGGTTATAAACGCGCGACGCGATATCCATGCCAAGTTCCCTTTTCGCCGGGGACCTTAGAACAAACCAAGCTTGGTGCCTGCAAGTCCTTAGTGACCAAGTGCGCTAAGATACCCTTCGGTATTGCGCTTGCGCTCATCATCCAACGAACGCGGATTGTGCCGTGCACGTTTTAAGGCTTCTGCCTCGCTGTCACCTTCCACAGCTGCCTGTGCGATTTCAGACATCCCGAATGTGTTCACCTTGGCAATGCCTTTCAGCGCAACCCGTGCAAGCGAATGCGCAACAAGATACGTGGTTTGTGCAGCCAGAACGCCAGGTCCATCGGCGTCTTGTTCCATCGACACTTTCTCGCACGCCTGCGCACTGACAGACACGTAGCTACGACAAATCATCGGTCTTCGCTCATAAGCACGACAGGCGCGCGTTTCAGGATCTAACGAGGGGCATGCTTTTGGATGCCACGACCGACCATCGCTTTGACCCGCCAATGGCGCGAGGGCCGTATATAAGGCTTTGGCTTCGTGTTCCGTGATCGTGCCGCCATCATCCCCAGTTAGAATGCAACAGAACGCGCAGCCCGCCGCACAAGCCAGACCTTGCGGCGTTCCACCTTGTTGCAGTTCAACCGCGGCAATGCCTGTCGCGGGCAATCCTTCCGCTAGCTCTTTGACGATCTGCGTGTAGGATTTCCCCTGCATAACGCTGGTGTCAAAATAGGTCAGCAAGATGGCCCGCGTCCGGTCCAGCACAGGTTTCGGCGTGCCTGGTACGCTGGCCGTCTCAAGGGCCTTGCGAAGCCCATCAAGGGTTCCTGCCCCGCGACCTGATGCCTTGGCCTGACGTCTGCGATCCGCGCGCGACATCTCAGGAAAGCGTAACGCCGGCGGAAGACATTCCGTCTTGCGCGGCCTTGAGCGAGCCATCGAAATCAATCGCCCTGCAAAGATCCTGGCGTACCGTCACATTGAACCCCAGTTTAGCGGCATCCACGGCAGAATAGTTGACGCAGAAATCCGTGGCGAGCCCCACCAAGGTCAGCGTGTCGATCCCTCGGGTACGGCAATAGCCTTCCAGACCCGTCGGTGTGATATGATCGTTTTCAAAGAATGCCGAATAGCTGTCGATGTCAGGGTTATACCCTTTGCGAATGATCAGATCGGCGCGATCAACATTGAGGTCTTTGTGGAAAGAGGCGCCGTGAGATCCCTGAATACAATGATCCGGCCACAACACCTGCGGGCCATACGGAAAGTCGATGACACTCATGGGCGCCGCGCCATCATGTGAAGAGGCAAATGAAGAATGCCCTGCCGGATGCCAGTCTTGGGTCAGAAGAACGGCATCATAATCAGCCATCAAAGCGTTGATCCCGGACACGATTTCGTCTCCCCCCGCAACTGCCAGGGCCCCTCCCGGGCAGAAGTCGTTTTGAACGTCGATAACAAGAAGGGCATGGGTCATTGCGGTGGCCTCCGGTCAATTTGCCCCGCACCCTAAGGCTTGCCGGGCCGAGCGCAACGGCGTATCTCGCGGCGCATGGTCACCGTGGCAGCCCTATATCACTTCACACGCTTTGAAGATCCCGAAGCCCTGATCACCCCGCTGAAGGAACTTGCAGCGTCAAACGGGGTGCGCGGCATCCTTTTGATCGCCAAAGAAGGGATCAACGGTACCATCGCCGGATCACGCGCGGGTATTGACGCCATGATCGCGCATATCAAAACTCTCCCAGGATGCGCGGATTTCGTCTGGAAAGAAAGCAGCGCCAGCGAAATGCCCTTTCCGCGTTTGAAGGTCCGGTTGAAGCAAGAAATCGTGACCATGGGCCAGCCGGAGGTCGACCCGGTTTGCGCTGTTGGACAATATGTCGATCCCGCAGATTGGAACGAACTGATCAGTGCACCGGACGTGGCCGTTATCGATACGCGAAATGATTACGAAGTGGCCATTGGGACCTTCAAGGGTGCGATTGATCCCGAAACTGTCAGCTTCCGCCAGTTCCCCGAGTGGTGGGAGCAGAACGCCGAGCGCTTTCACAACATGCGCATTGCAATGTTCTGTACAGGCGGAATTCGGTGCGAAAAATCAACAAACTACCTGATGCAACAAGGCGTGAACCAAGTATATCACCTGAAGGGCGGGATCCTGAAATACCTCGAGGACGTACCAGCGGAAGAGAGCCTTTGGGAAGGGGCCTGTTTTGTTTTTGATGAACGCGTCTCCGTCGGACATGGCCTTGTTGAAGGCGACCATAGCCTGTGTCGCGCCTGCAGGCGCCCGCTTGAACCAGCCGATCTGAAACGCCCCGAATACGAAGACGGGGTGAGCTGCCACCATTGCTTGTCTGAACGGTCTGAAGAAGATCGTGAGCGCTTCCGCGAACGCCAGAAGCAGATCGCGCTTTCGAAAGCGCGTGGCGAAATTCACATGTCGAGCCGCGTCTGAATGCCCATCAAGCTCACGCGGTTGGCCGATCTGAACGCCTTGCCGTTTGATCAGATCATCGACGCCCGATCCCCAGCTGAATTTGTGCTCGATCATATCCCCGGTGCGATCAATCTTCCCTCGCTGGACAATGAAGAACGCGCCGTTGTGGGAACCATTTATGTACGCGAAAGCCGATTTCGTGCGCGAAAGGTCGGGGCCGCCATGGTTGCGCGCAACATTGCGGCGCATCTTGAAGGTCCGCTGGCAGATCGCGATGGTGCTTGGCAACCGCTGGTGTATTGCTGGCGCGGCGGGCAGAGATCAGGCGCATTCGCCAATTATCTGAGCCAGGTCGGATGGCGTGCCGAAACCTTGGACGGCGGATACAAAAGCTATCGCAAACTGGTTGCCAAACTTTGCCATGATGAACCCTTTCCAAGCAAAGTCGTGCTGCTGGATGGTCATACTGGGACAGCCAAAACCGAGCTTTTGCAGCTTTTGAAAGCGCGCGGTGTGCAGGTGCTGGATCTGGAAGGCGCGGCCAATCACCGAGGATCCGCCTTTGGCGCCCGTAAAGGCGGCCAGCCGAGCCAGAAGCAATTTGAGGGCGTGCTTGCAAAGACAATCGATGCGCTCGATCCGCAGCGTCCAGTCATATTGGAAGCCGAAAGCAGCAAGGTCGGCAGTTGCATTGTACCGCCAAGCGTTTGGCAGGCCATGAAGGGTGCGCCACGCATTCGCATCACCGCACCCGTCGAAGAGCGCGCAGCCTATTTGACAGAAGCTTATGCTGATTTGTGGGAGAACCCTGACGGCTTGAAAGACGGAATACAGGCGTTGCAAGACCTTCACAGCGCCGAGGTGATTACCAGTTGGCGTTCCTTGACTGCGACGGGTCAGTTCAGGGCGTTCACTGAAGACCTGATGGTCCGCCACTATGACCCGCGATACGGCAAGGCAAAACAGAGCGTCGCGCTTGAACTGCACAGCGACAGTCTGAAACCCAAAGGGTTGGAGCTGCTGGCCGCGCGCATTGAAAGTGCAATTAATTCACTTTGATGCCCTGCGCGTCAGTGATGCTGCCGATCAGCACTGCGGCAGGATAAATTTCGGTCAACTCATCAAGTTTGGATGTTGGTAAGGCTGCGAGCAGCCCACCACAGGTTTGCGGATCAAAGAGAAGCTCTGCTTTGGGGTTCTCTGTGCTGATGTCGCCAAACGGCGCCCGGTTGGCTGGGTAAAGACTGGATCTAATCCCCGCCTTCACAGCGCCCAAAGCGCCCCTGTAGATCGGGATGGCATCGAGGGATATGTCTGCCCCTGTCCCGGACGCTTCACACATCCGTTTGAGATGCCCCATCAAACTAAATCCTGTAACGTCCGTCATCGCCTTGGCCAAAGGCGCCAGCGCATTTGCGGCATCCATTTGCGGTTGTGCCATGGCCTCCAGAAGCGCAGCAATATCTCGACCATCTGCGTGCCGTTGCATCTCGGCTGCTAGCATCACGCCTGTGCCCAAAGGGCGCGTCAGAACGAGCCCATCGCCAGGCTCTGCCCCAGCCAGAGTAATGGGATTTGCTGTGGTACCAGTGACCGTGAAACCAAGCGTCAACTCGCTTCCCTGCGTCGTATGACCACCGACAAGGTCAGCGCCGATGAGGGATAGGATCTCTGCCACGCCCGAGGTAATCTCGCGCAAAGTCTCCCGCTGCATGCGCGGCGACATCTGTGGCAAGATTACGCTCGACAGGACGGCCTGCGGTTTTGCACCCATCGCCCAAACATCACCTAGCGCATGCACAAGCGCGATCCGTGCCATCATCCACGGATCATCCGTCACAGCGCGCAAATGGTCCGTGCTGATAACCTGAACGCCACTTTCTGTTTTCAGAAGCGCGGCATCGTCGCCCGCCACTGACAGAACATCATCACGCCTTGGGTGCGGCAGAACCGCAAGCGCTGCATCGAGATCATCTGAGCCGACTTTTGCCCCGCACCCGCCGCATAACGGTGCCGCAGAAAGCGCTTCTATGCTTGCATGTATCGTCCCGGGTGGAACCAGAGGCTGACCCATATTTGGGAGGTTGTCGAATTTTGCCATAAAATCGCGGTCGATCTTGTCTTTGAGCTTCCACAATGCCGAGCCCGCAATTCGAAAACCGGATTTGTCGGCAATAGCTTTCTTGCCGCCGAGCGAGATCAGTTTCAGATAATCTTTTTGAGGTTTATAAGGCTTGCTGGGCCTATTGGTCAGCGCAGCACGCAGGTTTTCTGCAAGCACCGGGGCCTGACGAACGGCAAAAACACCTGCTTTTGGTCTGGGGTCGTCCATCATATGTGCGCAATCGCCGGCTGCGAATATGTCAGGATCAGAACTACGCAAACTTGCATCAACACGGACAAACCCATTCTCGAGCTCCAGCCCGGTGTCACCCAGCCATGACTGCGCCTTGGCCCCTGCAGCGCCAATGACCAGTTCGGCGGGAATGGTGGTACCATCTCCAAGCACAACGTGATCCTCGGCAATCTCTGTGATTTGACAGCTGGGTCGAACCTCCACGGCATTTTTGCCCAGCGCATCCAGCAAGAGTTTTCTTGTTTTTGGGGATAGCTCCTGAACTGGGCTCCCACGATCAACGACCGTCACATGTGCTCGCCCATGCAACCGGTGGGCGCAGGCCATTGCCAGTTCAAGCCCCGCAACACCGCCACCTAAAATGACGACAGGACTGGGATTTTCGCGGGCAACATGCGCCTCCCACCGTTCCGCCATTGGACCAAGGGGTTTTGCAGGAACCGCAAAAGTTTCGAACCCCTCAATTTCGGGGAGATCTGAGGTGATGCCTATATCGATGGAGGCAAGATCATAACTGACCGCCGGGCGTGCACCCAACACGATGCGTTTTTCGGACCGGTCAATACCGACGGCTTGATCAAGAATCAGACGCGCCCCCGCAGCACGGGTAAGCCGTACCAAATCTATGTCGAGCGTTTGGCGCGCGTAGTGACCTGCAACGTGCCCTGGCAACATTCCAGAATAAGGTGCAGTGGGACCAGGGTTGATTAGTGTCAGCCGCGCCCCGGGAATGGGTTTCATCGCGAAGGACCGCAAGACCAGCGCATGAGTATGCCCACCACCAATCAACACAATATCTCGGGTTAAGGGCACGGTTTGGCCGTTTTGGCTTTGCATCTACGCGGGCTCCGCTAAATGGGATTGCAGAAAGCCTAGACACCACAGCGATGATTTACGAGGACTTGTGGCGTCGCAACCCCGGAGGCGCGCCCATATGTCAGCAGCCCGTTGGATTGTTCTGATCCTAGCAATTGCATTGGTGGGGACCGGACTTGGGCAGTTGCAGGGCGCACGTGGCGTTGTCGAAATCACGCGAACCGAAACAGGCTCAACGCCGGTATCGATCTATCGCCAACCGGGGATGGGGGCTGCTCCCGCCGTTGTCATCGCCCATGGTTTTGCCGGATCACGCCAATTGATGCAGTCCTATGCGCTAACGCTTGCGCAGGCAGGCTACGTTGCGGTCAGCTTTGACTTCCTTGGGCACGGCCGAAATCCGGACCCGATGACGGGTGATCTGGAAGCGGGCACTGGCGCCACGCAACTTCTGATGAACCAGACGGCCGAAGTGATCAATTTTGCCCTCGGCTTGGATGATGTTGATGGACGGGTCGCCTTGCTTGGACACTCGATGGCGACTGACATCATAGTGCGACAGGCCGCACGAGATCGACGGGTCGCTTCCGTTGTTGCCATTTCTATGTTCTCGCAAGCGGTGACCGACGTCACGCCCAGATCCTTGTTGATGATCACGGGAGAGTGGGAAGCCACATTGCGCGAAGAGGCGCTGCGCGTTCTGCGTCTTGTAGATCCAGCAGCCCTTGAAGGGCAGATTGTTCAGACACCGGAAGTGATCCGAAGCGCGGTGGTCGCACCTCAGGTCGAACATGTTGGGGTTCTTTATTCGCAGACCGGCGTAAGGGCGGCGCGCGACTGGCTAAACCTTCAGTTTGAGCGAAACTTCGTGAGTCCGGTGGCTACGACGGGCTTGGGCGTTGTTCTGACACTGATCGGCCTATTGGTGCTTATGTGGCCGGTGGCAGGGATGGTACGGCCCGGGTCCCCGCCAATGGCGATCGACCGAAGTGAATTCTGGATCGCAGCAATGGTGCCTGCAATGGCGACGCCGATCCTGTTATCGACCTTTGAACTAAGGTTCTTACCCGTTCTGGTCGCCGACTATTTGGGTCTCCACCTCGCGCTTTATGGCGCACTTACACTGCTGATCCTACGCGGTTTTGGCTACAGACTGGGGCGAACCAACGGACCCGTCCTGCTCTGGATCATCGGGTTCGGTATCGTTATCTTCGGCGTCTTTCTGGATCAGCATGTGACATCCTTCCTTCCCGCGGGCCCACGTCCATTGATCATCGCAGCACTTGCCATAGGTGCGATTCCCTACGCGCTTGGAGAGGCGCGCTTGTTGGAAGCAGGCCATGGTGGATGGGGTCGGGCGCTGATCGCGCGCAGCGCATTTCTTGCATCCCTCGGACTTGCGATATCGCTGGATTACGAGGGACTATTCTTCCTGATAATCATTTTACCGGTCATCGTTGCGTTCTTCATCGTTTTCGGACTGATCGGCGGGTGGTTTGGGCGGCGAACCGGATCTGTGATGGCGGTTGGAATTGGCACGGGGTTCGTACTGGCTTGGGCACTGGGTGTGACCTTCCCGCTTTTTATAGACAGCTAAGCACCCTGAGACCTGTAGATAGCTTGGTCCGCAGGTTAAGCGTGACACATAGCTTCTAGTTTTGGGCGGGTTCGTATCCGGTCATCTCAAGATAACCGCGCCCATCATGGCTTCCTGTAAATCGAATGGGGCCTTCCCAATACGGAAACAACGTCGGCATCCACGATTGGTCATTCAGCGCAGTTGTTGTAATGTCGAGACCATAATCGGGCAGGCGTAAACGCCACGAAACCGGGACCTCCCGACCTTCCACATCAGCAAACCCGAGCGGCGAGACCACAAGCGCCCGGGGCGCAAGTGCGATGGGCGTTCCATCAACAGAAATCCAGGTTCCCGACGTGAAACTTTCACCTTCGCGATCCCGAAGCTGAAACCCCATCATCTTCTCACCGGTTGCGAAATGCAGTGAAAACCAATCCCACCCCGTCTGATCCGAGCTAAGCGGCTGACTGGACCACTCACGGTCCAACCAGGCCTGTCCGGTGACCTGAACCGTGCCTGAAGGAAGTTCCAGTGATCCGGAGACCTGATAGAATGGTTGTGAATAGTAGTAGCTCGACTGTCCATCTTCGGACTTTACGGAATAGCCTTGCTGGCCTTGCGGGACCAATGGACCAGTAGCCTCAAGCGACAACTGATAGGACCAGTCCCCACCCCGTGCGCGCAGCTCAATTTCATCAAGTGCATCCTCACCAACCGAAGCCGCGCCCATCATCGACCAGTCGTCAATCCAAGCCTCAAAAGGGACCGCCGTCACACCAGCTTGACCCGAACCATCGCGACCGAAACGTTCGGCGTGGAAATGAGCGTTTGCAGACGTAATCGCAGCGTGCCCCATCCAGATCTGCGGACTGTCCCAGCTTTCTGTACGCTTCGGCTCAAGCGCAGAGCGAAACAGCGTCCACTGGGCGCCATAATCCTGACCATCATCGCCGGTCAGGGTCGCCGTAAGATACCACCATTCGATGCGGAATGTTTCATGTTGGCCATGATCTGTCGGAAACTCAAAAACGGTCCCAAGTTCCGGGACATCGAAATTGTCAGCGGCGGTCGTGCCCAATCCGGCAAAGCCCTGCCCGAATGCAGCAAACGGAAATAGGAGAAGAAACAGGGGAACCTTAACGTTCATTCGCAAACACCTTTAGCAAATCACCGGGCGGCGTGCGCGCAAGTTTCTGTGCAGGCCAGAGTGCTGCGAGAACGGCGGCAAGCAAAGTCAGGCCTCCGAGCACCAGCCATTGCGAGGGAAACAGAAACATCGGAAGCCGCCATCCAAAGGCTTCAACATTTACCACTGCAAGCAAAGACCAGGCCAGAACAAGACCAACCGGGATAGCAACAACTGTGGTTAACGCCGCGAGCAAGACAGCACGGAGAAGTTCAAACTGGGCCAAGCGGGCGCGCGTTTGGCCCAAGGCCCAAACCGGAGCAAGCTGGGGAATGCGCATCGAAGCCAGCGTTAAAAGCGAGGTGAGCATCGCAAAACCTGCCACACCGAGCGTCAGGATGTTGAGCGCGCCCGAAACGGCGAACGTTCTCTCGAAAACCCCCAGGGAGAATGATTTGATCGAAGCCTGATCAATCATCAGGGTGTCGGGAAGGTCGAATTCCTCTCGGATATCCGCTCGCAGCTGCGAAACTTTCTCTGGATCAATGCGAACGGCAAATCCCAAACGCGCGGCATTGGGATAGACACGATCGAACACCGAAAGACCAATGATGGCCTGTGCCTTCGGGTTCCCATAGTCAGAAAAAACGCCAATGATCTGCAAGTTGGGGCCATCGGGCAGGGTTAAGGTGTCACCAAGAGAAAGATCATCGCGGCGCCAAAGCTGCTCGTTGATCAGAACGCCTTCACCATTTGCCAGCAGATCCCAGATGTCCGGAACCGCTCGTAGCATCGGCCAGTTGTCACGGTAAGTTGGGTGGTCTGCTACGGCGAACACTTCACCGGGATGTTGGTTCAAGGCGCCCTCTACGCGCCAGATTGGAAGCACTGCGTCGCTTCTGGGTTCAAGAAAAGCCAAAAGCGCGTCTGCATCTGCCTGATCACGTCCGGTCACATAGAATTCCGATGCCAGACGTTGATCCAGCCAGCCTGTGAAGGTCAGCCGAAAGCTAGAAACCATGGTGCCAACCCCAATGTTGGTCGCAAGCGCCAGCATCAGCGCCATCAACGCGAGACTCAGTCCGGGAAGCTGCTGGTGGGTATCTGCCCAAAACCACTGGGTCAGTGGGCGCACGGACAGGCGTGAAGCCATGTTAAGGAGAGCTGAAAGTATACCGGGAAGGATCAACGCGGCACCCAGCAGCAAGCTACCAAGCATCACAAAGCCCGCGATAAGCCCTGAGAAATATTGAACTGACAGCCCTGCGACCAGAAACAGACCCATCGCTACGCCGAGTTGAATTGTGATCCCCCGGGAGGACGCGCGCAACCAGGCCCGCGGCTGAGCAGGGGCAAGCAGCGGCATCTTTGAAACCCGCCAAAGCGCCTGCGCCGATGCAAGAGCAGCCCCAGCAAGCGCGATGCCCAACCCCGACAGCCACCAGGATCTGCGAAATTGCAGGTTGCCTGTCACTTCAGCACCGTAGAGCCCGCGTATCGTAGCGGCGACATCCGGTAACAGGGTCGCGGCGATAATGTAGCCCAGCGCAACACCAACGACGGCGGATAATACCGCGAGCACCATGACCTCGGACGCCAGTACGATCACTAGTGATTGCAAAGGAACGCCAAGGGCCCGCAGCGTCCGAAACATCGCGCGGCGTTGTTCGAAGGCAAGCCCGATGGCGCCGTGCACGATGAAGAGACCCACGGCAAAGGCCAACAATCCAAATGCCGTGAGGTTTAAATGAAAGCTGTCGGTGAGGCGCGCGGCATCAGAGGTTTGGTTTGGGCGAACCCGCCTCAGATCGGGCGCAAGTTTCCTAAGGCTCTCCAGTCCAGCTGGTTGGTCTGGCCATAAGACAAGATGGCTAATTGCGTCACGCTGATCGAGCAGCCTTTGCGCCGTTCCGATATCAACAAGCAAAACGCCCAAGGGAAGTGCGGCTTGCGCATAAATCTCAAGATCTGTTTCCGACAACTCCAAACCGGCATAGGTTTCAGGGTGCACAAAGCCAACGGTGCCCCCGATGAAACCCAGGAGGTCATTGGGGTCGGTCAGGTTGACCGGTTGCATTGCCACTGGCGCAGTAAGAGGATCGTAGCCACGGATACGGATGGTTCGGTCGCCCAGCCTGTACCGTCCTTCCAGTACAGGAGATACCAACCACCCGGCCCGCCGCAGTTCCGCAAAGCGGCTTTGTGGTAAAGTTTCTGATGAAACCGGTTCCAGAATCTCAAGCGTCGATTGCCCGAGGCTTTGGGCGGCGCTGTCGTAGCTGGCGCGCGCTTCGGCATTAATCGCCTGTACGCCGGACCAAAGTGCCGTGGCCAGGGCAAGACCGATCACCAATGTCAGCAGCTGACCCGGTCGCCGCTTCCAGTGCGATAGGGTTGCCTGAGCAGTCGTCAGGATCATGCGATGCGCCCATGGGCAAGCATCAGGCGTCGGTCCAGTCTGGCTGCCAGGCGTTGCGAATGGGTAACCATCAACAGCCCTGCCCCAGTGTCTCGGACAAGATCCAGCAACAGGCTCATGACAGCGTCACCACTGTCTTCATCAAGGTTGCCGGTTGGCTCGTCCGCGAGGATCAGGGCCGGACGCACCGCAAGCGCCCGACCGATCGCGACGCGTTGTTGTTGACCCCCGGAAAGTTGCTCGGGATAGCGCTGTTCAAGTCCGCTCAGTCCGAGCCTTTCGGTCAACGCGTTTGTCCACGCCCTATCAAACCTTCCGGCTAAGCGCGCCTGAAACGAAAGGTTCGCCGCGACATTAAGGGATGGGATCAGGTTGAATTGCTGGAAGACCACAGAGACCGTGGTGCGTCGCAGCGCTGCGCGACCGGCATCGTCCATCTGTCGCAGGTTTTCACCCGCCACGGCCACTTCGCCAGCATCGGCCTGATCAAGCCCACCGATCAAATGAAGAAGAGTACTTTTTCCAGAACCACTTTCGCCGGTCAGCGCCAAGGATTGGGCTGCATCAAGCTGTAAGTCGACCCCCGCTAAAACGGGTTGGTCGCCATAGGATTTCTGGACGTTCTTTAGGTCAACGAGCATGTGGATAGTTCCGATCTGACCCGCAACTTAGCACCGGATGCGCTACAAGCGAGCGGCAAGCCGTCGCGCTGTGTCCTGAAAGTGGGACAACCGCTAAATCTTGTGGCTGAAGCGTGACAATCAGGTGCTGAACCGCTATAAAATGACAAAAATATGTAGGAAGCCCCGCATGGCAGAGCCCGCACAGGCACCAAACGAATATGGTGCCGATTCTATCAAAGTTCTCAAAGGCTTGGAAGCAGTTCGAAAACGCCCTGGAATGTATATCGGGGATACGGACGATGGCTCGGGTCTGCACCACATGGTGTATGAGGTCGTGGACAACGGCATTGATGAAGCTTTGGCCGGTCATGCGGACCATGTGAGTGTCATTATTCACGCAGATTCCAGCGTGTCTGTCATGGACAACGGACGTGGTATTCCTGTGGGTATCCATGAAGAAGAAGGGGTTTCCGCAGCAGAAGTGATCATGACCCAGCTTCATGCAGGGGGGAAGTTTGACGATAACTCCTACAAGGTGTCGGGCGGATTGCACGGCGTCGGCGTTTCGGTTGTGAACGCTCTGTCAGACTGGCTGGAATTACGCATCTGGCGCGACGGGAAAGAGCATGTCGCAAGATTTGAGCATGGAGAAACCACAGAGCACCTGAAGGTGGTCGGCGATGCACCGGATCAAACTGGCACCGAAGTGCGCTTCATGGCGGCCAACACGACATTCTCGAACCTCGATTACAGCTTCAAGACGCTGGAAAATCGCCTGCGAGAGCTGGCTTTCCTGAACTCGGGCGTTCGGATCATTCTGGAGGACCTGCGTCCGGCCGAACCGCTGAAGTCTGAGCTGTTCTACGAAGGCGGCGTGAATGAATTCGTTCGCTATCTCGATCGCTCCAAAACCTCAGTGATGGCAGAGCCAATTTTCATCACCGGTGAACGTGATGAAATCGGCGTGGAAATCGCGATGTGGTGGAATGACAGTTACCACGAAACGGTTTTGCCCTTCACCAATAACATCCCGCAACGCGATGGCGGCACGCATCTGGCGGGCTTCCGTGGCGCCCTGACCCGCACGATCAACAACTACGCACAATCGAGCGGGATCGCGAAGAAAGAGAAAGTGAACTTCACCGGTGACGACGCGCGCGAAGGACTGACCTGCGTGCTCTCGGTCAAGGTGCCGGATCCGAAATTCAGCTCACAAACCAAGGACAAGCTGGTGTCCTCAGAGGTGCGACCAGCCGTTGAGGGTCTTGTGAACGAAAAACTGGCGGAGTGGTTTGAAGAGAACCCCCAAATCGCCAAACAGATCGTCGGCAAGATCATCGAGGCCGCTTTGGCCCGCGAGGCTGCGCGCAAAGCGCGAGAACTGACACGACGCAAGACCGCAATGGACGTTGCCTCCTTGCCGGGCAAGCTTGCCGATTGCCAAGAAAAGGACCCGGCCTTGTCCGAGTTGTTCCTTGTCGAGGGTGACAGTGCAGGTGGGTCTGCCAAGCAAGGAAGATCCCGCCGCGATCAGGCGGTACTTCCATTGCGCGGCAAGATCCTGAACGTGGAACGCGCACGGTTTGACCGGATGCTGTCGAGCCAGGAGATTGGCACGCTGATCACGGCCCTTGGAACCGGCATCGGACGTGACGAGTTTGATATCTCGAAGTTGCGCTACCACAAGATTGTCATCATGACAGATGCGGACGTGGACGGGGCGCATATCCGGACGCTTCTGCTGACCTTCTTCTTCCGGCAAATGCCTGAAATTGTTGAGGGGGGGTATCTCTATATCGCGCAGCCGCCTTTGTACAAAGTCTCGCGCGGCAAGTCTGAGGTTTATCTAAAGGACCAGACCGCGCTCGAAGATCACCTTATGGCGCAAGGCATTGAAGGATCGGTGCTGCAGCTTCCCAGCGGCGAAGAGATCGCCGGACAGGACTTGCACCGCGTCGTCGAGGCTGCACGCTCGTTCAAGCGTGTTCTGGACGCCTTCCCAACCCATTATCCAAGCCGCATTTTGGAACAGGCTGCCCTTGCGGGTGCCTTCGATCCAGGGCGTGCAGATGAGGATCTGCAGCTGGTTGCCGATGACGTGGCCAAGCGCCTTGATTTGGTTGCGGTTGAATACGAGCGTGGATGGAATGGCCGGATCACACAGGATCATGGCATTCGCCTGAGCCGCGTCCTTCGGGGCGTTGAAGAGGTTCGCACGCTGGACGGTGCGGTTTTGCGGTCTGGAGAGGCGCGAAAGCTTTCTTCTGTGTCCCAAGACAGCCGGGCGGTCTATCGCGACCCGGCAACATTGCAGCGCAAGGAGCGTGGCCAATTGATCCACGGGCCGACGGAATTGCTGGAAGCCGTTCTTGAAGAAGGCGCCAAAGGGCAAAGCCTACAGCGGTATAAAGGCTTGGGAGAAATGAACCCCGATCAGTTGTGGGAAACCACGCTGGACCCGGAAGCCCGCACGCTTCTGCAAGTGAAGATCGAAGATGCTGTTGAGGCAGACGACATCTTCACCAAACTGATGGGGGATGTTGTCGAGCCAAGGCGCGAGTTCATTCAGGCAAACGCTTTGAGCGTGGCCAACCTGGACTTCTAGGTCTGCACCACGTTCGAAAGTCCATCGCCATCCCGCACCTCGAAGCGCTGCGCACGATTGCCCAGCGCTTCAAATAACTCTGGGCCAGTTCCTGTCATCCAGGCTTGCGCCCCAAGCGCGGTAATCTCATCGTAAAGCGCCGCACGGCGATCAGCGTCCAGATGGGCTGCGACCTCGTCGAGAAGCAACAAGGGCGCAGCGCCAAAATCCGCACTCAGAGCACGGGCATTGGCAAGCACCAACGAAAGCAACAGGGCCTTTTGTTCGCCAGTTGAGCAATCTCGCGCCCGCAAACCCTTCGCGAGATAGATCGCCTCGAGATCTGACCGGTGCGGACCAACCAGCGTTCGACCGGCGGCAATGTCCCGGTGCCGTCCATCTGCAAACGCGGTTGCCAGCGCCTGCACGTCGATTTCGCCTTCCTCCGGGCTGTCGGGTCCCGCCAGCGTCAGACCAACGCGTGGGAATGCCCCTTCGTCTTCTTGCAACGCACTTGAAAGCCGAACCAATGTGGCGCGCCGGTTTTCATGTATCTGGGCGCCCGCCTCGGCCATCTGGTGTTCCAAGGCGCTGTACCAGCTTGGGTCAACAACCCCGTCTTTCAGTAATCTGTTCCGCTCGCGCATGGCTTTTTCGTATGTCACGGATGCGGATCCATGATCAGGCCGGTAGCCCATTGTCAGTCGATCAAGAAAGCGCCGCCTACCTTCGGCCGCTTCAATCCAAAGCCTATCCATCGCGGGCACGAGCCAAACCAAAGGAACAACTTTGCCCAGCGCCAATTGCGGCACGGTTTTATCGTCAATACGCACGGAACGCGGCGCGCCGGCTTCAGAACGGGTATCCACCTCATGCGAGGCTTGAGTGCTTTCTACAGCGGCCTGGACCGCCCAACCAAGCGCCTCTGGCCGTCTAGCAATGTCATCGATACCGGCACGACGCAAACCGCGACCCGGGGACAAGAACGAAATGGCTTCCAGTATATTGGTCTTTCCTGCCCCGTTCGGTCCAAACAACGCAACAGGACGCGCGTCAAGGTTCAGCTCAAGACGCTTATGGGACCTGAAATGCAGAAGCTTCAGCACGCTGATCCAAACCCCAGCCATGCGCCGCTCCTAAATCTGTACATCTGTTTCCGACTGCGCGTCAGACGCGCATTGGCATGACGACGTAGACCGCCGAAGTATCATTGCCTTCGCGCATCATCGTGGGGTCACCCGCAGAGTTGAACAGGAAAACAGCGTTCTCACGATCAACCTGATTTGCGATGTCCTGCAGATACTTGGCGTTAAAACCAATCTCGAGGCGTTCATCATTATATGCGACACCAAGCTCTTCTTCTGCAGCACCAGCATCGGGCGCATTTACTGAAAGAACCAAGCGATCTTCGTCGAGCGTCAACTTTACCGCTCGGGACCGTTCAGAACTGACCGTCGACACACGATCAACCGCTTTAGCAAAATCTGAGGCATCGACCTTGAGCTCTTTGGTATTCCCGTAAGGGATCACGCGCGTATAGTCGGGGAAGGTGCCATCTATGACCTTGGATGTCAGCGTGATCCGTGGCGTTGCGAAACGAACTTTGGTTTCGCTGACTGACACCGCAATGACCATATCATCATCGTCGAGTAGTTTGCGCAGTTCCGCTACGGTTTTCCGTGGAACGATGACGCCTGGCATATCTGATGCACCATCCGGCAGCTTCGAGTCGATCCGCGCCAATCTATGTCCGTCGGTGGCCACACAACGCAGAACCTGCCCCCCATCGGAGTCCGCAACATGCATGTAAACGCCGTTCAAGTAGTAACGCGTCTCTTCTGTCGATATCGCGAACTTAGATTTATCGAACAGACGGCGAAGTTCAGCCGCGGGTGCTGAAAAGTTACAATCGTATTCAGCGCTGGCCATCACCGGAAAATCATCTCTTGGTAGCGTCGCAAGCGAGAAACTGGATTTGCCCGCCGTCACTTCCAAACGGCCCTTGGCTCCATCTTCAGACAGTTGGACTTGGGCGCCGTCAGGCAATTTGCGGACGATTTCGTGCAAAGTCACCGCGGAAACCGTCGTCGCCCCGGCACGCTCAACGGTGGCATCCGCTTTATCAACAACCTCGATATCGAGATCGGTTGCACGGAAACTGACGTCGTTTCCCTCAGCCTCGATCAGCACATTTGCCAGGATCGGGATTGTGTTACGGCGCTCTACGACCGATTGGGCTTGCCCAACCGCTTTGAGAAGGGCTGCGCGTTCAATGCTGATTTTCATACCCAATGCTCCTGACCTCGGGTCCGCGAGACTACCGGAACCTGCGTTTACCACAAGCGTTTTCAGGACTGTTTATGGGTTTGTCGAGGCCGTCAAGGCCCCGACAATTCATCGCACCAAATGTGGTGTGTTCAGGACTCGAGTGAACGCCGCAGCAGCACCACGTCTTCTGCAATGCGCTGGTCACTGTCCTGCAGTTCTTTGATCTTACGAACCGCGTGAATAACGGTGGTATGGTCCCGTCCACCAAATCTGCGCCCAATCTCAGGCAGGCTCCGTTGCGTCATGGTTTTTGCGAGATACATCGCGACCTGACGGGGGCGCGCAATTGTACGCGTCCGTTTTGGCCCCAAAAGGTCTGCAATACGCACGTTATAGTGCTCGGACACCTTCCGCATGATTTCATCAACGGTGATTTTGCGCTCAGACGCGCGCAGGATATCCGCAAGGCAGTCCTGTGCGACATCAAGCGTGATATCGCGGCCAACAAGAGACCCAAACGCGAAGAGACGCGTCAGCGCCCCTTCGAGTACGCGGACATTGGAGGTGATACGATGCGCAAGGAATTCAAGAACGCCATCTGCAATCACGAGAGATTCGCCGGTTGCGAGATGCTCATCGAGCTTCTGCTGCAAGATGCCCAAGCGAAGTTCATAGTCAGTCGGATGCAGGTCAACAACTAGCCCGCGCTGTAGTCGGCTTTTGATACGCTCTTCCAAGCCATCAATCTCACCCGGCGCCCGATCCCCCGAGATAATGATCTGCTTCTTCTGATCGATCAAAGCATTAAACGTGTGGAAAAACTCGTCCTGCGTGCTGTCCTTGCCCGCGATGAACTGTACGTCATCGACCATCAGTATATCTACGGACCGGTACAAATCCTTGAAGCCTAGGGTATTGCGATCACGCAGAGCCTTTACGAAACGATACATGAACTGCTCAGCAGACAAGTACAGCACTTTCAACTCTGGGTTGCGCACGCGTGCCTCCCATGCAATCGCGTGCATAAGATGGGTCTTACCGAGGCCAACACCCCCATAAAGGAAGAGCGGGTTGAACGAGACAGGGCCACCTTCGGCAACACGTCGTGCCGCCGCATGCGCTAACTCGTTCGGCTTACCGACAACAAAACTGTTAAAGGTCAGACGGCTATCAAGTGGAGAGCTGTTCTCAAACGCCGTAATGTCGCTCGCAGGACTACTTGGGTGGGCTGGTGAGGTGGCAGCGGTGTCCGCCCGCTTTGGAGCAGCCGTTACTGGCGCGGATACGTCAAATTCGATGCGGTCAACACGTGCCCCTGCAGCGCTCAGGTGGTGAACGATGCGATCTCCAAAGTTTCGCTTTACCCATGTTCCGACAAAACTGGTCGGTACTTCAAATCGGGCGACACCGTTGTCGCAATCTGCGAGCTTCAGCGGCTCAATCCAGGTTAAATAATTGTTTTTCCCAACTTCTTTTTTAAGTTCATCTCGCACACGCCCCCAGGTGTCCTGTGTCATTCTTGGCCCTTTTTTATCGTTTTCGTGCCTGCCTGTTGCAGACCCCTCGCCCTCGCAATGAAGGCAACCCCAGTCTTTAGCAGATCACCCATACCGCCCCCGCAATGGGCTGCACGATTGCCCCGAAAGAACAGATCGTTCCGTTTCGCAGCGAAACGGTGTCCCTCTGCCCCCTTGCCGGGCGATAAAAAGGCATGTCTTCGCGTGCGGGCGTACGTGACCCAGCACTTCAATCACACAAGAGCGTACCGGATCCCAATCCGGCCTCCCCCACACTTAAAAACGCTGTGATGTTAACTCTAAACATGTCCGGCTAACCGCACACACAATCCATTACACCACATAGAACCTATGGTCCCACGCTTCAAACTCGCCTTTTTTGTACGAATGACTCGCTGATACCTTGGGTAGCAAGCGATTGCCGAGTCGTCACCCCAAACAAGGATATTGACACGAGGTTAATCCAAACGAATCTATATACACGCTCAGGTTGTACGACATATTCATATTGTTACGAGTTTGAAATATCGGACTAAACACAAAAAGCGCCCCAAAACGGGACGCTCACCTGTTGCAATTATGCAAGTCTTAAGCTGAGAGAGCTTTCACGCGTGCCGCCAAGCGCGACATTTTACGGGACGCTGTATTCTTGTGCAGAACACCCTTGGTAACGCCACGCATCAATTCAGGCTGCGCTTCTTTCAGCGCTGCTGCGGCATTGTCAGCGTTTCCGCCAGCGATCGCTTCTTCTACCTTACGCAGGTAGGTGCGAATTCGCGAGCGACGTGCTTTGTTCACTTCGGTGCGGCGCTCTGTTTGACGGGCGCGTTTCTTTGCTTGAGGCGAGTTGGCCAACGGGCTCTCCAACGAATTTGGAATAGGATAATTCTGAGACCGCGCTGATAGGCGTGACTCGCCGTCAAGTCAACAGGGTAGCGTATCGATTTCTGACAAACCGACTAGCGGTCGCGGAACTGCGCTTCGCGCTTCTCGCGAAACGCCGCCATGCCTTCGGTCTGATCTTCAGTCGCAAAGAGCGAATGGAAAAGTCTACGTTCGAACAAAAGGCCGTCCCGAAGTGACATTTCCTCGGCGCTGTTGACCGCTTCTTTCACGGCCATCGATGCCAAAACAGATTTCTCAGCGATCTTGTGGGCTGCGCTCATAGCTTCATCCATAAGCTTTTTCGCCGGAACAACACGAGAAACCAAACCAGATTTTTCGGCTTCTTCCGCCCCCATGAAGCGGCCCGTCAAATGCATGTCCATGGACTTGGACCTACCGACCAGGCGCGTCAGTCGTTGTGTTCCGCCCATCCCCGCGACAACACCCAAGTTAATCTCTGGCTGGCCAAACTTCGCCGTGTCAGCCGCAATGATAAAGTCGCACATCATTGCCAACTCACATCCACCACCCAGGGCATACCCGGCGACAGCCGCGATTATCGGCTTTCGGCACGCCAAAAGGCGATCCTGTTCAGGCGCAAAGAGGTCAGACATGTAGACATCGACAAAGGTTTTATCTGCCATTTCGGTGATATCTGCACCTGCAGCAAAAGCTTTTTCGGACCCGGTCAGAACAATGACCCGCACTTTGTCATTGCTGCTGGCCTTGGTTACCGCCTCAGCCAATTCAGTCAAAAGCTCGGTGTTCAATGCATTCAGCGCGTCAGGCCGGTTGAGCTTGATCAACGCAATATGCTCGGAGATCTCGACGATAATCGAGTTGTAGGCCATGCAGCGGCTCCGTTCAGACCCTAATTTCTGCGAAGGGTTACCAACTGGGTCAGCAGGTTCAAGCTATCTTTGACACGTTGGGCAATAGAAGCTCGATCGACCCGATTGAACGACTCGGGCGATAATCCCTTCGCATCCGGGTGTCAGACAGGGCTGCGCTTCCCTCCCATAAACTCGAAAAGCGTGCTGAAAATATCCAAGATCCCCATCAGCTTGCCTGTAGTCGCGCAACGATGATCCACCCGCTTCAATTGCGTCCATCAGAACCTGCTGAATAATGGGCACCAAGCTGGAAACACGTGTTGCTGAAATACGACCTGCAAGCCGTTTCGGAGAGATACCCGCCCGGAATAAAGCTTCGCAGATATAGATGTTCCCAAGCCCTGAAACGATTCTCTGGTCAAGTAAGGCAGACTTCACAGGCGTCCGCTTGCCGTAAAACGCGGCAATCAGATGCTCAGCATTAAACTGGTTTCCAAATGGTTCCGGCCCAAGGACTGATAAAAGTTTGTGGGCATCGCGCGTTTCGGTCTTCATCAGGTCCATCGCTCCGAACCGTCTCGGATCGTTAAAGACGATCCGCACCCCCGAGGACAGATCCAGCACGACATGATCGTGTTTCTCGATAGCAGGATGCGCGTGAGCAAAGTCACCGATCTGCGCCCGATCTAACGATGGGTGATGAATTAGGATCCGCCCCGACATTCCCAGGTGAACGAGCAAAGTTTCTCCACTGTCCAATTCGATCAGTAGGTATTTGGATCGCCTTCCAACATGGGTCACACGCTGGCCTTCGAGGCGCGATTTCATATTCTTTGGGAACGGCCAACGCAGATCCGGGCGACGGATGTCTGCATGCGCAATGCGTTGATTGGTCAGGACCGGTTCCAGTCCGCGACGTACCGTCTCGACTTCGGGCAGTTCAGGCAAAGGGCTCTCCATGTTGTCGCGGTGCGTTGTATCACCCCAGACGGACCCTATAAGGAAGGTTAGCATGGAAAAACGGCAAGGCCCCAATGACCGAGAACTCTGATCAAACCACACATTTCGGTTTCAAAACGATTCCTGAGGCTGAAAAGGCGAGTCGCGTCCGAGGCGTCTTCAGCTCGGTCGCCACGAAATATGACATTATGAACGATGTCATGTCCGGCGGCGTACACAGGGTCTGGAAAGACGCGATGATGGACTGGTTGTCGCCGCGCGACGGTCAACGACTGCTAGACGTGGCAGGTGGCACCGGAGACATCGCATTCCGTTTTCTAAAACGTGCACCAACTGCATCAGCTGTCGTTCTGGATCTGACCGAGGACATGCTGATTGAAGGTCGCAACCGGGCGGAGGCGGAAGATCGCGCCCATCAATTGGACTGGATGGTTGGTGACGCAATGGCCTTACCATTCGAAGCCAACAGCTTTGATGTCTACACGATCAGCTTTGGTATTCGGAATGTCACACGGATCAACGACGCATTGACAGAAGCATACCGGGTGCTGAGACCCGGAGGACGGTTGATGGTTCTTGAATTTAGTCAATTGCCAAACCCGGCAATGCAATGGGCCTATGACAGGTATTCGTTTAATCTGATACCCAAAATGGGCCAAGTCATCGCCGGGGACAGCGAAAGCTATCAATATCTGGTTGAGTCCATTCGCAAGTTCCCAAACCAGGAACGATTTGCAACGATGATCCGCGATGCAGGGTTTTCTCAGGTAAAATATCGCAATCTCACCTTCGGGGTTGCGGCCCTTCATTCTGGTTGGAAACTCTGACATGCGTGGACCGCACAATATCTGGCGGTTGATACGGACCGGCGCGACCTTTGAGCGGGCGGGCGCGATGCGCGTGGCTCTAAAGGCTTTCGACGCGCCCCCCGGTTTGCGCATTGCCGCGCGGATCCTTGGCTGGCCCTTTCAATGGCTGGGCGTGCGTGGGGACCCAAGCATGCCGCCTGTTACACGCGCCCTGACAGCGCTGGGACCAGCATACATCAAGTTCGGTCAGATCATGTCCACGCGCCCAGACGTGGTGGGCGATGAACTGGCAGAGCAGTTGAAAGTTCTGCAAGATAAGCTGCCGCCCTTTTCAACCGCTGAAGCCAAACGCGCTGTTCTCGCTGAACTCGGCATTCCTGCGGATGAGCTGTTTTCAGAATTTTCAGATGCGGTGGCTGCTGCATCAATTGCACAGGTTCACAAAGCAACATTGGCAGATACCGGCGAAGTCGTGGCCGTCAAAGTGTTGCGCCCCGGGATCGAGCGCGCCTTTCAAAAGGACATCGATGCTTTCTATCTGATTGCGCGCTTTGTTGAGCTTCTCGCCCCCGGAGCCCGCCGATTGCGTCCTATGGATGTGATCCAGCACTTTGAAGGTGTTGTGAAAGGCGAACTTGACCTGCGGCTCGAAGCCTCGGCAGCTGGCGAGTTTGCGGCCAATACGGCGCAAGATGATCAGTTTGAACTTCCTAAAGTAAAGTGGGATCTGTCCAGCCGTCGCGCGATGACCCTTGGCTGGATGGATGGAATATCGCTGTCCGAAGTTGATCGGATCCGAGCAGCGGGGATCGACACCGAAGATCTGGGCAACCGCGTGCTTCAAATATTTCTCAACCATGCGCTGCGCGACGGTTATTTTCATGCAGATATGCACCAAGGCAATTTGCGTGTCGGTCCATCCGGACAAATCATCGCTTTGGATTTCGGGATCATGGGGCGGATCGACGAATATACACGCCGTGTGTACGCCGAAATCCTGATTGGCTTTATTCGAAAGGACTACCGTCGAGTGGCGGAGGTTCATTTTGAAGCAGGCTACGTTCCTGCAGATCGCGACATTGATGAGTTTGCCCAAGCGTTACGTTCGGTTGGTGAGCCTATCTTCGGGATGGATGCCTCCCGCATTTCAATGGCCCACTTGTTGGCTTATCTGTTCGAGGTCACGGAACGCTTCGGCATGGAAACCCGCACCGAACTTATTTTGCTGCAACGCACGATGGTCGTTGTCGAAGGCGTCGCGCGGTCCCTCAATCCACACATAAATATCTGGAAAGTCGCTCAACCAGTCGTGGAACGCTACATTCGTCAGAATGTGGGTCCAGCCGCACTGCTGCGCGATCTGGCAGCAACCGCACGCGTTTTAACGAAGTTTGGTCCAAAACTTCCGATGTTGGCAGAGGCTGCATTAGCAAGGCAGCTTCACAATGATGTAGCACCTACACCACGGTCTCATGCCTGGGTTTGGGCGACTTTAGGCGCCGCTTTCGGGGTCCTAGTCACATTGATCGCCACAGGTTTCTAAGGCGCTTCAGGTGTCCGCAGCGCGGTAATGGATTGCGCAGATTGTTCGATGTCACCTTGTAGTATCAACCCGATTTCACCGCCATCGGTCCGAACCTCTTTGATCATGGAAAAAGCTTCCACGGCCTGCATGTCAAGGAGAGCGCCCCCAGCAAATGGCTGCGCAACAAATTGGTACGTTCCATCAGGTAGTGGTGCGCCAGCGTCATCAACGCCTGCCCAAGTAATCTCCTGACTGCCAGGGTTGAAATCCAAACGCTGAATGACCTTCCCAGAGCCATCGCTTACGATCAGCTCAGCACGGTCTGCCGTATTTGGGACTGCCGGAAATAGGGTGAGGGGTGAACCTTCAAATCGCACTGGCGCGCTACTGCGTGCCTCCATCCCGACCCATCCAGCAAGTTGACCCAAGTTCATGACGTCTATCTGTGTCCCGAGCCCGGAAAGCAAATCGTTGGTTTTGACCTGCTGCTCCACCCCTGAGAATGTCGCGAGTTGAACCGCAAAATCGGAACTTTCCATCGGGTTTAATGGATCCTGATTCTGCATCTGTGTTGTCAGCATGACAAGAAATGTCTCGAAGTCAGACGAAAGTCCCGACGACGACTTTGTCGCAGATCTAGCAGTATTTGGCGCGGCTATGGCCGAGGTAACAGCATCCATTTTCAAACTCGCATATCAAGGCCGGAACGAACGCTCTTTGAGGTCTGCAACAGGCGTTCTGCTTCTGGGATATCATCCACTTCCGGCGCCTCTGTATGAATACTTGGCTGTTCAGCACCCGGCCCGGCGTTGCCTTGATGAGCGGAACCTTCAAGAGAGAGGTCCGCCAACGAAATCGCCACATTGGACCAGCCTGCATCCTTTAAATCTCGCCGAAGCATCTCTAGATTTCTTTGAATAAGTTCCAACGTTTCCGTACGTTCAGCTGAGATATACACCAGTCCACCGCTTTCTGCCGGTGAAACCACCATTCGCAACTTTCCGAGCTCTTTAGGGTTCAGTGTTAATTCAACTGAACCGCCTGTTTTCGTAAGCGCACTAGCTGAATCAACAATCTGGCGCATGATTTGCGCGCTTGCTGCCTGTGCGCTTGAGGCGCTGGCTTGAACGACTGAAGTTGATTGTAGTGAACCACGCTCGGCAGGCAGAGTTTGGCTAGTAAATTCAGGAGCCTCACTCAAAAAGACATCTTGATCCAAATGATAGGATTTTGAGTTTGTGCCTGCGTTGGGAGGTGTCAAGCTCGGCGGAAGAACTGTCTGCGACGAGTATGCAGCACCTGATACCCGACCCACAGTCTTGCTTTCCGTATTTGCCGCTGTGTCATAAGCACCTGAACTGACACCTGGAGCAAACATTCCGGAAAGCTTGCCCAGTTTCGGTGGAACTTTGGATTGCTCAATGACCGCAAGTAATTGCTTTCCGGTTCCCCCAAGGCTTTGTGTTTGTTGCAATGTCGTTTCTTGGACGGGTGAGCTTTTCAAACCCTCAAACGGGATAGAATTAGAAGGAACCTCTCGTTTATCTGGAAATCTAGCGCGGAACGGGACTGGATTAATACTATCTCCAACTATTGCCTCAGAGCCTGCATTTTTTGCGAAAGTTGGCGATGACATCCCCAATCGCACCTTCCGAAACAAGGACTGATCCTCGACTACATCGGGTGTTGTCGCAATTCGAGCACTGCCTTTTGAACCCGCGGAATCAATCTGACTGCCCTCTCGGGCTTTATCCTGATCGGATGCAGAACCGCGCTGGCTTGCAGCCTTCATTGAAAGCTCTGGAGAATTCAAATTATACCCCGGCTCAACTGAAACACGCTTAGAATATGACGGCATCGGCAGTGATACCTGCCAAGTCGCTTCTGGCGTTTCATGATCTGCAAGTGCGTCACCGGTATCGACACTGGAGGAATGGGCTTCCTCAGCATTCGATTTCAGATCAGATGTTCCGTCTTCCTTGCTTGCCATGTCTTTGCCTGAAGCTTTCTGAGCAATGAAGCGATCAAATGTGGCACCTTCCAAATCGCGATCAGAATCCGGGCGAACGCTTCCGCGCTTCAGGCTACTCACAACATCCTGACTGAAGCTTGGTGACGCCTGAGAGACAGGTAGACTTGCTGTGCCTGTGATCGATTGACCCTGCATACGAAACTCTTCGTGGAAGACCACAGAGGCATACGACAGAAGACGTTACGGATTGTTTACCACCAACACGTTTAATGGTGAAAATTTGATCTTGAGGCATTCACCAGCATGCAAACACATTTGAACCTGCTAACTGCCACGTCGCAGAACACCAGAAATTCTCCTGAAAGAGAAATTGCAGAGAAACTTGAAAGCCATTTTCTGGCTGAGCTTCTCAAATCCAGCGGTGTTGGAGATGCGCCATCTGAGTTCGGTGGGGGAGAGGGTGAAGAGCAATTCGGTACGTTCTTACGCCGCGCATATGCAGACGAGATGAGTAAGGCCGGAGGGATTGGTTTGTCGGAACAGATTGCCCGCGCTTTGATTGCCGCAGAACAATGAGTGCGACGTCTTTTGGTCCCCTGTATGAGTTGTTGATGGAAGAACGTGAGTTATTACTCGCAGGGAAGCTGAACGAGATTGCTGAGCTAGCAGAGACCAAATCCAGACTTCTGGAGAAACTTGGCACAAGTACAAGTGCAGATTTTCTTTCGTTAAAAGGCATCTCCGATCTGGCAAAGGCAAATTCAAGGCTTTTCGAAGCGGCTTCAGCCGGGTTACGCGACGCGCGCAAACGCCTGCGCGGCGGTCAAGGTGGTACTGGGTTCAGAACATACAGTGGGAATGGACAGGTTTCGCAAAGCATGGAACATATTCCTTTCTTAGAGAGAAGCCTCTGAAGTTATTATTAATTTGATTTGATTTCACCCAAACTTGTTCGACGCCGTTAGGACCCCATTAGGAACCGGGTGCGAATGTTTCCTCACATCGAAATGCGATGCACCCAAAACATCTGTGTGGCGGGGCCCGTCAGAACGACGTCGCAGGCCTTGTCTGTTTGACAAGACCAAAAAGGGTATCGCGGTGCGAAAAGCACCGCTCGAGCGAAGGAAAAACGCATGTCGTCTATTCTGACCAACAACAGCGCAATGGTCGCGCTACAAACCTTGAAATCCATCAATACAAACCTTGAAAAAACCCAGGCGGAGATTGCGACGGGTAAGTCGATCGGGTCTTCAAAGGACAGCTCTGCAATCTGGGCCATCTCGAAGGTCATGGAAGCGGACGTCAAAGGGTTCACGGCAATCTCGGAAAGTCTGTCATTGGGAGAGTCGACCGTTGCAGTCGCACGGAAGGCCTCTGAAACAGTCACGTCGCTGCTCACGGAAATCAAAGGAAAGGTCGTTGCTGCACAGCAAGACAATGTCGATCGCTCAAAGATCCAGACAGAAATCACAGCGCTAAGCGACCAGATCAATTCGGTCGTAGATGCGGCACAGTTTAATGGCCTGAACCTGCTTGACGGCTCCGTGACAGGTACGAATGCCAATAGTCAGATTGGCGTGAACGTTCTGGCGTCTCTAAACCGCGACTCAAATGGTTCAGTATCATCCACTCAGATTGGGGTCGATGCTCAGAACCTGTCCAGAACCGGCGGAACGACCTTGGGTGCCGCGGCAGTCGCGGTTGGTGTCGATACCGGCA
Organism: Dinoroseobacter sp.; assembly: GCA_017643385.1. Lineage (GTDB taxonomy): Bacteria > Pseudomonadota > Alphaproteobacteria > Rhodobacterales > Rhodobacteraceae > Dinoroseobacter. Next base: position 192,683 of record JAEPNN010000005.1, read on the forward strand.
CAGCAGGTGTCATAGATCAATTCAATGGCGCGGGCACTACCGACGAAATTGAACTCGACACCTTTCAGTTCCTTGATGCTTCAGGCGGCGCGACAAACGGTACAGCACTTCGCTCAACCACGGCTGGCCTTGATTCAACTCTGACCACTGGCTTGATGGTCGGCGACCAGGTCAACCTCACCGTTGGAAACGTTACCGGACAATATGTTATCCAAGAAGGTGATACAGATGCGTCGATCGCGTCGGGGCTCAAAAATGGGCTGAACAGCGAAGGTCTTAATTCGGACGACTTCACGCTTGATATTTCTACTGACGGCGTCTTGAAAATCTCTAATAATACCAATTCCGACGTTGCTTATTCAGTAAGCGCAACGCGTGGTTCAGGGGGCTTGTCAGGATTGTCAAGCTTGAGCGTCTTGACTTCAAATGATGCGTCAAACGCTCTGACAAATATTGAGTCAATGATTCAGACGGCGGTAGACGCGTCAGCATCTTTTGGCTCGGCTCAGGCCCGCATTGAGATTCAGGCGGATTTTGTATCCGACCTGAGTGATGCGCTGAAGTCAGGTATCGGATCACTGGTTGACGCTGATATGGAAGAAGCGTCGGCGCGCCTGCAAGCACTACAGGTGCAACAACAGCTGGGTATCCAAGCACTGTCAATTGCCAACCAAGCGCCGCAGAGTGTCCTGTCGCTCTTCCGGTAAGCAAAATCCACGGTCCGGGGATCGCCCCGGACCCCGCTGAGCAGAAATTCCTGATAAAAGGGCCCTAAATGACCGCCTCGAACACTGCGCGAGCCGCTTACACCCGACCTGAACTCACAACAAAAACACCCCGAGCAACCGAATACGAATTACTCGCACGGGCAACTCGCAATTTGATTGCCTCATACTCTAACCACGAAAACAATTTCCAAGCTTTTGCCGATGCGTTGCACACCAATCGCGTCCTTTGGAACAATCTCGCAGGTTTCGTCGCGGATGAAGAAAACGCGTTACCCGAACAGCTCAGGGCACAGATCTTTTATCTTGCCGAGTTCACGACGCATCAAACGCGAAAAATCCTAACAGGGGAGGCGGGTGCCCAAGCGCTTATTGATGTGAACTCATCGGTGATGGAGGGCTTAAGTACGGGGGTGAAAGCATAATGACCGGTCTCGTTCTTAAACTTGCGCCCGGCGAACGCGTTCTGGTCAACGGGGCAGTAATATTGAATGGTGAGCGCAGGGCTCGCTTCAGCATTCTGACCCCCAACGCCAACGTACTGAGACTCCGTGATGCGCTTCATCCAGATGAAGCTAAAACACCAGTCAAACGCGTCTGTTATGTCGCCCAGCTTATACTATCCGGAGACGCGCCAACTGATGAAGGTTCAAAGCAGCTTCTTCTTGGAATTGAGCAGCTGAGCCAGGTTTTTCGCGATCCTGACAGTCGAGCGCTGCTCGCTGACGCTACAAGATGGGTCTCGGCAGGCAACGTGTATCAAGCGCTCAAATCACTTCGGTCGTTGCTTCCCAGAGAAGAACGCCTGATGGCTGCATCTTCTTGAGCTTTCAGCCAATTGTTCCCTTTGGTGGCTTTGCTGGCTGGAAGTTTCTTCAGAGAACACAAGAAGCACAACGCGAAACGCATTCACAGAACGCTGCGACACAACGTGAAACCACATATTTCAAGGAACGAATTACCACAATTCAATCTGCTGAAGCACTGGTTTCAGACAGAACCTTGCGCAAGGTCGCTCTGGGTGCTTTCGGATTGGAAGCTGACCTAGACAATACCTTCTTTATTAAAAAGATCCTGGAAGACGGGACCACGAACCCAAAAGCGCTGTCGAACCGCTTATCAGATAAGCGATACCTAGCAATGTCCGAAGCATTTGGGTTTGATGATCTCTCCGTTCCAGGCCCTTTGAAGGTGGGCTTCGGGGAACAGATTATTCAATCCTACTTGGATCGGAGTTTCGAGGCAGCGATCGGCAATCAGAACAGCAACATGCGACTTGCGCTTGGGCTGCAAAGGGACCTGCCGTTACTCGCAGCCAAGGATACCTCTAACGATGCAAAATGGTACGCAATCATGGGGCAGGCGCCACTACGCAAAGTCTTTGAAGTGGCTCTCGGTCTACCCGACAGTTTTGCAGCTCTCGACCTTGATCAGCAGCTTAGAACCTTCAAGTCGCGCGCAGACAATTTCTTTGGCAGCCCTGATCTGTCAACATTCACAAGTCCAGAAAAATTGGAGGAACTAACGCAGCAGTTTTTTGCGAGAGCACCGGCGGGGGAAAGTTCACAACTTGGCAGCACCCGGAATAGCGTTGCGCTCGCTCTCCTTCGAAGCGCTCCCAACTAGTAAAACACAAGGTTCTTTAACTTTGATCCATAAGCCCCAAACGAACCTATTATGAACCCTCTTTGGGTTGCTGTAGAACACGTTGACGACACGGAGATGTCAGCCTGTCACGGGCAAAACATTGGTCTGAACGACGCAAAAAAATTCCGAAACACTCGAGCACATCTTTCGTTCGGTCTTTACCAACATGGCTATAGGTTAATTATACGCTCACCCGGCCGACCCCTCTTCTCTTGAACCGAGCAGCTCGCTTCGCAGAGATATCGAACCCCCATCTAAAATATGAGTAAGTTTTTGGAAGCTGGCTTCGATGCCGCCGCTCCCGATCTCCCCGATGAATTCGTCAAGAGGTTTGTATCTTGACAATGCACGATCCAGATCAGCATCAGTGCCAGGTCTATAGAGCCCGGATTGCACCATCAGTTTCGCATCTTCGTACTGCTTCAACAGGCTACGAGCTTCTTTTATGAGGTCATTCTCTGGTTCGGTTGCAGCTTTCGGCAAGCTTCTCGATACTGACTGCAACACGTTGATGGCTGGAAATCGGCCACGTTCTGCGATCTCGCGATCAAGAACGATATGGCCATCCAGGATTCCCCGCATCAGATCGGCAATAGGCTCGTCCATGTCCGATCCTGCGACTAAGACACTGAACAAAGCAGATATGTCCCCCTGCCTTTCTGATCCGGGTCCAGCACGCTCACAAAGGTCCATCACCATTTGCGATGTCGATGGGGGATATCCAATATCTGTCGCGCTTTCCCCAGCGCATCGTGCGATATCACGATGCGCATCCGCGAAACGGGTGATGGAGTCGCACAAGAATGTGACCTGAGCGCCAACATCCCTGAAATATTCAGCAATGGTCATGGCGAGATGTGCAGCACGGCGTTTTGTAAGCGCGTGTTGATCAGACGTTGCTGCCACAACGATCGCACGTTTCATACCTCGTGGACCCAGAACGTTTTCGACGAAATCGCGCACCTCTCGACCGCGTTCTCCAATCAATGCAATGACTGTAAGATCTGAAGCTACGTTTCGTGCCAAGCCAGCAAGAAATGTTGATTTTCCAACACCAGACCCCGCGAAAAGCCCTAACCTTTGGCCACGTACCATTGGCAAGAATGTATCAATCCCACGCAGACCGGTTTCCAACCGTTCTCCAAGTGAGCGGCGCGACATTGGTGATGCGGGTTTGGCACGCAACGGGTAGCCTTTCTCGCCTTTTGGCATCGGCGTACCTTCGGGGTCGCATCCGTAGGCATCGATAACTTTTCCAATCCACTGAGGTGAAGGATAGACCAACGACTGACCAACGAACTGGACAGGCGTGCCAATTGTAACTCCGTCTATATCCCCTTCTGCAAGCAACACTGCCTCGTTGGTTTCCAATCGCAAAATTTCAGCAGAAAGTGGTCGGTTGCTTTTGGGTCCAATCGTAACACGATCCCCGATCGCCCCTATACGGTTCAAACCATTCACGTGAAGAAGTCCGCCTGCGACGCGGGTAATGCGCCCTGATACCGTGTGAGCGCACAATGCTGAAACCTGGCGTACCAGCGGTCCAAAATCTGGTTCCATATCGTAGTTCGCCTTTTCCAACTTCATCCGTTGCACCGATTACGGTTTCTAAAGGAATCAGGGTTAAGCCTTGGTTGAACCAATCGAGCGAGAACCCCGATGCGCGAAACTATTGATGTGATACGGATAGCAGGTGCGTTGGCTCAGCATGCTGGGCATCGGCAATCAATTGCAGCTCGCAATGTCGCACATGCTGATACGCCCGGGTATCGCGCCTCGGACCTTACGCCGTTCACAATCGATGTTCAGTCCGATTTGCATTTGCGTCGGACCCGACCATCCCACCAACATTTTGACCAAACAAGCAGCTTCGCAGAAACCTTGGATCTCGACGCGTCCGTTTCTCCGAATGGCAACAGCGTTTCGCTGGAACGCGAGATGCTGCGAAGCGTCGAAATCCGCCAACAACACGATCTCGCTCTCTCGGTCTACCGCAGCACGCTGGGTGTATTACGCACGAGCCTTGGTCGCGGACGATAGGAGGGGACCATGAACGATCTCAAAAGCGCATTGGCAATTTCAAGCAGTGGTCTTACCGCACAGGCGGGCCGCCTGAATGTGGTAGCACAAAATGTCGCCAATACAGACACACCGGGCTACAGGCGAAAGCTGACTACATTTGAAGCGCTTCTTCCACAAATTGACGGGCAGGGCGGAGTGCGCCTGGGTCCGCAACGTCTGGACACATCCGAACTTCCAATGATCCACGACCCCTCCCATCCCTTGGCCAATGCCGATGGACTCTATGAAGGTTCAAACGTCACCCTGACCATCGAGATGGCAGACGCGCGCGAAGCCCAACGCAGTTACGAGGCTAACCTGCGCAGTTTCGATAACGCACGGCAAATGACACGATCTCTACTGGAGCTGCTGCGTCGATGACCTCAGAAATTTCCAACACCCGAGGATCACAATGGATTTGAGAACCTCCCTTGCGGCCCAGCACTACGCAGGCATGCGTCAGGCAACCACGCCAAACTCGGCGGCTTCAACCGGGTCGACCGCGCTGCGGGACTTCGCAACAACATTACGTGAAGGCGAGGCGACGGCCATGGCCGCCATGTCTGGAAACGCCGATCCGCATTCTCTGGTACAAGCCTTGGCACAGACCGAACTGGCCGTTGAAACAGCGGTCACTGTTCGAGACAAAGTCGTCGAGGCCTATCAGGAAATCCTGAGGATGCCGGTCTAAAGTATGGGTGCTGATATTCTCTTCGACACGCTCCGGCATGGGCTTTGGGTTTCTGTAAAGATTTCAGCGCCCATGCTTGTCGTTGCACTCCTTGCAGGCGTCACGATTGGCCTTTTCCAGGCACTGACATCCGTTCAGGAAATGACCCTGACCTTCGTGCCTAAGGTCGCTGCAATGCTGGCTGTCTTCTGGGCCACGATGGGCTTCATGACCGAAGCCTTAACACGGTTTTTTCACGAAAATATCCTACCCCTGATCTCGGGATACTAGGCACATGGATACCAGCGCATACACCGCACTGAGCCGTCAGACGGGCTTGAGACGTGAGTTGGACATCATCGCCAACAACGTTGCAAACGCCAACACCAATGGGTTCCGGCGTGAAGATCTTGTGTTTTCCGAATTCGTGAAGTCTGCGGGTGCACAGGCCCCTTCCCTCTCGATGGTCGCGGCGAACGCCCATCGCATCGTGTTAGATCAGGCAGGTATTGAGATCACAGGCGGTACGTTTGATTTCGCGATTGAAGGCCCCGGCTTCTTTCAGATTGCGCGTGACGGAAATACATACCTTACACGCGCAGGTCATTTCATGCCGGATCAGGATGGCCTGCTTGTAAATGGGGACGGTCACCAGCTGCTTGATGCGGGTGGTGCGCCGGTGTTTGTTCCCCCCGGGACGGAAGTCGCTCTGGCGAGTGACGGCACGCTTAGCGCAGATGGACGTCCAATTGCGCTCATTGGATTGATGCAACCGGTTGATGAACTCGACCTTGAGCGCGGAGGCGGCAATCTGTTTGCCGTGCGTGGCGAATTGGAACCGGTTGACGGCATTCACCTAGTTCAAGGTGCCTTGGAAAAATCCAACGTCAATTCGATCGCCGAAATCGCGCGGCTGATCGAAGTTCAGCGCCGATATGAAAGTACCAAAGGGTTCCTCGACCGTGAGGATCAAAGGATCAAGTCCGTTATCCAGACCTTAGGGCGCTCCTAACATTCACGAATGAAAGTGAGAGAGACATGCGTGCACTGCACATCGCTGCGACCGGAATGAACGCCCAGCAAATGCGGGTTGAGGTAATTTCGAACAACCTGTCGAACATGAATACGACCGGCTATAACGCACGCCGTGCCGAGTTTGCTGATCTTCACTATCAACAGGCTGCGAGCCCCGGAACGATTGCGGCTTCGGATGGAACACAACTACCGACGGGTGTGCAACTTGGCTTAGGGGTACGGACTGCGGCCGTCTCTATGGATGTGCAGCAGGGCACGTTGGCGGAAACCGGTGGTGACCTGGATCTTGCAGTTGAAGGCCGTGGCCTTATCGAGGTGACACTGCCCAGCGGTGCATCCGGATATACCCGCGACGGATCACTCAAAAGGTCATCTGAAGGCGTAATCGTAACAGCCGCCGGCCATCCAATCGTTCCGGAAATCGTTATCCCGGATGACAGCCATCGACTGTCCATCAATTCAGACGGAGAGGTCTATGCCCATTTCCGGGATCGGGTGGAGCCGGAGCTGCTCGGGCAGATAACGCTTGCCGGCTTTACCAACCCCAAAGGTTTGGAAGCGATTGGGGGTAATCTGTTTCTTGAAAGCAGCGCATCAGGCCCACCTATCATCGGCACGCCCGGTGACGGCGGACTTGGAAGTTTTCGCCAGGGGTATCTGGAAAATTCCTCAGTCGACTCGGTCAGGGAAGTGACCCAGCTAATTGAAGCTCAGCGTGGATACGAACTGAACTCAAAAGTGATAACCGCCGTCGATCAGATGATGGCAGCGACCAGCAGCCTGCGATGAAATCAATAGTACTTTCATCCTGTAGCCTACTTTTTTTGATGGCCACGGCGAGCGATGCGGACATTGTCGCGAAGCGCACAATCCGAGCGCAGGCGATACTAACAGAAGACGATCTCGCAATTCGGGCAGGCGCAAGCAGCAATGCCGAGACCGAGCTTTTGGAGTTTGTCGGAATGGAAACCCGTGAAGTGCTCTATGCAGGCCGGCCGATTTCCCGAAGCCAGTTGGGAGAACCTGCAATCGTGCAACGTAATGAAATCGTCCAGATGATCTACCTCACGGGGTCGGTGCAAATTGTCACCGAGGGGCGCGCACTCGGTCGCGCGGCTTTGGGAGAAACTATCCGGGTTATGAACCTTGGATCCCGAACAACAGTTTCAGCGCAAGTCGAAGGACCGGCACGCGTCCGCGTCGGATCAATGGAGATCACGGAATGAGTTTCAAGTGGGCCCTTTTCACCATTTTGGTTTTCAGTTTCGGGGCGTGTGCACGCTTGGAAGGTGTTGGGCAGGCTCCTGGTTTCACGCATGTATATGCAGGTGACGAGTATTTCGCGATGACCCATCCGGGTCTGCCCGAAATCGCCACCGTTGCGCGCGCCGAACCTCAGGCTTCCCTGTGGGACCGCGGCCGCAGCTCCCTTCTCGGAGAACGCCGTGCCGGAGCACGAGGTGACATACTGACCGTTGTTGTCGAAATTGACGACCGCGCCGAAATTTCAAACCGGTCGAACAGATCGCGATCTGGCGAGGAAACGCTTTCGATGCCTCAGCTTCTTGGGCTGCCGCAACGTTTGGACGAACAATTGCCTTCTGGGGCCACATCCGCCAATGCCGTCTCTACCGACCAAAGCAGCAGTTCTACAGGCGCAGGGTCGGTACGCCGAAATGAAAAACTAACGCTACGCATTGCTGCCACGGTGGTGGAGGTGATGCGGAATGGTGTCTTGCGCATTCAGGGCACGCAGGAAGTGCGTGTCAACTTTGAGCTCCGAGAACTGATTGTCACAGGCTTTGTACGTCCCGGAGACATCTCACGTCAGAATGAAATCACCTATGACAAGATCGCAGCAGCACGCATTTCATATGGGGGCCGCGGGCAAATCACGGATGTTCAACAACCAAGGATCGGGCAGCAAATCGCTGACATTATCCTCCCATTTTAGGTCTCGACAATGAAGAAGCTCCTCCCAGTTCTCCTGGTCGTATTTGGCTTGATCGGCGGTGCAACTGCAGGCTGGTTCATGCGCCCAGCTGCAGAAGCCGCAGTTCCCGAAGAACCTGACGATCAATCAGAAAACGATAACGAGCCGGACGCTGGTGACTATGGCGGAGGATATGACGAAGACCCAAGTGGCGAGATGGATTACGTCAAGCTGAACAACCAGTTCATCGTACCTGTTGTGAATGACGGGGACGTTTCAGCTCTTGTGGTCATGTCACTCAGCTTGGAGGTCAAAGTGGGGGGACGTGAAGCAGTTTACACGAGAGAGCCTAAAATTCGCGACGCATTGCTATCTGTGCTGTTTCAACACGCGAACGCTGGTGGTTTTAACGGGACATTTACTGCGACAAGAAACCTTGAAGTCTTGAGAAACATGCTGACTGAGGCGACACGCCAGGCAATGGAATCCGATCTGGTGGCGAATGTTCTGATCATCGACATTGTGCGGCAGGATCTGAGCTAGATTTCTGGCGCGCTCTGCTTACTTTTTTGATCGATTTCTGCGCATTTCCTGAACACGTTTCTCGATCACGATGCGTCTCGCTTCGGCACGTGCTAAAGCTTCCTCGGCCGGTGCGATCTCTACTTTGAGCGCAGCCCGTTTGATCTGGGTCGCACCCAACTGTTCAGCACACCAGATATCGTAGATATCACCGGCCTGAGCGATCTTTGCATCTAAAAATTCTGCATCTCGGGCCTTGTACCGGGCGCTCTGCAAAGCACGCGCATCCTTTTCAAGCTGCAAGTCCTGTTGGATCTGCGGCGCCAAACCACCGCGCAGAGCCGCAGCGTGTAACGTCGCTAGTTTCAACACTCTTTCAAGTCTTCTCGCATCGCTTTGCTTCATGAGGACGGCCGCTGCATCGTACGCAACTTTTCTGCAAACCGGATCGCAGCAGCCACTGGTTTATAATGCTCGGGCGAAATCTCATCCCCGATCTCCAAACTTGCATGGAGAGCGCGCGCTGTAGGGGGATCGTGTCGAACGGCCACACCATGTTCCATGGCACGGTCACGGATTGCCAAAGCAACGTGATCACGACCCTTCGCGACGCAAATCGGCGCGCGTCCAGACAGACGATCCCATTTTAATGCAACCGCAAAATGCGTTGGGTTCATTACCACGACGTCTGCGTCCTCGACGTCTTTCATCATTTGAGACATCGCGATCTCGTAACCCTTTTGCCGTCGCTGCTGCTTCATATGCGGATCGCCTTCGGCGTTCTTTTGTTCGTCTTGAAGTTCTTTGAAGCTCATGCGATTTTTTCGAGTGTGTTCAGCGCGTTGAAACATCAGGTCGAGCACACCAATCACAACCGCCACCAACACAATCTGCGTCAGAAACGAACGCGTAAGCCCAAAAAGCGCGAGAACGATACCACTTGGTTCATAGCCAGCGAGGGCCACAAGCTGTGATGCCCCTCCAATGAGAAGAAAACCAAGAAGAACGCTGTAGATCACGAGTTTGATAAAGCTCTTTGCGAATTCAAATAATCCTGCGCGACCAAATTTTTGCTTTGCATTTGAAAGGATCGATATCCGGCTGGCTTTGGGTTTCACCTTGGACGGCGTGACGATAATTGTGCGCTGGGCTATAAGTGCCAAGAGAGCACAAAATGCTGGTATCGCAATGAAGGGCGCGGCCCCGATAAAAATACTACTGAGTACTTCCGCCAGTTGCCCCCCATCGCCCGACGCGAGGTGCATTGATAGCGGTTCCGCATGCGTAATTAGCCCCGCCAAGCCTGAAGAAATCTTCTGAAGCCCCCAAGGTGCAAGCGTCAGGCACCCCAGCAAGAACCCCGCATAGGCCACGGCGGTGTTCAAATCCGTGGATCGCGCGATCTCCCCCTTCTTTCGTGCTTCCTCCAGCTTTTTCGGGGTCGGCTCGTGGGACTTCTCGGTGTCGTCCTCTGCCATCTCTAGCGGCTCGACCCCAACGGACTGGCGAGCGTCGCATCAAAAAGGCCCATCCAATGCTGCAACGCGAATGGAAGCGACAAGACCAGCAGGATCAAACCGCCGAGGGTCAATGCAGGGGCACCGACAAAAGCGACCATAAGCTGCGGCATTGCACGATTTATGACCCCGAGCGCGAGATTGTATAGAAATGCCGCAACAGTGAAAGGCGCTGCAATTACAAAGCCCAACGCAAAGGCCCGTGATATGTCCGCCATTGCCCAACTCGCCACGTCGGAAACATTTGGCCAGATACCTGCAGGCAATGCCGTGTAAGATAAAAGCAAGGCCTCAAGCATTTTCACATGCAGGCCGCCAAGGGTCGCCAAGGCTAATCCGGACACCACCATCACGTTGCCGATAGCGGGTTGTGGATCGACCCCCACGCCCCCTCCAAAGATCTGCGCAAGTGATGTCGCAGAGGCGGCCATCATACCGGCGATTGTCAAAGCCATCACAAATAATCGAAAGGCAAATCCGAGGATCAAGCCATTCAAAACCTCTGCGCCCCCGAAGTTCACAGACCAAAACTCGACAATACGTACGGAGGTCTCGATCGACATAAGCGGGGCCAAAAGCGCGGTAAAAGCCAAAGCCGCGGCCAAACGAACACGTACTGGCACAACCTGCTCGCCAAACGCGGGCAACATCGCCATCGCTGCGCCAACCCGCAGAAATATAGCGAGCACCACCACCCCCATCTGGCCAGCCCAATCCGAGGCAGATTGAACAAGCGCATTCATGCAGGAATGACCCCCATCAGCGCTGGCTTTGCGTTGCTTCCGAGTTCCTCAAATGACAGGACAGGCGCGGTAATCCCCTTGGCCTGAAAAATCGTACGAAGGTAGCGCCTGCGCGCCGCGCTTGACACGATTGCCGGGAATACTCCGTCTTCCGACAGCAAGGCGAGTTTGTCTGCTGCGGCTTGTGTCAGCTTCTGAAACAGCTCTGGCGGAAGCGCAACATTCCCCGCGCCTGAGCTATCTGAAGCCAATGCATAGGTATTGAACGTGTCTTCCCATTCTCCAGCCAATTGCAGTAACGGCACTGTTCCATCTGCGCGCCGAAGGTCCTCGAGCAGTTGTAAACTCAGGCGCTGGCGGACGAGCTCGCATATCGCTTCGGCCGATCCAGCATGGGCACGTACTTCGGAGATAGTTTCAAGAATTGTTCCAAGATTTCTGATTGAAACCCCTTCGTCCAATAAAAGCTTCAGAACCGCTAAAAGCAATTCTGGAGGGACCTTCTCAGGCATCAACTCATCTAACAGCCGCTTATTCGCTGCGGACCTTTCTTGGTCGGACAAGTTACACATCTCATCCAGTAATTTGCGAAGCGACTTAAGTGTCAAAAGTCGTGCAAGGTTCTGTTTAATGACCTCCAATAGATGCGTGGCAAGCACCTCATTGGCCGAGACTGTGGTCGCTCCAGCGATTGCAGCCACCTCTTGATCGGCAGTTTCGATCCAACGGGCTGGCGCTTTAAAGACTGGCTCAAGCACGTCCTCGCCACTCGGCATTCCAGCCGCATTGTCGCCTAACAGGGCTAGGGTCTGATCCGGACGCAGAAGACCTTTTCCAGTTTCGACGCCCTGAACGCGGATCACATATTCCCCGCGTTTCAGCGTCGCATCATCGGTCAGACGGATATCAGGCAAAAGTAATCCAAAACTGCGCGCAACATGCATGCGCATGTTCTCTATGCGCGCTTCAAGGCCCGAATCTGCGTCCAGAACCATTGACACAAGATCCGGCGCAAAACTCAAATGAACATCATCGAGATCAAGGATATCCCCAAGCGATTTTGCTGGGGCCTCTTCGGAGGTTTCAACAGCGTTTGCGGTCTCTACCTTGGTTTCCAGATACCGATGGGTTCGCCAACCCGCAAACCCAAGTACAGCTGCACCCAGCACGAAAGGTACAAAGGGCAGGCCTGGCACAAGTGCAAACAAAACCATCAGAATTGCGACTGTCAGCAAAGCGACAGGGTGACGGCCCAGCTGATCCACCAGTGCTGTGTCCGCTTTTCCGGTGGCGCCTCCGCGCGCAAGCAAAAGCGCCGAAGCTATCGAGATAACGACTGCAGGAATTTGCGAAACCAGCCCGTCTCCGACCGTCAAAATGGCATATGTTTCAAAAGCGTTTGCAAGGGGCATCCCATGCGCCAAAGTCCCAATAGCAAGCCCCATCACGAGGTTTAGCAGCGTGATCAGCAATCCCGCGACCGCGTCACCTTTCACGAACTTCGAGGCCCCGTCGAGAGATCCAAAAAAGGTGGTTTCTGCCTGTTCCCTTTCTCGGCGGGCTTTGGCTTCCACATGATCTATCGCTCCGGCAGACATATCGCTATCGATCGCCAGCTGCTTGCCGGGCATTCCGTCCAATGCAAAGCGCGCACCCACTTCTGCCATGCGCGCAGCACCTTTGGTGATCACCATGAAGTTGACGATCAAAAGCACGCCAAAAACGACAAGGCCTAGAAAAACGCTTCCTCCCATAACGAAAAGCGCAAATCCTTGAATGACATCTCCTGCAGCATGCGTCCCCGCGTGACCTTCCCCTATTATGAGCTTCGTTGATGAAACATTGAGTGAAAGTCGCAGCATCAAGGAGGCCAGAAGCACTGTCGGGAAGGCCGAAAAATCCAGTGGTCTTTCAATAAAAAGAGTCACTGTAAAGATAAGGATCGCAAGTCCAAAGGATGCAGCAAGACCAATGTCCAATACCCACGCAGGCATTGGCAAAATCATCATTACAATGATCGCCATCAACGCAATGGCGAGCAGAACCGTGGGCTGAAATAATACGGATGGCTGCAGCCGGATCATGGCAAAGAAGGCCTCGCGGCACCTTGCGCAACCGAAATAAACGCGCGCAGCGCAGGTTCATGCTTGGGAACGAGGGAACCAAAAGGCCTTCTTGCGCGGACCGGCATCTGACGCGAAAGCAAGACGTTAGCAGGGCTTTGCCAAGTATCTGATATTTGCAACCCCTGGTCGTCTATCACCGAGCGTACCAATGCGCGGTTCTCAGAAACTTTACTTCGGTAGCGCTCTGCATGCGTGGCGGTACGTGAATGGTACGCTCCAATCGCGTTATCCCACGAACCAAGCTCCAGAAACAAAGACTTCAGGAAGCTCGCCGCATAGAGCGCATTCTGCTCTGGATCGAACATCGCAGCTACAGACGGGAATGCGTCGTGGTGCCATCGATAGTTGATTTGAAAACAGCCGATGTCGATGCTGCGGGCACCTAATTCAAGACGACCCTCAACAAACTGTTCCGCGCCCGCCTGGGTTGGGAAATACTGTCCATGTCCTGCATCATTAATGGTCCATGGCCAGGACACGAACGAACCTTCGACCCGTCGCCCAGACTCAGTCCTTGAGATCGCCAGTAACACATCAAGCGGTACATCTTGCGATCGACTGGCCTTCCCGGCAGCAAGATCACAAAGGGCTGCAGTATGAAGCACAGGCTCATGCGTTGAACCTGCATAGAGAGGCATGCAGAAGCAAACACAGAACGTCACATACACGATGGTCTTAAGGAGAAAAATCACGCCGTTCGCCACAATTCTTGCAGGTCTTGGACCTGTTATCCAAAAGCTTGATTAAGAAAGCCTTTCGATCAGTCGGGGGGGGTGGCAGTCCCCTCAATGGCCTCAACTATGATTTTGCGGCGATCTCTGCTTTGCTGCAGTATTTCTCTGGCATTGGGGAGCGAGACAGTTCCGTACTCGCTCTGCCTTAACTCTATTGAGCCCGGCAAGCTCTCTGCGAGCCCGGGCGATAGCACTTGGTCACGGATCGTATCCTGTGCAAGTCTTGAAGCGTTTTCATTCAATCCAAACTCTTGTGCTGATTGCAAAAGACCCAATTGGACGAAGCGATCTACAACCAAGGTTCGCGCAGGCTCGGCCTCGGGGTCATTCAGAATATCTTCCCGATTTCGCGTCGCAAATTCAGCAAAGTAACCATCAGGAGCGAGGCGGAGTACATCCTCCAAATAAGCGCGATGCGCAGGTGTACGTGTTGCGAATGGGGCAGTGTTTACAACACTCTCAGCACGCCTAAACTCTTTTCGCCACAAGAGGTGCCCAATCAAAGCGTCGCGGAACTGGTCCGCCTTTGGCGAGCCACGATTGGCAAAAATACGCGATTCTATAACGGTCAGGATCCAATCAGGTGCCTTGTCAGTTTCGGAGAAAAGTGAAACCGCATGACGAAGTGCCTGATCGGCAACGTCGTCAGATCCGCGTGCAAGCTCCATAAATATGGATCTTGCGGCGAAATCGTTACCCTGGTCACGCAAGCTAATCGCTTCAACCAAACGTTGCCGCACGGGTCTTGTAGAGGTTGCTCGCGCCATTGCCTGACGGACCGTTTCAGCCGCATTTTGGGCCCCAATATCCAAAAACCGGCGGTGAAGTTCCGGTCCCAAGTGCAACCTTAGATGCGCAGGCAATGCATTGAAGGTATGAAGCGTTTCAAGTCTTGCGTCATCGGAAAGAGGCACTGTCCCACTTGTGGCCAGAAAGGCCCATAGAGAGACGGGCGACGAGCAATGCAGATTATCCACTGGAAATGCCGTTTCTGGCATTTCCCCATCGTCTAGAATTTCTGCCAATGCACGCATCACCTCATATTCGGCTAGGGCCTTTGGGGTCGTCGCCGGCGCTAGATCTATTACCTGGATCGCTTCTGCGCCAAAACTCAGCCAAATCAGTGCCCGCGCCAGTCTGGATACTGCATCAGCGTCTATGTTGAGATCAGATCCAACAAGATCGCGCCGGAGCGTCGCGAGCCCGAGTAGCAAATCACCCTCGATCCCCCAAGATGGAACATCAAGTTCCATTCCAAGTTCACAAGTCTCATCGTCATCATTCAAGGCGGTGCGTATGGCGGTGTCTATCTGCATTTGCGTGAGAACGGTCACAGGCAAATTTTGCTCTGAGTCGGGCTGCCCTTCGTCATTCTGGCCTGCGCCTTTTCCGGTTGTGTCTTGATCGCTCTCGCGCACGGACACCCCTACCGGATCGATTACTCCTTCCGCGGCAGCAGCGCTAAAACCGATGAGCAACTGTTCCTGCAAGTTTTCTAACGATGTATCTGGTGCTGTCAGATCATCAACTCGCAAACCCGTTCGGGCACTTCGGGTCTCAAACCAATTGGGAAGAGGGAGTGAATTGAGATCGATTTGCTCAACCGCGCCAATAACTTCGGGACTTGGTCCGTCTCGGAAATCAACAACCACCTGGCCGCGTGGAAGGTCGAAAGCCACTGCGTGGCAGTCGCAGTTTATTTCAAACTCTATACGGCCCCCTCCAGGCTCCACGCTCAAGCTACGAAGCCGGGTCTTTGGGATGAACTGAAACACGCGACTTGTATCGTATTCTACCGCTGACCTATCGATGTTGAGAGCATATCCAGTCTCAGCCTCTTCCAGTGACCAGTCGAAAGGACGCGAAAAGTTGAAAACGAGTCTTGAGAAATCTTCGTGCTCGCCAGAGGTCACTAGGACGGGCGCGGCATTCAGTGCGCTTGCCACACAAACAACGATTACGCTCCAGGTCAGAAGGCGCATTAGAAATCCTGGCGCGCAGCCTTCAGCGCTTGTTCCAAGCCTGTGAATGTTGGTCGGACATGGCGAGGTGTGTTCTGACGACCAACTTCGATGCAATTATTGATAGAATGCTGATAAAGATTTGCCACGAGCACTTCGCGTATCAGCGCGTAGAAATGCGCGTCTTCCTCAACAACTGCTTTGATCTTGTTCGCAAAAGGGCCGACCAACCCATAGGCGAGGAATACGCCTAGAAAGGTTCCGACTAGCGCGCCACCGATAAGTTTTCCAAGTATTTCAGGGGGTTGATCAATGGACCCCATGGTTTTGATCACACCCAAAACTGCCGCCACGATACCAAGCGCTGGCAGACCATCGGCAACCGATTGAAGCGCATGAGTAGGGTGCATTGCGTGCTTGAACTGTGCCTCGATGCGCTTGTTAAGTACCTCTTCCACCTGATTTGGATCATCGTAATTCATCGAGGCGCTTCGAAAGGTGTCGCAGATCAGTTCAGTCGCCTCAGTATCCGCAAGAATTCTTGGATAAGCTTGAAAAATGTTAGAATCTTCCGGATTTTCGATGTGTTCTTCCAGATCTACGGGATTGCCACGCGCCAGTCGTATGAGTTGATAAAGCAGGCACAGCATGTCTTCGTAATCGCTTTCGTGCCAATGAGACCCGCGAAAAACTTTTCCAATATCCTTCAAGGTTGCTTTCAGGTTTTCGGTATCATTGCTGATCGCGAAAGCACCCGTCGCGGCACCACCGATCATCATCATTTCATAAGGGAGAGACTTGAGAATAATCTCCATCTTCCCGCCGGCAGCAAGATAGCCACCGAAAACCATTACAAAAATTACGACAATTCCAACAGCGCCAAGCATGTAACCAATCCTTTCGCGCACCAAAGAACCTGGGTGGCGCTACGAGTACTGGCGGCAAAAGCTTAAAGAACCGTCACTCCAGAGCGATGTCTGCATTGCGCCCCGCAATGATCACGCTCACGGCAAAGGCAAATTCTGGTGTGACCTCTGACAAGATAGATGCTGCGGCCTCAGCGCGCATTTCAGAAAGAAATCCCGCTGCAAACTCAGGGGTCATCGCCTGGAACAGGGCAGCCGCATCTGCTGATTTCATGCTTTCATAGACAGCAATCAGGCGTCCAAGATCTTCTGCTGCGGCCTCATCAGCGATATCTATGGCCGCCTGGAGCCTTGCTTCAGCCTCTTCAATTAGGGAAAGATCGCGACGCAACGCGGCTTCAGCCTCTGTAAGAAGGGCCAAACGTTGTTCAATCTGACGTTCTCGCTCGTCCAGTTCTTTTGTTCGCTGTTGAATATCCTCAATGAGAACCGCAATCCCCTGCGAGTCGGGTTCTATCGCAGCAGCGGGCGACACTTGATTGCTTCCAGTTATCCCATCTGCGGCGAACGCTTCAGTTCCCAGAAGAGCGATTCGCAAACCACCGCTGAGCGCAAAAAAGAACACAATCATGATCAACGGACGCGCCCCGATATTTCGGGACGCACTCTGGGAAGGCGACGTCATTGAGCCCCTCCCGCACGGGTAGACCGGCGCCATTGAGGTAGCCCTGGTTCTTCAGCCATCTCGCTCTCCACTTCAGCTCGCAAATGTGCTTCTGAGCGCCATGTCGCAGACGAAGCAGGTGGCGTTGCCAACAGCTCGGGCTTTTGGGGCGATTTGCTTTGTTCGGAAGCTTCCGGAAGATCGTGCATAGATGCGAGGAGTATTTCCAAGTGCCCTGCAGCCTCTTCCGCTCGTGAAATCACAGCATTCAAATCTGCGCTGGATCCCTTTGCAGTTACCTGTGCCTTGGAAAGCGCCTTTGTCATATCATCGACTTGCACAGACAGGACGGCAATTGCACCCCCCATCCCGCGTTCCAGATCCGTAAACCGTGTCAGCTTCTTCGATAAAACAGCACAATAGATACACGCGCCCAATGCACCAGACGCAAGCAAGAGATCAGCAATGTATTCGATCATCAGGGCCACTAGTTTAAGACAAATTCGGTAATGAGAAGATCACGGATGCGGCCGTCGCCAACGATAATCTGAACCCGCCGCAGCATCTGAGCTCGCAATCGTATCAAGGACCCTGTCTGCTCAATATCTTCTGGCTGCAATGCGCGTAAGTAGCTGTTCAAAACATCTGCGATTCGGGGTTTCAGAAACTCGACCTCGCTGACGTAACCCTTTGAAACCTCCAATTGCATGGTCACAACAAGGTGCGAAGCATTGGCGCCGGGTCCCAGGGAAACAACGAGACTATCAAGCGGAACGAATTCGATATCCAATCCCACGGGTTTGGATATCTCGCCTTCATCTTCTGCAGGTTCAGACCCTGAAAAAAGCAATCCGAAATACAAAGCAGAAAACGCACCTGCACCCAAAACCAAAGCGCCAAGTGCAGCAAGTAACCAAATTCGCTTGCCTGAACTTGGTTCTGGCTCGCTCTGATCTGCGGTTACGTCGCTCATCCCAAACTCCAAAAGAAGATCGATGGGCAGCGTTTTAAGCGAAACGAACTAACCGATTGTTAATACCAATTCGCGAATGTCCGGCTTCAACTGGACCAGAATGGACCGAGCTAGGACAACAATTGACGCAGATACTGACGACTTGGACCGATCTGGACTTACGCCGGCAGATTTTGATCGCAGGCTCCACGCTTGCAGTTTTCTTGGGCGTTTTGTTCATTGGCAGAACTGCAGTCGCCCCCGACTATGTCCTTTTGTACACTGGCTTGGAACCACCTGCAGCAGGCGAAGTTGTAAGCGCGCTAGATCAACAAGGTGTGACATACCAGATTACCGGAGGCACCATTCGCGTTCCCCGCGCGGACCGGGACAGGCTACGAATGGTGTTGGCGGGGCAAGGTCTTCCGGCCAATGGGCCCGCTGGCTATGAACTCCTTGATTCTTTGTCTGGTTTCGGAACGACATCGCAGATGTTCGACGCTGCGTATTGGCGCGCTAAAGAAGGTGAACTTGCACGCACCATGCTTGCGAGTCCCGGAATTCGCAGCGCGCGCGTACACATCTCCAACCAGGATGCGCGGCCATTTCAACGCGACTTAAAGATCGCCGCTTCGGTCCATGTCTCACCTTCTGGCCAGACCATCACCACAGAACAGGCCCGCGCATTGCGCTTTCTCGTTTCCTCTGCCGTTGCCGGTCTTTCAGCCGACCATGTGACAATTATCAATGGTGCAACAGGTGAGATTGTCAGCACGACAGACGATGGCAACGGACGGCAGATCGCACAGGATCGCGCAGCGGAACTTCGTTCAAATGTTTTGCGTCTGGTTGAAGCCCATGTAGGCGCAGGAAACGCGGTCGTTGAGGTAAACGTGGAGACGGTTTCGCAATCGGAAACCATCATTGAGCGACGATTTGATCCTGACAGTCGGATCGCCATAAGCTCCGATACAACCGAGCGACGTAGCCAATCGAGTGCTCCTGCGTTGGGTGCTGTCACAGTTGCGAGCAACTTGCCCGACGGAGATGCCGCAGAAGACGCCGGCAATAGCGAGACAAGCGACAGCGAAACACGAGAGCTTGTAAATTACGAGGTGTCGGAAACAACGCGCGAGATATTGCGGCAGCCTGGCGCCATCCAACGTCTGACTGTTGCGGTGCTGGTAAACGGTTTGACGGATGACGCCGGCACCTGGGAACCAAGACCTCAAAGCGAGCTTGATGCTTTGGAGTCGCTTATCGCGTCGGCCATTGGGTTCAATGTGGATCGGGGGGATTCAATTACCCTGAGATCCTTGCATTTTGAAAGACCTGTATTGCCCGATCTATTGATCGACGACGGCAGGTTCTGGTTTATCGGCGAGCTCAACGCAATGTCACTAATTCAACTGGGCATCGCAGCGATTATCGTCCTGATCTTGTCGCTATTTGTAATACGTCCAGCGCTGCTTAGCCCGCGGTATGTAACCTCTGCCGCACCTCTTCTCGATGTAACTGACACCGAGACCCAGCCTGTGGGTTTGACCGACTTGTCGTCAATCCCCAACGCACTGGCCGAGGACGCCCAAACCCCCGTGGCACTATCCGCAACGTCAGAAAATGGCGGTCAGATGCCGTTAGCGCAGCCTATTGAAATGGCGGAAATGGCCGAAGGGGAGTTTGCGTTTCCAGATCCAACGCCACTACCACCGCCCCCACCGATCCCCGTGGATGCCGAAGCAGTTGCAAGACTGCGTAGCCTGATCACTGATCGTAAGCAGGAAACTCTGGAAGTCCTCAGAAGCTGGATGGAAACGGTCGATGATCGCGACAACGAGGCGGCGAGGTGATGTCTAAACTGCACTTAGAGGACTTTGGAAACAAAGTATCGACCCCACAGCAACCAGAAAAGAGCTCCTCTGGCGAGGATCAGGCGGTCGATCGGCTTGCTACCTATGATGAAGGCTACAAGGCGGGTTGGGACGATGCTCAAGCCGCAGCAACCGAGGATCGAACGCGGATCGGCGCGGAATTCGAACGAAACCTGCAAGAGCTTTCCTTCACGTTTCACGAAGCAAAAGTGCAGGTCGGTCAATCGCTCGCACCGCTGGTGTCTGCATTTGTTCAATGCCTGTTTCCCAAACTTGCGGTCACGTCTCTCGCCGATCAGCTTATCGCTGTTCTGGAACCCCTGAAGGACGAGATGGATACGCCGACACTGGATTTGCGCTGTTCACCAGAGGATGTCGACATTCTGGGCAGCTTGCTTGAAGCAAATTTCGGTTTGCCCATAACCCTGCGGCCGGAACCCAGCCTGATGACGGGTCAAGCAGACTTTGTTCTCGGACATGAAACCCATGAGGTCGACGTATCCGCCTTGCAAACCGAAATACGGCGCCTCGTAAAGGCCCAGTTTGACGCGCTCGCGCCCCAAAAAACGCAAGAGGACCTGACAAATGTCGGATGAAATCAAAACAAATGCAGACGCATCTTCGGCGAACCCAATCGAACGAGACGCGGCCCTGTTCTCAGACCTGCCCGTTGAGATCACCGTATCAGTGGGCAAGGCCAAACCAACGATCAGCGAGTTGCTCGCAATGCGACCCGACAGCGTCGTACCGCTGGATAAAGCGATTGAAGATCCAGTTGATATTCTTGTGGGTGACCGATTGATCGCGCGCGGCGTGCTCGAAGAGGTGATCGAAGACGGCAACACGCAATTGGCAGTGAGATTAACCTCCGTTCCAGGGCTTCAAGGCGGCTGAGATGCTGCGCGCATTCTCAATTGCCATTCTGCTGACCTTTGTCGGCTGGCCGATTATGGGTTCAGCACAGGAATTGACGCTGTCGTTGGGCGAAGATGGCAGCCTTACGAACCGCAGTATCCAGCTTATTGCGCTTATCACTGTCCTGAGCATTGCACCGGGACTTGCGATCATGCTGACCTGCTTTCCATTTATCGTGACAGTGCTATCAATCCTTCGACAAGGCCTTGGCCTACAACAGGCACCGCCAAATATGTTGATCGTGTCCTTGGCGCTCTTCCTGACCTACTTCGTGATGGATCCCGTGTTCCGAACCGCTTGGGAAACCGGGATAGCGCCAATGGTCGAAGGAACGCTGGTTCCAGAAATCGCCTTTGAACGTGCGCTGGAGCCGTTCAGGGTATTCATGTTGGGCCGCACGGATTCTGATACGCTTGCGCATCTGGCAGATTTACGGATCGAAACGGGCGCGACAGAACTGATCAACGCCGATACGCCCCCGCTTTCATTGCTCATTCCATCATTCCTGCTGAGTGAAATCGAGCGCGCATTCCAGATCGGGTTCCTGATCTTCTTGCCGTTTTTGATTATCGATCTCGTTGTCGCTGCAGTTCTGATGTCGATGGGCATGATGATGGTGCCACCAGCCGTTGTAGCGCTTCCATTCAAGCTGGCTTTCTTTGTAGTCGCAGACGGCTGGACGCTTTTGTCAGAAGCCTTGTTGCGCAGCTACATGTAACGCTTGGTCTTGCTTATCTACCTACTGGACAACAAACTCTGCGTGCAAAGCCCCAGCAGCGTTAACGGCCTTCAATATGTCAATCATATCGCGTGGTGATACGCCTAACGCATTCAGACCTGCGATAACCTCCGACAGCGATGGGCCCCCAACAACCTCGGCAAGCCTTGGACCTCTGTCTTCCTCCAAAGTGATACTGGAACGCGGCACAACGATAGAGGTTCCCGGTGCAAAGGGGTTCGGTTGAACCACGGCAGGCGCTTCTTCAATTCGTAGGGTCAGATTCCCCTGAGATACCGCAACACGGCTAAGGCGAACATCTTCACCCATCACGATCGTACCAGAACGCTGATCGACAACCACACGCGCGCGTGTTTCCGGCTCAACAAGGATGTTCTCGATCATCCCGATGGCGTGTGCAGCAGATGCAGCGCGTGTGGCATGAACATCGACTTGAACTGTTCCTGCATCCAACATGCGCGCGACTTGTCGGTGGAAGGCCCGATTAATGGACGCCTCAACCTTCGCGGCGGTGGTAAAATCAGGTGTCCGCAATGCCAGCCGCAAGCTTTCCAATGACGTAAAATCGAAATCAACCTCTTGTTCCACTCGCGCCCCGGACGGAATTGCCCCAGAGGTCGGCACGCCATTGACGACACGGCCTCCATCCCCCTGCGCCTCCGCGCCACCTGCAAGAACCGTCCCCTGGGCAACAGCATAGATCTGGCCGTCAGCAGCATTGAGAGGTGTCATGATAAGCGTACCACCCAAAAGACTTCGCGCGTCGCCAATCGCAGATACCGTGACATCAATTTGTGAGCCTGCGCGTGCAAAGGGCGGCAAAACCGAAGTCACAATAACAGCTGCGACGTTTTTGGGGCGTATCTGCTCGCCGGTGATGTTGACGCCCAACCGTTCAAGGATCGAGGACATGATCTCTTCGGTGAAAGGTGCATTCCTGATCCCATCGCCTGTGCCGTTCAAGCCGACGACCAAGCCATACCCCACAAGATCGTTTCCCCGAACCCCATCAAATTCGACAAGATCCTTCAATCGAACCGAGGCAGCGTTTGCAAAGCTCGCAATCAGAACGACTATGAAAGCAAGGAATAGCGTTTTCATCTCAAATAATCCGATAGGGACAAGCGCGATATGCGCGCGGTCAGGGTGTAGACGGCCTCAAGTTGGGTTTGCGCCAACTCCAAGGCTGTGGCGACTTCATAAGGATCAGCTTTGTAAATCTCGCTCCGTGCGATCTCAAAAGCCGACAGCGAAGTATTTGCGCGGGTTTTCGCAATGTCGTTGTAGGATTCCAGCGCCCCGACATCCGCACGCAACAAGGCAAGATCTGTCTGGGTTGTCAGCATAGCCTCACCCGCAGACTTCAAAAACGTTGCCTGATCCTTTGTGTCACTGAGTTGAGGCAATTCAACCACCAAAGCCGCCTTTGCAATAGACTTCAGCAGATTACGCAATTCAGGCGCATTGGCGGTTAGCC
Source organism: Dinoroseobacter sp. (assembly GCA_017643385.1). Taxonomy (GTDB): domain Bacteria; phylum Pseudomonadota; class Alphaproteobacteria; order Rhodobacterales; family Rhodobacteraceae; genus Dinoroseobacter. The sequence goes on from JAEPNN010000005.1 coordinate 215,841, forward strand.
TGAAATCAACTGCTTCTGTATCTGATACTGGGATAGGTGCGATCGGCGCGTCTGCGCCTTGGTAGATTGTTGTTGCGAAACCGCCAGCAGGATCGTCGAACCAGATATCGATCTGATTGGCCAAGTCGAACGGCGTGGCAGCACCCGCCAAATCCGCCGACAAGGCATCGAGGATTTCACGACCACTGGGTAACGCTGCCCGGTCGGTTGAGCGACCTGAAAAGACTGCACGATCAGCAACCCGTACGTTTAACGCAGAAACGACGCTATCTAACTTTTGTTCTGCATCGGCAGCTAAGCTTTGCAACAAGGCTGGATGAGATGAATTTCCAGCAGAAATTAGCGCCGGTGCCATTTCAGTCGTTATATCCTGAATGGAACCAAGTGTTACCTGTGCGGTTTCCAACAACGTTGTTGTTTCTCGCTGTGCTGTTTGGTGGGCTTCCAGACTTCGAATGGATCGCTCTATCGCTGCGAGTCCGCTGAATTCGCCGCGCAAATGCTTAGACACATCCGTTTTCATCCCACTCGCAAGTCTTTGGCTTAAATCCCCGATCTCGGATTTGATGCGTGTGTTGTGTCCGCGCATCAAAAAGCTATACGCGATATCCCCGACTGACGTGTACTGCATTATAATCCCAACAATTCTTCGATCATCTCGTCAACGGCGCGGACAACGCGCGCGTTGGCAGAATAAGCCTGTTCCACCACTAGAAGCTGTTGAATTTCGTGATCCGAATCGACGCCGTTTTGAAGCTCAACCGCGCGCAGCGATTGTTGCCTTGCAGCAGCATAGGAAAGATCAAATTCCGCATTTTGTCGTCCAGCACCTGCTCGTGAAAGAAGATCAGATGACAGGCCGGATGCAGAGCGCGTCGCTGCAATAAATCCACCTGACGACGGAATGCGTTCTGATCTTAGCGCGTCCGCCAAACGTCGAAGCAACGTAGCGTCCCCGGCATCGCCAATCGCAGCCGCCCCGATGCCATCACGCAATCGCCAAAGATCGCCACCTTTTTCTGGATCAACCAATCCAGAAACCGATATCCGTCCTGCCAGTCCAATCTCGTCGGTTATGTCAAGCTTTCCCCCATTATCGGTAAAAAGCGCAGGATCCGAGCCTCCAAGCGTGGGATCAATATTTGGGTCTTCAAAGCGTTCCATCAGATCGCGCGCAAAGCCATCGACAGATCCCTGCAGATTGACCGCGTGCGTATCCCGAATTCGGAACAAGGCGTCCAGCTTGCCTCCCATCAGGGCGTGATGCGCTTTCAGCGTGTCGATCTCTTCTCCATTGACCGAGATTGCACCAAGGGATCCGGACTGCCGCGTCATATCCGGCGTAATTACCCCGACACCATCAAACTCAAACTTCGCGGCTTTACCGTCCAGCAAGATTGCGCCACCTGTCGTGATTAGTGCAATTTCCCCATGTTCTCCGGGCATCTCGCGAATGGGTACGATGGCAGAAATGCTATCGATCATGGCCTGTCGCTGATCCATCAAAGCAGAAGCGTTGTGCCCTGAACCGATCTGTAGACGGATGTCACGGTTGAGAGCCGAAATCTTGTCCAGTCTCGTGTTCAAATCTGAGACCATCACGGAAATCTCACGGTCTGCATCCTGGCGAAGACCCTGAATATCATCTGTGATACGGTTCAACGTATTGCTCAGGCCCTGGGCTGCTCGCAAGGCGCTCATGAGGCGTGGCTGAGAATCCGGCCGGCTCGTCGCCTCGATCAAGCTGGCCTCCAGTTCATTCACGCGCGCACTCAGTGAACCATCTTCTCCAGGCAGCCCGATGCTCTTTTCAACGGACAGGAAAAATGACTTGAGACTGTCACGACTGCCAAATTCGGCGTCCGCAGCGCGCCGATCAGTCAGCAATTCGATGTCAGTAGCACGATGGATACCATCAACTCTCACACCTACCCCATGACCAGACATCGAAACGGCTGACAAGCGGAGCTCGCGGCGACCATATCCTTCCGTCAACGCGTTTGAAATGTTTGAAGACACAACCTCAGCCGCACGCGAAGCCGCGACGAGCCCAGATAGAGCATTGTTGAGTGCGCCGTTAATACTCATGAAGAACCCCGATCAGACCGATCAGCGCTTCATGTTCGTCGTTTCCTGAAGCATTTCATCAACGGTTTGTATAACCTTCGCGTTTGATGAATACGCGCGCTGCGTCGTGATCAAGTGGGTGAGCTCTGCCGCAACATCTGTTGTCGACTCTTCCCGAGCGAAGCCAACCATATCACCAGTGGGACCAGATCCTGCGTCCCACAAGAAGAAGGCTCCGCTTTCGGGTGAAACCTGAAAGGCCTGATTGTTCAGAGAACTCAGCCCATTGGGATTTGCAACATCCGCAAGTGGAATTTGGTAAATCGTCCTCGTGAACCCGATATCGTAAATAGCGTGCATGAAGCCATTTGCGTCAACCTCTACGGCAGAAAGGTTACCAACTGGCGAGCCATCTTTCACGATTGAAACGGGCGCGAATGTATCTGAGAGCTGCGTCAAACCCTTTGGATCAGCGAGTGCGCCTATTTTAACATTCATAGGACCGCCGGCCAGATTCAACTCCAGTTCGCCGGTTGTAGCGTCATATGCGCCACCACTTATCCGGGTCACAGAGTTCAAGGTTCCCCCTGTCCCGCGTTGGTCATTAAAGACCAATGTATATTGCCCAACGATGGCATTGTTAGACGCAGAGTCCCGAACCGTCATGGTCCAGGTGTTTGATGCATCCGTAACTGGGACAATCGGTTCGTACGAAATATTCAGGTTTTGACTCGTGCCAAGATTGCCAAAATACTCGATTGGCATCTCGATCACATCACCAGGCTGCCCGGCCTCAGTTGCTGATGCTGGCAGGTTCACCCCAAGTTCGATCCTGGTCGTTGGATCGCCAGCAAACTGGTTCAGGTTGATGCGTACTGGTTCCAGACCGGCAGCGGTGTCGCGCGGATAGGATCCCACCGTACCGTCATTTTCCGCGGGCCAACCCATCAACACCATTCCAGTTTCCGTCTGTAACACCCCATTGGCATCAGGCCGGAAAGATCCAGTAGTCATTAAGGTCAACGGGTAGCTTCCGGCGTCATTATCGAGTGCCGAAACAACTGTTGTGGGCAACATACCCTTGCCGTTCACAGCAATATCCGTCGCATTATTGGTCGTTATCAGCGGCCCTCGTTCATCAATCAGGCGGTTACTGGTGACACGCACGCCCCCTGCCGCATAGCCTTCGCTGCCATCTGACAGCACCATTGAATGAAAGTCTGTGACCGCGCGCTTATACCCGTAGGTGGAAGAATTCGCGATATTGTCTGCAATGGTAGCCAAGCGGCTTGCATTGCCGTTTAAGCCGGCGATACCCGCATTCAACGAGGAGGAAATGGTCATGATGCGCCTTTCTGATGCGTCATTCCTGAGATTAACGCGCAGCATGACGCCTTCACCGTTAAGAACGACCTAACGACTAAAATCCGAAACAGTTCAGAAATTCATCCGCAGAAGAACGAGTTCAATCCTACTGTTTCTTTCTGCAATTGGAGGATCCGTCGCTGGGGAACGATCCGCATTGGCCTGGAGGCGCGCAATACGGTCTGCACTGGTTCCCGATCTTTCTATCAAATCGCGAATCACCATGGCGCGCTCAGAACTCAATGCCCAACCCTGAGGAACCCGATGAACAATCGGTTCAGCCTTCGTGTGAACACCTATTTCAAGAGGGTTGGATGCAAGCTCAAACACTTCGGAGACAACCTCGAGAAGGCGTTCCAGCAGAGGATTTGGCGTTGCAGATGCATCATAGAATAACGACTGCTCTGGCGTGTCGAACAGTTCAACGACAAGCCCCCTATCGGTCACACGCGTCACTATATGCCGCGCGATTTCGGTACTGAGCATGCTTTCGCCCGCAAGTGCCGTCAGGCTTTCATCAATCTCTTCAAACAATGCCTGCTCGGCGCTTGCAGGCGCCTTGCTATCTAATCCGCCAGTTCCAGATTGGGCCAACGAGTCTTCCGTAAACACGCTGTCACCACCAAGCGCGCCGTCCCCTCCACCGGACACACGCGTCACGGGGATCGTCGGATTGAAGTAGTCTGCGATCCCTTTGCGTTGTTTTTCAGTTGTCGCGTTCAACAGCCACATCAACATAAAGAAGGCCATCATTGCAGTGACGAAATCGGCATATGCAACTTTCCAGGCGCCACCATGGTGGCCGTCTTCGACAACGATCTTCTTGCGTTTGATTATGATTGGCGCGCCTGCGTTTGCGGCCATTCGTTCACCGATCCTCTTTCACTACACCCAAAGCCCTTCTAACCGCTGAGGTTGAATGCTGTATTAACGCCTCAAGTTGTTCATATTTCTGCTTATCAGAGGCGCGAGCTCGGGTTTCACGTGCACAACTTGAAATTGTCGCGTATGTGCAGACACGTTGTGGATAACTTTGCGTGGCCCGGTGCTGAACAGAACCTATCTCACGAAATCTATTTATGGCCTGACGTTTTGGGTCGTATGTTTGCTCGCGCCACCAACACTCGCTCAATCGGTCAGCTTTTCGGTCGTAGGGGCTGGGGAACAACTGACAACAGATCTTAAAGACGCCTCTGAAACGCATCGATTGGTTCTCGAAGGCACCTCAGATCCCAATATGTTAATGGCGGCGGCCCATGCGGACTTCACCACGCTTTTGGGTGTTCTTTACAAAAACGCGAGATATGGCCCACGCATAAACCTGCGCGTGAACGGGCGACCCCTGGCCTCATATTCTCCATTCTCAACCCCTTCACGTATAACGCAGATAGATATCGCAATAAGTGCAGGGCCAGAATTCGCTTTTGGCAGAGTGGCCGCCGGCCCTTTAACGTCTCAAACCGAGTTGCCTGAGGGGTTTTCCTCCGGACAGGCTGCAAAAAGCACCGTCGTACAGGATGCAGCACTTGCCGCAGTAGAAGGCTGGCGTGACCAGGGTTACGCCTTTGCTGATGTGCGAACCCAAACAATTTCTGCCGATCACCGCACCGCGCGCCTCAATGCTGAGCTGGATATCGAAACAGGTCCGATCCTTCGCTTCGCGCAGCTCACCGTCTCAGGATCTGAAGGCGTAAGACCTGACCGTATTCGTGAAATCGCAGGACTTCCAACGGGCGCAACCTATTCGCCTGCAGCCATGAAACGGGCCGGCGCGCGCCTGCGAAACACGGGCGCCTTTTCCTCGGTCACACTGCAACATTCGGAAAGCGCGAACCCAGACGGAACACTTGATGTCACTGCGCAATTATCAGATGCGCCTTTGCGCCGGTTTGGTGCAGGTGCCGAAGTTGAAAGCGACAAGGGGCTACAGTTCGGTGCCTTCTGGACGCATCGCAACCTGCTCGGTGGTGCTGAAAACCTGCGGATTGACGGGAAGATTGAAGAGGTTGCCGGGATCCAAAGTGGTGTAGACTTCAGCCTCTCGGCAAACTTCAGGCGTCCGGGGACTTTTGCACCAGACATCGATCTTGTCGCGAGGCTCGCACTGGAACGTGACGATGGCGTCAGTAGCTTAAGTAACAGCTTCTCGGCATATCTCGGGCTTGAAAGACAAATCGCGAATGACCTGACTGGCGAACTTGGCATCGACTTCATGCTCGAAGAACGCGATCTGCGCCCCGGACGTGATGCGTTCCGCGTGCTGTCTTTTCCCAGTGTCATCGGATTGGACACACGTGACGATCTACTCAATCCAGCCGATGGGGCCCTCGCCCGTTTGGAGTTGCGACCCTATCTGGGTGGGCTCGATGCTGGAAGCGGGCTGCGGGCCTTTGCAGATCTGCGCGGCTACCACGCGATCTCATCGAACATCATATTGGCCGGTCGCCTTCAGTTTGGATCGGTGGCAGGCAGCTCGATTTCAACAACACCATCAGACTATCTATTCCTATCAGGTGGGTCCGGTACCGTGCGGGGGCAGCCCTATCAAAACCTTGGAACCAGCGCTTCGGGCAGTTTTACCGGCGGGCGTAGTTTTCTCGCAGCAAGTTTAGAAGCCCGCCTAGGCGTGACAGACGCTATCAGCCTCGTCGGATTTTATGATCAGGGCTTTGTAGGGCCCGACAGCATACCTAGTGCGGCAGGATCATCCCATAGCGGCTATGGTCTTGGCGCGCGCTATTTGACCGCCATCGGTCCAATTCGCCTCGACGTTGGGTTGCCCACTCAGGGTGCGACAGGTCCAAAGGTCTATCTTGGTATTGGGCAGGCCTTCTGATGTTACGAACTGTCTTAATCGTCCTTCTTTGCACACTTCCCCTCGCAACCTTGGCCAAAGAAGCAGACAGGCCAGGGTTCGTGGAGCGTTTTCTTCAACGAAGCCTTTCAGACGATACACGTCAGGTCAGTATAGAAGGGCTTTCCGGTGCTTGGAGAGGAAAGGCACGGCTTGAGCGCCTGTCAATTTCTGATCCCAGTGGCGAATGGCTTGTAATTGAAAACGCCGTTCTCGACTGGAAGCTTACCGCCATTCTTCGCGGCGATATCAAGATCACTGAATTGTCTGCGGAGCTTATCGACGTGCGTCGTCGGCCGGTATCCGAGGCGCCCAATAGACCAAATGCTGCCGCGACCCCCTTTGAGTTGCCGAACCTGCCAGTTTCTATTTCAATCGGTCAGATTGAAACCGACGACCTACGATTGGGCGCTGGTGTTCTGTCAAACAGATTACCCGAAACACGCTTTTCGCTCACGGGCAATGCATCTCTGGACGACGGTGCAGGGAGTGCCGCGTTGGATATCAATCGTTTGGACAATGTGTCGGGCTCATTTGATCTCTCGGTGTCCTTCGACAACGAAACGCGGAACCTCGACCTTGGGGTAACACTTGCGGAAGATCAGAATGGTTTGGTCGCGACTTTGCTTCGCATTCCAGAAACGCCATCGCTATCGCTGAACCTGCAGGGCGATGCACCGATCGACGCATTTGAGGCCAATCTTACGCTCGATACTGCGGGCGAACGTCGGTTATCTGGCCAGTTTTCGACCCGTATCGAAGCGGAAAGCCAGGACCGCGTCTTTGTTGCAGATGCTCATGGCGATCTGACCAAGCTGTTTCATCCAGAGTTTCGCGACTTCTTCGGGACCGACCTACGCGTATCCACGCGTGCCCGTGTCACAACAATTGGCGCGCTGCACGTGGAAGAAGCCGCAATCCTTGCCAAAACTGTCCGTTTCCAGGCGAGCGGGACCATCGACGAAGCTGGATGGCCCACGTTAATTCAGCTTGATGGTCAAATCAGCGATCCCACGGGCCAAGTCCGGCTGCCTGTACCTGGTGACCCGATTTCAATTGGATCAGCCAATATCTCGTTGAGCTATGACAAAGCGCAAAGCAGCGCCATTGAGGGGTCTTTTCGCGGCTCCAATTTGACCACCAGCGCGTTTCAGGCCTCCGAAATTGATTTGTCGCTAGACGGCATCATATCGCGCGAAGATGAAATGTTTGATTTCGGAGGCGCCCTTTCGGCCAATGGTTTGTCCATCATGGATAACGCAATCCAGCAGGCGGTAGGAGAAACAATCGATATCCAGTTCGCCACACGCCGTACCGAAAATTCCGGGACAGAAATTACAGTCCAAAACCTTGCCATCGCAGCGGGCGGTGCCAACGGTCAATTTGTCTTCTCCGGCTTTGGCAAAGGGATCAATACTGTTTTCGATGTTCAGCTCAATCTGCCAGATCTGAACGCATTTTCAGCGCTTGCAAACCAGACCCTGTCCGGGGCGGTTTCGGCGCGCGCAATGGGTTCTGCGAACTTACTTTCAGGGTCTTTCGACATCGATCTTGCAGGGAATGGCCGTGATCTTGGCGTTGGTATGACAAGCCTCGATCTTCTGACCGCCGGAATACTGACGCTCGACGTTGCGGCGAAACGCGATGAAACTGGTTTTCAGATTCCTCGAGCGATCCTTCAAAGCGATCACGCAAGCATTCAAGCCAGTACACAGATTACCGACAGCGAGAGCGAGGCAACCGTTTCGCTGGATATAGCAACGCTGTCGCGGATCGTGCCTGGCTTCCCGGGACGTGCAACCCTGCAGATCAATGCGACTGAAGCAGATAACCAGATAGCGCTGTCGGGCACAGCAAGCGGACCGGGTGACCTTTCGCTCTCAATAAATGGCACGATCCCGTCCGATTTTTCAAATGCTGACATATCAGTCGATGGTCGCGCACAGCTCGCCCTTGCCAATCCATTCCTGACACCGCGCAACTTATCTGGGTCTGCGCAAGGGTCATTACGGCTCAACGGTGGTTTTGGGCTAAGCAATGTTTCTGGCAGTATTTCGATGTCTGGTGCAGAACTCGTCGACCCGTCACTGCCCTTTGCGCTCACAAACGGGTCAGGCACAATCGATCTGGCAGGTTCAACCGCTCAGATCGTGATTGATGCCAATGGCAGCGACGGTGGGGCGCTTGGAGTGAACGGATCACTCGGTCTGCAATCACCCTATCCCAGCAATATCGCCCTCAACCTATCAGACTTCATCATTCAGCAGGAAAACGCGCTGCACAGTTCCGCAAGCGGTGAGGTCCGCTTGCTGGGCAATTTGTCAGGTCAGGTTTCAGCAGAAGGGGATATTGCGGTTGGCCCTACTGAAATTCGCCTCAGTCGCTTCAATGCTGGCAGGTCCGGTCTCCTTGAAGACATTCAACACATTGCCGAGCCAGCAGGCGTCAGGCAAACGCGTGCCCAAGCGGGTCTGCTGAAATCTTCGACTGCCGCAAGGGGCAGCGGAGCGCTAGACCTGAATATCCGGCTTTCCGCACCAAATCAGATTTTTGTTCGGGGGCGCGGTCTGGATGCTGAGCTGGGCGGGACGCTAACCTTACGTGGCAAGTCCAACGACATCCGCCCGGAGGGGGCATATTCCCTTATCCGTGGCAGATTGGATCTGTTGTGGCACAGGCTGACGCTGGATGAAGCCACCGTTCTACTCGAAGGCGCGTTTGATCCCATTCTTTTGCTGAAAGCTTCCGCCGCAAATCAAAGCGTATCATTGACAGTAACGGTGTCTGGCCAAGCAAGTGCGCCTGATCTGACAATCACATCCACTCCTCCGCTGCCACAGGATGAAGCCCTGTCACGCTTCCTCTTTGGGCGTGGTCTCAGTCAACTTTCACCCTTGCAAGCCGCGCAACTGGCCGCTGCTCTGGTCACTTTAACCGGTGACGGTACCGGCGGGCCACTTAACCAGCTTCGCGAGGCGACAGGGCTTGATGACTTCGATATCACTACCGACGACGCAGGCGATGGGCTTGCAGTGCGTGCCGGAAAATACCTGAGCGATAACGTTTACAGCGATGTCACCATTGGCGCCGATGGTCAAAGCAGCATTACCTTGAACCTTGACGTGTCCCCGAAGCTAACACTCAGGGGTACAGCAAACAGCAATGGCAGCACGGGGTTGGGTTTCTTCTTCGAGACCGATTACTAAGGTCAGTTGAAAATGAAATCATTGGAGTTGATGTCTGCAACCATGATATCGCCGCCCAGATCATTTGACAGAATCTTGACACGCTCGCTTCCGAAACTGACCACCACACCAAAGTCTTTCTGCACAATTGTCGTTTGCTCCAGGCTGTAAAGCATCGGGATCTCGGACAGATCTATGCGGTCCACGCCAGGCGTGAAATCTACGATCGTATCTGGTTTGCGATCCACCGCAAAACAGAAGACATCCGCGCCGATCCCTCCTTCCAACAGATCCATGCCGCGTCCATCGATCAGCCAGTCATCCCCTGCATTCCCGCGAAGGGTATCGTCGCCATTCATTCCAAGTATCAAATCGTCATTTGCCGATCCGTCAAAGACCTCGGCGTTCTTTGTGCCAACGATCGGAGATGCCAGTATGCCAACATCTGCTTTCAGATGCGTTATGCCGTTCTCATATGCCGAGGTCACGTAAAGATGGAGCTCTCCGTCAACCTCCAGTGCTTCGATGTCGCTGACGCTCGCCAACGTTGTCGCGTTGCTGTCTTCCAGCACACCCCATAGTTTCAGTTTGCCAGACCTCGGGGTCAGCTCGAACAACGTGATCCCGTCATCGTTGCCACCTGCCAGAACAAAACTTCGGTCATTGATCTGTACGGCCTCAAGCGCAGAAACGGTCTCGAACCGTGTGTCACCAGTATCGACGATATGGTCTTTTTCGCGAAGCACGCCTTGCTTGCTAATGCGAAACGAGGTCAGCGAGTTTGATCCAGACCCCGCCACGATCAGGAACACATCACCTTCCGTTTCGACGGACACCATAGCGGTGGTCCCGCTCATCCCGATCCCATCTTCGGGCCCTGTGTTGTGTTTGCTGTAGGTACGCCCAAACTTATCCAAACGATAACTTGATACGCCCGCATCTTCGGCGGATGTCGCAAAAACGAAATTCTTCCCATAGGCCTCTAAGGCCAGCAAATCCGTAACATCCCCCAAATGCGATTTTTGGTTGTCATTGCGGGCGGTTATTTCCGTCAAATCCAAATTATTGCTGACTTCATACCCCTTGAAACCCGCATTTTCACTGTTTGCAAAATAAGCATAATCGATACCATCAATTCGAATGGAGGTGGTCGCGCTCAGCCGGGCCATTTCATTCGCGATACTATTTACGGGTGGTGCAACATTCCCAAAACTTCCGTTGATATTCAGATCATGGATGGCCAATTTATCCTCAAAAGATGACCGAGGGATCAGTCCAAGTTGCGCACCAACCTGCAACACTGACAGTCCATGGACACCTAGAGTTCCACTGGACGCGGCGTAGCCAACGCCATCGAGCTGAGACAGCCCGCCACTGTTACCAATTTGAAAGGCCCCAAGCGAGTAGTCAGTTTGGGACGCCGAATATAGCGTCCACTGACCAAGTATATTTAAGAGCTCCATATCGGCCACGCCGCTTAGGGACACGCCATTTGACCCGAACTTCGTTGTAAGGTGGAAGAACACCGTCACGCCTACCTCATTTCGACCACGCTCACCCATTGCCACACTGCTCTGTTCCGGTGACGGAAAAGGAGAAGTTTGATGGCAATCCTGCGCAGGTTCGATCCAATTTCATGCAAGATGGAAAGAACCTTCCAAATGGTTCGAGCGGACGCACGTTTTGGTTCCCCACGCCTCAGAAGCCGGATATTGGCAAGTACAGGTTAGGAAAGGAGCGGATCGAATGGATCGTGTGTTGGTGACCGGTGGTGCAGGATATATCGGGTCGCATGCTTGCAAAGCTTTATCGCGGGCCGGATTTGAACCTGTCACCTTCGACAATCTGTCCACGGGTTGGGCAGATGCGGTCAAATTTGGGCCACTTGAGGATGGAAATCTTCTCGATCGCGCGCGTATCGACACCGTCTTTGCCAAGCATCAGCCGATTGCCGTAATGCATTTCGCCGCTCTTAGTCAGGTTGGTGATTCCATGAAGGACCCGGGCCTGTATTGGCGGGAAAACGTCACCGGCGCATTGAACCTGATCGAAGCAGCAGTTGCCGCTGATTGCAAACGGTTCGTGTTTTCATCGACCTGCGCGACATATGGCGATCAGGATGGTGTAGTGCTTGATGAAGACAGCGTCCAAATCCCGATCAACGCCTACGGCGCTTCAAAACAGGCGATTGAACAAATTCTATCGAATTTTGAGGCCACCTATGACCTTCAGCATGTCATCTTTCGGTATTTCAACGTCGCCGGGGCAGACCCTGATGGCGAGATAGGCGAGTTTCATCGCCCCGAGACTCACCTCATTCCACTCATCCTTCAGGCGATCGACGGTCAAAGACCCGCACTCACGGTCTTTGGGACAGACTACCCGACACCAGATGGAACCTGCATTCGCGATTATGTGCATGTCAGCGATCTGGTTGATGCGCATGTATCCGGCTTGAAGTGGCTGATTGATGGCAAAGGCAGTCGCGCCTTCAATCTTGGCACCGGGTCTGGGTTTTCGGTTCGGGAAGTTTTGGAAAACGCTCGGCGGGCCACCAACCGAGATATTCCGATTGAATACGGGGAAAGACGCCCGGGCGATGCGACATCTCTCGTATCGGGAAGCTCACGTGCATCGAGCGAGCTTGGATGGACCCCTCATCGTTCAAACATGAAGCAGATGATCAGCGACGCGTGGCAGTGGCACCAGAGCGGCGACTACAAGCAATGACTGCGTGAAATTCATGCTCTTGATTTCGATAGGGTAGACACAGCCCACGGTTTATGTTGATTGACGAGTCAATAAAAAACCGGAACATGTTATGCCAAAACTTGGACAGGAACCCATCCGACGCGCCGCGTTGGTTAAGGCAACGATCGCAGAAGTTGGCGAAACAGGCTCGCTGTCGGTAACAGTTAGCCAGATTGCCAAACGCGCAGGCATGTCCAGCGCTCTGGCCCACCACTATTTCGGCGGTAAAGACCAGATCCTACACGCCGGTATGCTCGGAATCCTGCGATCCTTCTCGGAAGCTGTTCGGAAGGAAATGGCGACCGCCCGTACACCCCGCGCAAAAATCGAAGCAATCATTCGGGCCTCCTTTGATCCCGACTGTTTTGCGGCAACCAGCGTTGCTGCATGGCTAAATTTTTATGTTCAGGCGCAGACCGACCCCGAAGCGCAGCGATTGCTGCGGATTTATCAGCGACGACTGCATTCCACCTTGCTTGCACATCTGCGCCCGATCAGCCTGACCCCCGAGCATCATGCCCAGATCCTCGCCGCCCTAATTGACGGCGTTTATCTCCGGCAGGCGCTGCGCGACGGAGCCCTTGGCAGTTCTGAAGCGACCAAGATTGTCCTAAGCACCCTTAACACGCTGATCGGTCGCGCCTGACCGACCTTTCATTGCTTTCACAAAATTCTCGCCGGAGGCCCCAATGACAACCCAACCCCCTGCCAGCCATTTCGTGAATGGCGCATATGTCGAAGACACCAGTGGCATCCCGCTTCCCGTCATTTATCCAGCGACGGGCAAAGTTATCGCCAATCTCTTTGAGGCAACACCTGCGATCATGGAACAAGCGCTTTCCAGTGCGAAGGATGCACAAAAGGAATGGGCTGCACGCTCTGGTACCGAGCGCGGACGGGTCTTACGTCGTGCCGCCGACATCATCCGTGAACGCAATCGCGAGCTGTCTGTTCTCGAAACCTACGACACGGGAAAGCCGCTTTCGGAAACGCTCTATGTCGATGCAACATCTGGGGCAGACGCGCTCGAGTACTTCGGCGGTTTGGCAGGAAGCCTGACAGGCGAGCACATCCCACTGGGGCAGGATTGGGTCTACACGGTGCGCGAAGCGCTCGGCCTTTGCGTGGGCATAGGCGCATGGAATTACCCCACCCAGATCGCCTGCTGGAAAGCCGCCCCTGCGCTCGCCTGCGGCAATGCAATGGTGTTCAAACCTTCTGAGACAACCCCCCTTTGCGCACTGAAAGTTGCAGAAATCCTTCATGAAGCTGGCTTGCCCGCGGGTCTTTACAACGTCATCCAGGGAACCGGTGCAGTTGGCGCACCCCTGGTCGCAGATCCACGCGTCAACAAGGTCAGCCTGACCGGTTCTGTTCCAACCGGACGCAAGATCTACGCCAACGCTGCAAAAGACATGAAGCATGTCACGATGGAGCTTGGCGGGAAATCTCCGCTGCTAATCTTTGACGACGCAGATATCGAGAAAGCCGTTGGGGGCGCCATCCTCGGAAACTTTTATTCGTCCGGACAGGTCTGTTCAAACGGGACCCGCGTATTCGTGCAGGAGGGGATCAAAGACGAATTCCTGAAACGCCTGAGCGAGCGTCTGTCGCTGGCCACAATCGGCGACCCACAGGATGAGGCGACAAACTTCGGGCCCATGGTCAGCCAGGCCCAGATGGAGATCGTGCAGCGCTATATTCAGATCGGTCAAGAGGAAGGCGCAACGCTTGTCTGCGGTGGCAAACGTCTGGATCGGGATGGGTTTTACCTTGAGCCAACCGTTTTCGCCGATGTGACAGACAACATGACAATTGCGAAAGAAGAAATCTTTGGGCCTGTCATGTCCGTTCTGACCTTCAAGACCGAGGGAGAGGCGATCGCGCGCGCCAACGCAACCGAGTTTGGATTGTCCGCGGGCGTGTTCACACGCGATCTGACCCGCGGACACCGTGTAATCGGCCAGATGGAGGCTGGGTCCTGCTTCATCAATTCCTATAACGATGCCCCGGTTGAAGCCCCTTTCGGCGGCATGAAAGCAAGCGGTGTGGGGCGTGAAAACTCCAAGGAGGCGATCCACCACTACAGCCAGGTCAAATCCGTCTATGTGCGCATGGGCGATGTGGAGGCACCGTTCTAAGCCATGCGCGCAGATTATGTTATCGTTGGCGCAGGCTCCGCCGGATGCGCACTCGCTTACCGTCTGTCAGAGGCGGGCAAATCCGTCATCGTCATTGAACACGGCGGATCTGATGCCGGGCCGTTCATCCAGATGCCCGCTGCGCTAAGTTACCCAATGAACATGTCGCGCTACGACTGGGGATACCAATCCGAGCCGGAACCGCATCTAAACAACCGGCGCCTTGCCTGTCCGCGGGGCAAGGTCATCGGTGGCAGCTCCTCCATTAACGGGATGGTCTATGTCAGGGGGCATGCGCGTGACTATGACCACTGGGCCGAAAGCGGTGCTGACGGCTGGGCATATGCCGATGTGCTGCCCTACTTTAAGCGGCTTGAAACCTGGCATGGGGAGGGCGACGCGGACTGGCGCGGCAAATCCGGGCCGCTGCATATTTCACGCGGGCCACGCGACAACCCGCTGGTGCAAGCGTTTGTGAAAGCTGGAGAAGAAGCAGGCTACCACACGACACAAGACTATAACGGCGAAAAGCAGGAGGGGTTTGGCCCTTTCGAGGCTACGATCCACAAGGGGCGGCGCTGGTCTGCAGCAAATGCTTACCTGAAACCTGCCCTCAAGCGAGAAACCTGCACCCTTGTCCGAGGCCTCGCCCAGCGCGTTGTGATTGAGGAAGGGCGCGCCGTTGGCGTTGAAGTCTTCCGAAACGGCAAAGCTGAAAAACTCCACGCCAATCACGAAGTGATCTTGGCGGCGTCCTCGATCAACTCTCCGAAACTACTGATGTTGTCGGGGATCGGACCCGCAGATCATCTGAAAGAACACGGTATTACCCCCATCGTTGATCGTTCCGGTGTCGGTCAGAACTTACAGGACCATCTTGAGCTTTATATCCAGATGGCATCCAAGCAACCTGTAAGCCTCTACAAATACTGGAACCTGATCGGCAAAGGGATGATCGGGGCACAGTGGCTTTTCACCAAAACCGGGCTCGGAGCGTCAAACCAGTTTGAAAGCTGTGGTTTCATCCGCTCGGACGCCGGGGTCGATTACCCGGACATCCAGTTCCATTTCCTGCCCATCGCTGTGCGCTATGACGGGCAGGCGGCCGCGGAAGGTCATGGATTTCAGGCCCATGTTGGACCGATGCGCAGTCCCTCGCGTGGGTCCGTATCCTTGCGAGACAGCGACCCGGCAAGCGATCCGGTCATTCGGTTCAATTACATGAGCACGGAAAAAGACTGGATCGATTTCCGCAAAGCCATCCGTCTGACGCGCGAGATATTCAGCCAGCCTGCGTTTGAACCCTATTCCGGGCATGAGATCCAACCCGGAGATGCCGCACAGTCATATGAAGATCTTGACGCTTTCATCCGCGAGCATGCCGAAAGCGCCTATCATCCTTGCGGGACCTGCAAGATGGGGCGACAGGACGATCCCATGGCCGTGGTTGACCCAGACTGTCGTGTGATCGGCGTCGAAGGCCTGCGTGTCGCAGACAGTTCAATCTTTCCAAGAATCACGAATGGAAACCTGAACGGACCGTCGATCCTGGTAGGCGAGAAAGCATCAGACCACATCCTCGAGCGCAAATTACCACGTGAAAACGCACAACCCTGGATGCATCCCAATTGGGAAACAGCCCAGCGCTAACCATTGACGGCCTTGCGAAACAGGCGCGGTGTCTGTCCTGTTGATTGACGGAAGACGCGCGAGAAATGCGCAGGATCGCTAAAGCCGAGGCTGTAAGCGATGTCTGAAATGGTACGTGCGGAATAGGCCAGCTCGCGACGCGCTTCCAAGATGACACGGTCGCGGATTACTGCGGAGGCAGACTTGCCCAGAACAAGGCCACTCGCCCGGTTCAAATGCGACGGCGTCTTGGACAGGGCAGCAGCGTAGGCCGCCACTTCTTTTTCAGTCCGAAATTTCTCTTCGAGGCGATCTAGAAAGCGCCCGATCAGGGCGTCGTAAGGACCGGGCTTCGCGGCAATCCCTTCGCCCTCTGCCCGGCGCGCGATCCAAAGGGCGATCAAACCCACGAGACCCGTCAAGGTTGGCCCCCGAAATGCAGCCTTGCCCCGATGCTCTTCGGCAATCATTTCCATCAAGGCGCGAAAACGTGGACCGGAGGGCAGGACCCACGGAACGGACAACCGCGCAGGCGGGCCATCAGGCAAAGCCTTGGCTAATGTGGCGACAGGAAGCGTCAGCACGATCCCGTCACACCCTGCTTCAAACAAAAAGCCATGGGTACACAGACGAGGTACGAAAATGCAGGTGTCAGGGCCAAATTCGCGCGCTTCACCATCAATATGCACCTTACCGCGACCACCACAGATCCAAAGCACCTGCACCAGTTCTGGATGCCTGTGGACCCGAATAGTCCAGTCGAGCGGTGCCGCGCGGTCTTCAATGCGTTCGACATGCAGCAAGTCAGGCAGTCCGCCGACTTCACCATAAAGATCAAACACGGGAATTTCAGGAAAAGGCATATTCATACGTGATATGTACTAGTTTTTCCTAAAAATTGGGAGTGAATTCCTACTTTGATGCGCGATATCTTCCATTAGGAGGAGACTTTCTTAATGCGTACGCAGGTTTGTATCATCGGCGGGGGACCGTCTGGCTTGTTACTCAGCCAGCTGCTGCATCTAAAGGGGATCGATACGATTGTTCTGGAGCGCCAGTCGCGCGCATATGTTTTATCACGGATACGGGCAGGCGTTCTTGAAACTGGGTTATGTAATCTGCTGCGCAAAGCGGGTGCAGGCGAGCGCATGGACCGCGAGGGTTTCATTCATGGCGGCACACTTCTTGCTGCCGAAGGTCGCAAATTCCGGATCGATTTCGACGGGCTGATCGGGAAATCCGTGATGGTTTACGGACAGACCGAGGTAACGCGCGATCTCTATGACGCGCGAGACAGGATGGATGGCAAAATCATCCATGACGTGGATGGTACGACAATCCACAGCGCAGATACCGATGCGCCCTACGTCACCTTCGTTAAAGACGGAACCGAACAGCGGGTTGACTGCGAGTGGGTCGCGGGTTGTGACGGCTTTCATGGTGTAAGCCGCAAAACGATCCCTGACAGTGTGCTGCGTCAGTACGAGAAGGTCTATCCGTTCGGTTGGCTAGGCATCCTGTCTGAAACTCCGCCAGTTGATGACGAGTTAATCTACGCCAATCACGAACGTGGGTTTGCCCTGTGTTCGATGCGAAATGCGAACCTGTCGCGTTACTACATTCAGGCCCCTGTCGATGATCCACTTGGCAAATGGAGCGACGACACCTTCTGGGACGAACTCCGCCGCAGGTTACCCGCAGAAGCGGCAGACCGCATGGTCACAGGCCCCAGTATCGAGAAGTCGATCGCGCCTCTGCGCAGTTTCATCGCCGAGCCCATGCGATGGGGCCGCCTGTTTCTGGTTGGTGACGCAGCCCATATCGTGCCGCCCACGGGTGCGAAGGGTCTGAACCTTGCGGCAAGCGATGTGCATTACCTGTCGGACGCTTTGATCCGTTTGTATGATGAAAATTACTCTGCCGGGATCGAGACCTATTCCGCCAACGCACTGGCGCGGGTCTGGAAAGCATCCCGGTTTTCCTGGTGGATGACCTCGACCCTGCATCGTTTTCCCACACAAACAGCGTTTGACCAGAATATGCAGGAGGCTGAGCTGTCCTATCTGGAGAACTCGCGCGCTGCCCAAACGGCCTTGGCGGAAAACTATGTTGGTCTGCCGTACTGATGGGGGTGCGGTTTTTTTCCGACGCAAAGCGTCCTGTGCATCTGGGACCTTATCCGCTTGAACGCCTTGCGCGCGGCGCAATGCCTGATCTTGAACAGGTTCCCAAATCTGCTCCGCTAAATTTCCATCGCCCAAATACACCCGAGAACATCGTCAACGCGATGGGTGAATATCAGGCGATGATGGATGCCATCCGCGACGGGCTGGTCAACAAAACCCAGTCAGAGATTCCCACAGACCCTCAGGAACGCGCAAATCACCTGAAAGCTTTTGGTTACTTTTCCGACGCGTCCATGGTGGGTATCGGGCCCCTCCCGAAAAGCGCGCTTCTGGACACGCCCCATCGCAACCCTGACATTGATCGTCTTGCCGAAGCTCTGCAGACACGCCAGACGAAAACGCTCGCTGCCGGGATCGATCTGATCATGGCTGATCTGAAAGAGTCGATGAGCGCGCCGCCAACGACCATCGTTGATCATACACACTGTATTGTTTTCTTGTACGAGATGCCACGCGACCCGAAGCCGGGCGAGGCCGGCTGCGCATGGCTTGATGATGCGCAGCATCACAGGGCGTGCCTTCGCGCGACTGAAACAGCTGTCGTGCTCGCCAACTATATCCGCCTGTTGGGGTGGGACGCAAAAGCCCACACGGCGACCAGTTCAGACGTGGACCTCAATCTTTTGACGATTGCCGCAGGCCTTGCAACGCTTGAGGGGGATCAGCTTGTGAACCCCTATGTCGGGACGCGCTTTGGTGTGGCGGCGCTCACCACGACAATGGAGCTTTCTCATGATGGCGCGCTCGCGCCTTTGGCACGACAACCGTGGTTGAAGACCAAAGGGCCAGCCTGGTGGGTCGGGGCCGGTTTCGCAAAATCTGCAATGAATGGTGATCCCTATGCCAAGCGTGATTTCCGCGACGGTCCCCACCCATTTGAAGCTCTTAAAAGGGTGGAAACTCCTACGACCTATATCGATGAGGCAAACGTCGCGCGCGTTCCCAAGCGCGCTGACATGTTCGCGCGGGCCCAATGCGGGGACATGGGCAAAACCACCCAGGACGGTGCCACGGGCGGATACTATGTCCGCAAGGCCGCCCCGTCAGCTGCACAACGTCGGATGCTGGGCGCCTTTGTGTTGCTGCAAGACGGGCCGGGAATAGGCGAGCCCGCGCCCGCTGAACCGCAAGCCCATGCCGACGCAATTAAAGCCACAAGTTACTTTTTGGGGATCGACGCAGTTGGTATTTCGCGTTGTCCAGAATGGAGCTGGTACAGCCATGATGCCCGTGGCGAGCCAATTGATCCGTCACACGATCAGGCGATCAGCATGATCGTGGATCAGGGCTATGAAACCATGGAAGGCGCCTCTGGCGACGATTGGATCAGCGTCGCCCAGTCGATGCGTGCCTATCTGCGGTTCTCACTTCTGGGGGGCGTGATCGCACAGCAGATCCGGAACTTGGGCTATTCCGCAAAGGCCCATACGGTGATGGACGGGGAGGTCCTGCAGCCGCCCCTCCTGTTGCTCTCTGGTCTGGGTGAGGTAAGCCGGATTGGTGAGGTGATCCTGAACCCCTATCTGGGCCCCCGCCTCAAGTCCGGCGTCGTGACAACAGATATGCCGCTTGCCCATGACAAGCCCATCGATTTTGGGATGCAGGCATTTTGCGAAGCTTGCAACAAATGCGCGCGCGAATGCCCGTCCGGAGCGATTACCGCTGGTCCAAAGCTGATGTTCAATGGCTACGAGATCTGGAAATCCGACAGCCAAAAATGTGCAACCTACCGGATCGGAACACTTGGCGGTGCCATGTGCGGACGCTGTATGAAAACCTGCCCCTGGAACCTCGAAGGGCTGTTTGCAGAAAAACCGTTTCGCTGGGCGGCGATGAATATACCTGCTGCCGCACCTGCTCTGGCAAAACTCGACGATATGGTCGGGAACGGTGAACTGAACCCGATCAAGAAATGGTGGTGGGATCTCGAGATCACCGAAGAAGGCGGCTACGCACCGACACGACACCCTGTAAATGCCCGTGGTCTTCAAAAGGACCTCGACCTGAAATTCGAGGACCAGACCCTTGCTGTTTATCCAGCACCACTCGCGCCGCATCCGTATCCGTATCCATTCAATATGGACCGGGAAGCCGGCATTGAGGCCTATCAGGCAATGATCACGGCGGAAGAGTACCAACGCCGATCCTCAAACGGCGAAACCGGCCATCTGCATCGATACACCAGCAACGTAGAAAGCCCCGTTCTGCAGGTTGTTGTCAGCAAGGTGGATGCAATGACATCCGGAGTGACCAAGTATGAGTTTCGCAAACCAGATGGGTCTGACTTGCCCGTATGGAACGCTGGAGCGCATCTCGACATCGTCGTCGCGCCTGAATTCTTACGGCAATATTCCATGTCGGGCGATCCATCAGATCGGTCAAAGTATCAGATCGGTGTGCTTCGCGAAGACGAAGGGCGTGGTGGCTCCAAGCTGATGCACCGCATTTTCAGTGAAGGCCGTCGTATCTTCATCTCAAAGCCAATTAACCATTTTCCCTTGGAGGAAACAGCGAAGAAGTCGTTTTTGATGGGGGGCGGAATTGGCATCACGCCGATGATCGCGATGGCGCATAGATTACATGCTCTGAACGCAAATTTTGCGATCCATTATTCTGTTAAAAAACGTGAAGATGCAGGCTTCCTTTCAGATCTTGGGACCATGCCCTGGATCGACAAACTGCATATTCACGTGTCTGCCGAGCAAACGCGCGCCGACTTCAATCATGTACTGAAAGGATACGAACCGGGGTATCACGTCTACACCTGCGGTCCGGACCGTTACATGACCAGCGTTATGGAAGCAGCCGAACGTCAGGGGTATCCGGAAAAGGCCCGGCATCTGGAATATTTCTCGGTTCCCGAAATCCCGGACTACATTAACCACCCATTCACGCTCCGGCTACAAGATGGGCGTGAACTGTATGTCCCGGCGCATAAGGCGGCAACGGATGTGCTGGCAGAGAATGGTGTCTCTGTGGATGTGAAATGTTCTGACGGGATTTGCGGTGTCTGCAAATGCGGTCTGGTATCCGGCGAAGTGGAGCATCGTGATTTTGTGTTGTCCAAAACGCAGCGAGAGACATCCATCATTCTGTGCCAGTCTCGCGCAGAGGATCCCAACGGCATTATCGAAATCGATCTATAAATTAGCCGGGCAAGCGCAGTGACGCGCCCGACGGTCCTTTACATCGGAGGCATCGGGCGAAGCGGATCAACAGTTCTGGCCGACGCTTTGGGCTCCCTGCCCGGCTACGTTTCGGTGGGCGAGTTGCATCATTTCTGGGGCCGCGGTGCGATTGAAAACTGGCAATGCGCGGATGGGCAGCTGTTCAACAATCATCCGGTCTGGCGCAACTGCTTGGACGCTGTCGCTTCCGCCGGTCCATGTGAGCCGATCATCGACAAGTTTGATCGAACCGAGAGGCTGCGAAATGCGCGTCAAAAAATCCTGCGCCAAATACCGGAGGCCTTGCGCGCAGATGCGGAAAAATATCGTCGGGACTTTCTAAAAATTTACACCTGCCTGAGGGACCAAACCGGCGCAGAAGTGATTGTCGACAGCGGGAAGGTTCCGCTCCACGCAAACCTAATGCAGCAATGTTCAGGCGTTGATTTCAGAATTCTGCACTTGATCCGCGATCCGCGCGCCTTTGTATTGGCCAAAAGCCACCCCAAGAAATCCCTTGGGGCATCTGCCCAGCCTTTTGAGATGGCACAGGCTGGAACGTTGCGATCCATCTTCCGGTGGAGGCAGAGAAACCGGGATATATACAAGCTCTCTGCCCATGGCCGCTATGCACGCATGGCCTACAGCGCATTTGCGTATGAACCGGCAGACGCAATTGGGACCGCTTTGAAAGCGCTATCTTTACGCTTGCCGGGCGATATCGCCGACCGCTTCCCAGACAGAACATTCGAACGCAGAATGGGTTTATCCTTCTCAGGAAATCCAAATCGACTGGGCCAGTCCATTGTGACCATCCGCAATGACGAAACCTGGAAGACAAAACTTTCCGGACCAAAGCAGGCCCTTGCTCATTTCATTTGCGCACCAACGTTGCGGACGCTGGGCCCGTGCTGAACCATGTGAACAGGCTGCAAAACGGAAAGACCTTGTCGATCGTCACAAGTGCGGCATTGGCGATATTTATAATCTTTCTATCACTTTTCTGGATCAACGGCTCAGACCTTGGTGCCCAATGGCGATGGCTTGCGCTGCTGATGATTACCTGCGCATTCATCTCATTACTTGGACGTGGTGCGTCCGATTTGACACCAGCGTTTTGGTATCTGGTCTTAGCCACCTATCCCTTATGTGCCCCAATGATGAGCCTGGACCTCCTTGGGATGCCGGCATTCGCATCAGGATCGCGGGCAAATCAAGGTATCGAAGCATTAACCGCCCCGTTGCTCATCGCGGCCGCTGCTGCATGGTTTCTTGCGCTGAACCTTTCGGTCTCCCGGATCTGCGTCCCAGCTTTCAGTTTCGCACGATTTCAGGGTCGAGTCGTAAGCGGACCCACTGCGTTAACTGCGTTTCTTGTAACATCCGCTGCGTTGCTTGTTGCAAACCAGATAGACGCGCCCTGGGACACGCTGCAGCTTGGGCGTGTCACATACAAGGACCTCAAAGCCAACCGGGACGATGCGTTGAATTTTGCTTCTGGACTTGTGCTTGTGTTCGGTGCGGCCTCGACTTTGTGTCTCGCGGTGCTGATGGTTTCCGATGACCTTACGATACGTTTGAAGCGCAGATGCGCGTTTGGGTTTGGCCTTATTGTATCGCTGACGGTTTTTTGGCAATTGATGGCCGCCAGCCGCGTTGAGGCCGTCGGGCTTCTGTTGATCCAATACTTGTGCTTTGGCGACCGCTTACACCCCGGACTTCGATTTTTGAGCGTCGTTTTGAGTGTCGCAGTATTGGCTTTAATTGGCTACATCCGCACATTGGCAGGGGCTTTGGCGTATCTGAGCAGGGACTTCATAGCCTGGCCTGGTGGTGTTGAGAACGTCATCTTCACGTACACAGAAACACTAAACGCCATAAGACATGATACGCTAGACCTGCAATTTGGCGAGACATATCTGGCGATTCTACTTCGGTTGCCACCACAGTTCTTTGGGTATGATCGTCCGCCACGAGCCTACGACCTCATCGCTGAACAAACCCGTTTGATCGGTGGCGAATACTATCTTACTGAGCCGTTCATGAACTTTGCCGGCCTTGGCGTGTTAGTATTCTGCTTTGGCTTGATCTGTTGCTTCAATTGGGCAGTTCGCCAACTGACGGCACTTTATTTCGGTGAAACGAATTTCTTTCAGGCCCTGATTTCACTGGTTTTGTTTACGGTTTGTTTCAGGACGATTTGGTATGGTCTGGAACACACTGTGAAGGTTTTGATGCTTGCCGGGATCATCGGGTTACCACTTCTTGCGATACAATCTGCATGGCGCAATTCGGGTAAGCCGGCTCGTCGCGCTGCATCTTGATCATTGCGCCGCGCACAGACCGTTTGCCATCACGGGCACATTTGGTCGTAAAACATGTCGATAGGACCGATTTGGGTGACAGGTGCGGCCGGTTTCCTAGGCCAGCACGTTATGCAGGCGCTGGTGCAGCGTTTCGGGCGAGGCGTTAAAATACTGGGGATTGGGCGCGGTTTAACATCGGAAATGGTCAAGCCATTTGGTCCGCTATCTGCGGTGGAACCAGACAGCCTGACATCGGCCGGGTTTGATCGCCTCCGGACGGCATCGGGACCTCCGGAAGTGGTCCTGCACCTGGCAGCCGGCGCATCTGTCGGACGATCCTTTGCCGCCGCAGATCAGGACTTTCGGAACACGGTCTCGGGAAGTGCGGCGCTCTATCATTGGCTAGGTCGCCACGCCCCCGATGCGCGCGTTGTCCTTGCCTCATCTGCCGCTGTTTATGGCAGCGGGCATCCCGGGCCCATTTCCGAAACAGCCGAGCGGAACCCAAGTTCCCCCTACGGATGGCACAAGAAAATGGTTGAAGACCTTGCGATGTGCGAACGGCAAGTTTCCGGCTTAAGGGTGCTGCCGGCCCGTATCTTCTCCGTCTACGGTGTAGGTCTGCGCAAACAGCTTTTTTGGGACCTTGCACTGAAATCTGCAGGTACCTCCCCTTCCGTAAAGTTGATGGGAACAGGCGCAGAACAGCGGGATTGGTGCCTCGTGGAGGATGTTGCGCAAACACTGGTGGATCTGGCCTTCTGCGAGATCGCGTTTGAAAATCCAATCGGCCCGGTGAACATCGGCTCTGGTCGGGCTGTCACCGTTGGCGAAGCCTCACGGCGGTTTCTTGAATGCCTGACACTTAGCAAGCCAAAATGTGCTCGGACTCAGTTCAGCGGCCTACGACCTGCAGGCGACCCCGCATCGCTGGTCAGCGACCCTACACGGTTGGGGGTGCTAGGCCTGACGAAACCCAGGCCCTTCCCTGCCGACCTCCAGCGTTGCGCTGATTGGTATCAAAAGGAACTGAGAATTGAAAAAAACTGCGTTTATCCTGCCGTTGGAGCGCAAATGGCTGGGCGGCCAGAACTACCTGTTCAATCTGGTATCAGCTTATCTTGAGATATGCGGGGCGGCTGACCCGCCTCCGGTCATCATTTCGGACAAGAACCCTTTACCCGAAATCTTTCGCGAGCTGGAAATTACACACCAGATCGAGACCCTCACCGTCCCAGATCTCGTGCGGATAAAGCATCCACGAAACACACTTTGGGTTTTGACAGCCGGTCGAAACAAGTCACTGCACAGCACCTTGCTCGCAAATGGAATCACAAGAGTTTTTTCTCCAACCTTGTTCTTGGGCAGGCTCCCAGACATCGAAATTCTGACATGGTTGCCTGACTTCCAACACCGGGATCTGCCCGAATTTTTCAGCATGTCACAACGTATTCTGCGGGAGCTTTCTTATCGCCTTTGCCTGCGCCAAAGCGACCGTGCCATGGTCTCGAGCAGAGCTGCGGCAAACGCAATTGAAAAAATGTCTTCTCGTTACGCTCAGATCCCGCTTGCGATCGTCCCATTCACGCCAAGCCTGACACCGGTTTCAAATGCAGCTGTTCGAAACACATTGCGGCGTTATGACGTGAAAGAGGGGTTCCTCTATCTGCCAAATCAATTCTGGGCTCACAAGAACCACACAGTGGTCTTGGATGCTCTGCGGTCTCTTCACGTCGAAGGTTGGCAAGGTCAGGTTGTGATGACAGGCACCGCTTTCGATCATAGAAGAAATGGCGTTTTCAAAGAGTTGCAAAGCCAGATCACATCACTCTCAACTGCGGGAGTAGCAAAGTTCCTTGGTGAAGTCCCAAGGCCGGACATGATCGCGCTGATGCAAAGCTGCAAAGCTGTGATTAACCCCTCTTTGTACGAAGGATGGTCATCAACCGTGGAAGAGGCTTTGTGCCTAGGTTCCCCACTGATCTTATCGAATATTGCGATACACAACGAGCAAGCTGGAACTTCAGCGCGGTACTTTGATCCACATGATCAAAACGAGCTGGCACATTTGATCCGTTCAGCTGAACCAGTTACCACTCGAACTGCCCTGTCCCCAGAAGCCCAAATTCGAAAAGCACGTTTTCAGGACGCTTTGCGACCTGTTTTCAACCTAAACAGGCCACCGTATCCAAGCCAGAATCGCAAAGGCAAAGTGAGAAGGGAAATTAACGCAAGTTGAGACAGAGGAAGCTTCAATGTCCATTCAAAATCGGGTTTGATTCTGTGTGAGTTCGTCCCGAAACGACTTGAGTTTCCAGTAAAGGCGATACTGTTCGCCCGCGCGTCCTTCGGACCAGAAACCCCATAAAACTCCAAGCCCGAAGAGCCTAGTATCCTTTCAAGAACCTTATTGGGATCTTGAACAAGATCTTCGTATCGCACCAAGACCGTATCTTCGCACCTCAAACAAACCATGCGCACAAGAAAATTGTGCCAAATCCAACGTAAAGAAACCCGCAACGCGTTTTCCCTGCGCATTGTACGCTTCTGATCAGAACTCAGGTTTAAATTGGTTTTCGTGCGTTGCTTGGAATACGCAACCGCTCTGGGATCGCGAACGAGATGAACAACTTTTAGCTTTACCGCCTTCGAGCGTACCATCAGCGCTGCATGATAGGGCAGTTTGCCAGAATCCACGATGACGGAGCTTCGCGTAACGTCAGACAGCGCGCGATAAAGCAGATCAAACTGCATTTGGTAGACGTGAGATCGCGCATCAGAAAGACCAAAAAATAACCAGAATGGACGCCAATTGCGATGTGTCAGCATGCGATCAGATAACTTGAACGCGTCTTCTTCTTCAAAGCCGGGATCAAGTATACGCAACCTTTGCAGCACTCGACGCCACACCGGGGATGTCGAGAACTGGTACCCATCCGCTGAGCACCAATTATCCCGCCAACCATGGTGCCAGATCTTTGGTAACTCCCCCACGGAAAGAACCCCCGACCGCAAAGATAACAGCTCGGCAAGCAACGTTGATCCGCTGCGGCCCAGTCCAGCGATGTAAATGACCGTCACGCATTTTTCAGACATATGACTTCGCTCACGTCCGCCGCATCAATTTCAGAAGAACAAATACGCGTTCAGAATTAAGGATGGCTGAATACCCGAGGCTCAAGGTCAACACGTTTTCTTAACGGCTCTCCGGCTTAATGGCGCCGAACAAGTGGGGATCATACCTTTGCGACCAAAACTCGCCCTCGCACCAACCGCTCAGCAGACACCTGCAGAATTCGAAACACGACCCATGCGCCTTTCAGAGGAAAGCGTTATGGACGTTGGCGATGCGTGGGCGGTTATCTGGCGGGGGCGTCTTCGCATACTTGCTTGTATGATGATCATGGCAGCGGCGGCATGGACATATATCCAAAAGATTGCAACGCCCACATACCAAGCCACTGCCACGGTCGTACTTGAAACCCGATCCACTCAAGTCATTGATATGGAGGGTGTTATCTCGGGCCTCTCGGGTGAATCCGTTGATATTGCAACACAGGTTCAGGTGTTGCGCGCACGCAGCCTTCATGCGCGCGTGGTAGATGAGCTTGGTTTATTAGCACACCCGGATTTCGCAAAGCCGCCGCGATTTTCCGAGCTGTTTTCCTACGTTAAGTCCGTGGTTCCAATTAGAGTATTTTCAGACCTTGGTGATCCGTCTGGACCAACGCACCGAGACGAAGCGATCGATGCTGTCTCTGACATGATTTCTATTCGGAATATCCCGAACAGTCTGGTTTTCGAAATTACAGTTGAGCACGCTAGTCCAACGCTCTCAGCTAAAATCGCAGACGCGATGGCCGCTCAATACATTAGCGACCAACTGTCGGTGAAATCAGACGCCACCGCGCAAGCAACAAACTGGCTTTCAGAACGCGTCGTTGCATTAGAAACCGAACTGGAGGAGGCCGAGACCAACCTGAAGACCTTTACGACCGAAACGGATCTGATAAGCGCCGAAGATCTTCTGGAAATGCAGCGGCAAGCAAAAGAGCAAAGGTTACGTATCACCCACGCGGAAGAGGAAATCACCCGACTTCAGGGGCTTGAAGGACAAGGGAATTCTGAAGAGCGCAGAAGGAACCAAGAAGCGCTTTCCCGAACAGAAAGGCTTCTTGCAAATTTGAATGATGCGCGTGTTGATCTTGATTCTAGGATCGAAGACCAATCTCAGGATTTGATCCGGCTTGAGCAACTTGAGCGGGAAACAGAAGCGACGCGATTACAATACTCTCATTTTCTTAACCGCTTCAAAGAAACGAGCGTCCAAGAAGGCATCCAGCGCGCAGACAGCCGAATTCTGTCCCCTGCGTTTGTCCCGACTGACCCGTCCTCGCCCCGCAAAGTACTAATCTTAGCAATGGGCATCAGCGTCGGACTACTTGTTGGAATTGCCTGGGTTCTACTTCGTGAAGGCCGTCAAGTTGGCTTTCGGAGTGGGTTGCAATTGGAACTCGCAACAGGCTTGGCGGTTATGGGCCAAATCCCCCGCACAAAGCGGAACTCCCGCAAGTTTATGACAAAGACGTTAGCCTCTAGGCGCACGACATCCTTCTCCGAAGCGGTCAGGAACTTGCGGACTTCAATCCTTGCGACCAACTTTAAGGCTCCGCCTCAAGTTATTATGTTGTCGTCTTCTGTTCCATCCGAAGGCAAGACAACCCAGTCAATTGCCCTCGCACAACAGCTTGGCGCCTTGGGCAAAAGCGTACTTCTGATCGAAGGCGATGTGCGTCGGCGGGTTTTCCAGCATTACTTTCCGCTTCATGGCAAACAGGGCCTACTCAGTGCTATTTCCGGCGACAGCAGTCTTGAGACCTTGGTTCATACCGACCAGCGGTTAGGGATAGATGTGCTCGCGGGCGAGGCCAGCGAAATCAATGCCGCGGATCTTTTTGAGTCTGCGCAATTTGCGCGCTTCATGCGGATTATCTGCGATCAATATGACCATATTGTCATCGACACACCGCCTGTGCTCGCAGTTCCGGATGCACGTGTGATCGGTCGGTATGCAGACGCGATCCTTTACGTAGTTCGCTGGGACTACACCAATGCGCACCAAGTCAGTGAAGGTTTGTCACAATTCGAGACAAGCGGGCTACGCGTCAGTGGTTTGATCCTGAGCCAGATCGATCCGAAAGGGATGAAGCGCTATGGTTACAGCAGTTACTATGGGGCTGCCGGTTCTAGCTACTATACCGCATCTGCCTAGTCCTCGCTCATCGTCACCAATTCAGGCTTGATCCGAGGGCTGTTGCGTTTTGAGATACACTCTTGTTCCAGCTTTACCCTGTTCCCCGCCCTGTGGATAACGTAGGTCATAAAGGTTAATCCTTTGACGCAAGGCGTGCCTATGTCGATCACTGCTAGTATTTCTCACCTTACCCATTATCGGTACGACCGGCCCGTCTCGCTAGGTCCACAGATCATCCGCCTGCGCCCCGCACCACATTCGAGAACACGCGTAATATCGCACAGCCTCACGGTCACGCCCGAGAAGCACTTCGTGAACCACCAGCAGGACCCCTATGGGAACTGGCTTGCGCGCTTCGTGTTCCCGGAACCCGTGCGAGAGTTCAAAATCGAAGTGGACCTCGTGGCGGACATGAGCGTCTACAATCCGTTCGATTTCTTTGTCGAGGAAGCCGCAGAAAGTTGGCCGTTTCACTATGCGGACGACTTGAAGTCTGACCTTAAAATGTACCGCCGACCCGAGAAAAACGCGCAGGCCTTCAAAGATTACATGCACGACGTCCCCAAGGCAGCTGAACGAACCATCGATTTTCTGGTTGCCCTGAACACCAAGGTTGCAACCGACATCGACTATGTGATCCGGATGGAGCCCGGCGTGCAAACCGCCGATGAAACGCTAACTAAGGGACGCGGGTCGTGCCGGGATTCCAGTTGGCTTCTCATCCAGATGCTGCGTTCACTGGGCTTTGCTGCGCGGTTTGTCTCGGGCTACCTGATCCAGCTGAAACCTGACCTCAAGGCGCTCGACGGACCGTCAGGTACCGATCACGACTTCACGGACCTGCATGCCTGGGCCGAAGTGTTTATACCGGGTGCAGGTTGGATCGGATTAGATCCAACAAGCGGTTTGCTGACCGGCGAGAGCCATATTCCACTGGCCGCAACACCACACTACCGCAGCGCTGCACCAATCTCGGGACTGGCGAGCGAAGCGGAGGTCAGCTTCGATTTTGATATGACCGTTACTCGGACGGCCGAGCACCCAAGGATTACCAAACCATTCTCTGACGCGGCCTGGGGCGCTCTGGATAAGCTTGGTAAGAAAGTAGATGAGCATCTTACCAAAGGAGACGTTCGTCTCACGATGGGAGGTGAGCCCACTTTTGTGTCGATCGACGATTTTGAAACACCGGAATGGAACACCGATGCCGTCGGACCGACAAAGCGTGCGCGCGCAGACGAACTGATCCGCAAGCTCCGGGAGCGTTTCGCACCCGGCGGCATGCTGCATTACGGTCAGGGAAAATGGTACCCGGGTGAAACGCTGCCCCGCTGGACGTTTTCGCTGTACTGGCGCGGTGATGGCAAGCCAATCTGGAACAACCAGGATCTGATCGCTTCGGAAAAGGCGGATCAGGACCTGACGCACAAACACGCCAAAGCCTTACTTAAAGATGTGGCGCAGAGGCTGGACGTTCCCAAGAAGAACGTCATTGCCGCTTATGAAGATCCCGGAGAGTGGTTACTGCGGGAAGCCAATTTGCCCAATAACGTAACGCCGGCGAATTCTGAGCTGGAAGATGCCGAAGCACGCCACAGAATTGCGCGCGTGTTCGATCGCGGGCTGACAAAGCCTGCCGGTTACGCCCTGCCCATTCAACGCTGGCAAGCTGATGACAGCTATCGCCCCTACAAATGGCGTTCAGAGCGTTGGAAGTTACGCAGAAAGCATTTGTTCCTGATCCCCGGCGATAGCCCGGTGGGATACCGCTTGCCTCTGAACGCATTGCCTTTTGTCGAAAAGGTTAGCTACCCCTACACCTATCCGGCCGACCCCGCGCTGCTGAACAAGGACCTTCCCGAACCAGAAGACCTTGCACGCCCGGACCGCCGCGAACGTCCACCGCAACACGTCGAAACCGTCGGTACATCTGTCGCGCAAGGCCCAGGGCAAGTTTTCACCGCACTTGGTCCAGTGCGCACTGCGTTAAGCATCGAGGCCCGCGACGGAAAGCTCTGTGTGTTCCTGCCACCTGTTGAACGTGCAGAAGACTATCTGGAACTGATCGCGGCCATTGAAGGCGCCGCGTCTGATGCGGAAATGCCTATTCACATCGAGGGGTATGCACCCCCAAGTGATGATCGGTTGAATGTCATTCGTGTGGCGCCAGACCCCGGCGTACTAGAGGTCAATATTCACCCAGCAAGAAGCTGGGAAGACACCAAAGCCATCACCGAGGCTGTGTACGAAGAAGCACGTCAGTGCCGATTGGGCGCTGACAAGTTCATGATCGACGGGCGACACACAGGCACTGGCGGTGGAAATCATGTCGTTGTTGGTGGAGCCAGTGCGCTCGATAGCCCGTTTTTGCGTCGTCCCGATCTGTTGAAAAGTCTGCTCCTGCATTGGAACAGGCATCCCAGCCTGTCCTATCTGTTCTCGGGTGTCTTTGTCGGGCCAACCTCACAAGCGCCTCGCATTGATGAGGCGCGCACAGACAGCCTTTATGAACTAGAGATCGCACTCAGCCAGATTCCGGCACCGGGAGAGGGTATTATACCCGAGCCTTGGCTGGTGGATCGGCTGCTGCGAAATGCCTTGATTGATGTAACGGGCAATACACACCGGACAGAAATCTGTATCGACAAGCTCTACTCACCGGATGGACCCACAGGACGCCTAGGTTTGGTGGAATTCCGCGGGTTTGAAATGCCACCAAACGCGCGCATGAGTTTAGCCCAACAGGTTCTGATCCGTGCACTGATCGCCCGGTTCTGGGAAGCACCAATAAAAGGTAACCTGACGCGTTGGGGTCGCCAACTGCATGATCGCTTCATGCTGCCACACTATATTTGGGACGATTTCATCGAGGTTTGCGCCGATCTCAAGAACCATGGCTTTGATGTCGATCCGGCCTGGTTCACCG
Organism: Dinoroseobacter sp.; assembly: GCA_017643385.1. GTDB lineage: Bacteria > Pseudomonadota > Alphaproteobacteria > Rhodobacterales > Rhodobacteraceae > Dinoroseobacter. The sequence continues at coordinate 247,672 of JAEPNN010000005.1, forward strand.
CCCAGTCCGAGTTCCGCTTTCCATTCTGTGGTGCGGTCACGTATGAAGGGGTCGAACTTGAACTGCGTCAGGCGCTTGAGCCCTGGCACGTTCTGGGAGAAACCGGCGCGATTGGGGGCACCGTGCGCTATACGGACAGTTCAGTAGAACGATTGCAAGTAAAGCTGACCGCAGCAGATCCGTCTCGCTACGCGGTGATGGTGAATGGCCGCAAGGTCCCTCTAACCAGCACATCGAAAACCGGAACCTCGGTCGCTGGCGTGCGCTACAAAGCCTGGCAGCCAGCCCAATCCTTGCACCCAACCCTGCCCGTCGATGCGCCGCTGACCTTTGACATCTACGACACTTGGACAGGACGTGCATTGGGTGGGTGCCGCTATCACGTGGCTCATCCCGGGGGGCGCAACTACGATACCTTCCCCGTGAATGGCAATGAAGCAGAAGCGCGTCGCCTTGCCCGGTTCGAGGCGTTCGGTCACACCGCAGGCACGTACGATCCGGCGCCGGAACATGCACACCCCGAAACGCCGCTCACCCTTGATCTCAGACGCGGTGTCCATGTCTGACACACCTGTTGCTTCGCACAGCAGGGATCGGTCCCAAACGAATGCCGTGTCTCATCTTCTGCGGAACTACAGTCCACAAGACCTTTCGGCAGACGAACTTTTTGACAGCAACGGGGCCGTTCGCCCTGTTTGGAATGACTTTCTACATCACCTCGCTGGCCTGTCAGACGATGCTGTGGCTACTCGCTTTCGCCGCGGCAACCAGTACCTGCGCGATGTGGGAGTTTTCTACAGAAAATACGGTGACAAAAGCGCTGATGAGCGCGATTGGCCGCTAAGCCCCATACCAGTTCTGCTTACCGCATCGGAATGGGAAGAGATCTCGACCGGGTTGATCCAGCGTGCTGATCTGCTGGAACAGGTCGCTGCCGATCTCTATGGGCCCGCGCAACTGGTCCAAAACGGTCATCTGCCCGCCAGTCTTGTTGCCCATACACCCGGCTGGTTGCGCCCGATGGTGGGCACCGCCCCTTCTTCAGGGAAGTTTCTGAATTTTCTTGCCTTCGAGGTTGGACGCGGTCCATCTGGTCAATGGTGGGTGCTGGGGGATCGGACGGATGCTCCGTCAGGTGCGGGGTTTGCACTTGAAAACCGTGTTGCAACGACCCGCGTATTTCCCAACTTCTATGCCCATGCGAACGTCCAACGGCTTGCAGGGTTCTTCCAGGACTTTCGCAACCAGCTTTCAAACCTGCGTCTCAACCCCGATGAACCCATTGGTCTGCTGACGCCCGGCCAGATGAATGATGGCTTCTTTGAGCACGCATATCTGGCGCGTTATCTTGGGCTGTTGCTGGTCGAAGGTGAAGATCTGGTCGTCAAGAACGACCGGATGCACGTACGCACGGTAGAAGGACTTCGCCCGATCAGCGTTCTTTGGCGCAGGCTGGATTCAGAGTTTCTCGATCCGCTGGAGCTAAACGAAGACAGTGCATTGGGGACACCCGGTTTTCTGGAAGTGGTGCGTGCCGGAAATCTGTCGACGATTAATGCACCCGGTGCGGGTTTCCTTGAAAACCGTGGATTCATGGCTTTCCTGCCGCAGCTTTGCGAGGTGCTGACAGGTCGGAAGCTGGCCTTGCCAAACATCGCGACCTGGTGGTGTGGCCAAAAAGAAGAGCGGGCACATGTCCTGTCTAATCTCGATCGGTTACGGCTTGTTCCAACCATGGGGGTTGAACCTGCAACTGATACCCAGCCATTGGCTTCCGATCTGGACCGGTTCCTAACTGCGCAGGGTGAGTTCTTTGTCGGTCAGGAAGCAGCGACAAAATCCACCACCCCTGTCTGGGAGAACGGAGGTCTTGTTTCAAGACCAATGACGTTGCGAGTGTTTCTGGCCCGTACCGATCAGGGTTGGAAAGTGTTGCCTGGTGGGTACGCGCGCGTCGGCACAGGTACGAAATCCAATCCACTGGGCATGCAAGAAGGGGGCTCGGTGTCAGACGTTTGGGTCATAAACCCCGAACGACAGAAGACAGCTGCAACGCCAAGCCTGATCAAGGGAGAAGCCGCAAGCCTTGCACAAGGCACAGCCCTTCCCGCGCGCGCTGCCGATAACTTGTTTTGGCTGGGTCGCTACATCGAGCGCGCTGAGTGTGCCATGCGGGCGTTTCGGGCGTATCACGGACTTCTTGGAACCGGCGCCTCACCCGACGATCCCTTGCCCGAACTGATCCAGAAGAACCTGCTTTTCAGCCCAACCAACAGCACCAAAGCTATGGCCTTCGCGTTTGAAGATCCCGTGGCTCAGGCGCAATTCTGTGCAGCAAAGATCCGCGATCGTTTCTCTGTGGATGGGATGCTCGCGCTGAAGGACCTGGCAAACGCGTCCAGGGTTCTGTCAGAACGCCCTGTACCGCTGGAAGAAGTACCATCAATCGTCGGGACACTACTGACCAAAGTGACCGGTTTTGCCGGGCTGGTGCATGAAAACATGTACCGATCAACCGGATGGCGCTTCCTCAGCCTCGGGCTTTCTATTGAACGCGCCGCTCAAACCGCAAAACTGCTTTCAGATACGCTGCTGCCTTCTGCACCTGAAGGGGTCTTCGACCTTGCGCTGGAACTATGCGATAGCGTGATGTCGCACCGCGCAAGATACTTCTCGGCGCCCAGCGCGACCACGGTATGTGATCTAGTGGTGCTTGACGTGCGCAATCCAAGGTCGGTCCATTACCATATCTCTCGCGCACGCGAACACATTGCGGCCCTGCCCAAGCGCAACGGCCAACACGGACTTTCGGAATGCGAACGCCTCGCCTTGCAGCTTGAAACGAGAATGACGGTCGATTTACCAGACCAGCTAACCTCGGACGGTCTTTTGGCATTAAGAACCGAGATCTGGGCCCTGTCAGACCATATCGCTGCCGAGTATCTGAAATGATCTATGATATCCGGCTGGTTTTGACCCACTTCTACGCGCAATCCGCCGATGTCGGGCGGCACCGGCTCCGCGTGGTTCCAATCGATATCCCAGAATGCCAGTCCGTCATTTCATGGAGCTTGACTGGCGACCCAACACCGTCTGAGCGCCGCGACAGCTTGGATTTCTTCGGGAATACAGCCAGTTTCATTGCCCATGATATTCAACACAACGCCATGCAAATAGAAATGAAGGCGCGTGTCGAACGCAAACCACATATGCCCGCAGCAGATCTGAGCCCTGCAGTGCGAGACCTGCAGCAAGACATCTGCCGCGTGTCCGATCTGAAACCGGCGTCTCCACATCATTTTCTCGGCTCATCACCGCGCATCCAACCCTCAGCAGAGGTGACCGACTACGCGCGTGGGGTTACCAAATCCGCGGGAACCACAAAGTCTGCGGCTTGGCAGATGTGCGAGGCGTTGCATCATGACCTTCTATTTGATGACAGAGCTACGACCGTTGACACACCACTAGAGGTCGCCTTCGCTCAAAAACGTGGGGTCTGTCAGGATTTCGCGCATATCATGATCGCTGGGTTGCGTGGCATCGGTATTCCAACCCGATATGTCAGCGGCTACCTGCGAACGCAGCCACCCGAGGGTCAGGCGAGACTGGAAGGCGCGGATGCAATGCATGCCTGGGTCAGCGTGTGGTGCGGTGGCAATCTCGGTTGGGTGGAACTTGACCCGACGAATGGGATTGAAGTGAACACCGACCATATCGTCGTTGGATACGGCCGAGATTATACCGACGTTTCACCAATCAAAGGGATGTTACGATCAACGGGACAAGCGAGTGTTAGTCAAGCTGTTGATGTCATTTCAATTGAGACGATCTAGGTCGCAAAGAGCGCACGGTTATTGGCGCCATGTAAAAGACGAAATCATCTGCCCCTTGTCAGACTAGCGATACTGCAACAGCGCCGCTGCCATATGCGCCCAATCCTCTGCCATTGCGTCAACAGAGACCTCGACAGCGTCTTTTGTGATGCAATAGCCCTCAAGTATGGGCAGCATTGCTGCGGCGACACGCTCAACTTTCATTGGCGCCGCGCGATCTCCCATTACACGTTCCAAAACCTCACAGTAGAACGCAAGAAGCCGCGTGTAGTAGATTTTCAATGCCTCGCGCATTTTGGCCGAATGGCTCGAAGCGGCCCAGATTTCTTTGTAGATTGTCGCGCAGCGTTCAAAATCTGGCGCGCTTAAAGCCTGCACAAACATCTGCTTCAATGCCTCAACAACATCCGTTGGTAGATCCGCTGGTGGTTCCTGAAATCGTTCCTCATAGGGCTCTAGAAACCTCAAAAGCAGGGCCAAGAGCACATCTTCGCGTGTGGCGAAATGATATTGTAAATTGCCCAAGCTGATCTCCGCACGGTTAGCGATCTTTCGCATGGTCAGCGCCCCGTTTCCGACCTCCACCAGCAAGGTTTCAGTTTCGTCGAGGATACGGTTACGGCGAGTATCTGCACTCATTCTGGTCATCTCACGTTCATGTAACAACGAAGTATTTAGGTCTATTGACCCAAAAGGTCAAATGACCTAAGTGGCGGCTGATTAAACTAGGTCACTTGACCTATAGGAGATTTTGCCATGAGAGCCCTTCACAACAAACACCAAACCCTCACCCTGTCCGACGTGGCCGCAGAGCCCATCCGCCGATCTGGGGAAGTCAAAGTTCAAGTGCACTACGCATCATTGAATCCCACAGATACGGATATTGCGCGTGGGGATCTGGATCTATTTTTATGGCTTTACCGGTCGCGCTCACTTGTTCGGACCGGGTTAGAATTCTCGGGCACCGTGATGGAAGGCACCGCACGGTTTGCCAAAGGTGCAAAGGTTTTTGGATACACGCACCTGATGAAAGGCCCGAAAACCCACCAGGACATCATAAGCATCCCCGAAGACTACATTGCCAATATCCCTGAGGGGATGAGTTTTGCTCAAGCCGCGGCCTTCCCGCTTGGGGCGCAGACCAGTCTTGTCGCGCTCCGAGATGTCGCGGGCCTCACCAAGGAGAAATCAGTGCTGATCCTCGGTGCAAGCGGGGGTTTGGGGGTTTACGCGATCCAGATCGCCAAGGCTTTGCAACTGTCTGTGACAGCCGTTGCGGGCCCAAGTGGTCAGAAGATCATGACAGACCTTGGTGCGGATCAGGTTATTGATTATCGCCAAACTCCGCTGGAAAAGATTGAGGGAACGTTCGATGCCGTCCTTGATTTGTCGGCGCGTTATAGGTTCAATGAAATCCGTCATTTATTGACGACAAACGGTGTTTTCGTCCCTGCTGATCCAATGAAGAACCTATCAACGATTGCGGGCAACGTGTTTCGACACAAGAAAGCCGGCTTTCTAATGGTCGAGCACGGAAACCACAGCCTGCTCACAGAGCTTGCTGGTTGGATCACGGACGGATCGCTTCAAGTTGGGCCTTACACGGAATTCGATTTTGACGACTTTGAAGCCGCATTTGCCTCCCTGGGCGAACAAGGTCGGATTGGTCGAACCGTATTACGCCTGCGTTAAGCGCAGGCGTCTAAATTTGGCGAAAAACACATAGCAAGTCTTGCGACGGTCAAAGCCAGCTAGGGGGAATAGAACTGATTATGCTGTAGGTTCTGGTCACAAAATTTTAGAAGCAGGTTTCCTGCCTCCAGCGAAAAAATCGCAGGAGGATGTAGTTCTGATCCAAGCACCATTTACGCGCTCAGATGTCCAAACAAACGCGCCACGGCTTCGGCCCCCGGGTCGACGTGACCTTGCAACTGTTCGGCATTGATGTAGGACGCTCGGCCCGCGTTGGCTCGGGTCATTGTCGCAGTGTGGTCGGCGCCTGCTCGCGCCGCCTTAGCCGCCGCAGCAAGGCTGTCCTCCAAGGCTGTCAGCGCTGGCATCAGAGCATCGATCATGGTCCGATCGCCGGGGCGAGCTCCTCCGATTTCTTGCATGCGCTCTAATCCGGCCATAAGTGCCTTACGCATCGGCATTCCAGAGGCAGACGCATCACCGGCAGCCGCAAAGAAAATCGCAAGTAAGACCCCCGAGGAGCCACCCATCGTCTGACTTAATTCCTGCCCAATTGCACGATAAAGTTGCGTGTGATCTGCAAGCGGGAGGGTATCAATTGCCGCGATTAATGCCCGCGCTGCAGCCGAGAGCGTCGACCCTGTATCGCCATCACCCGATTTGGCATCGAGCGCGTTTAGATCGTCCTCAGCATCGATCAGGATATTGCAGCAATCGATTAGAAATGCCCGGGTTTCGTCATGCGCCGATGGCAGAGCCTTAATCGGCGCGAGGCCATCCGGTAAAGGCAAGATTTCTTGCGTCGCCAACTGAACGCAGCCGGGCCAGGCAGACATTGGACAGGGCACCTGCAACAAGGCGACTTCCGCTTCTGTGACCTCCAGTACAGAAATCGAAAAACCCCGCATCGCCAGTGATGTCATCATCGCAGAGGGCCCGATCAGAAACGCAATCCGCTCGCTAATTCGCGATTTCATGAGTTCGGCAGACAGCACCGACATTTCCAGCTCGGAAGTGCCACCGAGATTATTCAACAAGGCTACGTGGCGGCCTGTGGGCATTTCCGCCTCAAGTTTTCCAGCGACAGCGTCAATCGCCTGACGAGCATTCTCATAGATGATCTGTTCGACACCAGCCTCACCGTGAATGCCAAGTCCCAATTCGGCCATGCCCGAGGGTATGCGATCTTCCTTCGGAGATCCGGGCACAGTGCATGTATCTAGCGACATACCGATGCTATGGGTGGATTGGATCACACGTTCCGCGGTTGCTGTCACCGTATCCAGATCGGCCCCCTGTTCAGCCAATGCGCCAGCGATCTTGTGAACAAACAAGGTTCCCGCAACACCGCGAGCTTGGGGAAGATCCGGCAAGGCGATGTCGTCGTCGACCACAACCATGCTAACCTTGTGACCGAAGGCGCGTGCTCGTTCAGCCGCCAATCCGAAATTCAACCGGTCACCGGTGTAGTTCTTGACAATCAGGAGGCAGCCCGCAGGGCCCGTTACCGCGAGAATACCGGCAAGAACGGCATCAACCGACGGCGAGGCGAAGATGTCACCACAAACCGCAGCGGTCAGCATGCCTTCTCCGACAAACCCAGCGTGAGCGGGTTCGTGGCCGGAGCCGCCACCGCTGACCAGCGCGACCTTGGACCGGTCCCAATCAGATCTTACCACGACCCTGATATGAGGGTAGCCATCCAACCGAGCGAGTGTACCACCAGAGGCTGCAATCACGCCATCAATGGCATCCGTGACCATATCGTCTTTGGCATTCATGAAATGTGTCATTGTGGCATCCTCCTCAAGCGATCCGTGCGCCTGCTGCGTCAAAATAAAATGGGTTTGCGGGCTGAATCTTGATGATATCACCATGGGTTAGTTCGGTGTGCGCATCCGTCACCGTGATCACATCGTGTGTGCGATACTTCAGATGCAAGCGCGTCTGATCTCCCAAATGCTCGACGCGCTCGACAAAGCACTCCTGTCCGTTACCCTGTAGAATTTGTTCTGGTCGCAACCCAATGAAAGCCGCCTGATCCGGCGCGCCAGAAAAGGCATCTGCGGGTAGCACATTAATGCGTGGTTGACCCAAACGACTTGCCGCATAGATGCTGACCGGGTTTTCATAAATCTCTCGTGGGGTTCCAAATTGAACAAGGCGTCCATTGTCCAGCACACCGACATGTGTGGCCATCGTCATAGCTTCGATCTGGTCATGCGTGACATAGAGCAACGTTGCACCAGAATGGGACTGGATGTTCTTGAGTTCGATCCGCAGGTCGCTTCTCAACTTGGCATCAAGGGAGCTCAGCGGCTCGTCCATCAAGTAAACCGAAGGGTTTCGTACCAGCGCTCGACCAATCGACACACGTTGCATCTCGCCACCTGAAAGTGCTGTCGCCTTATTATCTAGCTTGTGCGATATTTGTAGAATTTCGGCCACTTCACCGACCTTGCGATCAATCTCGGGCTGAGGCATACGCAGGATCGGAGACTTTAGTGGGAACTCGAGGTTTTCACGAACCGATAGGTGCGGATAGAGTGAGTATTGCTGGAACACCATAGCCACATCGCGTTGGGCGGGCGTTAGCCCAGCCATATCTCGGCCACCGATTGATACTTTTCCGGCGTCCGGCACTTCAAGGCCGGAGACCAAACGCAACGTGGTCGTCTTTCCGGCGCCTGTTGGCCCTAGAAGAACAACAAAAGCACCATCTGGCACTGTCATGCTTACACCATCCAGCGCGGTATCAGACCCGAAACGCTTCGAAACGTTGTGCAGGACAACCTCAGCCATGGTTCAGGACCTCCTGGTTTGCTTCAGAACGCAGAGCGTGACCGGTCGTTGCGTCGAACAGCGAGAGCGTACGAGCATCAAGATCGAGGCCTGTTCGCTCGCCTTCCTTGACAATCACGTTGGACGGGATCCGCGCTTTGATCTGTCCGTGTTCGGTTTTCAACGTAACGATCTGCGTGGTTCCCAAATATTCGGTTGCCACAACCTCGCCGCGATAAGGGGCTGCATCGTTCAGGTAAACATGTTCGGGTCGAACACCCAAAGTCAGCGCGCCGCTCTCTCCACCCAGTTGGCGCGGTATAGCAATTCGCGCCTCGCCCAGTTGTACGTGTTCAGCTCCCGTGCCAACTGTTCCATTGAATTCCAAAAAATTCATTGGAGGAGAGCCGATGAACTCGGCCACGAATTTCGTCGCTGGCCAGTCGTAGATTTCCTGAGGCACGCCGAACTGCTCGATGACGCCGTGGTTCATCACGACAATCTTGTCGCCCATCTGCATAGCTTCAAGTTGGTCATGGGTCACATAAACGGTCGTTGCTCCCATACGGTCATGCAACGCGCGTAATTCTTCTGACATACGCTCTCGGAACTCGGCATCGAGCGCGCCAAGCGGTTCATCCATTAGGAACGCCTTTGGATCCCGGACGATCGCGCGACCAAGAGCGACCCGTTGCCGATCGCCGCCCGATAGTCCTCCAACAGGGCGATTTAGGATGTCAGAAATCCCGAGGATCTCAGCGATTTCCGCGACCTTTGCTTTTACCTGCGCTTTCGGCATGCCCTGGCTGATCAGTGGATAGCTGATGTTCTTACCTACGTTCATGTGCGGATAGAGCGCGAACATCTGAAAGACGAAAGCGATATCACGCTGACTGGCGGGCTTCTGCCCGACCTCTTCTCCGTCGATGAATATCTCGCCGGACGTCGGCAGCTCCAATCCCGCCATCATGCGCAGGGTCGTCGTCTTACCGCAGCCCGAGGGTCCAAGCAGCATGAAGAACTCGCCATCCTCAATTGTGAAGGTCGAGGATTTGACAGCGTTGAATGCACCAAAGTCTTTGCGCACGTTTTCGATGCGTATCTGTGCCATATACCTACTCCCTGAAGTGGCTGACGATGACGAACATCACCGTGCCAACAAGTGTGACGACGAAGGAGTAGCTATAGAGCCATAAGACAAAGGGCTGCATCAGCATCACGACACCCAGGGCGATCAGTATCGAAGCCAGCATTTCCCAGGGGCCACGGCGAAAGCCCAGCAATCCATTTATGAAGTCGGTCATTTGCGTACCGCCCCGAATGTGATCCCGCGAAGCAGGTGTTTGCGAAGCAGGATGGTGAAGACCATAACAGGCACGAGGAAGATCGTAGCGCCTGCGGCGACGGCGGGCCAATCTTTGCCAGCGACACCGATGATGGTGGGAATAAAAGGCGGAGCGGTTTGTGCATTGCCCGAAGTCAGCAGCACCGCAAAAGCATACTCATTCCATGCAAAGATCAGGCAGAAGATCGCGGTCGAGGCAATTCCAGTCGCTGCTTGCGGTAGCACGACTTTGTAAAAGGCTTGAAAGCGGGTGTACCCATCGATCAGAGCAGCCTCTTCATATTCGATTGGGATTTCGTCGATGAACCCCTTCAGCAGCCAAACCGACAAGGACAGGTTCACGGCCGTATAGAGCAGTATCATCCCGAGATGGGTGTCGTTCAGACCCAGACTGCGGAACATCAGGAAAATTGGAATAGCAACTGCGATGGGCGGCATCATCCGCGTCGATAGGATGAAGAACAAGAGGTCGTCCTTCAGGGGCACTCTGAACCGGCTGAAGGCATAGGCAGCCATCGTTCCAAGCAGCATGCAAAGTGCGGTAGATCCGAAGCCAATAATTACCGAGTTCAGGAACCGTTCACCGTAGCGGGAGGGACCAGTGATGACCGTACCGCGTTCACGAACGATTTCCTCGTACCAGGTGGTCGGAGGTCCCGCTTCTTCCAACATTCCTTCGGTAGCGCGGGTTCGGTCGGTAAAGAGGTTCACATACCCCTCCAGCGTCGGCTCGAACACAACAACAGGCGGATAGGCGATCGAATCCGCGGGCGATTTGAAGCCGGTTGCGATGATCCACAACAACGGGATCAGCGTAACAATCGCATAGCCGACAACCAGAAGACCAGCGAACCACTTCGTCCGGGCGGACGGTTCTGTGACCGAGAAGCTCATCTTTCTTTTACCTTGTTAAGGGCTTTGACGTAGATCGAGGCAAGGCCGAAGACGGTGACAAACAGAATGACGGCATAGGCAGAGGAGTAGCCCGTTCGCCATCTCTCGAACGCTTCACGTTTCAGATCGATTGAGGTCAGGGTGGTGGTGTTGCCGGGGCCACCACCAGTCAGTTGGACGACAAGGTCGAACATCTTGAAGTTCTCGATCCCCCGGAAGAGCACTGCCAACATCAGGAACGGCAGAGCCATTGGGATCGTGATCGTCCAGAACTGGCGCCATTTACTGGCACGATCGCATTCCGCAGCTTCATAGATGCTGTCCGGAATTGATCGCAGCCCGGCAAGACAAATCAGCATAACGAAGGGTGTCCACATCCACGTATCAGCGATTACGATGGCCCACGGCGCTAGGTGTACGTCGCCGATCATCGAGAAGCTCGCCGGGTCAGCACCCGTGAAGAAGGCTATGGCGTAGTTAAAAAGACCAATTTGCGGTTGGTACAAGAAGGTCCAGAAGTTACCGACGACAGCTGGAGATAGCATCATTGGGAATACGATAATCGTGGTCCACAGGTCGTTTCCCTTGAATTTCTTGTTAATTAGATATGCCAGCGTGAACCCGATCAGCACCTGCAGCACGATGGTCCAGATCAGGAAGTGAGCAGTTGCTTGCATCGTATTCCAGATGTCGGAGTCTGACAGGATACGCTCGTAATTCCGCAACCCAACCCATTCGACGTCTTTATTTGGGCGGTTCACACGAAAGTTGGTGAAGCTAAGCCGGATCGTCCAAATTAAGGGGAATATGTTCACAGCGAGCAGCAGAATGATCGTTGGCGCGACGAATATCCACGCTATTGCGCGGTCAGATAGCCCCCTGATGCGACGCGCTAAACCGTCTGGCGTTTGTTTCGCAGCGCTTTCGATGGCGTGATTGGTCACAGTTCATATCCTCCTCAACAAGAGCCAAGCAGGCCCCGGTTCGGATCTTAGACAAAAATTGAAGAGAAAGCGCTCCAGCCAACTTGCAAACCGGCTGTAGAGTGAAATCGGGCGGAAGTTGCTCCCTCCGCCCGACAGGGAGGAGCCTAGAGCTTGCCTTCGTCCTCGAATACTTCGATCCAATCGCGAACAAGTCCATCAAGCGCTTCCTGTGCGCTACCCTCGCCGGCAACCACATAGTTGTGGATCCGTTCCTGCATCGGAATGAGGAGGTCAGCGTAGGCAGGCTCAGCCCAGAAGTCCTTCACGATTGCCATAGAATCGAGGAAGGTCTGAGCATATGGCTGGCTGCTGGCAAAGCCGGGATCTTCGACAACAGCTTTTAGGGCAGAATAACCACCTAGTTCCCACCACTTTGCCTGGATTTCAGGTTGAGCGAACCACTGAATGTATTCCAGCGCGGCATCCTGCTTTTCAGAGTATGCAACGACAGAAATACCCTGCCCGCCCAATTGCGCGAATTGACCTGCCGGTCCTGCCGGGTTCGGGAAGTAGCCTGACCGACCGCTACCAACGTTCGCGTCAGCCTCAACTCCGGGCCAAATAAACGCAAAGTTCATCTGCATCGCCACTTGTCCGGACCGGTAAGCATCGATGTTCTCGCCCATATACCAGTTAGAAGACCCGGGAGGCGTGCCGGTTTCGTAGAGCTCTTTGTAGAACTCAAGACCTGCAACCGCACCCTCCGAGTTTGCAAAACCATCAATATCGTAGGGCTGATCCGGGTTCTCGTATTCGAAACCGTAGTTGTAGAGCGCGTTAGTTACGCCCATGGTGATGCCTTCCGACCCGCGCTCGGTGTAGATGGCAGCGCCGTAAACAGTTGTTCCATCAATATCGCGTCCCTGGAAGAACTCGGCGATGTCCTTGAGTTCTTCGAGCGATGCCGGCACGCCAAGCTCACGCCCATAGGTGTCTTTAAATTCCGATTGCAGCTCTGGTCGCTCAAACCAGTCTTTGCGGTAGGTCCAACCCACGACATCTCCAAAAGCGGGCAAAGCGTAGTAGTTGGGCGTGCCCTTGGGCCATTCCGCATAACCCGTCACGGTGGCAGGGATGAAGTCATCCATCGTAATGCCGTTGGCGTCGAAGAAGTCGTTCAGTTTGACATAGTGGCCGTTCTCGGCGCCACCACCGATCCATTGGCTATCGCCGATCATCAAATCACAAAGCTGACCACCAGAGTTCAATTCGTTGAGCATACGATCAGCAAAACTCGTCCATGGAACGAACTCAAAGCTCATAGAGTGGCCGGATTCGGCTTCGAAATCTTTACTCAGCTCGATGAGAGCATTGGCAGGATCCCATGCAGCCCAGCATAGCGTCAGGTCCTCGGCCTGAGCGCTCGACGCAACGGATACTGCGAGCATGGCACCAATGCCGGCCGTGGTGAATAGTTTCGTTCTCATTCCGATTTCCCTCCCAAAGTAGTGCTTCCGGCACGGTTTGTGTCGAATCAGCGATGAAATAGTTCATAATGAGACACGTGCCTCAAAGCAATATTATTTTGATGCACGTGTCTCAAAATATGCTAAGAGGAGTTTATCCTTACGACCAAAAGCTGTGAATTAAGCGCGTTAGATATGAACAAATCTGCATCGCAATCTGATGACGGCGCGCTAGCACGCCCAACGACAAAAGACCTCGCGCGGGTCGCAGGGGTCAGCCGTGCAACCGTCGACCGGGTTCTGAACGGGCGCGAAGGTGTCAAGAAACGAACCGTGGACAAGGTCCATGCTGCAATTGAGCAACTTGGCTTTGTTCGCAATATCGCGGCAGCCAATCTGGCCAAAAGCCGTACCTACAGGTTTCTCTTCATTTTGCCCCAGTCAGGCGACCAGTTTCATGGCGAAATCCTAAGGCACATCAACGAAGCGCAAACTGCGTTCACAGCAGACATGGTAACGACGAGCGTCCGCCTGGTCGACCAGAACGACCCATTTGAGATTGCCGCCCTGCTCGCCTCTCTGTCCCCCGAGACTGTCGACGGAGTGGCGATAATGGCCCCCGAAACGCCGCAGGTTCGGGATGCCATCCATCGTCTACAGGAGCGCGGCGTGCACGCATTGCCATTCATCTCCAACCAAACATTGAATGGCGACAAATGGGTCGGTATCGACAATCACGCGGCTGGAGCGACCGCCGGAACCCTGATGGGGCGATTTCTGCCAAACCGGGCGGGAAAGCTTGCGATAATTGCAGACAGCATCCTTTCACGGGATAGCTTGGAACGCCGTTCGGGATTCGACCATGTGGTCAATTCGGAATTTCCGCACCTTACGGCGCTGCCATCGCTTGAAACCTATGGATCACAAGTCCGCGCCAATCACATCATCTCAGAGACCTATCGGCATCAGAAAGACATCGTCGGCGTTTATATTCTGTCTTCAGAAGCGCGCGGGCCGCTTTCTGCAATCTGGAACGTGGCTCTCCCGCAGAACATCGTGATTATCGCACATGAACGTACGCCGTGTACAGAAAACGCTCTGGTCGATGGCACACTTGACGCAGTCATAACGCAGGATCCCGGTCATCTTGTGAGGAGCGCTGTCCGAAAGCTTCGTGCAATGACGGATGGGCGCTCGACGCTGCGATCGCAAGAGAAGATCCGGATCGAGATAATCCTTAAAACCAATCTTTGAGTCTTCAGACGACATTATCGCAATTTGAGAGCGCTCTTACGTCACCAATGTGACGCAACAAGAGTTCAAGAGCGCGCATCCTAACCCCGAGGGTAACCGGGCTTTAGGCTATTTCTCATAGCGCTTCACAGGTCGCTCGAGAATAAGAGAAAACGCCCGTCTGAACAGTAGAAACTTGAAAGGGCTTTATGAGTCCAATCAACTTTATAACAATAAAATAAACAGGAAAATCGACCAAAGGTGACAAGTAAGGCTCTAAAATCTTGCTCCGCGTGTAAAGGAAAAATATCCGAATTTTCTGTCTCTTGTCCACATTATGGAGCCCCTAAAGAAGTTACCTTCTCCAATACCGAAATTGAAATTGGAGGGTGGCTCTCTTCAAGCGCGGATATGGGAATGGTTGGACTAAACCGCCCCTGCCAAAGCGCTTGCCTGATGAGCAGACCTTGGTTTCAAAGCAATGACAGCATGCTTGCTGCGATACCGCAACACTAGATCCCGAGGAACACGCCTGCTGAAGTAAAAGTGGCCTGCCTTAGCGAAGGAGTAGGTGACAGAAATGGTCTTGATTTTAGTTTACTCTACTTACACCAAAAGGCTGCCTTGAGCTGCAATTTTCAATGTAAATCTGCAACTTAGGCCGGGTGAAGACTATTTTCACTGAGAGTGGTGCCGCTGAAGGGACTCGAACCCCCGACCCCATCATTACGAATGACGTGCTCTACCAGCTGAGCTACAGCGGCCCCGTGAAGTGGCGCTCGTTTAGCACCGCTTCCTACCCTGTGGAAGTCTTATTTTCAGGGTCCCCCACGCTCTCTTCAGGCAACGTAGTCATTGGCGCGATATCGATGATTTCGGCATCTTGCGAAGGCGAATCCGCAGCCTCGTTTGCGGAGTCTCCGTCTTCAATCACCGGGGGGATATCAGGTTCTGCCAATTGGTCTTCGAGCTGGCCCACAATCATTGGCATCATCTCAGAGGAGTTTGGGATCGCCAGTTGAGACTTCGGTGGCTCGACCCAGCTAAGCGTATCGAACGCCCCACAATTAGAGCAGATCGGAACCCAATCGGCATGAATATTGTGGCACTTCTCGCAACACCATTGCGGACCGCGCGAGGCCGTCAAAGCCTGTGCCAAAAGCCCCCGAACAACCTGATCAGGGGCGCCTTCACCCCGCTCGATTGCTGCCAAGATCGCATGTGATCGCGCCGTAGGGGTGGTTTCATGCAAATCGCCTAACGCGCGCCGCGCATTCGGATAATCTTCGCACGCAAGGTTCAATTCTGCTTTGAGCATTCGCGTCTCTGAGTGGTCCGGATGTGCCTGCAACAAGGGTCCGAAACGCTTGAGGCGGGCATCTGGCGTTTCTTCTGGTACGATTGCTGCGAAAGCGGCTGCGAGATCTGGATGCGGTGCATCATCCCAAGCCCTCTTGATGACCTTGATTGCTTGTTTCGGCTTGCCCGATTTCAGATGCAAATTAGCCGCCAAAGCTGCAGCCGGAACCAAGGTCGGTGCAAGCCTGTTGGCCTCAACTGCCATAGCTTCGGCTTCCTTATTGTCCCCCTCCGCCAGCGCATCGCGCGCTGCAGCGTAGGACAAAACAGAATCCCGCCTCTTGTGAACATCGCGCGGCAAAGATCCAGAACGCAGTTTTGCCGCCAGGGTTTTGCGCGCGCCAATCCAGTCATCGCTTTCAGCCTGCAAGCGCAACAGCACGTCTTGCGTCTCCTCATGTTTCGGCTTCAGTGCAAAAGCCTTTTCAGCAAGACGCAAAGCTGTTGTGGTATCCCCGGAGGCAAGCTTCTGTTTCATGATACCGCGAACACCCACAAATCGTGTGCGCTCATCTTGCAAGAGACGTTTATAAACCTCTTCCGCCTTCACATGATCCCCTGCCATCTCGGCGGCCTGTGCGGAAATCAGGTTGGTCAGATGGGGACGGTTGAGAAATTTCTCAGCCCTTTGCGCCTTCAAAAGCGCGAGCTTTCCCTCGCCAGATGCCAAAGCCATCAGTCCGTCTGCCATCGCCTCAAAACCGCGCCGCTCACGGTTGCGCAAAAAATACCGAGAAATTGCGGTTTCATCCCCATTCAGGAACTTCAGAACGGCAATCGCCAAACCAACAAACTTGAACACGATCCATATCACACCCAGCAAAACAAAAGCGCCGATTACTGCAGCAAGCGGTGAGAGTGTGAACTCCGTTGTCCCAATGTCCAACCGGATGGAACTACCGGTTTCCATCAGCGCGCCTGCGCCAAATGTGAGGGCCCCAACAATGACCACAAACAGGAGGATTTTCAGCAAAGACCAAAGCATGTTGACCCCCTACTCGCTTTGCGCCGCAAGAAGCGCGTCCAATGCGTCAAGCGCCGAGAGGCGCGCTTCTGCCTGCGTCACCCATTCCGCCATCGCAGCTTGTCCAGCCTCTGGCAGCGACGCGATTTCGGACAGTGTTGTTTTCACGTCACCAGACCCAAGTGACGCTTCTGCCCGGGACAAGATTGCGTCCGGATCCGTCCCTTCACGTGCTTCCAATGACCGTGCACCGATCTGCGCCCGCAAGAACGCGCCAAACCGCTCACCGACACCATCCCCCATTGTGGCTTTTAACGATTCAGCCAGACCTGCACGTGCAGCCTCAGGATACCCGCGCTGCAATTGCAGGAGCGTCGGAATGCCTATCTGAGAAACCTGTACCAGCGCCTCAGTCTCTGCACCCAACGCCGCCAGCTCACTCAATGCTCCTGAAAATGGGGCTCCGGTTTCGGAAGCCGCCACAATCCGGGCGACAACAGACTGCGTTGCAGATTGAGCCGCTTGCGCATTTGCTGCAGCTTGCAACGCTGCGGCACGCGCTTCGGCAGCTTCAATTTCAGCGCTTGCACTTGCGGCAATCGCGGCAAGTTCTGCCTGAACCACTTCGTTCTCAGCACGCTGTTCAGACAAGGCCGCCTGCATGCGGGCCAGTTCTTCCGCAACGGCCGCCCCTTCTTCGCCGCCGACAACCGTAATACCTTCGCTCACCAACTGCGAAACGCGTGCATCCAGTGCTTCGAGCTTTTCGTTTAATGCAGCGATCTGAGAACGAAGCGCGTCAAGCGCTGCCTGTTCTTCGGCCGTGATGACATCATCAGGCACCACCGGTTCAGGCGTCTCGTTTGAGGCTGCTTCCAAGGTAGCCAACCGGTCCAGAAAAGCTTCATCTGTTACAGGCGGCGGTTGCATAGACATGGTGACATACACCGCTACTGCGCCAAGCGCGGCTGCAATGACCCCGCCTAAAACCATAGGCAGAAGCGAAGATCCGTCCTGTTTTTCCGCCCCTGATTCCAATTGGGTTGCGTCCACGCCAACGTGATCCGAAGACTGCAGATCAAGCGTATCTTCAGCGTCCAGTTCAGGCTCCACAGCATCAGCGGCCTCAGACGCAGAGGTCTTTTCTTCAATAATTTCTGCGTCTTCTACTACTTCGGATGTCGTTTCAGCCGGGTCTTCTTTTCGATCGTTTGCTCGATCGTCGTCATTGCGCGACGTGGATTTCTGAGACAAAGGAACCTCTTGGCAACCGGGACAACGAAACCGGGGGTCCCCAAATGGACCACCCTAAAACAAGCCTAGCTGGACGCAGGCGGCCCCTCAAGGCGCAACGATGCTGCGCGGCGAGATAGCGCTTGCTCCATGGATTTGCCATTTGGTGCAGCGCATATTTCCACCGCCGCATAAGCAGTTTCATCCAACTCGGCGGCCACTGCTTCACTGAGGCACATCAAAGTTGCATTTGGCGCACTGGGGCAAGCAGCTGCGAAGTACTGCGCACTTCTTGGCGAAAACAATGGCACAGTGTCAGGTGACCCCGAAGCCAGTTCAGTGGCAAGGTCTTCCGGAAATGGGCATGCAACTTGTTCATAAACGATCTGCTCGTCGCAATGCAGGCCTGCAGCTGTCAAGCGTGCAGCCACATCACCTCGCGCATGTTTTCCTCGAAGATGAACCAAATGTCCGTCGGGTTTTTCGGCACTCAGCAATTCGACAAGTTTCTCGGCTGTCCCGCCCATAGTGCGGGCAATGGCCCCACGGGCACTTGCAACGTCTGCGGTTCTTGGACCAACGCAGAAGGCAATCAGACCCGCCAGCGAAGCCTGGCTTCTCGCCCCGTTCTCTGACGTCAGGATGACAGCATCTACGCCGTTGATGTCCGGGCGGCCAATGTATGCAATCTCGAATAATGGGGCGATGCAAATCTCAAAGTTCGCCTGCAGATTTGCGGCAAATCGTTCCGACTGGGCACGGGGGCGCGTCAGGATAAGCCGGGGCAAGCGGGATTGTCGGTTCATACATCAGATGCTACCCCGCCAAAGTCGGACAACGCAATCTTGGGAGCGGAATGAGCGACCTGATCCTTCTCGGGCTTGAAAGCAGCTGTGATGATACGGCGGCGGCTATTGTGCGCGTAAGTGACGGAAGATCTGAAGTTTGCTCGTCCGTCGTGAAAGGGCAAACGCAGCTTCATGCCGAATTTGGCGGCGTTGTTCCCGAAATCGCAGCGCGTGCCCATGCTGAAACCTTGGATGACGTTACTCGGGCTGCACTGACAGAAGCAGGCGTTGCGCTTTCCGACGTGGACGCCATTGCCGTGACCGCCGGGCCGGGCCTGATCGGGGGCGTGTTGTCGGGTGTGATGTTTGCAAAGGGCTTGGCGACTGCGACGGGGGCTCCACTGGTGGGCGTGAACCATCTGGCCGGGCACGCCCTGACGCCGCGTATGACCGATGGGCTCGACTATCCCTACCTGATGCTGCTCGTGTCCGGAGGGCATTGCCAATATTTGCGGGTTGAAGGCCCCGAGAGCTTTACCCGTCTTGGCGGTACGATCGACGACGCACCGGGTGAGGCGTTTGACAAGGCCGCGCGACTGCTGGGGCTTTCGCAACCTGGGGGTCCATTCATTGAAGCCGCAGCCAGATGCGGCGATCCCGTTCGGTTCAAATTTCCCCGGCCGCTTCTTGATCGTGAGGGCTGTGATCTCAGCTTTTCTGGGCTCAAAACTGCGTTGATGCGCGCGCGCGACGCGCTGGTCGCCAAACATGGGGGCTTAAGCGAACAGGAACGTAACGACCTTTGCGCAAGTTTCCAGGCAGCGGTTGTTGATGTCCTGCGCGAAAAGTCGCGCCGTGCGATTGAGGCGTCCGATCCGAGATCTTTGACTGGCTTTGCCGTTGCCGGTGGGGTCGCCGCTAATGGGCCTTTGCGCGAGAGCCTTGAGGGTTTAGCCAAATCCAATGATCTGCCCTTTGTTGCCCCTCCATTGAAATACTGCACGGACAATGCTGCGATGATCGCATGGGCGGGTGCTGAACTTTTCCGGTTAGGTGTTCGGCACGCAATGGACCTGTCTGCCAGACCCCGTTGGCCGCTTGATACGCGACAGCCCGGGATGCTCGGGTCCGGTAAAAAGGGCGCAAAAGCATGAATGTTGCCGTTTTGGGCGCGGGCGCTTTTGGAAGCGCGCTCGCAATTTCGCTGTCGGCAAAAGGTGAGCGTGTGCAGCTTTGGGGTCGCAACCCGAAAGCGATGGAACAGATCACCCAGACCCGCGAAATTTTCCGACTGCCAGATGTGAGACTGCCCGCCACTGTAGATGTGCTGAGCGACCTCGCGAGCGTCAATGCGGACACGCTGTTGCTGGCCGTCCCCATGCAGACGCTTTCCCAACTGCTTACGCGGCAGGATTTCCCATCCGGGGTACACCTCGTTGCGTGCTGCAAGGGGATCGACCTGAAATCTGGAATGGGGCCGACGGGTCTGATCCGTCAACATTATCCGGACAGGATCGCCGCTATTCTTACTGGCCCCAGTTTTGCCGCGGATATCGCGCGCGGGCTGCCAACTGCGCTGACACTTGCATGCAGCAACGCTGATGCTGGGACGGAACTTCAGAGTGTTCTCACCACGGAAACTTTGCGGCTTTACACCAGTACCGACCCAAAGGGCGCAGAGCTTGGCGGCGCGTTAAAGAACGTTATCGCCATCGCGTGCGGGATGGTTATCGGAGCAGGCCTTGGGGCATCCGCACGTGCCGCATTGATCGCGCGCGGATACGCCGAAATGCAGCGTTTTGCACAAGCCCTAGGTGCCGAACCGCAGACATTGACCGGCCTATCCGGCTTTGGCGATCTGGTGCTTACCTGCACATCTTCCCAGTCCAGAAACTTTGCATTCGGAGCCGCTCTGGGCGCCGGAGAGGTTCCAAAGGCAGGCACAACAGTCGAAGGGCGTGCCACTGCAGGCGCCGCCTTGGCGCTTGCGCAGACCCACCAGATAGACATGCCAATTACTGCGATGGTATCTGCGGTATGTGATGGCGCGATTGGCGTTCCACAGGCCATGCGCCGCCTGATGCAACGAAATCTGAAGGCTGAATAAAGGCTGATTGTACTCACCTGCCGTGACAACACCGTAGCTTGGCAAGATTACCGCCATCCTGACCCGTGATGCCGGTAATCAATGTGCACTTTATAAACTTAAGACATTGCAAAAAACAAAAACTAGCATTTCAGAGGCTCACCCCTTCGCCCCCTGCCCGCGGCTATAAACGTCCTCATACCGCACGATGTCGTCCTCCCCGAGATACGTCCCCGTCTGCACCTCGATCAGCACCATTGGAACCTTGCCGGGGTTCTCCATCCGGTGCACTGCACCAA
>JAEPNN010000023.1 GCA_017643385.1 Dinoroseobacter sp.
ACCGCACAAAACCTCAGAAAGCTAGCCAAGATCTTTCCTGCACCGCAGCAAATGCGCAAAGCCTGACCCGAAAGCCGCTCGCGCTCTGTTCAGATCACCACTTTCTGCAGCCGCAACACGTTGTTTTTCCACAGAATCGGCTCAATCCCGCCGTTCGCTGCGAGGAGCCTGCATGACTGCTATGGGCCGTGAAGGACAGCCATCGGGACGCTGCTTGGCAAGGATGCTGCGCTGCCTCCGAGGTCAGCAGAGAGCGCTTATTTCCGAATGCTGCCTCTTGAGAAAAAACCAAGAATTTCGAACACCTGCCTCCGGATGACAGGATTGCCAAATGTACTGATCATCCGTTTGCCGGTAGTACTCGGCTGGGATACAAGAGACGATCCTGAAAATGCCTGTATCACCAGGAGCGTTACCCTCGCACTCCCTCTATCATGGGGCGAGTGACGAATTTTTGAAGTAAGACATTTTGCTATCCATATGCCCGCGTATTACTCGGAGAAACATTTAATTTAGTTAATATTCTTCGTCACGTTTCTTACGACCCGTCGTCTTGTGAGTGTTAGTGAGTACACTTAGGAGTTGATTAAGTGGTGGGGGAGTTTGGCAAGGACCAGACACCATGCCGGGTTTCAGGGGATAAATTTCAAAGGCTTTGGGTTAAGAATTACGCGTTTTTCTTGAAATATGCCATCAGCTTGGTACGTGGCGATGCCGCCGATGCAGAGGATGTTCTGTCCAGTGCCACGCTCAAAGTTCTGGTTTATTTTAGCAAGGTTGACGGTATCACCAACTTCAAAGCTCTTATGTGCCTTGCGATCCGCCAGGTGTATTTTGATAAGACGCGAGGTCACAAACATGTCGCATCCATGGACCCAGAGTCTGCTGAAACTTCTGCTTTGACCGCCGTGCAGGACCCTTATCCTTCGATCGAAGAACGGCTGATCGCGCGTGAACGATTGAAAATTGCTGTGGATTCCGTGCACGAGATGCCGAAAGTCTATCAAGATGTGATGGAGATGCGCTTCTTCCAAGAGATGACCATAGCCGAAGTCGCAATGGCCAATGGCCTATCCGAGGTAAACACACGCAAGAAGATCAGTGTGATGCGCAAACGACTGAACGGGGAACGATCTCAGTCAACTACAAAAATTTTCAACGAGACCCCTCACAGAACGCGGCGGCATACGTCTCGTAAGTAAATTTTTTTCGAATGGATGAATTGAGATGGCTGACAACACGGAAGTGAATTCCCAGATAACCGACGCGGTGACACAGACCAATGTGAAAGTGCTCGGCGAAGCCCCGGCCCAGGCCATGGGCACGCTCTATCAGATTGCTTCGCAGGCTGCGGGGATTGCCATCAACAACGCCAATACGAACCAACAGAACCTAAACCAGCTTAACCCTGCGATCGTGTCGGTGGTTCGATTCCGCCCCCAGGCACTATTTTCATTTAAAACAATTTTTTGGAGGGGTTTGAGTTGCTCGGCTCAAAGTGCTCAGACGTGTTGCGTAATTGAACATAACGTCGGACCATTTCTGAGGGACATTCCAGTCCGGGGTAAGATAAATTGAAGCGGTCTCAAAAATCGATCAACGAAATTATCGAAAAGCAGACCTTGTCCATTCCTTTTGAGTAACATCCATCCAGAGCTCGGCGGACCGCTTGGTTCCGCTTCCGCCCTGTGTGGGCTTTCACGAATCTGCGGAAGTGAGCTTAATCGCACATGCTGCGCTCCAAGAAATTGTGGCAAAGCTAAAGTTAGGTGCGCGCAGTCAAGTCCTACCAATTCCTGATATTAATCTATCGCGGCTGTAGAGTTACGAACGGTTATATCTTTAGTAAAAAAATATATCGTTAGTTCAATATTCGAAAGCTTCTCACAAAATGTTCAGTTGTTGTTATTTGCAGAGATCCCCCGTGTCCGTTGTTCTTGGTTCGCTTTTTGCGATCATCGCAAATGCGTCGATGGCCGATGAGTCAGGGCTTTATGATGCGCCTCTGGCCGATGATGCAGCTTTTGTCCGCTTTGTTGGCTTTGAGGGGGCCGAACTACCGTTTGTATTCGACCAGCCTCAGCCAGCCGGGCTGCTATCAGAGGGTCAGTACGGGGTCATCTCGGCAGATGCCACACCGGATGCAGATCCGGGTCAGTACTATACAGTGATTCCAAAGGCCGATGGCACGCCCGAGATCCTAACCGAGCCTGCGCGCACCAGCACGGCCAAGGTGTCCCTGCAATTGCTCAATCTAACCGATGGACCGCTGTCGCTGAAACTGGCTGATGGCTCTACCGCGATTGTCGAGGGTGTGGCCCCAGGCGCCATCGGAGCGCGCGAGGTTAACCCGGTAAAGGTGCCCGTACAGGTCTTTGCCGGCGAGAAAGGACTGGGCGACGCGGTTGAGTTGCTCTTGCAGCGGGGAAATGATCCTACTTTAATCGCCGGTTCCTCCGGCATAACGGTGTTGTATTCCGAGATCGTGCGGTCGGATCTGACCGAGTGATTTTCTCGACTACGGTCTTTGTATTTGCCTTTCTGCCGGCATTTCTGGCGATCTATTACCTGACGCCCTGGCGCGCTAAATCCTATGTGATCCTGGTCGCTAGCTACGTGTTTTATGGCTGGTGGCGTGTCGAATACCTCCTGCTGATTTTTCTCATGTCGCTGATCAGCTATGTAGCCGCCGAGGTGACCGTGCGCTCAGGTACCGAACGCATTCGGCGGGTCGCGGTTTGGGCTGGGGTGAGCTTCGACCTGGCAGCCCTTGCCTTTTTCAAATACACCACCTTCATCCTCGGCAACGTTAACGGCATTCTGACCTTTGCAGGCGGGGACGGCATTCAGGTCGTCGATGTGCTCTTGCCCATAGGCATCTCGTTCCACACCTTCCAGTCTATTTCCTATGTGATTGATATTTACCGCAAGGATGCGCCGCCTGCGCGACATTTGGTCGATTTTCTGGCCTTCGGTTCGCTCTTTCCGCAGCTCATCGCGGGACCAGTGCTGCGCTACAAGGATCTGTCCGAACAGTTTATGCACCGGGTCCATTCGCTGGAGCAGTTTACGAAGGGCGTCTACCGCTTCACCATCGGGCTTTCGATGAAAGTGTTGATCGCCGACAGTGTGGCTCCGCTGGCTGACCGCATGTTTGCACTGCCTGACCCTTCCTTCACCGAAGCCTGGCTGGGGGCACTAGCCTATACGATTCAGCTTTTCTTCGATTTCGCGGGCTATTCAACCATGGCCATTGGCTTGGGCCTGATGATCGGCTTTCGCTTTATTGAGAACTTCAACTACCCCTATATTGCCCGCTCCATTACCGAGTTCTGGCAGCGCTGGCATATCAGTCTGTCCACATGGCTGCGTGACTATCTGTATATTCCGCTGGGCGGGAACCGTGGTGGCGCGCTCAAGACCTATCGCAACTTGCTTTTGACCATGGTGCTTGGCGGCTTGTGGCATGGGGCGAACTGGACCTTTATCCTCTGGGGGGTATGGCACGGCGGGATCATGGCGATCGAGCGCGCCTTAGGCGCCAAGGGGCGCGATACGGTCTGGCCTAAACGGATTGCCTTGCCCTTGACCTTCGGGATGGTCGTGATTGGCTGGGTGGTTTTCCGCGCCCCGGATCTGGGCATAGCCTTTGATGTGTATGCCGGGATGCTCGGTTTGCAGGGTTTTGGTCTGCGTCCAGAGATCTTGTGGGAGCTGCAATCCTCCGAGCTGGCCATCCTACTTCTGGGCTTTGCGATCTGCTTTGCGCCCTTGGTACCTGCGACGCTGCCTGCATGGATTAAAGGGTCCAATGTGCAAGCCGCCGCGATGCTCATGCTCTTTGGTCTGGCTACAAGCCGGATGGCGGCGCAGGGCTATTCTCCATTCCTCTATTTTCAGTTCTGAGGGGGGCGTCTAATGTCTCTAGCCAACAAAGTGACCGGGCCTGTCATCATGGGGGGCGTTGCGCTGATCGGGGCATGGTCCGCAGCCCAGACCGACTGGTCCTTGCCCGCGCCTTTCACCGATGGGGCAAGTCAGGATGCGCTGCAGGATGCCTTTGATGCGCGCGTTGTGATCCGCGACTGGTCAATCACTGCATGGGGGATAGCGCTTTGGCTTGTGTTCGGGCAAACCTCGCCCGGGGCAGTGCCGGGCATCGAAGGCTGGCTCTTCTCGGATGAGGAGTTTTTGGCCCAGCCCGGTTTCGAGACGCGCTTGGAAAGTGCCATCGCGCGTATATTAAGCGTGCAGGAGCAGCTCGCGAGCCAGGACACCCCCCTCGTGATCGCGCTTTTGCCTGACAAGGCGCGGATCATGGCGGACAAACTTCGCAGCCCGCGTGCGCCGGTGGTCGAAGCCCGTTATGATTATGTTCTGACGGCACTGCGTCGGTCCGGGATCGAGGTGCTCGATCTGCGCCCTGTCTTGGCTGGGGCGCGCGAAGATGCGCCAGTCTATCTGAAAACTGACACGCATTGGACCCCCCATGGGGCACGCGCGGTGGCCGAGGCGCTTGCCCCGCAGATTATTGCGCTTACAGAGGCCAGCACGACCTTTGTAACCGAGGCGACCTTTGCGGAAATGCGCGAGGGCGATCTGATGCGCTATCTGCCCCTGGGCGCGCGGGCGGCAGATTTTGGGTTTCCCCCAGAACCCGTCGAGGGCTTTGCGACCGCAGGCGGAGCTGCGGGTGGTTTGGGGCTTTTTGGTGATCCGCCTCCGGCGGGCGTTCTGGTCGGGACCAGCTATTCGGCTGATCCGCTGTGGCACTTTGACGGGTGGCTAAAACAGGCTACCGGCGTAGATTTTCTCAACCAAGCCGAACAAGGCGGCGGGCCCTTCCCGCCCATGGATGTACTTTTGAATGCACAAGGCGCAGATTCACTTGCGGTGGTAGTGTGGGACGTGCCCGAGAGGTACCTTGCTCAATGACCGATTGGAACGCAGCCCCGCTTGCTTTGACCGAGTTCCAACTACTACCGGGCACCAATGCAAATGATTTCTCTTCAAAGACGCTCGTACTAAGCTGAGGATAATCTAGTGAAATATGTTTCCATATGTGCGCATCTCTTTCTGTTATGTTTCACCGGCCCTGTATCGGCCAATTGCCTTATTGGAGAATCGCCGAGGCTGTTACGCGTTGAATCTGGTGAGGAATGGATACTGGCAGGTTCGCATCTGAATGTGCCGGGCGAGGTTCAAGACCGCACTGCGGCTTTGCTGGCGAGGCTTCGCGATGAGTTGGCCGAGAACGACACCCATTTAGTGTTGATAACAATGCCAAAACGCGCACACTTCGTAGACTCCGTTGCTCACGAGGCTATGGCGGATCTTGGTCTGGAATTTGATGCGGAGAAAGCCCGAGACGTCTACCACGAAAATATTCACCGACTTCGAAGCGCTGGTGTTGTCGTTCCTAATATCCTTGATCTCGCCGAAACGTCTGATGATCCATTCTTTCTCGCACGAGACCACCATTGGTCGCCTCTGGGCGCGCGAATGGTAGCCGACAATATTGCAACACTTCTGTCGGAAGCTACGATAATCAGCCCGAAAGAAGTCAGCTTTGAGTTTGCTGATAGCGAAATCACAAATGAGTTCGTCCCGAATCTCGAAAGAGATTCGGCGGCGGCTTGCGGGTTTGAACCGGCCCCTCTTAGCGTTTCATATCTACCTGCGATCAGAGAGGGCCTTGAGCTCGGAGGCTCTGACCTAGAAGCAGCGCTTTTTGGCGACGAGTTCGAAGAGGACCGTCCTGCCGCCATCGTTGGTACAAGTTTTTCAAATGTCCGGAATCGAGACCTCATGGGGTGGGAGGCATCGATCCGGGTTGCGTTGAAGACCTTCACAACTCAGCATGCGCACGCGGGTATCAACATGTCAGCATTGGAGGTGTATTTGCGCCATCACTACCGAGCACAACGCCCTTGGGTAATCCTGTGGGAATCGTCAGATCAGTCCAGTTTATCTGAAGGCGCGTTGCGCCTTGCGTTGGGTGCCTTGCATCAGGAAGACTGTGATGCTTCAGCGTTCAAACGGATAGGTACGCGTGATATAACCCCAAATGGTTGGACGGTGCTTACAGAAGCAACCAGTTTGCAGGATACTTGGCGGATTGACGTGCAAGGCTTGCCTGAAGCTTTTCGAGTAATAGACCTCAAAGTCGAGTACTCCAGTGATTCTGAAAGGGTGATTAGATTATCGAGAAGTGAGAGAATTCCATCGTCCGAAAGGGTTGCAGTTTGGGATGTATACTTGGCAGATATTCTGGCGCTCAATCTCGGTGACGACAATCCTAGTCAAGTAAGCTTGAGCATTCCCAATATAGACACGTCTCTTTCGGTCGAGTTCTTGGCATGCTCGACAAAGTTTTAATCAGAGCATTAAGTACTATTATTAGGAGGCTACTTGCCTGGCAATCACCTCAGGCAAGTCGAAATTATGAGTTAGAAGTGTGCTCGCTCTTCGCATACATGGCGAAAGAACGTGTTATAACAGCGTTATTGGCTTTTCCACCACGCCCTTCTACAAGGAATGGTGTCTGGGTGGTGAAGAACCTGAGCAATCAACCCAAAACGCTTTCCATCACCTCTAGGACTTTCTGCAACGGCGCTGTGTTGAAGGAATGATTGAGGCTTTGGTCCACTGGGCCTTTTGTAATAACATGTTCAACTTAATTTTGCATTCGCCAAGCGGCATTATCGGGTCATCAGATATCGCGATATGAATGTTTGGCTCCTGGGAGCTTCAGGTATTTAACTGTCTGACGTCAGGGTTTTTGGAACCAAAGGCTGCCTAAACTAATGGAGAGTTTGGCTCATCTCGTTTGTGTGATTATGCGGCGTGTTTACGGTGATGCAAGCGACGCGCTTCGAATGTCTTCCGTTTGATCCTTTCTCGTTGTTCCA
>JAEPNN010000020.1 GCA_017643385.1 Dinoroseobacter sp.
AAAAAGGTCGAGATGCTCTTCGCCCACCTCAAGCGTATTCTCGGGTTGGGACGATTGCGATTACGCGGCCCGTGTGGCGCAAACGACGAATTTCTCCTCGCCGCCACCGCACAAAACCTCAGAAAGCTAGCCAAGATCTTTTCTGCACCGCAGCAAATGCGCAAAGCCTGACCCAAAAGGCGCTCGCGCTCTGTTCAGATCACCACTTTCTGCAGCCGCAACACGTTGTTTTTCCACAGAATCGGAGGGAAACCGACCTTCGCTGCAAGTGCTTGACTCAGAGATCCCTACCGTAAAGCGGACTTTCAGCGTCGCCCTAAGCGCTCTTTTCTGCTTTGTAATGGAGTTCGTCGTAGTGAGCGATTAACTTTCGAATTGGGGCCATATTGAAACTGGGGTCATGCCCACCACGAATGAACTAGTTGTCGAAAGCTTACTACAGATCTTAGACTTCACGATAGGCGCCATTGCTCATTCTGGAACCTTCATAAATCAAGGGGTCGTTATAGATCGCACAAACACCAATAAGGATGCCCTTAGGCTCACAAACTTAGCCAATTCCCTCAGGGGTGGCGGTTGACGTGCCGCACTTGGTAGATGTCATCGCCTAGATCGACGGCATCGCCTTGGTTCAAAATTCCTGTCGATGGAGTGCCACAAATTTTGTAGCTTTCGGGGTCGTAGCATTCGAATTGCAGCACTTCGATGAGAGGTTCGCCAATTGGCGGATTGCGCGCTTCCAGGACAAAATGCAATTATGCCTCTGGCATAACTCTTCGAAACAGTGATGTCAGGCCTGAAGGTTTGGCCATCTCATCCGCTTAGGCAGGGTACACATGTTGATGTAGCTTTCGCCGATTGCTCCAAAGTGGTCGGTGTGGGAGTGAAATTTACGACCAATAACTTTCTTATTGGGGTCGTTCCATAAGCTTTCGTGACAAGGTTTGAACGGGACCAAGCCCATCCCGGCATCAAGGGCCACGACCTGCAATGCGTCTTCGTCAAGAACAAGTGGGCTTGATTTTGCGCGGGGTAATGAGTGACACAAACTGCGATAGTATCAGCGTCTAACTTCGTAGATTTGAACCGGTGTTCTGCAAATGGGAGGTGCATTTAATTTCACTTGTTATTTGCTTCATGTCGCGGACTGTCGCCCGATGTTTATAGCCCGGCGGAATAACAGAGTTTCACTACTCCAACAGATCGCCCGACAAAACTGTCATTAATTGCTGCATGAACCTCGCAGAAGCAACAGGTAACGTTCGGCCGCGCAATTGACCGAGAAGAAGGTTTCCCGGCGCGACATCACGTTTGGCCAGGGGACGCTCGACCAGTTGTGGATCATTCACCAAGTTCAATCCGACGGGAAACTGAAAACTGATCGCATCTTCCCACGCGCCGTAGTGGCGCATGAAGTCAAAGCTTTCGGATTCAATGACCGGAGCTATTTCGATGCCGCTTAATCGACGTACGGCAGTTTCCAACAAAGCCCGCACCGCATAGTTTTCGGAGGGTGCCACGTAAGGAAAGCGCAAGATGTCGCGCAGGCGGACCTCCGATTGATCGGCAAGTGGATGATCTGCCCGCATCACAGCATGGATGGGTTGAGCAATCGCGTAGACAACCTCAAAATCCACCATCGTTAGCGGTTCAAACACCAGCGCTATGTCGCTAGCAAATTCCGACAATTCCCGCTCCGCGTCGACCCGATCACGAGCGTTGACGGTAAAGGTCACGCCGGGATGATCGTTCCGATAGCGAGCGATCTCGCGTGGCAAGAAGAAGGGCAAGAGAGCCTGCGAACAAGCTACGGACACATGCCCTCGACGGACCCCGGATAAATCAGATACTTGCGACTTTAGTCTCGCAAAGTCAGATTGTTGCGAGCGGATGTGATGCAGCAATAGCTCGCCTGCGGGGTTCAAGCGCACGCCGCGCGGCAGGCGTTCGAAGATTTCAAATCCGAACTCATCCTCGAACCGGTTTATGCGGCGGTTCAGCGCGGAGGCGGTGATATTCATATCTTCAGAGGCTTTCCGGATGGACCCCGCTTTGATCACCCCTTCGATGAATTGAAAGTCCCTTAAGTGGCGCAATTTGAGTTCCCTTTAGCGATGCAATTTGTGCACCACTTTTGTGAATTCTTAGCATTTGCTTAGTCACGGTTACACGTCGATCCTTTGGTTCCATGGATGGGGAATCGTCAATGATCGCTAATTTGCTGAGAAAACGGGCATGAGTGCTGGAACTCCGCTCACCTTGTCGTCTTTGGCTCAGGCCTATTCTGCCGGAGCATCACCGACCCAGATTGTCGAACAGGTCTATTCGCGGATCAAAGAGGTTGATGATCCAAACATCTTTCTATGTCTTTTCCCCAAAGAAGAGCTTTTGGAAGCGGCCAGAGCGTTAGGTTCTTTTGATCCTTCACGCCCGCTTTGGGGGGTTCCTTTTGTGATCAAAGACAACATTGATGTTGCGGGGAAACCGACAACAGCGGCTTGCCCCGACTTCGCATATGTCCCGGAAGAAACCGCCTTTGTGGTGCAGCGGCTGCAGGAGGCAGGCGCGCTTTTGATTGGCAAGACCAACCTCGACCAATTCGCAACGGGCCTTGTCGGCGTTCGCACCCCTTATGGCGCGCCGAAAAATGCGATTGATCCAGAAATTGTACCCGGCGGGTCCTCCGGTGGTTCTGGGGTGGCAGTGGCGCACGGCATCGCTAGCTTTTCGCTTGGGACCGATACCGCGGGATCCGGGCGCGTGCCTGCGGCGCTGAACAATATCGTTGGGTTGAAACCCACTTTGGGTGCGCTGTCTGCGACGGGCCTCGTTCCGGCGTGCCGCACGCTGGATACGATTTCAGTTTTCGCCTTGACGGTGTCTGACGCATACACAGCCTATAGCACAGCGGCAGTTTACGACCCCAAAGACGCTTACGCGCGAGACATCGCAACGCCAGACATGGTGGCCCCGCCCAAGGCAATGACCATTGGCATACCGAGCGTCGACAGTATTCGGTTTGAGGGGGACAAAGCGCAGGCCGCATCTTTCGAAGAAACAGTTGCAGCGCTGAAAGACAGTGGTGCGACGATCAATGAGATTGATTTCGAACCGCTCTATGAGATTGCAAAAATGCTCTACTTCGGAGCGTGGGTGGCGGAACGATACGCTGCTACTGAAAGCATTTTCAGCACGAAACCTGATGCACTTTATCCGGTGACGCAGAAAATCATTGGTTCGGCGGTTGGGAAAACAGCAGCGGACACCTTCAAAGACTTTTACAAACTTAAGGATTTGATTGCTTCTGTGAAGCCAGCAATCGACGCTTGCGATGTTCTTTGCGTCCCGAGCATTCCGACTTTCGCGACTGTTGCTGATTTAGAAGCCGATCCAATGGGGCCCAACAACATGCTTGGAACCTACACCAACTTCGTGAATTTGATAGACATGTGCGGCATTGCCGTACCGACACCGGCACGTTCTGATGGTCGCCCGGGCAGTGTAACGATTCTTGCTAAAGCCGGGGATGACGCCAAAACAGCAGCTGTGGCCACGCAGATCGAAGCTTGGGGCGCTCGCTTGCTTGGGGCGACGGATTGGGCGTTGGAGCCAGTGTCGTTACCGACAGACGCCCCGGGCGATACTATCCGTATCGCGGTCTGTGGTGCACATATGTTGGATTTGCCGCTGAACCACACCATGACAGAGCGTGGCGCGCGCTATGTTCGGGCTGATACCTCCGCACCTGACTATCTTTTCTACGCCCTACCTGGTGCAGGTGTCGCGCGCCCCGGGATGGTACGGACAGAGGCGGGCAAGGGCGCGGCTATCGCGTTGGAACTTTGGGATATGCCTATTGATGCTTTTGGCAGTTTCATGAAAACGATCCCCGCGCCCTTGGGCATTGGCACCCTGACGCTTTCGGACGGAACGACAGCCCAAGGCTTCATCTGTGAAGCCATCGCAACAGAAGGTGCAACTGACATCACTGAAATAGCTGACTGGCGCAAATACCTAGCCAAGCAGACCTGAAACAAACATTCCAGCGGCATTTCAGCTCTAAAACCACTCTGGTTTAGACATAGGGGTTCTTAGTGAGAATTTGACTTCAGGAAGCATCAGAACCGCAATTAGCATGTTCTTTCGGCTATCACGGCTACTGGCCCTCCACCGTCCGGACCCTGATGTTCGGCACCGCCAGAAACATAGATATCACATCCTCCTGTTAGACCTGCTAACGCCCCTCCAACAAAAGCGCGGGCGTGGCGGGTAGAGGAGATATCGCTGTCGTCGAGCATAGTGTGACGATCGCCCCGGATGCGACCATTGCTAGACGCTTCGGCCTTCGCAAAGATCGCGCGCAACTTTGCGTGTTCTCCTACATTAAGGCGGTCAAGTGATGCTGTAACTGAGGCCGTATCAATCGCATCTGTCATGACCGCATGATCCACGATCAGCGGTCCTGTCCAATTGCTACTCATCCCTAGAACAACGATTTCATGCCCCATCAATTCGATCCCGGCAGACGTACTCGCTCGACCCGACCAGACATTGGCGTCCACACCGATCTTTGTGGTTTTGGCTGTGGCAATATCAATCTCTCCCAAAGCCAGCGCCACACCAAGCGCAGAAGCGCCGCGCGATAGTCCCATAGATTTGAGGGTATCAGTCGTCGCAACCGGGCCCTCAGCCTCAGCAATACGATCGGCTGTAAGAAGTGGGCACTTAATCTGGATGAAATGAACATCATCAGCTGCGGAAATTCCGGCAGTTTTGATCGCCTCGTTCACCGCTTCGGCGACGCATTCAATCTGAATGAATGTTCCGATTTCATGCGCCTTTAGATCACGGGAGATTGCAGCTCCAATTGCCATCGCTGCGCCGGGGCCGTTTTCGTCCAGGACTTCAAAAGTAACGATATGGGGCGATAGCCCACCTTCAGTTCCGCCCGACATTACCATACTGACGCCCTCGGCTGCGCTACCAAGCTCTTGCTTTAGAGCCTTGACCGCAAAGGCCCGGGTGAAGTCGTTGACACAACCATTACCCTCTGTTTTGCCGAGGATCGCCACGAGTTTGCTCGGCTCCAAAGCACCCGTTTCAATGAGGTCGCGCAGCCCAGATGTGTCATCCGGCCCGGAGGTTGCGATCCGGTGAATCCGTGCGCGAGGCATCTATTTCGCCTTGGGTCGGTAAAGATTGGAGGGCCCGTGGCAGCGCTGGATGTCTGGGGCACTGGTGATGTCTTTGGCAGCTTTTAAACCCGCGCTTCGAAGGTCTTCCACATCCCAACCAACGGGCTTACCGGAAGCCATGGTGACTTTGCCGTTCACGACAACAGCGTCGACTTGATCGCGGTTGTAGTAGCGGACCAATTCCCATTCGAAATCATGGCTCGGCAAACACTCGGGATGCATCATATCCAGGATCAGGAAGTCTGCCGCCATGCCGGTTTCCAAGGGCCCGTGATCGTCATAACCACCTGTTGCAAGTGCGCCTTGGGTCGTGATCGCGTCCACCCATGTCCAAGCCGCGCCACAAGAGAAATCAGAAACCGGAAGCGCGTGCTCAATCCGCTGACAAGCCTCTGCGGCCATGAGGTTCTTAAACCCGTCAGCTGAGGTCGTGTCAGAGCCAATTCCAAACCGAACGCCCCGTTGCGCCATGCGCAGGGCTGGGGCGACGGCGTTGCCTTTCCAGGCGCTGGCCAGCGGATTGTAGCTGGTGGCGGTGTCGGCTTCGACAATCATTTCGATCTCAGGCTCGGCAACCAAAGTCGTGTGATGCAGGATCACATGCGGACCGAGGACGTCATATTTGCGCAGTAGTTCTATTGGGCGCATGTTGTGTCGCAGAATGCATTCGTGCACCTCTGGGAAGTGTTCATTCGAATGAATCTGCAGCAAAATCCCCTTTTCAGCGCACAACTGAGAGAGTTTCCCCAAAGTCTCTGGCGTGTTGCCCATGAAAGAGCTGCAGCAGACAGAAGGCGAGATCATTTCATGTGGGGCGCAGTGATCGATATGGGCGAGGATCACATCTTCGATTTGTGACCATTCGTAATCGCCGTGGCCGGTGCCAATGTCGCCGGAGAATTCATCCAAGCCGCAGGCAGAGACCAGCCGGATGCCGGTTTCAAGTGCTGCGCGATGCACCCCTTCGTTCTTTTCAATACTATTCAACCCGTAGTTGACGACCTTCGTAAAACCGCCACGCATCGCCTCCCAGAATGCCCACTTAGCGGACAGATAGGATTGCTCTTCATCCATATCCCGTTCCATCGGGTGCCAAATGCGTCGCCAGATCTGCGCAGGTTCGCCACCAATCAGGGCCTTGCCAAAGATTTGTCCCACATGCGTATGCGCATCAACCATGCCGGGGATAATCGCCCGGCCGGGAAGCGGGGTCGCGTCAAGAAACTCTGAGGCAGGGCCAATTCCTGTGATCTTTGTCCCTTCAAAGCGGATAGCCCAATCGCGTTTGACCCCTTCTGGGGTCAGCAAAACCTCTGGCGCGAGCGTCGCAGCGGAGGAAATCAGGTTTTCAAAGTCCATTTGATCATTCGGGCGGACCATTGCAGGACCGCCCGCCTATTTTTGTGATTATTCTAAAGTAATCCGTGACGCATCAACCGCTTCCATCGGGCCGGTGGCCAAGAAGCCCTTGATCAGATCGCGAGACGGTTCTGCTTCGACCATACCTTGTTCAACAACCCAACCAGCCTGCACTTCTAGGATGTCCAAAAGGCCGTTGGCCAATCCGATTTCATATTCAGCTTCTGAGAATTTGGCCTTGATAACCTCCATCGACAGCACGCCCTCAGTCGCTGTTTCAAGAGCCATCATCGCGCCTTCTGGATTGGTTTCGATGAACTCTTCCGCTTTAACTAAGGCCCGCGTGAAGGCTGCCAGCTCATCTGGACGCTCATTCAGCATTTCAGGTGTTGCGGATAGAACGAACCAAGCGATGTAGGCGTCACTGCGGAATTCGCGGTAGTCATCTCCAAGCGCCTTTTCGGCCGCAGGATAGAAGTCTGGGAACATAATGCCCGCGTCGATGTCGCCACGCGCCAGCGCTGGAACGATGTCAGGGGGTGAGACGTTGATGACTTCTGCATTTACACCAAACTCGGTCAGCAGCGCTTCCGTGAAGAACTGTGTGTTTGAGCCCATTGTGGTGCCGATCTTCTTGCCTTCTAGGCTGGTTGGATCTTCAAACCCGATAGAGGATTTGGAGATCACGCGGTTGGCTGTGTAGCGCGACAGCGTTGTGAATGTACCAAACGGTTGGTCACGAAGGGCCGCGATGGACACGGGGTATTCGGCCATGAAGGCCACATCTAGCTGGCCACCAATCAGCGCCTCTAACGCACGACGGCCAGAGGTGAATTTTACAGCTTCAAGCGTGATGTCTTCTTCAGCAAAGTACCCTTCGGATTGGGCGACAACGATTGGCAAAGTTTGTAAGTTCGGCGCAAAGCCGATCGTGATGTCCGCAGCAAAAGCCGTGGTTGCTGAAATTGTTAGCGCGGCAGCCGCTCCAAAGAATTTCTTAAACATTGGTTCTCTCCTATTTTAGGTTCAGTCTTCATGGCGCAGCAGCCCGAGCAGCTTGCTACGCAGAGTTAAGAAACCGTCGCTCATCCGCTCGACGGGTCGGGGTCTATCCAGCTCAACGGGAACGTTTTCAATGATCCGCCCGGGGGCAGAGGCCATGACATAAACAACATCCGCTAGCCGCAGCGCTTCATCGACGTCATGGGTTACGAACAGAACGGTCTTGCGCCGGCGCATCCAGATGTCGGTCAAAAGCTCGTGCATTCGCAGTCGCGTTTGCGCATCAAGCGCACCAAAGGGTTCATCCATCAGCAAGACATCAGGATCAGCCGCAAGCGTTCGCGCAATTGCAACGCGCTGCTTCATCCCGCCAGATAGCTGGCCAGGGAACTTAGTTGCATGGTCGGAAAGCCCAACTTCGCCAAGCGCTTCCATTGCGCGTTTACGACGTTCTTCTTTGGCGATGCCAAAGCGTTTCAGCGCAAACTCAACATTCCCGCGTGCCGTGAACCATGGAAACAAAGCAAAGTTTTGGAAGATGACGCCAACGCTTGGATGTGGTCGTGACACTTTTCGTCCGTCAACTTGAACGCTGCCTTGTGTCGGAGCTGTAAACCCGGCAACTGCGTTCAACAGCGTGGACTTGCCGCAACCGGATGGGCCTATCAGCGCAGTAAATGTGCCGGGCTCAAGATCAAGATCTGTAGGTGCTAGCGCGATCGTCCGGGTCTCGCCCTCGCCAAACACCACAGACAAGCCTGCGATACGCACCCACCCTTTACCTGATTGCGAGGGGGCATCTGGCCGTATTTGCAGGTTGGCAACTTGGTTCATGTCAGCAGCTCTTCGAAGATTTAACGAAGAGTTGCATTGAATTTGCGGTGCGCGATTGTGCTGTTTTCTGCCCGGTCTGATGCAAAATTTGCATCAGTAGGCCGACCAAGGAGGCTTAGATGATTATCTCGACCTTGAAATGTGCGTAACGGGGCAAGGCGCCCAAAAAATTGGCAAACTGCTTCAGCCAATAAACGAATGACAATAAACTGACAGACGCGATTTTGCCAACCTCGCTCGCTGTCTAGACTTAGAGGTACATCAAAGGACCGAGAAATTGCTCGCAAGACCGCTAAATCACTTCAAGCCGATTCTATCGATTCTCTTTGTGATCGTAATTTGGCAGCTCGCCCATACGCTCGGCTTGACCAATCGCAACCTGTTTCCTGGTCCCTGGGAGGTGGCAAAAGCCTCCGTCAAATTGTTCAATGACGGCGTGATGATGAAGGATCTAAAGACCTCAACCTCGCGTGCAGCGGTTGGGTTTGCCATAGGCTCGAGCTTAGGCATTCTGGCTGGGATCCTTACAGCACGTGTCGCCGCGGTTCGCGTCTTGGTTTATCCCTTCTTCAACATCTTGCGGCCCATTCCAGCGATTGCGTTGGTCCCCATAGCTATTGTTTGGTTTGGGATTGGCGAAAATTCCAAGTACTTCGTAATCGCCTACACGGTATTCCTAGCGGTTTGGCTTGCGACCCATCATGGCATGGAACACGTACCCGAAACATATATTCGAGCCTCACGCTCCCTTGGCGCCCCGTGGTGGCGAGAATTCTTCGAGGTCGTGGTGCCTGCAGCTGCACCGCACATATTTGCAGGATTGCGTTTTGGTGCTGCGCTGGCGTTTCTCAGCCTTGTCGCCGCAGAGCTCACTGGGTCTTCAGCAGGTATCGGATATCGTTTGGAGGAGGCGCGGCAGTACTTTCAAGTAGACCGCATGTTTGTGGGGCTCATCCAACTTGGCGTGCTTGGTGCCGCACTAGATAGTTTTTTCGTCTTCGCAAGTAAGCGGATCGTGCACTGGGAAACAGTGTAGAGTCTGCAGACGATAGCAATGGGCTACCGAACCAAAGTTTGGGTAATATTTGCAGAGAGCGGTGAATTTACTGCACCGCTCTGGCAAATATTTGGCAGACGTCAGATAGCCGCTGTCTAAGTAGTATGCGCTTATGAAAAAAGTCAAAAGCTACCCATACGAATGGCCATACAACGGCGATTTACGCCCGGAAAACACGGCACTGATTATCATCGACATGCAGACCGACTTCTGCGGAAAAGGGGGTTACGTCGATGCGATGGGCTATGACTTGTCGCTCACGCGTGCTCCCATTGAACCGATCCAAGCAGTACTGAAGGCGATGCGCGAGAAGGGCTATCACATACTTCATACCCGCGAAGGTCATCGGCCGGACCTTAGCGATTTACCTGCAAACAAGCGTTGGCGTTCCCAGCAAATCGGAGCCGGTATCGGTGACCCCGGACCGTGCGGAAAGATACTTGTGCGAGGCGAACCCGGATGGGACATTATCGACGAGCTTTACCCAATTGATGGCGAAACCATTATTGATAAACCCGGCAAAGGCAGTTTTTGCGCTACCGATCTTGAGATGGTCTTGCGGATGCGCGGGATTGAGAACCTTGTGATTTGCGGGATCACCACAGACGTTTGCGTCTCCACCACGATGCGTGAGGCCAATGATCGCGGGTTCGAATGCGTTGTGCTCGAAGACTGCTGTGGCGCAACTGATAAGGGTAACCACGACGCGGCTATCAAGATGGTCACAATGCAAGGCGGTGTCTTTGGCGCGGTGTCGGATAGTAAAACGCTGATTGCGGGCCTTGGCTAAATGCAAACCATCAAGGCGGACCCGTTTCCGTTT
>JAEPNN010000019.1 GCA_017643385.1 Dinoroseobacter sp.
AACTTGGAAAACGTTCTTAGCCAGATCAACGCCGATTGTGGTAACTTGCATGGGGTGGCTTCTCTCAAAGCAGATTTAGACACCTGCACTATGGCGCATTGCGACGCCGGTTGAAGCAGGAGCCATCCACCCCATCAGCTTCCCGCCCAATGTGCATGAGCGACACGGACGGACCATAGCTGCCGTACAAAGGGTCGTCCGAACGCTGCGGTGCGGCACGTCGAAACAGCCATTCGCTGCTCCCTGTCTCAAGGATCACGATGCGGACAAAAAAATCAAATTCGCTGCGTGGGCACCGTGGTCGGCTTTGTGAACGTTACTAACCCGCACACCTCTCGCGGTGTGCGGCAGGTTTACCTGTGTGACAAATAAAAAAAATCTGGGACTAGTGACTCAGTTTTCTGAACTGCTCGCAACATCTTCAAATGCATCGGACTTGGCTAAAGCAGCGTTTGTATTTTCCGATACATCCACTGCGTCGTTGGCGACACCTGCCAGCCCGTTCTCCAGACTGATTCCAAGTTCCTTTCCCAAAGCCTGCATCGCGGGCATCTGAAGCGCCATACCAAGCACGGAATCAAGCGCTTGATTGACCGGAGTTCCTCCGTTTGGCGACGTATCGCTGCCCCCGCCACCACCCATCCCCGTGACCTGGTGGATCTTGATAGAGTCGATCTTTTCAGCGGGTTTCACCATTTCTGCAATGATTGCAGGCATAGCTTCCAGCTGTGCAAGGCGCACCTTCATTGCGATAATCTCGGCACTCAACTCGTTCTCTGAGTTTGCGATCGCAGTTTGACCTTCTGCAGTTGCCAGCAAGTCGGTTTTCTTTGCCTCAGCTCGGACCGTGATCGCGCTGGCGTCTGCCTGTGCTTCTTCCAGCTTGGCGGCTGCACGGTCGCTGGCGGCTTCCTTTTCGGCCTGTGCGGCCAAAAGGATAGCCGTTGCCTGACGCTCAGCTTCTTTCTGCGCTTCGATCAACGCGATCTGTTTGACACGTTCCGCTTCCGCAACGGCGCGCGCGGTTTCGATCGCCTCGGACGCTTTCTTGGCTTCGGCGCGGGCACTGTCAGCCGAGGCACGGGCCTGGCTTTCTTCTTCAGACTTGCGCGCTACAATAATCTGACGTTCCTGATCGGCCACTTCAAGTTCGCGCTCTTTGGTGATCTCGGCTTCGCGAATGGTGCGCTCCCGCTCAATCTCTGCGGTGCGCACAGCCTTTTCACGCTCAATCCGTGCTTCGTCCTTAGCCCGATCCGAGGATTCCTGATTGCGCGCGATTTGCGCCTCCTGCTCGGCCTGTAGGGTCTGGATTTCTTCGATCTGCTTGATCTCAGCCTCTTTCTGCTCGCGCTCAATCTGATACTTGCGCTTTTCGGCCTCCATCTCGGACTGAGCGACAGACACATCCGCCTCAGCCGTGATCTCAGCCCGCTGCTTGCGAGAGGTTGCGATGACTGCCGCGAGTTTCTGCATGCCCACGGCATTGAACGCGTTGTTTTCATCGAGCGATTCAAATGGTGTCTGGTCCAGCGCGGTCAGTGAGACAGCCTCCAGTTCCAAACCGTTCTTCAAAAGGTCCTCTGAGATCGCGTTTTGCACCTCTTGAACAAAGCTGGCGCGGTTTTCGTGCAAGTCATCCATTGTCAATTGCGCGGCCACGGCCCGCAGACCATCAACCAGCTTGCCCTCGATCATCTCGCGCAGTTGATCGACGTGGAATGTCCGGTCGCCGAGGGTTTGCGCGGCGCGGGAAATGCCGTCTTCGGTGGCATTGACCGAAACATAAAATTCAACCCCGACATCCACGCGCATCCGGTCCTTGGTGATAAGGGATTGATCGTTCACGCGCGCAACCTCAAGGCGCAAAGTCTTCATGTTGACCTTTGAAATCTCATGCAAGAAGGGGACAACGATTGTCCCTCCGTCCATGATGACTTTGCGTCCACCTGACCCGGTCTTCACCAAAGAAGTTTCGCGCGTTGCGCGCTTGTAGAGACGGGCCATGATAAGACCGATAAAGACCAGAAGGCCGACGATGACTGCTGCGATCATAAGGATTGGGGTGAATTGCATGTAGGTCTCCATACTAGTTAAAAATTTCTGATACGGGTCGGATCAGATCACAAAAAACTTGTCGCCCCGTTTGCGGATCAGGGTGACATCGCTGCCCTGCTCAAAGGTTTCGTCGTCATGTAACGGTTCTACGCGCATATAGTGGATGTTACCGTGGCGATCCTTGATCTTGACCTCGGCGGGTTTGCCGCGCGCAGCGGTGCCTTGTGTCACGGTCCCATGACGGCCACCCAAATGGCGGGCCCGCATGGCGGTAGTCTCTGTCTTGGGCATGATCAACGCGACAAAGTTTGCAATCACACGGGTGACCCCAAGAGCTGGCACAAAGGCGATGACGCAGGCCACAAGCGCTGGTAGCGGTGCTCCGATAACGCCGAGGGCAAAAGACTGCAGGATCATGCCAAACAGCCCAAACATTGTTAGGAAGGACACCAGCCAGATCAGAAACGGCACATCGCGCGCGCCCATCCACGTGAATATTCCGGAGGATCCGGCATCACCGGTGTTTAGATCAGGGGTGGCGTCATCAATCGCAATCTCAATGCCCTCTGCAACCTCGGCAGAAAAATCGAAATCCATGTCCAGATCCAGATCGACATCCGGCGCGTCGCTGCCAACACCCAGAAGCGTGCCACCCAACAGCGCGGTCAGGATTTCAAGAATGAAAAGCCCTGCAACAACGGCAAGCGACACAGCAAAAACAATCGCTTCAGGCATCAGAAAAACTGTGA
The DNA here is from genome assembly GCA_017643385.1 of Dinoroseobacter sp. Lineage (GTDB taxonomy): Bacteria > Pseudomonadota > Alphaproteobacteria > Rhodobacterales > Rhodobacteraceae > Dinoroseobacter. The sequence goes on from JAEPNN010000019.1 coordinate 2,808, forward strand.
ACATAACCAACCTTTTCAACTTATACATAGTGTTTATTCAGGTAAATAAAAGGTATTTATACACAAAAAGTTTGATTTGAGATAATATACATACATATTCATCGATGTAGCTTCAAGATTTCCGACCTCCACCGCAAGGAGACAGATGCCAGACTTCATCAAGAGAAGACGCCTCGCCCGATTGATTGACAAATGTGCAACGAAGATGGCGGATGTCGAAATTCCCGAGAAAGGCTGGGTTGCCTCGGTCCGCCATGGTCTAGGCATGTCTGCCGAGCAGGTTGCGAAACGCAAAGGGGTCAGCCGAAACGCAGTTTATCAGGCAGAGCGCAGCGAGCTTGAAGGCGGCGTATCCATCAAGCAGATGCAAAATCTTGCGGCTGCAATGGGCGGACGCTTTGTCTATGCCATCGTACTAGATGCCCGCATCGAAGACATGCTTTACCGTCAGGCAATCAAGAAGGCCAAGCACCTTATCTTAGAAGAACGCGACATTGGGTCTTGGTCCAACGACGATCGACAGGATTGGATTGAGGACAAGGCCGCAGAACTTTTGCATGATTTTCCGGCAGATTTCTGGGAAGAAGCTTAGAGTTCGGAAAGCGATCCAACCCCGGGCCCGGCGGCCTGAAGTCGTGATCTAGAGCGTCGGGGCTGAAGGTGCTGAAGATTCTGTCAGACAAATTCGAACTTGTTTCAGTTCACGACTGGCTTTGTTTCACAAATCGGGGTTTGAGCGGACTTCCACTTTCCCCGAACGGACTTATCCTACGGTCTCAGTGACTGGTATGCCTTTAGCTATGTAGCGGTTCAGCACCGCGATCCGGATTTGGCGTGAATTGGTATGACGGCCAACTTCTGTACCCTTAGACTGTGCAAACGCGCCTCATTCCATCTTTGACAAGTTGTTCGGTTTCTGTCCCCTTTTGCCATTGGGCACCGGCCATATAAATGGGTGTTCGAAGTTCAACTCCGTCTACGCGGCGGAAAACCAGCCCAGGTGCACGTGCCAACATCGAACGGGCTATCACTTCGCTGCTGAACGCAATTGCCCGCATCGGCTGGACCATTTGGATAGCCAAATTAGAAAATGGTGATTGGAATACCGTATCAACGGATACGCCAGCTTGGCGGCAGAGTGCGTTAAACGCGTGGTAGGAAGGATCGCTTTTGGTGGAACTGATAAATCGGCATCCATTTAAATCAGAAATGTTGAGGCTCTCGATGCTCGCCAGAGGGTGGTCGTCAGCCATAATGGCGACCTGGGGGGACTCGAAGAGCTTTTCGTTATGCAAACCTGGGTGATCCAGTACCCTACTATGCAATGCAAAATCGACATGACCCTGGACAAGCGATGACACCATCGCACTCAGTGGAACAGAACTCACATAGAATTTCGTATCGGGCTTCTGTTGGGTCAGTTCCTCAACTAAAGCGGGCAGTAACTCCGTCATGATACTCACGCTGGCCGAGAGGCGGATGGTCGACAGGATGCCTGTGCTTTTGTGGTTCAACTGGGCCTGAAAGCGATCAAGTTGTGCAAGCAGGTCAACCGCATCCTCGCGCAAGACTTCAGCCCGTGCGGTGGGAAAGATCGCCCCATTGCGTCGCACGAAGAGCGGGGCACCAAGAGCATCTTCTAAGGCTTTGATCAATTGACTCACAGCAGGTTGGGACACGCCTAGTTGACGGGCTGCGGCTGAAATCGACCCGGTGGCGATGACGGCAGAGAAGGCCTCGATATGTTTGAGGCGACGGATGCGGGCTGGATTACTATTCATTTGATTTCTTATGAAAACGTAGAAGGATATCGCAAAAAAGTACAGTATCCCTCATTTCTTCTCAAGAGATACTTATGCAACTGGCGCGAACTCGAACCTCGGCATAGCGGCGAGAAGGCCTTGCGTGTAGGCTTCATGCGGGTCGACCAGAACCTTGTCACAGGGCCCGCTTTCAACGACTTCTCCAGATTTCATGACCATCACGCGATCACACATCTGTCGAACCACGGCGAGGTCATGACTGACAAACAGAAGCGTCAGACCCAGTTGATCCTGGAGGTCTTTCATGAGGTTCAGCAACTCGGCCTGCACGGTGACGTCCAGGGCAGATGTCGGTTCATCACAGAAGATAAAATCTGGACGGAAGGACAAGGCCCTTGCGATACCGATACGCTGACGCTCACCGCCCGAAAACGCGTGGGGCATTTTCCGGGCCGATGCCCGTGGCAGGCCCACAAGTTCCATCAGATCGCCCGCCAATTCACGAGCTTCTTCCTTGCCCAGCATCCCGTGCGCTTTAAGCGGATAGGTGATGTTTTCCCCCGCACTCATCCGTGGATTGAGCGAGGAATAGGGATCTTGGAAGATACACTGAAACGACTTTCGATGCGCCAGCTTTTCCTCACGGGTTTTCAATTCGCTAATCTCGCGGCCTCGGTAGACAATTTCATAGCCCGGGTCCGGTGTGTGCAATCCCAGTATGAGTCGACCCACAGTGGATTTCCCCGAGCCCGATTCACCGACGATGCCCATGGTTTCACTAGGGAAGACATCAAAGCTGACATCAGAGACCGCCTTAAACGAGGTTGCCGCTTTCAACGCTGTGACTTTGGTTTCAAACGTCTTGGACAGGTTGCGCACCCTCAACAAAGGCTGCCCCTCTTCTCCGGCCTCTGTTTGCCGTCCCATGAGATAGGCAATCGCCCGTTCGCGGTCGGCTACTTGGCCAAGCCCGCCCGGCACGGCGAAGCGTTCGACCTTGTGGTCGATCCGGGGAATGGCAGCCATTAACTCGCGGCTATAATCCTGTTTTGGGTGTTGCAGCACTTGCTCGGCAGGGCCAGATTCCACCAGCTTGCCGTGACGCAGCACGTAGACGTAATCGCACATCTCAGACACGACACCCATGTCGTGGGTGATCAGGATGATGGCAATGTTCTCCTGTCTGGTCAGCCTGACCAACGTGTCTAACACGGCCTTTTGCACGGTCACATCCAAGGCAGTTGTCGGCTCATCCGCGATGATTAGATCAGGCTTGGCGCAGATCGCGATGGCAAAAACGATACGCTGGCACAACCCGCCCGACATCTGGTGCGGGTATTTTTCAAGCCGCTCTTCAGGCAGGGGGACTTCTGCTTGCTGCAATAGGGCAATTGCGTAGTCCCGCGCAGCAGCGCCACGTTTATTCGTGTTGGCTTCAATCGCTTCAATGATCTGCTCGCCAATGGTCAGCACCGGGTTCAGGGCAGTCATGGGGTTTTGATAGATATAGCCCACCTTGTTGCCCCTGATTTCCACCTGGGCGTGCTCTTCAAGATGAGACACCATGATGTTGTCCAGATGCACGCCGCCCGTATCAATGACAGCGTTTTCATCCAGCAATCCCAAGGTGGCCTTACCGATGGTGGATTTCCCTGCGCCGCTTTCGCCCACGACGCCAACGATCTGGCCCCGGCTGACAGTCATCGAGAAGTTATCAATCGCCCGGAACACCTCGCCGTCCGCCATAGGGTAGGCAATGGTCAGGTTTTCAACTTTGATCAGTTCAGACATCTCTTAGTCCTTTCCACGCAGGTAAGGGTTGGCATGATCGCGTAGCCGGTCGGCAACGACATTGATGCACAGGACAAGTCCCACAAGGACAAGGCCGGGGAAGATGCTGATCCACCATTTGCCCGAAAGGATGTAATCGTTCCCGTTGGCAATCAGCAGACCCAGCGAGGGTTCAGTAATGGGCACGCCCACACCAAGGAAGGACAGGGTCGCTTCGGTGCCAATTGCACCTGAAATGGACATGGGCAGAACCACCAGAACCGGAGAAATCGAGTTGGGGAAAAGGTAGCGCCACATGATCCGCATATCGCTGAGACCAGCGAGCTTAGCGCTATCGATATATTCCTTCTTCAGTTCCGACATAGCCACAGCCCGCACCAACCGCGTCTCGGACGCCCAAGCGCCGATGATCAAGGCAAAAATCACCTTATCGACGCCGGTACCAAAGATCGCCAGCACCATGAGGGCCAGCAAAATGCCGGGAAAGCTCATCTTCAGGTCAACGGTCCGCATGATCAGCGTTTCGACCCAGCCGGCTTTCATCGCCGCTAGCAGCCCCATGAAGACGCCGATGATGGAGCCTACGATCACCGCCACCAAAGCGACAACCAGCGAGATACGCAGACCGTAGAGCACTGCTGAAAAAATATCGCGCCCAAGGGCATCAGTGCCCAGAAGGCTGACGGTGCCGTCCCCAAGTTTTGACCCCGGAGGCAGAAGCCCGTCCAAGATATCAAGACGCATCTGGTCATAGGGGTCTTGCGGCGCGATCAGCGGCGCGAAAATCGCCAGCAGCACGAAGATGATAATCCCGATCAGCCCGATTTGCGCACTGGGATACCCTCGGAATGCCTTCCGGAACTTTTCAGCAAAGCTCGGCTCTTTGGATTTGCGCTGGGCCAGAGTTCCGGCATCAACGGGTGTTGTTTCAGCAGACATCTCAAGCCCTCCTCAGGTGTAGCGAATGCGTGGGTCGAGCAGCGCATAAAGCACGTCAACGATGAAATTGATGCTCACGAACATCAGCGTGATCAGGATCAGGTAAGCCACCACCACAGGACGGTCCGAATTGTGGATACTGTCGAGCAGAAGCTTGCCGATACCAGGCCACGAGAACACCGTTTCCGTGACTGTGGCAAAGGCGATCAAGCTGCCGATCTGCAGGCCGGTGATGGTGACAATCGGGATCAGGATATTGCGAACCAGATGGCGGCGTATCAGCCGATCACGACCGATCCCCTTGGCGCGGGCGAAGGTCATGTAATCCTGATACATGACTTCTTGTGTGCCAGACCGCGCCAGCCGAGTTTGCAAACAAATTTTGTAGATTGCGAGGTTCATTGCGGGCAGCAAAATGTGAGATAGCCCATCCAGATTGAACAGTGACCACCCGACGCCGAAAATCTCGGTCGTGTCGCCGCGCCCCGATGCGGGCAGCCATTGAAGCCACACGGCAAAAAGCATTATCAACAACACGCCCTGCCAGAAGTTAGGGATCGAGTAGCCAACGGTCGTCATGAAGCTGATGGCTTTGGTCGTTGGTTTTTTCTGGTTCAGTCCGGAATACACACCCAATGGGATGCCGATCACCAAGCCAATGAACATGGCCATAAACGCCACTTCGAGGGTGGCAGGAAGGCGTTCGAGGATCAGGTCTAGAACGGGGCGATTATAGACAAACGAGGTGCCGAAATCGCCCTTTGCAACATTGCCCAAGAAGTTCACATATTGAACGATCAAGGGCTTATCGACGCCCAGTTCTTGGGCAAGAACCCGTCTATCTTCCTCGGTGAAATCCTCACCGGCCAGAACCGCAATCGGATCAGAGACAACATACATGCCGACAAACACGAGGGCGGACATAACAAGGACAAGAATGCCGCTTTGCGCCAAACGTTTCAGTATGAAATTCAGCATTGGCTTTCCATTCCTCTCAAAAAATGGCCCCTCGCCAGTCACTGGCGAGAGGCTTTTACAATTTACTGCCGTGACACGGTCATCGCGCTGGTGCGCTCATCTTGGCGACCAACGACCGTAAGGTCGGCACGGTGCGCCCAGATCGTGTGCTGGTAGTAGAGCGGAATGCCCGGCATGTGCTCCATCACAATGGACATGGCTTCGCCTACATACTCCGTCGCGGCGGCCTCATCCGTCTCAACGGCCCAAGCCCGCATCGCGGCGTCAAACGCATCGTTCTGGTAGTTCGAGTAGTTGGACGAACCCAACCCAAGGTCTTTGTCGCGGGACGCAAAGGCGAAAGAGATCATCTGTGCCGGACCTTGAGGGTGACCCCAGCCATAGAGGAACACACCCAACTCGCCATCTTTACGCTGACCCGCGAAGACGGACCAAGGCTGCGTCTTCAGGTTCACGGTGATGCCGACGCGAGACAGATACTGCGTGACCGCCTGAGCCACCCGCGCACCGTTTGCGTAACGATCAGAGGGTGCATAGAAATCGATCGCGAAACCTTCAGGATATCCGGCCTCGGCCAACAGTTCAACGGCACGCTCCGGGTTGTATTCCAGTGCTGGCAATTCTGGCGCTCCGGCGCGGTAACTGGGTGCAAATTGGTTGGCAACGGTTGCTTCGCCTCCGAATAAGCGATCCGCGATAGCCTCGCGGTTGATCGCCATGGACATTGCCTGACGAACGCGCTGGTCGGCCAAAGGTGCACTGCCATCAGCCGCGACAACGCCGTTTGCGCCTTCAGGGTTCACATCCAGAACGAGGAAGATCGACCGCCAAGAAGGTACAGCGGTGTAGGTCAGTTCATCATTTGCAGTCAGTCCGGGGAGGTCTTCGGTGGTCGGGTTTTCGATCAGGTCAAAATCATCCGCAAGAAGGCCAGCAAGACGCGCACCGGCGTTGCCGATGGTTCTGATCTCGACAGCGTCCCATTCCGGTGTTTCACCCCAGTAGTTGTCGTTGCGAACAAGATCGGCTTCGCCAGATTTATCAAAACGAACGAATTCATAAGGCCCGGTGCCGATAGAAGCTTCACCGCTCTCGAATTCGGCCAAAGTCGGGTAGGATGTGATGCCACAATCCCCTTCATTGTCGTACTGAATGGGGCCTTCCGGAACATCCCCGCCCGACGCCGACAGGATGGACAGGAACTTCATCTTCTGAACCCACATCGGATAGGGTGAACTCATTTCGAAACGGACAGTGTGATCATCGACAGCAACGATATCTTCAATCGGGCCCATCGAGCTTGTCAGAAGGTTACGACGCCCGTCGATGAGATACATCATCCGGCATGCTGAATAGACAACATCACGAGCCGTAAAGGGCTCCCCGTTGTGGAAAGCAATGTCGCTGCGGAGGCTCACTTCCAGTGTCGTAGGGTCGGTCCATTCCCAACCTGTCGCCAAGAGCGGGCTGTCATCTGCGGCAACAAGTGATTCAAACACATGTTCTTTCAGTGACGCTGTTGGGGTACCCCCGAAAGGATAAGGGTCAATCGAGCGTGGAGCAGATGCAAACGCAATGCGAAGCGTTTCCGCTGATGCAATGTTTGGCATCGCACATGCGGCGGCTAAAGCCAGGATTGATAGTGTGGTTTTCATGATTTCCTCCCAAAGATTAAATTGCGACTTGGGCGAGGCGTTGCCCACGGTTTTCGACATAGGTTTTGTAATCTCGCAAAATGGCGGCGCAGTCGGCCTGCACCTTCGCGAAATTTTCAGTTCGTTCGCGGGTGGCCTCGCTCATGTAGAGGTCACGACGCAGTTCGACCTGTAGGATGTGCTGCCCGATTTCTGGCCAACCATAGCGAAGCGTGATTTCACCCCCGATGAACCGTTGGTTGATGCCAACCTCGTAGCCACGTTCACGGAAGAGCCTCGCCATTTCTTCGGTCAAGTCGTGAGCGCATGACTGTCCTGCACGGTTGCCGATATCAATTTGTGGACGTTCCTTACCGCCACGAGCCTCGCTGTCGAAACGGGTCATCGAATGGCAGTCCACGATATAGACTTCATCATGTTGGGCGTGCAGCCGCTCAATCATTGATGTCATGGTCTGGTGGTAGGGAATGAAATATCGAGCGATCCGCGCCTTTGCTTCGGCCAGCGTGAGCTTCCGATCATAGATGACCTTGTCGTAAGCTTTCGACCAGAACAGCGTGGCACCAGCGGCAACAGAACCTGGCAAGAAACGCCCATGCCAGTTGTCAGGGTCGTCCAGCATGTCGCGGTCAATGTCGTGCTGGTGACGGTTTACATCGACATAGGCGCGAGGGAAGTTGGCGCGGATCGTGCTGAGATCAAGGATTTCTTCAGCAGTGAATATTTCATCCATGTATTTGTCATTTGGATGGTCGATATCTGCGTCACTCAAAGCTGTACTGTAACCGAAATCATCCGGATAAACCTCACCGGAATGAGGGAAGGACAACATCAATGGTGATGATCCTTCTCGGACGGTTAGGACTGGGTGCGCCTTTGATTTGCTTATGATTTCTGAATTTAGGTGCATAGGCCCTCCGACAGCCAATTGCGAATCTCTTCAATAAAATTGGTAGTTGCATTCGATGGTCGTTGAAATCTTATTGGAGCGCCCTTAGAGGCCATAAGTTATAATTATGGCTTTGCACTTATGAGCCGATAAGTTCGCATGATAAGGTTTCGGCCCTCCGATCAGATGCGTAATCACAAGAAAACGCTAACGGAGCCCGCGCATGAAAATCTGCATTCTTCATATCGGCCATACCGAGCCAGGGGAAAAGCCCAAGCATCTGCCATCGCCGCAACGTTTCCAGAATGCTCTGTGGCCACATATGCCGGATGCAGAATGGACGGTTGTGAGTGCCGTCAAAGATAGCTTGCCTTCGCCCAAGGACTTTGACGGATATATCATCACAGGTGGCAAATACTCTGTTTTTGAAGACCTTGACTGGCAAGATCGACTGTTTGAATTCATCCTTGACGTGCATAAGCAGAAAATCAAAATGGTTGGGGTGTGCTATGGCCATCAGGCAATCACGCATGCCTTGGGCGGGACTGTGGTCCGCAGCCCCAAAGGCTGGGGCGTAGGTATCATGCCAATATCCGTGACCAGAGAAACGTCTTTTGCCAAAGCGGGCGGGGTGATGTTGCACGCCATGCATCAGGATCAAGTTTCCGAAACCCCCGAAGGAGCGGAGGTCTTCCTAAGCAGCGATTTTTGTCCGGTGAGCGGATTTACAATTGAAGGCCACTTTCTGGCCATTCAACAGCACCCCGACTTTAACCCCGACATCAACCGAGACCTGATTAATAAACGGATCGACCGTATTGGCACTGCGGTCGGAGGTCCCGCGCTTGCGTCATGTAGCGGCCCAGACAACACAGAAGTCAGCGTTCAATGGATGGCTGATTTTCTGTTGTCCGACGATTAGACGATATAGGCCAGCGCCTCATCTTACAGCGATGAGGTCGCCACATCCCGATCAGTGAAACGCAAGGTTTAGATTGATCCGCCCCACTTGAGTGGTCCAATTTGATATTTAGTGCATGAGATCCCTGCGGTCCATCGCTTCTATGCGGGCAATCTCTCTGGCGCGTTCCTTGTGGTACTCTTCTACTCCTTCAGTTACCGCCGGTTCTTCACTCATTGGGCGCCCGCCGAGTTCTTCGAGGCTGATCGCAAGCGGTAGAGCGTGGCATCCCCTTTGGCGGTTTGGCGGGTTTCGATCTCGACACCGGATTTGCGCAAACGAGAGATCGCTGCGCGCAAGCTATGTGGTTGCCAGCCTAAAGA
>JAEPNN010000007.1 GCA_017643385.1 Dinoroseobacter sp.
GTACGAAAGGAAGCGACGGTACCAAGGGCACCAAGGGCTCGGACGGGACAAAGGGAACCAAGGGTACGAGAGGGAGCGACGGTACCAAGGGCACCAAAGGTTCAGACGGGACAAAGGGAACCAAGGGTACGAAAGGAAGCGACGGTACCAAGGGCACCAAGGGCTCGGACGGGACAAAGGGAACCAAGGGTACGAAAGGGAGCGACGGTACCAAGGGCACCAAAGGTTCAGACGGGACAAAGGGCACCAAGGGTACGAAAGGGAGTGACGGTACTAAGGGTACCAAAGGTTCAGATGGGACAAAGGGGACCAAGGGCACCAAGGGCTCGGACGGGACAAAGGGAACCAAGGGTACGAAAGGGAGCGACGGTACCAAGGGTACGAAAGGGAGCGACGGTACTAAGGGTACCAAAGGTTCAGACGGGACAAAGGGAACCAAAGGTACGAAGGGGAGCAAAGGCAGTAAGGGCACTAAAGGCACTAAAGGCACCAAGGGGTCAAAACACGCAGCTGCGCAGACAGATCACTTTCCGTCCTATTACAATGGTGGTGTCGAGGGAGAGGTCTTGGCCAGCTGGTATGACGAGGTCATCGCCAAGGAAATCGGCACGCTTCTTACCTAGGATTTTTCAAAACTTGCTTTCAGAGCTTCAAAAACGGGTACAAACGGTCGCGTAAGACGGTTGCGCTCGGCCGCAAATGCGCCAACCCCCGACAGGTGCGTTGCAAACTGATAGTGAGTTCCCAGAAAGTCTCTGGCCAAAATCGCCGAACGTTTGATCCACCCCTTCCGTGCATAACTGTCCTGGATCATGGAAAGTCGTTGCGCGGCATGGCAGGTCGTATAGAGCGCAAGATAATTCATGTAGCGTTCTTTTTCGTCCGGACCGACAGCAGGGCATGCCCTTTCTACGAGGTCAAACATGGTCGGTGCACCCACCGGCCAGACTTCGTCAGCGATAAGCCATGCGGGATCTTCTGCCCCGTGTCGCCTTCCGGCGTATTCAAAGTCAAACCATGCGACTTTCCCGTTCGAGACCGCGGCATTGCCCGATCTGCAATCCCATTTTAAGAACGTTTGTGGTGCTTGGTTCAAGCCTACGAACAGGGCGTCGTAATCTGTTCTGGGCGTGGAAAGGTCGATAGACAAGGCGAGTTCTTTGAGCGGTTGCAATACGCCCTCGACCCAATTTGGGGTTGCACCAAGGGGCGGTACCAGATCGGAGACCCCGGATGACTTCGCAATCGATTGGTTTCTAAATATTGCGTCCAGCGCGCTTTCTGCGAGCTGCCTGCGATTTTCAAACAGAGCGTCATGGACTTTGGCGTTCAACCTCTGACCCCCAAGGTCGGTTTGAAACAGAATATCATCCACCAACCCAAGGCAGTCCGGCACATCGGCGCCAGCTTTGTGCAGGCGCGACAGCACCAGCGCTTCGAGGTGCGTGCGCCTGAAGTTGGGCCGTTTGGTTGCGATGACGCTGCGCGACTTCAAGGTAAGCCGCATGCTCGCCCGGTCTTCACCGCCAGGGTGACTGGCTTCGATGACCTCTTCCTTGAAATTGCTTTCTGCCGCCTTGATGATCTTTTCCAGAATATCCGCCATGGCGAGACTGAGCCATGTAATCTGGTGTATCACAACCCCGGTTCGTCAGGCCAAGGTTGCGATGCAACGCCACGCGCGCTATCGGGCGCTAACGAAGTTTTAAGGAGAGACCGCGCGATGCGAGCATTCGTTTTCCCAGGACAAGGCGCCCAGACTATTGGAATGGGCAAAGCGTTGGCCGAGGCATATCCCGCCGCACAAGCGGTGTTTGATGAGGTTGATGAGGCTTTGGGAGAAAAGCTGAGCGCGCTGATCTGGGAAGGCGAGGCCGAAACCCTGACATTGACCGCAAACGCGCAACCTGCACTCATGGCCACGTCATTGGCCGCGATACGGGCGCTGGAAGCTGAAGGTGTGGCGATGACGGATGTGTCTTTCGTGGCGGGACACTCGCTTGGGGAATATTCTGCGCTCGCGGCGGCGGGCAGCCTGTCAGTGGGTGACGCGGCCAAGCTGTTGCGCGTGCGCGGTGATGCGATGCAAAATGCAGTGCCAGTCGGCGTCGGTGCGATGGCCGCACTCCTTGGGCTCGACTTTGAAACCGCGCGCGCGGTGGCCGCGGAGGCTGCGCAGGGCGAGGTATGCCAGGCCGCCAATGACAATGATCCAAGTCAGGTGGTTGTCTCGGGGCACAAAGCGGCCGTGGAACGCGCTTGTGAGCTGGCCAAAGAAAAGGGCGCAAAACGTGCGCTTCTGCTGCCTGTAAGTGCACCATTTCATTGCGCGCTGATGCAGCCTGCGGCCGACGTGATGGAAGAAGCTTTGGGGACAGTTACCTTGAGCGCTCCACGTGTTCCGCTCGTGGCCAATGTGCGGGCCGAAGCGGTCCGTGATGCAGATACGATCCGGTCCTTGCTTGTAGAGCAGGTAACGGGTTCTGTTCGTTGGCGTGAAAGCGTGGCGTATATGGCTGCGCAAGGCGTGACCGAGATCTGGGAAGTCGGAGCGGGCAAGGCGCTTTCCGGCATGATCAAGCGGGTTGACCGGTCGGTGGCAACAAAAGCCATCGGAACCCCGGCGGATGTCGCCGCAGTTATTGCAAACTAAGAATTTTGGAAAATCGAAAGCAAGGGCAGAGATATGTTTGATCTGACGGGAAAGAACGCGCTGGTGACAGGCGCCTCTGGCGGTATTGGTGCAGATATTGCGCGCGCATTGCATGGTGCAGGGGCTGTTGTGGGGCTGTCGGGCACGCGGGTTTATCCGCTGGAAGCGCTTGCGGCTGAACTGGGAGACCGCGCCCACGTTCTGCCCTGCAATCTCAGTGATGCGACTGCCGTCGAAGCGTTACCGAAAGATGCCGTTGCCGCGATGGGGTCCGTGGATGTTCTGGTCAACAACGCAGGCATTACCCGCGACAACCTTTTCATGCGCATGTCGGATGAAGAATGGGCCAGCGTGCTCGAGGTAAATCTGACCTCGACCATGCGGCTCTGCCGGGGTGTTTTGCGCGGCATGATGAAAGCCCGCTGGGGCCGGATCGTGAATATCAGCTCGGTCGTCGGGGCCACCGGGAACCCGGGTCAGGGCAACTATGCGGCCTCCAAGGCGGGCATGATCGGCATGTCGAAGTCACTAGCTTATGAAGTGGCGAGCCGTGGGATCACCGTGAACGCTGTAGCGCCTGGCTTTATCGAGACCGCGATGACCGACAAGCTGAATGACGATCAGAAAGGCAAGATCCTGACCCAGATCCCGGCAGGGCGTATGGGCAGCCCAACTGAGATTGCGGGTGCAGTGCTGTATTTGGCAAGCCCGGAGGCTGGATACGTGACCGGTGCGACGCTCCATGTGAATGGCGGTATGGCGATGCTCTAAGCGGGTTTCCGCGTCTAAGTGGCGCGTCTATCTGGCTTTGCCCATAAGCCTTACGAACGTGTTGCCTTTCCTGCCTTCTGTGTTATAGGCGGCGCACATTCGGGCCGGGGCCGCCCTCGGGGCCGTCTTGATGTTTGGTACAAGGCTGAACATATGGGCGGGAATGAAGATCATAAGTAGGGCGTAGTTAGGCCCGGACATCGGAATGAGGATTTGAGAACATGAGCGACATTGCAGATCGCGTTAAGAAAATCGTGGTTGAGCACCTCGGCGTAGAAGAAGACAAGGTTGCCGAAGGCGCGTCTTTCATCGACGACCTCGGCGCAGACAGCCTCGATACCGTTGAACTGGTTATGGCGTTTGAAGAAGAGTTCGGCATCGAGATCCCGGACGACGCGGCTGAGACCATCCAGACCTTCGGCGACGCGGTGAAGTTCATCACTGAAGCTTCCTAAGCGCAGGTTTCAGAACCAGATGTGAGCGGCGGTCCATTCGGGCCGCCGTTTTTCTTTGTCTTGATCCGGCTTGGGCAACCTCCTTAACGTGTTGAAGTTGAACAGGAGGATGGCATGTCGGCGCTTGGAAAGATGTTTGGCGCAGGCTCGGTCGATACATTTCTGGGTTGGCCCAAGGCGCAGGTAAGCCAGATCGATCAGGCGGTTGTGGCAGTTCTGGGCGTGCCTACGGCAACACCCTATGCAAGTGTTGGCGCATATTGCGCATCAGGGCCTGCTGCGATCCGTGAAGGTGCCGCTCCTTATGCCGCCAATGCTGCACACCACAATTTTGATCTTGGCCGGGCGACATTGCCCAAAGGTCTTTCTGCGGTCGATTGTGGTGATCTCGATGTTGGGTTGAAAGGAGGCGCCGAGGCGCGCGCTGCAATAACGGGTGCAATTCGATCCATACGCGCCCAGGGGGCGGTGCCGATCCTGATGGGGGGCGATGATTCCGTACCGATTCCGTTTTTGGAGGCGTTTGCAGACATGTCCGTCGCCATAGTGCAGGTGGACGCGCATATCGATTGGCGCGAGGATGTAGATCGTGAGCGGTTTGGCTTGTCCTCGACCATGCGCCGGGCCTCGGAAATGGATCACGTGGGCCGGATCATTCAGATCGGTCAGAGGGGGCTGGGATCGGCACGTGTAAACGATGTCGAGGCCGCGCTGGACTATGGCGTAGAATTTATCCCGACAAAAACGCTTCATCGGCATGGGGTAGATGCGTATCGCGACGCCTTGCCCGAGGATGATGTTGTGCTGGTCTTTGATGTTGATGCCTTTGATCCGGCAGTGATGCCTGCCGCCATTGGCAGAACTGCAGGTGGGTTGAGTTTTGATCAGGCTTTGCAGCTTGTCGAGGACATCGCATCGCGGGCGCGCATTGTGGGAATGACACTGGCGGAGTTTATGCCCGAACGGGACCATGATGGTCAGGGCGCACTTTTGGTGGCGCAGTTCTTGACCGCATGTGTGGGCATTATCGCAGGGCAAGCATTGGAATAAGCAAGCCAGATAAGGCGTTTCTTGCGCTATGCGCTTGCTCCGAAGGGGGAGGGGCGTGTATCACGCGATCCATCAGGCAAATACCGAACGAGGGCAGACATGCGGCGTGTCGTTATCACAGGTTTAGGCGCAGTGACGCCATTGGCAGCAGGTGTGGAGGCCACTTGGTCCCGGCTTCTGGCAGGGCAATCCGGGGCGGGCACGATCTCGCGCTTTGATGCAAGTCATTTGGCAACAACCTATGCATGCGAAGTGCCCTTGGGCGATGGAACCGACGGCTCGTTCAATCCAGACGACGCCATGGCGCCCAAAGACCGGCGCAAGGTTGATGATTTCATTCTCTATGGCATGGCAGCCGCTGATGAAGCGGTGCGTGATGCGAACTGGATGCCTGAAGACGAAGAGAGCAAACTTCGCACCGGCGTGATGATCGGATCCGGGATTGGCGGTTTGAGCTCAATCGCGGATACTGCTGTGCTGATTAAGGAAAAAGGCACGCGTCGCGTGTCGCCCTTCTTTATTCCAGGCGCGTTGATCAATCTTGTCAGCGGTCAGGTCTCGATCCGTTATGGCTTTAAAGGACCTAACCATGCGGTTGTGACGGCCTGTTCGACGGGCGCACATGCAATTGGGGATGCGGCCCGGCTGATCCAGTGGGGCGACGCGGATGTGATGATCGCAGGGGGCGCGGAAAGCCCGATCTCTGAGATCGGTATCGCGGGCTTCAACGCGTGCAAGGCGCTCTCAACAAAGCGCGGAGAGACGCCTCAGGAGGCTTCTCGTCCCTATGATGCAGACCGCGATGGGTTCGTGATGGGGGAAGGCGCAGGGGTTGTTGTGCTCGAAGCGCTGGAACATGCACAAGCCCGTGGCGCGAAGATTTATGCCGAGGTGCTTGGCTATGGCATGTCGGGCGACGCCTATCACATTACCGCACCTTCTGAAGATGGAGATGGCGCGCGGCGGTCGATGGAGGCCGCACTGAAGCGCGCAGACATCTCCCCGGAGGCTGTCGACTATATCAATGCCCATGGCACATCGACCATGGCGGATACGATCGAGCTGGGCGCAGTTGAGCGGATGCTTGGTGATGCGGCCGGCAAAGCCACCATGTCGTCGACTAAATCTTCGATTGGGCATTTGCTGGGTGCCGCTGGCGCGGTTGAAGCGATTTTTTCGACGTTGGCGATCAGAGATCAGGTTGCTCCGCCGACGATCAACCTTGAAAACCCGGCGGTCGAGACAAAGCTGAACCTTGCCCCGAATGCGAAGCAGGAGCGCGAGATCAACGTCGCGTTGTCCAACTCCTTCGGGTTTGGCGGCACGAATGCGAGTTTGGTTCTGGGTAAGGTTGCTGACTGATGTGGAAGCATGTTGCGTCTAACGCTCTGACGCTTGCGATTTTTGTTCTGATCTGTGTGATCGGGCTGATTTCCTGGGGGCAGCGGGAATTTGTGAAAGATGGACCGCTCGACCAGACCCTCTTTTTCGAGGTTCCCCGGGGCGCAACACTGACCCGTGTTTCAAACTCGCTTGAAGCCGAGGGTGCAATCTCCAGCGCTCAGATCTTTCGGATTGCGGCGCAGTATTCCGGCAAGGCCGAAGATCTGAAGTTCAACAATTACGAGCTGCCCGCGGGCGCATCGATGGAGCAGATCCTTGATATCGTGACACAGGCGTCTGCCCCGACCTTCCGGTACGTGGCCCAATACACCATAAGCGAAGGACGCGGGGTGATGCGTTTACGCGAACGCCAGGACGGATCTCTGGTCGAAATCGCGTCGTTTTCCTACACCGACGGCCTGCCGGAAGCCTACGCGGATCTGGTGAACCGGAATGTGCCGATCAATTATCGCATCACGGTGGCGGAAGGCGTGACGAGCTGGAATATCATCGAGGCGCTTAAAGGTGCGGATTTCCTGAGCGGCGAGGCCCCGGAAGAGTTGCCGGCAGAAGGCACTCTGGCACCGGATACGTATGAAGTGGCCAAAGGAACGTCACGGGCGGATGTGATTCGGCGCATGGAAGCCGCACAGGAAGCGATTCTGGCAGAAGCCTGGGAGTTGCGCGCGGATGATCTGCCGATCTCGTCACAGGATGAGGCGCTTATTCTGGCGTCGATCATCGAGAAGGAAACCAGTGTTCCGGATGAGCGTGGACTTGTCGCCGGTGTCTTCACGAACAGGCTCCGCCGCGGCATACGACTTCAAACTGATCCAACGGTAATCTACGGGATCACACAAGGTCAGGGGACGCTTGGACGGGGACTTAGAAGATCTGAGCTTCGCCGCGAAACTCCATGGAATACTTATACAATTGATGGTCTCCCGCCGACGCCCATTGCCAATCCGGGTCGCGCAGCAATTGAAGCGGCGCTGAACCCCGAGGCGACGGATTACATCTTCTTTGTTGCTGATGGGACAGGCGGGCATGCTTTTGCTGCGACGCTGCCTGAGCACAATGCAAATGTAGCGCGCTGGAGACAGATTGAAGCTGAGCGCGCGAACCAGTGATCGAAAATTAGAACACAACCTTAGATTTAGTTCTTGACATTGCGTACGCTCTAGAGTAGAAATAAGTCAAGCTGGAAGAAGTGGGTCAGGCGGCAGGATGGAAATCCAAGCCGCCTTTTTCATGTCTACTTGGGCGGGCAGGATAAAAGCAGGACCTCCCCGCATGACGAATAACACGCCAACAGATCCCGACACGCTGGGCTCTGAAGCTGACGACTATCTAAGACGCGCAAAATCAAGCTTGGCAACAATTGTACGCCAACTCCAAAAGCGTGCGGACACCCTTGAGGGTCAGGACGGGAGAGATCCTGAGTTGGATAAGGAACTGCGCCAGTTGAATGGCGCAATTCAAAGTTTGCTGAAAGCAGAAGGACAGGTGAATGAGCAACAGCGCAAACGGTGCGATGCAGTGGGTGGGGAGGGGATGGACCTAGATGCTGCCCGAGCAGAAGTCGAATGCCTCATGGCTCGCCTGCGAAGACAGGCAGACGCAAGACGCATTGCTGGGGGGGCTGAAGGATGAAGCCATTCTGGCCTTGCCCTGGCTCTGGCGTTTCTGGGCCTTTCCGCATCAGCTGCCGCCAGTGGGGGATTGGCGCAGCTGGGTCGTGATGGGTGGACGCGGCGCGGGCAAGACCCGCGCTGGTGCGGAGTGGGTGCGGGCGCGGGTGGAGGGCCCGCGTCCGCTGTCTCAGGGCGCATGTCGGCGGGTCGCACTGGTGGGCGAGACACTCGATCAGGCGCGTGAGGTGATGGTCTTTGGGGAAAGCGGCGTCGTGGCGTGTTGTCCTCCGGACAGGCGACCGGAGTGGCAGGCAACGCGGCGCAGACTGGTCTGGCCAAACGGTGCCATTGCGCAGATTTTTTCGGCGCATGATCCGGACAGTTTGCGGGGACCGCAATTTGATGCAGCTTGGGTTGATGAGCTTGCGAAATGGCGTAAGGCGAAAGAGGCGTGGGACATGCTGCAATTTGCGCTGCGCTTGGGGGATGATCCGCGTGTCGTTGTGACAACCACACCTCAGCCTGTTCCGGTGTTGCGTGACTTGATTGCCCGGGCGTCGACGGTGGTCACCCATGCCCCGACACAGGTCAATCGAGCCCATTTGGCGGGTTCATTTCTGGTAGAGATTGAAGATCGGTACGCGGGTACGCGGCTTGGTCGGCAGGAGCTTGATGGAGAACTTCTGGAGGACGTCGAAGGCGCGCTGTGGTCTCAGGCTATGATTGAGGCGACGCGCGTGGATGTTGTGCCCAATCTTGACCGGATCGTTGTGGCCGTCGATCCCCCTGTCACAAGCGGGCCGAATGCGGACGCATGCGGTATCGTGGCCGTTGGTGCTGTCACGAAGGGGGAGCGGAAGGACTGGAAGGCCTATGTGCTGGCCGATGGGTCGCTAAAGGGGGCCTCGCCCATGGTCTGGGCGGAAGCAGTTGCCGCTCTGGCGCAAGATGTCGAGGCAGACAGAATTGTTGCAGAGGTCAATCAGGGTGGGGATTTGGTGACAGACGTTTTGCGCCAGGTCGATGCCACGCTGCCCGTCCGGCAAGTCCGGGCGTCACGCGGCAAAGCCGCGCGCGCAGAACCAGTGGCGGCGCTCTATGAGCGAGGGCGGGTGTTTCATCGCCGTGGCTTGCCTGCGCTGGAAGACGAGATGTGCCGCATGACGGTTCAGGGATACAGGGGATCTGGATCTCCGGACCGGTTGGACGCCCTGGTTTGGGCGCTGCACGAATTGATGATCTCGCCCGGGAATCTGGGCTCGGAACCGCGGATGCGGCTTCTCTGATATTTTGAAAAACGGGCTCTGCCGGGGCGCGCCTTTGGGCGCGGTTGGTACGGGTGTGCCCGCAAATCCCGAGAAGGGGGCAGGTGAATGGTATTCAACCTATTCAGGTCGGCTGACCGCGAGGTGCCGCAGGCAAAGGCAAGTGCGACGGGGCGCGTTGCGGCTATGGGAGCGATGGGAAACGGGGGGCGCGTTGCCTGGACCCCGCGCGACACCGCAAGCCTGACCCGCAACGGGTTTGCGGGAAATCCGGTCGGGTTTCGCGCGGTGAAGATGGTAGCAGAGGCGGCTGCCGCGCTGCCATTAATGTGCCAGGATCGAAAGCGGCGTTATGATCTTCATCCTGTACTGTCGCTGCTTGACAAACCTAATGCGGGCCAAGGGCGCGGGGCGCTGTTCGAGGCCCTTTATGCGCAGCTATTGCTGACTGGGGATGGGTATCTGGAAGCTGTCGGTTCGGAGGCAGGTCTGCCTGGGGAAATTCATTGTCTGCGCTCAGACAGGATGCGCGTCGTGCCGGGGGCGGATGGCTGGCCTGCGGCGTACGACTATGTGGTTGGGGCCAAGACACATCGCTTCGATGTGAGCGGCGCGCAGGCCACGATCCTGCATATCAAGAGCTTTCATCCGCAAGATGACCATTATGGTTTGTCGCCTATGCAGGCGGCTGCGAGCGCGATGGATGTGCACAATGCGGCGACCCGCTGGTCAAAGGCGCTTTTGGACAATGCCGCACGCCCATCAGGTGCAATTGTTTATTCCGGAGCGGATGGCGCAGGCGGTCTGAGCCCCGACCAGTTCGAACGTCTGCAAGTGGAAATGGAGAGTTATCATCAGGGCGCACGAAATGCAGGACGTCCGATGCTGTTGGAAGGGGGGCTGGACTGGAAGCCCATGGGCTTCTCCCCCTCAGATATGGAGTTCCAGAAGACCAAGGAGGCGGCTGCGCGCGAAATAGCGCTGGCCTTTGGGGTGCCCCCGATGCTGATGGGAATACCGGGGGATGCGACTTATGCAAATTACGCAGAGGCGCATAGGGCCTTCTACAGGCTTACAGTTCTGCCTCTGGCGCGGAAGGTATGCCAGGCGCTGAGTGTCTGGATGGATGGGTTTGATCCTGGCGGTGTGTGGCTGTCTCCGGATCCCGACGGAGTACCGGCGCTTGCTGCCGAGCGCGATGCGCTCTGGGCGCGTGTTGGGGCAGCGGAGTTTCTGTCGCGTGCGGAAAAACGCAGTCTGCTGGGTCTTCCTGCGGAGGACGGCACCGCATGAGTGGCCGTGAAGCCGGGGGCTCGCGGTTTCTGTATGAGCCATTTGAGAGCTCAAGACGACCCTGCGAACCGGACCTGAAGCTTGCGGCGTATGAGCGTATCATGGCCGAGCGTTGGACAGCGTTGGAGTACCGTTTGAAGGTGCTTGAGACAGTACTGCAACGCCTTGAGCGCCGGATGTGGCTGACGATTGTTGGCGTGGCTGGCGTGGTTCTGAGCGAAGCTGCTGCATCGCTGTTGATGTTGCCAAGACCCTAGGAGACTGAAATGGGCGAGATGCCATTTGTAACCGGCCCCGAAACGGGGCTGGAGCTGAAGTTTTGCCCGGTGGAGGCAAGCCTCGAGCTGAGAGATGAGTTGCAGATCGAAGGGTATGCAAGCTTGTTTGGTGCGGTGGACCAAAGCGGCGATGTTGTCGAGCCGGGTGCCTATAGCGCATCGTTGGAACGGGCAGGCCGCGCAGGTCGCGGTATCAAAATGCTCTGGCAGCATGATCCGCGAGAGCCGATCGGCGTCTGGGACAGCGTTGAGGAAGACGACAAGGGGTTACGGGTCAAAGGGCGACTTCTCGACAGCGTGGCCCGTGGGCGCGAGGCGGCGGCGCTGATCGCGGCAGGTGCCATTGACGGGCTCTCGATCGGCTATCGCACGCGGCGCGCGACCAAGACTGCGAGCGGTCAGAGGTTGCTGCAAGAGGTGGAGCTTTGGGAGGTGTCACTGGTGACCTTTCCAATGTTGCCGCAGGCGCGACTTGGCGAAAAGGGGGAGACCCCGGATGACAGTTTGCGTGACCTGGCGGAGGCGCTGAATGCGGCCCGTCGATCATTGGCGGGGCAGGACTAACCGTCCCCAATTTTGAAAGCCATTCATCGAGGAGATCATGATGAAGACACCCGGGACCATGTCTCGGGCCGGGGCGGCTTTGACCCCGGCCGAAATGAAATCAGACCAACCCGGTCATAGCGTCCGAGAGGCGCTGACGGGGTTCGTACAAGATTTCAAGGCCATGCAGGCCGATTTTCACACTCGTTTGGAACAACAAGAAGAGCGACTTGCGATGCTAAACCGAAAGACTATGACCCCAGTGACGCGTCCTGCCTTGTCAGGCGCGGCGCACGTTGAAGCCCCCCACCAGAAGGCCTTTGAGGCCTATGTCCGTTCTGGCGATGATGATGCCTTGCGCGGTCTTGAGATGGAAGAAAAGGCGCTCTCGAGCACTGTTGCTGCAGAGGGCGGATATCTTGTCGATCCACAAACCGCAGAGACCGTCAAAACAGTCATGCGCAACATGGCGTCGCTTCGTTCTGTGGCTCAGGTCGTCACGGTTGAGGCAACCTCTTATGATGTACTGGTAGATCATACCGATATTGGGTCGGGTTGGGCGTCTGAAACTGCGGCTTTGACCGAAACGGATACGCCGCAGATCGACCGGATTTCCATCCCGCTGCATGAGCTGTCGGCTTTGCCAAAGGCATCGCAGCGTTTGTTGGATGACAGCGCCTTTGACATTGAAGCCTGGCTCTCGGCGCGTATTGCGGAAAAATTTGCCCGCTCGGAGGCCGCATCCTTCATCACAGGGGATGGTCTTGATAAACCGCGCGGCGTTCTGAACCATACGCTTGTCCCCAACGATAGCTGGGCGTGGGACACGCTGGGATATGTGACGACCGGGCATGCTGGTGAGTTCAGTTCAACCGCACCTGCGGATGCGCTGGTGGATCTGGTTTATGCGCTGGGCGCGCGTTACCGCGCGAATGCATCGTTTGTCATGAACTCCAAAACGGCCGGGGTTGTTCGCAAGATTAAGGATGCGGACGGTCGTTTCCTTTGGTCTGACGGGTTGAGCGCCGGAGAGCCCGCACGACTTTTGGGGTATCCTGTGATGATCAGCGAAGATATGCCTGATATCGGCCCGGATTCAGCCTCAGTGATCTTTGGTGATTTCGAGGCAGGCTACACAATTGCTGAGCGTCCGGACATTCGCATCCTGCGCGACCCGTTCTCGGCAAAGCCAAACGTCCTGTTCTATGCGTCCAAGCGTGTAGGTGGGGATGTCACTGATTTTGCGGCCATCAAGGTCCTGAAGTTCGCCGTTTCCTAATTGGCGGCCCTGATCAGCCTGTCCTGATTTGGGCGGGCTGATGGGGTGTGCGCGCCTGTCTTGTCTAGCTGTTCCCTCCGTCCGAGCGGGGCAGGCCGCACATTCCAACTCAAGATGAGCATCTTCAACATCTGGACGGTGAAGAGAGGGCATTCACATGATGGTTGAACTGGTGCCTGTGCCACAGGCGGTTTTGCCTATTGCCGCATTTCGAGAGTATTTGCGGCTTGGGTCCGGGTTCGCGGATGACGCGTTTCAGGACACGATTTTAGAAAGTTCCTTGCGCGCGGCGCTTGCAATGGTCGAGCGTCGTACTGGTATCGCGGTTCTGAGCCGCGGGTTTCGCTACAGCGCGTCGCGTTGGAGAGACCGAGCGGGGCATATGCTTCCTGTGTCTCCGGTCACGGCTGTCACATCGGTGCGCATTATCGATGCAAATGGCGTTGCGAGCGAAGTTGCAGCGGGAGGATGGCGATTATCAGTTGAGGGTCGTGAGGCACGTCTTGTTCCCTTGGGTTTGTTGCCCCCGGTGCCGCGCCTTGGGCGACTGGAGATCGACCTTGTTGCTGGTTTTGGAGCCAGTTGGGAAGCCGTGCCTGCGGATTTGACCGAAGCGGTGTTTATGCAGGCCTCCCGGTTTTACGAGACGCGGGGCATCGGCCTGAATGTTTTGGCGCCGGGCGTATCGGCCCTGATTGAGGCTTATCGGCCTGTTCGTGCTGGGTTCGGGGGAGGAACGCGATGAAGCCTCTGAAGCTGGATACCCCTTTGGTTCTGGAAGAGCGTCAGGATGTTGCTGACGGTGCGGGTGGGTTCGTGAAGGATTGGATCGCCAAGGGTACCCTTTGGGCGTGCCTCGATGCGCGTGGTGGCCGCGAAGTCAGGCTTGGAGATACCACGGTTTCCAAAGCAGTTTTTCGGATCACCGTGCGCGCGGCCCCGGTGGGGGCGCCGTCACGCCCCAAGGCCGACCAACGCTTTCGCAGCGGATCGCGCATGTTCCGCATTCTGGCAGTTGCTGATGAGGGCCTGCGGTATCTCACCTGCTTTGCCGAGGAAGAGGTGGCGTCATGAGCTATGGTGCTGCAGCGGCGTTACAAAAAGCGGTCTTCGCGCACCTGATGAGCGATGTGAGCGTCTCGAGCCTGTTGGACGGCGCAATCTATGATGCGCTGCCTGCGGGTGTTCTGCCTGAGACTTACGCGGTTTTGGGGTCAGAAGACGTGCGCGGTCGCGCTGACAGTTCGGGGGCTATAGCGCGGCACGATTTCACGATTTCAGTTGTGTCCTCGGCAGCGGGGTTTGCCGCAGCAAAGACAGCGGCCGGCGCGATTTCGGATGCGCTTGTCGGGGTGGAGTTTAGCCTGGAGCGCGGATCGCTGAGCGATCTGACCCTGATGCGGACCCGCGCAACCCGATTGAACGGGGGCACAAAACGACGGATCGACCTGCGTTTTCGTGCGCAAATTTATGATTTCTAATTTGACCTGGAGGGCACCATGACAGTGCAAAAAGGCAAGGATTTGCTCATCAAGCTCGATTTGACCGGGACCGGACAGTTCGAGACCATTGCCGGCCTTCGGGCGACGCGCATCACATTCAATGCGGAGACGGTTGACGTCACTTCGTTAGAGAGCGCGGGGGGATGGCGTGAGCTGCTTGGCGGGGCCGGGGTGAAATCGGCAGGCATCTCGGGCTCGGGTGTGTTTCGTGATGAAGGAACAGATGAACGGGCGCGTCAGATCTTCTTTGACGGCCAGGTGCCGGATTTTCAGGTCATTATTCCCGATTTCGGGATTGTGGAGGGCAAGTTCATGATCACCTCGATCGAATACGCAGGTTCTCATGACGGGGAGGCGACATACGAGCTTGCAATGGCCTCGGCCGGTCAGCTCAGCTTCAATCCGCTTTGATGGCCAATCCATACACTGGTGAGGTTTCGTTGGTGCTGAATGGCGAACGGCGGATCATGAAACTGACCCTTGGTGCGATTGTCGAGCTGGAGCTTGCGCTGCAGGCGGACAGCCTGGTTGCGCTGGTCGAGCGTTTTGAGAGTGGGTCTTACAGCGCCCGTGATGTGATTGCTCTGCTGGCTGCAGGCCTGTCCGGAGGCGGTTGGGCGGGCGACGCGAATGATGTGGCAAGGGCCGAGATCGAGGGCGGACCCCTTGAGGGGGCGCGCGCAGCGGCGGAGCTTTTGGCGCGTTCATTTGCGGTGCCTGCACCATGACAACCCTGATGGACTGGCCGGGCCTGATGCGCGTTGGCTTGCATGAGTTGAGACTGTCCCCGGCAGAATTTTGGAAGCTGACGCCCGCTGAGCTTCTGCTGATCATGGGGGCTGAAGGGCGAGAAGCGCCGCTTGGGCGGTCTCGGCTAGAAGAATTGGCCGCGCGTTTTCCTGATAAGAAGAAAGGGGCAATCCCGTGAGTGATTTCGATGCCTTTGAAGCAGGGCTTGAGGGCCTTGAGACAAGTTTGGAGGGCGCTGCATCGGTGACGGCTGTGTTCGATGCAGAGCTGAACCGGATGCGGGACAGCATGCTCTATACAGGCCGCGAGGTCGGCGGAATGTCCGTTCGCCTTGGGTCCGGGCTGCGGAAGGCTTTTGACGGAGTTGTCTTCGATGGGATGAAGCTGTCAGATGCTTTGCGTGACGTTGCCAAATCTATGGCCGATGCTGCGTATTCCACAGCGATGAAACCAGTGCAGAACGCGTTGGGCGGGGCACTGGCCAATGGTATGAATTCATTGATGTCTGGAGTGCTACCGTTCGCCGATGGCGGTGCTTTTGCACAAGGTCGCGTGATGCCATTTGCCAAAGGCGGTATTTTCACCAACCCAACCACGTTTCCGATGCGAGGCGGGGTCGGGCTGATGGGCGAGGCGGGTCCCGAAGCGATCATGCCGCTTTCGCGAGGCGCAGATGGGCGGCTTGGGGTCCGCGCTTCCGGGTCATCCCAGCCAGCGCAGATTGTCATGAACATCTCAACGCCGGATGCAGAGAGTTTTCGCCGCTCACGTGCGCAGATCGCATCTGAAATGAGCCGAGCCTTGAAACGCGGTTCTCGGAATCTCTGAGTTCCAAAACTTCCGACCTACAGCTGAAAGGAGGACGCATGTCCTTTCATGAAGTGCGCTTTCCCGCAAACCTGAGCTTTGGGTCCGTGGGCGGGCCAGAGCGACGCACGGATGTTGTTGCGTTGGCGAATGGTTTTGAAGAACGCAACACGCCCTGGGCCAACGCACGTCGGCGCTATGATGCGGGTGTCGGGTTGCGAAGTCTGGATGATATTGCTGATCTTGTTGCATTTTTTGAAGCGCGACAGGGGCAGCTTTATGGGTTTCGCTGGAAAGACTGGTCGGATTACAAGTCCTGTCCGCCCTCTGGCGCCGTCAGCTTTGAAGATCAACTGATTGGGACTGGAGACGGTGTTCAGACAAGGTTCAAGCTTTGCAAAACCTATGCCTCGGGCGAGGCACGCTATGAACGTCCTATCACCAAGCCAGTTGCTGGGTCGGTGCGTGCTGGTATCGGCGCGATCGCCTTGGTGGAAGACGTACATTTCACCGTAGATACCACGGACGGGTCAGTGATTTTCTCTGATCCACCTGATCTGGGCGCCAGTGTCTTTGCAGGGTTCGAGTTCGATGTTCCGGTGCGATTTGACACCGACCGTCTCGCGACGTCGGTTGCGAGCTTTCAGGCGGGGGATATGCCGAACGTTCCGGTTGTGGAGGTTCGAGTATGAGTGGTGATCCAAACGCCCTGATTGAACATCTCAAAACCGGGCTGACGACCGTATGCCGTGCTTGGGCTCTGACGCGGAAGGACGGAACGGTCTTGGGGTTTACGGACCACGACCGTGACTTGACGTTTGATGGGATTGTGTTTCGCGCCGGCGGGGGCATGACGGCCCGCGCTGTTGAATCTGGCAACGGTTTGGCGGTCGATAATTCCGAAGCGCAAGGTGTGCTCAACCATTCCAGCATCCGGGCGGACGATATTCACGCTGGACGCTTTGACGGCGCAAAGATCCAGATCTGGGAGGTGAATTGGGCAGATGTTGCGTCTCGACGTATGATCTTTCGCGGAACAATCGGCGAGATTACTGAAACAGGTCGGGCTTTTGAAGCGGAACTGAGGGGCCTGGCGGATGCATTGAACCAGCCTCAGGGCAGGGTCTTTCAGAAAAACTGTGACGCAATCCTTGGGGATAAGGCCTGCAAGCTTGATCTGAACCTGCCTGGATACTCTGTCGAGATTGGGCTGCTGGGAACCCGGGAGGATCGTGTGTTTTCGGTGCCTCCGCTGGAGGGGTTTGATCATGGTTGGTTCGAACGCGGGCGTGCAGTGGTGCTTGATGGACAGGCCGCGGGCTTAACGGGCGTGATCAAATTTGACAGCTGGTATGAAGAGCGGCGTGAGTTCGAGCTGTGGCAAAGCCTGCGCGCACCTCTCGCTGCAGGGGATCGTGTCCGTCTTGAGGCCGGGTGCGATAAGCGGGCAGAAACCTGTCGACTGAAGTTCCATAACTTCATGAACTTTCGAGGTTTCCCAAACCTCCCGGGGGAAGACTGGTTGATGAGCTATCCCGCTCAGGGTGGCATTCATGACGGGGGACGCAGATGACAGGTGCTCTGATTGTTGAGGAGGCCCGGTGTTGGTTGGGCACCCCATATTTGCATGGCACGAGTGTTAAGGGTGCGGGATGTGACTGTCTTGGGCTGCTGCGTGGCGTTTGGCGGGCAGTTGAAGGAAGTGAGCCCGAAGAGGTGCCATGGTACTCTGCCGACTGGGATGAGCCGCAACGAAAAGAGGTTCTTTTAAAGGCCTCGGCGAGGCATCTCCGGCAGGTTAAGCTTGATGAGCCGTCGGTTGGCGACGTGGTGTTGTTTCGTATGAAAGCAGGAGCTGTTGCGAAGCATTTGGGCATTCAGACGGTTGTCGGATCTGATGCGGCTTTCATCCATTCGTATTCTGGGCACGGCGTTGTTGAAAACGCGCTGAGCAAACCTTGGGCGCGCCGCATCGTGGCGCGGTTCTGCTTCCCGTCCGTTGCGGATGAAAGGAACAAAAACTAATGGCAACACTTGTTCTTTCCGCTGTTGGCGCGTCCGTGGGCTCTGCCGTGGGCGGCAGCATGCTTGGTGTGACCTCGACCGTCATCGGTCGGGCCGTTGGCGCAACATTGGGTCGTGCAATTGATGCACGAATTCTGCCTGCCGGGTCCGAACCTGTTGAAACTGCCAGCGTAGACAGGTTCAGATTGTCAGGTGCCGGCGATGGCGATGCGATTGCGCAGCTATGGGGCGCAATGCGCCTTGGAGGCCACGTGATCTGGGCATCGCGATTTCTGGAAACGGCGTCCACTACAGCCGGTGGGGGCGGTGGCAAGGGCGGCGGCGCACCCAGCCAGCCTTCGGTAACCAGTTATTCCTATTCCGTCTCATTGGCGCTTGCACTTTGCGAGGGAGAGATCGCGCGTGTTGGCCGTGTCTGGGCAGACGGGGCAGAAGTGCCGCGCGATGCGTTGAATATGCGTGTTTACACAGGGTCTGAGACACAGCTTCCAGACCCTAAACTGCAAGCGGTTGAGGGTGCGGAATTTGCACCTGCGTTTCGTGGAACGGCTTATGTCGTCATCGAAGACCTGGACCTTGGCCGGTTTGGCAATCGGGTTCCGCAGTTCAGCTTCGAGGTGGTGCGGCACGCGCAGCCAGAGGAACATCTGCCATTAGCCGAGCGGATCAAAGCTGTCGCCATGATCCCGGGGACAGGTGAGTACGCCCTTGCGACAACGCCGGTTCATATTGCCAAAGGGCCGGGTGAAAATTCCTCGGTCAACATCAACACGGCGGCCGGTAAGACCGATCTTCTGGTTTCACTTGATCAGTTGCAGGAAGGTTTGCCCAAGTGTGCGTCTGCGTTGATGGTCGTGAGTTGGTTTGGGGATGATCTGCGCGCAGGGCGCTGCAAAATCCGTCCTAAAGTGGAAGACAACAGCACCGATGGGCAAGGTATGCCCTGGAATGTCTCTGGTCTTGCGCGCGCGCAAGCCGCGGAGATTGCAAAACAAAATGACCGATCTGTGTATGGGGGTACACCCGCTGACCGATCGGTAATCGAGGGTATTTCTGCTTTAAAGAACGCTGGTCAAGATGTTGTTTTCTATCCATTTTTGCTGATGGAGCAAATGGCGGGGAACGGGCTTTCGGATCCCTGGACAGGGGATGAGCACCAGCCGGTGTTGCCTTGGCGCGGGCGTATCACGTTAGAAGAGGCACCGGGTCGAGCGGGATCCCCTGATGGGACACCTGCGGCGGAGGCGGAGGTTGCCGCCTTTTTCGGATCGGTGCAGGCAAGCGACTTTACGATTGGCGATGGCTCGGTGACCTACATAGGTCCCAATGAATGGAGCCTGTCTCGCTTTATTTTGCACGCGGCTGCCTTGTGTGCAGCGGCAGGTGGTGTGGCGGCATTTTGCATCGGAAGCGAGATGCGCGGGCTGACGCAAATTCGCGGTGCCGCAAATAGTTTTCCCGCGGTTGAGGCGTTTCGACACCTGGCAGCGGAGGTGCGTTCGCTTCTGGGGCCGAGCACCAAGATCGGCTATGCAGCGGATTGGTCAGAGTATTTTGGGTATCATCCCCAAGACGGATCAGGCGATGTGTTCTTTCATTTGGATCCTCTCTGGGCTGACCCCAACATCGATTTTGTCGGGATCGACAATTACATGCCGGTTTCGGATTGGCGGGACGGGATCGAACATCTCGACGCTGCGCAAGGCGGAACTGCGTCGGCAGATCTTGGCTATCTGAAGTCGAATATCGAAGGGGGCGAGGGGTTTGATTGGTATTATGCCAATGAGGCCGACCGGATTGCCCAGAACCGCACTGCGATTGAAGATGGTGCCTACGGTGAGGATTGGGTCTATCGTTATAAGGATATCCGCGCCTGGTGGGAAAACGATCATTATAATCGGGTTGGTGGCGTAAAGGTCTCCTCCCCTACAGCCTGGGTTCCGGGCTCAAAGCCGATTTGGTTCACAGAACTGGGATGCGCTGCGATTGATAAGGGGACCAACCAGCCAAATAAGTTTCTGGATGCGCTGTCCTCTGAAAGCGATGTCCCGCATTTTTCATCAGGGCGACGCGATGACCTTGTGCAGGCGCGATATCTGGAAGCTGTCTTAAGCTATTGGGACGATGCTGAGCATAATCCGGTCTCGCCTCAGTATGGCGACCGGATGATCGATCTTACGCGCGCGCATGTCTGGGCCTGGGATGCCCGTCCTTGGCCAGCATTTCCGAATGCCGTCTCGGTCTGGAGCGATGGACCGAACCAGGCGCGGGGTCATTGGTTGGCAGGACGCGTGGAGGCTCAGGATCTGGGCGCGGTGATCCGGGAGTTGTGCGCGCGTGTTGGGATATCAGACGTCGATGTGAGCGATGTGCACGGGCTTGTGCGCGGGTACTCCCTTGCGGAGACCGGAACGGTCCGTGCCGCACTCCAGCAACTGGTTCTTGTGCATGGATTGGATGTTGTTGAGCGCAATGGCGCATTGACCTTCTCAACCCGCCGCGAAGGGCTTGCAACAAAGATCGAGCCGGATCACCTGGCAATTGCCGACGACAACGACGGGCTCCCAGTGCGCAGCCGCAGCCCTGCTGCTGAGATGGCCGGTCGGTTGCGCGTGACGCATGTTGATGCGCAGGATAATTATCAAGTGCGTGTCTCGGAAGCTGTATTCCCGGATGATGACCTAAATGCGGTGGCAACGAATGAAGTCTCGATGGCGCTGATTGCCTCTGAGGGTGCGGGGATCGCAGAGCGCTGGCTGGCTGAGGCGCGTGTGTCGCGTGATGGGGCCAGATTTGCCCTGCCGCCATCCCTGTCGGACCTGTCTGTTGGGGATTGCATTCAAATCGCAGGTGATCCGGCGAAATGGAGGCTGGACAGGTCGACCCAGGATGGTTCGACGATCTATGATGCGGTGCGGGTTGAAGACAATATTCTGACGCCTTCAAACAGCGTGGAAAAGGAGGCGGCACCGCGCAGTTTCGTGCCGCCTGTGCCTGTGTATCCGTTGTTTCTCGATCTTCCTTTGATGACGGGAGAAGAAGTTGCCCACGCGCCGCATATTGCGGTGTCTGCCAAGCCGTGGCCCGGTTCTGTCGCGATCTACAATTCCGTTGAAGATGCAGGCTATGAGTTTGAGCGCTTCGTGGAAACTGCGGCGATCGTGGGCAAAACGGAAACAGCATTGGTGCGCGCTGAGCCGGGAGTGATTGATCGCGGTGCACCGCTGCGCATTCGATTGGTCAATGGCAGTCTCAGTACCATCACGGATGCCCAGCTTTACCGTGGGGGCAATCTCGCGGCCATCGGGACGGGCGCGCCAGGTGCATGGGAATTGTTCCAGTTCAAGTCTGCTGATCCTGTTGAGCCGGGCGTATTTGAGGTGTCTCACCGCCTAAGGGGACAGCAGGGCAGCGAGGTTGAGATGCCTGATGTCTGGGAGATCGGATCGAAATTTGTGTTGATCAACGGGGCAGTTGGTCAACTGGACTATCCGGCCGCTTCTCGCGGTTTGCTGCGCCACTACCGGATTGGACCTGCTCAGCGCGGCTATGATGATCCAAGCTTTGTGCATGACGTCCACGCCTTTGAAGGACGCGGGTTGCGCCCCTATAAGCCCACGCATTTGCGCGCGCTATGGGCCGGGACTGATTTAATCATTTCCTGGGTGCGCAGGAGCCGGATTGATGGAGACAGATGGGATCTGCCTGACGTTCCGATCGGGGAGGCGAGCGAAGCTTATATTCTACGCATTTTGAACGGTGAGACCGTCTTGCGCGAGGTCACGACAAGCTCGTCAAGTTTCACCTATCCCCAAGGTTTGCGGGACACCGATGCGCTGCCCGCGACCTATGCAATTGAAGTGGCGCAGGTGTCGGATCGTTTTGGTCCGGGTCCGTTTGAAAGGATTGAGATAGATGAGTGAGACGACAAATTTTGCTTTGCCGCTTTTGGATGGGGGACAGGCGCAAAAGCACGTCACGGTGAATGAAGCGCTCGCGCGGATCGATGCGCTTGGCCAAATCGTGATCCAATCCAGCACGATCAGTTTGCCGCCTGTTGGGGTTCCTGATGGACAGGTTTGGTCTGTTCCAGCAGGTGGTGTGAACGCATGGGCGGGGCAGGCAGGGCGGCTGGCGCTTGCTTCAAATGGCGGATGGATCTTCGTGGACCCGCAGGTTGGCTGGCAAGCCTGGCAGGTGGAGACGGGAGACTTTCGGACTTATGATGGGTCCGGCTGGCGCAAACGGCCCGCGGCACAGTCGGAGTCCGGTGCAGCGACGTCCTTTCTTGTAGAAGAATTTGATCATTCATTTCAGGCAGGTGGCGCGCATTCAAGCATCGGCGTCATCCCCGCCATGTCTGTCGTTCTTGGCGTGACCTGCCGGGTCATCACGCAGGAGACCGGGAGCCTGTCCTCCTGGAAATTTGGCGTTGCGGGTGCGCATGACCGGTATGGATCTGGTTTGGGCATTGCAAAAAACACATGGGGGCGTGGCATCACGGGATCCCCGGTGACCTATTACAGCGACACACCTCTGCTGGTGACGCCAGAGAATGGTGATTTTGACGGTGTCGGCGTGGTGAGATTTGCGGTTCATCTTGCCTTCCTGAATGTCCCGCAACCCGTGTGATGCGGCGGGTCACTCTGGACGACCTGTTGCGTGTCGCGAGCGCGCTTGAAGACAGATCTGAACCTGACTGGAGTGCTCATGTGGTGGACTTGTGTGGGAAGGCCCATCTCGCGGATGCCGTTCGGAAGAGGTTGGGGACACGCGCCGCGTTCGCCTTTGGGTCGCCACATCTGGGTGGGCGTGTTACAGGGGGCGGGAATTTTGCGTCAGACCGGCTTAGTCATCGTAAACTTGCTGCGGTATTGATCGGTTTGGAGCGCTGGCGTGCGCGATCACCTTAAATTCATGCAGATGTTGTGGAAATCCCGCCCGGCACCGCCTATGTTGGAGGAGAATGGAGAGGATATCGCATGGCAAGACTTCGCCCCGATCTGGCCCGACTAGACCCCGTTTGGGATCGTATAACCGAAGAAGCAAAAGACGCGGTGGCTTCTGAGCCTCTGCTCGGTGGTTTGGTACATGCCTGTATCCTGCACCACGGATCGCTGGAACAGGCTTTGGCATATCGGATTGCGCAAAAGCTCGCATCGGCGGAAATGTCGGAGCAGTTGATCCGGGAAATTTCAGACGAAGCCTATGCATCGGACCCGTCGCTTGGCCAAGCGGCGCGCGCAGATATTGTTGCAGTGCATGATCGGGATCCAGCCTGTCATCGCTTTCTGCAGCCTATTTTGTATTTTAAAGGCTTCCAGGCCGTCCAAGCATATCGCGTTGGGCACTGGCTCTGGCAACAGGGACGCATTGATCTGGCCAGCTTTATTCAAATGCGCGTCAGCGAAACGTTCGGTGTCGATATTCACCCCGCGGCCAAGATCGGCCAAGGCGTGATGATAGATCATGCCCATTCCATCGTTATCGGTGAAACCGCGGTTGTCGGCGATAATGTTTCCATGCTGCATTCGGTGACTTTGGGCGGCACTGGCAAGCAAGAAGAAGATCGCCATCCGAAGATAGGCGACGGTGTTCTGATCGGAGCCGGAGCAAAGGTTCTAGGCAATATTCATGTTGGTGAATGTTCAAGGATTGCCGCGGGGTCGGTGGTGCTCGAAGAGGTTCCACGCTGCAAAACCGTGGCGGGTATTCCGGCGCGGATTGTTGGCGAGGCTGGATGTTCGCAGCCTGCTATGAATATGGACCAGCATTTCGTCGAATAAGCGCATTTCTGCGATTGGGCGTTGCCGGTCGCTGCGAGCGTATTGCATTACTCAAAGAAAAGGGGCGCGACCATTTGCGGTCACGCCCCTTTTCGTAGTGTTGTGTTTGCGACTTAGGCCAGCATTGCCATCGGATTTTCGAGATTGGCCTTGATGGCGTTCAGGAGATTGGCCCCAAGCGCTCCGTCGATAACGCGGTGATCTACAGACAAGGTTGTCGACATCACGATAGCAACCTTGATTTCACCATCTTCCCCAACCACTGGCTTTTTCACACCCGCGCCAACCGCAAGTATGGCCGCATGAGGTGGGTTGATGATCGCGTCGAAATTATCGATGCCGAACATGCCGAGGTTCGAGATCGCAAAGCTGCCGCCCTGATATTCATGCGGTGCAAGCTTGCGATCGCGTGCGCGTGCCGCAAGGTCTTTCATTTCTGCGGAAAGGGCACTGAGCGACTTCATCTCGGCATCTTGCAGAACCGGCGTAAACAGACCGCCTTCGATGGCGACCGCGACCGCAACGTCTGACGCCTTCATCTTCAGCATTTTATCGCCGGCCCAGACCGCGTTTGCGTCGGGCACTTGCTGCAACGCCAAGGCGCAGGCCTTGATGATGAAGTCGTTGACCGACAACTTGATGCCCCGCGGCTCAAGCGTCTTGTTCAGCTGCGCGCGGAATTTCATCAGCGCATCAAGCTCGATGTCTTTGCGCAGATAGAAGTGCGGCACAGACTGCTTGGCCTCGGTCAGGCGTGCGGCGATGGTCTTGCGCATTCCGTCGAGCTTGATCTCTTCGGTTTCGCGACCTTCGTACATCTTGGCAATGACGTCTGCGGATGGGCCGGTTGCAGGCGCTGCGGCGGCGGAGGCCGGTGCGGTTGCAGCGGCGGCAGCAACAAGCGCAGCAGCTTTTGGCGCGGCTGTCGCGTTTTCCACATCTGCTTTCACGATGCGACCACGGGGGCCTGACCCCTTGAGCTGGCTCAGATCAAGGCCTTTATCGGCTGCGATCCGGCGCGCGAGAGGCGAGGCGAAGACCCGTGAGCCATCCGATGCCGCTGGCGCTGCCGGGGCAGCGGCGGCTGCGGTTTCTGCTGGGGCGGCGGCTGCCGTGGTTTCGGTTGCAGGTGCTGCTGCGGAAGGGGCTGGTGCATCCGTGATGTCGTCGGCGCTTTCACCGTCTTCGAGCATGACGGCGATCGGCACGTTGACTTTCACACCTTCGGTGCCCTCGGCCACGAGGATCTTGCCAATGGTGCCTTCGTCGACGGCTTCGAATTCCATCGTCGCCTTGTCGGTTTCGATCTCGGCCAGCAGGTCACCAGAGGAGACAGTATCTCCTTCCTTCACCAGCCATTTTGCGAGCGTGCCTTCCTCCATCGTGGGGGACAGGGCGGGCATCAGAATTTCTGTGGGCATGAATTACATCTCCTCTGCGAGCGCGATCATGTCAAAAGGCGCATGGGGCGTTCCCGTGCCATCAGCCTTCTGGCGCATCGCAGTTTCAATCTTGCTTTGGTTGGCCTCGGTTCTCGGAAGGATCAAGCCATGAGGCGGGCGATCTGGGAGGCCAGTGTTGTTGGCGACCACAGCGACGGGGGTGACCCCGATCCTATCGCGTCCCGTATTCGCCGGGCGGATACGGATGTCGCGGAGTGCTGTTATACCCAAAACGTCCACGGGCCCGACCCTTAGCGGTAGGTTACGGATTTGACCGCGTTGACGACCTCGTCGGTGGTCACCAGCGCCAGCTTTTCCAGGTTCGCCGCATAAGGCATTGGAACATCCTTGCCCGTGCAGTTGATGACCGGCGCATCGAGGTAATCAAACGCGTGCTGCATGATATGTGCGCTGAGGTGGTTTCCGATGGACCCGACGGGCCAGCCTTCCTCGACGGTGACGCAGCGATTGGTCTTCATTACCGATGCGAGCACCGTGTCGTAATCGATCGGGCGCAAGGTCCGCAGATCGATCACCTCGGCACTAATGCCGTCTTCGGCAAGGCGGTCTGCGGCCTCCAGGGCATATTGCATGCCGATCCCGAAGCTGACGATGGTTACGTCTGTGCCTTCGCGCCAGATGCGCGCTTTGCCAAAGGGTACGGTGAAGTCTTCGAGGTCCGGGACATCAAAGGTGCGACCGTAGAGGATCTCGTTTTCCAGGAAGATTACGGGGTTGGGATCGCGGATTGCTGTTTTCAGCAAGCCTTTTGCATCAGAGGCCGAATACGGCATGACCACTTTCAACCCGGGGATCTGCGCATACCAAGCTGCGTAGTCCTGACTGTGCTGTGCGCCAACGCGTGCGGCGGCACCGTTTGGACCACGGAACACCATCGGCGCACCCATCTGACCGCCAGACATATAAAGCGTTTTTGCAGCAGAGTTGATAATATGATCAATAGCTTGCATTGCGAAGTTGAACGTCATGAACTCGACGATCGGCTTCAGTCCACCGAATGCGGCACCAACGGCCAGACCCGTGAACCCATGTTCGGTGATCGGTGTGTCGATGACGCGTTTGTCGCCAAATTCGTCCAGTAGGCCCTGGCTGATCTTGTAGGCGCCCTGGTATTCGGCAACCTCTTCCCCCATCAGATAGACGGTTTCATCTGACCGCATTTCTTCTGCCATGGCAGAATTCAGGGCTTCGCGAACCGTCATCGTCTTCATCGCGGTGCCTTCGGGCCAATCCGGGGTAACTTCGACCACGGCGACGGGCGCTGAGGCTTGTGCCGGGGCGGGGGTGGCTTCTGCTGCAACGGGTGCAGCGGCCTCAGTGGCTGGGGCCGGAGCAGAAGCCGCGGGCAGTGCGCTTGCGTCTTCACCGTCTTCCAGCAGAACAGCGATCGGGGTGTTGACCGCAACACCCTCGGTGCCTTCCGTGATCAGGATTTTTCCCATCACGCCTTCGTCCACGGCTTCAAATTCCATCGTGGCCTTGTCGGTTTCGATCTCGGCGATGATGTCCCCAGAGGAGACGGTATCGCCTTCTTTCACCAGCCATTTCGCCAGTGTGCCTTCTTCCATGGTCGGAGAGAGGGCGGGCATCAGAATTTCGGTTGCCATTGGTTGCTCTCCCTATCAGGCGTCTACGTAAATGTCGGTCCAGAGCTCTTCGAGCGCTGGTTCCGGGCTGGTTTTGGAGAATTCAGCCGCATCGTTCACGACCGCCTTGATATCCTTGTCGATCGACTTGAGATCGTCTTCCGTTGCGTGGCCACCTGTCAGCAGCATCTCGCGGACCTGTTCGATCGGATCACGTTCGTCACGCATCTTCTGAACTTCCTCACGGGTCCGGTACTTTGCCGGGTCCGACATGGAGTGCCCGCGGTAACGATAGGTTTTAACCTCGAGAATGTAGGGGCCTTTGCCGGCACGGCAGTGTGCAACGGCCTTTTCACCTGCGGCTTTGACCGCCAGCACATCCATGCCGTCTACTTCTTCACCCGGAATGCCGTATGCCGCGCCGCGTTCCCAGTAGCTTGGCGATTTGGTCGACCGCTTGGTCGATGTGCCCATGGCGTATTGGTTGTTTTCGATGACAAATACGACAGGCAGCATCCAGAGCTCTGCCATATTGTAGGCTTCATAGACCTGACCCTGGTTGGCCGCGCCATCACCGAAATAGGTGAAGGTTACGCGGTCATTGCCCTTGTACTTGTCTGAGAAAGCGAGACCCGCGCCGATGGGGACCTGCGCCCCGACAATGCCATGGCCACCATAGAAGTGCTTTTCTTTCGAGAACATGTGCATGGAACCGCCTTTGCCCTTGGAATAGCCGCCTTCGCGACCAGTGAGCTCGGCCATCACACCTTTGGGGTCCATTCCGCAGGCCAGCATATGGCCATGATCGCGGTAAGAGGTAACACGCTTGTCACCTTCTTCCGTCGCAGCCTCAAGACCAACGACAACCGCTTCTTGTCCGATGTAAAGGTGGCAGAAGCCCCCGATCAGCCCCATCCCGTAAAGCTGCCCGGCCTTTTCTTCAAAACGGCGGATCAGCAGCATTTCCTTGTAGTGGCCCAGTAGCTCGTCCTTCGAGACGTTGGGCTTTGCGCGCGTGCTTTTGCGTGCGGCCATGGGGTCGATCTCCCTCATCCAAACAATTAGTTTAGCGTTGAACTACATTGCAGATAGGGGTGTGTCAAAGGGATCTATTCCACATGCCTTGGATATCCGCATTGCAAAAAATGCATACCAAGAAGGCGCACGCGCTCTTGCGTCAGCGAATGACCAACTCTCCGGGACGGACAACGCCCAGCACATCGCGTGCGCGTTCTTCCAGTAAATCAAGGTCCAGAAAGTCGTCTGACAGGCGGCGTGTCTTGTTTTCAAGTGCGGCCAGTTCGGCCATCAGCGCATCACGTTCCACGATCAGGCCACGCTCGTCTGCTTCGATTTGAACGCGGCTGAACAATCCATATTCGCCCTGAACTGCATGGAAGGCGAAGTAGAGGCCCAGCGCCAGTGCGAGACCGCCGACGAGTGCGCCTTGGAGCGCGGAGGATTGTGTGTCTTGTGTCACTCGTAAATCTGCCTGCTGTCCCGTTTTTCGGGATCTGCAGAGAGATTCGCACAAAACCGACGCGTTGGGAATCCCCTACATGCCGGTTTTGTCGTTATTTAGCGATGTTTTGCGCGGCTTTGGCGATGTTTTGCCTCAAGCGCGGTGATTTTTGGTCAAGCTTTGCCTTTGTAAATGTCAACCAGTTTGCCAAGCATTTCCAGCGCATCTGGTTTGGACCGCTGGAAGCTGTTGCGCCCGATGATCGAGCCGTTGCCACCGCCGTCACGAATGGCACGGGCGTCATCAAAGACTGAGTTTGCACCTTTCTTTGCACCGCCAGAAAACACGATGATCCGTTTGCCGTTGAAGACCGACTGGACGCAGTGCCTTACGCGCGCAGCCTGGGTGGCGATGTCGATCTCTTCGCTTTCATAGACCGTCTTGGCTTCTGGCAGCATCAGGTGATCGGTGCCCAGTTTGATCTTGATGATATGTGCACCAAGAAGTGCGGCCATATGGGCGGCGTAGGCGGCCACATCAATTGCCGTCTCGCCTTCTTTGGTGATTGCTTCCCCTCGGGGGTAGGACCAGATCACGGTCGCAACACCTTTGGCGGCGGCTTCTTTGCGCATCTCGACGATCTCTTCCATCATGTCGATGGCGCTGTCCGAGCCCGGATAGATCGTGAAACCAATCGCGCCTGCGCCGACGCGCAGCGCGTCATCCACCGATGCCGTGATTGCCTGATTTTTGCCTGCTGTACCAGACATCAGCGAGTTGGCAGAGTTTACTTTCAGGATCGTCGGGATCTGTCCGGCGAATGTGTCCGCGCCGGCTTCCAGCGGGCCCAGCGGTGCTGCGTAGGCGTTCAGACCTGCATCAATGGCAAGCTGGTAATGATAATGCGGGTCGTAGCCTTCAGGATTTGGCGCAAAACTACGCGCAGGACCGTGTTCAAAGCCCTGATCGACCGGCAGGATGATCATCTTGCCCGTTCCGCCCAGCTTTCCGGTCATCAGCATCCGGTTCAGGTTTGCCTTTACACCCGGCGTTTCGCCCTCGTAATGGCTGAGGATTTGTTTGACGATACGGGTGGATTTCATGACTGCATCCTTGATTAACGAGTATTTAGGATGCCTAAGCCGTGCGATCTGCCGTGCCAATGACGGTAACGCTAACTGTGACGCGATTTTACGTTTTGGTTCCAATATTCGGGAAAAACAGCCGAAAATCCGGGAATTTTTCACCAAAACGCAATATTATGGGGAGGCAACACGTGCAGGCATAGACGCATTTATCCAGTCATGCGGGACCGCGAACCGATCTCGGCAATGCGCTGCTCCCAATGCGCTTGATCGTCCATGCTGCCCGCCTCTGATCATCGGGCCAGATCCCACAGGATTGCGCTGGACGCCGCGTCTTCGGTGACAGCGCCGCTGAGTGCCCAATAATGCGCGTTAAGTTAGGACCGACTGGTCGTCCTCCCGCGTGACTGATGACACAGGAGGAACCGTACTGCACGTTCAGGTCTTTGGTTTATCCCAGCGCTGCAACGCCTGGAAGGGTCTTGCCTTCCATCCACTCAAGGAACGCACCGCCGGCAGTAGAAATATAGGTGAAATCCCCGGCCACGCCGGCCGCGTTCAAGGCCGCAACCGTATCGCCCCCACCTGCAACTGAGATCAACTGGCCCTCTTTGGTCAGCGATGCGGCGGCCTGAGCGGCCTCGACGGTGGCGGCATCGAAAGGTTCGAGCTCAAATGCGCCAAGGGGTCCGTTCCAGATAAGTGTTTCTGCTGCCATAAGCGTATCCGTGATCAGCTTCACTGTCGCAGGCCCCGCATCAAGGATCATCGCATCTGAAGGGCAGTCCTGCGCATGATGCAGGCTGTTTTCGGCATTTGCTTTAAACGCGCGTGCCACTACGACGTCCACGGGCAGAATGATCTGACACTGCTGTTGCACGGCCTTTGCCAGAACGTCCTTTGCGGTCTCCAGCATGTCGCGCTCAGCCAGAGACGTGCCGATCTCAAACCCTTGAGCAGCAAGAAAGGTATTTGCCATCCCGCCGCCGATGACCAGATGATCGACCTTCTCCACAAGATTGGCCAGCAGATCCAGCTTTGTTGAGACTTTGGCGCCGCCAACCACGGCAACCACCGGGCGTTTTGGCTCGCTGAGCGCGGCTTCGAGCGCTCGCAATTCGGCTTCCATCAGTCGACCCGCACAGGAGGGCAAATGATGTGCGACACCCTCTGTGGAGGCATGCGCCCGGTGCGCGGCTGAAAAGGCATCATTGCAATAGATGTCTCCCAGCGAGGCGAGAAATCCCGCCATCTTCGGGTCATTGGCTTCTTCCATCGCGCTGAACCGCGTGTTCTCGACAAGAACCACGGCATCTGAAGGAAGCGCGTCAAGCGCGTCGCGGCTGGGGCGTTCGACAAAGGTCACTGCGGTGCCAAATGCGTCTTCTAATGCGGGCACCAGAGGGCGCAGCGACATTTCCGGAACGACCTGACCTTTCGG
Organism: Dinoroseobacter sp.; assembly: GCA_017643385.1. Taxonomy (GTDB): domain Bacteria; phylum Pseudomonadota; class Alphaproteobacteria; order Rhodobacterales; family Rhodobacteraceae; genus Dinoroseobacter. Next base: position 30,512 of record JAEPNN010000007.1, read on the forward strand.
GCGCCCGAAATGTGCAAGCAGCACAGGCTTGCCACCTGCACCAAGAATATCCTTCACCGTGGGTACGATCCGCGCGATGCGGGTTGCATCGGTTACGCGCCCGTCTTCCATCGGAACATTGATATCAACACGCGTCAGGACCGTTTTTCCGTCCAACTCCATGTCGTCGAGTGTCTTCCAGCTCATCTCAGTCTCCAAGCCTGTTTGCGCTAACTTTACCTTGTCTTGTGATCCGGCGCACAGCGTCTTAGGGTCGCGCGGATTTTGACAACCGGAGGCTAAGATGGCCGAGATCAAAGACCCTGAAAACACAATCATCATGGAACTGAAAGATGGGACTGTAACCATCGAGCTTCTGCCTGACATTGCACCGCTGCATTCCGAGCGGATGAAAGAACTCGCGCGAGCAGGAAAGTATGACAATGTGTGTTTTCACCGGGTTATCGAAGGGTTCATGGCGCAAACCGGCGACGTGGCGAATGGAAATATGGAAGAGGACTTCAACTTGCGTGCCGCAGGCACAGGCGGATCGGACCTGCCAAACTTGAAGGCTGAGTTTTCTGGCATTCCACATGATCGCGGTACGCTTGGCGCAGCACGCAGCCAAAACCCCGACTCAGCCAACAGCCAGTTCTTCATCAACTTCAAGGACAACCATTTCCTTAATCGCCAGTACACGGTCTATGGCCGCGTGATCGAAGGTATGGAGCATGTCGACGCTATCATGCGCGGCGAGCCGCCTGCGCAGCCTGACCGTATGGTCTCGGTGAAAGTGGCTGCTGATATCGAAGGCTAGGCCGATGACCCGGGATAAGCTGATCGCAGGGGGCATGTTTGCCATCGGGGCTTTGGTTCTGGTGGGCGTATATTTTGCGACATTGCCATCTGATGAGCCTCAACCTCAACCTCAACCTCAACCTCAATCTCAACCTGAGGCCACGCTGGAAGAAGGCGGCGACCAGCCGGGACCTTATCTGGATATCGTGGTTGAAGGGGAAGGCGCGAACGGAACGATCACGATCGATCTGATGCAGCAACTGGCTCCGGGACATGTGGAGCGGGTTATGACACTTGCCCAGGAAGGTCTCTATGACGATGTGGTGTTTCACCGTGTGATCGAAGGGTTCATGGCGCAAACAGGTGATGTCGAATTTGGCAAACTGGGCGGCGACCTGGGGATGGCTGGACGTGGTGGGTCGGATTTGCCCGATCTTCCAGCGGAGTTTTCCGATGAACCCTTCGCTCGTGGTATTCTGGGAATGGCGCGGGCGCAAAGCCCTGACAGTGCAAATTCCCAGTTCTTCATCATGTTCGCACCAGCCCCCAGCTTGGATGGGCAATATACCGTTCTCGGTGAGGTGACTGAGGGTATGGACGTGGTCGACGCCATCAAGCGGGGCGACGGGCCCAATGGAGCTGTTCTTGGCCAGCCTGATCGCATGGTCAGCGTGACAGTTCGGACGAACTGACCCACGCATAACCATCGCAGATGGGATTGGATGCGCCCGGACCGGATGACGGTTCGGGCGCATCGTTTTTCCGGGAGGTCGCAGGCTGAGGGTTGCCCACAGATTGTCACCTTCGCGTGACAGGGGCTGTGCAGGGTGATCTGGACAGGTCATCCTCCGGCGAATGCAACGTTCCACGCAGGAGATACAGCCATGAAACCCGTCGCGCTCGCATTGGCCGCATTGGTCGGACTTTCAGTTCCGGTTTTCGCTCAAGAAGATTTTGGAACCGCGCCTCAACATTGGTCATTCTCGTTTCCAATAGCAGATTTCTCGACAACCTTGGTTCCCTTCGTCGAGATCAAAACTGTCATCGGGCGGGACCAGATCCCCGCAGTCGATACTGTGAATTATATCAGCGCTGTTGACGAAGACCGGCTGGATGTGCGTGAGCCGGTTTTAACGCTCGAACTCGATGACGCAGAGCCGCGCGCCTTTCCGATCCGCTACCTGATGTTTCATGAGATCGCCAATGATCAGATCGGTGATGTGCCCGTGGCGGTCACGTATTGTCCGCTTTGCAATTCGGGCATGATTTTTGACCGACGTGTTGAACTGGATGGAGAAACCCGCACGATCAGTTTTGGTGTCTCTGGCAAGCTGCGAAACTCGGATATGGTCATGTATGATCGTGAAACCGAAAGCTTCTGGCAGCAAGCGGTTGGGGAAGGCATTGTCGGAACCTTCGCGGGCGTCGAGCTGACCCAGCTTCCGGGATGGATGGAAAGCTGGGGAGAGTTCGTGGCGCGCAACCCCGAAGGCCTCGTCATGGATGCCCCCCGCAGAGGTGCTGGATACGGGCGGAACCCCTATATCGGATATGACAGCCAAAGCCGCCCCTATGCGCAATTCTACAATGGTGAAAACCCACCTCATGACATTCCAGCCTTGATGCGGGTTGTGCGCGTGGGTGAACAGGCCTGGCCCATCAGTCGTCTTCAGGAGGTGAGCGAAGTGACCGAGGCAGGCATTCGCATCACCTGGACAGCCGGGCAGGCCAGCGCGATGGATTCCGGGCTGATTGCCGAAGGCAAAGACGTGGGCACAATTCGCGTCTTTGACGCGGAAACCGGCGCCGACCTGCCGCACGACGTGATGTTTGCCTTCGCGTTTCACGCCTTCTGGCCTGAAGGCACCTGGATGCTTGGCGAGAGCTGAGCCGTATCGAGAAAGCGATCTGGGACCTGCATCGACGCCTCTTCCTGACGGAAAACGCCACGCATTGCGCAGGTTTCGGATCGCGCGTCTGATTGAATTGCACTAGCTACTGGCCCAAAAAAAGAGGGCTGTGTTCAGATGCCAACCATGACGCGAACCACCTGGGGTCTGCTTTTGATCCTGTCCCTGCTTTGGGGTGGGTCGTTCTTTTTCATCGCGGTCGCGGTGAAAGGCTTGCCGATCTTTACCATCGTCTGGCTACGGGTTGCGATTGCTGGCGCGGTCTTGTGGGGCGTGATCTGGATCAGCGGCTTGAAGATTACCTGGAGTCGCGCCGGGATCATCGCCTGCTTTGGTATCGGTGTCCTGAACAACGCTGTGCCCTTCACTCTGATCGTCTACGGTCAGGCCAGCATTCCATCAGGGTTGGCGTCGATCCTGAACGCAACGACGCCGCTTTTCACCGTTGTTGCAGCACATCTTTTGACACAGGACGACAAGCTGACGGTTCAGAAGTTTTCAGGTGTGGCGCTTGGCATTGCGGGCGTTGCGGTTCTGGTTGGCCCGGATGTTCTGGGCAGCGGCGCGCCGGTACTTGCCCAACTTGCAATTCTGGGGGCTGCCTTCAGTTACGGATTGGGCGGGGTGTGGTCGCGCAGGTTCAAGGCTTTGGAGACGCCGTTGCCAGTCACGGCGATCGCAGTGGGCCAGCTGACGGTATCGACACTTTTGATGCTGCCATTGATGCTTGTGCTGGACAGGCCTTGGGCAATGGAAGTGCCCGGCCTTCCTGCGATCCTGTCAGTGATTGGACTCGCGGTTGTCTCCACTGCATTGGCCTATATCCTATTTTTTCGCATTCTGGATCTGGCGGGTCCCACAAATGTCAGCCTCGTGACCTTCCTGATCCCGGTCTCTGCCACTGGGCTGGGGTGGGCGTTTCTATCTGAACGATTGGGTATCGGGGAACTGATCGGCGCGCTTTTGATCGGGGCAGGGCTTGCCGCGATGGATGGACGGCTCTTGCGCTGGCTTCGGCACCAAGTCACACCTAACGCATGAGCCATCCCGATCGTCCTGTTCTGGGCATCCTACTGATGCTTGGGTTTTGCGTGCTTGCGCCGTTGGGGGACGGGCTGGCGAAGTATATTGGGACAGCGGTACCCCTCGCGATATTGCTGCTGGTGCGATTTGGGGCACAGGTTATTCTGCTTGCCCCTGTGGTGGCCCTGTGGGGCCTGAGGTGGCGGTATTCGGGTCGCGTGTTGCGACTGGTTGTTTACAGAACGCTTTTGCACATCGCCGGGATCGGAATGATGTTTCTGTCTTTACGCTTTCTGCCGCTGGCCGAAGCGATTGCCATTGCCTTCGTCATGCCCTTCATCATGCTGCTGCTCGGAAAGTATGTCTTGGGTGAAGAGGTGGGTCACCGCAGGCTGATCGCCTGTGTCGTTGGCTTTATCGGAACACTGATGGTGGTGCAGCCCAGCTTTGCGGAAGTGGGCCTACCCGCGCTTCTGCCCATGGCTGTTGCGGTTGTCTTTGCGCTTTTCATGCTGGTGACCCGCCAGATTGCACAACAGGTCGATCCCATCGCGCTGCAAGCGGTGTCAGGCGCAATCGCGACGGGCATCCTGTTGGTGCTGATGTTGCTGGTCGGGGCGGATACAGGGGACATGGCCCTAGTTGCGCCGCCTGTTGATCTCTGGCCAGTGTTGCTGGTGATTGGTGTTATTGGGACCATGGCGCATCTTTTGATGACCTGGGCGCTCAAGTTTGCACCGTCTGCCACGCTTGCCCCGATGCAGTATCTCGAAATCCCCTTTGCAACGATCATTGGCTGGCTGTTTTTCCGCGACTTTCCTAACGGTCTTGCGGCGCTGGGCATCGCCGTGACAATCGCGACGGGGCTCTACATTGTGTACCGCGAGCAACTGGGCTCGAGGGCGGCGAAAACACTGCCCGCAGATCCGATCGACCCCTAGCTTGCAGGACCCGGACGAAAAGGACTTTGGGAATGACTGCGGACGAAATTATCGAAAGGCTTCAGTTGCAGCCGCACCCGGAAGGCGGGTTTTACCGTCAGACCTGGATTGCCGACGCTCCGGACGGAGAGCGCCCGGCAGGAACGGCAATCTATTTTCTTCTGCGAGATGGCGGGGCCAGCCATTGGCACAAGGTAGATGCCTCCGAGATCTGGCTATGGCACGCAGGCGCTCCGTTGATCCTATCGGTTTCCGAGACTGACGAGGGGCCCGCGACGGATATGACCTTGTCGGGCGATCTGTCGATCGGATTGCCTCAAGGCGTGGTTCCGAAGGACTGGTGGCAAGCCGCCCGCACGACAGGGGATTGGACGCTGGTCAGCTGTACGGTTTCGCCCGCCTTTCAATTTGCGGGGTTCGAACTGGCATCGCCAGACTTTGATATTCCGCGCGTCCCCTGATGTCGCGCACAGATCACAAAACCTTTCTGCGCAATCTGAGCGCGGAAGACAGGCAAAGCCTTACCCACCGGGATCCCATTGCGGGATACCTCCACCTTGCGGTCTATCTTGTCATCCTGATTTCAACGAGTTTTCTGATTGCAACAAAAGCCCCGCTCTGGCCGCTGCTCTTGCCTGTGCAGGGCGTGCTTTTGGTGTTTCTCTTTACGCTCAGTCACGAATGCACCCATCGCAGCCCGTTCCCGTCAGATCGGGTATGTGATGGGGTCGGGCATGCCATTGGCGTTGTGTTGATCCTTCCCTTCCACTGGTTTCGCGCCTTTCATCTGGCCCATCACCGGTACACGAACATCCCGGGCCAGGATCCTGAACTGGAGGGCGGAAAACCCGAAACGCTGCGAGCGTGGCTCTGGCATGTCAGTGGCATTCCGATCTGGATATCGCAGATCGGAACATTGGTGGCCTTGGCGCGTGGCGCGTTCGATGCGCCTTACATGAGCGATCGCATTCGGCCCAAATGCCAACGTGAGGCGAGGGCCTTGCTGGGGCTCTATGGGGTTGGGCTTGTGTCGCTTGCCGTTTCACCACTTCTTTTCTGGGTATGGCTTTTGCCGCTTTTGCTGGGCCAGCCGTTTTTGCGCCTGTACCTTCTTGCGGAACACGGGGACTGCCCGTTTGTCGAAGACATGTTTCTGAACACGCGCACGACTTTTACGATGCGTAGTGTCCGGTTTCTTGCGTGGAATATGCCGTATCACGCAGAACATCACACTTACCCGACAGTGCCTTTCCACAATCTGCCCCGTTTGCACCAGATGATGCGCACGCATCTGGGGGTCACCAGCGACGGATATGTCGGGTTCACGAGTCGCTATCTCGCGCGGCGGACCTAACATGCGTCTATCGGTTTGTGATGTATCCCATCGCAAAATCAAATTGGTCTTTTGCCGGCAATGGGCGTAAGCGCGGTTTATGACCACTTCCGCTCCCGTCAGAAACGAAGATAGCCTTTCCGGGCTTGCCTTTGCCGTCAGTGCCTATGTGTTCTGGGGGTTTCTGCCGCTTTACATGAAAATGATGGACCATATCCCAGCCGAAGAAGTGCTGGCGCATCGCGTCATCTGGTCGGTGCCTGTTGCGGGGCTGGTTTTGATTGTCTTGCGTCGCACGGACGATCTGATGGCGGCGTTACGCACACCGCGGGTCCTTGCGATGGGTTTGCTGACATCTGCGCTGATTTCGCTCAACTGGTGGGTCTATGTGTGGTCCATCGCCAATGATCAGGCCATCGATGCCGCGCTGGGCTATTATATCAACCCGCTGTTCAGCATCGCCCTGGGGGCGATATTGCTGAAAGAGAAGCTCACCAGGTCGCAGCTTATTGCCATCGGACTGGCCGCAGTGGCGGTCGCGGTTCTGACATATGAAGCCGGCTCGCTGCCGCTTGTTGCGCTTACCCTGACGCTCAGCTGGGGGTTCTACGCCTATTTCCGCAAAACGCTGCCTGTGGGCGCAAATCAGGGCTTCATGCTGGAAGTGCTGATCCTGACGCCGTTTGCGTTGATTTATCTGGCATGGATCTGGATGATAGACGTGCAGCATTTCGGGGCCGGTGTTACGCTTGATACCTGGTTGCTCTTTGGCTGTGGTCTGATCACGGCAGGTCCTTTGATGCTCTATGCCAACGGCGCAAAACGGTTGCGCCTGTCAACCATTGGCATCCTGCAATATATCGCCCCCACGATGATTTTCCTGGTCGCAGTTTTCGTTTTTGAAGAGCCCTTTGGGCGCGGCAAAGCCATCGCGTTTCCGATGATTTGGCTGGCGCTGATAATATACTCAACCTCGATGTTCAGACAGATGCGGTCACGCGGGTAATTTCGCCACCCGACACCGCAGCCCCCACGCCAGTGGTGCCGGGCGCGGTTGTCGGCAATCCTTTTGCGACCCTTGCGGCAAGATAGGCAAAAGCCTGCGCCTCGAGCTGGTCTCCATCTAGGCCAAGGGCTTCCACCGCGGCCACAGGGCAAGGCAACAAGTCTGTCAGAAGAGACATCAGATGGGCGTTTTGGCGTCCACCACCCGTGACATAAAGCGCGCTGGGCACAGCGGGCAGATGCTGGAATCCCATCGCTACGGCCCCACAGACGCATTCCGCGAGCGTCGCAAGCGCATCTGCTGGCACAAGCGTGCCTACGGCCTGCGACAGTTCCGCGAAAGCATTGCGATCCAGTGATTTTGGGGCAGGGGCATCAAAATAGGGGTGTTCAATGAAGCTCTCCAGAATGCCTGCATCGATCTTGCCGGTCGCGGCGAGATCTCCGTTCTTGTCAAACTGCCCAAGGCCAGCCTTCATCACCACGTCATCCATTGGCGCATTGGCAGGGCCTGTATCGAAGGCAAAGAGTGCGCCAAAATGATCCGGTGCGATTTCCTTGGTATTGACCCAGGTCAGGTTGCCCACGCCCCCGAGGTTCAGGAAAACGGCAGGTTTGATCAGGCCGACCCAGCGCGCACAGGCCCAGTGATAAAATGGCGCCAAAGGCGCGCCTTGCCCTCCAAGGGCCACGTCGGCGCTGCGGAAATCCCAGACGGTTGTTGTCTGGGTCTCAAACGCAACCCGTGCCCCGTCACCGATCTGATGTGTGCCACGACCTTTCGGGTCATGGGCCAGGGTTTGGCCGTGAAACCCCAGAAGGTCCACGCCTGACAGATCGGAGGCCAGTTCGATATGGGCGTCCTCGACGATCCGCGCCGCCTCAGCCACGCCGTCTTCGCCGGGCCATTTGCCCAACGCTGCGCGCAAGACGTCCCGTTCATGTGGGGTATAGGGACGATAGGCGCTTTCCGCGAATTCGAACACGTCGATACCGTCGGTTTCAATCACGGCAAGATCGACCCCATCCAGTGACGTTCCCGACATCATTCCGGCCGCCCGGATCACGCGCCCCTTTTCCTTCACCGCTGCCCCCGCTATAGCCTGCCTGCCCTCATAGCATGGACCTGACAGTGATGACCTACCAGCCCAAATCTGAATTCCTGCGCATCATCATCGAGCGTGGATTTCTGGCCGACTGCACCGATCTGCAGGGTCTTGATGACCATCTGATGAACGGATCGGTCACCTGCTATATTGGCTATGACGCAACGGCCCAGTCCCTGCATGTGGGACATCTGCTGAACGTGATGCTGCTGCGCTGGTGGCAAAAGACCGGAAACCGTCCGATCACGCTGATGGGCGGCGGCACAACCAAAGTGGGCGACCCGAGCTTCCGCGCGGATGAGCGCCCCTTGCTGAGCGCCGCACAGATCGACGCAAATATTGCCGGGATGCAGCAGATTTTTGACCGGTACCTCGGCTATGGGGACGGTGGCGCTGTGATGATGAACAACGCGGAATGGCTCGATGATCTAAACTATCTCGAGTTCCTGCGTGATATTGGTCGCCATTTTTCGGTCAATCGGATGTTATCCTTTGAAAGTGTCAAATCGCGTCTGGACCGCGAGCAGTCGCTGAGCTTTCTCGAGTTCAACTACATGATCCTGCAAGCGTATGATTTCCTTGAGCTCAACCGCCGTGAGGGATGCTTGCTGCAGATGGGTGGCTCGGATCAGTGGGGCAATATCGTCAACGGGATCGATCTGACCCGCCGCGTGCTGGAAACAGAAATTTACGGACTGACAACGCCACTGCTGACCACCTCGGATGGCAAGAAAATGGGCAAAAGTCAGGGGGGTGCGATCTGGCTGAATGGCGACATGCTCAGCCCGTATGAGTTCTGGCAGTTCTGGCGGAACACGACGGATGCAGATGTGGGCCGGTTCCTGAAGCTTTACACCGAGCTTCCGGTTGAGGAATGCGAACGCCTCGGCGCGCTTGAGGGCTCCGAGATCAACGACGCCAAGATCATCCTTGCTAATGAGGTCACGGGTCTTCTGCACGGGTCAGATGCCGCGGTCGCGGCCGAAGCCACGGCGCGCGAAGTCTTCGAGAAGGGTGGCGCGGGCGATGATCTGCCAACGCTTGAGCTGTCCGCCGCCGATGTGGGCGACGGCATCTCGATGGCCCAGCTGATTGTGCGGTCCGGGTTGGCAAAGTCCGGAAAAGACGCCAAACGCCTGATCGCAGAGGGTGGGGCGAAGATGAACGATGCCGCGGTCACAGATGCGGGGCAGATGGTGTCGGCGGCTGATCTTTCCGAGCCCATCAAGCTGAGCGCCGGCAAGAAACGGCACGCGCTCGTGAAGCTGGGTTAGACAAAAAAGGGCGCGCAAAAAATGCGCGCCCCAATTCTTTCAGATCAACCGGATCAGCGCAGGATCGAACGGCCTGCGTAAACTGCCGTTTCTCCAAGTGCTTCTTCGATCCGGATCAGCTGGTTGTACTTCGCCAACCGGTCAGACCGCGCAAGCGAGCCGGTTTTGATCTGTCCGCAATTGGTGGCCACAGCCAGATCTGCAATGGTTGCATCTTCGGTCTCACCCGAGCGGTGCGACATCACGCAGGTCATCTTGTTGCGGTGCGCCAGATCCACGGCAGCCATCGTCTCGGTCAGGGTGCCAATCTGATTGACCTTCACCAGAAGCGAGTTCGCCGCATTCTGCTCGATCCCCATTTCCAGACGCGCAGGGTTGGTCACAAACAGATCGTCGCCCACCAGCTGCACGCGGTCTCCCAGTTTCTGGGTCAGCAGCTTCCAGCCTTCCCAGTCATCTTCCGAACACCCGTCCTCGATCGAGATGATCGGGTAATCGTCGCAGAGCGCGGCCAGATAATCGACGTTCTCGGCAGCAGTTAGCGTTTTGCCTTCACCCGCCATGACGTAATTGCCATCCTTGAAGTATTCAGTCGCGGCGCAATCGAGGGCGAGATAGATTTCCTCGCCTGGCTTGTACCCAGCCGCTTCGATGGATTTCAAAATGAAATCAAGCGCGTCGCGGGTGGAACTCAGGTTTGGCGCAAAGCCACCTTCATCACCGATCCCGGTGGACAGACCTGCCGCAGACAGCTCTTTTTTCAATGTGTGAAACACTTCGGAGCCCATGCGCACGGCGTCGCGGATGTTTTCCGCGGCCACGGGCATGATCATAAACTCCTGGATATCGATGGGGTTATCGGCGTGCTCACCGCCGTTGATGATATTCATCATCGGAACCGGCAGGGTGCGCGCCGAGGTGCCGCCAACATAGCGATAAAGCGGCTGCATCGTGGCGTCTGCGGCAGCTTTGGCCACAGCCAGAGACACGCCAAGGATCGCGTTGGCGCCAAGACGCCCTTTGTTTGGGGTGCCGTCCAGTTCAATCATGGCCGCGTCAATCGCGGTTTGTTCAGTGGCGTCCACGCCCATCAGGGCCTCTGCAATCTCGCCATTGACCGAGGCGACGGCTTCCAAAACGCCCTTGCCTTTGTAGCGTGATTTGTCCCCGTCGCGTTTCTCAACTGCTTCATGCACCCCGGTCGAGGCACCAGAGGGAACCGCCGCGCGCCCCATTGTGCCGTCTTCGAGCGTCACGTCGACTTCGACAGTTGGATTGCCTCGGCTGTCGAGAATTTCGCGCGCGTGAATGTCGATGATTGCCGTCATGGGGCAGGGCCTCCTAAAAAGATCTGGTCGCAGTTGCGAGCCTCTTAGCTTGTCTTTGCCGTATGGGAAAGCGTTTCTGCGCTGCGGCGTTTGCGCTCTCGGGCTATGGTATAAAGGCCGGTGCCGATGACAATCGCGGAACCAACGTAAACCCAGATGTCCGGACGCTCTCCAAAGAAGACGATCCCGAAAGCCATCGCAAAAAGCAGGCGCATGTATCGAAACGGGGTGAGGACAGACACCTCACCCACGCGCATCGCCGAGGTGATCGCGTAGTAAGATATAGAACCAAAGGCGGAAGCGGCGATTAACCATCCCCATTCGGCCGCTTCGGGCATCACAAATGCCGGACCTGTAACGCCTAGTATAAGGGCCGCGATCACGAGGCTCAGGCAACCGTAGAGGCCCAGTGCTTCGGTCGAGGCCTCTTTGGGCACCATACGTGTTGCCACGTCACGTCCCGCCAGACAGATCGCTGCGATAACCGCCATGAAGGCCCCGAAGGAAATGCCGGTGGCGTCCGGTTGCAGGATGATCAATACGCCCATTAGCCCCAAGACAACCGCTGACCAGCGACGCCATCCAACGGGTTCTTTCAAAACAAGCGCTGCACCAAGGGTCACGATCAAAGGCGTTGCCTGAATAATCGCGGCCTGAACGGTGAGGTCGACAAGCGACAGGGACGTCACGAAGGAAATGGCAGCGCAACCCTCGATCAGGTTGCGGGCTAGGATCACACGATTAAGGCTCCATGCGCCGAAAAAGGGCAGGCCGCGTTTCAGCATCAGTGCGCCAAAGAAGATCACGCCGCCAAATCCCAGCGCCATGATAATCTGACCGGCGGGGAAGCGCCCCGTCAGCGCCTTGATGATTGCGTCCGCCGTTGCAAATCCGGCCATTGCAAAGAGCATCAAGCCGATGCCGCGCAAGTTGTTCATGAAAGGGAATGCCTTCTGCGGGTGTATCGCCGCCATATCCTGCCACGCGGCAGAATTAAAGCTGGCAAAGCGCGATATTTCAATATAACTATAAAACTAGTTTAATCGAATCGGAGTGCCGAGATGGACAAATCCGCAGCTGCACAGGGCTTTGCCGCTATGGGGTCTGAGGCCCGCATGGACGTTTTGAACTGTCTTATTCGCGCAGGTGACGAGGGGCTCACGGTGGGCGAAATCCAGGAGCGCACAGGGATCGCCCCTTCAACGCTCGCCCATCATCTGAAGTTTCTCGCAGGCGCGGAGCTTGTTCGCCAAACGCGCCAAGGCCGCTCGGTTGGATGCCGCGCGGATTATGACCGTCTGCGAGAGCTCGCCGATTACATCCTGACCGAATGCTGCGCTGATGCGGCTGACATCCAAGAGGTTCAAAATGGCTGATCTCGCTCATCCTCCCCGTTTCAACCTTCTCGAGCGGTTGAAAACCCCCTGGACCGTTGTGGTCGGGGTGCCGATCGCGACGCTGGTGCTCGATCCAGGGCAGGCGGTTCCTAACCTGCAATTTGCAGGCGCGGCGCTTCTGAACACACTGCCGTTCATCCTGTTTGCGGTGCTGATGCTTGCGTATCTCAAGGCTGCGGGGGCGGATCGGATGATCGCGGAAGCCTTCAAAGGGCAGGAGCTGCGGATGATCGTCGTGGCCTCGATCTTTGGCGGTTTGGCGCCGTTTTGCTCCTGCGAGGTCATTCCGTTTGTCGCAGCCCTTCTGGCGCTTGGCGCGCCATTGTCGGCAGTGATGGCCTTCTGGCTGTCCTCGCCCTTGATCGATCCGCCGACGCTGTTGATCACTGCAGCGGCACTGGGGTGGCCATTTGCCATCGGAAAAGCTGTGGTGGCGGTCGCGCTTGGCTTGACGGGCGGGCTCATCGTGATGGCCGTGATGCGGGCGGAGCATTTCGAGGTGCCGCTGAAGAACACGCCTGTGTCTGGGTGTTGCGGCGGGCCGAAGATCCCGAGCGGACCGACGCAGTGGCGGGTTTGGGCGACAGCTGATCAGCGCTCGGTCTTTGGGGTCGAGTTCAAAGAGAATGCGCTCTTCCTGCTGAAATGGCTGGCTTTGGCCTACACGCTTGAGGCGCTGTTGGTGACGTATGTACCAGCTTCGCTGATCGCTGGGCTTGTGGGTGGCGAAGGGGTGTTGCCTGTTGTGATCGCTGCCGTCGTAGGTATGCCTGCTTATCTGAACGGCTACGTCGCTCCTGCGCTTCTCGCGGGGCTGATGGAGCAGGGGATGAGCGCCGGTGCTGCGATGGCGTTCTTGACCGCTGGCGCGGTCAGTTCAATCCCTGCGATGGCTGCCGTTTATAGCTTGGTGAAGGCGCCGGTATTTGCTGCGTATCTGGGCTTGGGCGTGTCAGGCGCGATTGTTGGCGGGCTGATCTTCCAGGTTGTGGTTTAGTGTTGTGAAGCCTGCTTGGTTGAAATGATTAATGCCCTAAGAAAATTAGGGAATGCAGCGCACGGAATGTCTGAACATTGTAAGATCAATGGGTTAGATCTTAGTTCGTTAATGCTTGGTAAACGCCCCTGAAGTTTTCAGGGGCGTTTATACTTTGGTAACCAATTCGCAGCGCAAGTCGGTGCGCAATTTCGAAACCGCAAAACAACCGTTCTTCGAAAACAAACCTGCTGATCACCGCTTCTTCAAAGGAACGCCATAAAGCTCTAGCTTGTGACCTTTAAGCGTATACCCCAAGCGCGCGGCAATCTTCTCTTGCAGCGCTTCAATGTCAGGATCCACGAATTCAATCACTTCGCCTGAATTCATATCGATCAAATGGTCGTGGTGATCGCGTTCAGCATCTTCATACCGCGCGCGTCCATCGCCAAATTCAAGTTTGTCCAGAATACCTGCTTCTTCAAACAGCTTCACTGTTCGATACACGGTTGCCAGGGAAATCCCGGCATCGACCGCTTGGGCGCGGGCATAAAGCTCCTCAACATCAGGATGGTCGTCGCTCTCCTGAAGTATTTGCGCAACCACGCGGCGTTGGCCTGTCATACGCAGGCCCTTGTTTTCGCATCGTTCCAGAATCGTGTCGGTCATTTTGTCCCCGGCCGCATTGGGGCTGACTCTTAAAACAAGGTCAAAGAGGACGCTACTGCATAGTTCACTTAAGATATTTTCACCCGAGCAATCGTTCACAATGGCTGCCAACACAAGACAATCCGCAGCTGCGTGCAGAGCAGAACCGCGAGGCTCTATTGCCCTATCCCGGTCCATGACCTGTCCAAGTCTTGCCGCATTTAACGTGCAGATTGTTTCCAGATCGAGATCAACGGGTGGGCCCGACGATGCAAGACTTTTACCATTCCCTGATGGAGGCTGCGGGCGGAGCGGTTTCTCCGGGCGCGCGCCTATGGCCTGTGTATCTGGGGGTCACCGTGCTGATTGCGTACGCGCTCTTTCGTATTCGCAAGATCGAGGGTGGCTTTCTCGCATGGGCGTTCCCGAAGTCGATGTATTTTTCTCAATCGAGCTTGGTGGATCTCAAACTGTTTGTGCTTGGCCGCCTGATGTCCGGCTTTGGTGTTGTGAACGCTGTCGTAGGCGCGGCTTTGGTTGCAACGCTGGTCGGCAATGGTCTGTCGGGTCTGTCCACAGGGATTTCGCTACACCCAGCAGCTTATGCATTTATCATCCTGATGGCTGCCGATTTCGCAGTGTACTGGGTGCACCGGGTGCATCATGAAAACAAGATTTTTTGGCCGTTTCATTCCGTGCACCATTCTGCCGAAGTGATGACGCCCATTACTGTCTACCGCAAACATCCGCTTTACGATTTGGTTGCGGGCGTTGTGCGCGGTATAACCTTAGGCGCGGCCCAAGGCATGGTTGTTGCGCTCTTTGAAGGTGATCTACACATGGCGACCCTCGTCGGGATCAACGCAGGCTATGTGCTCTTCAACTTCGCAGGCTCAAACCTGCGCCACACTCATATCTGGTTAAGTTATGGGCGTGTTCTGGAACACATCCTGATTTCTCCGGCACAGCATCAGATCCACCACTCGAGCGCCCCGCGCCATCATGACAAGAATTATGGCGAGGTGCTTGCGATCTGGGACTGGATGTTCGGGACGCTTTATGTGCCTGCGACACATGAAATTCTTGAATTCGGTCTGGCAGATGCCGAAGGCAACAAGCTGCCCCAGCGCCATGACACACTGGCCAATGCGTTGGTGGTGCCGTTCCAAGACGCTGCAGATGCGCTGAAAGACAGTGCAAAACCACAGACCAAGCCCGAGACCGCGCAATGACAGCCGGATTTTCGGTTTGGTTAAACCTATTAAGGGCAGGCGCGGCCTTTGTCGTGCTGATGTCGCACTGGGCCTATCCGCGTTTTACTGACGGACGATGGGCTTGGGTGCGCGATTATAACCTCGGCTCCGACGCAGTTGTCCTTTTCTTCGTGCTCTCGGGGTTTGTCATTGCCTATGCGGCTTATGAAAAAGACACCTCCTTTTCCGCGTTTGCCTTTGCCCGTGGCACCCGTCTTTGGTCGGTGGCTTTGCCCGCCATTCTGCTAACTTACGGGCTGGATCAATTGGGCGCATATCTTTGGCCGGAAAGCTACGCAGGGTGGTGGTACGCGCCACAGGAGCTTGGCACGATGCTGGTGCTTGGTTTGACATTTTCCAATGAATGGATGGGGTTGGCCACGCGCCTTGGAACAAACGGACCCTGGTGGTCGTTGAGCTATGAGGTCGCCTATTATGCGCTCTTTGCGATTGCCTTCTATATGGTTGGCGTTCGAAGGGTCGTGCTTTTGACGCTCTGCGCGTTGCTCGTCGGGCCTGTCATCCTGCTCTTGATGCCGTGCTGGCTGATGGGCGTGTGGCTTTACCGCAGGGTTACGTCGAATGACGTACCGGATCCAGGTTTAGGCAAGTATTATGCGGTCTTACCTGTTGTTTTTTATGGGCTACTGCAAGCCTTGGGCCTTCCGATGCATCTGATGGTTTTGACCGAAGCCCTCGTTGGACCTGACATGCCCATCCTGTTGCGGTTTTCTGACGAGGTGTTGTGGAACACGCTGCTTGCCTTCGGTGTAACGCTGCATTTGTGGGGCATGGCGTCCGTCCTGCGCTCGCATGACCTTCGGCAGCTTTCACGCCCCGTGGCGTGGGTCGCGGGCGGGAGTTTCTCGCTTTACGTTGTACACTACCCGCTTCTGCAGTTCCTGAGCGGCGGTCTTGGTGTCGGGTCCGGCGTGGTAGGCGACATGACGTTGCTTATCTTGACGATAGCGTTGTCCCTGATCTTTGCAGCCCTTTTCGAGCGGCCCTTGCCAAAGCTGCGCCGTTGGATCGGATCGGCAGTGCAGGCGGCACAGACAAGCCCCTCAGAGCGCGCGCAGGTGGCCAAGTTACCCTGATCACAGCGAGGGTGGGCCTATGACTGCTTGACTTGACCTGCCTCCCACGGAATTGGGGACGCAGGAGGAGCGCATGCCCAGAAACGAAACCATGGATACGTTCGGCGCGGTGTCGCTGATCTTTTTCGTAGCACTCCTCGGCTTCAATCAGGTCGTGATCAAGGTGGTCAACGAGGGCCTCCAGCCCGTTTTCTTTGCGGGATTGCGGTCAGCTGGTGGCATGGTCCTGCTCATGGCGTGGATGAGGTATCGGGGCCTGAGTTTCCGGGTCACGCCCGGCACTTGGGGCGTTGGCCTTCTGATCGGCACCGTTTTTGCGATGGAGTTTGTTTGTCTCTTTCTGGCATTGGACCTGACGACAGTCGTGCGGACAGGGGTGATCTTCTATTCGATGCCCGTCTGGATGGCGATCATGTCCCATTTTGCGCTTCCCGGAGACCGCATGCGCGGACCCAAGGCGCTTGGACTTGGGTTGGCGTTTCTGGGGGTTGGGTTCGCCATCACCACGCGGGGCGATCTCTCGGGCGGATCGCTGGCCGGAGACCTCTTTGCGCTTGGTGGGGCCATCTGCTGGGCAGGGTCCGCAATGCTAGCAAAGGCGTCCAGACTTCGTCATGAAACACCAGAGATGCAGTTGCTTTGGCAGTTGGCGATATCCGCTTCGGTGATCCTTGGAATGTCTCTGTTTTTCGGCCCGTTCATTCGGGATTTTCAGCCGCTTTTGCACCTGCCGGGGGTCGCGTTTCAGATCACGCTGGTCAGTCTGGGCTTTGTATTCTGGCTTTGGCTCTTGTCCATGTATTCCGCGTCAGGTGTTGCCTCATTCGGATTTCTGGGGCCGATCTTCGGTGTGCTCTTTGGGTGGCTGATCTTGGGTGAAACCGTCGGGCTTGGCGTATGGGTCGCGCTGGCATTGGTCGCAGCCGGTCTTTTCCTGATCAACCGACCAGAAAAAACACCCGAGACAAACGCCTGATCAAGTTCCGCAGAATGTCTGCCGAACCGCATTTTCCATCGTTGCGGGCACTTGCAGATCGGCGTGTTCCGGCTGGTCCTTAAACGGCGTTCGCAAGACAGAGTTCAACCGATTGAAATGGGAATAATCACCCAGAACGCCAGACTGTATGGCCGCTTCAATCTGGTGGTTGCGCGGGATAAAGCCGGGGTTTGCGCGCGGCAGGGCCGTTTCCCAATCGGCGAGACGTGATTTGGTCCACCGTTCGGTCCATGCGTCATACGCGTTGGGGTCTTTGAAAAGATCACGCGTCTGACCGCTGGCCAGTCCGCGAAAGGCAAGCGTGAAGTCTGCATGCCCCGTGATTAGGCCAAGAAACTCCTGAACCAGACCCGCCGTGTCGGCCGCCCCGGGATCAAGCGCGAGTTTTGCAGCAAACTCTGTGCCATATGCTTTGGCATAAAGGTCTGGGAAAGCGTGAACAGCCTCCGTCGCAAGCTCGATCCCTGTGTTTTGATCCGCATCGATCAACGGCAACAGCGCGGTGGCAAGCTGTGCGAGGTTCCACACTGCGATCTCGGGTTGATTGCCATAGGCATACCGCCCGTATTGATCGATCGAAGAATAGACCGTCTCGGGGTGGTAGGTCTCCATGAAGGCACAGGGACCATAATCGATTGTCTCGCCCGAAATGGTCATATTATCGGTGTTCATCACCCCATGAATGAAGCCAAGCCCCATCCATTTCGCGATCAGTTTTGCTTGGGCAGCGATAACCGAATTGAGCAGATCAAGTGTGGTTTTGGCTTCAGGATAATGCCGCTTTATCGCAAATTCACAGAGCGTTGCGAGCGCTTCTTCATCCTGGCGCGCCGCAAAGTACTGAAATGTACCCACCCGAAGATGGCTCGCCGCCACACGCGTCAGCACCGCGCCGGGAAGCGGGGCTTCGCGAAGAACGATTTCGCCAGTGGTCACGGCCGCAAGCGCGCGGGTTGTTGGAACTTCAAGCGCGTGCATGGCCTCTGATACGATATATTCGCGCATGACCGGGCCCAGCCACACGCGCCCATCACCCATGCGGCTGTAGGGCGTTGGCCCAGAACCCTTCAATTGGATATCGCGCAAATTACCTTGGGTGTCGCGCAGCTCCCCCAGAAGCAACGCGCGACCGTCACCCAGTTGCGGGCTCCAGCCGCCAAACTGATGCCCGGCATAAACCTGGGCCAAGGGTTCTGCGCCCGCAGGCACGTGATTGCCCGCAAGCATTGCCAAACCGTCCTCGGAATTCAGCCAATCTGCGTCCAGTCCCAGCTGATGTGCCAGATCTGCATTGATGGCTACCAATCCGGGTTTCTCGACCGGTTTTGCCGACATGCGGGTGAAGAACCGGTCAGGCAGGCGGGCATAGCTGTTCTGGAAGGGGATCGCTTGGGTCATGGCTCATAAATATGGACGCTGGCAGGGATGTCGAGGGGCTGTCCTGCCCGCATTTGCTTGAAACTTCTATTTAAGGCCTGCGCAGACGTCGCGCACATGTGTCAGAAACCACTGAACGTCCGGCGCGTCGCCGGTTAGGGCATTCCAGGACAGCGAAAGCGTCAACGGAGAGAGCGCGAATGGTGCATCTCTCACGTCGAGATCATAGGCGCCTGCCGCATCTCGCAGCGTTATGGAAGGCGCCGTCAGCAACATGTCAGTTTGGGCAAGCGCCGAGGCCGCGACAGCGAAGTTCGGGACAACAGCGCTGATCCGGCGCTCGATCCCAAGTTTCGTCGCCGCTTGATCGACCGGACCTTTCCCTTGCGGACCCGTTGTCCTGACTTGCACATGTGTGTGTTTGGCCCAGGCGTCCAGCGACCAGTCCGCAAATGCAGGCGCATCTCCTGCGGTTGATTTTGGCATTCACGTGGTAATCGTTGCCCTGGAAATTGCCGCCTTCATCGCGGTTTATAAGGTATCAAAGCGAGAAACTGGATCTGCCTTTTCAGCGCAATCGTAATCGCAAAAGCCCTTACAACCGCGCGATACGCTCTGTCAGCAAGCCAAAGAAGCCGTCGGCATCCACGTCGCCCATGAACATCGCGTTGGCTTCGCGCCCGGACACGCGCCACCAGTCAGCTACTGTCATGCCGCGTGTGAACGTACCGTCCAGTTCGATCTCGACGTTCACGTGACGACCTGAAAAAAGGGCCGGTTTGATCAGGTAGGCTATCACGCACGGATCATGCAAAGGCGCACCTGCGCTGCCGTATTTTTCCTTGTCAAAGCGCTCGAAGAAATCGGTCCATTCGGCGACCATGCGGCCCGGCTCGGTCCCCATATCGCGGAAGCCCTGAACATGGGGGGCTGTCGTGAGCGCCTTGTGCGTAACATCAAGCGGCATCACCACAATTGGGACGCCTGATTTGAACACGATATCCGCAGCTTCCGGGTCAACATAGATGTTGAATTCGGCCGACGGGGTGATGTTGCCTACCTCGAAATACGCTCCGCCCATCAGCACGATTTCCTGAATGCATGGGATAATATCGGGAGCGCGTTCCATGGCAGTGGCGATATTGGTCAGAGGCCCGAGCGGACAGAGTGTCACCGTTCCTTCCGGTTCCGTGCGCAGCGTCTCGATGATAAAGTCAACCGCGTGCTGGTCTTGAAGTGGCATCGTCGGATCAGCCAGTTGCGGTCCATCAAGGCCCGTCTTGCCGTGCACATGCTCCGCGGTCACAAGCTTCGCCTTCATTGGGGCATCACAGCCTGCAAACACCTTCGTCTCTGGCCTGCCGGCAAGCTCACAAACGATGCGGGCATTGCGTTCGGTCAGCGGAAGCGGGACGTTTCCGGCCACAGCTGTGATGCCAAGGACGTCCACATCTTCGGGAGAGGCCAGCGCCAGCAGGATGGCAACTGCATCGTCCTGGCCGGGATCGGTATCAATAATGATTTTGCGTGTCATGGCGCGACACTGGCGCGCCAGCGGGGCAGGGGCAAGACCCTATCGCTCGCGTAGCTTCGCTTCATCCCACAACGCGTCCATCTCTGTAAGGTCGCTGTCGGTCGGGGCTTTGCCACGCTTTGCCAGTTCGGCCTCGATATAAGCGAACCGACGCGTGAACTTGCCGTTTGCGGCACGCAATGCGGCTTCGGGATCGATCTCCCAATGCCGTGCCAGATTGGCCATGACGAAGAGCAGATCACCAAATTCCTCGAAGGTCTTTTCGGGCCCGAGTGTGTCGCGGGCCTCTCTTAATTCGCGGCTCTCTTCTTCGATCTTGGCCAGCACATGGCTGTCATCCGGCCAGTCAAAGCCAACGCGCGCGGCGCGCTTTTGCAACTTCATGGCGCGCAAGAGCGCGGGCAGACCAAGCGCGACCCCATCAAGCACGCCGGCCTCACCGCGTTTTTCGCGTTCCGCGGCTTTCTGAACCTCCCAATCGCGGGTCTGCTGTTCAGCTGACTTGTTGCGCGATTCCGCGCCAAACACATGCGGATGCCGATCCACCATCTTCTGCGCGATGGCCTCGGCCACATCGTGAAAATCGTAGCGCCCTTCTTCGGCGCTCATTTGCGTGTGATAGATGGTCTGCAAGAGCAGATCACCCAACTCGCCCTTCAGGTCATCCCAAGCCTCGCGTTCGATCGCATCTGCGACCTCATAGGCTTCCTCGATTGTATAAGGGGCAATCGAACCAAAATCCTGCTCGATATCCCATGGGCACCCGGTCTCCGGATCGCGCAATCGGCGCATGATTTCGAGAAGCCTTGGCAGCCCTCCGCCCGGTGTCAGGCAGAGGGCTTGGCTGTCTTCAAACCCAAGGCTCACTCGGCGGCCTGCAAGGGCGGTCTGGGTGCAGGCTTTGCCTCGGGTGCAAACTCCTGCTCGGGCTCGTAAAGATCGCCGCTTTCGTCCCAGATAACCTCGGGTCGCTTTACTTTGCGGGCGGCACGGCGAAGCGCGATGTCGCGTGCTTCACGGCTCGCCCGTCCCAGGGACAGGGCGCGCAGTCGCATGGAAACACCATAAGCGCCGTCCTCGATCCAGACACGTAAAGCAAGCATTGCAGGGGTAAAGACCAATGTCAGAACCGTCGCGACACCAAGTCCGAAGACCACCGCTGTGGCCAGTTGCTTCCACCAAAGTGCGGTTGGGCTGTCGACTGAATAGCCACCGCCAAAGAAATCGAGGCTGAGGCCAAACATCATTGGGGTCAGACCTGCCATCGTGGTGATCGTGGTCAACAAAACCGGTCGGATACGCACCTGCGCCGTCCGGCTGATGGCCTCCAGCCTGGGCATGTATTTGGAATACTCTTGGTAGGTATCAATCAGAACAATGTTGTTGTTCACCACGATCCCCGCCAGCGCCACAATCCCTGTACCCGTCATGATCACCGAGAAGGGCTGCTGCATCACCAGCATCCCGATTAGCACGCCCGTTGTCGACAGTACGACGGCAACAAGCACAAGAACGGCGTTGTAGAAGCTGTTGAACTGCGCCAGCAGGATGATGAACATCAGGAACAGCGCGCCGAGGAAGGCCTGTCCCAGGAAGGCCTGGCTTTCGGCTTCATCTTCCTGATCTCCTGTCCATTCCCAGGTGATCCCCGGGGGCAGTTCGGCTTCGGTCTCGAGCCATTCGGTGAGCGCCGCAATCCGCTCTGCCGGTGTAATGACCTCTCCCTCATCGTTTGCCATGTCCGGGGCGACACCGGCTTTAACGTCATAGTACCGCTCGCCATCCACACGGTCGATCTGACCGAGTTTGCGAACCGGTGTCCGTGTGACAAAGTTTGACAACGGAACAAGCCCGTTCGGTGTGCGCACACGTAAGGTATCAAGCGTGGAAAGAACACGATCCTCTTCGGGGAAGCGTACGCGAATTTCGATTTCGTCGTCTGAACTGTCCACGCGCATCGTGTCCAGGAACACCCCGCGCGTGATCAGCTGCACCATCGCACCGACGGTCGCAACATCGGCGCCATAGCGTCCGGCCTCGCCAGTATCGACATCGATCTGCCAGTCAATACCGGGCAGGGGCAACGTGTCTTCGATATCTGTCAGCGCAAGGGTTGCTTCAAACTGGCCCCGTGCCATCAACGTGGCTTCGGTCAGCGTCTCAAGATCGTCCCCCTTCAGGCGCAGATGAACGGGCTTGGCTGAGGCGGGGCCACCAGTCGCCGCGAGGATCTCGACGCGAATGCCGGGGATCTCGGCCAGCTTTGCTTCCAAAGTATCGAGCACATAGTTGCCGCCAAAATTCGGATCGACAGCATTGCGGGTCACTGTGAAAAGCCCGAAGACATCGAACCACGGCAGTTCCACCTGAGGCCGGTTTTCCCAAGGGATCAGTTCCAGTTGGATTTGGCCGATGGTATCCAAGGGGGCGCGCGCGCCGCCAGTGTTCTGGTTCAGACCGCCTTCGCCCGCAAAAGCGAAGATCGACTGAATGCCGGGCATTTCGCGGGCCACGGCTTCGGCCTGTTGCAGCAGAGCGTCTTTTTCTTCCAGCGAATGGTTGCCGCGCGCCCTTACGTAGACGATGGCCTGTTCCGGTTCGACATCGACGAAAAACTCAACGCCACGGTTGTTTGCCGAGAAGACCGAAAAGGTAGTGACCACAACGAAGCCCACCACACCGATGGCCACCAATGGCATGATCGGGTTGTTTGTAATGCCTCGGATGATCCAGCCAAAAGGTGTTCTGCGGAAGCCTGCGCGTATGGGCTTGCGACGGCGACGTTGAATTTTTGCGGCCGTCAGCGTCACGGACAAAGCTGCTGCAGAGAGGGCAAACATTACTGGTCCAAGAAATCCGGTGCCAAACCCGCTCGCCTCTGGGCCAAGCAGGTAGCTCGGGTTCAACGTCTGCATGGCGGCAATGAACACCGCATAGCCCGAAATAGCCGCCAGCGCGGCGCGTACCAGATACGGAAACCGCATCAGAACCGAAGACGCACGTTCCAGCGTGCGGGTGGTCCGACCGGCGACACCGCCCATAACTGGCAAGTAAACCAGCGCCACGATGAGGGAAGCGGACAGAACAAAGATCAGAGTGACTGGCAACATGCCCATGAATTCGCCCGCAACACCCGGCCAGAAAAGCATCGGAAGGAAGGCGCAAAGGGTCGTCGCAGTGGACGAGACCACTGGCCAGAACATGCGCTTCGCCGCTTCGGTGAAGGCTTGCATCGGTCCGGCGCCTTCCTGAATTCGGCGATCGGCATATTCAACCACGACGATAGCACCATCCACCAGCATCCCCACCGCGAGGATCAGGCCAAACATCACGATGTTGGATACCGTCACGCCCATCATCGCAAGAAACGCAAAACACAGCAGGAAGGATGTCGGGATTGCGAAGCCCACCAAAAGGGCGGACCGCGTTCCAAGCGCGCCGAGAACCACAATCATAACGAGTGCGATTGCCGTCAGGACCGAGCCTTCAAGCTGACTGACCATGCTGGCCACCTCGCGGGAACGGTCCATGGAAATCGACACATCCACCGCCTGCTGCAATTCAGTTGGCCATTTGGCCTGCTCGGCAGCGACGGTCTCGCGGATGAGCGCAACCGTATCGATAATGTTGTAGCCCTTGCGCTTGACCACTTGCAGCGCCACCGTGGCATCTCCATTGAACCGAGCAGTGCCTTCCCTGTCTTCGAAGGTCAGCCTGATTTCGGCGAGATCTCCAAGCGTAACAACGCGGTCGCCATTTACTTTGACCGGGAGGTTCATCACGTCTGTTGCGTCGTCAAAGGCAGAAGGTATTTTCAGCGCAAAAGCACCATTATCGGTGGTGACCTGGTCTGCAGCGATCAATTGGTTGTTGTTTTGAACTACCTGCAGAAGCTCGGCCGCGGTCACATTGTAGGCTTCCAGACGCAGTGGGTCGATTTTGACCTCAAGCATTTCTTCACGCTGACCAGCAAGACCGGCTTCAAGGACAGGTTCCAACCCTTCCAGCGTGTCCTGCATGTCTTTCGCGAGACGGAGCAAAGTTCGTTCTGGAAGTGACCCTGTCAGGTTCACTACGATGATCGGGAATTGTGAGAAGTTAAACTCACTGATTTGGTAGGCATCGGCCCCTTGCGGAAAATTAGCCTGCGCATTGTTCATCTTGTCGCGCACATCCGCGATGGTCTGGTTCTTGTCCCAACCAAACTCAAACTCCAGCACCAGACCCGCGAAGCCTTCGGCGGCTGTCCCGGACATTTGGTCTAGCCCGTCAAGGTCAGCAAGCTCGGTCTCCATGACCTTTACGAGCAGTTTCTCGCTGTCTTGTGCTGAAATACCCGCAAACGGCACCGAAACAAAAAGCGCGGGAACTTCAATATCCGGCTCACCTTCCTTTGGAAGAGAAACATATGCGACGGTCCCGATCGTGATCGAGAGCGCGATAAATGCCAGAACCATCCGCGCCCGGGACGCGGCCCAATCGACGATACCGGTCATGCGCCTTCCTCTCTGAAGGTCAGGGTTAACGCGGTGCCCGCTGTAATGTAGTCTTGTCCAACCACCACGACATTGGCTTGATCGGGCAGACCGGTCACCCACACACCTTCTGCGGTATCCCGGATCAACTCGACCTCAGCAAAGGCCGTCACATACCCGCCTTGGCCATCATCAATCGCATGGCGCACGCCAAGTGCACCGCCATCATTGAGCGTCAAAGCAGACGCTGGCAGCAAATGCGCGGGTGTACCTTCGGCGGCGACCCCGATGGTTGCGGTCTGACCATCGCGGATCAGAAGGTCTGGGTTTGCAACTTCAACTTCGGCGCGGAAGGTGCGTGTTGTTAAATCAGCTGAACGCGACAGGAAGGTAACGAGCCCCGTGACCTCGCGGCCCGATGCCAACCGTGCGCCCGCGCGGGCTCCGACCTCGACCAACGCAACATCAGCTTCGGGCACGAAGCCCACCAGCTTTATTGGATCAAGCTGAAGTATGGTGCCACATGTGGCATTGCCGCCTTGCGTGTTCAGATAGCTACCGAATTCCGCTGTATCGTTTTCCAGAACACCGGCGAAAGGGGCGCGAATCGTCAGGTGTTCCAGATCCTGTCTTGCTCTGAAGATAGCGGCCTCTGCACTTTGGATGCCGGCTCGAACGGATTCGAGGCCGGATTTCGCAGCGCTTACCGCAGATTCAGCGGCCCGCACATTTGCTTCGCTATTGGCTACGCGTGATTCTGTTGCGAAGCCTTCGGCGGCAAGGTTGCGCGCAGCATTGTCATTGATGCGGGCCTCTTCCAACCGTGCTTCGGCTTCGGCAACACGCGCCAGCGCTTCCGGGCTGCGTGCGCGCGCTTCGAGCAATCTCGCTTCGGCTTCGACGAGGTTTGCTTCGCGGTTTCCTGGATCAAGCACACACATTACTTGATTTGCTTCAACCTGAGAGCCACGGCGCAGCGGCTCCGAAATGATGCGGCCCGAAGTTTCCGACAGTACAGAAACCTGACGAAGGGCTTCGGTGCGGCCTCTTAGGACCACTGCGCTGTCTACGACCTGCGCTTTGCTATCGATAACCACAACAGAAACGCGCCGTTCGCCTTCGAGTGCGACTGGTTCAGGGCTCATGGTTTCCGCTTCAACAACAGTTTCACCGACCGTGGCATCATCTTCGGCTCCTGCAAAGCCAAGAAGGGCATCGCGTTCGAACACAAATAGATAAAGCAAAGTCATAACGATGATCGCCGTGACGATGGGCATGATACGCATTTGAATAGGTCTCCGAGGTTCGATGACGTGTGCGAACCGGTAGTACAAGGAAGGGCAAGACGTCTGAGGCGTCACTTAAGGTGTCATGGCTAAACCAACCAGTTCAGATTACCGATTTTGCGCCAATTGCGCAAGAAAAGCACAGATTTGTGGCTTCTGCGCACAGGTGACGGTCTGGCCAGCGGCAAAGTCGCGTGTTAGACGCGCGCAATCCATGCAAAATGCCTGCCATTCAGGCAAAAATCCAAGGGAATCGCGCCCGTGAGCAACACTGACAGTTTCATTGATGAGGTTACCGAGGATCTTCGCAGAGACAAACTGTTCGCGACGTACCGTCGCTATGGTTGGATTGCCGGGCTGCTGGTTGTCGTTATTGTTGGGGGCGCTGCCTTTAACGAATGGAACCGCGCGCAGAACCGCGCTGCCGCTGAGGCATTTGGCGACGAGGTGTTCACGGCCTTGGAAATGGGCGATGACGCCGAGCGACTCGCAGCGCTTCAGGCCATTGAAGCGCCTGACGACGGGGGCCCTCTTGTGACCCTTTTGGCGGCGGCAGAAGCCACCACAGCCGAAGAGTTTGATACAGCAGCCGCGGCTTTACGCGCTTTGGCAGATAATCCCGAACTGCCGTTGGTCTACCGCGACTTGGCAAATCTGCGCCTTGTTTTGATGGGCTCCGTTGCCCTTGGTCCGGAAGATCGCCTTGCCCGCATTGAAGCCCTGTCCACACCTGGTGGTGCGTTCCGCCAGATTGCGCGCGAGCAACAGGCGCTCTTGTTCATAGAGCAGGGTGAAAAAGATGCCGCGATGGAGCTTCTGACAGCAATTGCGGAAGATGCATCTTCGACCTCTGGGCAGCGTCAACGCGCGGCACAATTGGTTGTGTCCCTTGGCGGCAGTTTCGAAGACCTCAATCTGGGACAATCTAACCCGTAAACCACCATGCAACGCGATTGGCGTTAAAGCGCGCACGGGACTTCCGATTTTCCACAAGCTGCGGTAAGGTCGCGCAAAATCTGGTGGCGTAACGGGGATAAACTCCGATAGAAGCCAATCAGAGGCATTAGAGTGGGGTAGGCCGTGAGCAAGGCTGACAGCATTCAATCGCGAGGCGACGAGGCGCATGAGACGTCACTTCTGCGTTCTGCGCGATATGGAGCAACCGTGGCGGTATTGTCCGTGCTGGCGCTGGCCGGGTGCGACCGCGAACTTATCCTGCCGGGGGATCGCTTCGATGTCAGAACGCCCCTCGCAGACACAAACGATCCGGCCAACAGCCTTGGCGATGCGACAGTTGAAGTGGATGAGACTGCGGAACTCGTCTCAGCAGTGGAACGTGAAGCGGTGGCTATTCGCCTGCCTGCAACACGAAATCTGACATCCTGGACCCATCGCAACGGTAGCAACCAGCATCGCACGGAACATCCCGCCCTCGCCCCAAGCCTTACCGAGGTTTGGCGCACGGGCATCGGCGCCGGCGATAGTCGCAAGCATCGCATCACTGCGTCGCCGGTCGCCGGTGGCGGACGCATCTACACGCTTGATAGCCGCGCAAAAGTAACCGGCATGGATCTCGCGACCGGAGATATTGTTTGGCAACGTGATCTGTCTCCGCCACGGGATCGATCAGATGATGCGTCGGGCGGGGGCCTGACGCTGGGCGGCGATACGCTCTACGTCACATCCGCATTTGGTACGATCACGGCGCTCGATGCTGCCTCTGGCAACGTGAAGTGGACCCAGGCGCTTGATGCTCCGGCGAATGCCGCGCCGACCGTGGACGGTAACCGCGTTTACGTGGTGTCGACTGATGCGGTCGCGCGCGCCATTGATACGCGCACTGGTAAGGTTGAATGGCTTCTTGCAGGGGCCCCTAATGTCTCATCTCTCACCGGCGGCGCAGGGCCAATCATTGATGGTCGGAATGTCGTCCTGCCTTTGCCGTCCGGTGAATTGATCTCGGTACTGAAGCAAACCGGTATTCGAGTTTGGGGAACATCTGTGGCAGGGGAACGTGTTGGCCGTGCCTATTCGATTTTCTCGGGCATCACAGGCGATCCAGTCCTCGTCGGCAATACGATCTACACGGGCAGCCCGCAGGGCAAGACTGTGGCGATCGATGCAGAAACTGGTGACCGTGAATGGACAGCCAATGAAGGGGCTTATGGGCCCGTCTGGCCTGTAGGTGGTTCGCTTTTCCTGATCTCTGACGAAGCACGGCTCGTGCGTCTGAACGCGCGCACCGGAGAGACTGTCTGGGCCGAGCAGCTTCCATATTTTGAGCATTCACGTCCCCGTCGTCACCGCGAAATCCACGCCCATTTTGGACCAATTCTGGCTGGTGGTCGCCTGCTTGTGGCCTCGGATGACGGTCTCATGCGCAGCTTTGACCCGGCCTCTGGCGCACAGGTCAGCAGCACTGAAATTCCGGGAGGCGCGGCGACAGCTCCGATTGTGATCAACGGCACAGCTTATGTCGTATCCACCAACGGAATCCTCTACGCTTTCCGCTAGGGGTTTTCGCGGCGCGCGATTTGGTTTACCCCGCGCGCTCTGACCCAGAAACCGAGTCTTGAAAGATGTCTTTCACCCTTGCCATCGTAGGGCGTCCGAATGTGGGCAAATCGACCCTGTTCAACCGTTTGGTTGGGCAGCGTCTGGCGTTGGTTGACGACCAGCCTGGTGTGACGCGTGACCTGCGCGAAGGTGCTGCACGCCTTGGCGACCTGCGCTTTACTGTGGTGGACACCGCAGGTTTGGAAGAGGTCACTGACGACAGCCTTCAAGGACGGATGCGCCGTCTGACAGAACGTGCGGTTGGCATGGCGGATGCCTGTCTTTTCCTCATTGATGCGCGCACAGGCATCACGCCGACAGATGAAGTTTTCGCCGATATTCTAAGACGTTCCTCGAAGAAGGTCATCCTTGCGGCAAACAAGGCAGAAGGCCGCGCTGCCGAAGCCGGGATTTATGAGGCTTTTGGTTTGGGACTTGGCGACCCGATCGCCATTTCCGCCGAGCACGGGGAAGGCATGGCCGAACTTTTGGTCGCGCTGCAGCCCCTTGTCGACGCTGCCGAGGAAGCCGCAGCCGATGATGCCCCAGAGACTGACGTGGATCTGGATGAAGATCTTGAGGATGGCGTCCCGCGCACACCCACCCGTGCCAAGCCCCTGCAGATTGCTGTGGTCGGGCGGCCAAATGCGGGCAAGTCGACGTTGATCAACCAGCTTCTGGGCGAAGATCGTCTTTTAACCGGACCTGAAGCGGGAATCACGCGTGATGCGATTTCCGTGCGCATGGACTGGAACGGCACACCGGTTCGGATTTTTGATACTGCGGGCATGCGCAAGAAGGCCAAGGTTCAGGAAAAACTGGAAAAGCTTTCGGTATCCGACGGATTGCGCGCGGTGAAATTCGCAGAAGTGGTCGTTGTGCTTCTGGATGCCGCGATCCCGTTTGAGCAGCAGGATTTGCGCATTGCGGATCTGGCTGAGCGCGAAGGCCGTGCGGTCGTCGTTGCTGTGAACAAATGGGATATCGAAGATGACAAACAGAGCAAGCTTCGCGAGTTGAAAGAAGCCTTCGAGCGGCTTTTGCCTCAACTTCGTGGCGCACCGCTGATTACCGTCTCTGCCAAAACTGGGCGGGGCATGGATCGCCTGCAAGCTGCCGTTTTGAAGGCCCATGAGGTTTGGAACCGCCGTGTACCGACCGCGACACTGAACCGTTGGCTTGCAGCCATGGTTGAGGCACATCCGCCACCCGCACCTGCCGGTCGTCGGATCAAGCTGCGGTATATGACACAGGCAAAGACCCGCCCGCCAGGCTTTGTCGTGATGTGCTCATTCCCGGACAAAATGTCGGCGTCTTATGAGCGCTACCTGATTAATGGCTTACGTTTGGATTTCGACATGCCGGGCACGCCGATACGTCTTTGGTTCCGTGGGCAGGGCGACGATAACCCTTACAAGAATAAGACGAAATCAACACCATCTCGGTTGCGCAAGCATCTTGGGAAAGCTCCGGCTGATGCGCCCAAACCCTACCGTGGCAAAAAACAACAGAAGACCTAGGCAGGTCTTTTGTGGCATTTTTCACGGCCCACCGTGGCACCGTACGCAGGCCTAACCCAGGGTTAATACATGCAATCTAAACCCTGTCATCGGTACCACGTCCCCGGACTGACATCCCGGTGACACCTAATCGAAGTGGTTTTCTGCGGTGCACCCCGCAGCCCGAACCGCGCGCAAAGACCCCGGATCAGCCGGGTAGGGACCGGCAATCGGCATTCCGACCGGTTCCGGGCAAGATCGCTCCGTGCAAACTGCGGGCCCGCATCTCCCAATCCTCATATGAGACGCTGACCAGCTTGCCGGGATTTCTCGCGCGGGCCTCAGCCGCGCAGCGATGCAGCAACAGCGCGCATCTGATCTAGCGGAAGATACCCGCGCAGCATTTCACCGTTCATGACAAATGTCGGTGTGCCTGTAATCTGCAAACGCTGGGCCAGAGCACGCGTGGCATTGATCACTTCTGTAACAGAAGCGCTGTTGGCGTGGGTCATGATCTCGTGCGCGTTAAGGCCAACTTCGGTTGCCAATTGGCGGAATGTGGTCTCATCCGGATTGCCGCGCAGTGAAATCAGGGCTTCGTGGACTGCACCATAGGCATCGGAACCGGCAAGTTGCAGCACTGCAATTGCGAAGCGGGACGAGGCGACTGAGGCGTCTCCAAGGATTGGGAACTCTTTGATAATTAGACGGATATTTCCATCGCTCTCGACAAGCTGCTTCACGTCTTCATGCGCACGGCGACAATATCCGCAGCGATAATCGACGAACTCAACCAGCGTGATATCCCCATCCGGATTTCCGGTCTCCCAGGACCGCGTGGTGTCGTGCAGCTCTGCAAGATTGGCCTGAACCATGGCGACATCGTTTTGCGCCTGAGCCGCTTGCTGGCGTTCTTCCATGATTTGAACGGCTTCCAGAATGACCTCGGGGTTGGCCAGAAGATACGCGCGGACTTCAGCGCGGAATTGGGCACGTTCTTCATCGGTCATATCCATACCCGCGCTTTGCGCGAATGCACCCAGTGGGAAAAGAAGTGCTACAATCAGAAAAACGGGACGAAAAAAGGCGCGCATAACGTGTGTCCTGTCAAAATAAGCGGGTCCTGCAAGCGTTATCGCGTCAATCCTCAATTGCCCAGCCCCGGCGTTTGACAAAGCAGTGATCCGGCCGCTTGACGTCATGCCTTTGCCTTGGAACAAGCGACATGAGGTTCACACCGAAGGCTATTTGCGATGAAACTTGCCCCCCGCGCTCATGTCGATCCGTTCATTGTTATGGATGTTCTGCGCGAGGCCAACCGGCTAGAGGAGGCGGGGCGCTCTATCGTGCACATGGAAGTAGGCCAGCCCGCCACACCTGCGCCTCAGACCGCAAAAGCCGCACTCCGGGCCGGGCTGGACACCGGTGCACTTGGCTATACCGAAGGCCTGGGCTTGCCCAAGCTACGTGCTGGGATCGCGGAGCTTTATGACAAATGGTACGGGCTCGATCTGGATCCGGCGCGGGTGATTGTCACCTCGGGATCATCGGGTGCATTCGTTCTGGCTTTCACTGCGCTTTTCGATGCGGGTGCGAAGGTTGGGGTGTGTGAGCCGGGCTACCCGTCCTACCGCTCGATCCTGAAAGCCTTGTCCTTGCAGCCCGTGGGGTTACCAACCACACACGATCAGGGTCATCGCCTGCA
Organism: Dinoroseobacter sp.; assembly: GCA_017643385.1. Classification (GTDB taxonomy): domain Bacteria; phylum Pseudomonadota; class Alphaproteobacteria; order Rhodobacterales; family Rhodobacteraceae; genus Dinoroseobacter. Next base: position 62,009 of record JAEPNN010000007.1, read on the forward strand.
ACCACAAGCGCTGGCGAATGCGGATGTGGCAGGCGCAATTGTGGCGAGCCCAAATAATCCTACGGGCACCATGCTCGATCGTGACGCTTTGGCGGACCTGATCGATGCAATGGGGCAGAGAGCATTTATCTCTGACGAAATTTATCATGGTCTGGAATGGGGCGCTCGTGCGGTCAGTGCGTTGGAGATCACGGACGAGGTCTACATCATAAATTCCTTCTCGAAATACTTCTCGATGACCGGTTGGCGTGTCGGCTGGATGGTCGTGCCCGAGGACCATGTCCGTGTGATGGAACGCCTGGCGCAAAATCTTTTTATTTGCGCGCCCCATGCCAGCCAGCTTGCGGCCATTGGTGCCTTGGAGGGACATGAAGAATTGCAGGCAAACCGTTCTGTTTACGAAGGAAATCGTGCTATTCTGATGAAAGGCCTAGCCGAAGCTGGCTTCACGCAGATCGCGCCGCCGGATGGGGCGTTCTACATATATGCTGACGTGGGCCATCTGACTGACGACAGCCGCGCCCTTGCGGATGAAATCCTGCAAACCGCGGGCGTGGCCGTAACCCCCGGGCTTGATTTCGATCCAAAGCGAGGCGCGCGTACATTGCGGTTTTCCTATGCTGGATCTCGCGAAGACATGATCGAAGGTGTGGCACGTTTGAAAGACTTTATGGCGTCCCGCAGTTAGGGTATTCTACGGATAGACGAGCAGCCGCATAAGCCACCAAAGGCAGGCACCCAATGTTTAGAAGTCTCTGGATCAGCGCCTTGGCGTGCGTTCTTTTCTGGTCGCCCTTGTCGGCGCAGGAGCTGAGCGCGCCTGCTATAGCAATTCCTGAATTCAGCGAGATTAGGGACCGGGGACGGGCCGTTGAGGTCACGCTTGCCCTGTCTAAAGGCGTTCCGTTTCGCCTGCGTCTGGTCGAAGATCCGGTTGAGCTGCAGATCGAACTGCAAGGTGCATCCTTGTCAGCTCTCGCAGTGCCAGAGCTGGACAAAAGTGAAGAGGTTGCGGGGCTGAATGCAACGCCCGTATCGGCGAACTGGTCCCGCCTGTCTGTGGAACTTGAACGCCCCCACGCAATTGAAACGGCTCAGATGCGGGTTGATGAGGCCAGCGGTGCAGCCGTGCTGCAGATCATCCTGCGCGCCATCAGCCGGTCGGAATTTGCAGCCCTCTCTGAACCGCGCTCTGAGACCATGGTTTTGCCTGCGGCCCCGCGCACCCGGCAACAGGGGGACCGAGCGCTCGTAATCGTACTGGATCCGGGTCACGGTGGGTTTGATCCCGGTGCACAGAACGGGGGATATTCCGAAGCAGTTCTGATGCTGACCTTTGCGCGCGAGTTGCGCGAAAAGCTGGTGCGCAGCGGGACCTTCGAGGTGATCCTGACACGAAACGCAGATCGTTTTGTGCCCTTGCCGGAACGTGTGGCCATTGCGCGGCGCGCGCGCGCAGATGCATTTATCTCGCTGCACGCAGATGCCCTTGCCGCCGGCCGCGCGACAGGGGCTACGGTCTACACGCTCAGCGATGAAGGATCAGACGAAGCATCGCAGATTTTGGCGGAACGCATGGACCGTGCGGACCTGCTTGCGGGTGTTGATCTTTCCGGCGCCGATGATGCGGTTGCAACCGTCTTGATGGAGCTTGCCCGCGCGGAAACGCGCCCGCGTTCAGAATTGCTTGCAGGGCATTTGGTAAGCCAGATGGATCTGGCGCTTGGCGGGATGCACAAACGTCCCCGGGCACAGGCAGATTTCTCGGTGCTCCGTGCGCCTGACATCCCCTCGGCCCTCGTTGAACTGGGGTTTCTGACATCCGACAGTGATCTTGAAAATCTGCTCAATCCGTATTGGCGCGATCAAGCGTCTGAGGGCATTTTGCGCGCGCTTCAGGGCTGGGCGCTGGATGATGCCGCCTCAGCGGCACTGATCCGGCAATAAGCCCTCTCGTCCAGCTTAAAACCTGTAAATTGACAATCGGTGGCGTGCCTGTTCCAAGGCGCAGACCTTGAAGATTTTCGGAGCCAGCTGCCCATGACAATCGCCCCTCGTATCGTTCTGTCCAGCGACCATGCTGCCATCGATCTGCGCCGCAAAATCGCAGACCATGTGGTCGCCAAGGGATGGATTGTTTCCGACATTGGTCCAACAACTCCGGAAAGCACACATTATCCCAAGCATGGTCAGGCAGCGGCAAACGCCGTGATCGCGGGCGAGGCTGATCTTGGCATCATCTTGTGCGGCACCGGGCAGGGCATCATGATGGCGGCCAACAAGGTGCCGGGCATTCGATGTGGCGTTTGCAGTGATCCGTTTTCCGCGCGCATGATCCGGGCCCACAATGACGCAAACATGCTGTCGATTGGCGCACGTGTAGTGGGCGATGCGCTCGCCTTGGAGATCGTCGACGCATTTCTCGATACATCCTTCGAAGGTGGACGGCACGCAACCCGGGTGGAAATGATCGAGCCGCAAGACGCCTGAGCATTGAGGGCGCATTCCAAGGTCTCAGGATCGGCGATCCCTCGCCATATTGTGACCCTGCTCCGGCTGTCGTCTTGCGCTTTGGCGCGTTAGAGGATTTTGACGCTTCGAGGCAGAGCGCGTATATTTGCGCGGCTTGTGGGATCAGGAGGATCGGATGATCCGTTTCGTGTTTTCATTCATTGGTTCGATCTTCAGCTTCATCACGCTGGGATTGATCTTTTCAGCGCTTGTCGTGGGTGCTGTGCTTTGGATGTACAGCCGCGATTTGCCCAACACCGAGCAGCTTGCCCAATACGCGCCCCCCACCATCAGCCGGGTGTACTCAGGCGAAGGGCTGACAATGGACGAGTTCGCACGCGAACGCCGCCTGTTTGCGCCGTCTGAAGAAATCCCCGATGTGGTCAAACAGGCGTTTATTTCAGCGGAAGATAAAAACTTCTACAACCATGCTGGCTATGACCCGCGTGGTATCGCGGCAGCCGCGCGCGATGCGGTCGTGTCGCGTGGTGAAAACCTGCGGGGTGCATCCACTATCACACAGCAGGTTATGAAGAACTTCCTGCTTGGGGGGGAACGCTCCGTCGAACGGAAGATCAAGGAAATTATCCTGTCCGCCCGGATCGAAGAAACACTCGAGAAAGAGGATATCCTTGAGCTGTACCTCAACGAGATTTTCCTTGGGCAGAACAGTTTTGGCGTGGCCGCCGCTGCCCAGACCTATTTCAACAAACCTTTGCTTGATCTTGAAATTCACGAAGCGGCCTATCTAGCGGTCCTCCCCAAGGCGCCGTCGACCTATCATCCTGTCCGCAATTACGACCGCGCGCTTGAACGCCGAAATTTTGTCCTGCGCGAGATGATGGAAAACGGCTACATCACGCAGGCCGAAATGGAAGAGGCGCGTGCAAAGCGTATCGAGACTGTTCAGTCCGGCGATTTCACGTCCTTCCGCGAAGAGATCCCTCCGCGCGATTATTTTACCGACGAAATCCGCAGACAGCTTTCTAATCAGTTTGGCGAAGAGGAGTTCTTCTCGGGTGGCCTGTCGATCCGGGCGACGGTTGATCCCGTTTTGCAAGCCGAAGCGGCGCGCGCATTGCGTGCCGGGCTGGAAACGTTCGATCGTTCACGCGAAGTGTTCCACGGCGAAGAGGCCAAGATTGATCCATCATTACTTGGTGATGAGGCGCAGTGGCGCGAGGCGCTGTCGGATGCGGATGTGCCACGGGATGTGGAAGGCTGGTTCGCTGCGGTTGTTCTGGGGTTTGATGGGGCGGATGCGCGGTTGGGCATACAGGGCATCGAGACCTCGGCGGAACAGATCCTTCCCGGGAGTGATGTTGATTGGGCACGTCCGAAACTCGAGGGAGACGAGTTGGGCAGCCGACGTGCAGATGCCTCAAACCTTTTGGAAGCGGGCGATGTGATCCTTGTAGCCCGCGGTGAGGATGGGCAGAACCGATGGTCCCTGCGCCAGATCCCCGAAGTGCAGGGCGGTTTCGTTGCGATGGATGTCAACACGGGACGCGTACTGGCTATGCAGGGCGGGTTTTCGTATCAGGACTCGGTTTTTAACCGAGCCACACAAGCCACGCGACAGCCGGGATCAAGCTTCAAGCCGCTCGTATATGCTGCTGCGCTCGATTCCGGGTATTCGCCGGCCACCATCGTTATTGACGCCCCGATCGAGATCGAAAATGGCGACGGGTCCATCTGGCGACCAAAGAACGCTTCAGACCAGTTTTATGGCCCGACAACTTTGCGCACAGGGATTGAGCGGTCTCGTAACCTGATGACAGTGCGTCTCGCGCAAGAGGTCGGGATGAACACAATCGCGCGTTACGCTGAACATTTTGGTGTCTACGACCAGATGGATCCGTTCCTTGCGAATTCTCTGGGCTCGCAGGAAACCACGCTCTACCGGATGGTTGCGGCTTATGCGATGTTTGCGAATGGCGGTGAGCGGGTGGAGCCCACTTTGGTCGACCGCGTGCAGGACCGATATGGCGCGACGATCTACCGTCACGATCAGCGGCAGTGTACAGACTGTCAGACCGCGAGCCTTGATCCAGGTGTTGCACCTGCAATCATTTCCAATCGTCAGCGCGTGATCGATCCCATCACCGCGTATCAGCTAACGTCCATGATGCGCGGCGTGGTCGAGCGCGGGACAGCCGCGCGGACGGTGAACCTGCCAGTGCCCGTTGCGGGCAAGACCGGCACCACCAACGACGCCAAAGACGTCTGGTTTATTGGCTTCTCGTCCAACATCGTAGCAGGGTGCTACATCGGCTACGACCGACCTCGAAACATGCCTGGGGCTTCAGGCGGTGGCATGTGTGGACCCGTCTTCAACCAGTTTATGGAAACGGCGATTGAAGCCTATGGCGGGGGTCGCTTCCGCGTGCCTCCGGGCGGAACTTTCGTGAACATCGACCGGTTTTCGGGCGGGCGCCTGAATAACGAGGCGACAGGGGACTATGTCGTAGCCGAGTACTTCCGCGAAGGCGAAGAACCGATCCCCGGTGTTTCGACCATTCTCGACGGCGGATTTGCAATGGGGTCGAACCTACCACTCTTCTCGCGAGGGGAAGAAGACCTGCCTAGAAACGATCGCCAGATCACAACATCAACGGGCGAACGCACAGTTATTCCAGAGCGGGCCACCTTCGGGTCCGTTACCGCCGGTGGGCTATACTAGGCGCTACGCGGTCTTGCGCCTTTTCCGGAACGGTCCTCAGGCCAGAAGAGAGGTGTTCAATGCGTAAACCACATGCTGTCATCATCGGGGCAGGGGACGGGCTGTCGGCCTCACTGGCGCGCAATCTGGCACCTGATTATGCGCTTACCCTTGCCGCGCGCAGTACGACGAAGGTGGCAGCCGTGGCGAGGGCGACCGGGGCGCAAGCCGTACAACTGGACGCCACGGATGAGGACGCTGTCTCTGCCATGCTGGATGCGCTGCCCAAGGCCCCGCGTGTGGTGATCTATGAATACCTGCTCGAACCTCTTGGCGACATCTCGCCAATCGAAGCGGAGGAGAAATACGCACAAGCCTTGAAGTTAGACAAAATCGAAGCTTGAAAGACAAAGCCAACAGTCCCTGGTAAAACCGGGGCGGTTCAATATTTTTAACAAGTTCAAATCCCACCGACATGACCTACCATTCACCAATTGTTCTCATCCGACAGCAACAATTTGGCAATACCATCCGTCATTCAGTAAGGTTTAGTCATATTTATTGTTCGGTTTTCGAACCATAAATTACGCAGCCAAAAAAATTAATGCGTCTTGATCCTAAATTACTATCAATCGTCGAACATCTAACTATGATCGCCGCAGCTAGTTGTTCCGACACGTAGCGCCTAGGGTTATCCAGCGTTTGTCTTGCGGTGTAAAACCTGCGTGGGAAAAGACATCAAAATAGCCAGCTAAATTCAAAGGAAGTTACCGGAAAACGAATGTGATTCCGAAGACCGGTAGATCTCAGTCTGGCAACGGAGAAGACAATGGATACAAAAATGCTAAACCCCGCTGACTATGTTGGTGTATCTTTTTGGATAATCAGTGCGGCAATGGTCGCTGCAACCTTCTTTTTCTGGGTAGAGCGTGATCGTGCTCATGGGAAATGGAAGACATCCCTGACAGTCGCCGCAATGGTGACCGGTATCGCCGCCATTCACTATTTCTACATGAGGGAAGTATGGGCAATGACCGGCGAAAGCCCAACCGTGTTCCGGTATGTTGACTGGCTTTTGACGGTACCGCTTCAAATCATCGAGTTTTTCTTGATCTTGTCGGCCATCGCAGTGGTCAAAGCTTCTTTGTTCTGGCGCTTACTGGCAGGGTCTCTGGTTATGTTGATCGCGGGCTATTTGGGCGAAGTCGAGCAGGGCTCATGGCTCTGGCCAATGTTCATAATCGGAATGGCTGGCTGGCTCTATATCATCTACGAAATTTTCGTGGGTGAGGCGAGTAAGATCAGTGCAAACTCTGGCACTGTCGCATCGAAGAAAGCATTTAATGCGCTTCGTTTGATTGTGACCGTCGGCTGGTCAATCTACCCCTTGGGTTATCTGCTGGGTTACATCGGTGCAGCTTCTCCGGACACGTTGAACCTTGTTTATAACTTGGCTGACTTCGTGAACAAAATCGCCTTCGGCGTTGTGATCTGGGCGGCCGCTACGTCCAGCGACGCAAACGAAAGCGTCGCTTGAAAATACGCCGGTGTCCGTGAAATTACGGGCACCGGACAAATTCTCGGGGGTGGATGTGAAAGACCGTTCTCCATATCAAGATGAATTGCAGTTGCACCCACTGACCTGAGCCGCCTGCGGCTTGTTTTTGTGGCGTCGATTGCAGATCAATGCACTAGATGAGGCGATGGAGCCCAAACCCCTCGATTCGCGTTCGCGGCCCTGTGGCAGAACTGGATTTATATCAGGTGCGCAGCGCGGTGGACGACCCGGCGGTGGGCTTATCCATTCCCGGCAAATACGCAGCCAGGCACATGCTGAACGCGCGCACCGTGGGTCTTGGAAAGACGCAACGCCAGCTTTCTGAACGGAGACAGGGCGAGCTTGAGCCAAAGCTTGTTATACCACGTGCCAAAATCGCGATTGAACGGGCACACCCGCATGCAGATCGCGCAATCTGAGGAAAGTTTTGCCCAGAAGCCAAAGCACTTTTCCGCATCTGACGTCCATTTCCGAACGCCTTTGATGGCCGAAATGTTGGCCCGCTCTGTAGAAGGCGGTCCGTAGGGCAGGGCTTTGACAGGGCAGGCATCTGCGCATTTCGTGCAGATATCGCAAAACGCACGAACCCCCTTTGGCTTGGGATCATCGTGGGCCACGGGCAAGTTGGTGAAGATCTTCGAAAATCTGAGCCTTGGCCCAAACTCCGGGGTGATAACCATCTGGTTTCGCGCGTATTCGCCAAGACCGGCTTTCACGGCATAGGGAATGACCAATGCTGTGTCATTCATCGATGGCACAGCCTCATAGCCTAAATTGCGAATATAGGCTGCGACTTGCATCACGATCGAGGCCTCGTGCGAATATTCGCGTCCCGTTGCAGCGCCCGCAAGCGCGGAGGGGTAGGTGGCCACAAGGTCTTCTTCCATCTCGTGGCCCAGTACGATCACGGATGTCAGCCCTTCGGGCAGGTCATGGGGAGCTTCAGACAAATCGCGCGTATCCACGCGCGCGGAATAAAGCCAGCGCCTATCGAAATCCGTAATCCCGCAGAGATCTGCGCCAAAAAACTTTGCAATGCGTTTGACCTCATTGGCCATGGCACCCGGATCTTCGACTGGCACCTGTTCGGTGGCAACGGGCGTGTCAGCCTGGATGGGGGCTTGAAACCCTTCGCGCAAGCCCTCGGCGGCACGCCTGTCGGTTATGACATCCGAGATCAGCCAGGCGGCGTTGCGCAGCGCAAAATCGCGTTGGCTGAAACCGTCCCCGCGTCGCGGGATGGCTTCCATCCGGTAGGAGGCAAAAAACCCATCGGTCTGCGTGGTGCGTACCGTGTCGTCCCAGAACGCGCGTGTGAATACGTCATTTCGCTGCGAGAAAGGTTCAAACGCGTCTGTAACGTCAATACCTGCCGCGCTGTCTGTTTCGCGTTGTGGCGGAGAGTTCCGGGGCCAGCTCATATCCAAACGGTAGTGAGGGCGCTGTCAAAGAGCAACGGGTCTGCGTCCGGTGTCTTTGTCATGTGCAAACGCGCCGGGAAAGCGCGCGACACTCTTAAAGCCGAGCTTTGGAATTCCGCGCCCGTGTCCTGCATCTGTGCGTGGGTTCTAAGATGCAGGCATCTGCGATCCAATTCGTCCAATCAACCGCCCTGCGCTTGCCCCTTCCCGGACCCTCCGCTACATCTGCCGGACACGAAAATTCACCGCAGAAAGAGCCTGTCCATGCGTGGCGAGACCCAATCTCAAGTCGAGGCGATCCGAAAAAGCCTGACCCTTTTGGCACAGCGTCTAGATGTGGAGACTGCCGATCACCGGCTGGAAGAATTCAACGCGCTGACCGAGGACCCAAATCTCTGGAATGACCCGGAGCGTGCCCAGAAGTTGATGCGAGAGCGGCAGTCTTTGGTGGATGCACTGGCGACATATACCGGGATCAAGCAGGATCTCGACGACAACATCGAGCTCATCGAAATGGGTGAGATGGAAGAGGATGCCGAGATCGTTGCCGAAGCCGAAGCCACGATCAAAGGGCTTGTCGATCTGGCGGCCAAGAAGGAACTCGAAGCGCTTCTGAACGGGGAGGCCGACAGCAACGATACGTTCCTCGAAGTGCATTCCGGCGCAGGCGGAACAGAGAGCTGTGACTGGGCCTCTATGTTGGCGCGTATGTATGTTCGCTGGGCCGAGAAGAAGGGCTATGACGTCGAAATGCAGGCGGAAACGCCTGGGGAAGAGGCGGGCATTAAATCTGTCACCTACAAGATTTCCGGGCACAATGCCTATGGGTGGCTGAAATCCGAAAGCGGTGTGCACCGTCTTGTGCGGATCTCGCCTTACGATTCCGCGGCGCGGCGGCACACGTCCTTCAGCTCTGTCTGGGTCTATCCGGTGGTCGATGACAATATCGAGATCGAGGTGAACCCCTCGGACATTCGCATCGATACTTATCGGTCTTCGGGCGCGGGTGGTCAGCACGTCAATACCACCGACTCCGCTGTTCGGATCACGCATGAACCCACCGGCATTGTCGTGACAAGTTCTGAGAAATCTCAGCACCAGAACCGCGATATCGCGATGAAGGCTCTGAAATCGAGGCTCTATCAGATGGAGCTCGACCGCAGGAATGCGGCTATCAACGAAGCACACGAAAACAAGGGCGACGCGGGCTGGGGCAACCAGATCCGGTCCTATGTTTTGCAGCCCTACCAGATGGTGAAAGACCTTCGTACGAATTTTGAGACGTCTGACACGGCCGGGGTGCTTGATGGTGATCTGGACGGTCTGATGGGGGCCACGCTTGCGCTCGACGTGGCTGGCAAGTCGCGGGCAGAGGCGCAGGCAGAAGACTAGGCCAATTTGGGCGTCGTGAGGCATGCGCCGCGTCTTGCTGAGAAACTTGCGGCGAAAAGAGCCTATCTTTCAGCGTTATTCAGACGCTTGTTGCTGAACAAACGCGATACGTCGGCACCGATCTCTATATTTGCGAAAATATCAGATTTCTCTGGTGATGTCGTAGCCGCCACTAATCCATGACCTCAGCATTTCCGTGAATTCGGCGCTCTTGTCCTGATAAAAGAAATGGCCTGAGCCTTTGAAGATTGTAAGCGCGCTGTTGGGCAGCCTTTCGTGCAGGCGTCTGGCGTTATCGACCTTTAGAAACGCATCCCGTTCGCCCCAGGTTACATGAACAGGTAAGGTTAACTCATTGAGATAAGGATCAATATCTTTGCACCCTTCGGGATACCCTTTGAACCATTTGGTGACTTGTCCAACCCGGCCGGAATAAGACGCGAGATAATCAGAGACCTCTGTGGCAGACGGGCTGTATTGCAAATATCCCAACTGGTTTGCGCCGCCAATGAACGCAGGCGCACCCGTCAATGCGAACACAAAGCGCCAAAACGCTGAACCGATCATTTTCCTGACCAGACTTCCATCCGCGGAGGGTTGAACGCTTGGTCCTGCCCCCACCAGTATGCTCTTTGCCTTATGCGCGCGGTGCAAAACGTAGTGGAGCGCGACTGGCATGCCCACATCGGGTGCAACAATATGGATATCAGACAGGCCAAGTTCCTCGATGAACTTTACAAGAAAGGCGCTTTGCGCTGCAAAGGTCATGTAACTGATATCGCCTTCGCTTTTGCCAAACCCTGGCAGATCCAGTGCGACCAGATTGGCGGTATCTGACAATTCAGACCAGGTTGCATCGTAACACAGGATACTTTGTGGAAGCGGGCTCAGGAACAGAACGGTCGGACCGTCTGCCCTGCCGCCTGTTGCGTAGCGGATCTTGAGACCTTCTAGATGCATATAGGCGCGCTTCATGGTGAAGTTTGCCGGATCATGATGGATCTTGCCTGCGCCTTTGGCGCGGCTGGAGAAGTTCTTGTAAAACTCCGGTGTAATCAAGAGCAGGCTGGCCGCATTCAATCGGCCAAACACCCCAATCGGATCTTTGGACATTGGATTTCCTCCAGGGTTGGCGTTTCTGTGATTATTTATGTAACTAGAGGTACGAAAAGGTTTGGTCAAATATAAAATACCAGTAGGTACGATAATGAGTAAGAAATCAGCTTCCGCTCGGGGGCGTCCAAAAACCCTAGACCGGGACCAGATCTTGCAAACGGCATTGATGGCGTATTGGGAGCAGGGCCCAGCCAATGTTTCGATCAACGATATCTGCCACTTAACAGGGGCGTCTAAACCTGGTGTCTATCGCGAATTTGAAAGCGATGACGGGCTCAAACGGAGTGTGCTGGAGCAATATCGCGGTCTCGCCATTCAACCTGTGATCGACATCCTCGAGCGTGACCAGCCGACACTTGAAACGCTCGACGCCCTTATTGGGTTCATGACGCAAGAGCGTGCGCCTCTTGGTCTTCCCAGCGGATGTTTGTTTGTCATGATGCGCGCGCAGTCGCATCATTTTGGACCCTCTACACGCGAAAAACTGACGATGCTTCGAAGCGATTTGTTGGGACATTATGAAACGTGGATTGAGCGTTCGAAATCGCGTGGAGAGTTCGCGGACATTCCAACCGAGATTGCAGCGCTCTTCATGGATGCACAGCACGGTGGGGCGATGCGGATGCAACGGGAAGGGGTTCCCAATACGACCATTGCGCGAGTCCTCGAGATCTCGCTCAAGACACCGATCGTGGGTGCTGGTCCCGCGAGGGCTTAGGCAACAGCGATCCGGCATTTATCTTTGGCGAAATGAAATGCCATGCTGGGGCGCAAAACTCGGCAGAGCGTTCAGTGAATGTCAGCTCTCGGACAATGATCTGAGGTTGTGACTTGCGCGCCCTGTACGCCTCACCACGTCAAACCGAGACGCCTGTACACACTACGAAATCTTAGCCGAGCTTTGAGAAATTTCATCAGTTCTCAATACCTGGGCGTTTCGAGATGAGTTTATTCCCGTACTAAAGGCTTGCAGCTTGCAATTGTGAGGCGAGTGACCAAAGCTCTTTTGGTCGAAGCAAAGTTTAGAGGGAGAAATCGATGGCCAATCTGGGTGCGCAGCCAATTCGAACAAAAGGTGACCTTGAAAACTTTGAAACCGAAATGACGCTTGCGGAGCGCCTGCCGGAACACAGCATTCTGGATGTTTTCATCAACAGCGCCGAACGTGCGCCGGATGCCACGGCGATAACCATGTTGATGACGGGCGCTCCGGATGAAAGCCCGCGTCATATAAATTATGGCGATCTGCTGGGACAGATCCGGCGTGCGGCCAACCTGTTTACGGACATTGGTGGACCTGCACCGGGCGTGGCCTTCATGTTGCCTGCCTTGATTGAAACCCATGTCACGCTGTGGGGGGCGGAAACGGCGGGTTATGCGGTCCCGATCAATTTTCTGCTGCAGCCAGAGAGCATTGCGGAGCTTCTAAAGGCATCTGGCGCCAAGATACTCGTTGCTCTGGGGGCGCATCCGCAGCTGGATATCTGGGAAAAAGCTTTGGAATTGCGCGCGCAGATCCCTGAACTTGTTCTGGTGCGCGTTGCGCCTCCGGGAACACCGGAAGAAGAAGGTGTGATCGATCTGGGGACTGCCCTGATGGATCAACCTGCCGATCATCTGACCTTCGGACAGGCGCGGGGTGGCGATGATCTTGCCGCCTATTTCCATACGGGCGGAACGACAGGTGTTCCCAAGCTTGTTGCACATACACACCGCAGCCAGCTGGTTGCAGGTTTTGGCGGCGCTTCGATGTGTGGCTACACCCCGGACGACGTGCTGACGGCGACCTTCCCCCTGTTTCACGTCGCCGGGACTATTGTGGCGGGCATCAGTGGGTTTATGGCGGGGATTGAACTTCTGATCATGACGCCTGCGGGTCTGCGCAACCCTGTAATCGTTGAAAGCTTCTGGAGACTGGTTGCAGATCATAAGGTCACGTTGCTTGCAGGTGTGCCGACCGCCATTAGCGCGGTTCTGCAAACTCCTCTGGGTGATCATGATATCAGCGCGGTACGCGCCGGTCTTACCGGGGCGTCGCTCTTGCCACCGGCTGTCGGCCAGAGGTTCAAGGACGTCACAGGCACAACGCTGTTTGAGATCCTAGGGATGACCGAAGCCTCGGGTCTGATCAGTATCGACCCGATTGCGGGGCAGGGCACGACGGGGTCTGTCGGTTGGGCGCTTCCCTATACACAGGTCGATGTGCTGACGTTAAACGCGGATGGAAGTCTGGGTGACGTGTGCGAGACCGGTGAAATCGGAGTGATCGCAATTCAGGGTGAGCATGTGTCACCCGGATACAAGGATCCGTCTCACGGTGTTGGGGTCTTTTCAGACGGAACTCTGAACTCCGGGGATCTGGGGTACAAGGATGCGAAGGGCTGTCTTTACGTTGCGGGCCGCTCGAAGGACCTGATCATCCGAAGCGGCCACAATATCGACCCTGCGATGATCGAAAACGCGATGAGCACCCATCCTGCGGTGGCTCTTGCTGCGGCTGTGGGCATGCCGGACGCCTATGCTGGTGAGCTACCGATGTGTTTCGTGCAGGTCCATCCAAACGCCGAGTTCAGCGTTGAAGATCTCATGGCGCATGCACAGGCAACGATTGATGAGCGCCCGGCCTGGCCAAAGATCATTCAGGTGATCGAGGCGATCCCGCTGACCTCGGTTGGCAAGATTTTCAAACCGAGCCTGCGCTGCGATGCAGCCAAACTGGTGGTGTCGAGGGTGCTTGCAGACGAGTTGGGCGTGGCCGACGCTGAGGTTGACGTGGTCGCAGGCGGTCCGCGTGGATTATGTGTCAGCGTCACGCTTGGATCGCAGCACCGGTCATCGGTGACGTCGGTTGAGAAGGCCCTGGAGACGTTTTTGTTCGAGGCAAGGGTGGACGTCGCCTAGCATCCATCCGGACCGGTCGCCCGGATTACAAAATGACGTCCTCGATGGCTTTGGAATGCTTGGTCAACGGCTCCCAGCCGGTCTGCGTAATGATGAAGCTATCTCCCACTTGGGCGCGGAAGGTTTTGACGGAAACCGAACCGTCGACGGCCAGCACCATGCCCGGTTGCAAAATGGTCGTGTCCCCGGTCACCAGCTGCGGGCTTTCGAGAAAACTGAAGCCTGTCGCCCGGCCACAGCGGAACGGATATTCGTAGCCCGCACCCTGAATGACCTCGGCATAGGCGGCATGAACGCTTTCTGCCGTCACGCCGGGGCGCAGGGCTTCCAGAGCGGCCTTCTGACTGGCGACCGCAACCTCGTAGACCGCTGCCTGTGATTTGTCGGCGATCTCACCAATCCAGAACGTACGGTCGAAGCCCAGCTTGAAGCGGTGAAAATTGGTCATGCCGCAGAAACACAGAAACACAGGCTCCCCACGGCGCATGATCCGGGTTGTCGCCCTGTGGTGCGTCTTGGTGATGTTGTCACCTGAGGCCATGATCTGCAGGAAATGCGTGTTGGGCGACATGTTCGCGTCACTGTAATGATCTGCGAGAAGTTCGGCCGCCTTGCGGGTGCCTGCCTGTGATGTGGCCAGTGCCACTTCGTATTCAGGCACCCCGTCGCCGATTGCCTTCCGCCCGGCGGCCATCATGGCGGTCGCGACCTGTCCGGCATGGCGGGCAAGCTGCAATTCTTCCTTCGACTTGATCATCCGCATATCGGCCAGAATGGGTGTGACATTTGTAAGGTTCGATGCCTCGACCAGGTCATCGACATAGGCGCGCACAACGGGCGGCATATGGTTCGGTTCAATGGCGATGCGGGCGGCATTTTTGACGGCCCCCGGTAACTCTGTGCGCCATTCATCCCCCATCCCATCATTCCAGGCGGCAATTCGGTCCACCTGTGCTGCGGAAAGTGCGGCGTTCAGATCAATGGTGGGCGTGATCAGCAGGCTGTCGCCATCGCGCGGTACAACCAGAATTGTGGGGCGGCCGAATTCCATATGCAGGTAGTCGTAATACCCAGTCAGATAGTAGACGTTGTCATCGTCGGTGATCAGCGCCACGTCGATCCCTGCATTCGCCAGACGCTGACGAAAATCCTGCATCCGTGCGGCAAACATCGTCATCTGTCTTTCCCCTCACGCAGAGGGAGCCTGTCGCGGACAAGCTTGGTCCAGAATGTGGCGCCAATCGGCAAAAGGGCATCGTTAAAGTCATAGTCACTGGAATGCAGCGGCTGGCCATATGCTTCGGTTTCACCGTTTCCCAGAAGCAGGAAGCACCCCGGGACAGCGGCACTGAAATGCGCGAAATCTTCGGAAAAGCTCATGGGCTGTCGGTCCTGCACCGTGTCCAAACCGGCCGCGTTTGCGGCGCGGATCACGGCATCGGTCGGGCTTTGGGCATTGATTGTTTCAATGAATTCCGTGTTGAACCCGACATCGACGGCAACGCCATGGGCCGCCGCGATGCCCTCGGCGATCTGGCGCATATAGCCGTCAATCTGTTTGCGATCATCTGGCGTGCGTGCGCGCACGTCACCTTTCAAGATCGCTGTTCCCGGCAGCACGTTGCGCTGGCCGTCGGTCAGAAACTCGGTCACGGACACCACCGCGCCAGCACCAGGGGCGAGTTTGCGCGCAACGATGGTCTGCAGGGCCTGAACAATTTCCGCGCCAATTGTAATGGCGTCGCGCCCGGCCTGGGGCATGGACGCGTGTCCGCCCTGACCCCTGATTGTGATTTCAAAGAGACTTTCGGAAGAACAAATCAGACCAGGTCGGGTCGAGACCTGACCCACAGGCGCCCCCGGTAAATTGTGAATGGCGTAGACTTCTTCGATGGGGAATTGTTCCAGCACGCCTTCATCGATCATCGCCTGTGCGCCGAGCCCGTGTTCTTCATTGGGCTGGAAGAGGAAGACCACGGTTCCGTCGAACCCCGGATCAGCAGCCAACGCCTGCGCAGCACCCAGCAACATGGTCATATGGCCATCATGACCACAGGCATGCATTACCCCGGACGTTTCGGAGCAATAATCGTGATCGCTGGTCTCATCGATCGGCAATGCGTCCATGTCAGCCCGCAAACCTATTGCGCGATTGCCTGTGCCCGCCCGCAGGACGCCGACGACACCCGCGCCCTCATGGACCTCGAGGCCCATCTCACGCAGGAACGTTGCGACCTTGGCTTTGGTCCGTACTTCTTTGAAGCCAAGCTCAGGAAACCGATGAAATTCCTGCCGAAGCGCCGACAATTTGACGTGGTCGATTTCCAAAAGAGCCTCCGTGATTCCCAAATTCAGCCTAACCCGCGGTGCCACGCGAAACATGACAAATGCGACCTTATTGGAATGTTGGCGTTTTGATATTCACTGACCCGTTTGGGAGCATTGCCCAAGATTACGGGGGGCGGAGGTGATCCGGTGCGCTTTGACGCGCTCCTAGCGTAATGATCAGTCGCCAGATCAGGAATGATCGTAAAGTGCAGGGTTGGTCTCTTGCTGTTGAAACGCTCTCGGTGTCTTATCCTAGGCAGAGGTTTTGTGGCTCGCATCACTTCGCCCTGAAGATGTCCCGCGCCAGCCCTATTGCGATAGGGGCAAGCGCATATCCGAAGCTACCTTAGGAGAGTGAATTTGCGAATTGTTCTTGCAGGTGCGACAGGGACAATCGGACAGGCGGTTGCACGGGAATTGGTCAGACAAGGTCACGATGTGCTGTGTCCCCTGAGGCAAGGATCCACGCTGTCTGTTGCTGGACCAGAGTCGCTGGTGTGTGAGCTTACAGACCTTGGTAGTCTGCAAAAGGCTTTGAACGGACAGCCTGTCGACGCCGTGATGTCCTGTCTGGCCACGCGAACCGGTGCCGTTTCAGATGCGTGGACTGTTGAGCATGATGCACAGATCAATCTGCTCAAGGTGGGCGCCGAGGCCGGGGCGCGTCATTTCGTGCTTCTCTCAGCCATCTGTGTGCAGAAGCCGCGGCTTGCGTTCCAAAAAGCCAAGCTCGCGTTCGAACAGCGCCTGATGGAGAGCGGGCTGGTCTGGAGCATTGTCCGGCCAACGGCGTTTTTCAAATCCTTGTCGGGACAGGTGGCCCGGGTGCAGGCTGGAAAACCCTTCCTCGTTTTTGGCGATGGCAAGGCGACATCCTGCAAACCGATCAGCGACCGTGATCTTGCGCGTTTTCTTGTCAGGTGTTTGTCAGATCCTAACGCCCGCAATGCAGTTTTACCGATAGGGGGGCCGGGACCGGCGATCACACCGCTTGAACAGGCGCAGCATCTCTTTGCGTTGCTGGACCGAGAGCCGCATATCCGACACGTTCCTTTTGCCCTGATGGGCGCAATCGCAGGCACCCTTGGACTGTTAGGACGCTTTAGCAGGGCCATGAACGACAAGGCTGAATTTGCGCGAACGGGTCAGTATTATGCCACGGAATCCATGCTGGTCTGGAATGAAGGAGCAGGGCGTTATGATGCAGATGCGACACCAGAGTTCGGGTCGGACACGCTATGGGATCATTATGCGGACCTGATCGCAGGACGTACCACAACAGAACTGGGGGATCATGCCGTGTTTTAACACGCGTCCGGCAGCGCCTTCCGGACTGAAATTTTTGGTATATGTATTGACGCACTCACCGCCATGGGCTCGTGGGTGCGTCTCGGACAACCGCGCTCTCTTGCGGTCGGACCTCCGATCCTACTTGCAGTGATTTCAGCGTCCATGGCAGCGCGCACGTCTCGCGCGCGCTTTGGTTCGTAAGGTTTCGTTTGGTCTGAGAGACGCTTTTTGCTGCTGTCTCAGTGGGAAAGCGCTGCTGGCCTTGGCGTTTGAAGCAGCCAGAACGCCAAAAGGGGAAAGCCGATAAGTTCCAGAGCCAAGGACGGCAGGATGGCCGCGCTGAAGACGACGCCCCCGTCCAAACCGCTTAGTCGAAACAAGCCTGCGATCGCGATTGCGACGCTCAGGGTGACCATTGTACCGCGCAACCTATGCGTCAGGCCGGCGCCCAGAAGAAATATCGCACCGACGCCAAACCATACGCCACCAATAAACCGGATGTGACTGTCCTGAACGTGGAACACAGTTTCATTGGTAACGGCGATGAAGGTCTCGGAGGTCTGCCAGCCGAGGGTGGGGATGCCTCCAAGGCCAATATTCAAGCCAAGTATCATGATTGCGAGACCAACAAGAGCGAGGACCGATTTGAGAAGTATAGAGCGTGTCATTTGAGTTTATAATCCAGGTGAGGGAGGTTAAATTAATTAAACGATACGCGTTCCATAAAATATGCGGCTTGACACTTCAAGTATTATTTGAAACGCGTATTTAAAAATATTGGAGCGAATGATGACCAAGTCTGCAGGACGCCCACCGCTGAGCGAAACTGATATCCAGGAGTTTCGAGCCAGGGTCGCGACACATGCGATGTCCATCTATCGCGAGGACGGGTTTGATGCCGTGTCCATGCGGCGCTTATCCAAAGCGGTTGGGTGCGCGCCAACGACGCTCTACGCGCATTTCGCGGGCAAGACGGAAATTCTGATGCTGCTATGGGCGGAGGTACTGTCCGATATGGAAGAGCATGTCCGCGCATGTCTTAAGGGTCGTACAGAACCTGCCGACAGATTGAGAGAAGCTGCGTTGGCATTTGTCACATATTGGGTCGATCATCCCGAGCATTTCCGTCTTGTTTTCATGTCAAACAACGTTGGGAGATCGGAGGTCGACAGCTTCATCGAGTCTGGAAACATCGAAAATGGTTTTGAAATCTTCAGAAACCTGATCCGAGACCTCGACCCTGGATGTGAAGACGCCAATGTAAAAAGTGAGACTTTGGTTGCAGGGATGATAGGCCTCGCGATGTGCCTGAACACGATCAGCAATTACCCATGGCCAACGTTGTCTCAAATGACCCGGCAATTGCTTTCGGGTACAATTTCTTAGCCTAAGCCTGATGCGACAAGGCAGGTCGATCAGCTTTGCGACAAAAGGGCGGCTTCGGCTGTCTGCTTGATGGTTTTTTCATAGGCAGACTGCGTCCAGCCACAGTCCCTGACGAGACGCTCCCAGTTCTCAACCGACAAGAGCGTCCATAAAAGGTCTGTCGCTGCTTCCTCGGTCAGGTCTCTGGTCAAACTGCCATCTTGAGAAATTGCCTGTACTGCGGCCTCACACCCGTGCCTGACGGCCTTCATCCGGTCATTCCATGCCGCGGCTGCTTCTTTGTCCGTGCTTCGCATGGCGCGCAAGGCAACAGACATCCCGTGAATTTGGGGGATGTAGCCGCCCCAGCCCTCAATAAAGGCGTGTAAGCGTTCCACCCCTGACGTTGCCGAGCGGCTGCGTTCGAGTCGTGCGTCCACATTTTTAACCACATCAATGTGGCGTGTTGTGGCCACAAGCAGCTCTGCGCGATTCGGAAAATGCAGGTAGAGCGCCTGACGGCTTATACCTGCAGCTTTTGCGATATCCGACATTCGGACGGTTTTGTCCCCATTTTCCAATAGGTTCCACGTCACATCTAGAATTCGGGACTTCGTATTAATTGGATTACTTGACATGATGTAAAGTTACCGCTTATTGACACGGTGTCAACTTTACACGGTGTCAAGCAAAGTGCTTGTGCCGAATTCGTAGGAGAATGAAAATGAAAGTTATCGTGTTTGGAGCAACTGGTACTGTTGGTCGCTTGGCTGTGAAGGAACTTCTTGACGCGGGCCATGCGGTGACGGCCTTTGCCCGAAAGCCAGAAAAACTTGGCTTGACTGACGCCAATCTGTTTCGTGTCGCAGGCGATGCACTCGACGCCAAAGATGTTCTCGAAGCGGTCAAAGGTCATGAGGCCGTTGTGATTACGCTTGGATCCGGTTTGTCGCGCAAAAGCGTCATTCGTTCGCAAGGCACGATGAATGTCATTCGTGCTATGCAGGCTCATGGCGTGAAGCGTCTGATCTGTCAGTCCACGCTTGGTGCGCGTGATAGCTGGTCCAATCTGAACTTCTGGTGGAAGCGGGTGATGTTCGGTGCACTCCTAGCCCCGGTTTTCCGCGATCATGAGCTGCAAGAGCAACTCGTCGAAGCCAGTGGACTCGACTGGACAATTGTACGCCCTGCGGCGTTCACAGATGAAGCCACCCGGCGACCTGTCATTGAAGATGTGCCCAATAGCGCACGCGGACTGGACCTGAAGATCTCGCGTGGAGAGCTCGCGCGTTTCCTGACCCGCCAGGTGATTGACCCGCAGTATCTGGGTCGCGCCGTTGGTTTGTCGAGCTGATGGGGGCGGACATGATGAGTTGGGTTTTACTGGTTGCAGGCCTTTTAATGGCGCTGATCTCTGGCGTGTTCCTGAGCTTTTCGGATTTCGTGATGAGGGGGCTTGCACAAGCCCCCGGCACGGCGGGCGCGGCGGGCATGATCGGGCTTAACCGCACCGTATATAAGTCGATCTTCATGGTGTTGTTCATGGGGTTGCTCTTGGGTTCGATCGCGCTTGCGTTGTCCGCGCTGTGGCAATTGGATGGCGCAGCATTGTATTTCGTACTCGCTGGCACACTGAGCTATCTTTTTGGCGTTTTTGCCGTGACTGGCTTTGGAAATGTTCCGATGAACAATCGTCTGGACGCCACATCTGGGCGGGCAAAAGACATGGCAAGCTACTGGCCTGAATATCTGCGACGCTGGACGCGACTGAACCATATTCGGACGTCCGCATCCGCGTTCGCGGCGCTCTTTTGGCTCATGGCTGCAAATCTGCTGTAAAATGTGCAGTCCAGCCGGGTGGGTTTTCGTCCCACCCGGCGCATTGTGCTTTCGGCCTTTGTGCAAGCGATCCATATTGGGACTGTGTTCTTTACCCCATACGTTTGCATCACAGGTTTAGCTCCAACTGGCAAAACTTGTCACTTAGTCGCGGGAAACACCCCTGTCTTTGCGCGATCATTCAGATAGTTTGCAAAAATGATCAAAACCCACCCACTCGTCATGGATCCGCCCCATGCACGTCTCTGGCGCAGGTCCGAGGCGCGTCATCAGGCATTTCGCCCTTCTGTTCATGCAGAACTCGTGGTGCTGCACGCCAGCAAAGGGGAGGCGCGATATATCGTTGATGGTCATGTCCTGCAGCTTAGGGCTGGTTCGTTGCTGTTGGCGTGGGCGGGCTCCGAGCATTTTCTTGCGTTGGACACACCTGGATTTGACATGTGGGTTGGATTGATCTCGGACAAGTTCAGCATCGGTCGTTGTGATCTTCCGCCCGTCGATGGCGGGGGGCTTGAGGCTGAAGCGCGTGCTTTGCATCCAGATGTCAGCGCGCATCTTTCCGCGTTGGCGGCAGGCGTTGAAGCGGCACCATCACAAGCCGGGTGGGAGATCGGTATGCATTGGTGGCTTATGCGGGCATGGGACGCTTGGCAGAGTGCGTCTGAAGCCGGTGGTATCACGTTGCACCCGGCCGTTGCCAAGGCGGCGGTCGCGTTGCAAGCCGATCCAAAGCTTGGTGCAACAGACCTGGCCGTGATTGGGGGGCTTAGTCCGGGCCGGTTGGGGCAGACCTTTGCAGCTGAGATGGGCGAAAGTCTCGTGGCGTTTCGTACACGACAGAGACTTCAAAAGGTTGAGGATCTGGTTGGCGGGCAGGGGATGGATCTTCTGAACGCGGCGCACGAGGCAGGTTTTGGAAGTTATGCCCAGTTCTTTCGAGCGTATCGCGCCCGAAACGGCGTGAGCCCGCGAGACGGACTTCTGAGTTAAACGAAAAGGGGCGCCCTAAGGACGCCCCTTTCCAGATCAGATGATCAGGCTTGGCTTAGCGAGATGCTGCGATCTGCGCTTCTGCCTCGACAACGGCTGCGCGAAGCGCTGCCAGCGCATCAGGACCACCGTCGATGTTGTTTTCGAACCAGCCATAGACAGGCTCGGCTGCGGATTGGAATGCGGCCTTCTCGTCTGGGGTTGGAACGTAGATCTCACCGCCACCGGCGACGAAGTCTGCATAGGCCTGGATCGACTTACGCTTTGGCGAAGCAAATGTTGCCTGCTGCAGCGCTGCAAAGCCGTCCTGCACAACCATCTGCAGGTCCTCTGGCATGGAGGAGAACGCTTCGTTGTTCATGAACCACAGCGCACCCATGTAGGAGTGACGGTCCAGTGTCAGGAACTGCAGGCCTGCATCTGGGAATTTCATACCCATGATGTCGGTGATGCCGTTCGCGGTACCCTGAACAACGCCGGTCTGCAGCGAGGTGAAGAGCTCTGGCCATGGGATCGGGGTTGCCGATGCACCGAGCGACTGCAGCAGCTGAACAGGCAGGTCTGCCACGATCGAACGCATCTGCAGGCCAGCCATGTCGGCAGGCGAGGTGATGCGCTTTTCGGTGTTAGCAAAGTTGCGCCAGCCGCCAGTGTTACCGATGGTCATCAGACGCAGTGCGCCGTCGCTGTCGTCAAGTACACGCCCTTGCATGAACTTGATGAAGGGCGAGCCGTTTGCGAGGGCAGCTTCTGCCACACGGTCGTCGGCCATCAGGTATGGCAGGTCGAGGACCTGAACATACGGGAAGATGCCCGACGAACCACCCGAGGTCGAAATGTAGATGTCGATAGAGCCATCTGCAGTACCCTGAAGGCACTCGGTGCCGTTGGAGCAAAGCTGGGTGCCGATGAACAGCTCGACCGAAACACGGCCGTTTGACGCAGCTTCAACGTAGTCCTTGAAAACGATCAGACCGTCATAGTCTTCGTCGTTCTCATTTGAGTTTGCGGTAGCCCGCAGGTTGAACTCAGCATGGCCTCCAGCCCAGGCTGATGCCGCGCCGCCGAACAGCATGGCCGCAGTCAGTGCTGCAGTGGTGAACCCTTTAAGCATGGTAGGTAACCTCCCTTTTGGTGTTTGCTTGGGTTAGTTGGCGAACCCGGTAAGTCGCGGGATCGTCATGGAAATTGCGGGGATGTATGTGATCAGGAAGATCACCAATATTTCCACCGCAAGGAATGGCAGGATTGTCTTGGCAATAGTCTCGACTTTTTCGCCTGAAACCGAACTGGCCACGAATAAGACAAGTCCCATGGGCGGCGTTGCCAGCCCCACTGTCAAATTCACCGACATGATGATGGCGAAATGGATCGAGTCGACGCCCAGATCGGTGAAAATAGGCCCGAGGATTGGTCCCAGAATGATGATCGCCGGACCCGCATCGAGGAACATGCCCACGATAAACAGGAGCAGGTTGATTAGGAACAGCAGAACGTAGGGGTTTTCACTGAGCGAGAGAATGTACTCCGCCAGCGTTTGTGGTGCGTAGGACAGCGAAACAACCGTTTTGAAGGCCATCGCGGCGCCCACCAGAAGAAGAACCACTGCTGAGGTAATTGCTGCCCGGGACAGCACTTCTGGCAAGTCCTTTAAGGTCATGGTGCGCAGGATGAAGAAGGCGACAAGTAGGGCATAGGCCACCGCAACGGCTGCAGCTTCGGTCGGGGTGAAAACACCCGCCAGAATGCCACCAAGGATCAGGATTGGGGTTTGCAATGGCACCATGGCCCGTTTGCATACCATGCGGAAATCATGGCTGACCGAATGGCGCAGGCCAAGCATCAAACCATGGGCCAGCAAAAGTGCAATGATCAGAGTGCCCCAAGCCAGAACACCTTCTGTGGCTGGCATGAAC
The DNA here is from genome assembly GCA_017643385.1 of Dinoroseobacter sp. GTDB lineage: Bacteria > Pseudomonadota > Alphaproteobacteria > Rhodobacterales > Rhodobacteraceae > Dinoroseobacter. The sequence continues at coordinate 85,298 of JAEPNN010000007.1, forward strand.
ATCCAGAACAACAGACCTAAATTGGCGCGTACCAGGATGAAGGAGACCCACCATTCAACAGGGCCCATCTTGGTGCCTGTAAGCACGACGCGCTTGGCGGGGGGCAACTCGTACCGATCTGCCAGTGCTCTGACCATGAACATTAGGCCGACACCCACCATGATGCCGGGAACGATGCCCGCAAGGAACAAGGCGGCCACGGATTCCCCCATCACATAGGCGTAAATGATCATGATGCCTGAGGGTGGAATGATCGGTCCGATCACCGAGGAGGCCGCGGTGATCGCAGCTGCAAATCTGCGGGTGTAGCCTTCTTTTTCCATTGCAGGGATCAGCATGGACCCAAGCGCCGATGTGTCGGCCACGGCAGATCCGGAAAGACCGGCAAACAGGATCGAGGACAGGATGTTCACCTGTGCCAGACCTCCGCGCAGATGCCCCATGAGGGCCTGCGAGAACTCCACAAGGCGGATGGTAATGCCGCCGCGGTTCATCAGCTCACCCGCAAGCATGAAGAAGGGGATCGCCATCAACGGGAAGCTGTCCATCCCGTTATAGACATTGCGGTAAAGCAGCGTGATGTCGCGCTCCTGCCCGTTCAGCCACAAAAGCAGGCCGGGGGCTGCGAGCAGTCCGAAGAAAACCGGTAGACCGATCAGCAGGAAGAGCAGGAAAAGAGGAAGAAACCAGATTAGCATGTCATTCGGCCTCAATCACTTGGGCGCCGGGAACCGGACGCAGTTGATCCTCGCCACCCAGAACAGTGACTACAGCGCGAATGATCAGCTCAATGTTGACGACTAAAAGCAGGACAACACCGACATAAAGCGACAGGAACATATAGAAACGGGGTAGGCGTTCCCATGTCAGGGCACCTTCAGAAAAGCTTGGAAAATAGAGCGCGGCGGTGGCGAAGCGGCTGCCAAAACCGGTGATTTCGCCATAGCCGATTTGCACGGCGGTCGCGAGAACCGTGCCTGCGATGAGTAGGAGAATAATGGTCACAACACCGCCAATTGCACGGGGCAGGGCTACGAGAACCATGTCAATGGCCACGAAGCCACCACGACGATATGCGATCGGCGCCATGAACCCGGTCATCCAAAGCATGCAGAAGCGCGCGGCCTCATCGGGCCAGGTTAACGCGTTGCCCAGCACGTAGCGGAAAAAGACCTGGATAAGGATCGCGATGACCATCAGCCCGATGGCTACGATAGAAATCGCTTTGCCAATAGCCAGCACGTAGTCCAACAACACTTGCAGTGGCTTCAAAAGCCCCAGCAGAACGCCCATTGCGTTCCCTCCCTTTCCAGCCCTTTCCTGTGGGCCGTATAGTTGTCACCGGATCTTGACGCCCGGTTGACAGTTTGCGCCTAGCTTTGAGGTTTGAACCCCCCATATTGGCCTTGCGCGAAGATCAGCGGCGCGCCCGGTGACGTTTGCACTCTGAGAACTTCACCGACGATGATGGCGTGATCTCCGCCATCGTGTTCAGCCACCTTGCGGCACTCAAACCGCGCAAGGCAACCTTTAAGTACCGGGACGCCTTCAGCAGAGCGTTCCCAGTCTGCAACTGAAAAATCCAGTCCGTCTTTTGCGAAAGATCCACCGAGGCTGAGCTGGTCACCAGCCAGCACGTGGATGGCGTAGTTTTGTGCCTGGCAAAACGCTGGGTATCGCTTCGAAAATTTGCCCGGCGACCACAAGACCAACGCGGGATCCAGTGACAGGCTGGCAAAACTGTTTGCGGTGATCCCAAGTGGGCCCATCTCGGAGTCGCATGTAATTACTGTCACACCAGTGCCAAACTGACCTAGTGCATTGCGAAACGCGCGTGGGTCTGCGCCAGGCTCAAAGGTATCGCTCATAAAATCACCACTTATTGCCGAGCCGTCCATTTAAGGCACCTCATGACCAAGTGCGAGCGTGTAGAGCTCGTACCAGCGTGTGCGGGACATATCGACGGCAAGCGCGTCGGAAAACTTGCTGATCCGGCTCAATGTGTTGGTGCCCATCACGGGCAGGATATTGGCCGGGTGTCTCAGTAGCCAGGCGATAGCCACGGACGCAGCGTCTGTTTCTGTTTCTGCTGCGATTTCTTGCATCTTGTCACGCAACTGGTTTGTGGATTGCGACATCAGTGAGCCGCCACCCAGCGGCGACCACGCCATCGGGGCAATGCCTTTTTCCTGCAGCGTAGCGATGTCACCATTGGTGAAGGCTTCGTGGGCCACCAGGGATATCTCTATCTGGTTGGTGCAAAGCTGTGTTTCCATTGCGGATTGCAACAGGGACCAGTCCCACGGTTTGAAGTTCGAAACGCCAACGCTTCTTACTTTGCCACTGGCCACAACCTCATCCAGTGCCGCGCCGGTTTTATGGTGATCCATCAAGGGGTCAGGACGGTGCACCAGCAAGAGGTCGATTTTGTCGACATCCATCAGACGCAGGGAATGGTCGACCGACGCAAGGATATGCGCACGGCTGGTGTCATAGTATTTGCACGGCGCGTCTGAATAACGACCTGCGGGCGCCACGATATCGCATTTCGTAACGATCTCGATCTTGTCTTTCAGGGCAGGAGCCACTTTGAGCGCATTGCCCAGCACCTCTTCGGCTTCATAGCCGCCATAAATATCAGCCTGATCCATAGAGGTGATGCCTTGTTCAAGGCAGGCCTCGATCTTGGCCTGAACATGGGCGGTCGAGGTGTCCTGATCGTCGCTGAGGCGCCACATGCCGTATACGATACGGCTGAGTGAAACATCATTGGTAAGCGATACGCGGTCCATTAACGGCGTTCTCCAACGGCAAGAGGGGTAGCTGGTGCCTGGCCGGGCACACGCCCGTAAGCCTCTGGCAATGATACGGTTTTCAAATTCGGGAGCACGCGCTGTCCGAAGCTTATGCATTCGTCGATATGCGGATAGCCCGAGAAGATGAACGAACGAATTCCCATCTTCTGGTAATCCTCGATCTTTGACATGACCTGATCAGTTGAGCCCACAAGTGCAGCACCGCAACCAGAGCGCGCCCGCCCGACGCCAGTCCACAGATGGGGTTCGACATATCCGAATTTATCGGCCAGTTCGCGGGCCTTGGCCTGTTTGGCAACGCCCAGTGAAATGGAATCGTGGGCACGTTCGCGGATCAGCTGCCCATATTCGTCATCAAGCTTGCTGACCAGATGATCTGCGTATTCGCGGGCTTCCTGTTCTGTGTCGCGTACGATCATATGGACGCGCAGACCGTAATCGAGCGTGCGGCCGTATTCCGTGGCCTTCGCCGCAACGGTCTTCATGCGCTCTGCGATCTGGTCCTTCGGCTCAGGCCACATCAGGTAGACATCGCAAAACTGTGCACACAGATCGACCGCGGCCGGGGAGTAGCCACCGAAGTAAAGAAGTGGACCGCCCGTCTGGTAAGGTCTTGCAGGATCGGTCGTCAGACCTTTGAAGGTATAGACATCGCCTTCGTAGTCGATCTCATCCCGTGTCCAGGCCTGCTTGAGAATTTCGACCACTTCTTTCGAACGTTTGTAACGGAAGCTGCTCTCTGCGACTTCTCCGGGAAAGTCAGAAGAGATGATGTTCACCGTCAGGCGACCTTCGAGCATGTGATCCAGCGTCGCGATTGTTCGGGCCAGCATGATGGGTTGCATTTCGCCACAACGCACGGCGGCCAGCATGTTGATCTTCGATGTGAGCGGGGCACACCCCGCAACAAAGCTAAGTGTGTCTTGCCCAACCTGATAAGATGACGGGCACAGGATGTTGCGAAATCCCTGCTTTTCGGCCTCAAGCAGAATATCCCGGCAATGCGCCCAACTGGAGCGCAACGCGCCGCTTGGCACGCCCAGGTATTCGTAGTCGTCCGAACAAAGTGCGGAAAACCAGCTTACCTCTGCCCCATCAAGGTCGGCAGATGTGACCGGCACGATCGTCATGTAGTTCTCCCAGGCAACTCTAGCGCGTTGGCAATGTTAGCGCCGACAATTGCCTCTTGCGTAGCATTGAAAAATAGATGCATCAATCCTGTATCAATTATTTCTTAGGCATCGAGATGCTGCCACCGACCGCTCTGCCAAAATATATCGAAGTCAGCGAGCGCCTTGCACGTGAAGTGCAGGCGGGGCGATTGCGTGAGGGCGAAAAACTACCCCCGGAGCGGGATATGGCTGAGGGGCTTGGCATTGCCGTGGGCACGTTGCGCAAGGCGCTTGACCAGTTGGTGGAACAGGGGTTGGTCGAACGCGTTCACGGATCGGGAAATTACATTAAAAAACCCCCACAAATGTCTAACATATATGCTTTTTTTAGGTTGGAAAATCTTTCGGGTGGCGGGTATCCAACGGCACAGGTGTTGGATGTTTCATTGCTTGATAAGCCTACGGATATGCCAGCGTTTGGGACCTCAGATAAGGCGCATCGGATAAGGCGATTGCGTTTGCTTGATGATCAGCCGGCGGCCCTTGAAGAGATCTGGCTGGACGCAGCGGTTGTCGAAACTGTCACCACCTCGGACCTGTCTGACAGTCTGTATCTCTTCTACCGCCAAAGGCTCGGATTGACGATTACACGAATCGAAGACCGCGCACGGATTGCGTCCGCGCCGATTTGGGGACGTTCTGATTTGGTGCTTCCCAACACCATTAATCTGATCGAACGCCGTTCCTGGGCTGCAGATCCGCACCCCATCGAGTTTTCGCGTTCATATTTACACCCGGATCGCGCGGTGTATGTGGCGCGCAGCTAACCGGCTTTGGAGGGCCGAGCGAATGACATTGAAATACGGGCTGATCGGCGCTGGCATGATGGGGCAGGAGCATATCCGCAACATCGCGCTTCTGCATGATGTCGAAGTGGCTGCGATTTGTGAGCCAAATACTGATATGGCAAATGCCGCGCGCCAGCTTGCGCCCAACGCGCAGATTGTGCCCGATTTGCCGAGCTTTTTTGGTATCCAAGGTTTGGATGCGCTGGTCATTGCCAGCCCCAACCATATGCATATTGGACAGCTTGAAGAGATAGCTGCCAATCTTCCGTTGCCGGTTCTTGCCGAAAAACCCATTTGCACTGCCCCCGATGAGTTGGAGCGGGTGCAGGCGTTGCCCGCAAAGCTGCCGCATGCCGTCTGGGTTGCGATGGAATATCGGTACATGCCGCCTGTGGCGGAACTGATCAAAGCGGCAGAGAAGGTGACCGGTGGCGTTCAGATGCTCTCGATCCGCGAGCATCGCTTCCCGTTCCTCCCAAAGATCGGCGATTGGAACCGTTTCAACGACAAAACTGGGGGCACGATGGTCGAGAAATGCTGTCATTTCTTTGATCTGATGCGTCATATCCTGAAAGACGACCCGGTGCGCGTAATTGCCAGTGCTGGACAACACGTGAACCACGTTGATGAAGAATATGACGGTCGCAAACCTGATATTCTTGATCATGGGTACGTTATCGTTGATTTCAAACGGGGTGCGCGCGCGATGCTGGAGCTGTGCATGTTCGCGGAAGGCGCAAAATATCAGGAAGAAATTGGCGTCGTCGGACCAGATGGGAAAATCGAAGCTTTGGTGCCTGGTCCGACCCGGTTCTGGAATACGGATGCAGGCGCGCCCCCGGTTCCGCTAATCGTGGAAAGTCCCCGCAACCCGACGGGCGTATTGACGCGTGAAGTCCCGGTTGATGCGGCACTTCTGGCCGCGGGCGACCATAATGGCTCGACCTTCTATCAACACCGCCTGTTCGCTGATCTGGTCCGCAAAGGGCAGGGCGTTCCCGAAGTGACATTGACCGATGGCGCATGGGCCGTGGCGATGGGGCTTGCTGCACAGATCGCGGCGCAGGAAGGACGTGTGGTGGAAATGAGCGAATTTATGGGGTCGTTTTCCGCAAACTGATGATTTGCGTGCCTGACGAGCGCGCTACTCAAATCCGCGAAGAGCGTTCAGATTGCGCCCGTTCGGTTAAAATTGACACCCAACATGTCGCAACATGAGGCTGCAACGCTGTTGCGAGCTTGATATGCTGCTCCTACCGGAAAGAAAAACCAAGTACGTCTGTTTGTCATGTTCGATTTTGCCACTGCCTTTGCTGAAGCCTTCGCGCTCGTCTTTGCTGGGGATGCTGCGTTGGTGCAGATCGTGGGCCTGTCGCTCTGGGTGTCAGGCTGTGCGGTGCTTATTTCGTGTCTTTTGGGGCTGCCACTTGGTGCGGCTCTGGCAATGACACGCTTCGCTGGCAGGCGGGCTTTGGTGGTCGCCATGAGCGCGCTGATGGGATTGCCGCCCGTGGTGGTCGGATTGACGCTTTATCTGATGCTGTCTCAATCAGGTCCGTTTGCTGTGTTCGAACTTCTTTACACGCCCACAGCGATGATTATTGCGCAGGTGGTTCTGGTTACACCTATCGTGACCACGCTGACCCGTCAGGTGATCGAAGATCTCGATCGTGATCTTAGCGAAACACTTCGGGCCCTGCGCGCCAGCTGGTTTGATCGTGTTGGCACACTGTTATGGGAGGCGCGATTGGCGCTGGTCACCGCAGCACTGGCTGGCATGGGGCGGGCGCTTGCCGAGGTGGGGGCTGTGATGATTGTGGGGGGAAATATAAACCATGCCACCCGTGTAATGACGACATCCATTGCACTTGAGACGTCACGTGGCGAACTGGCCTTGGCGCTGGCCCTTGGTCTTGTGCTGCTGGCATTGTCGCTTGGTATCAACGCGGCCGTTTTGGGACTTAGGGACCGTGCAGAACATCAGGTGGCACATGGCTGATCCACAAATCATCCCATTTCCGCAGCAACCGCTGCGCGCGCCAAGCGTTGCGCCACTGCTTGCCTTTGACGGCGTTTCAATTCGGCGCGGGGGCGGGTTGGTCCTGTCTGATGTGTCTTTTGGATTGTCCCCGCATGGTATTTCCTGCCTGCTTGGGCCGAATGGAGCCGGAAAGTCGCTTTGTTTACGACTGGCAGCGCAACTGATCCTTCCGGAAGAGGGGCGTATCACCTGTGATCTGCCTCCATCACAGATCGCTTACGTCCCGCAGAACCCGGTTTTGTTACGCCGTTCGGTCAGTGGAAATCTGGTCCATGCCCTGAAATTGTCTGGTGTGCGGTGGCGAGATCGACGCGATCGACTTCAAACATTGCTGACGCAGGCGCGTCTGACCTTTGCCGCGGATCAACCTGCCCAATCGTTGTCCTCGGGCGAAGCGCAACGTCTGACCTTGGTACGTGCGCTTGCATCCCAGCCGCAACTTCTTTTGCTTGATGAGCCTTGCGCCAGTCTTGATCCGGCATCGACAGCCGCTCTGGAAGAGCTGGTCTGTACGATCGCGCGATCAGGAACCAAAATCGTTCTTGTCACGCATGATGTCGGGCAGGCCAAGCGATTGGCCGATGACGTTGTGTTCCTTGCAAGCGGTAAAGTTCGTGAAACAGGCCCAGCAGATCGGTTCTTTGAAGCACCAGGAAGCAATGCGGCACGCGCTTATCTGGAAGGGCGCCTGCTGACATGACGCTGCGGACCCTGCTGGCGATCGCAGTTGGTATCAGTGCTGCGGGCGCAGCTCTTGCCAGTGATTACATCATTGTTCAGTCTACGACATCTACCGCAAATTCAGGGCTTTACGAAGAGATCCTGCCGCGGTTTAGGGCGCAAAGCGGGACCGAGGTTCGAGTGGTGGCCGTTGGAACTGGCCAGGCCCTGAAGAATGCGGCCAATTGCGATGGCGATGTGCTTCTGGTGCACGCACGCGCGGCTGAGCAGGAATTTGTTACAAGCGGCTTTGGGACGGCCCGCTTTGATGTGATGTATAATGATTTTGTTCTGGTCGGACCGAGCGGTGATCCTGCTGGGGTATCTCAAACACAGAGCGCCGCGGATGCATTGGATCGGATTGCCGAGCGGCAAGCCGTGTTTGTCTCACGCGGGGATGACAGTGGCACACATAAGGTTGAAACAGGCCTTTGGAGGACCGCACCAGATGCGCAGTCCAGCCGATGGTATCGCGAATTGGGCGCGGGGATGGGGGCGACATTGAACGCGGCGGTGGCGATGGGCGCCTATACCCTGACGGATCGTGCCACGTGGCTCAGTTTCGGGAACCGTGGTGCGCATCAGGTTCTGCTCGAAGGCGACCCTGCGCTCTTCAACCAGTACGGTGTGATTGCGGTGTCTCCAGAACACTGTCCGCGTGTGAAGGCAGATGCGGCACAAGGCTTCGTGGACTGGCTTATTGGTCCAGACGGACAAAGCGCGATTGCGGCGTTTCAGATAAACGGTACACAGCTTTTCGTTCCAAACGCGAAGTAGCGCTTTATGTTTCAGCACAGGTCGCAAATGGTGAAACGGCACGAGACCATCCCGCTTTGTTGAGTGCGCCGTAGTGCTCCTGAATGCAGGCTTTGCGATGTTGCAGGAACTTTCGCTTTGAGAGGCAAAAGCGTCGCCGAGGCTTTCGGGCCCAACTGGCGGTTGCGGCTCATAATTGCCCTTCAATATGGTTGCAGCGAAAGACGGCCACGAGCCCTATTCGACCAATGCTGCAGAATGGCCTAATGTCAACTTTTTGAGCTTGGCACTAGCTGGAATTGCATTCAGTCCTTTACCTTATCCTGCACAAAGGCATTAAACATGGTGCTCATGACCGAGATAACGAATAGAGAGCCAAGCAACTGGCCAATGAATTGAGTTAATTGGAAGACTGTTAGGATACCCCCTGATGCTTCAAAAAGACTGGGCGTAATCGCACTAAGAATGATCTGGAGTGTCATTGAAACTGCTGCTGCTAAGAGCACGATTATCGGTAGAGATGCACCCTTATTGCTTGTGTAATTCCATGATCCGGACAAACCAACGTGGTTTTCTATGGCGGCACCCGGAAGAATGAGACAAAGCCGTAAGGCCAAGTATTGTACAGGCAATAACGCTACAGTAGGCCAGAAAAAGAAATCAAGCGGCAGCATTTCGCCTCCAGCAATAGCTTCCGGGTCCAGTTCACTGATCATCATCGGACCAATGATTGCCATGATCGGAAGCATCAGCAAAGAAATCAGGATACCCAGTCCAATAATGTTCAAAACATAGCGTAACACCGCCTTAAACCTGAGTGGTGGTGCAAATCTTGCTGGTTGCTCGCCAAGAATCAACAGCCTGTGCCACGCCACAACCGGCCAGAAAATCAGGAAAATCAGGAATAGGAATAAAGGAAATAACACAAACAGGAGGGGACTGGGCAATTGAACCGTTTGTCCGTGAATCGTGACCGATTGCGTTGCAAAAGTCACGGCACCTATAAAAATACCAACGAATAGTCCCAGTGGAAGTAAAAATATTCTTAAAGCTCTCTGCCAGTTTGTCAGCATGGCAAACAAAGCTTCACGTAAAATTTCAATCGCACTCATTTTTTCACCTCAATACTGATCGCCGCATTCAAAGCGTACGTACTTCTTTGCCGGTTGCCTGTGTACTGCCCAGACAGATTCTTGTATAGACCACAAACCGAGCGTAGGAATTCACTGTACGACACAGCAGCCGTTGGTGCAGCCTCAGCGAAATGGCGCTTTGTCCGCAAATGGACAATTTGCATGAAATGCCTCGACGTTCGCTAAGCTAAAAACCAGCCGTTGGACGATGCTGTACCAAAGGCTGGTTTCTTGATCTGTTTCTTGCGCCGAAGTGTCGTTAAACGATCAGAAAGACGCCGCGATTGCGCATAGCGCGAACCGTATCCTTCCGAGTGAGACAAGAAATGCAGATTACCGAACCTTCCCGCCAGATTGATGTCGTGCATCGCACGGATGTTTTGGTTGTCGGCGCCGGTCCCGGAGGGTTGGCCGCCGCCCTGGCTGCGGCGCGTGCCGGAGTCGATGTTACGCTGGTGGAGCGCTTCGGGTGCTTTGGTGGCAACATCACGACCGTCGGCGTTGAAGGGTTTGCGTGGTACCGCCATGAACAGACCGTTGAGGCGAACGGTATTGGCCGCGAATTTGAAGACCGGGCTAAGGCGATGGGGGCTGCTGTCCCTGAATCTCAATCCCTCAGCTACGAGCTCGACAGTGAAGGGTTCAAAGTGGTTGCAGATCAGCTGGTCGAGGAAGCTGGCATAACCCCAATGCTGCACCGCCTTTTCGTTGCGCCGATCATGGAAGGCGACCGGATCACTGGTATCATCACGGAATCCAAGGCCGGTCGCGAAGCCATCCTTGGTAAGGTTGTGATTGACGCCACAGGGGATGCAGATATCGCCCAACGGGCTGGGGCGCCGGTGACGCACCCTCCACGGGAAGAATTGCAAGCCGCGAGCGTGATGTTCCACGTTGCGGGGGTCGATAAAGCCCGTTTCATGGAAGAGGTGCGCGCGAACCCACAAACCTATTCGGATTGGTCAACTGGCGAATGGACGGTCGAGACAGACGGCAAGGAGGACGACATGTTTTCGCCCTTCCTCAAGAAGCCATTTGAAACCGCGCGTAAGGCCGGGGTTATCCCAACTGATCTGACCACCATCGCGGGCACCTGGGGTGCGGTCCATGACAGCGGTGAGATGACCTATATGAACCTGGTTCATCTCGACAATTGCGATGGGACCGACCCAAAGGACCTGACGCATTTTGAAATTGAAGGCCGCCGCCAGGCGATGATGGCCATCGAGGCATTGCGCCGGTTCGCACCTGGCTGTGAGGGCGTCCGACTGCGCAACTTCGGTATGACATTGGGGGTGCGGGATACGCGCAAGATTGATGCGGTCTACAATATGACAGAAACTGACGTGCGCCATGAAGCCCGGTTCGAGGACAGTATCGGCATCTACCCGGAATTCATTGACGGCTACGGGATCCTCATCTTGCCAACCACGGGACGCTACATGCACATTCCCTATCGGTCGTTGCTGCCTAAGAAAGTTAAAGGTTTACTGGTTGCAGGACGCGCCACCGGCGGGGACCGTATCGCGCATGCGGCAACGCGCAATATGGCGTGCTGTGCGGTTGCGGGCCAAGGGGCGGGCATTGCAGCAGCTCAGGCCGTGAAGTCGAATTCAGAGCTGGATAGCGTTGATCTTTTTGCCATCCACAAAGAACTCGACCAACAAGGTGTACGCAGGCTGTGACACTGCAGGGGAACCTAACGTTAGAACCGTTTTAAGGATTTACGATGCAGCCCACCAAATCCATCGCGCTTGTTGCGCATGATGCTCGCAAAGATGACATGGTTGACTGGGCGAGCCACCATGTTGAGGACCTTGCCAACCTCAAAATCTATGCCACAGGCACGACAGGGCAGCGATTGATCGATGGAACGGGACTTGAGGTCGAAAGGCTTAAAAGCGGACCTCATGGAGGGGATGCGCAATTGGGGGCGCTGATCGCCGAAGACAAGCTGGATGGCTTGATATTCTTCATCGACCCGCTGTCAGCGCTGCCGCATGACGTTGATGTGAAATCGTTGCTGCGCCTTGCGATCCTTTACAACACGCCCATGGCCGTGAACCGCGCGTCAGCGTCAAGTGTCCTTGCGCACATGTTGCAAAGTGACCCTGAGTAATGCCCACCGTCATAGGGTGCATCGCTGATGATTTTTCCGGAGCAACTGATCTGGCAGGCCTTTTGGCGCGATCGGGCGTGCGGGTATCGCTGCGTTTGGGGGTTCCAGACGCGCCGCCTGACCAGACAGCGCTCTTTGAAGTGATCGCTCTGAAATGTCGACCGGCGCCGGTTGAAGAAGCCGTTTCCGAGTGCAGAGAAGCGCTAAGTTGGCTGCAACGCGCTGGGGCAAAGAGGTTTTTCTGGAGGTACTGTTCGACATTTGATTGTACGCCGGACGGCAATATCGGACCGGTTGCCAAGGCCTTGATGAATGATCTTGATGTGAAACAAACCATGTATTGCCCCGCCTTTCCCGAAAATGGTCGGGCAGTTTTCATGGGCAATCTCTTTGTTGGATAGGAGCCTCTCGCAGAAAGCCCGATGAAGGATCACCCTTTAACGCCGATGCGCGACAGTAATCTGATGCGTCTGTTGGCGCCGCAGGTCACCAAGCCTGTTGGTCTGGCAGACCGGTTGTGTGTGGCAAGAGGGGCTGAAGCGCTTCGGATGGAGCTTGAACGGCTTAACACAAACGGTGTCGCTCATGTCGTGATAGATGCCGTAGCGAACGAAGACCTCTTCGTGATTGCACAAGCCTGTCGGTCAATGCGTTTGATGACCGGGGGCAGCGCGGTCGCCATGGCCTTGCCAGCCCTATATCTTGAGGATGGGACGCTCTCGGCCGATACACCGAAGTTCGAACAGCCCGCGCTTGAACCCGGTGCCGTTGTGCTTTCGGGAAGCTGTTCTGCGATGACCCGTGCCCAGGTGCGCAGATATCTCGAAGGCGGGGCACCCAGTTTTCAGCTTGATCCGGTCGCGCTTGCCGTGAGCGGGCCAGACGACGTCCTGAACTGGTTTGGCGCGCAGTTCCTGACCGGGGACAGGCCGTTGGGGGCCGAATACAAACCAAATGGACCTACAGAGGCTTCGCTGGGCTGGCTGCCGCGCGCCGGTTAGGTGCCGTATCGACGAACGGCGCGGGCTTTGGTAGGCAGCGCCATGACTTCAGAGCTGCGTCAGAAACCATCGCGTCTAAGCGTTGCCCCGATGATGGATTGGACCGATCGGCATTGCCGAAGGTTCCACCGTGCATTGTCGCGTCATGCCTTGCTTTATACCGAGATGATTACTGCGCCTGCATTGGTCAAAGGCGATGCCCGTCATCTTTTGCGCCATGACACGACGGAGTACCCTTTGGCCCTGCAGCTTGGCGGATCAGATCCCGCGGAACTGGCGGAAGCCGTGCGCATTGCCTGTGGAGAGGGCGATTTCTACGAAATTAACCTGAATGTAGGCTGCCCGAGCGATCGGGTTCAGTCAGGCTTCTTCGGTGCGGTTCTGATGGAGCGACCCGGTCTTGTTGCGGAATGCGTGGCTGCCATGATCGCAGCCAGTGATGGTCCCGAGATCACCGTGAAGTGCCGGATCGGTGTCGATAATCAGGTCCCGGAAGAGGTGCTTCCGGACTTCCTGTCGCGCGTAAGTGCTGCCGGAGTAGGGCGCTTTGCCATTCACGCACGCAAGGCCTGGCTTCAGGGATTGTCTCCAAAGGAAAATCGCGAAATTCCTCCTCTGGATTATGATCTGGTCCGGGCGATGAAAGGCATTTTTCCTGCACTTGATGTGTCGATCAATGGTGGAATTGGCACCCTCAACGAAGCCGAGGCATTTCTGGAACAGGGGCTTGATGGCGTCATGTTTGGTCGTGCCGCCTATCACGATCCAATGACGGTTCTGTCGCAAGCGGATCGGCGAATTTTCAAGTCCGGCGAGGACAGAACGGCGATGGACGCAATCGATGAAATGCGGCCCTACATCGCGGCGCATTTGGCTGAAGGTGGAAAGCTGGCGCAGGTCACACGGCATATGCTGGGGCTTTTTGCCGGACGCCCCGGCGCGCGGATTTGGCGGCGGGTCTTGTCCGAACACGGACATCGCCAGGATGCTGGGCTCGAGGTTCTGGACCTCGCCTTGTCCGAGATGCAGGCGCGCGCCGCCTGAGGGGGCCATTGCCTCTTCTACGAGCGCGCGCTAGCTACCCCGCGAACCCGGAGACAAACGACCTTGCCAGAAATGTCATTGCTACTGCCGCTTGCGATCTTGCTGATGCTCATTGGTGCATGCGCGGGGATACTGTCTGGCTTGTTGGGCGTTGGCGGCGGCATTTTTCTGGTACCCGCGCTCTTTTATGCGTTTTCAGCCTTGGGCTATTCCAGTGATGCCCTGATGCAGATTTGCCTCGCAACATCGCTTGCTACGATTATCGTGACATCGGTCCGGTCCATTCAAAGTCACAACAAGAAGGGCGCAGTTGATTGGGATATCCTGAGAACCTGGGCCCCTGGGATTGCTGTAGGCGCGGTGGTCGGCATGCTGACGGTGTCAGGCCTGGAAACACAGACCTTGCAGGTTATCTTTGGCGCTATGGCGCTGATCGTCGGTCTCTACATGGGGTTTGGACGCCCTGAATGGCGATTAGGTCACGCTATGCCAACGGGGATGACCCGGATTGTGATGTCGCCGACACTTGGGTTCTTCTCTGTTTTGATGGGCATCGGCGGTGGCAGTTTCGGCGTTCCGCTGATGAGCCTTTATAACACGGCCATCCATCGCGCGGTCGCAACGGCAGCTGGGTTTGGTGTGATCATCGCTGTGCCAGCCGTTATCGGCTTTGTTTTTGTTGAAACACCTGCCATGGCCCCACCGTGGAGTATCGGTTTGGTCAACGTACCGTCCTTCATTCTGATCATTGCGATGACATTAATTACAACACCTTACGGGGCGAAGCTCGCGCATTCGATGGATGCAAGACCTCTGAAACGTGTCTTTGCAGTCTTCTTGATTGCGGTTGCGCTTAATATGCTCCGCCAAGCGCTGTTATGAGCCTTTCGGATCGCGGTTGGCAGGTTTTCCCGGCAGAGCCTGCGACAATCGATTGGGCGCGATCTGTATCGACTGAGGTTTCTGACGCCCTCAAAACAACCGAGCGACGTCATGGGGCCACCTGGGCGCCCGGTGTCGATCTTCTGAAGAACGATGCCTCAGGTGCCGTCGCGGGGGGCGTTGCACTCGTAGGGGAAGCTCTCGTTGCAGCCCAATCTCTGATTGGCCCGCTTCCGCTTCATGCAGCGCAGATTTCAGCGGTTTGGCCGGGATATCCGAAGCAGGATCCTGAGGAAAGCGATGCAAACCATCACTATCGGCGCGCCCGGGATGCCGCGCATATTGATGGCTTGTTGCCAGAAGGACCAAATCGGCGGCGTCATCTGCGCGAACCCCACGCTTGGATTTTGGGGATTGGCCTGACAGACACACCAGCTGCGCCGCTTGTTGCGTGGAAAGGGAGTGCGCCGGTGTTTCGAAAGGCATTTACGAGCGCTTTTGAGGGGGTGCCGCCGGAAAGCTGGGGTGATGTTGACGTCACTGATCTGTACCAGTCCACCCGGCGTAAAGTTTTTGAAACGTGTGCGCGCGTCGAGATACCGCTCCAGACAGGAGAGGGGGTTTTGTTAGACAGGCACGTGCTGCATGGGGTGGCGCCTTGGGCAGGTCAAGACACAGGCCCGCGCGTCACAGCGTTCTTCCGTCCTGAACTTCCAACCACTGCGGAGTGGCTTTGACCCGAGGCTGCGATACGTCCCTTTAGAGCTTTGGCGCCCGCTTCAGCCGTGCGGCACGGCCACCACGGCGGGTAACGGGCGCTTTTTCACGTGATGGCAGTTCTCGCATAATCGCGGCCCGTTCATTGGAACTCATAGAACTCCAGCGTCCAATTTCGTCAATAGATCGCCCGCAGCCGGTGCACAGACGGGTTTCGGGGTGAACCACACAGATGTTCACGCAAGGGCTTTCGATTTCTGCCCGTTTCCAGACCTTTTGTGTCATTATGCGTTTGCCTTCATGTGTCGGAGCCGATCCAGAGCTCCTTGCAGGATATAGGACGCTGCAACGTGGTCTATAACCTCTGCGCGACGTTTTCGTGTCGTATCCGCTTCCAAAAGGGCCCGTTCAGCGGCCACCGTGGACAGACGTTCATCCCAAAACCCAATGGGAAGAGGGGTGCGCGCGGACAGATTTCTGGCAAAAGCGCGTGTAGACTGGGCACGTGGCCCCTCAGACCCGTCCATGTTGCGTGGCAGCCCCAACACCAGCCCGCCAATGTCCCGGCTGGCAAGAAGTGCCTCTAAGGCGTCGGCATCTACGCCGAATTTCTTGCGACGGATCGTGTCCAGAGGTGTGGCGACGCACCAAAGCGGGTCTGATACAGCGACGCCGATCGTTGCCGTTCCAAGATCAAGGCCTGCCAGAGCACGCATCGGGGGCAAGGCTGCCAGAAAGTCTTCCACCGCATCATAAACCGGCATTACTGTTCGACCCCTGCGTCGCGGGCAGCCTCAAGGATCACGACACGGTTGATGTCGTCCGGGAAAACCTGTTGGGCTTCGCGCCAGATGGCTTCGGCCTCTTGTGTGCGTCCTAAAACGCCATAGGCACGGATCAGACGGGCCCATTCTTCCGGCGGCCCACCTTCTGTTCCCAAACGCTGGGCGAGGCCGCTGACCATGCCTTCAATCATCTGCAGACGATCGGCGGCTGTCATGTCTTGAGCCGCTTCAATATCCTCGCTCGAGGGGCCGCGGACCGGGGCTGCGCCGCGTTCTGGAGGCACATAATCGACGCCTGCCTGCATGGCCGCAAACTCGATCTGGTCACGAATAGGATCCTGCCAGGGCGCATCCGCGGGGCTTCCTGCCAGCAGTTGCGCCCAGATCCGAAAGGCGAGATCTGCTCGGCCAGTCTGGGCAAACATCAAGCCTGAGTAATAGCGCGCAACCCCATTCAAGGGATCAAGGTCTAGTGCACGGCTGATCACAGCTTCTGCTTCGGGGGACACGTAACCACCCGCTGCCAGCACCATCATGTCGGCCAGATCGGTGTAGTCCCTGGCGCGTACGGCTTCACCTTGCAACTGGACAACGCGGGCTTGTGCCTGCCAGGCCGCGCCATAATTGCCGAGACTCGCTTCTTGCCGAGCGAGAAGTCGGTGTCCTTGCAGATCATTTGGCCGTTCTGACACAACTGTCCGCAGCTGTTCGACAAGCTGCAAATAGGCCGGATCAAACGCGTCGAATGAAGGCGGTGGGTTGCGTTCCAGCGTATCGGCTTCTGCAAAGGCCTGACTTGGGCGGTCTGCGCGCGCCTGTTCTGCCATCTCGATGCGATCGGCCAAAGGCAAATCAGGATAGCCCGGAGCTCCAAGCCAGGAATACGCACCGAAGCTGCCAGCGATCACTAAGACCGCAAGACCGACGGCAAATGTGCTGGCTAAGGGGGGCGCGGTGCGCGTGTCGTCGGTTTCGCCCTGTGCGGTCTTGTCCGCATCAAGGATGCGGCGCGAGATCTCCAGACGAATGCGTTCTGCCTCGTCTTCGGAGACGGTGCCCCGCGCCAAGTCGCGATCAACCTCCTTGAGTTGGTCACGATATACCTGCAGGTCATAGGTCGCTGCAGGTGCCGCTGCCGCGCGTGTGCGTACGACCACAACAGTAAATGCAACTGCTACGACGACGCACATTACTGCCGCCACTGCCCAGAACATTCCCTGCATCCCTTTTCTTGTTCCAAATCCCCATCTAAAGCCCCGCCAGCGAACTGGAAAGGGGCAGCCGCAGGTGGCGCGTGAATTTCTCCTGACCAGAGCCCTATCAATCTGCGGCAATTGCGGGCAGATGTCGGTTTTTCAGCCCATAACGACGTGTTTACTCTTGGGTCCGGGACACACCCATTGCACATAAGGCCAGTGATCTTCTGACCCCTCAAAGGGACCCCGCCCATGCGCCGATATTCTGCCTTTGCAATCGCCCGAGAAGCCGCTCGTTACCACACGGGTTGGGAACGCGCCTGGCGCTCGCCCGCACCAAAATCCGACTACGAGGTTATCGTGATCGGGGCAGGGGGTCACGGGCTGGCCACCGCCTATTACCTGGGTAAGAACCACGGTATTACGAATGTGGCGATCCTTGAAAAAGGATGGCTGGGCGGCGGCAACACCGGCCGCAACACCACAATCATTCGCTCGAACTATTTGCAGGATCCGTCAGCTGCGATCTACGAAAAGGCGCGTAGCCTGTATGAGACCTTAAGCCAGGACCTGAATTACAACGTCATGTTCTCGCCGCGCGGCGTTCTTATGCTGGCCCAAACCCAGCACGAAATTCGCGGCTATCAGCGTACCGCGCATGCCAACGCGATCCAGGGTGTGAAAACCGAATGGATCGGTCCGCAGAAGGTTAAGGAAATCTGCCCAATCATGAACATCCATGGGCCACGTTACCCTGTGCTGGGCGGGTTGTGGCAGGCCCGTGGCGGAACTGCCCGGCATGACGCCGTCGCCTGGGGCTACGCACGTGCGTGCTCGGATATGGGGATGGATATCATCCAACAATGCGAGGTCACGGGCGTTGAACAAAAAGGTGGCGTTGTCACTGGCGTTCAGACCACCAAAGGTCGGATCGGCACCAAGAAGCTCGCTATTGTGGTCGCGGGTCACTCTGGCGTTCTGGCCGACATGGCGGGGTTCCGTTTGCCGATTGAGTCGGTTGCGCTGCAGGCGCTTGTTTCTGAGCCTATCAAACCGTGCATGGATATCGTCGTGATGGCCAATACCGTTCACGGCTATATGAGCCAGTCTGACAAGGGCGAGATGGTGATCGGCGGCGGTGCAGACGGGTATAACAACTATACCCAGCGCGGATCTTTCCATCACGTTGAAGAAACCGTACGCGCCTTGGTCGAGACGTTCCCGATTATTTCGCGCCTGAAGATGCTGCGCTGGTGGGGTGGGATCGTGGATATGACGGGCGATCGCTCACCAATCCTGTCCAAAACGCCTTTGGGTAATTGTTTCATCAACTGTGGCTGGGGCACCGGGGGCTTCAAGGCCATTCCGGGGTCTGGCTGGGGCATGGCTGAGCTGGTGGCGAAAGGCGAACCCGGACCGCTGACGGCAGAGTTTGGGCTCGATCGGTTCACGCAAGGGCGGTTCATCGACGAGAGCGTCGCGGCAGGGGTGGCGCATTGATGAGACTCGTGCGCGCTTTTGCCAAACTCGGGAATTTGCTCAGATCACTCGCTGCCCGAATGATCCCCCATTGGTATCGTCCCATGGGCGCGGGTCGCGTGGTCTGCCGCGCGCATGCTTTCCCGGTCCACCTCGGTCTGGGCGCGCGTATCCAGCGTCAGATCGTGCTTCAGGATCACGCGCTTGGTGCGCCATTCGTAAAACGCCAGCACGCAGGCACCCGCAATCAACACCACAAACAAATACACCAACCATTCCATCGCGAGATTATTGCGCAGTCCGTCTTAGGACACAACACCGACGCGATCCGCACATCGCTGACGGAGGCCCAAAAATGCTGATCCTCGAATGTCCCTACTGTGGCGTGAAAGCCGACGAAACCGAGCTGCATGGCGGCGGCGAAGCGCATCTGAAGCGCTATGGACCGGGCTCGTCTGACGCGGATTTTGAAGGGTATCTGTTTCACCGCAAGAACCCCAAGGGCGTTCATTTTGAACGCTGGCGGCATGTAAACGGATGCGGAAAGTGGTTCCACGCTGCCCGGTGTACCGCAACGCTTGAGGTTTTTGGAACATACCCGGCACAGGTCACAGCGCCTCCGAAGGCACTGATTAACAAGATCAAAAAGAAACGACCCGACTGGGAGGGCTGGACATGAGCACCCGTCTCGCCACAGGTGGTCGACTGATCGACCGCAACAGCCGTGTGGAGTTCACCTTCAATGGCAAACGTTTCACCGGTCATAGCGGCGATACGCTGGCCTCGGCGCTTTTGGCCAATGATCAGATGCTGATGGGGCGTTCGTTCAAATACCATCGCCCAAGATCGGTCATTGCGTCCGGTCCCGAAGAAGCAAACGCGCTGGTTGCGCTTGGGCATGATGCGAAGATGGAGCCCAACGCAAGGGCCACCACAACTGAGCTTTTTGAGGGCCTGAGTGCAAAGAGCCAGAACCACTGGCCGTCGCTCGATTATGATATTGGAGCGTTGAACACAGCTATCGCGCGCTTCCTGCCCGCAGGGTTCTACTACAAGACGTTCATCCATCCGCGTCCGTTCTGGAAGCACGTGTTTGAACCGTTCATCCGGCAGTCTGCGGGTCTTGGTCCTGCGCCGAAACAAAAAGATCCAGACAGGTATGAGCATTTCTACGCGTTTGCGGATCTGGTGATTATCGGCGGGGGTGTTGCAGGGCTTCACGCCGCGCGTGTCGCGGGCGAGGCCGGGCTGCGCGTTATCGTGATGGAGCAAACCTCGGCCTGGGGCGGTCGCAGTCTTGTCGATGGCGGTACAATCGAAGGTGTTTCGGTTGAAGCATGGGTTAACGCGACCGTTGAAGCGCTTGAAAGCATGGAAAATGTAACCTTGCGCCTGCGCTGCATGGGGGCGGGTGTGTATGATCACGGCTACATGCTGGGTTATGAGCGCCTGACCGATCATGCACCTGTTGATGACATGCCGCGCCATCGGCTATGGCGAGTACGTGCAGGGCAGGTTCTGTCAGCCACGGGGGCGGTTGAACGTCCATTGAGCTTTGCAGGCAATGATGTGCCGGGTGTCATGCTGGCCAGCGCCCTTCGCGATTACGTGGTAAATTTTGGTGTTTCTGCGGGCGACCGCACAGTTGTTGTGACCAACAATGACGACGCCTATCGAACTGCCATCGCGTTGCACGAAGCGGGTCTTTCAGTGCCTGCGGTTATTGATGCGCGCTCTGAGACCGATGGGGAATTACCCAATAAGGTCAGGGATTTGGGGATCAGAGTTGAGACAGGCAAAGCCATCGCCAAAGTCAAAGGTGGAAAGCGCGTAAAATCGGTTGGTCTGTGTTTGCAGGCGGGCGAAGGGGCCGTTTTGGAGGAAATCCCGTGCGAGGCCGTGGCGATGTCGGGCGGTTGGTCTCCGATTGTGCATTTTTGGTCTCATACGGGTGGCAAGCTGACCTGGGATGCCGATGCAGCGATGTTCCGTCCAGATCATGCGCGCGCGCCGACGGGCGAAGAAGGTCAGCAAAACCAAGGGATTGCCGGTGCGGCCAATGGTGAGATGACGCTGGGGGCGGCTCTTTCGGATGCCCACGCGCAGGCCCGTGAGGCCGTCAAGCGCGCCAAAGCCAAGTTGCCGGGTACAGCGTCGCCAAAGGGCGAAGCGCCTGCCGAGGCGCCCCTTGCACCGGTTTGGATCATGCCGCAGGGTGCGAATGCAAAGCTGCGCGCGAAAATGTGGCTCGATTTTCAGAACGACGTGAAAGTGTCAGACGTGCAGTTGGCAGCACGTGAGGGCTATGAGAGTGTGGAGCACACCAAGCGTTACACAACGCTAGGCATGGCAACAGATCAAGGTAAGTTGAGTAATATCAATGGCCTTGCGATCCTGTCTGATGCGATTGGCGCTGATATTCCAAAGGTCGGGACGACCACGTTCCGCCCGCCGTATACACCGATTTCGATGGGGTCGATTGCAGGCGAAGCGCGTGGAGAAATCTTCCAACCGCTGCGTCGGACACCGATGCACGAATGGCACGAAGACAACAAAGCGTATTGGGAGCCGGTCGGCCAGTGGCGCCGTCCCTATTGCTATCCGCGTTCGGGGGAAACCCACACTGAGGCTGTCAATCGCGAGGTGATCAACACACGCGAGAATCTCGGGCTGCTGGACGCATCCACGCTTGGCAAGCTGCTGGTCAAAGGACCTGATGCGGGCAAGTTCCTCGATCTGATGTACACCAACATGATGTCGAACCTGAAGGTCGGGCGATGCCGCTACGGTCTAATGTGCTCGGAGAACGGGTTTTTGTCGGACGATGGTGTTGTTGCCCGGATCGATGAAGACACGTGGCTCTGCCACACCACCTCGGGCGGCGCAGATCGCATTCATGCCCATATGGAAGAGTGGCTCCAGACCGAATGGTGGGACATGAAGGTCCATGTCGCGAACCTGACAGAGCAATACGCGCAGATCGCGGTTGTGGGTCCACATGCACGTGACGTTCTGGAAGATCTCGACGGTATGGATGTCTCGAAAGAGGCCTTGGGGTTCATGGACTGGGCAGATGGAGAGCTGGCGGGCATTCCGGTGCGCGTTTTCCGCATCTCGTTCTCGGGCGAGTTGTCTTACGAGATTGCAACGCCCGCGGCGCGCGGATTGGAGTTGTGGGAGAAATTGCACGAGGCTGGCAAAGCCTATGGTGTAATGGCTTACGGAACTGAAGCCCTGCATATCATGCGCGCCGAGAAGGGCTTTATCATGATAGGCGATGAAACAGATGGCACCGTGATCCCGCAGGATCTTGGGCTGAACTGGGCGATCTCGAAGAAGAAAGAGGACTTCATCGGCAAGCGTGCGCAGGAACGGACCTTCATGACCAATCCTGACCGCTGGAAGCTCGTGGGACTAGAGACGGTTGTGCCAGAGGAAGTGCTGACCGATGGAGCCTACGCGACGGCTGATGGTGCAAATGGGAACGGGCAGGGCAATGTGCAGGGCCGAGTGACCTCGACCTATTTTTCACCCACGTTAAACCGCGGTATCGCGATGGGGCTTGTCCACCATGGCCCCGAACGAATGGGTGATGTTCTGGATTTTCCAACCACCGATGGACGCGTGATCAAAGCAAAGATCGTCGATCCTGTGTTCTATGACAAAGACGGGGAGAAGCAGAATGTCTGATGTGATGGCCCCTTTGGCAACTGTCACCGCCTTGCCAGCACAGGGTATGATCACTATTCGCGGCAATCTTAAGGATGCGGGGTTCATAGCGGCGGTTAAGTCTGCGTCAGGTCTGGATGTGCCAGCTCAACGGCAGATCGTGACACAGAAGGAACTTGCTTTGGCTTGGATGTCCCCTGACGAATTGCTTCTTCTCTGCGGTTACGAAGACGCCCCCGCTTTGACCAATGCAATGACCGAAGCATTTGGCGATCAATTTGCGATGGCGGTTGTGGTGTCTGATGCGCGGGCCGTTTTTGATCTTGAAGGCCCCAAAGTCCGCGATGTTCTCGGAAAGCTCGCACCTGTCGACATGGCACCGGGATCATTTGGGCACGGTGAAATCCGGCGCACCCGCCTCGCCCAAGTTGCTGCTGCCTTCTGGTTGACCTGCGATGACAGTGCTCGACTTGTCTGCTTCCGATCCGTCGCGCAATACGCGGAAGATCTGCTGAAAACATCAGCAAAACCGGGCACTGAAGTTGGGTATTTCTAGTCATACACCTTGACCTCAAGGCGCTTAGTCCTCTTATACGGTTCCAGTTGTCAGACCTACTTTTAGGAGAATTCCCATGGCTTTTGAGCTTCCTGATCTGCCCTACGCCCACGATGCTTTGGCCGGCAAAGGCATGTCCGCCGAAACGCTGGAATACCATCATGACCTGCACCACAAAGCCTATGTCGACAACGGCAATAAGCTGATTGCGGGCACCGAATGGGACGGCAAGTCGATGGAAGACATTATCACCGGCACATATGACGCCAATGCGGTTGCTCAGAATGGTATCTTCAACAACATCAGCCAGCTTTGGAACCATAACCAGTTCTGGGAAATGATGGGCCCGGGCGATGCGGGCATGCCGGGAGAGCTGGAAAAGGCACTCACCGAAAGCTTTGGCTCAGTTGACGATTTCAAATCGCAGTTTTCGGCAGCCGGTGCTGGACAGTTCGGATCCGGCTGGGCCTGGCTGGTAAAGAACGCTGACGGCTCACTTGCAGTTACGAAAACTGAAAACGGTGTAAACCCGCTTTGCTTTGGCCAAACTGCGCTTCTTGGCTGTGACGTGTGGGAGCACAGCTATTATATCGATTTCCGCAACAAGCGCCCTGCTTACCTGTCGAACTTCCTCGATAATCTGGTGAACTGGGAGAATGTAGCTTCGCGTATGTAGTCGCGAGCGTCACCAATGTTTTGAAAAGGGTCGCCAGTTGGCGGCCCTCTTTTTTGTGAAAACGACAATCGATTGATCTGGTGCAAAGTCGGTAAGTCAAGTTTCGTACTTATTTGGATCTGTCAGAGGAGGTCGGTGCAGGTCTCTAGGGAGGCTGCATGCGCTGCTGAAACCCGATCTGCAATGCGCGGCTTGACGTTTTGCCGTTTACGCCGGTGTGCAGGGAGTGTGCGAAACGATGACAACGAAACCAGCTCACCAGAACGCTCTCGGTGAAGTCGTCCACGTCCTGAACGACATCGAGAGAGATTTAACGCATGCTGCGGATCATAGTACCCAACGAGATGAGGCGGTCAGTCATCTGCGTGAGGCGGATGTTGAGCTTCCGCGCCTTGGACGATCTTTCGTAAAATCTGTCTCAGGCTGCAAAAGAGCATGACGCGGGCGACGAAGCCAAAGACACGATGTTTCATAATATGCCTGTTTGACAGTGGCTTGATTGACATTGATGCGGTGACGCGTCATTGCGCGTCCCGTTTTTTGTTTGCCTCTTCCCTGTGCGCTTCAGGAATGGCACTCTCTGCGCGCGCAGCAATGGACGATCCGCAGAGATCGGCATGGAGGCATCGATGGGCGATATCAGTCCTGTTATCTCGGAAACAAGCGATGGAATTGGCATTCTGACCTTGAATGCGCCGCCGTTGAACTTGTTGACAGCTGAGCTTTTGCAAGACCTTCGTTCCGCGTTTGAGGCGCTGGAGCAGGATGATACAATCGCGCTTATCATTTTGCGTGCCGTAGGCCCCAACTTTTCTACCGGGACTGACCTAAGTATCCCTAGCGCGCAGAATGAAACGCAGGTCTTGCGGTCAATCTGCTTGGTGATCGAGAACTCTTTCAAGCCTGTTCTGGCGTTACTTCAGGGACAGGTGGTTGGAGGAGGGCTGGAGCTGGCGCTTGCGGCGCATTACCGAATTGGTGGGATTAAGACCCGATTGTCATTTCCCGAAGTTCGACTGGGGTTAATGCCAAGTGCTGGGGGCACGCAAAGACTGCCTCGAATTCTAGGTGCAGGTCCGGCGTTAGAAATGATGCTCACTGGCAAGAAACTGGGCGCGTTGAGTGCGTTCAGATTCGGACTTCTTGATAGAGTTTCCGAAGGCGATCTGCGCGTCGATGGTTTAAAATATGCTCTTGAGCTTAAGCGCAGCGGCGCGAAACGGCGTCCAACTGCAGCTCGAACTGAAGGGTCTGAGGATCCGGCGCGCACCTGGGCCGCATTACAAAAACACGGTGAAGCCGTCGAGCGTCTGCAAAAGGTCCTCATTGCACCGCGAAAAATCGTTCATTGCGTAGAAGCCTCTCAGATGCTGCCTTTTGAACATGGTCTCACGCTGGAAGCCGAGGAATACCAAGACTGTGTGCGTTCCGAGGAAGCCAGTGCGTTGCGATACTTCTTCTTTGCTGAGAAAGCCGCGATGGTTTCACCGTTCACAAATGAGGTGCCACGGAAAACCAAGGTTATCGGCGTAGTTGGTGCGGGTCAGCTCGGTGGCCGGATCATTCAGAGATTGCTCGCGTATGGTTTTGCAGTTTGCATGGTGGAACGTAACGCCTTTACGCTCAGGTCGGGTCTTTCACGGATCACGCAAGAGCTCGAGCGATTGGTCGAAGAAGGTAAGCTGAGTGAGCGTGCCAGAAAAGACAGATTGGATCGTTTACAGAGCGGCACTGACATGAAGGCGCTTGGTGAGGTTGATCTCGTGATCGAAGCTGTAACGGAAGACTTCGACATCAAGTCGGAGGTTCTGCACGAGCTTGGGCGGGTGACGCGAGAAGGCGCAATCCTGGCAACCACGACATCCTACCTTGATATCGAAGCGCTTGCACCAAAGTCCGGCCGACCTGAGGCAACAATTGGATTGCATTTTTTCAGCTCCGATGTCGCCGCCGAGTTGCTTGAGGTTGTGCCTTGCAGGTCGACCTTTCGCGATGTGACGGCCACAGCATTTGTGTTTTCAAAGGCCATTGGAATGGTGCCTGTGCTCGCTTCAGCGGGCGAGGGGTTCATAGCAAATCGCGTGCTTGATGCGCTGATCAAAGCATCTGAGTATCTTCTTGAAGACGGGGCAAACCCTGGTGAAATTGACGGCGCTTTGCGTGATTTCGGGTTTCCTTCAGGTCCGTTCCAGATGCTGGATCGGATCGGTCTCGATGTGGTGCAATCTCGTCGCCGACGTCAAGCATCGAAACAGGACCCCGAGGAGAGATACGTTGATATAACTGATAGAATTTGCGCCCGTGGTTGGTTCGGCGAGCGAAACGGTCATGGATACTATCGTTACCCCGATGGCAAGAATGTCTCTGTCGAATGCGAAGAAGTCGCCGCATTGATCGACCTGGCCCGCGAGGAAAAGGGGATTTTCCCAAGGCCAATCTCGGAAAGTGAAATCGTAGAGCGTTGCGTTCTGGCGATGATAAACGAAGGTGCCCGTCTTGTTGGCGAGAAGGTGGCGCGGCGGCCGTCAGATGTAGATACGGCGTTGGTGAATGGTTTGGGGTTCCCGCGCTGGTTGGGGGGACCAATGTATCAGGCCGACCTTACAGGTCCAAAAGAGCTTTCGGAAAAACTGGACATGCTTGCAGTGGATGTGCCGGAGTTCTGGTCACCCGCAGCTCTCATTTTGCAGCTTGCAGACGAAGGACGGAACTTTGCAGGGCTGAACGTGTAACCGGGCTTATGCGGCTCCGAGCAACAAGCCGACGACAACCATCATCAAACCAATGACTGACAGGAAGAGCGCTCCCAGATTAAGCGCTACTGTTTTCTGCATCACACCGCGCAATGCCTCATCTCCTAAGCTAGCTTTTCTGGCGCGGGCGACACGCAGGATGCACCAAATAAGTCCCGCAAGACCGAGAAGGGTGACGGCGGCTCCGATCGGGATCAAGATGGCCATATTGCATTCCTCTCAGGCTTTTGCTGCTCCTTGCTACTTTGCCGTTAGATTGGGTGCAACCGCTCTTGCAGGTGGCAAGGGCAGGGGCTAGGCAGATGCTTCTACCCTTCCTGCGGCCAAGGAGATCCGACGATGGATGTGACCGAAGACCAGCCTTCCGATATCACGCGTGTAACGCGAGAAGAGCTTCGCCAATTCGTTGAACGTTATGAGCGGCTAGAACAGGAAAAGAAGGATATTGCGGACGCTCAGAAAGAGGTGATGGCAGAAGCGAAATCCCGGGGGTACGACACCAAGGTTTTGCGTAAGGTGGTGGCACTGCGTAAACGCGACCCACAGGATATTTCCGAGGAAGAAGCCGTTCTCGAGATCTACAAAGAGGCCTTGGGAATGTAATCCGGTCCTAGGGCAGGATAAACTGAACGCCGGGCATAAGTGCGATTTCATCAACTTCGGTCTCGTACTGTTGCGAAAGCGCGTCCATGATTTCTGCCGACCAGCCTTCGAGATCGATTTCCTCTTCCATGGCGTCAGGCTTTGCAAATTTATCGAGGAATGCTGTGATCACCCGCCTGCGTTTCTCGACACTGCGCGGTGGGTGATCTGCAAGATAGCTCCGCAAACGCTTGAGCCCGGCGTCGGACATGATTTGCGCGAGCAAAATATCCTGATCTTCGAGCATTAGGTCCGCAGCGTGCCCAGTCACAGCTTGTACAACCTCTGGCCAAATGAGGGGCGTGTCTTCGTTGCACCACAGTATCAATGGCGTGTCAGGTAATGCCTCACGCAGTTCCCGCACCACTTGCAGCCAGCTAAGTGCTCCAAGGTTGAGACCGTTCATCCATTCTGGAAAGGCTGGGGCGTCCTTGAGGCTTCTATAGACGTCTGGCACCAGCGTGGCGGGATCGCGCAATGACATCGCAATACTGACGGTAAAGTCCGGAAAGATATTACGTAGCCATGCTGAACGCTTCGCCAGACGCTCATAAAGCCTTCCTTGGGCAAAAACAGCCGCGTGCATGCAAGAAAAGTTCTCATTGGTGAAGAAGACCCTATCACCTTCAGCATCGTCGAGGATCGTGTCGAGAACAGCGTCTTGAAGTTCTTCGCTTGCAGCCTCCCCACGAAGCTTTTGCAACGTGTCGCCCAAGATTGACCTGTAATCTTCCTTTTTGGGGACAAGAATCCCCGCGGAGGCCAAGATATCCGTATTGGACCGAAGGGCCTTCAGCAAAAGACCCTCGTCGGTGTGATGGACCCCGATATGAAAAACGATATGCATCGGTAGGGTAAGGAGTGCTCGAATTTTGTTTAGCCGAGTATAGGCTTTCGAAAGCCCAAATATAACCCGGTTGTTTGGGCAGGATAAGGGCAGTCGATCTGGCTAATCCGGCTTAGTGCGTAAAGGTGCAAAAATTGCCAGACAAGTGCTTGATCCCGCCAATGATTTGCAGTTAAGAGAGCGCGCAGTGCCCCTATAGCTCAGCTGGTAGAGCAACTGATTTGTAATCAGTAGGTCCGCGGTTCGAGTCCGTGTGGGGGCACCATTATTTTTAGATACTTGTGAAATAATTATTGTGTCGGGGGTTTACCGTTGGTCGTGTAAGCGGCTCATGGGGGACAATCGCTCGCGTGCGAGCTCAGCCGCTTGATCGTGCTCAGGCTGATCCGCCCTATCGAAATGCCGAGTGTTGGACGGAAAACTGAGCCACCTAGCTATCGACAACAAAGTCTATGTCAACGCGCATATTAACAAAATGTGGCCAGCCGCTTATCGAACTCGGAAAGGCCAACGCTATCAAAACGGGCACCACATTGTCCAGTTGGAGGCCGTTTGGAAACGCCCCAGCCTCACCTGGGCTGAGTTCAAAGGCAATTTGAGAGTTGGTGTTAGATGAAGGATCCCCAAAAACGATACCGACTTTAAAATCCCCCACGTTGTCTATGAAGTTTTGGTCATCCAGTCCGTCCGGTGTAGCTTTTTACATGGCTCTATTAACAATGATTCCGTTGAATTTGACGCCTTCGAGTTTCGCTCCCCGGCACGTAATCATACCAATCGAGCTCTTCTCTTCGTTGAAATCATCATTCCAGGGAAGATGCCTTCCCTGACAGGAGGCCAAAAGTGGAAGCGGGTGAGTACCCCAAGCGACCAATTTAACGGCCAATAGAAGCAGAGTCAGCTATGCCACATTATCATTCGGTCGCATGATCGGTAACGCTTTTCCGGTCATGCTTGGTGGGTTTATTGGCGAAATTTTGGTCGCACATGTCCAAGCGCAACAAAACCTCGGAAAATCTCCGGTTTTACAATATAATTCAATGTGATAGGGATTGATCGACCGGACCCAACACTCAGTCACATTCTTGGTAATTGGATTCTAGGCAAATCCGGGCACGTCGTTGAGCTGCCTGGAGCTCTGATTGTGTCATCGCATCCGCGACCCTGTCGCGACCACCAACTGCTTGTTGATACCCGTTGGCACCCGCTAGATTGTACCACATATGAGCGAGCTGATTGTCTACGGGCACACTTTCCCCAAATTCATAAAAAATGCCTAGATTGTATTGTGCCTTTGATTTCCCTTGTTCTGCAGCACTTCTGAGCCATTTAAACGCCTCGTTAGGGTCTCTCAGCACGCCTCTGCCTTGATTGTATAAAATCCCGAGATTTAGTTGTGCTGTGGCGTTTCCTTGTTCAGCTGCTGCACGGTACCACCTGTGAGCCTCCGCAAGGTCCAGTTGAACCCCTTGGCCGAACTCGTACATATACCCGAGGCTGAGCTGAGCTAAAACAACGCCATTCTCAGCAGCCATTTGGTGCAGTCTTGCGGCTTCTGCGTAGTCCAAACCAACTCCACGGCCTTCGGCGAGCATTTGTCCTAAGTTGAATTGTGCTAGATGGCTCCCGTGATCAGCCGCCATCCGGAACCACCTAGCAGCCTCTTCGTAATCTTGGACCACCCCCCTGCCTTGAGAATACATAATTCCAAGGTTGTTTTGAGCGTCGGCATGTGCAGCTTCTGCAAGCGGTAGCCACTCCTCTAAGGCCCTAGAATAGTCTCCAGAAACGTAGGCATCAAAGCCCTTATCAAAATCTTGAGCACCAAGCGAAACAGCTGGCGTGCAAATGGCTATGACCAATAAGAGACGTTTGACGAGGTTCATCATAGTAAGTTTTTGGGTAAACACCGACGTCCCTACGTTTCCAAGAATATGAGTTTGGCCTTCCGAACAACCTCTTATGAGACGTCCGCCACGATTGTTAGTGCATGATTGGCCTTTGGTCCATCTTGGCGATTTTTTCCGGGACCTGGGGGCGGTAGCCTAGAGTGCTACAGGGGCGTATTGCATTACTTCTGCCATTTTCGCCTGTGTCTAAACTGTCTGAGACAGAACGTCGAAACCGCTTGCGTATTTGATGCCGCCTCGAGAAGCCCTATTGAATTTTAATTAGTAGGTCCGCGGTAGGGCACCATTTCCAACAAAGAAATTCGATTTTCAATATAAGTACGCATTACACATTTAGGTGGAATGCCGCACCGTTTCGTCTGAGCAGCGTCGTAGGTATCGGGCTCCGCAAAAAGCTCCTGATGAGAACCTACCAAGCTTTCAATTTCATTTGACCTTTTGGGGGGACGAGAAGGGGGGGCATCACCCGCCTGTGAGCCGGCTTTCCAGAAGCTCGCCTTGTTCTTTCAAGAGCGGGTAGGCGATCATTGCAAAAGCGGTGTTCAGCATTTTTAAGGATCGCAAAAGGTCGATATGGATCGCGCTAGTCTCGATAGACTCGGTGAGCCCTTGGCGAAGCCGTGTGAGATGTTTTCGCTCAAGCGTCTGCTCCACATCGCGAACAAGCTCTTTCTGCTCCACCAACTCCCGTGCAGCGCCGACGTCTTTCGACATCAGGACTGCAATCGCGTGCTGGATATTTCGCAGAACCTTGTCATGAAAATCCGAAAGCTCACGCCAGCCTTCTTCGGAGAAGCTCGTTTTTTCGTTATTTTTTCGCTTCGCAAGGTCGCCCATTTTTCTGGCGATAACGTCCGCACCTGACTCCAGATTTACCGCAATACCCGCAAGGTCAAATGCGCGCGTTCCGGTGTCTTCTTTCGCATCGCTGCTTCGGATGTTCGATAGGTAAACCCTTAGGTCGAGGGACTTTTGTTCGATCTGGATTTGTTCAGCGCGTAACCGCCCCGCTGCGTCTTCATCGTAACTGTCAAACAGCTTCATTGCATCTCGAAGCATAATTTCGATCCGGTTTCCCATCTCGACAAGTTCACGCTGGGCGCATGCAAAGGCGCGGACCGGTTGGTTGATGACGGTCGGATCAAGTGCCGAACGGACGATATTTTCTTGCGAGGACCCATTGCTGGGTTGGAAAACTCCGGCGAGGTGCGTGGTTGGTTTCAGAAGGCCAAGACCAAAGAGGAGCAATGCGCCATTAAACAACAGGTGCAGGTTAAGCACCTGCTGTAGCGGAGTTGTTCCAGACATCAAACTTGCCAGCTCGAAAGACGACAGCAGTAAAAGTACGATACACGCACCGCCTCCGCGCAAAATGAGATTGCCAAGTATCACCCGGCGCACATCAGTATTTGATTGGAGCGTCAGAAAAAATGCAATGAGCGCACCACCCAGATTAGCGCCCAATACCATCGCGAATGCAGCCTCAAGCGGCAGGATGGTTTGTTCGGCCAGGGTTGCGAAAAGAAGAACCGCGGCAACACTGGAATGGACCAGCCAGGCAAATAGAGCGGCCAGCAAAAACGCTGTGAGAATGTCCCCTGAGAGATAAGCCATAGTGTTTTTGGCCATCTCGCTTGCGGACAGCGGAGCGCTGGCTTCGCGGATCAGGTCGAGTGACATGAAAATCAAGGCAAGGCCGATCAAAATCCGCCCGATTTGCCTAAGGTCGCGACGCGAACTGCGCAGGAAGAACATCACACCCAGCAGAAGCAACAGCGGTGTCAGCATGGCCAATGGTGATGTCAGGAGCTGCACGACGATGGCAGATCCAAGATCGGCTCCCAGTATAATTGCAAGGCCTGACGTGGTTCCGATTGTGCCGGCCGTCATGAAGCCTGCCAGCAATAAGGCGACCGCAGTGGAGCTTTGCAGAAGAACGGCAGCGACCGCACCTGTGACTGCAGCGGCAAAGCGGTTTTTTGTCGAATGACGAAGCGATTGCCGAAGATGGCCGCCGAAGGCGCGTTCAAACCCAGTGCGTACAAGCCGCACGGACCAGATCAGCAAGGCGGCTGCCGCTGCAAGGTTCAGAAGGATGAGGACCGGCGAATTTTCCATGTGTCGTGTCCTAGAAGGGGAATGGCCCGTCGGACGGGTCAAGCGGCACAGCGCTCCAGATCCCCTCAGGACCAGTGTCAATGACCGCGCAACCCCGCGGATGTGTGAGGAAGCCAACCACGGCATCCGCGCGTCGGTCCAACGCAAATGCGCTGCAAATCGATGGGGCGGTGATGACAGGGAAGCGTCCAAGTCGGCCGTGATGCACAGCATGCACATGCCCGGCAACGAGTGTGACGTCGGCCTGCGTATCGGCCAGCGCTGCCTCAAGTGCTGCGGCATTCTCCAGTCCGATTGCATCCATGAACTGAATGCCGGTTCGGATCGGCGGGTGATGGAGCATAACGAGGACAGGACCAGTTCCTGCCGCGCTAAGAGCGTCTTTTAAGACAGTAAGGCTCTCGTCGCGCAGGCGTCCTCCACCTTGTCCTTCGATCAATGTGTCTAATCCGACAACATGCGTGTCCCCGACTTGCACGACCCAATCAATCAAACCTGTCGCGGGAAGGGGGGCGAGATCGGAAAAGGCCTGTCTAAACGGCTCACGTGCGTCGTGATTTCCCGGGACCACCAAGACCGGCAAGTTCAGACGTTCTAGCTGGGCGCGGGCAATGTCGTAGCTGCCAGCGCTTCCATCATCACTGATATCGCCCGAGACCAGCACCGCATCGAGCGGACCAAGCGCAGGGCGCATGTCTAGGAGCTGGTCAATTGCCTGTTCCAAAAGATGGCAGGTGTCGAGAACGACCGACGCGCGCCGGCCGATTGGGACAACATGAAGATCAGAGAGTTGCAGAAAACGCGCCATATCATCACTTGATCCCAGCGCGCAGGAAGGCCTGAACAAACTGACGCTGGAAAATCAGGAAAGCCATCAGAAGCGGTGCGACCGACATCATTGTCGCTGCGGAAATCACGCTGATATCCACACCATTTTCTGGCGCGCCAAAGATCGACAAACCCACTGTCAGAGGCCGCGTATCGGGCGAGTTTGTCACGATAAGGGGCCAGAGAAAATTGTTCCAGTGGGTGGAGACAGACACCAGTGCGTAGGCCAGATATGTTGGACGGGCCAGCGGTACATAGACGCGCCAGAGGATGCCAAACCAGCCACACCCCTCGACTCTGGCGGCTTCATGCAGCTCGATGGGCACGCCCTTGAAAGCCTGTCGCATCAGGAAGATGCCAAAGGCGGACGCCATATAGGGCATGCCGACACCCAGAATGGAGTCGAACAGTCCCAGTCGTGAGACCATGGCGTAGTTTTCGACAATCAACACTTCTGGCAGAATGAAGAGCTGCATCAAAACGAGGATGAAGATGAAATCCCGTCCCGGGAATTGGACTTGGGCGAACGCAAAGCCTGCCAAGGTTGTGACGATGAACTGTCCAATCAGGATCACTGTGACAAGCAGAAATGTATTTAGGAAATACCGAAGCCAGGGCGCGCCGTCCCAGGCTGTGCGAAAATTATCCAATGTCCACGGAGAGAGCAGATTGAAATTCACCGCATCTGATGTGGAATGGAACGCTGCCCAGAAGGCGAAGACCAAAGGAGAAATCCAGATAACAGCCAGCAGAACTGCACCCAGGGCTTCGATTTGTCTGGAAAGGCCGCTCATTGGTAATGTGTCCGCTTGTCGAGAATGGTGAATTTTATCCCGGCCACGATGCCAAGAACCACGAGCACCATAATGGTCATTGCTGCGGCATGCGGGGCGTCGAAGAAGGCGAAAGCCATTTCCCAAATGTAGTAAAGGATGAGTTTTGACGCGTCACTCGGTCCACCTTTGGTCAGGATGAACAGGTGGTCGATCAGCTTGACCGAATTAATCAAGGCATTGACCATAATGAACAATGTTGTGGGCATCAATAAGGGCAGGACGATCCTGCGTGTATAGGTCCAGCGACTTGCACCTTCGATATCAGCGGCCTCTTTGAGGTCCTCCGGAATGGTCTGCAAAGCGGCCAGATAGAAGATCATGAAAAACCCGGCTTCTTTCCAGATCGTCACGATGATAACCGCCCAAAGCGCGGTCTCAGGCTGGCCAAGCCAGTTGACACTTTCAAAGCCGAACAGGCCTCCAATTTTGTCAAGAACACCCAATCCAGGGGTATAAAAGAAGAGCCAAAGGTTTGCCGCAGCGATCATGGGCAGCACGGTTGGGGTGAAATAGGCGGTGCGTACAAAACCCCGCGCGGGGATCTTTGAGTTCGCCCAAAGTGCCATAGCGAGAGCAATAGCGATTGAAATCGGAATAGTCGCGCCAGCGTAAATCAGGTTGTTGATGACGACTTTCCAGAACGTCGGATCAGCAAATAAATCAGCGTAATTTTCGGTCGCGACAAACTCAGTTGGCCGCCGGCGTGTTCCACGACTGAACAAGCTGGACCAAAGGGTCGCGATAGAGGGGTAGAACGCAAAGAGCGAAAGCAAAACCAGCGCTGGGGAGAGCAGGATCCAGCCATAAATGGCTTGTCTGCGACGCTCGTTCTGGACGTGTTCTGTCATGGTCTACCCCAAAAAATTCGATGGGCAACCGACAAATGCCGGATGCCCACGGAGTTGGTTTTATTGATAGTCACGAAGCAGCCGGACGGCCGCTGATTGCGCTTCGCCCAAGGCGTCTTCAGCAGACATGGAACCTGTCAGGGCCGACTGAATAGCGTTGTTCAGTCCGTCACGAACGCGCGCAGTCTCAAAGGTTGAGAACTCCGCCACAGCATTTTCCAGCTGGTTGCGGGCCACGAGTGCAGGTGGGAATTCCTCTGTGTAGGCTTTCAGGGCCTCGGTCTCATAAGCCGCAGGCGAAACACCCATGTAGCCGGTTGCGATCGACCATGCCGCCGCTTGCTCAGGCGAGGTCATGAACTCGATCAGGCGCAGGGCTGCAGCTTTCTCTTCGTCAGAGGTGTCCTTGAACACATAGAAGTTGCCGCCGCCTGTTGGCGAACCAAGGCGCACATTCGCAGGCAGTTCAGCGACACCGAAGTCGAAGCTTGCATTGTTCTTTACGGCGGTCAGGTTGCCGGTCGAGTGCCACATCATAGCAGTCTGACCTTCAAGGAACGCCTGGCGCAAAGTGCCCCATTCGACAGTACCTGTTGGCATAATGCCGTGTTCCTGGCTGAGCGACTGCCAGAACTCGAGCGTGTCGACGACGGTCTCATCATCAAAGTAGGTCGTCAGACCATCATTTGACATAACCTCTTTTCCGTTCTGGATCGCAAGCGCCTGGAACATCCAGTAGGGGTAACCGGTTGATGGGATCATCAGCCCGTAGCTGTCGTCATTGGTCAGAGCTTTGCCCATTGAGATCAGCTCGTCCCAGGTTGCGGGTGGGCTTTCCGGATCAAGGCCAGCAGCGCTGAACAGTTCCTTGTTGTAGTAGGCCACGATGGTTGAACGCTGGAACGGGATGCCCCAGGTTTTTCCCTCGATCCGTCCGTTTGCCATCAGCGCCGGATAGAAGCTGTTCAGCCAGTCAGGGTTCACGCCATCGATATCTTCGAAGGCCACAACCAAATCCTGTTCGATCAGATCATAGGCATCAATAGAGAACATGACCGCAAGTTGAGCAGGCTCACCTGAGGCCAGAGCCGATAGCGCGCGGACGCGTGTATCGTCATAGTTGCCCGAATAGATCGCGTTGACCTTGATGTCTGGATTTGCGGCTTCGAAATCCGAAACAATACTATCCACCACTTCTGTCAGCGCACCGCCGACAGCGATTGGATAGTACATGGTCAACTCGGTATCCGCTGCCGCAGGTGCGGCAAACGCTGTGGCTGTTGCAGCAGCCAACCCGATTTTCCTGAATGCTTTCATCTTTTCCTCCCTGGATGTGTGCATCAGTTTTCAATTGCCGGTCACCCGGCAGGTGTTGCGAGCCGTTTGCCCGCGTCGTCGAAAAAGTGCAGGTCTGAATCGGAAAATGAGATTTCCATGTCTTCGCCAGCAGGAATTGTCTTCAGCCCTGGCAGGCTGACGGTCAGTCCGCTTGCCGCTGGATGTGTCAAACCAATGAATGTTTCAGACCCAAGAAACTCGCACTCGGAGACTTTGCACGCCAGTCGACCTTTTCCTGAAGTGGCGACCTGAATGTTTTCTGCCCGTAGCCCGATATGCGTTGCACTTTCGAAGCCGGGCAGGGCCTTGCTTTCGATCAGGGCCATCGGTGGGGCACCTACAAATTCTGCAACAAAAGTGTTTGCAGGTTTGTAGTATAGCTCTTCCGGCGTACCGGTTTGCTGAATGTGTCCGTCTTTCATGAGCACGACCATATCTGCCATACTCATCGCCTCGGTCTGGTCATGGGTCACATAAACAACTGTAATCCCAAGTTCGACCTGAAGCTTCTTGATGTCTTTTCTGACGGAGGCGCGCAGCTTGGCATCTAGGTTCGAAAGAGGTTCATCCATCAGACATAGCGGCTGGTTGGCCACAATGGCGCGCGCCAAAGCCACACGCTGGCGCTGTCCGCCGGATAATTCTCCGGGTTTGCGGGCCTCGTAACCGGTCAGGCCTGTGATTTCCAAGGCCCGATCCAGCTTTTCTCGCCGTTCGGCCGCACCTACCTTGCGCACCTTCAGTCCGAAAATGACATTTTCAGCCACGCTTAGATGCGGGAAGAGTGCATAGGACTGGAACACCATCGACAGGTTGCGGTCAGAAGGGGCGGCTGCGGTGACATCGCGACCATCTATCGTGATCGAACCCTCATCGGGCAGTTCAAGCCCTGAAAGGAGACGCAGTGTGGTAGACTTTCCGCAGCCTGACGGCCCCAAGAGCGCCACAAACGACCCCCGTGGGATCGTTAAGTTCACATTTTCGACCCCAAGCTGGCCATTCCAGCGCTTGGCGACACCGTCAGCGTGCACAAAGGGGGTGTCAGATGACATCGAGAGCCTCCGAATAGATAACGCGATCTTCGAGCGGGTCGAGAAGACTCTGATATTTGCCAGTGGGTGGTCGATCGATGACCACGCGATCAGCGTCAGAAATATTTCCGCCATGGGCCGCTGCGATACGGCCAAATTTGCTTTGGTCGAGAACAAGGATGGCGGTCTGCGCGTTGCGCTGCATCTGAATTCTGCTGCGCACCTCGGCAGGATGGAAATCCAGCAAACCGCCATCTGCGGCCACGCCGGCTACCCCGAAAACCGCATATTCGGCCCTGAACCGGGTGAAGAAATCAACTGACTCTTCGCCAATGAAATCCCGATCAGGCAAGCGCAGCTCGCCGCCCGGTAAAAGGATCCGATTTGAAACCTCATCGCTGAGCGCCATGGCTGCGCCAAGATTGTTGGTAATAACGGTCAGTTCTTGCCGATGGGCCAGCGCCTTTGCCACCGCAAGCGGGGTTGAACCAATAGAAAGAAATAAGGTTGATCCATCGGGGATCATCGTCGCAACCAGCTCGGCGATCGAGCGTTTGCCCGCCCGGTTCGTGCCTTTGCGTTCTTCGAGCGGTGAATTCAGCCGGTCGGGTGACAGCTCAATACGACCATGGGTCCGTCGCAGGACATCTCCGTCACACAGGACATCAAGGTCGCGTCGGATCGTCTGCATGGAAACATCGAGCATTTCGGCAAGCGCACCGACGCTAACTGCGCCTTGCTCCTCGACGACCCGCTGAATGCGGTCGCGCCTTTTGCTCCCTTTGGACGACACCGTTCCCCCTGTGGCTTTGATCCTAAGCATACAACCCAAAAACAACAAAACAACAAAAAATCGAGAAATACCTTCTGTAAATCACGCAAAACTTGCTAAATCAGCTCATTTTATGATTTTAATTAGCTAATAATGTTGTTTTAGAGCTTTTTGATTGTGCAGGCTGATACGGTCGCTAGTGTGGCCGCGAACCAACCAAAAGGACACTCCTGACAATGGATGACGTTGCCAGTATTTTCGAACGCTACGAGTCGATTCGATCTAGGCTTCCGCTTGCCAGTTTTGAGGACGAACCGTCATGTGTTGGGTCTTTGCTCGATGTGAAGGCAGATGTGGATGCCTTCGTTTTTGATGCTTTTGGTGTCCTCAATGTTGGTGAAACCCCCATTCCCGGAGCGTCAGATAGACTGAACCAGCTCCGTGATGCTGGGCTTGCGATCCGCATCCTGTCCAACGCAGCCAGCTACAACCATGATCGCGCGACCGAAAAGTTCCGCAAGCTTGGCATGACCGTTGAACCACACGAGATCATTACAAGTCGCGATGCGACACTTGCAAATCTGGAAGAGCGTCTTTGGGGCTGTATTGCAGCCCCATCTGATGACCTTCGGGATATTCCGTCTGAGACGCTTCGTCTGGGTGACAAAAAGGTAGATTTTGACAGGGTGGATGGGTTTTTGTTTCTGTCCACCGAGGTCTGGAACGATGATCTGCAAGCACTTCTCACCAGCAGCCTCATGGCAAACCCGCGTCCGGTGGTCATTGCAAATGCCGATGTTGCGGCACCACGCGATGATGGCTTTTCTCTTGAACCAGGGCACTACGGCCACTTGCTTATGGACATGGGAGCAACTGACGTCAGATTTTTCGGCAAGCCGTTTCCGGAAGTGTTTGAGATGGCCGAAGCGTCCCTATCAGAAATCCCGCCAAACCGGATCGCAATGTGTGGAGATACCTTGCACACAGATATTCTGGGAGCTGCCGCACGCGGTTGGCGTACCGTCCTTGTGGAACGTGACGGGATGTTCTCCGGTGTCGATGCCGGTAAATACTCTAACAGGGCAGGGCTTGTTCCAACTTGGCGGCTTCCACGCATTTAACGGCTCTTTCAAAAGCCTAAAGGCTTTGGCAGGCAAAGATCTTCGGCTGGTAAGCCATTCGATCTTGCGTCGGCTGACTACAAAGTAATTCTTGTGCCGGTCTCCAGCGACTTTGCCGCCGCATCGGCGAGGCGCTGTGCAGCGACGCCATCGGAAATGCCGGGCTTTGGCGTATTCCCTGAGGCAAGAGCTTCGATAAAGGCCTCAATCTCTGCGATATAGGCGTCTGCGTAGCGCTCAAGGAAGAAGTGTTTATTGGGTGCGGTTGTAAAACCGTCAGGGCCTGCCTGCTCGACTAGATGTTCCAGCTTGTTGGTGGCACGCAGCATCCCGTCAGAGCCGTGTACTTCGATCCGCTGATCGTACCCGTAGGTTGCACGCCGGGAATTGGTTATCATGCAGATTTTGCCGCTTGCGGTCTTCAGCGTGACAGCAGCACTGTCGATGTCGCCCGCAGCCCCGATCTCGGGGTCGACCAGACACGAGCCGGTCGCGTAAATCTCGACAGGGTCTTCGCCAAGCAAGAACCGCGCCATATCCAGATCGTGGATCATCATGTCCCGAAAGAGACCGCCGGACTGTTCGATGTAGGCGATCGGAGGCGGGGAGGGGTCTCGCGAGGTTATGACGATCATCTCGGTTTCCCCGATTGCACCTGAGCGAAGCTGGGCTTGCAGATGCGCAAAATTTGGATCGAAACGGCGATTGAATGCAGTGAAGAAGGCAACGCCGGCCTTTTCAACGGCGACCATGCATTCGGCGGCACGTTCAGAACTCAGATCGATGGGCTTTTCGCAGAAGATTGCTTTGCCAGCCGCGGCCAAGGCATGGATCTGCTCGTAATGCAGCGTGGTCGGGGTTGCGGTGATTACAGCGTCGATGTCGTCTGCAGTGATGATCTGTTCGGCAGTGCGCATCTCTGCGCCATACGCCTTCGCGAGCGTTTCAGCCGCGGCAGGAACAGCATCGGCGACGGCAGTCAGCCGGGCGCCATGAATTCGGGACAGGCTAAGGGCATGAACCTGACCAATGCGGCCGCATCCCAGAAGGCCAATAGAAATCATCAGCGTGTCCTTTGATCTTGTGTCAGGCGGCAGCGATGCCGCGGATTGCGGTTTGGGCTGCGGCCTGAATGTCGGGTTCGACCTGTCTCAATAGTGCCACGCGGTCAAATGCAGACGCGTCGGCGGCCAATGCTTTTCGGACTGACGTGCCAAACACCATGCGAAGCTCTGTGCCGATATTGAACTTGCAGATCTTTGTCGTGCGCGCGAGCTTCGTGCGTTGCGCTAAGGGGACGCCCGAGCCACCATGGATCACAAGCGGGATGTCATTCATCGCTTCAATCTCAGCAATGCGCGCTTCGTCGAGCCCCCCTTCATGGTTTTGTTGAAGATGAACGTTGCCCACGGAGATTGCCATGGCATCCACGCCGCTTTCCTTCGCGAATTTGGCGGCTTCCCCCGGGTCAGTGCCTTTGGAGTTTTCACCCTCGCTGTAGCCCACGAACCCGATCTCACCCTCGCAGGAAATTCCAGCAGAATGCGCCATTTCAGCGATGCGAGCGGTTTCGTCGATGTTTTGTGCCAGGGGCTTGCGGGAGCCATCAAACATCAAAGACGTGAAGCCGCTTTCCAAGGCTTCTTTGCACTCTTCGAAGGTATAGCCATGATCGAGATGGGCAACGACCGGAACTGAGACACTTTCCGCAAGAGTACGGTACATCTTTCCCAGGATTGGCAATGGGGTGTGGGCACGGCAAGACGGGCCAGCCTGTAGGATTACCGGCAGACCTTCGGCCTCTGCGGCGTCGGTGTAAGCCCGCATATCTTCCCAGCCGAGCGTGACCAGTCCGCCAACCGCGTAGCCACCTTTGAGGGCGGGCTGCAGTACGTCTGCAAGTGTCGCAAGCGTCATTTGAACTTGGCCACCATGTCGAGAATTCCGGGAATGGTATGCAGCTGTTCCTTGTGGGTTTCTTGAAAGTTCTGAACAAGACTGCGCTGGCTCAGACCTCCAAGGATCGTGAAGTAGTACATCTCGTACCCCGGAAGAACGGAACAGGGGTGGTAGCCTTTATCGATACAGATCGTTGAGCCATCGACGATGTGATACGCATCCCCGGGTTTATTGTCCTCGCGCTGAAGCATCTGAAGCCCTGAGCCGTAATTCGGTTTGAACCGAAAATTGTAGGTCTCGTCATGGCGTGTTTCGTCCGGCAGATTGTCGGTGTCGTGTTTGTGGCTGGGAAATCCAGACCACCCGCCTGCGCCAACTGTGAAAAGTTCCGACACCAACAAACGTCCAACGCGATCATGCTGTTTCTGGCCTAGGATATGCTTGATCTTGCGATGCGTTTTCGTGTCGTCAGACCCGTATTGGACGAGGTCCAGTTCTTCTGCGCGCACCGCAAATGGCTCGAGAACCTGATCATACTTTGCACCTGCAATGAAAACTTCTGCAGTGTCTGAAAGACAGGTGAACTTGGCGTCCGCGCCCGTGGGCACATAGACGCCTTCAGGCTCGCCGTCCCAGACATCAACACCGCGTCCGCCAAGGTCCTTTGCCTCAAAGCCTCCAACCGCAACATTTAGAAGACCCGTTGCGGGAACGATGCAGGT
Source organism: Dinoroseobacter sp. (assembly GCA_017643385.1). Taxonomy (GTDB): domain Bacteria; phylum Pseudomonadota; class Alphaproteobacteria; order Rhodobacterales; family Rhodobacteraceae; genus Dinoroseobacter. The sequence goes on from JAEPNN010000007.1 coordinate 126,513, forward strand.
CTCATAGCCCGGCACGGCGTAGCCAAAGCTTTCGCCTTTCTTGAGTTTTACGATATTGAAGTAGTTCAACGGGACGAGATCATCATTCACATCCACGATCGGTTTGTTCTCGTTGTCATAGGGCGCGATATGCATGGCCTATCCTTCCACAGTCTGTGGTGCGCTTGGCCCAGGGTGGGTCGCCAGAAACGCGTTGAGTTGCTCTGTGTTTGGCATCGCGGGGGCGCAGCCGGGCTTTGCCACGACAATAGCGGCACAAGCTGATCCGCGCATGACGGCGTCGTTCATCTCGCGCCCCTCTGCCAGCCCGGCAATAAACCCGGCCATGAAGCTGTCGCCTGCACCTGTCGGTTTGAGCGCATCGACCCTATAAATCCCCGTCTGGGTTTCTTCGCCGTTTGCAAATGTAATCGCGCCCAAATGGCCCATTTTATAGACTACGATGCTGGCTGTGCTTTCTGCCAAAGACCGTGCCTTCGCCAGTCCCTTCTCAATCCCGCCTGCCATGAAGCCAAACTCTTCATCGTTTGCGACGATGATATCTGACAACTCACCAGCTTTGGACAACACGTCTTCGGCCACTTTGGGCGATGGCCAGCTATAGGGTCTGTAGTCGACGTCAAAGATGATTGGCAGACCGGCCTCCCGGGCCAATTCAAATGCGCGAAATGCAGCGGTTCGCGAGGGCTCGGCGGCAAACACTGTGCCTGCTGTGATCAATGCGCCGAACTGGCTGTAGTCTACCGCCTCGACATCCTCGATCGACATCTGAAAATCCGCGGCACCGTTGCGATAGATGACCGAGTTGTGATCCTGTACGCGGCTCTCGTAAAGCGCGAGGGAGTTTCGGAACTCCCCGGCGACAGGTGTCACATGGGTCGCATCCACGCCATAAGCTGCGAGTTGTTTTACGCAGTATCGTCCGACTGCATCATCGGACACACGGGTCACAAGGGATGCGCTGGCTCCGAATTTGACCAATCCAGCAGCGATATTGGCCGAAGAGCCCCCCATCGCCACCATCAGGTGTTGCGCCTCTTCGATGCTACTTCCGGCGGGTTCGGGCGACAGATCCATGCCCACACGTCCAACCACGACGAACTTGTTTTTCTTTATGCCAGTCAGAACGTCCATTACACGCCCCGGCGCTGTTTGGCGCGCTCTGCTTCAATCTCGAGATGCTTCTCATGCACTTTTGCATTTTCCGTCACATGCGGCGTGCCAACCTCCCACCAGGTATGTCCTTCGGTGGTCCATCCCTCATAGGCATCGACATTCATTACGATGACGCTTGTCTTGTCCGCAGCCTTTGCGGCCCTGAAGGCTTCGGCCAGCTGGTCGGAATTGTCTGCATAAACGGCATTGGCCCCCATGGAGGCTGCATGAGACACAAAGTCCACGGCGAAGGCATCAGGCACGGTCGGGGCGTCAGAGATCAGGTTGTTAAAGCTCTCGTTGCCAGTGTTGTTTTGCAGTTTGTTGATGACCGCAAACCCCCCATTATCGAGCACCAGAATGATCATCTTTTTCTGTGTTAGAACAGACGAATAGATGTCTGAATTCATTAGAAGATAGGAGCCATCGCCTGTGAACACGATCGTATCCTGATCAGGCTCATCTTCCGATTGGGCGATCCGTGCGCCCCATCCACCTGCAATCTCGTAACCCATGCAGGAGAACCCGAACTCGACATCGACGGTCCCGATATCTAGCGTGCGCCAGTTTGCGGTCACCTCCGCCGGAAGCCCGCCTGCAGCGGCAACGACCCGGTCGCGGGGATCACAGAGCGCATTCACAACACCGATGGCTTGCGCATAGCTGTTGGCCCGATTGCCGGGTTTGACGTTCTCGGCGACATAGGCATTCCATTTCTTGCGCTCATCGCGCGCAAAGCCGGTCCATGAGCTTGGGGCTGTATAGCCCTCCATGCCTTCAGCGATGGCCTTGATGCCCAACTTCGCGTCCCCCACAACGGGCAGGGACATGTGCTTTCCCGCATCATGGCGCGCGGCGTTCAGGGATACGATCTGGGCATCTTTTGCGAACGCGGTCCAGGACCCGGTGGTAAAGTCCTGCAAGCGACACCCAACTGAAAGGATCACATCGGCGGCTTCCGCAACAGCATTTGCTGAATCAGAGCCCGTAACGCCGACAGGACCGATATTCAGGTCGTGATCATTCACGAAATTGGCGCGACCCGCGATGGTCTCTATGACGGGGATCTGATGGTCTTCGGCGAATTTGGTCAGCTCAGCGACGGCTCCAGAATACTGAACGCCGCCGCCTGCGATGATGACAGGACGCTCTGCTGATTTCAGCGCAGACACGGCGTCTGCGACCTCTTCCGTATCGGGTATCATGCGCCGAATGCGGTGCGTTTTTTCCTCGAACAGCTTTGTGGGGTAATCATAAGCCCATCCTTGCACGTCTTGCGGCAAAGCAATGAAAGCCGGTCCGCAATCCGCAGGGTCCAGCATCATTGCCAGTGCGGCGGGCAAAGACTGGATGACCTGAGCGGGATGTGTGATGCGATCCCAATATCGTGTGACCGCCTGAAAGCCGTCGTTCAATCCAAGGGCAGGGTTCCCAAAATGCTCCAGCTGCTGCAGCACAGGATCAGGCAGCCGGGTCAGAAACGTATCCCCACACAGCATCAGCATGGGCAAGCGGTTGGCATGTGCCAGGGCGGCGGCGGTTAGCAAGTTTGCTGTGCCGGGTCCGGCAGAGGCTGTGCAGAACATAAAGCGCCGGCGGAGGTGGTATTTGGCATAGGCCGCTGCGGCAAAGCCCATGCTTTGTTCGTTCTGGCCGCGATAAAGGGGCAGGGTATCACGATGGTCATAAAGCGCCTCGCCAAGGCAGGTTACGTTCCCATGCCCAAATATACCGAAGCCGCCCCCGCAGAGTCTGACGCGTGTGCCGTCGATTTCGATGAACTGAGCATTCAAATACCGAATGATGGCTTGTGCCGTGGTTAGACGGATTGTCGTCTCGCTCATCGCAAGTCCTCCCCCCGAGGTTTCACTTTCTTCCCGAATCCACGCCATCGCGCTTGACGGTGTTGTTGGATAAAAGATACGCGTGTTGCAACCGGTTGCAATCTGTTTTTCGAGGGGGAGCGATGAAAGAGATCGGGATTGGCATCCTGGGTGGCGGCTATATGGGCAAAGCCCATGCTGTCGCGTATGCCGCTGTCGGGGCAGTTTTCAATACCCGCTTGCGTCCGCGTCTCGAAATGGTTGCGGCCTCGTCTCTCGCTTCGGCTGAGAGATATCGCGATCAGTTCGGGTTCAAGCGCGCCGCTAATGACTGGCAAGAGCTTATTCATGACCCCGCCGTAGAGGCGGTTGTGATTGCCTCGCCCCAAGAAACGCACCGCGAAGCGGCTGAACTTGCTTTTTCGCTGGGCAAACCTGTTTTCTGCGAGAAACCACTCGGAGCATCTCTTCAGGACGCTGAAGCGCTCGTGGACGCGGCGGAAGCCTCCGGGTGTGTGAACATGATCGGGTTTAACTATATTCGCACGCCTGCGTCTCAGTTTGCCCGTCAGCTTCTGGCAGAAGGGACGATCGGGGACGTAACCTGGTTTCGGGGCGAGCACACAGAGGATTTTCTTGCCGACCCGAACCTGCCTGCCACCTGGCGCACTGAAGGCGACGCAAATGGCACGATGGGCGATCTGGCCCCGCATATGATCAATGCAGCCTTAGCACTAATGGGGCCGATCTCATCAGTGATGGCTGAGATCGAAACGGTTCATGCCAATCGTGGAGGCGTCGCTGTCACCAATGATGATCATGCCCAAATGATGTGCAGGTTTGAGAACGGTGCCATGGGGCATATGTATTTCAGCCGTGTCGCCACGGGTCGGAAGATGGGCTATACCTATGAAATAACAGGAACAAAAGGCGCGATCCGGTTTGATCAGGAAGACCAGAACGCACTCTGGCTCTATAAGGCAGAAGGGCCGGATGCCCAACGTGGATTCCGAAAGATCCTGACTGGGCCGTCCCATCCGGATTACCTGCCATTTTGTCAGGGACCGGGACATGGGACTGGATACCAGGATCAAATCATCATAGAAGCCCGCGATTTTCTTGAATCGATCGCCGACGGTAAAACCCGCTGGCCCAGTTTAGCAGACGGCTTGGCCGTGTCTCGTGTGGTGGAAGCCACCAGGAAGTCTCACTTGAACGGGGCGTGGACCCCGGTTCAGAGCGTTTGAAGGAGAACCGCTCGTGACAATAAGAATAGGGAATGCACCATGTTCTTGGGGTGTGGAATTTGCCGATGATCCGCGCAATCCAGCCTGGCGTGATGTCCTGCGTGAGAACGCAGAGGCAGGGTACAAGGGGATTGAACTGGGTCCCGTGGGCTTCATGCCCGAGGATCCACCTGTTCTGGCAGAGGCGCTTGCCGAATTTGACCAGGAACTGATCGGTGGGGTGGTGTTCCGTCCCTTCCATGATCCTGAAAAATGGGACGACGTTTTAGACGCGTCGGTACGGACCTGCAAAGCCTTAACAGCCCACGGTGCACAACATCTCGTCTTGATTGACTCCATTTCCCCGCGTCGTGCCTCGACAGCTGGACGCGCCAATGATGCCGAGCAGATGGATGATGCGGAATGGGCGGCCTATCGGGACCGTATCGCACATGTCGCAAAAATGGGTGCGGAGGAGTACGGTTTGACCGTGGGCATCCACGCCCATGCTGCGGGGTTCATGGATTTTGAACCAGAGCTCATTCGTCTCTTAGACGAGGTGGATGAGACTATTCTGAAGATCTGTTTCGACACCGGCCATCATTCCTATGCAGGATTTGATCCCGTCTCGTTTATGGAGCGTTATATAGGCCGAATTAGTTATATGCATTTCAAGGATATAGACCCCAAGGTTAAGGCAGATGTCATTGCCCGCGGAACTGGATTTTACGATGCCTGCGGGCAAGGCATCTTTTGCAACCTCGGGGAAGGCGATGTGGATTTCAAACGTGTCCGCGACATCCTGATTGAGAACGGATTTGAAGGATGGTGCACCGTCGAGCAAGATTGTGATCCGACCCTGCCGGACACCGATCCTCTCGGGGATGCCAAGGCCAATCGTGCGTTCCTTAATTCCATTGGCTTTGTGTAAGGGGTTCAGAACATGAAAAAGCTAAACTGGGGTATGGTCGGTGGTGGCGAAGGCAGCCAGATCGGACCGGCACACCGTCTGGGTGCACAGGCAGATGGCAACTTTGTTCTGGCCGCTGGTGCGCTTGATATTGATGCCGAGAAGGGCAAAGCGTACGCGCAAAGTCTGGGTGTCGCATCGGACCGTGCTTATGCCAATTGGCAAGAGATGCTCGATGGCGAGAGCGCACGTGAAGATCGCGTAGATCTCGTCACAGTTGCAACGCCCAATAGTACGCATTTTGAGATCACGAAGGCGTTTCTGGAAGCCGGCTTCAACGTGCTTTGCGAAAAGCCCATGACGATGACCGTTGAAGAAGGGGAAGAACTCGTCAGGGTTACTGAGAAATCAGGTAAGGTTTGCGCCGTAAACTATTGTTATTCTGCATATCCCATGGTCCGCGAGATGCGCCAGATGGTGGCGAGCGGCCAGATTGGAAAGATCCGTCTGGTTGTTGCGAACTTCAGCCACGGTCATCACGGGGACGCGACAGACGCAGATAATCCGCGCGTGCGCTGGCGCTATGATCCTGTGATGGCCGGCGTGTCCGGGCAGTTTGCCGATTGCGGCATTCACGCCATGCATATGGCAAGTTTCGTAACGGGCGACGAAGTTGAGAGCTTATCGGCAGATTTTGCATCCACCATTCCAAGCCGCGAGCTTGAAGATGATGCGATGGTTAATTTCCGCATGTCTGGCGGGACAGTCGGTCGGTTGTGGACGTCGTCAGTTGCGATAGGACGCCAGCATGGCTTTGACATCCAGGTGTTTGGCGAAACCGGCGGGCTTCGCTGGGCATCTGAGCAACCCAATCAAGTGTATTTTACGCCCGTGGGTGGGCGAATGCAGATCATGGAGAAGGGCGAGTCAGGACTGTCAGACGAAGCTTCGCGTCTCAGTCGTGTCGCCATCGCACATCCGGAAGGTTTCCCGCTCGCTGTAGCAAACATTTATGTCGACCTCGCCGCCGTGATCCGAGGGCAAACCGCGGGTGCGCTGCCGCTCGCTCAGGATGGTCTTCGGTCAATGGCTGCTGTTTATGCAGCAGTGGCGTCCGCAAACAATGCAGGTGAGTGGGTGGATGCACGCCCACCAATGTTCCAGACATAACCGGGTCTTAGAACATAAATGCCTACTGCGTGGGGCGAAGCGTCCCGCGCTCGACGATCTCACAGGCAAAAAGCCGTGCTTCGGGATGGCGCTCTGGATCATCCAGGGCGGCCACAATGAGCTCGATTGAACTTGAGATTATCTGGGAGATTGGCTGTCGTATCGTGGTCAGGTTGATGTTTTCCCAACGGGCCATCTCCATATCGTTCAGACCGATTACCCCGATATCCTCTGGAACACGCAGGTTCGCCGATTCGATTGCGCTCAATGCGCCGATGGACAGTACGTCGTCCCCGCAAAAATAGGCGTCTGCCCGGTCCTGCTTCAGCAGACGCTGCATTTCCGTTCTGCCAGCTGCGAAGGAATACGCGGTGGCATAGCTTTCGCTCACCTCGATACCGTCTGACGCGTTGGCAACCTCAAGAAAACCAGTGCGACGGTCGATTGTTGATGTTGCTTCGCGTGGTCCGCCCATGAAGGCAATCCTACGATAGCCACGCGCAATCAGCGAACGGGCTGCCATACGACCGCATTCTACGTTGTCGATTCCAACGACGTGAACATAGGGCGCATTTGCAAAGCGACCGAAAGAGTGGACGACAGGGATGCGCGCATCCCGAAAAGCCTTTGAAAACTCTGGCGAAAGTGTCGACGAGGCCACGATTGCACCGTCCACGGAATATTGTCGCAACATCCGCAATGAATTGCCCGGATCCGTTTCATCGGACAGGTTTACGAGCAGTGGACGCAGACCACGATCCTGCAGGCTTCTGGTGAACAGATCGAATACTTCCAGAAAGAGCGGATTATGAAAGTTATTTGAAATCAGACCGATAAGCTTCGTTCGTCCGGTGGTGAGCGAAGAGGCAAGCGCGTTGGGGCTGTAGCCAAGCTCATTTGCGGCCTTCTCAACTTTCTTGCGCGTTTTCAGTGATACCGATGCGCCTTCCGTGAACGTCCGCGATACCGCCGAACGCGAAACGCCTGCTTTCGCTGCAACCTCTTTCAGTGTGACCGGCACGCGGACTTCCTCGTGTTTGTTCAACGCATATGTGAATGGCGCTGAAAAGTGAATTCAATTTTTGCAACCGGTTGCATTTCAATTTTCCCTGTGCTTTGCTTCGGGAGCGGACGAGATAGACCTTCGTCCGCAAAGAATGTGAGTCTGGGAGGACCTTATGAAGAAAGTAATGAAGTCGCTCGCGCTTGGCGCGGCGCTGCTCACTGCACCGTTTGCTGCGAATGCGGGCGGTCATGGTGATGACCTCAGCTACGTGCTGGTCAGCCACGCTCCGGACAGCGATAGCTGGTGGAATACCATCAAGAACGGTATCGCGCTTGCAGGCGATCAGATGGGCGTATCGGTTGAGTACCGCAACCCACCTACTGGTGACCTTGCTGACATGGCCCGCATTATCGAGCAGGCCGCTGCCTCTGGCCCGAACGGGATCATCACGACATTGTCGGACTATGATGTTCTGAAGGGCCCGATCATGGATGCAGTTGCCTCTGGCATCGACGTGATCATCATGAACTCCGGTACACCTGAACAGGCCCGTGAAGTTGGCGCGCTGATGTATGTCGGTCAGCCTGAGTATGATGCAGGTTACGCAGCTGGTCTTCGTGCGTCCGGTGACGGCGTTGGGTCGTTCCTCTGCGTGAACCACTACATCTCCTCGCCATCCTCGACCGAGCGTTGCCAAGGCTTCGCAGACGGTCTGGGCGTCGAGCTGGGCAACCAGATGATCGATTCCGGTCAAGACCCTGCAGAGATCAAGAACCGTGTTCTGGCTTACCTGTCAGCGAACCCAGATACTGACGCTGTTCTGACCCTCGGCCCAACCTCGGCAGATCCAACTCTGCTGGCGCTGGACGAAAACGGTATGGCCGGTGACATCTACTTTGGCACCTTCGACCTCGGCGCCGAGATCGTGAAAGGCATCAAGGCGGGCGTTATCAGCTGGGGCATCGACCAGCAGCCCTTCCTGCAGGCGTACCTGCCTGTTGTGGTGCTGGCAAACTACCACCGCTACGGCGTTCTGCCGGGCAACAACATCAACTCTGGCCCAGGTTTCGTAACCGCATCCGGGCTTGAGAAGGTTGAAGCCTTCGCGGGTGAGTTCCGCTAATAGAAATCGAGGGCGGCGTTTGCGAGGCAGGCGCCGCCCTCATTCCATCTAAATGACTGCCGAAGGGGAGCACGCTGGTCATGTCCGACACCTCATCCAATTCAACAGACGAGCGGATAAAGGAGATATCCTCCTTCCGGCAGGCGCTGATCCGACCAGAACTTGGCGGCATCGTCGGAACGATCGCCGTCTTTGCGTTCTTTCTGTTGTTTGCCTTTGACAGTGGCATGTTCAACAGCCAAGGCGTGATGAACTGGTCTATCGTTTCGGCACAATTTATGATCATCGCAGTGGGCGCTTGCCTGCTTATGATCGCAGGCGAGTTCGACCTGAGCGTTGGATCCATGATCGGCTTTGCTGGCATGATAATCGCCATTCTTGGGGTCACTTTGGGGTATCCTATGTGGCTCGCTATTATCATCACCTTCGCTTTGTGCGTCGCGATCGGGGCTCTGAATGGTTTCATCGTAATCCGTACCGGTTTACCCAGCTTTATTGTGACGCTTGCCTTTCTTTTCATCCTGCGCGGTTTCACAATCTTCCTGCCTCAGACAATTGAGCGCAAAACGATCATTGGCGGTATTCGTGAAGCCGCAGAAGGTGATCCGTTGGCCTCGGTTTTTGGGGGGAAGATCTTTGGGAATGTTTTTAACTGGATGGGCGACGCGGGCATCATCGCAACATTCCAGCGTGGCACGCGGGCAGGGGACCCAGTGGTTGACGGCATTCCTATGCTGATTGTCTGGGCAATCCTCCTGGTGATCTTCGGCCATGTTCTTCTAACCAAGACCAAATTTGGCAACTGGATCTTCGCATCGGGTGGCGATCCGGAAGCGGCGCGCAACTCTGGCGTTCCGGTGAACAAAGTTAAAATGCTGATGTTTATGTTCACCGCATTCTGCGCCTGCGTCTTTGCAACATGTCAGGTTATGGAGTTCGGATCAGCCGGTGCCGATCGGGGTCTTTTGAAAGAGTTCGAAGCGATCATCGCCGTGGTTATCGGGGGCGCATTGCTGACAGGCGGATACGGTTCAGTTCTGGGGGCCGCCCTTGGCGCATTGATCTTTGGGGTCGTGCAGCAGGGCCTTTTCTTTGCGGGCGTCGAAAGCTCACTCTTCCGGGTTTTCTTGGGGGTGATCCTCCTCGCGGCCGTGATCCTAAATACCTACATTCGTCGCATGATCACGGGGGAGCGTTGATATGAACACCCGATCCACACACGCGCCCATCATCCAGATGCAGAACATCGAAAAGCATTTTGGTGCAGTCATCGCTTTGGCAGGCGTTTCGATCGACGTCTATCCCGGTGAATGCCATTGTCTTCTCGGGGACAACGGTGCGGGCAAATCGACCTTCATCAAAACGATGTCCGGCGTTCACACTCCAACAAAAGGGGAAATCATCTTTGATGGTCAGCCAATGAACTTCAACGATCCCCGTGATGCCATGGAGGCAGGGATCGCGACCGTTCACCAGCACCTCGCGATGATACCCCTGATGTCAGTCAGCCGGAACTTCTTTATGGGCAACGAACCCGTGAAAAAGATCGCGGGCCTGTCATTCTTCGACAAGGACTTGGCCGACAGGGTCACCATGGAAGAGATGCGCAAGATGGGCATCAACCTTCGCGGTCCCGATCAGGCAGTTGGGACATTGTCGGGTGGTGAACGCCAGACGGTTGCTATCAGTCGCGCAGTGTACTTTGGTGCGAAAGTTTTGATCCTTGATGAGCCGACATCCGCTCTGGGTGTCCGTCAAACCTCCAACGTGCTGGCTACGATTGACAAGGTGCGCAAACAGGGTGTCGCAGTTGTCTTCATCACCCACAATGTCCGGCATGCTTTGGCCGTGGGCGACCGCTTTACTGTTCTAAACCGAGGGCAGACGCTGGGAACCGCGCAGCGCGGGCAGATCACGCCGGAAGAGCTACAAGACATGATGGCGGGGGGGCAGGAACTGGCCACGCTTGAAGGTTCGCTCGGCGGAACGGTTTGATCCAAGGGGTGGCGCGATGAGCCGGCGGCCAAATCCGGCGCTTGACTTGCGCCACCCTTTCTTTCGCCCTGTTTGGCGACGGGTCGTGCTTGTCAGTGCTCTTGTGTTTTGGACGGTCATAGAAATCACGCAAGGCAACCCATTCTGGGCCGTGCTGGTTGGAGGTATATGCGCCTATGCGAGCTACGTTTTCTTCCTTGCTTTCGACCTCGACGATGATGGGTCCTGATCGAAAGCCAGCTTATGAGTTTTGAGAATGACTGATCTTCTGCGCAGGCCAACCGCGCTATATGGCAAGGTGCATGACATTACGCCTGAAACGGCGAACTGGGGCTATGTGGGCTTCGGTCTCTATCATCTGAAACCGGGCGAACGTTTCGAAGAAAACACCGGAAATCGCGAAGTTATCCTTGTGCTCGTTGAAGGCAAAGCCCGCATCAGAGCGGGCGGTGTCGATCTTGGAGAACTGGGCGACCGGATCTCGGTTTTTGAAAAAACAGCGCCGCACTGTGCGTATGTGCCTGCTGACACCGACTGGTCTGGTGAGGCAACCACGGACTGCGTCTTGGCCGTTTGCACAGCCCCAGCGCTGGGTGATTATCCCGTGCAGAGGCTCGGCCCGGATGGGATTGAGTTGACCCAACGTGGCAAAGGCCAGAACACGCGGTTCATCAACAATATTGCGATGGAAGGGCGCGACGTAGCGGGCAGCTTGCTTGTAACCGAGGTCTTCACCCCAGCAGGCAACTGGTCGTCCTATCCCAGCCATCGGCACGACGAGGACGACTATCCCAACATGACCTACCTCGAAGAGACATATTATCATCGCCTGAACCCGTCGCAGGGCTTTGGTGTGCAGCGTGTCTATACCGAAGACGGGTCGCTGGATGAGACCATGGCGGTCAAAGACGGTGATGTAGTGCTTGTGCCCAAAGGGCATCATCCCTGCGCGGCGCCGTATGGCTACGAGATGTATTATCTGAATGTCATGGCTGGCCCGCTTAGAAAGTGGCGCTTTAAAAATGATCCCGACCACGATTGGATTGCACAGCGGGACGCCGACTAGCTGATACCGGAATATTGTAGGGCGTTATGATCTGAAGTGCGCTTTGCAATGTGCCTTCGAGTTTTGGCCTCAGACGATGACAGCCTGCGAAGGCCAAGAAAACATTTCTCATGTCGCTTTCCAGGTCGTGATGTAGCACGTATGTCAGTTTTTTCTGCGACAGAAGTGTGCGGTTCTCTGCGTCGAGATCATGCGCAACGAAGACCAATTTCTTTGCGGTTTCATTCGGCAGGTGGGCGAGAATTGATGCGTTGCCTCCCCCCATCGAGTAGACACCATCAAGTTTGCCGGGGTTTTGAAGAACCGCTCCAAGGGTCTCACTTACAGCAAACGCGAGACCACCACTGCCCCCAAATTCAACGATTTTGCTATCGGGTCTTAAATCTTGGAATTCACGCTTGAAAGCGTGGTAACGTTCAGCTTCGCCCGTAAAGCTGTCTTGTGAGATATTTGCCAGCACCGTGGCCTTGCCCGGCGGGAGCGCGTTGGCCATCAAGAACGCCGCGGTTTTGCCTGCAGCAAAGTTATCTATCCCCACATAGCAACTGCGCGATGAACTCGGCAGGTCCGTCGCGATGGTGATGACGGGGATGCCTTTGTTTTCCAACGCATCCACGGTCTCGTTAATCTTTGGCACATCGCGGGCTTTCAGACAGATGCCTTGGGTGCCACGCTTTGCAATCCGCTTGAGGTGCGCAATCATCTCGTCATCAGACATGGTTTCCTGAAACCAGAACCGTGGTCGAAAGACACCAACCCCGACGGAAGGCAGGACGGCTTCAGCTGCGCGTCTGACCTCGGTGCTAAACCGCGAAGGCGCTTCTATGACAAAGTCGACAAACAGTCTTTGGCCTTGTGCTGCAAGCTGCGAACGTTGGCGCGAAAGCTCTGATATTGCCGCGTTGACCCGGTCGCGCGTCGGCGCACTGACATGTGCGCGATTGTTCAGCACGCGGTCCACGGTTGCTGTGCCCAATCCAGATTGACGAGCGATTTCTTTGATCGGAAATAGATGTGCCATTGATGGTTTTTTGATGTGTTTTGCTCGATCAGGCAAGCCATACATTGGCTAGGCTCAGACCAAATGGAGGAGCGCAATGTTGAAGTCCAACACACATCCGGCAGGGTACTACGATGCTGACACATGCAGGCTTGAGGAATTTGAAGAGCTCGTCTCGCGCGAGGTCATCGCTGAGGAAATCCCGCACGCAATCGGCGCACCAAAGCATGTCCCGGTCTATGACGCGTTCCAGCTGAAAAACACATTAAGCGACCCCACAGGTCGGCGGACCATACTGTCCGAATGGGCGCGCATCTTGCACAGTGGGGCAGGCTGCTTTGTTCTAAAAGGCGCGTGTCCCGACCTAGAGGCGATCGATGCGGCAACAGATGCCTATGACCAGATCATCGCAGAAGAAAAAGAAGAGCTAGGAGGCGGCGCAGATCATTTTGCAGCGGCTGGTGCAAATGATCGGATCTGGAACTCCCTTCAGAAGCTGGCTTTGAAAGCCCCGGAAACCTTTGTACGCTATTTCGCTTGTCCTGCCATTGATACGGCTTGTGAAGCCTGGCTTGGGCCAAACTATCAAATGACGGCCCAGGTTAATCTTGTCCATCCGGGTGGCAAGGCGCAACAAGCGCACCGCGATTACCACCTGGGCTTCCAGACTGCTGAGATCAGCGCGACCTATCCGGCCCATGTCCACGACCTGTCGCCCTTGATGACCTTGCAGGGCGGCATTGCGCATTGTGATATCCCTATTGAGAGCGGTCCGACAAAACTGCTGCCGTTTTCGCAGCTTTACCGACCCGGCTATGCAGCATGGCGGCGGGATGATTTCCGCGCCTATTTCGAAAAGCATCATGTTCAACTCCCATTGGAGAAAGGGGATGCAATGTTCTTTTCGCCAGCGCTGTTTCATGCAGCCGGTGAGAACACAAGCGCGGACATCCACCGAATGGTAAACTTGCTGCAGGTGTCGTCAGCCTTTGGGCGGGCAATGGAGACCATTGATCGAGACGCCATGTGTCTTGCACTTTATCCGGCGCTTGCAGATGCGTGGGCGTCAGATAGGCTTTCAATTGGCCAGCGTCAGGCAGTTCTATCTTCCATAGCTGAGGGATATTCCTTCCCGACCAATCTTGATCGTGACCCGCCCGTTGGAGGTTTGGCACCGGAGACGCAGAAAGCGCTGCTGCACCGATGCCTGGACGACAACGCCTCTATTGATGCCTTTCGACAGGCACTTGCCGCGCAGGCTGACCGGAGATCCGCGTCGTCCTAGCGATCATATAGACAGGTTTGTGGCGCGCATCTCTCGCCCGTCAAAGAAAAGGCAACAGTTGGAAAAGCTGTACCGATGGTCCTGTTTGACGTCCCAGTATGTGCCGTCACCGGGAACCCAAGCCCCTCCTATTAATCGAGGGTCTTGAATGGTTTTAAACGCGTGGACCGGAGCAGTAGAAACGCCGTGACCGCGATTGGGATCAGATTCCAACCAATCCCGTTCAGAAAAGCCAGACGATAATCACCGGTTTCATCGTGGATCCAGCCGGACATCCAGCCACCAAGAGCCATGCCCAGAATTGTGGACATGATCGCAAGGCCCACCAGTTTCCCGGCCTGACGCGCGGGCAGATATTCACGCACGATCAAAGCGTAGCTTGGAACGATGCCGCCCTGGCTCAAGCCAAACACAAGCGAAATGACATAAAGCGGGACCAGCCCGTTCCACGGCAAAAAGAGGCATAAGGCGACAAGCTGCGCGCTGGCCCCGACGAAAAGCGTCCACACGCCACCAATTTTGTCCGACAGCGCGCCAAAAGCGACGCGACTGACCACGCCACCGGTCAGCATCAGCGAAAGCATGCCAGCGCCTGCGGCTGCGCCGTAACCCAGATCGATGCAATAGGAGATGATGTGAACCTGCGGCATAGACATCGCCACGCAGCACCCAAGTCCGGACATAAAGAGCAGCGACATCAAAACGCGTGGGGACAGGCCTGTTCTTTTTACGCGCTGGGATGCGGCGGAATCTGCGCGTACCAATGTATGTTCCGTGACCCGTCTGCGCAGCGTCAGCGACAAGGGCAGCATCACACACACGCAGGTTCCTGCGATAACCCAGGCGGCGCCGCGCCATCCAATGACGGGAAGGAGGGGGGTGAGAACAATGGGCCAAATCGCGCCCGCCATGTAATTACCGCTTGCAGCAAGTGCGACCGCAAGCCCGCGCCTTTTTTCAAACCAATGGGATAGGTCCGCGATCAGAGGTGCAAATCCGGTTGCTGACGCTGCCCCGACAACGAATTGCGCGACGCTTAATATAAAAATTGATGGGGCAAGGGCGCTCACTGCGTATCCTAGAGCAAGCACAATGCCAGCCCCCATCATCACCAGCGTAATGCCAAAGTGATCCACCCAACGGCCTACGACCACATTGCCAAGGGCAAAGCCCAGCATCGTGGCGACAAAGGTCAGAGACGCCTCGCCACGAGACAGGCCAAACTCGGCCTCGAACTCGGGTAATAGCACTATGATTGCCCAAATGCCGACGCCGCCCACAGTCGCCAGTATCAGCGAACACGTGAGCCTGCGCCAAGCATAAAGGCTGTCCACATCAGAGACCATCTCGGTAAGAGAGGTCTCCTCCGATCTCACTCCGCAGCCTCGGCATAGGCCTCAAGCGGTGGACAGGTGCACACAAGGTTGCGATCTCCGAACACGTTGTCGACACGGCTGACCGGTGGCCAGTATTTGTCGATACGAAAAGCCCCCGCCGGGAAACAGGCCTCTTCCCGGGTGTAGGAATGTTGCCATTCGCCCACGAGGTCTTCGACCGTGTGCGGTGCATGCCGAAGGGGGCTCTCTTCAACCTCGAGCTTGCCTTCCTCGATCTGAGCAATTTCGTCCCGGATCGACAGCATCGCATCGCAGAAGCGATCGAGTTCCGCTTTGGTCTCCGACTCCGTTGGTTCCACCATCAATGTCCCAGCGACAGGCCAGCTCATCGTTGGGGCGTGGAAGCCATTATCGATCAGACGCTTTGCGATGTCCTCCACGGTAACGCCAGCGCTTTCGGCAAACACGCGCGTATCTAGAATGCACTCATGCGCAATCCAGCCATTTTCGCCGCGATAGAGGATCGGATACGCGCCCTCCAATCGCTTTGCGATGTAGTTTGCGTTCAAAATCGCAGCTTTTGTTGCCTGCGTCAGACCTTCGCCGCCCATCATCAGGCAATAGGCCCAACTGATAGGCAGGATTGAGGCCGATCCGTATGGCGCGCCCGACACCGGCCCTGTACGCCCACCTGTTTCAGGATGGCCCGGGAGGAACGGTTCAAGATGCGCTTTCACACCGATGGGTCCCATGCCGGGGCCACCTCCGCCATGCGGGATGCAGAAGGTCTTGTGCAGGTTCAGGTGGCTGACATCCGATCCGATCTCGCCGGGTTTGACCAAGCCAACCATCGCGTTCAGGTTCGCGCCGTCCATGTAGACCTGGCCCCCGTGATCGTGTGTGATCTTGCAGACCTCGCGGACGGTCTTCTCAAAAACGCCATGGGTTGAAGGGTACGTGATCATGCAGGCTGCAAGCTTGTCGCCCGCGGCCGCGGCCTTCTCGCGGAAGTCTTCCAGATCAATGTCACCATTCTCGGCCGACTTCACGACCACCACCTTCATGCCTGCCATCTGGGCAGAGGCGGGGTTTGTGCCATGGGCGCTGGTCGGGATAAGGCAGATGTCCCGTTCCGCCTCGCCACGCGCGGCATGGTAGGCCGCGATGGTCAGCAAACCTGCATATTCGCCCTGTGCGCCCGAGTTTGGCTGCAGGCTCATCGCGTCATAGCCCGTGATCTGGCAGAGCTTTGCCGACAGGGCCTCGAACATCTCGTGATAGCCTGCCAGCTGATCAACCGGAGCGAACGGGTGCAGCAGCGCAAAGTTGCGCCAAGTGATTGGCATCATTTCTGCGGCCGAATTCAGCTTCATCGTGCACGACCCCAAGGGGATCATCGCCCGATCAAGTGCCAGATCCCGGTCCGCGAGCCGTCGCATGTACCGCATCATTTCAGTTTCCGCCCGGTTCATGTGGAAGATCGGGTGTTCCAGATAGGTGCTTTTACGGATCAGGGCGTTGGGCAGGCGGTACGCGACCTCATTGACGTCGAGCTTCCGTTCAATCCCGAAGGCGGCCCAAACCGCTTCAACGGTTTCAGGCCGGGTACGCTCGTCCAGCGTGATCCCGATCCGGTCATTGCCGACCTTTCGCAGGTTCACACCTTGCGCAATCGCATTCTGCAGGACCACGCCTTGTACCGCGCCAACCTTGACGGTGACAGTGTCGAAATAATCTGTGGTCTCGACCTCGAACCCGGATTCCTGCAGGCCCCGCACCATCCGTACGGTTTTCCGATGAATGCGTTGGGCAATGGCACGCAGGCCTTTGGGCCCGTGGAAGACGGCATAGAAAGACGCGATAACCGCCAGCAGGGCTTGCGCCGTGCAGACGTTTGATGTCGCTTTTTCGCGCCGAATATGTTGTTCACGCGTTTGCAGCGACAGCCGGTACGCGCGGTTGCCCCGGGCATCGACTGATACACCGACAATCCGTCCGGGCATCGCGCGCTTATAAGCATCCTTGCACGCCATGTAGGCCGCGTGTGGACCACCGGCTCCCATCGGAACCCCGAAGCGCTGCATGGATCCAACGGCGATATCGGCCCCCATTGCGCCGGGTTCTTTGAGCATGGTTAGCGCGAGCGGATCCGCGATTACGATCCCCAGCGCTTTGTGCGCATGAAGGGCCTCGATCTCGGCAGAGAAATCGCGCAAACCGCCATACGTGCCGGGATACTGAAAAATCGCGCCAAACACGGCCGATGCATCCAGATCCTCCGGGGCGCCTACGATAATTTCGATCCCCAAAGGCGCCGCGCGTGTCTGCATGACCGCGATATTCTGCGGATGACAGTTTTCATCCACGAAAAACGCCTTTGCTTTCGACTTGGCGACCCGCTGCGACATGGTCATCGCTTCCGCGGCGGCTGTCGCTTCATCCAAAAGCGAGGCGTTTGCCACATCAAGCCCGGTCAGATCCGTGACAAGCGTCTGGAAGTTCAGCAAGGCTTCCAGACGGCCTTGCGAAATCTCTGGCTGGTATGGCGTGTAGGCCGTGTACCAGGCGGGATTTTCAAGAATGTTCCGCTGGATCGCGGGGGGGGTCATTGTGCCGTGGTAACCTTGCCCGATGAGCGAAACCAACACCTTGTTCTTGCCCGCGACCGCTTCCATATGGTGCAGCATTTCCCGTTCGCTCATGGGCTTGCCAAAATCGAGCGGGGTGGTTTGCCGGATATCCTCCGGCACGGTCTGGTCAATCAGAGTGTCGAGACTTTTGACGCCCAAAACCTCGAGCATATCGGCCATCTCTTCGGGTGAGGGGCCAATATGACGACGGTTGGCAAAGTCATACGGCAGGTAATCACTGGGCGCATAGGGCATGAGAGTCTCCCACTAAATCAACGGATCAGTCGATGAAGTTTTTATATTCTGCTTCGGTCATAAGGCTGTCGAGTTCGCTTGGATCCGCCAGCTTCATCTTGAAGAACCAGCCCCCGTCCAGCGGATCTTCGTTCACCAGACCAGGCGAAGCTTCCAGCGCATCGTTGATTTCAACGATCTCGCCATCGAGCGGCGCAAGAATATCCGACGCGGCCTTCACGGATTCGATCACGACGATCTCGTCGCCCTTGGCAACTTCGGTTTCGGTTTCGGGCAGTTCGATGAAAACGATGTCGCCAAGTTGCTCAGCTGCGTGTTCCGAGATCCCGACGATTACGATGCCGTCGGCTTCAGGTTTCAGCCACTCATGTTCTTCAGTGTACTTCATGGTTTGCTCCTCAACGTTTGTAGTTTGCGGGACGGAAGGGAAGGGGTGTGACAGAGACGGGCAGGCGTCGCCCGCGCAAATCTGCCATCAAGGCTGTGCCGGGTTTTGCCATTTCGGCAGGAACGTATCCCATGGACATGGGGGCTTGCAGGGACGGCCCGAAACCACCTGATGTGATTTCGCCGATGGGATCTGCGGCGTCGGCATCTACAAAAAGTGAGGTTCCCGCACGCATTGGGGCGCGACCTTCCGGGCGCAGGCCAACAAGCTTTTGCTCCGGCCCGTTCTCAAACTGCGCGAGAATTCTGTCGGCCCCGGGGAACCCGCCTTCGCGATCACCGCCTGTCCGCCGCACCTTTTGGATGGACCAGCCAAGTCCGGCTTCGACCGGCGTCGTATCTGGCGTAATGTCTTGTCCGTGCAGTGGAAGTCCGGCCTCCATCCGAAGACTGTCGCGCGCGCCAAGACCACATGCCACAACACCCGGGGTGTCCAGCAAGCGACGCGTCAGCGCTTCGGCGTTATCTGTTGCGACCGAAATCTCATACCCGTCTTCGCCTGAGTATCCCGAGCGTGTCACCCAAAGCGCGCCAAATTTGCTTTCGAACACCGCGCAATCCATGAACTTCATCTCGCTTGCACCCTGTGCAATTGGGGCAAAGGCGGCCTCTGCTGCGGGACCTTGCAACGCAAGCAACGCACGATCTGCAATTACCTCAATTTCGCAGCGGTCAGAAAGATGCTCGCGCAAATAGGCAATGTCTGCGTCTGCATTGCCAGCATTCACCACAAGAAAGAAATGATCGCCGCGATTGGCCACCATCAGATCATCGCGAATCCCGCCCTTATCGTTGGTCAGGACACCGTAGCGTTGCCGTCCCTCAGCAAGGCCTAAATAGTTGGCGGGGATCAGGCTCTCCAAGGCGAGCGCGGCATCAGAATTCTTTTTGCTCAGGGCTCTTATGATGACCTGCCCCATGTGGCTGACATCGAAAAGTCCGGCTGTTTCACGCGTTGCAAGGTGCTCTGCCATAACACCCGTGCCGTATTGTACTGGCATTTCCCAGCCTGCAAAGGGCACCATTTTGGCCCCAAGGCTGGTGTGCAAATCGTAAAGGGGTGTTCTGCGCAATCCCATCCGATGTTCTCCCATTTAGGCGCCATCGGCTGATGCTTCAGGCACTAAAAACCGACGCAGCATGCGCCGATCATTCGTGCCCTCTCTGTCCGGTTGCCTGAGATCGTTATCCCGTCGGCGGAGGCTCAAAACCTCACTCTCCAGAGTGTTATTCGCGCGATGGTCCTTGGGCCTGAGAGATTACCAGGGCGGTTGCTCCTTCGGCACTGCTTTCGCAGATTCTCCCGTCGCTTTTGTTCGCTAGCATGTGACGCCAAAACTGCAAAGAAATTTGTTTGGATAACCGTCGAAATGGGAAAGACACTATGCACTAATTGGGAAATATATATCCTTAACAGGACATTATCCTTCGGATTTCATCTATTTAAGGTTATGTGCTTGGAGTTTCTGAGCTGCGCACTTAAGCTCATTGGGCTTCGAGTTTCGGTCTAATCAACTGATAGTCCGCTGGGAACGGTATCCGGACGCCCTAGCGGACGGGTCAACGCGGTTTCGCCGGTCAGGGCATTTAGGAACTCTAGAATATCGGCAATCTGATCCTCACTGAGGGATTTGGGCTCGATGTCTATCTTCGCTGCATGGCGGGCCACTTCGAGACGGTCGGATTGAATGACAAAATCAATCGCCTTCAGCCAAGGTGCCTCCGGGAGTTTTGCCATGTCGCGTGACCAGGACGCGAGGCTCTGTTGCGGATCAAGATGGTGTCTGACAATGCCTTCAAGTGTTGGATACGCTCCATTGTGCCCATAAGGCGCGGTCAAGGCCACATTGCGCAAGGAAGGTGTACGGAAGCGATACGCATCCTCAATCCGGTCACTTTCGCCGACACGCCCAACATCGCGCGGGGTAGGGTCGTGTAAACGTGCGCGCCCGGGACCAAATTGTGGAAGCGCCAACGCATGAAACAATTGATCGGTCATAAGCGGTCCGGAATGGCAGGTCGCGCAGCCAGCTTCTCCGTAAAAAAGCTCCATTCCGCGATATTGTGCAGGGGCCAAGGCGTTATTGTCACCGGCAAGATACGCATCAAAGGGGCTGTCATGGTTGGTCCATTCCCGTCCGATGAACGCCGCGATTGCATTGGCGATATGCGTGATCGTGACATCCTCGGACACGTCGACATCGTCGAAGGCCTCAACGAACATCTGTCCATAGTCCGGGATCGTACGCACGCGTTTGGCGACGATGGGCCAGCCCAGATCAATGCGATCCGCAACCGCGCCTGTCACATCGTTTTCACCAACATTGCCGGCCATTTCGAACTGAGCGGTCATTGGGAAAATGGCTTGCGCTGCCAGTAAGCTGTTCAGACCGTCAGGCAACCATTCCTGCGCGGGACTGTTGAAGCCATTCTCGTAGTGGTCCCCGATTTCCAGTCGCCCATCATGAAACATCGTATGCACGGAGCGGTGCCCGAGATTCCACAGCGCAGGCGCATTCCGAGGCACGCGCTTTCGGATTGCATGATCGCCTGCTCCCGCGGTGCGGTCTGGGCCAACCCCCACGCCGCCTTCACCGATGCCAAGGCTCAAGCCATCTCCGCCTGCGTGATCATGGTGATGACAGGTGCCACACGAAATATTGCGATTGCCGGACAAGATCTTATCGTAGAAGAGGAGCTGACCGATCCGTGCCTGATCTTCGTCAAAGGTGATGAAATCATTTGCGCTGATCGGCGTGGGCAGCTCTGCAAGCGCAGGCCCGGCAAGAAGGAAAAGAGCGATATGAAATACACGTTTCATGCGGTGATCTTGGCGCTTTTTGGAGCGCTTTCAAGCCCTGCTTTGGCGGATCTGGAGGTTGCACGCGACCTTATGGAAGAAAATAGGTTCGCAGAGGCCCTGACCGAGCTCTGGCCTGCCGCACGATCAGGTAATGCCGAAGCTGAAGAGCTGATCGGGATCATGTATGCCTTGGGTCTTGGGGTCGAACAGGACTATCAACGTGCCTTTGACTGGTATCTTCGGGCGTCCATGAAAGGTCATCCTGGCGCACAGTCCGGGGTAGGGTGGTACTACGAAGTTGGATTGGGAATGCCCGAACCTGACCTGGTGCGTGCTTATATGTGGTACACATTGTCGGCGATCGGCGGAGACCCGGATGCTGCAGATTCCATGGAACAGGTGATCCAGAAAATGACGCGGGCAGAGATTGATCAGGCACTGATCATGGTTGGAGACTACAAAGTGTGGCTTTACCCGTTCCGTTAGACCAGTAATCGACGCCGAACCACGTCTAAAACCTAAGTCTGAGTGCAATCTTTACGCGAACCGCCCGTAACCTTTGCGCTCACGGCGGTAAGAGAGAAGTTCACAAAAGACGTGACGCCCAATGCGCTGCCGCAATCTGTCGGTGATGCTGCTATGGGGTGTTCTGGTAGGCGCACTTCTGCTCGTTTGGATGAGACGCGGTTTCTTGACCTCTTTGTTCTCTTGTCGTTGCTGGGCCATGCAGCATGGCATGTATAAGACGCGGTGGACGGTGAAGTTTAGGTGCGTGCTGGGCCGATCATGGCTACGCTGCTTCAAAAAATCGAGCAGCTTCGTTCCCGCTGAGCGCACGGTGCAAGAAACAAGGCGTATACAAAACAAAGCGCCCTCGGGCTGTAAGCCAGAGGGCGCTTGCAATGTAATCTGTTTTGACCTGTTCGTCAGCGTCAGGCTTAGGCTTTGTCTCCAGCGACCTTTGCAGGTGCTGCTGTTTTTGGTGTCGGACGGTGCGCAGTCCGTGGTGCCGCAGCAGCGGTTTTCACACCTGCTCCAAGCGGGTCATCCTGGCGCTGAACCGAACCTTCAAAATGGGCACCCGATTCGATTGCTATTGTTTTGTGGATTATGTCGCCTTCAACTTGCGCGGTCGACGTTAGCCGGACCTTCAAGCCCCGAACCTTCCCGACGACGCGCCCGTGCACGATGACATCATCTCCGAGAACTTCTCCGCGGATTGTCGCCGATTCACCAACCGTCAGCAGATGCGCGCGGATATCGCCCTCGACCTGGCCTTCGACTTGGATATCACCCGTGGTCCGCAAGTTCCCTGAGATCGTCAGATCAGCAGAAATAATTGAGGGCGACACTTTTGCGCGCGGAGCAACAACAGGCGAATCTCCTGCACCGGGGCTGGATCCAGCGCCAGCAGGACGTGTTATGCCCTTCTCCGCCAGTTTTGGGCGTTCAGGTTGTTCCGAGGCTGTTTTCGGCCCGGGTTCGTTGATGCGTGATTTAGAAAACATTTTGGCCTGCCCTAATGAAGGTCATCGGATTAACGGGTGTGCCGTTCAAGCGTACTTCGTAATGAAGGTGTGACCCGGTTGAACGGCCGGAACTTCCCATATCACCAATTCTATCCCCACGCGAGACCCTTTGGCCCTGAGATACGCGAATGCGCGACAAATGGGCGTATCGGGTCGTGTATCCAAACTCATGCTGGATCGTGATCATGCGTCCGTAACCACCGGCCCACCCCGACTGGATGACAACACCGTCGCCAGCAGCAAGCAACGGGGTGCCAACTGGCGCTGCAAAATCGGTGCCGTTGTGCATCCGTCGACCACCCGTTTTGGGGTCACGACGATATCCAAACCCGGATGTAAAGCGGTAGGATGACTGCACGGGCTGATAAAAAGGAAGCATGTCGGTTGCCATGCGGTGCAAGTTTAATTCGTCGAACTTGCTCAGGATCGTATTTGCGCGTTCAGCGAGAGGGTCCTGAAGGTCTTCGCCGTTCGGACCCCGTGTCGATACTGACAAAGGAACAAGCGGGCCACCTTGGCCAGTGTATGTCCGACGCACGGTCTCAATGATACGGTCAGCTGGCAGTTCCGCTTGCTGTAATACTTGTTCAAGGGGCTCCAGCGACGCGGTCGCGGCTTCTTCAAGGCGGTCCAAAATGCGCTCGGTGCGTTCTTCGGCAAGTTTCGCAGCGTAGATAAGCTCTTCAACTTCTTGTTGGGCCGTCTCCGCATGCTGAGCTACAGTATCGCGACCTTCGGCGGTCTGCATCAAACGATCCGATAAGGCCTCAATAGTCGCGACTTTGGCTGCGAGCATTCCGGCTTGCGTGTTCCGTGTCCCTGTAACTTGTTCAAGTTCAGCAATAACGAGTTCGGCACGGTCTATCGCGTCATCCCGCTCACGCATCGCGGTCTGAAGTGTCTCGTGAATGGCGTCGATGCCCGTTTCCAATTCGGAACGGCGCTCTTCGCTCTCAAGCAGGCGCTGTTGCATTGCAGAGATCTGAGCCATCGCAATGTAAAAGCGTTCCTGAGCTTTCCGCGCTTCTTCGGCACGCGTGTCACGCTCCAAGGACAGGTCGTTCAAACGAGCGCCGTACATGGCTTGTTCACGGAGGGCCTGATCACGCGCAGATCCGGAATTCAAACTGTCCATCAACAAAACGGAGGTCGAAAAGATCGTCCATCCAAGAACAAGGGCCGATCCCCCCAGAATGCCGACCTGTGTTCCGGTCGACAGACGCATGAATCGCGTTCCGTCATCTGATTTAAGAAAGAGCCGCTGTTCGGGCAGGATGTCCTGCACCTTCTGAAGAAGCCGTGCTACCACCGGTGTTGGTCCTTGATTTTCGTCCCAGGTGTCAGCGCGCAATAATCCCCCGCGCCAGACTATAGATGACTTAGTCCAGAAGACGGAAATCGCGCAAGGAAATAGAGCAGCAAAATGACCTCACTTTGGCGGGTTTGCGGTTTCCTGCCGAAAATTTCCTCGTTGTTGGAAACAGACAAGCGGTTATTCGCGCATTGTTTCCCTGCTTTCCAGGCCATTTATCGCAGCGGCGCTTGCCTTGAATTCAGGCGTGTTCGGTCAGCGGCCAATAAAAATCTGGTGGAAGTCCGGCCCCTGCGCGCTTTTCGGCATTGAACGGTGGTTTGAGTGGTCCGTGGAAATAACGTTTGACCAAGGCATGAAACGTTTCTTTCGGATCCACGTTGTGCCGCCCGCATAGGAAATGAAACCATTTCGATCCGTAGGCCACATGGGCCACTTCTTCTTCGTAAATCACTTCAAGCGCTGCCACGGCCTGCGTGTCCTTTGTCTTGCGAAACAGCTCAAGCATCTGAGGTGTTACATCGAGACCCCGCGCTTCTAGAACCATCGGAACAACGGCCAGGCGTCCCATCAGATCTTCCGTCGTGTCTTCAGCAGCACGCCACATTCCAGCATGCGCAGGCAGTGCTCCATAAAAACTTCCCTTGCTTTCTAGGCAGTCTGATAACATATTGAAATGTTTAGATTCATCGTCTGCCGCGGATACCCAGTCATCGTAGAACCCAAAGGGGAATTCAACATCCGCAAAGCGTGCGATGACATCCCAATGAAGGTCAATTGCGTTGAGTTCGATATGGGCAACGGCGTGGAGCAAAGCAATTCGCCCCTCCGGTGTTCCGGGTTTGCGCTTTGGCACATCCCTCGGGTCGAGCAGCTCCGGTGCGTCCGGTCGCGAAGGCCGCAGCGGCGGCTGTTCGTGCCCCAAGGGCATTGGCGCACCAGCTTCGCGCGACGCGCGCCATTTTCTCGCGCAGGCTTGGGAAAGCTCTGCTTTCCCGCGTCCATCCGCACAGGTCAGGACTGCAACAGCGCAGCTAGAAAGCGTATCAGGCAGGGCACGGGTCAAAGCGTTTTAACGGCTTCCAAGACCGCTTCCGCGTGCCCTGGTACTTTTACCTTGCGCCAGATTTCTCGAACAACACCTTCACCGTCTATCAGAAATGTCGAGCGTTCGATCCCCATGTAGGTTTTGCCATACATTTGCTTTTCGACCCAAGTGCCATACCGCTCGCAAACGTCCCCGTCTTCGTCCGACAGAAGTGGAATGCTCAAGCTGTACTTTGAGACGAACTTATCATGCTTCTTCACTGGGTCCTTGGACACACCCAGAACCACCGCACCGGCGGATTCAAACTCATCCACCATGGCTGTGAAGGCCAATGCTTCCTTCGTACACCCCGGCGTGTCATCTTTTGGATAAAAGTAAAGGATAACCGCTTTGGGTTTCAGATCATTGACATTAACGTTTTCACCGCCGTCACGTGGCAGCGAAACCTCGGGTGCGGTATTGCCGACTTCGATCATGAAACTTGCTCCTGACAGATTGCTTTTGTGGCAAGGATAGGGTGTCTCAACGCGAAGGGAAGACAAACCGAGCAGATGGTCGACAACGAACCCAAAAAAGCAGCAGAAGCAAGCGAAGCGGCGCCATCGCGTCTCGGCCGTGCGGTGCGTCGGAGTGTTTCATTCGTCGTGCTTCTGGCAATGATTGCGATGGTTATCGCGCTCTTTTTGCTGCGTCCGCAAGGCGTTGAACTCCCGGATATCGCCCGCAAGCAACTGGAAGCTGCCATTACCGAAGTTCTGCCAAAGGGAAGTTCTGTTCGTTTGGGCGCGGCTAGCCTTCGCCTGTCTCGAAACACACAGCCTGTTGTTCGGCTCACCGATCTGGTTCTGACGGATGCCAACCAGAACCCTGTCGCAAACTTACCTGTCAGTACGATCACCTTGTCGCGTCTTGATCTGGTGCGTGCACGTGTGGTCCCGACCGCGATTGACGTCCGCCGTCTCTCATTGCTCGTTAATCGCGATGAATTTGGCGCGTTGCAGATCAGTTTCGGCGAAGCCGGAGCGCTACCGCCCATCAAAACGCTCGCCGATCTGGTAACTCTGATTGATGATCTTGTGACAAGACCACCGCTCTCGGACGTGAAACGTATTACGCTCTCCGACTTGCGCCTGCTCATCAATGATGCGCGCGCTGGTCGATCCTTTGATTTCAGCGATGGCGAGATTGAGCTGACCCAGTCCGAAACGCAGTACACGGCCCGATTGTCAGTGGATCTTCGAGATGAATACGGGCTGGCATCCTCTGCAAATGCGGCTCTGCGTCTGACTTCAGAGAAGGGCGTACCCTCCGCCACGCTCCAGGCAACGCTAACCGAGGTTCCCACGTCGGTAATCGCTGCGCAGTCGCCCCGTTTGGGCTGGCTGAATGCGTTGGCGGCACCCGTTTCTGGTAGCATGCGCGGTAATACCGATAGTGAAGGCTTGTTGGGGGACGTTGCTGGTACGCTTGAGCTCGGCAATGGGCAACTTAATCTGCCAACCACCGACATTCCCTTTGAGGGCGCCAAAGCCTACCTGACGTTTGACCCCGAGTATCAGCGTATTGCGTTGCGGCAACTGGATCTGATGTCTGACACTCTCGCGTTGCAGGCCAGCGGCCATATGGACCTCATTTGGCCCGATATTGAGAACCGCGGGGCTATGGAAAGTCAGGTAACGCTGACCGACCTCAAACTGGACCTGCCAGAGGTGTTCATCGCGCCGATCGAGTTTGAACGCATCGAAGCTGCGATGCAATTTGTCCCTGCCGAGGGCGCTTTGAGCGTTGGGCAGCTCCAAGCGTCAACTGGTAACATGTCCATTTCCGCAAACGGACGTGTCACGGCAGATCTGGAAGGCCGGTTAAGTTCACAATTCGACGCCTACATCGCGGAGCTTGACCCTTCGGATGCTCTTGCCTTCTGGCCGATCAACTTTGCGCAGAAAGCATACGGTTACTTAAACAAAAGCCTGATTGACGGTGTGTTCACTGACATGCGCGCGGCCGTTCGACTGTCACCGGGTGTCTCTCCAGAGGTCGGCCTCACATCAGAATTCCACAGCGTTACGCACAAATTCTTGCGCGATCTGCCGCCTGTTACCGATGCAGCTGGTATTTTTTCGATGGTCTCAAACCGTTTGGCTATTTCAATTGAACGCGGCGCCATTTTTCAAAACGGTCGGTCCGTCTCTGTCGCAGGGACGCACTATGTGACCCCAAACACGCGTCAAAAACCGGGGCGTGGTGAGGTCGATCTTCGCGTTAACGGTCCGGTTCCGGCAATGTTGGAGCTGCTTTCGCTTCCACCGGTGAACTTGAAGCTTGCGAATTTACCTTTGGATGGGCGCCTTATGGCACAGGCTGACATCCGCTTTCCGACCGGACGACCGCTACAACCCGGGGAGGCTGAATGGAGCGCGTCGGGCACGTTACTTGATCTGCAGGGTGACGGTCTCATGCAAGGGCGATCGTTGCGGTCTGAGCGTATGACCTTTGCGGCTGCTCCGGAGACGGGACTGGAGGTCGCAGGTCCCATACTCGTAGACGGAGCCCCTGCAGACATCACGCTTACAACTGGTTTGTCCGCTAATGACGCTCCCGGTGCGGATGTTTCTGGTATCCTGCAATTATCGCCAGATACGATTTCGTCTTTAGGGCTGGAGCTTGGGGGCGTTTCGGTATCAGGATCCACACCTGCATCCTTTGATCTCGAAATTCGGCCTGATCGCGTTCCAAGCCTTTCATTATCATCGGATTTGGAAGGGCTCGCCATGTCCTTTCCTGCGCTGAATTGGTCGAAACCCGCAAATCGTTCTGGTTTGTTTAACATGAACGCAACCCTTGGGCAGGTGGTAGGTATCTCGCGGCTTGCGGTGTCGGCGCCGGGACTGGAACTGGAAGGGCAGATCGATCTTAATGATGAGGGCAGTCTGAATGAGGCCAATTTCACCACGTTGAAGGTCTCAGATTGGCTTGACAGCACAGTTCGGTTGCGAGGGCGCGGTACTGGCCGGGCACCCGCAATCACCGTCGAAGGGGGGCGCGCTGGTTTGCGGGGCCTTGTTGCGCTTGGGGCTGGGAATGGCACAGGATCCCGTGGTCCAATAACCTTTAATCTCGACCGCTTTGATCTGACCGATGGGCTTTTCGCAGCGCCTCTTCGAGGCGAGGTGAGTGAAGGACGCGCAATAGTTGCACGCTTTGAAGCTGCGTTGAACGGAAGCGGACCTGTGGAAGGCACCTTCACAGCACCGTCAGGACCTTCGAGTTCGGAGCTTGTCGTCCGTTCCGGCGATGCCGGTCGTGTCCTGTCGTCTGTCGGGGTGCTGAAGAACGCGCGCGGCGGGCGTATGCTTTTGAACCTGAAACCACGCCCTGGTAGTGCACCCAGCGGACAGAGTTGGGCTTGGGATGGAGAGCTTCGTGTGAACGACATCCGCGTCGTGAACGCGCCTGTTCTGGCAGAATTGTTGTCTGTCCTTTCAATCGTGGGGCTTCTTGAGCAATTGGCAGGAGGTGGCATCGGATTTTCCGATAATATCGTGGACATCTCGTTGACACCCGCCGGCATCACGCTGCGAGAAGGCCGTTCCATTGGTCCCTCGATGGGGATCACGTATGAAGGGGCAATTTCTCCGCGTCAGGGTCTGATCGATCTTCAGGGCGTCATATCGCCCATTTATATCGTCAATGGCATTGCAGGCGCTCTGACAAGCCGGCAGGGCGAAGGGCTGTTTGGTTTTTCCTACCAACTCACGGGCGCGCTGGCGCAACCGCAGGTTGGAGTGAATCCGCTGTCGATCCTCGCGCCGGGATTTCTGCGAGAAGTGTTCAGGCAGCGCCCGTCAGAACTCGATTAATTCACAGATTTCCTGAAGAAGACCCTGTCGTACCCGTCGACCTGGTCCCGCCCGGTTTCAACATATCCCAAATTTGGATAGAGCCGCAGGTTCGACGTCATATGCACGTTTGTATACAGCACAACTGCGTCTAATCCGCGGCGCGCAGCAAGCGCCTCGCAATATGCGATCAAGGCTCGACCAATGCCCTTGCCTTGCGCCTCCGGTGTTACGCCGACCGCATCTAACGCCAAGGCAGTCCCGTCTGGGAACGCGCTCAAATACCCAAGCACCTTACCGGCTTCTTCGTAGACCCAGAGTTCCTCGCGTTCCAAATGTGCTTGGTGGTCGGCCAGCGCAGGGGCAGCCGGTCGTCCGATAAGGGGAGTATAAGGTGCGTAAGCCAGCGAAGCGATCTCGTGCGTTGCTGCGATGTCTGACGTCTTTGCCTTGCGTATCATCGTGCTGACGATAGAGCCGCACAGCCTGCATTGACAAGTCAGATCGGGTGTCCCATCTGCGCTGCGCACCTTGGAAGATTTGCCGCATGAAACTCGACGATTTTGATTTTGACCTACCAGAGACGCTGATCGCAACGCGACCTGTGCGTCCTCGATCTTCCGCACGGATGCTTCTTGCCCAGGGATCAGAGATTTCTGACAAAACAGTCATTGATTTACCTGACATACTGTCGCCTGGTGACCGGCTGATCCTGAACGACACCAAAGTGATCCCGGCGCGCCTGTTTGGCGTCAGGAAACGTGATGGCATCCGCGCTAAGATCGAAATCACACTTATGGAGCCTGACGCGAAAGGCGGATGGCAAGCGATGGTCAAACCGCTCCGAAAGCTAGCGGTTGGCGATACTTTACTGTTTGAAGCGGGGCTGCAGGCTAGCGTTGAGGAAAAGACCAGCGACCGCGCACGGGTAAGTTTCAATCTGGAAGCAGAGGCTTTCGAGGACGCCCTGAACAAGGCAGGCGCTATGCCCTTGCCACCTTATATCGCGGGCAAGCGTGCCGCAGACGCGCAGGACCACGATGATTACCAGACTATATTCGCCGAAAAACGCGGCGCAGTTGCCGCGCCCACAGCTTCGCTGCATTTTGACGATGCACTTATGAACAAGCTTGATGCACGCGGCATCGATCTGACACGGGTGACGCTGCATGTCGGGGCGGGGACCTTCCTGCCTGTGAAGGTCGATGAAGTCACAACCCACAAGATGCATGCGGAATGGGGGCAGATCACGAAAGAATCTGCGTCCGAGATGCTTGCAACCAAAACAGCCGGTCATCGGATTATTCCTGTGGGCACAACCTCCCTCCGCCTGATCGAGACCGCAGCCGCGCAACCCGGTGGGTTCGGTGCCTGGGAAGGGAAGACCGATATCTTCATCTATCCCGGTTTCCAGTTCCGGGTGACCGATGCGTTGATGACGAACTTCCACCTTCCAAAATCAACATTGATGATGTTGGTCAGTGCGTTGATGGGAAAACACATTGTCGACGACATCTATGCGCATGCCATTTCAAACGGCTATCGTTTCTTTTCGTATGGAGACAGTTCGCTTCTCATTCCGCAGAAATAGTCTGATCGCGACGAAAAGGTGTCGCGCAAACAGCTGTTATGGGGCTATGCCTCTGTCAATCTGACGCCGCAGGCGCGTCAAAGGGTTCGTTAATATGTTGAACGTTCTGGGATCCAGCTGGGCGCTTTTGCTTGGGCTGATGCTGTTGATGGTCGGCAACGGCATGCAAGGCACGCTTCTGGGTATCCGTGGGGATATCGAGGGCTTTTCCACACTGTCTCTTTCGATCGTGATGTCCGCCTATTTTGCGGGCTTTCTGTTCGGGTCTCGCGCGGCGCCTGAAATGATCCGTCGTGTTGGGCATGTGCGCGTCTTTGCGGCACTTGGTTCCCTCGTCTCGGCTGCACTTATCCTGTTTCCTGTTGCGACCGATCCGATCAGTTGGACTGCACTGCGCATTGTTATCGGATTTTGTTTTTCAGCCGTGTATGTGACGTCCGAGAGCTGGCTGAATAATTCTACGACCAACGAGACGCGTGGGCAGGCCCTTGCGCTTTACGTGATTGTTCAGATGGTCGGAATTGTTCTGGCGCAGATCCTTTTGGGTTTTGGGGATCCGTCCGGATACGTGCTTTTTATCATTCCATCTGTTCTGGTTTCGCTCGCCTTCGCCCCGATCTTACTATCGGTCACGCCAACGCCAGCATTTGAGTCCACAGCCCCAATGAGCTTTCGAAAGATCTTTGAAGTTTCCCCATTGGGTTGCGTCGGATTGTTTCTACTGGGTGGCGTGTTTTCCGCGATGTTCGGGATGGGGGCGGTCTACGCGACGCAGATCGGGCTGACGGTTCGCGAGATCTCGGTCTTCATTGCGATGATGTATGTGGGCGGTGTTGTGTTGCAGTACCCTATTGGTTGGGCCTCAGATCGCATGGATCGGCGCCGATTGATCGTACTGGTGGCCGCGGGGTGTGTTCTTTCAACCTTGATCGGTCTGACCGGTATTGGTGACTATACAGGGCTTTTGGTGGCGTCTTTTCTGATCGGCGGAACTGCCAATCCGCTGTATGCGCTGCTTCTGGCGTACACCAATGACTATCTCGACAATGATGATATGGCCTCTGCTTCCGCCAGACTGGTTTTCATCAATGGAACCGGCGCCATTGCGGGCCCTCTGATTACGGGTTGGTTGATGAGCACTATTGGCCCCCATGGGTTCTTTCTGTTTATCGGGACATTGATGGGGTTGCTGATCTTCTATGGCGGCTATCGCATGACGCAAAGACCAGCCCTGTCTGTCGAAGACACCGGTCTCTTCACGCCAATCCTGCCAAGCGCAACAACGGTGGCGATGGAAGCGACCCAGGAAGCTTGGATTGAGGCGGACGAACAGAATGATGACGAGAATGCCACAGAAATTGCCTAATTTTCGTGCAGTTTGCGAAAAAAGGACTCGCAATAGCAAAGTTTGGTGGAAGAGTAAGCCTGCCGGGGGGCAACGTCACTTGAGCGAGCAAGTAAAAGGAGGCTCAGATGAAGACCCCCGAAGAGGTCACACGGTTCTGGCTGGAAGAACTCTCTCCGAAGGACAGATTTAAATCCGATCCCGACTTGGATGCTCAAATTCGCGAGCGCTTCGAAGATCTTTGGAATGACGCGATGGCAGGAAAGCTGCACAGCTGGCTGGGCGATCCGCAGCACACGTTTGCGTTTGTCATCCTGACCGACCAAATGTCGCGCAACATGTTCCGTGGGCACGGGAAAGCCTTTGCCAGCGATAAGCTTGCGCGTGCTGCGGCCAAGAAAGCCATTTCAAAAGGGTGGGACATGCGGATCCCTGAGCCTGGACGGTCATTTTTCTATATGCCGCTTGTTCACTCAGAATGCCTGGTTGATCAGGATCGGGGTGTTCGTCTTATGTGCACCAAGCTACCTCAGACTCGCGACGGCATGCTGCCCCATGCACGTGCGCACCGCGAAGTTATTCGTCAATTTGGACGGTTTCCGTATCGAAATGAGATGCTCGGACGACCGTCTCGCGCCGAGGAACTGAAGTATATCCAAGCTGGTGGCTACGCTTATACGTTCAATAATATGTCGGCAGTGGCCGCCTGAACAGCTTTGCGTCTGGCGCATAGCCGCCTGCCATAGGCGTCTCTGACCGGGCTTTTTGTTGCGCGCAGCGTTTTGAATGGTTTAAGGGTGAACCAATTCTGGGCTTTCCCTTTAAGGCCTGTTCGAAACGTTGATCACAACAGAGGTTCACATGGCGACCAAATCCTTCGACATGATTGTAATCGGCGCTGGCCCTGGTGGCTATGTGGCAGCCATTCGCGGCGCGCAGCTTGGTTTGAATGTGGCGTGTATAGAACGTGAGCATTTGGGCGGCATTTGCCTCAATTGGGGGTGCATCCCGACCAAAGCGATGTTGCGGTCGTCTGAGGTCTTTCACCTGATGCACCGGGCCAAAGAGTTCGGCTTGTCCGCGACGGGCATCGATTATGATCTGGACGCGGTTGTGAAGCGTTCTCGCGGGGTTGCGAAACAACTCTCAGGCGGGATCGGACATCTCTTCAAGAAAAACAAGGTGACCTCGATCATGGGCGAGGCCACATTGGCTGGCAAAGGCAAGGTGAAAGTCACCACCGACAAGGGCGTCGAAGAACTGACTGCACCCGCCATTGTCGTCGCCACCGGTGCGCGAGCACGCGAATTGCCCGGTCTCGAAGCGGATGGTGATCTGGTCTGGACCTACAAGCACGCGCTTCAACCGCCTCGGATGCCAAAGAAACTTCTGGTCATCGGTTCTGGAGCCATCGGTATCGAATTTGCCAGCTTCTACAACACGCTCGGCGCTGACACGACCGTGGTCGAGGTCATGGATCGCGTCTTGCCGGTCGAAGACGCAGAGATTTCCGCCTTCGCAAAGAAAAGCTTCACCAAGCAAGGCATGAAGATCATGGAGAAATCCATGGTGAAACAGCTGGACCGGGCCAAAGGCAAGGTGACCGCGCATGTCGAAACCGGTGGCAAGGTCGAAAAGTTGGAGTTTGACACCGTCATCTCCGCAGTTGGTATCGTTGGCAACGTGGAAGGTCTCGGGCTGGAAGACGCGGGCGTCAGGATTGACCGCACGCATGTCCTCACCGACGAATTCTGCCGCACAGGTGTCGATGGCGTTTACGCCATTGGGGATATCGCCGGCGCTCCTTGGTTGGCTCACAAGGCCTCTCATGAAGGGGTGATGGTCGCCGAATTGATTGCGGGCAAGAACAATGTGCATCCGATCAAGCCGGGCTCCATCGCGGGTTGCACCTACTGTCACCCCCAGGTTGCCAGTGTCGGCATGACCGAGGCCGCCGCAAAGGACGCAGGCTTTGACATCAAAGTTGGCCGCTTCCCATTCATAGGTAACGGCAAGGCGATTGCCTTGGGCGAGCCCGAGGGTATGGTCAAAACCATCTTCGACAAGAAAACCGGCGAGCTGCTGGGTGCACATATGGTCGGCGCGGAAGTAACCGAACTGATCCAAGGCTATGTCGTTGGGCGTCAGTTGGAAACGACGGAAGAAGACCTGATGGAAACCGTCTTCCCGCACCCAACCCTGTCGGAAATGATGCACGAAGCTGTGCTCGATGCAGACGGGCGTGCAATCCACTTCTAAGTTCTTGCAGGCATCGCAAGTAAAAACAGGCGCGGTTTCGACCGCGCCTTTTTCGTCTCGATACAGTCATGCCGGAACACCTTGACCCTCAGGGCAGGTGCAGGCAGGTCGGTCTCATGACAGAACCCCGCCACAAGCTCGCATTGGTTTTTCTGCTTTGGCTCGCGGGTCTGGGCGCTGCCGCTCAATACGGCAAGGTCAGCGTGATCTTCGACAGACTGCCCCAAATTTATCCTGAGGCGGGCCCGGTTCTGGGCTGGGCCGTGTCACTTGTGGGCTTTGTTGGCATTCTTCTGGGCTTAACCGCCGGGGTCCTAGCCGCACGGATCGGGTTTCGGCGCGCGCTTCTTTGGGCACTTGTACTTGGCGGGGGGCTTTCTCTGATCCAATCGAGTTTCCCGCCTCTGCCAGTCTTTCTCGGGCTCCGCTTGATCGAGGGCGTGTCACATCTTGCCATCGTTGTAGCGGCCCCGACGCTTATTGCGCAGCTCACCCCGTTTCATCTGCAAAGTGTGATGCTGACATTGTGGGGGACGTTTTTCGGAGTTGCCTTCACCATCCTCGCGTGGGTTGGTTTGCCCATGGTCGATCGCGTCGGTTTGGCGCCGCTTTTTGTAACGCATGGCATTTATCTTTTGGTCTTTGCCGTCATCCTTTGGCCGTTGCTGCCAAGAGATCCGAAAGCCCAGCCGGCACAAATGAGCGGCATCCTGCACCAGCATCTGATCATTTACCGCTCAGCCTTCATTGCCGCGCCCGCGATTGGCTGGCTGTTCTATACCTTCTGCTTTGTCAGCCTTCTCACCTTGCTGCCGCCATTTGTTGACCCCAGCCTGCGGGTTCTCGTGATCGGGGCAATGCCCCTTGTCACGATTGCCAGTTCCCTCATTCTCGGTGTCTGGCTCTTGCGCTTTACCTCGCCAATCGGGATTGTTCAGATCGGGTTTGCTTCGGGCGTGGTCTTTGCGCTCGCGCTGATTGTTTATCCTGGCAATGCGCTTTTATGTCTGGCGATTGCCGGGTCTCTGGGACTTGTTCAAGGCGCAAGCTTTGCCGCCGTTCCTGAATTGAACCAAGACAATGCCGATCGTGCACTGGCCAATGGCGCGATGGCCCAGACGGGCAATATTGGCAATACCATCGGGACACCGGTCGTGGCCGCACTTATCGCGGTGGGGGGCAATACGGCGATGATGGTCTCAGCTGCCGCGGCGCTCGGGGCAGGGTGGGGTGCGCACGCGCTTCTCAGGCGTCGGCGTGCGCGCCGTGTCACTCCACGGTGATTGGCCGCGAGAAAGCCACTCTTCGGCCCGAGCGCAGGACTTAGCAAAGCTCAAGGTTGCCTACCGAAGTCGGCATCTGCTCTATACCCCAGAGTTTCAATCGCCGTGCAATCCACGTTGCGGCAATGAGCATATCTTGTCAGCCCAAGCGCCTGAATCTCGGGCAGGGTGTTAAAAGATCTGCGCGAACCACGCTGCCGGAGTCTAATACATCTGGATAGCCCAGTGGTGGGTCAGCCTTCTCCACTATTGTAGTTTGTTCACTTTTCGTTCACCAATTAGCATTGGAGACTCAGCGGGGACACCCTATCTATCATCATGGGTCTGAGGGGTAAGGCATGCCAGAGCAGAAATTCATCGAAGTTCGTGGGGCGCGGGAACACAATCTGAAGTCCGTTGACGTGGATATTCCACGCGACGAACTGGTCGTGATCACCGGCTTGTCGGGTTCTGGAAAGTCCAGCCTCGCCTTCGATACGATCTACGCCGAAGGCCAGCGGCGCTATGTCGAAAGCCTCAGCGCCTACGCGCGCCAGTTCCTTGATATGATGCAGAAACCCGATGTGGACCACATCTCGGGTCTCAGTCCTGCGATCTCGATTGAGCAGAAGACGACATCAAAAAACCCGCGCTCCACGGTCGGCACTGTCACCGAAATCTACGACTACATGCGCCTGCTGTTCGCACGTGTCGGCACGCCTTACAGCCCGGCAACAGGTCTGCCCATCGAAGCGCAGCAGGTCCAGGATATGGTGGACCGTGTGATGGGCCTCGAAGAGGGCACTCGCGGATATCTTCTGGCCCCCATCATTCGCGACCGCAAAGGCGAATACCGCAAAGAGATGCTCGAGTTGCGCAAGCAGGGCTTCCAGCGCGTCAAGGTGGATGGGCAATTCTATGATCTCGACGAACCGCCCACGTTGGACAAGAAATTCCGCCATGACATCGATGTCGTCGTGGACCGGATCGTCGTGCGTGAGGGCATGGAGACGCGGCTGGCAGATTCCATGCGCACCGCGCTCGATCTGGCCGATGGCATCGCAATCCTAGAGACAGCCCCCTCCGAGGGGGATCCCGAACGCATTACGTTTTCAGAAAAATTTGCCTGTCCTGTCAGCGGCTTCACTATCCCCGAAATTGAGCCGCGCTTGTTTTCGTTTAACGCCCCCTTTGGAGCCTGTCCGGACTGCGATGGTCTGGGTGTTGAGCTGTTCTTTGACGAACGGCTGGTTGTTCCCGATCAATCCCTGAAGCTCGCCGATGGGGCTCTGGCGCCCTGGCGAAAGGGGAAGTCCCCTTATTTTTTACAAACCATTGACGCGATTGCCGCGCATTACGGGTTTGACAAAAACAAGAAATGGAAAGACCTGCCCGCACATGTACAGCAAGTTATGCTCCACGGGTCGGGCGAAGAAGAAATTCCCTTTCGGTACGATGAAGGCGGTCGGGTTTATCAGGTCACCCGGGTGTTTGAGGGCGTCATTCCAAATATGGAACGCCGCTATCGTGAGACGGATTCAAACTGGATCCGGGAAGAATTTGAACGCTATCAGAACAATCGCAATTGCGGCTCCTGCCACGGCTACCGACTGCGTCCTGAAGCGCTTGCGGTAAAGATCGCGGGTATTCATGTCGGCGAGCTGGTACAAATGTCGATCCGTGAGGCTGCCGCTTGGTGCGAGACTGTGCCGGGCACATTGACGGCCCAGAAAAACGAAATCGCTCACGCGATCCTGAAGGAAATTCGGGAGCGTCTCGGCTTTCTCAACAATGTTGGCCTGGACTACCTGACCCTGTCGCGCAATGCAGGCACGCTTTCGGGCGGAGAAAGCCAGCGCATCCGCCTTGCATCACAAATCGGGTCTGGTCTGACCGGGGTTCTTTACGTGCTCGACGAGCCTTCGATCGGATTGCACCAGCGCGACAACGACAGGCTTCTGACCACACTGAAAAACCTGCGTGATCAGGGCAACACCGTGATCGTGGTCGAGCATGACGAGGAGGCCGTGCGCGAAGCAGATTACGTCTTCGATATCGGACCTGGGGCAGGGGTGCATGGCGGTCAGGTCGTGGCCCAGGGCGTCCCCGCTGAGATTATGGCCAATCCAAACTCGGTGACGGGTGACTATCTCGCCGGGCGTCGCGAGATCGCGATCCCCGCAGAACGTCGCTCTGGCAACAAAAAGACGCTCAAGGTCGTTAAAGCGACTGGGAACAACCTTAAGGAGGTCACCGCAGATTTTCCCCTGGGCAAGTTCGTATGCGTCACAGGCGTTTCCGGGGGGGGGAAGTCCACGCTGACCATCGAGACATTGTTCAAGACGGCGTCTATGGCCCTCAATGGTGCACGCCAAACGCCAGCACCTTGTGAGACAATCAAAGGGCTCGAACACCTCGATAAGGTCATCGACATTGATCAGCGCCCGATCGGCCGGACACCCCGCTCAAACCCTGCGACTTATACCGGCGCCTTCACACCCATTCGCGACTGGTTCGCGGGACTGCCCGAGTCCAAGGCACGTGGATACAAGCCCGGTCGCTTCAGCTTTAACGTCAAGGGTGGGCGGTGCGAGGCCTGTCAGGGCGACGGCGTTATCAAGATCGAGATGCACTTCCTGCCTGATGTCTATGTCGAGTGTGAAACCTGCAAAGGCGCGCGCTACAACCGTGAGACCCTTGAGATCAAGTTCAAGGGCAAGTCCATCGCGGATGTTCTCGATATGACCGTGGAAGATGCACAAAGTTTCTTTCAGGCGGTCCCATCAATCCGCGAAAAGATGGATGCGCTGATGCGTGTCGGACTGGGCTACATCAAGGTAGG
The DNA here is from genome assembly GCA_017643385.1 of Dinoroseobacter sp. GTDB lineage: Bacteria > Pseudomonadota > Alphaproteobacteria > Rhodobacterales > Rhodobacteraceae > Dinoroseobacter. The sequence continues at coordinate 164,771 of JAEPNN010000007.1, forward strand.
CCAACAGGCGACGACTCTGTCGGGCGGTGAAGCCCAAAGGGTGAAGCTGTCCAAAGAACTCGCGAAACGCTCGACCGGGCGCACGCTCTATATTTTGGATGAACCCACAACGGGGCTGCATTTTGAGGATGTGCGAAAACTGCTCGAAGTGCTCCACGAATTGGTCGAACAGGGCAACACCGTTATCGTCATCGAACACAATCTTGATGTGATCAAAACTGCAGACTGGATCATTGATATCGGACCCGAAGGTGGGGACGGGGGCGGCACCGTGGTGGCCACAGGCACGCCCGAAGATGTGGCGATGGTCGAGGCCAGCCACACAGGGCTTTACCTAAAACCAATGCTCATGGCGAAAAAGAACGTTGCGGCGGAGTAACTAGCGGCAGGCTACTTGGTGGGTTTTCAAAGTGTGCTCGCAATAGCGTTGGCGCGTTTTGCAGCATTGCGAATGCTCGGCAATCGTTGTGGCCGTAAAGCTCTGGTGCTGTCGTTAACCGAGGATGCGCCCTCGGCATTAGCAACGGGGGTGGTTTGGTCATGTACCAGCTTTCCCGTCTCTCCGACGGGATTATGTTGGCGCAAGCTGCCGAGTGACAGAGCATTTGGATTGCGACGTAAACTTTCCAGCAATCGGGTGGCTGTGAGTTTGAGCATATACAGCCCGAACGCAGGGTTTTGATTGAATAGCCGCATGAAGGCTGCCTCATCAACGGACATGATCTCGCAAGGGCCGATACATCTGGCAGAAACAGCACGTTCGAGATCGTCAGAAAAGAACCCAATCTCTCCGAAAATCTGCTCCCCTTTCAGGGTGACATCGGTCTGCTCTAGCAGAACTTCCCCCGTTAGCATCACGAAGAACCTGTTTGCCGGATCGCCCTCGCGAAACACATAAGCGCCGTCCGGCATTCGAACGGGTTTCAGCAAGGGACGCAGCCATTCAAACGCTTTCTCGTCCGGTTTGATGTCTTTCATTTGCCTTGTGGTGCGCTGAATGTCGTAGATCCGATACAGGTTAATTGGCAACAAGAGCGCATACATCACCATGGTTGGATAAATTGGTGCGAGTGCGCCGTAGATCAGGAAAAACAAGTTCGCCAGCAACGCAAGTAGGCGCAACGGAAGCATCGTACGCACGGCATACGTTGTTATGGTTGCCAATACTGCAACCCAGCCGATGATCTCGACCCATTCCATTGCTCAGGAAAGCCCCCCATCGCGATGACCTGATCTTATGCTGCAACACGTAGCCCCCAAAGAAAAAAAGCGCTGCCTAAGGGCAACGCTTTGTTTCCAAATTGGAAATTGTGCTTAACGGCTTTCAACGTCCACATAATCGCGAATGGTGGCGCCGGTATAGAGCTGGCGCGGGCGACCGATTTTCTGAGCCGGATCCACAAGCATTTCCTTCCACTGTGAAATCCAACCAACAGTGCGCGACAAAGCGAAGATTGGCGTGAACATTGAGGTGGGGAATCCCATCGCCTCGAGAATGATGCCCGAGTAGAAATCCACGTTCGGAAAGAGCTTCTTTTCTGCGAAGTATGGATCCGCCAAAGCTGCGGCTTCCAGCTCTTTCGCAACCTGAAGGATCGGGTTGTTCTCCACGCCGAGCAGTTCGAGAACCTCATCAGCAGATTGCTTCATAACCGTGGCGCGAGGGTCGTGGTTTTTGTAAACACGGTGCCCAAAACCCATCAGGCGGAACGGATCATCCTTGTCCTTTGCCCGCGCGATGTATTCCGGGATCCGGTCCGGTGTGCCGATCTCCTTCAGCATTTCAAGACAGGCCTGATTGGCGCCGCCATGTGCAGGCCCCCAAAGGCACGCAATACCTGCTGCAATGCAGGCAAACGGGTTCGCACCAGACGATGAGGCGAGGCGAACGGTGGAGGTGGACGCATTCTGTTCATGGTCCGCGTGCAGGGTGAAGATCCGATCCATGGCACGGCTCAGGATCGGGTTTACCTCATAGTCCTCCGTTGGCACAGCAAAGCACATGCGCAAGAAGTTGGAGGCATAATCGAGATCGTTGCGAGGATAGACGAACGGCTGACCGATCGAATACTTGTACGCCCAGGCCGCAATTGTCGGCATCTTTGCAATCAAGCGGATCGAGGCAACTTCGCGCTGCCACGGATCCGAGATGTCGGTACTGTCGTGATAGAACGCGGACATAGCGCCTACTACACCTGTCATGATGGCCATTGGGTGTGCATCACGACGGAACCCTCGGAAGAAGTTCATCATCTGCTCATGCAGCATCGTGTGGTTGGTCACACGGAATTCGAAGTCTTCCAGCTCTGCTGCAGATGGAAGTTCGCCGTAGAGCAGCAGGTAGCAGACCTCAAGATAATGCGATTTCTCGGCAAGCTGACCGATCGGATAGCCTCGGTGCAGCAACACACCCTCGTCGCCATCAATATAGGTAATCGTTGACTCACACGCAGCAGTTGAGGTGAAGCCGGGATCATATGTGAACGCACCGGTAGCACCGTAAAGCTTACGAATGTCGATCACATCCGGGCCAACGCTTCCCGAATAGACCGGGAATTCGACGCTCTTATCATCAAGGCTCAACGTTGCGGTTTTGCTGGTAGCAGCCATGAATATTCCCTTCTTCAAGCGCGCAGCATCACGATGCCACGGAATGTTGCTGGTCGTTCCCGAGGAGAGGGAACTAACCGGGGCAGGGTACGGCCGAAAGGTTAATCTCCGGTCGCCCCAAGGCTCGCATCTTCAAGGCGCGCGAGTGTCTCATCGCGCCCAATCACGAGCATCATATCGAAAACGCTGGGGGTCACTGTCCGCCCGGCCAACGCAGCCCGCAGGGGTTGTGCCAGCTTTCCCATCTTCAACCCGCGGGCCTCGGCTTGGGCAGCGACAATCTCCTCCAGATCGGCTCGTGACCAGCTAGCACTTCGCAGGTGCGGCGTCAATTCGGACAGTATACCACGGGATACCGTGTCCAACGCCGTCAAAGATTTCTCATCTGGTGAAAATGGCCTCGAACCCAGTACAAAATGGGCTTTCTCGAGCAGTTGGGGAAACGATCTTGCGCGATCCTTGAGGCAATACATCGCATCCCCAAGGCCATCTTGCTGCGCTGCAGAGAGCTCTTCGGCATCAGTTGCCGCCAAATACGCCTGAATTTCGCGCACCAGCACGTCGTCTTCCATCATGGCGATGTGCTGTCCGGACATGTGTTCAAGCTTTTTCAGATCGAGCCGTGCAGGGGCCTTTCCGATCCCATCCAACCCAAACCATTCCAAAGCTTGCTGGTCGGTGAACACTTCATCATCGCCATGGCTCCAGCCAAGGCGCGTCAGGTAATTGCGCATTGCAGCCGCCGGATAGCCAAGCTTGGCGTATTCTTCGACCCCAACGGCGCCGTGGCGTTTCGACAGCTTCTTGCCGTCTTCCCCGTGGATCAGGGGGATATGCGCAAAGACGGGAAGATCCCATCCCATCGCGGTGTAGATTTGTGTTTGGCGTGCCGCGTTGTTGAGGTGGTCATCGCCCCGGATAACATGGGTCACGCCCATGTCGTGATCATCCACCACCACGGCCAACATATAAGTCGGCGTGCCGTCGCCACGCAGAAGCACCATGTCATCCAGCTGGTCATTGCGCACAGTCACATCACCCTGAACGGCGTCCTTTGTAACGGTGACACCGTCGCGAGGCGCCTTCAGGCGCACGACATAGGCGTCATCTGGATAGGTTGCGGGATCCGCGTCACGCCAGGGGCTTTGGAAAAGGGTTGATCGTCCTTCGGCCTTAGCCGCGTCCCGAAACGCCTGAACCTCGTCCTGGGTAGAGAAACACTTATAGGCGGTGCCATTCTGCAGCATCGCATGTGCAACTTCGGCGTGCCTGTCCGCACGCTCAAACTGACTGATCGCATCCCCATCCCAATCCAGCCCCAGCCAGTTGAGCCCGGCAAAGATCGCCTCTGTTGCCTCAGGGGTCGAACGCGCCCGATCAGTATCTTCAATCCGCAGAAGGAATTTTCCACCATTTGCACGCGCAAACAGCCAGTTGAACAAAGCTGTGCGCGCCCCGCCAATGTGCAGATACCCTGTCGGGGATGGGGCAAAACGGGTTACGATCTGAGCGGTCATATTTCGCCTTTCCGGGCTGGGTTTTAACCCTTTGGAAACCATGTTTGTCGAGAGTTGGCCCTGTGTTTAGGCAATCCCCGGGGTCTCCACAAGCCGCCCGCCACCGGGCAGTTTCGCGGCCGCTTTTTGTTTGGCTTCCGGTCGCTCTTGGCATCGGAATTTCAGTATATTTCATATTAAAAACAGAACCTTCAGCGTTGGTGCGTGGGCTGGTTCTTGTCTTGATGCTGGCCACGGCGAGCCTTGTTCCCTTGACCGGGCGTAAATTGCCCTGGGCTTGGCGTGCTCCGCTTTTGGGGCTGGCGACGTTGCTGGCAGGTTTTACACTCGCGGCCTGGCGCGCTCATGATGTGGCAGCACCGGTTCTCAGCTTTCGGTACTACGGCCCGATCGAGGGGCGGGTCGTGGCTATCGACCGATCCAGATCAGGGGCTATGCGCCTAACCCTTGACCAGATCGGGTTGGAGGACGTTTCCAGCTGGGGGACGCCCGATCGTGTTCGTGTTTCGCTTCATGGCGATCAGGGTAACGTTAAACCTGAACCAGGACAGTTTGTTGCGATGACCGGACATCTGTCGCCCCCAGGTGGTCCATCGGAACCCGGAGGTTTCGATTTTCGGCGGCTTGCGTGGTTTCAGAGCCTGGGCGCGGTTGGCTACACGCGCAAACCAATTGCTTTGCTGACGCCACCGACCTCAACCGGGTGGCGCATTTGGCTGTATACCCTGCGATTGAGCCTCTCGAATGCCATCTCCTCGCGGATCGAAGGCCCCGAAGGGGGATTTGCCGCCGCTATTCTGACCGGCGATCGCGCAGGGCTTGATCCCGACCACGTCCTTAACCTGAGACACTCCAATCTGGCGCATCTCCTTGCGATTTCGGGCTTGCATATGGGGCTTTTGACCGGTGCCGTTTTCTTTGCCTTGCGCGCAGCTTTCGCCATCGTGCCCATGATTGCGCTGACCTATCCGATCAAGAAGTTTGCAGCCCTTGGCGCATTGATTGCGGCATTTTCGTATCTGCATCTTTCAGGCGCCAGCGTTGCCACTGAACGGGCCTTCATCATGGCGTCCCTGATGTTTGTTGCCATCTGCCTTGACCGGCGCGCGATCAGCCTCAGGACTGTTGCATGGGCCGCACTTGTGGTGATGCTCATGCGGCCTGAAGCCGTGATGGGCGTGGGCTTCCAGATGTCTTTTGCTGCAACCACGGCCCTTGTTGTGGTTTTCAATCTCCTGCGAGATGGGGCGTGGCAGCGCATCCCGGGCTGGGCAAGAGGCGCGGCGGGTGTCGCCCTGTCTTCAGCAGTTGCAGGGCTCGCAACCGCTCCTTTTGCGGCGGCGACCTTTAATATTTATTCCAGCTACGGCCTTGTTGCGAACCTCGCAGCCGTCCCGGTCATGGGCCTGATCGTGATGCCGGGGGCTTTGGTGGCGCTTGTATTGGCCCCGTTTGGGGCCGAAGGGCTGGGACTTTGGGCCATGGAACAGGGGATTGCGTGGATCCTTTTTGTGGCTGGATGGGTATCAAGTTTGGACTGGGCTATCCGACCCATTATCGCGCCACATCCTGTGGTGTTGCCGCTGATCGTGGCAGGTGGGCTTTGGGCTTGTCTAGAACCCACGCGGTTGCGACTGCTGGGCGGTGTCCCGGTCTTGTGCGCCCTTGTGATTTGGACACACTCAAGCCGTCCCGAGGTGCTGGTTTCGCCAAGCGGTGGATTGATCGGTGTGATGACCGCAGAGGGCCGCATGGTGTCCAAGGAACGTGGGGAAAGGTTCTCTGCGGAAAACTGGCTTGAAAACGATGGAGACCTTCGCGAACAGGCGGTTTCCTATGCTCTGCCGGGGTTTCTTCACAGAAGGGCGCGTACCGATCTTCCTGAAGACCTGATCGGTCTCCATTTGGTTCAGCTTCGTGGAAAATCAGCGCCCGAAGACGCGCCGTTTCTGTGCGTAAACGGAACAATCTTAATCTCGACCAAGGCTTTGCCAGACCTGTCAGGCCCTTGTGATGTTTACGATTTGCATCGTCTGCGTCGCACCGGGGCGCTCGCGATCACACAAGAAAACGGCGCTTGGCAGGTTCGCACAAGCGCCGAAGCGTCTGGTCGACGTCTATGGACGGGATATGATCCCGCGCGACAGGTTCAATAGGTGCGGATCAATCCAACAAGCTTGCCCTGAATCGCAACCTGATCGCGCCTGTAGACCTGGGTCGGGAATGCCTCGTTGGCTGCTTCCAGCGCAACGGAATCCCCGTTACGCCGCAGTCGTTTCAGCGTCGCTTCCTGTCCATCGACAAGGGCTACAACGATCTCACCGTTCTGCGCATCCTCCTGTTCGCGGATCACCACGATATCGCCGTGGTTGATCCCGGCATCAATCATCGATTCACCTTTGACTTCCAAAGCGTAATGTTTGCCATTACCGGCCATCATCTGCCCGGGTACGGCCACGGTCGTTGCGACCTCGCTAATCGCTTCGATGGGCGTGCCAGCAGCGATGCGCCCCATAACTGGAAGCTCGACTGCATGCGTCGGGGTGACATCCAGCGCGTCGCGCGGGGCAGGGACCGGATCGCGCTTGTCACCTTCGATGACATGGGGCGTAAACTTTCCTCTGGGTGTCACAGGTGCCGTGTCAATCATGGCCTCTGGAAGCTTCACTATTTCCAAGGCGCGCGCTTTGTGGGCGAGCCTCCGAATGAAGCCGCGTTCCTCCAATGCAGTGATTAACCGGTGGATTCCTGACTTTGATCTGAGGTCAAGCGCATCCTTCATCTCATCAAAGCTGGGGGGCACCCCGTCACGCTGTACGCGCTTGTGAATAAATTCCAACAAATCCATTTGCTTACGGGTTAGCATCAGGTCTACTCCCCTGTCCGTCGGCCTGCTCTGGCCATGTTTTTCCCACACTTATCCACAGGCGGGCGTTCACGTCTGTTCTATGCGTGTTCTTGTTTTGTGTCAACAGGTGGCAATGACGTGGGCTGGAAACGCTAGATGTCGATCCATTCGATCATTTCGCCTTGCACGCGCATTGGATCGCGGGGTGGACGGATTGCAAGTGCATCGGCGCTTGCCAGCACTGTCTGAAGGCTGCTGTCCTGGCGATCGAAAGGGGAGATATGATCTTTACCGTCTATCTCGATGATCTTTGCACGCATGTAGTGTTCACGCGGTCCATTGGCGGCCAGATCATGGGCCAGTGGCAAAATACGACGCCGGGCTGCGCGCGCTGGCAGCCCGTGCAAAACGTCCAGGGCAGGGCGCAAGAACACCCGACCGCAGACCATGGAAGACACCGGGTTGCCCGGTAGCCCGACCAAAACCGCCGTTCCAAGCGTTCCGGCCATCAGAGGTTTGCCCGGGCGCATGGCGACCTTATAAAATGCACGGTCCAGCCCCGCATCCTGCGCCACCTTTGCAACCAGATCGTGATCGCCGACCGATGCGCCCCCGATGGTCACGACGAGATCAGCGTCTTCGATCAGATCGAGCACGGCATGCAGGCTTTCGAGCGTATCGCGCGCGATCGGTAAAAGTCGCACATCAGCCTGACCACCAAGCATTGCTTCCAGTCCATGTGCATTCGAGGAAAGGATCTGATCCTTTGAGGGCGTTTCGCCAGGCATAACCAGTTCATCGCCGGTGGAAATCAAGGCTACTTTGGCACGGCGATGCACAGATATCTGCGGCACATTCATCGAAGCCAGAAGCGCAATATGGGCTGGCGTCAGTTTCGTAGGGGCATCTAAAGTAGTCCCAACGCGGAAATCTCCGCCGGCTGGGCGGACATAGGGGCCCGCATCAAGATTTTCATCAAGGATGATGGTATCGCCATCACGTGTCACATCTTCCTGAATAACAATGCGTGTGGCGCCTTCAGGAACCGGGGCCCCGGTGAAGATCCGAACGGCCTCACCCGGACCCACAGGCCCGTCAAAACGCGCACCGGCCTGGGCTTCGCCAATAACGGTAAAGCTTGCGCCGGGCGCTGCCGCAGCAACCGCATAGCCATCCATAGCAGAACTGGCAAAGGGGGGCTGATCGCGCAAAGCTGTCACAGGCTCTGCAAGCACCCGGCCAACGGCATTTCGCAGTGAAACGGTTTCAACCGGTAAGGGTTTCAGGCGCGCGAATATGGCGTTAAGCGCTTCCTGCGTCGAAATCATGTTGCTTCGTAACGGCCTGATTTTCCACCGTCTTTCAATTCAACACGGATGGCCTCGATCACCATGGCCTTATCCACAGCTTTGACCATGTCATAAAGCGTCAGACCCGCAACTGACACCGCTGTCAACGCCTCCATCTCGACCCCGGTTTGCCCGGTTGTTTTGACGGTTGCTTCAATGCGAACGCCCGGCAGGTCTTCATCCGGGGTCAGTTCAACCGAAACCTTGGTGATGGGCAGAGGATGGCAAAGAGGGACCAGATCGGCAGTTTTCTTTGCGCCCATGATACCTGCCAGTCGCGCGACCCCAAGCACATCGCCCTTCTTGGCCCGGCCTTCGGTGATCATCGCAAGAGTTTCGGAGGCCATGCGCACCGCACCAGAGGCCACTGCGATCCGCGCGGTTACGTCTTTTTCCGACACGTCCACCATATGGGCGTCGCCCTTGCCATCGAAATGCGTGAGCCCGCTCATGTCACACCTGATGCGCTGATAGAGGATTGGCCAGAAGGTCCTGCGTGGCCTTGGCCACATCGTCTTGCCGCATCAGGCTTTCCCCGATCAGGAATGTACGCGCGCCATAGCGGGCCAGATCGGCGAGATCGTCCGGTGCTGAAAGTCCGGATTCCGCCACGATGATACGGTCTTCCGGCACAAGCTTGGCCAGCGTGCGCGTGGTATCGAGCGTGGTCTCAAATGTTTTGAGATTTCGGTTGTTGATGCCCATCAGCGGGGATTTGAGCTGAACGGCGCGCTCAAGTTCTTCGGCGTCGTGCACCTCCAGCAGCACATCCATGTCCCATTCAAACGCCGCGGCTTCCAGCTCCGCCGCTTGGGCGTCGGAAACACTGGCCATGATGATCAGGATGCAATCTGCGCCCCAGGCACGCGCCTCGGCCACCTGGTAGGTGTCGTACATGAAGTCTTTGCGCAGCGCGGGCAGGTCAACTGCGGCCCGCGCAGCCACAAGAAATTCGGGTGCACCCTGAAAGCTGGGCGTGTCGGTCAGCACTGAAAGGCAGGCCGCCCCACCTTCGGCATAGGCCTTTGCCAGCGCGGGCGGGTCGAAATCTGCGCGGATCAGACCTTTCGAGGGGCTTGCGCGCTTGATCTCGGCGATCAGCCCATAGCCTTCGCGGTTTTTGCGGCGCAGTGCCTCGGTGAAGCCACGGGTTGGGTCTGCATCCCGGGCAGCGGCCTCAACACCAGCCAAAGGACGGGCCGCTTTTGCGGCGGCGATCTCTTCCAGCTTGTAGGCTTTGATCTTATCTAGAACTGTCTGGGTCATCTGAGCGTCTTATGCCGAGGTTAGCGCGGCAAGCGCGTCTACTTTGGCCTTTGCGGCCCCGCTGTCGATGCTTTCGCGCGCAACTTCAACGCCAGATTTCAAATCTTCAACTGTGCCAGATACCACAAGGGCAGCAGCAGAATTCAACAAGACCGCGTCGCGATAGGCGCTTTCAGCCCCATCAAGCAGAGCGCGGAATGCGACGCCGTTCTCTTCAGGCGTTCCACCCAGAATATCCTTGAACGGGTGAACCGGAAGGCCTGCATCTTCAGGGTGAATTTCCATTCCGGTGATCTTGTTGTCCTTGAGGGCTGCAACATTTGTCGGGCCGGAAATGGCGATCTCATCGGTTCCGTCGGACCCATGAACGATCCAGACCGAGTCCGAGCCCAATTCCTGCAGGGTTTCAGCCATCGGATAGATCAGATCGATTGCAAATGCGCCGGTCAACTGCCGTTTCACGCCCGCCGGATTGGTCAGTGGACCAAGGATATTGAAAATCGTTTTGCACCCTAACTGCTGGCGCGTTGGCATAACGTGCTTGATCGCAGGGTGGTGCATCGGGGCCATCATGAAGCCGATGCCAACCTCGTTGATGGCTTTGTCGACGACAGGGGCCTCGACCATAACGTTGATCCCCATCTGGGTCAGAACGTCGGCAGCACCTGATTTGGACGACAGATTTCGGTTGCCATGCTTGGCCACCGGAACACCTGCGCCTGCAACCACAAAGGCTGTTGCTGTGGAGATGTTCAACGTCCCTTTGCCGTCACCGCCGGTTCCGACGATATCCATTGCACCTTCCGGGGCTGCAACCGACAGGCATTTGGCGCGCATTACCGCAGCCGCAGCCGCGTATTCCGCGACGGATTCGCCGCGCGCGCGCATCGCCATCAAAAGACCGCCCATTTGGGCGTCTGTGGCATTGCCTTCGAAGAGATGCTCAAAGGCCTCTGTTGCCTGAGCTTTGGAAAGCGGGCCTTCGGACGCCGCAAAAATCAGGGGTTTCATTGCGTCGCTCATGCGGGAACCTTCAGCCTGTCTAGGAAGTTCTTGAGCATCGCGTGGCCATGCTCGGATCGGATGGATTCTGGATGAAACTGGACGCCTTCGATCGGAAGCTCACGGTGGCGTAGCCCCATGATCGTACCGTCGTTCAGCCAGCTGGTGACTTCAAGCTCATCTGGCAGGGTGTCGCGATCCACCACCAGTGAATGGTATCTCGTGCCTGCAAGTGGGTTCGGCAGCCCAGCAAAAACACCTGCACCTTCATGATAAATTTCGCCCATCTTCCCATGAACGATCTCGCTGTGACGCTGGACCTTGCCTCCGAATGCCTGTCCGATCGTTTGATGACCGAGGCAGACACCGAAAAGAGGGATCCCTGCGTCCGCAGCTGCGGCGGTGAGCGCGAGGCAAATTCCGGCCTTGTCGGGATCGCATGGGCCCGGGCTTAGCACAATTCCGCTCGGCCGGAGCGCCATGGCCTGTTGAACGTCAAGGGCATCATTGCGATGTACTTTAACATCTGCGCCCAACTCGCCCAGATAATGTACAAGATTGAAAGTGAAGCTGTCATAATTGTCGATCAAGAGCAGCATCTCGCGGTCCTTTTCTTGTTCCGCGTGAAAGGACGTGTATCCTAGCCGCTGGTCGCGGTATAGATGGGCCAACCAATGCATCGGGGTCAAGGCCGGATCGGTCGAGCCAACGCACTGAGGGAATGATGCGAAGAAACGAGGCAGGTGAATGCTGAAGGGCTTGCTGTCAGGCGTGATCTGGGGCGCGATAATAAGCGTCTTTATTGTGGTTGGGGCGTCGCTGAATGCGCCTTTGCCTGGTCCACGCACGGGCACCGTCGATATCCCCGCCAGTGGGGCGTTCGGGACGCTCGCGCCTGAGACGCCGCTTGTGGTGCCTGCCACCGAACCCGAACCGGATCTGCCCGACCCTAACAGAACGCAATTGGAAGATCCTGCCCCCTTGGACATAACTGAGGTCGCTCCTGAAGGTGTGGTGCCCGAAGATGAAGCCCCGGTTCCTGAGACTATCGAACCTGAATCTGCTGAAATCCCGGTTGAGCCAGAAACGCCAGAAGCATCGGACCCCATTAATACGGAACCACCGGCGACGGAACAGGTCGCAACAGACGCGACTGAGGCAGTGACACCTGAGGCCGAAACGCCCGCTACAGCGACACCCGACACGGAAGCTCCGGAAACAGAAGCTCCGGAAATAGAAGCGCCTGAGACACAGGAACCTGAGACGCGAGCGCCTGACGTATCAGATGCCGTCGACCCCGACGACGAGGACATCATTGAACCTGAACTGACCGAGGATCCGGTTGATACCGAACCCGTGGACACGGACATCGAAGCGCCGACCCTTGACGAGATCCCTGAAACGTCTGCCGAGGCCGAGGCCTCCGACGCGTCCGAAGAACCGGCACAGGAGACGCCTGTAGAGGTCCCGACGGAAATCACCGAACCAACGGAAGGTCAGCTGGACGAGGCACCTGAAGCAGACCCTGTGGAGGCCACGCCTACTGAAGACACCCAGCCTCAAGACGTGCCGGAGATCGCACCACAGAGCCCAACGCTGAACGCCGCAATCGGGTTTGGCGGTGGTGCATTGCGGCGCAATGCATTGGATATTCCTGTGGATACCAGCTTGCCTCTCTTTTCGATCATTGTGATTGATCGCTCGGGCAGCGGTTTGCCCTTGAGCGAAGTGGCCGCTTATCCTGCACCATTGACAGTGGCGCTCGATCCGACGCAGCCCGGGGCTATCGAGGCCTCGGAAGGGTATGCCGCATCCGGGCATGAGGTTTTGATCCTGGCAAACAGTTTACCTTCTGATGCGGCGCCTTTGGCGGCCGCCGCGGCTTTGACCCAGCTTCTCAACCAGATGCCGACAGCTGTCGGGGTCCTTTTGCCACCTGGAAGCCCGTTTGTACGCGATGCTACACGCGCCTCTGAACTTACCGCCATACTTGCACAATCTGGACATGGCCTTGTGTCTCTGCCGCAAGGGCTGGACGCTTTGGGGCGCGCTGCCGCAGTGGCGGACGTGCCAGATGCCGAAGTGTTCCGCGTGCTCGATAGTCAGGATGAAGGCGTGCCCCTGATGACGCGCTACATGGATCGCGCGGCTTTTCAAGCGGCGCGCGATGGATCGGTTGTGGTTTTGGGGATCGTTCAGCAAAAGACCATGGATGCGCTTAACCAATGGCTTGAAGGACGCCGTGCTGCGACCGTTGCGGTTGCGCCAATTTCCAAGGTCATGCTGCAAGAATAACCCAAGCGCGATGCGGCACCTTTCAGCGGCATCCCTTGGGGTGAAAGTCTCTTGATTGGTCGTTTGGAAGAAACGGCGCCGTTTCAGACGGACCTGTTCCGTTCAACCGGGGTGTCAGCCCGGTTTTCCCGTCCCTCGGGGCTTTAATCCGAAGGAATGTGCATGCGGTTCGGGTCGTCAGTCATGGGCGTATCCGTGACCGACATTGGAACCTTTTGTCCTGTTTGGTGGCGCGAGACTGTCTTGGTTGGCCCGCGCGCGGATCCGATGGCCGACGTTTTAGGTTATATCGCTTAAGCCGCGGTTAACCCTGCGAACGGCGCTTTCTTTCCCCTTCGGTCTTGGGGTGATCTTAGCTGTTGCCCCGCTGAACAAACAGTCCGGCCTCTTCAGCCGCCCGCCGGATCGCTTTGGATTTGTTTACCGTTTCCATGTACTCGGATTCGGGATCGCTGTCATAGACTACGCCGCCGCCGGCTTGAATGTAGAGCTTTTCGTCTTTGATTACCGCCGTGCGCAGCGCAATGCACATATCCATGTCGCCATTGGCGGCGAAATACCCCACGCCACCGCCATAGACGCCGCGTTTTTCGGGCTCCAATTCGTCGATGATCTCCATCGCGCGCACCTTTGGGGCGCCAGACACGGTGCCTGCAGGCATGCCGGCCAAAAAGGCCGAAAGTGCATCGTGATCTTCTGCGAGCTCGCCCACCACATTCGACACGATGTGCATTACGTGGGAATACCGCTCGATAATAAATTCTTCGGTGGGCCTGACCGTACCGATCTTGGAAACCCGGCCGGTGTCATTTCGCCCCAGATCGAGCAGCATCAGGTGTTCGGCAAGCTCTTTGGGATCGGCAAGAAGATCTTCTTCGTAGGCTTTATCTTCGGCAGGGGTCGTGCCGCGTGGCCTTGTGCCCGCAATCGGGCGGATGGTCACTTCGCGGTCGAACACGCGTACAAGGATCTCCGGAGAGGCCCCGACGACCTGAAATCCGCCAAAGTTGAAGTAGAACATGAAAGGCGAGGGGTTGGTGCGCCGCAGACTGCGATACAGCGAGAACGGCGGCAGCGGGAAATCCATTGCCCAGCGCTGCGATGGCACCACCTGAAAGATGTCACCTGCCCGAATATACTCCTTTGCGACCTCGACCGCATCGAGATAGCCCTGATGCGAGAAGTTCGAGACAGGTTCCCCAACCTCGGCCACATCGCCAAGATCACGGTTTTCACCGATAACCGCGCGATCTAGATCACGCACAGCATCCATCACACGCTCTGCGGCCTGATTATAGGCGGCGCGTGCATCAAGCCCGGCAGTGGCCCAAACAGGCGAAACGACCGTTACTTCACCTTTCACCCCATCCAGCACAGCGACAACCGACGGACGCAACAAGATCGCGTCTGGCACGCCAAGCGTATCGGGATTCACATCCGGCAAATGTTCGACAAGCCGGATCATGTCATAGCCCAGATAACCAAAGAGCCCCGCCGCGATATGGGGCAGGTCATCTGGCATCTCGATACGACTTTCCGAGATCAGATCGCGGATGGCTTTCAGTGGGTACGCATCCACTGGCTCAAAGGCGTTCGGATCAAAGCGGGCAGATCGGTTGATCTCCGAGCGGTCCCCATGGCACCGCCAGATCAGGTCCGGTTTCATACCAACCACGGAATAGCGCCCGCGCACCTCACCGCCGGTAACAGATTCCAGCATAAAGCTGTCTTTCCGCCCGCCTGCGAGTTTCATCATCACGGACACGGGGGTGTCGAGATCCGCCGCAAGCCTGGTATAGACGAGCCGGTTCTCTCCGCGCGCGAAGCCCGCTTCGAAAGTTGCGAAATCCGGAAGAAGCGCCATGCTATTTTTGTCCTAGAGACCTGATTGGCCCGCTCTGGCCTGCAAGCTGGAATTCACGGCGTTGATTGCCGCCTGATCAAGCTCCAGTCCTGCTGTTGCCTGAAGTTCACGCGCGAAGGCATCATAGATGTCCAGCGCGATGCTCTGATTGGCCTGATTGGACAGGACAGATCGCAAGAAATCAGAATCCGGGTCGGTGTCATCGGGAGGCAGAATTTCATCAAGACGTACCAGATGAATTTCGCGCGCACCTTCTACGATTTCGAAATCACCGGTTTGGGCCATTTCAAACACGGTCGTCATCAGAATTGGGGGGAAGCCTTCGAGGAATGCATCGCGCGTCAGCCCAACCTCGCTGCGAGGGGCAAGGCCAAGGGCTGCCATGGACCGTCCGCCTTCAACGACATTGCGGGTCGTTTCAGCCTGCGCACGCAAAGCGATCAGGACCTGTTCGGTACGCCAAAGCTCGGTCGCTTGATCCCGCACTTCGTCCAAAGGCAAAACCCGTGGGGGGATGATTTCATCCAAACGAAGGGCAAAGAGCCCACCATCTTCCAGCTCCACGATTTCGGGAAAGTCGCTATCCCGCACGCTGAGGGCTGCGTTCCTGAAGGTTTCATAAGCGGCAATGCCTTCATCGCTGCCCTGTTGAACGCCGATCTGGCCCAGCTCCATGGCGGTTTCGACTGC
This sequence comes from Dinoroseobacter sp., assembly GCA_017643385.1. Taxonomy (GTDB): domain Bacteria; phylum Pseudomonadota; class Alphaproteobacteria; order Rhodobacterales; family Rhodobacteraceae; genus Dinoroseobacter. The sequence continues at coordinate 180,212 of JAEPNN010000007.1, forward strand.
CAGTTCTTCCAAGGTTGCACCCCCCGCAAGCAGATCGTCGATGGGTTCCAGTTCCGCCCGAATGGCGCGGATCGCGCGATCGGAAGCGGCTTCGGCGAACAGATCGTCGCGTACGTCTTCGAAGGGTATTTCCTGCGCGTTCAGCAAACCTGCGACGTTGAAGAACGCAGATCCAAAGGTTGTGGGCAGGGGGCCAACGACGCCAGTGTCTTCAAGCGCAAAGACTGCTTCGGCAATCTCAGGGTCAAGGTCGTCGCGGGACACTTCGCCCAATTCGATATCGGCGAGTGTCACGCCGCGTTGTTCTGCAAGCTCGTCAAACCGCAATGCGCCCGAGCTCAGAGCCTCAGCCGCTTCTGCCGCCTCAGTTTCATCCGCGATAACAAGACGGTAAAGAATGCGGCGTTCTGGACGTACGTATTCATCGATCCGCGCTTCGTAATCAGCGCGCAATTCGTCCTCGGGGATGGTGATTTGTGCTTCCATCATCTCTGGTGACAGCCAAGCGTAGGTAACCTGACGGGTCTCTGGTTCGGTGAAGAAGGAAGGGTTTTCTTCATGGAACGCTGCAAGCTCTGCCTCAGTGGGTTCAAAATTGGGGTCTGCGAGATAGGATTCGTCGAGCGTAACGACTGTAAAGCTGCGACGTGCGCCGATAAAGCTAAACACGGTGTCTGCGTAGGTTGCAGGGGCCTGCACACCAGCGACCGCACCCGCGCGTAGCAAGTTTCGTGCGCTATCGACACGGATCTGTTCTTCGAAACCCTCGGGGGTCAGACCACTTTGGCGAAGGGTGAATTCGTAAGCGTCGCGATCAAAGTTACCAGCCAGTCCCTGAAACGCCGCGTTTCCGCGGATCGAGGCTGCAACGCGCTCGTCCCCGACAGACAGTCCAATGCGGCGTGCCTCTTCCGCTATGGCGGTCTGGGTTACGACGCTGGCAAGAACCTGACGATCAAGCCCGATTGCCCGGGCTTCGGCCAAGGAAAATGGACGCCCAGTTTGTTCTGAAGCGGCGCGTAATTCGGTGTTCAGCGCGTTCACGTAATCCTGCACCGTGATATCGGTCTTCCCCACGCGACCGATTGCGCTGAGGTTCCCGCTGAATGAGGTCACACCGAAACCAGCCAGACCTAAAATCAACAAGCCCAGCAGGACATAGACGAATATGTTGGACGCTTTGCCCTTCATGGCGGGAAACCCTCGAGAGATTGTATGTGCGCAGGTGCATACGCGCTTCAATGAGGCGGAACAAGGCCGACCAAGATCGAGTTTCGAAACTACGCCTAAATTCTGTGTGTTTAGGCCGGTCCGACAGCCTTGAGACGCTCGGCCAGCGCTTCGATGCCGTTGGAATCGATATTTGCAAAGGCAACGCGCAACTGGCGTTCCGCGGAACCGTTCCCGCCTTCTGAAAGGGTGGGGGCAAACATTGTCCCGGGAAGCAACAAGACGCCATGGTCGCGCACAAGACGCTGTGCGAGCGCATCGGACGGCTCATCTGCGAAAGGGTGCGTTCCATATGCGAAGTATGCCCCGCATCCCATCATCTCCCATCCTGGAAGCTCGGCGAACGCCTTTTCCATCGCGGTCCGCCGGTTCAGAATTTCGAGGCGTTGTTCGGCCAGCCAGTCCCCGAGATTTTGCATCCCCCAAAGGGCTGCGAATTGTCCCAGTTGCGGAGCGCAAATCGTGACGGTGTCGATGAATTTCTCAACTTCAGCGAGACGGGCCTGTGACGTCGCCAGCGCTCCGACGCGGTGACCTGTCAACCTGTAGGATTTCGAGAAGGAATACAGATGAACAAGCGTTTCGGCCCAATCCGGATCCTGAAAGAGCGTGTGTGGTGCCCCGGTTTGCGAATGGAAGTCGCGATAGGTCTCGTCGACGATCAATGCGATGCCGTGGCGTTTTGCCAAATCGTAAAAGGCGCGCAAAAGATCGACAGGGTATTCCACGCCGCCCGGGTTGTTGGGTGATGTAAGCGCGATCGCGCGGGTTGCGGATGTAATGCGTTTTTCTGCTTCGGCAGGGTCGGGCAGCAGATCCGGACCGGTTGGCAGGATCTGGGTTGTCACGCCGGACATGTCCAGCCACATTTTGTGATTGAAATACCATGGCGTCGGCAACATCACTGCATCGCCGGGGCCCGCGAGGGTTGCGCAGATGGCAGCAAAGGCCTGATTGCAGCCGGCCGTGATGGCGACTTGGGCCTCTTTTACATCCCCTTTATAAACGTCACTGATTTGTGCGGCGAGTTCTGCGCGCAGGGCAGGCAACCCGAGATCAGGCCCGTAAATATGCGTCGTTTCCTGATGGAGAATGGCCTCCGCCATCGCCTGGCGTAAGCTTTCCGGCGGGGGGTCAACCGGGGCGGCCTGGCTGACGTTGATCAATGGCAGATGCGCGGGCGGTGGCGTCTCCTGAAGCCAACGTCGTGCTTCCATGACAGGCGGTGGAACGGTTGCCGCGAAGCTTGGGTTCAGATGCATCGGGTTCAGTCCGTACCGCGGTAGGGCTCGACGTATTGTAATGCCATGTCCCACGGAAAGAAGATCCAGGTATCCTGGCTGACCTCTGTGATGAAGGTATCAACCTGCGGGCGACCCTTCGGTTTCGCATAGACCGTCGCGATATGGGCCTTCGGCATGTGCTGGCGCACAACTTCGAGGGTTTTACCGGTGTCTACCAGATCATCGACCACAAGCACGCCTGTGCCATCGCCGACAACGGCCATGTCTGGTTGCTTGATCACCTTTGGTTCGGATTGGGCCTGATGATTGTAGCTCTTGACGCTGATTGTATCGACCATGCGGATGTCGAGTTCGCGCGCGACAATCATGGCTGGCGCCATGCCGCCGCGGGTGATGGCGACCACGGCTTTCCACGCGCCATCATCGGGGCCCTGTCCGTCGAGCCGCCAGGCCAATGCACGGGCATCGCGGTGGAGTTGATCCCAACTGACGTGAAATCCCTTTTCATGTGGCAGACGATCGGCGGCCATTTGGCGTCTCCTTGAGCTATGCGAAATGCGCGCCGCGGAACGACGCGCATGGGGCAAATGTAGGGTAGGGGCGGCAGACCGCCATATCTTGAGGCGTCTGGGTCACTTGCGACCGGTGACAGCATCAATGTCAGGGGCGTCGACGGCTTTCATACCGACGATATGATAGCCGGCATCAACATGCAGACACTCGCCAGTCACAGCCGATCCCAGATCAGACAGCAGATAAAGCGCGGATTTGCCGACCTCTTCCTGCGTTACAGTGCGGCGCAGTGGGGCATTCAATTCATTCCACTTCATAATGTAGCGGAAATCTCCAATGCCGGATGCTGCAAGGGTTTTGATGGTACCTGCGCTGATGGCGTTTACGCGGATGCCGTCTTTGCCAAGATCCTCGGCGAGGTATTTCACGCTCGCCTCAAGCGCCGCCTTTGCAACGCCCATGACGTTATAATGCGGCATCACCTTTTCGGCGCCGTAATAGGTCAGTGTCAGCGCTGACCCGCCATTCGTCATCAGCTTTTCTGCACGCTGCATAACGGCGGTGAAGGAATAGACAGAGATATCCATAGACATGTTAAAGTTATCGCGTGTGGTCTCGACGTAGCGACCGCGCAGTTGTTCTTTGTCTGAATACCCAATGGCGTGCACGACAAAGTCGATACTGCCCCAGGCGTCTTTCAATTGGTCGAAACAGGCGTCGATAGAGGCCTCATCGCCCACATCACAATCCATAGTTTGTGTCACGCCCAGCTGCTCCGCCAACGGAAGCACGCGCTTTTTGAACGCGTCGCCGACATAGGTCAGCGCAAGCTCTGCCCCTTCGTCGTGCAACGCTTTGGCAATGCCCCAGGCAATGGATTTGTCGTTTGCAAGCCCCATTATCAGCCCGCGCTTCCCTGTCATCAAACCCATACTATGTCTACCTTTGTGCATATCCTTGAACGCTGGGTTCCTTTAGGCGATTGACGATAGCGCATCAAGAGTCAGCCGGAGATCAAGATGAGCGACAGATCAGGAATTTTTGCAGGGGACGACCCGTTTCAACTGGTGCGTGACTGGCTGGCGGAAGCGCAGGAGACGGAACTAAACGATCCGAACGCAATTGCGCTTGCGACGGTTGATGCGGATGGGATGCCAAACGCGCGCATGGTTTTGTTGAAAGATATCGAGCAAGACGCGTTCGTTTTCTATACAAACTACGACAGTCGAAAGGGACAGGAGTTGGACGCATCCGGCAAGGTTGCGTTTGTACTGCATTGGAAATCGCTGCGCCGGCAGATTCGCGTCCGCGGGAACGTTGATCGCGAAGATGGAGCAAAAGCTGACGAGTATTACGACAGTCGGTCCCTTCAAAGCAGAATTGGGGCTTGGGCTTCGAAACAGTCGCAACCTCTTTCGAGCCGCTCTGCTTTAATGACAGAGGCTGCAAAAGAAGGGGTGCGGCACGGCACCCATCCAAAGCGTCCTCCGTTTTGGGGTGGTTTTCGAGTATGGCCGACGGAAATCGAATTCTGGGCGGATGGCGCATTTCGCCTTCACGACAGATTTCGATGGACGCGCGACACTATCGGAGAGTCTTGGAATATCAGCCGTTTGAACCCCTGACGCACGCCGGAAAAGTCGTGTCATATGCGTCACGTTAATGGTTCATTCACGTATCGTGAATGGTTAAAGTACTGTGGTATAACACTTTCGATTGCAAATACGCTCCATTCAGGTCAAGATAATATCGAAAGATGTTATTTGGATTTTAACTTTGCGATTGGCACAAAATGCAAAAGGCAGTTGTAATTAATCCGACCGTTGAGGGCGAAGTTAAATGGTTCGATCCTGTGCGCGGGTTCGGGTTCATAATTTCAGGCACCGGCGGGCCTGATATCTTATTGCATGCCAATGTGTTGCGAAATTACGGGCAAAGTTCCGTAGCGGAAGGCACAATGATAACAGCGCGTGTTCAAGAGACAGAGCGCGGCGTGCAAGCGGTCGAAGTGGTTAATATCCATAGCAGGGTTGGCGAGGACGGTGAGTCGCTCGATGATTTTGAGTTTGAAGATCATTCCGACATCGAAATGGAGCCAGCACGCGTCAAATGGTTCGACAAAGTCAAAGGCTTTGGCTTTGTGAACGTGCACGGCGTAGCCGGAGATGTTTTCGTACATATGGACGTTCTTCGTCGCAGCGGATTTGCAGAGCTCCAGCCAGGTGAGGCTGTATCGGTGCGCTTGGGCGAAAGTGATCGTGGTGCGATGGCACTCGAAGTTTTGAGCTGGGACGCAGCGCTCGAGGATTGACATCAGTCTTTACACAGTTGCGAATGACCTTTTGTCCGCGACACAAAGGCTGATCCATGTTCCGACTTTTATCAGTTGTTCTTTTGGCAATTCTAACGGTCTGCGGTGCATTTGCTCCGCCCGCCGCTGCGGCGTCATCGAGGTTAAAAGCGTGCAGCATCGACGAGGTCTCGGTCCGTGGCGATTGGGGGCAGATGCGGTTTCGGGTTGATGTTGCGGATGATGATGCAGAACGTGGGCAAGGCCTGATGTTTGTCGAGCAGATGGATCGCGACAAGGGCATGATCTTTTTGTGGGACGAACCGCAGCATGCTCGGTTCTGGATGCGTAATACGTATATCCCGTTGGATATGCTCTTTGTCGACGAAAAGGGTGTTGTAAAACATATTCATCACGAGGCTGTACCTCGGGATGATACCATCATCGACGGTGGTCCAGGTACTTTGGCTGTTCTTGAGATCAATGGTGGGATGTCGCGCAGCTTCGGAATTGATGTTGGCAGCGAGCTTCAACACCCCGCATTTGGAGAAGATGCTGCTTGGCCGTGCGATTAGGTCATTTTGGGTCTTTTCAACCGCGCCGACCCGGCGTAAGAGCAAGGCCCGTGGACGGGGTGTGGCGCAGCCTGGTAGCGCACCTGTTTTGGGTACAGGGGGTCGTGAGTTCGAATCTCGCCGCCCCGACCACGGAAAACTTCTGAGACCTTCTGAGCACGCACTTTATGTGTGTGCCTGGTCCAGAAGCAGACAAGTCTCCGAGTTTTGGACACCTGAGATTTCTCTTACGGAATTGAGGATGCGATCGAAGCTGGGCAGACTGTCTGTTTCGATCTGAGCAACAAGATCCCAAGCCCCATTGGTTGAATGCAGGGCGGTGATTTCAGGGAGGCGATTCAGCGCACGAACCACCTGACGTTTAACAGGCCCGCCAAGCTCGATCAGCATGACCGCTTTGATCCGTCCCGGGTCTGCGGCATTGGCCGTTTCGATTGTGAATCGTCTGATAACGCCCGTTCGTACCAAACGATCCAAACGTGTCTGAACTGTTGCGCGTGAAACACCGATTTGACCGGCCAGCGTGGTGACGGAGGCGCGTGAATCGGCCTTTAAGGCTGAAAGCAGTGCTGTATCTGTCGAATCGAGATCGGGCATGAGCGTTTTGGTGGTTAAATTCAGCATTTTGATAGATTTTAGGTGCAATATGCGCAGTTTTACAACTGATACCTGACAGCTGTTCAGGCGATGATGGATCAAATTTTTATTTGATGCGGAGCCAATGCATGTCGAAACTGCCGATCTCGCTTCTGGGTGTGCCGATGCAGGCAGGCACCAAAGTCAAAGGTTGCCTAATGGGGCCGGATGCATACCGATGTGCCGGTCTTGCGGAAACCTTACGTGATTTGGGGTATGAGGTTGTGGATAGGGGAAACGTTGCGCCCAAAGCTTCACGGACCGTGACGCATTCAAACCCTTCCATTCACGCGCTTCCGCAAGTTGCAGGATGGATCGAAGGCTTGCAGACCGCGTCCTATGAGATTGTACGCGCTGGTGAGATGCCCGTCTTCATGGGCGGTGATCACGCGCTTGCGGCAGGAACGGTCCCCGGCGTGGCGAGAGCCATGTCGGAAGAAGAGACGCCGCTGTTTGTTCTCTGGCTCGATGCCCATCCAGATCTGAATGACTTGGACACGACAGACAGCGGAAATCTACATGGAACGCCGATGGCCTACCTGACGGGGCAGCCCGGCTTCGAGGGGTTCTTCCCTGCGTTGCAGGTTGAAGTACCGCCGGAAAATGTCTGCATGATGGGGCTGAGATCCGTTGATCCGTCGGAACGAGAGGTCCTGCGGGACGGCAGCTTCATTGTTCATGACATGCGCTCGCTTGACGAAAATGGTGTTGTCACCCCCTTGCGTGCCTTTCTTGAGAAGGTGGAAGGCGTCGGTGGACGCATTTACGTCAGTTTGGACGTGGATTTTCTGGACCCTTCGATTGCACCGGCTGTTGGAACAACGGTGCCCGGTGGCGCGACATTCCGTGAAGCGCATCTGATAATGGAAATGTTGTGCGACAGCGGGCTCGTCTGTGCGCTCGATCTGGTCGAGTTGAACCCTTATCTGGACGAGCGTGGGCGAACAGCGCGCCTGATGGTAGATCTGGCAGCATCAATGATGGGACGAACGGTTTTGGATCGTCCGACGCGGATAACCGCATGAGCGCGCCCTCTGATCTCGCACTGGTGCCCTTCATATCTGTCGAAGACATGATGCGGCTGGTCCACAAGCTAGGTTTGCGAGATATGTTGGCGCATCTCGCGGATGCGATTGAGGCAGACTTTCTGAGATGGGAAAGCTTTGACAAGACCCCACGGGTGGCCTCGCATTCCACCGACGGCGTTATTGAGCTAATGCCCACGTCCGATGGCGCGCAATATGCATTTAAATATGTAAACGGACATCCGGCGAATCTTGCGCGAGGGTTTCAGACCGTCGCTGCCTTTGGTGGGCTAAGCCGCGTCGACAATGGTTATCCAGTGCTTTTGTCTGAGATGACGTTGCTCACCGCGATGCGCACTGCAGCCACAAGTGCGATGGCCGCGCGTGCTTTGGCGCCCAAGAATTCTAAGGTTATGGGCATGATTGGTAACGGCGCGCAATGTGAGTTTCAGGCGCTTGCCATGGCTGAAGTGGTCGGCATTGAACAGGTCAGGTTGTGGGACATTGATGCGCGCGCAACAGAGAAGGCCATGCGCAATCTGTCTGAAACATCCCTTGAGGTTATCGCCTGCAAATCTGCCGAAGAGGCGATAGCAGGTGCGCAAATATTGACGACCTGCACGGCCGATAAGCAATTTGCCACGATCCTGTCGGATAATATGGTGGGCGCTGGCGTGCATTTGAATGCAATCGGTGGAGATTGTCCCGGCAAGACAGAATTGCACCGCGATGTTCTTTATCGATCAGATATCTTCGTGGAGTTTCCACCGCAGACCCGAATTGAAGGTGAGATCCAGCAACTGGAACCCGATTATCCTGTGACGGAGCTTTGGCAGGTTCTTGCGCAACAGGCTTCGGGCCGAACTCACACAGATCAGATCACGCTCTTTGATTCGGTTGGATTCGCGATTGAGGATTTTTCGGCGTTGAAGTTTGTGCGCTCTGCAGCGTTGCAACAGGGTACGTATAGTATGCTCGACTTAGTCGCGGACCCTGACGATCCACGGGACCTGTTCGGAATGTTGGGCCGCGCAAAGTTTCCACGCTTGTTAAATACACCGATCTAAATCCCTTGAATCTCAGTGATTTCAACCGGTATTCCCGACCGTACTTATCCACACAACTCAAGGTAGAAAAGCCTGATTCTGGCGGTGTACCACAATATATTGTGGGTCAAGCTTAAAAAACCGTCACATACAGATAAAAGTTTGTTGACCCCGAGTACAAAAATACGCCACCTTGTGTCTGTCGTATATGTGACCACCACATCTGGTAGGGCGCGACGGGGCTAAAGCACTATATCTATCCGGCATATCGGGCCTTCAGGCACCCGACCGGCGGAGCTCTGTCCTCGCTCAATCCTCAAGATGCGCGGAGCGTGACGGCCCGGGCCGCTGGGGACGGCGTCTGGAGTGTGTATAAAAAACGCCAAGGGGCAGCTATGAAGATTGACCGCAAGTTTACCGCAGCGGAGACGGGTGCATACGGAGCTCTCGAATTCTCGACCACCACGTCTGAGATTCGTAACCCGGACGGGACGACGGTGTTTAAACTCGACGCGGTGGAAGTCCCACAGGGCTGGTCACAGGTCGCCTCGGATGTTCTGGCGCAAAAATACTTCCGTAAAGCGGGCGTGCCAGCTCGGTTGAAGAAGGTTCGCGAAAAAGATGTGCCTGAGTTTCTGTGGCGCTCCATACCAGACGACAAGGCGCTTGCGGAGCTGCCAGAGGACGAACGCTTTGGTGGTGAGACGTCCTGCCGTCAGGTGTTCGACCGCCTCGCGGGTGCGTGGGCATATTGGGGTTGGAAGGGTGGGTACTTTTCCACCGAAGCGGATGCGCAGGCCTATTTCGATGAAATGCGTTACACGCTTGCCAAGCAGCTTGGCGCACCAAACAGCCCACAGTGGTTTAATACGGGCTTGCATTGGGCTTATGGCATCGACGGTCCCAGTCAGGGTCACTTCTATGTAGACTATAAGACCGGCAAGCTGACGAAATCGAAGTCGTCATACGAGCATCCCCAGCCGCATGCGTGCTTTATCCAATCCGTCAGCGATGATCTGGTGAACGAAGGGGGTATCATGGACCTTTGGGTCCGCGAAGCCCGCCTGTTCAAGTATGGCTCGGGCACCGGGACGAACTTCTCGTCCCTGCGCGGAGAAGGCGAAAAACTATCCGGCGGCGGCAAGTCGTCTGGCCTGATGGGCTTTTTGAAGATTGGCGACCGGGCGGCTGGCGCGATCAAATCGGGCGGCACAACACGTCGTGCTGCAAAGATGGTGATTGTGGATGCGGACCACCCCGATATCGAAGAGTTCATCACCTGGAAAGTGACCGAGGAGCAGAAAGTTGCGTCGCTCGTGGCTGGCTCCAAGATGCATGAGCAAAAGCTGAACGAGATCTTTACTGCTATTGGCGGCTGGGACGGAACCATCGAAGATGCAACCGATCCGGCCAAGAACGAGGCCCTGAAAGGCGCGATCCGGTCTGCGAAAAAGGTCGCTATTCCGGAGGTTTACGTCAAGCGCGTGCTGGATTATGCGCGCCAGGGGTATAATGCGATTGAATTCCCGACCTATGACACCGACTGGGACAGCGAAGCCTATTCGAGCGTGTCGGGCCAGAACTCCAACAACTCGATCCGTGTGACAAACGCGTTCCTTCAATCGGTGCGCGCAGATGGGGAGTGGGACCTGGTCAACCGCAAGGATGGCAAGATCGCAAAGACCATCAAGGCGCGCGATCTTTGGGAAAAGGTGGGCCACGCGGCCTGGGCTTGTGCCGATCCGGGTATCCAGTTCCACGATACCGTGAACCAGTGGCACACCTGCCCTGAAGATGGCGAGATCCGCGGATCGAACCCGTGTTCCGAGTACATGTTCCTTGATGACACAGCATGTAACCTGGCCTCGATGAACCTGCTGAAGTTTTATGAGGACGGTAAGTTCAACGCGGAAAGCTATATGCATGCGACCCGTATTTGGACCCTGACGCTGGAAATCAGTGTACTGATGGCGCAGTTCCCATCGAAGGAGATCGCACAGCGGTCGTATGACTATCGCACGCTGGGTCTCGGCTATGCCAATATCGGCGGATTGCTGATGAATATGGGCTTTGGCTACGATTCCGACGAAGGGCGTGCAATGTGTGGTGCTCTGACAGCCCTCATGACCGGTGTTTCTTATGCCACGTCCGCCGAGATTGCGTCGGAAGTGGGCGCTTTCCCTGGCTATGAGCGGAATGCCGATCACATGTTGCGCGTCATGCGAAACCACAAGTTGGCAGCACAAGGGGCGACAGATGGCTATAAAGGCCTGACCGTTAAACCCGTCCCTCTGGATCACGCAAATTGCCCGGACGCGAAGCTGATCGATTTGGCTGTTGCCGCATGGGACGAGGCGGTTTCGCTGGGTGAAAAGCACGGCTACCGCAACGCTCAATCCACAGTGATCGCGCCGACCGGTACAATCGGTTTGGTGATGGATTGCGACACAACTGGCATTGAACCTGACTTCGCATTGGTCAAGTTCAAGAAGCTCGCGGGCGGCGGTTACTTCAAGATCATCAACCAGTCGGTCCCGGCTGCGCTTGAAATGCTCGGATATCGCTCCTCTGAGATCGAGGAAATTGTGTCCTACGCAGTGGGGCATGGAACGCTGGGACAGGCGCCCGGCATCAATCACACGTCGCTGATCGGCCATGGTTTCGGACCGGAGGAGCTGAAGAAGGTTGAGGCCGCGTTGCCCACCGCCTTCGACATCCGCTTTGTGTTCAACCAATGGACCTTGGGGGAAGAATTCTGCACCAAAACCCTGGGTATACCGGCGGAAAAGCTGAACGATCCATCGTTTGACCTGCTGCGTTCGCTTGGGTTCTCAAAGACCGAAATCGATGCCGCTAACGACCATGTTTGCGGAACGATGACGTTGGAAGGCGCGCCGCATCTGAAGGATGAGCACCTGAACGTCTTTGATTGCGCCAACCCGTGTGGCAAAAAAGGCAAGCGTTTCCTGAGTGTTGATAGCCACATCTATATGATGGCAGCAGCGCAATCGTTCATCTCGGGCGCGATTTCCAAGACGATCAATATGCCAAACTCGGCCACGATCGAAGATTGTCAGGCCGCCTATGAATTGAGCTGGTCCTTGGGTACGAAGGCAAACGCACTCTATCGTGACGGCTCAAAACTGTCGCAACCGCTGGCGGCCGCGCTGGTCGAAGATGATGATGAGGCCGCGGAAATCCTTGAGACCGGTTCGGCGCCAGAAAAAGCGCAGGTACTGGCCGAAAAGATCGTCGAAAAGGTGATCATCAAGGAAATTGCCAAGGCAAATCGTGAAAAGCTGCCGGAACGTCGCCGCGGGTACACCCAAAAAGCGATCGTGGGTGGGCACAAGGTTTACCTGCGTACGGGCGAGTATCAGGACGGCAAACTCGGTGAGATCTTCATCGATATGCACAAGGAAGGCGCTGGCTTCCGGGCGATGATGAACAACTTCGCCATCGCAGTGTCGGTTGGTCTGCAATACGGGGTACCGCTTGAGGAATTCGTCGATGCCTTCACTTTCACCAAGTTCGAACCAGCGGGCATGGTGCAGGGCAACGAGACGATAAAATCTGCAACCTCGATCCTTGACTATATCTTCCGTGAATTGGCCGTGTCTTATCTGGATCGTACCGATCTGGCGCATGTCCAGCCGGAAGGGGTCAGCTTCGATGACCTGGGTCGCGGCGAGCAGGAAGGCGTGCGGAACTTCGAAGAAGTCCCTGAAAGTGCAGCGAGTTCCCCGATTGATGTCCTGAAACAGATCAGCTCTTCGGGGTACTTGCGGAAGCGGGTTCCACAGGAACTTGTTGTATTTCAGGGCGGGCAAGCCGCTGGTGCAACAGCGCTGAGTGGATCCGTCGATGCGGTAAGTGCTTTGCAAACTCTGGTTCCCGAGACCAACGCCGCACCTGCGGTGAGCACAGGCGCGATTTCCAGCGGATCGGTTGATTTGCGCACGAAAGCCAAGATGCAGGGGTACGAAGGGGATCCTTGCGGCGAATGCGGCAACTACACCCTTGTGCGCAACGGCACCTGCATGAAGTGCAACACCTGCGGCGGGACCAGCGGGTGTAGCTAAACCAGATACGTCAGGCGGGCGCCATCTGCTCGAGTTACCCGCCTGGCGTTTGGAAGACGGTCCGCTGCCGATCTACCAGATATTGCGGGCCAGCCATCCGGGGTGGGTGCGCTCACCCTTGACGCGGGTCAGGCCGCAGGCAGAAAAAACTCGGGCGGTTAACAGACAGAGCCTGATCAGCGAAACTGGCCGCCTCAAGCAGAGGCGGCCTTTTTCGTGCACAACAGGTGCCATATGATCGATTGGTGCAATCAACGGTGCTGTTTGCTCGGCGATCGTAATGTATTTCTTACCGCGGTGGGTCAGTCCACTTCGCGCCCCATATGTACCAATCGTGTACGCAGTTCGTCCGCGATAGGCAGGCCGGCTTCGAGCGCAAAAATATAGGCATGGGTCAGATAGAAGCCCTTCGCGTCCTTATCATCCGAGGTATCTGCGGCCCGTTCGTAGAGCCGCACAAGGGCTTCGCGATCGTTCTTCAAATGTGCGGCCAAAAGGGCTTCGTGCAAACTGCTCATTCAGCGGCAAGTGCCTGACGTTTCGAAATAATTTTGGAGGCAATCCAATCATGGAAGCAATGTGTCGGGCCGTCCATTGCTGGGCTAAAGCGTCCGCCGTCAAAGCCCCGTGCAGCGCGCCCTCGTTGCATGCCTTCGACGACAAAAATATCTTCCTCGAAGACTGTCTTCCACTGTGCCGCGTTATCTGCACGAAGGTCGGGGTCGCTGTTTTCTACTGCATAGTAGAGATGAACATGTTCAACGGTTTTGGTGTGACTGACGGGTTCCAGAACGATGGCAAAGGCATGATCGCGATGAACTCCAAGGAGTACGTTGGGATAGACGGTGATATATTCCGCCGCGGTATCCCACTTGTCCGAAAGCCCATCGAAATCTGGAAAAACCTGGTCGTTTTTACCCTTTAACTGACGATAGACCAGCGTACCCTGTCCTGAATATTGTTCAGAAACTTCAATATTGTAGTGATCTTCCAGCCGTGAATAGCTGTTTAATCCGGGATGGACCCATGGCAGGTGATAGCTCTCGCAATAGTTCTCGACAGCAAGCTTCCAATTGGTGTCGACCTCAAGTGTGAATTTGCTGTCTTCACCGCCGTGGTAGAGGGGTTTGTCAAACTCTGCCCAGCGCGCGATCAGATCAGCGTGGACCTCTTCGAATGCGTCTGCCGTTCCCGACAGATTAACGAAAACCACATCTCGCCAGATATGACTGCGCAGTTCGAGCAGACCCAGCATGTTCTTATCAACATCTTCATGGGCATTCTGACCAGGGCCGCCAACATGCGGAGTGGCGACCAATTTGCCGTCGAGACTGTAACACCAAGAATGATAGGGGCAGCGCAGTGCGCCCTCGATTTTGCGCGGCTCTTCTACCAAAATCATGCCGCGGTGGCGGCAGATGTTCTGGAAGACGCGTACAATGCCGTTGCGATCGCGTAGCAAGAGTAAGGGTTCGCCCAGAAAGGTCAGGGGTTTTGCGTCGCCTGGCTCTGGAACATCGGCCGCAACTGCCAAGCCTGCCCAACCATCGGCAAGGACGGCTTCGTTCTCTTCAGCTATGGTTTCCGGATCGGTGTAATGCGCGTTGGGCAGCCCATTGGCAACGTTGAGTTTGCGGCGCACAGCGGAGAGATCGGACGTCATCTGGCACACTCCCTAAAGACTGCGCGAGCCATAACGCCTCTTGCAAAGATATATCGCGTCTCTAAACGACGCGACAGGTCGAAATCAGGCGCCGCGTGACAACGCGGCAATTCCTGTGCGTGCCAGTTCCGTCAGCCCAAGAGGACGCATCAGATCGCCAAATGCCGCAACTTTTTCGGGCGTTCCGGTGATCTCGAACACGAAGCTTTCGAGGGTAGAGTCTACGACATTTGCGCGGAAGATGTCTGCAAGGCGCAGCGCTTCGACGCGATGGTCGCCTGCGCAAACAACTTTGAAGAGGGCAAGTTCGCGTTCAACAGCAGGTCCCTCGACGGTCAGGTCGTGCACATCATGCACAGGGACCATTCGCCCAAGCTGCGCTTTGATCTGTTCGATCACCTGTGGCGTGCCTGTGGTGACAACGGTAATCCGTGAGCGATGTCCTTCAGTGTCAACTTCGGCCACCGTGAGGCTTTCAATATTGTATCCACGTCCAGAGAAGAGCCCGATCACGCGCGCCAGAACACCGGATTCATTGTCGACCAGAACAGCAAGTGTGTGCGTTTCCTGCAGATCCGAGAAATTGGGGCGCAGGTTATAGGCAGAGTGGCTGGTTGAGCCTTTTTTGAGTTTCAGAGCTGACATCGTGGTCTTTCTTCATCACCTGCAGCGCGGCTGCGTCTTCGCGTTTCTAGAGCTGATAGTCTGCGGGGCCGAGGCTCCGCAGACTGCGCGGCTTAAACCAGTACTGACCCCTTGGCGTCAATCACGCCTTGAGTTTCGGCCTCGCCCAGAAGCATTTCGTTATGCGCCTTACCAGACGGGATCATCGGGAAACAATTTTCGTGCTTTTCGACAAGGCAGTCGAACAAAACGGGTCCATCATAATTCAGCATGTCCATGATTGCGTCGTCGAGATCGGCAGGATCGCTACAGATAATGCCCTTTGCGCCAAAGGCTTCCGCGAGCTTTACGAAATTGGGCAGGGCTTCGGACCAGCTCGAGGAATAGCGTTCGCCATGCAGTAATTCCTGCCATTGGCGCACCATGCCCAAGCGTTCATTGTTCAAGATGAATTGCTTAACAGGCAGGCGATACTGTATCGCGGTACCCATTTCCTGCATATTCATGAGCCATGATGCTTCACCCGCCACGTTGATCACCAATGCATCGGGATGTGCGACCTGAATACCGATAGACGCTGGGAACCCGTAGCCCATGGTGCCCAACCCCCCCGACGTCATCCAGCGATGGGGATCGTCAAATCCCAGATATTGCGCGGCCCACATCTGGTGCTGACCGACCTCGGTCGCGATGAAGCGGTCCTTGCGGTGTTTGGTAAGCTCTTCGAGCCGTTGCAGAGCGTATTGAGGTTTGATCGTGGTTTCTGAGTTTTTGAAATCGAGGCAGCGGATCTTTTTCCAGTCCTCGATCTGGGCCCACCATTTCTGCAGACCTTCCTTGTTGACCTTGCGCCCACGCGCCTTCCAGATGCGCAGCATGTCTTCGAGCACGTGACCGACATCTCCGATGATTGGAAAGTCGGTGGACACGACTTTGTTGATCGACGATGGATCAATATCGATATGGGCCTTGGCTGAGTTTGGAGCAAAAGCATCAATTCGGCCTGTAATGCGATCATCAAAGCGGGCTCCGATGTTGATCATCAGGTCGCAGTCGTGCATCGCCCAGTTTGCCTCATAAAGACCGTGCATACCCAGCATACCGATCCAGTGTTCGCCAGAAGCAGGGTAGGCGCCGAGGCCCATCAGTGTTGAGGTAATGGGAATTCCCGTCGCAGCCACAAGCTCGCGCAGCAGCTGACTTGCCGCTTCACCCGAATTTATCACCCCACCTCCTGTATAAAACAGGGGCCGTTCGGCTGTTTCCAGCGCCTCGACCAGCGCTGTGATTGTTTCAATATCGCCTTTTTTCTTCGGCGCATAATGCCCAAGGTCTGCCTTCGCGGGGGGTGTATACGTGCCCGTTGCGAACTGAACGTCTTTTGGAATATCGACGAGCACTGGCCCGGGCCGTCCGTTGGTTGCGATATGAAACGCTTCGTGGATAGTGGACGCGAGCGCGTCAGTTTCTTTCACCAGCCAGTTCATTTTAGTGCAGGGACGGGTGATACCGACCGTATCGGCTTCCTGGAAGGCATCAGACCCGATCATGAAAGTTGGGACCTGACCTGTCAAAACGACCAGCGGGATCGAATCCATCAGAGCGTCAGTGATACCTGTCACTGCGTTTGTGGCTCCCGGGCCCGAGGTTACGAGAACAACACCGGGCTTGCCGGTGGAACGTGCATACCCTTCGGCTGCATGAGTCGCGCCTTGTTCATGGCGCACCAGGATGTGCTTGATCTTCGACTGCTGAAAAAGCTCGTCATAAATCGGTAGGACGGCTCCGCCGGGATAGCCAAATACCGTATCCACACCCTGATCTACCAGAGCCTGAACCACCATTTGAGCGCCGGTCATGGAATTTGCCGTCATCTTTTCGTTCTCCTCGGTGCGCAACGTCGGTTGTTGCTTGGGTAAAAAAAAGCCCCCGGTCGGAAACTCGGGGGCGCATGGGTTCGGATCAGGATTTCCGTTACCGGTCCACGCGCCATTTTCCTACAAGTACGACAATATCTTCCATGCCTGACTTAGCTTCCTCTGGGCTTTGCAGGCGGGACGTTATGTGGCGTTGCGAAAGCCGTCAACAGGCAATGCGCGACTTTTTGTGTCGTGTGGTGCTATTTCTGGGGATTTTTATTGCGCAAGTTTTCGTTGGAGCATCACTTTGCGGCGGCGATGAGGGTGTCCTGCACCGAGAGGTTCCAATCTGCCAATGGGGAAGGGGCACCAAGGAGATATCCCTGCGCAAATGTGATCCCCAGATCCTGCAGACATGACACTTGGGCTTCTTTTTCAACGCCTTCGGCAACAATTGTGAACCCAAGGTCATGTGACATGGACACCAAGGCTCTCAATATCGCGATGCTCTTAGCTGAAGTGGGCAGACCTTCGATAAATGTTCTGTCGATCTTCACAATATCAATTGGCAAATCACGCAAGCGCGCGAGGTCTGATTGCCCAATTCCGAAGTCATCAAGAGCGATCCGGACGCCCAAGGCGCGTAATTCGTTCAGAATGCCTGCGGCCTTGGAAACATCCTCTATCATTGTGTTTTCAACGATCTCAAAGACAGTTTTCCTGGGGTCCAGATCTTCAATTATTTTGGCAAGCCGAGACATCACAGTTTCCGCACTGCTTTGAAAAAGCGTACTCGAGATGTTGAACGAGCAGAACGGATCGCCCGGGGTATCGTCGAGTGTTGCTGCGATCTCCTTTACGATATCCATGGTCGGGGTTGCGAAGAGATGTTGATCCCCATTGATGATCGGCAAGAAGTCAGAGGGCGGTACTACTGTGCCATCGCCTCTGACCCATCGGATCAGGGCTTCAAATCCGACAGGTTGATTGGCGTTGACGTCATAGATCGGTTGAAAAAAGTAGGTGAATTCTTGCGCGGTGAGGCCCTGCTTAATCCCGTCAAGATTAGGCATCCTTTTTGAATGTCTAAGTTTTTCGCGCAGAGTTTGATCTACAGGTTGGGACGCATTGCGACCCTGCGCCTTTGCAATGTAAAGCGCTGTATCTGCCTCGAGCATGGCGTCAGACAAATTTGTCCCCTCTGGAACCCTGCTCGCGCCGACACTCGCGGTTCGGCTTAATCTTTGATTTTCGATCTCGATCCAGACGCTCGCAATACACTTTCGGATGTCTTCCGCTTCGCGTTCGGATTGAGCGTCATCTAATGATCGTAGCGCGACCCAAAACTCGTCTCCTCCGAGACGGGCCACAACCCCGCGCGTCCCAATGTGCGAGGAGAGTGCCCGTCCGACGGCGCGCAAGTAGATATCACCTACACCATGCCCATAACTGTCATTGATACTTTTGAAATGATCGATATCCGCGATAATCAATGTCACCGGTTCATCGTCAGAAGACGCCAGCCATCGACCAACGGTTGCGACGAAATATCGGTGAGACCTGCAACGTGTAAGGGCGTCGTATGTAAGTAATTGAGTGAGCGCGACGTTCTGGTGGGCGAGGTCCCTGTTCCGGGTCTCTAATGGAAAGAAAAAGGTCTTAGACATTGTCCGCGCGATGCCAAACAAAGCGAGAAGAAGGGCCAACAGGCCGATCACAAGTGTAGAGATCGAAAGGGTAATCACTGACAGTCCTTTCCACAAACACGGTCAATGACACACGTTAAGCGAGAAAAGTCAAACCGTGTTCATCACAAAGTAGATTTTGGTGGTAGATTCTCGACTCAATAAAAGCCGTCTGCGACATGGACTTGGGCGATATCTACGGTGCTTGTGCGCCTGCTTAGTGTGCGTTCTGGACGTTTCTGGATGCAAAACCTGAATATTGATCTGATTATCTGCGCAATTTGATCTCTTCGTGTTTGACCTTCTCGAACTTAAGAGTAACTTCACGTTACTTCAAACGATCCGCCGTCCACTTGGTGGTCGGCAATAACAATTCTACGGGAGGATATTCATGGATCGTCGTTCATTCTTGCGGACTTCTGCGCTTGGTGGGGGTGCTGTTGCAGCGTCTTCGCTGGCAGCCCCAGCAATTGCGCAAAACCGCCGTACCCTGACCATGGTTACTTCGGTGCCAGACGGCTTCGCTGTTTTTGATGACGCGGCAAACTACTTTGCGAACGCTGTCACAACGATGTCTGACGGTGCCGTCACCATCGACAAGAAACCAGCAGGTGAGCTTGTTGGTGCGTTCGAAGTGTTTGACGCTGTGACCGCAGGTCAGGCAGATATCTATCACTCGGCCGAATACTATTTCGGCGGTCAGCACCCAGGCCTGTACTACTACACTGCAGTTCCATTCGGCGCGACAGCACAAGAACAGCTGACATGGTACCTCCACGGCGGTGGTAAAGAGCTGCACGACGAGATCGGTCAGATCTTCGGTCTGAAGGCCTTCCTCTGCGGCAACACTACGGTTCAGCCAGGCGGTTGGTTCCGTGAGCCAATTAACTCTGCTGACGATCTTCAGGGCCTTAAGTTCCGCATGCCGGGTCTTGGTGGCCGTGCGCTCGCCAACACTGGTGCGTCTGTTCAGTCGCTTCCGGGCGGTGAGATTTACCAGGCGCTGGCTTCTGGTGCAATCGACGGGGCAGAGTGGATCGGTCCATTTGCCGATGAACGCCTCGGCTTCCAGGAAGTCTGTAAGTACTACTACACTGCAGGGTTCCATGAGCCAGGATCGGCACTTGCCTGTTCGTTCAACCGCGACATCTGGGACAGCTTGACGCCGGCTCAGCAGTCGATCGTCGAAAACGCTGCAACAGCAACGTCGATCTGGTCGATCGCTCAGTCGAACCACAATAACGGTGCAGCACTTGCGCGTATTCAGGCCGCAGGCGTCAACATCGTCGAATTCTCAGATGATATCTGGGATGCGTTCGGTGCGGCGTCTGAGACCGCCATGAACGAGTTCATGGATGATCCGCTCTACGCTCAGATTCGTGAAAGCTTCGAGACATCGCTGAAGTCCAGTTCTGCATGGCTCTCGCGTTCTGAAGGTGAGTACACCCGTCAGCGTAACCGCGTCTTGAACGGCTAAGGCCGCTTGATAAAATAAAATTGGCCGTCGCGTCCTATTGGACGCGGCGGTTTTTACTAGGATCAGGGAGTGGGGACCTCGATTTGCTTGATGCGCTAATTTGGTTCTTTAGTAATCTGTTTGCTGCTTTCGTGAATTTCTTTGCTGCGATCGCCAACCCCGGGGCTTGGCTGGATTGGAGCAATGCGGAATCGATGATGCGGTTCATCTACTATGGTGGATCGGTTGAATTATTCTTCGTGGTCCTTCTAGCATTCCTGATCGTATTTGTGATTGGGCTATTCTCCAGCGCTTTCCTGTGGCGGGTCGTGATCGGGCTTGAGTTTTTTGCCAACACAACAGGCAGACTTTTTGCGTGGGCTGGCTTGTTGATGGTCCTGCAACAGACGCTCATCATCTTTCTTCAACGCATATTTGCCGCGTCTGAGATCAGCTTCGGCGCCGGTGTCTCGATCAGTCAGGACGTAAGTTGGTGGTCGGATGAACTGAAGCTATACAATGCGATCATAGTTTGCATGTGCTGTGCCTACACGTTTGTTCAGGGAGGGCAGGTGCGCGTTGACTTGTTTTACGCCGGGGTGTCTCACCGTCGGAAACGCATCATCGATATGTTCGGTTCTCTGTTCTTTATGGTCCCAACGGCGTTGGTGATATGGATGTACAGCTGGTACTTCCTGTGGAGGCATCTGGTTACGCCAAAGGTCTCTGCATCCGATCAGGTCGACAGGATGATCATGAAAGCACGCGCCTTACGTTGGAACGTGGAAACCATTGGGTTTTCTGCCAACGGATTTTCAGCGTACTTCCTCTTCAAAGTTTTGATGGTCGTGTTTGCCGGGATGGTACTGATCCAGGGGATCGCCTTCTTCTACCGCTCGTATCTTGAGTATCGCGAAGGCGAAGAGAGCGCGGGCAAGCACCTCGACAAAGACCAACTCGGCGATCCGGACGCCGAGCTGGTTGCAGAAATTCACTAGGAGACCGAGATCATGCTATTGGGTTTGGACGGCGTCGAGGTCGGCCTCATCATCGTATTCCTGGTGCTATTTGGCGCCATCATGACAGGGTTCCCGGTAGCATTTGCTATCGGTGGTGCCGCGGTCATTTCCTTTACGATCATTGCTCTACTCGATGGGGGCGGTTTCCTGATCCATCAGGCGATCGATACTGGGTCTGCTGAATATGCAGCGCTTGTTGCCGAGGGCGTCGCGCGAGATGCGATATCTGTTTTCCGTTATCCGGATCTGCCGCGTGTTGAGGAACATGTCTTCCCCGGCGGGTGGGAACAGGCGCTGAACCGGAATATTTCGTTCATCGTGAACCGGATTAATGAGCGAGTGATCGCCGGTCAGTCCATTGAAACACTGCTTGCCGTTTTGATGTTCGTTATGATGGGCATCACCTTGGAACGCTCGAAAATCGCAAACGACCTTCTGACGACGATGGCGCGTGTGTTTGGCCCGCTTCCCGGCGGCTTGGCGGTTTCGATCGTTGTGGTTGGGGCGTTCCTGGCTGCCTCCACCGGGATTGTTGGGGCGACGGTTGTGACGATGGGTTTGCTTGCCCTGCCCACGATGCTTCGGAACAACTACTCGCCAGAGCTATCGACTGGCGTAATCGCAGCCTCGGGAACTTTGGGACAAATCATCCCGCCGTCGATCGTCATCGTTCTTCTGGGAACGCTGACAGGGGATATCTACTCTGCGGCGCAGGAAGATCGCGCGAAGTTAGCGGGCTGTACGGACGCCTTGACCTACTTGGGCGAACCGGCAGTTGTATCTGTCGGCACGCTGTTCCAAGCGGCACTTTTGCCCGGTATTTTGCTGGCAGGGCTCTATGCGGCTTACGCATTTGGGTATGCGCTGTTCAATCCAAGCAAAGCGCCGCCGGTGCAGGCTGATGTTGCCCTTGAGGGCGCGGTGATTACTCGAAATGAAGCGCTGATCTGGTTTCTTGGAGCGCCCGCCGCCATCATCGTTGCCGTGATCCTGGCCAGCAATGCTGGCGTGATCGGAAGTCAGAGCGTTCTGGTGGACCGCTTTTCGCAGGAAGCAAATGCGCCGGAACTTCGGACAAACGTCTCTGAGCCTTGCGCCCAGTCTATGATCGAACTGCACGGGCAGGAAATGTGGGATCGGTCATTCACGCTTGCCGAAGAACAAGCCGCTGCAGGGATTTCCACGGAAACGCGAGAGCTGACAGACGAAGAATTTGAGCTGGCGGTGGCTGAACGTGTTGCAACGATTTCGCCGATAGGGTCGGGCACTGTCACGATGTTCGTCTTACTTGCGTTGATCCTGACCACTGCGCGGGGTATTGCCCCTGCGCTTGATCCTCAGCCGTTGTTGATTGGCGGGGTAGGAGTCATACTCGCTCTAATCGCAGATGCGTTGTTCATCAGTCCATTGGACTCGCCAAGCTGGACTTTCTTGATGCTTGGTATTCCATTTGGTTTGGCAATTTACGGGTGTCGAGAAGCCGCAAAACGATTGGCAGCGAACGAACTGATACGAGTTGTGTTTCCGCCACTCGTTCTGATCGTTGCGGTTCTCGGATCGATCCTTGGCGGGATCACCAATCCGACGCCAGCGGCTGGCCTTGGTGCATCCGGGGCGATCATGCTTGCCGCGTATCGCCGCCTACAGGAAACGGGTCGGTCTGGAAGCATAGTCATCTTGGCAAGTTTTGCTGTGGTTATCATGATCCTGTTGGGTATCAATTTTGACCTGCGTGCAGACCGCGACAGCGTGAGTTTCGGGGACTGGATTGCGATTATCGTCGCCAATCTTGCCTATCATGCCTCGCTCTTTGGGTTGCTCTTCGCATGCTGGGTTTTGTTCCGAGACAAGATCTTGTCGCCAGTTGTGAGAGAAACCGCAAAAGTAACCAGCATGGTGTTTACCATTCTGATCGGGTCACAGCTTTTGAACCTTGTGTTGATCTCATTTGGCGGCGAGCATTACATTCAGCAGTTCTTGCGCAGTTTTGACAACGAATTGGTTGTTTTCCTGATCGTTATGCTTGTGCTGTTTATTCTGGGCTTCGTTCTCGATTTTCTGGAGATCATCTATATCGTGGTCCCCATCGTTGGCCCGGTTGTTTATGGCGGAACAATGGACCCAGCGTGGGTCACGATTATGATTGCAATCAACCTGCAAACATCGTTCCTGACACCTCCCTTTGGATTTGCCCTGTTTTATTTGAGAGGGGTTGCGCCACGAGAGGTCACCACAGGGCACATTTATCGGGGTGTTCTACCATTCGTGTTGATCCAGGTGTTTGGGCTTCTATTACTGTTCGCATTCCCGCAAGTCGTTACAATCGTGCCCAATCTTTTGGGGGGCTAGCGGGATTCCGCGGGAAAGCTGAGTCAAGATAAAGTAATCAGCTTTCCCCCCTTGTGTTGCTTAGGAAACTCACCTTATTATCAAAGCCATTGGACGATACGTACTTATTCGTCCGATTTTGACAGGTTTACCTGTTCTACTTGACCCCCGGCGCAGCCGTTTCGGTTTGAAGAACAGATGACGGGGTTCCACGAACCCGAATTTTCCCTCGCAATATCTTGTGAGGGCCGCAAGGCGCCTAAGTGCGTCGGAGACGAAACGCGATGAAACGCGACGGAGCAGTGCAGAAACAGGAGCCAAGCGCATTTCGCGCGGCACTGGCGCACGTCATCCCGCCATCGCCCCAATCACAGCCACCCGGAATAGGCCAGCGATCTAGAGTCGCCCGCGTTCTGCTGCGCTGCACAGAGACAACATGGCTAAGAAAATGCTTATCGACGCCACCCACGCGGAAGAAACCCGCGTTGTGGTGGTGGATGGAAACAAGGTCGAAGAATTTGATTTTGAATCCGTAAACAAAAGACAACTTGCAGGAAATATATATCTGGCAAAAGTAACGCGGGTTGAACCCTCGTTGCAGGCTGCATTTGTTGACTATGGCGGGAATCGTCATGGCTTCCTGGCGTTCTCGGAAATTCACCCTGACTATTACCAGATTCCAGTCGCCGATCGCGAGGCGCTGATTGCCGAAGAGCGCGCCTATGCAAAATCCTTAGAGGATGATGCAGACGAAAAACCTGCGCCGAAAAAGCGTCGGTCACGTCGGAAGAAGCCCGAAGTTCAGGATGAAGCGCCTACAGAGACTGAAGCGCTCGAAGGAAATGAAACCGCAGTAGACGCAACCGAGGCTTCCGCTGTGGTTGACCTGGAGGAGGAAGTCGACGGAACCGAGGGCACCGAGACTTCAGCAGAGGAGCCGCTTGCAGAAGAGGCTGAGACGCCAGCGGGTGAAACCGCTGAAGTTTCTGAAGCTGAGGCCGACCCTGTTCAAGCTTCTGCCGAGGATGCAAAAGAACCAGCCGGAAAAACCACGTCTTCGGATGTGGAAGCACCTGATGCAGATGTTTCCGGAGATAATGTTAAGCCTCAGGCGATGTCGATCGAAGGGGAAGATCCCGTTGTTAGCAAAAGTCTGGAAGAGGATGCCGAGCCCATTGAGAGCGGGCCATCTCTTGAAGTCGAGACTGAAATAGAAGACGTGGCTTCCGAAGCCGAAGCCGAAGCCGAAGCCGAAGCCGAAGCCGAAGCCGAAGCCGAAGCCGAAGCCGAAGCCGAAGCCGAAGCCGAAGCCGAAGCCGAAGCCGAAGCCGAAGCCGAACAAGTCGAAATGTCAGCAGAGGTTTCCTCGGATGAGGACGACGATGGAGCACCTGAGACAGTCGATGTCGAAGCGACAGCCGCTGAGGACGTAGAACAGGTAGCGGGCTTGGCACCCCCGGAAAATGAAGACGAATCCGACGATGAGATTTCGGACGTCGAAAAGGACGACGAGGTTGATGAGGACATCCGTCCGGCGCGCAAACCGCGCCCGCGTCGTTATAAAATTCAAGAAGTTATCAAAGTTCGTCAGATCCTTTTGGTTCAAGTCGTAAAAGAAGAGCGCGGCAACAAGGGCGCAGCTTTGACGACGTACCTGTCGCTAGCCGGCAGGTACTGCGTCTTGATGCCAA
Organism: Dinoroseobacter sp.; assembly: GCA_017643385.1. Classification (GTDB taxonomy): domain Bacteria; phylum Pseudomonadota; class Alphaproteobacteria; order Rhodobacterales; family Rhodobacteraceae; genus Dinoroseobacter. Next base: position 205,178 of record JAEPNN010000007.1, read on the forward strand.
ACACGGCGCGCGGTGGCGGCATTAGCCGGAAAATTACGAATGCGTCTGACCGGAAGAAGCTCAAGGAAATTGCCAATTCCATCGAGGTGCCAGATGGCGCGGGATTGATTGTCCGTACTGCTGGAGCGCAGCGCACCAAAGCAGAGATCAAACGCGATTACGAATACTTGCAGCGTCTATGGGAACAGATCCGCGACCTGACGCTTAAGTCGGTTGCGCCGGCGCAGATTTACGAAGAAGGCAATCTGATCAAACGATCCATCCGCGATCTCTACAACAAAGAGATCGATGAAGTCATGGTAGAGGGCGAGGAGGGCTATCGTACCGCAAAAGACTTCATGAAGATGCTGATGCCGAGCCACGCAAAGAACGTGAAGCTGCATCAGGATGGGCAACCGCTGTTTGCAAAATATCAGGTTGAAAGCTATCTGGCCGGAATGTTCAACCCGACGGTGCAGTTGAAGTCGGGCGGATATATCGTCATCGGCATTACCGAAGCGTTGGTTGCGATCGACGTCAACTCGGGCCGGGCGACCAAGGAAGGCTCCATCGAGGACACAGCGCTCAAAACCAATCTGGAAGCGGCTGAAGAAGTTGCGCGTCAACTTCGTCTTCGTGACCTTGCCGGTCTTATCGTTATCGATTTCATCGACATGGATGAGCGTAAGAACAACTCCGCCGTCGAGAAGCGTTTCAAGGATCGGTTGAAATCGGATCGCGCTCGTATTCAGGTAGGGCGTATTTCGGGTTTTGGACTTTTGGAGATGTCCCGGCAACGCCTGCGGCCAGGCATGTTGGAGGCTACAACACAGCCTTGCCCTGCGTGTCATGGAACAGGGCTTATTCGGTCAGACGACTCGATTGGTCTGATGATTATTCGTCAGCTGGAAGAAGAGGGCACGCGCCGTCGCTCGCGCGAAGTACTTCTGAAAGCACCGGTTGCGGTGATCAACTTCCTGGTGAACACTAAGCGCGAACATATCGCCGATATCGAAAGCCGGTTTGGCATGTCGATCCGGCTCGAAGCAGATCCGCATCTAGTTGCCCCCGACTTCTCTATTGAGAAGTTCAAGACTGCAACCCGTGTCGTCAAAGAAGTCCCGCGCTCGGTGATCTCGATTGACACTGAAGCACCAGAAGAAGCGGAGGACGCAGAGGATATCGAGGCGCAGGTCGAGGAAACCGCAACCGATGAGACGGATGCGAAACCGAAGCGCAAGCGCCGCCGGCGCCGTCGCCGGAAAACAGGTGACTCAGAAAATGGCGAGGCAGCGACGGATACCGCAGCAGAAACTGATGTTGCAACAGATACAGAGGCAACAGAGACAACCGATGTCGAAGCAGAGGCAAGTTCTGCTGACGCAACCGATGAAGAGGAAAAGCCAAAACGGAAGCGTCGGTCCCGTCGCGGCGGGCGCGGTCGGAGGAAGAGCGCGGACGCTGCGGAGCCAGATGCAACAAGTCATTCGGCGGCCGATGCCGATGCTTCAAACAGCTCCTCGGAAGAGACGTCGGACACGAATGGGAAAGACGCTGCAACTGCTCAAGTAGAACAGCCGATCGAAGTGACGACAGCTGATGCTGATCGCGGTTCTAAACCTCAGTCAGACGTGAAATCAAATGGGTCTGCAGATAAAGCGAATTCCGCGCCCTCCGCACCGAAGCCCAAAAAGCCAAAAGAGGCTGAACTTGTTGCAGAAGTCAGTGCAGTTGCAGAACCTGATCAACCGCCAAAACCGAAACGGCGTGGATGGTGGTCACGCGGATAGTGGAAGGAGCCCGGACACAGTGCCGGGCTTTTTCATTTTTAAAGCTATCGTTTTTCTATGGTGTAGAGCACTGCATCGCCATCTTCTCGGCTTTCGACCAATTTGTGCCCGGCCTCCATGCAAAAATGCGGAACGTCGATCAGTGCTGCCGGATCTGTGGCATGCATAATCAAACGATCACCGCGCTCTAGTTTCTGGAGACGCTTGCGTGCTTTCAATACGGGCAGCGGACATAACAACCCGCGCGCATCCAACGTAAATTCGGTCATAAAGGATAGCTATCACGTGTGCCTTATGAATGACCACGCCAATGTGACGGTGTCGCAGGTGACGAAATGCTCAGGTCCGCGTATATGTAGGGAATGTTTGGAATAGACCTAATCGATGCATCATTGTTGCCAGCTCTGGTGGTTGCGCTGGTTGCGGGTTTGCTGAGTTTTCTTAGCCCTTGCGTGTTGCCAATCGTGCCACCCTATTTGGCGTATATGTCGGGTGTTTCGATGGGCGAGATCACCAACGATCGCGTGGACCCGCACGCCCGACGCAAGGCCTTGCTTGCGGCGACGTCATTTGTGCTCGGGCTTTCTACTGTCTTTTTATTCTTGGGTTTCACGGCGTCGGTCTTTGGGCGGTTCTTTTTGACGAACCAGGAACTTTTCGCGCAGATCGCAGGCGTCGTTATTGTCGCGTTCGGACTGCATTTTCTGGGAGTGTTCCGAATTCCGATTCTGGATCGTGAGGCGCGCATTGATACAGGGGATCAGGGCGGGTCTTCGTTCGGGGCTTACATTTTGGGTCTGGCCTTTGCGTTTGGATGGACGCCTTGTATCGGACCACAACTTGGGACGATCCTCTCGCTGGCAGCTTCTGAAGCAAATGTAGCCAAGGGAACTTTTCTTTTAGGCGTCTATGCAATCGGCATGGGACTTCCGTTTATCTTGTTTGCACTTTTCTTGGAGCGTTCCATGGGACTGATGCGCCGGATGAAGCGACATATGAGACTGATAGAGCGCGCAATGGGGGCTTTGCTGGTTTTTGTGGGCATCATGATGGTCACTGGTGCCTTCACAGCATTTAGCTGGTGGCTGCTCGAGACTTTTCCCGCGCTTGCCTTGCTTGGCTGATCCTTACTTTCGTCAAAAACATCCTGTACAGTATTCGTAACACTGGCGGAGACCGGGGTTGTGAGCAGGATCGAAAGCAAAAAACCGCAAAACGTTGTGACGCGTCGGCGAGTGTTCTACTTGCCGGGATATGACCCGTTCCATCCGCGCAGATACCGCGAGCTATACCGCAAAGAGAGTTTACAGCAGGCCGAGATCTCAGGGTATGAGATCTCGATTTCTCCGCGACGCGGCGAAGGATCTTATGGCTGGCTCGTAGAGAGCACACAAGACGGTTTGCACACTAGCACTGAGATCCAGGTGCTCGTATGGCAAGACATTGTAAAAGCATCAATGGATCAAGGGATTGCTGGTACCTACGCGCAGTTGGCGCGAACTGCCTGGGTCTATATTGGCTCCGGTGCGCTGTGGCGGTTGATGCGCTTGCGCAAAGGACCGATGATTGCCGCGCTCTACCCAGTTGTATTCCTTTTGGGCCAACTCGCGATTGCATTGCTAATCGGATTTGGCCTGTATCAGGCGCTGACCCAGTGGGTTCCTGAATATATGACAATGCGTCTGGTATTCGGTCTGGCTTCAATTGGCGTCGTTGTAAGTGTGTTGAAAGTATTTCAACGCTATGATGCCAAGATATTCGCCTACTATCTGATGCACGACTATGCGTTTTCGGCACAATCCAAAGGCCGGAATCCTGCCGAGCTTGAAGATCGAATGAGGGGCTTTGCAAAACAGATTGAAGATGCGCTTCGAAGTGATGTCGATGAGGTCTTGATCGTGGGCCATTCATCCGGCGCCCATCTTGGCGTTTCTATCCTTGCAGACATGGTTCGCGCTGGTTGTTTGGCAAATAGAACGCCCACACTTTCGTTTCTGTCGCTTGGTCAAGTCGTTCCTATGGTATCGTTTCTTCCAGATGCTGCTCGCTTAAGGGCCGATTTGCGCCTCATGGGAAAACAGAAAGAAATACAATGGGTTGATGTGACCGCCCCAGGTGACGGTTGCGCTTTCGCATTATGTGACCCGGTTGCCGTGAGTGGAATGACCGATGCTGAGACAACCAAGCCCCTGGTGATTTCGGCTGCGTTTACGCAAACGTTGAGTGCTGATCGGTGGAAAGCTCTACGGTGGCGGTTTTTTCGCCTGCATTTTCAATATCTTTGCGCTTTCGATAACGTGGGGGATTATGATTATTTTCGGATTACAGCAGGGCCATTAACCTTGGGTCAGAGATTTAAGGATCGATCGCCCTCCCCAAGTCGCAAACTTGACGCTGTAAACCGCTATGTGAGTGAAGCCTAGTGAGGCCCCCGAAGCCAAAACCAAGACAGGACAGGGTATCCATTATTCGATACATCCGATTGTTTCGAAGGGATATTTTATCAGCTCAGCCTCAGAGACTGTATCGCGCCTGGATGGCGGAGTTTAAAACACCATTTTTCCGATCCTATCTGGTTAACCAGCCAAGTCTTATTGATGAAGTTCTAAGGAAACGCCCTGAAGATTTTCCGAAATCAGATCGCGTGGGGGAGGGGCTGCGCCCGCTGCTCGGAAACTCGGTGTTTCTTACCAACGGGGCAACTTGGGAGCGACAACGACGTATTATTGATCCTGCTTTCGAAGGAGGCAGGCTGAAGGAAACTTTTCCGGCTATGGTCGAGGCGGCTGATGCTGCTGTTGGCCGATTGGGTCGATTGCTAAGCAACGAACCTATTGAAATTGAAGAAATTACGAGCCACGCAGCAGCTGATGTTATATTCCGAACATTGTTTTCGGTGCCAATCGATGAGGATATTGCAGCCCGTATTTTTTCTGAATTTCGAACCTATCAGCGTACGCAACCGATCCTAAATCTAGCGGCCTTTGTTCCACTCCCAAAATGGATGCCGAGACTGCGAAAAATCAAGACAAAGCAAACCGCAAACCAAATCCGTCGGTTGATAACGTCTATGACAGATGCACGGCAGGTTGAGATTGCTGCCGGAAATGCGCCAAATGATCTTGCAACAAAAATTATGACAACTCCGGATCCTGAAACCGGAGAGATTTTCTCAACGCGGGAAATGGTCGACCAGGTCGCAATTTTCTTTCTTGCAGGACACGAGACGAGCGCCTCTGCGCTGGCGTGGTGTCTATTTCTCTTGGCTTCAGATCAAGCTACGCAGAAAAAGGTGTTCGCAGAAATCGAAACCGTAAATATGACGGATTTCACATTTTCAATGTTGTCGCAGTTGCCAATAACACGCGATGTTTTCCGCGAGGCGTTGCGATTGTATCCGCCCGTTCCGATGATGGTTCGGGAAACCACGCAACCAGAACAGTTCCGAAATCGGTCTTTGCCAAAAAATGCACAAGTGGTCATTTCGCCATGGCATGTTCATCGACATGAAAGATTTTGGGAGAGACCTGATGATTTCGACCCTATGCGTTGGCAGACGGAGGAAGGGAAGAATTCAGCGCGAGAGGCTTATCTTCCTTTTTCAGCAGGCAGACGTGTTTGCACTGGTGCCGGGTTTGCGATGGCTGAGGGTGTTCTTCTTCTTGCCAAGCTAATTAACGAATTTGAGTTTCAAACTGATCCTTCAAGGACGCCCGTCCCAGAAGCACATTTGACTGTGCGATCACGCGATGGAATATGGCTAAGGGTAAAGCCTAGGCGCAGATCGAATAAGTGATCGCCTGTACAGGTTTTGACCTAACAAAATGTAATCATTGATGTTTTTTAGACTGAAGTTCGCGAAGAACGAAAACCCGAATTGCCGAAGCCAACCCAGTATCCAGCCTACGAGAAGCGTCGATCTCTGCAGCCAACGCGTTCAGGGGTACACCACGTGACGAAGCAATTTGACGAAAGACGACCCAGAATTCGTCTTCCAGTGACACGGACGTTCGGTGTCCGCGCAGCGTGAGGGATCGTTTAACTGGTCTTGCGCTCATTCTTCCTCGATTCGATTGTTGTCGAGCATCTTTCGCGCTTGTTCGGATTGTGTAGCTTCAAGAACTTTTTGGGCTTTGGTACGTCCGAATTTCACAGCGTTTTCCTCGGCCACCGCTTTACGCAGGTCGCGCTCACGTGCCTTGCGAACTTTGCCTAAGCCCACGACATTGTTCGATCTTTCAGACATGCTTCGGGTAGCTTTCTAATTCAAGAACGCGTTCATTCTTCTGTAGCCTCTCAGTTGCACCGTGCAGGGCAAGAAAGAGCCGGGTAACGGTTGCGTTTAATTTGGGCCAATCATGGTTTCTGGACGGACCACTTCGTCAAATGTGGCTTCATCTACAAAGCCAAGATTGATGGCTTCTTCTTTCAGAGTTGTGCCGTTCTTATGGGCTGTCTTAGCCACTGTTGTGGCGTTGTCATACCCAATGGTTGGCGCAAGCGCCGTAACGAGCATAAGGGATTCTCGCATAATCTTCGCGATACGATCTTCGTTCGCGCGTATGCCCAAGACACAGTTGTCGGTAAACGCAACGGCCGCGTCGCCAAGAAGTTGCATAGATTGCAGAACGTTATAAGACATCATCGGCTTATAGACGTTCAGTTCGAAATGACCTTGTGAGCCGGCGAAACCTACGGCGGCGTCGTTGCCAAACACATGGGCACAAACCTGGGTCATTGCCTCACACTGGGTCGGGTTCACTTTGCCCGGCATGATCGATGAGCCTGGCTCGTTTTCAGGCAGCATCAGTTCGCCAAGGCCACATCGTGGACCTGATCCCAAAAGCCGTATGTCGTTGGCGATCTTGAAGAGAGAGGCGGCGACAGTTTTGGTCGCCCCAGACAGTTCTACCATCGCGTCATGAGCCGCAAGGGCTTCGAACTTATTCGGTGCCGTAACGAAGGGCAGGCCCGTAATTTCGGCCATATTGGCCGCAACTTCCTCGCCCCAACCTTTTGGCGTGTTTAGCCCAGTGCCAACTGCCGTTCCGCCCTGCGCGAGCTCATAAATTCGAGGCAGGGCAGCTTCAACACGCGCGATACTCATCGCGACCTGGTGAGTATATCCTGAAAACTCCTGTGCGAGTGTCAGAGGTGTGGCATCCATCGTATGCGTACGCCCGATTTTGATAATACCCTCAAATTCGGTGACTTTTTCTTCCAAAGCGGCGTGTAGCTTCCTCAGGCCCGGCAGCAAAACGTCGCGCGCTGTCATGGCCGCTGAGATGTGCATAGCAGTTGGGAAAGTATCGTTGGACGATTGGCCCATATTGCAGTGATCATTTGGGTGTACCGGGTCTTTCGATCCGATCACACCGCCCAGAAGCTCAATCGCGCGATTTGCGATGACCTCGTTGGAGTTCATGTTCGACTGGGTGCCAGATCCTGTTTGCCAGACAACCAGCGGAAAATTATCGTCAAGCTTTCCATCAATGACTTCCTGGGCTGCTGTTTGAATCGCTTTGCCGATTTCAGATGGCAGTTTACCGGACTGCGTATTTGCAATTGCGCAGGCTTTTTTTATGACGCCAAGCGCGCGCACCACGGCAACGGGCTGCTTTTCCCAGCCAATCGGAAAGTTCATGATCGAACGCTGCGTTTGTGCGCCCCAGTACTTGTCTGACGGAACTTCGAGGGGACCAAAGCTATCTGTTTCGGTGCGTGTCTCAGTCATTGGGGATCTCCGGTCGGTACGCTGCTGTTCGCCGTTTAGCCAAGCCCCTCAATTGGGGCAATCGCTGTTGCGGTCGCAGGGCATTAGGGCTTGCGGAAGCTGTCCAGGCTAACAACGTCGGCATCTTTGTGCTCGGTTGTGGCTTCCGTCGCGTCGTCAATGTTCTTAGCAGGCAGATCGTCAGAAACCGGGGCCTCGTCTTCATCGTCCTGCGTTTCAAATCGCAGACCGAATTCGACCGATGGATCTACAAAAGTGCGGATAGAATCGAGCGGTACTTTCAGATGCTCTGGCTGGTCGCCAAAATTGAGCGTGACCGAGAATGCGTCTTCCGTCACTTCGAGCGCGTCAAACCAGTGTTGAATCACAATGGTCATCTCGTCTGGATACCGTGTCCTGAGCCAGTCTGACAGCTCGACGTTTTCGTGCTGAGTATCGAATGTGATGAAGAAATGATGCGCCCCAGGAAGGCCTTCCTTGGAGATGCGTGTCAAAACTTCGCTGATGAGGCTCCGCATCGCGCGGTGCATCATGTTTCCATAGTCGATACTTTGTTGGGCCATCCGGGCCATTCCCTCATTCTTCAGACATTAGCCTAGGACAGTCATCATGCCTTGGAAAGACCTTCAAGGGATCAAACCAATTGAAGCACCTAACAACGCCATCAGTGCTAAAGATTTCGGCACTGAGACGCCGAAGCGCAGAAGCAAAAGTGACGAAATGACAAGGAATAAAGATGCCGTTGTGTTGACCGAGCCAATGTCTGGCATCACTGCCGAAATAGGACCAAGCGCGATGGAGAGCCTTTGATCAAATACGACGTGAAAGGCAAACCACAGACCAACATTCAGAATAACTCCGACAACTGCGGCACTGATGCCTGTGAGCGCTCCGGAAAGCCTCGGGCGACTGGAAATCCATTCAAGATACGGCGCCCCAAGGAATATCCATACAAAGCACGGAACAAATGTCATCCAAAGTGCCATTGCTGCTGCAAGCGCCGCGGTCGTCCAGCCGCTGTCTGCAAACCCAGCCAGAAAAGCGACAAATTGCGTCACAAGGATCAGAGGGCCAGGCGTGGTTTCAGCCAATCCAAGTGCATCGATCATCTGATCGGTTGCGATCCAGCCAAAACCTGTAACGACTTCTTGGGTCATATAAGCGAGTACCGCATAGGCGCCGCCGAAGCTGACAACTGCTAGGGTCGCAAAAAACGTCCCAATCTGAACGAGGATTGAAATCTGAAGGAGTGATACAATGAGGAGCGGGGCGAGCCAAAGCGCACCTCCGATAAGAGCGATGCGAACAGCAGATGTTGTTGGTTTCGCGGCGAGATCAGAGGTTGTATCCCGTGCAAAGATAACGCCGATGCACCCTGCCGTGATCACAACAAGTGGAAACGGAACCGAGAAAAGGAATAGGGCAGTGAAGCTGAGTGTCGCGAGTGCCCAAGTGAGGCAACTGGTCAATGTCTTTTGCGAGAGACTTAAAAGGGCCTGTGCAACGATAACAACGACTGTTGCTTTGATCCCAAGGAAAGCCGACTGCACAGGCGGAACAGATCCGTACGTCACATAGAGCCCGGCCAGTAGCAAAATGACGCAAGCGCCTGGGAGCACGAATAGAGTTCCGGCAACTATGCCGCCTCGGATGCCGTGAAGATGCCAGCCAATATACGTGGCCAGTTGCATCGCCTCAGGACCCGGCAGGAGCATGCAGAACGACAGCGCACGCAAAAAATCTTTCTCGGAGATCCAAGACCGATCCGCCACGAACTCTTTGTGCATCAGTGCAATTTGGGCGGCAGGGCCCCCAAAAGACAAAATGCCAACCCGCGCAGAAACGCGTGTGAGCTCATTAAGGTTTGGAAGATCGTTCATGTGCCGGGCAGGTGCGAGCTAAGTTTAATTTATGAATGCACCATGACCTATGATGCCCAGATGACAACCAGATGACTAGAATAATGCTTGGGCGACTTCTCGGCGTATCTTTCGCTTCAATGTCTCTGCATAGCCTGAATGACCACGAGATGTCATGACAAAGCCCCGCTGAGTAATGACTGATTGTTCATAGAACTTGGTGATCGCACGTCCCATGCCTTCGATTGCAAGTGCATTGATCATTATGCCTGCGGCTTCAGCGTCGCGTCGCGCTTGTTCGGGTGACGTACCCGCATTGTCATTTCCGTCGCCCGAGATGTCGATTACACGCCGGAGGCATTGCGGCGCGGTTTCGAATTGTTCATGTGCAAAGCGCATCAAAGCGCCCACACCTGTGCTGGACATCACGAACGCTCTTCGCATGTTGCGCGCCTTTTCCGCAAACTCCTGAAGATCAACATGTGTGCGAATTTGCGTCCATGGAATTGAGACTTCCTGATCGGACTGCCCAGACCATTGCACCACCATCAAAGCCACTTCTCCGGCTACAATCGCATCTGCAACTTCCGGGTCCATAAGTGCCTCCGCCATACCTTCGGTTTGAATGCGGTATTCTGCGACGTCGATGGATTGGCTGACATCAATGGCAAGGAGAAGTGCTGTTGTGCAGGCCTGAATGGGATAGGCCGTGCCTGCAAAAACCGCCAAAACAAAAAACAAAATGCGCATTCTCTAAATTTTATCGGGCGATGGGGAACTTACAACTGCCGTTTCATGATGGTGTGCAGCGATCAGGACCTTAATGGCGGTTGTGATGCATGTAGGATTGATGCGGTTGGAAATTTCGCTTTTCTGGGTCGGAGAGACTTAAAGCAGATTTTTAAGTTTTTGCGTTTCTCACAAAGTATCAGACAGGTGCGTTTTCAACATTCTTTCAAAAACCCCTGAACGTATCCGGACCGAACCCTGAAAGAACTGTGCAGGCAGTAACTGTGCCATATTCAGCCCTTTGTTTCAGCTCCAGCATGGCTATTTCGGGGACTGCTGCGTCTCTATGTGATGGACTTTACCTACCTTCGCTCTGCTCGGCGTGTCTTGCGCGCAGGATCTTGGATTATCGGTAAACTTGAGAAACACTGCAGTAATCCCGCAGATGCACCCATCACCAAGACATTTATTCTTCTGGGAGTAGCTTGAATAAGACGCGCATCTGCTGTGATCTCGGTTTATCTGTTTAGACCACCCGTGGTCACCATACAGCACAGCATCTCGAACAAGATCGATATACCCAGAAACGCCGTGCTTCCCGAGGGGTCGAATGGAGGCGAGACTTCGACAAGATCAGCCCCTACGATATCAACACCTGCCAAAAAACGTGCGACTTGGAGCGCCTCAAATGAGTTTGGACCACCGACTTCGGGTGTTCCTGTGCCCGGCGCAAAGGTGGGATCAACAAAGTCGATATCGTATGACACATAAGTTGGCGCGGTTCCGACGATGTCACGCGCTTCTGCCATCACGTCTTTGACGCCCCGATCGAAGAACTCTTCTATGCATATAATTCGAATACCAACCGAGGTGGCAAAATCGATATCCTCGCTATCGTAAGCGGTTCCACGTATCCCAATTTGGATAACCCGCTTGGGATCTAGTAAGCCTTCCTCGATAGCCCGTCGGAAAGGGGTGCCATGGGTATATTTTGCACCGCCAAAGTAGCTGTTAAACAGATCCGTGTGGCTATCAAAATGGATCATGCCAAGCGGCGATTGTTTACCAAGGCTACGCAGGATTGGAAGAGATGAAAGATGGTCTCCACCTGCGGTTAGGGGCCTGATCCCAGCCGCGATCACCCGGTCATAAAAGGCTGTGATCCTGTCCATACTGTCCAGGATGTCCACAGGATTTGGCGGCACGTCGCCCAGATCAGCACAGTTCAGCGTTTCGAAAGGTCTGACGCCAGTGGCCCCGTTCTGCGCACGGATCATGGTGGACATATCGCGCAGTTGGCGCGGACCGTGTCGAGGGCCAGGCCGATTGGTGGTTCCACTGTCCCACGGCACGCCGATAATCCCTATGTCAACTTCCTCTAGCCGCGTATCATCAAGCTCCACATGAGGCAGACGCATGAAGGTTGGAACACCCGCGTAGCGTGGCAGATCGAAACCAGAAACGGGGTGAAAGAACGGATCGCTCACGGTGCTGTATCTTCAGCCCACCGCGCGGGCATTTCTTCAGTGCGGTAAGGTTTTTGCCAACCCGCTCTGCACAAGGTTTCCATCACGTCATGTGCGATTGGGTCGTCCCTCTGGATATGCTGATTTCGTCGCTGACTTATGACCGAGCCGGTGCGCGCCGAAACTGAACCGATTGGGTAACCGCTTGCGCCCAAGCCTGCCTTCACCTCGTGATAGGCGACGCGCAAAACTTGCTTATCATTTGCGGTCATGATCATTGGACCCTAGTCTTGTAATGGAGGCGCTTCAAAGAAAGGAAGTCGCTCAATGCTGGGGGACCATGTCCCGCTGGCCGCGAGACTGTCCATGTGGTCTGCGATACCTCCCAATGTGGTAAACCAAACGTCTCGCGTTTCTAAGGTCTGGGCAATCCAGTTTTCCACAAGCTTCCAGCGCGCCAATCGCCCGGTTAGGAACGGATGAACAATCAACATGAAAAAGCCACCCGCTTCATATTGCGCTTCAAACTCTTCCCAAAACCCAGCGAGACCTTCTGAGGGTGATTTGACCGGCATCATATATCCGATCTCGTCATAATGCGCGAAGGGGGGCCAGTCGTCAGTGCCCCAGTGGACGGGCATCTCATAAAGCTGGCCTTTTGGGGTTTGCAAAGCATGCGGAATGTCATCGCCCATAAGTGAGCTGTCGTACCGCATATTATGATCTAACATCAGATCAATCACCTCATCGGTGATGTTGTAAACCGGGGCGCGATAGCCAACTGGGCTCTTTCCGCAAATGCGTTTGTGCGCCTCGATAGCGCGTTCAAAAGGCTCACGTTGATTGCCATACGTTGCGATTGGATCTTCGTGGATCCAGCCATGGTGACCGATCTCATGGCCACCTTTCAAGATTGCTTCGACAGTGTCCGGATATTGCTCTAAGCACCAGCCAGGAATGAAGAAGGACTGCTTAAGTCCAAAGCGTTCATAGGTATCGAGAATGCGAGGCAGCGCGACATTGGGTCCATAGCGCCCCATAGAAATAGGATAGAGCCGCTTGTGACTATCGGCTGGCCGCGCAACGTGGATCAGACTATCGGCATCCATATCAAACGAGATTGCCACCGCACATTTCGCACCGTTTGGCCAAGGGAGGGGATTTCGGATCATAGATCGCTCTCCAGAATATTGGCGTTTTCAATATCCCATGACAGCCAAACATCGCGGCCTGGCACAAGATCAAGAGCTGCCAATGCGCGTTCCTGCATTTGCACCTTGTAGTCCTGACCCGCGGCTCCTTCGAGAAACACTGTCACAATAGATCCAATGAATTCTTCCGAGATTAGGGTAGCTTGGGCCTTATTTTTGGTTTTTGGTTCTTCTGTGGAGAGTGAAACAAGATCCGCTGAAACGGTAAAACTCACAGATTGCCCCGCGGAGAGTGGGCGATTGGGGTTTGCAGCGACAAAGGTGCCTTGCTGTGCGGAAATTTCGACGCCCTTCGCGCCAATATCGGTCACCTTACCGCTAAGAATGTTATTGCGCCCGACAAATTCAGCAACAAAGCGGTTCGCAGGCGCACGATATATGTCTTTTGGGGCACCGATCTGCGCAATGTCGCCTTGGCTCATGATGACCACACGGTCTGCCATGGCAAAGGCTTCGGACTGAGAGTGCGTGACATAGACAAACGTGATGCCCAATTCCTTTTGCAGCTGTATCAAGACACCTTGCATCCGGATCACCAGATTTGCATCGAGTGCTGAGAGCGGTTCGTCGAGAAGTAGCATCTGTGGTTCCATGACAAGGCTGCGCGCCAAGGCCACACGTTGCTTTTGGCCGCCCGAAAGCGTGGCTACGTTGCGCTCTGCAAATTCACTGATCTGCATGCGATCCAGCCAATCTAACGCGCGCGTTTTCCGTTCATTAGGGCTGACGCCGCGCATCTTAAGACCAAATTCGACATTCTCGCGTGCCGTCAGATAAGGAAACAACGCCAGCGATTGCCAGACCAGCGGCGTATCACGGTCGTGCGGTTTCACATCATTCATCAATCGACCGCCGATCCGGATTTCGCCTGCTGTCGGCGTCTCCAGCCCAGCCAGCATCCGCAGAGTGGTGGTCTTGCCACAGCCTGACGACCCCATGATCGCCAAGAACTCTCCTTCATGAATATCGAGTGTCATGTCCCGCACAGCGACGAAATCGCCAAACCACTTTTGAACATTTTGGAAGGTAACGAGAGGCGCTGTCATATTAAGAATGGCTCTTGATTTGGCGGCTGATGAAGATCAGTTGCGCGAGGATGACAAGTGTCATTGAGGTCAGGAACACAAAGGTCCCAATGGCGTTTACCGTCGGATCGATATTACCTTGGACGATTTCAAGGATCACGATCGGTACGGTTTTGTTTAGCCCTGAAACGAACCATGCCACGGCGAACTCGTCGAACGAAACGGCTGCCGTCAGGCAAAGCGCAGAGACGATGGCCGGGGCGCAAAACGGGACGATCACGTGGCGCATTGCCTGCCATTCGGTACCGCCAAGGTTCCAAGCGGCAGCCTCCAAGTCGGGGTCCATTTGGTGCAACCTGAGCCTAATGATCGCCATGGCAAAAGGCGCGGTCAAAACAGAATGTGCCAGGATGATCGACCATAGCTGACCCGACATACCAATGCGTGAAAGCCATGCTAGCATGGCCAGCGCCATGATGATCAAAGGGATCGTCGGAGGCAGCAGGATGAGCGCAAGGTAGGGTCCCTTGAACCGGAAATTATAACGAAAATCTGTATAGGCGGTACAAAACCCGAGGACCGTGGCCAGAACCGCCGTGCTCGTTGAAACTATGACGGAGTTGCGTACGGCCTTCCAGACATCTTCGTCGTTGAAGATTTTGACATACCATTCAGTGGAAAACTCACCCAGCGGGATTGTCGGAAACCGCTGCGAGTTAAACGAAAAGACAAGGCTAAAGACAATCGGCGCGAAGACAAACGTAAAGATCAGCGCAACATAGAGGCCAAGCGCGACATTAGACCCGCGTACCTTCATGCGTTCGTGCCCTTTGGTTTGCGGTAAGCAAGAACGATCGCGGTAAAGGCTATCGTGAAGAGTGTTGCCATCATCATGATCGCGACAACCGCTGCGCGCGGCCATTGCTGGCCCGATTTGGTGGTGTCCAGAATCAGGATTGGCAGTGTGGGTTCCTGCGAGCCACCAAGATAGAAGGGCGCAACAAAATCGCCAAATGCGAGAATGAAGCAAAACAAGGCGGCGACGATAAAGCCGGTTTTTGAAAGCGGCAGAACAACCCGCCAGATTGTTGCCAGTGGTTTACAGCCGAGGTTTCTCGCCGCTTCAATAAGTGTCTTGTCGATGTTGGCCATCGTTATCGTTTGCAAGATAACCGCCAGTGGCAATGTAAGCGTTAGGTATCCAATAATTGTGCCAAAGTGGGTGTTTAGCATCTTGAATGGTCCAAGGCCGACATATCCCAAGATCGCGTTTAAGACACCACTCTCGGCGAGGATCACGTACCAGGAAAACGTCCGCACAAGGTAGGATGTGAAAAATGGGATGATCAGTAGAAACACCGCCCAACGGCGCTGTGTTTCTGACGCTCGAAAGGCCAGTGCCCAAGAGGCCGGAAACGCGACAATCATGGCGATGGTCGCACTCAATGAGGCAATGAAAAGCGTATACCAGTAGCTGTCCCAGAAATACCCCCGGGTCAGCATGCGTTCCCAATTCACAAACTCGAACGCTTCCGTCATGCGATAGTTCTTCACGACGAAGAACGAGATCACGATCATGAAAACGACAGGGCCAACAAAGAATAATAGTTGCCACAGGATGATGGGCAGACGCCATGTCAGCGCATAGACATCAATTTTTCGCTGTGCCTTCAAAACCGTCTTCCCCACTCGGCGTTACGCGGCCAAACTAGGCCGCGTAACAACGGCCTGACTAGGCGTTTTTGTATTCGGACCAGAAGTCGTTCCAGTCTTCCAAAGACTGTTGCTGCGGGATATCACGATAATGAATTCGGCCCTCGTTGATCAGTGCGACCGGCTCGTTTTCCATCCCGTCATATTGATGGCTACGCCGGGCTTCTGCCGGATCCACCTCTTGCAACATCGCACGACCCGCCTTGGTAATGGCAAAGCCAGGATATGCGATCATCTGAGCGGATTTGGTTTGGCCCTCTGGGGACAGCATGTACTGGATAAAGGATTTAACGATATCCGCCTTTTCCGAGCCCTTGCCGATGCAATAGCTTTCGGTCCACTGAATGCCACCTTCTTGCGGAATGATTGAAGCAACGGTCGCACCGTCGCGTTCCAAAGCGCCCGTGATCCAATCACCGATACCGCACATGGCCAACATCTCGCCGTTTTTCAAACCATTAAACGTACCGCCATAGTCAAAGAAGCCACCAACTTGTGGTCGCAGGCTCATCGTTTTTTCTTGTACGGCAGACCATTGATCATCCGATAGATCCCAAAGATCGGAGCCATTGCCATTTAGCAAGCTCATCATGCCAAGGTTGGGCAGGTGCCAATCGAAATGGCCCACTTTACCGGCCAGTTCTGGCTTCCAGAACCCGTTGTAGCTTGAGGCTTCTTCAGCGCTCATTGCCGTGGTGTTGTAGGACACGCCAAGATGTCCACACCGCACCATCATCGAGAACAGTGTGTCACCATCCCAGTGCCCTGGGAACTTGGTGAAATCTTCATGCAGCATGTCATCGAAAGGATAGTCGTTTGCATCCAGTTCTTCGATGTAGCCAGCCAAGTTCAACTGCTGCACAAACTCAGCATCCGATAGGATGATGTCGTAGGTGCCTGGAGGCGATTGTGCAATGAGTGCCAACATATTGTCGCCACCTGCATAATACTTAGGCACAAACTTGACGTTGTTGGCCTCTTCAAAGGCCCCAACGATGTCGGGTTCCCCGTGTCCATACCAGGCCAACATGTTGATTTCAGTTGTCTGCGCCCATGCGCGGCTGACGAAGGGAGCGGACAGGGCTACACCGCCTCCAATTCGCAGCACATCACGCCTAAGGAATTGCGTTTGTTTGGTTTTTAGGTCTTTTGTCATCAGTCACGCTCCGCTGTTGATTGGTCGTATTTTTTACCCGGATATTGCCCGCGGCTTTGGCTTTACGCCTTTGTTCGAAGGTTACTCATTATCATGTCCTATAGGAAATTAATGGATCATATGGGTGCATTACGATTCATTATACTAAACTGTACTGTTCCCCTCGCGAGACAATACCGTTTCGATAGTGTGCGTTAGTCTTTCAGCGACCAAATTTCCCCAGCTCCCCAAACGGGTTTGGCGATAGAACAAGCCGATGCGCAGCGCTTCAAGCGGTGGCAGCCCGTCCTCTTCAGTGAGGCGACGCATACCTTTTTGCGTGGTGGGTATGGTGAGACATGAAAAGCCCAGTCCGTCACGCACCGCGGCTTGCAGCGCATCAATATTGGGGCTCGAAAATACCACCTGCCAGGTTTGTTCGTTCGTCCCGAGCGCATCGGTCATCCGTTGGCGGTAAACACAGCCTTCAGGATGCGTCACAAGCGGCAGGTCTTCGAACTGATTAGGACGAATATCTTCCGCACCTACCCAAACAGGCTGTTCCCGCCATTTTTGGACCAAAAACTGCGGATCGCCCCCTTGATAGAGGGCCACGATGATATCCAACTCGTCACGTAATAGGGCGTCATAAAGGTTTTGAGACAGCTCGCAATGTATTGTCAGACGCAAGCCTGGGTTTTCTCGAAGCAAGCGTGTTATTTCCTGCTGGAGCATCCGAACGCCATAGTCCAAAGGCAGGCCAATCCGCAGGTTGGTCTCAGCATCTGGCCGCTCGAACAGTCCCATAGCCATATCGTTCAGCCGAAGAATCTGCCTCGCGTGCATGGCAAGCGCTTCGCCTTTTTCGCTGACTTGCATGGTCCGGCCTTTTTGCCAGATCAACTTGTAGCCGACGAGGTCCTCTAAGCGTTTGATCTGTAGGCTGACAGCGGGTTGTGAGCGGTTCAGAAGATCCGCCGCGCGCGTATGGCTTTTGACCTCAATAACAGTGATGAAGGTACGTAAAAGGTCAGTTGGAAGGTTGACAGTGCGCATGCCTATCAATTTCAAAACTTAATCTATTAATTGCAATAATAAATTTCCGTTATCTCCAAGCGCTTCCTATTCTGATGCCATGCAGCGTTATGAATTCCGCGAAATGTTCAACTCCACAGGACCGGTTGTGTTACCGGTGATCCATGTGCTGGACACACCCCGTACGTTGCGGAACGTTCGCGAAGTAATCAGTGCTGATGCTGCAGGAT
Source organism: Dinoroseobacter sp. (assembly GCA_017643385.1). Lineage (GTDB taxonomy): Bacteria > Pseudomonadota > Alphaproteobacteria > Rhodobacterales > Rhodobacteraceae > Dinoroseobacter. Next base: position 223,084 of record JAEPNN010000007.1, read on the forward strand.
GCTTTTTAATCAATCACGATTTTGAGCCTGAAAAATTTCTACCGATTATCCGAGACGTGCGCGCAGCCTATCCTACACTTTGGTTAGGTGTGAATTTTCTGGCGGTGACGGGCAAATATGCCTTCCCAATGTTGGGTAAGCTAAAAGAAGAAGGCGTGAACATTGATGGCTATTGGGCTGATGATGCCCGTGTCGATGAACAGGGTCAAAACCATGAGGCCCGCGAAATTGCAAAAATATACCGAGATTGTGGATGGAACGGGCTGTATTTCGGAGGCACTTGTTTCAAGAAACAGCGCGAGGTTGCGCCTGAGCTTTACGGCGCCGCTGCCCGCTATGCCTGTGATTTCATGGATGTCGTGACGACCTCTGGAGTTGCCACAGGGCAAGAAGCGGATCTGGGAAAAATCGAAACCTTTCGCAAGGCGATTGGCGATAACGCATTGGCACTGGCCTCCGGAATTACGCCAGAGAATGCCGCAAGCTATGGCGATGTGGATTGTTTCATGGTCGCCACCGGAATTAACGAGACCAATAATTTCTACGACATTCACCCTGAAAAGCTGTCGCAATTGATGCTTGCGACCCATGCTTTGGGCAAGAGAGTTCTGACATGACTGATAAAGGCCCGCGTGACGACCGATGGTACCTGAATATTATGGCGCCCAACACCAAAGGCGATAAGTTTGCTTGGCTTGACCCAACCTCAATTTACATCAACGCCGCCGCTTTCAATGACCTGCTAGATGATCTGATGGATGATCTTAGCGACTTGGAATATGACGTTGTCGCTGGGCTTGACGCGATGGGCTTTGTGCTGGCGTCCGCTATTGCCGCCCGGTCAGGAGTTGGATTTTTGCCGATCCGCAAGGCGGGCAAGCTTTGTGTCGATACTGACGTGGTGAGTTTTAACAACTACTCTGGCCGTACGCAGGATATGGAAATGCGCGACCCAGCCTTTGCGGCTGGCACCAGGGTCTTGCTGGTTGATCAGTGGGTAGAAACAGGTGGTACGATGGACGGAGCCATTCGGTTGGTAGAACGCCAACGCGGCGTCGTCGCGGGGCTTTTGGCCATTGCGATCGAAGATAATCAGCGTACGAACGCGTACCGCGCGACCTATCCCTGCATTTCCGCTGTCGTGCCGGGTTCGCGCTGGCAGAAAGAATGCAACGCACAAACTCTGAGTAGCTTTGACAGCTACACGCCTGAAATCGCTTTTCCGTTTTGACCGCTCAGCGGTTTGACACGATGAATTCCAAGTGCCCCGGAGCGACGCCTTCGCCATTTACGGGTGTCATATCCTGGGGGCAGGCCGACATTACTGCGATGATTTCTTTCTCGGCTCTCATCGAAATCCGATCACCTGCGCGCGAGACCGGCGGCTGAAAGCTGGTTGATCCATCTGCGGCAACGGGGACATTCATCCAGATATTAAAGGGCGCCGGTATCAAAGGTGCCTTTAGACCGATGGCAATCAGAGCCATGCGCAAATTGTCGGCACAATTATCATGATAGCCATCACATCCAAGCTCGCGATATCTTGCGTGATCGCAACACGCGATGACCGTGTCGTGCACACCTGGTGATGTGTCTTCGGTTATTGTCAGCAAAGGGCTGCGCTGATTGCTCACCAAGGCATCACCGACAACGGGAAAAATTGATCCCAGTGTGGTGTGCAAGTGCGCCATCGAAAGGTGCTCGGTAAGGTTGTCCGCAGCAAATGCGAAGAAATCACACACCTGATGGCCGCTTGGATTGACGATACTTAAGACTTGCCCTTCCGACAGCCGGGTCGCAATTCCGCAACGGGCGGGTATCGTGATCCTACGCCCGATGTCTGCGACACCGTTGCTAGAAACAGCTATATTAAGGCTTTGATTAGAACCATCTGGAATTGAGACGTCGTGAAGTGTCATGTCCAATCCTTTCTGAGATAGACCCGCCATTTACTCAGCCAACTTAGCTGTCCTCCAGGCCACTGGGGAAGCCGATAGTAGTCTTACCTTTGTATTATCCAAAGATTGGAATATCGCATTCGCGATATCTACAGGCGCATAGCCTCCAGGTTCGGATGGTCAGCATCGGGTCGATGGCAATCAAAAAGAATTCCCAAACGGATGCTTACACTCAAGAAAAGGAAGTGCAGGCTTCTGTTGCCAGGTGCCTGCGAACCCCGCCTAAGACGGCTAGGTCCTAGGGCTTAAAGTTTCGATTTCTCGAACTGCTTACGCAGCCAGAGCAACCGGAGCACGATTGTCGTTTGCAATTGTACTTTTCGGGCCGGTACGGTGGCACCCCGCCGAGCAAAAGCTAACCCCTTTGAACGTCCGTCGATCCTATTTCGGCCCCGTCCGTCCCACAAACGATGGGAGATTTGGTGGAGCCGCCGGGTACCGCCCCCGGGTCCGAGCCGTCTATTGCGAGCGCGTTTATCGCCATAGTCCCTAAGGACAGCTCACATATATGCGTCCTTGGAGCGCTTGCAAAGGGTTCATAGGTTTATTGCGAGCGCTCCGAGACCGACAACCACCTCACAAATGAAAAAGCCCCACTTCTTTGGGGTCGGACCATCTAGGATTATTGAAGTGACACGACCCACCGCAGCACCCATCCATGCCGCTCCCAGTATCGCGTAGGCATCTGACGTACCGACGAGAACTGCCCCAACGCCAAGGCCAACAAACAGTGCGCCGGCAGACGCGCGCACTTCGCTGACCCCCATGCTGGACTTTGTAGGTGCTGTATCGAGGACCCCCATAACATAGCGTGGTGCGAGCCATCCAATGGCGCCCAGGCCAATGGAAAGGAGTGCAAAAATTAGGTTTGATACGTCGAATAAGGTCATGGTTTAGTTTCTGGTTAGAGGGGATGCTTCAATTGTCAGACATTTGACTGGTCATTTAATTGTCTGACATTTATACGCAACCGCAGCAGGTCTGGTTCACAAGCGGCGCGTTTCGAACGCCAGCGCGCGGACAGATCGGTATCGTTGATGGCTGATTAAGGAAAGCAAAGCATGCGTGCATTGGTGGTTCGTAAGGACGAAGAAGGAAAAACAAGTGCAGCGGTAGAAACCGTATCAGTTGATGATCTGCCAGCTGGCGATGTTTTGGTTTCCGTCGAATATTCGACTGTCAACTACAAGGACGGTCTTTGCATCGGACCGGGCGGGGGCTTGGTCCGTAACTACCCGCACGTGCCAGGCATTGATTTTGCCGGGACCGTCGAAGCGTCTGAAGATGGGCGCTACAAGCCCGGCGACAAAGTCGTTCTGACCGGTTGGCGTGTCGGTGAAGTCCATTGGGGCGGATATGCTGAAAAAGCGCGGGTGAATGCAGACTGGCTGGTTCCGCTTCCCGAAGGTCTAACCACCCGTTCCGCAATGGCGGTTGGAACAGCAGGATTTACGGCAATGCTTGCCGTCATTGCACTCGAAGATCATGGTTTGAAGCCCGAGAATGGCGATGTGCTTGTGACCGGCGCTGCAGGTGGCGTTGGGTCTGTCGCCACGGCAATTTTGGCTGCAAAAGGCTATAAGGTTGCAGGCGTGACCGGGCGACCTGCGACCGCGGACTATCTGCGCGGGCTTGGAGCGACGTCAATCATTGCACGGGAAGAGATTAACGAAACCGTTAAGCGACCCCTTGAGTCTGAGAATTGGGCTGGCTGTGTTGATGCGGTTGGTGGACCAATGCTGGCGCGCGTTCTCGGGCAAATGAAGTACGGAGGCTCTGTTGCCGCAGTTGGGCTTGCAGGGGGGGCAGGGCTGCCAGCAACCGTCATTCCGTTTCTTTTGCGGGGCGTAAATCTTCTTGGGATCGACTCTGTCATGCGACCCTACGAGGACCGTGTCCGTGCCTGGAACGCAATCGCGAAAGATCTGCCGATGGACAAGTTGGAAGCTATGGTGCAGCCTGCGATGCTGGAAGACCTGCCAGACTTGGGACGCGCTATTCTGAAAGGTCAGGTCAAAGGGCGGGTCGTTGTCGACGTAAAGGGCTAACCTGCAGGAATAGTTGGGAAACGCATGCACTCGGCACGCAGACGGCTCGCACAGGAACTAGACCCTGAGCTTTATCCGCGGGCGGGGCTTTCCCCGCTGAATACGTTCTTGCTAGCCTTCATTGTCGCGTCGATCATCATTGGTATTCTCGAAACTGAACCTGTCTTGAGAGAAGACTGGCCGCGCTTTTTTAAGTTGGCTGAATTTGCCTTTGTTGTCCTCTTTCTTTCAGAGTTTGCAGGTCGACTTATCTGCGCCCCGCTAAACCCGCGATATGGAAATATTTTGGGCTTCTTGCGGTCATGGCCAGCTCTCATTGATGTGGCAGTTCTGGTGACGCTGGTTTTGCCCTTCTTCGGCCTGGAGCCAACATTGCTTCGTATGGTCCGCGCGTTGCGTATTTTGCGTTTGGCGCGCTTGGGTCGCTTTTCCATCGCTTTGTCGCATTTGGGGGAAGCCTTCGCTGAGCGTCGATACGAGCTGATCGCAGGCTTCGTGTTTTCTGGTTTATTGCTTCTTTGCGCTGCCACAGCGCTTTATTTGGTGGAAGGCGGTATCCAACCTGAAGCGTTCGGATCCATTCCAAGGGCGCTTTGGTGGGCGGTCGCAACTTTAACGACAGTTGGTTACGGCGATGTTGTTCCGGTAACGGGCATAGGGCGGGTTCTGGCAGCATTTACGGCACTTGCGGGAATTGCTGTCATTGCCATTCCAACGGGTATCATGGCTGCCGCATTTACGGACGTCATCCGCAAGGCGCGCCAAGAAGCGCAGAAAAGGAAAGAAAAGAAAGATGGCACTTGATCTAGATCTTGAGTTTGTCCGTGCACAGTTTCCTGCGTTTCAGGAACCGTCTCTGGAAGGCTGGGCTTTCTTTGAAAACGCCGGCGGATCTTACCCGTGTCGGCAGGTCACCGAGAGGCTTGAACGGTTCTATCGCGAGCGAAAAGTCCAACCATATTCGGCCTATCCCGCCTCGACGGTTGCTGGTGAGGAAATGGATGAGGCTCGAAGACGGCTGGCTGCGATGCTGAATGTTGAAGGTAATGAGCTTTCGTTTGGGCCGTCGACAACAACCAATACCTATGTGCTTTCGCAAGCCTTCAGGCAGCTCTTGGATGCAGGCGAGGCTATTATTGTCACGAACCAGGACCACGAAGCCAATACGGGTCCCTGGCGTCGTTTGGCCGAAGAAGGCATCGAGGTTCGCGAATGGCAGATGAATTCAGAGACCGGCGAGCTGGACCTAAATGATCTCGAAAATTTGCTGGACGAAAAAGTGCGTTTGGTTTGCTTTCCACATTGTTCCAATGTGATCGGAGCAATCAATCCAGTGTCAGATATCGTTAGCCGGGTACATCTTGCAGGTGCATTCGCGTGTGTCGACGGCGTAAGCTATGCGCCGCACGGGTTGCCAGATGTAGGCTCCATGGGTGCAGATATATATTTGTTTTCAACATATAAGACGTTTGGCCCTCACCAAGGTGCGATGGTTATTCGTCGATCCCTGGGTGAAATCCTTCCCAATCAGGGGCATCATTTCAATGGCGGCACGCTTTACAAACGCTTCACGCCCTCGGGGCCTGATCACGCCCAGATTGCTGCCTGCGCCGGTATTGCAGATTACTTTGACGCATATGCTGAACACCATGATTTGAAAGATGCACATTCGGTCATGAATTCGATTCGGTCATATGAAATTAGTCTTCTACAACCCATTCTTGATGCGTTTTCTGGCCGAAATGACGTGCGCTTGATCGGACCTGCTCATGCTGAGAATCGGGCTCCGACTGTCGCGTTGGACTTGGGTCGTGCGGCCGCGCCGTTGGAAGCTGAATTGGCGCAACACAAGATTATGGCAGGTGGGGGCGACTTTTACGCTGGTCGTGCGCTGAGCGGTGTTGGTGTAGATCCAGACCAAGGCGTCTTACGCGTAAGTCTTGTGCACTACACCTCCGAAGATGAGGTAAGCCGAATGATCGATGCGGTGAACGCCGTTATTTGACCTTGTCTCTTCTCACAGAGCCCTACCTTCAGCTTGTCTGAGCGAGGGTTATAACTTGGAAAATGAACGCCCCATAATCGTCTGGTTTCGCAGGGATTTTCGCCTGTCCGATCATGCAGCATTGAGTGCCGCAGCCTCGCGCGGGGCCCCGGTAATTCCCCTCTTTGTGCATGACGAGACCGTCGAAGCGCTTGGCGCCGCGCCAAAATGGCGTATGGGGCGTGCCATAGATGCATTTGACAAAACCTTGCGGGCACTTGGGACCCGACTGATCTTAAGACGCGGTGCTGCCAAGGACGCTCTGTGTGATCTGGTCCGGGAAACGAAAGCGCAGGCTGTGTATTGGTCGCGTGCATATGTCTCTGATCAGGTAGAGCGCGACAAAAGGGTTAAGGCCGCTCTGATGGCGATTGGTATCGAGGCTCGCAGCTTTACCGGTCACCTTCTTTTTGAACCTTGGAATGTGAAAACCAAGACCGACGGATTCTATCGTGTCTATACCCCGATGTGGAAGTCAGTACGCGACAGCGAACTTGATGCGCCTTTGCCAGAAGTAACCAACCTAAGGCCGCCTGTTGTATGGCCAGACAGCGAGCTGCTTGACGCTTGGCAGATGGAACGTGCGATGCGGAAAGGTGCGAACATCGTAGGCCAACATTTGGTCGTAGGAGAAGAAGGTGCTAGATCCAGACTGAATTCTTTCATCTCTGGGACCGTCGAGAGATATCACGAACACCGTGATTTTCCTGCCATCGAGGGCACTTCGCGCCTTTCGGAAAACCTGACATATGGCGAGATTAGCCCGCTCACGCTCTGGCATGCCGGATGGGATGCTTTGCGTTCTGGAAGCGCCGGCGCTGAAACTTTCCTGAAAGAAATCGTGTGGAGGGAGTTCGCCTACCATTTGGCCTGGCATACACCTGAGATACTTCAGAGAAGTTGGCGACCAGAGTGGGATCGCTTTCCTTGGCGCTCGACCTCCCCAGAAGCAGAGGCCTGGAAACAAGGGCGTACAGGTGTTCCCTTCGTGGATGCCGCGATGCGCGAAATGTACATTACGGGCACAATGCATAATCGAGGCAGGATGATTGTCGCGAGTTATCTGACCAAGCACCTGATGACACATTGGAAAGTGGGTTTGGACTGGTTTGCCGAATGTTTGGTCGACTGGGACCCTGCATCCAACGCGATGGGTTGGCAGTGGTCTGCAGGGTCCGGTCCAGATGCGACGCCATATTTCCGGATATTCAACCCAATCACGCAGTTGGAAAAGTTCGATAAATCAAACGAGTATGTGCATCGGTTTATTGCTGAACTCTCGCAGTCGCCTTCAGATACATCACTAAGCTATTTTGACGCGATTCCAGAGAGTTGGGGCCTGCGTCCCAGCGATCCATATCCCGCACCGATTGTGTCAATGGCGGACGGTCGCGTGCGCGCGCTGAACGCCTATCAGAACCACCGTTCGGCCGATTAGCCCTTTCCGGCTTGATGGACGGTGCAATGTTCTGCAAACTTAGAAAAAAATGGGACGATCGATGACTATTTTGACCAGTACCAAGGGACAAAAGGACCTTCCTCGATATTTTGCACAAGCCTTTGATGTCGCGAGCAAACTTGAGAATGGGCGCCTTGATCTTGTGCTTCCGGACGGCCGCAGGTTTCGAGTTGACGGCAAAAACCCGGGTCCTGTTGCAGAACTCGATATTCACAACCCAGACGTTTTTGGACGGTTGATCCGGGAAGGGGATCTCGGGTTTTCTGAAGCTTATCTCGAGGGGTGGTGGAGCACGCCGGATTTGCAATCCTTCATGGACCTCATCCATGCCGACAATGATGCGCTTTGGGTCGGGTATCCAGGGGCAGGGCTTGTTCGTGCATTCGAGCGCGTCCGCTTTTGGTTGCAGTCGAACTCAAAAAAGCAGGCCCGAAAGAACATTAGCTACCATTACGATCTTGGAAACGATTTCTACAGTTTGTGGCTAGACGATACGATGACCTATTCCAGTGCCATCTTCGATACAGGACAGGAGAGCCACGAGGCGGCACAGACAGCAAAATACGCTAGTATGGTTGATCAAATGGGGGCAGAGCCCGGCGATCATGTACTTGAGATTGGCTGTGGTTGGGGTGGTTTTGCAGAGTACGCCGCCAAGGAGCGCGGGCTGAAAGTAACTGGACTGACAATCAGTCAGGAACAGTACAATTATGCGGTCAAACGAATTGAAAAAGCCGGTCTTGCGGACAAAGTAGACTTCAAGATGCAGGATTATCGCGATGAACGCGGGGAGTATGACGGCATTGCATCCATTGAGATGTTTGAAGCTGTTGGCGAGAAATACTGGCCTTCGTACTTCAATACCGTTCGAAACTGCCTCAAACCTGGAAAAAACGCGACATTACAGATAATTACAGTCGAAGATTCTGCATTTGATCGGTATCGAAAAAGCGTAGATTTCATTCAAAAATATATCTTTCCAGGGGGCATGCTACCTGGGCCTACAATCCTGAAGAAACAGGTGCGCAATGCAGGGCTACAGGTGAAGCACTCTATCGAGTTTGGCGAAAGTTATAGTCAAACACTCCGCCGTTGGCATGAGACATTCAACGATCGCTGGAAAGAGGTCGAAGCCCTTGGGTTTGACGATCGTTTTCGGCGCATGTGGAACTTCTACCTGACCTCTTGCGCGTCGACGTTTCACTATGGGAACTGCGACGTAACGCAGATTACCGTCACTAAACCCGCATAAGGTCAGATGTCTGCCCGTACCAGGAATCAGATGCCGACGGCAGGACGCTTGGTCGGCGCAATCGTGTTCGGTGCAACAGGAGCAGGGGCCGCCTTTGTCGGAATTCCAACACTCTCCGAGGAGGTATTGCCGGGTTACTTGTTGCCGTTTTCCACGATAGTTGGTGTTTGGCAGGGGTGGAGCCTGATGGGTCCCAAGGCTGGCGGCAGGTTTTCAATGGCGATCACGCAGGGTATCGCAACGGTGGTTGTGATGACGTTGACAGTGATTTTCTTTGTTGCTGGCTGGGACATGATCGAGCGCTCGATGCGTTTGCGTTATGACGACCCCGGTGAGGCCGTGTTGGATGTTGCAAATTTGATGTGGGAGTATTTGAAAATGATGGCGGTGCCGCAGGTCATCGGGGTACTGGCACTTGGGGCCACTTTGGGCTCCATTTTGGTCAACATCGCAGCGCGTATCTGGAAATGACATCACTCTTTTTCTACGGGACATTATGTGATCCCGAACTGCTTGAGATCGTATTGGGTCGTAAAGCTAATGGGATCTCGCAGGCCTCTCTTCCTGATCACCAGGTTTACTGGGCAAAGGGAGAGTCTTTTCCAATGATTGTGGCGGAGTGCGATGCAATTGCGCATGGGGTCCTGGTCAAAGACGTGACCCAAGAAGAACTTGATCGCTTAGATTTTTACGAGGGCGGGTTTGACTACAAGACCGTTGAGTTGAAAACGCAATCTGCGGGCAATGACACGCAAGCTTTGGTATTCTTTCCTGAAGCAGGTTCCTGGGAGACCGGTCCCAAATGGAATTTGGCGGAATGGCAAACCAAGTGGGGGAGGGTGGTTCGTCATGGCGCGCATGAAGTGATGTCTTATCATGGCAAGATCGCGCCTCAAGATATTGTAGAGATGTATCCCGCTATCCTCTCGCGTGCGCAAAGCAGCCTGAATGCGTCGGCAGAAGGCAAGTCGCGTTCAACGAGTATTGATCATTTGGAAATAGACGCACAACACACGGCATATGCTGGCTTCTTCAATGTAGAAGAGTATTTCCTCCGCTTCCCAAAGTTTGAGGGTGGGCAAAGCGATACTGTCAAGCGTGCAGTATTTCGTATGGCGGATGCGGTTACCGTTCTTCCTTATGATCCTAAACAGGAAAAAGTTCTGCTCATTGAGCAGTTTCGCATGGGGCCTTTGGCACGTGGAGATCATTCGTGTTGGCTGTATGAACCGATTGCGGGTCGCATTGATCCTGCCGAAAGCTACGAGGAAACCGCTAGGCGAGAGGCGAGAGAGGAAGCAAAGCTAGAGGTGACGCAGTTGCATGAAATCTCTCGAAGCTATCCGTCTCCCGGGGCTGTTACGGAATTTCTCGTTTCTTTTTTAGCAATATGTGATCTGACAGATGATTTGCCTGGTGTCGCAGGCCTTGAAACCGAGGCCGAAGATATCCGCTCTCATATCTTCGATTTGAACGATGCGCTTGAGATGGCAGATACTGGGGTTATCCGTGCGACACCGTTGTTGGCCTCGCTCTATTGGCTGGATCGAAATCGGAACAAGTTTGCCTAGGTCAGTGGCTCTTGTGGTCTTGATCTCTGTTGCCTAAACCCGGGCTAACGCCTCAAGGAACTCGCCATGACCGTCTACAAAAACCTGCCTGATGCCATCGGCAATACCCCACTTATCCGCCTGAATGCGATTTCTGATGCCACCGGATGCGAGGTCTTGGGCAAAGCAGAATTCATGAACCCGGGGCAATCGGTAAAGGATCGAGCGGCCCTTTATATGATCAACGCGGCGATTGCGCGTGGTGATTTGCGACCAGGCGGTACAATTGTCGAAGGCACAGCTGGCAACACAGGTATCGGCTTGGCTCTTGTGGGCGCGGCAATGGGCTTCCAAACTGTTATTGTCATCCCTGAAACGCAAAGTCAGGAAAAGAAAGACATGCTGCGATTGGCGGGGGCAAACTTGGTCCAAGTTCCCGCAGCACCATATAAAAATCCAAATAACTATGTGCGGTACTCAGGCCGTTTGGCGGAGCGACTTGCCAAATCTGAACCAAACGGTGCCATCTGGGCAAACCAGTTTGACAACACGGCAAACAGACAGGCCCATATTGAAACCACTGGCCCAGAGATCTGGGAACAGACCGGTGGAAAGGTGGATGGTTTCATATGTGCTGTTGGATCAGGCGGTACTGTTGCCGGCGTTGGAACTGCATTGCAGCCCAAAGGTGTGAAGGTCGGTTTGGTCGATCCTTTAGGGTCGGCGCTCTACAATTTTTATACCAATGGTGAATTGAAATCCGAAGGGGGATCGATCTCAGAAGGGATTGGACAAGGGCGAATTACTGCAAATCTTGAAGGGTTTACCCCAGACTTTGTGTGTCAGGTTTCAGATGATGAAGCCTTGCCAATGGTCTTTGACTTGCTTGCCGAAGAAGGGCTGTGCCTTGGCGGGTCGTCCGCCATCAACATTGCCGGTGCCGCGCGTATGGCCAAAGAACTTGGACCAGGCCACACGATTGTGACGATCCTTTGTGACTACGGCACACGGTATCAGTCCAAGCTTTACAATCCAGAGTTCCTAAAATCCAAGGGGCTCCCTGTCCCGAACTGGCTCGAAGGACCTTCGGCTCCGGTGCCTTCTGTTTTCGAAGACTGATCAATGGTCATGCGCTCAATCTTGAGCGCAACTTGGGACTGGTGCTTGCTGAGCCTTAGCGCGGTGTCTTGAGCAAGTTCACGAACCCTACGTTCCAAAGAGAAGGAGACATGACGTGACAGAACTGGTGTACAGAGATGCATACCTGCAAACCACGGACGCTCGTGTGATCGGTGAAACCGATGATGGCGCACTTCTTGTCAACCGAACCGTTTTCTATCCAACAAGTGGGGGCCAACCGGGAGACACGGGCGCCATCACATGGCCAGGCGGAACCGCTGAAGTGGTAAATACAGTGAAGGCAGAGGATCAGGTTGCACTTGTTCTGGCGGAAGGCGCAGAGCGTCCACAGGAAGGCGACCAGATCTCGCAGCAGATCGATTGGGGCAGACGGTTTGGCCACATGCGCGTGCATACTGCGCTGCATCTACTTTCTGTCGTCATCCCTTTACCAGTAACCGGCGGATCCATCTCGACCGAAAAGGGGCGGCTGGATTTCAACATGCCTGAGGCCCCTGAAGACAAAGAAGAGATCGCGCGTGCGCTTAACGCTTTGATTGCCAGTGATATGCCTGTGACCGATGATTGGATCACCGATGCCGAGCTGGAAGAGCGCCCCGAACTGGTAAAAACAATGTCGGTCAAACCACCGGTCGGGCAGGGACGGGTGCGCCTTGTGCGCATCGGTGAAGGGGACGCGCAAGTGGATCTGCAACCCTGTGGGGGCACCCATGTCGCGCGAACGTCTGAGATTGGTCGCGTGCGCATCGGAAAGATCGAAAAGAAGGGCCGTCAGAACCGGCGTGTCTATCTACACCTCGACGAGTGACGAAAGAAGCCCGATAGCGTCGATTTGACGTCAGAAGGTACTTGCATCTGGTTGGGGATATTCGCTAGACCCCGCGGTGGACAGGTGGCCGAGTGGTCGAAGGCGCACGCCTGGAAAGTGTGTAGGCGGGGAACCGTCTCGAGGGTTCGAATCCCTTCCTGTCCGCCACCAATCCCTGTTTATCTGAATTTTATCAGGGCTTTGGTGGGGTACTCGCTTTCTTGACCCTCATCTTGTCCCCCAATAGAGTACCGCTGCTGTGTATTTATGCATGCAGATTGTTTCGCTTGCTTGCGGGCGCAACTAAGAGCACCGTTGCTCCTTGAACTGTTGCCCCCACCCTAGGGGGCATGCCCACAGCGCGTTGGGTTTGAGTTATCGGGACCACCGAGAAAATTTTCCACTTTTCTTAGGGACCGTTTTTGTTACCTGCTTTATCGAGAGCCGCAAATCGTCATGCCAACCAAACGCCAACGCCATTTTCTATCCAAAGTCGCTGAGGCAGCTCGGAGGGCCCGGGCAGCCCGTCCTAGAGGCAAACCGACCCCCAACAATCTGACTGAACGTGGGCGCAGGAAAGGGCTGGAGGCGATGCAGAACGCTCGTCGCTGCCGGTCGAGAACCAAAGCCGGTCACATGTGTAAGAGCCCGGCTATGAGAGGGCCCGCGTGGTGTCTAAAGCATGGCGGGAGAACAGAGGTCCCTGAGCATCAACACAACGTTCGTCGATTTCTGAATGGCCAATCTGTGATCAAGTCAGCAGTCACGCAGTCAAAAAGGGACTTCTGGGAGTCGCTCACCAGGAGCCAAAAATTAGAGGTCCTCGACGTTGTTCCTGAGAAAGTGGCTAATTCCGGATCAAGTCTATACGCTGCGGCCTATGAATGGATGCAGGTGCGTGATGAAGGATGCAGAGCTATTCGCCGTTTCAGAATGAAATACCGACAATAACAGGTTCGCGCGCAATATGAACTCTGGGTAGAACGCTCGCTTGTCAGAGATGTTGAGCCGAGAAGAATGGATGCGAATATGTTCCAGTATTACCGAAAAAACAGGTCCTTGTTAGGAAGAACTCAAGAACCAGCGTTATCACGAGAGCATCAACAACGTCACACCCGCCGATGTTTACTTCGGACGTGACCAAGCCATTCTGGAACAACGAGAAAGGATCAAACGGAAGACATTCGAAGCGCGTCGCTTGCATCACCGTAAACACGCCGCATAATCACACAAACGAGATGAGCCAAACTCTCCATTAGTTTAGGCA
>JAEPNN010000008.1 GCA_017643385.1 Dinoroseobacter sp.
CTGAAACAACGAGAAAGGATCAAACGGAAGACAATCGAAACCCGGCGCTTGCTTCACCGCAAATCCGCCGCATAATCACAACAACCAGATGAGCCAGACCCTCTCTTAGATCAGACCGCCATCTGTACCAAAATCCCTGACGACGGACACTACGGAGATGGAAAATAGTCCATTTTGTCCGGATCATTCGACGACCGTTTTTAAGAGCCGCAATGGAGCAGACATTATGGCGTTCAGCGGCAAACGGCAGGAATGAGCCCAACCAGGCTATGGGTTTTCGTGCTGCATGCGTGCGCGGCACAAAAAACCGCGGCGATAGCATCATTTGCGGTGACGCAGCGCGGCAGCCTTCGCGGCCATTCGTAGCCGACGCAGCAATTGTTAAGAACCAAACTTACAGATCGCGGATAAGCAAACCGTTGTTGTTTCTGAGATGAATGGCCTGATATGCGCGGCACAATCGGGATAGCAATCGCCGAAATAGGTTCTGTTTAATACGTTGGTCTTTCACCGGGTGGAAAAAGCAGCGCTTTACGAGTTCGGTCCTCTGGATATCGCCGAACCTCCTTTGAATGATCCGGCGGCCTTTGGATTGTTGGCGAAACGAAGCGCGCGTTCGGTCATGCCAGCTGAAGACTGTGTTTGGTTCTTTAATCACAGAAACATCATCAATGATCAGGCTTTTTCCGGTATGTTATGTATCAGCCGGGTCTCAAGCAGTTGGCCGTGTTTATAGAGTATCGGGTAGGCCACCGCGCAGATATGGCTGTTGAATTCCCGGAACGCACGCAGCAGTTCCAGATGTGCATTGCTGGACGAAATGCTCTCGATCAGCCCTTTTTCCAACCGTTTCAGGTGGCGTTTGCGGCTCTTGCGTTCGAGCCGTTTGATCTCCGATTTCTCCAGACTCAACAGCCGCGCGCATTCCAGATCGTCGGATATGAGGACATTATTCGCCAGGCGCAGGTTGTTGGAAATCAGATCATGCAGATGGGCCAGCTCTTCCTGCCCGGCCTGGCTGAAGTTGCTGTTTTCCTGTTGCGCCTCTTCGGCCAGGTCGCTGACCCGTTTGGCCAGCACGTCGCCGGCTGTTTCCAAACGGATCGCAAACTCCAACATGTCGCGGGCCAGTTTGGACTGCTCTTTCGAATAATGCTCTTTGGGCAGATGTGAAACATAGTCACGGATGCCGTCAAAGCATGCGTTTACCTCTTTATCCACGTCGCGGATTTCCTGAACAACCATCTGGTTATCATGGATGAAGGCCGACAAAACCGGGGTGAACATCCGGTCGATAATGCTCATCATGTGCAGCAGTTCGCGCTTGAGGTTCGCAAGTGCCTTTGGGGGATGTTCCATGTCGTCGGGGTCAAGACAGCTTTGGTATCCTGCCTGACCGTCCTGGTCTGTTTCTGTGTCCCGGTCGGGCAAGGTCAGCTCGAAAATTGGCTCCAAAGTCCGGCATAGGGGCAGTGCCAGCACCAGCAGCGACACGTTGAAGGCGATATGTGCAAAGACCAGCGTCTGAGCGCCCGCGCCCTGCAGGCTTTCATGCCAAAATCCAGGCAAAAGGTTCAGCGCCAGCAAGATGACAAATGACCATGCGCCGCGCAAAAAGAGGTTGGCGAAAACCGGACGGCGCGACGCGATATCAAAACCCCGGGAAAGCCAGATGGGAATGAGGGCACTGCCGAAATTGGCACCAAGAACCAAGGACAATCCCGCCTCGAACGGGATCGAATTGACCTGCACCAAGGTTACGCACATCAGGATCGTGGCGACGGATGAGTGCATGATAAGGGCCAAGAACGCCCCGATCATATAGGCGGTTATGAAGTCGCTGGCCAGATAGCTGGCAATCGCGGGAAGGAAGTCGCTGTCCCGGATTGGGACAACGGCCTGGCGCAGGAATTGCAACGAGATGAGGATGAACGCAACGCCCAATAGAATACGCCCGTATTGCCGCAATTTGCGCGATATGGTTTTGACGAAGAACCAGCCTCCAATCGTCAGCAGCAATGGCACCAGCCAATCCAGGCGGAACGACAGCACCTGAATAATTAGCGCCGAGCCCAGATCGGCCCCCAGAATGGTTGCCAGAGCAATTGGAAAACCGACGAACCCATTGGCCGCAAACCCGGTGACCAGCAACCCGACCGCCGCCGAGCTTTGCAGGATCGAAGCAAGTATAAGCCCCGAACCGCTGGCGCCGATTAGGCTATTCTGTTGGGTGATCATCCGCTGGAATGAGGCCCCATGTGCCCGTTCAATCCCGGTACGGACCTGGCGGACCGCAAAGAGCAACAGAAAGATAGCGCCCGACAAATTCAACAAAAGCTCGACGATCGCCACATTCATTTCCTTCAGTATTCACACGACGTGCTTGTAAATTCCATCTGATATCGGCGCGGGTTTATGTTGACAAATTCAATATAGTTTTCTTTACCATTGACAGTGTCAATCAATAGAACCTTGCTTGCGGCGTTTCATTCAGTGGCCAGTGCGGGTGGTTTCACGGCCGCCGCGCGGGAACGGAATGTTTCGCAATCCACGCTGTCGGTCCAAGTGGGGCGGCTTGAAAAAAGCTATGGATGCCGTCTTTTTCTGCGCCGGGGGCGTTCGATCGAACTGACGGAAATCGGGCGCGCGCTTTACAGCCACACCACGCGTCAATTTGAGGCCGAACAGGATGCCGAGGCTTTGCTGCGCGGGGATCAGGCCGGGTTTTCCGGCCACCTGCGGATTGGGGCTGTCAGTTCGGTGCTGGTAGTTGAATACCTCGAGACCTTTCTGAAGGAGTATCCACAAAGCACCTGTGCACTTGAGCTGTCGAACTCGCAACATGTGATCCGCGACATTGCGGAAGGAAACCTTGATGTGGGCTTCGTCGCGTTTCCGGTTGCCGACCCGCGGATCGAGAAGGTCGAATTATTGCGAGAAGAGCTGCTGGTCGCTGTGGGGCCGGACCATGACTGGGCCAATCGGCACGACATTACCTTTGACGAACTGGCCAAACAAACCCTGATCCTGCGCGAGCGCGGATCGCGCACCCGACAGTTGATTGAAGACAGTCTTGCCGCGCGCCGGTCCAGCCCTCGCCGGGTGATCGAGATCAACGAATGGGCTGCCGTGCACGCGCTGGTGCGCGGAAACACGGGTGTGTCCATCTTGCCCGGCAGCGAGGCCGAGTCTCTGCCAGATTTGTGCACGCTGCGCATTCGAGACCTGAGCATGTTCCTGACACAGTTCCTGATCTACCGCGTTGACCGAAAATCGCTGTCGACGCTCAAGACATTCTTGAGCATTGCAGTGCCATCGGATGAGGAATTGCCGCGGCCAGTTTTGGGGTCAGGTTGACACGTAAAAGGGCCTTGTCTACGTTTTATGCCGATAGATGAGCAGCTTTCGTGCTCAACAAAGGGCTTTCTAACGCTTCGTGCTCCAGCCCTGATCCGCAAACAAACCGGCCGCTTTGGCGGCTGCAAATTTTGTTACGCGGTTCGAATTCATTCAACAGATACAGCGGTTTCGGAACGATCTTTGCGTGTCGTCATCCGCTGGTCCTGAAGGGGAGCACACACATGTCCGGTTACGAATATGATTTTGGTCGGGAACTTGCAGGATACAAGGCCATCATGGATGGCGGGCGATCCGATATCATTCCTGTTACAACCCAGATGGCCGAATTCTGCATGGCCCATGGGGGTCTAAACGGGCACGACTTTTTCCGTGACCCCGAATTGTTCGTGCGCGGCAGCCTGGATGTGCAGCGTGATATGGGCTTTCACGTGCCTGATATGGTCTGGGATGTGTATTCAGTCGAGGCCGAGGCCCTGGGCGGCAAGATGGCGTGGTTCGATAATCTCTATCCCGCGCTCGATAACACCGAGGTGATCATTGCCAATGAAAAGGACCTGGCCCGGGTCAAGGCGCCGGACCCGCTGAAAACCGCGCGGATGCCATGGGTCATGGAAGTACTTCAAATCTGCCGCGAACTGACCAGCTACACCCATCCGATTCACTATTGCTCGCCCATCAATCTGGCCGCGCAGGTCATGCAGTTCGAAAACCTGATCCTGGCGATGAACGAGAACCCCAAATTCGTTCACAAACTGCTGGATTTTCTGGTCGAGGAGGTGCTGGCGCCTTACATCAATACCTATTTCAAGGTGGTTCCGGACGCCTACATAGCGAATGGCAAGGATGCGGTTGGCTCACTGCCGTTTATCACCGAAGACATCCTGCAGGAATTTTCCGTGCCCTACCTGGACAAGCTGCGCAAGCTGTGCGGCGGCGGCAAAGGTATTCGGTCGGATAACTGGTGGGGCGACAGCTTTGCCGAGCAAATCGAAAGCTATTGGGACGTCAAGCTGCACGTCACCCCGCAATACTTAAAAATACAAGATCCCGACTGTTTCCGGGTCGGTACCGAACGCGCCCGGGCCTATGCCGACATACGGGGCTGCGCGCTCAGCTTTGGTGTTGGCACCCTGCTTCTACAAAACGGCAACAAAGAGCAGATTACCCAGCGGGTCCATGAATATATGGAGGTCGGCAGCCGCGGCGAATTTGGCGACAAGTTCTTCCTGTATCTGTGCTCTTTCTCGGCTCAGACACCTGCGGAAAACGTGCGCTACGCCATTGATGCGGTCAACGATTTCAACAAGGGCATTCGCCCCTATGCGGGCGAGGTTCTGTCCGGACCGGATGGCATCGCGCCGGAGATTGCAGGCGGCAAGGGCTTTATGGGCATTGATGCCTCGGGCGCCAAGGCAAGCCAGTTCCGCGATGAAGATGCCGAGCAGATCTATAAGGATATCTATGAATCCGTTATGGATTTTGATGAGGATCTGTGCCCCGAGCTTGTCCAGAAAGCATTAGACATGGGCTACGATCCGCTGACAATTCTGGATGAGGGCCTGATCCCGCCCATGGGCGAGGTTGGCGATCTGTTCGCCGCAGGAGAGCTGTTTGTGCCCGAGATGTTGTTGGCCGCGCGCGCGATGAAAGCGGGTCTTGCGGTGCTCAAGCCGCTCCTGACCGCCACCCAATCGGAATCCAAGGGCACCGTGGTTCTAGCCACTGTGTTCGGCGATCTGCACGATATCGGCAAGAATTTGGTCGGTATGATGCTGGAAGGGGCCGGGTTCAAGGTGATCGATCTGGGCGTCAACACCAAGGCCGAAACGGTGATCGAAACCGCGCGCGAGGTGAATGCCGATGTCATCGGTCTGTCTGCACTGCTGACGACCACGATGCCCTTTATGCAGATGTCGATCAAAGAGATTGCAGATGCCGGATTGAACATTCCGGTGATTGTCGGCGGAGCCCCGGTGACCGAGGATTTTGCCAATTCCATCAACGCCACCGGCTATGGGGACAATGCGCCCATCGCCGTGGACATCTGCAAAAAGCTGATTGGCGTGGGCCAGTAAGGGTTTGGACCGGCTCTGACGCCGGGCCTCGACATTCATTTCATCGCCCATTTGCGGCGATTACCCAGATATAGGACTGATTCATGCAAGCGAACGGGCTTCAAATCATTGGTGAAAACTTCAACGCAACCCGCCGGGTCAAGGCGACAAGCCCCCGGATCATCGAGGAAGACGGGCGGGCTGCGCTTAAATACATAGGGTTGGATGGGCAGGAGGCCTATCTGGATGTCACCTCGGTTTATCCCGAAGACAAATCCCAACGGCGCAAGACCCAGATCACTCATATCGCACAAGCCATGCGCATCAAGGATATGGAGTATCTGAACTGGATCGTGATGGCCCAGGCTCGGGCAGGTGCCACGATCATCGATGTCTGTATCGATGAGATTGCGATTGACCCGGCCGAGCGGCACGACTGGATGAAATGGATCATCCCGTTGGTGCAGCAGATGACCGATCTGCCGCTGGCCATCGATTCATCTGACCCCCAGACCATCGAGGCCGGGCTGTCGGTCTATGACCGCGATCACAGCCGCCCGGCGATCAACTCGGTCAATCTGGAAGAAGGGCGCGGCGATCTGATCCCGATGGCTGCCAAACATAACGCATTGCTGTTCGCCAATGCCTCGGGCCGGGAGTCGATGCCCAACAACGCCGAAGAGCGGGTCGAGAACCTCAACCAGATCATGGCGATGATGGATGCCGAGAACATCCCCGTGACCGATAGGTATCTGGACCCGCTGGCTTTCCCGGTTGGTGCCGGGGGCGATTTTTCCAAGCACTATCTGGATGCCGTTGCGATGATCCGTAAGGAATATCCAGAGGTGCACATCTTTGGCGGGCATTCCAACACCTCCTTTGGCCTGCCTCAGCGCAAGGTCATCAACGAAGCGTTCTGCATTCTGTCGGTCATCGCGGGCTGCGATACGCTGATGATCGATCCGGTGCTGAACAGCCCCGAGGTGTTCAACCGCTTCCATCTGGCCAATGAGGCGCTGATGGGGCGGGATGAGATGTGCATGAACTATATCACGGCACATCGGTGATCCGATGGGGCTGACAACAGACCAACGCAACGCTGACCCGGACGTGGTGGAGCTGGGTTCGGAAACGATCTGCGTCTCGTTCCAGACACGCGATGGGATGGCCGAGGTAAATGTGCCCAAGGGGACCTCGATCCTCGATGCGGCGTTGCAGGCGAAGGTGGATATCGAAACGACCTGCGGCAAACGGGGTACCTGCCGCAGTTGCCGGATCAAGGTGCTGTCTGGGCAGGTGCCGCCCGAGACGCAGCAGGATCGCCAACAGCTTGGTACGGAAGAGTTGCAGGAACGGTTTCGCCTCAGTTGTCAGACCAAGGCGATTGCCGATTGCACAATTGTGCCTTCGCCCCCCAAATCAGAGGCTGGTCTGAAGGTTCTGAATGCAGAGCCAGCGCGGGACAAGCTGCGCGGTGCAATCTCAAGCGGTGTCGAGAAACATCTGGTGCATCCAAAGCCGCCGGTGGATGAGAATGAGGAAACCTCGGACCTTGAAGAGGTCATGAAGACCATCGAAACGGGCGCGGGTGCACGGCCCAAGCTTTCGGTACTGCGGAAATTGCCCGAGCTGCTGCGCGATGGCAAAGATGGGCTGACGGTAACGCTGTTCAACGGGGATATTGTTGATCTGGAAAAAGGTGACAGGACGGATCATGCCTATGGCATGGCGTTCGATATCGGCACCACCACTATCGCCGCGAGCTTGCTGAACCTTAACACCGGGGAACAGTTGGCCTCGGTCAGCGGGGTAAACCCGCAAGCCGTCCATGGCGGGGATCTGATGTCGCGCATTTCCTTTGCGCAATTCGATGAGAAAAAGCTGGCGGTTCTGCGGGGCAAGCTGCTGACGGCGATGAATGATTTCATTTCCGAAGCGGCGGAGCAGGCCGGGATTGAGCGCGGCAATATCTACAAGATTGTGGTGGTTGGGAACACCTGCATGCATCACGTGTTTCTGGGCATCGACACCAGCCATGTCGGGCTTGCCCCTTATGCGCCTGCCTTTCGTGATCCGCTGGTCATTCCGTCGGGCGAGGTGCCGCTCAAAAACGCGCCCAATGCCCATGTCTGCACCCTGCCGATCATAGCGGGCTTTGTCGGTGCTGACACCATCGCGGCCCTGTTGGCCAGTCGTATTTATGAAAACGATACCATTCAGGCCGTTGTTGATATCGGCACAAATGGCGAAGTGGTTCTAGGCAACAAAGATAGGCTGATGGCCTGTTCCGCACCGGCTGGGCCTGCGTTAGAGGGGGGCGAAATCTCGCAAGGGATGCGCGCCGCCGTTGGGGCCATTGACGCGATCGAACTACAAGATGACGACGTGGTCGTTCGGACCATCGAAAATGCCCCTGCGATTGGGATATGCGGGTCAGGCTTGATCGATATCGTGTCAAAACTGCGCGACCGAGAGCTGGTCAACAAACGCGGGCGGCTTTTGCACAAGGATTTTGAGCAATTGCCCAAAACCCTAGGCCAACGCTTTGTGCAAACCGAGAAATCGCGCGGGTTTTGTTTGGTGTCCGATACGGATTCGGGCAGCGGACAGGACATCGTCCTGACCCAAGCCGACATTCGTCAGCTGCAACTGGCAAAAGGTGCGATCTATTCGGCCATTCTGATGCTGCAACGGGTGATGGAGGTTCGCGACGAAGATATCGATACGCTTTACCTTGCGGGTGGGTTCGGGAATTTCATCAACCTCGACAGCGCGATCAAAATTCGCCTTCTGCCGCCACTGGATCATGATCGCATCTCCTATGTCGGCAACGCGGCGCAACAGGGGGCTGAACTGGCGCTGCTGTCGGAAAGTGAACGCGAAAACACGGCCAAGATCGCGGCACGGATTGAGCACGTCGCCCTGGCAACGCGGATGGAATTTCAGGAATTGTTCGTAGATGCCTGCGATCTGCAATGAGGGTGCGGGGTCAATGACCGCTCGCCACCCACAGATCCTTGGCATCGGCAACGGGATGCACCGTGCCGCTTTCGACCGTCTGGGCAAGCCACGCGACCGTCTGATCGGGGGTGATGCCGAAATGGGCGGTGATCTCGGTCGTCGAAACCGGCTGTTTTGCGATAAGTTCCAGCTCGGTCTGGAACAGGCGGAACAAAGCGCGCGCCGCCGACGGGTGTTGCGCCGACCGGTCGGCAGATTGCAGTCCCCGGCGGGTCCGAAGATCCAGAAACAGCTTGGATACCTTGCGTGCATCGCGGATCTGGTCATGCGTAATCGGGGGCAGGCCCAGGTGCAGCAGCGCGCGATTCCCAGGCGGGATTGCGGGGCCCGACCGCACGAAAGCCGGTGCCCAGTTGCCCTTTCTGTTTTCCTCGGCCCCCTGCCAGATTCCGCCTTTCGGGCGGGTTTCCGCGATCACGGTAAGGTCAGACAGCGCGTATTGGTATCGGTTGGCGCGCACGGCATTGCCGACCGAGAACCCAATATCCGGCGCAAAGGGCGTGACCATCGTCAGGGTCTGATCCGCCAACGCTTTGGCAAAGCGGGGATGCACATGGGTTTTTTCCAACTTGTCAGACAAGATCATCAGCGCCCGCCCGCCGTTTTCAGTTGCCACCTGAATGGCTGCGCGGTCCACGCCCCGCATATCGCTAGAAATGACGGCCAGCTTTTCTTGGGCGCACCGCGCTGCCAGGGTTTGCGTGAACGAGATCGCCGCGTCCGAACTGTTGCGCGACCCGACAATACATATGCCGCCCGCATCCAGAGACCCGTTAGGCCCGCTTCCGAACAACAATGGCGGACGGGCGCCTGCCAGCCTGCGCCGCAACTTGTCGGGATAGCCCGCGTCGGCTTCGCCCAGAACCCAGATCCCGCGATCCGCCCATGCCTCGACCGCGTCTGTGATCGCGCGAAACCGCTGACGCAGCGCGACGATCTTATCGAGCAGCGCGGCTTTGGGGATCAGCGAGGCCAGCACCGGATTTGGCAGCGTCAGGATATCCGCCAATGTGTTACCGGCCTTGTGCAGGGTATCAGCCGTCTGGCGAAACTGGCTCTGGGTCAGAGGGCGCAGCCCACCATCGTCGGGCAGACGGATGCTCAGCATCGCGGCCACCAGCGTATCTTCTCGCAGAGCAGAGGTTCTTGTCATTACAGTACGCGACGCCTAGAGCGGCGGCAGATCAACGAAGCCGGTTTCGTTGTGCATCATCGCCCCAACGCGATCGGCGAACCGCTCTTTCAGTTCAGCATGTCGCGCGTCTGCACTGTTGTGCCCCGAAAACAAACGCCGCCCGTCCGGCGTGTTCAGGGCATTCCACAGCGCGATGGGCACGGAATAAGTGGTCTGGTTATAGCGTTGAAACAAGGCCCCGACACCGGGCGGCGGTTTCAGAAACCCCCGCTCTACCAGACCATCGATCAACGGATCGGCGTCCGGGGTCATGACAATCCGCCGTTCCGTCAGAACCAGGAATTCAACAAACGCGGCCTCTTCTTCGGTCAGCAGGGGCCATTGCTGATCCAGCGTCTCGGCCAGATCGTGCCCTTCGCGCTGATCTACCAGAGCGTCATGCGACTGTTTGTGCTGATCATCATATGCCGCCCGCTTGGAGGCATCCCACAAGGATTTGCGCGGTTTTGTTTGAGCCATGGTTCTGTATGTTCCCCAATCCTGTGTCGGCGTAAGTATCATATGCACTGGCGGCAGAATGCAAGCGCCTGGTCCGAGGATGAGATGACATGTTGAACCCGGATCGAAAAACAGCGCCGTCGGACACCCCCGTGCGATTAACCCGCGACGCCGTCTGCCAGAGGACGGCCCCGCCCCGAGTTGATCTGGCCCGGATGCTCAGGGCGCATGGGTATCGGCAACCGGACAGAACCCACAAAAAGGTGATGGCCGAGGCCAAACGGGCACGGGCCAACACAGAAACATATGCGGAGCCACAATCATTTTTTCGGATCGTGGAAATCGAGAGCCTGTCGGGTGGTAAACTTGTGCTGAAAGACGGGCCAACCCTGACTTGCGCAGCGTTCGATCGTTACCTAAACGGCTGCACCGAGGTCTGTATCTTTGTGACGACGCTGGGTGACAGGCTTGATGACGAGATCAAAGCCTGTATGGAAGAGGCCGACTTCCAACCCTTGGAGTCGCTGTTTTTGGGAACGTTCGGCTGGTTGATGATCGAAGCGGTCACGCGTGAACTGATGCGGGATTTGAAAAGGGACATGGCTGCACATGGCCAGAGCCTGACGTTGCGCATGGGGCCGGGATATTCCTATCGGCAGCCGGGTACGCCAGAGCGCGCGGTTTGGGATCTGACCGAACAGGCCGCACTTCTTAGCGTCTTCGATGGCGTCGATCTGCCGATCAAACTGACGCCCGGTTTTTCGATGCAACCAACAATGACGCGGTCCGGACTTGCCGGGCTGAGACACAATCGCACTGACAGGCATGCGAGCCCTGTTTCTCAAGTTTGAAGCACAGGACACAATATGACGACCAAAGAAAACGCACCCGCACACCTGATCGATATGGATGGGGTTCTGATGCGGGGAACGGTTCCGATTGAAAAATCGGCAGACTACATCCAGCTGTTGACCGATCAGGGAATTCCCTTCGTGGTGTTTTCCAACAACTCGCGCTTTACGCCCGAAGTGATGGCCCTGCGTTTGCAGGATGTCGGGTTTTCCCTCGAGGCTGACGACATATACACCTCCGCGCTGACCACCGCTCATTTTGTGGCGCTGCAAAACCCGGACGCAAGTTGCTTTGTGATCGGCGAGGATGGCCTGGAACGGGCACTAGAAGGCAAAGGCATCGCGTTCAACGACAACGACCCCGATTACGTCATTGTGGGCGAGTCCGTGAATTACTCGTTTTCCGAAATGGCGAAAGGGGCGCAGCTGATTTCTTCGGGGGCCAAGTTCATCGGCACCAATCCGGACAACACCATACCGGTCGAATTTGGCCTTTATCCCGCCTGCGGCGCGGCCTGCGCGCTGATTGAAACCGCGACCGGCGTGAAACCTTACTTTCTTGGCAAACCCAACCCGTTCATGATGCGTGCAGCGTTGGATCGCCTTGGCGTGCGCGCCGCCGAAGCGATCATGGTTGGCGACCGGATGGACACCGATGTCATCGCAGGGATGGAGCTTGGCCTTAGAACCGGTCTGGTATTGACCGGGGCCAGCAAACGCGCGGACCTAAAAAAATTCCCCTACGGGCCAGATATCATCGTTGATTGCCTGTATGACCTTGGCAAAAAGCTTGGGATTGATTGATGGTCGATCAAACTGCATGCCCGGCTTTTGGCGAGACTTTCATCGTCAACCTGACGTGCTCTAGGCCCTGAAACCGCGGACCAAATCCGATTCATTGGCAAGCACATCCCGGCAGACTTGAACCACCGCTTTCACGGCTTGGGTCTGCCTTGAACTTCTCAGCATAGACACGCCGTAGTTTACCTTTGGCATCTCTTCCTTGATCGGGCGCGCCACCACCCGTTTACCCGTATAGGTCGTATCGGCGGGCGGCTTCATCAGAAGCACAGAAAAACCCTGCCCAAGCCCGACCAGATTGCGCAACAGTTCATATGATTTGATCCGTTGGCCCTGCTTTGGATTCAGATCGTATTCTTCAAAAAGGCTTCGGAAAAAGAACTCGGTGACTGGCAGGTCCAAGGTGATCATCTCGCGTTCAGCCAGATCAAAAAGCGATACTTTTTCCTGCTTTGACAATGGATCGTCTTCGGGCAGCAGAGCATAGGGATTGACGTGGAACAGGGGTTCAAATTCAATTTGATGATCCTGCTGCATATCATACATAAGCGCGATATCCAACACGCCGGACTTTAGCTGTTTGTTCAACTCATCAAGGCTTTCCTCGGCGAAGTTGATGGTGATGTCAGTGTATTTCTCAGAAATTTCCTTGAGGATATAGGGCATCACGAAGGGTGAAGTCAGTGTGAAACACCCAACCGAGACGGTCCCCCGCATCTCATACCCCAATCCCAGTACATTGGCCTCGAACGAATCGCACTTGTTCAGCAAGGCGCGCGCCTGACTGATAAAATCCCGGCCGCTTTGCGTGAGGGTGACGTTTCTTGCCGGATGTCTCAGAAAGATCGATAGCCCGAATTCAGCTTCCAGCTCGCGGATCGCCAGGCTGATCCCGGGTTGAGAGATACCCAAGGCCTTGGCCGCTTTGGTGACGCTGCCATTGTCGGCAACCGCCACCGCAAACCGCAACTGACGCAGGGTAAAAGCCAACGAGATTCAGCTCCTTTTTACGATCGAATAAGATTCCGGTATGTGAAAGCCATCTATTATCTATTTGACTTATGGATACCTCCAGCGGACGCATGTTGCAACAACACTGTCACTAAACAGTGCACGAAGCCGAAAAAATTCTCGGCAAGACCCAAGGGAGGAAATCATGAAAACAATGCTAACCACAGCTGTGGCTTGCTTGATGTGTAGTGGCGCGGCCATGGCCGACAAGCTGGATGTCGCAAGTACATTTGGTACCAACAATCTGCTCGGGCAGATGGGCAACAAGTTTGCCGAGAATGTGGCGATTGCCACAGGTGGCGAGCTGGAGCTGGAGCTGCACGAGCCCGGCGACCTTGTCCCGACACTGGAAGTGTTCGACGCGGTTGCCTCTGGCGCGATTGACGCCGGCTGGGACTGGATGGGCTACTGGTCGGGTACTGTGCCTGTCGCCCAGTTCTACGGCGGGCTACCTTTTGGTCCGACATCCGAAGTCTCGTCGTCCTGGATGTGGAACGGTGGCGGCATCGAGATCATCCGCCGCGAATATGCCAAACATGGTGTGATGGTGTTCCCGTGCTTCATCGAGCCTCAGGAAACCGCCGGTTGGTATCGGGAGGAGATCACAGGCCCGGAAAGCTATGACGGTATGAAGATCCGGATTTCCGGTCTGGGCGCAAAAGTGTTGACCAAACTGGGCGCATCGACCCAGTTGGTTCCCGGCGGTGAAACCTATCTGGCGCTGGAACGCGGTCGCGTTGATGCGGCCGACTTTGCCATCCCGACGGTTGACGAGGCGATGGGCTTCTATGAAATCGCCCAGTACAACTACTTCCCCGGCTGGCACCAGTCGGCAAGCTGGTTCTCGTTCATCATGAACAAGGACCTCTATGACAGCTACAGCGACGAGCGGAAAGCGCAGCTGCATCTGGCATGTCAGGCCACCATTCAATACACGTTCAACCGTCTTCCTGCCGAGCAGATGGACGTGATTGCACGTATGGCTGACCAAGGTGCTATCACCATGCGTCTGCCTGACAGCGTCATGGAACGCCTGCGCGACGCCTGGGCCGAAGTTCTGGCCGAAGAAATGGCTGCTAAGCCGGTTGTCAGGGAGATGTATGAGTCCTTGCAAGCCCACCAGGCCAAGGTCAATGCTTGGAACGAGCTGCAAAGCAACGACTAAGCTGACCCTGACCTAAAGCGGAGACCAGTTTGTGACTACCCTTATAGTCAAAATCGCCCGGTTTATTGAACGGATCGCGCGTTGGTTGGGAGAGGTCACAAGCTGGTTTGCGCTTGGCACGCTGGTCTCTGTTCTTGTTGCCGTGGTTGCCAGCGCGATGCGTGCCAATGTAATGCTGACCTGGGGGATCGATATACCCCTTTTCGGCGACGACCTCACCGTCAACGATGTGATCGACCTGGAATGGCACTTCTTTGCCGTCATGGTCATGATCGGCGGCACCTACGCCTATCTGGATGACAGACATGTCCGATCTGATCTGATCTATTCCGGGTTGTCCCGTCGTGGAAAACGATGGATCGACAGCTTGGACGACGTGTTCTTGATGCTGCCTTTTGCCGCTGTCATGTGCTGGTTGTCGATCGGATTTGTCGTGCGGTCCTATAACACTGGCGAAGGGTCGGATTACGGCGGGATGCTTGATCGCTTTCTGATCAAATCCACCATCCCGATCGGCTTTGCCCTTTTGTTCCTTGTCATCCTCGCCCGTATCACCCGGCGCTTTCTGGATGATGAGGCTCTACAAGACTCTGAAGGAAGCTAGGCTCACATATGGAGTTTTTTGCCGAATACGGTTGGGCGATTGCCATGATCGTTGCGTTGATCGTAGGCGTTTTCACCGGTTATCCGGTTGCCTTCCTCCTTTGTGGTCTTGGCATCGTTTTTGCCTTGGCGTCGGGCATTCCATTGCGTTTTATGGGCACAGTGGTGTCCAAAATCTATGCCGGAACGCTGTCGAACTGGTTGCTGCTTGCCGCGCCACTTTTCATTTTCATGGGTCTGATGCTGGACCGCTCCGGCCTTGCCGAACGGCTTTTGCTGACGCTTGAGCGTGTCTGCGGGCGGTTACCCGGCGGGCTGGCCTTGTCCGTTGCGCTGCTGGGCATTGTCATGGCGGCCAGCACCGGGATTGTTGGTGCGTCGGTCATGCTGTTGGGTGTCATCGCGCTGCCTGTAATGATCCGCCAGGGGTATGACCCTCGGTTTGCCACCGGCGTTACGGCGGCTTGCGGTACCCTGGGCATCCTGATCCCGCCCAGCATTATGTTGGTCTTTATGGGGGCCATCCTGCAGGTTTCTGTGGGGGACATGTTCAAGGCGGCGTTTCTGCCCGGTCTGTTGCTGGGGGCGGTCTATATCCTGTACATCGTTGGGGTTGGGGTTTTCACGCCTCACCGCGCACCTGTCCCGAACCGCGCCGAAATCGCCAAACTGGCGGATAACGGCGCCCCGCTTTGGATTGAGGTCATTCAGAACCTTCTGGGCCCTTTGTTCCTGATCGTCGCTGTTCTGGGGTCGATCATGATTGGCCTTGCCACCCCGACCGAAGCCGCCGGTATCGGCGCCGCGGGCGCGATGATGTTGGCGCTGATGACGCGCAAGCTCAACTTTTCGGTTCTGCGCGAAGTGGTGCAGGATACCTCGAAGACAACGGCCATGGTGATTTTTGTTATGATCGGGGCCGCTTGTTTCAGCGCCGTTTTCAAACGCCTCGGCGGCGACGACATGATCGAGGAACTGTTCATAGGAACCGGTTTCGGCCCCTATGGCTTGTTGATCCTGATGATGGGCCTGATCTTTGTCATGGGCTTCTTTCTGGAATGGATCGAGATCAGCTTTATCGTCATGCCGCTATTCGCCCCGATTGTCGCAACGCTGGATTTCGGCTTTGAGGCAACCGGGCTTGAGCTGCTTGTCTGGTTTGCGATCCTGTCTGCGGTAAACATGCAGACCTCGTTCATCACACCGCCGTTTGGCTATGCGCTGTTCTACTTGCGCGGCGTGGCACCCGAAGGGGTCGATATCAGGCTGATCTATCAGTCATCGATCCCTTTTGTGATACTGCAGTTGATCTGCCTAACAATTCTGGTGGTGTTCCCAGACATTGTTCTTTGGCTCACAAGGCTATGACTTGGCGTCCTATATCACTTTACCTGCAACCATGCAGGCAAAGTGATCAGGGCGTGCCAGACGAGAAACAACAAGCATAGAAATTAGGTATGTACTTTAAATCTATTGTCTATTTTTCAAATGTAGATGGGCTGGTTAGACTTTCAAATTAAGAACGAACCAGCATCCCAGCGGATGCCCGGTTTTTGGAAAAGAGGCCAAAGTCGATGACTGACACAGTTTCAAATCGTGATCATGTGCCGGGGCCGCTTGCGGGCGTCAAAGTTCTGGATCTCAGCCGTATACTGGCCGCGCCGTCCTGCACCCAGATATTGGGTGATCTTGGCGCGGATGTGATCAAGGTCGAACGTCCGGGTTCGGGCGATGATATCCGTACCTGGGGCCCGCCCTTTCTAAAAGATGATGACGGAAACGACACCACGGAAAGCGGCTATTACCTGTCGACAGGGCGCAACAAACGCTCGATCTGCATTGATTTCTCCCAGCCCGAAGGGGCTGAACTGCTACTGCAGTTGATGGGGGAATGCGATGTATTTGTCGAGAATTACAAAGTCGGCGGGCTGGCAAAATACGGCCTGGACTATGACAGCATAAAACAGCGTTACCCAGGGATGATCTATTGCTCGGTCACTGGCTACGGGCAAACCGGCCCCTACGCCCCGCGCCCCGGCTATGACATGGTGGCGCAATGTCTGGGTGGCCTAATCAGCATGGTCGGCGAAGAGGGGCGCCCGCCGTCCAAGGTGCCGATCGCCATCGACGATATCATGACGGGCATGTATGCCTGCGTCGGAATTCTTGCGGCCTTGCGCCACCGTGATCAAACCGGTGTAGGCCAGCAGATCGATCTAGCGCTATTGGATGTGCAGCTGGCGTGGCTTTACAATCAGGGCGTAAATCATTTCATCGATGGCCAGATCCCGAAACGTATGGGTAGTGCCCATCCCAATATCGCACCTTACCAGATCTATGAGTCGCAGGACGGCTATGTGCTGCTGGGCGCGGTCAATGACACGCAGTTCAGAAAATTCTGTGCATTTGCCGGGCGCGAAGATCTGGCGGAAAGATCGGATTTCAAAACCAACCGGGACCGGGTCAATAACCGGCATCTGGTGAACCACGAGGTCTCCAAGATCATCGCCACCCAAAGCGTCGAGTATTGGGTGGCAGAGATGTCGAAGATCAAGTTGACCTGTTCCAAGGTCAACAACGTGGCAGAGGCCTTCGAAGACCCGCAGGTCATTGCGCGCGAGATGAAGATCCAGATGAAGCACCCAATGACCGAAAAGCCGGTGGATCTGATTGCCAGCCCACTCAAGCTGTCGGAAACGCCGGTTAGCTATCGACAGGCACCGCCAACGTTGGGGGAACACACCGATCAGGTGATTGCCGAGTATCTGGTGCTTAGCCAAGAACGCATCAAGGAACTGAAAACTGCAGGCGTGTTGTGACCGTTGTGGTGCGCCCAACCGGGCAAACAACAAGCATGACCCAAATGGACAAAAAAAATGACTGACACTGAAATCAACACACTCACATTTGCCGGTTGCGGGGATGCCTTTGGCTCGGGCGGACGGTTTAACACCTGTTTCGTCGTCGATGTCGAAGGGCTGCGCTATGCCATCGACTTTGGGGCGACCTCACTGGTTGCCCTGCAGCAGGTCGGGATCAAACACTCTTCGATTGATGTTGTTGTGATCTCGCATATTCACGCGGACCATTGCTCGGGCATCCCGTCGATGCTGCTGGATTCCATGCTGGCGGCCAAGCGGACCAAGCCTTTGATCATTGCCGGGCCGAAAGACACCGAGCAGCGGTTGCGGGATATGATGGAAAGCATGCTGCCGGGCAGCAATATCATGGTTCCGAAATTCGATCTGACCTTTGTGGAGCTGGAGCTGTTCAAGCCCAACAAGGTTGGCGACAAAATGGTTGTGACGCCGTATCCGGCGGATCATACACCCAAAACGCACCCGATGTCCCTGCGGATCGAAGCCTGTGGCAAGACGGTCTCATACTCGGGCGACACCGCCTGGACGGAACATGTCACCAAAGTGTCGGACGGTGCGGACTTGTTCGTTTGCGAAAGCTATTTCTACGAAAGGCCCATCCGCTTTCACATCAACTACCCCGATGTGAAAGAGCATTGGGACGAGTTCAACGCAAAACGCATCGTCCTGACCCATATGGGTCCCGAGATGCTGGCCATGGCCAATCAGGTGCCCGAGGAATGCGCCTATGACGGGCTTGCGGTGAAATTCTGACAAATAGCATCAGTGAACGGGACGCACGGACGTGACGGGAAGCCTTGCCAAAATGTATATCGCCGGTGCCTGGGTTCAGGGCGGATCGGGGGATGTGCAAGACATCATCAATCCGGCCACCGGTGATGCTATCGGGCAGCTGTGTCTGGCCGATTCCAATGACCTGGAACGCGCCTTGGCAGCCGCTGAACACGGGTTGCAGATCTGGGGCGCTGTTCCTGCCTGGGACCGGGGCCGCATCCTGAAGGATGCAGCCGACTTGATGCGAGACCGCAGCGCCGAGATCGGTCGCCTGATGACCCTTGAGCACGGCAAGACCCCGGCCGAGGCTCAGGTGGAACTGGTGCGCGCTGCCGACTTCATTGAATGGGGCGGTGAAGAGGCCCGCCGGGTGGCATCACGCCAGTTCGGGGCCCGCGATCCCGACGTTACGGTCACCATACAATACGGGCCGGTCGGCGTGGTCGCTGCGTTCTCGCCCTGGAACTATCCGGTGCTTCAGGCCTCGAAGAAATTGGCGGCTCTGCTGGCGGCGGGATGTTCCTGTGTCCTCAAACCTGCGGAAGAAACCCCAAGCGCCACAATCGCGTTTCTGCAATGCCTGATCGATGCTGGTTTAC
The DNA here is from genome assembly GCA_017643385.1 of Dinoroseobacter sp. Lineage (GTDB taxonomy): Bacteria > Pseudomonadota > Alphaproteobacteria > Rhodobacterales > Rhodobacteraceae > Dinoroseobacter. The sequence goes on from JAEPNN010000008.1 coordinate 18,752, forward strand.
CGGCAAATGTGGTCAACATGGTATTCGGCGTCCCCAGCGAGGTGTCGTCCTTTCTGATCAGCGACCCGCGCGTTGCCAAGATCACCTTCACTGGTTCATTGCCCGTGGGCAAACTGCTCGCCTCACAGGCGGGCCGCCATATGAAGCCGGTGACGATGGAACTGGGCGGCCATTCCCCAGTTCTGGTCTGCGAAGATGCCGATCTAGACAGTGCGATTGATATTTTGGTTCTGCGCAAGTTTGCCAATTCCGGCCAGGTCTGCGTGTCTCCGAACCGGATTTTCGCCCACGAAAGCATTGTGGAAGAGTTCACCAGACGGTTCTGCGAAAAAGCATCGCAGGTCGTTGTCGGAGACGGGTGTAAAAACGATGTGACCATGGGCCCTCTGGCCAACCTGCGCAGGCTCGAAGCGGTGCAGGGTCTGGTCAGCGATGCGGTTGCGCGTGGCGCACGCGTCGTCATGGGTGGGGCCCGGTTGGAAGGCGCTGGATACCTTTTCCCCCCCACAGTGTTGCGGGATGTCTCGGAAGACAGTGACCTGATGACAGTCGAGCCCTTCGGTCCGGTCGTGCCAATCGTGTCCTTTAGCGACTATGACGACGTACTGCGCCGCGCCAATGCAACGGAATACGGGCTGGCGGCTTATATCTTCAGCCGCGATGAAAAACGGCAACGTTATCTGGCTGACCGCCTGATCGTCGGCACTATCGGGATCAATGACATACCGACACATACCGCTGATATCCCGCTGGGCGGGTGGAAAGACAGCGGCTATGGCGTCGAAGGCGGGATCGAAATGACCCAAGCCTATCTGAAAAGCAAATTCCTCTATACCAAAAACGCGGCCTGGCGCCCGGAGAATGGTTCATGAAAATCAAAGCTGCTATCCTGAGACAAGCCGGTTTGCCTGCCCCCTACTGTGACAGCAAACCGCTGAGCATCGAGACCGTCGATCTGGACCCTCCTGGCGCGCAGGAGGTTCTTATCCAGATCAAGGCTGCGGGGCTGTGCCATTCCGACCTTGTGGCAATTGACGGTGAACGTCCAAAACCGATGCCGATTGTTCTGGGTCACGAGACCATGGGCGTGGTTGCAGAAGTGGGCCCGGGTGTCACCGCATTTGAGGTCGGTGATCATGTCATCCCATCCTTTGTGGCCAGTTGCGGCAAGTGCAACATGTGCCGCACCGGTCGCCCAAGCCTGTGCGAACCGGCCTCAGTGGCAAATGCGCAGGGCACATTGATGGGCGGGCATATACGCCTGCACCAGAACGGTCAGAAGATCTTTCACCATTCGGGCGTCGCAGCCTTCGCGGAATATGCCGTCATGTCGGAATGTTCGCTGATAAAGATCGACCCAAGTATTCCCGCTCAACACGCGGCCCTGTTGGGGTGCGCCGTGATGACGGGTGCAGGCGCGGTGACCAACACCGCAGACATATCGGTAGGCGATACGGTCGCAGTTATCGGTGCCGGTGGCGTGGGCCTGAGTGCGATTATGGCCGCCGCCGCAGCGGGGGCGTCTAAGGTCATTGCGATTGATCTGAGCGACGCAAAGCTGGATACCGCCCGTAAATTCGGAGCCACTCATGGGTTTCTCGCATCAGATCCGGATATCGAATCCGATCTGAAATCTCTTACCGACGGAGGCGTTCATATCGCCATCGAGTCGGCAGGCGCCCCCAAAGCGTTGGAGCTTGCCTTCGGCCTTACCCGGGTCGGAGGCAAGACCATCGCTGCCGGTTTACCCAACCCCAGCCGCCAGATCAGCATCTCGCACTTCATCCTCGGTGCCCAGGAACGGTGCCTGAAGGGCAGTTACATGGGCAGCTGCATTCCCGCCCGTGATATCCCGAAGTTCCTGACCATGTACCAGCAGGGATCGCTGCCGATTGACCGTTTGGCCGGTGACGAACTGTCTCTGCATGAACTCAACGAAGCGTTTGATATGATGATGCAGGGCAACACGCTCAGAAGCGTGTTGGTGCCATAGTTTATCAAGCAGCTTTGCAGGGGCTGTTCCCGCAATTTGATCTGCCGGGTGCCTAGTCAGCCATGATCCAGCTGGCACCCGAGAGTTTTCCGATCACTTCGGCCAGAACTTTGAGGTCGAGAACGAGATTGTGACCCAATGCCAGTGATTCACTTGTCTAGCCCCCTATTTCGGTACCACTGATTTGAGGTTTCTCTAATAGTGTTTCAGGTACTGGTGGACGCATGTTTAGTGCATAGTGAGTTCTGACGCGGTTATTGATGTTTCTGAGAACACCGTGACAGCCAACAAGGTCCTGATAGCAGTCATTGCCGTTGCCTAGGCATTACCGGCAAAGGCCTAAGTGATTCTGACGTCTTAAGGCTCTACCCATGAACACAAAGCTAACCGTGCATACGGGGTCTAAAGAGAGGGTTCGACGAGTTGTGGTTGGTGGGTGTGACGCTACGATAGAATAATGTTTTTGCAACTGGCGTGGGTGGTAAGCGTGGGTGGTTATCGTTTTGATAACTAAAGCAAGATACTGAAATTAATAAATAAATCAATGCACAGTGTAAGTGGCGGAGAGACAGGGATTCGAACCCTGGGTGGACTTGCGCCCACAACGGTTTTCGAGACCGCCCCGTTCGACCACTCCGGCACCTCTCCGCGTCCAAGTGGTGCGCGGTCTCTAGCCAAAAGGGTCAAGGGGTTCAATAGCTCTTGATCTGAATTTAAAGTGACAGCTCTTGGAAATGTTGGGGCAGGGCACTACCCATATACACACACCGACAAAAGACGCGCCCGACCAGGAACCGGAGACACAATGCGCCATTTTTTACTCAGCTTCGCTGCATCAACGCTGCTTGCAAGTTCAGCATTTGCCGATTCCGATCGCGCAGAACGCTTGATCGGTGCAACCCGCCTTGCAGATGTTATTACCGTAATGCGCCAAGAAGGGTTGCAGCACGCGGAAGCAATTGAGCAGGGCAGTTTCCCGGGACAGGGTGGACTGGCCTGGAGAGCCGAAGCAGAGCGTATCCATGACGTAGGTCGGGCGATGGAAGATATGCGCACATCGCTGTCTGAAAGCCTTGCCGATGATCAGATCGAGCCAGTCATCGCGTTTTTTGAGACTGAGTTGGGCGCAAAGATCATTTCTGCTGAAATCAGTGCGCGCGAAGCGATGCTTGCCGACGAAGTTGATGAAATGGCCGAAGACGCCTTAGCGGAAATGCGTGCACGCGATGACAATCGTCTGGATGCGATTGCGCGCTTTATTCAGGCCAATGATCTCATTGAAGCGAACGTCGTTGGTGGTCTGAATTCAAACTTCGCGTTTTTCCGAGGACTCGCGGATGGCGGCGCTTACGAGACCGAAATGACTGACTCTCAGATGCTCGCCGAAGTCTGGTCACAAGAAGAAGAACTTCGTCAGGGATCTGAGGACTGGCTTTTCAGCTACCTTGGTTTGGCCTATTCGGCACTCGAAGACGACGAGCTGGAAGCGTATATCGAGATCTCCGAAACAAAAGCAGGATCAGTTTTCAACCGCGCAATCTTTGCTGCCTTTGACGTTTTGTTTACGCGCACATCTTATGAGCTGGGCCTTGCCGCTGGCCGCTTTATGAATGCTGAAGACGCCTAGCAAAAATGCAGGTTTGCACGGTTGACAGGGCTGTCTCCCTGACCCATATAGCGCCCACCGCAAACCAACAGCGTTTTGCGGCTTTTTTGTAATAACGCCTCGATCCGGGGGCGCGCTGTCCGAGGTGCCATACGGCGAAACACCCTAATTGGGGACCACAGGACGCGGATAGGTAAGGAAAATGCCGATGTTTGCGGTCCTGAAGACCGGCGGCAAGCAATACAAGGTTCGCTCTGGCGACGTATTGCAGGTCGAAAAGCTGGCAGCTGATGCTGGCGAAACCGTACAATTCAACGAAGTCCTGATGATTGGTGGCGACAGCCCTGTCGTTGGCGCCCCACTTGTGGCGGATGCTGGCGTACAAGCAGAGGTGCTCGACCAGATCAAAGGCGTAAAGACGATCAACTATGTGCGCCGCCGTAGGAAGCACTCGTCTAAGCGTACCAAGGGACACCGTCAGAAACTGACCCTCGTGAAGATCACTGAGATACTCGCGAAAGGCGCTGAGAAATCTGGCGTAAAGGCGGCTCTGGGTGGGACGACAGCGCCCGCGGCAGTTGAGGCTGCACCAAAGAAGGCGTCGAGCGCGAAAAAGGCGGCCCCTGCTAAGGCGGCAGCGGCGCCTTCCGAGAAAGCCAAGGTGGCGACAGCAAAGGCATCGGAAGGATCGGATGATCTGAAGCGTTTGTCGGGCGTTGGTCCGGCGCTTGAAAAGAAACTGCACGCTGCTGGCGTCACAACATTCGCGCAAATCGCGGCTTGGGGTGAAGCTGACATTGCAGAATTCGACGAGAAGCTGTCCTTCAAGGGCCGCATTGAACGCGAAGGCTGGGTCGAGCAAGCGCAGCAAATCGTTAACGAAGGTTAAGGAGAGACAAGATGGCACATAAAAAGGCTGGTGGTTCCTCCCGTAACGGACGCGACTCTGCGGGTCGTCGTCTTGGCGTGAAACTTTACGGTGGTCAGCACGCAATCCCTGGAAACATCATCGTGCGTCAGCGCGGCAACAAATGGTGGCCGGGTGAAGGCGTAGGCGAGGGCAAGGATCACACCTTGTTCGCGACCGTCGAAGGCAATGTTAAGTTCCGCAAGGGCTTCAAGGGACGCACCTTCGTATCCGTACTCCCGGCAGCAGAGGCTGCTGAATAGGCCGGAATTCAAGGCATAAGCTTTGAGAGGGACCGGCCCAAGCGCCGGTCCTTTTCTTTTTAACCTGAGTGGTTGCGGCGCTTAGCCCAAGGTCTGCGTCCGGCTCTCTGTCTCGCATCGCAATCTCGAGGAGGGATTGACATGTCATCTACCGCAACTGCTGAGCGATTGCCGTTTACTGCAGATGAAATTGACGCGGGGAGCTTTGTGTTGCGCCCAATCCGATCGTCGGATGCTGGCTTGATGACACTTTATGGTGCGGACAAACGCGTGGCTGAAATGACCGTCTCGATCCCGCATCCGTTGCCACCTGGTGCCTCTGAAGCCTTCATCGAAGGCGTTCTTGCACATGACAGTGCAGAACGCGTTTGGGTGTTGGATGCCACACCATTTGGGGGATCAGAGCTTCTGGGTCTGGTTTCGCTGAAAATGATTGGCGCAAAGAAGTCCGAGATTGGGTATTGGGTTGCACCTGCCTTTTGGAACACCGGTTTTGCTTCTGCGGCAGTGTCTGCGCTGGTCAAGGCCAATCCACTGGATAACGACACGCTTTTCGGTTCGGTTTTTCAGGACAATCCGGTTTCGGCACGGGTGTTGACCAATGCAGGGTTCGAATACATCGGTGATGCCGAAGCTTTTTCGGTTGCGCGCAACGCCAAGGTCGCAACATGGACCTATTTGAAAAAACTAAGCTGAGCGGGTAAGAGCACTCGCATATTTTGGACCATTTGACATGAAATTCCTCGACCTTTGCAAAGTCTATATTCGGTCCGGGGGCGGTGGGTCCGGCGCGGTAAGCTTTCGTCGTGAAAAATACATCGAGTACGGCGGGCCTGACGGCGGCGACGGTGGGCGCGGTGGCGATGTTTGGGTTGTCGCAGTTGATGGTCTGAACACTCTTATCGATTTTCGATATCAACAGCACTTCTTTGCCAAGAATGGTCAAGGTGGGATGGGCCGCCAACGGACTGGCAAAGATGGTGACGACATCGTCTTGCGTGTCCCGGTCGGGACAGAGGTTTTAGACGAGGATGAAGAAACGGTTATCGCGGACCTGACGGAACTGGGTCAGCGCGTTCGCATTGCGAAAGGCGGGAATGGGGGGTTCGGCAACCTTCATTTCAAGTCGGCCACAAATCAGGCCCCACGACGCGCCAACCCGGGCCAAGCCGGTGTTGAGCGTACGATCTGGTTGCGCCTTAAACTCATTGCAGATGCAGGTTTGCTGGGTCTGCCAAACGCCGGGAAATCTACCTTTCTGGCGGCAACGTCGAACGCGCGTCCTAAGATTGCCGACTATCCGTTCACGACTTTGCATCCCAACCTAGGTGTCGTTGGCATTGATGGGGCGGAGTTTGTGATGGCCGATATCCCCGGCTTGATCGAAGGCGCTCATGAGGGCACCGGTCTGGGAGACCGCTTCCTGGGTCACGTTGAACGCTGTGCCGTGCTTTTGCATCTGATCGATGGCACTTCTGAAACCGTCGCCGAAGATTATGCAACCATCATTCACGAACTCGAAGCCTATGGCGGGGATTTGGCTCAGAAACCTCGGGTTACGGCGCTGAACAAGATAGACGCGCTTGACGTTGAAACACGCGACGCTCGCCTTGCTGAATTGGAACACGCCGTTGGCGGGCCCGTTCTGGCTATGTCGGGTGTTAGCCGAGAAGGGCTTGATGACGTACTTCGTCTTGTGCGCCGCCGGATTTTGGGCGCGCGACAGGCCGAGGCCGCTGAACAGGCCACTTCCGATACCTGGTCACCCTAAGATGATGAATAGCTCGGCAATTCCTTCTGTGGTTGGGGCGCGGCGGATCGTAATAAAAATCGGTTCTGCGCTGCTTGTAGATAGTCAGAGTGGCAAGCTGAGAGAAGAGTGGATCGCGGGGCTGGCTACTGACGTTGCCGAGGCGCGTGCGCGTGGGACCGAAGTGATTTTGGTTTCGTCCGGGTCGATCGCATTAGGGAGAGGTCTTCTTGGTCTGCCAGCAACGACCTTGGCGCTTGAACAGTCCCAAGCCGCCGCAGCAGTGGGTCAAATCCGGCTAGCCCAAGCCTACCAAACTGTCCTTGAGCCGCACGAGATCAAAGCAGCTCAGGTGCTGGTGACGTTGGAAGACACAGAAGATCGGCGCCGATACCTAAACATCAGGGCCACTTTGGGATCGCTTTTGTCCTTTGGTGTCGTTCCAATCGTGAACGAAAATGACACGGTTGCCACAGATGAGATCCGCTATGGTGACAATGATCGTTTGGCGTCTCAAGTTGCGGCGCTGACGGGGGCGGACGTCTGTGTCTTGCTTTCTGATGTGGACGGCTTCTACTCCGCCAACCCCAAAACAGATCCAACCGCGACGCGATACGATGTAATTGAAACGATCACACCTGAAATCGAGGCCATGGCGGGCGATGCGGGCTCCGGACTTTCAAAGGGGGGAATGCGTACCAAGGTCATGGCCGCGCGTACGGCAACTTCAGCCGGCTGCGCACTTGTCATTGGAGAAGGATGCGGGTTGCGTCCAATTCAGGCCTTGGAAAAAGGCGCACCATCCACTTGGTTTTTACCAAAGCAAGACCCGAAAGCTGCGCGCAAACACTGGATCAACGCCATGAAGCCACGCGGCGTGATTGAAGTTGACGCTGGCGCCGAGCGTGCCTTGGGTCGGGGAAAGTCCTTGCTGCCTGCCGGGATCGTTCATGTAACGGGTCAGTTCGGACGTGGAGAACCGGTTTCGATCAAGGGGCCCTCTGGGGCTATCGGTCTTGGGCTCACCAGGTACACCGGGGACGAAGCACGTGCCATCGCAGGCCACCGGAGCGAAGACATTGCCGAGATCCTGGGCTATGAAGGTCGGGCGGTTTTGATCCACCGGGACGATATGGTCCTAAGCTAAGTCACGAGAGACGCAGATGAAAGATCACGACACAAACATCCCGGCCTTGATGGCAACGATCGGAGCAAACGCAAAAGCTGCGGCTGCCGAGATGGCCTTTGCCAGTCCCGATGCGAAGGCAAAAGCGCTCAGCGTGGCCGCTGACGCGATCTGGGCTGGTCGGGAAAGCATTCTGTCATCCAATGCGCTCGACATGGAGTTTGGACGGTCTAAGGGTTTGAGTGCCGCGATGATGGACCGGTTGGAACTCGACGATGCTCGAATTCAAAGCATCGTTGATGGTTTGCGTTCAATCGCAGCACAGGAAGATCCGGTTGGCGCTGTCATCGACGGTTGGGAGATGCCATCCGGGCTGCATATTGACCGTGTACGAACGCCTCTGGGTGTGATCGGTGTGATCTACGAGTCGCGTCCTAATGTGACTGCAGATGCGGGCGCTTTGTGCTTGAAAGCGGGGAATTGTGTGATTTTGCGCGGTGGCTCTGAAAGCTTTCATTCTGCAACGGCAATTCACGCGTGCCTGCTCGAGGGGCTTCATGCCGCCGGTTTGCCCGAAGCCGCCATCCAGTTGGTGCCGACGAGAGATCGTGCGGCAGTCGGTGAAATGCTCGCGATGACCGGCGTTATCGACGTGATTGTGCCACGTGGTGGAAAGGGCCTGGTTGGACGTGTTCAAGCGGATGCGCGTGTGCCTGTATTCGCGCATCTGGAAGGCATTTGTCACATCTATATCGACAAGGATGCGGACACCGAAAAGGCGCGCAAAGTTGTGATGAATGCCAAGACGCGGCGTACGGGGATATGTGGGGCGGCTGAATGCTTGCTAATCCACAAAGACATTGCAAACGGTCTTGGACAGCAGATTGTGGATGATTTAATCGCGGCAGGCGTCGAGGTGCGTGCCGAAGGCGTCACGGGTTCTGTTCCTGCCGATGCATCGGACTGGGGAAAAGAATATCTGGACATGATTATCGCCGCTCGAGTGGTGGAAGACCAAGATGCAGCGCATGACCATATCCGCAACTTTGGATCAAGCCATACCGAGGCAATCCTGACCGAAAACGCAAAAGCCGCAGCGCGCTTTTTCAATGAGCTCGACAGTGCAATTTTAATGCACAATGCCTCAACCCAGTTCGCGGATGGCGGTGAATTTGGCATGGGTGCCGAAATTGGGATTGCGACAGGTAAAATGCATGCTCGTGGGCCGGTGGGTGCAATGCAACTGACCAGCTACAAATACTGCGTTCGCGGAGACGGGACCGTACGCAGCTAGATTTATATCAAAACAGAAATCTCTGTTTCACCTAGGTCGATTTGCAGGCGTCTTCGCGACGTTTGAACTTGCTCTGCCAGCAAGCCGAACTGCACTTGTGCTGGGCGCAGTCCGCCGAAATCTGCTGGGTCTGAGAGTGTTGCCCACAGGCCTGAGTCCAACACAAGACGTTCCGCTCTTGCTTTTATTTCGCGCCCTGAATGGCTGTCTTGTACATCAATTTCCCCACCGTAAGGCATAGCCGTCTCCAGGCATTGCAAGATCAGAAACGCCAGCTTCGCTTCAGACCGGGGTTGATCGTCGGGTAACCAATCAACCCTCACCCTACTCCCATGGAACATAGCACGCAGAACCGCGCGCATTTCGGACCCACGAACGACCTGGACGTCATCGGCGTGACCATAGGCGATACGGAAGAACCGAATTCGCGCATGCGCATGTTCAACGCTTTCCGCGATAAGCGCCATTTCCGGGCTTTGCGCCAGACCAGACAACTGCAACAATTCCAAGCCGTTGCCAATCGCGCCCAATGGGCTAATCAGGTCATGGCAAATGCGTGATCCAACAAGTGCGGTTAGTTCGCTTCGGTGGCTTTCGGGCATAAGACAGAATCCTAAGGTGAGGGTATTATGGACGATGTTTCAGATCTAAATGCACTGCTTGAACCAGGCATGTTTGTGCGAAATCCCAATGCGCCGGAGTGGGGGCTTGGACAGGTCCAGTCCAACATAGAAGGGCGAATTACCGTGAACTTTTCTGAAGTTGGTAAACAAGTTATTGATGGTCGCCGCATCTCATTGGAGCGTGACTTCAGCATAAGTTGAAATGACCTTCGAATGTACATGCAAACGCGTGCGTAGCATGCTTAACCTCAAAATACAACCAGGGGTGGAGTAGCGTTGCTGCGCGCTTCCAAATGTTTGTCGTTGCGGGGGAATAGCACACCCATTACCAGAGCTTCACAATACTCTGTTAGGATAGCAGGACATCAAACGCGCGCATGAAAACGCGAAGCGATCACTTGTCAGTTCGACTGGCGGAAACAGACCGCGATCTTCTTGCGGCACAAAGGCTCCGTTATAAAGTCTTCGTCGAAGAGTTAGGTGGGCAGGGAACTGGTGTAGATCATCAAGACCGTCTTGAGCGCGATGCATTTGATCAATATTGCGAGCATCTTTTATTGGTCGATGAAAGACGAAATACGGACACGCTGGAAGACGTTGTCGGGGTGTATCGTCTGCTTGATGAAGAGGGTGCCAAGCGCGCAGGTCGCTATTACACCGATGCTGAATACGACCTTGCGCCTTTGAAGAATTCCGGGCGCAAGTTATTAGAGCTGGGGCGATCTTGCCTGCATGCTGACCATCGCGGGGGGACCGGGATGCTACAGCTGTGGCAAGGACTTGGGCAATTCGTTGAGGCACAGGGGATCGAGGTCTTGTTCGGCGTAGCAAGCTTTCATGGAACCAATGCGGCTGCCCTCGCCGAACCTCTTTCGCTTCTTCATCATCGATATCTGGCGCCAGATGAGATGCGCGTCAGATCGCGCAACTATCAGCAAATGAATCTGATGCCCGAAGATCAAATAGACAGGGTCTCAGCGCTTCGGGCCACACCTGCTTTGATCAAAGCCTATCTCAGACTTGGTGGGTATGTCGGAGATGGGGCCTATGTAGACCACGATTTCAATACGACCGACGTCTGTCTCGTAATGGATACGGTTCGGATGAGTGCGTCGCACCGCGCCATTTATACCAAGGCAGTAGGATAGGGTCTGTGCGCTGGGGAGTTGAAGAAGCAGATCTGGACTTTCAATCTCAGGGAAGGTTCGCGCGTGTTCGGGTTGTCTTGCGTGGTGGATTGGTAGGGGCCGTGACCTACAGCGGCCTGGTTATTTTGCTCATTATTCGGATCTTCGAACGTCCCTTTTTTCGTGTCAGACGACCGATTACGCCATGGATCACGCGGGGCGTTTGTAGGTTTGCGTTTTGGGGGATGGGAATGCCTCTGCGCATTTCGGGCAAGCCAATGAAACACCATGGTGCGATTGTTGCCAACCATGCCTCGTGGCTTGATATTTTTGCGTTGAACGCGATGCAGAACATCTACTTTGTGGCCAAATCTGAAGTGGCTGGCTGGGTTGGGATCGGTTGGCTGGCGCGGGCAACGGGCACAGAATTCATCGCTCGGAAATCGTCGCAGGCCGCAGTACAGAGACGGGTTTTTGAAGATCGCCTGAATGCCGGGCACCGACTGGTTTTCTTTCCAGAAGGGACAAGCTCGGATGGTCTCAGGGTTTTACCTTTCAAATCCACTCTTTTTGCGGCTTTCTTTGAGCCGGAATTGAAGCGGTCACTTTGGGTTCAACCCGTTTCCGTAGTCTACCATGCACCAGAGGATCAGGAACCCAGGTTTTATGGGTGGTGGGGCGACATGGAATTCGCTCCACATTTGTTGCGTGTTCTTGGCCAATCACCACAAGGTTGCGTTGAGGTGATCTTTCACGAGCCATTGAAAGTGGATGAATTTTCCGATCGGAAAGTGTTGGCTCAGGCATGTGAAGATAAGGTCCGAAGTGGTCTCAGGGCGGCATTAGAGCACGCCATCTAGTCCGACATGCGCCAGAACCTGTTCCGGGGTATCGCCCGCATCGCGGAAGCTTTTGATGGATCGTGCATCATCTCGTTTTGCGAGGCGCTTACCGTCGGTATCACGGATCAAGTCATGATGGTGCCAAGCTGGGGCAGGCATATCCAGTAATGCATAGAGTAGCCGATGAATCGGCGTTGCTTCCCAAAGATCCGCTCCGCGCACGACCTCGGTCACACCGCTCGCGTGATCGTCCACGACGACGGACAGATGGTAAGACGTGCCCATATCTCTTCTGGCGATGACAAAATCGCCCACCTGTGTTGTAAATTCAATATCTGCTAAACTGTACGATCCATCATATATTGGACCGTTTTCCGAAAAGGCCAAGTTTTTCAGTATTTTACCTTTATCCAAATACTGAACAGCTTGTTTTATATTCAATCTAATGGCGTCGTTGGAACGCGCATCTGATATTGAGCGGTGGCGGCAAATACCGGGATAAATTAGCCCATCAGGTCCATTTTTCGGAGTGCCTTCTTGGGGGGCAGCCAGCGCTTGTTTGATATCCCCGCGCGTACAACTGCATGGATAAAGCAGACCAAGCTTGCCGAGTTTTCTTATTGCTTTCTGGTATTCCGGCATACGTTCGGACTGGCGCATGACGTTAGGTTGCCAAGTAAGACCAATCCAAGACAGATCGTCATATATTTGGTTTTCCCAATGATCCCGGCTTCTTGATTGATCAATGTCTTCAATTCGAAGCAGAAACTGCCCTGCTTTCTTGCGCGCTCGAAGGAAGCCTATAGCGGCTGAATAGGCATGCCCGAGATGCAGAGGTCCTGTTGGAGATGGAGCGAAACGCGTGACGTACATTGTCGTTAAGCAGGCGCTTGTAGCACGTAAACGGTGGAGAAAAGGCCAATACCCGGAATATGGTCTCCGTGTTCTTCAAAAATCAAGGAGGCGCCCTTTTTGATGTGTTCGGTAAGTTTCTTAGTGAACCGCGGATCGCTCAGGGCCTTGTCGTTATACGAAAAAACAAATCGGCCACCGGGGTTCAGTATTTGCATCACGATATCAAAAGCTTCAGGTGGCGCTGCGCCGACGCCAATTACGCCAACAGCTGCAACGACGTCATATTTACCTTCGACTTTGGCGCCGGGCTCAATAATAAAAGTCTGTTGATACAGGCCCTTGTCAGTTGCAAGACGCAACATTTCAGATGACACGTCACACCCAATCAAATTGGTAAATCCTTCGTGGTGAAACGCGGCGCCTGATACGCCGGTTCCACACCCAAAATCGAGGATCAAAGAATTTGGGGGCGTCCCGACTGATTTAAGGGCTTGGGCACAACGCTGCGGTGTTACGTATCCATGCTCTTCGAGCTCTCGATCGTAGCTTTCTGACCACTCATTATAGTGGTCTCTAATCTCGTCAGATGTTTCGATGTCGTAGGTGGACGTTAGATACTTTTTATCTGCCATGCAGACAGCTTAGACAGCTTCTGGTGCTCGCGCCAGTCTGAGCCAATCTGTCCAGGCTGACTTGGCACGATCCGTGTAGGCCTTGTACCGGGTGGTCCGGTTCCGCCTGCCACCTTTTGCATCCACAGGTGGAAACAAGCCAAAATTGACATTCATTGGTTGAAACGTTTTGGCGTCTGCACCACCAGTGATGTGACTGACCAGGGCTCCCATGGCAGTTTCAGGAGGCGGCGGCTGGAGGCTTTCACCAAGTATTTCCGCTGCGGCCATACGCCCTGCAAGAAGACCCATTGCTGCGCTCTCAACGTAGCCTTCGACGCCGGTGATCTGGCCCGCAAATCTAACATTCGGGTGCGTTTTCCATTTCAGGTCCGAGCCGAGCAGGGTGGGAGAATTCAAAAACGTGTTGCGATGAATCCCTCCCAGTCTCGCAAATTTCGCATCTTCCAGCCCAGGGATCATACGCAGCACATCTGACTGCGCGCCATATTTCATCTTGGTTTGGAACCCAACAATATTATACAGCGTTCCCAATGCGTTATCTCTTCGAAGCTGTACAACTGCATAGGGTTTAATGTCTGGTTGATGCGGATTTGTCAGGCCGACAGGCTTCATTGGGCCAAAGCGCAAAGTTTCCCGCCCGCGTTCTGCCATGACTTCAATGGGCAGACAGCCGTCAAAGTAGCCGGCGGTTTCGCCGGCTTTGAACTCTGTTTTCTCTGCCGCCAGCAGCGCATCAATGAACGCCTCATACTGATCTTTGGTCATCGGGCAGTTCAAGTAGGCAGTGCGTTCCTCTTCTGTGTCGCCTTTGTCATATCGTGATTGCATCCAGGCCTTCGACATATCGATACTGTCGAAATAGATGATTGGTGCGATCGCATCGAAAAATGCCAACGCCTCTGCGCCCGTTTCTCGCTGGATAGCATCTGCAAGTGCGCCAGATGTCAGCGGCCCAGTTGATATGATCCACTGTCCAGTATTCGGTATTGCGGCGATTTCTTCGAAGCTTACCTCAATCAAGGGATGACTATTCAGTTTGGCGGTCACTGCTTGTGCAAATCGGTCCCGATCAACCGCCAACGCCCCGCCTGCGGGAAGGGCGTGTTGGTCGGCCATCTCCATGATCAATCCATTCGCAGCACGCATTTCCCAGTGCAGGAGCCCGACGGCGTTTTGTTCGTCGTCGTCCGATCTAAAGGAGTTGGAACACACCATTTCGGCGAAGTTGCCTGTACGGTGCGCGAAGGTTTCGACTGCAGGGCGCATTTCATGAAGCGTTACAGGCACGCCCATGTTCGCGGCCTGCCAAGCAGCTTCGGATCCGGCCATGCCGCCGCCTACGATATGAAGTCTCTCAGTCATGCGCCCTAGATAGGGCAAGGGGCACCTGAGGAAAACCTCGTGCGCCCCAACTATTTCCAAACTTGGGTTTTAAAATGCTTCGCGCCAGTCGCAGCGATCGTTGACAGCGTAGCGCCCACCACCAAACAGCGCCAATGGTAACGCAAACACCGTGGCCAGAGCCAATTTGATTGCAAGTGCATCACTTCCGGGTACAGCCATGACCATCGCCGGAAGCACCAGCAGGATGCCGCCTAATGCTGCGACGATATTGGTTTTGATCCCAAATAGAAGCCAGATGGAGATAATGAAGTACAACACACCGAACGCAGCGTCCTTGTGGAAGGGATCGTCCATTCCAGCCGTAACTGTTGATAGGTTATAAACGTTTAGATGAGGCAGCATTCCAAGGATCGCCTCGATCATCAATGTGCAAGACAGACAAATTCGAAACGCCAATCGCAACCAGTCGGTCAATGTGTGCATCTAAGACCTCGCTTAGTAACAGTTTACTCATCGTGTAGACCTCTTTGAGGATCCTTCACGACTTCATATTGTCGCGCGATTGGGGCACATGAATTGCAACTGTGCGGCGGCCATAAGGATTCATTAAGGCGAAACCGCCTTACTTTTAACCATGGCTATGTCTTCAGATTTGGCGCGTCGCCACGCTGAATGATCCGGTTTTTTCCGAACTATTCGTCATGAGCGGAGGTTTCGTCCTCTGTCGTCTCGCCCTGATCCGCGATCCAGGCAACGGACACCACTTCTTCACCGGATGCTGTGTTGAAGACTTTCACACCCCCGGCGCCACGTGAACGGAAGCTGATCCCATCCACCGGACAACGGATCGATTGACCTGTTGACGTGGCCAACATGATCTGATCGTCAATTTCAACCGGGAAACTTGCAACCAAATCTCCGCCGCGCATGGCCTTGTCCATTGCGGCAACGCCTTGGCCACCACGACCGCGTACCGGATAATCATGGCTCGAGCTGAGCTTGCCGGCCCCAGATTTGGTGATGGTCAGGATAAGGTCTTCTGCTGCGGACATCTCAACATATCTCTCTTGTGAGAAGTTCGGATCAGCCGCGACCTCTTCGTCCGCATCGCCTTCGGCATCATCCGTGAGACCTGCCATCGCGCGACGCATTTTCAGGTAGGCCGCACGTTCTTCAGGGTTGGCCTCGAAATGTCTGATGACAGCCATGGATACGACACTGTCACCAGCGGCAAGCTTGATGCCGCGAACCCCTGTGGATTCACGGCTTTGGAAGACCCGCACGTCGGTTGTTCGGAAGCGGATCGCGCGGCCTTTAGCGGTCACCAGCATCACATCGTCGTTCTCGGTACAAATCTGAGCTTTCACAAGATCAACGCCCTCGGGAAGCTTCATGGCGATTTTGCCGTTTCGCATCACATTGGCAAAGTCGCTCAGCGCGTTGCGTCGTACATCCCCGGCAGAGGTCGAAAAAGCGATCTGCAGATCGCCCCAGTCCTGTTCATCACGATCAACAGGCATCACGGCCGCGATCCCAACACCCATCTGGATCGGTAGAATGTTGACAATGGCTTTGCCACGGGCGTTTCGACCTGACAAGGGCAGGCGCCATGTCTTTAACTTATAAACCATGCCGTCTGCGGTGAAGAACAACAGCGGTGTATGCGTATTGGCGACAAACAGCGTGGTCACCACGTCGTCATCCTTGGTCGCCATGCCCGACAGACCTTTACCGCCGCGTTTTTGCGACCGGAATTCGGCAAGCGGAGTGCGCTTGATGTAGCCGGACTGCGTTATGGTGACGACCATATCTTCGCGTTCGATAAGATCTTCATCATCCAAATCGCCAAAGTGTTCGGTGATTTCGGTGCGACGTGGTACTGCAAAATCTTCACGTACTTCGCGTAGTTCGTCAGAGATGATCGACATAATCCGCGACCGCGACCGCAAGATATCGAGGTAATCCTTGATCTTCGCGGCAAGGCTTTCCAGCTCGTCTGTGACTTCTTTCACGCCAAGTTGGGTCAGGCGTTGCAGGCGCAGTTCCAAAATTGCCCGCGCCTGAGTTTCGGAAAGATGATACGTTCCGTCCTCATTCATCGTGTGGGTCGGATCATCAATCAACTGGATGTACCCGGCGATGTCCGCAGCGGGCCACGCGCGCGTCATCAGTTTTTCCCGCGCTTCTGCAGCATCTGCCGAGGCGCGGATCGTGGCAACGACCTCATCCACGTTCGAGACCGCGACGGCGAGACCGCAGAGAATATGGCTGCGCTCGCGCGCTTTACGTAATTCGAATGCGGTTCGACGTGCGACCACTTCTTCGCGGAAAGCAACAAAGGCGCTGAGGAAGTCGCGCAGTGTTAGTTGCTCTGGCCGACCGCCATTCAGGGCAAGCATGTTACAGGCAAAAGAGGTTTGCATGGGGGTGAAACGATATAGCTGGTTCAGCACGACTTCCGCCGTCGCGTCCCGCTTCAATTCAATTACCACACGCACACCCACCCGGTCGGATTCGTCCTGGACGTGGGAAATGCCTTCGATCTTCTTTTCGCGAACAAGGTCTGCAATGCGTTGGATCAGCGAGGCTTTGTTCACCTGATAGGGGATCTCATCAAGGACAATGCCAAAGCGATCCTTGCGCAGTTCCTCTATGCGCGTCTTGGCGCGAATGATCACGCTGCCACGACCTTCGGTATAGGCTTTGCGGGCACCGGACCGGCCCAGAATGACGCCGCCTGTTGGAAAGTCAGGAGCGGGGACGTATTCCATCAGGTCAACGCTCGAGAGATCCGGATTGTCGATCAGTGCGAGCGTTGCATCGATCACCTCACCCAGATTGTGGGGGGGGATGTTCGTGGCCATCCCAACAGCGATACCGCCTGCGCCGTTGACAAGCATATTCGGGAAACGCGCGGGCAGAACCGAAGGCTCGAGGTCCTTGCCGTCATAGTTGTCCTGAAAATCGACCGTGTCTTTTTCGATATCTGCCAGGAGCGCGGCGGCAGGTTTGTCCATGCGCACCTCAGTGTAACGCATCGCCGCCGGGTTATCACCGTCCATCGACCCGAAGTTACCCTGTCCGTCAAGAAGGGGCAGGGACATTGAAAAATCTTGCGCCATGCGCACAAGGGCATCGTAAATCGCAGAATCCCCGTGAGGGTGATATTTACCCATCACATCGCCCACCGGTCGTGCAGACTTTCGGTAGGATTTGTCGTGCGAATTCCCGGTTTCATGCATCGCGTAAAGAATTCTGCGGTGCACTGGCTTCAATCCATCCCGCAAGTCAGGGATCGCCCGTGAAATGATCACGCTCATCGCATAGTCGATGAAGGATGTTTTCATCTCTTCGGTGATTGAGATGCTTGGGCCATCGAAAACCACCTTTTCTGGCTGGTTTTCGTCTTCGTTATCAGGGCCTTCGGGGAAGTCGTTCACGATGCTCGGCGCTTTCTGCAAATCGCACAATATTTAGTTGAAGAGAGTATATCCCGACCTGCATCTTGCGTGCAAGCAGCGCAAATACTCAACACCGAAATTACAATAGGTACGCCAACTTTCTGTTTTTGTTGATTTATCATCAGGATATGATGTCATGGGGATCATACAGCCCAAAAAACGAGGTAAATCATGTCTGAGACCGAACTGATGCTTAACGGATACGGGCTGACAACAGCAGAGATGTTCTACCGTATTCCCGACTATCAACACGTCCTGAATTCATACATCTGGCAAGGCTATGATCTGGCACCAGATCACCCCAAACTCTTCGAGTTCGTGGAGTTCTGGCAGAACGAATTGGACGGGCCGCTACATTCGGTTCGTTTTACGCACCGAAAACTGATCGCACCGGGAACATGGCGCAGTGTTACGGGTGAGTTCACGCTGCACTAAGCGCGCCGAAGAGCAGCTGCCACCCAAATGACCGCCAGTCCAAGCGAAAACAGCATGTTCCAGCTGGCCATGGACAACCCTGCGAATGCCCAGGCAACCTCATCGCACATCACGACGGTTTCAGCGATGTCAGTGGACAAAAGCTCACTTCCGCTCATGCTGCCAAGGTCAAGACCTCCTCCGCCACTGCATGAGGTTGGGCCTTCCCACCATCCGCGTTCCACACCCGTGTGGTAGGCTCCAATTGCTGAGGTCGTAAGGGCCGAGGCGGCACCTAACCATATAAGAAGTGTGATAGGCAGAAACGTCCATAATGCGCCCACGAGGATCGCTGCAGCATGTGGCCATCGCTGCCAAAGGCACATTTTACAAGGCGCATACCCCATTGCTTGAAACACATATGCGCCTACCAAAAGGCCTGCTGAGCCTAGTACGGCAAGTCCGATCAAGGTGCGTTTGTTTGGGATCATAGGGCCCTCATGCTTGAACTATTAACAAGGGGTTTCGTTGCACAATTTGCAAGTCAAAGCCGACAAATCTCAGAATTGTTAGAGGCCGAGCCAACCCCTTAACAATGTAATAACGGTGGCTCCCGCAATGATGAGTGTGGCGATCCAAATTGTTCCCATGAGAAACCCAAGAACAACTAAGATACCATCGCGCTGCAATAAGCCCATTGAGACAACGACAACGGCCAAACCGGGTACGGTGTTTGTTGCAGGCAGAGGCACCAGAATAGATGCGCTGAACAAAACCAGCGACAGCCCAACCAAGCGGTCCAGCGGTGCACGTGTCAGGGCGATAAGTCTAGGATGGCTAAGGGCTTCAATGCGACCAAGCAGCGAACTGGCGCGTTCGGCTAAATTGCTCAGACTTGCTTTCGCGACAGTTCTATTTCCCAAACGCTCGGGAAGCCAGGGAGATGCGCGACCAATCAAGATCTGCGTGGAGATGAACATGAGCGGAAAGGCTACGATCTGGGGCACACCATAAAGAAACGGAATGCAACAGGGCAGGGCCAGTACCAACAGAAAAAGCCCAAAGGCACGTTCGTGAAGCTGAGACAGGATCCAGTTGAGCGACACGGCCTCTTCCGGAGCTTCTTCCGCCAGCTTGGCAAGCCTTTCGGATATGGGCAGCGCTTCCGCAGATTGTGCTGTCATAAGGTCTCTCCCGGAACCGTCAGTGTCCAAGTGGTGCACCTGAGCTGTGCTCCGCGTAGCAAATCGTACAGCTGACGGCTAGAATGATAAAAGAGCGCATGTATTGGTGTGTATTTCTGCTGGACGACCCTTTGCAGTTTCGATAGGTCGTCGCTCGGGCCCGAGTGGCGGAATTGGTAGACGCAGGGGATTCAAAATCCCCCGATGGCAACATCTTGTCGGTTCGAGTCCGACCTCGGGTACCAGGCCCCAAATAAGATACAAATCACTGACGCTGGTTCAGGCATATGTTGCTCTAAATCGATCTGCGGTGTGCTCAAAAAGATCCACCAATGGCAGCGTCAAATTATGCCTGCCCGCCAGGAACGCGCCGTTCCGGGCGAGGTTCTCCGCCATGTGCGGGTCTGCCCCCACCCAATCTTGGGCGAGGATATCTTTCCGGGCGGTCCAGGACTTTTTCTCAACTTCACTGAGGATGACACGCAGGCGAAAAGAGGCTTGGAGACATGTAAATATATCAAACAAGCCAAGCGCACCGGGCATGTTTGCTTCGATCTGGTCCGCGATCTCGTCGTAGCAGTCCGGAAGTCGAAGCGGCAGGGTCTCATCTGCAATCAACCAAGCGTAGTCTTCAATCCCATGGCGCAAACCTGAATGCTCGTAGTCAAACCACGTGACTTCTCCAGTATCGCCAATAGCCGCATTTGCAGCGCGCGCGTCCCATTTCACAAATTTCGGCTCTTTGATCTCTAGCCTTTGGCATAGCGCGTCGATATCATAGTCGGGGGTAGTCAATCTCAGTAGCTTACCCATCCGTTGAGGACCGCGGACAAAATGGCGTATCCAGTCTCGATTTGTTCCAATCCCATCGAGGACGCCGCTCCAGTCAACTTCGTTTGCCGCATTTTGAACCTGACTTAAAGCTGCCATGGCCTTCAAAAGGATTGGCAGGCGTTCTTCTTTGGCAAGACTATGCAGGTGCACAGGTAAGCGCTGAACCCCGCCATCGGACGTGAACATAAGCCCATGTTCGTAGGCAAGAAGCCTTGGGACTGATGGGCAGGTCTTCCCAATTCTATGCAGGATCATCCGCTCTTTCTGGACCAGCCCATCATCTTCACGCGCGGATACGATCACAGATGTGTCGTCAAAATAGGCGCGATACACAGGGCGTGAGGGACCTCCAGGTCGGGTGATCTTAAGAGGCACCCGTCCCATTACCTCGCTTATGCGCGCAACGAGGCTTTCAACGTCAATATGCGGCGTTTCGTCGGACATTTGGGCGCCTTAGGTTCACCTATACGAAAGGGTTACACACGAATTGGGATCAAATAAGGCAAAATAGTGTCGGTTTGCGTTTCGAAGCCGATTGCGGATGTGCAACGCATTTTTGACAATTCAACTGTGGAACCCTGACTGTTGCCAGATTTTAGGCCTCTGTAACTGCGCCTGACGCTGAGATTTTGAACTCAGACGCGGAACTAATGTGCCGGGATTGTTCTGAAGTGATTTTTGTAGTTTCCTGAAAAATAAATATTAACAGTCAGTTAGACTTCGTTCCATCAAGTACGGGCTGCCTAGAATTTTTGATTGCGTTCATTGATGTCGGATTGGAAATGCGTTGTTTCCAGTTCGTTGCTTGAGCGAATTCAGAACAAGGCGAAAGTTGGGCGCCAATGTGAGTGCGATGCGGCCCGGTGCGGTCTCCAATATGGCGTGATCCCATGTGGGGTGATCGGGAGACCGGCACCGGGAAATTCGCAGTACAGAGCTGTTTTTGAAGACCTGCGTTAGGGGCGCACGTCTTGATCGCGTTTAGGGAGTTCCGCGATGCCGGGGTCAAAAGGCACCAAAGGTACGATCATTCTTGATCCTTCCGAGGGCACCAAAGGTACGAACGGGACCAAAGGTACGAAGGGTACTAAAGGCACCAAGGGTACTAAAGGTACGGACGGGACCAAAGGCACGAAGGGTACCAAGGGCACTAAGGGTACCAAAGGCACGAAGGGTACCAAAGGCACGAAAGGTACCAACGGTACGAAGGGGACCAAAGGCACAAAGGGCACAAAGGGCACTAAAGGCACCAAGGGCACAAAGGGCACTAAAGGCACCAAGGGAACTAAAGGGACGAAGGGCACAAAAGGTACTGGCGGTACTGGTCCAGTTCGCGATGGCATCGTTACCGGAACGAATGCCAACGACATCATTCTGCCTGGCTATGTTGATGGGGACGGCGACATCGTTGACGGTAATGATGCCATTCTTCCGGGTGAGGTGGGCGACGATGACATTATCTTTGCGTTGGGTGGCGTTGACATTGTCGATGCAGGTGAAGGTGACGACGATGTCTACGCCGGCAGCGGTGACGATACTGTCGATGGCGGAAACGGCAACGATCTCGTGTTTGGTGGTTCCGGATCAGATACACTCAATGGCGATGATGGTGACGACGTCCTGATTGGGGACGGACCAAACGGGGCGGGGACCAACCTTCTCGTCAACGGATCATTCGAAGACACGACCGGCATGACGCCAACAGGGTTCGGTTTTAAAGGTAACCAGGTCCCAGGATGGCAGACAGTGCCAAGCAGCGATCTGGTGGACGTTCACAACGACAATCGTGGCGGGGTGCCAGCGACTGACGGGAATAACTGGCTGGACCTCAGCGAAAACACAGACCAAACGCAAATCTACCAAGATGTTCCAGGAATTGATCCTGAAGGCACATATGTTCTCACATTTGATGCGGGTGACATTCCGAACGGCGAAAACGGTGTGAAGGTTTTCTGGAATGGTGAGCTTGTCGACGAGCTAACCGCGGACGAAGTTTCCGACGGCACAATGACAGGGTTCACCTATGTGCTTCAAGGTGGGGCAGGGAACGGATCTGGCCGTCTTGCCTTCGAGGGTACTGGCCCAGACAACGACAATTATGGCACGTCTTTAGACAGTGTTCGGCTAGTCGATACAGCTGAAGATTTTAACCCCAATGATGCCGATGACGTGATCGATGGCGGCGATGGCGACGATATCATCGCGGGCGGCGGTGGAGATGATGACATTACGGGTGGCGATGGCGACGACACCGTATATGGCGGAGATGGAGACGACTCCATCGTTGGTGGCCAAGGGGCGGATAGCCTCTTCGGGAACGGAGGCCAGGATATATTCCTGGGAGACAGCACCTCTGATTTCGACGGCGACACCATCGATGGTGGCACCACTGGTGTCGACTTCGACACACTCGATCTGTCGGGTGTCGACGGCGGGATTACCATTGTCAATCAAACGGTTGACGCCGATGGCGACTCGACGTCCGGGACCGTGGTGTTCAATTCTGATGGCTCGACACTCGATTTTACCGAGATTGAGAACATCATCCCCTGCTTCACACCTGGCACGCTGGTGGCAACACCGCGCGGTGAGGTCTTGGTGGAGGAGCTTGTGGTTGGTGACAAGGTCATCACCCGCGACAACGGCTTTCGAGAGATCGTCTGGGTTGGCCATAAACAGGTCAGCCCGCGCATGTTCAACGAAGCACCAGAGCTGAAACCTATCTGCATTTGTGCAGGAGCGCTTGGCAATGGATTGCCCGAGCGCGACATGATCGTCTCGCCGAACCACCGAATGTTGGTGAGTTCACCCGAAGTGGCACTTTTTTTTGAGCAGACCGAGGTGCTTGTGGCCGCAAAGCATATGGTCGGTATGGAGGGCATTCACCGCGTTGACATGCTCAGAACCACCTATGTGCATTTCATGTGCGAACGTCACGAGGTTGTGCTTGGGGATGGTGCGTGGTCAGAGAGCTTCCAGCCGGGCGATCATTCACTGCAGGGCGTCGATGCTGATCAGCGCAATGAAATATTTGCGCTTTTCCCAGAATTGCGCAGCCGTTCTGGCCGCGATGAGTATGCGGCTGCGCGACGTATCTTACGAGGGTTCGAAGCCAAACTGGTCATCTGATAAGCAAGTTGGTCTGCTTGCTTGCCCCTGGTGGGGGCAGGAACCGAAGTTCGCTTAAAAAGGCGGCTTCGGTTTCTTTTTTAAAATCACAAACCTCATTTTGACCAATTGGCTTATGGATCGTACGCAGTAAACCCTATACCTCAGCCCCGCATTCTCGTGCCATCTGCATCGAAAAGTGGCATTTCAATCCGCTTTGCAGGGTGGCGTTTTCCAAGAATTTCAATTTCCACTTCGACATCGGGGCGCACCATCTCGGTTGGAAGAAATCCCATAGCGATGGATCTGTCTGCGTAGTGGGAATACCCTCCTGACGTACAAAAACCGACGACGTCGTCGCCCGCAAAAATGGGTTCATACGCGACCACGTCACTGTCACCAGCATCAACTTCAAAAGTACACAGCCTGCGTGCAGTGCCATCTCTTCTTTCTTGTTCTGCTGCGGCGCGTCCTACGAAATTGACGTTCTTTTTGAACGAAATGAAGCGGTCTAACCCTGTTTCGGCTGCAGTGTAGTCCGGGCTGAACTCTCGCTGCCATGAGCCAAAGAACTTATCGAGGCGAAGGCTCATCATCGCGCGCATTCCAAAGGGCCTCATTCCGAATTCCAGCCCGGCGGTCCAAAGCGTTTCGAAAAGGGTGCGCTGACAGATTGGGTCGCAATAAATCTCATAGCCCAAATCGCCTGTATAGCTGACGCGTTGCACAATACACTTGGTCATCCCAACATGCATTTGCATCACATCCAGAAATCGAAAGGCCTCGGGCGAGATGTCTGTCTCGGTGCACTTTTCCAGGATCGCGCGGGCATTTGGACCGGCGATTTGAAACCCGGTACGCAAATCTGAGATATTCGAAACTTTGACACCTTGTTCAGTATTGGCGCCTTGGTCGGTGAACCACCGCATATGATAGTCTTGACTTCCGTAAGAGGCCGTGAGCTGAAATTCAGTCTCACTGAGGCAGGAGACGGTAAAGTCGCCTAATATTTTCCCAGTCGGTGAGAGCATGGGTGTCAGGCTCAGCCGCCCGGGATCTGGAATGCGGCCCGCCATTACCCGATCAAGCCAGGCGCGCGCATTCGCGCCTGAGACGGTGAACTTTCCAAAATTGTGGGTTTCATTGATCCCTACTGAATTGCGAACCGCCAGAACTTCAGCTCGGGTCGCTTCCCATGCATTAGAACGTCGGAAAGATGGCGTTTCAAAACGCGGCTCATTTGGAAGTGCGAAATAATTCACAACTTCAAGCCCGTACTGAGCCCCCCAGACCGCGTTCATCTGATCCCAGATCTCATACATCGGGGTGGTCCGTAAATTTCGAGCCGCTGGAAGCTCTTCATTCGGATAGCTGACAGAGAAGCGCTTTTGATAATTTTCCACGACCTTGGGGATTGTGTACTTGGGGGTTGTCCAGGTACCGAAACGGGCCACGTCGAAGCCCCTCGGATCGCAATCCGGTGCGCCCTCAATCATCCATTGGGCAAGCGAAAGACCCATGCCGCCGCCCTGACTAAACCCAGCCATAACTGCGCATGCGCTCCAGTAATTGCGAAGGCCCGGAACCGGTCCAATGAGTGGGTTACCATCAGGTGCGAAGGTGAAGGGGCCATGAATGACGCTTTTGATCCCTGCGCGCTCGAGAACAGGAAACCGTTTATAGGCAAAATCGATGCTATCCTCAATCTTATCCAGATTGTCATTTAGCAACTCATGTCCGAAGTCCCAAGGTGTTCCATCCTCAGCCCATGTCTCACAGTTTTGCTCGTAAAAGCCGATGCACAGCCCGCGCCCTTCCTGGCGCAAATAGCTCTCGCCGCCGGGATCCATGACATGTGGGAATTCTATACTCCGTGTATAAATTTCGAGAATGTCTTCGGTCACAACATACTGGTGGGCCATCGGCACCAAGGGTAAATACAGGCCGGCCATAGCTGCTAATTCGCGCGCCCAAAGTCCCCCGGCGTTGACGATGTGTTCAGCATGGATTGTGCCCAACTCGGTCACCACATCCCAGGTTCCGTCTACGCGTTGATTGGTTTCAAGAACGCGGTTGTGCAAAACGATTTCAGCGCCCCTCTGACGCGCTGCTTTCGCATAGGCATACGTGGTCCCGGATGGGTCAAGATGGCCGTCGAGCGGATCATAAAGTGCGCCCAGAACACCGTCGATATTAACCAACCCATCGGTCATTTCAGCGACCTCTTGCGGGCCTAGGATCTCGGTATGCAGTCCCATGTAGCGATGCTTGGCGCGCTCTGCCTTTAGCATGTCAAAGCGATCCTGGTTGTCTGCAAGTGTGATGCCGCCAACATGGTGTAACCCGCAGCTTTGCCCCGTAAGTTCCTCTAGTTCTTTATAAAGTTTAATCGTGTAGCCCTGAAGGGCGGCCATATTAGTGTCGCCATTCAGCGTGTGGAATCCGCCAGCTGCATGCCAGGTCGATCCACTGGTCAGTTCAGACCGTTCAACCAGCATGACATCGGACCAGCCTAGTTTTGTGAGATGGTACAAAACAGAACAGCCAACGACGCCGCCGCCGATGACACAAACCCGGGTTGTGGTTTTCATGAAAGACTATTCCCTGATGAAGAGCTTTTGCATCAGGCTAGGGACGCCGCGGCGATGTGATTGCCGAAAAACGACATCGCCGTGGCCAATTTTGGTGATCTACTCTGCCGCGATCTTGATCACGGGTTCCATTGCCGCGAATTCGGCGTCAGGCAAATGACATTTGACCTGATGTCCATCCGCCATTTTGCGAACAGGTGGAATTTCGCGTTCGCAAAGTCCTCCGGCAACCTTGTCTTTCCAGCGGCAACGCGTCTGGAACGGACAACCTGTAGGTGGGTTCATCGCCGAAGGAATGTCTCCTTCCAGAACGATATGTTGTTTTTCGATCGACGTGTCGGCGATCGGCACCGCAGAGAGCAGCGCCTCTGTATATGGGTGGTAAGGTGGGCTGAACACTTGATCGGTTGTGCCCATTTCCACGACATGGCCCAAATACATCACCATAACGCGGTCCGAGAGATAGCGCACAATACTCAGATCATGGCTGATAAAGAGCAGCGTTGTCTTGTTCTTGCGCTGGATCTCCATCAGCAAATCCGTCACGGCCGCCTGCACCGATACATCCAAGGCCGAGACAGGTTCGTCTGCGACGACGATCCGTGCATCTCCGGCAAAGGCACGCGCAATACCTACGCGTTGTTTTTGCCCGCCTGAAAGCTGACGTGGCATCCGATCAGCGAAGGTCCGCGGCAGCTTCACAAGATCAAGCAATTCCAGCATACGCTGTTCCCGCTCGGCTTCTGAATTACCAACTTTGAAGATTTCCAAGGCCCGAATGATTTGCCGTCCCACAGTCATGGACGGGTTGAGAGTGTCAAAGGGGTTCTGGAACACCATCTGAACCTCGGACACGGTCTTGGTATCGCGTTCTTCAATCGGCGTGGCCTGAATCTCGCGATTGTCGATCATGATCTTGCCATCGGTTGCTGTCTCAAGCCCCATCAGGACCTTCGCAAATGTGGATTTGCCGCAACCGGACTCACCCACGATGGCGAGCGTTTCAGATTCGCGCGCCTCAAACGAAAGCGTTTCGTTCGCCTTCACCACGCGCTTTTCTCCGCCGCCAAAGAGCGCACTCGCTGCGACCTCGTAGTACTTTTTCAGATTATCCATCCGAAGTACGACGTCGCCCACTTCACCTTTGACTTTGGTGTCGCTGGCGTCGATCGGAGCATCCCAATCAATTTCCTCGAACCTCAGACACCGGGTGGTGTGTCGATCATTGCCTTCGACTGCGGCCATCGGAATTGCCTGGGCGTCGCAATGAGCGTCTTGAAAGTAGTCACAGCGTGGGCCGAAGTTGCACCCGGGTGGGCGCTCATGGGGCAGGGGAAAATTGCCCGGGATCGCTTTGAGTGGACGAGAGTTCTTGTCGGCACCAGGCAGTGGGATCGACCGAAAAAGTGCCTGCGTGTAAGGGTGTTGCATCTTGTCGAAGACATCTTCGATTGAGCCCGCCTCAACAGCTTCGCCCGAATACATCACACATAGACGGTCACACGTCTCAAGCACGAGGCCGAGATTGTGTGAGATAAACAGCATCGACGTGCCGTATTTCTTGCCAAGGTCCTTCACGAGTTCGACCACCGCGGCTTCCACCGTCACATCCAGCGCCGTGGTTGGCTCATCTAGGATCAGAAGCGATGGTTTTGACATCAACGCCATAGCAATGACGATACGCTGCTGCTGACCGCCAGAAAGCTGGTGTGGGAAGCTTTCCAGTATGCGCTTTGGATCCGGCAATTTCACATCTGTGACAACTTCAAGCGCGCGCGCATAAGCTTCCTTTTCAGAAACGCCCTCATGGATCATTGGCACTTCAATCAACTGCTTGCCAATCTTCATTGCCGGGTTCAAAGACGCCATAGGTTCTTGATAAATCATGGCGATTTCGGATCCACGGATATCCCGAAGCTCCTCCATGCTCATTTTATTCAGGTCGCGCCCTTTGAATTTGATCGTTCCTCCAACGATCTTCCCGTTCACGCCAAGGTCCTGCATGACGCCCAGGGCTACAGTTGATTTCCCGCAGCCAGACTCGCCCACAAGGCCCATGGCCTCGCCAGGTTGCACAACGCATGAAAAATCCATCACGGCTGGGATTTCACGCAGGCGTGTAAAGAAGCTGATGGACAGGTTTTCGATCTCAAGTATCGGACCATCGTAATCCCACTTAGCCATTATCTCGTCTCCTGTCGGGGCCTTCTCGGTGCATGTCGCGCTCTGTTTCACGTCGTTGCACCCGGATCGGGCTTTTCGTTAACGCATGCGGCCCCGAAACTTTGGCTTCGGGACCGATCCTTGTCAGTCCTTCAAGCTTTCCTCACGCAGGCCATCGGCCAGCAGGTTCAGACCCAGAACGAGGCTCATCAGAGCAATTGCCGGGGGCAGGGCCGGATGTGGGAAGATGGACAAGAGCTTTCTTCCTTCGTTGATCGTCGAGCCCCAATCTGGGCTTTCCGGCGGAAGTCCCAGGCCAAAGAAGCCCAGTGTCCCCAGAAGGATGGTGGTATACCCAATCCGAAGGCAGAAATCGACGATCAGCGGGCCGCGCACGTTGGGCAGGATTTCCCAAAGCATGATGTACCACGGACCCTCGCCTCGCGTTTGCGCGGCGGCCACATAGTCGCGTGTTTTGATATCAAGCGCGAGGCCGCGCACGATACGGAAAACTGTTGGAGAGTTCACAAAGACCACTGAGACGAACACAACAAGGATCCCGCCCGGCACGTCGAAGAGGTCAACGATTGCCGGTAAGGCATAGATCGCTACGTCGTCGTTCCGCACCAGATAACCATCGGTTGAGATCATCGAGAGATAAATCCAGATCATCACACCCAGCACAACGATGAGAAGCGGCGTGCGTATTCTCGGGCGGGTGTAGAACCTTGAGTTCAGAAGAACCGCCATGAAGACGATCGGGAACACAAAGAGCACCGTTGCCATATAGTTCGGAATGCCTGTTTCAACGATCTCCGGGGTCACAAGCAGGTAGAAGAGCAAGATGACTGGAAAGGCCAGGATAAGGTTTGACAGGAACGACAAGATCGTATCAAGGCGCCCTCCATAATAACCCGCTGGCAGACCCAACGTGATGCCCACCATGAATGCAAACAGCGTCGCAAGCGGCGCGATCTGCACCACAACCACCGATCCCGCAACCATTCGGCTGAAGACATCCCGGGCAAGGTTGTCACCACCAAACAGGTAATAGGCGTATTGCCCATCCTCGGCACTTGGCATCGGGGTGCCGGGTACTTTGTTTTTCAGACCCGAAACCTGGGACAAGGCATCATGGGTCGCGATCAAGCCAAAGAGCCCGTTGAAGATCGCCGTGTAGACCCAGAACATCACCAGTGCAAAGCCCACCATACCTATGATGCTGTCAAAAAGTTTGCCGTAAAGGCCAAGCTTCCGCTTGAATAGGATCGACAAGACAAAGGTCAGGAAAAGCGCGATCCAAACCGGCATGAACTGCCACAAGACGCCTGCGATGATTTCCATCCAGCTAAGGGGTTCCATTTTCTCTCTCCCCTTAGGAAATACGGATGCGTGGGTTTAGATAGACGTAGCCGATATCCGAGATCAGCTGCGTTACCAAAACCACCACCACAGAGACAACTGAAACTGCCAAAAGCAATTCTATGTCGTTGTTGCCTGCCGCTTGCACAAGCGTCCACCCAAAGCCCTTGAAGTTAAACAAGGTCTCCACGATCACAACGCCGTTCAGGAGCCATGGGAACTGCAACATGATCACCGTAAACGGTGCGATCAGGGCATTCCTGAGGGCATGCTTTATCACGATATTCGGGAAGCTCACGCCTTTCAGCCGGGCTGTCCGAATATACTGCGCCGTCATAACTTCTGTCATGGACGCGCGCGTCATGCGCGCGATGTAGCCCATCCCATAAAGCGCAATCGTCATGACAGGCAGGAAGAAATTCTCAAAGTTTGCGTCTTCCATCGCCGATGTCGCGGTTCCCTTGAACCACTTCAATCCCACCGCAGAGGACGCAAATACCGCAATGAAGATGACGCCAGACACATATTCGGGTGTCGCCGTCGTCATGATGGATGCGGTCGAGAGTGTTCGGTCGGTCTTTGAACCCTCGCGCATACCAGCAAGCACGCCAACAATCAGTGCTCCAGGAACCATTACGACCATAACCCAGAACATTAGCTTTCCGGTTTGTTTCAGACGTTCTGCCACAATAGACGAGACGTCATCCTTGAACACGGTCGAAAAGCCCCAGTCGCCTTGAAGGATACCGCAGAAGGTTGGAGCATCAGCAGGATCCATGCCCGGATCAATGCAGCGTCCGCGCTCGGTTCCGTCGTCTTCGGTATGGGTCCAGCCAGGAACGACGCCAAGCCACCGGCCAAATTTTATGGGCATAGGGTCGAGATACCCATTCTTACCGAGCCAGCTTTCAACCTGCTCGTCAGACATCCGGAAGTTACCTTCGGATTTCGCTAGCTTTTCAAGGTTGGGGTAAAGGTTTGTAAGCGTGAAAACAATGAAGGTAAGGCAAAGCGCCGTAATTATCATCACACCAACGCGTCGGAGAATAAACAGTCCCATGTACGTCCCTGTTGGTCGGTATTATCCCCCGCGTATGCGCCTTTGTGGCGTCTTCAAAATCTTCGCGAGAGTTGAAAAGCCGCGCCTTTTAGGGCGCGGCTCTATCTTTTTTGGTCGGCTTAGGCCGCGATGCCCCACTTATAGATCTGAGGCAGATACGCGATGTGCATATCGGTGCCTACAAAGCCTGGCTTCGTGTGGCGATAGAGCGAACGCCAGTATGGCTGGATTGTTACGCCCTCCTCGATGATGATGGCCTGCATCTTGCCCATCACAACACGACGTGCATCTGCGTCCGCGAGCGAGTTTGCTTCGTCGAGAAGCGCGTCAAACTCGGAATTCGACCACCCGAATTCGTTCCAGGCCACGCCCGAACGATAGGCCAGACCCAGAACCTGCGTGCCCAGAGGACGGTGGTTCCAGTTGGTCGAGCTGAACGCATACTTGGTCCAGTCGTTCCAGAAGGTCGAGCCAGGCAAGATCGTGCGCTTAACATTGATACCTGCATCACGCAGCTGCGCAGCGACGGCATCGGTGGTATTTCGGCGCCAGTCATCATCGATCGAATGCAGTTCGAACTCGTAATCGGACATACCGGCTTCATCGACCAGGGCTTTCGCCTTCGCAGGGTCATGGGGCAGGCGTGTTACGCTTGCATCATGCTCTGGGTGAACCGGACCGACGTGGCAGTTGTCCGCTGGGACACCCTGACCGGCGTTGCCAAGCTCAAGGCAGATTGCGTTGTCAACGGCCATCGCCATCGCCTGACGCACGCGCTTGTCGCTGAAGATCTTGTTGCCGTCACCATCTTCGGCCAGCTGGTTTGGACGAATTACGATGGTCGAACCAGTCGCAATTTCCGACTTTTCCCAACCGATTGCATCAAAGATCGAAACGAAGTCGCCTACGTTTTCCCAGATCGTATCAACTTCGTCGGATTCTGCGGCTGCCAGCCATGCCGATGGATCGGTGCCGTAGTCGATGAATTCGATCTCATCGAGATAGGCGCCTTTGCCAACAGCGTAGCCCCACCATTCGTGGTTTTCGTTACGCTGAAGAACAGACTTCACGCCAACTTCGTGCTGGACGTTCAGATATGGGCCGGTGCCCAGCTGGCTGCCAAGTAGGTCGTTGATATCCTGATCTGGGTGAATGATTGCGGCAGGGTAGTCCGCGATTCCAGGGATCAGTGTGATGTCAGGCTGGCTGAGGTTTAGGCGAACCGTGTGGCTGTCGACAACCTCGATGGCGCCTTCGTTTGCCATGTTGGTGTCAGAGTTCACGATCGAAGCAACACGTGCTGCCATCGAGTTGCCTTCTGCATCGGCTTCTGCCCAGCGCGCGAAGTTAAACGCAACATCTTCAGCAGTGAAATCGTCACCGTTATTCCACTTGACGCCCTTACGGACATTCAGGGTGTAGACGGTTGCATCGTCATTCACTTCCCAGCTTTCCAGCAGCATTGGCTCGAAGGAACCGTCGCTGTTATATTCAACCAGATACTCCATCCAGCCTGCGCACACCGCCGCAATCTGAGTCCAGTCGAAGGTGCGTGGGTCCTTCAGCGCACGGACTTCCATCTGCATGCGGATCTTACCACCTTGTGCAGCATGAGCGCCTGCTTGTGCCGGGGCTGCCCCGATCATCGCGTAAGCTGCGGCAGACGTAACGCCGAGTGCGGTTGCACGGCTGAGGAATTCACGGCGGTCCAAAAGGCCCTGCTTGTGCTCCTCAGCATACATCGCAGCAGCGGGATGCACTGGTGCAATCTTGGTGTGATGCGTCATCATTCTCTCCCTGTGACACGGTAAAATTCATCGCACGCCACCCAGAACTCTGTTGGGCAGCATGTCCATTTTTCAAGGAATGCGTATTGGTGAAATCGCTTTTAGCGCCGACTGCGCCTTAACTTGCGGCCCCAAGCATCCCCGCATGTCGTAGCGCAACAGGTTTTCCCCTGCGGGTCAATGGTGTTATCCGTCTTAAGAGGTCAAAAAAACGACATTGACCTATTCTGAAACCGACCAAGCGCGTGGAGCCTTAGTCGAGTGTGACCTGGTCTACGCATAAGTATTCAAAGGATAACGGGGTTCTCTAGGCGGCGCGACCAGCGCGACGTCTTTGTTGACCAATTCTTCTAGCCGCCGAAGGTGTTATGCCAATTCGCTGACCGAAAGCACGCGTGAAGTAGGCCGCGGAACCGAATCCGAGATCTTGCGCAATGTTTCGAATAGGCTGATCCGTGTCTTCCAATAGGCGCCGTGCTTCGTTGATCACGCGCTCGTGCAAGAGATTTGAAGCGGTTTTGCCGCAGACCTCTCGACAGACGCGTGTCAGATGGGTCGGTGTTATCCCAAGCTTTTGGGCGTAATCTGCAACGGTAAGACCCTCCGAGAGATGGTCCTCGATCAGCCCCGTGTAACCTTCGACAATACGCTGGGCACTACCGATGGGGCGGATCTGACGCCCATAAGCGTTCTCAAACCGTTCCAGCTGGACGGCAACAAGCGCCGAATAGCTCCGTGCGGCAGCATGCCAACCCTGATTATGGTCTCGCACTTCAGTGGTAATCTGATCCAGTACTTGCGTGAGTTCAGCCTGGTGACGGGAGTCTGTAATTTTTAGATAAAGCGCCTCTTCCGGCAATTGTTCTGAAAGGTCGATCGGGAAGCAAAGACGAGTGCCATACACATGGCTCGGAAACTCGAACGCGTACATTGTACGCGGGGGTAGATAAATTGCGGTATGCTGACCAAAACCTCGGGTCACCCCGCAGGCCGTGATGCGGCCTTGTCCCTTGGTGATCCAGTAGAGTCGCGCCCGTTCACTTGAATGCGGGGTCTCTACACGCCAAGATCCCATCCGAAGCAAATTCTGGAGCGACGATACACGTACGTCCAAGCTCTCGATTTCCACTGCCGACCCCATCTTTGTAGGTATTTTGTCGAACGCTACCACAGTGAGATAAATCCTGTCACTGTGGAAAGCCTGTGGATAAGTCAATATGAGGTGGTTTGGAGTTGTACAAACCCTACATATTGGGCTGATCCATAGCTATATCGAGTGTTTTCCATAAGCGCAGTCTGTTGCGAAACCAAGTGCGCTGTCGCTTGGCATATTGCCGAGTCGCGATGATCGTGCGGGTCCTCGCATCGTCCAGGGACAAGTCACCTTTAACATATG
This sequence comes from Dinoroseobacter sp., assembly GCA_017643385.1. Classification (GTDB taxonomy): domain Bacteria; phylum Pseudomonadota; class Alphaproteobacteria; order Rhodobacterales; family Rhodobacteraceae; genus Dinoroseobacter. Next base: position 52,477 of record JAEPNN010000008.1, read on the forward strand.
CAATTAATTCAGGCGCCCCGATGGCTCTGGAAGATGGTAGCTCCGGGGTCCATCTCGGTAGCATGTTTTCAACTTCGCCTAGGGCGCCATTCTCCAACATCCAGTCAAAGCGTCGAATGATCCGAGGTTGCAAGTGTTCCGGTGAAGCTTGCAACACCAGCGCGTCTGCGTCGTGCAGCGCGATTAACGGGGGTGGTGTGTCCTTCTGCCAGGCTTTGAGCCCGCGGCCGGTTTCCTCCAAGACTTCCCATGCGCGTTGCACACGCATAGGGTTCTCGAGGTCAAGGCCTGCCACGGTTTCAGGATCGTTCATCTTCAGCATGTCGATCGTTGAGAACAAATTTTGCGCTCGTAGTTCGTCTCCACGTTTACGCGTTTCCCCGCTGATTGGTGGAATGTCGGTTAAACCTTCAGTGAGGGCAGAAAAATAGAGCCCTGTGCCACCTATGATAATCGGACGTGGGTCTGATTTAAGAAATTCCGCAACTTCGCGCAGCCAAGTTCCTACGGAATAAGGAGCGTCAAAGGGCTGATGGCCATAAAGAAGGTGCTTTGCCCGCTTCAGATCTTCAACCGGAGGACGTGCAGTTAAAACCGACCAGCATGCATAAACCTGCAGAGCATCTGCATTGATGATTGTACGATCCTGACGTGCGGCAAGTTCAAGAGCGAGCGCAGATTTCCCGCTGGCTGTGGGACCAGCAATCAAGACCGGTTTGTTCGGATCGACGGCGTCGAGGTAACTGTTCAAAGCGGTCATTTGAAATTTACGGTTGCGCTCAAGGTCATTCCGGGGTTCCACCCCCTCAGCGCGCTTGAGTCAATCCTCTCGACAGGGCAGGGTGCGCAAAGCGGCTTATATATGGAGACGATTGATGACCGAGACGCCGGGTCCCGCCACCAAGTATAAACGTGTTCTGCTGAAGATTTCGGGTGAAGCACTTATGGGTTCCCAAGGCTATGGGCTTCATCCCCCCACAGTCGAGCGCATTGCACAGGAGGTTAAGACTGTACGCGACCTTGGTGTTGAGATCTGTATGGTCATTGGCGGAGGCAATATCTTTCGCGGTTTGCAGGGTTCTGCTCAGGGGATGGAACGGACGACGGCAGACTATATGGGCATGCTGGCCACAGTGATGAACGCACTCGCGATGCAATCTGCATTGGAAGACATCGGTGTTTTCACACGGGTCATAAGCGCAATTCGCATGGATGAAGTGGCCGAACCTTATATTCGCCGACGTGCTGTTCGACATCTCGAAAAGGGGCGTGTCTGCATTTTTGCGGCAGGCACTGGTAATCCCTACTTCACCACCGATACCGCAGCGACCCTTCGCGCCAATGAGATGAGTTGCGAAGCCATTTTCAAAGGCACCAAGGTTGACGGCGTATATGACAAGGATCCAGCCAAACACGCAGACGCCAAACGGTATGATACAGTCAGCTATGACGATTGTCTTGCGCAGCACCTTGGTGTGATGGATGCATCGGCAATTGCGCTTGCACGCGACAACGATCTGCCAATCATCGTATTTTCGCTGGATGAGCCAGGCGGTTTCAAAGGTATATTGGCAGGGGAAGGTACCTATACAATCGTGCGGGATTGACGCTATAGAATGCAGAAAGCCTAAGAATAGACTGAGAGCCCGAGCATAATGTCCGAAGAATTCGAGATCGATACTGACGATTTGGAACGCCGCATGGATGGAGCGATCTCTTCGCTGCGCACTGAATTTGCATCCTTGCGTACGGGGCGTGCTTCGGCTGCGATGTTAGAGCCTGTTATGGTGGACGCCTACGGCACAAAGACGCCTATTAACCAGGTGGGCACTGTCAATGTGCCTGAACCGCGGATGGTGACCGTCAACGTCTGGGACAAGAGCCTGGTCGGGAAGGTCGAAAAGGCCATCCGGGAGAGCGGACTTGGGATCAACCCACAGCTCAATGGAACCATTATTATGCTTCCGATCCCTGAGTTGAACGAAGAACGCCGTCGTGAGTTGACCAAAGTGGCCGCGCAATATGCAGAAAGTGCGCGCGTGGCCGTTCGCAACGTGCGCCGCGATGGCATGGACCAGATCAAGAAGGCCAAGGCCGATGGGATGTCGGAAGATGACCAGAAGCTATGGGAAACCGAGGTGCAGGACCTCACAGACGCCTTCATTGGCAAGGTCGATCAGGCACTTGAAACCAAACAATCCGAGATCATGCAGGTCTGAACGTCGTTTCCGAATGTAAGGACCAATTAATGACCACTTCAGCTTCACCCGATGCGATACCTGAGCCTCCCAAAGGGCCGTCGCATGTTGCGATCATAATGGATGGAAATGGTCGTTGGGCGCAGCAACGCAACCGGCCTCGATTGTTTGGGCATCAGGCGGGCGCTCGTCGTGTTCGAGAGATCGTAGAGGCTTGCCCCGATATCGGTGTTAAATACCTAACAATATTTGCCTTTTCTACAGAAAATTGGAAGCGAACACAGATCGAGGTCGCAGGTCTCATGACGCTGTTCAAGCGTTATATTACCAAAGAGATGCAAGCCTTTGTCAAAGAACGCGTGCGCGTGCGTTTCATTGGTGACCGGATGCGTCTGGATCCAAAGCTTCAGGCCTTGATGGATGAGACCGAAAAGCTAACCGCTGAAAATGACAGGGTCCACCTGACGATCGCGCTGAACTATGGCTCGCGAGACGAAGTGGCCCGGGCCACCAAGCGCCTGGCGCGCGAAGTTTCAGCAGGAAAGATAGAACCCGAGACGGTTGACGAAACGACGCTTGCGCGCTTTCTCGATACACATGTCTTGCCCGATCCCGACCTCGTCATCAGAACCAGTGGCGAGGCGCGTATTTCGAACTTCCTTCTGTGGCAGTCGGCCTATGCAGAGTACGAGTTTGTCGACACCCTTTGGCCAGATTTTACCCGTGACCACCTGGCCGAGGTTGTGGGGCGCTATGGCCTTCGTGAACGCCGTTTTGGCGCGGTGCCCGCGTGAGTGGCGCGGCGACAAAATTCGATGATCTGAAAACGCGGATAGTATCTGCGATTGTTATGCTCCTGATCGCAGGTTTTGCGATTTGGGCGGGCGGGATCATCTTCCTGGTCGCAATTGCAGCCGCAGTGGCGCTCATGATTTGGGAACTGGCCAGCATGTTGGCCCCGGGGCGCGATCGAATATCTTTTATCTTGGCTGTGATTGGCGCGTTGGTTGTGCTCGGCTGGCATTGGGCACCGGCAAACCTTGGACTGGCGCTTATTTTCGCGCCGGCACTGGTAGCGGTTGCTTTGCTCAAGGCAAACCGAAGGGTTTTCGTGCTTTACTCTGTGATGATCGGCGTTGCGGGGATTGGGTTTTATTCATTGCGCGCAGATTATGGATTGGTCTGGATTATCTGGCTCGCGCTTGTGGTGATTGCGAGCGATGTCATGGGGTATTTCGCAGGCCGCCTGATCGGTGGACCCAAGTTTTGGCCAAAAGTCAGCCCCAAGAAAACCTGGTCCGGCACCGTTGCGGGATGGTTTGGAGCAATTATTGTTGCGTTCTTTTTCCTGAATTACACTGACAATGCGGCGGAACTGATCGTGATTTCAGTGGCACTCGCGCTTGCGGCACAAATGGGCGATATCGCTGAATCTGCGATCAAGCGCAAAGCGGGTGTCAAAGACAGCTCAAACCTGATCCCTGGCCATGGCGGGCTTCTTGACCGATTTGACGGAATGCTTGGCGCGTCTGTTATTTTGATTGTAATACAACAATTTATAGATTTTCCGCCGCTACCAGGGGTATCCTGATGAAGCGCGTCAGCCTGTTTGGTGCGACAGGATCGATTGGCGAAAACACGGTCGATCTGTTGATGCGCGCCGAACCCAACACCTATGACGTCGTGGCAGTTACCGGGGGAGGGAATGTTGCCCGCCTGGCTGAACAGGCACGCGAATTGAACGCTGAGATTGCAGTGACTGCGTTTGATGAATGTTACGACGGTCTGAAAGATGCGCTTGCAGGCACTGGAATAGAGGTCGCATCGGGGGCGCAGGCCTTGTGTGATGCTGCCGACAGGCCGTGCGACTGGACCATGAGCGCCATCGTCGGGGCGGCAGGGCTTTATCCGGGGTTTGCGGCCTTGCGACAGGGGGGAACGCTGGCGCTTGCCAATAAGGAGTCCCTCGTGTGTGCGGGGCCTTTGCTGCTCGCGGAAGCAAAGGCAAATGCAGCAACCATCATGCCTGTCGACAGCGAACATTCAGCTGTTTTTCAGGCCTTGGTTGGCGAAGATATGTCAGCTGTTGAACGCATCATCATTACTGCCAGCGGCGGTCCCTTTCGGGATTGGCCCCTTGAGGCCATTGCCAAAGCCACGTTGAAAGAGGCCGTGGCGCACCCGAACTGGGCAATGGGACAGCGGATCAGCGTTGATTCAGCCTCAATGTTCAACAAGGCACTGGAACTTATCGAAACCCACGAATTCTTCGGTATTGCGCCAGATCGTATTGAGGCCGTTGTACACCCAGAGTCTTTGGTTCACGCGCTTGTTGGATTTCAGGATGGCGCGCTTATGGCGCATATCGGACCACCAGATATGCGCCATGCAATTGGCTACGCGTTGCATTGGCCTGAACGCGCCCATATTCCAGTGAACAGGCTGGACCTTGCCGCGATCGGCCAGCTCAATTTTTCCGCGCCCGACACGCAAAAATTCCCAGCATTGCGTCTCGCGCGTGACGTGATGGAAACGGGCGGACGGGCAGGGGCTGTTTTCAACGGTGCCAAGGAAGCCGCGCTGGATTTGTTTATAGCCGGCAAGGTGGGTTTTCTCGACATGGCACGTCTTGTTGAAACCGCGCTTGAGACCTGCGACGCGGCGGATTCCCTCTCAAAGCCACTTATTGGCCTTGATTGCGTCACGCAGGCAGACCACATGGCTCGTAAGGCAGTTAAAGACGCGGCCCAAGATCGCGCCTAGAAACAACAGAGCAGAGGAACCCGTTGCATGGACATCATAGGGCTTATCCCATCCTTCGGCGGAGTGTTCTTCACTGTAATCGCCTTCATCATCGCTTTGTCGGTGATTGTCGCGATACACGAATATGGTCATTATATAGTGGGCCGCTGGTGCGGTATCCATGCCGAAGTCTTTTCTTTGGGGTTTGGCCCGGTTCTCTACAGCCGCACCGACAAACGTGGCACTGTTTGGCAGATCGCGGCCCTACCGTTCGGCGGTTATGTGAAGTTTCTGGGGGATGCAGATGCCGCATCGGGGAAAGACGGCGAAACAATTTCCAAGCTAAGCGACGCAGATCGTGCGCGTACAATGCATGGCGCGGCCCTTTGGCGTCGCGCAGCAACCGTTGCAGCGGGTCCTGTATTCAATTTTATTCTGTCGATCGGCATTTTTGCGGCCGTTATTTTCGTACAAGGTACAGCCACCGAACGTCCGACAATTGGTGAATTGCTGGCGCTTCCCACAGAAAATATTGACCTCCAGCAAGGTGATATCATCGTCGCCGTCGAGGGTATTGAGACCCCTGATTTTGAAACTCTGGATGGTTTGCGCGATGTCATCGCTCCAGCTGAAACCTTAACCTACACGGTTGAACGTAACGGGGCTTTGCGCGAAGTGACTGGGCCTTATGTACTGCCCCCGGTAGCGCAAGGCATCCAGCCACGGTCTGCCGCGATGGACGTGGGCCTTGAAGCTGGTGATGTGGTGATCGCAGTGGATGGCGAGGCGATTTATTCGTTTGAGGAACTGCGCGCGAAGGTGACGGCCTCGGAAGGGGAAGCGCTCCGTCTTGATGTGTGGCGCTCTGATGAAGATGGTGCGAAAACCTTTGAAATTTCCCTTGCGCCGCGGCGTATGGATCTCCCACTTGCCGATGGTGGTTTTGAAACACGCTGGCTTCTCGGCGTTTCGGGCGGCATGTTTTTTGCGCCCGCAACGATCACTCCGAACCCTTTTGAGGCGATCAGCTCGGGCGTAGATCAAACGTGGTTCATCGTGACCTCCAGCCTGTCTGGTCTTTATCACATGGTCACTGGCGCGATATCGACGTGCAACATGTCCGGGCCCATCGGAATTGCCGAAGTGTCAGGTGCCGCTGCAAGCCAGGGCCTCGAAAGCTTCATCTGGTTTATCGCAGTGTTATCCACAGCTGTTGGGCTGCTTAATCTGTTCCCGGTTCCCGTGCTTGATGGGGGTCACCTTGTCTTCCACGCCTATGAGGCTGTTGTGGGACGGCCACCAAGCGATCGCGCATTGCGGGTATTGATGACAACTGGGTTGGTATTGATCCTGTCGCTTATGCTGTTTGCGCTGACCAACGATCTCTTTTGCCCCTGAAGAAGTCGACCAAAAACTTACTGAAAAGTTTATACGTCACGCTTTTTTACATGGATTGCCCAAATCGAGCCACATTCTTTGACGATACCTTCGTTAACAGCACTGTTCGCAGTCAATGGAGGGCGTGATATGCAGCTGGTTCATCAAGGTGTCGTTGGCGTAAGAGCCCTGGCGCGGTTTTATGGCGATAGCGTTCTGGTTGTAGCACTCATTATTGCTGCAATCTCCGGCGCCATTTCGCTTGCCAATATCCTGAGTGCGACCCTCTAACAACACATTGGGTTGCGCCTCGAGTTTTCCACAGCCCAATCCCTTGTTCGATTTTGACAAGTTCCCGCTGCCAAGGTAGGACGCCTATAGCAGGCAGATCACGGGACAGACTAGAATGAGCGGTCGTGGAAAAAGCATTTCAAAATTAGCACAGGGGTCATCTCGAGCGGCCCTGATTTTGGCTCTGGTATCGGCGACAAGTTTGACGCTTCCGTCGACGACCGCAAGCGCACAAGATTTCACATTCAACAGGGTAGCGGTTTCAGGCAACCAACGGGTTGATTCTGCGAGCGTGGTTGCTTTTGCGGGCATATCATCCGGTCAAACGCTCACAGCGGGCGAGTTGAACGAGGCATATCAGCGTATTGTGAACTCCGGTCTTTTTGAGGCTGTAGAGATTAATCCGCGCGGTAACCTTCTCGAAATCAACGTTCAGGAATGGCCCACCGTGAACCGTATCAATATCGAGGGCAATCGCCGTATCGATGACGATGTTCTGCTGCCAGTATTGGGATCTGAATCCCGGCGCGTGTACAGCCCCTCTCAGGCCGAGGCGGATGCAGCGGCGATTGCTGAGGCTTATGCGCTACGTGGTCGACTTGCTGCAACTGTAGAGCCGCGGATTATCCGGCGCAGCGATAATCGCGTAGACCTCGTGTTTGAAGTAACCGAGGGCCGTGTTGTCGAAATCCAGCGGATTAGTTTTGTTGGCAATCAGGACTTTTCCGAACGCCGTCTTCGCAACGCGTTGCAAACCCGACAGGCTGGCCTCTTCCGCCGTTTGATCCAATCCGATACTTTTATTGAGGAAAGAATTGCATTTGATCGTCAGGTTCTGACCGATTTCTACAATTCACGCGGCTATGTCGATTTCCAGGTTTTGTCGGTAAGCTCGGAGCTCACCCGCCAGCGGAACGGCGTTTTCGTCACGTTTAATGTAAGGGAAGGGCAGTCGTTCAAAGTTGGATCGGTTAGCACGTCCAGCGTCATTGAAGGCTTGGACGCTGCTGAGTTCGAAGCTGCACTGAATATCGATCCTGGCGACACATGGTCACCGGCGCTAATTGAGAACAACATCGCACGTATTGAGCGGCTTGCGATTGAAAAACAACTTAATTTCGTGCGTGTCGTTCCAAAGATTAGTCGCAACGACGCGGCTGGTACACTTGATGTCAATTTTCAGCTGGAACGCGGACCGCGTGTTTTTATCGAGCGGATTGATATCGAAGGTAATGCAACGACATTGGATCGGGTTATTCGCCGGCAGTTTACGACTGCAGAAGGTGATCCGTTCAATCCGCGTGAAATTCGCCAAGCTGCAGAGCGTATTCGTGCGCTTGGTTTCTTCGCGGATGCACAGGTCAACAACCGTCCTGGTAGTAGTGAAAACCAGGTGGTTGTGGATGTTGATGTTGAAGAGGCGCCAACAGGTGCACTGAGCTTTGGCGGTTCTTACTCGGCGCAAGACGGTTTTGGACTGTCTGTCAACCTAAGCGAACGTAACTTTCTTGGGCGTGGCCAGTTCCTGAGCTTTGAGTACTCGGGAGGCACAGATAATCGAAAAGCTGCATTCTCCTTCGCTGAGCCAGCATTGCTAGATCGCGATTTGCGTCTTCGTTTTGACGCACAACAATTTACAACCAACAATGCATCAGCGAGTTATGATACAGAAATCCGTGATCTCGAGGTTGGTCTCGAGTTTCCTGTAAGCGAACGTGGTCGCTTGGATGTTTATGCTGGGCTCGGTACGGCCGCGATCTTGGATACCGCAACAGCTTCGCCTATTATTCAGCGCGAAGCAGGAACGCGCGATACGCATTCCGTTGGGTATACCTACACATTTGATACGCGCCGCACTGGACTGGATCCGACAACCGGCATGCTTCTGCGGTTCGGACAGGAAGTAACGGGTGTTGGTAGTACGAACCAGATCTTGCGGACGACCGCGCTTGCGGCCGCTGAGACAAAGGTGTGGGGAGAAGAGATTGGGCTGCGCATCGAGGTTGAAGGGGGGGCTCTGACCCCTATCGGCGGTGCAACAACGCGGATAACCGACCGCTTCCTGCCAAACTCCCGCGTGATGCGTGGATTTGGTTCTAACGGTATTGGTCCGCGGGATTTGAATGCTACTGGCAATGACGCGCTTGGCGGCAATTATTATGCTGTTGCGCGGCTCGAGAGCCAATTCCCGCTAGGATTGCCCGATGAATACAATATTACCGGTGGTCTTTTTGCTGATGTGGGCACGGTATGGGGACTTCAGGATACGGCAGGCGCGGGCGGAAACATTGTAGACGATAGCGCATTGCTTCGTGCGACCCTTGGATTTGCCGTCTATTGGACGACGGCGATTGGGCCCCTTCGGTTCAATTTCACGACGCCGCTTCAAGCCGAGAGCTATGACAATCCTGTTGGGTTTGATCTAACGATCTCAACGAAGTTTTAAACGATGCTGCGACTTTGGCTTCGCACCATCGTGGCATGCGGAGCCTTCGTCGCTTTTAGCAACACTTCAACGCATGCCATCGCCCAATCCACTCAAATCCAGTCGGATTTTGTGGTGATAAATCAGGACAGGCTTTATTCAGAGTCTCAATTTGGGCAGCGAGTCGTTGCAGATATTCGCGCTGAGTCCCTTGCATTGGCCGAGGAAAACAGGCGTATCGAAGATGCGTTGATTGCAGAAGAGCAAGCTATTACCGAACGGCGCCCCTCTATGGCCCCGGAAGAGTTTCGTGCGCTTGCAGATGACTTTGATGCGCGGGTAACGGCCATTCGTGCAGCACAGGATAGAAAAGCGCGCAACCTGACAAGCCGGGATGAACAAGAACGCCGCACCTTTTTCAATGCCACGTTACCTGTCTTGGGTAGGATCATGTCGGACTTTGGGGCTGTGGCAATCTTTGATCAGCGGGCTGCGTTCATTACAGATGACCGTATCGACATCACTGATGAGGCTATAGCAGCCATGGATGAAGCAATTGGAACGGGGCAGGAGGCGTCGCTCGACTCCGCTCCTGCCCCTGTCTTGCCTGACGTCGATGAATTGCCCCAACAACCTGCAACGGACCCGGTAGCCTCTGAATAGCTGGTTGTCTCGAACCACGCTGCTTGCTAGCCACGGTCAACGCAAATACTGTCCGGAGACCTTTTATGGACATTCCTACAACCGCTGACATTGATCTGATCCAACGGATAATCCCGCATCGATACCCATTTCTGTTGGTCGACAAAGTGAAGGACATTGTGCCCAACACCTCTGCGGTAGGGATCAAGAACGTCACATTCAACGAGCCACATTTCCAAGGTCATTTTCCGGGCGCACCGATTATGCCGGGCGTAACCATCATTGAGGCCATGGCGCAAACAGCAGCTGTTATGGTGGGTGTTTCCATGAATATGGCGGACAGGGATCTCCTTGTTTATTTCATGGCGATCGACAGTGCGAAGTTCCGCCGGAAAGTTGTGCCCGGTGACGTACTTGAAATGAAGCTTGATGTGACGCGCGGCAAGCCCGGTGGCAAAGTCTGGAAATTCCATGGCGTTGGCACGGTGGAGGGCGATGTGGCCTGTGAATGCGACTTTACAGCAATGATGGACTTGCCGAAGGACGCGGCTGAATGAGCATTTCGGTCAGCGCTCAGATCCATCCAAGTGCGGTGATCGAGCCCGGTGCCGTGATAGCCGATGGCTGCAAGGTCGGCCCGTTTTGCGTTGTAGGACCAGACGTGGAACTTGGGCGCAACGTTGTATTGCGTAGCCACGTTGTTGTGACTGGCTGGACGCAAGTAGGTGATGAAACAGACATTTTCTCTTTTGCGAGCATTGGTGAGATCCCACAGGATCTCAAGTTCAAAGGCGAAAAGACAAAGCTCATCATTGGGAGACGCAATCGTATCCGCGAACATGTGACGATGAACACAGGCACTGAAGGGGGCGGTGGGGTAACCCGTGTAGGCGATAACAACCTCTTTATGGCGGGCTGTCACGTCGCACATGATGCGCAGATCGGAAACAATGTCATCGTTGTGAACAATGCGGCGATTGCCGGGCATTGCATCATTGAAGACAACGTGTTGATCGGTGGGCTTTCTGGGATCCACCAGTTTGTCCGTATTGGTCGCGGCGCGATCATTGGTGCGGTGACCATGGTGACAAACGACGTTATCCCCTATGGGCTCGTACAGGCCGAAAGAGGCACATTGGATGGTTTGAATCTTGTCGGGCTCAAGCGTCGTGGTGTGTCCCGTACGGACATTACTGCGTTGCGAGCCGCATATCAGGCGCTTGCGCAAGGGGAGGGAACCTTCCTCGAACGCGCGAGGCGACTGAATGAGGAAACAGAAAGCGAATACGTTCGAGAGATTGCCGAATTCATTATTGCGGCGTCGGATCGAAGCTTTCTGACGCCGAGTTAGCGAATGTCGCTCGCAGTTATCTCTGGCTCTGGAGACCTGCCAGTACGTCTCGTCAAAGAAACAGGCGCAATCTGGGTCAAATTGAATAATGTACACACGGACATAGGTTCAGAGCCGAACATAACAGCGCAATTTGAAAGGCTTGGAGATCTTTTCTCGGATCTCGCGGAAGCTGGCGTTCAGGAAATCTGCTTTGCTGGTGCGATGGGGCGCCCAAAGCTCGATCCGTCTTTGTTTGATGCGACCACATTGGAACTGATGCCCAGGCTGGTACCGTTGCTGCAGTCCGGGGATGACGCATTACTGCGAGGCATCATTGAAGTGTGTGAAGAAAAGGGATTTTCTGTTTGTGCACCACATGAGTTTCTCCCTGGATTGCTGGTCGAACCTGGCGTGATGACACGGGCTCACCCCGAGCCTCGTGACGAACAGGACGCCCAGAAGGGTGCAGAGATTCTGCAGACTTTGAGTGTGCACGATATTGGTCAGGGATGCGTTGTAAGTTCAGGGCAAGTTCTTGGAATTGAAGCACTATATGGAACAGATGCGATGCTGGATGGGATTGCGCAATTGAGACAAAGCCGACAGCCCAATATGAATGGTGTCTTTGTAAAACGTGCAAAGGATGGTCAAGATCTGAGGGTGGATTTGCCAACAATTGGTCCAGAAACGATAGATAAAGTAATATCAGCCGATCTGTCTGCTATCTGTTTGCAGGCCGGATACGTTCAAGTTCTTGATCTTAAAGAAGTCTTGGAACGGGCAAACGCTGCTGGGCTGGTGATATGGGCGACGGACTAAACGTTTTTCTAATAGCTGGAGAACCTTCAGGCGACGCCCTTGGTGCGGAAGTTATGAAAGGTTTGAAAACCAGAAATCAGGATGTTCAGTTTTCGGGTGTGGGCGGTCCGTTAATGCAGGCCGAAGGCCTCGTAAGTTTGTTTCCCATGCAAGAATTATCAGTCATGGGTCTCGCTGAAGTTTTGCCCAGACTGCCTAGCTTGCTTGCGCGTGTTCGCGAAACCAGCAATCGAATAATTTCGACGCGACCAGACGTTTTGCTCACGATAGACAGTCCTGATTTTTGTTTGCGCGTTGCGCGTAAAGTACGCTCAATGAATCCTGAACAGCGTATCGTGCATTACGTTGCGCCATCTGTCTGGGCGTGGCGACCTGAACGCGCCACGAAAATGGCTCCGATCGTTGATCAGGTACTTTGCCTGCTTCCGTTTGAGCCACCTTTCATGAAAAAGGCCGGGATGCGCGCAGACTTCGTCGGTCACCCCTTATCGCAGACGAAGAAACCTAAATATGATGACGTGTTCAATTTCCGGGAGCATCATGGAATAGACGCGGACGCAAATATATTGTTGGCCTTGCCAGGCTCAAGGCGTGGTGAGGTTGAGCGGCTCAGTTCAGTTTTCGGATTGGCGCTGAAGAAGCACCTTACTGAGTTTCCAAACACGCGCGTCATTGTTCCGACCGTTGCACCTATCGCGGATCGCGTACGCACCTTGGCGGGGGAATGGCCAGGCGGACCAATCGTCTTGTGTCCGACAGGTGATACAGAGGCCGACCAACGGGAAAAAGCATTGGCTTTCGCCGCGGCAGATCTTGCCCTGGCGGCTTCTGGCACAGTTTCGCTTGAGTTGGCCGCTTATGCGACGCCTATGGTGATCGCTTATGACATGAATTGGCTTTCGCGGCGCATCATTGCTTCGAAACTGCTCATAGATACCGTGACGCTGGTGAACCTTGTAAGTGAGACTCGGACAATTCCGGAACATTTGGGAAATGATTGCACACCTGATGCTATTGCGGAATCGCTTTCAAAGGTTCGACGACATCCTGTCGGACAATCTCGTGCCATGTCATTAACGATGATGCGCCTTGGGAAGGGTGGTGCAGCGCCGGGACTGCGCGCGGCGGACGCGATTTTGGATGGAATATCATATCTTTAACGGATTGATAAGAGGTAGGCCGCGACAGCTTCGCGATCGCTGGCCGGGAGCTTTGCGTAATTCTCCACCACGGCTTTCATACTTCCGCCAGCCACATCAAACTCTGGTGTAAATCCGGTTTCCAGATAATCTGCGATCTCCAGAGCGGACCAACCGAGGGCGTCGGGCCTAATATTTGGAATGCGTCCATCCCCAGAAGGATTTGGTGCGCCTCCCATCCATTTCGATCTAACTAATCCACCAAGAATATCGCGAGGGGTATGACATTCAGCGCAATGTCCAAGACCTTCAACAAGATATCGACCGCGTTCCAATTGGTCGGTTCTGATGTCGTCCAAAATCCAGTCATCGGTCAGGTAACGCGCTTTCCAAACGCCGATTGCGCGACGAATATTAAACGGAAAAGCGACTTCATGGGCCAGAGAAGGTGTAGAAGAGCTTGGTAAGCCCCTCATATACAGAAATATATCAACGATATCCTGATCGCTCATCTTGGCATAGCTGGCGTAAGGAAATGCGGGATAATAGTGACTGCCATCCGGCGCAAGGCCCTGACGGACGGCTGCGGCAAACATATGAACATCCCAGGCGCCGATTCCAAAATCTGGATCCTGCGAAATATTGGGTGCAATAAACGTCCCAAAATCACTGATGAATCTTGCACCACCTGACAGCAGGCTCTTGTCGTCAGCGCCTGGCGGTGCGTGGCAGGATGCGCATCCGGCAGCATGAAACACCAGCTCGCCCCGATCAGCATCAGCATCAAGCGCTAACAGATCAGACGTGTCATCAAACTGAGGTAGGGTTACCGCGAAGCCTACCCCGACTGCGAGTAATATAAGTAATACAAGAGTTTGCGTGACGAATTTCATGTATACTCTAACCTCGGGCGACCTTTATGACACCCGAGGCTTGCCAGGTACTAACGTGATTTCTGATATGCATCGTGACATGCGCCACAGGTTGCCCCTAATCCGCCGAGCGCACCACCAATTGCACCAGCGCCATCACCGGCAACCGCTTGAATCGCAAGCGCTGCGGTGCCGAAATCAGCGAATTTGGACAGGAAGTCGTCGTAGTTTTCCCAGATAGCAGGCAACGCGGCAGTCGTTGCGACGGCATCTGAATCGGATCCCTCAGGCCAGAGAGGTGCCTGATTGAACTGCGAGACGTTTACGAGATTGTCCGCTGCGGCTTGCGCAAGTTCTGCATCATAGTCGATGCGACCACGCGCTATACCGGCCAGGATTCCAATACTGACGCCGTTCATTTTGAACATGCCTTGGCGCGCGCCAATCTGATTAGTAAAATCCTGTGCTGTAGCGACCGAGCCAACAAACACTGTTGTCGCGACGGCAAGGGCGGTGACTGCGGGGCGAAGTTTCATCAAAGCTCTCCAATCTTTTCATGCGCAAAATAAACTAGGTCGCAGACCTGGTTTTGGCAAAACGCACAATTGCGAGAGGTTTTGTTTAATGTGTGCGTAAGTGCACGATGGGAAGCCGTTATCCCCGCCAAATCCAACCGCCACCATAGACACGGCTGCCGTCGGACCCGTAGAACACGCAAGCCTGACCTGGGCTAACACCCTCTTCTGCAAGGACTAATTCTACAATAGCCTCAGTAGGGGATGTCGGACGCAGAATCGCCTCTCGCGGGGGCCGAGTTGATCGGATTTTTACATCAAGTTCCCATTGGTCTTGCGCTTCAAAAGGTTCATCACCCAGCCAATTGATTTCACGCACGGGAACCAGTCGCGTCGAAAGCGCAGATTTTGGACCGACGATGACTTCGCGTTTCTCTGGGTCAAGCTTCACGACATAAAGAGGCTCTTCCAGGCCCCCGATACCAAGACCGCGCCGTTGTCCTATCGTGTAGTGTATGACGCCGCTGTGTTCGGCGAGCACACGCCCGTCAAGGTGAACGATGTGGCCGGGCTGACCGGCGCCTGGTCGCAATTTCTCTATGACCGACGCGTAATCGCCATTGGGCACAAAACATATGTCTTGGCTATCTGGCTTGTCTGCGACAGCCAGACCAAATTCGGCTGCCAGATCACGGGTTTCCGCCTTACTCTTGAGATGACCAAGAGGAAACCGCAGATAATCCAGCTGCTCTTGTGTTGTCGAAAACAGAAAATAGCTTTGATCACGAGATGGATCGCCAGCTGCATGAAGTTCAGGACCCAACGTGCCGATTTTGCGCTGTATATAGTGGCCAGTTGCCATACAATCCGCATCAAGGTCGCGTGCAGTATGCAGAAGGTCCTTGAATTTGACCCGTTCATTGCAGCGAATGCACGGAACGGGGGTCGCACCTGACAAATAACTGTCTGCGAACTCGTCAATAACCGCTTCCCGGAAGGTATTTTCATAATCTAGGACGTAGTGTGGGAAGCCCATTTCCTCTGCGACGCGTCGCGCATCGTGTATATCACGACCAGCACAACACGCACCTTTCTTCGCAAGTGCTGCTCCATGATCATAAAGCTGAAGCGTCACCCCCACGACATCGTAGCCTTCGCGTGCCAGCTTTGCCGCAACAACGCTGGAATCCACACCGCCTGACATCGCAACAACAACGCGCGTGTCGGAAGGGGCTTTGGCAAAGCCGAGTGAGTTCAGCGCAGGCGCTGCATCCTTGGGCATCGATCATCTCCGTAGGGTCGCGAGAAATATAGGAAAACTTGAGGCAAAGCCAAGGGTCTTGGGGCTCGTTAATTCACTGCACGTTAAGGTCACTCCCTGAGGGTAACACACACAAGGGATCAGTTGGACATGATGATGTATCTCAAACGTAGTCGCGGACCTGCGGCAATAACTTTGCCCGATGGGCATATTTTGTCTCGTTCAGACCTGCCTTCGCCGAATACAAAGCGATGGGTCGCAAGCCGGAAAGCCGCCATTGTACAGGCGGTACGTTATGGCCTGCTAAGTGAAGAAGACGCGTTAAGCGTGTACGCGTTGTCGAGAGAAGAGCTTTCGAGTTGGCAGGCAGCCATACATAATTTTGGAGAAAATGCTCTCAAAGCTACAAAATTGCAGGAATTTAGACAGCAAGGTGAAGAATAACTAATAAATTAGTAGACAACTTAAGGTTGAGCGTGCAGATTGGCGGCAGTGAGTAACGGGCGATTAACCATTTGAATGCCATGTTCAGTTGCGACACGAGCCAGCTACGGAGGCCATAGGCTATGCGCGTATTGATGATTGAGGACGATCCTGGAACGGCAAAAAGCATCGAGTTGATGCTGACCCATGCGAATCTGAACGTCTACGGAACCGATATGGGGGAAGAAGGCATCGATCTGGCACGCATTTATGATTACGATCTGATCCTTCTGGATTTGGATTTGCCAGACATGACAGGACATGAAGTCCTGCGTCAGTTGCGTCTTGCACGTATTGAAACCCCAATACTGATACTTTCAGGATCCGATGATACGGAAAGCAAACTCAAGGGCTTCGGGTTTGGTGCTGACGACTACCTTACAAAGCCCTTTCATAGGGACGAGCTCGTGGCCCGCATCCACGCCATAATTCGTCGATCGAAAGGACACGCGCAGTCGGTCATTAACACCGGAAAGGTCTGCGTCAATCTTGATGCAAAGACTGTCGAAGTCGAAAATCAAGCTGTCCATTTGACTGGCAAAGAATATCAGATGTTTGAATTGCTTAGTCTTCGAAAGGGAACAACCCTGACAAAGGAAATGTTCCTCAACCATCTGTACGGCGGTATGGACGAACCCGAATTGAAGATTATCGATGTTTTCATTTGTAAACTGCGCAAAAAACTTAGCCAGGCCACCGGCGGTGAGAATTACATCGAGACCGTTTGGGGCAGGGGCTATGTATTGCGCGACCCCGTCACCACTGAAGCGGTAGAACGCGTTTACGCTACGGGCTAATTCTGCTCTGGACCGCGCGCTTCGCTCCCCCTAAATCTTGGCGATGTGATGGGGGCAGGCGATGTCAGATAAGGCTGTTGAGGACCTGACAGAGGCGGAGGCGAAGGCCGAACTGACTATGTTGGCCCAACGCCTCGCGGCTGCCGACCTTGCCTATCACCGCGATGATACCCCCGAGATCACTGACGCGGAGTATGATGCGCTCAAGTCTCGTAATGCTCAAATTGAACAGATATTTCCCCACCTGAAACGCTCTGATAGCCCGAGCGAGGCCGTAGGAGCGCGCCCGGCGGATGGATTTGCAAAAGTCGTTCACGCACAACGCATGATGTCACTGGCTAATGCCTTTGATGACAAGGACGTTGCAGATTTTGTTGAGGGCATTCGCAAGTTTCTGGGTTTGGGCAACGAACAAACGCTAGACTTCACGGCCGAGCCCAAGATCGACGGCCTGTCTCTCTCGCTGCGTTACGAAAATGGCGTTCTGGTTCAGGCTGCCACGCGTGGAGACGGTGAGACAGGTGAGAATGTAACTGCAAACGCTCGCACAATTGCAGACATTCCGCAAAAGCTATCAAATGCTCCAACCGTTCTGGAAGTGCGCGGTGAGGTCTATATGGACCACGCTGACTTTGAGGCTTTGAATGCAGCTCAAACGGCAAAGGGCGGTAAAACCTTCGCAAATCCCCGCAATGCCGCCGCTGGCTCGTTGAGACAGCTTGACGCCGAGATCACGCGGTCGCGTCCCTTGCACTTTTTTGCATACGCATGGGGAGACCTTTCTGAGCCACTGGCCGACACGCAATTGGGGGCAATTGGGAAACTCAATGCCCTTGGGTTCCAGACAAACCCGCTGACCAGGCTCTGTGACGGGGCAGTTGCCCTTAGTGATCACCATAGAATGATTGAGCAAATGCGCGCGACGCTGGGCTATGATATCGATGGTGTGGTCTACAAGGTGAACGATCTTAGCTTTCAATCTCGCCTCGGATTACGCTCCACAACGCCGCGTTGGGCCATAGCCCATAAATTTGCAGCAGAACTGGCCTGGACTTGGCTCGATTCGATTGAAATTCAGGTTGGTCGCACGGGTGCTCTCAGCCCGGTTGCTCGATTGCGACCCGTAACTGTTGGCGGGGTCGTTGTTTCGAATGCGACGCTGCACAACGAAGACTACATCGCTGGCTTGGATTCCAAAGGGGAACCCATCAGAGAGGGTCGTGATATCCGTGAAGGCGATTGGGTGCAGGTCTACCGTGCTGGCGATGTCATTCCAAAAATTGCTGATGTCGATCTCACAAAACGATCGGAGACCAGTGTTCCGTATGTCTTCCCGGAAAGCTGCCCTGAATGCGGTTCCGCCGCCATACGAGAACCTGGGGACTCGGTTCGCAGATGTTCAGGTGGCCTGATCTGTCCTGCCCAAGCGGTCGAGAAGCTGAAGCATTTCGTGTCACGCGCCGCGTTTGATATCGAAGGATTGGGGTCCAAGCAGGTTGAGCAGTTCTACAAGGATGGTTGGATCAAGGAGCCGCGCGATATCTTCGAGCTTAATGCGCGGTATAGCTCTGGCCTCAAACAGCTTAAAAACCTTGAAGGCTGGGGGGAGAAGAGCGCCGAAAAGCTGTTTGCGGCCATTGAAGACAAGCGCAGTATTCCATTTGGAAGTTTCTTGTTCGGCCTCGGGATCCGTCACATGGGGGAAGTGACCTCCAATTTGATTGCGTCGCATTTTGGAACGGTCGACGTCTTGGTTGACGTGCTGGAACGAGCCTCAACAGATCCTTCAGCTATGGAGGACCTGCTCAGTATAGATGGCGTAGGACAGGTCATGGCTGAGGCGCTGGTTGCGGCTTTCCAGCAGGACAGTGCAGAACGTGCATCGATAGATCGATTGCGCCATGTGATTACAATTCAACCTGCTGAAGCACGCGTCGGCACAGACAGCCCGGTATCTGGGAAAATTGTCGTGTTCACGGGTACTTTGGAAACAATGACCCGGGCAGAAGCCAAAGCGCGCGCTGAAGCATTAGGGGCGAAAGTATCGGGCTCTGTGTCATCGAAAACTGATATTCTGGTAGCTGGGCCAGGTGCCGGCTCCAAGGCAACAAAGGCGCAGTCGTTAGGGGTTCAAATCCTTGACGAAGCTGGATGGCGCGCGCTGATCGGAGATTAAATGGGCACGCGGCCCGAAATCTTGTTCCCGCTCTTTGCGCCGCTTGAAACGCTATCCGGCATAGGCCCGCGCACGGCGCAGTCTCTTGGCGCGATCGACATTTCCATTCCGCGTGATCTGGTTTTGACACTGCCACAATCCGGTATCAGGCGGGTACAGGTGGGCAGCATCTATGAGATACCGCTGCCAGCAACTCTGACGCTCGAAATCATTGTTCAACGCCACATTGTACCGCCCGCGCGCGGCCGACCCCACCGTATTGAAGTAGAGGATTTGGACGGAAACCGATTCTTTCTGGTCTATTTCCATGCGCGTGGCGATTATCTGGACCGTCTTTTGCCTGTAGGCCAACACCGAACCGTATCGGGCAAAGTCGAACTCTATGATGGCATCGCCCAGATGACCCATCCAGATCATGTTCTCAAAGCAGCGGATGTTAGCGATTTGCGCGCCTTTGAACCCATCTATCCTTTGACCCATGGTGTGACGCAAAAAACCATGTCGAAAGCGGTCCTCGCAAGTTTGGATCGCACGCCTGAGTTTGCTGAATGGATCGATCTGAGCCTCCGAGAGAAGAACACCTGGCCAGACTGGCACACGGCCCTTGCATTGGCGCATGACCCGCAGGCCATGGAGGATCTTTCCGAAAATACACCGCCGCGGCGTCGCCTGGCCTATGACGAGCTTTTCGCCCACCAACTGACGCTCGCGCTTGCGCGGGCGGCGCGCAGGGACAAGCCGGGGAAAGCCAGTATGGGAACAGGCAAACTGACAGATCCAGTGCTTGCCGAGCTGCCGTACCGCCCCACGAGTGCGCAATTGCGGGCAATAAGTGAAATCGCTGGGGATCTGCGGTCCGTTAAACGCATGAACCGATTGCTCCAAGGCGACGTGGGGGCAGGTAAGACGCTTGTTGCCTTGGTGGCTATGCTGATCGTGGTGGAGGCTGGCGGGCAGGCCGTACTTATGGCCCCCACCGAAGTTCTGGCGCGCCAACATTTTGAGTCGCTGCGAGAGATGTCTGCACACACAGACCTGCGCATTGAGGTTCTGACAGGCCGGGACAAAGGCAAGGTCCGGACTGAGAAGCTTTCAGGGCTGGCTACCGGCGACATCAACATCCTCGTTGGGACGCATGCGGTATTTCAAAAAGACGTGCATTTTCAAGACCTACGCCTGTCTGTGATCGACGAACAGCATCGATTTGGTGTGCGTGAACGCATGCAATTGGGGCAAAAGGGGCAGGGCGTCGATGTGCTGGTTATGACCGCGACCCCCATTCCGCGCAGTCTCGCCTTGGCAAGTTACGGCGACATGGATGTTTCGATCCTTGATGAAAAACCTGCTGGCCGGCAACCGATCACAACAGCGTTGATCTCGGGATCGAGGTTGGACGAAGTCATTGCCCATATGGCGGGTGCGCTGGATGCTGGACATCAGGCCTACTGGGTATGTCCACTCATCGAGGAAAGCGAAACGCTTGAACTGACGGCCGCTGAAGAACGCTTCAAAGCGCTTAGGGCGCGATTTGGAGAAGATGCCGTTGCGCTGGTGCACGGGCAAATGCCCCCGGAAGAAAAAGACGAAGCCATGGCCGGGTTTCAGTCAGGCGCGCGAAAGATCCTTGTTGCGACAACGGTGATCGAAGTCGGTGTGGATGTACCGAACGCCTCCATCATGGTCATCGAAGGGGCAGAGCGCTTTGGATTGGCGCAATTGCACCAGCTCAGGGGGCGTGTTGGGCGTGGATCTGCGAAGTCTTCATGCCTGCTGATGTATACGTCCCCCTTGGGCGAGACTGCAAAGCGACGTTTGGAGCTTATGCGTGAAACACAGGACGGGTTTCGGATCGCCGAGGTGGATCTGGAAATGCGCGGGGCCGGTGACGTTATCGGGACAGCACAGTCCGGGTTGCCGAGGTTTCGGATCGCAGACCTTGAACATCAGGCAGGGCTGATGGAAATCGCCCGGGATGACGCGCGTGCACTTCTTACCAAAGACCCCGAGCTGAACACGGCAAGGGGGCAGGCCGCGCGCGTGCTGCTGTGGTTGATGGGGCAGGATCAGGCAATTCGTTTGATTTCGGTAGGTTAGCCGGGCTTTAGATCTGGCGTTCTCTTTTGGTCATGTTTTGTTCTCAAAAAGTTCTTTACTTTCTCGGATCAAAATGAGAACAAAGGTGCAACACAGTTGCCAACACGGAGTGCCAAGATGTCCCGCCTCAAAACCCTCGCCAAAGCTGCGCCATTGGATACCGTCCAGGATGTCATTGGCGTATTGGCGATCGCTGGGCTGCTTTTTGTTTTGCTCCATTTTCCAGTGCTCGGGTAAATTTGGTTTCTGCCTGCGTTCTGTTTTTGATCTGACATATTGCCCACCCCCAAACCGGGCGCCTCGCACAGTCTTGTCCCCATCAGCGACCCTGCGAATTTAATTTCAGATTTTGTCGAACAGATACGCACCTTGCCGCTGCATCCGACCCGATGCAGCGGTTTTTTTTGTTTAGCGTAAAGTTAGGCGCAGTCAGCGTGCTGAAGCTGTGACATCGCATCCAATGTTGCCTCGACGGCCAGCAGTATTGATGCATGACGGTTTGCAAAGTCTCGAGCAGGGACAAGAACCTCGAACCCCTCAAAGGGCGCCTCTGGAACCGGACCGTTCTCTCTCAGCATTGCTGCCATTTGATCACGTGCCGTGCGGACCTGAACGATGCTACATCCAATGATGTTCTCGCCGAGAATTGCAGCAGATGCCTGACCCAGCGCACAGGCTTTCACATCCTGCGCATATTCTGTGATCACACCATTTTCCATCGCAATATCAATGGTTACCATGGACCCACACAGCGGCGCTCGGCGCTTGGAGCTGGCGTGAGGATTTGCAAGGCGCCCAACATGCGGAAGGTCAGAGGCCAAGGCCAGAATCCGATTGGAATATAATTTCAGGAGATCCGGTTCGTGCCCAGTTTTCGAACTCATGGCCCATCCTTTGTCCTTGAACGGAGGGGGAATTCCGTTATCAGCCTGACCGACACTATGCTTCTAGAAAGGTCAGATCACATGATATTTGATCCCGCAAGTCTCGTTTTCAATAGCGACGGGCTCTTGCCTGCGATCGCCCAGGACGCTGAAAGCGGTGAGGTCCTTATGCTGGCATGGATGAACGCACAAAGCATCGCCCAGACACTGGAAACAAAACGCGTTACCTATTGGAGCAGATCCCGGAAGAAGTTCTGGGTCAAAGGAGAAACCTCTGGCCACCTGCAACACCTTGTCGATATGCGAATCGACTGTGATCGCGATTGCATTCTTGTGACCGTCAAACAGGACGGCCCTGCCTGCCATACCAACCGGAGAAGTTGTTTTTATACCTCAGTGACAGGCGGTAACGAGACAGAGTTAATGCAGCCAATGACCTAGCGCAGGGGTGCGACGAGGTGCGTCAGCGCAGCAATCGGGTCGTCTTGCTCCCAAACTTCTGCGCCAAAAGCGAAAAAATCGGTGACGGGTGCGAGTTTGGCGACCAGATCGGGTGTCAGTCCGCCTTCTGCGACAACCGGAACCTCAATCATGTCCGACCACCAGGCAAATAGCTCTTCCTCGGCAATATCGCCGGACCCCATAACGCTTGCGGCAACAGGCCCGAATGACACGTAATCTGCTCCGGCTTCGCCCGCAGACATCCCAACATGTCGTGAGGCCCCGCAATCTGCGCCAAGTATCGGATCGTCGCCCATGGTCTCGCGCAACTTGCGCAAACCCCGCCCGCCGTCCGGGAGGTGCACACCGTCTAAACCCAAGGTTTCCACCAACTGAACATGGGTATCGATTACGAGCGGTATGTCGCGTTCATGGGCAATCTCACGTATCAGGTCTGCGCTTTTGGAAACTATACGTTCATCCTGACTGGCAAGGCTAAGGCGCAAGCAAGCAATGTCTGACGCATCAAGAACGCGTTGTAACGTACTAGGGAAGCTATCAAAATCAAACTGCGTCGGAGTGATCAGATATAACTGAGGTTTTTCGCTATCGGCCATGGTCACATCCTGTACTGACCCGCGGGACTTAGCCTGCCGCGTTCGCGGCAGCAACGGGGATTGCGCAACGCTGTGGGTCTTTCTACACCGCAGTTGTAATTGAGAGGGCCCGATGCAAACCAGTCCAATTCCAGACATCATTCTTGTAGCTCCACAAATGGGCGAAAATATTGGCGCTGCCGCACGTGCTATGTGGAATTTCGGGCTGGACCGCATGCGCGTGGTGGCACCCAGAGATGGATGGCCCAATGAAAAAGCTGTGGCCATGGCCAGCGGTGCGGGGCGGCTTTTGGACCAGGCTCAGCTTTTTGACACGACAGCCGATGCCATTAGCGAGTTTGATTATGTTTTTGCGACCACCGCCCGACCAAGGGGGCTGACCAAGCCTGTTGTCTCGCCTGAACGCGCAATGCAGCAAACCAGAGAACTTTTGGCAGAAGGACAGCGTGTCGGGCTTCTGTTTGGGGCTGAACGCGCAGGTTTGGAGAACACGGACATTGCGCGCGCCAACGCCATAATCACTGTGCCTGTGAACCCCGAGTTTCCATCCCTGAACCTCGCGCAATGTGTATTGTTGCTGGGCTATGAATGGCGCCGGCAAACCGCAGACATCGTGCCAGAGGTGATGGAATTGGCTAAAACACGATATGCGACAGCAGGGGATATCGAACGCCTTGGCGATCATTTTGAAGAGCGTCTTGCAAATGCGGGTTTTTTCTTTCCAGAAGACAAAGCGCCTCATATGAAGATGTCCCTGCGCAACATGTGGGGACGCTTGCCTTTAACCCAGTCTGATGTGCAAATTTTGCATGGGATGCTGCGTCAGTTTGTACGCTGGAAAGAGCGGGCAAGCCCACCACATGTCCCGACAAGCGATAATGAGGGCTAAAATGAGCAAACCCCGCAGCATTTTCGAAGAGGTCGAAACCAAGGTAGAGGCGCCGCAAACGGGCGGGATCGATCAACGTCCCAAAGGGGCGCGTGGGGCGATCCGCATTTGGTTGATGGTCCTGTTCGGGCTTGTTGTGTTGATGATCGCCGTTGGTGGCCTGACACGGCTGACAGATTCAGGGCTTTCCATTACCGAATGGAAGCCTATCACTGGCGCTATTCCTCCCTTAAATACAGAGGCTTGGGAGGCGGAGTTCGAGCTATACCAACAGATACCAGAATACCAATTGCAAAACCACGGCATGTCGATGGCCGAATTTCAGTTTATCTATTGGTGGGAATGGGGACACCGGCAATTGGGCCGTGTTGTAGGACTGGTCTGGGCGCTTGGATTCTTCGCGTTCCTTACCACGCGTCGAATTCCGCCGGGATGGACTGGAAAGCTGTTAGCTTTAGGGGCGCTCGGCGGTTTGCAAGGGGCGATTGGCTGGTGGATGGTTACGTCCGGCCTGACTGGGACGATGCTCGATGTGGCCTCTTACCGTCTGGCAACGCATCTGGGACTCGCATTTTTGATCCTCGGCTTAATCTCATGGTACATATTTCAGCTGGGGCGCAGTGAACGTGATTTGCGCAGCGCACACAGGGTCGGCGAACCGCGCCTGGCATCTTTCGCAAGCATCGTTCTAGGCGTTACGGCGCTGCAGGTCCTTCTCGGCGCACTGGTTGCGGGCATCGACGCAGGGCGTAGTTTTGGCGACTGGCCATTGATGGCAGGTGGGTTTCTGCCGCCAGGTATTTTTGAGCTGTCGCCCGGATGGCGTAACTTTTTTGAGAATGCCGGCTTGGTACAGTTCAATCACAGGATCGTCGGCTATGTTCTTATGATCGCTGGAATTCTTCTTTGGCTTCGAAGCCGGCAAAGCCCGCACAGTTCGACTCGTTTCGCAGCCAGCCTTGTTTTGGCGATGATGTTCGTGCAACTGCTTTTGGGCGTAATGACAGTGCTTTATGGCGCGCAGTTAAACTGGGCTATTGCGCATCAGTTCGGTGCTGTCGTTCTGGTCGTTCTGGTCCTAAGAACCCGGTTCCGTGCGCTTTATCCCGTCCCTGACCAATTGCGAAAGAGCTAACATGACCGCGTATTCCGATTTGATGGCGTTTCAGCGCCAAACCGAGGCCCTGTCCGCGATCGCAGGTCGTTTGGGGTGGGACCAGGAAACAATGATGCCGCGTGGGTCTGCGGGGCAACGGGCCGAAGAGATGGCCGCGATCGAGGCGGTTCTGCACGCGCGTCGTACCGACCCTAAAATCGGGGACTGGTTGGGATCAGCAGATCCTGCATCCGAAATTGAGGCTGCAAATCTGCGACTTATCCGGCGTCGCTATGAACGCACCTTAAAAGTGCCTGCACGGCTTGCGAGTGAGATTGCGAGTGTCACATCGCGCGCTCAGGGCATATGGGCCGACGCGCGCGCCAATGAGGATGTGGCGGCGTTTCTGCCTATTCTCACAGAAGTGATCGCATTGCGGCAGGAAGAAGCGCAGGCACTCGCGGCTGGAGGCAATCTCTACGACGCGTTGCTGGACGATTACGAGCCCGGAACATCCAGCGCCGCGATAGCCGATCTCTTTGATCGGATGCGCCCCAGACTTGTTGCTTTGCGGGACCGGATCTTCGGTGCCAGCCATCAACCTGCGCGTTTGGAGGGCAAATTTGCGGATAAAATACAGACCGAGATGGCAACCAAGCTCGCGCTCTCATTCGGCTATGACATGTCGATTGGCCGTATAGACCGCGCTGTGCATCCGTTCAGTTCTGGGAGTGGACAGGACGTTCGGATCACCACACGCGTTAACGAAAGTGATCCATTCAACTGTTTTTATTCAACAATTCATGAAGTTGGTCATGCGGCCTACGAGCAAGGCATCGATGACCAACATATCCTGACCCCGGTGGGCTGCGGCGTGTCGATGGGTGTGCATGAAAGCCAAAGCCGCATTTATGAAAACCAACTCGGCCGTGGGCGTGCCTTCACAGGCTGGCTGCACGGTCAGATGCAGGAGGCGTTCGGAAATCTTAATATAACGGATGCGGATGCATTCTATGCCGCCGTTAACAGATGTTCGCCATCATACATCCGCACTGAGGCCGATGAGGTCCAGTACAACTTACATGTCATGCTGCGTTTTGATCTGGAACGCGCGATCATCGCCGGAGATTTGAAGCCTACGGACCTCGAAGCCGCCTGGAACGACCGTTTTGAGGCTGACTTTGGGCTTGCAGTCGACAAACCATCAAACGGCGTCCTGCAGGATGTGCACTGGTCCGTCGGATTGTTTGGGTATTTTCCGACTTACTCGCTCGGAAATGTCTATGCTGGTTGCCTTTTTGAGGCTCTGAAAAGCGATGTTCCGGATTGGGAAGACGGTTTGCATGATGGCGATGCCTCTGCCGCGACGAATTGGTTGCGCACGAATGTGCAGAAACATGGCGGCCTCTACGAACCGGTTGATGTGATTACAAAAGCCAGCGGCCAATCGCCGTCGGAAGAACCTTTGCTCGACTACCTCGAGGCAAAGTTCGAAAGCATTTATCGGCTCTGATCAGGGTTTTTCCGGCCAGTCTGGCGATCTTTTTTCTAGAAACGCGGCAATGCCTTCGGCTGTATCGTCGCGTTTCATGTTTTCAACCATAATATTGCCGGTAAATGCGTAGGCATCTTCGATCGGCATCTCGATCTGTTCGTAAAATGCGCGTTTACCGATGCGAACTGCACCGGACATTTTGCTGCTGACCATATCGGCCAAAGCGCGCGTTTCCTGGACCAGTCTGTCTGCCGGAACGCTGCGGTTGATCAGCCCCAATTCAACTGCGCGGTCAGCGTCAATAAATTCACCTGAAGTAAGCATCTCAAATGCTTGTTTGCGCGCGATATTGCGCGAAAGTGCAACCATTGGAGTGGAGCAAAACAAGCCAATATTTACGCCGTTCACACCGAACTTTGTACCCTCTGCGGCGACCGCCATATCGCAAGATGCAACCATCTGACAGCCCGCTGCCGTCGCAATGCCATGGACCTGTGCGATCACGGGCTGTGGAAGCCGCATCAAGCCTGTCATCACCGCCGCGCAGCGATCAAAAAGATCCTTCAGTGCGGCCGCGCCTTTGTCCGTGGACTGCCTCTTGGCCTGCATCTCTTTCAGATCGTGGCCTGCGCAGAACACTTTGCCGGCCCCCTGCAGAATCACGATACGGGCCTCAGTGTCTTCGTTTAGGCGATTGATCTGGTCCTGGAGCGCGGCAAGCATCCTGTCAGAAAGAGCATTCAATGCCTTGGGATCATTGAGAGTTAACGTAACGACACCATCATCGTCTTCGCGTATCAAAACCGGTTCAGACATCTTGTTCTCCGCGTAGATTTCGACGAATTCTAGGGGTAACGCGGCGAGGAGACCAGAGATGCAATTGGCCATGACGATTGATGAACTGCACGACTTTTTGGCGCGCGATTTTCCCCAAGTTGCGGGTAGTTTTGAGGTCGTATCGGTTGCGCCGATGCAGATCACGGTAAAGCTCAAGGTGAATGACGGCCATTTGCGACCCGGTGGGACCGTTTCAGGCCCTACAATGTTTGGCTTGGCAGACGTGTCAGTTTATCTCGCAGTACTTGCGATGATTGGGCCAAAAGAACTATCTGTTACAACAAGTTGCGCGATGGATTTCATGCGCAAACCTGCGGCGGAAACCGATCTGATTTGCGAATGTCGCCTGTTGAAGCTTGGCAAGGTTCTGGCGGTTGGAGACGCCCTCATATTTTCAGAGGGCGATCCAAAGCCTGTGGCGCGGGCGAATATGACCTATTCGATCCCGCCGAAGAGTTAGGGCATCAGTTTTTTGATGTAACCGGGCAGGGCAAAGGCGCCCATATGCACCTCTGGGGTATAGTAGAAGGGATCTAGGCCTGACTCTTCGAAACGCTGCTGAAGCGTTTGAAGGTCGACGTTACCTGCATCGCCGTCTGTTCCCCAGCCAAGGGCCATCGGACCGAAGGCGTAAGTCGGGATTGTCGCGGTGTAGCAGGTCCAATTGGCAAACAAGGCCTTAAACGCGCGCATTGTGTTGGTTAACTCATCGCCTTGCATGAACGGCACACCGTTTTGCGTTACCAGAATGCCTTCAGGCTTCAAGCAACGCTTTGCGTGACCATAAAACGTGTCGGTGAACAGCACTTCGCCCGGACCGACCGGATCAGTGCTGTCGACGATGATCACATCGAAGCGTTTTTCTGTTTCTTTGACGAACGCTGCGCCATTCGCGATGATGAGCTCAAGCCGCGGATCGTCAAACGCGCCTTGGCTTAACTGTGGTAGATAAGTATCTGAAAAATCTACAACACCAGCGTCAATTTCGACCATGGTGACACGTTCGACGGTGCTGTGTTTCAGCACCTCGCGCGCCATACCTCCATCACCACCACCAATGATCAAGACATCTTTTGCGTGTCCATGCGCCAACACCGGCACATGGGTCAGCATTTCGTGGTAAATCGCATTGTCGCCTTCGGTGGTTTGCACCACACCATCCAGCGTCAAAACGCGGCCGAAGCGTCCGTTTTCGAAGACAACCAGGCGTTGATGATCTGTGTCGCTGTCATAAAGGACCTTGTCCATGCGCAGGGTCTGCGCATGCGTGTCATACAGGGTCTCTTTCATCCATTTGGGCTGACCGCTCATCCGAGCGCCTCCGCCACGACCTCCTCGCCGCGGCGTAATTCGCGCACGTGGACATTATCAGTCGCAAATGCCGTTTTCAGGACTTGTACCGCGTTCCAGGGTTCTGCATCGCCACACATGAACACATCGAACGCGCCATAGCCAATCTCTGGCCACGTGTGGCAGGAGATGTGGCTTTCCGCGAGAACCGCAACACCCGAAACGCCCTGGGGCGAGAATTTGTGGGTGTGAATATGGAGAAGGGTCGCGCCACACGCATCAACACAGTCTTTGAAAGCATTTTGAATCAACGTTTCATCATCAAGACCGGTGCCGTGTTCAACCTCGATGATCAGATGCGTGCCTGCAAATACCGTTCCATCCTTGCGGATGAAATGGTCGTCCCGATCATTGTCGGTTACAAGCTCAAGCATAGGTGCGGAGTCGATTACTCCGCGGGAAATGTCTTCCGCATGGGCGCCTGTCTCCAGACCGATCCCCAGTTGGAAGAGGTTGGCGTTCTTCATCACGCGCCCCTCCAATCCAGTAGATGTCAATCCAGAGGTTCCTTAGCGCCCCCCGACAGTTATTGGCGTCGAGTTGGGATCGTCCCCTCATATCGTGACGCGCAGGTAAGCCGAGACCCTGAGTCGATCAAGAGACTTTTTGCCACTTTAGGTAATTTTTATAGTTTTGTGTGACTGAAGGCTTGGGGTAAAATAATACCTTGTTTTCAAGCATATGATTTTAAACATTTTTATAAGGTAACTAGCGGTTGACCCGAGCGCCAGAAAGCTTAGAACCACGCCATCTTACACCGATGGGTCCCGACTTGGGCCCCTTTAGTCGAGGAAGACGATGAAAACCTATACCGCAAAACCGGCGGATATCGATAAGAAGTGGATCATCATCGATGCCGAAGGCGTCGTGCTGGGCCGCCTTGCGTCGATCGTCGCCATGCGCCTTCGTGGCAAGCATAAAGCGTCCTTCACTCCGCACATGGACATGGGCGACAACGTGATCGTGATCAACGCTGGAAAAATTCAGCTGACCGGCAACAAGCGTTCGGACAAAATCTACTATCGCCACACGGGTCACCCCGGCGGGATCAAGTCGCGCACCGCAGGTCAGATCCTTGAAGGTGAATTCCCGGAACGTGTTGTGACCAAAGCGGTCCAACGCATGTTGCCTGGTGGTCCGCTGTCGCGTCGCCAGATGACAAACCTGCGCGTTTATGCCGGCGCAGAACACCCCCACGAAGCCCAGCAGCCCGAAGTGGTTGATGTGGCCTCGATGAACTCGAAGAACACGCGGAGCTGATCGACATGTCTGACGATATCAAAAGCCTGGACGATCTTCAGGAGGCCGTTGGTGGCGTTGAAGCCGTTGCAGCAATCGCAACTTCGGCTGAACCTGTTCGGGACGAACTTGGCCGTTCTTATGCAACCGGAAAGCGGAAAGATGCCGTGGCCCGCGTTTGGATCCGTCCTGGGTCCGGCAAAATGACCGTGAACGGGAAAGAGTATGAAACATACTTTGCACGTCCTGTTCTGCAGATGATCCTGCGCCAGCCATTTCAGGTTGCGGGCGTTGAAGGTGAATTTGACGTTATGGCAACCGTCAAAGGCGGTGGCTTGTCGGGGCAGGCGGGCGCTGTTCGCCATGGGATTTCCAAAGCGCTTCAGTTGTATGAGCCTTCGCTGCGTGGTGCTCTGAAAGCTGCTGGCTTCCTGACCCGTGACAGCCGCGTTGTTGAGCGTAAGAAATTTGGTAAGCGGAAGGCGCGTCGGAGCTTCCAGTTCTCAAAGCGTTAAACCCGCAGTCCACTTCAAAATCAGAACCGCGCCTGAAAACAGGCGCGGTTTTTTTGTTTTTGTTTGAAAGGACTTTTCGCGTCTTCCCAGTGTGTTTCTAAGAGGATGCGTTGCGTCACTTCATAGCAGTCCGTCCAGATAGACCAAGACAAGCAAGAATTTGGTTAGTTCACAGGTCTACCCACAGTTATGTTCGATAGCTGCAAGGATTATCCATACGGTCATTTCGGTAACCTAAGGATATGTTGATAACTTTAAACAGTATAAACTATCGTTAGATACAAAATCGATGTGGAAAACTGGCCTTGCACCACGAGCCACACCTACCCTGAAAGAGTTATTCAGCATCTTTCGGGGTGAATAAATGAATTTCAGAACCGAAAAATAATGGTTCACAGTGGAAATTGGTTGTCGATTTCGAACATGTCTCATTTCACGTATGAAAGATGCGTTAGACGACGTATCATACAAAATTTACTGTTGATAGTTGAAAAGAGACAAGCGTAAGCGCCAGACTTACGCGCTGCCAATCTGCGTGGAAAACTTAAAATTGAAATTGGCAACTGTGTTGTAGGTTTAGAAAAGTTCCCCAAGAAAAGTTATCGTCTCATGCGAATATCCCCAACTGTGAAATTTCTCTTATCGGACGTTCTTCATCTTTAAGTTGAAAATTAAGTTATCGTCGTAACTTAGATAACCTACTAAAAAATAAATTCGTTCACTACATTAAGTTTTTATAAAATAATAATATTAATCAATATTTTACAGATCATAATATGCTTTAAGAATGGAGGATGCTCACAGCGGCTTAAAAGCAAACTTGTCTCCCTCATTCTAGGCAATAGTCACTAGTCTTGGGGTAAAAGTCCGAGCCCGCGAAGGTAGATCCCAATGCCGGTCTCCAACAGATCTTCGGGTGGAAATGGCGCCTTGGCGCCCGGTGCGCCTCGGGCATAAAGCTCCACCACGCCATGGCTCATGGCCCAGATATGTGCAGAGAACATTGCGGCCGGTGGACGCTTCTCTGGGGGCAATTGTTCGGAAAGTGCAGCGGCTGCGCGCTCCAAAATCGCAGATGACCTTGCGGCTGCAGTCGCGAGTTCGGGATTTGCGTTGATCGAGATGCCACTTTCGAACATCGCCATATAGTGTCCAGGATGCTTTCGCGCGAAGGCGAGATAGGCGCGTCCGGTTGATTCGAATGCAGAAAGTGGGGATGGTCCGCCGTTGTCATATGCAAAGCCCATCAAATCTGCGAAAATCCGATGTCCTTGTAGTGCGACTTCCGCGATCAACTCATCGCGGCCAGAAAAATGGCGATAAACAGCTGCAGGTGTCACGCCCGCGCTTTTAGCGGCCTCTGAAAGTGTAAAGCCGGTTGGTCCCTTCGCTTCAATTAAGGTTAAAGCTGCTTCAACCAATGCCTGACGAAGGTTGCCGTGGTGGTATCCGCGCTTAGGCATTCGGGCCGTTGGGTTCTTCAGTCCACAATTCCAGGCCGCCGCAAATCAAAGGATCAGGTTTTCCTACCACGGTGTTGTTTTTATGGGTGTAATTGATCTGTGACAAGACCTGTCGAATTGCAGACAAGCGTGCACGTTTCTTGTCGTCACTGCGTATGACAGTCCAGGGCGCGTGAGCGGTATGTGTGCGTTCCAGCGTTTCCGAGATAGCGCGCGTGTACGCATCCCAGCGTTTCAAGCCTTCGACGTCGATCCAACTGATTTTCCACTGTTTGAGTGGATCTTTTTCGCGATCCATTAAGCGATCTAGTTGTTCGGCTTGACCGACCGTTAGCCAAATCTTGATCAGATGGATACCCTCACTTATCAACATCCGTTCAAATTCAGGGGCTTGTTCGAAAAATTTCAATCTTTGCGCGGGCGTACAGAATTCGAAAACGTCTTCGACGACACCGCGATTATACCAAGAGCGATCAAAGAAAACGATCTCACCAGCTGCGGGGAGATGCTGAACATAACGCTGAAAGTACCACTCGCGCGTTTCACGATCTGTGGGTTTGGACAGTGCGACAACCTTTGCACTCCTTGGATTAAGATATTCTCGAAACCGCTTGATTGTACCGCCTTTTCCAGCTGCATCTCGACCTTCAAACACGACGCAGACGCGGGCTCCGCTTTCCTTGACCCAAGCCAACAACTTAACCAATTCAATCTGCAGGTTTTCGAGATCGCGTTCATAAGCTTTACGATCTAATTTTTCGCTATATGGGTAATCCGGCGAAATGGGATGGCCTTTACGTGCCGAACGGATAGCGGTTTGCAGCTCGCTGGCTGCATCGCTCTCAAAATAGGCACTAATTGCCCCGTCAAATGGCAAATCCATTTCGGGTTCCCTTGTAACTGGTCGTGATACCCGTTCCTAGCGCGTTTGGCCCTGATCACGCAATCCAGCGCGATGTGACGCTCGGTTTATCGCTGCGATTGCAGCGCCTGGGTCTGCGTGATGTGGCATATGTCCAACACCGTCGAGAACAGTCAGGTTTACGTTTGTCAGACGCTCTGAGAGGGGCTGTGCGTGAATCGCCAAGGGCACGATTGTGTCTTCTGTTCCATGTATAGCTTCAATGGGCAGCTCCAAGCGATCGTATTGTTCTGACATTTCAGATATATACGGTCTTAATCCACCGACCTGCCGCGCATTCGTGCGTAGGACCTGACTGCGCAGTGTGAGATCGGATCCGACATACGCAAGATAGCCATCCGGAACGGGATCAGGCTCAAAAATCGATGATACAGACCTTCCCGCCATGGCTTTTGTTGCAAAAGTAGCAATCAAAGGTACGATTGTGATCCCGCCCAACCAACTGCCTGTGACGTCATACCAAGCGCCAAGTCCACCGGGCCATGGATTGAGTACTCCACCAAGCGACACCAGCCCTGCAGCCTGATCTGGACGTTCTAGGGCCCACGCCATGGCAACAGAAGCACCATAAGAATGGCCAACAATAACAGGATTTTGAACGCCAATCTTCATTGTGGCGTCTGCCAAGTGTCTTGCTTGTTCCTGCGGGGACTCTCCATCAGAATGCAGCGTCTCAGAATATCCCAGACCAGGGCGGTCAAAGACTAAAACACGAAAGTCTTTGGACAACTCTGGAGCAAGACTGAATGTGAAGTCTCGCAAGTTTCCCGATGCGCCATGGATCAAAACCACTGCAGGCGCGTCTTCCGGACCAGTTAGATGGTAATGTACCCGTTTCCCATTCACTGAAACGAATGATCCGATCGGGGGGGTTAAAGTACTAGAAGTTGAGCGGCTAAGGCCTTTCGCACCTGTAAATACGGTCAAGGCCAGAACCCCCAATAATGCGCCTTTTTTAACGCGTCCCGATAGTGTCCAAGTCATATGGCGTTGTCTGATAAATCTGATTGATCCAATTGCCATATAGGAGGTGTGCGTGACTTCTCCAGCGATTTGTTGGTTCACGTGCGGGATCGTTATCGGGATAGTAGTTCACAGGGATTGAGATTTCGGCATCAGCGGCCACATCACGATCATATTCTTCCTTCAAAGTATGAGAATCGTATTCGAAGTGATTGAAAATATATAAAGAATTATGATCTTTATCTTCCACCAGACAAGGTCCGACTTCCTGTGATCCCAGCAGGATCTTCAAGCCGGATCTGGCGTTAATCTCATCTTCACGCATCTCAGTCCAACGGCTAACGGGGATCAGCAAGTCATCTGAAAACCCATTCAGCAAAGGAGATGACGGTTGAAGGTTTTGATGACGGAAACATCCAAACGCTTTGGCGTCCAGCATATGCTTTTCGACCCCATGAAGGTGGTGGATCATCGCCATCCCACCCCAACACACACCAAAGGTCGAATGTACATTGGTCTGAGTCCAGTCCATTACCTCGCGCAGCTCGTCCCAATAGGTGACATCTTCGAAGGATAGGTGCTCGATCGGCGCGCCCGTGATGATCAGACCGTCAAACTTCTGATCTCGTACGTCTGAAAACGGCTGGTAGAAGGCCTCCATATGCGCGGCCGTGGTGTTTTTCGTCTGATGTTCGCTCATCCGGATCAAGCTGAGCTCAATCTGGAGCGGTGTTGACCCGATAAGGCGCGCGAATTGCGTCTCTGTCTGGATCTTCTTTGGCATCAGGTTCAGCAGAGCGATTTTCAAAGGACGAATGTCCTGGCGTGATGCCGTCTGATCATCCATGACCATCACGCCCTCGCTCGACAGAACGGAATAGGCAGGCAGATCAGATGGCAGTTTAATAGGCATCGAGGCTCTTTCAGAACAACATGAGATGAAATGAGATGAAGATTTAAGTGTTGGCGCTATGTGCTTCAAGTGCTTGGGAAATCAGCGCGATTATATCCTCTGCGCTTCGCACGGCCGCGACATCATCTGCAGCCAGCGTAATGCCCCAGTTCTGGGCCATGGCCGCATAGCGGGGTTGGCGATGCGCGAGAGCTTCTGCATAGGTCCATCGCACAAAGGCATCCGGATCTACCTCGTTTTCCTCAACGCCATTCTGGTTGAGGTATTCAGCCCATTTCGACTCTAGAAACGCGGGTTGATAGTACATTGGCTTCGGATCCCGATCAAAACGGCGTGCAAGTTCGTCTGCATGATCCTCATCGCCTTTGATCCAGACCATCAACAGATCTTCACTTAGGGCATTAAGCACCGGATCGTTGGGATCATCCGGATTGACAACTTCGCAGATTGACCCACTGCAATCACACACAAAATTCCCGTAGTCATAGAGTGTTTTGGATCGTGCGATGAAGTGGCGCGTGTCCAGCATGGCGCTGATCTCGGCCTGCCTGTGCAGGGCCTGGCGCCGCATATATTCTTTAAAAGGAACGCCGCCCAGCTCTGGGTTTCCGGGCTTGCCGAGGTATGTGGACAAGGGCGCAAGGTTTTCAAAGGTGATGTTAGACTGGATAAAGACCGAGTCCGACAGAAGAAGCTCGCGCAAGAGGGGTACACGCATCGCTTCGCGTTTAAAATTGTCGGCGATGTGCTCGCCCATATAGCGGGTACCGATGCGGTAATCGACACTATAGTGAAACCAGGTCCCAGCCTCACGCAGCATGTTGGACACATAGGTCTTGCCAAGCCCGGACATGGCAAACAGCATGATCCGTTTTTCAGGTGCGTCGCGCCAGGCGCCGGCGTTTGGGTACAACATGCAAGTCTCCGCCAAGTCTTAGCGCGGGGTAACAAAGCGGGGCGGGGGCGTCAAAAAGAAACGGCACGCCAATAGGGCGTGCCGTTTGCACAATTTATCTGGCCCAGGCGTTTGTCTTAGAAAGATAGCCCGACCTTTACTCCGACGCCTAGTGCCGAGTTGCCGGAAAACGTACCGTTGACATTACTTACACCAGCCGAAGTCGCATCTCCAATTCGGACATACCGTACGCCGCCAGATACTTCGATATTATCCATGGTGTAGGCGCCACCGACCGAAATGCTGGTAAAACCATCAGTTGGGGCAAGGTTGCCTGCCGTACCGCCCTGTGCTGCTTCATGTGCGATCGTGACGGACCCAGCAAGGTTCTCTGTAAATCGGCGACCTATGCCCAGAGAGTAGGTGAATACGTCTTGGGAATACGATTGCAAAGATCCGTTTCCGAGGCTCACAGCCCAATAGGTCGGAGCAATGTCAGTCTGTGTCCAGTTGGCCCATCGAATGCCCGCAGTGAGAAGCGTGTCAGCCGCAATCCCAGTCTGAAAGTCTAGGTTAACCGCTCGAGGCATTGTAATGCTTGTGACAGAGCTAATACCGCCTGGTGGTGCGGTAGACGACGTTTCTTCCGTCGCGATATCATATTTTGTAGCCGAGTGGTACGTCAGCGCCGCGCGAAGTGCGATCTCTGGTATCTCATACGCAGCACCAAGAACATAACCGTAGGCAGATGTAGGCGCGCCTGTTGCAGTGTAGAGCAAAGCGACTGCAGGAATTGAAACACTCATTTCCACTGTTTGCTGCTTAACGCCTGCGTGGACGCTGAAGTTCTCGCCAAGTTTGTACCGCGCCATTGCGGTGAACGCAGTTGAAGAGAATTCTGCTTGCATTCCGACCAATGCAGGAAAGGTTCCTGTAGCAGGATAATCTACATTAGCGCCGAAGGGTTGATCAGAGATCAATGCAAAGCTGAGGTTTTTATTTATTTGGTGTGTATATCCAAAACTTGCTTGATGGTAGCTCTGCGCAATGTTGCCCGATTGGAGTACACCGCCAGAGTACGTACCTGACACGGTTGGATTAATGCGCCCGAAGCTCAGCTCTACGTAGTTGCCGTCGTTAAATATTACGCCGACGCCTTGCCCGGAACGGTCCAAGCCACCTGCATGAACGATCGCGGCACTCGTAAGAAGCGCTGCGACCGCGGCGGTTAAATTTTTCATGCTCTTCACCATTACTCAACACTTGTTCGAAGCCCCCCCGCATCTTCGTGCAGTTCAGAAGTCAAACATAAATATACTATAATATGTTTCGGAGAAAAAAAGACTTGGGTCAATTCTTGACTTCGCATTAGCCGCTTTCGCACGCTAATTCCGGCGTATTGCCCACCGAAACTGATGCTGTTTTGACACATTATGTTGCGCGCGCCTCGACGCGGATCAGGTGGAAATTGACTGCCAAGATCAGCGCGGCGCCAAGGAGCCCCCAGAAATCAAGCGCTTCTGCATAAAATATCATGCCGATAATCGCGACGATCGGCAGGCGCAAGAAATCGATCGGCATCACGACGGACGCGGGCGCGAGAATGAGCGCTTTGGTATCGTGTCGGTGCGGGTCAGGATCTTGGTGGCGATTGCTGAGCCTGCGAAACCGATAGCTGCAAGCGCCGCATTAAACACGTTGGGATCAACATGGCTGGCTTCCGGACGCGCGATAAAGCGGGGCGGAGGCGTCAAAAAGAAACGGCACGCCGGTGGGGCGTGCCGTAAAAGTTTAAGTATTGGCAGTGCCGTTAGAAGCCGAACCCAACCTGCATGCCCAAAGCGAGAGCACTGTTGTTGGTGAAATCACCCGATGGAATCGATGTGGTCGCGTCTCCAATTTTCACGTAACGCACACCGCCACTGATTTCCATGTTGTCCATCGTGTAGGATGCGCCAAGCGAAAGACTGACATTGCCGTCCATGGGAGAGAGATTGCTCGACGTGCCGCCCTGTGGGCGCTCCCAACCAAGGGTCGCAGAAGCTGCGAACGCGTCGGTGAAACGACGTCCAAGGCCCAGAGAGAAGGTGTAACTGTCTTCTGAGTACGATTGCAGGGCTGAACTACGCTGAAGTCTATGACCTGCTGGATCGATAGCTGTCGCAGTCCAGTTCACGTAACGAACACCGGCGGTCAGTAGCGTGTCCGCTGTAACACCTGTCTGAAAGTCGAGGTTGATCGACTTCGGCATAGTCACTTGGGTCGTGGACGTGCCTGCAAGACTTTCTGTGACAACGATATCGTGGTTGGTCTCAGACGAATACGTCAGAGCCATGCGTAGCGCGATATCTGGAATTTCATATGCACCGCCAATTACGTAGCCAATCGCACTGCTTTGTGCGCTGGTCGCTGTGTAGGCTGCTCCCGCGGGCGACATAGGCAATGAAATCGAAAGCTCTGTCAGAGTATTCTGTCGCAAGCCACCGTGGATACTGAAATTATCGCCTAGCTCGTAGCGCGCAAGTGCGGTGAGCCCTCTCGATTGCAGTGAGACGGTCGAGCTAGCTGTGAAAGAGTGTGTTCCATCGCTATAATCAACATCTGCGCCCCAAGGTTGATCATAGATCAGTGACATGCTGAGCGCGTCGTTGAATTGGAGTTTTACGCCGCCACCCAACTGGTTGTACGACGGCGCCATACCTCCAGAACCGCCTCCCCCAGCACCTTGCGGGTAAGTTCCGGACACCGATGGGTTTACATTACCGAAACTTAATTGCGCGTAATTTCCATCCTTAAAGATGATGCCGACGCCTTGCCCGGAACGGTCTAAGCCACCTGCATGAACGATCGCGGTGCTCGTCAGAAGCACTACGGCCGCGGCGGTTAAATTTTTCATGCTCTTCACCATTACTCAACACTTGTTCGCAGCCCCCCGCATCTTCGTGCAGTTCAGACGTTAAACATTAAAATATTAGAATCTTTCTCCGGGAAAAAAAGACTTGGGTCAATTCTTGACTTCGCATTAGCCGCTTTCGCACGCTACTTCAGGCGTAGTGCCCACCGAAACTGATGCTGTTTTGACACATTATGATGCGCGCGCCTCGACGCGGATTAGGTGGAAATTGCCCGCCAAGATCAGCGCGGCACCAAAGAGCATTCAGAAATCAAGCCCTTCTGCGTAAAATATCATGCCGATAATCGCGACGATCGGCAGGCGCAAGAAATCGATCGACATCACGACGGACGCGGGCGCGAGAATGAGTGCCTTGGTATCGTGTCGGTTTTGGTCAGGATCTTGGTGGCGATTGCTGACCCTGCGAAACCGATAGCTGCAAGCGCCGCAATAATCACGTTGGGATCAACATGGCTGCCTTCCGGACGCGCGATAAAGCGGGGCGGGGGCGTCAAAAAGAAACGGCACGCCGATGGGGCGTGCCGTAAAAGTTTAAGTATCGGGGCTGTGCCGTTAGAAGCTGAATCCAACCTGCATGCCCAAACCGAGGGCGCTGTTGTTGGTGAAATCACCCAATGTACCCGTTGTGGTCGCGTCTCCAATTTTCACGTAACGCACACCACCACTGATTTCCATGTTGTCCATCGTGTAGGATGCGCCAAGCGAAAGACTGACATTGCCGTCCGTGGGAGAGAGATTGCTCGACGTGCCGCCCTGTGGGCGCTCCCAACCAAGGGTCGCAGAAGCTGCGAACGCGTCGGTGAAACGTCGTCCAAGGCCTAGAGAGAAGGTGTAAACGTCTTCTGAGTACGATTGCAGGGCCGAACCACGTTGAGCTCTATGCCCCGCTGGATCGATAACGGTCGCGGTCCAGTTCGCGTAACGAACACCGGCGGTCAGTAGCGTGTCCGCTGCAATACCTGTCTGAAAGTCTAGGTTGATCGACTTCGGCAAAGTCACTTGGGTCGTGGACGTGCCAGCGTTACTTTCTGTGACAACGATATCGTGGTTCGTCTCGGACGAATATGTCAGAGCAACGCGTAGCGCGATATCTGGAATTTCATATGCACCGCCAATTACGTAGCCAATCGCACTGCTTTGTGCGCCGGTCGCCGTGTAGGCTGGCGCCACGCCAGCGGCAGCCAATGAAACCGAAAGCTCTGTCAGAGTATTCTGTCGCAAGCCGCCGTAGATACTGAAATTATCGCCTAGCTCGTAGCGCGCAAGTGCGGTGAGCCCTCGCGATTGCAGTGAGACGGACGCGTTAGTTGTTAACGCGTTTGTTGAGTTGCTGTAGTCAACATCTGCGCCCCAAGGCTGATCATAGATCAGTGACATGCTGAGCGCGTCGTTGAATTGGAGTTTTACGCCGCCACCCAACTGGTTGTACGACGGCGCCATATCTCCCGAAACCCCACCCCCAACAGCTCCCGGGTAAGTTCCGGACACCGATGGGTTTACATTACCGAAACTTAATTGCGCGTAATTTCCATCCTTAAAGATGATGCCGACGCCTTGCCCGGAACGGTCTAGGCCCCCTGCGTGTGCTAAGGCCGTGCTCGTCAGCAGCGCTGCCGCTGCGGCGGTAAATTTCTTCATGGTCTCCACCCTCATTCAAAGTCCACCCACGTCTCTGCGCAGCTCAGACATCAAGTTGTTGTGATGTTTGTCGTGAAAAACGAGGGTTTGGTCAATTCGTGACTTAGCGTCAGTCCAGTTTGCAACTCACGTAACGCGAACTGCACTGTATAACTGATGCCATTTTGACACATTATCTGGGGTGCGCTGTCCACATTAAGCCGTACGCGCCTCGACGCGGATCAGGTGGAAATTGGCTGCCAAGATCAGCGCGGCACCGAAGAGCACCCATAGATCAAGCGCTTCCGCGTAAAATATCATGCCGATAATCGCGACGATCGGCAGGCGTAAGAAATCGATCGGCATCACGACGGACGCGGGCGCGAGAATGAGCACTTTGGTATCGTATAGGTGCGGGTCAGGATCTTGGTCGCGATTGCTGAGCCTGCGAAACCGATAGTTGCAAGCGCCGCATTAATCACGTTGGGATCAACATTGCTGGCGTCCGGACGCGCGACAAAGCGGGGCGGGGGCGACAAAAAGAAACGGCACGCCGATGGAGCGCGCCGTTTGTGTTTTGAAAAGTTATTGGTTTGTCAGAAATCAAACCCTAAGCGAAGGCTAGTACCAACGATTGTGCTGCCGCTAAACGACTGTAAACCGGCTAGTATCGATTGGTCGCCCAGCCTGCCAACGGTTATTCCCCCGCTGATCGTCATGTTGTCGAGTGCGTATTGACCGCCAAGGGTTAGAGTGGTTTGGCCGGTGGTCGGCGCAAATGCTGTGATGGCAGGACTATCGCCTGGTGCCTCGAAGTTAAGCGTTGCTGATGCCGAGAAGTTCTCAGACAAGCGGTGGCCAAGTCCGAGCGAGTAGCTGTCATGAGGACAGTTGCGGCATCGCGGGTGAGTGAGCCCTTCAACTGTGAACCCGCTCCAGCCGATATGGCGCACCGAAGCAGTTAATACCGTATCAGCGGCTATGCCAACTTGAAACTCAAGATTGACGCTTTCCGGCAGGGTCACTTTAAATGCTACCGCGGCACCATTCCTAGTTCCTGACATATCTGCTACAATTTTGCTGTTGTAGGTTAATGCAACGCGAAGTGCGATCTCTGGTATTTCGTAAGCTGCGCCAACTACGTAACCGTAGCTCCAATCGCTGGAGATATACTGCGACTGTCCTTGCATGGAATGTCTTTGCATGGAAGTTGCATCGGATAGGCGCAGCGCACGAAGGCCGCCGTGAAGGCTAACACCGTCTCCTAGTTTGTAGCGCAACACGCCTGTCAACGCTGAACTACTTGTCTTTGTGCGTGCATTAAACAGTACAGCGCCGTATTGAACGTCTGCTCCGAAAGGTTGATCGCCGATCAGAGCAAAAGAAAGCTGTTCGCTGAAATCGTTTTTATATGCAAATGCCATGGGGCTGTAGCTGTTCAGCGGATTGCCCAACCGGGCATTGCCGTTCGCCGAAGGCGTAACAGTCCCAAACGACAATTGAGCATGACCACCGCTTTCTCCACCTTCTTCAAAAAGCGGTGAAATGGACTGACCGGATCGGTCAATGCCACCTGCATGTGCTAAGGCCGTGCTCGCCAGCAGCGTTGCCGCTGCAGCGGCAAACTTCTTTATGGTCTCCACCTCATTCAAAGTCCAACCGCGTCTCCGCGCAGTACAGGCATAAAATTATTGTGATAGTGTTGGAAAAAGGGAGGCTTCGGTCAGTTAATGACTTTGAGCCATTCCGGTTTGCAACGCACGTCACGCAAATTGCACTATAGATCTACCCAATCCGAACTTTCAAAACTAGACTGGCGCGCCCGCAAGCAGATTACGCACCACTATGGATTTGCTATGAACAGCGCTGCTTTGGATATCACATAACATTGAGAGTGAGCGTAAGGATAGACGCAATATATGCCTCGCACGAAAGATATTTCATGA
Source organism: Dinoroseobacter sp. (assembly GCA_017643385.1). GTDB lineage: Bacteria > Pseudomonadota > Alphaproteobacteria > Rhodobacterales > Rhodobacteraceae > Dinoroseobacter. Next base: position 94,637 of record JAEPNN010000008.1, read on the forward strand.
TGTTTGCGTGCTGTGGCCGATTATTTCGGCATGCTGCACTAATGCTGTTTTGACACATTATGCTGTGCGCGCCTCGACGCGGATCAGGTGGAAATTGGCTGCCAAGATCAGCGCGGCACCGAAGAGCACCCATAGATCAAGCGCTTCCGCGTAAAATATCATGCCGATAATCGCGACGATCGGCAGGCGTAAGAAGTCGATCGGCATCACGACGGACGCGGGCGCGAGAATGAGCGCTTTGGTCAGGCAAAAATGCGCGGTCAAACCTGCAATTGAAATCAGAACCAGCCATGGCAGCGATTGCATCGTGGGTAGGGCGATTTGGCCATCATAGCCTGCCATTACCAACCCGAAAACCGCTTGCATCGCGGTCAGCCAAAAAAGGATGCATGTGATCGTGTCGGTGCGGGTCAGGATCTTGGTGGCGATTGCTGAGCCTGCGAACCCGATAGCTGCAAGCGCCGCAATAATCACGTTGGGATCAACATTGCTGGCTTCCGGACGCGCGACAATGAGGATACCTATAAACCCAACACCTGCCGCGATTGCCCTCGCTTGATTCAATTTCTCTCCAAGAAACACGGTGGCCAGTGCGATCACCCAGAGCGGTGAGGTGAACTCCAACGCAAACACCTGGGCGAGCGGGATCACTGTTATTGCGTAGAACCACAGGTTTTGTCCGGCAAAGTGACTGATGTTGCGGATCAGATGGAGCCCAAATCGCCGTGCGGATATCTGCGATAGCGTACCGAACCAAGAGGCAAAAAGACCCACAATCGCGATCCCAACGATCGAACGGAACAGCATGATTTCGAACGTATCATGCGCAACACTCACGGAGCGGCCAGCAACCGCCATGGATGTGAAAGACGCAATGGCACCCGTCATCCAAAGTGCGGCAGCGATGATGTTGTGTTGGTTGGGGCTTGAAGCCATCAGTTTTTTCGCCAACTGCGGAACACTTCCTTCGACAGGTCAACCAAATCCCTGAGTTTTGCAAGCTGAACCGTCGATTTGGGGCGCTTGGCTGTGATATGCTCAATGTTCGATTTTAACAGAGTACTTTAATATAAATCTCAGTTGATACATTAGGTATATAATTAAATACAATAAAATCAGTATTTTATAAGTATTATTGCAAATCATAATATCTTAAAAAATACATTAATACCGTCTTGTAAGTATCTGTATTAAAGATCTCAGATCAGCTAGATCAAGCCTGGCGTCAATATGCAAGATAGTACGTTTCGAACTTAATGTTCGCGATAAGTTCTCATTGGATCGACATGGTCAAGAGAGAAATCTTGTCGCAATTGCTCGCGGACAGGCTGGCGGCCTAACGGATGAGCGCAGATGCCATATGCGCACTCCATCCCATAGGCGTAGCTTTTGTAAGCGCATACACCGATTTCAGACGAAGCGTATCAATGGCAAGTTTTAGGAGCTGACTGAGCCAAAGCTTCCGGTGCGGATCATTCCCACTCGATCGTGCCGGGAGGTTTGGATGTGATATCGTATGTCACCCGATTGATCCCTGGCACCTCGTTGATGATCCGGGTCGCCGTCTCGCCAAGGAACTCATGCGAGAAGGGATAGTAATCTGCGGTCATGCCATCAACCGAGGTGACGGCCCGCAGGGCGCAGGCATAATCGTAGGTCCGTCCGTCCCCCATGACGCCAACAGTTCGAACCGGCAGAATAGCGCAGAACGCCTGCCAAATTTCATCATAGAGCCCGTGTTTGCGGATTTGGTCGATATAAACGGCATCGGCTTCGCGCAGGATATCGAGCTTGGCACGCGTGATTTCACCGGGGCAGCGGATTGCGAGGCCTGGTCCCGGAAAAGGATGACGTCCAATAAAGCTGGAAGGCAGGCCCAGTTCACGACCAAGCGCGCGCACTTCATCTTTGAAAAGCTCCCGCAGGGGTTCGACAAGCTTTAGACCCATTTTCTCGGGCAAGCCGCCGACGTTGTGATGCGATTTGATCGTCACGGATGGACCGCCGCTGAACGACACAGATTCGATCACATCAGGATAAAGCGTGCCTTGCGCCAGAAATTCTGCACCATCGATGTCGTTGGCATATTTCTGGAAGACATCAATGAAGAGCCGTCCGATGATCTTTCGCTTGGTTTCCGGATCAGATTGTCCTTCCAGCTCGCCAAGAAAAAGTTCCGTCTCGTCCGCATGGATCACTTGTAGATTCATGTGATCACGAAACATGCCAACAACTTCTTGGGCTTCGTCTTTGCGCAACAGTCCATGATCGACGAAGACACAGGTCAACTGGTCCCCAATCGCCTCGTGGATCAGTGCGGCCGCAACCGAGCTGTCGACACCACCCGACAGGGCGCAGATGACTTTCTTGTCGCCGACCTGATTTTTGATGTGTTCGACAGCCTGCTCTCGGTACCCGGCCATCGTCCAATCACCCGAGAAGCCGGCAAGGCGGACAAAGTTCTCGTAAAGTTTCGCGCCGCGCGGTGTGTGGTGCACTTCGGGGTGAAACTGAACGGCATAAAATTGGCGCGATACATCCGCGGTGATGGCATATGGGGCGTTTGGAGATGTGCCAAAGACTTCAAAACCTGGCGCGAGGGCCGCGACATGATCGCCGTGGCTCATCCAAACCTGTTCGTCCCCGTTGTCAAACCAGCCGTTCAACAGATCGAGCGTACCATTTGGCGTGACATAGGCACGTCCAAACTCGGCTGTGCCGCCGCCACCAGAGATTTTACCGCCTTCGACGCGTCCGCCAAGTTCCTGCATCATAACCTGCTGGCCATAACAAATGCCAAGGATCGGGACTCCGTAGTCGAAAATACCCTCGGGTGGGCGTGGTGAGCCGTCTCGCATTACCGAATCTGGCCCGCCGGAAAAGATCACGGCCTTAGGTGCAAGCGTGCGCACCAGGTCCATAGTGACCCTCTGATAAGGGTGAATCTCGCAATAGACATTGAGCTCACGCAGGCGTCGGGCAATCAGCTGCGTCACCTGGCTGCCAAAGTCGATAATAAGGAGGCGGTCGTGGGAGATGTTTGTCATGCCCACCTGCTACGCAAGCACGAATGTCCATGCAAGCGGGCGAATGTCGTTTTGGGCTCCGATACGACGCCTTTGGCGCCGGTTCGCAGCTTTCTGCACCTTAAATAGCAGGTCATCGGGTGAATTTGTCGCGCTTGCGCAGAGATAAGGACGGATGAAATGACGGAAACGGTTTCTCGGACACGGCGGGGTCGCGGTGGTGGCGGTGCAGCGCGCCGGGCAGCGCATAGCGCAGTGCGGATCGAAACCGCAAAGTATATCTCTCGTAACATTCCGAATTTCGAGGTTTTGAACGAGGAAGCGCTGGAGATCATCGAAGCCAATGCGGAAACCGTTTTGGCCGAAATCGGTGTGAATTTTGTCGAAAACCCCACGGCGCTTGAACGTTGGCGCGAAGCAGGTGCCGATGTTGAGGGCGAACGCGTTCGTATCCCCCGTGGCATGGCCCGAAAGTTATGTTCGACAGCGCCGTCTGAATTCACGCAGGTTGCGCGTGATCCCTCCAAGAACGTTGTGATTGGTGGCAAGAACCTTGTTTTGGCACCTGTTTATGGCCCGCCCTTCGTGCGCGATCAGGCCGGAGGCCGACGTTACGCAACGCTCGATGACTTCCAGAAGTTTGTGAAGCTCGCTTATATGTCGCCCTGGTTGCATCATTCAGGCGGCACTGTGTGTGAACCGACCGACGTGGCCGTAAATAAGCGCCATCTCGATATGCTGCACGCCCATATGACACTGTCAAGTAAGCCGTTCATGGGTTCGGTGACCGAACCAAGTCGTGCGCAAGACAGCGTAGATATGTGTGAAATCCTGTTCGGGAAAGAGTTTGTTCAGAACAACACAGTGATGACGTCACTGATCAATGTGAATTCGCCTTTGACCTTTGATGCGACAATGATGGGCGCGATGGAGGTATTTGCTGCAAACAATCAGGCCTCGATCCTGTCGCCCTTTATCGTTGGAGGTGCGATGGCCCCTGTGTCTGTTGCGGGCACGCTAACGCAGGTGTTGGCTGAGGTGATGGCCGGGGTGGCCTATAGTCAACTAATTCGCGCTGGTGCACCCGTGATTTTTGGGACCTTTGTGACGTCGATCGACATGAACTCTGGTGCGCCGACATTTGGAACGCCTGAAGCGGCCCATATTACCTATGGAGCAGGGCAGTTGGCGCGACGCATGGGGCTGCCATATCGGTCCGGTGGCGGGTTCTGTGGCTCAAAACTGCCGGATGCGCAGGCAGGGTACGAATCTGCGAACTCGTTGAATGCAGCATTGTTGGCAGGCGTAAATTTCATGCTGCACGCCTGTGGGTGGCTGGAAGGAGGGCTTGTCGCGTCATTCGAGAAGTTCGTCATGGATGCAGACCAGCTGGGCACTCTGCACAAGCTCGCCGAAGGCATTGCAGTTGACGAAAACGCCCAGGCCATGGGGGCCATTGAAGAAGTCGGGCCCGGTGGTCATTATCTCGGGTGCGCCCATACCCAAGCGAATTTCAAGTCCGCGTTCTGGCGCAGCACCTTGCTGGATTACAAACCGTTTGAGACCTGGGAAGACGAGGGTGCGCGAGATACAGCGACACTTGCATCTGCTCGGGTCAAGAAGCTGCTGGACGACTACCAGCAGCCGCAGTTGGACCCGGGCATTGCACAAGGTCTCACGGACTTTGTATCGCAAAAGAAAGCTTCAATGCCTGACAGCTTCATCTGATTTGAAGCGATTGTTTCTAAAAACAGCGTTGCACTGATAATTCTGGTGCAACGCATCAGATGCTGCGCGAGCTAACCAGCGAAAGTTCTGTAAGCAGAGCCGCCAGTACGATTATGTGCTTCGCGACAGAATAGCACGCATCTCCTTCTTTACGCATTGTTTCCATTTCTAGTTCAAGATCCGCTAATTTTGGAATCAAAGCGGTTGGAGCACTGAGTTTTTCCAGTTTTAGCAAACGTTTCGTATGACGTTCTCGGCGATAGTCTGACATCGCAAACCGCGCTGCGCGAACAAGAGTTCGGGGGCGACGTAGTGTTGGGAAATTTGGATTAGGCAACATTATCAAAAGGTCCTTTACAGTTTGCTCCGTATAGATCTTTGCACAACCTAGACGTGTGTTGCGTGTTTGCAGTGTGGTGCGTTCGGCCTGAAAGCCGCTGTTTATAAATTCGAAACAATATATAGCTTTTAACTCAAAATTAACTTATGAGCGGGAGAACAACCTCAGGTTGCGTAGAGTTTTCCACAAAGGGGTGTGTATATGTCGAATGCATCGGTCAATTTCGGAACACAGTTTCCAAATTGGGTACCAATCGAGGCCCAGCGGTATTTGACTCACACCCACGAGGGCATTTCTTTGCGAAAACTCGCGCTGCGGGAAAACGTTGCTGCGTCGACGATCCTGCGTCAGGTGCGCCGCATCGAGCAAGCGAGAGAAGATCCGCTTTTTGACACTGCTCTGGCAGCGCTCAGCCGACCTAAACCTGTCATCCAGAAAGAAAGCCAGATCATGTCCATGCATCCGCGATCTCTTGCCTTGCCTGCTGAAGCAGAACTTGAACGTGAAGCGCGCCGTATATTGCGACGCCTTTGTGAAACTGATGCGGTCCTTGCGGCCTCAGCGGATATGGAGCAGGCGGTGGTGTTGAGGATGAACGGTGATATGCCTGTCCGTACCGCAGTTGTTCCACGCAATATTGCGCAGGCCTTTGCTTTGAAGGATTGGATCTGTTGCATTCGAAAGGGGCGCGTGCACCAATATGAAATTACGTCAGCGGGACGGTCTGCATTGAAGCGACTGCTCGTTGACAAGGCTGAATGTGATCAGGCCACAAAAGTTGACCCATTCTTAGACCAGCATCGCGAATGGGGTACGCGCGACCTGCGTGAGACTTCCGGCAGGGATCTGAAGTCCATCCGTGTGAATATGGCAGAGAGCCCATTGCTGGCATTGTCGCGTCGAAAAGATCGCGCTGGAAAACCATTTCTGACTGAAGATCTGATCTTAGCTGGAGAACGACTTCGAGAAGATTTCGAACTTGCGCAGATGGGGTCCCGTGTTGCTCAGAACTGGGACAGGTTCTTAACTGGTGGGAATTCTGGTGCGTTTTGCGGAGGGCGCGGGCCAGCTGAGGGGCCTACGGCAGCAAGGGAGCGCGTGAGTGCTGCTTTGACGGATCTTGGTCCAGGACTTGGCGATGTGGTCTTGCGATGTTGTTGTCACCTTGAGGGCCTTGAGGCGGCGGAACGGCGCATGGGGTGGTCCGCCAGATCTGGAAAGATTGTATTGCGGATCGCCTTACAGCGGCTTGCGAAACACTATCTGGAACAAGATGACGGAAATCCGCCTTTGGTTGGCTGAGTTCCAATTTGAAATCCCGAAAGGACCCGCGTGGTGGCAGGTTCATTTCGTGGCAGGCGCGGCGGATGAGGGTCAATCTCTGCCGCGCCGTTTTGTTTTCACACAGAGGCATGCACCAAATGCATGGCCGTCTGCGGCCATTACACCCTGTTCGAGACCGCTGCATCAGCTTATATCGGATCAACACGTACCGGAGGCACCATGCGCGATCTGACCATTCCCGAAAGCCGCCACCCCGAGAAGGCGCACCGGCCGGACCAGTCACAGCCTAAGAAACCTGATTGGATCCGCGTGAGAGCACCCGGAGGGCAGGGATATGAAGAAACGAACAAAATCATTCGTGAGAACAATCTGGTCACGGTCTGTCAGGAAGCAGGCTGTCCCAATGTAGGCGAGTGCTGGTCGCAGGGTCATGCCACCATGATGATCATGGGCGAAATCTGCACGCGCGGCTGTACCTTTTGCAACGTTGCTACAGGCAAACCAGATGCGCTGGACGTTTTTGAGCCCGGGCGCGTGGCAGGCGCGGTCAAAAAACTGGGCTTGAACCATGTTGTCATTACATCTGTCGACCGAGACGATATTGAAGACGGTGGCGCTGAGCATTTTGCACAGACCATTCGTGCCATCCGCAGACAGTCTCCGGATACAACAATCGAGATTCTTACACCTGACTTTCTGAAGTGTTCGCCTGAAGTGCTTGAAATTGTGGTTAAAGCCAGACCAGACGTTTTCAATCACAATCTGGAAACGGTTCCCGGGCTTTATCCTAGCGTTCGTCCTGGCGCGCGATATTTTCACTCTTTAAGGTTGTTGGAAAAGGTAAAGGCTATCGAACCTTCAATATTCACAAAGTCCGGAATAATGGTTGGACTAGGTGAAGATCGCCAAGCTGTCGGTCAGGTCATGGATGATATGCGGGCGGCAGATGTAGATTTCCTGACAATAGGACAATATCTGCAGCCCACACCCAAGCACCACAAAGTAGATCGGTTCGTAACGCCTGAGGAATTTAAGGCCTATGAAAAAGCAGCGTATGGCAAGGGATTCCTGATGGTCTCCGCGACACCTTTGACGCGGTCCAGCTATCACGCAGGCGATGACTTTGAAAAACTGCGCGAAGCCCGTTTGGCAAAATTAGGGCAGCGCTGACCTGAAATTGTCCTTCTTTGGTCTTTGTGGCGCCCAACCCGGCTGTTTTCTGTCTGCCCACAACAAGCATGAGCAGACGAGGTAGTTATGCACACCAAGACAACAAAATTGCACCGCTTCACAGGCGGTCTGGCCATTGGCCTGGGTACAGGCACAATTGGTCTGGCTTTCGTAGCCTTTCAGAACCCAACTATTCCGCTGGACTTTGCTGGCGCCACCGCATTGATCGGTATCTTCACCATGGCCATCGGGCGCGTTTGCATGTCTGACCGCAGTGAGCTGGAAATGCATGATGCTGAAATGGACATGTCTGAAAACGCTGAAGCACCAGCAGCGGCCTAAGCAATCTATGACCCGTCACACGGACACGCATGCCAAACAGCGGCAAAAACGTGAACCGGGTGGCGGGATTATTCTGTCTTACAAAGTCAGTTCCTGGATCTTTTTGCGGCTTTATGGGGCTGCTTTTTGTTGGTTCGCCTGGATCATGTGGACCGGTGCTTGGACGCCTGTAAGTTTGTTAAACTATTGGCCGGAAGCCCTTCCTTATAAATGGTTTTATGGCACACTGGCAGCTCTAGGTGTATTGCTGATATTTCCTTTTTTTACGCCGAGCCCCTTGCGATTTCCACGCACGGTGAGCGGCGGCGTTGTAAAGGCGATCCTGCTTCTGATCCTTTCGGGCATCTTGTATGTGCTTACGTTGGCACTTTTAGACGGTGGATACCTACGCTACTCACAGCATTTGTCTTCAACGCTGCCTTTAATGATCAAAGCTGTTGCAGGGCTTTCCGTGACTGGTGCGGTACTGGTTAGCCTGGCGGGTGCGTTGCACGATAGCAAAGCCAAGCGTCCAAAAGCCCTGTCCGAGAAGATGTCTGATGAAGACTTGCGTGCGTTGCGCAGGGCGCGCTCGCAGGCTTAAGCCTGATCGGTAAACCGGACTTTGCCAATATACGGTAGGTTTCGGTTTCGTTGAGCATAATCAATGCCATAACCAACGACGAATTCATCAGGAATTTCGAATCCCGTATAGCTTGCCTTGACGTCGACCTCGCGTCGTGTTGGCTTATCTAACAGGGCGATTGTTTCCAGCTTGCGAGGCTTGCGCGACTTCAGCAAACCGGTGACGAAACGAAGTGTGTGGCCCGTATCGACAATATCTTCGACAAGGAGAACATCGCGCCCCTCGATTTTGCCGCGCAAGTCTTTCATGATCCGTACTTCCCGCGTGCTTTCCATGCCATCGCCATAGGAAGAAGCTTCGAGAAAATCGACCTCGATTGGAAGATCGATTTCACGCACAAGATCGGCGATAAAAACAAAACTTCCCCTTAAGAGTCCGACCACTATGAGCTTATCTGTACCTTGAAATGACTGCTCGATTTCGCTAGCCAGATCTTCAATTCTGGCGGCAATGGCTTTCGCCGAGATCATCTGATCGATCACATAGTTTTGCTGCGCCATGTCGCCCCCTTGAATTCCTGCGTTAAACCTATGACAGCAGGCCAAGGAACAACAAGCGACAAGACGTCCAATGCCACGACACTCTGAAACGCGGATGATGCCGTACGGCGCGCGCCAAATGTATGATTTGGTCGCAGACGTTGCATCTTACCCCAAATTCTTGCCCTGGTGTGCCGCCGCGCGGATTTTATCGCTGACTGATGTTGAGCTTGGCCGTGAAATGACCGCAGATCTTGTCGTGTCGTTTAAGGTTTTTCGGGAGCGCTTTGGCAGCAAGGTTTTGCTGCAGGATGAAGACCTGCGGATTGAGACCCATTATGTGGATGGCCCGTTCAAGCATATGCATTCTACCTGGGCATTTTCCGAACGGGAAGACGGTGGATGCGACGTCGCATTCTTTGTCGATTTTGAATTTAAAAACAAGATTTTGCAGGGCGTAATTGGTGTTGTGTTTAACGAGGCCATGCAGCGGATTGTTCGCGCATTCGAGGCGCGTGCAGAAGTGCTTTACGGGGATAGACCCGAGGCCTGAGCGATCAATGTCAGGGCATGATCCCTTGCTGCAACACGGACATTTGCGCGTCCGATCGCCCCGAATTCAATCGTTTCGCTGAAGACGCCGGCTCGCGTCGCTATGGCGAAGCAGACCCGGCCCTCTGGTTTGAATTCCGACCCTCCAGGCCCTGCGATACCGCTGACAGAAACCCCAATATCCGCTGCTGCTTGTAAGCGCGCATTGACCGCCATTTCACGAGCGACCTCTTCTGACACGGCACCATGGTTATCCAAGGTCTTTTGATCAACGCCAAGAAACTTTTTCTTTGATTTATTAGAATAGCTTACAAGACCTTCTTCAAAGATCTCAGAGGACCCTGGAACATCTGTGATTGCTGCAGCAATCATTCCGCCAGTGCAGCTTTCCGCTGTCGTCAGAACTTGTTCTGTCGCAATCAAATGCTTAACAAGCGCGGCCGCTGCGGTCACATCAGCACCAAATGTGCCAGCGCAGCGAGGATCACCACGCCAACAGCAGCGAAAATGCCCGCTATGACGTCATCCATCATCACTCCGTAAGCATCGTTGCGGTTATCGGCCCACCCGACTGGACCGGGTTTCGTGATGTCGAACAGGCGAAACAAAATGAACGCGGACACAACCCCGGGCCAAAGAGCCCAGAAGCTCGCGCCCATCATCGTGGCCCCTATAGATACAGGAAGCAAAGCAATCCATTGACCTACGACTTCATCGATGACGATCTCCGACGGGTCATGATCGTCTTTTCCTGCTGTTTCACGGACTGTGGCCCACCAGCCAGCTGCAAACACGACCGCTGTGGCGAGTACAAGCAGAGCCCAGCCCCCGAACGAATGTATCGGCCACACACACACAAGGGCGGCGAGGGATCCCCAGGTTCCGGGCGCGGGTCGTAAATAGCCGACCCCAAAAAAGGTTGCGATGATGGAGCTCATGCTTGCACCAAAGTTATTGTTGCGATTGACGCGATGCCTTCGCCCCGTCCGGTGAAGCCCAGACGTTCAGACGTTGTCGCTTTTACACTAATCCGATCAACATTCACTTGGGTGATTTCGGCCAGTTTCGATTTCATATCAGGTGCATGCGGCCCGATCTTCGGGGTTTCGCAGATAAGCGTACAATCGATGTTTGTGATCTTAAAGCTGCGCTGCTCGGCAAGCCCGCAGGCATGTTTTAAAAAGATCTCGCTTGCAGCACCCTTCCATTGTGGGTCGCTTGGGGGGAAGTGCTGGCCAATATCGCCGTCACCCAACGCACCGTAAATAGCATCGGTAATCGCGTGCATGCCAACGTCGGCGTCCGAGTGGCCTTGAAGCCCGCGCGCATACGGGATGGTGACGCCGCATAAAATCACATGATCTCCGTCTCCGAACCTATGGACATCAAAACCATTTCCGGTACGTACATCCATCTCTGCTCCCCTTAGAATCTGCTCTGCCCGTGCAAAATCTGCCGGGGTTGTGATTTTGAAGTTGTTTTCGTCGCCCAAAACAATCTGCACATCAATATCAGCCGCGTTTGCGACTTCGACATCGTCTGCTGCAATACCAACGAACGCTTCATGTGCGGCAAGGATAGATGCAAACCGAAAGCCTTGGGGCGTCTGCGCGCGATAGAGTCCCGACCTGTCTTGGGCGCTGTCGACATGGCCAGCTGCATTGCCACGCCAAAGTGCATCAACAACCGGGAGCGCGGGTGCTGCTGCGTCGTTGTAGTCCAGTTCCTTAAGGACGCGCATGATCAGATCCCGTGACACCAGTGGACGCGCTGCATCATGTATAAGGACGCGATCCGGTGGCGTGTCGGAGCGAACAAGCGCCTCCAGACCATTGCGCACAGACGCATCGCGGGTTTCTCCACCTAAAACGCATGTCTCGGTTAGGTTAAAAACATGCGCCAAGTCATCGGAATGATGAACAATTATGATTTCGCCGATCTCAGGTATGGCGCGAAACGCATCAAGCGTCCAATCCAATACCCGACGCCCCGCAATTATACGCCATTGCTTTGGGGTACCTCCACCTGCGCGTTCTCCGCGACCTGCTGCAACGATGATGGCTGCGGTCTTTGTCATTGAGGGGGGATTCCTTTGGTCACTCTCTTCTGCATAGGCGCGGTTCCCAAGCGGCGCAATCCGCCATCAAAAGTGGGGTGGATGTCGATTAAAAATTAAGCAGACGCGAAACGATTGATCAGTTTATTGGGGCTTCGCTTGTCGTTTTTTGCCTTGCGCGGTAGCACGTGGGGGAATTTGCACAAGGAATAAGCGTTTGACCGTTTCCAAGGCAGAGCTGCCCGGGAATGCCCGATCCCGTCCGATTGTGGCGCTTGCCCCGTTGGCCGGTATTACCGATTTGCCTTTCCGGAGCTTGGTAGGGCGGTTTGGCGCAGATTTCGTCGTGTCTGAAATGGTGGCGAGCCAAGACATGGTAAATGAAAGGCCCGGAACACGCGACAAAGCTCTCGTGGGTGAAACCGATGGCCCACCAACAGCAGTCCAGCTTGCTGGACGAGAGGCCAAGTGGATGGCAGAGGCGGCTCAGATTGCAGAAGATCAGGGGGCCAGGTTGATTGATATCAACATGGGGTGTCCTGCCAAGAAGGTGACAAAAGGGTATTCCGGCTCTGCTTTAATGCGCAATCTGGATCATGCCATGACCCTTATTGAGGCGACCGTTGAGGCAACGAAGCTTCCAGTCACGTTGAAAACCAGGTTGGGTTGGGACGCGAGCAGTCTGAATGCGCCAGAGCTCGCGAAGCGTGCACAGGATACAGGCGTGTGCCGCATCGTCATACACGGGCGTACACGGTGTCAGTTCTACAAGGGAGCAGCAGACTGGGCCGCCATTCGCGCCGTAAAGGATGCCGTACACATCCCAGTCATCGCAAATGGGGATATTGTGGATGCACACACGGCGCGTGCGGCGTTAGATGCGTCCGGTGCGGATGGGGTGATGGTTGGTAGGGGTGCACGTGGAGCACCTTGGAGGCTGGCTGAGATTGCAGCTGATCTGTCGGGCGAGAAAAGCAATAAAGCTCTGAGCGGAGAGAAGCTTTTCAACGTAATTGCAGAGCATTACGAAGCGATGTTGTCGCTATATGGGAAAGAACTGGGCCTGCGCGTCGCTCGCAAGCAGTTGGGGTGGTACCTTGATGAACTCCCGGGTGCGCCGGATCAATTGCGTCGTGAAGCGCTGACAAGCTTAGACCCTACGAGAGTCCTCGAGGCCATGCGTGACGCGATCATGTCTGCAGACAATGACGCGGAGGGCACTGCAGCATGACTGATCGCACCAGCGCGCTTTGGGTCTCGCTGCCCATACCCGCCATGATCATCGATGCAGATGATAAGATCGCAGATCTGAACCCGGCAGCTGAGTATTTTATGAACAGCTCGGCCAAGGCGCTTATTGGCGCTCCGATTTGGGACCGATTGATGATAGCTGCGCCTCTGGAAGACGCGGTTTCCCGTGTTAGGTCAAACCTATCTCCTTTGTTTATATCAGATGTAGATGTTGGTACCGGCGAAAGGGCGCCCGTTCAGTGCAACCTACAAATCGGTCCACTGCAGGATACGCCAGAAGACATCCTGATCCTGATGGAGCCCAGGGAGATCGCTGGGCGACTTGGTCGGTCCATGCAAACGCAGACGGCTGCGAAATCTGCCATCGGCATGGCGGAGATGTTGGCACATGAAATCAAAAATCCGCTTGCAGGTATCACCGGCGCTGCGCAGTTACTTAGCATGAATTTGACTGGAGAAGATATTGAACTAACAGACTTAATTGTAGAGGAAAGTCGTCGGATTGTGAAACTTCTGGATCAGGTTGAGCAATTTGGAAACCTTCGTCCACCAAGTCTGAAATCAACTAATTTGCATGATGTTCTGGAACGTGCACGAAAGTCTGCGATGCTTGGGTTTGGGGCCCATATGCAGTTCAAGGAACTCTATGACCCGTCACTCCCCAGCACATATGCCGACGCGGATCAGCTTCTTCAGGTGTTCCTGAACCTTTTGAAGAATGCATCTGAGGCAAGCCCCGACGGTGGGTCAATCACGATCCGCACGTTTTACGAGTTGTCCCTTAGATTGCGGCGACGCGATGGATCTGGATCCGTTGTCCCTTTGCAGATCGAGATCATCGACGACGGGCCCGGTCTGCCGCAGGAAATTGAAGGTGATGTGTTTGAGCCCTTTGTATCTGGGCGTGAGAATGGGACTGGGCTGGGTTTAGCCCTGGTTTCAAAGATTATTTCAGAACATGGCGGATGGATTGCCGTTGACAGCGCGCCGGGACGTACGGTCTTCCGGATTTCGCTTCCGGTCGCTCCGCCCAGTGAGGAGAGCTAAAGCATGGATGGAACCGTACTTGTTGCCGACGACGACCGCACGATCCGCACGGTTTTGACCCAAGCCCTGACCCGGGCAGGGTGCAAGGTCCATGCGACGTCAAGCCTGATGACGTTGATGCGCTGGGTCGATGAGGGCAAAGGAGATCTGGTGATTTCGGACGTTGTCATGCCAGATGGTAACGGATTAGAAACGTTGCCAAAAATTAGTGAAGCGAGACCCGGTCTGCCCGTCATCGTGATATCTGCCCAGAATACGATTATGACAGCGATCCAGGCCGCAGAGGCAGAGGCCTATGACTATTTGCCAAAGCCCTTCGATCTGCCGGACTTGATGAAACGTGCCGCACGTGCACTGGAGGTGAAGCGTAGAGCGCCTGTCAGATCGGAGACTTCCGAGCTGATGCAGGACGATCTGCCGCTGGTGGGGCGCACAACGCAGATGCAGGCGCTCTACCGGCTTGTTGCGCGGGTTATGAACACCGACTTGCCAGCAATGATCACAGGAGAAAGTGGAACAGGTAAGTCATTGATCGCACGTGCAATACATGATTTCTCCGATAGACGCAGTTTGCCGTTTGTCGTCGCGGGCGCGGCTGATTTGGATAGTATCGACGGACCCAGTACCGTGCTCGCTCGTGCGAAGACAGGCTCGATCCTCTTTGATGAGGTGGGCGATCTGGATGAAGTTGCCCAGACGCGGATCGTCCGGATGCTGGACGCGTTTGGAGACAGTGCGCCAAGAATCATGGCGACCAGTCAGAAAGACCTGATGCAGAAGATGGAAGCCGGTCAGTTCCGTCAGGATCTGTTCTACAGATTGGGGGGGGTCACGCTTGATGTGCCCTCACTTCGTGAGCGTGTGGACGACATACCGCTCCTTGCCAACCATTTCCTGTCACGTGCCGAACGTGACGGTGCGCCTCTGAAGCGCTTAAGCGAAGGCGCGACCGACTTGGTCCGCGCCTATTCCTGGCCTGGCAACGTCAGACAACTGGAAAACGCCGTGCGTCGGCTTGTGGTGACATCTGCGGAGGATGAAATTACACGCGCCGAGGTTGAAGCTGTCTTGGGCAGTCAGCCTGCCATCGAGCCTTTGATGGGCGGGGCAGGTGGAACAGACCAGCTTTCCACTTCCGTTGAAAAGCACCTGCGTCGATATTTTGATCTGCACGGAGGTGCACTTCCCCCTCCGGGCTTATATCAGCGAATTTTGCGCGAAGTTGAGGCGCCGTTGATTGAAATTGCATTGGACGCGACCGGTGGAAATCAGGCCAAATGCGCAGATTTGTTGGGGATCAACAGAAATACGCTGCGAAAGAAGATCACGGACCTCGATATACAGGTGACACGCCGCCGTAGGTTGATGTAAAACCGCAACATAGCTGTTGCGGTAAGGCCACTAAAAATAGGGCTTTCATCGAGAATCGGGGTAACTTTTGCGAAGTCTGACGGCACGCGCCCTGCGAACAAATTTTGCGCGCATGCGCTCGCAAAGACGCTACGAAGCGTTTGCGACCTTCGTTTTGGTAGGCCTTGGCCCTATTTTGGCGCTTGCGACATTCGCTGTTTTAGGGCCGCTTGACCAAGGCGTGAGCTCCAATGTGCTGCGGTTCGTGATTCTCGCCGATCTGATCTACATCCTCGTGATTGCAACGCTGGTTTTGCAGCGCGTGGCTAAAATGATAGCGGCGCGTCGTGCACGATCTGCAGGGTCGCGTCTACATTTGCGTCTGACAGGGGTCTTTGCCGCCGTTGCCTTGGTACCGACCGTTCTGGTCGCTGTCTTCGCGATGATAACCGTCAATTTTGGACTGGAAGGATGGTTTTCGGAACGCGTGCAACGGGTGGTTGGGACATCGCTGTCTGCGGCAGAGGCGTATGAAGGTGAGCAGAGACGTTCCATTATTCAGGATGCAGAGGCGCTCGCCGGTGCGCTCGATCTGGCCGGACAAGCGAGTGCTTTCCTCAGTGATGGCGACCTGCGTCAGATGCTAACGCAAGGCCAAAGTCGCATTCAGCGCGGTCTTCGTGAGGCATATCTTGTTGATAGTTCTGGCACATTGCGTGTGCGGGGTGAGCGCAGCTACCTCTTTGATTTTGAAACACCGACGACAGATGAAATCGAACGTGCGCTAGCTGGCGAAACCGTTCTCATTCAGGATTGGGTGAATGACGAGTTTCGCGTGCTGATAGCGCTTTCAGCCTTTGTTGACAGACTGCTTTATGTCAGCCGGGAAGTGGATGGTGAGATCCTAACACTTTTGGATGAAACGCAAGAAACAATCGCCTTTTATCAACAGCTTGAGAGCGAACGCGGTCGCCTTCTTTTTGAGTTCGGACTTCTATATCTCGGCTTTGCGGTTATCCTTATTCTTGCAGCGATCTGGCTCGGGTTGTGGTTTGCGGAACGTCTTGCCAGACCAATCGGTCGTTTGGCGGGGGCAGCACAACGCGTTGGGGCAGGGGATTTCAATGCGAAAGTGGCTGTGGGCGCCTCAGATGACGAGGTGACGATGCTGGGCCGGTCGTTCAACCAAATGACCACACAGCTCAATGCACAGCGCGAAGCGTTGATGTCGAACACAAGGGAACTGGAAGAGCGTCAGCGCCTGATCGATAGCGTTCTGGGTTCGGTGACGGCGGGCGTCATTGGGCTTGATGCAGAAGGTAAAATCGATTTCGTGAACACATCTGCACACAAGTTGCTTCACCTGGGTCGTGAGATGCTGCATGGCAAGCCGCTGGAAGATCACGTGCCTGAATTCACCGATCTCTTTAAAACGCTTCAAATGGGTCGTCGGAACACGGCCCAAGAAGAATTGCGTGTCACCCGGCGCGGACAGACGGAGTCGCTTCTGGTGCGCATGGCGCGACGTTTGAATACAGATGGGTCGGTCGAAGGGACGGTTATCGCCTTTGATGACGTCACTGACCTTGTATCCGCACAGCGCATGGCCGCGTGGGGGGATGTGGCGCGCCGTATTGCGCATGAGATCAAGAATCCGCTGACCCCCATCCAGCTGTCTGCAGAGCGCTTGAAACGTAAGTTTACGCCCGTGGTCGGTGATCAGGCAGAAGCGCTGGCCGAACTGACAGGAGTGATTGTTCGTCAGACTGGAGATTTACGTCGCATCGTTGACGAGTTCTCAAAGTTTGCCCGCATGCCAGAACCTGAGAGGCGCAATATAGATCTTGTGGAACTCGTCCGGGACGCAGTCGTTTTGCAACAATCAGGCCAGGTCGGCGTGAACATATTGTCTGATTTCCCGAGCGACGCCCTGATGGCCGATCTGGATTCCACACTTATGGGGCAGGCTCTCACAAACTTAATAAAGAATGCCGGAGAAGCTATTGAAACGCGGCAGGAAAAGAGTGGAGAGGACTTTCAGCCTGAAATTCGCGTGAGCGTATCTGCGTCTAATGACTCGTTGGTTGTTACGATTTCTGACAATGGCATTGGTTTGCCTGACGATGTCGCGTCGCTCTTTGAGCCATACGTAACCACACGAGATAAAGGCACCGGCCTTGGCCTGCCGATTGTCCGCAAAATTATCGAAGAACATGACGGCACTTTGATGTTGTCTGCCGCCGAGCCATTTGCGCCTGCTACCCATCGTGGGGCAATGGCAAAGATAACGCTGCCACTCCCCCCCGACCAAAGTGCAGCAGCCTGACGTTAGTAGAGAGAATTCAACGCGATGAGCGACATACTTATTGTAGATGATGAAAAAGACATTCGTGTTCTGATCGCGGATATTTTGCGCGATGAAGGGTATGCAACGCGACTGGCGGCAAACTCGCAAGAATGCATGGCGGAGGTCACAAGTAATCCGCCGGGTCTGATGATCCTCGATATTTGGCTTAAAGACAGCGCGATGGATGGGATAGATATCCTCAAGACCGTCAAGCGAGATCGGCCAGAGATCCCGATCGTCATTATATCTGGACATGGCAACATTGAGATTGCTGTCGCTGCGATAAAGCAGGGTGCTTACGACTTTATCGCCAAGCCGTTCAATATTGACCAACTGCTTGTTGTTATTCGTCGTGCAATGGAAACCGCTAAGCTGCGCCGTGAGAACGTTAGTCTGCGCCAGCAAGGCAGTGGTATGAATGATATGGTCGGATCAGCTCCGGCCTTTAAGGCGCTGAAAAGCAACCTTGATAAGGTGACGCGATCTAATGGTCGTGTCATGCTAACGGGGCATGGTGGGTGCGGGAAAGAGCTGGCTGCGCGGTACATACACGCACATTCTGACAGAGCTGAAGCGCCTTTTGTGACTGTGAATTCTGCCGCAATTCATCCTGAGCATATGGAAGAGGTGCTCTTTGGCCGCGAGCGCAGCGATCGCAGCATTGAGCCGGGCCTTTTGGAGCAAGCCAATGGTGGCGTGATCTACTTTGACGAGGTGGCGGAGATGCCACTCGGGACGCAGGCCAAGATTTTACGTGTACTGGTTGACCAGAAATTTCAACGCGTTGGCGGCGCATCCCTGGTGCAAGTTGATTTACGTGTGATTTCTTCCACAACGCGAGATTTGCAAGCGGAAATAGCCGCAGGACGGTTCCGCGAAGAGCTGTTCCATAGGTTGAATGTGGTCCCAATGCCGGTGCCAAGTCTGGGAGAGAGAAGAGAAGATATCCCTTTGCTTGCAGACCACTTCATTGAAGAGTTGAACCAGTCACAAGGTCTTCCAATGCGACGTCTCAGCGAGGATGCCGTGGCGCTCTTGCAAACGATGGAGTGGCCGGGAAACGTCCGACAGCTGAAAAATGTTATCGAACGCGTTCTTATTCTGGGTGGGGAGGCTGAAGAGATTACGGCAAGTGAACTTCCCGGAACTTCTGAGGCGAGCGAAGAGACAGGCCAGGCGCTTGTGACAGGCGCCTTAGCGGCCCTGCCGCTGCGAGAGGCGCGTGAGCTTTTTGAGCGTGAATATTTGATGACACAAATCAATCGGTTTGGCGGCAACATCTCACGCACGGCAAATTTCGTTGGGATGGAGCGCAGTGCCCTTCATCGCAAGCTAAAGTCTCTTGGTGTGGTCACAAGCGCCAAGTCAGGCGCACGAGTGGCGCAGATCGCAGATGAAGTGGGTGCTGATGACGCCACTGATTGACGCCCATGAGTGGCTCTGTCACCAAGTGCGGGTGCGAGACGGGCGCGGAGGCCCATTATGAAGGTCATTATCTGCGGAGCAGGTCAGGTCGGCTGGCAAATCGCGCGTCATCTCAGTGGTGAACGCAATGACGTCACAGTTGTCGACAGCAAGCCAGATCTTGTGCGCCGTGCCACCGAGTCGCTTGATGTGCAGGGTCTGACCGGTTTTGCGTCTTACCCGGATGTGTTGGAAGCGGCCGGCGCGCGCGATGCTGAGATGATTATCGCGGCTACCCATTCCGATGAAGTGAATATGGTCGTGTGCCAGATTGCGCATTCTGTTTTTGGGGTTCCGCGCAAGATCGCCCGATTGCGCGCGCAACCTTACCTTAATGCGATCTACAGCGATCTTTACCGTCGCGATCATTTGCCGATTGATGTTGTGATCAGTCCGGAACGTGAGGTTGCTGAGGCGGCACTTCAACGCTTGTCTGCGCCGTCAACATTTGACTCCGAGAGCTTTCTCGAAGGCCGCGTCAGATTGTTGGGGATGGTTCTGGAAGAAGACTGTCCGGTGTTGATGACGCCATTGCGTCAGTTGAGTGATCTGTTTTCCACCTTGCGTAGCATCGTGGTTGGTGTGCGCCGGGACGGTATTTTGTTCGCGCCAGAGCCGGGTGACCAACTTTATGCGGATGATCAGATTTACGTCATTACACCGCGCGAGGACGTAAACAGAACGCTTGAAATATTTGGAAAAGCAACAAAAAAACAAAGTCGCATCGTGATTGTCGGTGGCGGTAATGTTGGGTTGGCTGTTGCGAAACGTCTTGAAGCGCGTACGGACCGCGTACGTGTCAAAATGATCGAACGGGACCGTGCGACGGCTGAAATTGCAGCAGATGCATTGGAGCGGACGATTGTTCTTAACGGCGATGGTTTGGACATGGAGCTTCTTACGGAGGCCAACATCGAGCGTGCAGATGCTGTGCTTGCGGTGACTGATGATGACAAGGTCAATCTTCTCACCGCCGTGCGCGGCAAGGCAGCCGGGTCAGCGATGACGATTGCGCTTCTGAATGATCCAAGTTTGGTGCCACTGCTGGGACCGCTCAACATTGATGCCTATATCAACCCGCGCTCCACAACCGTGAGCTCCATCCTTCGGCACGTTCGTCACGGACGGGTGCGGGGCGTATACTCCCTTGGAGACGCGGAAGCCGAAGTTATCGAGGCACAGGTTCTTTCGACCATGCCCATGGCCGGCAAAGAAGTGCGCGATATCGATTTCCCGGAAGGTGTGCTGGTCGGTGCAATTGCGAGGGGCGACAAAGTTCTAAAGCCCACCGGAAGCCTGCGCGTGCTGGAAGGGGATGTACTGGTCTTGTTCAGCCTTGCTGCCGATGTTCCGGAAGTTGAACGTCTGCTTCAAGTTTCAATCGACTTTTTCTGATGCACGCGCTGTCGCGACTGCCGCTGTTCGTGCTGTTGGCGGGGATCGGTGCGCTTGCGATGTTTGTGCCAGCGACTGTTGCGTGGTCCGGCGATGATCTCGAGACCGCGCGTCCGTTTTTTTATGGCGCAGTCCTTTTCTTGATGATCACCGCAATTGTTGGTCTGGCAACGGCCCGGTATGTTCCTGAAAGCGGTACACGACCACAACTTTTCGCGCTTATTGCGGCTTTAACCGTCTTACCTGTGATGCTGGCTGTTCCCTTTGCCGAGGCTGTCCCAAACGCTAGGTTCCTAAATGTCTATGCAGAAATGGTCTCGGCTCTGACGACCACTGGGGCTGCGTTTTTTGAGCCAGAGCGTCTGCCATATGCCGTGCACGTCTGGCGCGCTCAGGTGGCCTGGATGGGTGGGTTTCTGATCTGGGTGACAGGGTTTGCAATACTTGCGCCGATGATGCTGGGAGGATTTGAAGTAACCTCTGTTCAGGAAGCCGGCACTGGTGCCATGCGGCGCGATGTGAATGATGATTTGGAACCCAGCGCACGACTTCTGCGCTACACAGCGCGTTTGTTGCCTATCTATGGGGGGCTCACCACGGTATTGTGGTTGCTTCTTGTTCTGGCGGGCGATCCTCCATCGGTGGGTGCAATTCATGCAATGTCCACAATTGCGACCAGCGGAATAACAGCCTTGCCGTCTTTTTCAGATGCGCCCTCTGCCTGGGTTGGCGAAGTGGTGATCCTGCTTTTCTTCGTATTCGCACTCACACGTAGAAGCTTTCTTGGAGGGTTTTCGGCGCCCATGTGGACGCAATTCGCGCAGGACAGAGAATTGCGATTGGCAATATTGCTAATCATAAGCTTACCATCCCTTCTATTTTTCCGTCATTTCCTTGGCGCTTGGGACATTGATGAAACGCTCGATCCCCGTGCTTTGCCGGCGTTTTGGGGCGGGGTATTCACCGTCGCTTCGTTCTTGACCACCACAGGGTTTGAATCTGGCGATTGGAATACGGCGCGGGCCTGGTCTGGCCTTGGGACGCCGGGGTTGCTTCTTGCAGGCATGGCCGTGATTGGGGGCGGGGTGGCTACCACTGCAGGCGGAGTAAAGCTGTTGCGGGTTTATGCCCTTTATAAGCATGGGCTTCGCGAGATGGAGAGATTGGTCCATCCATCTTCAGTGGGTGGCAAAGGCGAGGTCGCCCGCCGGATTAGACGAGAAGGGGCATCCATCGCATGGGTGTTTTTCATGATCTTCGCGATCTCAATTGCCTTGGTGATGGCAGGGTTGGCGATGGCAGGAACATCCTTTGAAGATGCTGTCATTTTGGCTGTAGCGACGCTGTCCACGACGGGGCCTGTGGCGAATATCGCAGGTGAATCGGCAATAAGTTACGCCGCACTTACGGACGCTGCAAAACTGGTGGTGTGTGCCGCAATGGTCCTTGGTCGATTGGAAACATTGGCAATTATTGCTCTGCTGAACCCCGATTTCTGGCATAGTTGAGCGTTTATTGCCGCAAAAGCCTGATATTGGCTCTGGAATGATCGGCGCGAAAAGATATTATCCTGCCAAGCACACCCAATGAGAGGTGCGGCGCAAGAGACAGGAAAAGGCACCAGACCGATGGCCAACGATAGACAAAACCTGCAAGACGCATTCTTGAACCATGTCCGCAAGACAAAGGTTCCGGTCACGGTGTTTCTGATCAATGGTGTGAAGTTGCAGGGTGTGATCACGTGGTTTGATAACTTCTGTGTGTTGCTGCGTCGGGATGGTCAAAGCCAGTTGGTGTATAAGCATGCGATCTCTACCGTGATGCCGACCCAACCGATCAGCCTATACGAAGGCGAGGACTAACCTGTCTGACTATTACGAGCACGGGCCGCAAGTTACCCGCGGCTGGGTGCTGCATCCCGAACTTCTGAATGATCGCCAACGTCGTAACGCTTCGTTCGCGCTCCAAGAGGCCGTATCGTTGGCTGATGCCTTGCCTGGGTTTGAGGTGCAAGGCTCTGAAATTGTGCGAATTTCAAAACCTCAGCCTGGACATCTTGTTGGTAGCGGCAAGATGGAGGAGCTTGCCGATCGGTTAAAAGCCAACAAAGTAGAGCTGGTATTGGTCGACGGCCCCCTGACGCCTGTACAGCAGCGCAATTTGGAAAAGGCATGGAAGGTCAAGATACTCGATCGGACTGGCTTGATCCTTGAAATTTTCGCGGATCGTGCGGCGACACGGGAAGGTGTGCTTCAGGTAGAGCTTGCTGCACTAAGCTATCAGCGGACGCGCCTCGTGCGGTCCTGGACCCACCTTGAACGCCAGCGTGGTGGTCTTGGTTTTGTTGGTGGTCCTGGGGAAACACAGATTGAAGCCGACCGTCGCGCAATTGATGACGCGGCAACACGCATTCGGCGTCAATTGGCGAAAGTGGTCAAAACGCGGGAACTGCACCGTGCAGCGCGCGCGAAAGTGCCGTATCCGATCGTAGCGCTGGTCGGCTACACCAATGCGGGAAAATCTACGCTTTTCAATCTGTTGACGGGCGCAACTGTCATGGCAAAAGACATGCTGTTCGCCACATTGGACCCCACGATGCGTTCTGTAAAATTATCCAACGGAACCGACGTGATCTTGTCGGACACCGTTGGCTTCATCTCAGATTTGCCGACTGAGTTGGTCGCGGCGTTTCGTGCGACGCTGGAAGAAGTGCTTGCTGCGGACTTGATTTGTCATGTTCGCGATATCGCGCATCCTCAAACTGAAGAGCAGGCCGAAGATGTGAAGCAAATCCTTGAGACACTTGGCGTGAATGAGGGCATCCCGACTATTGAAGTTTGGAACAAAGTCGATTTGTTGGATGAGGGATCGCGAGACAGCGTTCATCAGATTGCCAGTCGACGCGAAGATGTCCAGGTGATTTCGGCTGTAAGCGGTGCCGGAATTGACGACCTGGTGGACGCTATCACAACTAAGATTCGACCGCAGTCTGAACAGTCACGCGTGTTTCTGGGGTGGGCGGACAGCAAACGACGCGCATGGCTGTTTGAAAAGGGACTGGTTCTGGATGAAACGCCTCTTGAAGACGGAGCTGAGTTTCTAGTCGAGTGGACCGAAGCGCAAAAAGTCGCCTTTGAGACGATGGTTTAAGTGCGCCGGAAAGAGCGCTGATTAGTCAGTCATTTATTGGTTCAATTATAGTGACGCCAGTTGCAGCTGCGCGTGCAAGATCCGTATCAAGCGACATTCGAACATACTCACCACGTCTCCAAAGCGCTGCGAGATCGTCGTAGTAACGTGACAAAGGGTGTCCGGACTGTCCCGTCGAGATGATAAAGAGCGAGCTATCCGGATCTGAGAAGTCATAGACCCCTCGGTAACCTGCCGCATGACCGTTCAGGTAAGGGTTCTCGCCTGATCCGACCGTCTGGCCACGCATCAACGTGTGATCACCACCACTTGTTGACTGTCGAATATTTACCAGCGCGCCTATCCAACGCTGAGCACCGAGAGCTTGATGGTCATGCGTGGCTTGATGAGCATCCCCCCAGCGCCAGCTCGCGATGGCAGGTCCGAATTTTTCTTCCAGCTCGATAATTGCCGCGTCGAGGGCACGCCTTGCGATTTCATCACAGGTCTCATTGCGACTTGATTGCCCAAGATCGCACCAGATCGCGGCTCCGTCCTGATTCCTGAAGACACGTTCGAGGAACAAAGGGTCTGGAGTTGCGTATGCGTCTGACAGTGGGCCCAAAGCGTCTCTGATCAGTAATTGGTTCAAATGACGAAGCCATGCCGCATAAATCAGGGGCTCTGGCAAATGCTCGTTCATCGCTCCGTTCCAGTCGGCCAGCAGATTTAAGGCTTCCTGACGTTTGCGGGCTGTTGTCCCAGCTGGAGCCGCCTCGTCTGCGAACCACAGATCTCGGGCAATTAAAGGCAGCAAGGTTCTCGCCGCAGGGCTTACGATATCGAGCTGGGCTTCAACGAAGCTATCGCGGGTGTGTACCTCTCTGGCCTGCATCAGACGCGTCCAACGCTGAATCCTTTGCGTATCTCCCCAGTGAAACGACAAGTGATGCGGGAATTCACGCTGGATCGTGCGATTATTGGTGTTTCCGACGATCCCCGTTTCGGGTTTGAAGCTGCTGGGGTTGTCACTGTAGGGCAGGTATCCGGTCCAAAGATTTTCCTGTTGTGTGCCCAGGCTAGGCAGCCGTCCTTGAGATCTGTGATTTGCATCGCGACGCGGTTGCTTGCCGATAACCTGAAGCGCGACCTGTGTTGCATCGGCCAAGACAAGGTTTAGGGCAGGGGCAATATGATCGCGTCCAGCGGCCATGGCTTCCGGAACACTGGTGGATTTGATCATTTGCAAGACGGCTGAATAAGACGTGTCTGCGGGATCAAGCGCTGTCCATGCAAGGGCAGGTACGTGTCCATGTGGGGTAATGACTTCGAGATCGAAATCAGCACCTGTCAGGATTGGACCATTGTCGCTCCATCGCAACGTGAGTGTAACTGGCTGGTCGTCTGCAACTGTGATCACAGAGCGTCGCGTTTGAAACGCTTTGCTACCTGAGGGGCTAACATAGTTCTCTGGGTTGTTGGGATCGATCTTTTCCAGGATTACATCCTGGTCATCGATATAGGAGGCTGTTGGCCCCCAACCCAAATGTTCAGATCGACCTGCGATGATCAGCGGCAATCCCGGGATAGAGGCGCCAATCACGTTTCCGGTCGAAAGATTAATACGGCCAAGATACCAAATTGACGGCGCAGTTAGTCCCAGATGCGGATCGCTAGCCAGAAGGGTCCCCCCGGACGCGACACGTTCAGGGGCAGCGGCCCAGGCATTGGATGCCCCCCCTTTGAATGGAATTGGCACCGGATGAAACGGATCGGGTTGAAGGAGCTTGTTTGCCGATAGCATGGCCTGTTGTTGGGAAAGCCCGGGAACAATGCTGGCAAAGTCTGGCAAATCGATTACGCCTTCGCCCGGAACATCCGGAAGGATGTCTTTCAGCCGTTCGGGGGGCAGGATGAGTGCTGTTCGCGCCCTCAAAATATCGGTGACCATGTGATCACTGAGTTGCAGCGCCATGAGTTTTAGTATGGCGAGGCTATCTTCCGGCTGCCATGGCGATATTTCAGGTGCGAAGAGAAAGAACTCGGGCGCACCGCGACCAAGCGCGTCTTCGTTAACCTCTGCAATGCGTGCATTAACACCTGCTGAATACGCCTCAAGCGCAGAAATCGCGTCTGCAGACTGAACTTCCAATGAAGACCGTGCGACCCCAGCTATGTCGAGGCGGCGCATAAGTGCATCGACGCGCAGGGTTGGAAGGCCAAAGATCTCGGACAGCTTGCCTTGCGCTGTTCTGCGCAGAACGGTCATCTGCCAGAGGCGGTCCTGTGCATGCACATAGCCCAGCCCAAAAAAACTGTCCGTATCGGTTTGACCGAGGATATGAGGCACATTCGCAGTATCGCGGACAATCTCGAGCGGCGCCGAGATACCAGCAAGTTGCAGCTTTTTGTTGTATTCTGGAAGGGATCTGCTCGCGAAATAATAAATACCAAACACTATCAGCACCGACAAAGCGGCGCTGATCAAAAACAGACGCACGAGCCAACGAAATAGGGTCGGCATGAAACCTCGTAGTCAGCCAGAGAGACGGTTTTATGCGGTGCTATGCGGTCCTTCAGGTCCTGTCAAAGGCCTTGGCGAAAAAGGTTAAGGGAAAATACGCGTGTATTTCGTACCTTCAAGGGTTGCGCCTGCAATCAGGCCAGCCTGACCGAAGATGATGCCAATGACGGGGGCCGTAACGGTTGTGGTGTCTGCCGCCAGAGCAGAGCCCCTGCTCGTGAGCGCATATTCCAATTCACCGCCTACAGAAAACCCGGACGAAGCCCGGAAATCCGCCAGTGCCGCTTCTGTCATGAAGAACAAGGCATGTGCGTATTGCTGTGCGCCGATCTGGAAGCCGAAACTGCCTGAGGCGGCCGAATAATAATCGGTTGTGGTTCCGCCAACACGCAGCGCACCCCGCCCATATGACCCACCGAACCCAAATCCAGCTTCTGTGACAAGTGGCATCACGAGAATTCCTGATGCGCGCGTCGGAAGCTCGCGAGTTCCTTCAATGTTTGTGTAAAGATAATCCAATGCCGCATCGACGCGCTGGTCGATCCGTGCCGCTCGATCTGAGCTTCCGTTGACCGATGTGCATCCGGCTGCTCCTAGCAGGCCCACGCCAGCACCAGCCAAGACGGCCCGTCGTGTCAGGTTATGTTGCATTTGCCCGTACCTTTTGTAACTGCTTCCTACCGCCTCTAACGGGCAGTTATCCACAAGATAGGGTATCCGTTGCGGTATGTCACAACGAAATCGCTTTTTGGGGGGATGTTCGGCAAAAATCTACTGGTTCTGCAGCGTCTCTGCGACACGCGGCGCAAAATAGGTGAGAATACCGTCGCAACCTGCACGTTTGAACGCCAACAAGCTTTCCATCATAACTTTTTCACCGTCAATCCAGCCATTGGCCGCCGCCGCCTCGATCATCGCGTATTCGCCTGACACCTGATAGGCATATGTGGGAACGCCAAAGGTATCTTTGACCCGATGGCAAATATCCAGATAGGCGAGACCCGGTTTGACCATGACCATATCCGCGCCCTCATTTAGATCGCGCTGAATTAGACGCAGGGCCTCGTCAGAGTTTCCGGGGTCCATTTGATATGTTTTCTTGTCGCCTTTCAGGGCGCCAGATGCGCCAACGGCGTCTCGAAACGGTCCGTAATAGGCACTCGCATATTTGGCAGCGTAAGACAGGATAGCGATATTGGTATGTCCGCCAGCCTCCAAAGCGCCACGCATAGCTCCAATACGTCCATCCATCATATCAGATGGGCCTAAAATATCGGCACCTGCTTCGGCCTGAGCTATGGCCATTTTAACAAGCGCTTCGACGGTTTCGTCGTTAACGATAATGCCGTCCCTTACAATCCCGTCATGCCCGTAGGCATTATAAGGATCGAGCGCGATATCCGTCATCACGGCGATTTCTGGCACCGCTGCCTTTATGGCGCGAATGGCACGGTTCGACAGGTTCTCTGGATTCCAGGCCTCTTCGCAAAGTTCTGTTTTCAGTGAAGGATCGGTGTAGGGAAAAATGCAGATTGCAGGAATTCCAAGCGCATGCGCTTTCGCTGCTTCATCAACCAGCACATCGATCGACAAACGGTCCACTCCGGGCATTGATGCCACGGGTTCACGTACGCCTTCACCATCGCGTACAAATACAGGCCAGATCAGGTCATCAACCAGCAATGTGTTTTGACGCGATAGAGCGCGCAGCGCCGCGGAAGATCGCAATCTGCGAAAGCGAGTGGTCGGGAAGGGGGCTTGGGTCGGGATCATGCCGCGTCTCTCCTGTGCAGTTCCCTATGGCTGACACGAAAGCCAGAAACCCTCAAGTCAGATGCGCAAAGCGCGAATGTGCCAAACAACCGACTTAATCTCTGCTCAAAGGTGTGTCAGAAGGTGTGCCGAGCAGGAATAAAAGGCAGACTCGGTGGACCTTCTAGAAACGATCTATCTCGTGATCGATACGCATTCGTTCAGTTCTATGTGGTTCTGGATTGTCTTGGCCGTTTTCTGGTCTGTGATGAGCCATTACGTTATGGGCGTTCCTTTCGATCTGGTGCAACGCGCTGCGCGGCAGGGCGGGCAAGCCATGACAGATCTTGAAGATCTGGCACGGATCAACGCAAATCGACTGTTGCAGTTTGGGGGGGCGGCAGGTGAGATCCTGACAGCTGTGGCGGCGACGCTGTTGAGTGTTCTTGGCTTGCTTGGTTTTATTTATGGCGTCGAGCTTTGCCAGGCGCTGTTTTTGCTGGCTTTACCATTCACAATCATCAATTTTTTCGCGCAGC
Source organism: Dinoroseobacter sp. (assembly GCA_017643385.1). Lineage (GTDB taxonomy): Bacteria > Pseudomonadota > Alphaproteobacteria > Rhodobacterales > Rhodobacteraceae > Dinoroseobacter. The sequence goes on from JAEPNN010000008.1 coordinate 123,037, forward strand.
GCACCGCGCGACTGGTGAAAGAGCGTGACCAATACGATCAGGCGCTTGTGCGTCGCTTGCGCCGTCATAGGATCGTGACGCAGGCAATCGGTGTTGTGTCTATTTTCGTGACAGCGTTCTGGGGTATTTTCCAGACTATGAGCATGTCTGTTCTGAACGGCTGATCGCGCAAGCTTGACACCAAGGCCTCGCAAGGTAGTTGCGACTGCATGTCTAATCCATCCCCAAACAACGGTACGATCTTTCGCCCGACTGTGACTTTGTCGGGTGCACCAGATGGTGTCGATGCACAGCTGGTCTTGCGAGAGGTTTCCAAATCTACCGGTCCGGTTTTGGTGGTCCTGCGCGATGACAAGCGCCTGGAGGCAATGCGTACAGCTTTGGCGATCTGGGACCCCGCACAATCCGTAATGTCGTTTCCGGCATGGGACTGTCTTCCGTATGACCGCGTATCACCGAATGCAGAAATCGCGTCGACACGCATGGCCGTGTTAGCGCATCTGGCGAACAGTGACGCAGGTGATCTTGTCGTCCTGACAACTTTGAACGCAGTGTCGCAGAAAGTGCCCGCGCGATCCGTCCTGAAGCGGTCCAGTTTCATTTTGCGGAAAGGGGAACAGGTCGATGTCGAGGCGCTGCGGGGATATTTGGCGCGTATGGGCTTCGCGCAGTCTCCGAACGTTTTTGAACCTGGCGACTTTGCGCTGCGCGGCGGACTGATCGATATCTTCCCGCCAGGACAGGAACATCCGGTCAGGCTCGATTTTTTTGGCGATATTCTTGATGGGATCAGACGCTTTGACGTTGAAACGCAGCGCAGCGCCGGAATGGTTGACCAGATCGAGCTGTCGCCGGTTTCCGAGGTCGTTTTGGATGAGCAATCTATCACACGCTTTCGGCAGAATTATCGGATCGAATTTGGGGCCGCGGGCAGTGATGACCCCTTGTATGAGGCGATCAGCGCGGGACGCAAACAGGCCGGAATGGAGCACTGGCTGCCCTTTTTCCATGATGAACTTGAGCCGCTGACCGCGTATCTACCCGGCGCAAGCGTCATTTTGGACGATCAGTTTGTGGCGGCACATCTTGCCCGCTGGGAGGGTATCGCGGATCAGTGCGAAACGCGCCGTCTTGCCATGCAACAAAAGGGCCGAATCGATACGGTCTACAAACCGTGCCCACCAAGCCGTCTTTATATTGATGAGGCAGGACTTGCGGCTTTGCTAAAGCCCCACAGGGTCCTGCAACTGACACCTTCACCGGTTCCTCCCGGGCCGGGACTGGTGGATGCCGGCGGCCGGATCGGGCGGAGTTTTGCGCCTGAGCGTAAGCTTGAAAATACAAATCTTTTCGATGTGTTAGTTTCCCATATTCGCGCCAAATCTGAAGAAGGTCCAGTGGTGCTTGCGTCTTGGTCAACAGGCGCCAGAGAGCGGTTGATGGGACTTCTGGAAGATTATGGTCTGCCAGAAGTCGTCGAGATCGACGATCTGCGTGATTTACCAAAACACGGTGTCTATGCGCTCGTCTGGACGCTTGAGCAGGGCTTCGTTCTGCCGCTTCCAAACGAGCGTGTGCTTTGCGTTATCTCAGAGCAGGACGTTCTGGGGGATCGATTGATCCGAAAGCCCAAACGGGCGCGCCGTGCAGAAAACTTCCTGCAAGAGGCCAACAGCTTGAGCCTGGGCGATCTTGTTGTGCACGTGGACCACGGTGTAGGGCTTTATAAGGGGCTTGAAACGGTCACTGCGGCAGGGGCTCCGCATGAATGCCTGCATTTGGAATACGCCGGTGGCGACAGGCTCTATCTGCCGGTTGAAAACATAGAGCTGCTGTCAAAGTTTGGGCAGGAACAGGGGCTTCTGGACAAGCTTGGTGGCGGCGCCTGGCAGGCAAAGAAGGCACGCTTAAAAGAGCGCATTCGCATGATGGCGGATCGTCTGATCCGGATCGCTGCGGAGCGTGCCCTGCGTAGGGCGCCCGTTCTAGATCCGCCACCTGAGATGTGGGATGATTTCGCAGCACGTTTCCCGTATCAGGAAACAGATGATCAGCTGTCTGCCATCCACGATGTGATCACAGACATGGGATCTGGTCAGCCGATGGATCGCCTAATTTGTGGGGATGTTGGTTTCGGCAAAACCGAAGTCGCGATGCGCGCTGCATTTATCGCGGCCATGTCAGGCGTGCAAGTTGCTGTAATCGCGCCAACAACCTTGCTTGCGCGTCAGCATTACCAAAGCTTTGCTGAGCGTTTCAGAGGCTTTCCACTAGAGGTTCGCCCCTTGTCTCGATTTGTGAGTGCAAAGTCCGCAGCTGACACACGTGCGCGCCTTGCGGCGGGGTCGGTTGATATCGCGATCGGCACGCATGCTTTGCTGGCCAAACAGGTAAAGTTTTCTAACCTCGGGCTTCTGATTATTGATGAAGAACAGCATTTTGGTGTGACACATAAGGAAAGGCTGAAGGAGCTTCGCAGCGACATTCACGTGTTGACGCTAACCGCAACGCCCATCCCGCGGACGCTACAACTTTCGCTGTCTGGTGTTCGCGATCTGTCTATTATCGGCACGCCCCCGGTAGACCGTCTGGCCATCAGAACATATGTCAGCGAATTTGATGCGGTGACGATCAGGGAAGCGTTGTTGCGCGAGTATTATCGCGGAGGGCAAAGCTTTTATGTTGTGCCTCGGATTAGTGATCTCCCTGAAATAGAGGAGTTTTTGCGCGATCAGGTACCTGAAATTTCTGTGATCACAGCGCATGGTCAGATGCCCGCTGGGGAGTTGGATGAGCGCATGAATGCGTTCTATGACGGGAAATACGATGTATTGCTTGCAACGACGATCGTTGAAAGTGGTCTGGACATTCCGACCGCCAATACAATGGTCGTTCACCGCGCAGATATGTTCGGATTGAGCCAGCTCTATCAGATACGTGGACGCGTAGGCCGTTCAAAAACAAGAGCCTACGCCTATCTTACCACAAAGCCGCGCGCGAAGCTGACGGCTACGGCAGAGAAACGTCTCAGAGTTCTCGGCAGTCTCGATACATTGGGGGCGGGTTTTACTCTGGCCAGCCAGGATCTCGACATTCGTGGTGCGGGCAATCTTCTGGGAGAAGAACAATCAGGTCAGTTTCGAGAGGTTGGGTATGAGCTTTACCAATCGATGCTGGAAGACGCGATTGCACAGATACGATCTGGCGCGATGGATGGTATCGCAGAGACCGATGAGCAATGGGCGCCAAGCATTAACCTTGGTGTCCCGGTTCTTATCCCCGCAGATTACGTGGCCGATCTGGATGTGCGCTTGGGTCTTTATCGGCGCCTGTCACATCTGACAACAAAGGTTGAACTGGAAGGGTTTGCTGCAGAGCTGATTGACCGTTTTGGTAAATTACCTAAGGAAGTGAATACTTTGCTTCTGGTTGTTCGCATAAAATCCATGTGCAAAAGGGCAGGTATCGCGCGATTGGATGGTGGCCCTAAGGGGGCCGTCATTCAGTTTCACAACGATAAGTTTGCCAATCCCGCAGGACTTGTGTCCTTCATCCAAGGGCAGAATGGCTTGGCGAAAGTTAAAGACAACAAGATTATCGTACGGCGAGATTGGGCACGCGACAGCGATAAGATCAAAGGTGCATTTGCCATCGCACGTGATCTCGCGGTGGAAGCAAAACCAAAATCAACGAAAACCTAGACATCACCTTTTGGCATGCGTGTCATAAAGAAAACCGACAGGACACAGAGCGCAAGCGTACCTGCCGCAAGTGGAATTGGGGTGCCATCAAAAGCGATGCCAAGCGGAGCGCCTATGGCACCGCCGAGCAATGTAGAAACAGCACTCATCGTCGACGCGGCCGTTCCTGCGATATGACCCATCGGTTGAAGTGCGAGCGCATTCAAGTTCCCCAAAGTGAACCCTAGCATTCCAAAGAGCGTGATAAGCCACAAAAAATAAGTCAAAAATTGCGCATCAGCCCCATCAGGCAGAACTGCCATAGACCCAAGAGCCAAGGTGGAAAATACACATTGGGAAATCAAGGCGAGGTAAATCAGTCTGCGCATCCCAAGGCGCACCACGATTGCTGCGTTAACCAAGCTAGGAATCGCTGAGATCAAGGCCAGCGCGCCAAACCAGAGCGGAAAACTTTCCGCCATTCCGAATGTTATGTCGAATACGGGCTGGACTGAAGCGATTGCGCCAAAAAGCATAGCAAAAATAGTAGCTTGTACAGCGATGCTCAGTCTTACAACGGGGTGTGCAAGAACCTCTCGTATCGAAGTTGCTAGCGGCCGGATCGCAAGATCGCGCCTTTCGCTGACGGGCAGGGTCTCGGGCTGACGGATAAGAAGCCAACCTACTGAAACCAATGAGAAAACTACGAATCCCAAGAATATTGCGCGCCATCCGAAGCCCGCCATGATCCATGATCCGATAAGAGGCGCCACAGCGGGAAAAAGCGTGAAAATCAGCATCGCAAAGGAAACGATGCGTGCCATCTGGCGCCCTTCATAGATGTCGCGAACGATAGCAAGAGCTACGACGCGTGGTCCTGCAGCGCCCAGGCCCTGCAGCACACGTCCCAAGAGCATCAATTCAAAGGACGAACTTATCCACGCGAGGAATGCGCCAGAAATATATAATATTGCGCCGAAAAAAATGACCGGTCGTCGGCCAAACCTATCGCTCAGCGGACCTGCAAGTAAGGTCCCAAACCCCATCCCCAGTACAAATGAAGTTATGATGAGCTGTGCAGAATTTGGATTGGAGGAGGCGAGTTCTGATGCGATATCGGGCAGGGCGGGCAACATGGCATCGATCGAGAACGCGACTGATGCAAAAAGTATTCCCATAAGCGCGATAAATTCGAACTGACCTAACCTTTCTCGCGCTGTCTGGTCACCCAGTTTTGTAGGGCGGGTCAATCTGTGCTTTCTTTCATGTTTTCAGAGAGTTCATCAAGCACTTGCAACCAAAGAGATTTTGGCTGCGCCCCCCTTAGTGCGTGGGTGTTGGCAACAATGAAGCATGGCACTCCGCTGACCCCGCGCTGGCGCGCATGAACGTCGCGATCCTTAATCGACTGCACGTCAGCGTCGCCTGAAAACAACCGTTTCAAGATCTCTGGGTTCATCCCAATCGAACTGCCGATCTCTATCAAAATCTCGGTATCTCCAATATCGCGGTACTCATTGAAAAATGCTTTGAACAGGGCGGAGACAGCAGGAGTCTGACGTCCCTCAAGGCCGGCCCAGTGTATCAAACGATGCGCGTTCAGGGTATTGGGCTGTCGGTCGATGGCAGAGAAATCAATACTTAAATCAAGCGCTTCCGTACGTTCTATGACGGTTGCATAAGCGCTGGCGGCGCCGGATTGGCCTCCAAATTTCATTTCCATGTAGTCCTTTCGGTCCATGCCTTCCGCGGGCATGTCCGGATTAAGCTGGAAGGGATGCCATTCGATCGTAAACGGATGATCAGGCCGTTCTGCAAGGGCGTGGTCGAGCTCGGCTTTCCCGATGTAGCACCAGGGGCAGACGGGATCTGAAATGATGTCGAGCTTAATCATCGGAACCTGTTTCTTCTTGGGTATCTTCGTTGAATGAGGCTGGAGCCTCCAACTGTCAATGCGCGCCGTGCGTACGTAGTGCGCCGGAACGTGTGTTCGCGCACAGGTCGGGTGAGCGTTGCATTCACGCTGATCTTTCGGTCTAAGCACACGCATTATGACGGATGCAAATGAGCCAAGTCTGATCAAGTTGGCCCGTGAAAACGGGCAAGATTCACATGTGGAACCCTTGGATCTTGGAGAACGGGTTAGGGACCTGCGCAAGGCGCGTGGGTTGACCTTGGAGCAAGCCGCACAGCAAGCCGGTATGGCGCGGTCTACCTTGTCAAAGATTGAGAACGCGCAAATGTCGCCGACATTTGATGCGCTTAAGAAACTTGCCAGCGGTTTGCAGATCTCAATTCCTCAACTTTTCACACCACCCAGAGATGGGCAGATCACAGGACGTCTGTCGGTGACGAAAGGTGGGGACGGGGCTTCTCATCCTACATCGACATACGAACATGAGATGTTGGCTAACGCGCTGACCAAGAAGGCGATGCTTCCGTACCAAACGCGGATACGCGCGCGCAGCTTTAAAGAGTTCGAGGGTTGGGTGCGCCATGATGGCGAAGAGTTTCTTTACGTACTTACCGGAGCGATCTGTTTGTACACCGAGTTCTATGAGCCAATCGAAATGCGGCGTGGCGACAGCGCATACTATGATGCCACAATGGGGCATAACGTAATTACTGTCAGTGATGATGATGCGACGATCTTGTGGGTCACGTCTTTGCCACCAGAATGATATCACGTTTAAGTCGTATAATCATGATTATGTTAAATTACAGATATGTGTAGTTTTCCGGAAAACCGAGTAATTGCAGAGGCTAACGTGTATTTCCTCATGTTTTAATAAGCTGGACGCGGTGATTAGTGATAATTTCTGCATGGAGTGACACGCGCCCGGCCTCTGATTGTTCTCGACAAATAGACCCGACTCACGCATGAGAGCGCCGAGGAGATTGATATGCCCGAACTACTGATCCTGAATGGACCCAACTTGAACTTGCTTGGGACACGGCAGCCTGAAGTTTACGGTCATCAGACGCTGGCAGATGTCGAAAGTCTGTGCGCACAAACGGCTAAGGCGCATGGGTTTTCAGTCGTGTGCAAACAGTCAAATTCTGAAGGCGGCTTGGTGGATGCACTGCATGCTGCACGCGGAACTCAGGTTGGCGTAGCATTCAATGCGGGCGCGTACACGCACACATCGGTTGCGTTGCGTGATGCAATTTCTGCGATTGAACTGCCTGTTGTTGAAATCCACATGTCGAATGTTCATGCACGCGAAGATTTCCGGCATCACAGCTATATGGCACCGGTCTGTCTTGGACAAATCTCTGGGTTTGGTGCAGACAGTTACCGATTGGCTGTTGAGGCTTTGATCCGGCACATCAAAGGCAGCTAACATGAAAAAGGGGCCCTAAGGCCCCTTACCTATTCGATCTTTTGGCGTCTCAGCCTTGCATTGTTTTTGCAACTTCGGCTGCAAAATCCTCGGCTTCTTTTTCGATGCCTTCGCCGACTTCCATACGCACAAAGCCAGTGATTTCCACATCAGCTTCTTTTGCCGCAGCGCCAACGGTCAGGTCTGGGTTGACCACAAACTGCTGGTTCACAAGCGTGATTTCGGCAAGGAACTTCTTCATACGGCCAACGATCATCTTTTCGATAACAGCTTCTGGCTTGCCAGATTCGCGTGCGATGTCCATCTGAACGGCTTTTTCTTTCTCGACAACAGCCGGATCGAGATCGGCTTCAGACAAAGATGCCGGGTTGGCTGCAGCAACGTGCATGGCGATTTGCTTACCAATTCCGTTGTCAGCACCGTTCAAAGCGACAAGAACGCCAATTTTGCCCATGCTGTCCGCAGCAGCGTTGTGGACGTAGGACACAACGGATTCACCGCTGACTTTTGCCATACGACGCAGTGACATGTTTTCGCCGATGGTAGCGATCTTGGACGTCAGGACGTCTTCAACGGTTTTGCCGCCGACATCTGCGGTCTTCAGTGCGTCAACGTCGTCAACACCCAGTGCAGTTTTCGCGAAATCAGAAACCATGGCCTGGAAGTCGGCGTTCTTGCCGACGAAGTCGGTTTCTGAGTTCACTTCGATCGCAACAGCGGTACCACCTTCAACAGCAACGGCCACAAGGCCTTCTGCCGCGGTTCGACCGGATTTCTTTGCGGCCTTGGCAAGACCTTTGGTGCGCAGCCAATCGACAGCGGCTTCCATGTCGCCATCAGATTCGGTCAGTGCTTTTTTCGCGTCCATCATGCCGGCACCCGTGGTGTCGCGCAGCTCTTTCACCATTGCAGCGGTAATCGCCATCCTGGTTTCTCCTTAATTGGTCAGAGGCCCGGGAACTGATCCCCGGGCGTTGTCTCAATTCAATTCGCGATTGCGAAGGTTTAGCTTTCTGCGGCGGCTTCTTCTGCTGGGGCTTCGGCGACCACTTCTTCTTCAAGGCCCGCTTCCATCTCGCCCAGATCAACACCTGCGGCGCCCAGTTGTGCGGACATGCCGTCAAGCGCTGCCCGGCTGACCAGATCACAGTAAAGCGAAATCGCACGCGACGCGTCGTCGTTGCCTGGGATGATGTAGTCGATGCCATCAGGCGAGCAGTTTGAGTCGACAACCGCAACCACCGGAATGCCAAGCTTCTTGGCTTCTGCGATGGCCAAATCTTCCTTGTTCACATCAATGACGAACAGCAGATCTGGAACACCGCCCATTTCACGGATGCCGCCGAGCGATGCCTGAAGCTTGCCCTGGTCCCGTTCCATGCCGAGACGTTCTTTCTTGGTCATCCCGTCAGCGCCAGCTGCCATCACTTCGTCGATTTCTTTCAGACGCTTGATGGAATTGGAAACGGTTTTCCAGTTGGTCAGCGTGCCGCCGAGCCAACGGTGGTTCATGTAGTATTGTGCGCAGCGCTCTGCAGCTTCGGCAACTGGACCAGCGGCTTGGCGTTTGGTGCCAACAAAGAGCACGCGACCGCCTTTTGCAACGGTTTCGCGCACTGCGTTGAGTGCTGCGTCGAGCATCGGCAGGGTTTGCGTCAGGTCAAAAATGTGGATGCCGTTCTTATCACCATAAATGAACGGAGCCATTCGGGGGTTCCAGCGCTGTGTCTGGTGACCGAAGTGAACGCCAGCTTCCAAAAGCTGACGCAATGTAAAATCAGGGAGCGCCATGTCCAAGTTTCCTTTCCGGTTTGCGCCTCGGCAGAACGTCAGAGGGAAACCCTCAACCGGCGGACACGAACGGGATGTCTCTCCGAACGGCCCAAGCCCTGCCTGTGAAGTGTGCGCGCTCTACGCCATTGGGCCGGGACGCGCAAGTGGTGTTAGAGCCTTTAGAAGAACTTGCGTTTGATCCAGGCCCAAAACCCGCGTTTCGCAGGTTCAACAGACTGCATTTGGTCTTGTTTGGCTTCGGGCAAGCCAGGAACGGTTGCGCCGGCTTGACCTGTGATTGGCGGCAACATGGCAGGCCGCGGAGGCGGAGATGTGCTCACAATCGTAGGAACAAATTCTTGTGCGCGAACAACAACTTCTGGCACCGCAACGGATGCAGGCACAACGCCCGACTGGGCTGCAAACCCGTCTAGAAGATCTTGGACACCCGCCTGCCCGGCCTTGAGCGCCGATGCCCGTCCGGTTTCGGTGTTTTGTGCCGCCGCCAGAACAGCTGTTCCAACCGCGAGGTTCAGGGCCGCCTGCACGATCACATCATCATGATGAACATCCTGGCCGCGTGCCATTTCCACGCGAATAGCCAATTGCATCGCTTCATGTGTCGCGCGCGCTTCTTGGCTGCCACGTGCCACGTCCATTGCAAGTCCCGCCAGAGTACAGCGCAACGCCTGGGGTTTTGGATTGCCAGATGATAAATAGTTGTCGAACACGCCGCGCATTTCTGCGAGCAACCCCTTCTGATCCTGTGAAACACGGCGTTCAAGGTTTTGAAGAAGTGGTGTGTCCTGGCGCAGCGATTCAAGGAAAACCGCTTCTTTAGACGGGAAATGCGCGTAAAATGCGCCGCGCGTCAGACCCGCACGTCCCATGACCTCATCAATGCCCACCCCATCTGGGCCTTTTTCGCGGAAAAGCGGCGCAGCTTTTGACAGCAGCGAAGCGCGCACACGTTTATTGTGCGCCGCTTTACGGCTTTGTTCGGTATTCATTCTTGGCAACCTAAATATGACAGCGAGTCTAGATAGCCCGATTCGAGGGTCTTCGCCAAGGGTAGGGTCTGGACGATATGTGACGTGCATGTCAGACCAAGCGCATGTCCGCCGATATCCCTCATCCAGTCCCTACTGCAAGCCCCGATATTTTGTGTGTCGGGTCAGTCCTATGGGACATTGTAGGACGAGCAGACGTGCAGATGAAAGCGGGACATGACGTAGGTGGGAGAATTCGTCGCATCCCAGGTGGCGTTGTCATGAATATTGCCATGACAATGCGTCGTTTTGATTTGATACCAGCACTGCTGACATCGGTTGGAACCGATCCGGAAGGTGATCAGCTTATGATCGAGTCTGCGCAACGCGGCCTGATCACCGATCATGTTTACCGATCTGCACATCCCACAGACGTTTACATGGCCATCGAAGGCGCCAATGGGCTGATTGCTGCGATCGCCGACGCGCATGGTCTGGAAGAAGCTGGTGACCAGATACTGACCCCGATGTCTGATGGACGTTTGGGCACTGTCGATAATCCCTGGTCTGGATTGATTGCACTCGATGGAAACCTGACAGAAGAATTGCTCTCACAGATTGCACATAGTGCATTGTTTGCAAATGCTGATTTGAGAGTTGCGCCAGCTTCACCCGGAAAAGCAAGACGCCTGATCCCACTTTTCGCGCATCCAAAGCCAACATTTTATGTGAACCTGATTGAAGCGAACCTGATCCTCGGTACATCATATTTGGCCACTGAAATTGCGGCAGAAGCGCTTCTGAGACAAGGGGCGCACCGCGTTTTGGTCACGGATGGGGCCAACCCCACGTCGCTGGCCGATCGTGATCAGATCATCACCCGGGCGCCGCCTGCCGTAAGTGTCGTTCGGGTTACAGGCGCTGGTGACACTGTCATGGCAGCGCATATTAGCGCCGAACATCGCGGGCTTTTTGGAGCAGACGCCTTGGACTTCGCGCTAGAAGCTGCCGCTAAGTATATCTCAACTGAAGAAATATTATGATAAACATTGCCTTCTCAGACGAAGTTCGCGTCGCTCGTGAAACGGGTGTCCCAATCGTAGCGCTCGAATCTACCATCATAACGCACGGCATGCCCTTTCCGACAAATGTAGAAACTGCGCGGCGCGTTGAAGCCGAAGTGCGCTCTTGCGGTGCCGTCCCAGCAACGATTGCCGTGATTGATGGTGTGGTTAAAGTTGGTCTCGAACCCCCTGAGCTGGATGATCTTGCGCGGCGTCGCGATGTCGCAAAACTCAGCCGCGCTGATTTCGCTGTATGTCTGGCGCGCGGCGGGATTGGCGCAACCACAGTTGCTGCTACAATGATCGCTGCGCATCACGCGGGTATACGCGTCTTTGCAACGGGTGGGATCGGCGGTGTTCATCGCGGCGCAGAACGCAGCTTTGATATTTCAGCCGACCTTCAGGAGCTTTCTCAAACCCCAGTAACCGTGGTGGCTGCTGGCGCTAAGGCCATATTGGACCTGCCCAAAACTCTAGAAGTGCTGGAAACGCTTGGCGTTCCGGTTCTTTGCTATCAAAGTGATGCATTTCCGGCGTTCTGGATGCGTGACAGCGGTCTTCCCGCACCGGTCCGCGTGGAAACCCCGGAAGAAATCGCCAGCGCACATCTAATGCGAAGTGATTTGGGCCTGCCCGGTGGGCAGCTTGTGGCAAACCCTATTCCCGAAGCAGATGCTTTGAATGGAGCTGATATTCTTCCGGTGATCGAAGACGCTTTGGCGGAGGCAGAACGCTCCGGGATAGCAGCCAAAGAAGTAACGCCATTTTTGCTGGATAAAATTGGAACTGCGACGCAAGGCGCGGCGTTACAGGCCAATATCGCCTTGGTTCTTAACAATGCCCGCTTGGCGAGCCAGATCGCGTCCGCAATGCCGCAAAGCTAAGCAAAATTACGTGACCCATCCGTGCAGGTCGCTTCGCATCTTGTGAACGCCCCGCCCCGTGCCTATTAAGCCTGCAGGGATAAAGAGCGTGTGTTGTGAAATTAGAACCGGAACAGAACCAACCTAGAAAACCGGGAATGTTTGCCTCTTTGCGCAGCAATTTCCTGACAGGATTGATTGTGATTGCGCCTATTGGGCTGACGGTCTGGTTGGTCTGGAGCTTGATCGGTTGGGTCGACGGATTTGTTCTTCCGTTTCTGCCTGACGCTTACAATCCAGCGCTCTTTATTAACCGGTATCTCGATATTGGCATCGACGTTCGGGGTGTCGGGGTCATCGTTTTTCTGGTTTTCACCTTTCTGGTGGGCTGGATTGCAAAGGGGCTGATTGGGCGTTGGCTTCTCGGAGTTGCGGAGCGGCTTGTATTCTCGATCCCGCTTGTGCGCTCCGTTTATTCTGGCCTTAAGCAGATAACTGAGACAGTTCTGGCTCAAGGCAACGCAAATTTTGAACAGGCGTGTCTGGTAGAATATCCCCGGAAGGGGATCTGGGCGATCGCTTTTGTGTCAACGAATGCAAAAGGTGAAATCGCAGACCGCGCTGAATCTCAGATGATTTCGATCTTTCTCCCGACCACGCCCAATCCAACCTCGGGTTTCTTGCTGTTTGTACCGCTAAAAGACGTGATCATGCTGGATATGTCGGTGGAAGACGCAGCGAAGCTGGTGATTTCTGCGGGGCTTGTCTACCCCAACGGAAACGATCCAACCCAACCCGCAGATCCGCCCGCCATCGGATAGATGGCGAGCATCAAAGCTTAAGTTTACTCTTCAATCCACCAGACATCCGGCTGGAAGCCGATCCAATCGCCATACATCGGCAACCGGTCGGCGCGGAAGCGGAGATTGGCATTATGGGCCAAGCGCGCGACAGGGTTGTGATTGACCGGGATCACATAACGTCCGGCTGTCAGGATGCGATCAAGCGCCCTTACGGCTGCGCGGTAGTTGTCCTGACTGCTAGCATTCAACATTTCTGAAATCATCGCTTCCGCGGCGGGACTGTTCATGCCCATCCAGTTGCGTGTGCCCGGTGCTTCGATCCCATCTGCACCCCAATACAGCATTTGTTCGTTGCCGGGTGAGAGGCTTAGCCCCCGGCGATACCATGTCATATCAAAGTCATAGGCATCTGTGCGTTCTTTGTATTGCGCGGAGTCGATACTGGTGATCACAGGCGTGATCCCCAGACGCGACAAGGCTTCGGCATAGATTGCGACGATCGAATCCACCTCGGCTGAACCGATCTTGTTCACGATCTCGAATGCAAAAGGATTGCCATCGGGATCCGTCATAACACCATCGATCACGGAATATCCTGCCTCTTCAAAGAGAGCCAGCGCGCGCCGGATGCCAGCGCGGTTGGCCTCGGAGCCATCGGAGACAGGAAGCGCGTACCCTTCGATAGTACCCGGAAGCAAGTCTGACGCGAAAGGCGCCAGCAACTCGGCCACCCTGCCCTCTGCCGCGCCTTCGTTCATCGAAAGGACAGAGTTTGAAAAATACGACGTGATCCTTGGATCAACGCTGCCATTTAGGGTCTCATTGATGAACTCGAAGTTGAAGGCTTGGATCATGGCCTCACGGACGCGCCAGTCCTGGAATATTGGACGGCGCGTGTTCATGACCAATCCGGTGATGCCAGAAGGGCGCTGGTGTGGAATGATCGATCTGACAACTTCGCCAGAGTCCATTCGTGCGAAATCGTAGTTGCGTTCCCAGTTGGCCGCTGATGTTTCACGCATCGTGCTGAGCAATCCGCCTTTGAAGGCTTCAAACATCGCCGTACCGTCGCCGAAGAATTCCATACGGATCGTATCTATGTTGTTGGTTCCGCGCCGCACGGGCAGGTCTGCGCCCCAATAGTCTTCGTTCCGCGAAAGTTCGACAAAACGTCCGGGTTCAAAATCGGTAATCACATAAGGGGATGACGAGATCGGAATGATATCCACGCCGCTTTCGGCGAAATCAACGCCATCCCATTGCGCTTTCTTGAGGATCGGACGCAGCCCCATGATCAGCGCCAGCTCGCGGTTTGCCTCATTGAAGGTCAATCGCACACCGCGTTCGCCCACGGGTTCTATGTTGGCAACCTTGGACCAAGACCCGAGATAGCGAGGGTGACCAACAGTGCCGAGTGTCTCATAGGACCAGATGACGTCTTCGACCGTTATCGGCGTACCGTCAGAGAATCGGGCAGCCGGATTGAGGGTGAATTCAACCCACATTGCCTCGGGATCGACCTCAATCGATTCGGCGATAAGTCCATAAAGCGTGAAAGGTTCGTCATAAGAACGTTGCATCAGGCTCTCATGCGCGATGAAACGAAGTTGCCACGGAACGCGGCCTTTACGGATGTGTGGGTTAAGGCTGTCGAAGCTTCCAACTTGCCCGTCGACGAATGTACCGCCCTTGGGCGCGTTCGGGTTTACATGGGGCAGAGACACAAAATCCGGTGGAAGGGCGGGGTCCCCATACATAGAGATGCCATGGGAGGGCTGAGCAATGGCTGCGGTCCCACCAAGGATGCATGCGGTCGCAAACGCACCTGCGGCACGTCCGAGCATGTGGAAAAAGTCTGATCTCATTTGAGCAACACTCCAGTATGGGCCTGTATTTATGAGGGAACTCTAGCGGGCGCTCTGGCAGCGCGCAATTTTTCTGTTGGACCTGCCTGGGGATTAAGATTATAACTGACTCACTGCTCGATAGGTTTCTTGCCTGTATGAAACCTGCCTCAATAACTTAACGCCCGCCTTGTGCGGGCGTTTTTTTGTGCTCGTGCGGCGAAGCCCCGTGCATGTTGCAGTTGCAGCATATACTGTGCTCCCAAAACTTGGTTTGAGGAGTTGTACCGTGGCATTCACCGTTTCACTTACTGGCAAAACCGCCGTTATCACCGGTTCGAATTCAGGCATTGGCCTGGGGATCGCTTGGGAACTTGCTCGCGCTGGCGCCAATATCGTCCTGAACAGCTTCACAGATCGAAAAGAAGACCATGCATTGGCAGACCAGATCTCTGAAGAGACCGGCGTAAAAGCGCGATATATTCAAGCGGACATGTCCAAGGGCGATGAGTGTCGCGGCCTCATCGAAAAGGCAGGTGTTTGCGACATTCTGGTGAACAATGCCGGTATTCAGCATGTCGCCCCAATTGATCAGTTTCCGGTCAATAAGTGGGACGCGATTATTGCGATCAACATGAACTCGGCATTTCACACAACGGCTGTCGCGCTGCCGCTTATGCGTGCCGCGGGCTGGGGGCGCGTGATCAACATCGCATCTGCGCATGGGCTGACAGCCTCTCCGTACAAAGCCGCATATATCGCGGCTAAACACGGTGTCGTGGGCATGACGAAAACCGTAGCTTTGGAAACCGCACAAGAGCCTATCACCGCGAATGCGATCTGTCCGGGATACGTTCTAACCCCACTTGTAGAAGCGCAGATCCCCGATACGATGAAAGAATACGACATGTCGCGAGAGGACGTGGTGAAGAACGTCATGCTGACGCGACAACCTTCCAAGGAATTTGCGACGGTTGAACAAATGGGCGGCACAACAGTGTATCTGTGTTCCGATGCTGCGGCCCAAATCACAGGCACCACCATCAGTGTCGACGGCGGCTGGACCGCGCTTTAGTACGCCCTAGCAGGATGACGAAACCGCGGATCAATCTGGCTCTTCAGGGTGGAGGGGCGCATGGGGCTTTCACCTGGGGTGTGCTTGATAAGCTTCTGGAAGCTGATGTCTTCGAGATTGCAGCCATTTCAGGCACCTCAGCAGGGGCATTGAACGGTGCCGCCCTAAAGGCCGGTTTTGCTAAGCGCGGTGGTGGCATTCAAGCTGCGCGTGATAATCTGGATTGGCTGTGGGAACAGGTTGGCGCGGTGAATGATCCGACGCTTTTGCCGTGGCTGACAGCATACTCCCCTGCCCTTGTGTCCAAAAGCATCGAATTATCACTGCCCTTTGCAATTTCCGACAGCGTATCCCGTATGATTAGCCCGTATGATAGCGGGCCCTTCTACAAAAATGCGCTCGAAAACATCGTGTCGCGGTTTCACTATGATGCGGTATGCGCGTCACTGGGCCCCGAGCTGCATATCTGTGCGACCAACGTGCGATCAGGGAAAATTCGCGTCTTTACCGGAGGCGAGATCGGACCTGATCCGATCATGGCATCTGCCTGTTTGCCGACCTTGTTTCGTGCCGTTGAAATCTATGATCCGAAATCTGGTCGCATGGAAGCCTATTGGGACGGCGGCTTTACCGGCAACCCAGCGCTTTTCCCAATGTTTCGCAGTCATCTGCCGCAAGATGTGGTGATTGTGAATATCAATCCGCTGCACCGGGAAGAGCTGCCGGTGACAGCACGTGATATTCAGAACCGGATCAACGAGATCAGTTTCAATTCGTCACTCCTGCGCGAATTGCGTGCCATTCACTATGTAAAAGAGCTGCTGGCTGACGGGTCTATTGCGCCGCGGTCTAAGAAAGACGTGTTTGTGCACATGATTTCAGACGATGACTTGATGACCCAGTTGTCGGTTGCGACGAAACTTATTCCGAACGCAAGTGTTCTGGCACAGCTCAAACAGGCGGGACATGCGGCTGCGGAAGCGTTTCTTGACGTGCATGAAAGCGATATTGGTAAGCGCAGCAGTGTCGATCTGGAAAAGATGTTCGGCTAATATCTCGACCGAAAGAAACCGCTCAGGTTTCACCCAAGCGAATACCCTGCCCCACGTACAGTTCGGACCGGATCTTTGCCGCCATTTTCGCAAAGTGCTTTTCTCAGACGGCCGATATGAACGTCGACAGTGCGTGTGTCGACATAGATATCACGGCCCCATACCCGATCGAGCAATTGTTCCCGGCTCCAAACGCGGCCCGGTTTCTCCATGAAGGTCGCCAACAAGCGAAATTCGGTGGGGCCCAGCTTGAGCGGTTCTTCCGACCGAAAGACGCGATGACTTTCTGCATCGAGAATGATGTCTTCAAAGTTAAGCTGCTGACCCACGGTGGACGGTCGTACGCGACGCAGTTGCGCGCGAACGCGCGCCATCAGTTCAAGCACTGAATATGGTTTGACCACATAGTCGTCGGCACCTGTTTCAAGGCCGCGAATGCGGTCCACTTCTTCGGTGCGCGCCGAAAGCATGATGATCGGCGTATTCCGAGTATCATTTCGTGTCTTGAGACGGCGACAGACTTCTATTCCCGACACCGACGGCAGCATCCAATCAAGGACGATTATATCAGGATTTTCTTCATTGACGAGGATCAGTCCTTCTTCCCCGTTCTCGGCTTGGACCACACGAAAGCCTTCGGCCGAAAGATTATAGGACAAGACCTCGCGCTGAGCGGGTTCATCTTCGACCACAAGGACGGTGGGTTGTTCTGCCGATGCCATTGCCGTTTACTCCGCGACGATGCTGGTACGGTCCTTTTTGGTGCGTTCCTCGTCGGGCATTTCACCGGTGACGAGATAAATGACCTGTTCTGCAATCGATGTTACGTGATCACCCATGCGCTCAATGTTCTTGGCAATGAAATGCAGGTGCATGCAGGGTGTTATATTGCGCGGGTCTTCCATCATGTGAGTTATGAACTCACGAAAGAGCGCGTTGTACATCTGATCGACATCAACATCCCGGTCCCGTACGGCAAGCGCAAGTTCGACATCGTGCTGCACATAGGCATCAAGCGCGTCCTTGAGCATCAGGTTGACGGTCTTTGCCATTCGACGAATGGCCCCCGCGCTGCTGCCCATAGGATCCATTTGAACAAGTATTCCCGTACGTTTCGCGATATTTTTTGAATAATCACCAATGCGTTCAAGGTTGGATGAAATCTTCATCACCGACAAAACAACACGCAAATCCATTGCTGTGGGCGCACGCAAGGCAATCACGCGTGCGGCTTCGGTGTTTACGTCGTCTTCGAGCTGATCGATGTGCTTGTCACGCTCGCGGACACGTTCAGCAAGTTCAACGTCGCGTTCTTCGAGGCTCTGCACTGCAGAGGTGATCTGTTCTTCGACCAAGCCGCCCATTTTCATGATAAGGGCCTGAATACCCTCAAGATCGCGGTCAAAGGCGCTGGCAATATGACCTCTGTCATTCATGGCTCTATCCGATCCGTCCGGTGATGTAGCTTTCGGTGCGTGGGTCTTCTGGTTTGGTGAAGATCGCACCAGTTTCGCCAAACTCGACGAGTTCTCCCAGATGGAAGAACGCGGTTTTCTGGCTGACGCGCGCGGCTTGTTGCATGGAATGGGTCACGATGACGACTGAGTAGCGCGCCCGCAACTCGTCGATCAATTCTTCGACCTGTGCGGTTGCGATCGGGTCAAGCGCTGAACAAGGCTCATCCATCAACAGAACCTCTGGTTCCGTCGCCACTGCGCGCGCAATGCACAAGCGTTGCTGTTGCCCCCCAGAAAGGCCTGTTCCCGGCGCGTCCAGCCTGTCCTTGACCTCCCCCCACAACGCTGCGCGGCGCAGCGATTTTTCGACGATCTGATCCAGCTCTGCCTTATTCCCGGCAAGCCCGTGAATGCGGGGGCCGTAGGCAACATTGTCGTAAATCGATTTTGGAAACGGGTTTGGTTTCTGAAACACCATTCCAACCTTGGCGCGCAGCTGTACCGGATCAACGCGCTTGTCGTAGATATCTTCGTCATCCAGCTTGATATCGCCAGTCACGCGGCACGTGTCGATTGTATCGTTCATCCGGTTCAAACAGCGCAGAAACGTAGATTTGCCGCATCCGGACGGACCGATGAAAGCTGTTACGGTCTTTTCCGGAATATCGACATCGACGCCCTTTATGGCGTGGGTTTCGCCGTAGAAAACGTCCACGTTTTTTGCGCGGATCTTGATTTCAGTGCTGTCCACGTTTCTCTCCGTAAATCGCATATCATTCATTGGACAAATCCCTTTTACCAGCGGCGCTCAAACCGGCGGCGAAGAAGCACTGCTATGGCATTCATAAGGATCAGGAACACCAGAAGCACGATGATCGCACCTGATGCCCGTTCCACAAAAGCAGGGTCGGAGCGCTGCGTCCAGTTATAGACCTGAACGGGCAAGGCGGAGGCCGGATCAAAGAACCCCTGAGGCGGGCCTGCTGGGAACTCGCGCACAAAGGCGACCATGCCGATCAAAAGAAGTGGTGCGGTTTCGCCAAGGGCCTGCGCCAGTCCGATGATGGTTCCGGTCAAAATCCCAGGGGCCGCGAGCGGCAGCACATGGTGAAAAACGGACTGCATTTTGGATGCCCCAATGCCAAGTGCGGCTTGCCGGATCGAAGGCGGTACGGATTTCAACGAAGCCCGGGTTGCGATGATGATTGTGGGAAGGGTCATC
This sequence comes from Dinoroseobacter sp., assembly GCA_017643385.1. Lineage (GTDB taxonomy): Bacteria > Pseudomonadota > Alphaproteobacteria > Rhodobacterales > Rhodobacteraceae > Dinoroseobacter. Next base: position 142,203 of record JAEPNN010000008.1, read on the forward strand.
AAAGTCAGGACAAGACCGCCAACGATTGGGGCGGATTGCGGCAGGCCAGCGAAATTGATGAAGATCGCGAGACCCAGGATCCCGAACACGATCGAGGGTACAGCGGCAAGGTTCGCGATGTTCACCTCGATCAGGTCAGTCAACCTGTTCTTCGGTGCGAATTCCTCAAGGTAGATTGATGCGGCAACACCGATGGGCAGCGCGAGGGCCAGAACGATCAGCATCATGTAAAGTGATCCGATAATCGCAACGCCGAGCCCTGCGGCTTCGGGGCGCTGGCCAGATGCGTCAGGCGCAGTAAAGAACAGTGTGTTGAACTTGCTTTCCAGCACGCCAATCTCAAGCAAGGCATCCGCCAACTGCAACTGAGCAGGAGAGACGTTTTTGTCCACCTCGGCCGACGCGAAGGTCACGCGACCTTTGTAATAGCCATCGATCCGACCATTGGCGAGAAAGGTAAACTCGCGGGTGGTATCAAGCGTTTGGGGGTTCGCAAGGACGAAATTTCTCAGCTGTGCGGGCGCTTCCTTTGAGATGATCCCACCCGCGTCTTTTGCCGAGAGCCCCTCGATGGAAATGCCGTTTTCCTCCAATGAGCGTACCACAGCCGCAGCGATTAATGGCGAGTATCCGAAAGTTGATACAGCCCGCATTTCGTCGGGATTACGATTGCCGGACTTGTCGAGCCGGTCTGCTGGAAGCTCGACCTGCAATGTCACAAAGGTCTGGCTGAACGCACCGGCGCCATTGTTGACGATCGAGCCCATCAGCACAACGAGGGCCACGAGACCTGCACAGACCGCGACAAGCCCATAGGTCCGGAACCGAGCTTCCGCTGCATTTCGCTTCTTCGTGCGGGCGTCAAGTTCCAGCAAAGACGCTTTGCGGGGCGGCTGGCTTGTGCCAACGCCTGATGTTGCGTCGGTCATTCGTACTGCTCCCGGTATTTCCGCACGATATAAAGTGCCAGGATGTTGAGCCCGAGGGTGATGGCGAAAAGCGTGAGGCCAAGCGCAAAGGCCACAAGCGTTTCCGGGCTTGAAAAGTCCGTGTCGCCCGTAAGCTGGCTGACGATTTTCACGGTTACCGTTGTCATGGCCTCAAACGGGTTCAAGTCCAGCTTGGCCGCTGCCCCTGCCCCGAGAACAACGATCATCGTTTCGCCTATGGCGCGTGACGCGGCGAGCAGGACTGCCCCAACGATCCCGGGTAAGGCTGCGGGGATGACGACCTGTCGGATCGTTTCAGAGTGGGTTGCTCCCAACCCAAATGACCCGTCACGCAAAGATTGCGGCACAGCGTTGATGATGTCGTCCGAAAGTGAGCTGACAAACGGGATGAGCATGATGCCCATAACAACGCCCGCGGTCATCACCGACGACGAGCCGTTGCCCAGGCCAAAGGGCTCCGCGAAATAGTCCCGCAAGAGCGGGCCCACGGTAATGAGCGCAAAAAGACCGTATACGATGGTGGGTATACCCGCCAGAATCTCGATCAACGGTTTTGCAAAGGCGCGCATTTTGGGACCGGCGTATTCGCTAAGATAAATAGCAGCGAATAGCCCAATTGGCACAGCCACCAGCAATGCGATGAGCGACACGTAGAGCGTGCCCCAGAGAAGTGGGATGATGCCAAGCTCGGACCCCCCGCCCCGTCCCGAAAAGGACGGCGCCCAAGTGAGCCCGAAAAAGAAGTCTTGCCAGGGATACTGGTTGAAAAAGTTTCGCGCCTCAAAGAGCATCGACAGGACGATGCCGAGCGTCGTCAGGATTGCCAGCGTGGACGCAAGCATCAAAAGCGTAAGGATCACCGCTTCGACGGAGTTACGCGCTCTGAACGTTGCGTTTGTGCGCGTTACCGCCATGGCCAGTCCAAGAACTGCGACCCCGATCACGCAGATTGTCATCCACATCGACGAGGTGGCCCTTAATGCGCGGTAGCTAAGTGCAGCATTTAGCACTGCTGGTTGCACCTCTGCCCCCAACGCGACGCCAACCTCACCAAGCATTTCCCGGATGTCGGTTGTTTCAGTGCGTAGATCTCCGATTTCGGTCGCGGACAACGCACCTTCAGCAATAAGGCGATCCAGACCCTCAGCAATACGGCGCACATCGCTCATAACCAGATCGCGGGTGCTGTCCTCTGCAATTGCGTCATCCGGTATCAGAATGACTGTGCGATTTTCGATGAGAATTGGCTGAATGAGGAGCCAGATCATCATGAAAATGATCGCGGGAACTGCGGTCACCAAAGCGCCGTTATACCCATAATAAGATGGCAGAGAGTGTAGTTTGCGAATTTCGCCGCCCGCGCTGCTGAGCGCGCGGTTGCGTCCCAACAGATAGCCCACGCCTGCGATTGCAAGGATCAGAAGAAGAAGCCAAAGCAAGGGCATGTCAGGTCCTAGCGGTCAATCCGCCCCAAAAACAAAATGCCTGACAAGGGTGACAGGCGAAAAGAAGGTGGCGCACCAAAGGCGCGCCACCCGCGAAAATTACATGGCTGACGCAGCCGCCACCTTTGCCTGGGTCTCTGAAAGCTCTGGATCAGATACGAGCCCGTATTCTGCAAGTGGTCCAAATGGACCTGCGATTTCGTCAGCAACGAAGAAGGATGCAAATTCCTGCAATCCTGGGATCACACCGATATGCGCCGCTTTGATGTAGAAGTAGAGCGGACGCGATACCGGATATTCACCTGTGGAAATCGACTCAGTTGATGGAACGACGCCGGACATGGTCGCAACCTTCAGCTTGTCTGTATTGTTTTCGTAGAAAGACAGACCGAACACGCCGATACCGTTGGAGTTGGCGTCGATCCGTGCCAGGGTTTCGGTGTAGTCGCCGTCGATATCCACGGATTTGCCATCGGTGCGTACTTCAAGGCACGCATCCTCAGCATCATCCTCTGACATGCCTGCGTCCATCATGGCCTGCATGGCACCGGTTGCTTCACAACCTGCCGCGACAACCTTTTCTTCAAATACTTCGCGTGTCCCGTGCTTGGTACCTGGGATGAAAGCCAGGATATCGGCAGCCGGAAGTTCAGCGTTGAAGTCTGCCCACTGCTGGTGTGGGTTGTCGACAAGCGCACCGTCAACCAACACTTTCGGAGCGAGAGCGTTAAATATATCCGAGGGAGTGAAGGCAGTGTAGGCCGGGCCATCGATCTGAGACGCGAAAACGATTCCGTCGTAGCCGATGCGTACTTCGATAATATCGGTCACGCCAGCCTCAGCGCAGGCCGCGATTTCACGGTCACGAATAGCGCGCGATGCGTTCGCGATATCAATTGTGTTCTCGCCAACGCCTTCACAGAAGCGTTTCAGGCCCGCGGACGAACCGCCGGATTCAACAACCGGGGTTGGAAAGTCAAAGTTCTCACCAAATGCTTCTGCAACAATAACTGCATAAGGCAGAACGGTCGAAGAACCTGCGACCTGAACCTGGTCACGAGCAGATGCAGCGGTGGCAACGGATGCAATAGCAATGGTCGATGCAGCGATCAATTTGAGCGACATTCAGAGCTCCTAAGTTTCTCAATAACAGGCGTCAGACAACGACGCTTGGCGCGGGTGATAGGCGCGTTCCGCTATGCTTTTGTGACAGTTGTGTAACAGTTTTATGACGCCAGTAATGTGTCTGGTGCTAAGCCCATCCGCATCGTTGAATTTATCCCTCACTAAAGTGCTTAAGTCTCTATAAAACAGGGATAATAATTGAAAATCGACTGCCTTTGCCCTTTGTGCTATCTATCTCAATGCGGCCACGATGCCGACTGACAATGTGCTTCACAATGGCCAAACCAAGCCCGGTACCCCCCATTTCCCGAGAGCGGTGCTCATCGATCCGGTAGAATCGTTCTGTTAGACGCGGCAGATGAATCGGGTCAATTCCAAGCCCAGAATCCGTAACCTCGACCCTCGCAGCTTTGGTTCTTAGAAGCGCGTCATGTCCTACCTCATAAACCTTGATACGGATCATGCCACCCTGCGCGCCATATTTGAGCGCGTTCTCAAGGAGGTTGTTCATCACCTGACGTAACTGATCTCGGTCGCCCTGCAGCTCGATATCTGCGTCGGGGATATCAAAGGTGATCTCGACTTCAGCCTCTTGGAGTGGTTTGGCCAGAGAGGAAATAGACGCTTCGACAACTTCGCGTATTGAAACCGGGTCAGAAGGTCTCTGGCGTTCGGCCGCCTCAACACGGCTCAGAGACAGAAGATCGTCCACCAGCCTGTTCATGCGCTGCGACTCCTTCAGCATCATGCCAAGAAACCGGTCCTGCGCCTCCGGATCGTTGCGTGCGGGTCCGCGGAGCGTCTCTATGAAGCCAACCACTGCGGTCAACGGAGTACGCAATTCATGGCTTACATTCGCGACAAAATCACGTCGCATCAGTCCGGCAGTGTGAAGGTCGGAGATGTTTTCGAAACAAACCAATGTTGCTTTGGCTGATCCCGTCCCAAGTGGCGTTGCAACCACCTTGTAGCGTTCGTCGCCGCTTTCGGAGGTTATGGTATAGGTCCCCGACGCGCGGCCCATGGTGCGAATAGAATTGTCAATTGCAGCCAGGATTCCGGGTTGGCGTAATGCCGTCACATAATGTCTATTGAGGATTTGGCTGCCCAGTAATGAAATTGCTTCTTCATTTGCGGCAGCAATACGGGCATCTGATAAAACAGCGAACGCGGGAATCGGGATTGAATCAATTATTTCCAAAGCTTCGGTTATGGACATGTCTATTTTCCGAATTTCACTGGTTGGAAGGCCGACGATAGTCTCAACAGATGCCTCGCCATAGCGGCAAGTCCCTTAGTTTGAAAGGGAAGTTAGTGGTTTAATCAGTTTTGCATTTTGCAATGCATTACGCAAAACTCAAGTTTGCAATACGCAAATGCCCCAAGTATACTGGTAAAGGCTTTCGTGCAATGGGGTCACGCAAGTTCAATGCACTGAGGGGCTGAATGAACAGTACAACTGGAATCCACCCGACGCAGGTCGTGGAGAGACGCAAACGTCCAAAGTCGGTTGCAGCCAATAGAAATGCGCACAAAGGTTCTTCAGATCTGACAGTTATGATCGCAATGACGCCCCGCGATATGGCTGCTTTGTCTGAAATTTTGGACCCGGATGCTGCATTGAACTCAGTCAGTCATTACACCGAACTTTCCGTTGATCTGATCGAACGTGGTTTGTTCCGCGTGGTGGCGCCCCTCACCGCGACGGATTTCGATGCACTTGATATTGCTCGCCACCTTTCTGAACTTGGGTTTTGTGGCGAATTGCAAGTGCTTACGCCACACCTACCACGACCTGAAATAGTCGCGCGAGAAATCCAGGCGGCGGCCATAAATATCCAAGTCGAATTGATCACACCCCAGGCTGCGTGGCGCACTCTGGCCTGAGTCGACCTCTATGCAGCGGCCGATATCGCCTTCACAAGTAGCGAGGCGAGCGTATCAGGGTTTTCTATTCCGACTGACAGTCTGAAAAATCCGTCGGACATGCCAAGCGCCGCACGTTCGTCGCTTGTAAGCCCGCGGTGCGAACTGGACGCGGGATGCGATAAGGTGCTCGCGACGTCCCCTAAGGTCGGCGCAAAGGCAAGGTCACAATTTTCCGTCAACCTCTGTGCCGCTTTGTGGCCGCCTGCAATTTCGAAGCTGACCATATTGCCAAAGTTTTCACCCATAATTGAAGGGATACGGGCGGTATCGGGGTGGTCGGAGCGTTCTGGGTATAAAACACGTAAGACATTCGGAAGCTTTGCAATTTCTGTTGCAACGATGCTGGCATTCTTGCACGCGCGCTCGAAGCGCAGATCAAACGAATGCATGCCGCGTTCAGCCATCCAGCAATCATATGGGCTCGCCGTCAGGCCCATCGTCACTATGACGTCCCAGATGGCTTGAGAGTGGGCCGGATTCTGAGCGGCGACATATCCAAGCATAGCATCTGAGTGACCCGCCAGGAGCTTTGTGACCGAATGCAGAACGATGTCTGCTCCATGTTCGAACGGTCGGTAACCACGGGGTGTGGTGAATGTATTGTCCACCACCACCAACACGCCTTTTTCGCGTGCGATCTGATAAATGGCCTGCATGTCAGCCACACGGAGGGTTGGGTTCGACACAACCTCTACCAAAATCATCCTGGTATTGGGCCTGATCGCTTCACGTAAACTGTTGGCGTCGGTGGGGTCAAAAAAGCCGGTGTCGATGTCGAAACGAGGCAATTCAGTCTTCATCATTCGAAGGGAACGACCATATAGCTGGTCCCCGCCCAAAACGTGATCGCCCGCCTTTAGAAGACCAAAAAATACGGCTGTAATCGCGCTCATGCCGGAACCGGTCATCATGCCGCCCGTCGCACCTTCGAGCAGGTCTACCTTTTTTGCCAAAACAGTCGCGTTTGGGTGTCCTTCGCGTGAATAGGTGAACCCTTCGGCACGCCCCTCGTATTGCGCATGAAGCATTTCGACATCGCTGGTTTTATAGACCACGGAGGGTTGTAGTGGTGTGCCGATGGCCAAGCTTACGCTATCGGGCCAGTCAATGCCGCGCACGGTGTCTTTCGGAGCGTTTGACATTAAAAAGTCCTTGAATTTTGGTAGTTTAGAGGGCGCGCAGACCGACTTTGAAGCGACGCATGTTTTTCTGGTATCCGATGGCAGAGGCCCTGAGGCCTTCAATTTCTTCTTCTGTGAGCGCACGCACAACTTTTGCTGGCGCTCCGACCACCATAGAGCCATCTGGGATTTTCTTGCCCTGGGTCACAAGAGCCCCTGCCCCAATCAGGCAGTTCTTACCAATTTCGGCGCCATTCAAAACACATGCGCCCATCCCGATGAGTGAATTGTCGCCAATGGTGCATCCATGCAGGATGGTCTTGTGTCCAATTGTGCAGCCGGTGCCAATGGTCAGCGGACATCCGGGGTCCGTGTGAAGGACCGAGTTCTCTTGAATGTTGCTGCCTGCTCCCACTGTGATCATTTCATTGTCGCCACGTAAAACGGAACCGAACCAGACCGAAGTTGCCTCTTCCAAGGTAACAGCGCCAATCAGAACGGCCGATTGTGCAATCCAGAAATCATCCGAATCTGGCGTGATGGGTTCGATATTATCGATTGAAAACAGGCTCATGTGCGTCGATCCTCAAATTCGGAATTCAAGTTGCGAACAACATCCACGAGACCGGGTTGCTGGCTGCGTCTCAAGCGCTCGGCGCTGAGAATTGTTCGGAGCTTTTCTTCTGTTGCATCGAGGTCATCATTAACCAGAACATAGTCGTATTCTGGCCAGTGGCTGATCTCGTCTCGGCTTTCTTGCATACGACGCTCTATGACTTCTGGGTTATCTTGCGCGCGCTTGATGAGCCGTCTTTCAAGTTCCGCGATTGATGGCGGAAGGATGAAGATCGAAAGCGTGTGCTTTCCCAAGCTTGATTCACGGACCTGTTGCCCGCCTTGCCAGTCAATGTCGAACAGAACATCTCGACCATCATCAATCGCAGCCTGAACTGGAGCCTTTGGAGAGCCGTAGAAGTTCCCAAACACCTCTGCGTGCTCCAGCATTTCGCCTGATTCTACTTGGGCTTGAAAGCTTTTCTTTGTGTGGAAAAAATACTCGCGACCGTCTTTTTCTCCGGGCCTAGGAGCGCGGGTGGTCGCAGAGATTGAAAACTCCAGGCTCATATCCCATGCGCGGAGGCGTCTGGCGAGCGTGGACTTGCCTGCACCTGAGGGTGACGACAAAATCACAAGAAGACCGCGGCGTTTCAATGGGTTACTCCACGTTTTGAACTTGTTCACGCATCTGATCGATGACGGTTTTCATTGCAAGCCCCGTCTGCGTCAAGTCAGAATCTCCTGCCTTTGAACAAAGCGTGTTGGCTTCTCGATTGAATTCCTGACAGAGAAAATCGAATTTACGTCCAATTGGGGCGTTACTTGAAAGAAGCTCCCGGGCAGATTTGCAATGGGTACGAAGCCGATCCAATTCTTCGTTAACATCTGACTTGATGGACAGAATTGCGAGCTCTTGCGCAATACGATCCTGATCCACGTCAACGACGTCGAGGATACGCTTCATATTTTCGCGAAACGTATCTTTTGTTCTATTTTCCCGCTTCTTAACGGACGTGGCTGCAATGGACAAAAGATCTTCTAGCTCCGTGATCTGTGCTTGAATGATGGATGCCAGCGCATGACCTTCTTGTTCGCGCGTCTTTTGGAAGTCGCTTATAAGTGTCGGAAAATCTTCAAGAAGTGCTTTTACGATGACGCCAAGATCCGACTTTGACAACGCTTTGATGTTCAAAACGCCCTTTTCTCGCAAAACTTCCAACGCGCTTGTCCGCGCGAGCGTGACGCCCTGCTTTTCCGCCTGGACCTCTACATCTCTTAACTGACGCAATACTGCCGCAAGGCCTGTTTCGTTAACAGAGGCTGGTTGCACATCAACTTGAGTAAGACGCAATGATAGGCTGACCGAGCCCCGCCCAAGTGATGCGCTGAGCAATTTTCGTAATTCCTGTTCAAGCCCGGGAACCCAGTCTGGAACACGCAGTCGCAGGTCTAATCCTCTTGCATTCACCGATCTCAGCTCCCAAGCCGCCGTCCAACCGCCAGCTGCTTCCACGAAGCACTCACGGCTGGCAAAACCGGTCATTGACTTCACCATTAGCGTTAACCCTTTCCATAGGTTTTTAATGAGTTTTGCGCGATTACCTGCGAAAACGGTGTCGTGATTAGTATGAGACGCCGAAGGGACGAGGGCATTTACATGTCCGCAATGGCGTATCATCGCCGCGGTGTCGCGGCAATCACGTCTCGAGGACGAGATCATCGACTGCAAAAGGGGCCGCTTCGATGCGCTATGATGGGGAATTTGATCGCCCGGGCTTAGGGACAAGCCCGGATGATATTTATGCAATAGATCTTTGGCGGCGCAGACCTGCGTCACGAAGTCGAATAGCCACAGAAGTTCTCGGGTATTGGGAAAAATTAAGGGAAGGGACAACGCTTCCGAGACGTTCGGATCTTGACCCGTCAGATTTAAGGGCTGCGCTTCCCTTTACCTTTCTGCTGGAGCGTACAGGCCGTGGCATCGCCAGAATACGCGTATGTGGTCAACATATCAGTGACCTTCTTGGGCAAAATGCGCGTGGACTTCCGATTTCCGTGTTTTGTGCTTCAGGCACGAAGGAGAAATTTTTACATCATCTGGATGAAGTGTTTGACCGTCCGGCGAGCCTCGCAATGGATCTTGTGGCACGCGAGGGGGGCAGCCCATTGAAAACCGCCGAAATGTTGATACTTCCGCTTCTCAGCGCAAACGGTCGTGTTGAACGCGCCCTCGGGTGTATTGCATCCAGTGGACCGATCGAATTTCCGCCGTACCGCTTCGACGTAAGATCTAACCGTTTGACGCAATTGCCAAGTCCTGTAGCGACGGAGACAGAGCCAAAGAGGCCCGGCAATCTGCAAAGAGAAACCGACGCAGTATGGAAAACTACGCCGGTTCCCTGGTTGAAAATTGTGAAGTAGGTCGCTTAGGCGGCCGCCTTCTTTTCACGGTGTTCGCTGATTTCTTCGGCAACGAGGAATGCCAGTTCAAGCGCCTGAGACGCGTTGAGACGTGGGTCGCAGACGGTGTGATACCGCGATGACAAATCGTCGTCGCTTACAGCGCGAACACCGCCGGTGCATTCGGTCACGTCTTTACCTGTCATTTCGAAATGAACACCGCCGGGATATGTTCCCTCCGCGTTGTGAATGGCGAAGAATTCACGCACTTCCTGCAGCACTGCTTCAAATGGACGGGTTTTGTAGCCACTGTCGGACTTGATCGTGTTGCCGTGCATAGGATCACAGGACCAGACAACTTCGGCACCAATCTCACGCACGGCCTGGATTAAACGAGGAAGGTGATCACCAACCTTGCCTGCACCGAACCGCGCGATCAGCGTCAAGCGACCAGGGGTGTTGTCTGGATTCAGCTTTCCAATAAGTACCTTCAGGTCTTCCGCGGAAATCGTTGGCCCGCATTTCAAACCAATCGGATTTTGAACACCACGTAAGAATTCCACATGGGCCCCATCTGGCTGGCGGGTTCTATCGCCGATCCAAAGCATGTGACCCGAACCTGCAACCGGCATACCAGTCGTTGAATCAGTCCGACACAAAGCCTCTTCATACTCAAGCAGAAGGGCTTCGTGGCTGGTGTAGAAATCAACGCTTGATAGGCTGTGCGCGGTGTCCTGGTTCACACCTGCTGCAGACATGAAGTCCAAGGCATCCGAGATGCGGTTTGCCATATTTGCGTATTTCGCGGCGTTCTCGCCTTCAATGAAGCCCAGCGTCCAGCCGTGAACGTGATGAACATCGGCGTAACCACCGGTCGAAAACGCCCGCAGAAGATTCAAAGACGCTGCTGCTTGAGTATAAGCTTGCAGCATCCGTTCTGGATTTGGGATGCGCGCTTCGGGTGTGAAGGCTGTGTCGTTGATGATATCGCCGCGGTAAATTGGCAGCTCTAGCCCGCCTTGGGTCTCCGTTGGGGACGACCTTGGTTTCGCAAACTGGCCTGCCATGCGACCGACTTTAACAACTGGGCATTTCGCACCGAAGGTCAGCACCATTGCCATTTGCAACATCACGCGGAACGTGTCGCGGATAGAATCCGCACCAAATTCGCCAAAGCTCTCGGCGCAATCGCCTCCTTGAAGCAAAAACGCCTCGCCCTTTGCGACTTGGCCCAGGGATTTTGTCAGCTTGCGCGCCTCGCCTGCGAAAACCAGCGGCGGGTACTTTGAAAGCTTGGCTTCCGCAGCAGCTAAAGCGCCCGTGTCCGGATAATCGGGCATCTGAATGCGTGGGAAAGTGCGCCAGTCAGATTTGGTCCAGGCTTTGGTCATTGCGTGTGTCCTCCTACCCGACCCTTGCCGAGCGTTATCTCGATAGGTCTGGTAGCGGCTTGCGCTCGCGATGCCAACCCATGTTTTGCTAGGTTTTGAGAGGTATGTGGGCGCTAACACCAAATAAACATGCTCAATTTATTGGCAATTTATAATTCGGAATCTTGCCACCGGTTCAAAAAGCTGGTTCGGTCAAAGAAACTGGGCATCAGCGTGACGCTTTGCCAAGAGGAAGGATTCCCCGGGAATGCCCGATCTGCGCGGAAGAGGCGATGCATCTGCGAAGCCAAAGCGGTTTGTGTTCGTGTTGCTGGATCAATTCACACTGCTTTGCTTTGCAGGCGCGCTTGAAGCTTTACGCATTGCAAATCGTATGCACGGAAAAACCATATATACATGGGTGCTTGCCGGCGAAGGTGGTGAAAGCGTTGAATGCAGCGCTGGGACAGAGTTCAAAGTCAATATGGATCTGTCAGAGCTTGAACGCGAAGATATCGTGCTGGTTTGCGGTGGTATCGATGTGCAGGCTTCGACAACAAAGCGGCTGTTAAACTGGTTACGTCGCGAAGCCCGGCGGGGTGTCACAATTGGCGGGCTTTGTACGGCAGGCTATTCATTGGCGCGCGCAGGATTGCTGGATGGCAAGCGCGCAACGATTCACTGGGAAAACCAGGACAGTTTTTCTGAGGAGTTTGAGGAAGTCGAACTAACCAAATCAGTCTTCGTTGTGGATGGAAACCGGATTACTACGGCTGGCGGAACCGCATCGATTGATCTGATGTTGAAGCTGATTGCGCAGGACCACGGAGAGGATTTGGCGAACACAGTCGCGGATCAGTTGATCTATTCGTCAATTCGGACCGATCAGGACACACAGCGTTTGTCCATCCCGACACGGATCGGGGTTCGCCATCCAAAACTGAGCCAAGTCATCCAGATGATGGAGAACAACATCGAGGAACCGATAAGCCCGTCGATCCTTGCCCGGGATGTGGGTATGTCGACACGACAGCTCGAACGGCTTTTCCGGCGCTATCTCGATCGCTCTCCAAAACGGTATTACATGGAATTGCGTTTGCAAAAGGCGCGCAACCTTCTGATGCAAACCGATATGAGCGTGATCAATGTGGCGCTGGCTTGTGGTTTTGCATCACCGTCGCATTTTTCGAAATGCTACAGGGCGCACTACGATACCACGCCCTATCGCGAGCGCGGAAGCCATGCATCGCGCTTGTCCGTTTGACCGCGTGTCGGCCTGAAGTGATTTAGCGACTGATCCTGTAGGCGGCTCCGTTGCCCACACTCAGAAACCATATGGAACCATCAGGGGCTTGGCGGATGTCGCGGACGCGCTCTGTTTCTGGGCCGGATATGCGCTCTACTTCCTGAGCGCTTTTCCCATTCACATCGAGACGTGAAATCATATCGAATTTCAGGCTACCGACGAAAATATCGCCGCGCCACTCTGGGAACATGTCACCTTGATATATCATCATCCCAGATGGCGCGATCGACGGATCCCAGTAGTGAGCGGGTTGTTCAAGGCCTTCTTTTTCCGTGCCTTCACCGATTGAAAATCCTGAATAATGGGTGCCGTAACTGATGACCGGCCATCCATAATTCAGGCCGGGTTCGACGAAGTTGATTTCGTCCCCGCCGCGCGCGCCGTGTTCTACCACCCAAAAATTGCCCTGCGCATCAAGGGCTGCGCCCTGCGGGTTGCGATGCCCGATGGAATAGAGCCCGGGACGTGCGGCTTCTACAGACCTGAACGGATTATCTGCTGGAATGCGCCCATCGCGTGCAATGCGAACGACACTTCCTGCTTCAATGGACATATCTTGTGCGCTATGGCGGTCACCCCGGTCGCCAATCGTAATGTATAGATATCCATCATCCCCTTCGACGATCCGGCTTCCGAAATGGCGGCCACCGGACGTACCGCGTGACATCTCGAAAATATCCCGCACGTCCTGCAGTCGGTTTCCATCAGGACTGAGCGTCGCTTTGGCAACAGCGGTACCCGATCCCCTGCCCTGACGTTTGGAATAGGTCAGAAAGATGTCCCGGCTCTCGGCGAAATCCCGGGGCACGAGCACATCAAGCAAACCGCCCTGACCGTTCACATCGATGCGTGGTAATCCCCCGACGGTCTGGACATCACCCAGAGGTGTAAAATGCAGAAGTCTACCCCCTCGCTCGGTCACAAGCATGCCCCCGTCCGGCAAAAACCCAATTGCCCAAGGTTCGTTCAATCCGATGATTACAGCTTTGACGGTTACGGGACCCGTCTCTGTAGAAAGCGTCTCTGCCGTGGCAAGCATAGGCGCAAATGCGGAGACTGCGATGAGTACAGCGCGAAAGATGTTCATGGGCAGCCTTCCCTTAGGTCAGTTAAAGCCATTGTACCAAGTGATAAATAGTGAAAGGCGCGTTTGCTGCCAGCTAATCTGACGGAACTGTGTGAATTTCACGAAAAAAGGGCCAGATCGGCCATTTCGAGGTCTGTGCCCACTTTCCTTCCCCAAAACATCAATCTAGGTTTTGACATGGATTACTATCCAATATGGGAGACTAAAAATGAAAAAGTTGCTTATGGCCACTGCGGCCACAGCACTGATGAGCACTGCTGCTTTTGCGGGCGGCCATGGAGCCGACATCAAGATCGGTATTATTCTTGGCTTCACCGGTCCTATTGAATCTCTGACACCATCTATGGGCGATGGCGCAGAGCTTGCGATCTCTGAGGTAAACGATTCAGGCCTGCTTCTCGGCGGCAAAACCGTAGAAGGTGTCCGTGCGGACTCCACCTGTGTGGACGCGGCGGCTGCTACAGCTGCGGCAGAACGTCTGATCACCTCCGACGGCGTCAAAGGCATCATGGGCGCAGACTGCTCTGGTGTAACCGGCGCAATCCTGACCAACGTGGCGCTTCCAAACGGCGTTGTGATGATCTCGCCATCGGCAACTTCGCCTGGCCTGAGCCACAACAACAACGAAGACAATGGCTTGTTCTTCCGTACCGCACCTTCGGATGCGCGTCAGGGTGTTGTCATGACAGAGGTTCTTATGGACCAAGGCATCATGGAAGTCGCTGTTACTTACACCAACAACGACTACGGCAAAGGTCTGGCAGACAGCTTCCAGGCAGCGTTTGAAGCTGCGGGCGGCACTGTGACCATCAACGCCGCTCACGAAGACGGCAAAGCGGACTATTCTGCAGAAGTCGGTGCACTGGCAGCCGCAGGCGGTGATCGCCTTGTTGTTGCGGGCTATGTGGACCAGGGTGGTTCCGGCATCGTGCGCGCAGCGCTCGACACAGGTGCATTTGATACATTCCACTTCCCCGATGGCATGATTTCGGCGACTCTGATCGAGAACTTCGGTTCCGAGATTGACGGATCTTCGGGTCAGCACCCCTCACCTTCGGATGAGCTTGCAGCGGCCTACACTGCGCTGGTCGACGGTGCATTTGATGCAACCTCGCCATTTACTCCAGAAGCGTATGATGCGGCTGCTCTGATCATGCTCGCGATGCAGGCTGCAGGTTCGGAAGAGCCAGGCGATTACAAAGATCACGTCATGGCAGTTGCAAACGCACCTGGTGAACAAATCCAGGTCGGCGAGCTTGCAAAGGCTCTGCAGATTCTGGCCGATGGTGGCGAAGTTGACCTTGTTGGCGCAACCAATGTTGAGCTTGTGGGTCCTGGCGAAGCCGCAGGCAACTACCGCGAAGTCGGTTTTGACGGTGGTGCAGAAGTCACTGTTCAGTTCCGCTAAGTAGCTCGAAAGACAAGTATCATGCCCGGGATCTTAAGATTTCGGGCATGATTTTTTATATGCGGGGGGAAGCATGATCGTCGTTGAAGACGTCCACAAGCACTTCGGTGGATTTCGCGCCGTAGATGGCGCCACACTCAAGATCGAAACCGGATCAATCACGGGCCTCGTCGGACCAAACGGCGCAGGTAAGACGACATTGTTCAATGTGATCGCAGGTGTTTTGCCGCCGACATCAGGTAGGGTCACGATGGACGGCGAGGATATCACGGGTCTCGCTCCGCACACTCTTTTTGAAAAGGGGCTCCTACGCACGTTCCAGATTGCCCATGAGTTTTCATCAATGACAGTCCGCGAAAACCTGATGATGGTGCCGGGTGCACAATCGGGTGAGACGCTTTGGAACGTCTGGTTCCAACGCGGGCGTATCGCGCAGGAAGAAGCCACGCTTTTGAAGAAGGCCGATGAAGTTTTGGAGTTCCTGACCATCGACCATTTGAAAGAAGAAAAGGCTGGTAACCTTTCTGGCGGACAGAAAAAGCTTCTGGAACTTGGTCGCACCATGATGGTCGATGCCAAAATTGTATTCCTCGACGAGGTTGGGGCAGGCGTAAACCGCACGCTTCTGAACACAATCGGAGATGCCATCGTGCGCCTGAACAAGGAACGTGGCTACACGTTCTGCATGATCGAACATGACATGGATTTCATTGGCAGGCTGTGTGACCCAGTTATTGTAATGGCAGAGGGCAAGGTGCTCGCAGAAGGTACGATGGCCGAGATCAAATCCAACGAACAGGTGATCGAAGCCTATCTGGGTACCGGTCTAAAGAACAAAGAAAAGGTCGAGGCATGAGCGAAGAGAACGCCTATCAGACCAAGCGTGGCGCGAAGGACGCGACAATCGTAAATCCGCGCCCTGGTTTGACGCTGGATCCTGTTTCTGAGGGTGGCGTCGCCATCCCTGCGCCCGGTGGTCCTTATCTGATCGGGGATAAAATGACGGGTGGATATGGCAAAGGGGCCGACATCCTGCATGATTGCACTCTGGCCGTCGAAGAAGGCGAGATTGCTGTTATTGTGGGCCCGAACGGTGCCGGAAAATCCACCGCGATGAAAGCCGTATTTGGGATGTTGAACGTGCGCGAAGGCGCCGTGCGTCTGAATGGTGAGGATATCACCGCGCTGACGCCGCAAGCCCGTGTCGCGAAAGGCATGGCGTTTGTGCCTCAAACCTCGAACATATTCACATCCATGACGGTCGAAGAAAACCTGGAGATGGGGGCGTTTCTTCGAAAGGACGATATCTCTGGGACAATGGAGCAGGTCTATGAGCTCTTCCCAATCCTGCGCGAGAAGCGCCGTCAGCACGCCGGAGAACTCTCAGGGGGTCAGCGTCAGCAAGTCGCCGTTGGGCGTGCTTTGATGACCCAACCCAAAGTGTTGATGCTGGATGAACCGACAGCGGGCGTCAGTCCGATTGTTATGGACGAACTCTTTGACCGGATCATTGAGGTCGCACGCACCGGTATCTCCATCTTGATGGTGGAGCAGAATGCGCGCCAAGCGCTTCAAATCGCGGATAAAGGCTACGTGTTGGTCCAGGGACGAAATGCGTTCACCGACACTGGCAAGGCGCTTCTGGCAAACCCAGAAGTGCGCAAAAGCTTCCTTGGGGGATAGAATGACAAAGATCATGGATTGGGGGCAACGCTGATGGAGCCTCTCAACGCCCTTATCGTTTTGTTGAACTTTGTGATCGTGCCGGCGACAGCCTATGGTGCACAACTTGCGCTGGGTGCGCTCGGGGTAACGTTGATTTACGGCATCCTGCGCTTCTCAAACTTCGCGCATGGCGACACCATGGCCTTTGGCGCAATGGCCACGATCCTGTTTACCTGGTTCCTGCAAGGTGCAGGCGTCACCTTTGGCCCCTTGCCCACAGCGCTTCTGGCGCTGCCGGTCGGGATCGCGGCGACCGCGGCGCTTGTGCTCATAACAGACCGCGCCGTTTACAAGTTCTACCGCGCGCAGAAAGCGGCTCCGGTGATCTACGTGATCGCTTCCCTTGGTGTGATGTTCATTATGAACGGGCTGGTTCGGTTCATCATTGGCCCTAATGATCAGCGTTTTGCGGATGGTGAGCGGTTCATTATCTCTGTTCGCACCTTCAAAGCGATGACCGGACTTGATGAAGGTCTGGCCATCAGAACGAGCCAGGGGATCACGCTTGTGGTCGCAATCATTGCAGTGGCACTGTTGTTCTGGTTCTTGAACAAGACACGCACCGGCAAATCCATGCGCGCGTTTTCGGACAACGAAGACTTAGCGCTTCTTTCCGGGATCAACCCGGAACGTGTTGTCATGGTGACCTGGCTACTTGTGGCTGCGCTGACCACAGTGGCGGGTGTGCTTTATGGGCTGGACAAGTCCTTCAAACCGTTCACCTATTTCCAGCTGCTCTTGCCAATCTTTGCCGCCGCAATAGTCGGGGGGCTTGGAAATCCGCTGGGCGCTATTGCAGGTGGTTTCGTAATCGCTTTTTCGGAAGTGGGCGTGACTTATGCCTTCAAGAAAGTGTTGGGATATTTGCTTCCCGAGACCCTTAAACCTGACGGGCTCGTTCAGCTTCTGTCCACCGACTACAAGTTTGCAGTCAGCTTCGTGATCCTCGTGATTGTCTTGTTGATCCGGCCGACCGGCCTTTTCCGGGGGAAATCGCTATGAGCAACGTCAACATGAAGAATATATTGCTGTTTGCCTTTGTCGGATTGCTGATCATAGGCACGGGCTTCGTTCAGAGTTGGAATGTGGCGCTGACGATTTTCAACATGGGGCTCGTAAGCGCAATCATGGCGCTCGGGGTGAACATGCAATGGGGATATGCAGGTCTCTTTAATGTGGGCGTTATGGGCTTCGTGGCCCTTGGAGGCTTGGCAGCTGTTCTTGTGTCCATGCCACCGGTTGGGGAGGCTTGGGCCGTTGGTGGTGTGCGCATGTTGCTTGCGCTCGTCATGGGAGCTGCCACGATCGTCTTTGCAATCCTTGTGTATCAACGCATGCCTTCGGGACGCGCACGGGGACTGATCGTCACCGCGATCATTGTCGTGGGCTTTTTCGTCTATCGATTTGTGTTTGACCCGGCAAAGGTCTCTATCGAGGCGGTGAACCCTGCATCGACCGGCTATCTGGGCGGGATGAACCTGCCGGTTATCTTGTCCTGGCCCGTCGGTGGGTTGCTCGCAGCGGGCGTGGCCTGGGTGATCGGAAAAACTGCGTTGGGGTTGCGTTCAGACTATCTGGCGATTGCAACGCTGGGCATTGCTGAGATTGTTATTGCGGTTCTGAAAAATGAAGACTGGTTGGCACGGGGTGTGAAAAACGTCATCGGCCTGCCCCGACCCGTTCCGTATGAAATTGACCTGCAGAACAGTCAGAGCTTCGTGGATCGCATGAGTGCGATTGGCGCGGATCCTGTCACGGCATCTTCGATTACGGTGAAACTGTCTTATGCTGGTTTGTTTGCCGTAGTCCTGCTGATCATTCTGTGGCTTGCCCAAATGGCCCTCAATTCACCTTGGGGTCGGATGATGCGTGCAATTCGCGACAACGAAACCGCCGCAGAAGCAATGGGTAAGGACGTTAAAAAACGGCATCTGCATATTTTCGTGATCGGCTCAGCGGTCTGTGGAATCGCGGGTGCCATGATGACCACATTGGACGGTCAGTTGACACCCGGCACTTATCAGCCGCTTCGCTTCACATTCCTCATTTGGGTGATGGTGATCGTGGGCGGTTCAGGGAACAACTGGGGTGCCGTTCTCGGAGGGTTCCTGATCTATTTCTTGTGGATTCAGGTAGAGCCCATGGGCTTGATCTTGATGGATTTCATCACCGCGGGACTGCCTGATGGATCTGCGTTGAAAGAGCATCTTCTCGACAGCGCGGCGCATATGCGACTGCTAACAATGGGCCTAATCCTGCTTCTGGTACTGCGGTTTAGCCCACGCGGACTGATCCCGGAAAAGTAAACACATGCGGCCGCGCTTTGTGCGCGGCCTTTTTGATTCTTACCGGCCTAAAATCCGTCGCACGTAGTCCTGCGTTTCTGCAAAAGGCGGAACATCGTTGTGCGACGCAACGGCTTCAGGACCTGCGTTATAGGCTGCCAACGCCAAACGCCACGACCCAAACCGCCGAAACTGTTGGGCAAGATACCGCGCGGCACCATCAAGGTTTTCAGAGGGGACCAAGGGATCAACTCCCAGATCCTGCGCTGTGTCTGGCATCAGCTGTCCCAGCCCGATGGCTCCTTTGTCGGACACTGCATCTTCGCGCCATCCGCTTTCCTGTTGCACAAGACGCAAAAACAAATCCTGTGGGATCCCATTTAGTTCGGCCGCTGCGCGTGCCGTTGAAAGATGAGGACCTGTATAGGAACCTCTAAAGCTCGGGATAATTTCTATCTCAGGTTCCGGGCGAAGACGGGCTGAGTTTTGATACTGATCGCTCAGACGTCCATCAAGTAGACGCATCTGACTCGAGGACAGGCCCGTTCGTGATCTGCTGGAAAGCGTTGTATCTGCCCAAAGGTTAGCGTCCGGTACCACGCAAATCGTGGAAACGAAGATTACGAGTGTCCAGGCGGTTCTGCGAGGCATTCAGCCCTCCAATAACGCTCACCGTGTATATAATTCCCAGCGAAACGCCAGACTAGCCCGTTTTACCAAGAAATTCGCAGCTACACCCTTTGTTAACCACGCTTGGATCAGGTAGGTCGAGAGAGAAACAAGTCGCAGAATCGTGCTGGAGGACCCCATGGCGGGATCAGTGAACAAAGTCATTTTGATTGGTAATCTTGGGCGTGATCCAGAAGTCCGCACTTTCAATAATGGCGGCAAAGTCTGCAATCTTCGGATCGCGACATCAGAGACCTGGAAAGATCGGAATACTGGCGAACGACGCGAGAAGACCGAATGGCATTCTGTTGCGATTTTCCAGGAAGGTCTGGTGCGCATCGCCGAGCAATATTTGCGAAAGGGCTCGAAGGTTTACATCGAGGGCAAATTGCAAACGCGCAAATGGCAGGACCAGTCCGGTCAGGATAAGTATTCCACCGAAGTTGTCCTTCAGGGTTATGATGGCGTTCTGACCATGCTTGATGGCCGCGGTGAAGGCGGTGGGTCTGGCGGCGGAGGTTTTGGTGGCGATAGCGGTGGCTATGGTGGTGGAAGCGGCGGATACGGCGGCAATGACGGCAGATTTGGTGGGGCGCAGTCAGGTGGCGGTGGTCGCTCTGATCTGGATGACGATATCCCGTTTTAGGATAGACGCTTATCGGGCCAACGCGTCCTGAAGCAAGGCCACCACTGCATCGCGCGGTACATCAGCGGTTAAGAAGGCTTCGCCTATCCCATTGGCAAGAATAAAGCGCAGCTGGCCGTCGATAACCTTCTTGTCCTGAGACATCAGTTCGACGAGCGCATCGCTTGATGGCAATTCGCCCGGAATGTCGTTCAGGTCGGTTTTCATCCCCATGTTCTGCAAATGCGCGCGAACCCGGCTGGGGTCCTCCTGCGAACACAATCCTAGACGGGCTGATAACTCAAACGCGAGACCACACCCGATGGCCACACCCTCCCCGTGAAGAAGCCGGTCAGAATACCCTGTTGCTGCTTCTAAGGCATGACAGAAAGTATGACCCAGATTAAGAAGGGCCCGATCGCCTTGCTCGGTTTCGTCCCTTAGAACGATCTCTGCCTTCATTTCCACAGAACGCTTCACAGCGTAGGTGCGCGCTTCCATATCGCCTTTGGCAAGCTTGGGACCGGCGTCTTCGAGCCAGTTAAAAAATGCAGCGTCTCCAAGTAGTCCGTATTTGACCACTTCTCCATACCCGGCCAGAAGATCTCGTTCAGACATCGTGTCCAGAACGCCAATATCTGCCAGAACAAGCTTCGGTTGATGAAATGCACCGATCAGGTTTTTCCCTTGGATTGCGTTGATCCCAGTTTTGCCACCGACAGAGCTGTCGACCTGGGCAAGCAAACTGGTTGGTATTTGGACAAACCCAACACCACGACGCAGGATTGCGGCGGCAAACCCAACCAGATCGCCAATGACGCCCCCACCTAAGGCAATGATCAGATCGCGGCGTTCCACCTGTTCCGAAAGCAACCAATCAACAGTTTTTGTCAGGGAGGGCCAATTCTTGGTCGCTTCGCCGGCCGGTAGCACCAGAGCAGCACTTTCGATGCCTGACGCCGATAGCGCGTTCTGCAGGGCGTTCAGATGCAGGTCTGCCACGTTCTTGTCCGTGACAATCCTGACCCTTTTGCGGTTCAAAAATGGGTCGATTTCATTCCCTGCCCGTTCAAGAAGACCATTGCCGATCCGAACGTCATAGGCCCGATCAGGAAGTGGAACACTGACTGTATAAATGTTAGTCATCCTTGGTTGGCACCTAGTTTGCTGGGGCTTTCGGCATTCAATGTCAGGACATCTGGACGTGCCAATAAGGCTTTGATCACCTGTGCAGTCATATCCGAGATCGAGTATTCTGAACGGGTTTGAACCCGAAACATTGCCTTTGAATAATGCGGTGTACGCGCGTCGAAGAGCTCACGAAGCGTCTGTTTTGGATTGTCGGTCAATAGCAAGGGGCGGGTTGTCTTGTGGCGCACGCGTTGCCAAAGCAGGTCGACGGTAGCATCAAGCCAGAGCGACGCACCTTCTCGGCTGATTTCTTGTCTGTTTTCTGGGCGCAGAAAAGCACCACCCCCTGTTGAAAGTACGCAAGGGTCAGATTGAAGAAGTCTGGCCAACACCTGGCTTTCTTTCTCCCGAAAGAAGGCTTCCCCGTCCCGTGCAAAGATCTCCGCAATTGTCGCATTTGCCGCTTTCTCAATTTCGGTATCACTGTCGAGAAACGGGACCTGAAGTTGTCTGGCGAGCTCCATGCCAATTGCGCTTTTGCCGCTTCCCATCATTCCGACAAGCACCACGGTTTTGTGCAATTGATAAGCCAAGCTTCGCCACCTTAGAAAATTGAGATGTCTCTCCCTTGCACGCAGACAGGAGAGCGACAATACCCTAGTGACATGTTAGAGTGGTAGAGCAACCAGGTGCGACAAAGATTGCATGGTGTTGCGGTGGTTCTCAAATGAACCGAACTGGAGCAAGACAGGCGAATGATTGGGTTTCTGTTCAAATTCCTTTTGTTGATTGTGGTCTTGGGTGCGATTGGTCTGGTTGGCTACGCGTATTTTGCAGATATGACGCCCCCACAAACCGAGATTAATCAATCAATTGAGCTGTCTCTTGATTAAGTATTTCAAAGGGACACTGGCGCTTATCATCGTCGCGCTGACACCTGTTAAAGCGCAGGAATCTGTTTCCAATGGACCGATGTCAGCGATTGATTGGTTGTCTGATACGGTTGTTGTGCCGCCCAGTTCCGGCCTTGGGTCAGAAGGCCTGATCGGCGATTCTGTAACAACCGAAGCGATCGAAACGGCTCCGCTTGAAACGCTTGCTATCGACGGCGTAGGGCTTTTGCCGTCCCGCGTTACAGGGCTTCCACCGGATTTTTGGGGGCCGACCAGTGTCAAAGACTTGGTAACTCTGATTGGTGATTTACGATTGGATCTGCCAGGTCCGGCCCGCGAACTGTTGTTCCAGATCTTGCTTGCGGAACTTGATCCGCCTGTCGACGCAGGTCCGGACCACGCCCTGTTTCTCGCGCGAATCGACGCATTGCTTCGGTTTGGAGCGTTAGAGCAGGCGCAGGCCCTCCTGGAACGCGCTGGTCCGACAGATGCCTCCCTGTTTCGCCGCTGGTTCGACGTCAGCTTGCTGTCAGGAAACGAAGATCGGGCCTGTGCGGTCATGCGCGCGGCCCCGGATGTTGCGCCCACCTTTTCTGCACGCATCTTTTGTTTGGCGCGTGGCAATGATTGGTCTGCGGCGGCGCTGTCTCTTGATACAGCGCGTGCCCTGGGCGTACTGAGCGAAGAGGATGATATCTTACTCGCACGCTTTCTTGATCCTGAACTTTTTGAGGGGCAACCGATGGCGCCCCTGCCCTCGCCGCTTACGCCTTTGAGTTACCGAATGCTGGTTGCGCTTGGGGAGGCGCCAAGCACGACAACCCTACCAATTGCTTTCGCCCACGCGGCGCTCGAACCGGTTACAGGGTGGAAGGCACGTTTGGAAGCCGCCGAACGCCTTGTGCGCACGGGTGGTCTTGCGCCAACGCAGTTGTTTGCTTTGTACACCGAACGCCGTGCCGCAGCCTCGGGTGGTCTATGGGAACGCGTCTCGTCTGTCCAAGCGGTAGATGCAGCCCTTCTTGGAGGAGATGATGAGGCGCTTTGGGAAGCGCTCCCGCGCGCAGCGCGTGAATTGGATGGGGGGCGTCTCTTCGAGGCGTTTGCGCAGCACTACGGTCCAAGACTGGCCGAGCGGCCGGTTCCCAAGACACAGGCCCAGTTGCGAGATCGTGCTGTGTTGCTGTCTTCTGCGGCTGAAACAGCTGCGCAGAGCGTGAAAGACCCTTATCTCGCCGCGATCGCGCAAGGTTTGCCACCTGTCGGCGGGCCAGATGACGCGCTTCATTCCGCGATCGCAAGCGCTTTTCAGCCCAGTGGTGGCGCAGTTCCGGACACGTTCGAAGCACTGATCGCGCAAGGACGACTGGGCGAAACTGTTCTACGCAGTCTGGCACTTCTGAACGCGATCAATCCTGATCCCGGGGATGTTGAGGCTGCATTGTCCATTCTGCGACGCCTTGGGTTTGAGTCTTCCGCGCGAGCCACGGCATTGTCGCTCTTGTTGGCAAATGGTGAGGAATGAACGACGCATCGAGGGCGATTTCAGCGTTTCTTGAAGCTCAGGCGGCAGAACGCAACGCTGCACAAAATACAAGGTTGGGCTATGGGCGCGATCTGGTCGACTTCACCGATTGGTTGAGCGGCAAAAGTATTGAGTTGGAAGATGTCGATCGTGAGAAAATAGAAGCCTACCTTGTGCATTGTGAAGCGCAGGGCTTTAGTCGTGCGACGCGCGCGCGGCGCTTGTCTTCCATTCGTCAGTTCTTCCGATTTGCGTATGAGGAACGTTGGCGACAGGATAACCCCGCATTGCAAGTTCAGGGTCCAGGACGTTCCAAACGCTTGCCAAAAACACTAACTGAAAGTGATGTGGAAGCATTGCTCGCTGGTGCACGATCTGCAGCAAGGTCCAAAGCGGACCGGCTAAGAGATACGTGCCTGATGGAACTTCTTTACGCCACGGGTATGCGGGTCAGTGAGCTTGTCGAGCTTCCGCTATCCGCGGCAAAGGGCGATCCACGCATGCTTATGGTGCGAGGTAAAGGTGGCAAGGAACGTATGGTACCATTGTCGACACCTGCACGCGCAGCGGTGGGTGCCTGGCTGGGACATATTGCAAACCTTCCGGAATATGAAAACGAAGAACCCAGATTTCTTTTCCCCTCACGCGGGGCTTCAGGTCACCTGACCCGCCATCGTGTCTACGGAATTATCAAGACTATCGCTCTGGCAGCAGGCCTTGATCCCGCCCGTGTGACACCGCATGTTTTAAGGCATGCGTTCGCCACCCATCTGCTGGCCAATGGCGCTGATCTCAGAGCGATTCAAACTTTGCTCGGACACGCAGATATTGCGACAACAGAAATATACACCCATGTTCTGGAGGCCCGGTTGAAGGACCTGGTGCTCACCCACCATCCTTTGGCACAGGCAGAAGAGTAAGGCCGCTTGAAGGTTGCAGGCTGCGTGCCCATAACACTTACGAACTTAACGCTCGGCAAAAACGATGGATATGACCACACTCGACAGCAGCTTTTGGATTACGGCAGGCGTAATCCTGGCATTGCTGGTCTGCTCAGGCTTCTTTTCCGGCTCTGAAACGGCTCTGACCGCTGCGTCGCGCGGCAAGTTACGTTCCATGGCTGATCGCGATAAGATCTCTGGCGCCAAGAAGGCTCTGGATCTCAAGGAAGACAACGAGCGCCTAATTGGCGGCATCCTGCTCGGGAATAACCTCGCAAACATCTTGGCCACATCGCTTGCAACGGCCTTGTTCACGCGTGCTTTCGGGGAATCCGGTGTTGCGTTGGCTACCTTGGTGATGACAGCCATGGTGCTGGTTTTCGCCGAGGTCCTGCCGAAAACATATGCCATCAATGATCCGGAAAAGACGGCGTCTCGGGCTGCGTCCACGATTAGTATTGTGATCACCTTACTGTCGCCAGTTGTTGCTGCAGTGCGCTTGATTGTTCGTGGCGTGTTGCGTCCCTTTGGGGTTCGGATTGAGGCCGGTGCAAACATGTTGTCGGTCCGCGAAGAGATCGTAGGCGCGTTGAGCATCGGTCATTCAGAAGGTGTCGTTGAAAAAGAAGACCGCGACCGTCTGCTGGGGGCTCTCGATCTTGGGGATCGAACGGTCGAAGAGATCATGCTCCACCGTTCGAAAATCGAAATGATTGATGCAGATGATCCCCCAGAGAAGATCTTGTCTCAATGTTTAGAAAGCGCCCATACGCGCTTGCCCATTTTTCGGGAAGATCGCGAAAACATCATAGGGATCATCCACGCAAAGAACTTGTTGCGCGCGATGGACAAATTGATGCGCGGGCCTGACGCATCAGAGGCTGCTTTGTCGGTTTTCAAAGTAACCGATGTGGCCATGACCCCCTATTTCGTACCCGAGACCACCACTCTGGACGATCAGATGCGCCAGTTTCTGAAACGGCATACGCATTTTGCTTTGGTGATTGACGAATACGGTGCCCTTCAAGGTCTCATAACTTTGGAAGATATCCTTGAGGAAATTGTGGGGGAGATCACCGACGAATTTGATCCCTCAGCAGACTACCCTGTCCGTTCCATGGACGATGGCAGCTACCTGATCGATGGTGCCATGACTATTCGCGACCTCAATCGTGCGACAGATTGGAGCTTGCCTGACGAAGAGGCCAATACGGTCGCAGGACTTGTGATCCACGAAGCACAGACAATCCCAACACAAGGCCAAGTGTTTTCTTTCCATGGCTTCCGGTTTGAAGTCGTAAGCCGAAAGGACAATCGCCTGGTACGTCTGAAGGTGCGAGAGCTGTCCTAGCGGCCTTTGAAGAGTCCTCCAAGAATACCGCGCACCATGCGTCTGCCTGTCGTACCAGTGAGTTCTTTCATGACCATCTCCGTCATGGCCGTGCCAAAGTCCTGTTCTCGAGCAGACCGGCGCGACGTAGAGCGTGTTACACGTGTTCCTGAATATCGGCGCGCTGCCCTATATTCACGTTCTAGCGCTGGTGCCTCTTCTTCAGCGGCCTCCGCCGCCTCGGCCTCTGCGGCCGCTTTCTCCGCACGTGCTTTGAGAACTTCATAAGCCGACTTTCGGTCCAGTCTGGTGTCATATTTTCCAGATACTGGGGAATATGCTAGAGTTTCAGCCCGCTCCATCGGCGACACAGGTCCCAGCTGCGAACTGGGTGGTCGGATCAAGGTGCGTTGGGCCATGCCAGGGATGCCTTTGCGCTGAAGGAAACTCGTGATAGCTTCACCAACCCCAACCTCGCGAATGGCGGTCTCAATATCCAGATCCGGGTTATCTCGATAGGTTTGTGCCGCGAGTTTTAGGGCCTTGCGGTCGCGTGCCGTGTAAGCACGTAGTGCGTGCTGAATGCGGTTTCCCAACTGACCCAAAATGTCTTCCGGAACGTCATCGGGGTTTTGGGTGCAGAAATAGACGCCTACACCTTTCGACCGGATCAATCGTGCAACCTGTTCCACTTTGTCGACCAGCGCCTTTGGCGCGTCGTCAAATAACAAATGTGCTTCATCAAAAAAGAAGACGAGTTTTGGTTTGTCCGGGTCACCAACTTCAGGCAAGGATTCGAATAACTCGCTCAGCAACCACAGTAAGAACGTCGCATAAAGCCGTGGAGAGGCCATTAATTTGTCAGCAGACAGGATGTTGATCTGACCGTAGCCTTCCGGCGTGACGTGAAAAAGATCTGCTAGTTCTAAAGCCGGTTCTCCGAAAAGTTCGGTACCTCCCTGATTTTCAAGAACAAGAAGACGGCGTTGGATTGCGCCAATCGAGGCCACTGAAATATTGCCGTAACGCAGGCTCAGGTCTTTTCGCGCCTCACCCAACCAGACAAGCAGTGCCTGTAAGTCCTTGAGATCGAACAATGCGAGGCCTTGTTCATCTGCCACTCGGAACGCAATATTCAAAACGCCTTCCTGCGCTTCAGTGAGCTCCAACAGTCGGCTGAGCAGCAGCGGCCCCATCTCAGCCACAGTTGTGCGAACAGGATGGCCATCTTTTCCGAACATGTCCCAGAAGGTGACTGGAAAAGCTTCATAGGCGTAACTGTCCAGGACCCCAATCTTCTCAGCGCGTTCCAGAAACGTCCCGTGAAGCTTGTGGGCTGCGCTTCCTGCACGCGACAGGCCTGAAAGGTCCCCTTTCACGTCAGACAGGAAAACTGGAACTCCCATCTTTGAGAACCCTTCAGCTAGGATTTGCAGCGTGACTGTTTTACCGGTGCCTGTTGCGCCAGCGATCAAACCATGGCGATTGGCATAATCCAGGCGCACAAATTGGCCTTCCCCATATTCGGCGCCTCCACCCCCTACGAATATCTGGTCTGATTGGTGCATTTTACGCCTCACGCTCGAAACAATCTCTTATCAGACATTACATTCTTCACCTTGGTGTGCCAGCCTTGTCGCCGCATCGATGTCCCACTTGTGCCTTGTCGGTAATTTTTATCGCAGGTGAACCAACGGTGTTTTATGGTGCGGATTTTTTTACAGATTTATTGAAGTTTTTCCCCTGTTTTCCCTGTTGACGCACTCGCCGAGAGACCGTAGCGTGCAGCTCATAAAGAAGTCGGCCAGTCCGACGGGGAGAAAAAAAATCGAAAAGAGGTCTGTTCGCAGGCCTCTTTTTGCATTCTACGAGATGACATTTGATTGTGCGGATGTTGGCCGACAGATGCGGTTTCGGACTGACAATCATTCGCGCTGCATGTAAGCTTTCCCAAATCTGAATTTCACTTGGGAGGAAGGACCGAATGGCCCTTACACAATCGCTAAGGTCATTGGTATTGGCCTGTGGGATGCTTGGTTTCAGTGCTGGCTTTGTTATGGCGCAGTCCAATGATTTACCGCTTGGACAGCCGGTTGAGCCACAGCCAGGTGATACATATGTCGCAGAAGAATTTGGTGATTGGCAAATTCGGTGTGTTCTACAGGAACCCGACGTTCCAGAGCCATGCCAAATGTATCAGCTTCTGTTGGACGTCAATGGAACCAGCGTGGCAGAGATGACGGCGTTCGCCCTTCCCGAAGGTCAGGCGGCCGTTGCGGGTGCAACTGTGATCACGCCGTTGGAGACCCATCTGGCTTCGGGGGTGCAGTTTTTCGTCGATGACCAAGAACCGCTTCTTTACGGCTTCGATTTCTGCAGCAGAATGGGATGTTACGCGCGTATGGGTTGGACACAGGACCTTGTAACCAGCATGGAACAAGGCGCTGTAGCGACGATCCGCATAGCGCCTTATGCCGATCCACAGTCAGATGTCATTGTCACTGCTTCTCTTCGAGGCTTTACCGCTGCAATGAATTCGATGCGTCAGAGGCTGGAAGCCGCCAGTCAATAGTAGTTTAGGCGCGTTTCAGCGCCAAAACTGCGTTTAATCCACCAAAGGCGAAGGCATTCGACAACACCACGTCGGCCTTCGCTTGTCGCGCGACATTAGGGACTATGTCCAAGGCGCATTCTGGATCTGGCTCTTCATATCCTATTGTGGGGGCGATGACGCCCTCACGCAAAGCCATGATGCAAGCCAAGAGTTCAACGGCACCGGTGCCCCCGATCAGGTGACCGTGCATCGACTTGGTTGATGAAATCATGACATCGTTTGCGTGTTGCCCAAGGGCATCTGCAACAGCTGCGCATTCTGTTTTGTCGTTTGCCGTAGTGCCTGTCCCGTGAGCGTTGATGTAATCAACTTGTTCGGGATTTATGCCTGCATCCTTCATGGCGCCTGCAATCGCGCGGGCGGCGCCCTTTTTTGAGGGCATTACAATGTCTGCTGCATCCGAGGTCATTGAAAACCCAATCACTTCTGCCAGGATCTCGGCCCCGCGTGCTTTCGCATGTTCATATTCCTCAAATACGAACACACCGGCGCCCTCGCCCTGCACCATTCCATTTCTATTGGCGCTGAAGGGACGGCAGGCATCTTTGGACATAACGCGAAGCCCTTCCCAGGCTTTCACACCGCCAAAGCACAGCATGGATTCCGATCCGCCCGTCAGCATTACTTTCGCCATTCCAGAACGGATAAACTGAAAGGCCTGCCCCATGGCATGATTGGACGACGCGCAAGCAGTTGCGACAGTGAACGAAGGCCCTTTGAGATTATGGGTCATGGACACATGGCTCGCAGCCGCGTTGTTCATCAGCTTTGGTACGACAAAGGGATGAACACGGTTCTTTCCTTCCTCGTATACCGTGCGGTAATTTTCGTCCCATGTCGTGACCCCGCCCCCGGCAGTGCCCAGTACGACACCTGACTTTGCAGCCAGTTCGCCCGCAAACGTCAGACCGGATTGAGCAACGGCCTCTTTGGCCGCAAGCAATGTGAACTGCGTAAAGCGATCATAGAGGACGTTTTGCTGACGGTTGAACTCAGCTTCCGGGGCGTAGCCCTTAACCTGGCCACCGATCTTTATAGAGAGCCTATCGACATCTCTGAAATCGAGATCGGAAATCCCACAGGTGCCGTTTTTAAAGGCTTCAAGGGTTTGAGATACATTTTTGCCGAGCGCGTTGACCGTGCCCTGCCCTGTGATCACCACACGTTGCATCGAGACTATATCGGCTTTTGTTCTAAGATCAGCGCTTTAACGGCTTTGACAATCGACGCCACACTGGTGATGTCGAAATCACTTTCTTCGGGTTCGTTCGCGTTGAACGGAACCTGAATATCGAAGGCCTCTTCGATTGCAAAAATCGATTCCACCAACCCCATGCTGTCAATCCCGAGATCGTCCAGAGAAGCTGTGAGCTTTATATCTGAGGGCTCCAGCACAGCCTGTTCTGCAATGATGGCAATGACCTGTTCCTCAACGGATACGGACATGGAAACTATCCTTAACAACGCCTATGCGCGTTCACTTAGTCATTCTGAGCGGGCTTTGAAACAGATTTCTGAAGCCCTGCGACAGTCGCAGCAAGTCTTGGGAGACGTCTGAGTGCTTTGTAAATCTCAACATGGGTTTCCATCTTCATAGCTGGACTTCCCATCAAAACGCGCCCTTTTGGCGCGTTGGTAAAGATCTTTGTCGCACCTCCAGCGATGACATCGTCCCCAACGAAAATATTATCTGAAACCCCACATTGACCGCCAAGCACAACGCGATTTCCAATTCTGGCGCTTCCCGCAATTCCCACCTGACCACACAGCAACGTATCTTCGCCAACTTGAACGTTGTGCCCGACATGCACGAGGTTATCGAGCTTCGTACCATTTCCTATTTTGGTGTTTGCAACGGTACCGCGGTCGATCGCGCAGTTTGCGCCAATCTCTACGTCATGACCAATCTCTACACTGCCAAGGCTGTGAATGCGCGTCCACGACTGACCTTCGGTTTCCCCCCTGTCACCAAGGGTCTCCCGAACTTGCTCTACCCCTGATTTTTCAGGCGTAACGAATGAGAACCCGTCGCTACCGATCACGGCACCTGCATGAATAATTGCTCTGTCGCCAATTTTTATGTGCGCTCCGATACGAGAGCCTGCGGCCAACAAGGCATCATCTCCCAGCTCCGCTCCTTCAGCAATTGTGGAATGTGCCCCTATTCGCGCATTTCTCCCTACTTTAGCGCCACGCCCGATTACCACAAAGGGACCGATCGACGGGTTCGTGGCGATCAAGGCATCAGGGTGAATAACAGCGGTTTCATGGATGCCCGGGTCAATTTCAGGACCTGGATCAAAGACCCTGCTCAAACCAGCCATCGCATATCTTGGGCGCTCAACATATACCGCTGCCTTAAGTCCGTAGCTTTCCCAATCTGCGCCGTCCCATAACACCGCTGCCTTGGCTTGGCCTTTCCCAATCGCGCCGGCATATGTTTCATTCGTGGCCAATGCGATTGCTGTTTCAGAGGCCGTGCTTGGCTCTGATGCGTGTGTGATTTTAAGGGTTTCGTCGCCCACTGCACGTGCCCCAAGCGCCTGTGCAATTTGCGCAATTGTGAAAGCCATTTAGCGGCGTCCTTTCCCGCGAACCGTGAAAACGCGCCTTTAGGCCCGCGCTTCCAGTCTTCCGTTTAACGCGGGTTTAACTTTGAACGGCGCGCAACGCCACCCCAGAGCGAGACAAGGCCGACCACAACGCAGCGTCTCGACCATAGATGTCATCACGGTACTGAGTGCGCCCCTGAACCGGTGCCCAGGCAGTGCGATAGGTCAGGTGAACTGGAACATGCTGATCGAGATACACGTACGTTTCTTCACCCGTATCTAGAACGGAGTGGAACGCGCGGACGGGGTCGCTTTCCTGACGCGAAAGGATCTCATATCCAAATTCAAACGGCTTTGCCAAGCGAACACAGCCCGATGAATAGGTGCGCACTTCACGGTCAAACAAGTTTTTCGCCGGACTATCATGCAAGTAGATATTGTGCCTGTTCGGGAACATAAACTTCACCAAACCCAACGCATTACGGGTGGAAGGCGGCTGTCGGAGGTCAAATGGGAAGTTGCTTTCAGTATACTGTGTGAAATCCACGTTTGCGCGGCTAACCCGGCGTCCGCTTCCATCATAAAGTTCTAGATATCCGTGCGCACCGGGGTTGTTCTGCATATTTGGCAGATATTCTTTTGTGGCAATCGAACGGGGCACGTACCACGTTGGATTGATAACCATATGTTCCATTACATCGGAAAACTCGGGCGTTCGTTTGTCTATCCGCGACCGCCCTACCACTGAGCGTGTTTCGAACGTGACTTTGTCATCATCATAAATCTGAACATGAAAATCAGCAATGTTTACGAAAACGTGGCGCTTGCCCAGGCCGTTCTCAAAATTGATCCAACGCTCGCGCTCAAGTCCTACAATTACAGATTGAAGCCTTTCCAGAGGTTCTACGTTGATGGCGCGCAACGTGGCCCCGCCAGCAGACCCATCAGCACTTAAACCATGGTCAATCTGAAACCGCTGAACAGCGCGTTCCAACGCAGTGTCATATGTCGCGGTCGTGCTACGCGAAAGGTAGCCCATTCGTATCAGTCTGTTACGTAGCGCAATTACAGATCGGCCCGTGTCGCCCGGTCGAAGCGAGTTGCTTCGTACCGTATCGCCCCAGCCACCAACCGAAAGGCTTCGCTCGAGTTGCATTTTAACTTTGAGAAGTCGGTTGTAACGTTGGTTCGTCGGGATCAGGCTTCGTAGAGTGTTTTGCGGGTTTGGCCCAGCGATGGCCTGAAGCAAGCGCACGCGATCACGACGCGGAAGTGCGCGGACAATGCCTTCATCAACAGTTTCAGGGTTTTCGATGGAGCCCGTCTGCATGTCCCGCGCGTAGGTCAGGAACAAGCGAGAAGCTTCGACTTCCGCCCGCCCCCGGCTCCGTGCACTGTCAACGCCATAGAAGAGATTTGTAAATGCCTCCTCTGTATAGCGTCTCGAAGGAAGTCCGTGGTCGTCTGCAAGAAAAAGTGCGTTTAGGAAAGCATGTCGCCGTTCCGCATCGTTTTCGCCCGTCCAGATCGGTGCGTAATTGGTTTCCCTGTAAAAGCGGGCGAGATCCTCGTCGCTGCTTGCCGCTTCGGCAACGCCCTGCTTGAAGGCCGTTACACCAGCGTAGCTTAAGGTTGGGAGTGCGGTCGCTGCGCCACCTGCCAATGCCATGCGTAACACTTGACGGCGATCAGGCCTGATACTCATTGCGCGCTCTCCATATGTTCCACGCTTTTCTGTGACGAACTGTATCGTCCCGTCGGTATTTGATTGTCCTGACGATATGTTTGGTCGTCCCGACGATATTTGCTTGAGAGCATAGTTAGCTGTCTATTCACAAAGGAGTGTTAGACACCAATTGAACTTAATTACTGGATGGGCGCTGCCGGTTTGCAACTATCGTTGACGCTATGAGAGCAATTATCCGAGGAGCGAGCATTTACGCAAAATCTTGCCGATTGTCCGACATTTGCCTCAACGCTGGTATGTAACACCTTCCAAATTGGCAAGAAATGTGGCAATGATACGGCGACTTGGGGGTCAATGGTGATGAGGTCGTTCAAAGCGACCCGACAAAGTGGGACAGGCTGAGACCATGAGTATTGCCAAAGAAGCGCGTATAACAAGACGCGGACTTTTGGGCGCCTTCGCGGCAACCGCCGTAAGCGCAGCTCCCTTTTATGCTAATGCAGCAAGCTTTCTTCGTGGGGCTGGCGACGTTCGGATGCTAAAGATGTATTCTGGGCGTACGGGTGAGCGAATGAACACGATCTATTGGATCGAAGGCGAGTACATCCCAGAAGCATTGACAGAAATAAATTTCTTTATGCGGGATTGGCGTCGCGACGAGGCGTTCAATATGGACACGCGTAATCTTGATATTATGGCAGCGGCTCACCGCTTGCTTGATATTAGCGAGCCTTACTTGTTGCTATCCGGCTATCGATCCCCAGCAACGAACGCTATGTTGCGCTCACGATCAGGTGGTGTTGCGCGGAATTCTCGGCACATGCGCGGAGAAGCGGCAGACCTTCGGATAAATGGGCGAAGCGTTTCGCAAGTGGCGCGTGCGGCGATAGCATGTAATTCAGGTGGGGTCGGGCGTTACTCGCGATCAAACTTTGTCCATATGGACTGTGGACCGGTTAGGTCCTGGGGACGGTAATCCCAAGATCAGAACCCCTTGAATTCAATGGTGTTGGCGCACCTGAGAGGATTCGAACCTCTGGCCTCTGCCTTCGGAGGGCAGCGCTCTATCCAGCTGAGCTACAGGTGCCTGCGCTTCGTATAGTCCCCTGCTAAACTTCCCGCAATCGGAAATCCGATCAGGCGAATAGATCGTGGCAAAGTTCCAGGGCATCCACAAAAGCATCGACCTCGGCAGTGGTGTTGTACATGCCAAATGATGCCCGACAGGTTGCCGAGACACCAAGATGCTCCATCAATGGCTGGGCACAGTGATGCCCCGCTCTGACTGCGACACCGCGCTTGTCCAGCACTGTCGATATGTCATGCGCATGCGCCGCGCCATCTAGTGTGAAGGAAAAAATCGCTGCTTTATCAGAGCTCTGTCCCTGCACGTTTAACCAATTCAGTCCATCAAGTTTGGTGCGTGCATAGTCACGCAGTGACCGCTCGTGCGCTTCGATATTCGAAACACCTACATCCATCATATATTCGAGCGCAGCGCCGAACCCAATTGTCTGGACAATACCTGGTGTGCCCGCTTCAAATTTCATGGGGGGATCAGCATAGGTGACCTGATCTCGTGCAACATCTCGGATCATGTCTCCCCCGCCCATGAAAGGCCGCATCTCAGCCAGTCTTTCAGGTGCAACGTAGATCGCGCCGGACCCTGACGGACCGTATAGCTTGTGACCCGTCAATGCATAGAAGTCAGGCTTTAGAGTGTCGATATCAATGGGCATATGAACCGCAGCCTGACTGCCGTCGATTAGTACGGGAACACCTTTTGCATGAGCCGCATCTATGATGGACTTCACGTCGACAACAGTTCCAAGAACGTTAGACAGCTGAGTGATTGCGACGAGTTTGGTCTTAGGACTTATCGCATCTATCACTTTTTGCGGATCAATATTGCCAACTGCGTCTGTGTCCACCCAACGTAGAACTGCTCCCTGTCGCTCGCGCAAGAAGTGCCACGGTACGATATTCGCATGGTGCTCCATAATACTCAGAACAATTTCATCTCCAGCCTCAAAACGCGGCATTGCCCAAGCGTAAGCAACCATATTGATACCCTCAGTGGTACCAGAATTCAGAATGATGCTGTTTGGATCAGAGGCATTCAAGAAGCGAGCAACCGTACCTCTGACTGCCTCATATTTTTCAGTTGAGACATTAGATAGATAATGTAAGCCCCTGTGAACATTTGCATATTCATGCTCATATCCCATGCGGACGGCGTCCAGAACGGGTTTGGGCTTCTGTGCGGACGCGCCGTTGTCCAAATATACAAGAGGCTTTCCATTGACCTCTCGAGACAGGATCGGGAAGTCGGCACGTATTTTCTCTATATCATACATTGGCAATTCCAGGCGTGATCCCAATTAGGGTTAGGATCAGCGCCAAACCGAAGCCGATCCCAATAAATGAAAATATAATTCCAGCGAACACGAGGCCAAGCGATGAGAAGCCATGTAGTACGGCAATGAAATTCACCAGCAGCCAGAAAAAGATAAAAAGCGCTGCGATACCAATAAGTCCAGCAAAAGGCGGCATAACAATCATCGCGAGGGTTTGTGCGACTTGTACGCAAACGAGGATAAATTGCAGCCATGTCATCAGCAGCATGGTTTCTTCAAGTGATCCTGTTCCGCCGAACGCGCGTCCTATCCAATAGGTGGCGTAAATCATGACGATCAGCAGAACACCCTGAATGATCCCAAGCGAAAACGGCGACATTTCAAATGGACCCGCAAGCCCACCGCCAAATAAGAAGGTGGTGCCCTGCGCCAGCAATACACTGAGCACAACAACCAGTGCGAGCATGTACCAGATCGCAATCCGCGGAGGAGCGAAATTTAAGATCGCCGACGCCCCTTCCCGAGGGTTTTTTATAGAGTCCCAAGCCAGCTTGAGCACGTCGCCGAGTGTCCACGTCATATGATGCGTTCCTTGCGCACTAAATTAGGCGGCTGAAGGCGCTGGCGCCTGTTCCGCTTCGCGTAATGTATTGAACCAGATGTAGAAAAAGACTGCGATAAGCAAGGCGCCGACGATGTTGAGTTGCACTCCCGTACCTATGAAGCCCGCCACGATCCCTTGCAAAAGCCACATAGGACCCGTCGACAACAGCGCCCAGAAAAACGCAATACGGGCGCCCAGCCAATCGCCTTCTCCGCCAAAAAGCTTTGCGATCAGGTGACTAACAGCGGCGATGCCATAAAAAAGAAGCGGTGCGATGATCATGACACCCATCAGAGCACCGCCCAATCGCGCGTCCAGCGGGATCTCGGGGTTAAGATGCGCTTCCCGCGATAGTCTCGGCCATTGCGCAACAAAAATGACAAAGCAGGCGCCAATGTTTATGGCAAGCGCTTGCCCTTCACTTACGCCACGGTCGAGAAGCCGACGCATAACTCTGCGTGGATGACGATACGTTGCAACAATATCCGAAGTGATCGCCATTCGACCTATCCGTTGCGACGGCGAGACAACCAGGCCTGCAGCCGTTCAGAAACCTCTTCTGCCAAGTCCGGGTCTGCAATCTCGTCAATGGCTTCAGCCAGAAACGCTATGACCATCAGGTCCGTCGCAGGTCCTTCGGGAATGCCGCGCGAACGAAGGTAAAACAGGCCGGTTTCATCGATCGCGCCGGATGTTGAGCCGTGTGAGCAAACGACATCATCAGCATAGATTTCCAGTTCGGGCTTAGCCAAGAACTGGCTGTCATCATCCAGCAAAAGAGATTGACTGATCTGATAACCATCCGTTTTTTGTGCATCTTTTTTTACAAGGATCTTTCCCTGAAAGACGCCCTTTGCGCCGTTCCTAAGAACTTTTTTGAAAACCTGACGGCTTTCACATCGAAGCGCATCGTGGGTTACGAAGACCGTATCGTCGTGGTGAAAGTCACCGTCTCCCATGCACGCGCCAGCCACGTGTGCGACGGCATCGTCGCCGGTGAACGAGATAACGACTTCATTTCGTGTTAAGACGCCATTCATTGTCATGGTGAAGGATTTGAAAACGCTTTCCTTGCCTAATCTTGCAAAGATGTGGGTCGCCGTCTGACGCTCATGATCGCGTCCCTGCGCACGAACATGGTGAAAGGCTGCGCCATCCGCAACGTCGACTTCCATGCATTTGTTGAACCGCGCAGCAGCTGGCCCGCTCTCAAGCACCGTCAGTTCTGCCCCTTCCTCGAGGCGGATGACATGATGGAGAATTGCATCTGAGCTTTCATTCTCGTGAAGGTACTCAACACTAATCGGTTTTGGAGCTTTCCCCGTGACGCGAATACAGATGCCATCGGTCGCATAGGCTGTGTTCAATGCTGCGAGCGGCCGTTCAACTGGCGATTGACCATCGGTTTCAAGGACTCCATAAAAATCTCGCACCCAATGAATGTCAGCCTTCATGCATTCCGAAAGGCGTTCTATTTCAACGTGTTCAAGGACAGAGCTGTCTGATTTTTCCGCATCAAAGATACCGTCAACGAAGACAACCCGGTATGTGTCGTTCTCTGCAAAGAGCGGCACTTCCTCCGCACCGAAAACCTTTGCCGGTGTTGGGTCGGGCGTCACAAACCGTACTGGATCAGTGAACTTCCAATATTCATCCCTACGATGCGGCAATCCCATCGCTTCGACACGAGCTTTGGCCGATTGGCGTGCCTCGTCGGACCAAGCGCCGCCCATTGGAATCGATAAGACGTTCAACCGATCTTCGGTCATGGATTGTTTGGCTGCAGGCAAACCCATTAAACAACCTCTGCCAACAGGTCGGTATAGCCATTGTGTTCCACTTCAAGCGCCAGCTCGGGTCCACCTGATTTCACAATACGACCGGCTGCCATAATATGCACGACATCAGGTTTGATGTGGTCCAGAAGCCTTTGATAATGCGTGATAACGAGGAAAGATCGCCCCTCGCTGCGCAGCGCATTCACGCCCTCGCTCACAAGTTTCATCGCATCAACGTCAAGTCCCGAATCCGTTTCGTCCAGGATGCACATCTTCGGTTGCAGCATAGCCATCTGAAGGATTTCGTTGCGTTTCTTCTCACCGCCAGAGAAGCCGACATTTACTGGGCGCTTGAGCATATCAGCGTCAATCTTCAGCGCTTTAGCTTCCGCCCGAACCAGTTTCAGAAAGTCCGCCGCCGACAGTTCATTTTCTCCGCGCGCTTTCCGTTGTGCATTTACGGCCGTGCGTAAGAAGGTCATGTTACCGACCCCTGGGATTTCGACGGGATATTGAAATGCCAGAAACAAGCCAGCAGCAGCCCGTTCTTCCGGGTCCATATCCAGAAGGTCGGCACCCTCAAGGCTCGCCTCTCCGCCGGTCACTTCGTAACCGTCGCGGCCAGATAAAACATAAGACAAGGTCGATTTACCCGATCCATTTGGACCCATAATCGCATGGACAGTCCCGGGTTCGATTTTCAGATCAACCCCTTTGAGGATTTGCTTGTCTTCTTCTTCAAGCTTGACGTGCAGGTCTTTAATTTCCAGCATGTTTCTTTCTTATCCCAGCGTTACCGCGGTGCCGGAGGCCGACACCATGAGCATGTTGTTAATAACTTCGTAATCAAGATCGACGCCTACAACGGCGTTCGCGCCTATCGCAGCAGCCCGTTCTTCCAACTCACGAAGTGCTGTTTCCCTCGCTTGGCCCAACGAAGCTTCATAGGCTCCGGAGCGTCCGCCAATGATGTCAGTGATACCCGCGAACAGATCACGAAACACATTAGCACCAAGGATAGCTTCACCCGCGATAACACCGTGATAGGTGGCTATCTGATAGCCTTCAACAGATTGGGTGGTCGTTACGATCATCTCGATTTCAAGCCTTCTTTTGCAGCCCTTCAATATCGCCCGTCGCGCGACCCACGGGGCCAAGTTTGACCACTGCTGCGTTTCGCGGATTGAATGCCAGCTCATCTATGTGGAGCTGATGGTTTCAGTAGGTTATCCGACCGATCCTTCCAAAGAGATCGCAACAAGTTGCTGCGCTTCCATTGCAAATTCCATTGGAAGCGCTTGCAGGACTTCTTTGCAGAATCCATTAACAACGAGGGCGACAGCTTCCTCCTCATCCATACCGCGTGAACGGCAATAGAACAGTTGATCATCATCAACTTTGGAGGTTGTGGCCTCGTGTTCAACGCGGCTGGAATTGTTTTTCACCTCGATATACGGGACCGTATGCGCGCCACAGTCCCCACCGATCAGCAAGCTGTCGCATTGGGTGTAGTTTCGACTGTTCTTTGCTTTAGGGTGCATCGAAACGAGGCCACGATAGGTATTTTGCGCCCTGCCAGCTGAAATTCCTTTGGAAACGATGCGTGATTTTGTGTTTTTCCCGAGATGAACCATCTTTGTGCCGGTATCAGCTTGCTGCATGTTGTTTGCAATAGCGATCGAATAGAACTCGCCTTGGCTGTCGTCGCCGCGCAAGATGCAAGAGGGGTACTTCCACGTGATAGCTGACCCCGTTTCCACTTGGGTCCACATCACCTTAGATCGATCTCCACGGCAATCGGCACGTTTTGTGACGAAATTATAAATGCCGCCGTTTCCGTCTTCGTCTCCGGGGTACCAGTTCTGAACGGTTGAGTACTTGATTTCCGCATCGTCCAACAAAACGAGTTCGACGACGGCCGCATGCAACTGATGCGTATCACGCATGGGCGCTGTGCACCCTTCTAGATAGCTGACGTAGCTACCTTTGTCGGCGATGATTAGTGTGCGTTCAAACTGACCTGTATTCTCGGCATTGATCCGGAAGTAGGTAGAAAGTTC
Organism: Dinoroseobacter sp.; assembly: GCA_017643385.1. Taxonomy (GTDB): domain Bacteria; phylum Pseudomonadota; class Alphaproteobacteria; order Rhodobacterales; family Rhodobacteraceae; genus Dinoroseobacter. The sequence continues at coordinate 181,678 of JAEPNN010000008.1, forward strand.
CATTGGACAGCGCACACCCGGTGGCACATACACGAACGAACCATCTGAAAACACGGCTGAATTTAGTGTGGCAAAGTAGTTGTCTGATTGTGGAACAACAGAGCCCAAATACTTTTTGACGAGCTCTGGGTGCTCTTTTACGGCTTCGGAAATCGAACAGAAGATCACGCCCGCTTTTTTGAGCTCGTCCTGAAACGTTGTTCCGACCGAGACGCTGTCAAACACGGCATCGACCGCGACCTTACGCTTGTTTGGATCATATGTTTCGGCCCCTTCAACACCTGCCAGAAGCATTTGTTCTTTCAGGGGAATTCCGAGTTTATTATATGTTTCTAGCAGTTTTGGGTCAACGTCATCCAAAGATTTCGGCTTTTCCGCCATGCTCTTTGGCGAGGCATAATAATACTGATCCTGATAATCGATGGACGGATAGTCCACCATTGCCCAATCGGGTTCTTCCATCTGCTCCCAGCGGTCGAACGCGGCCAGACGCCATTCCGTCATCCATTCCGGTTCATCGTTTTTCTTCGAAATCAAGCGAACAATATCACGATTTACGCCCTTAGGCGCATAATCCATCTCGATCTCGGTTTCCCAGCCGTACTTGTATTTGCCACCCATGGCTTGGACCGTTTCAACGGTCTCGCGATCAACGCCTTCTCGGATGTCAGTATCGAGCGCGGTCATGCGTGGCTCCTAATGTATGCGCAGTGCGACGATCAGGCGGCGCGCGCGCGAAATTTCTCGTAGTGTTTCAGCCAAGTCTCGGCGAAACGATCTATGTCTTCCCGTGTCGTTTCTGGGCCAAGTGAAACACGAATGGCTGAGCTTGCAGCCTGCTCGTCGAACCCCAAGGCCCCCAAAACTTTGCTAGCGCGAACCTTCCCCGATGAACAAGCTGACCCTGCGGAAATTGCATATCCCGCGAGATCCATCTGCATCACCTGGGTTTCGCCTTTCCAGCCTGGCGTTACGATGCAACTTGTATTGGGCAGACGGTCCCCACCTTTCCCGACAAAAATAGTCTTATTTGCGGTGGTGTGAAGACTTATTTCTAGAATATTTCTAAATTCTTCGATCTCGTGCCAAACGCCGCGGTTTAAGTCCTCATCTGCTGATTTTAGAGCTGCGGCTAAGCCCGCTATTCCAATAAGGTTTTCGGTTCCTGAACGACGCCCCATTTCTTGTCCGCCGCCCCTTATTTTCGCTTTCAGATCGAGCCCGCGACGAAGGATTACTGCGCCGACGCCCTTTGGCCCTCCGAATTTATGCGCCGAGATCAGGCCCATCTGGGCGCCAGTCCAACCAAAAGCAACAGGAATCTTCCCGATGGCTTGGGTTAAATCTGTGACAGCAAGTCCATTCGGCAGTTTCTGAATCACCCCGGTTTCAGAATTGGCAAGCTGCACAGTGCTTCGGGACGGATCCGCTGCTTCAATTACGCCATTTGCACTGACAGGAAGAGAAGCTTCAACACAAGAGAGCACTGCGTCGTGCTCAACACCCGCGCCAACCAAGTCGCGACCTGTCAACGCAAGATCAGCAGCTTCCGTTGCTCCGGATGTGAACACAATATCGCAATCCATGGCGCCCAGAAGTTCTGCAATATCAGCACGCGCCCGTTCAAGAAGCGCTTTTGCTTTGCGGCCCTCTGCATGAACGGAGGAAGGGTTTCCAACGAAATCCATCGCCTCGATCATCGCTGCTTTGGCTTCTGGCCTTAGCGGCATCGTTGCGTTGTGGTCGAGATAGACCCGGCTTGTTTTCACTGAACTCAGCCCTCGTCCACAACCGTAAATAGCGTTGGAACCGCCGGGCACGGTGTTAGCCCATTTGTGACGACGTCGCTTAAACGAGTTTGGTGCAAAAACACGTAAACATGGGCAGACAAGCTTTCCCAAAGCCGATTTGTCATGGATTGGGCTTTGGTTCCCGACGCACCCCCTGACGCTCCGGCGCCGGTGTGCATTGCTGAAACAGTTTCGTCCACGGCTTCCAGTATTTCCGATATGCGGATTGAGTCGGCTGATTTGGAAAGTCGATATCCGCCGCCTGGCCCCCTCACGGAAATAACAAGCTCTGCGCGCCTTAGCTTCACGAACAATTGTTCCAGATAAGTGAGTGAAATATCCTGGCGCTCGGAAATTTCTGCGAGCGTAACGAGCCGATCGGCATTTAGGCTCGCGAGGTCGGCCAGCGCAACCACCGCATAACGCCCTTTGGTGCTGAGTTTCATAGATAATCCTGGGGTTCTTGTTCCACGCGCCGTTGACGCGCGCGTTCTGTCTGCTTAGGTCGGAGGGTGGGGTCGTCTATGGCCCCTATAATATTTCTAGATTTGAGCCTTGAAGCCGTCAAGCGGCCTGCTCGACGCAAGGAGACCGGCGCGTATGCCTGAAGTCATTTTTCCGGGACCAGAAGGCCGCTTGGAAGGCCGTTACCATCCTCAGCCCCAGAAAGACGCACCGATTGCGATCGTGTTGCATCCACATCCGCAATTTGGCGGCACGATGAACAACAGGCTCGTCTACAACCTGCATTATACATTTTACAATATGGGGTTCACTGTACTGCGGTTCAATTTTCGTGGTGTCGGACGCAGCCAAGGTGAATATGATCAAGGCGTGGGTGAATTGAGTGATGCGGCCTCTGCGCTGGATTATCTTCAGTCCCTGAACCCCAATTCCAAGCATTGCTGGGTCGCAGGTTTCAGCTTCGGTGCATGGATCGGGATGCAATTGCTGATGCGCAGGCCAGAAATCACCGGCTTTATCAGTGTATCTCCGCCTGCCAACATGTACGATTTCTCATTCCTGGCGCCCTGCCCGTCCTCTGGCCTAATAATTAACGGGTCTTCTGATCGGGTGGCTCCGCCGGCTGATACGGTGAACCTCGTCAACAAGCTTCACGAACAAAAAGGCATCACCATCACGCATACCGAGATGGACGGAGCCGGGCATTTCTTCGAAGATCCATACATGGCACCCATGCTTGAAAACGTCGATGCGTATGTGCGCCGCAGATTAACCGAAAAGACACGGTAACAGCATGGGCGTTCTTGAAGACCTTGCAGATGGATTGGCGCGAGACGCCTTGGCGCTGGAAGTCGACGAAGACGACCCGCTTGTTTCTCAGGTTGGCAAAACCATTGGAGCATCTTCGCAGACACTTGAAGAAGCCTACTTAACGGCGATCCGTGTCCGTCGTGCCGAAAAGCGAGCGCGCGCAGTGATTGATGCAAGGCGTTCCGAAAACGGGAATTAACGAGCCCGAGCAGCTTAAACTTGGCATGCGGCATTTCGGTATACAACGGCATACGGGGCTTCCGGAGACGCCCTGTTTACGTTATGGGGCGTGCAAAGATTGACGCTGACGCGAAAGGGCTACCCCATGGCCAACCCCAAAACTCCTGACATTATATACACAACCGTAGATGAAGCGCCGGAGCTTGCGAGTGCCTCCTTGCTGCCAATCGTGCAGTTTTTCGCGAAAGCCGCGGATATCCGTGTTGATACCCGCGACATTTCGCTCGCAGGTCGTATTCTTGCGGCGTTTCCGGTTCGTTTGAAAGATGAGCAAAAACAGGACGACCACCTTGCTGAACTTGGTGAGCTCGTGAAAACGGCGGATGCTAACGTCATCAAACTTCCCAATATATCAGCGTCTGTACCTCAACTTGTAGCTGCGATTTCAGAACTTCAGGACAAGGGATACGATTTACCTGATTACCCTGAAGAGCCTGCGACCACTGAAGAAAAAGACACACGCGCGCGCTACGATGCCATAAAGGGATCTGCAGTGAACCCAGTCCTGCGCGAAGGTAATTCTGACCGTCGTGCCGCGAAAGCGGTCAAAAACTATGCGATGGCCAATCCTCACCGCATGGGGGTCTGGACAGCGGACAGCAAAACCCATGTTGCGTCTATGTCGGGTGATGATTTTTACGCCAACGAAACATCTACGACGGTTTCAGCGGAACAGGCGGGTTCGGCAAAGATTATCCTGACCGCGCCGGATGGGACCGAAACGGTCCTCAAAGACGGTGTCCAGTATTCGGAAGGTACGGTGGTGGATGCGACTTATATGTCCGCGACTGCACTAAGATCCTTCTTGAAAGCAGAAGTTGCGAATATTGAACCTGGTGTACTGTTTTCGCTCCATATGAAAGCGACGATGATGAAGGTTTCAGACCCAATCATCTTTGGACATGCGGTTTCGGTATATTTGGAAACCTTCTTCGAGAAACACACAGACACTCTCAAAGAACTTGGCGTGAACCCGAATTCTGGCATTGGCGATCTTGAAGCCCGTATTGCTGGAAACACCGAGCTCGAAAACGATTTGAAGACGGTTTTGTCAGCGCAGCCTCCTATGTACATGGTCGATTCTGACAAAGGGATTACGAACCTTCACGTTCCGTCTGATGTCATTATCGACGCATCAATGCCTGCGGTCATCAAAGCCGGTGGCAAAGGTTGGGGTCCAGATGGCGGAGAAGCCGACACCAAATGTGTCATTCCCGATCGGTGCTATGCTGGCGTTTACGATGAAACGATTTCGTACTTCAAAGAAACTGGTGCATTGGACGTCACAACATCGGGCACCGTTCAAAACGTCGGCCTGATGGCTCAGAAAGCCGAAGAATATGGATCACATCCCACCACGTTTGAGATCCCAAGCGCGGGTATCGTAAAGATGATCGCCGCGAATGGTGATGTTTTGCACAGTCACGAGGTTGACGCTGGTGACATCTGGAGATCGTCCAGTTCGAAGAAGGCGCCCATCGAAGATTGGGTTCAACTCGCGATCGATCGTCAGGCTGCGACAGGTGCACAGGCTATTTTCTGGCTGGATGCCAAGCGCGCACATGATGCGCAACTAATTGAAAAGGTTATGCCCATTCTCGAAGGAAAGGGTGTTTCTGACAAATTTCAGATCCTCGCCCCTCGCGAAGCGACACGCCTGACACTGGAAACGATCCGAGCAGGCAAAGACAGTATTGCCGTCACGGGCAACGTGTTGCGCGACTATCTTACTGACCTATTCCCGATCCTCGAGCTCGGGACGTCCGCAAAGATGCTTTCGATCGTAAAACTGATGCAAGGCGGCGGTTTGTTCGAAACAGGTGCTGGGGGCTCGGCCCCGAAGCACGTTCAGCAATTGATGGAAGAAAACCATCTGCGCTGGGACAGCCTTGGTGAATTTTGTGCACTTGGAGAAAGCTTCACCTTCCTTGCCGGTGCGAAAGGCAATGCGAAGGCCGCTGTTCTTGGCAAAGCTGTGGACGATGCCACTCAAGGTATTTTGGATAATAATCGCAGTCCCGGACGCAAAGTTGGGCAGCCCGACAACCGCGACAGTCATTACTGGTTTGCGCGCTATTGGGCGGAAGCGCTGGCTGCGCAGTCTGAAGATGCCGATCTTGCCGCAGAATTCGCACCAGTTGCAAAGGCTCTTGCTGATGGTGAAGGCGCGATCGTTTCAGAATTGGCCGCCGTGCGCGGCAAAGCGGTTGATGTCGGTGGGTACTACAAAGGCGATCCTGCAAAGCTTGCTGACGTCATGCGTCCAAGCGCGACTCTGAATGCGATTTTCAGCTAATACCTAGGCCCGGTCGCGATGTGTGACCGGGCCGAATAAGACCTGTGAAGTCTATGAGGTCCAAATGACAAAGATCAAAGTTGAGAACCCCGTTGTCGAAATGGACGGCGACGAGATGACCCGGATCATCTGGCAGTTTATCAAGGACAAATTGATACTGCCCTATCTCGACATTGATCTGATTTATTTTGATCTTGGCATCGAAGAACGCGACCGGACGAACGACCAGATCACAATAGATGCGGCCGAGAAAACCAAAGAAGTTGGTGTGGCCGTAAAATGCGCGACTATCACACCTGATGAGGCTCGCGTCGAAGAGTTTGGTTTAAAGGAAATGTGGCGTTCTCCAAATGGAACGATCCGCAATATTCTTGGCGGTGTGGTCTTCAGACAGCCAATCATCTGCAAGAATGTACCGCGCTTAGTTCCAGGGTGGACACAGCCCATTGTCATTGGACGTCACGCTTTTGGTGATCAGTACAAAGCGACAGATATGAAGTTTCCTGGACCTGGGAAACTGACGCTAAAGTTTGAAGGAGAAGACGGCACCGTTGACGAACGCGAGGTTTACCAAGCCCCGGGAGCAGGTGTTTTCATGGGCATGTACAACCTTGATAAGTCTATTGAAGACTTTGCCCGAGCTTCGTTTAACTACGGAATCAATCTTGGATGGCCTGTCTATCTTTCGACGAAGAATACAATACTGAAACAATACGACGGTCGCTTTCTAGAAATCTTCCAGCGAATATATGATGAAGAGTTTGCCGCCAAGTTTAACGCGCTGGGGATCGAATATCAGCATCGGCTAATCGATGATATGGTCGCATGTGCGATGAAGTGGAACGGTGGTTTCGTTTGGGCCTGTAAAAACTACGATGGCGACGTACAGTCCGACACCGTGGCGCAAGGCTTTGGGTCACTTGGTCTCATGACATCGCAATTGATGACGCCCGATGGCAAAATTGTCGAAGCCGAAGCCGCACATGGGACGGTGACACGCCACTATCGCCAGCATCAAGCTGGAGAGCAGACCTCAACCAACTCAATTGCATCAATTTACGCATGGACTGGCGGTTTAAAACACCGCGCGAAGCTAGATGATAATGATCAACTGATGACATTTGCCGAGACATTGGAGCAGGTCATCGTTGATACCGTTGAGGCCGGGTTTATGACCAAAGACCTGGCACTGTTGGTAGGGCCCGAACAGAAATGGCTAACGACCATGGGGTTTCTTGAAAAGGTTGATGAAAACCTGAACAAGGCACTTGGCGGCTGAGCGTACATAATCGATCATCTGAACTGTACCGAACAGCGTGGATAATAGCGTGTGAGCATCTAACTGCGCAGGGGGTACCGAAACTCTTCAGCTTTCGGTCAATTGGAACTTCAAGGGCGTTGACGCAATCCGCATCGCTTCTCAGATAGAGAGCAATGATTTACCGCACCTTAGCCCTCCTGATTGTCCTGATCGCTGTTTCAGTTGGTCTGACATATGCCATTGGCGAAAAGGTTTTGGTGGCGTTGGGCATTGTGCTTGTCCAGCTACAAATCCTGACCAAAAAACTCTTTACGATCGAATGGGCCGCAATCGTGCTGTGGCTAAAGACGAACACGACCCTGTTCTTGCGTGTGGAGCTTCTGAAAAAGTGGGCAACAACGTCGGTTCTGCCGCTATTTATGGGATCGGTCCTACGTCGTCGCGTATCTGACTGGGTCGGCATGCTGCAGTTCAGTATCCGATCCCGATATGACGCCTTGCTAGCCTGGTACGACAAGCTCAATGCTTTGGAGAAAGCTCTGACCGCTCTTGTTTTGATCGCTGCGCTCTTTGCCTTGTCCGTAAGTTCGCTTGGCCTTTGGCTGGTGCTGCTTTCGATCAAAATGCCGTTGTGGATCGTGGCCTTTTTTGCCGCTGTTGCGAAGTCCTTCTGGCAATCCGCGTCAAAAATGCTCTTTCGTGCTGTCGCGTTTCTTCAGATTGGCATTTTATGGGGACTTACGCGTCGCATCTTGCCAGAAAGCGTCTTGGAGAAGAAACGCAGGTTCGACTTCAGGATTGCACGCGCTGTCGTTAAACGACGTCGTTTGACATTGCGCGAACTGTCATCGCGCAAGGAAACATTTGCGCTGAAATGGGCTGTGTTCCGCGAAGGTCTCCGCCAGAGCTTTCGCAAAAGCGCTGACGACTAGTCGAGCGCTTCAACAAGAACGAGGTCACGTTCTGACGCGCCCCGCGCGTGGCTCAGCGCCTCTTGGTACGTCGCGCTTTCGTAACACGCATTGGCAGCCTCGAGGCTGGGGAATGTCGCAACAACATTTCGTGGGTGCGCGCGGCCTTCCTTCTGAATGGAAGTCCCGCCACGTGCCAGGAATGTCCCGCCATGCTCCGCGATTGCCTTGGTCGCGAGAGCTGCGTATTTTCCATAGGCTTCGTCGTCCGAAACCGTGACATGAGCAATCCAAAATGCAGAAGGCATAGGTTATCCTTTCAAAATATCTTCGACAGCGGCAAATGCAGCTTCAGTGTCACCCGCAGGGGCCCCGCCTTGTGCGAGATGGGGACGCCCGCCACCGCCTTTGCCACCCATGGCGATAATTGCCGCTTTAACAATATCGACCGCAGATAGGTCCACCGACAGGTCATCGGTTACACCTGCGGCAACCGCTGCCTTATCATCGTTTTCAGCGATCAAGAGAACCACACCGGTGCCGATCTTGTCTTTATGGGCGTCAATAAGCGAGGGCAATTCCTTGCCGGACACGCCGGACAAGGCCTGCATGACAAGCTTTGTTCCATTCACTTCCTGAACGGCCTCACCGCTGCTACCGCCGCCCATCGCGATTTCCCGACGCAGATTGGCGATCTCGTTCTGCAGAGCTTTACGCTCGTCTAGCAACGCTTGAACGCGTGATGGCACATCAGCAGGTTGGGCACGCAGCTTGGACGCGGTATCAGCCAGCCTTTGATCCTGTGCAGAGAGGTAGTCGAATGCCGCCTGCCCCGTCAGCGCTTCAATCCGACGGACACCAGCGCTAGACGCGCTATCCCCGAGCGTTACGAAAACCCCGATATCGCCGGTTCTGTCTACATGCGTCCCGCCGCACAGTTCGAGAGAATAGGTTTCGCCATCCCGGCCTTTGCCCGAACCGCTTTGCGCGCCCATAGAAACGACGCGAACTTCGTCTCCGTACTTTTCTCCAAAGAGCGCCTGCGCACCAAGATCACGCGCTTCATCGGGTGTCATGATCCGTGTTTCAACACGCGCGTTTTGGCGGATATAGGAATTCACTTCGGTTTCGACCCGTGCAAGCTCGTCGGTCGAAAGTGCTTTGGCATGGCTGAAATCAAATCGAAGCCGATCAGGGGCATTCAAGGACCCGCGCTGCGCAACATGATCGCCCAACGCTTGACGCAAGGCTTCGTGAAGCAAGTGTGTGGCAGAGTGATTGGAGCGGATTGTGCTGCGTCTGTCGTGATCAACCACAAGCTCTGCGCCTTGCTCCTGTGCGATGCTTCCCTCGGTTACCTCAGCGACATGCACAAAGAGGCCTTCCGCTTTTCGGGTGTCCGTGATCGTTGCAGCTCCGGTATCAGTTTTCAAAACGCCCGTGTCACCGACCTGACCACCGCTTTCTGCATAGAACGGGGTCTGGTTCAAAATGATCTGAACTTTGTCACCGACATTGGCCCCGGCATGTTCGCTGCCTTCCATCACGAGAGACAAGATCTGACCCTCTGCAATTTCTGTGTCATAGCCGAGAAACTCGGTGGCGCCGTGCTTTTCAGCCAGATCAAACCAGATTGCAGCATCGGCTGTTTCGCCGGAACCCGCCCAGGCCGCGCGTGCTTTGGCTTTTTGCTCTTCCATGGCGGCATCGAAACCATCAACGTCAACGGTCCGCCCTTTTTCACGCAGGGCGTCCTGTGTCAGATCAAGAGGAAAACCATAGGTGTCATAAAGTTTGAATGCCGCGGCACCGGGCAATGCGGCGCCTTCAGAAAGATCTGCCAATTCGTCATCAAGCAGTTTCAGTCCGCGGTCCAGCGTCTGCTTGAAACGGGTTTCTTCGAGAAGTAGCGTTTCTTCGATCAGAGGCTTGGCCCTGCCAAGTTCAGGGAAGGCCTGACCCATCTGCGCCACCAGCGCAGAAACGAGACGGTGCATCACGGGATCTTTGCTGCCCAATTGGTGTGCATGGCGCATCGCGCGGCGCATGATACGGCGCAGGACGTAACCGCGGCCTTCATTCGATGGCATGACACCATCGGCAATCAGAAAGCAGGTTGAACGCAGGTGATCTGCAATGACCCGATGATGCATCTTACCGGACCCATCAGGATCAGCACTCGTTGCATGAGCAGAAGCCTCGATGAGAGCACGCATCAGATCCGTATCGTAATTGTCGTGCTTGCCTTGCAGCAGAGCACCAATCCGTTCCAGTCCCATGCCGGTATCGATGGACTGCATCTCAAGCGGAACCATGGAGCCGTCTGCAAATTGTTCATTTTGCATGAAAACGACGTTCCAGATTTCGATGAAACGATCCCCGTCTTCGTCCGCGCTGCCGGGTGGGCCACCCCAGATATGGTCCCCATGATCATAGAAGATTTCGGTACACGGGCCACATGGTCCTGTCGGGCCCATTTGCCAGAAATTGTCAGATGTTGCGATCCGAATGATACGGTCCTCTGGAACGCCAACTTTCTTCCAGATTTCAGCAGCTTCGTCATCGGTGTGATAGATTGTGACAAGCAGTTTGTCTTTATTAATGCCGAACTCTCCGGTCACGAGGTTCCAGGCATAAGGGATCGCCTCGGTCTTGAAGTAATCACCAAAGCTGAAGTTTCCGAGCATTTCGAAAAAGGTATGGTGGCGGGCTGTGTAGCCAACATTATCAAGGTCGTTGTGCTTGCCACCGGCGCGGACGCATTTCTGGCTGGTTGTTGCGCGCGTGTAGTCCCGGTGCTCGAGACCGGTGAAGACATTTTTGAACTGCACCATGCCTGAGTTGGTAAACATCAAGGTTGGGTCATTTCGCGGGACCAGCGGGGAGCTATCAACCACCGCATGATCGTTCTGCGCAAAGAAATCTAGAAAGGTGGAGCGGATGTCATTCAAGCTGGCCATCGGGACACTCTGATCGTCTGAATAAGGGTTGTGCCCGTGTAGCCCTGCACCGCGACACTGTCCATGGCTCAGCACACCATACAGCAAAAAGGCCCCGGAAAACGGGGCCTTTGAAAGTATCGATGGATTATCGCTGGTCTTCGGTCAAGGCTTCGTCATCGTTGGGCATATCAAAATCCAAGCCATGCGCTGCACGAATCTTGTCTTCGATCTCATAGGCGATGTTGCTATTCTCCTTGAGGAAGTTTTTCGCATTTTCGCGGCCCTGCCCTATGCGTTCATCGCCGTATGAGAACCAACTGCCAGATTTCTCGACAACGCCCGCTTTTACACCCAGATCAAGCAGTTCTCCCATCTTGGAGATGCCCTCACCATACATGATATCGAATTCGACTTGCTTGAACGGAGGCGCCACTTTGTTTTTGACAACCTTGACGCGTGTTGCGTTTCCGACCACTTCATCACGATCCTTGATCGCGCCGATCCGACGAATGTCGAGGCGAACCGAGGAATAGAACTTCAGGGCATTGCCCCCTGTGGTGGTCTCAGGAGAGCCAAACATCACGCCAATCTTCATGCGGATTTGGTTGATGAAGATGACCATGCAGTTGGACCGTGCGATTGATCCGGTTAGTTTCCGCATCGCTTGGCTCATCAATCGTGCATGAACACCAACAGAGCTGTCGCCCATATCGCCTTCAAGTTCAGAGCGAGGCGTCAGCGCCGCAACTGAGTCCACGACAACCACATTGACCGCGCCCGACCGAACGAGTGTGTCTGTAATTTCTAGCGCTTGCTCACCGTTGTCCGGTTGGCTGATGAGCAGTTCATCAAGATTTACACCAAGCTTCCGCGCATATTGGGGATCAAGCGCGTGCTCGGCATCTACAAATGCGCAGACCCCGCCTTTTTTCTGTTCTTCTGCAACGCAGTGCAGCGTCAGTGTGGTCTTGCCAGAGCTTTCTGGGCCGTAGATTTCAATAATTCGCCCTTTGGGCAATCCACCGATACCCAGCGCGATATCAAGGCCAAGCGAACCGGTAGACGTTGCTTCGATCTGTTGGATGGCGTTTTCACCACCCAATTTCATGATCGAGCCTTTTCCAAATTGCCGTTCGATCTGGGAAAGAGCGCCATCCAGCGCCTTCTGTCGGTCAGCCGCTTTTTTGTCGGTACTACGCTTATCGGTCACGTCTAGAAGACTCGCTATCGCCATGTATTTTGCCCCTTATGTCAGACCGCCTGTCGGGCGGCAATCTCTGCTGTGTTCTTGCCTTGTTCTCAAACTTAATGAGACCAAAACAGGAACATTTCAAGTAAAAACTGAAGAGCATTCTGAAGCGTGCGACTTAACGATCCGTAAATGATCGAAAAACGGGATGGATCAGGATACCAGCTGGGACTGAACTGTCTCGGTAAGCTGTTGCAATGAAAATGGCTTTGGAAGAAAGACAGCGTTCTCCAATGAGGATTCGGATCCCGATAACAAGTCTTCTGCATAACCTGATACGAAAACAGCCTTGGTGGCTGGACGTCTCTCGCGGGCAGTTTTCACCCAGCTTGGACCATCCATGCCTGGCATGATCACGTCACTTACAAAAAGATCGACTTGAAGTGCGTCGCTTTCCAAGGTTTCCAGTGCTTCTTCTGCACAGCTCGCTTCCAGTACGGTATAGCCACGCAATCGTAGCGCTCGCGCGGCAAATGCTCGTACGGGTGCTTCGTCTTCAACGAGCAGGATTACTGCATCATTAGCACTGACCGGTTTTATCTTGGCCTTAGGAGTGGGTATCTCGACCTGATCTTCAACATCAGCTTGCAGCAGTTTGTGATGGCTGGGAAAGTAGAGTGTAAATTCTGTGCCCTTGCCTTCAATGCTCTCAAAGAAGATGAAACCTCCTGACTGCTTAACGATTCCGTAAGCTGTGGAAAGGCCAAGACCGGTTCCTTCGCCCAAGCGCTTGGTGGTCATAAATGGTTCGAAAACCTTGTTTGCCAACTCGGGAGCTATTCCAACGCCTTGGTCGGATATACATACGCAGGCGTATTCTCCCACGGGCACTTGGGCACGACCTTTGATCATTGGTTTTGAAAGGACCACCCTTTTTGTTTCGATCGAGATATCTCCGCCATTGGGCATTGCATCGCGCGCGTTCACAACAAGGTTCATTACCACTTGTTCAAGCTGTCTTTTGTCTGCGCGTACAGTTGGTAAATCCGGGTCATGAAACAACGAAAGCGTAACGGTTTCGCCAACCAGTCGATTTAGAAGGTGCGTCAGGTCCGCAAGCGTATCACGCAGGTCTATCACTTCCGGGAGAAGTGTTTGCTTTCTTGAAAAGGCAAGCAACTGCCCCACCAAGGCCGACGCGCGGTTGGCGTTTTGGTTGATCTGTTCAAGATCCGCATAATCCCCATCACCATGATCATGGCGCAACAGAAGCAGATCACAGTGACCCGAGATGGCTGTCAGCAGATTATTGAAGTCATGGGCAATTCCGCCAGCCAACTGGCCGATGGCCTGCATTTTCTGACCTTGAACAAATTGGGCCTCCATAGTCTTCAGTTCGGTAGCGTCCTGAATAATGGCTGTTAGTTCACTGTGTTTGCCTTGGCCTTGATTGCCCAATGAGACCTGGATGAAGGTATCTTCCTTGCTGCGCCGCAAACGCATTACTTCGGGTTTTGTTTGTGTTTCCGACAACAGAGCTTCATTTATCCAGTCTGAGACCGGGCGGCCCAGGCCACTTACCAAATCGCCAAATACTGGCTTTGCTTCATCTGGAGCGAGTTTCAGAAGCCGACGTGCTGCAGCGTTTGTTTCAAGGAGAACGCCGCCCTGCCCCAATTTCAGTAAAGCGACAGGTAGATCTGGAACTCCACCCACAACCTTGGACGCGTCACCTTCAGGCGCTTCAGGCAACAGCGCTATTTCAAGGCGATCGCCAGCCAATTCAGAGAGATACGCGCGTACAATCAGAACTTCATTGTCTGCACCATTAATTTTCACGCGTTGCCCCGATGACGGGAGATCTCCGTAAAACACTTCGTTTAAACGTCGAACCCGTTTTCCAAGAACCTGCCGCAAAGCTTCGTTGATCGACAAGACAGTTCCTCTTGCGCTGACGGTCATCAAAGGTACGGCGGTATTAGGAGGCGCGTGATTGGTTTCTGATGCATGTTCCGTGATATGCTCTAGCCGAAGCAATACACGTCCGAGACCCATTCGGTGAAGCGCCGCGCGAAGGTGAGTCTTGGGCGTAACGATGTCATCTGATACCCGCTCTCGATGCCCGAGGCGCGCATGAAGCTGGCGCAAGATTGTCTGAATATTCGGAACCGATGGCTCAAGTTCACGAACGATGCCTTTTGAGGTCAGATTAGGGAATGTGCGCCTTGCCGCTTGATTTGCCCAGCTGACTGAGTGATCTGGATCAAGCAATATTGAAGGAGATGCCTCATTTTCTAAAAATCGCTGAAGAACAAGTTCTTCCTCACTGCGTTGATGCTCTGTGACTACGGCGAGCGCCGTGAGCGCGGTCACAATGGCCAGTAACGTCCCGGCGATGGCGACCATCACAAGACGTAAGAGGTCATCTGCTGTAAATGCTGCTGCCAAAGAAACAATCGCTGCGGTCCATAGCAATGTACCAGACTTTCTGAACACCGCGTGAAATATCCGCCAGTCACGCTGCTTTGGACGGCTAGCCCCAAACACTTGTCATCCTAAATTGCCTCGTTGCCCGTTCGGTATCCTCCGATTGGGTTAACTATGCCTTAATGGATGTAATATTGCAATCTTTGGTTGTGTAGGCTACTTAGTATCTACTTAACGACGAATTAAGGTGGCTAAAAAGAACCCATCTGCACCGTCCAGCGGTGTCCAGTTTCGTACATTGGATATGGACCATTCAGGGCTCGTTCTAATAAATTCATCGAGCGTATTTTCGTTCTCTTCGCTCAGTACAGAGCAGGTTGCATAAGCAAGACAACCATCTGGGTGAACGTAGTTTTGTGCCGTTTTTAATACATCCAACTGAGCAGCTTTAAGCTGTCCAAGGCGTGCTTCGTTTAATGACCATTTTCCATCGGGGCTTCGTCGCCAAGATCCAGATCCAGAACATGGGGCGTCGCACAAAACCAAATGATACGCCTCTGATGACTTTGGAAGACGATCAAGAGTATCAATGTGAACCCCAGCACGGCGCGATCGTGCGGGAAGATCGACCATACGTTCTGCTTTGATGTCATACGCGGTCACATTTGCTCCAACCGCTGCCATAGCGAGAGATTTCCCTCCCCCGCCAGCACAAAAGTCGAGAACCTGCATGCCAACGTGTAACGGCAACGCTTCAATCAAAGCTTGTGATGCTGCGTCCTGCAATTCGATCAGGCCATTTAGATAAGCATCCGACGTGCGAATTTTGCGTGCTCCCGCCGTAACTTCCAGTGCAGATTGGCATATCGGTGTTGCCCGAGTTTCGATCCCCTGTTGGCTCAACTGTAAGATCGCTGCATCCTTTGTCGCTTTGCCAGTGTTCACACGAATGAAAACTGGAGCCCGCTCTCGCAACGCTTCAGCGATTGGCATCGCAGCCTCAGCGTATTGATCAGAAAGACGCGCCCAAACCCATGGTTGCATGTCTGCAGTTGTGTATGGCGGAAGCGTTTGGTCTTCGTCCAGATGTGCTTTCTCTTCGTACGAAAGACATGCCGGAGCGTATTTGTCTCCACTGAACAGAACGTTCAGATCTATATCCTGTTGATGAAGTAATCCCAGCATGATCCGACGTCCGGAAACGCCACCGCCGATAAACTGGCAAGATGACCATTTGCGTCGTGCGTCAAAAACAAGGTCGCGTATAGCGGCCCTGTCTTTTGAACCAGCAAAGCGGCTGCCGCGTGTCCAATGGAGCAGCGCGGCCTCTGTTGCCTTGCCCGCAATGACCTCATCAAGGATAGAGATCGCCGCAGCGACACGCGCGGCCGGGGTCATGGGTTAACTGCCCATCCGATAGTTGGGGCTTTCACGCGTAATCTGGACATCATGAACGTGGCTTTCTTTCAAACCAGCACCGGTAATTCTGACAAAGTTGGCGTTGGTGCGCATTTCATCAATAGTTGCGGCGCCGACGTAACCCATGGCAGCCCGTAGCCCACCGACCAATTGGTGGATCACCGCGTTAGCTGTACCTTTATAAGCTACCTGCCCTTCGATACCTTCGGGTACCAGCTTGTCAGATGCCGCGTCTTTTTGGAAATATCGATCCGCTGAACCGCGTGCCATTGCCCCCAAAGACCCCATACCACGATAGCTCTTGAAACTCCGACCCTGATACAAGATCACCTCACCGGGGCTCTCGTCTGTACCCGCAATCATGCTGCCGACCATTGCGCAAGACGCACCTGCTGCAATAGCTTTCGCGAAATCACCCGAAAACTTGATGCCACCATCGGCAATAACAGGCACTTCTCCTGAGCCGCTTGCGCAGTCCATGATGGCTGTCAACTGAGGAACGCCTACGCCCGCGACAATTCTGGTTGTACAGATTGATCCGGGACCGATCCCCACCTTGATTGCATCTGCTCCTGCATCAATTAGAGTGCGGGTCGCCTCTTCTGTCGCAACATTTCCGGCAACAACCTGAACCTGGTTGGACAGCGATTTTACGCGGGTCACCGCCTCGGCAACGCTCGCGGAATGACCGTGGGCAGTATCGATTACGATCAAGTCACAGCCTGCATCAACCAGCGCTTCAGACCTTTCAAAGCCTGCATCACCAACGGTTGTCGCGGCCGCGACACGCAAACGACCCAACTCATCCTTACATGCCGTTGGGTTCAGCACGGCCTGTTCGATGTCCTTGATCGTCAGAAGTCCCGTCAACTTGTTTTCTTCATCGACCACGAGCAGCTTTTCGATCCGACGGGCCGCCATCAATCTACGTGCTTCAGATAAATCTGCTGGTTCCTGAAGCATCGCCAGATTGTCAGACGTCATCATCACAGATACGGGTGTTCTATCGTCTTCGGCAAACCGCATGTCGCGGTTTGTGACGATACCGATGATCCGTCCTGCTGCATCAACAACAGGGAACCCCGTGATTTTATATCTTTCCTGAAGGGCTTTGGCGTCCGCGAGCGTCTGGTCAGCTCTCAAAGTGATCGGATTGTAAACCACACCCGATTCAAAGCGTTTGACACGTCTGACCTGCCTTGATTGTTCTTCAATATCCAGATTGCGATGGACGACGCCAATGCCACCGGCTTGTGCCATCGCGATGGCCATCCTCGCCTCGGTCACTGTGTCCATTGCAGAACTCAGAAGCGGGATGTTCAATCCGATGGATTTTGTCAGGCGTGTGCGCGTATCTGCGGTGCTTGGCAGAACCGAGCTGGCCCCCGGCACAAGAAGCACGTCATCAAAGGTGAGAGCCTCACGAATTTTCATCTGCGATCCTTTCCGCCCGATCCCATTTGGCGCTTTGCTATTTCATGTGGCTCAGCAAAAGAAAAGCGCTTACGCGGTCGCGGCGTTGGTTTTTTGTGCAAGTGTCCCGCGCATCCACATTTGAAAAACGCGGTATGCAATGAAGACAATAAGCGCAGTGGCAAGAAGCAACAGGACTAAGCCCACTATACGCGCAACACTGCCCTCAAGCGGTCCCAGCCCCTGTCCGCCGAGCATGAGCATCAATGATGTGTACGCCGCAAACGGAAATGTAAACGCGCCCCCATAAGGGACTGAAGCCCGCAGTAATCAGATACTTCGCCTTTAGAACCAAGGCCGCCACCAACAAAGTCGCCAGTGTTGCAAACGCCAAGGAAATTTGTGGCAGACCCAGCATGAGCGCAACTGTTCCGAAAAGACTTAAAGGAGCGAGATGTATGGCGAGAAGCGGCCGTAGTGGCGGCGGAGGATCGCGATGGAACATCTGACCCAGACTGACACCGTAGATGAACAAGGCCGCAACAATGGAAAACATGAGGACCATCTGCGCAAAACCCAAATATCCGAGGGGAATAGCGCTCAATGGAAGTAGAATGAACCCAACGAAGCTGAGGTGCCAAACCGGCGTGACCTGTCGTTGTTCAGAGGGTCCGGTTGCGAAGACAAAAACCAGCGCAATCGCTAGGCAGCAATGACTGAGGCATGCAGTGAAAAAAACGATTTTGGCCAGCCCAGGGCTGTAACTCAGCAGGGTCGCAGCGGTCAGCGCCAAAGACAATGATCCCGCAGCAAGACCCGATCGTCCCGGCAGGACCCGAAGGTCATCGATCAGGACGCTTGGGCGTTTCAGGAATTTCAATGCATAGGCGGTCAAACCGACGACCAGCAAAATCAGCGTTGCGCCAAGAATGAGATCGGAAATGGCGCTTGATTTTCCATAGGCTTCTGAAGCGCGGCGCCATGCAAGACCTAACCCAAGCAGACCCAGTATTGAGGGAAATATCGCGGGAGGGACGCGCGTGAATGCCTTGGGTGGTGATTCATGTTTGGGAAACTTCATACCAGTTGATCCTCAAGCAACACTGACCACGCTCGTAACAAAAGCGGTGCAAAGAACGTATGCCCACCACTGACCTAATACGCACATTTTGCCAACCGGATGCCCAATCCCAATCTCTGAAAACCAATAAAAAGAACCCCCGCAGATGCGAGGCTAAACTTTAGTGTACATAGTTTTTTCAACGATAGAGCAGCGACGCCCCATTCATGAAGATATGCACCTTCGATGGATCCGCGGTCAGTCTTACCTCTGTATGACGAAGTTCCGTATGGATACCCGGAAGCTTAGCTATCACGGGGTCAGCATCACCTTTGGTTGCGAAATTTAGAAGTGTCACCTCTCCACGGGCCTCTGTAATGTCGACTTTTCCGACAAATGCATAATCTTCGTTCGTTTCCGCGAAATCTTCGGGACGTATTCCAACATTTACCTTGGCACCCTTGTCCGCATGTGTGCTTGGGTACGCAGACAGGGTGCACCGTTACGCAGCTTAACTTTTGTATGATCACCAGTTTCAACGATTTCGCCGGGCAACAAGTTCATGGCGGGTGATCCTATTAACTGTGCTACGAACTCCGAATTCGGTTACTCATAAAGCTCCAGCGAGGCCTCGCCTAAACGATCCTCGCCCTTCCCTGCTTCGAAAGCTTGAAATCCCCTTTCTTGTGCATGGAAGGATGCCGGAAGCCGCTACTGACTATGCATGGCTTGATATGGACAACATTCGAGCCTTTATGCGTGCGACGGAATTCCTTCTGGATCTGGGGCATCAGAAGATCGCCCTTATAACCGGTCACAAAAGCATGGATTTTGCGCGCCGGCGCCGAATTGGTTTTGAAGAGGGGTTGCGCGCGCATGGTATTTCGGTTGAACCCTCGCTGATGACATCTGGGGAAATGACCGAAACATTCGGCTATCAGTCTACAAAGCGATTTTTGAGCCTGAACAAGGCTCTAACAGCTATTCTTGTGTCCTCGATCCTGCTGGCATTTGGCGTGCAATGCGCCATCAGTGAAGCTGACCTGCAGATGGGCAAAGACATCTCAGTTGTTATGCATGACGACGCACTTTCGTATCTTCAAAATGGTGGTGTTGTGCCCTTGTTTACATCGACCCGATCTTCGGTTCGTGAGGCAGGACGTCGATGCGCCGAACTTCTGATCGAAAGAGTGAATTCTCCGATTGATCATTTGGTCCAAGAGTTATGGGAAGCCGAATTGATACTCGGCCAATCCACGGGACGAGCGCCGAGTGCGCCAAGCTAAATACAGGAAAAATTTATGACATTCTCTCACAAGCGATCAGACTTTCCCGAGGGCTTCAAATTTGGAACGGCAACGTCTGCTTATCAGATTGAGGGTCATTCTTTTGGTGGCGCAGGGCGCACGCATTGGGACGATTTTGCAGAAACGCCGGGCAATGTTGTGCGTACCGAGAACGGTGCAGTCGCCTGTGACCACTACCATCGCACAGATGAGGATTTGGATCTGGTTAAAGGTTTGGGTGTCGATGCCTACCGTTTTTCGACCTCTTGGGCGCGTGTAATTCCCGATGGAACCGGTGCTGCAAATCCGGAAGGATTAGATTTTTACGACCGCCTCGTTGACGGAATGCTAGAGCGTGGCCTTGAACCTCATGCGACGTTGTATCACTGGGAACTACCAAGCCCTTTGGCTGACAGGGGCGGATGGCGAAATTCTGATATGCCGAAATGGTTTGCGTCATACACCGAGGTGATTATGGGGCGTCTTGGCGACCGCGTTGCCTCGGTGGCCCCCATCAACGAACCTTGGTGCGTTGGCTGGTTGAGCCACTTTATGGGGATCCATGCACCCGGTCTGAGAGATATCAGAGCAACCGCACGCGCAATGCACCACGTGCTTCTCAGTCACGGGCGTGCGATCGATGTCATGCGTGGATTGGGAATGAAAAACCTGGGTGCGGTTTGTAATTTTGAGTATCCACAGCCAATTGATTCAAAGCTAGAATCTGTTGCGGCCGCAGAGCGCTATGATGGGTATTACAACCGGTTTTTCATCGAAGCGCTCTTCAAAAAACAATACCCTGAAGTTGTTCTAGAGGGACTTGCGCCGCATCTTCCGTTGGGCTGGGAAACAGACTTTGATCAGATTGCGCGACCTTTGGACTGGGTCGGACTGAATTACTACACACGGAAGAATATTGGGGCCACTGATGCTGCGTGGCCAAGTTTGGAAGAATTGGAGGGTCCTTTGCCCAAAACGGCAATGGACTGGGAAATCTATCCTGACGGTCTCCACCACTTTCTGACGCGTCTGGCACGTGAGTATACTGGTGACACACCGCTCTTTGTCACTGAAAACGGCCTTGCAAGTTATGATGTTGCAATGAACGGAGCGGTCCAAGA
Source organism: Dinoroseobacter sp. (assembly GCA_017643385.1). GTDB lineage: Bacteria > Pseudomonadota > Alphaproteobacteria > Rhodobacterales > Rhodobacteraceae > Dinoroseobacter. Next base: position 202,308 of record JAEPNN010000008.1, read on the forward strand.
TCCCAGCCGTCTGAACTATCTGGAAAGCCATCTCGATGCAGTGAAGCGAGCGATCTCAGAAGGTGCTCCGGTAAAGGGATATTTTATATGGTCCTTGCTCGATAATTATGAGTGGGCTTTAGGCTATGACAAACGCTTTGGGCTTGTTCATGTAGACTTCGAAACATTAAAGCGAACGCCGAAGGACTCTTACAAAACTTTAGCTCTTGCCTTAAACCGTTAGCGCAAACATTACGTTTGAGTCGCACATCAAGATGAAGCAGGTTTTCCTTTGGCATCAGACATAGTCAAAACTTCACTTGTCGCGGATATTGGCGGCACCAACACCCGCGTAGGCCTTGCCTACGATGGCATTTTGAAAGCCGACACAATCAAACGGCATCGAAACGCAGATTATTCCGGCCTGGATACTATATTGCGTGATTATCTGATCGGGCAGGATCAGGTTTGCGATGCCGCATGTATCGCAATGGCCGGACCCGTGCGTGACGGTGTCGGGGTCATGACCAACCTCGACTGGACAATGTCGGAAGATGACTTGGCGCGGGCGACCGGTGCAAAACGTGCCGCGGTTCTGAACGATCTTCAGGCACAGGGTTTCGCCCTACCCTCTCTCCCAATAAGCGCAAAGCGCATGATCGTAGAAGGCAGCGAAGCCTCGCAAGACGCTCTCGGTGAAAGTTCAAACCGACAGCTTGTGATTGGTGTTGGGACTGGTTTCAACGCGGCACCAATCCATGGTCTCGATTTTGGGAAACTCGTGGCACCTTCTGAGTGCGGACATGCAAATCTGCCGATCCGGTCTGAACAAGAACTGCGTTTGTGCCGTTATGTCGAGACTGCACACGGATTTCCAGCAATTGAAGACATACTCTCGGGTCGTGGATTTGAACGGGTTTACAGTTTTCTGACGATGGAAAATGGTGCACGACAGGATTTGAGCGCCGCTGCAATTATGGAACGTCTTGGACAAGGCGATGCCCTTGCGGAAGAAGCGGCACGCCTATTTGTAAGGCTGCTTGGTACGGTCGTTGGAAACTTGGCTCTGATCCACCTGCCCTTCGGCGGGATATATCTTGTAGGTGGCGTCGTTCGTGCGTTTACGCCTTATCTTCAACGGTATGGGTTTGAGACCGCTTTTCTCGACAAAGGCAGGTTTGCAGGGTTCATGCAGAATTTCCCAATCTGGGTGGTCGAAGATGACTACGCAGCGCTTTCTGGTGGCTTGGCTTATTTAAAGCAACTCGAAGGAACGTAATCAGCGCAATTCTTTGTGGCGGCTCTCTAAATTGGTTAGACGCACAACCTTGTATGACCTTTGAATGTGCTCAGGACGGGCCCCTTGAAAGAGACCCGTCCGGTGTTTCTGGCAGCAGTTGAGCGCATCAATATTTTTGACGGATGACGCGCAAAACGTGCATCTCTGACATTTCATCCGAATGGCTAAATTATCACAGATATACGGCTGACAGCTCCGCCAAGACATCTCCGTTTGATCCAATTAAGATCAGATCATCACCGTTGATCTCGAAGCTCGCGAGTTGCCCAAGAAGATCTATCAAGGCGCTTTCTGCTTCTGCCAAATCGCCCATACAAGCCATTTTGGTTGTAAGGACAGGGCCGATAGAAAGAACGGACCCGTCTTGCGTGAAACTTGCAGAGATTTTGTTACATCCGACCGTTGCCATAAGCATATTGCGGTCACCACCCTGGAAGATAATGTGCGGCTCTCTACGATTGTCGACCACACCCATATCTTGATCAAAGAGCGTGTTGATCTTCCAGTAGGTGCCGATCAGCGAAGCATCAGGTACACTGTCTGCACAAACCATTTTGTTCCCCAGCGAAGCGCCATAATTTTCCGATACCCAGGAACAGCCGGTGGTTGCACTGATCCAGTCCCGCAGTTCATTTACGTCGGTATACCTGATATTTTCAGTCTCTTCGGGCCCGGTCTCATTTGCCTTTACGCCCCCTTTCACGATGCCTGCCAACTGATACTGGTTTGCGTTTTCTCCACTCGGGATGAACAGAGGGCCGCCGGAATCGCCATAACCTGCTCTCTGGGTGCTCCCCGGGATACCAACGCAAAAGTCATACAGATCGTCATAATCCGCGCGCGGAGAGTCGCACAAAGCGGACTCAGTCACTTGCGAATTGTAATAGAGAAGCGGGTCGCCCTCGTGACCCTGCCCGAGCCCTACAGTGGTTGTAGTGGTTCCGATCGCCAGATCGCCTGCAAAAACATTCGCGATCTCTGCACCATATAGCGTTGCATCCTCTCCCAGTTTCAAAAGTGCTGCATCCAAGCGTTCATGACCCAACTTTGTAGGGGCCAAAATGTAATCCACGATCTGCAATTTCTTTTCGAACAGGCCATCAGGTCCAAGATTAACACCGACGAAGACATCTTCACCGCCCGTCCTCACAGCCTCATAGGCAGGCCAGCAATGCAGAGCCGTCAGAACCCAATTCGGTGCGATCAGGGTTCCACCGCACACATTAATTTCTTTTCCCGCATGGCTTGGGAAGGGGCTGGTTGCGCGGATTGACACATAGGATCGAAAGGACTCTGAGTCGGCTTCGACACCATCGATTATCGCCAAAGCAGGCGTGGCTATGAACAACAAGGCGCTAAAAACTAGATTTCGTACCATCATGTGCTTGAACTCCTCCGTGACACCGAATTCATATTGGTAGTGTTTCCAGCCAAACAATGTTTCGTGACCCAAGGTCACAACTGAGGACCGGATCACGGTTTTCATGCCGCCGCCGTCCTTCTAATTCACCATGCAAAATGCTTAAAATATCTAGTTAAGATGATGGTATATCTAAATATTATCAGCGCCTTACGTGTCGTTCCTACAATACCCATTCAAAGGGCAAATAGCTCATAATCTTCACCATAATACGTTGCATCGTGCTTGTATTAGGTTCTTCTGCCCAAACTTTAGGGGCGTCATCCACGGTTTCGGTCCACTGGATTTTGCCGTCTGAATCTTCAGAAACTTGGTAGAAAACTTCGGTCTGATCCAAAGACTCTGACAATGCCCGTGCGATCTGCGAGCTTTCAACCAAGAACCCCATTTCCGTGTTAAGAGCAGCGGAACGCGGGTCGAAATTGAACGATCCAATAAAGATACGTTCGCCATCGACGGCAAAGGTCTTTGCATGCAAGCTCGATTGAGAACCGGTCAGGATCTGGGACAGTGATGAGGTTTCAGTTTTTCCCGGACGCGAGCGCAGCTCCAAAACTTCGGCGCCAGCGCGTACCAGTTGATCTCGGTAGCCCATCCATGCGCTATGCACGATCGGAACATCTGTGGCTTCGAGAGAATTGGTCACCAGCCGTGTTTCAACACCGCTTTCCAGATAGTCTTCGAACAGTGCCGTGCCGGCAGCGCCAGGGATCAGATATGCGGACACGAGGTCTAGGCTGCGTTCAGGTCGCCCCATGATCTCTGCAAGGCGTCCAAGGAGGAGATCGCTCCTATCCGCCTCGCCAAGGCCCTTTGATGGATCATCACTGATGAGTTTGACTGTGGTCCATTCAAACAGGTCTTCCCCGGCTAAAAGCCGAGAAATGACCGGGCCGCTGTTTAATACCTTTGCGTATTCGGAAGCCTGTGAACTTTGTGTTGCCTGCGCAACCGCGGACGCGAGCTCATCTAATCCGCCGTCTGACGGGTCCAGGATATCAAGTGCGTTGTAGGACGAGCCGCTGGTCCAATATCTGTCAAAATCTTGCGAAACATCTTCAGCCCCCGGTCCGACCGCGAGGACGTCATAATCAAAATATGCAGTTCCCTCGCCATAGGCAAAATAGATGTCCCCAATGTTGCGCCCACCTATGACGGTGGCCACACCATCCACCGTCATTGATTTGTTGTGCATCCGGCGGTTGAGACGGAACGGATCGAAAACGTATGACAGCAGCTTTGGCTGACGAAGCGTGAATGGGTTGAAGAGACGGATTTCGACATTGTCCATCTCTGCGAGATCAGCAAGCACATTGTCGAGACCTGGAATTCCGTTGTCATCAAGCAGCATTCGAACGCGTACGCCGCGCTCTGCCGCCATCCGTAATTCATCCAACAAGATCCATCCCGTCGTGTCGGTCTGCCAAATATAATACTGCACGTCGATTGTTTCTTGGGCGGCGCGCGCAAGCAAAATTCTTGACACAAGGGCATCCCGACCATCCGCGAGTGGTATGACGCCGGTCTTGCCCTCATGGTCAGCCATAAGCGGTAAAAACGTTCTGCCCAGGTTGGTTTCTTCGCTTACAGGAATAGCTGCCGATGCTTCTCCAGATGGAAGGTCAGGCAATGGATAGATCAAACGCAAAACGAATATTGCCAAGGCCAATACAACGACGATCTTCAACAAGAAGCGTATAAACCGCATACTTAGCTCTCCCAGGCGGACAATTGGGTTAAAGTTTTGCACCGCGTAGTCCTCGTGAACAATCTGTCTGCTGTCACCAGTTGCCCCACCGAGCTATGCGCGTTGCTAGTCATTTTCCTGCAGGCTCCAATGATTATGTCCGAGCTGTTTCAGGTTTTCGCGCGCAGCGGCGCCCAAGCCCTGATTGAGCAGCTGGTCCAGATCTTTGCCCACGAGTTCCCCGTAAAGATGATAAAGATGACCGCTGGCGCTGTCTGTCGGCAACTCGCTCACGTCAATCACTTCTACGCCTTGGAGGATCTCCACAGGGTTTCCAGATTGGCCCAGGCGTGGATAGCCATGCAGGCTCTCGGAAAGATCCAGTGCGCGATCATCGACGGTCGTGTAGATCGTTATGCGCATTGCAATATCGCGGATCGCTGGAAGAATACGGTTGAAGGTTTCAAAGTCCATATCAGGGGCAAGCAGCACGACATTTTCGAGTTTCACCTCAGGATGCTGCGCGGCCATAATATATAATGAGAGCGCAACGCCCCGCCCCCCGAGACTATGCCCTGTGACGTTGATCTTTTGCGGTGCGAAACGCTCGGACATATTGGCAATGGCGTCTGCTAGACTTGGCGCGCTCCAAAAGAGATCCGTCTCGTCGCGCATATAATTCGTAAGCACACCATCGGATGGCCAACTGAACCATAGAAAACCGTCCTGCAGGTTCGCGTTATCCTGCAACGAAATTGCGCGGCGGCACCCCTTCTCAAAGCCAATATTATAGCCATGGGTGTAGAGGATTGGCGCACGTGTGGTGTTAGCGTTCTCGAGTTCGGAATATATGTCCCCGAGCGGCGCTTCGCGGATCCCAGTAACCGTCATAAACTCCCAGGGAATACGAAACGGGGCAGCTTCAGCGATAGAGGAAAGCGCCGGAACTTTCGTTTGGCGGACATCGCACCAACCAGAGAACTCGGTGCCGCGTTCATCTCCAAAAAAATCTTCGGGATCGCTGTCGCCGGTCCGGTTCCGGATCGTGACGAAGGGCATTTCGACAAAGGAGCGTTGCGTGACACCGTCCTGTGCCTGCGCCGAAGGCAGGTTGAATAGGTGCAATATGCCAATGAGACCAACGACAAACGGGCTGAAAACGTAGGGTCTGATCAAAAAATTACTCCGCTACAGAAATGTTTGGCAATCCAAAAGGGACGCTTCAACACTCAGAATGACTAATGGCCGAGGCCTCCATGCGTCTCCCGAAACTGGCCTTTGTCAGACGTCGCGGCGGTTTGTTTCGCTGCAAGTGCTGTTTGAAAGCCTACTTAACTCACCTACGCCAGTCTGAATGCAAAAAGTCTCTCGCGCGAGCGCGAAAGAGCTTTTTGACATACGCTTGGCAACCAGCGTTCAATCTGCCTTTGCCTTGCGTTGGTCGAGGGCGAGGACAATGAGAGAGATGCCGTTCGACAAAAGCTCAATCGCCAGAAAAACGCCAAGGATGACGACGCTGGATTCTGGGAAGTTCGCAAATATCATGATCCCAAGCGCAAGCGAGATCACGCCTGCTATCGCCACAATCCAACGCACTCCCGATGCAACTGGCGAAAACGCCAACACCAAGCGAAAGATCCCGATGGCAATCAACATCGCGGCTGTAATTGCCGTAAGCGTCAGGATGCCCTCAAGCGGTTTTGCAATGAGGTTCACGCCCGCGACAGTGAATAAGAGGCCAAGCACAATCGTCCAGATGCGCGCACCCCAACCTTGCGATTGAAACGCAGACAGAAGCATCAAAACCCCGATTGCAATGAACGAATACCCGGTCAGAAGTTCCGCAGTTAACGTCGCTGCGAAGGGGTTTGCCAATGCAACAAGCCCAGCGACAACCGACAAGAGGCCTACAACAAGCCAGAGAAACCAGTATTTCATTCAGAAAATCCTCCCAACTACGGGGCAACCGGAATCCAAGTCCTACCAGCGCCCCTTATGATCGAAATGACGACAAATACTCACAAACCACTAGCCAAAATTATCGAAAGTATAATGATATGTCGAACGTTATTTCATGCCATCACTATGATCCATGGCATTCCTACTTGGGCAACAGTCCGACCAGTATATGGTCAGCGCGGCAGGATCGCGTGACATGCAAAAAATGATTTCAGCGTAGGAAACGCTTACTAATTTGACATTGGAAGGTTGAGGTTCCAAATGGCGGTGCATTTGAAAGGAATGTAATGAATAAAAGAAAAGTTGGATGTTTGTTCCTCAGTACTGCGGCAGGTATAGCTATTTTCACTGCGCTGGCCCACATGTCATGCATATTTCTTGGAGAAAGTTGCTATCGTTCTCAATTGGCGCCAGAAGCGATCATTCAATCCGCAATAGATGGCACTTTACTTGCACCCGTCGGCACGACATTCGTTTCATCTTTGTTTTTGGTATGTGCCGTTTACGCATTGTCCGCTGCAAACATCATACCTAAGCTTCCTTTGGTAAAAGTAGCTATATATTCAATTTCTACATTGTGTATTCTCAGAGGGCTGGCGACAATCCCAATTTCGCTCGCTTACCCCGAGGCGGTTAGTCGTTTTGTGATCACCTCAGGGGCAATATGGTTCATATCCGGGGTGCTGTTTTTGGTGGGTTTTCGGTTTCGATTATCACCAGTCAGTTAGATCTATATCAGGTTGATAGGTGCGCTGGATCAACAACAACAAAACAGTCATGTCTCTGTCCAATTGAGGCCGGTTACGTATGTAAATTCATAGCAGCAAGCCTCGGTGTTAGCATTCAGCCAAGCCGCCTTAGTCTGGCTGGAGCATTACACAGATCGCCCCAACGCTATTTTAGCAAACCACATGGCCTTTAAACTGCAGTTTCGCACATCAAAAGATCGGCCTCGTGAGAACTGCAAGATTTCTGAGCCGACGGACGATATCTTCTCGAATGTTGCAGCACTTGCAGAAAGAGGCTAAGCGCCTAAACCTAGGGGCCAGTGCCACGGCTATTGCAAATTTCGATATATATCACATTGCCGAGACACATATTGCCGGAAGCTGAATTATCCACAGAAACATCCGGGACACCCAACCCGGCGGCGATGCGCAATCGAAAATCTTCAATACCTATCAGTACCGGTCTGAGCAGATCACTCGAATATCGATCGGTTTTTCTCGGGATGCGCCAACGTGTCTAACCAGTCTGACTTTAAGCGCATGAAGCAGTTTCTCTTGGATCCCAGTCGCCAAGTCCTCCGCCCCATCAAGTAATAATGTTCCACCATGGGCCGGTTCTAATTTGCCGGGTTTGTCCTGTATAGACCAGTTCAGTCCGCCTCGCACCTGGCCGAAAAGTTACACCTCGACATCTTCAGGCCGAGAGACAAATGCCCCGCCGGGATAATCCGACGAGGCATTTTTGCGGGGCCATCATGTGGGGTTTCACAAGATTAGCATCTGACGAGAGGTGAACCTTAAACGTTCATTTTCTCTGATCTGCCCGAATACCCTTGGCGCTAGACTTTCGGGACTGACATCTTGAGGGCGAGCGAAGCCGCGGCGGCTGCCACAAACAACTCAATTCCCAAGACCCAAATATACGTGGCATCAGGAAAGCCATCCACGCTGATCGCCCAGAACCGGGCAAAGCCGTAACCTGCGAAAATGATTGCCGCTGCGACCAATGAGGCGAAGGTTAAAGAACTGCGAAACAGTCCAAGTCCTATGAAAACGGCGACAGCAACAAGCCCACCACCGAAGGCCCTCATATCATTCAGCAGGTTTACGTTGTTCGGCAGAGTAACGGCGCTTAGGGCATAGAAATCAGACGGCGCAATCATGATCGTCGCACCGATTCCAAATGCAATCAGACCCGACAGCGCAATCGTGAGTTTTTGCAAAACATTTGGTGTCATAATTTATCATCCTTTGTGTTCAAATTGTAAGGTTTCGTAGAAGCCCAGAGACCACTTCCAGATGGCATCGGCTTTCGATGCATCTTCCTTATGTTTATATCCAAGCCGTAACTTGCAGATACCCTTCGCAAGAAGATATATTAATTACATAAAGTCCGGAATTTTGTACCCATCGTCCGAATTGTTAGACCTATTGCGTTATTTGTGTTATCTCTCAATCATGACAAACCCCACGACCATTTTGACGCCAGCTCTCGATCCGCTGAGCGAAACGCTGCACGCCATGCATATGAACGGCACACTTTATTGCCGCGCAGACCTTCGCGCGCCTTGGGGCATTCAAATCCCGCACTTGGGCGGCTTGATGGGCTTTCTTGTTGTTACCTCGGGTCGGGTTTGGTTCGACATGGAGGGAGCCGAAGGGCAATGGCTTGAACCAGGCAGCTTGACACTAATACCGCACGGCTTACCGCATACGCTTCGCGACGCACCTGAAAGCCCGGTTGTCCCGCTTGAGACGCTACCGGTCACGCAAATTACCGAGCGTTACGAAATTCTCCAATATGGAGGCACCGGCGATCTAACGCGTGCCACTTACGGTGTTGTACGCTTCGATAGTCAAGTCGCCCAACGCGTTTTGGCGCGATTGCCCAAAGCAATCTTCTATCATCGCTGGGATCAAGAAACCGATGGCTGGATGGAAAGCACACTGCGCTATGTGGCACGCGAGGCAGCAAGTTTACGACCCGGTGGTGAGACAGTCCTCACACGACTGGCCGACATTCTAGTCATACAAGCAATCCGTGCTTGGCTAGATGCAGCTCCCGAAGCCCGTAATGGGTGGTTGGCGGCGATGCGTGATCCACAAATCGGGCACGCCCTTTCGAAAATGCATCAACATCCAGACCTGCCTTGGTCCATTGAAAAACTCGCAAACGAAGCAGCTTTGTCGCGATCCGTTTTTTCCGCAAGATTTACCGAAATGGTTGGTCAAAGCGCTATGAATTATCTGACTGAGTGGCGTCTGTCGGTTGCCACTTCCTTGTTGGAAGAAACCGAACTTTTGCTCAGTGAAATCGCTTCACGTGTTGGCTATGGTTCGGAACCCGCATTTGGCCGGGCGTTTAAAAGGTTCTACGGTTTCGCACCGGGACGACATCGGCGCACAAGTCGCTCAGATCACATATCACCCGATTAGAGCTCCTTGTTCTATCGGCGCTGTATATAGCAGCAGGACGCGTGAATGTTTGCGAAAGGAAAGCAGTGACTTATCCTGTTGGTGTATGCACCAGCGGTTGATGTGCCTTGCAAAAATCGATCGCAAACAAGGTGTGGATTGCTGTGAATTTCTGAGGACTTCGCATCAACCGAACATAAAGAATGCCTGACGCGTCACCCTCAGGCTGATTGTGCTCACGCATTGCTTTTGGGAGGAAACCCTAGGCAGCAATCGGTTCTAAGAAGACTGACAACAGATCAAGCTGAACCTAGCTGATATGCGATGACCCAGAAATCGAAAATATTTCTAGGTTCCCGGGTCACGCGCTTTTTTAGTAAAGTATCCCGCTCATGTTGTAGAGCAGTATAGAATTCACAACCAGGAACCCAAAGGGTGCGATATAGCCTTCAGCAGTTGCTTTCACGCCCTCAACTTTTGCCCACTCACCGTTGACCGTCAAAAAGCCTGTGATCGTCGCGATAAGCGATTGTGTCCAGCCCCAAGCTACGAAAGCCCATGCTCCTTCAGGACCATTCACAATTAAGGCCAAAGAAATCAGAGCGGCTGCGCCAACATTCGTGCCTGCAAACCTAGTCATGAAAACGGCACTATCGCCAAACCCATACTGGTCATTAAATTGCTTGGTCTGGAACAAACAGCGGAAGCTGTAATAGACCGACCCAAGCATTAGAAGTATCCAGAGGGTTAAATTTAATGCCCCGCCAAAACTCTCTACCATGGTATCTTCTCCCTTTTGATATTCATTTGATTGGAGTTGCGCCTGTTTCGACTCGTATGATTTTTCCTTCTTTTATGTGGTTAACGACCAAAACAGCCTCAGAGGTCCCATCCGGAAATGTCATGAAGGAGTGTTCCACCATGATCTCATCGTTTTCGTAGAGGCATCGTTGGTTGCTGAAGCCCAATGCTTCGCTTTGCATCATGGCCGTAAGGGTGGGTTTCCAGTCCGATTTGCTAACCTCGGTACCCGACTGATGCCGAACAAAAACGAAGTCTTCGTGCAAACAAGCCAAATAGCCATCAATATCCTTGCTATCCTGAGCGGCTTTAATTTTCTTGTAGAGAGACATTTCTCATTCCCCCCACATACCGGCAAACTCAAAAACAACCGCTTGCTTTCCACCGACGCACCATGCGTCATGGTTGGGCAAAATTGCGTAAGCGTCTCCTGCGGTGTAGGTTGCCTCAGAACCATCATCGCAAACGCAGTGAATGGTGCCCTCCGCAATAATCCCAACATGCGTTGCTTGACAGCTGGTGGTGCCTACAATTGGCTTGATGTCCTTCGACCATTTCCAATCTGGCGCGAGCGTGAGCTTCATCACGCGCTGCCCGAGAACATTGACGGCCTCCATGCGCGCATTTGGCATGTCCTTGGCCTCATCGGCTTGAGACGCGAAGCTTTTGACTTCAATGGGCATTTCTGGCGTCCTTTTTTTTCCAGTTTTGGAGTAATTCGGAACGAGCACGAGCCAATCCGTATAGTTTAATTCATTCCATGAAGACTACTTTATCGTGTGAATGACTCTCCGCTCATCGGAGTAATAACCGTCGTCTCCAAAAGGGCGCCTGCCGCTGCCCGCTTGGCTTTGAGCTCTTCATTGCCTCCGAACGCTTTCATGGCTTCGGGCGACTCAAAATCGATTATGACGGTGAGCTTGTTATCATCATCTTTTTCGGTTCCCGCGAAGACCAGCGTTGCCCCAAGCGCATTTGATGAAGCTTCGTTCTCGTGAAACATTTCTTTCCACGGCTTAAAGCCGCGAGACAGATCCTGTGTAAGTTTTACCATTATGGGGTGCACACCTTGTTTATTTTGTTGATTGTCTAAGGGCATTGCGATGCAACGTTATGTTATGGCGCGTTAAAGAACCAAGCCGACATAGAGCAAAACGGTGCACGCAAAGCCCGTCACCCAAGCCGCGGTTCGGACCCAAGCGACCCCAGCGGCATAGAGTGCGACATATGCAATGCGTGCGATCAGAAATGTCAGCATAAGTTGGTGGGTAAAATCAGTTGTAGTATCTGAAAAACGCATCATCAAAACTGCTGGGGCCATCAAAGCAAGCGCAAGCAATGAGTTATTTGCAGCGCGTTCCATTCTTCCTGCGAGCCCTGTCAGGATCAAACCTTCTCGGTTACCGGCGAGAGCTGATAGCCCTACCTGTTGGGCGGCAACCAAAACTTGGATCAATATCACCGCAGCGACAACCAATCCGTAAATCGCTAAGTAGTGCATATAGTCTTGCATGTGTGCTCCACCCCCACGAACGCGTTTCTGGAAGGATGCAAGAGATTGCGGGCTCATCCTTACTCTCTTTAGATATGCGTAGACTCTCTTTCGGGTCAGACAGCTTTCGGTTGCGCGAATGAGCTTTGGGATTGCGCCTAAACCCCGTCGATCGAGTTGTTTGGACCAGACTTAGGATCAAAACAGCAGCCTCACCTAAAAAAAGGCTTACCCTTTCTAAAGAGAAAAAGGATGCGCGTCAGGACCTGGTGTCCATGGGCGTTGCATTTTCGAACTTTCATCGCGGGTACCTGTGCTATGTCGATGCACGGCACGTGGTTGGTCGATGGATCGCCCCAAAGAAAGCCACAGAACTGGCCGAGACCTAAAACCCCACTGATGCCGCCTTGCGGGCCAGGGCATAACGGATTGCCTCTGGACACGATGTGCGGGGCGATCGAGGTATTGGCAGCTGAGATGTTGGGGATTTGCCGTGGATGCTATCCTACCAGACCGTTTCGTGCTGCACTAGAATGCCACGGCTCTTCCGGGCTCAAATCTTCATACAAAACAGAAGACCAATAACTAGCGCTGCGATAAAAATCGTCTCGGTAACGAGTAATGAGATCGCCGGACCACCCACTTTGATCACTTCTCGTAGAGAGGTTTTCAATCCAACAGCTGCGATCGCTGTCAACAAGGCCCATCCGGCAAACTCCGTCGCAATTGCAACAACCAACACAGGGATAACCTCGAAGGAATTCAACGCAAAAAATGCCATAAAGGCCAGAACAAAACCGGGTAAAAGCGGGGGACGCACCATCGGCCCATCAACCGACGCGTAGCGCCGTACAATAAGTGACGCTGCGAGGATCACCGGGGCCAGCATGGCGACGCGGATCAATTTCACAACTGTCGCGATCTCACCGGTTTCGTCTGAGATTGAGAAACCTGCGCCCACCACCTGAGCCACATCATGGATCGTTGCGCCAATAAAGATGCCTGCAATCTGATCACCGAACCCAAGCGTACCCGCAATGACGGGAAAAAGGATCATGGCAATGGTCGACAGCAGGGTGACGCCCACAACCGTAAAGACAAGGCGCTCTTCGCTGCGCTCATCCTTGGGCAGGATCGCTGAAATTGCCATCGCGGCAGATGCCCCACAAATCGCAACCGAACCGGCAGACAGGAAAGCAAACCGTGGCCCATGGCCGAACCACCGACTAATCACCAACCCCAAGCCGATTGTCGCAATAACGCTTCCGATCACCAACACCACAATGGGCCAACCCAAATCCATCGCTATGCCAAAACTGATGCGCAAACCCAACAGGGCCACACCGGCCCGAAGAATAGTCTTAGCTGAGAAGGCAATCCCATCTTTGCAGCGATCCTCATCTGACAGAAAGTTCAGCGCGATACCAAAAAGCAGCGCCATAAGCATCGCGGGCGCTCCATAGTGTTCCGATACGAACTGAGCTGCCAAAGCAATAAGGCAGGAAATCAAGATGCCAGGAAAATACTTCTGTGCCGAAGTCGCGATATACGTCATGCCAAACCTGTTTGCTCGGGAAACCCTTGGCTAGATTCGACGATCTCGCTTCCGTTACAGTTCTGCAGATTTCTGGAGAGTGCAAGATGATTGACATTGCGACGTAAATTTTGTCTTTGAAAGCTACCCAGTGGAAGCTGAAACCGCTCTGCAAGGCTACGACTCAGCGACGATCCTGCAGACGAACCAGACACTCATCGGGGACATTTCAATGGGGCGACCGACCCAACGCGATACACAAATTCCATCGTGTGCCGACGCCGGATACAAATGCCTCGCAGCATACCCATTCAATCGAACTGAGTGGGATCTGCTGACGATAACACGTTGGTTCTTTTTAGCATTTCATATGCCCAATAGCTGCGCATGGGTGAATGCGTTTCGCTTTGCAGATCGCAATTTTGGCACCACTCGGGGCCCAACGGTCGCCAGAAACGTCCTGGAATTGGTGATTGCAGTGCGTGACGTGCGCCAGTCCGGGTTCAGCTATTGCGACCCAAGCTGTACCACCTGCTCTGAGCATATTACGCCTGAGGAAAAGTATCTCATCGCAACGATCCATCATCACCGACGCAGTCCCAAAGCCGATCACATAAATGCGCTGATGCTCTGTGAAGGGGCTGACTTGACCTTCTTTTATGAGCGTTTGGATGCGCTGATCGCCATACTCGATATTCCGCCTACGTGACATCCTCGGGCCCCAGCGATCAGATGAGTTTCACGCAAGAGCTTGCTGTTCAAGACCTGTCGGGTCTCCACTTCAGCCTTGTTCGGAAAGACATCTACATCGCTGTTGTGTCGGATTTTCCACGCAGATCGGATGAAACCATCCGGTCGCGGGGCCAGTCGTCGGAGTTTAGTGTTGCGGTAGCAAAGAGACTTCCGGACTTCATAGCTCAACAGCAGGATTTTCCGTATTTGGATGATCGCTTATCGAAGATGCAAACAGACGATTTAAACTTCAATTATAGAACGGGCATTCACTAGCCGCTCTGACGACGACTTCTGCGTGGCGGCAAATTTAACGATGCACTAGCAAATCAATGCTGCGCCAACGAAGGGCCAAAACCCAAGGTCGGGTTTGTCCCGCGTTTGATTGATCGGACTGAGAAACAGCGAAAGCACGGTATCAGATCCGGAGAAACCGGCGTAATTCAACGTCCGGTCTCGCGACATGCACTGCGCCCCAGCAAAACCTGTGCCGGGCGCGCGAAGGGATGCTGCGTCAACGAAGGCTAAAAAGCGAATGACGGCAAAGTCCGCACCCCAGTCGTTCGTTCAGGCCGCTGCGATTGTTGGCTCCTCGATACTCGGGCGTCAATTCGCCAATCGCGATTGGCCTGGCGATTAGCTCTCAATCCCATTAGGATCTCGCACCTACGCGCACAACAATGCCGCCTTCGGAGACCGATTTCGGGCCAGTGGCCAGTCTCCGAAAGTCGGACGACTTTATTAAACCCCTTTGAAGCAGAGGAAAAAAGGCCCAAACTGGGGCCTCATCTCGGGGCCGAGAAAGGTTGGTGGCGGACAGGAAGGCTGTCAAATCTATTTTGGAAAACTGGGAATTAAACACTTAAATCAGATGCTTAGATTGCACCACATTAAGCGACGCTCCGTTGGCTATGCAGGATTTTATGCGGGAAAATATGCAATGGAATTGTCCGTGGATTATTGTCCCGCATATAGTTTGGATAGCGAGTGTCCCGTAACTCATGGAGAAACTAGACCGTTTATTTCCTTCTTGGGTGCTTGCACGTCTCGTGAGAATAGAAGGCATTTTCTGTGGTGGCTTCTAAATGCAGCCTAGACGAATCTGCAGCACACTAGCCTTTCTAATGTAGCTTGTTTCTGAGAGCTCTGTGAGGAGTCTGGCCGTCGTGTGCGCCGTTTGGCCCGGCGAAGTTTTAGAAGCGCTCCCATTCGTCGAGTTTGGCCTCGAGGTCGAAGTCACCCTTGTAACTGAGAAGCTGTTAGAACTCCGGCTGATCTAAACGGTGACAGCGTTCGACCTTGCCGTTCAATTGCAGTGTGCCGCATTTTATGTAGGCGTGCCTGATCCCTAGATCTTCAACAGGCCAATGGAACTTGGCCTAGAACTCATGACAATTGTCCGTGCGCACCTCGCGAATCCGGAGTAGAAATTTTTCGACGATGTGATTAATGAAGTCGATGGCGTTTGTCTGCGTGTGCTTCTCATTTATTTTGAGTGCGCGAACTCTCGTCGCGTCATCAATCGCTGTATACTGGAACCTGCGAAACTTTCCGGCGCTTCTTTCTTAGGATGCCAGAAACTTAAAATACACTTGGATATGATGCCCCGGGACCTACTTCTCATGGCCTTTGGTATGTAACTTGCGCATACGGGTACCTCTGGGCAGTCGATTATGGGCGTTGCGTTTGAGGATGCAATAAACTCCAACATCCGAGATATTGACATCGAGATAATGCTCCAAATACCAAACGATCCTCATTGGCCCAAGGCGATAGTTTAGGCAAAGATGACGCACCTTCTCCTAGCGCTCTGGCGGCGTCCCGTTGGCTTGGCGTTTCGGGAGCGGCGGTGCATTGATCAATCCCGCTTCGCCGCGCTCGGCGAAGTCTTTGCGCCTGCGGTAAAAGCTCGTCCTGCCGATCCCGACAGAGCGACACCCCTTGGCGAAGTGCCCGAGCTATGCAACTTATCGAAGTATCCGCAATATGCGTTGAATGTCGCTTTGATTCTGGGTCATGAACATCTCTTTTGTCCGGCAAAACCGAGCCTAGAGAAAATATTCCGCCAGTAACGGCATTCCTACAATCGCGGCGGACAATCTGCCAGATTATCAGATAGTGGAGGAAAAGGGCTTTTTGGTTCGGTTTGGCCAGTTCGGAGAGAGGGGGACGCTGTCGAGTGCGGCGATCGAGAAAGCGCGGACCTTGGTGCCAGGGTTGGATTGTTACGCGCAGGAAGAAGAGTGGCGGGCGTTCTTGGGGTAGTTTCGTGGACGAGAAGGTGAGTAATTGTTTTACGTTTCTTGATTGAGAAGCTCTTCTTTTCGTGTGTCCAGTAGGCGGCCTAAAGACACCACCATGATGTCTTGAATGCCGACAGAAATGCTGCGTAAAAACGAAAACAATTTAATTTAGTAGGCCCAAAATTCATCACTTGTTAGCAACACTATTTGGGCCGAAGGAAAGACTATGAGCACGCATAGGACTATCATACTCCAGCGTACCATCGCTCACTATAGGGTACCTGTTTTTGAAAAACTGTATGAACGATATGGCTGGATTGTCGTCACGTCCTCTGGGCCGCCCGCGGATTACTTATCAACCTTCGATTCTGACGCTCCCTGGCTAAAGCGATTTCCGTTCAAATTTAGGGATCCGAACAACGCACACGCCTGTACGATCCCGGTTGGCGATATCCTTCGTGATCTGAAACCTAAAAGTGTCATCACCGAGTTTTCTCTCAATATGAACTCGACGTATGACCTCTTAATGCGCCGTCGGTTTGGTGGAGGGCCAAAGCTAGTGTTCTGGACACATGGCTACAACGCCTCTCGCACCTTCATCGGTCCCAAGGATATAGCGCTGCAGTATTTGGCGAAAGCTTTGCTAAGTCGTGCGGACGCATGTGTTTGTTACTCCGCCGAAGGAATAGAGCATCTGTCGAGTTGGATGCGTCGCGATAGGCTTTTTAGGGCCCGGAACACTCAAGACATTTCTGAGCCTATGCGCCTGTATGAGACCTTACGCACCAAAGCGACTAACGATGGTAAAACAATGCTCACCGTTGGGCGTTTAACTAAGACAAAGCGAATGGATCTTCTAGTTGAAGCGTATCGTGCGGCTTTGCATGAAATGCCCAGGCTAAAACTGAAGATCATTGGCGACGGACCGGAGCGGTCAAGCCTAGAAGCCGCAGCAGCCGATCTACCGGGGGTCACATTTCTGGGACAGATCTATGAAGAGGCCGAGCTTGCCAAGCACTTCCTCAGTGCAGACTTGTTTATTTATGCGGGTAAAGTCGGGCTCGCAGCCAATCACGCTTTGGCTTACGGACTGCCGGTGATGATTTTTGAACCTCCCAAGCGTGGTCCCTTCCATGCACCGGAACATATATACGTGGTTGATGGTCAAACAGGTATTCGTGTAAATCCACCCACCAAAGCCAGTATGACAGAGGCCATCTGTCGTTACTTCTCTCGAGACAATCCTCGGGCACATTTCGAGCCCATGATCTTGGACTACGTGCGCGAGAATATCGTCTTGGATCGAATGATCGAGGACTTCGCAGCACTTCACGATTTTCTTCGATAGCCTATTCGAGAGGTATATGTGCATGTCCTTAGCTTGGTATCTCAAACGGCTTCGCGCAATGTCACTGCCTGAGGTGTTTCACCGGCTCGAAGAGCAGGTGAAACGTCGTACAGCGCGATCTCGCCTAGAAGGCTGGGAGCGTTTTGAGCCAGTCGCGATTGAAAGCCCCTTTCGTTTGTTTGCTGCCTCTCTTCCCCAAGCGGAACAGGGATTGATCTGCAAGATCAATTACGCTGCTGAATTTGCTTTGGAAGGCCGCTACCACGCTTTGGGCCGTGACTGGCCGAAGAGGAATGCCGATAACCTTTATCCCGAAACACTCTGGGTGCTTGATCCTGTTTCAGACCGGAGCTGGCCTTGCGCGGATCTGTACTGCTTCGACATCTCATACCGCCACGAACGTGACCTTGGCGATATTAAGTACGTTTGGGAGATCAATCGCTTGCAGTTCCTGCAACCCTTGGCGGCTCGAGCCTTTCTTGCACAGGACAAGGCTGCCATCGATGCGATTGAGCGCGCGCTGGAGAGCTGGTTTCGAGCCAACCCGCCCTTTCGAGGTCTTGGTTGGAATTCCGGCATCGAAGTTGCTTTGCGGGCCATCAGTCTGCTGATCGTGTCGGGTTTGGTTGCAAACCAGCTGAGTGATAAGGCCAGGGCTCGTATCGCACAGATACTCTCAGCGTCACTTTTCTGGTTGGACCGTTTCCCTTCTCGCTTCTCTTCGGCAAATAATCATCGGATTGCCGAAGATGCTGCGCGCTATCTGATTTGCCTTGCGTTGCCTTCTACAAGAAAAACTTCGCTTACGTTGGAAGAGGCGGCAGGTGATCTGGAACGGGAAGTTGCGCTGCAGATCTTATCTGACGGGGCACCGGCGGAACAGTCTCCAACCTATGGAGCATTCACAGCTGAGTTTGTCCTAATGTGCCTTCTGGCAGGACAGGAGGGGCCACGGCCGCTCTCGCAGGCGGTGCTGGAACGCCTGAACCGCTTCGCTAGTTTCGTAGAGGCGCTGTCGGACCGGACCGGGCACTGTCCAAGGATAGGGGACGATGACGAGGGTCGTGTCATGACCCTGTCTCAGCCAGAACCGGATTATGCAACGAACATCGCTGGTCTGATCCGCACCGTCGCCAAGCTTGAAACACCTTTCACTGGCCAAAATGACCTGCGTGATGCTTGGGCCGTTCCTAGCGCCTCCACACCAACAGAACCAGTTCCCGCACGAGATACTTTTCTAGAAGGTGGTTACAGCGTCTTGCGTCGTAAGATTGGCGAACGGGAGGTGGAACTGGTCATGGATCACGGTCCACTGGGGTACCTGTCGATCGCCGCTCACGGCCACGCCGACGCTTTGTCGATCATGCTAAGTGTAGACGGGGAGCCGCTGTTCATCGACCCTGGGACCTATCTTTATCATTCGGGTGGGGCCTGGAGGGATTGGTTTCGTTCCACTCGGGCGCATAACACCCTGACCTTGAATGGACAGGATCAAAGCACGATCTCAGGCACGTTTAACTGGTCCTCAAAAGCAAATGCTCAGCGTCTTGAACTCAAAGAGGGTGACGCCATGAGCGTGTATAGCTGCCATGACGGCTATAGTGGCACCTTGGGGCTGGAGCATCATCGCCATGTGAGTTTAATCGAGACCGGCTTGGAAATCACAGATTTCCTCAGGCCGGTGTCAGGCAAACCGAACGCGAAAACGCCACCTGACTGTGAACTTGTCTTCCAGCTAGCAGAAGGGTTGAATGCCACGCAAAAAGCCGCAACAGTGGTAGAGATTAAGAAATCTTCTTATTTCACGTCCAACCTGATCCTGCCTCCACACGGAAAAATCGAAATTTCAACTGGTGAAGAAGGTTTTGATGGTGGATGGGTTTCTCCGGCATTTGGACGGTTGGTGCCAGCTACAAGAATCGCGTGGCGTGGTCGGTTGAACGTCGGATCAGATGGGGGACTTACCCGCTTAGAAATTGGTTGAAAGCACTCGCGGAACGCAAAACCGCCTTGGCTGAAAGGATTTGGGCCCATATACAGTATACGCTGATGATCGCGCGTAAGGCCAGGAGCTAGATCGTACGATTGCGCGCAAAAAGGAAGCGAACTCCCAATATAGACGGATCAAAGGGAGTTCGGAGCAGCACAGCCCTAAGCAAACGCAAATTCAGCAAAATGATTCCGCCAGCAATGCTGAACGCTGCACCTACTGCACCAAAGATAGGGGTTATGATAGCCAAGCATAAAAGTGCGAGGGGTGCAGTTGTGAACATGATCCGCATTGTGACAGTTTCATGGCCGGTCATATTAAGAACCACTCCCGCACTTCCGACCATCACATTGATCATATGGCCAAAGGAGAGAACGACCAAAACCCAATAAGAAGACACGAAGTCCTCATTCATGTATCCGAGAATCTCGTGGCCGAAGAACATGAAAAACAAAAACAAGAACGCAGAACTAGCAAAAAGGAACACAGCCACCAATGAGAGTTTTTTTTGCGTGTCCTGGATGTCCTCCTTCGCCTGCCCCCGGGCAACCGACGGTCCAACAATCAGGTTCAAAGTCGATAGTATAAAGGCAAGTAACTCTGCTAATCTGCTCGCTGCAAAATAGGAACCAGCATCCGCGATCGACAGAAAAGCACCTACTAGTATGACATCCAGCGTCCGGAAGGACACGCTGGCAACAGAGGTTAACCAAAGAGGAACGGTACTTCGTAACCAGTCGCGGAATGCATAGTCACGCGTTGGTGGCACGCCTTCTATAAACCGTCGTAGACGGTGGGTAACGATACTCTGCGAGATGACAAGCAATGTCAAAGTAACGCCTGAAACGATGAGAACGTGGGCCAGATTTAAAACTTCGGTTGCACCGCGCAATAAGAGGACTGCGCAAATACCAATTGTCAGAAGGCGCCATAGAACTTCTTTAGGAGCCAGAGCCCAGAAAACATTGCCATAGCTGCGCAGAATGCCGCTTAGTGTATCGTTGAAGGTGAACGCAGGGAAAATTAGCACTGCGGCGAATACATAAAAGTAGGGCTCGTTCGTAATGCCTTTGAATGCATACAAAAAGATTACGGTCCCAACCACGAAGATCAGAACAACGAACCCAACCGCGCCTAAATAGGCCCGCACGATCCCTTCGGCCAAGTCAACACGGTGTTGTGCGCGATATATACCGAGAAATCGCACAACGGAGACATGTGTCCCGAGCCGAGCGCAAACTGCCAGGAAAGTCACGCCAGAAAGGATGAACATAAACTGACCAAAATCGTCTGAACTGAGCCAACGCGCCAAACACAAGATCAACGCGTAGTTGGAAATGGCCGCCATCAAACGCAGAGCAAGAGCGATGCCGCCTTTGCGCAGGAAGATCCCTAGACGTTCAGGAGCGCTCATGCAGCTAGCTTGTGATTAAGAAAGTGTCCATTGCGCTCTGAAAGTAGTTTTTGATTCATCACACTTCCAAAGACTGTAAGTAGTATCAAATAACCAACCTGGTTCTCCCGGAAGAGGACGAACTCGAACGGCGAACGAATTAAGCTCATAATCATCAGAAGGAAGAATAGAGACGCCAATGGAATAGAAGGCGAAGTGTTTATCAGAACGCTGACCCATTTCAGGATGCACCAAAGCATCAATAGCAGCCCAACGAATCCGCTTCTTAGCAACACCTCAATCGCCAAATTATGGCTGTGTGGGACATCCCAATAGTAAATCCCTTCGACATTTCCAAGAGAGGTGCCCCAAACCGAGTTCATTCCATAGCCTAGAACAGGGCGTTCAAGTATAAGTAGTCTCGCGTGTTCCCAGATCAGCGTTCGGCCTGACAAAGTACTGGTTTTATTAAATGCGTCTTGTATCAATCCCGCTAGATAAGGTGCCACGAGCAGACCTAAAACGATGACCGCTACACAAATTAGAAAGAATGATGCTCTCAGACTTGCCGTGCGCCGAAAAAAGAAAACCCAAAGAACATATATAGCGATTGCGCAGAGAAAAGCGCCGGTTTTTGCTGCTGAATCCGAAAGAGCCAAACCGGCTCCCGATACGACAAGAAGTAAAATGCGCTCCCGGAGCGGAACAACTGCTCCAACCGTCAAAGCGATACAGGCTCCGATCGAAGCAACTTCGCCATAGCGGTTCTTATGTGCAAATACGCCTTGAGGCAGGCCATTTAAGGAAGAATTCTCTCCTCTCAAGCTCATTGTACCAAGGGTAGGAATTAGAAATGTGTATACTAGGCTTGCTCCGAGGAGAACGATAAATGTGCGGCTCAGAGTTTTGGAAAGATCTTGTGGTTGGATGCTGCTCGCAAGCGCAGCAGCAATCGCCACAGTAAGCAAAGTTTGCGTGGCGTCAACCAGACTCAAACTTGGGCGAATGGCCCAAAATATGGAAGCCAGCCCAAAAAGAGATATTAGGAGGAAAGGGAAAAAGGAGCGCACAGCGTTTGTTCTCTGTGAACCTTGCATACGTAAGATAACTACGATGGCTCCCAGATAAATCGGAACATAAATAATTCCATTGACCAGTGTAGGAGACGGTACCGAAATATTCAGGTAGGTAGTTCCAAAAATTATCTGCTCAAAAAAAGCGCCGGACAGCACAACGATAGAAAGAGCGCCGTGCCAGCTGATGCGTGTCTGCGCGTTTGCGGCTCCAAAGCGCTCAAGGCTCAAGGAGCCCGGAGAACCAACTCCAACATGGCTAGCCACCGCGCAGGCTTTCGTAAATCAAGTAATTCACTTTTCGGATTGCTTCTTCAAATCCAGTGTCCGTACCTTCAAAGGATGACCTCCGTACAATTTTACCTGCTTCAGGTTCTTTTTTCCACGTTTCTCGAGAGTTAACGATCTTGCTCATGACGGATGAGCGATGCTTCAGGTGTTCGGCTGTTAGACAAATCCCAAGCTTCTGAGCCATTTCGATTGCTATCTTGTCTGGGGCAGCCACTAGACGATCATAGAAGACAAAAAGGTGCCCTTCATGGCCGCGATAGGTCGAGGAAATCTCTATATCCTTCTCCCACCGCGTGGCTGCCTCTTCATAACTGACCTTACGGCGCCATTTTTGAGAGGCTTTGACAAGTGAGGGCATAACCTCATGGGCGTCTCGTAAAACATGGACAAAATGGACATCGATTCCTTGCTGTTTGAAGCTTCGCGTAATTTCTGGAATGTAATACAGATGGCGTGGAGTTTTCTCTAATAGGATTCGTGCTTTTACCGCCTGTGTCGCTGCAATTAAGGTATCGCGGTAGGTATCGACCAGTTTTACTTGAGAAAAGTAGGGGCGGATAGACGCTGGCTTTGGCATGTGCTTATTTGGCAGCGCGTTCTCTTGCCAAAACCGCTTGATGTTTCCACTAATTGAGCGCCTTGGCAGACGTAGTTGGCCGCACTGGTATATGCCGGCCGAAAATATCTGGGTTTCCTGAAAAGAGGTGGCTCCAGGAACACAAGCGAGCACGCTTTGGGTCAGTGTCGTACCTGATCGGGGGCATCCCACGATGAAAATCGCCTTGGATATCGCCTTATCCTGCCTATTGTGGGCTTGTGACAGTTTGGAAGCGGTCATGAATTGTACACTTTAGACAACCTGACGCCAAGGGCCGGGCGCACGTGTTTGTAAGCCGCAATCAGCGGTTCAATACTATGACCCCAGTGCAAATCTCGTGTCAGTCTTTGATGTCCATAGCCTCCCATTGTCTCGCGCTGTTCCGGGGCGTCCAAAAGTTGCGCAATTTTTGCAGCAAAGTCTTCTGCATCATTGGGCTTAGCGTATAGCGAGGCATCTTCGGCGCTGTGGCGTCCCTCGGTTACGTCATACTGCACGATGGGCTGCTTCATTGCCATATATTCCAGGATCTTGTTCATCGTCGACTTGTCATTCATCTCATTCACCCGGTCTGGGTTCACACAAATATCAGCGGTGGAAAGAACCTCCAGAAGATCGGCATCCGGCGCACGACCTGTGAACTCGACATTGTCATCAAGTCCCATCTCGCTGCATAGCGCCTTAAAATGCGCCAAGGCTGGGCCTCCGCCGACTAGGGTGAATTGAACCTCGTCCGGCCCACGGTCATGTATCAAATGCTGTGCAGATTCCAACAGCAGATCTATACCTTCACCTTCCGCCATAACGCCGACATAACCGATATGGAAGCGTTTCCCTCGTTTCCAGTCTGGGTTCGCCGGCACTCTGCGCATGCGCGATAGGTCCGGACCGCTGCGTACAACGAATACGTCCTCTGCGCGCTTTCCACCACGTTGGATCGCGATTGCCTTATAAGATTCATTTGTTGAAATAACGGTACTGGCCATCCAGAAATTTAGACGCTCAGAAATTTTTAGCATACGCCAGAAGAAGCCCCGCTTCCCAAATTTGGCCACGTAAAATTCTGGCACAATATCATGGTGATCGAAAATATACTTGGGTCCGAAAAGGCGAAACTGAGCGGCGATGAGAAAAACGAGATCGGGAGGATTGCACCCATGAACGGTGTCAAAGCCTTGCGTAAGGAATATCCGCCAGGCCAGTACGGTTTGCCAGAACAGAGCAGTCGCATATTCCTTGATATAAGAAATTTTGCCCGTTCCTTCATCATTTAGGGGATGGCGGTAGATGTGTATGCCATCCAGAGTTTCCCGGCGCTCAGGATGCTCTTTGGTCGCGGGACAGATGATCGAAACCTCGGCTCCCGCAGCATTGAGGGTCTGTGCTTCTAACCAAACCCTACGGTCAAAAGGTACCGGCAGGTTTTCAACAATGATGAGAATTCGCCGTCCCTTCATTGCCTCGGGATCAATACCGAAGCGCTCCCCAAAAGCAGTCGGTGGTTTCGAATGCGATTTGTCGTCCGCTAGATTGTCTTGAGGTGTTGGCGTATTCATGTGTCATCACTGGATTGAGTGGGTCGCGTAAACCGGGCTGTTCGCCAGAGTGAGTCTGTCGGCCGTTGCGTTACTTGCGATAACCAAATCCCATGTCCCTGCCTCTGCTTCCTCCTTGGAAATGAGCAGCTCTCCGATCGAGGGCAGTGCCGAATAGACATGGCTAAGATTCTGGCCTTTTAGCCTGCTTGGGTCGAGATGGGGATCAAAAACTTTTAAGTCGTGACCCAATTCCAGAAGCTTGCGGGCCAAGTCCACATTCGGGCTTTCGCGCAGATCGTCCGTATCGGCTTTGAAGGCAAGCCCAGCCATCAAAACCTGCGCAGAAGTGCTCTTTGGTAACCGTTTAAGGATCGCGTCGATCTGGTGGTTTTTATGCGCTTCGTTCGAACGGATAAGGCTATCCACAAGATGCGTGTTGGCATTCACGTCATTGGCAATGAAGCTCAAAGCTCGAACATCCTTAGGCAGACAAGAGCCCCCGAATGCGCCCCCGGGGCGCGTATAATATGGAGAGATGTTCAGCTTCGTATCGGACACGAAGATTTCATGTACCTTCGAAGCTGAAACGCCAAGCTTTTCGCAAACGCGCCCGATCTCATTGGCAAAAGTTACTTTTACTGCATGCCAGGAATTATCGACAAATTTGGTGATCTCTGCTTCCTCATAACCCACGGTGAAGATCGGAGCATCAATGTTCTGATGCAAATCTTCCATGATTTGAGAAGGCGCGGCATCGCGGGTTCCGACGACAATCTTTGGAGGATTAAAATAGTCATTTATCGCAGTGCCCTCTCGAAGAAACTCGGGATTGTAAACCAACGAGATGCGGTCCTGCCAATTTGACCCAACAATTTGAGCAAAGATCGGCGAAATCAGATTGCGGGTTGTTCCCGGACGCATAGTGGAGCGAAATGATACGGTCAAAGTTCTAGTTTCGCAGGCCGCCATTTCTTGAGCAATCTGTCGGCTTACATCGGCCACAAAACGCATATCATGAGCCCCACTTGTGCTCGATGGCGTGCCAACACAGACGATCGCAAGTTCAGCACCCTCAAGCGCGTCGGAGATGCTTTTTGTAGCGCGCAAACATTTATTCGCAAGCGCTTTGTCCATCAGCTGTTGTAAGCCCAGTTCCTCGAACGGTGCGCGTCCATGAGCGATATCATCAATCTTGTCATCAGAAGGATCGACGCCAACAACTTCCCGGCCTTCGCTTGCAATACAGCAGGCGGCTGTAAATCCAACATACCCTAGGCCCAATATAGCTATTTTCATGAAAGTTCCGATTTACTAATTACATTTTTTTTTCTGGCAGCTTAGACCCAGCCGAGGAGAAGTCCTACCGACAGGTTTTTGAGGGTTTGTCTAGATACCGCAAAAAACAAATTCTTGTTATGGTTTGCGATATTGTCCCCAAACCAAGCTTCATTTCTCACCCCTTCGCCCCCTGCCCGCGGCTATAAACGTCCTCAT
This sequence comes from Dinoroseobacter sp., assembly GCA_017643385.1. Taxonomy (GTDB): domain Bacteria; phylum Pseudomonadota; class Alphaproteobacteria; order Rhodobacterales; family Rhodobacteraceae; genus Dinoroseobacter. The sequence goes on from JAEPNN010000008.1 coordinate 228,323, forward strand.
ACCGCACGATGTCGTCCTCCCCGAGATACGTCCCCGTCTGCACCTCGATCAGCACCATTGGAACCTTGCCGGGGTTCTCCATCCGGTGCACTGCACCAA
>JAEPNN010000010.1 GCA_017643385.1 Dinoroseobacter sp.
GCGTTCCACTCGCCTTCGCCCTCTGCCTTGATCCCCGTACTGTCAATCAGAGGGGTCAGAGGGCCAGTCCCACCGCGATAGGGGATGGCGACGCCCAGCGTCTTCTGACGACGGCACAGAGTGCTGAAATCCGGCACCTCCCAGCTCAATCCTACCAACTTCAGCAAGCTCTCAACGAGGCCTGTCGTCTGCCGAAGCGGCATGCCGAACAGCACCTTTATCGTCAGGCAGGTTTGGATCGCGGCGTCCCTGAATTGTTGTCGTCGACCGCGTTTGCCCGTCGGCGGCGGCACCCAGACCATCTGCGGATCAAACCAGATTGAGAGCGACCCACGTCGCTTCAAGCTGTCATTGTAGGTCGACCAGTTCCTAGTCTTGTATTTTGCGGGTGCCTAACTGCTCATTCCTTCTAGCTATCATGCTGGATTCACGCAGTGAATCCCTCAACTCATTTGTGCAACAAGGCGAAATGTAGCCCTAAATTGCATAAATTTCAGCATTATTTCGGATTTACTTCGGATGTATTTCGAGCAATCCGGTGTGACATCAAGCACATTAAAAAATGTACAAAGTACAAATTACCAAAAGCAATTTTGTTAAGGGAATGAAAAATTCGAAGTTCATTAGGAAATACCCGTTAATGAAAACAAAATAGAGGATATAGACATGACATACTATGTCGTTGAATTAAGAAGTCTTGAATGCATAGATCATTCGTCTGGACCGGGGAATGATGATATTTATGTTAATATGCAAACAGATAAGAGTTCTGATGTGACTCATCAAATACCACCATACCCTTCTGTTTCCACTACCCACAGTTGGGATATACCCCCAAATACAACTATGGATTTTCAAAATAATCTAGCAGGTGGTAAGGTAGGATCTCATTTGCAGGATGGCTCGTTTGTAGCAGGCTCAGATATGACGTTTGTTTTCGAAAACAAAGGTTGGGTTTCTGTGTATGATTATGATACATCTTCTGACGATGATTATCTGGGGCAAGTAGAAATCACCCCTAATGATCCAATGAATAAGCTGGTCAGGAAGCAAGTAATGGGTTCAACAGATGGCGGCTATTACTTTTTGAACTTTGTGCTCACCAAATGTTGCTAAACTGTAGATACTAGCGTGCTCGCGAGACATTTTCTGTAATCTTCATGTTGAAGAAGCATGTCTCGTGTGAGTGATGATCAACGTGCTAGGGTCAGGATACATTGATTTTGACCCATCGGCGTGAAACACGGCTCTGGAAACGGAGCCGTGACATGAGCAATCCATACTGGCGCGAGCGAGGCTTGCCGTGTCATTTGCCAGCCCCTCGTGAGGTCGATGGCAAAATCAATCTGTAAAACGACGCAGAGACCAAAACGACGATCAGGAAATAGATCACAGCCATGGCCCCGGCCTCTCCCAGATCAAACTGTATAAGACCCGTTTGTACCAGTTCATGAGACAGGAAAACGGTACTGACACCCGGTCCGCTACGTGTAATGACATAAGCCTCTGTGTACATCGTAAAGCTGTCCATAAACCTAAGCAGCAATGCGATGGCCAGCACGAGCTTCATGCGCGGGAATTGGATATACCGAAATACGGCCCAACGGGACGCCCCGTCTACGGATGCAGCCTGATATTGTGCATCGGGTATGGTTCTTAAGCGCGCATAACACAAAACGATCACAAGTCCCGTCCAGTGCCAGATGTCCATCAGCGCGAGAACTGCCCATGTCCAAAACACGCTGTTCATATCCAGCACTAAACCGACCGAGGCGAGCGCCTCTGTTATGAGGCCGTTCTCAGGCTGAACCATTACCTTCCAAAGATATCCCACGACGATTTTTGGGGTCAGCATCGGTATGGCCAACAGGACCAGACCTACAGCGACAAAACCACCGGAACGCGGCATCTTCAGTGCAATGTAAATGCCAAGCGGGATCTGGATTGAAAGTACGATCAAGGAAAAGCAAAGACTGCGCAGCAGTGCCGCATAAAAATCGCCCGATCCCAGAACACGCACGAACCACTGATCCCCGACCCAGAAAAACACGTTGCCGCCAAAGGTGTCATGAACAGAATAAAAGAATACGGTTCCCAGCGGCACGAGCCCCGTCAGCGCGAGAACCAGAAATGCCGGAAGCAAATACGGGAAAGCATTTCGCATCCCTCTGGAAACTTGCATTGCGGTCGCATCCTTGTGATCAGTCTATCGCGCACTATTGCTGAAGCTAAGACAGACCGTCAAATGTGCTGTGTTGGGCTTCGCTGAACATAAATCCATGCCGCAGAAATGTAGTCGGTTTTGTGATCGGACCGCCGCACGACACATGTTGGCTTGATGGTGCATCAGGACCCAAGTGACTTAAGCAGATCAACTCACCCTTTGGGTTCTGAAGCTCTGGGAATTGTTGCCGATTAGGGCGCCCGCAACAGTGTCTGGAACAATGGTGAAGCCACGATGATCCTGCCCAACACACACGATCTCTAAGCGTCCAGTCTGGCCGAAGGCTTCCAGAATTCCCTTCTTGTCAGACGAAGGAGAGCTGGTTCTCATTTGAGTTAAACGGCGTTGCATCAACGATAGTGTGGTTTGTCGGGAAGCACTTTGCGCCAGTTTGGTATGCGATCGGGCTGGACAGATCTGCCTGTGATGGCGGCTCGGTCGTATGTTTGCTTGACGCCAATAAATCAAAAAAGGCCAGACATATGCCTGGCCCTTTTCTTTGGTATGAAATTAGGAAGCTACCGCTTGCCCGCTTTCAGATCGCGTACTTTCTGCGCGACCGCCTCTGCGGTAATCCCAAAATGCTCATAAAGCTCATTGGCCGGCGCAGACGCACCAAAATCATGCATACCGACGAAACCGCCTTTTTCGCGGCGCCCACGCTCTCCGTAAAGCCAGCGATCCCAGCCGAAGCGGATTGCAGCCTCAATCCCGACGCGCACCGGACCTGCGGGCAGAACGCGGCGACGGTAGGCTTCGGGTTGCTCTTCGAACAACTCCCAGCACGGCATGGAAACAACACGCGTTCCGATGCCTTCGGATTGCAGGATATCGCGCGCAGCCATCGCAATCGCAACTTCCGAGCCCGTGGCCATCAGGATCGCTTCACGCTTTCCGTCCGCGTCCGCGAGAACATACGCGCCTTGGGCGGTCATGTTCTTGGTGGTGTGTTCTGTTCGTACCGTAGGCAGACCCTGACGCGTCAGAGACAGCACTGATGGCTGGTCTGTTGTTTCCAGCGCCACCTGCCATGCTTCAGCAGTTTCGACCGCGTCCGCAGGGCGGAACACCTGCGTGTTGGGGGTCGCACGCAGCATGGCGAGATGTTCAACCGGTTGGTGGGTCGGACCGTCTTCGCCAAGGCCGATGGAGTCGTGGGTCATCACATAAACCACAGGCTGTTTCATCAGCGCAGACAGGCGCATTGCCCCCCGTGCATAGTCTGTGAAGCACATGAAGGTACCGCCATAGGGGCGCACGCCGCCATGAAGCGCCATGCCGTTCATCGCTGCTGCCATGCCGTGCTCACGGATGCCGTAATGAATGTAGCGGCCCTCACGGTTTTCAGGGGTGTGCACACCCATATCCGGTGTTTTGGTGTTGTTGGACCCGGTCAGGTCCGCCGAGCCGCCCACGGTTTCCACCATGATCGGGTTGATCACGCCAAGCGCCTTTTCTGACGCGGCACGCGTCGCAAGCTTCGGCGCGCTTTCCGACATTTCCTTTTTGAAGGCTTTGATCGTGGCGGACAGCTTTTTGGGTGCCTCGCCGGCCATCATGCGGGCGAATTCTTTCTGTTTGGCCCCAGACAGCTTGTCCATCCGGCCTTCCCAAGCTTCGCGATCGGCCGCACCGCGTGCGCCAACGCTTTCCCACCACGACTTGATGTCTGCTGGGATTTCAAACGCACCATGGGACCAGCCGTAAGCCTCGCGCGTGTCGGCGATCAGCTCGGGCGACGTCAGCGCACCATGACCTTTTGCCGTGTCCTGAGCGCTGGATCCAAGTGCAATATGGGTTTTGCACGCGATCATCGTCGGCTTGTTTTTGGATTTCTTTGCTTCGGTGATGGCGCGATCAATGTCTTTTGGGTCGTGACCGTCGCACGACAGCACGTTCCAACCGGACGCTGCGAAACGGGCCATCTGGTCGGTGCGATCGGCAATCTCGACCTTGCCGTCGATCGTGATGCCATTGTCATCAAAGAAAACAATCAGCTTGGAAAGCTGCTGGCGCCCGGCCAAAGCAATGGCTTCCTGGCTGACGCCTTCCATCAAACACCCGTCGCCAGCAATACAGTATGTATAGTGATCGACAATCTTGGCACCGAAGCGTCCGCGTAGCACTTCCTCGGCAAGCGCAAAGCCCACGGAATTTGCGATGCCCTGACCAAGCGGGCCAGTCGTAGTTTCAATGCCCTTTGCGTGGCCATATTCCGGATGCCCGGCGGTAATTGCGCCCAGCTGACGGAAATTCTTGACCTGCTCAAGCGTCATATCCGGTGACCCTGTGAGATAGAGCAGGGAATAAAGCAGCATGGAGCCATGCCCCGCCGACAAGATGAACCGATCACGGTCTGGCCAGTCTGGGTTCGTGGCATCAAATTTCAGGTGCTTCGAATACAGAACCGTTGCCACATCTGCCATGCCCATAGGCATACCGGAATGGCCGGAGTTTGCAGCAGCAACTGCATCCAGCGTCAAAGTGCGGATGGCAGCAGCACGCATCCAGTGGTCGGGGTGCGCAGAGCGCAATGCGGAGATATCCAAAGCAACAATCCTATGGTCGGGAGCTTTCGAGGGCTGATACGACGCGATTGTGGCTGAGATCAAGCTATGCAGGTTGTATTCGGTGCAATCACCAAAGGTATCCTCGGGATTGGCAGCAAACAGCCAGATAAGAGGCAGTTGATTGCGTACATTAGCTGCATAACGCAATATATTGATCATACGGGCGATTCGTGCTGCTGCGAGCCCGGCTATCTGAAGGCGTGGTGGCAGAATGAGGCCAGAACATGAATGAGCTCGGGGAGCTTGAAAAACGTATCGCTGACGCGCTGGAGAGGATTCGTTCAGGCGTCGAGGGACTTTCATCCGGATCCGCAGAAGACATGGTCGCGGCATCCGAAGCCGATGCACTCGCGGAACAATTGTCATTAGTGACCGCGGATCTGGCCGAGGCCTCGGAAGCTTTGGCTGCCGAGCGCGCTGCAAAGGCTGAAGTCGAAGCCGAGCTCGACGCATTAAAAAATGCGCCGTCCGGGTCAGGCAATAGCGATGCTGTGGCGGATGCTGAACTGCGCACTTTGCGGGCAAGCGTGCAAGAGCTGCAAACTGCAAATGCGGAACTGCGCCGCTCCGCGTTGACCGGTGTGACCGATCCAGAACTGATCAATCGTAGCCTGGCTGCCGATCTTGAAGCCGTTCAAGCGGCGCGCTTGGCCGAGTTGAGGGACCTCGACGCGATCTTGAAAACCCTGACCCCTGTGATCGAGGAGCGTGGCAATGCCTGACGTAGAAGTAAGCATCGGTGGGCGTTCGTTTGCGGTTGCCTGTCAAGACGGCGAACAGGTCTATCTGCAGAGTGCGGCGCAAATCCTCGACAATGAAGCCCAGGTCTTGGCCGATCAATTGGGGCGCATGACTGAAGCACGCATGCTGCTTATGGCGGGCTTGATGCTGGCGGATAAAACGGCGGGTCTTGAAGAAGAATTGCGGCGGACGGAAGCGGCCTATGCCGAAGTTGCTCAGTCGCTTGAAGATGCCCGGAACACACCGGCCGCAGAGCCAGAACAGATCGAAGTTCCAATGATCCCGCCAAGTGTCACCGAAACACTGGCGGAACTTGCGGCCCAGGCCGAAGCGGTCGCTGATCAGGTTGACGCAAAAAAAGCCAGCTAGGCCTATACGAGCGAACGCATTTCTATGAAAACCTTCCTGTCACTTTTGGCGGTGATTGCCGTCGGATTATTGATCTACATCCGTCTTGCACCCAGCGCGGTGGAACGCTGGCATGTCGATCCCACAGGTCCAGCGGCACGAACAGGCGAGGGCCGGTTCCTGGTGCGCGATGGGGCGGACAGGGACAGTCCGATAGTTGCGCAATCTCCCCAGAATGCGCTGAAGCAGTTTTCGGAAATCGCGCTGGCGAGCCCTCGGACGCTCCTCCTAGCGGGGACACCTGAAACAGGACGCATGACCTTTATTTCCCGGTCCAAACTCTTTGGATTTCCTGACTACACGACGGTTCAGTCGATCATCGCAGATGAAGGCACAACCAAGCTTGTCGTCTATGGGCGTTTGCGTTTTGGTCGGCGCGATATGGGGGTTAACCGTGCCAGAGTGCAATCCTGGCTGAAACAGCTTACGGAACCCTCAAGGTCTTAGTCATACTTGACCGCATCAACAGGATCGGACATCTCCCCGCCATGGTACCCATGGAAAAACTCGCCGAAATCACGGCCCGTTTCGAGTTTATCGAAGCGAAGATGTCTGGTGGCGTTGATGGGGGCGAGATTGCAGAGCTTGCGCGGGAGTATTCCGAGCTCAAGCCCGTAGTGGCAGAAATACTCGCTTATCGCCGCATTCTTGATGATTTGGCTGAAGCCGAAGCGATGCTTAAAGATCCCGACATGGCAGAGCTCGCGCAGGAAGAATTGCCTGTCTTGAAGGCTCAGATACCGGAACTTGAACAGAAACTACGCGTGGCGCTACTGCCCAAGGATACCGCGGATGCGCGCCCCGCAATGGTGGAAATCCGACCTGGCACTGGCGGGGACGAGGCGTCTCTCTTTGCCGGAGACCTTTTGCGGATGTATCAACGTTACGCCGAAGCGCGCGGATGGCAGTTCGAAATCCTAGAACAGGCCGAGACCGAACTTGGCGGGATCAAGGAAGTCATCGCCCGGATTGCAGGGGAAAATGTGTTTGCCCGGCTGAAATTCGAATCTGGTGTGCATCGGGTCCAGCGAGTACCGGTCACAGAATCCGGAGGTCGTATTCACACGTCTGCAGCGACAGTGGCCGTTTTGCCCGAAGCTGAAGAAGTAGATCTGGACATTCCTGCGAGTGATCTCCGGATCGATACGATGCGTGCGAGTGGGGCGGGGGGGCAGCACGTTAACACGACAGATTCGGCAGTTCGCATCACGCATATCCCCACGGGTATCATTGTGGTCAGCTCCGAAAAATCTCAGCATCGCAATCGTGAGATCGCGATGAATGTGATGCGTTCGCGCTTGTATGACCTTGAGCGTCAGAAGATCGATGCTGAACGAGCAGCGGACCGCAAAGGGCAGGTTGGAAGCGGTGACAGATCCGAGCGCATTCGCACCTATAATTTCCCGCAAGGGCGGATGACGGACCACCGGATAAACCTGACACTTTATAAGCTCGATCAGGTCATGCAGGGCGATCTAGATGAGGTGGTCGATGCGCTGATCGCTGACGATCAGGCCAATCGCCTGGCCGAGATGGGCGTATGACGCGCCAGACGGGCGCTGATCTTCTTCCCAACGCCATCACGCGGCTGAAGAACGCCGGTGTGCCGGACCCTGCGCGTGATGCGCGCCGCTTGCTGTCCCATGCGCTTGGGTGTGCGCCTGATAGGTTGCTGCTTCATACCCATGACAAGATGAGCCACAAACAACGGGCACGATTTGACGATGCCTTGGCGGCGCGCGAAGCCAGACAGCCCGTATCACACATACTGGGTTTCCGAGAGTTTTTTGGCCGAAGATTTGACGTGAACAAACATGTTCTTGATCCGCGGCCAGAAACTGAAACGCTTGTTGAAGAGGCGTTGAAACACAACTTTCAAAGCGTACTGGATCTTGGGACTGGCAGCGGCGCGATCCTGCTTTCTTTGCTTGCTGAGAGACCGCAAACTTCCGGCGTGGGCGTCGATATCTCGGAAGATGCATTGTCTGTTGCAAAACACAATGCCGCTAAGCTCGGTCTCGAAGAACGGGTGGAATGGCTGCAGTCAGACTGGCTCCAAAACGTCGATGGGCGTTACGATCTGATCGTTTGTAACCCTCCCTATATAGATAACGCAGTCTATGAGGTGTTGGATCCCGAACCACGCAATTGGGAACCTCGTATCGCGCTCACACCAGGGGAGGACGGTTTGCAGGTATATCGTGTACTCGCTCCAAGGCTGTTTGGACACTTGAAGCCTGGGGGGAGAGTTCTGTTTGAAATTGGCTATGATCAGGGTGCCCGCGTCAGCGCGCTTCTTTCTGAGGCTGGCTTCGGCAACGTAGGAATATTGCAAGATCTTGATACTCGAGACCGTGTCGTTTGGGCCTCAATCTGATTGTGGTGCGACTTTTCGACATAAACTCCGAAACTATCGACATTCTTTTGCGCTTTTTAACTTGTAAGGCATGGGAAGTGGTGTTTACTGGTATCGCAAACACGGGAAGCGAGGCTTTGGCTGGCGCCCTTGATCTTCAGATCACCCGTTAAATATATTCGCCCCTCTCAGGTGTTGGAATTAGGCCCTGAATGAATGGATCGGCAATTTTGCCGTGCATGATCCCTTAACTGCCCTCTAGGCGGAAAAATTGACCCAATGAGATCATCTAAGTCCCGTAATAGGAACAAAAACAATAACCGTCGGCCTTCTGGCAACATCATCAATCGGGTGTTTGACAGCTCTGGTCCCGAAGGCAAAGTGCGCGGAACTCCGCAGCAGATTATCGACAAATACGACCAGCTCGCACGCGATGCGACATTGGCTGGCGACCGTGTTGCCGTGGAAAACTTCCAGCAGCACGCGGAACACTACACCCGGCTTCTGGCGGAAGCACAGCGCGAGCAAGCAGAACGCCAGGCGCAGCAGGAGGCCCAGCAGGCCCAGGCAAATGAAGCACGCCGTGAGCGTCAGGAAGCTCAGGCACGTGAGCAGGCTGCCAATGCCGAAGAAGGGTCTGCAGCATCAGGTTCTCATGCAGCAGACGCAGCTGTTTCGGACGGGGAAAGTCAGCCAGGAGACGTACAAGAAGAACGTCCTGCGCGTAAGCCTCGCAACCGGCGTCCGCGATCCGACAGAGCCCCACGCGAAGATCGAAAGACAAAGGACGAGGGTGTGCAGCCAGAGGCGGAAGAAGCACAGGCACCGGCAGCACCCGAAGAAATGACCCCACCCGCGGCGGAATAGCCACGGATTTGGTATACTGATTATGAAAGGGAGGCATTTGCCTCCCTTTTTGATTTGAAGGGGTACGCATTGGATTCGGAATTGCCCTTTGGCGTCAAAGCCCCGAGGGCTCCCGATCAAATTGAGCAAAACAGACGTTATTTATCGATTTTAAATGCCTTCCAAACACGGGCGAAGGCATCAAGTGGTCTGATTACATCGAAAAGCTCGTGCCACACCCGCAACTTGAAGAGGCGTTTGGATTCTCGATTACAAACCGCGCTCCGATAAGCTCTTCCGAGAAATCGATGACGGCATCCGTCAGAAAGGGCAGGGATACCGGGTCCACCACGACCATCTGGCCTTCACCTTTGAGGACAAGATCCTCGTCGTTGGGTGCGTCAAGTCGGATGTCGTACTGAAAGCCTGAACAGCCTCCGCCTTCTACCGCAACACGAAGCGCTTGGGGTTCCGCGGCATCACCGTTGATTTCTGCAAGGCGCTCAAAAGCGCGCGCAGTCACACGAGGGGGTAGGGCAAGGTCCATTTTCAAAGGTCCTGTGTTCAGCCTGAAGCGCAGCGCGCTGCGGTGCTCTGTCAATTGACGTATGGATGATATAGGGATTCCACAACGAGGCCACAAGCACAGGCAGAAAACATGCAGGCCCCCTATGCGTCAGATCCGCGTGTTACACGCGGTCGTCTGTATCCTGAATCAGAAAGCTCGTTTCGCTCCGCATTCCAGCGCGACCGCGACCGGATTATACATGCCTCCGCCTTCCGTAGGCTGAAGCACAAAACCCAAGTGTTTGTGGAAGACGAAGGTGATGTTTATCGGACCCGACTGACCCATTCCATTGAGGTTGCCCAGGTGGCCCGGACGATTTCCGGGGCCTTGGGTTTAAACCAGGAACTGACCGAAGCCGTCGCGCTCGCGCATGATTTAGGGCATACGCCGTTCGGGCATACGGGCGAGGACGCCCTTGATGCCTTGATGTCCCCGCACGGTGGGTTCGATCACAATGCTCAGGCTATACGTATCGTAACTGAACTTGAGCGACATTACGCAGACTTCGATGGTCTCAACCTGACATGGGAGACCCTTGAAGGGATCGCCAAGCACAATGGGCCGGTGTCATCCCCGCTGCCCTATGCTTTGTCGAGTTACAACGAAAAGCACGATTTGCAGCTTCACACACATGCAAGCGCAGAAGCTCAGGTTGCAGCTCTCGCGGACGATATTGCCTACAACAACCATGACCTGCATGACGGCCTGCGCGCCGGGCTCTTTCGGGATCACGAGATCGAAGGTTTGCCGATCGTGCGGGAGGCGCTTGCAGAGGTTGATCAGCGGTATCCAACGCTTGATCTCTACAGGCGCCGCCATGAAGCGCTTCGCCGTGTGTTTGGGGCCATGGTCGAAGACGTGATCACCGAGAGCCGCAAGTGCCTGAACGCGGGCGTGTTTGCATCGGTTGATGACATAAGACATTTCGGTGCGCCTGTAATCCAGTTCTCGGATGAGATGGTGGCCGCGTTGCGCGAAATCAAAAGCTTCCTGTTTAAGGAAATGTACCGCGCGCCGCGTGTTATGGAGAAGCGCGCCGAGGTCACCCGCATTGTTGAGGCCCTTTTTCCATATTACCTCGCAAATCCAGAAGAGCTTCCCGCGCGCTGGCAAGGCGACCTTGCAAGTGCCAAAGGTCAGACGGGAATTGCAAGAATTGTGGCTGATTATATTGCAGGTATGACTGATCGTTTCGCCATGGGCGCATACAGTGACCTGCAAGCGCAAGGACGACTTCTGAAGCCGCAATCGCCCGCTGCGTCTTGAATGTCTGGCACGGCCTGCTAAAGCCCTGCACTCAACTCTGTGATCGACGAGACCCCGCATGAGCCTTTTTCAACAGATACGTGCCCGTGTTGTGCAGGCATTGGACGATATGGCCTCTCAGGGGCAACTGCCTGAAGGGCTAAACCTAACTGCTGTGACCGTCGAACCGCCGCGCGACCCTGCGTATGGCGACATGGCGACCAACGCCGCAATGGTACTTGCCAAAGGGGCAGGGCAAAAGCCGCGCGATATCGCAACGACGCTTGCAGAGCATCTTTTGAAAGATGAGCTTATCGATGCGGCAGATGTTGCAGGTCCCGGTTTCCTCAATCTGCGATTGAACCCGTCGGTTTGGCAGAGCGTTGTTGCGCAGGTCTTAGACGAAAAGGCCGAGTTCGGGCGCTCAACCATCGGTACGGGAAAGAAAATCAACGTAGAGTTTGTGTCTGCAAACCCGACCGGACCGCTTCATGTCGGACATGTGCGCGGGGCCGTTTTCGGTGATGCGCTGTCCAACCTCCTTGATTTCGCGGGGTTTGATGTCACCAAAGAGTACTACATCAACGATGGTGGAGCGCAGGTCGATGTGCTCGCGAGGTCCGTTTATCTACGGTACCTCGAAGCCCATGGACGCACGATCGCATTCGAAGACGGCACCTATCCCGGTGACTATCTGATCCCAGTTGGGGAAGCTCTCAAAGAAAGGGTTGGCGACGCTTGGTTGGATCAGCCGGAAGATGTCTGGCTGGCGGACGCGCGCGAGTTCGCAACGAATGCGATGATGGAGATGATCCGAGTTGATCTGAAAGACCTCGGCGTCGAGATGGATCAATACTACAGTGAAAAATCTCTCTATGGCACTGGCCGTATCGAGGCCGCGCTGGAGGATCTGAAGTCCAAGGGTCTGATCTACGAGGGCACATTAGAGCCGCCCAAAGGCAAGTTGCCCGAAGATTGGGAGGCGCGTATTCAGACGCTCTTCAAATCAACCGAACATGGGGATGATGTCGATCGTCCTGTTCAGAAATCGGATGGTAACTGGACATATTTTGCACCCGATATCGCATATCATTTTGATAAGATTTCCAGAGGGTTCGACGCGCTTATTGATGTCTTTGGCGCCGATCACGGTGGGTATGTCAAACGGATGAAGGCCGCAGTCAGCGCGTTAAGCGATGGCAACGTTTCGCTCGATATCAAGCTCATACAGCTCGTCAAGCTGATGAAAAACGGGGCCGAGTTTAAAATGTCGAAACGGGCTGGCACATTTGTGACCCTGCGCGACGTACTCGATATGGTTGGGGCCGATGTTACCCGTTTCGTGATGCTGACGCGGAAAAATGACGCGCCACTGGAGTTCGATTTCGACAAGGTTCAGGAACAGTCCAAGGACAACCCGGTCTTCTACGTCCAGTACGCCCACGCGCGTATCCGGTCCGCGCAGCGCAAGGGTGCTGACATCGGTGTCGATCTGGGGCAGCTGTCAGAAGCTTTGGCAAACGGGGAAACAAATGCGATCTTTACGGATGCTGGTGAGCTCACGTTGATCCGACGTCTGGCGGAATGGCCACGTGTTGTTGAAGCCGCCGCAAAGTCAAATGAACCGCACAGAATTGCGTTTTATCTCTATGACTTGGCGTCTGATTTTCATGCGCTTTGGAATCGAGGGAATGACCGCCCGGAGCTTCGCTTGGTGCAGGAGAACAACGTCATTGCAAGCGCGCAGAAGCAAGCCCTCGCTGAAGCGTGTAGGCAGGTGTTGGAAAACGGTTTGACCATCTGTGGCGTCAAGCCAGTGGAAGAAATGCGCTAAGCTCGTTGCCGCGCGCGCCAAAAGCGCGTGCTGCAAAGGATGCAAATGGGCCACGCCTGCTTGTCCGATTGCAACCTCGACGCGCCCTTTTTGTTGGCGGAGTCCCAAGATGTGGGTAAGGTATACCCAAGGGTGACGAAGCACGCGCAGAAGCGGCAAATACCCTGAAACGAGCAGGAAAAAAGCGGCGCGCAAGACGTTGCAGGCATGAGGCGTATGTGATGGCAGGAATAGACGCAGGTGGATTCCACGGATTTGGAGGCGGGTTCCGGCGACAGCCAGAGTCTCCGATGGGATATGGGACCCCGCCACGACGTGTTGGGGCCGCAACTCAATCGCACACAAGCGCCGGTCTTCCCCCAGCTCAACCTGAAACCTACACGCCTCATATTCAGCCGCACCAAGCGGCCTATGTGCCGCAGATGTCTCACGGAATCGAACAGGCACCAGCGTATCAGTCAGCGGCCGCCGCGCCGAGCTATGAAGAGTTCAGCACGGACTTTCATGACGAGACAGATGGCGGTTCTGTCGCCAACTGGATCGGAGGGCTCTGCTCGCTCGTTTTGTTGATCGGTCTGGGCTTCTGGGGCTATCAAACTATCCAGCGCGACGTCAGCGGCGTACCTGTCATTCAAGCACTGCCTGGTCCGATGCGGGTGCAGCCGGCAGATCCTGAGGGATTGCAGGCCAGCCATCAGGGGCTTTCTGTCAATACCGTACAAGCCGAGGGACGGGCTTCTGAACCACCTGCTCAGGTTGTTTTGGCGCCCCAGCCGCTTGATCTATCCGCGGAAGGCATAGCCGCAGCGACGCTTCCGCCGCCAAGTTCCAGCCAGAATGGCTCGGCGGCGACAACACCCGCACCGCAGTCCGAGCTTAGCTCGGCCGAACAAACAGCAGCATTTGCTGCATTGGCAGATCAATTGGCTGCAGGGAGTGCGCCGTTGGGAGATCTCAGCGCACCAACGGGCACAGCCCCCACCGCGCAACCCGTCCCGGGCCACTCGCAGCTTCAGGTCATTTCGGCATCAATACCCGGGGTAGCCCAATCGCCGCGTCCTCCCTCGCGGCCGTCAGCGCTCCGGGTCAGTGCCGCTGCACCACCTGCGTCTGCTCCTGCCGTCTCAACAGGGCCGTATGTTGATCCGGCAACCATCCCGGCAGGCACGCGTCTGGTGCAATTTGGTGCTTTTGACAGCCCAGAAATCGCGCGCTCGGAATGGGAGCGATTGTCGACAAGGTTTGCCGACTTCATGGATAACAAACGTCCGGTTGTGCAGCGCGCCTTGTCCGGGGGGCGTGAGTTCCACCGCTTGCGCGTGCTTGGATTTGCGGATGTGTCCGAAGCGCGCCGGTTTTGTTCGGTCTTCTTGGCCGAGAACACGCCCTGTATTCCTGTGGTTGCCAAGTAGTCTGACGTATCGCGCGACATTTGGTTGACTCCATTCGTCATACAAAGGACTCTGCGCGCTAGGACAAGAGGCATGCATGGCAGACCCCGAACAGTTTTCAGCAGCTTCGACCAGCGTGGCAGATCGCCTTGCTGCGGAAGCGCTGATTGTGGACGTGGATGGCTTTGAAGGACCGCTCGACCTTCTGTTGACGCTTTCAAGAACGCAGAAAGTCGATCTTCGCAAGATATCGGTGCTCGGTCTGGCAGAACAGTATATGGCGTTCATCAATGAGGCGCGGGCACTTCGGATTGAACTGGCAGCAGATTATCTGGTTATGGCTGCGTGGCTTGCGTTTCTTAAATCACGGCTTCTGCTTCCACCTGATCCTGAAGATGAAGGCCCGTCCGGTGAAGACCTTGCAGCACATCTGGCGTTTCAACTGGAACGTCTGGCCGCGATGCGGGAGGCGGCAGCCAAACTGATGGCACGCGATCAGATCGGGCGCGATTTCTTCGTGCGCGGCATTCCTGAAAACGTGTCGCGTGTACGCAAGGTCACCTATGAGGCGTCCATTCTGGATTTGATGCAGGCCTATGCGCGCTTACGAACCCGAGACGAGTTTCGCCCTTATGCGCTCGATCGTGACTCAGTCTACACGCTCGAAGCCGCGCTTGAACGTATGCGGGGTTTGATCGGATTGGCCGGAGACTGGACTGATCTGGAACGTTATCTGCCCGACGACTGGAGCAGCGATCCACAGCGCAGGCGCTCCGCAACCGCTGGTAATTTTGCGGCTGCGCTTGAGCTTGCAAAGGCTGGCAAAGTTGAATTGCGCCAGAGCGACATTTTCTCACCGATTGAATTGCGTAAGGCCGCCCGCGAAACATGACTGACACCCCAGAACATCAGGACGAAAATAGCTCCGCGCCCTTGTTTGCAGCCCCTCCCATGGCCGAACAGGAGCGCATGGTGGAAGCCATGCTGTTTGCGTCTGCTGATCCGTTGACCGTGGCGAGCATGGCGTCCCGCATGCCCCACGGATGTGATGCAGCCGAAGCCGTACAGCATTTGAGGCGGCGCTATGAAGGTCGCGGGGTTCAGGTTGTGCGGGTCGGAGAAGCCTGGGCTATTCGGACCGCCGGTGATCTTGGTTTCCTGATGCAGAACGAGATCGTCGAGACCCGCAAGCTGAGCCGCGCAGCCATCGAAACCTTGGCGATTATTGCCTACCACCAGCCTGTCACACGCACTGAGATCGAAGAGATCCGGGGCGTGTCTGTTTCACGCGGCACCCTGGATCAACTTATAGAGCTGAACTGGATCCGGTTTGGCCGGCGTAGAATGACCCCAGGTCGTCCTGTGACATTCGTCGCGACGCCAGAGTTTCTGGATCACTTCGGACTTGAAAGCGCGCGCGATCTTCCCGGATTGGCTGAATTGCGCGCAGCAGGCTTGCTGGACAACAGACCACCCCCCGGTGCAGCTGCGCTTGATGCAGGCGAAGAGGACGAGGAAGCAGACGACCAGACGGAGCTTTTTGAAGAGGAATAGGTCTTCAGAAGCGTTTTCCGCTTCAATTTGCGCCTAGGCTTTGAAGTGCTTGGACAGTTTCAAGCCCTGTCCCTGATAATTTGAAGCCAGTCCTGACCCATAAAGCGCAGCAGGTGGGGCGGCCATTCTTTCATAGATTAATCGTCCGACGATCTGCCCATGCTCCAGCACAAATGGCGCTTCGTGGCAGCGGACTTCCAAAACACCACGCGCACCGGCGCCTCCGGCTGGCGCATGGCCAAAGCCTGGGTCAAAAAAGCCAGCGTAATGAACGCGAAATTCGCCCACCAGGGCCAGATATGGGGCCATTTCCGCGGCAAAATCTGGAGGAATATGAACAGCTTCCCGGCTCACGAGAATATAAAACGCGCCGGGATCTAGTATGATCCGTCCATCCTTACTGCGCACGTCTTCCCAAAACTCGGTCGGATCATATGCGCCGATCTGATCCAGATCGATCACGCCCGTGTGTGGCTTGGCGCGGTATCCGACGAGGTCGGTGTCGGTGGGTTGCAGATCAACCGAAAATCCTAATCCGTCGTCGATATGTGCGGGACCGGTGACCAGCCCGACATCTGCATGTAACGCGCGCAGTTCTGCGTCATCCAGAACGGCTTGCCCGGCCCGAAACCGAATTTGGTTCAGCCTTTGGCCCGGCCGCACAAGAACCGAAAACGACCGTGGGCAAATCTCGGCATAAAGAGGTCCGGAATACCCTTTTGGAATTCGGTCAAACTCTTCACCCCCATCGGTGATCAGGCGTGTGAGCAGATCAAGACGTCCGGTAGAGCTTTTTGCATTTGCAACGGCGGTCAGCCCTTCGGGAAGATCGAGACGTTCCATGAGCGGGACGAGATAAACGCAGCCTTTTTCCAGAACGGCGCCGCCTTCCAGTGAGATACGATGCATCTCGAACTCGGAGAGGCGGTCAGATACTTTGTTCTGCGCGCCTGCCAGAAAAGAAGCGCGTACCCTGTAAGCAATGTTGCCCAGCCGGAGATCGAGGCTCGCAGGCTGGATCTGACTTTCATCGATTGGCGGCGAGGCCTTTAGTGCACCAAGGTCAATCAGCGCGCGCAAACCCGCATCTGGAAGCACACCAGTTCCGAAATTCTGGACATCGTTCATCGGGCAGGCCTCAGCATGGTGTGCCTATGGATGAAATTCTGGTCGGGCTAGCAGGATTCGAACCTACGACCTTCCGTCCCCCAGACGGACGCGCTACCAAGCTGCGCCATAGCCCGACGCCGTGCATCCATAGCGGTTTTGAAACTGAGAGCAAGCGGATTTCAGCAACGAATATGGCAATGAATCCTGATTGCTTCATCGATGCACGTGACTCTCTAACTGTGTCCAGCCGTACGAGATGACCCGACGCTTGCAGCGATCTTGTCGCGCAGACTGCGCAGCTTTTGTACAGCCGGACCGAGCCGCGCTGCATCCTTGGACAGCTCCTGTGCAGGAATGCGCTGTAGCTGGTTTGAAAGCGTTGGAAGCGCGCTTAAGAAACTTGGCGAGGCGCCGGGCAGGGTAGGGAGAGGTTGTGCCTCTTGTTTCGCCGAATCCTTTGGCAGGTTCGCAAAAAGCATGGGGGCCTGGTCGTCATCATCGATATTGGCGAAGATATTGTTGACCGCGTCAGTTTCTGATGGCGGAGCGGCGTGCTCCGGGCTCAGAGGGGGCTTTGCCTCTTCGGTGGCTGGTCGCAGCGGTACGACCTTTTGTTCCACAATCGCTGAAGGAGCCGCTGCACGTTCCGCAGCTTTCTCCTGTACCGCGCTCAATTCGTATCCTACGGCTACGACATGGCGAACCCCTTGTTCGCGCAGTATTTTCTGGACGCCGCGGATCGTGACGCCGTCTTCATGCAGCAGCTTCTTGATCCCTGCCAGCAGTTCCATATCTGAAGGACGATAATAACGCCGCCCACCTGCACGTTTCACAGGCTTGACCTGAGAAAACTTACTTTCCCAAAAGCGCAGCACATGGGTAGGCGTATCTAACCATTCAGCGACTTCGCTGATGGTTCGAAAAGCGTCGGCAGATTTTGTCATCTAGTCTTGGCCTTTGGCAGCTCAGGCCGAGCGGTTCCCCTCGGCAACACGGTCTTTCATCAAATGTGACGCACGAAAGGTCAACACGCGTCGCGGATGAATTGGCACTTCTTCGCCGGTTTTGGGGTTACGGCCAACGCGCGCGGATTTATCGCGAATGCTAAACGTTCCAAAACTCGAGATCTTCACACTCTCACCGTTCACCAACGCATCTGAGATGTGCTGCAAAACGCTCTCGACCAGAGCTGACGATTCATTTCGACTGAGCCCGACTTCGCGGAACACAGACTCGCTTAGATCCATTCGGGTTAGGGTTTTTTCGGACATCATACTTCCTCACTGCAGCGACCCCAGTATGCAGCGAGGCAAATCAATGTCAAGATTCAAGGACTTGGATTGGTAACTTGACCCATTACCACCGCAAAGCCACCGATCCCCAGGCCAATCCCCCACCAATCGCTTCCGTGACAATCAGGTCACCGGGCTTGATCTGGTTTTTGGCAACGCCGACAGACAGCGCCAGCGGGATTGAGGCGGCCGAGGTGTTTCCGTGGTCTTGAACCGTTACGATCACCTTTTCCATCGGCAGCCCCATTTTGGTCGCCGTTGCCTTGATGATACGCAGATTGGCCTGATGTGGTACGATCCAATCGACATCCTCACTGGTCAAGCCAGCCTTTTCCAGCGCTGTCTCTGCTGTGGCGGCCAGCTTTTCGACGGCGTGACGGAAGACCTCTTTGCCTTGCATACGCAGAAAACCGGTATTCTGGGTTGCGACCCCGCCATCGACGTAGAGGATGTCACGATAGCGTCCATCGGAATTCAGATCCACGGACAGGATTCCCCGATCGGTCGTCTCCCCCGTATTTTCCTGGGCCTCCAAGATCAAAGCCCCAGCGCCATCGCCGAAGAGCACACATGTCCCGCGGTCGGTCCAGTCCATGATCCGGCTGAATGTTTCCGCACCGATGACCATCACGCGCTTTGCCTGGCCTGAGACGATCAAGGCATTAGCGTTCGATAAGGCATAGACAAAGCCGGCACAGACCGCCTGTACGTCAAAGGCAAAGCCGCGCGTCATGCCAATCTCGTTTTGCACCATGGTTGCAGCTGACGGAAAGGTCAGGTCAGCCGTCGAAGTTGCAAGCACAATCGCATCAAGATCATTGGCGTCCAGACCAGCATTTTCGAGTGCTGCTTTTGCGGCGCGTGCGGCAAGGTCTGATGTGCCTTGCCCGTCTGCCGCGAAATGTCGTCGCTCGATACCAGAACGGGATTTGATCCATGCGTCCGTTGTGTCGAGAAAACTCTCAAAATGGCTGTTTGGAACGATGCGGTCGGGGAGATAATGCCCGACACCAATTACGACAGCACGGTTATTCATTTGGCGCGTTCAGTTTCTGCTCAGAGTTTTCGGTATCCTGACGTTGCGTCGCTCCAGATGCAACCCGAGCAGCCAGGCGTTCGGTAAATCCCGATTGTGCCAATACAAATGCCAGCTTGATGGCGGCCGCCACACCCGTCGCGTCGGCCGATCCATGAGATTTTACAACAGTGCCGTTTAACCCGAGAAACACACCACCATTGACCCGTCGCGGATCAATGCGTTTGGAAAGTCGTCTCAGCGAGGTCAGGGCCAGCAACGCAGCAATGCGCGATAGCGGTGTGTATTTGAATGCTTCTCGCAGAAGGTCCCCGATCAGCTTTGCCGTACCTTCGCCGGTCTTCAGTGCGATATTCCCTGTGAAACCGTCTGTGACAATGACGTCGACGCGATCCGAAGGGATGTCCCCACCCTCGACGAAACCAACAAACTCAAACATATTCGTATCCGCTGCGGCCGCGATCATATCGTGGGCCTCTTTCAGCTGGGCGCGTCCTTTATGTTCTTCGACGCCTACGTTCAGCAACCCTATGCGGGGCTTCGCCAGTTTCAGACCATTCCGCGCGTAAGACGCCCCCATCAGGGCATATTGCAGAAGATCGTTGGCTTCGGCTTTGATGTCGGCGCCGACATCCAGCATCACATTGAACCCCTGCGGATTGCGGGACGGCCAGAGGCAGGCGATAGCGGGCCTGTTCACACCGGGCGCTTTGCGCAGGCGAACTGTCGATAGCATCATCAGCGCACCGGTGTTGCCACAGCTTACGGCAACAGTGGCTTCGCCATTTCTTACAGCCTCGACGGTGCTCCACATGGACGTGTTCTTACCATGGCGCATGACCTGGCTGGGCTTGTCGTCCATTTTGACGATGCCCTCGGCGTTTCGAACGGTCACGCGCTCGGCAAGTCCACGGCGGCGCGCAATCAAGCGACGCAGTTCTGCCTCGGGACCATGCAAAATAAATCGAATGTCGGGATTTTTGGCAGCAGACTTTGCAAGCCCACCAACCACTGCAGACGGTCCCGCGTCACCGCCCATCGCGTCGACTGAGATAACAGTGCGTGGATCGTTTTCAGAGATGCCCGGGTCGCTCATGCCGTGTGAGACTTAGCCTGCGTAGGGTTCACACAGCAAGAAGGCAGGCAACCGAAGTTACCTGCGCCTCCTAATCTTAACCCATTAAGCAAAACAGCTTACGCTGCGTCTTCGTCCAGATCGATCTCATCGGCCTGGGCTACAACTTCACGGTCACCGTAATAGCCGCAAGATGCGCATACGTGGTGCGGGCGCTTCAGTTCACCGCAGTTTGGGCACTCATTTGGGTTACCACCAACCAGTGCATCATGCGAACGGCGGTTGTTGCGGCGCGATCGCGAAATTTTATTCTGTGGGACTGCCATCGGACGGACCTCGGTTGCTTTGTGTACGGGCCTGAGCCCAGGGTGCCCTTCAAGGGCTTGAATTCGATCGTTTCGTCACGACTGTGTGCCACAACGACTGCGTGTTTCAGCTGCGTGCGAATGAGGCCGGGAACATACTGCGATTCTGGCGCGGCGCAAGTGTTTTTACAGGCCTTTTCCCAGACAGCCGGCTATTCCTTTTTTTCAAGCTGATCGCGCAGTGTGGCAAGCGCTGAAAACGGCTTTATCGCGTCATCATCAAGAGGGGCTGCACCTTCGGGCCCGGCAAGGATGCTCCCCAGACCGACACCCTCGGCACGTGGGTAGGCGGGCACAGCCAAAGATAGCTCTTCCAGCAAGAGTGCGCCCAGATCAACCACCTCGGGCACGGGTTCAAGGGTATCGTCTTCGGGCATCTCGACCTCGGATCCTGCTTCGATGTCATCTTGTAGCGGGGCGTCGGTATAGTGCCGCTCGACCGTAAGATCGATGCGCGTGACCACAGGTTCAAGCGAAACGCTGCAAGGTTGAACAACTGTGGCGCCCAATTGGGCCGAAAGTTGCCAATCCCGCCCGGCCACCGGGGTCATAGACCCTTTGAAACGTGCTTTGCGGACAGATGTTATTTGCAGAGCATCTGCCAGTTCGTTCAGCGCGCCGTCGTTGGCTGTCACGTCAAACCGCGAAGCTTTGCGCTGTGGCAGATCGGCAAGCCGCAATTGATCGGGAATCGACGAAATTGCGTGGGGCATAGTAGATCTGGGCATAAATTCCTCCAAACCGTAAAAGTTGGATTGGTCGACAGAAGTCCGTTCTTCTTGAACCCATGCGCAGCTTCCGGTATCGCAGGCAAAGAGCCGAAAGCGGCTTGGAAAAGAGGCGGACGTTATATGTCACAGGCAGCAGTGATCACGCAAAGTCAAGCGGACCGTTCGCGCGTTCTCGGTTTTCTTGCGCTCAGTGTATTGATTTTGCTGTTCGTTGCTGGCTGCAGTTCCACGTTCCGGAACTTTGGCTACGTTCCATCTGAAGTGGATTTGGCCAACGTCCAGGTCGGTCGTGATACGCGCGAGACCGTCACTGAAAAAATCGGCAGCCCAGGCACTTCGGGTGTCGTGCGCGAAGACGCGTGGTATTACGTCCAAAGTCGTGTTGAAAACTACGCTTATCAAGCGCCCGAAGTCATAGAGCGTCAGGTCCTTGCAATTTCCTTCAGTTCAAATGGTCGCGTGCGCAACATAGAACGCTTTGGCCTCGAAGACGGCGAAGTCATTGCCCTGAACCGTCGCGTTACCGATGACAACATAAAGGGCGTTTCGTTCCTGCGACAGCTGCTCGGAAATCTTGGCCGCGTCGATGCAGGCAGCCTGATCGACTGATCTTGCCGGTTTGGGCTTGACTGACCTAAACGCGGTTTGTGAACTCCGTGCCGAATTCGTTGCGCAAGAACTCTCTTTGCGGACCGAGGCGCGTTTCCAGATCTTCGCTAACGTAGTCCGGCAAAGGTAGGGGGTCTGTCTTGTGGACGACAGCGTTCAGCCCCCAAGGGTTTTCCCGTTCAAGATTTGCGAACGCCTCGACCTTTCGCATGACGCCCTGTGGGTCCTTGGAGACATCTCCATAGGGAAGAAACAACAATCTACGATCATCAAAGCGTGCTTTCCATCGCGGCACATATGCTTGGTAATCCCCCCGATTTTCGATTGCTTCTTCGCGGGTGACACGCAGCCAGGCCCGTTCGTTCTTGGGGACGAAATTTCTGCGTGCAAGATTCATGCGCAGTTGGGATTTTGCGCGCTCAACAGGGTCGCGGATGATGTAGACAAAGCGTGCATCACGCAAAAACTTAGCAACAAAATCAACGCCCTCCTCCGGTAGGGTGCTGTATTCTGGCGTGACATCCAGACACTGCATGCGCAGAGGCGCCCGGGAAAAGATCTTCTTGTACCACGTTCCATTGAAAACAGGCGATTCCCCGAGCGCATGGAGATATGCGATGTACTCCTCGTTGACCGTCTTCTGGTTTTTTCGGTGGCGCGCTTCGGCTTTCATCAGCCCTTTTGCTAACCCATTTCTGGCCCATTTCCGGTTTTCGGGGCAGAATTTATGGTCAAAGAAATGAACTTCCTTGAAAGGTGGCACCCAAGTGTCACTTCGCGCGCCCATCACTTTGTAAAACCAGCTTGTTGCTGCTTTCTGCGCCCCGATGCACACGAGATCCGGTTTCCGGCCGATCATTGCTTTGCCTCAATGTTTTTTCGAAGCGTAGCTCAAGACACACGCAGCACAAAGGCTTAGCTTTCGGCTTTTTCCTCCAGCAGCAGCCATTCTTCTTCGGCCTTTTCCAACGCAGCCTGCCTTTGGGTCAATGCAGCGGTTGCTTTGGAGAATTTCTCGGGCGCCTTGGTGTAAAGATCCGGATCTGAAAGCAGATCAGCCAGCTTTGTGATCTCGGTCTCCAGCTTTTCAATCTCATCCGGCAGCGCTTCCAGACGGTGCTTTTCGGTGAAGCTCAAACCTGAAGATTTCGTTTTTGGTTTCGAGGCTTGCGGTTGCTTGACCGTTGGCTTGGAGGCTTGAGGTTCAGGTGCAGTGCGCTCCCCCCGCTGCCGCCTGTAGTCACTCCAACCGCCGGGATAGGCGATTGCGCGCCCATCGCCTTCCATCGCGATCGTGGTTGTTGCGACACGGTCCAGGAAGTCCCTATCATGGCTGACCAGCAGCACGGTACCGGGAAAGTCAGCAAGCAATTCCTGCAGCAGATCGAGGGTTTCGATATCAAGATCATTTGTTGGTTCGTCGAGCACCAGCAGGTTGGCATCGCGTGCCATGATCCGTGCAAGAAGCAATCTAGCCTTTTCACCGCCCGACAACGACCGCACGGGCGCGCGGGCCTGTGCATCAGAAAACAAGAACTCTTTGAGATAGCCGACCACGTGTTTTGGCGTACCCCGCACCATAACCTGATCTGCACGCCCCGATACGCGCATCTCAGGATCGCCGGTCAGGCTTTCCCAGAGCGACATATCCGGGTCGAGCGCGCTTCGGGTCTGATCAAACACTGCTATTTCCAGGCCGGTGCCAAAGCTCACTGTGCCGCTGTCAGGTTCGGTCTCGCCGATCAACATTTTCAATAAGGTGGTTTTGCCAACCCCGTTCGGGCCGACAAATGCCACCCGGTCTCCGCGGAGCACCCGAAGATCAAATGGCTTGAGAATAATTCGGTCGCCAAAGCTCTTTGTCAGTCCGCGGGCTTCGATCACACGCTTGCCGGATTGTGATCCCCCGGAAAGTTCCATTGCGGCAACGTCCTGGCGCCGGATCATATCAGCGCGTTCTTTGCGAAGTGCGCCAAGCGCACGAACCCGTCCCTGGTTGCGCTTGCGGCGCGCAGAAATGCCCTCAACGGCCCACCGTGCTTCGGCCTTGATCTTTCGGTCGAGCTTGTGGCGTGCGAGGTCCTCTTCGTCCCACGTCTTGTCGCGCCAGGGTTCGAAATCCCCAAACCCCTTATCCTGTCTGCGCACCACACTTCGGTCGATCCAAAGCGTGGATTTGGCCAAAGCGGTCAGGAAGGCGCGATCGTGCGAAATCACAATGAAAGCACTGCGTGTCATTGCAAGATGCGACTCAAGCCAGCCGATGGCCTCGATGTCGAGATGGTTGGTCGGCTCATCAAGAAGCATCAGATCGGGATCCTGCGCCAACAGCTTTGCCAAGGCTGCCCGCCGTTTCTCACCCCCGGATGCCGCATCAACAGGTGTATCCATCGCAAGCTTCAGGCCCTCAGCGGCCATATCGATCTTGTAGCGCTCAGACGGGTCCAGCCCCGAGGACGCAAAATCCCCGAGGGTTGCGAACCCCTCTAGCGTTGGATCCTGCTCCATGTAGCCCACGCTCGTACCGGGCGCTGCGATAACCGCGCCGCGGTCTGGCTCAACGATCCGTGCCATAACCTTCATGAGGGTCGACTTGCCCGATCCGTTGCGCCCGACAAGTGCCGCGCGGTCGCCGGGCTGCACCACAAGGTTCAATCCGTCGAAAACTGGATCACCACCAAATGTCAGCGATATGTCGGTCAATTGTAATAAAGGAGGTCTGGCCATACCGGGTCAGCTAATTCACGCGTCGCGCGCTGCCAAGACCGAATTAGCCCGCTGTTGCCCGCAGCAGGCGCGCCCTGGCAGGGGGAATCGCCTCAATTTCCAGTCCGGTAAACACATGCAACGTGTTCAGATCCCGATCGACAACCGCATGGTCACTGACCCATCCCCCCATCAGAAGGTAGGTTCGCAGAAGGGGCGGTAGCGTCTTCATGGCTTGTTTCAGATCTGGTTTGCGCAATCGAAGCCGGCTCGAAAATGGAAAAACGGATGCGGCTTTGACCTGTGGCAACCAACGGCTTGGCGCAAGGTGGCGGTCTTTGAGAAGGGCAAACGCATCCTCGTATCCCTCCGACTCCGTCCCAGAAAATGACGAACACCCAAACAGCATTTCGATACTTTTATCATCTACATAGCGGGTCATTGCAGCCCAGGCGACACGCAGAACATCTGGATCCTGAAGCCCGGGCGAGATGCAAAACCGACCCATCTCGGCCATTTTTCCGGAAAAGGCCTCCAGCGCAGAGAGGTCGTAAAATTGCGCTGAATAGCTCTGCGCAATCTCGGACCCGTCGTTCAGTTCAAGCAGTCGGAAACACGCCACCAGATCAGATGTCTTGGCGCATTCGATCATGACATGATTGCAGCGTGTATCAAATGCGTCCGTGTCCCGCTCATCAAGGGCGCCACGGAAGACGCGTGCCCGCAGTTTCTGGCAGTCCATCACATCCTGCTCGGTCTGAGCGAGGCGCGCTGAATATTTTCCAAGACGCAGTCCAAACATGCGATGTCCTCTTCACAGGCGCGTGCACGATCTCTTGGCAGACCGTATAGGAATCTTACATCCCAGACCAAGCAGTGTCACACGCGTATGACGGTGCAAAGACAACAAAGAGGACCAAATGGAAAAAGTCGTCAAAACGGATGAAGAGTGGCGGGCACAACTTGGGGACCTTGCCTTCAAGGTGCTACGTAAGCACGGAACAGAGCGCGCTTTTACCAATGACAACTTTCCCAAATCAGCGGGCATGTATCGGTGTGCCGGGTGTGATGCCCCTTTGTTTGACGCCGAGACTAAGTTCGATTCAGGCACAGGCTGGCCGTCTTTCTATGCGCCAGCCGATTCCGAGATGGTGGGCGAAAGTGTCGACAGATCATGGTTCATGACCCGCACCGAAGTGCATTGCAATCGCTGCGACGGTCATCTTGGCCATGTCTTTCCCGATGGGCCCCAGCCCACCGGATTGCGCTATTGCATCAATGGCGCTGCCTTGTCGTTCGACGAAACGGGCGACTGATCAGGCAGCATTTGCGCGGGCGGTGGCAAAAGCGATAACCCGCGCGAAAGCCTCAGAAAACGCGTCATCGGGAAGCGTCATCGCAACCCGGATATGGCCTGCAGCAGACGCACCGAAGCTTTCGCCCGGCATGACGGCAATGGCTTCCTCGGCCAGAAGCGCCGATGCAAAGCTTTCGCCGTCGAGGCCCGTGGCGCGGATATCCAGCATCACATACATCGCGCCCTGCGCTGGTACGGATTTGACGATCTGTTGCCGGCCAAGCGTGTCCAAAACGATTTGCCGCCGCCGACGGAAAGGGGCGGCAATCTCGTTTTCAAGCGCACTGCCTTGTGCCAGAGCAAACTCTCCGGCGTCCTGAATATATCCGGGTACGCCATAAGTCGTGTGCGTGGCAAGGTTTGCAGCATGTTCAATCACGTCTTCCGGACCAATAATCCATCCCAGACGAGAGCCCGTCATCGCATGGCTTTTGGATAGGGATCCAACAACAAGTGTGCGATCTGCCATTCCCGACAGGCTGCGCGGGCTGATATGTGTGCCGTCCCAGACCTGCGTGTCATACACTTCGTCCGATATCAGCCAAAGGTCATAACGCCGACAAGCCTCTGAAATCGCGTGCAGAGTTTCGCTTGAATAGACCGCACCAGTTGGATTGTTCGGGCTGTTGATCAGCAGCGATGTAGCGTCTGCACCCACATTATCGATGGCGTCCGTCCCAAGCTGAAACCCATCCTCAGACCGTGCCGCGATCGGGACCGGAACCCCGCCTGCTCCCCGAATTGTTCCGGGGTAGGTTGCATAATAGGGATCGACGAAGAGCGCCCTGTCCCCGGGATCGAGCACCGCCATATGCGCAGTAAAGAGTGCCGCCTGACCCCCGGGGGTGATCAGGACGTTCTCTGGTTCTGTCTTAACGCCTGTGCGCTGGGTGATCCGTTGCGCCACGCTGTGTCGCAAACCATCTGTTCCGGGCACTGACGCATATCCGGTGTGCCCGCCAAGGGCGGCAGCATGCATGGCGTCCAAAATGATGTCCTGCGTTCGGATGTCATGCTCACCGATTGTCAGGTTTGCCACGTATTGGCCCTTGGCCTCCAGTGCGCGGGCGGCATAGAGAATGCCCCACCCATCCGATCCGCCACCGGTCAATCCCGTGATGCGTTTTGACAGTTCCATTTGGCCCTCAGAAGTTTGCTTGGCGGGACAGGGACACGCCAAAGCCAGCTTGTCAATTTCAACGATAGGGGACGAGGATTAAGGCCAGGGGGGCAGCGTCGCCTGAACCTTTTTTGTAAGCTTCTTGCGGATCAGATCGTAAGAGGTCGCAAGCCGGTCGCGCAATTCGTCAGGACCAATGTCGCTATCAAAGGGCAGTCTTATCCACGATCTGTGAAAGTAGGGGGCTTTCTCGCCACGCTCCAGCTCGATCAGGAACATCGCCTGTTCAACACTTTCGGTCTTCACAGAGACCCCGTCATTGGTCGGACCAATGCAGGCAAACATCTTGCCCCCGACTTTCCAGGCATCGTGCCCGTCACCCCAGGGATCTTCACATGTTACGCCTGGAAATTGGGCACAGGCCGCATTTACATCATCGCGTGTCATGCAGGTACTCTGTCGGGACTTGTTGGATCACGCAACATCGCTTAGGACGCTCGTATGAACCAGCTTTGCACCATTTGTTGTTGCATAATCATCCGCTAACCCTCGTGGTGGGCGCAGTCGTCTGGTTTTCCTTCTCCAAAACACCTGCTAAGCCCGCCACGCGTGCCCGCGTTTTTACAGGCTAGCCAATATGACCGAACTTAAACTCCACAACACGCTGACCCGCCAGAAAGAGGTCTTTACGCCCATCGATGCATCGAATGTGCGGCTCTATCTCTGCGGACCAACGGTGTATGACCGCGCGCATATCGGCAACGCGCGCCCGGTGATCGTATTTGATATATTATACCGGTTGTTGTGCAGAGTTTATGGCGAAAAAGCCGTAACTTACGTGCGAAATTTCACAGATGTAGACGACAAGATCAATGCGCGCGCTGCCGAAACCGGACGCGAAATTCGCGATATCACCGAGGAAACCGTGGGCTGGTATCTTGAGGATATGGCCGCGCTTGGAACGCTTTCGCCCAATCACATGCCACGGGCTACTGAATACATCGCCGAGATGATAGCGATGATCGGGAAACTGATCGAAGATGGCCACGCCTACGCTGCGGAAGGTCATGCGCTCTTCTCGGTCGACAGCTATGACGCCTACGGCAAGCTGTCGGGGCGATCCGTAGAGGACATGATCGCAGGGGCGCGGGTGGAAGTTGCACCTTACAAGAAAAACCCGATGGATTTCGTTCTTTGGAAGCCCTCTGATGCCGATACACCGGGTTGGGACAGCCCCTGGGGGCGAGGTCGCCCGGGCTGGCATATCGAGTGCTCGGCCATGTCCAAGGCGCTGTTGGGGGATACCTTCGACATTCATGCTGGCGGCAACGATCTGATGTTCCCGCATCATGAAAACGAGATCGCGCAAAGCTGCTGCGCCAATCCCAAGGGCGGGTTCGCGAAGGTCTGGCTGCACAATGAGATGTTGCAGGTCGAGGGCAAGAAGATGTCCAAAAGCCTCGGCAACTTCTTCACCGTGCGTGATCTTCTGGATCAGGGTGTAGCCGGCGAGGTGATCCGCTTCGTGTTCCTGTCCACGCATTATCGCAAACCGATGGACTGGACCGAGGCCAAGCGGGCCGAAGCAGAAGCGACGTTGCGCAAGTGGCGGGGCTTGGCCAATGGCGTCACACCGGGCGATGTGTCGCCTTTGGTGATCAATGCCCTTGCAGATGATTTGAATACTGCGGGTGCGCTGACCCACCTTCACGCCTTGTCAAAGGACGCGGGTCAGATCGAAACACTTGTGGGATCGGCCCAAATGCTGGGACTTTTGACGGATGAAATGGGGGGATGGGACGAGGTTGCCGACCTCTCCGCCTTTTCGGACAAGTTGTCGGAAATCCGGCAAGAGGCCATGGTCACCAAAGATTTCAGCAGGGTGGATGCGTTGAAAACCGAACTGATCGCGGCTGGTCTTGATGTGCGCATGTCCAAAGCGGGTGTGGAACTCGTACCGACATCCAAATTCGATCCGTCTAAGCTGGAGGGTCTTTTATGACCGAACGCCTCTGCCTTTTCGACACCACGTTGCGCGATGGCCAGCAGACGCAGGGCGTCCAGTTCTCCATGGACGAAAAGCACCAGATCGCCGCGGTTCTGGATGAACTGGGCCTTGATTACATCGAAGGCGGCTGGCCGGGCGCGAACCCCACCGACAGCGATTTTTTCAACAGCTGCCCCAGCTTTGCCAATGCCACGTTCACGGCCTTTGGGATGACCAAACGCGCCGGGATCTCGGCTGAAAACGATGATGTGCTTGCAGCCGTTCTGAACGCGAACACGCCTTCGGTCTGTCTGGTTGGCAAGACTCATGACTTTCACGTCAAAACAGCGCTTGGGATCGAGAACGCTGAAAACCTTGAGAATATCGAGAAATCAATCGCTCATCTGGTCGCCAGCAAACGCGAGGCGCTCTTTGATGCCGAGCATTTCTTCGATGGCTACAAATCTGACCCCGGATACGCGATCGATTGTCTGCACGCGGCCCTCAACGCTGGCGCGCGCTGGGTGGTCCTGTGCGATACCAATGGCGGAACGCTTCCCGCTGAGATCAACAAGATCACGAAAGCGGTCATCGCGTCTGGCATTCCGGGGGACCGGCTTGGCATTCACACCCATGACGATACGGGAAATGCGGTCGCCGCATCGCTTGCTGCGGTAGATGCAGGCGCACGGCAGATACAAGGCACGCTGAACGGATTGGGGGAACGCTGCGGCAATGCCAATCTGACCACGCTGATCCCGACACTGCTTCTGAAAGATCCGTATGCCAGCCAGTTCGAGATCGGCGTCACACATGAACGGCTCAAAACGCTGACCCGGGCAAGCCGCGTTCTCGACGATATCCTGAACCGCGTACCTACGCGTTCAGCCCCTTACGTCGGGGCCAGTGCTTTTGCGCACAAGGCGGGGCTGCATGCCAGTGCGATCCTGAAAGACCCCACCACCTACGAGCACATTCCGCCCGAGGCGGTCGGCAATGCCCGCATCATCCCGATGTCAAATCAGGCCGGGCAATCCAACCTGCGGCAGCGGTTGGCAGAGGCCGGTCTGGAGATCCCCAAAAACGATCCGCGACTTGGGCTAATCCTTGATGAGGTCAAACAGCGCGAAGACAAGGGGTATTCCTTCGACAGCGCGCAAGCGAGTTTCGAGCTGATTGCCCGCGATGTGCTTGGCATGACACCCAGCTTTTTTGAAGTGAAACGATACCGTGTCACCGTTGAACGCCGGAAAAATAAGTATAACCAAATGGTGAGCCTCTCCGAGGCCGTCGTGGTCATGAAAATTGGCGACGAAAAGAAACTTTCTGTCAGTGAATCCATGGATGACACGGGGAACGACAGCGGGCCAGTGAATGCGCTTTCCCGCGCGCTCGCAAAGGATTTGGGCCCCTATACCCCCTATCTCGACGATATGCGCCTTGTGGATTTCAAAGTGCGGATCACCAATGGCGGGACCGAGGCGGTGACGCGCGTTCTGATCGACAGCGAAGACGGGCAGGGGCGTCGCTGGTCCACTGTCGGGGTCAGTGCAAATATCGTCGATGCAAGTTTTGAAGCCCTTGTGGATGCCATCCGCTGGAAGTTGATCCGGGATGACGCGCCATCCCAAAGTGTCAGCACATGACACCCGAACACTGGGACGCATTCTTCCAGATCCATTCGGATCTGCCGCGAGAAGGGCCCGGAGAAGATGCCGATGTGGCCTGGGCAACGCAGGTTGCAAAAGTCGGACAATCCGCGCGAATCGCTGATCTGGGCTGCGGGCCGGGTGGTGACATTGCCGCGCTCAGGCGCGCCGCGGCAGAGGGCTCTGTTTGGGCCTGCGATACCCATGAGCCCTTTGTCCAGCAGGCGCAGGCGCGATACGATCAGGATCCTGACGTGACCCTAGCGGTCGCCGACATGAGCGCGCCATTTGGTATGTTTGATTTCATCTGGTGCGCTGGTGCTGCCTATTTTCTCGGGATCAGCGCTGCACTTTCAACATGGCGGCAACATCTCTCACCCGGTGGGGTCATCGCGTTTTCCGAACCCTGTTATTTTACGGACACTCCCTCAGAGGCGGCGCGGACGTTTTGGGACGGTGAGGGTGTACCGCTGAGCACTGAAGCTGGGATTCGGGATCAGATCGCACGCGCCGGATATCAGACGCTGGCAATCCGAAACCTGTCTGATCAGGCTTGGGAAAATTACTACACACCTCTCGAAGCCCGTATTTCAGACCTGCGGTCTGAAGCATCGCCTCTTCTGGTTGAAATTATCAAAGATACCCGGAACGAGATGGATGCATGGCGGGCATGCAAAGACGAAACCGGTTATGTGCTCTGCGTGGTGCGCCCGAAATGAGTGATCCGATCCAAGCCTGCGCCGAGATTGTCGCAAAAGGCGATCCAGACCGGTTCAAAGCCACGATGGCCGCGCCTCTTGAGGCCCGTACCAGGCTGCTCCCGCTTTATGCGCTCAATCTGGAGATTGCCCGCGCACCGTGGCTGACCGAAGAGCCAATGATCGCGGAAATGCGCCTGCAGTTTTGGCGCGATACCGTCGAAGAGGCTGCGCTGGGCAAGCCCGCACGGGCCCATGAAGTTGCGCAGCCGCTCGCCGCCCTGATCCAGACCTGTAAGCTTCCAGTTGATGTTCTGGATGCCATGATCGCGGCAAGGCGTTGGGATATATACAAAAACGCGCATGAGGATACGCAGGCGTTTGAGGCCTATCTCGATGATACAGGGGGCGGGCTGATGTGGTGCGCTGCTATTGCGCTCGGCGCAGCACCTATGATGGAAGACCCCGTCCGGAAAATGGGGCAGGCAACGGCACTGGCAGGGCTTTTCCAGGCGGTTCCGGATCTCGAAGCCCGAGGGCGGGTTCCTCTGGTAGATGGTCGGCCACAAGCTGTTGCGGATCTCGCAAGGGACGGTCTGACGCGTATTCAGGCCGCCCGGTCCGCGCGTCTTCCAAAATCCCTTTGGCCAGCCCTTTGGGCCGGTGCGCATGCTGCGACAACTCTGAAACAGGTTGCTCAAGATCCGATGCGTGTGGCCAATGCTACGCTGATGCAAAGCGATCTCCGCAAATCACTGCGTCTGCTTCGCTTTGGGACGCTTGGCGGTTACTGACCCACTTCGCGCGGGCGCAGGACGAACCAGATCAACGCGCCCCCTGCCAGGGTCAGAAACGGCACCATGGCCATGTTGACCGAACTCCAACCGGTCACCACGTCGGGTCCGGAATTGATTAAACCGCCCGACGCCAGCGACGCTATGGTCACGAAGCCAAAGACGATCAGGTCATTCATTCCCTGGACAACGCCTTTTTCTTCCGGGCGCGTATTTGCAGCCAACAAGCTGGTTGCCCCGATGAAGCCGAAGTTCCAGCCGATGCCCAACAAGACCAGCGCTCCGAAGAAGTTCCAAAGCTCAACCCCTGCCATGGCCATACCGCCCGCTGCGGCCAATGCGATCAATCCCACCCCCACGACCTTTCCAGCGCCAAACCGCGCGATCAGATGGCCGGTGAAGAAGGACGGTGCAAACATCGCAAGCACATGGGCCGAGACGATGTCGGCTGCATTATTGGTGGTAAATCCACACCCTACAACCGCAAGAGGGGTCGAGGTCATGACAAGGTTCATCAGCGCATAGGCGACCATCGCACATATGACTGCGACCAAAATCCCCGGTTCCTTCAAAATCTCCAGCCGCGGCCGCACAGGCCGATCCTGGGCAGAACGTTGAGGAGGTGCAGGGATGTCCAGCAGGAAGAATACGATCATCCCGATCGCATTGATCGCCACGACCGCAAGATACGTGCCAAGGAATGGGACAACGAAGAGGTCAGTTGTCACCTTTACCAGTTGCGGACCAACGAGCGCAGAAATCAGCCCGCCAGCCATCACATAGGAAATGGCCTTGGGCCGGAATGCGTCGGAGGCCGTATCTGCAGCCGCAAATCGGTAGAACCCTTGCGCGCTCATGTAGATACCCGTCAGATAGCTGCCCAGCAGAAACAAGGGAAAGCTGCTGGTTGCCAACCCGACGCCACCGATGACTGCGCCAAGTGCACCGCCGAACGCGCCGATCAGGAAACCTGCCCGCCGGCCCTTGCGTTGCATCAACGCCGACAGCCAGGGCGCGGTCGTCATCGATCCAAACACGATCAGCGAGATCGGCAATGTCGCAAGCAATGGCGTTGGTGCGATCATCTGACCCGCCAATCCGCCGATTACGAATATCATCGGCATCTGGCTTCCCAGAAAAGCCTGCGCAGCCACAAGGACAATGACGTTGCGCTTCGCGGTTCTGTCGTCGACGGGCTGGGAAAGGGGGGTGTCACTTGCACTCATGACTACGCCATTATCGCGGAACGGGCCGGGAGGGAAAGCGCTCTTTTCGCCAAGGCATTCACATCATAGGGTGCGCCCATGTCAGTGGGTCGGATCATCACATCAGAGGCTTGTGTTGCAGAGGGCGCCGCCTGGCTTTCTGCACGGGAGGTTCGTTTTACAGACGCGCTCAAACAGACAGGCGCGCTGCCGCTTCGGCTCAAACCTGACGGCTTTGAAACCTTGCTTAGCGCGATTGTCAGCCAACAAGTCAGTGTGGCTTCTGCCAACGCCATTTTCGGGCGCCTCAAGGCTGCGAGGCTTACAGGTCCGCGCAAGGTGATGTGGGCCAGTGAAGATGAATTAAGGGCCTGTGGCTTAAGTCGGCAAAAAATACGATATGCCAAAGCCTTGGCGGAAGCGCGCATCGACTACAAAATATTGCGCGTCACTCCGACAGAAGAAGTTGTCGAAACCCTGATCGAGGTGCCGGGTATCGGGCGCTGGACAGCTGAAATATACGCGATGTTCAGCCTTGGCAGGGCGGATGTCTTTGCCCCTGCTGATCTGGCGCTTCAGGAAAGCGCGCGTTTGCTTTTTGATCTGGACGATCGACCGAAGGAAAAAGCGCTTCGGGACATGGCCGAGACCTGGTCTCCATGGCGCAGTGTGGCAGCACGACTGCTCTGGGCTTATTATCACGTTGAGAAAAACCGAGAAGGAATACGATGACACGGATACTCGACAGCGCGCGCAAGGGCGCTCCACAAGGCAGCGCAAAGCGTCTCGTCGTCTTTCTGCATGGATATGGGGCAGATGGGGCTGATTTACTGGGCTTGGCCGACCCGCTTGGGCCACACCTGCCGGACACGGCATTTGTAGCGCCCAATGCGCCAGAGCGCTGCATTGGAAATCCGTATGGATATCAATGGTTTCCCATCCCCTGGATAGATGGATCTTCGCAGGAAGAGGCCGACGCTGGCATGCAAGCCGCAGCAGGGGATTTGAATGCCTATCTTGATGCGGTCATGGACGAAGAGGGGGTTGATGCCGCCAACACCATTTTGGTTGGGTTCTCACAGGGCACAATGATGTCTCTGCATGTGGCCCCGCGTCGTGATGTTTCATTTGCGGGCGTCGTTGGGTTTTCAGGTCGGTTGCTGACGCCGGAAACGCTTGAGGATGAGGTCCGGCAGAAGCCTCCCATTTTGCTGATCCACGGGGATGCCGACGAAGTCGTACCTGTCTCGTCGCTTCCGGATGCGGGCAACGCCTTGACGGCCGCAGGCTTTGAAGTCTTTGCGCATATTTCAAAGGGCACCGGTCACGGGATCGCGCCAGACGGGTTGCAGGTGGCGCTCGCCTTCATACGGGATCGTTTCGGTCTCGACGACTAGTCACGTTTTGCGGGTACATATCGCCGGATAGTTGCAAATACATGCTATCGCATGTGATATGCCCACGATTTATTGGGTTGCTTGGTGAATGACGCCAGATATAGTGGTCTTGCAGTTGGGGCGGGTACCCCCCGCTCTGCTGCCAGTACGCGGGCAGGCAGGGGCGAGGCAGGACAACTCATGGACGGAGATTTCAGATCAAATTTTGTCCGGGACCCAGTTGGGCTATCGCAACATCCTGCCCTGGTTCTCAACGCTGACTATCGCCCGCTTTCCTACTATCCCTTGTCTTTGTGGCCGTGGCAGGAAGCCGTAAAAGCCGCGTTTCTCGAGCGTGTCACAATCCTTGCCGAATATGACCGTGTTGTGCGCAGTCCAACGATGGAAATTGCAATTCCGTCGGTGGTGGTTCTGAAGGACTATGTGAAACCGCAGAAACGGGTCGCCTTCACGCGCTTCAACCTGTTTTTGCGTGACGAGTTTCGCTGTCAGTATTGCGGCAGCAAAAGCGATCTGACCTTTGATCACGTGGTGCCCCGCGCGCGGGGCGGGGTAACGAGTTGGGAAAACGTCGTTGCGGCCTGCTCCCCATGCAACCTGCGCAAGGGCTCCAAGCTTTTGCAGAACACGGGCCTGAAATTGCGCAAAGCGCCTGTTCAACCGGGTGCAGAACAATTGCGCAATGTGGGTCGGAAGTTCCCGCCAAATTACTTGCACGAAAGCTGGATGGATTTCCTGTATTGGGATGCAGAGCTCAAAGCTTGATCATCAGGCCGAGCAGCTTGCCCCGCCCAAAACGCAGAACTTCGCGCAATGCGGATGGTTCAGCGCAACTTCACCTTCCGCGTCTTCAAGCGATGATCCCATCTCGAATTCCGGCGAATAGGGCAACAGCGTACAGGCCAGTACGGCAGGCTTTTCTGCGCCTTTGCGTTTGACCACCATGCGGGACGACGAACACATCACCTCGTCTGGTGACTTGTTTAAGATGCCCCAGCAAGCCGTTGTGATCTCAGGAACATCTACCGTTTCATCCATTTCCGGAAACAGTACTGTCTGCCCGGGGTGGGTCGCGTCAATATCAAAGGTCTCTTTGGCATAGAGGTCTGCATAACCCTTGCGCGAGGCCGCATCGCTTTCGCCCCAGACCGTACGACCGGCGACTGTCATCTGGATGCCCGCGTCCCGCAACCACCGCATCCCCTGAAGCGTTTTTTCAAAGCTGCCTGTCCCGCGTTCTTCGTCATGCAGTTTCTCCGACCAGTGATCGACGCTGATCCGAAGGGTCAGTTTCCGACCGTACTCCGCATTCAAGCGCTCAAGCCCTGCGCGCATCGTTTTGCGCATCATCGGACGCATGGCGTTGGTCAAAACCAACAGATCATATCCGCGCTTCAGCCCCGCTTCGATGATGTCGATGATCTCGGGGTTCATGAAGGGCTCG
The DNA here is from genome assembly GCA_017643385.1 of Dinoroseobacter sp. Taxonomy (GTDB): domain Bacteria; phylum Pseudomonadota; class Alphaproteobacteria; order Rhodobacterales; family Rhodobacteraceae; genus Dinoroseobacter. The sequence continues at coordinate 36,313 of JAEPNN010000010.1, forward strand.
CCGCCTGTCAGCCCGATCTCGCGCACATTCCAAGCGCGATCTTCCAACTGATCAAGATAATCTTCAACTTCTGCCAACGTGATATAGACCAGCCGATCATTGCTGGGGCTCGACGCAATATAGCAGTTGAGGCACTCGATATTGCACAAGGTTCCGGTGTTGAACCAAAGCGTTTCTGGGTTGGTCAAAGCCACTTTCGCACGTGCTTCGCCTTTCGCGGTCACGTCGGGATCAGAGAACTTTTCTGTGGATTTGCTGTATCCAATGTCTTTCATAATCGTGCCTTTGGTGCATAGTCCGGGAAAAGGCCTAGCGGGTCTTTATCGGAATAAAAAGGCAACCGGCACGCCCTAACGCAGTCGTGACTGATTTTTGTGCGCGAACAAACGCGCTTGAACACTGGACTTGCGGCTTTGACCGGCGTAATGCAGGGCTCGTTAGCGCTAACGGGCTTGATAAAGGACCATGCTATGGCTGTACGCGTCATTCCAGTCGATCCGTTTGATCTGGTGATATTCGGTGGCACTGGTGATCTTGCACAGCGCAAGATTCTCCCGGGCCTCTACCGCCGTTTTCATGCAGGACAAATGCCTGCAGAGGCGCGCATCATTGGTGCTGCCCGTGGCGATATGGACGAAGAGGCCTATCGCGCCGTGGTGCGCGAAAGCATCGCGACATTCGTGTCCGCCAACCTTTGCGAAGCCGAGATTGTCGACGCGTTTCTTGCACAAGTCAGCTATGTCACGCTTGAAGCACGCGGCACTGGCGGTTGGAAAGAACTGAAAGGCAAATTGCGCAACGATGTCGTGCAAGCCTTTTACTTCTCGGTTGCCCCTTCGCTCTTTGCCGATATCGCAGAGCGGTTGCACAAAAACGGTATTTCTCGCCCGGATGCACGGATCGTTGTCGAAAAGCCCTTTGGGCGCGATCTGCAAACCGCGCAGGCGCTCAACAAGGAACTGGTCAGTTTCTTCGACGAAGAACAAATCTATCGCATCGATCACTACCTTGGCAAAGAGACCGTTCAGAATTTGATGGCGGTGCGCTTCGGCAACGTCCTTTTTGAACCGCTCTGGAACTCGCAATACGTCGATCACATCCAGATCACGGTTGCCGAAACTGTCGGGGTCGGGGGACGCGGCAGCTATTACGACAAATCCGGTGCCATGCGGGACATGGTGCAAAATCACCTCATGCAGCTTCTGTGTTTGATCGCGATGGAACCCCCAAACCGGTTCGACCCTGACGCGGTTCGCGATGAGAAGCTGAAAGTCATTCGGGCACTTGATCCAGTGGAACCGTCCGAGATCGTGCGCGGACAATACCGCGCAACGGCCTCAGAGCCGGGCTATCTGGACGAAGTTGGCGATCCCAACAGCCGTACCGAAAGTTTCATTGCGCTCAGAACGCATATTTCCAACTGGCGCTGGAATGGCACGCCGTTCTATCTGCGGACTGGCAAGAAGCTTGGTACCCGGCTGTCGGAAATCGTCGTGCATTTCAAAGAACCGCCGCATTCCATATTCGGCGAGGACGCGGGCGGCAGTTGCAACGTGCTGACCATTCGCCTGCAGCCAGATGAAGGCATGACGCTGTCTGTTACAATTAAAGAGCCTGGTCCGGGTGGCATGCGCTTAATTGATGTTCCGCTCGATATGAGTTTCGCCGAGGCGCTCGGTCCGGAAAACGCCGAAATGCCAGACGCTTACGAGCGACTGATCATGGATGTTATGCGTGGGAACCAGACGCTCTTCATGCGCGGGGACGAGGTCGAGGCTGCATGGCGTTGGACCGATCCGCTCATTCAGGGATGGGAAGCGCGGGGCGAGCGTCCAAAGCTGTATAAACAAGGGGGCTCGGGTCCTGAGGATGCGCAAATGTTGCTGCACCGTGATGGACGGCGCTGGCGGGAGTTGGATCCATGATGGACCTCGTCGAATATCCAGATCGCGACATGCTGATGCTGGGGCTGGCTGACAGGCTGGCCAGCTCTTTGCGCCGGGATCTTGCTGTGAAAGATCGCGTGTCTTTCTCAGTGCCAGGTGGCACAACGCCCGGCCCGGTTTTCGATATGCTGTCTGCGGTGGACCTGAATTGGGACCGCGTCGACGTGATTTTGAACGATGAAAGATGGGTGCCTGAAAGCTCTGAGCGGTCAAATACCGCGCTTTTGCGCCGCCGTTTGCTGACGGGGGCTGCGTCCTCAGCAAACCTTGTGCCTTTGCGTTCGGATGAACCAACACCCGAAGAAGGCTTGGCCGCATTAATGCCAGCTGTCGAAGCCCTCCGGCCGATAGACCTACTTCTTGTCGGGATGGGGACGGATATGCACACCGCCTCGCTGTTCCCCGGTGCAGACCAGCTGGACGCTGCACTTGCCAAGGATGCACCCGCGCTGCTGGCGATGCGTGCGCCCGGTGCGCCTGAGCCGCGGATCACTTTATCTGCACCCGTGCTGCAGGGGGCGTTGGAATCCCATATTCTTGTCACAGGCCCTGAAAAGCGCGCGGCTCTGGACAAGGCGCTTAGCACACGCCACGCTGCCGAGGCTCCCATTCGCATTTTGCTGGACCGTGCGACGGTTCATTGGGCCCCATAATTCAATCTGAGATCACTATGACCGACGCTATTTGGAACCAGCTTTCCGCCCATCGTGAAAGACTGGACAGCACGTCTATTCTGTCCCTGTTTGCCGATGACGACCGGGCCTCACAGTATTCGATCCGTCATGGGGACATGCTGTTTGACTATTCCAAGACCGGAATTGATGCGGCCGCACGCGCGGCGCTGCTGGATCTCGCGAAAAGCAGTCAGATCGAGACACGGCGTGACGCAATGTTTGGCGGTGAAAAGATCAACGAAACTGAAGGCCGCGCCGTTCTGCACACCGCGTTGCGCGCACAATCAGGCCCCATTTTCGTTGATGGACAAGACGTGCTTCCAGGTGTTCAGGAAACGCACGCGCGCATGGTTGAATTTTCATCTTCCGTTCGCGAAGGGCGTTTTGCAGGGCAAGGTGGACAGATCACCGATGTGGTCAACATCGGCATTGGCGGATCTGATCTGGGGCCGGCGATGGCCGCCATTGCGCTGTCGCCTTATGCTGATGGTCCGCGCACCCATTTCGTATCCAACATTGATGCCGCACAAATTGCCGAGGTTCTGGCACCGCTCGACCCAACCACAACATTGGTTCTGGTGGCCTCCAAGACCTTCACGACCATCGAAACGATGACAAATGCCGAAACCGCCCGGGCTTGGATGGCCGAACATGTCGCGGATCCTGCGTCTCAGTTCGCAGCGCTGTCCACGGCGTTTGACAAGACCAGCGCCTTCGGGATCGCCGCCGAACGTGTCTTTGGCTTCGAAGACTGGGTCGGGGGGCGGTACTCCATGTGGGGTCCGATTGGGCTGTCGCTTATGATCGCGATTGGCCCTGAGAACTTTGATCAGTTCCTGGCTGGTGGTGCAGACATGGATGCGCATTTCCGCTCCGCGCCTCTGGCTGAAAACTTGCCTGTGATGCTTGCCCTTGTCGGGATCTGGCATCACCAGGTTTGCGGGCATGCAACGCGTGCGGTTCTTCCCTATGATCAGCGCCTGTCCAGATTGCCCGCCTACCTTCAGCAGCTGGAGATGGAGAGCAACGGCAAGTCCACCGCCATGTCAGGGGCGCCCGTGCGGGATACTGTTGGACCGATTGTCTGGGGCGAGCCGGGAACAAACGGCCAGCATGCGTTCTACCAGCTCATTCATCAGGGCGCACAGACCGTCCCTTGCGAATTTATCGTGGCTGCGCAAGGCCATGAACCAGATCTCAAACATCAGCATGACCTTCTACTGGCCAACTGTCTGGCACAGTCCGAAGCCTTGATGGTCGGGCGCAGTTTCGCGACTGCCAAAGCGATGATGACAGCCAAAGGTTTCACCGGCGATGAATTGGACCGACAGGCAAAACACCGCGTGTTTTCAGGCAATCGTCCATCCACAACGCTGATTTATCCCAAGCTCACGCCGTTTGTTTTGGGTCAGATTATCGCCCTTTATGAGCACCGCGTTTTCGTGGAAGGCGTGATCATGGGGATCAATTCCTACGATCAATGGGGCGTGGAACTGGGCAAAGAGCTGGCTGTTGCCCTCCAACCCCTCGTGGAAGGGGCAAATGCATCCGCCAAAGATGGCTCGACCCGCGCGCTGCTCGCGTTTGTTCAGGCGAACCGCTAGGTCTTTGACGCGCCGTCCACATTCTGAAAGCGGGACACGATGTCATCTGGCAACATCCGCTTCGTTTTGCCGTCAGGTTCAAGCAGCACAATCACCGACTGCCCGGTCACCTTTGCGCGTCCATCCGAGAAGCAGACATAGTCGATCGTGAAACTGGTGTTGCGATACGCGCTCACACGACACGCCACGATATAGTCTTCGTCCTGAAACATCGGCGCAAGGTATGTCGCCGTCTGATCACGCATCACGATCTGTGGGTCATAATCGCGGTATTTGGTCAGGCCCATCGCCACGAAATACCGGACGCGCAATACCTCAAACCATTGTAAATAAGCAAGATTATTGACGTGATTCAGGCGGTCAATCTCGGCGAACCTGACCCGGTCCGCGTAGCCATAGACCCAATCTCCGGGCACACCTGCAGCTGCAATTTCTGCGCGACCCAGTGGCGTGACAAAGGGAACTTGCATGGCTGACCTCTTTAGTGCGGCTGGAGCGGGCGATCGGGATCGAACCGACGACATTCAGCTTGGGAAGCTGACGTTCTACCACTGAACTACGCCCGCGCTGGGCCTCGTTACCCCGCAGCCCAAAAGCCGTCAAGCAAGCTCGACAATCTCGCGCGGCTTGCGCAGAACATCAGCCATAAGGGGGAGGCGGATATGAAAATTGCAATTCTCGGCGCTGCAGGAATGCTGGGGGCAAAGCTTGCCAATCGTATTCTCGAAGGGGCGCTTGGGGACGCAGAGCTGACCCTGATTGACCGCGTCATGCCAAACGCTCAACCGTCCGCAACCTCACTGCAGCTTGATCTGGCGGACCCCGATGCAATGGATCAGATCGCAGCCCTCAACCCTGATCTCGTGTTCCACCTTGCCGCGGTCGTTTCTGGTCAGGCCGAAGCCGAGTTTGACACAGGCTTCGCCGTCAATCTCGATCTCACACATCGTCTGGCCGAGGCGCTCCGGACATTGAACACCAATCCGCGGCTGATCTTTTCCTCCTCTCTCGCAGTCTATGGCCCCCCATTTCCAACCCCCGTCCCTGAAGACTTCAGGCCAACCCCCGCCTCCAGTTATGGAACGCAAAAGGCAATGGCGGAACTGATGCTGGCCGATTACACGCGCAAAGGCTTCCTGCGCGCCCAATCTTTGCGTCTGCCCACGGTGTCAATCCGACCCGGCGCCCCCAATGCGGCCGCCTCGGGGTTTCTGTCTGGCATTTTGCGTGAACCGCTCCATGGCAAAGCCGCGCCGCTGCCTGTGCGCGAAGATACGGCTGTCTGGATCGCCTCACCGGATATCACTGTGGAAGGTCTGTTACATGCTGCAAACCTACCCTGGGAGACGGCCAACGATCTCAATCCGCTCAATTTACGCGGGATCTCCGTGACCGTTTCGGAGATGCTCGATGCACTGGAACGGCTTGCCGGGGCGGATGCGCGCGCGCTTGTCCACGCTGCGCCTGACGAGACCGTTGCGCGCATCGTAACCTCTTGGCCCCAGTCCTTTGTAACGTCCCGCGCGACGGCTCTGGGGTTCCCGGTCAACACCGATATCGACGAGATTATCCGGGAGTATTGTGCGCAATACGCTCCCGACGTCTTGCGCCGCTGACATCTGTGGCTAAGTTGCGCCGCATCTAAGGGAGCACACGATATGGCAAAAACGACGTTTCTGGGTTTGGGCGTGATGGGCGCGCCAATGGCAGGATACCTTGCAAAAGCAGGGCATAACGTAACGGTTTACAACCGCACGACGTCCAAAGCCGAAGCCTGGACAAAAGCCAACACAGGGGCTTTCGCCGCGACACCACGCGAGGCATCTGCGGGTGCGGACTTTGTTATGATTTGCGTGGGCAATGATGATGATCTTCGGTCGGTCGTGCTCGGCGACGACGGCGCGCTGGCGTCCCTGTCAGCAGGCGCAATCATTGTCGATCATACAACCGCCAGCGCCGATGTCGCGCGCGAGCTTGCTGCCATTGCCGCCGAGAAAGGTGTGGGCTTTGTCGACGCGCCTGTTTCGGGGGGGCAGGCCGGGGCCGAGAACGGCCAGCTTGCCATCATGTGCGGCGGGTCTGAAACCGATTATGCCAAGGCACAGCCCGTAATGGACTGCTACGCCAAGGCGACAGAACGTTTTGGCGATGTCGGCGCGGGTCAGCTCACCAAGATGGTCAATCAGATTTGCATTGCGGGGCTTGTGCAGGCGCTGTCCGAAGGCCTTCATTTTGCAGAAAAAGCAGGGCTTGATGCCAAGGCCGTGGCCAAACTGGTGGCACAGGGCGCGGGCGGCTCCTGGCAGCTTGCCAATCGCCATGAAACGATGGTCGATGGTGCGTTTGAATTCGGCTTCGCCGTTGACTGGATGCGCAAAGACATGGGGCTTGTGATGGATCAGGCCAAATCCATGAAGGTTTCCGTGCCGGTGACGGCGATGGTCGATCAGTTCTACGCCGATGTTCAGGCCATGGGCGGCGGTCGCTGGGACACCTCTAGCCTGATCCAAAGACTGCGCCGGTTGCAGGGCACATGAGCGGCGCGCGCGACCCGGCCACGCTGCTGCTTGCAATGTTCGATGCTGCCGTTGCGGCGGCAGATCCCGGAAAAGCCATCCCCTCTGTCTTGCCACCAAAACCATCGGGACGCGTCGTGGTCGTGGGCGGCGGCAAGGCCTCCGCGCGCATGGCCCAGGTTGTCGAGGACCACTGGGGTCCCTGCGAAGGTCTCGTGATCGTGCCCCATGGGGCCAGCCTGCCCACGAAGGGTATCGAGCTGGTTGAAGGCGCGCACCCGGTCCCCGATGCAGCCGGGGCAGAAGCAGCGCAACGTATGTTGCAGCTTGTGGCCTCTCTTGGCGAAGGTGACTTTGCACTGTGCCTGATCTCGGGCGGGGGCTCTTCGTTGATGGCCGCACCCGGAAAGGGCCTGACCCTTGCGGATAAGCAAGCGATCAATGCAGCCCTTCTGGCCTCAGGCGCGCCCATTTCGGACATGAACGTGGTGCGCAAACACCTCTCTGCAATGAAAGGCGGACGCCTTGCGGCTGCCGCGCATCCTGCAAAGGTCATGACGCTGACGATTTCCGATGTGCCGGGGGATGACCCTTCGATTATCGCGTCTGGCCCAACCGTGCCCGACAGTTCCACGGTCCAAGACGCGCATAGGATTATCGCGCGCTACGGGCTTGATCTGCCGCCTTCGGTCGCAGACTTTCTCGCAACCGCTGACGCCGAAACACCCAAATCGGATCATCCGGTGTTCGCGAGCGCGGAAACACATATCGTTGCAGCCCCACAGGCATCGCTTCTGGCTGCGGCCAAAGTTGCCGAGGCGCATGGCGTAACACCTTTGTTGATGGGTGATGCGCTCGAAGGTGAAGCCAAAGAGCTGGGCACCGCAATGGCGGGGATTGCTGCAAGTTGCGCCCGTCACGGCATGCCAGCGAAAGGACCTGTTGCGCTGATCTCCGGTGGCGAGACCACAGTGACCGTCAATGGGCCTGCGGGGCAAGGCGGGCGCAATACGGAATTCCTGCTGTCTTTTGCCATGCAAGCCCCTCAGGGCGTGTCTGCGATCGCATGTGACACTGATGGGATTGACGGAAAAAGCGATGCGGCCGGCGCCATTTGGACGCCAGAGGTGGCAGCAGCTGCGAGCGGATTGGACGCAGCCAGTTTTCTCGTCAGCCATGACAGCTACAATTACTTCGGACCCGCAGGGGGGCTGATCAAGACCGGCCCCACGCATACCAATGTGAACGATTTTCGGGCGATCCTTGTCGAGTAGTGGGATCCGACCCGTCGCGTTTAGCCCAACGCGGTCCAACCGCCATCATCATTCGATGAAACGATACATGCCGACACAAATCGCATGCCGGCAAGTCCGTCTTGGATACCAGGCGTTTCGCAGCCCTCTGGCAGGGCAACACCTTGATCTGCATGACGGATGAGATGCGCCGCCTCGCTGTAGATTGTTGCAAAACCTTCCAGATAGCCTTCTGGATGTCCCGGCGGAGTACGTGTGGTCCGGTTGGCTGTCTCGCTGCTTCCGGCCCCTGCGCGGGTCAGGGTCTGGGCCGGTTCCCCAAAGCGCGTGAAGCGCAATTCGTTCGGGTTTTCCTGCCGCCACACAAGACCACCTTTGGTCCCGTAAACCCTAAAGGTTAATGCGTTTTCATGCCCTACCGCGACTTGGCTTGCCCAAAGCGCCCCCTTGGCACCGCCCGCATAGCGCAGCGTGATGAAGGCATTGTCATCGACACGTCGTCCCGGAACAAAAGAATCCAGCTCTGCGCGCAGCGTTTCTGCCTTCAGATCCGAAACATAACCGGCAAGATGGAACGCGTGGGTTCCGATATCGCCAATCGCGCCACCGGCCCCGGATTTGGCCGGGTCGGTCCGCCAGTCGGCTTGCTTGTTGGATGTCTCCTCGGCCAGCCAGTCTTGTACATATTCGACCTGCACAATGCGAATATCCCCGAGTTCGCCCGTACGCACCATCTCGCGTGCCTGCCGGATCAAGGGATAGCCCGCGTAATTATGTGTCAGGATAAACTGTTTGCCTGAGGCTTCGACCGCGTCGGCAATGGCGTTTGCATCCTCCAGCGTTGAAGCAAGCGGTTTGTCACAAATCACATGGATGCCCGCTTCCAGAAACGCGATCGCCGGACCTGCATGCATGTGGTTGGGCGTCACAATGGCAACCGCATCAATCCCGTCAGACCGCGCAGCTTCGGCCTGTGCCATCTCTGCATAAGACCCGTAAATCCGGTCCTCAGCTAGTCCAAGGTCCAGACCCGACGCACGCGCGCGCTCCGGATCAGAGGATAACGCCCCCGCGACCAGCTCCCACTGCCCGTCAATGCGCGCGGCGATCCGATGCACGCCCCCGATAAACGCACCCTGACCGCCACCGACCATGCCAAGCCGAAGTTTTCGCATCAGGACAATCCCAGCATCTGATGGATTGTTGCAATATCGGTCTCGCCCCCGGCGAAATCGTCGAAGGCCTTGTCGGTCACTTCGATGATGTGGTTCGCAATAAAGGGGGCGCCTTCCGCTGCACCCTGTTCTGGTGATTTCAGGCAGCATTCCCATTCAAGAACAGCCCAGCTGTTGTACCCGTACTGGGCAAGCTTCGAGAAGATGGCGCTGAAGTCCACCTGACCGTCTCCGAGGCTCCGGAAGCGTCCGGCCCGGTCAAGCCAGGGCTGATATCCGGAATAGACGCCTTGGCGTCCATCAGGCCGGAATTCAGCGTCTTTCACATGAAATGCGTTGATCCGGTCGTGATAGAGATCAATGAACGCCAGATAATCCATTTGCTGCAGCAAGAAGTGGCTTGGATCGTAGTTGATCTGTGCGGCCTCATGTTCTTTCACGCGATCGAGAAACATCTCCCATGTCGCGCCGTCAAAGAGATCCTCGCCCGGGTGCAATTCAAACCCGATCCGCACCCCTTCATCAGAATACGCGTCAAAGATCGGCATCCAGCGGCGGGCAAGCTCGTCGAAGGCTTCTTCGATCAGGCCAGCCGGGCGCTGTGGCCAAGGATAGAGGTAGGGAAACGCGAGCGAGCCTGAAAACGAGACCGTTTCGCTCAATCCCAATCTGCGCGAGGCGACAGCCGCCTTCTTCATCTGGTCCACGGCCCATTCCTGTCGCCCCTTCGGATCGCCCTTCACACGATCAGGCGCAAACGCATCAAAGGCTGTGTCATAGGCCGGGTTCACGGCAACCAGCTGCCCTTGAAGATGCGTCGACAGCTCCGTGATCGCGACACCGGAGGCCTCGCAGATACCCGCAACCTCGTCGCAATAATCCTGACTCTCGGCTGCGAGATCGAGATCAAACAGGCGCGCATCAAAGGTCGGTATCTGAACCCCCTTGTAGCCCAGACCGGCTGCCCATTCTGTGATACTTTTCAGAGAATTATAAGGAGCGTCATCGCCAGCAAACTGTGCGAGGAACAAAGCTGGTCCCTTGATTAATCCCGTCATTGAAAACTCCTCCCCGGTCTTCTGCGAAACCGCGCGAGCGCGGATTTACTGTCTTATGCCATGAGTGCTCGTGCATCTTCCGCGCCAAGCGCGGCGGGTCTTTCGCATGTGCTGGCAATCTCAATGAACCGACGCTCTTCACCTGAATTCAGGATCGAAACCATCACATCGACCACATGGGTCGAGAACTCCAGCGAGCACCGATGGGGGCGGTCCTGCAGGATCGCCTGCGCCATGTCTGCCAGTCCCGCACAGCGGTAATTTGCAACCGGAACACCTTGCCCATCTGCAGAATTTGGCTCTCCGAACGGATGAGTTTCGGCCTGCGGGTTCACAAAGGCTTTCTTGTTGGTCACCCGAACCTCACCGCCAAAGAAATTGGGGTCAGGGACGTGCAAAGTGCCTGCATCGCCGTAAAGTTCCATGTTGCTGTGCCCGTGCTGCCAGACGTCCCAGCTGGAGATGAAGGTCACCTGCGCGCCGGACTGAAATTCCAGAACAGCGTGGATCGTCGTTGGGGTCTCGACCTTGATCGTCTCCCCAGCTCTGGGTTGCGAGGTGATCGTACGGTACTCGGAGGCTGAACCGGTCAGTGCGACAACCGTTTTGACCGGCCCAAGCAACTGCACCAAGTTTGACACGTAGTAGGGGCCCAGATCCAGAACAGGACCGCCGCCGGGCTTGAAGAAGAAATCCGGGTTGGGGTGCCACATCTCCATTCCAGGGGATTGTACAAAGCATGTGCCCGACGAGATTTTCCCAACTGCATTGCTGTCCACAAGCTGACGCGCAAGTTGGTGCGCGCCGCCAAGGAACGTATCAGGCGCCGAGCCCACCCGCAGGCCGCGTTCCGCCGCGATCCGACCCAGTTCCGCGCCTTCTTCCAGCGAAAGAACAAAGGGCTTTTCGGAATAGACGTGTTTGCCAGCCTCCAGAATGCTTTTCGAGACGTCGAAATGTGCCGCCGGAATTGTTAGATTAATAATGATATCAATGTCTTGCGCGGCAAGCAGATCATCCACTGATTGCGCGCGTATCCCGAATTCTTCCGCGCGTGCTTCAGCAGCTTCGGGGTTCATATCCGCGCAGGCGCGAATTTCGATACCTGCAAAGAGCGGCGCGAGCTTCATGTAAGCGGCCGAGATGTTTCCGCATCCAATGATGCCAATGCCGAGTGTCTTGCTCATCTCGGGCTCCTCAGTACGTACCAAACGCGGCGATCGAGCGGCTCGCAAAGCGTTGAACGTCGCTTGGCTTGTCGTGTTCCATAACAAACAGGTCCACTCCGGCTCCCCGAAGCGTGGTCATCAGACCGGCCCAGTCGACGGTGCCGTCGCCAACATCGGCCCACCCGTCTTCGTCGGCCTTCTCGCCCTCGGGCGCGATGTCTTTGACATGCGCTGTCGTGATCCTGTCGGCATGCTCCTTGATCCAGGCCTTTGGATCTGCATTGCCGCGAATGACCCAGGCCACATCCATTTCCCAATCAATCGATGGGGCATGTTCAAGGATCAAATCCATCGGGATTTCACCGCCTTCGCGCGGCATGAACTCCCAATGATGGTTGTGCCATCCAAAGCGAAAGCCTGCATCGTTGACCTTCTTGCAGGCCTCTTCCAGACGCTTTGCAAGATCGATCCAATTGGCGGCATTTGTGCCATCACGCCAAAGATCTTCAGGCGCCGGACAAAACAAACGCTGCAGTCCCAAAGTGCTTGCCGTTTTGAGGGTATCATCCAATCCATCTTCAAAGCTCGAGATCGGAAAGAAGTGTCCTGACGGCATGCTCAATCCATGCTGATCAAGCAGACCTTTGAAGCGCGCGGCATCTTCATATACCCCGCCAAAGCCTTCGACTTGGGTGTAGCCAAGATCCGCGATCATCTTGATCACGTCTTCCCAAGAGCTCATTTCACGTGCTGAGTAAAGCTGGAACGAAACGTCCATATTTATATTCCTGGTACTATCGTGGTGTTAAAGACGGTTTTCGGTGCTTGGATCAAAGAGGTTTGCGCGCGCGGGCTGGAACCCGATCTCGACCTCATCTCCAGGCTTGACGGTTGCCTGACCATCCATGCGGATGTGGATCGGGTGCGATCCAACGGACGCATAAATGATGGTGTCCGACCCCATGGGTTCAACCAGACTGACCTTCGCTTTGGTCCGTGAAACCGCCGAGGCTAGGTTGTCACCGGTGGCGATATGCTCGGGCCTCAACCCGATGATCGCTTTACCTTCCTTTTCAGAGCTGTCTGCAAACTCATAACCGGTCATTGGAATCGACAGGCCGTCGGCAACAAAGTCGCCGCCTTTGAGCTCACCATGAATGAAATTCATGGAAGGCGATCCAATGAATTCTGCAACGTACAGGTTCTTGGGACGGTTATAGATCTCATTTGGGCTGGCCAGCTGCATGATCTGGCCACCTTTCATGATCGCGATCCGATCTGCCAAGGTCATGGCTTCGACCTGATCATGGGTCACATAAACCATCGTGTTGCCCAGCCGGCTGTGCAGCTTCTTGATCTCGACCCGAAGATCTGCGCGCAGTTTCGCATCAAGGTTCGACAGAGGTTCGTCGAAGAGGAACACTTCCGCATCGCGCACCAAGGCTCGCCCGATCGCAACACGCTGGCGTTGTCCGCCAGATAAGGCCGCGGGTTTGCGCTTGAGTAGGGGCTCGATTTGCAGAATTTCAGCTGCGCGCGCGACCCGCTGAGAGATTTCTGCCTTGCTCATCTTCGCGTTTTTCAGGCCAAAGGACAGATTTCCTTCAACGGTCATCTGAGGGTAGAGCGCGTAGGACTGAAACACCATGCCGATGCCGCGTTCGGATGGCTCCGCCCATGTAACGTTTTTCCCGCCGATATGGATCTGGCCATCTGACACATCCAGAAGCCCTGCGATGCAATTCAGCAAAGTGGATTTGCCGCATCCGGACGATCCAAGAAGCACCAGGAATTCACCCACGCCAATGTCCAGATTGAGCCCTTGCAGGACTTCGACAGAACCAAAGCGCAGGTCCAAGTCGCGGATAGAGATACTGCTTTCCATCGAAATTATCCTTTCACCGCGCCGGCCGCGATGCCGCGCACGAAGAGCTTGCCTGAGACGAAGTAGATGACCAGCGGCACCAGCGCCGTCAGGATCGTTGCCGCCATGTTGACGTTGTATTCGGTGACACCCTGAGTGGTGTTGACGATGTTATTCAGCGCCACCGTCATCGGATAGGCTTCCGGGCCCGTGTAGACGACGCCGAAGAGGAAATCGTTCCAGATCCCGGTAACTTGTAGGATCACCGCCACCGTGAAGATCGGCAGGGACATCGGCAGCAGAACCCGGAAATAGATCCCCCAGAACCCGGCTCCATCCACACGTGCTGCCTTGAACAATTCCTCAGGCAAAGACGTGAAGTAGTTCCGGAACAACAGCGTCAGAATGGGCATCCCGAAGATCGTATGCACGATGATCAGACCCGACAGATCGCCGTACAGTCCCAGCTCCCGCAACATGATCACGATCGGATAGAGCATCACCTGATAGGGGATGAAGGCTCCGAAGATCAGGATGCCGAAAAACAAGTTCGCCCCTTTGAAGCGCCAGTTTGCCAGCGCATATCCATTCACGCTCGCGATGATAATCGAGGCGATAACCGATGGGACGGTGATCTTGATAGAGTTCCAGAAATACGAGCTCAAACCATTACAGTTCAGTCCCGTACATGCCTCTCCCCAGGCTTTCGTCCATGGCTCAAAGGTGACTTCCATCGGGGGGGAGAAGATGTTGCCCAACCGAATCTCCGGCAGCCCCTTCAGCGAGGTCACGATCATCACATAAAGTGGGATCGCGTAGTAGATGGTGACCATCAACAGCGTCCCATACAGGAAGATGTTACGGCGTGAGAATACGCGTTTTGGTTTCGGGCCACGCGGGCCGTCAAGCAGTCTGTTGGCTTGCTCAGTCATTTGACCGCTTACCTCCAAATTCGAGGATTGCCCATGGGATTACAATCAGGGCGACGGTCACCAGCATCATCGTCGATGCGGCAAAGCCCTGACCCAGATTATTGTTCCTGAACATCATGTCGTAGACGTATTTTGCAGGAACTTCGGTCGCGATACCGGGCCCACCGCCTGTTTGCGCCACGATCAGATCGAAGACCTTCACGATGCCTGTTACCACCAGCACGAGCGTCGTTATGAACACAGGGCGCATCATCGGGATTACGATAAAGATATAGGTTTTCCAGGCTGGGATGCCGTCAATGCGTGCGGCTTTCCACACCTCATGGTCAATGCCGCGCAGTCCCGCCAGCATCAAAACCATGACCAGCCCACTGCCTTGCCAAAGGCCTGCGATCAAAACGCCGAAGATCGCGATTTCAGGCGTGTAGAGCGGATCGAATGTAAAGCTCTCCCAACCAATCCCGCGAACGATGTTCTGAATGCCGAACTCAGGGTTGAGGATCCACTGCCAGACAAGGCCCGTCACAACAAAGCTCATGGCATACGGATAGAGAATGACCGTTCGGATCGTATTTTCAAACCGGATCTTCTGGTCAATCAGCGCTGCAAGGATGAAGCCAATCACAAACACCAGCACCAGCATACACAGCCCGTAAATGGCGAGGTTTTCGATCGCAATCAGCCACCGCTTGGTTCCCCAAAGACGCTCATACTGATCCAGTCCAACCCATTTCATCCGTGGCAGCAGCCCGGACTTTGTAAAGCTGTAAACGATGGTCCATGCCGTCCCGCCAACAAATACAAAGAGTGCTGTAACGATCATGGGGATCGCAGCCACTTTGGCATTCATGTTACGGAACAGCTGGTTCGGGCGGTCAGCGGACATCAGCCTCACCTTTCTCAGCAAATATGTCAGTCGGGCTGGCGCCCCAGGAGGTGAAGCGCCAGCCCTGAAATCGTGGGCTTATTCAGCGTCCGCGATGATGTCCACAAACTGTGCCTGTGCGTCAGCAGCCGAAATGGAGCTGTCCGCAAAGAACTCGGTGAAGAGCGTGTTGATCTGGTTCACAGTGTCAGGCGTTGCCAGCATGTTGACGTCTGGCAGAAGTGCGCCGGCGTCGAGAAGGGCAAGACCTTTCTGCATGCAGTCGTTTGCTGCTGACAGATCGATGTCACCACGCACGGGCAGGGAGCCCTTCGCGAGGTTGAAGCTGACCTGTGTTGCTGGCTTCAGAAGAAGCGCTGCAAGCTCTGCCTGAGCTGCGGCCAGGTCTGAATCGTCCAGTACTGGGAAGTAGAACGCGTCACCACCGGTGGACAGGCGTGGGTTGGTGCCAAGACCTGGAAGGCAGCTGTAGTCTTCGCCCGCAACCGAACCGGCAACAGCGAATTCACCCTGTGCCCAGTCACCCATGATCTGACCGCCAGCCTGGCCGGTGATCACGAGGTTGGTCGCGTCGTTCCAGTTTTGAACGGTGGACTTTGCAGCCATGTCGCGCGCAGCGGCAGCAGCTTCAAAAACGGTTGCCACATCAGCGCCACCAGCGATATCGGTGTCCTTGTCGCCATAAACGCCGAGGAAGATTTCGCTTGGCAGAAGGCTTGCCATCATCACGTTGAACGCGCCGGACTGCTGCCAGCCCTGCTGACCCATTGCGAGTGGGATCTTGCCTGCGCCCTCAAGAGCGTCAGAGGCTGCGGCAAACTCTGCCCAGTTCGAAGGAACATCAACGCCGGCATCTGCAAAGGCGCTATGGCTGACCCACAGCCACTGCCAGGAGTGGATGTTTACTGGCGCGCAGTAGACGCGGCCGTCGACGGTGCATGCATCCAGAAGAGTGGATGGGTTAACCAGGTCCAGCCAACCTTCTGCTTCCGCAATGTCGGTGATGTCGCGAAGCAGGCCCGCTTCAATCAATTCTTCTGCCTGACGACCGTGGTTAAACTGGAACGCGCCCATTGGGTCTCCGCCAGTCAGACGGCTCACCATAACAGCACGTGCGTTCTCGCCACCTGCGATCGCAGCGTCGACCCAGGTGTTTCCGGTCGCGTCAAATGCTTTTGCGAATTCGGCAACTGCTGCTGCTTCACCGCCAGATGTCCACCAGTGCATTACTTCCAGATCAGTGGCGTTCGCCATTGAGGCGCCAGCCAAAGCTGTTCCCGCCAGAAGCATTGATCCGATTGTTCTCATGTTATCCTCCCTGTGGGCTGTCCAGCCCGGTGTTTACGCATCGCGATGGATGCAATGTAATCGATTGCATATCAAGAATCGGCAATTGCAATCGATTACATTTATATTTCATTGTGACCCGTTTCGTGTCAAGAAGGGTTAAATGCATGACGATGAGCCGACTAATTTGACCCAAAAAGTTGCTAGAATTCAGGATGTTGCACGTTTGGCGGGTGTTTCCACAGCAACGGTGAGCCGGGCGATTTCCAACCCTGGTCTGGTGTCAGAAAAGACAAGAGACGCGGTCAAAAACGCAATTCTAGCGACAGGTTATCGTCTGAATCAGTCCGCGCGAAACCTGCGAAAGCAACAAGCCGGTGCCGTGCTCGTCCTCGTTCCAAATCTGGGCAATCCATTTTTCTCTCGCATCTTGTCGGGCATTTCCGAGGGATTCGCCGACAGTGACTATTCGGTCTTGATCATGGACACGAACCATCTGCCAACAGATCACACCGGGTTGGTCGACTACTTTCTGGATTCGCGCATTGATGGCATGATTTCACTCGACGGATCGCTTTCAAGCGATGCGCTCAGTACGTTTGTGACCATGGGTGTTGCAGACAAGATCGTCTGTGCCTGTGAATGGATCGCGGACTACGATCTGCCTTCAGTGCGATCCGACAATGCCAAAGGGGCGCAACTGGCGATCCAGCATCTTTATGATCTGGGACATCGAAAGATCGCGCATCTGACCGGACCTGCCGAAAATGTTCTGACACACGAGCGAAAGGATGCAGTCTCGCAGATGCGGTGCGAGCTTGCCTTGCCGATGCGGTCCGAGTGGATCATCCGAGGTGACTTTTCCCTCAAGTCTGGACAAAACGCGGCCCGCAGATTCCTGGAGATGCCGGTTGAGCTTCGACCAACAGCCGTATTCTGCGCCTCTGATGAGGGGGCGATGGGGTTGACCTCGGGCCTTCTGGCCGCAGGCCTAGATGTTCCTGGCGATGTGTCTGTCATAGGTTTCGACGATATCGAGGTCGCCGAACATTTTGTGCCGCCACTCACAACAATTCGACAAGAGCGCAGAGAGATCGGGATTGCGGCATCGAGGCTACTACGCGAGCGCTTGGGGCCGGCAGGGAAGGGGCGTCATGATTGTTCGATCAAAATGATCGATGTGGCGCTCAAGCAACGTGGTAGCACTGCGCCACCAAAGCAATCGTAGCAAAACAACTATGGCCCAACCCGCGCGCAAGACGCGGATACACGGGTTCACATGTTGTACAAACTGGGTTCAAACAGGTTCAAGTTCTGTCAAAACTGCCAAATTCGTTAAGAAGCGGTTACCTCACGCCCGTCTGCGACGACGACGTCCACCGTTCTGATCTCCACCACCAGTGTTGAAAGATACATCGGGAAGCACCACGATCTTTCCGAGCTCCGGGAACGGATCTGTGGCATGGGGAACAGCGTTTGCATTTACGAAATGCTCTTGGAACTTAGGTTCAATCGCAGTTTCGATTTTATGAATGTTATGAACGGTTTGCTCGATCTTTCGGCGCGATCCTACATTGCAAAGGGCGATCCTCGCGCCGGTACCCGCGGCGTTTCCAGCGCTTGTCACTTTATCAAGCGGTACGTCCGGGATCATGCCCAACACCATCGCGTGTTTGGGCGAGATATGCGCGCCAAACGCACCAGCCAGCGTTACCCGGTCAACCTTTTCGACATCCATCTCATCCATCAATAATCGCGCACCAGCGTAAAGTGCTGATTTTGCGAGCTGAATCGCCCTGATATCCCCTTGCGTGACGCTGATGAGCGGGCCATCCTTTTCCCGGGCATCATGGATAACATAGGCATGGGTTCGTCCTTCCGGGATGCATCTTTCCGTTCCTGTCTGCACCGCAGATCCGATCAATCCCGACGGGTCCAGTAAACCTGCCATGCGCATTTCTGCCACAGCCTCGATGATGCCGGATCCACATATCCCTGTGATGCCGCCATCGCCCACGGCCTGTGCAAATCCGTCTTCGTCCGACCACAGCTCCGAGCCTATCACGCGGAACCTTGGCTCCTTGGTCACAGGGTCAATTTCGATGCGTTCGATCGCGCCCGGTGCAGCGCGTTGCCCGGAACTGATCTGTGCGCCTTCAAATGCTGGTCCTGTTGGACTGGAACATGCTAAAACCTTGGATTTATTTCCTAAAAGGATTTCAGCATTGGTGCCGACATCCACAACAAGCACCAGATCTTCGGACTTGCTCGGCTCTTCGGAAAGCGCCACCGCGGCGGCATCAGCGCCCACGTGACCGGCAATACATGGCAGCACATAGACCTGTCCGGCCTTGTTCATCGCGTGCAAATCGAGATCCTGCGCGGTCAGGTTCAATGCGTCTGACGTGGCCAGCGCAAAGGGGGCTTGCCCAAGTTCGACCGGGTCAATTCCGAGCAGAAGATGGTGCATAACCGGGTTACACACGAACACGGATTCAATGATCGAAGAGGGTTCAATCTCGGCCTCAGATGCAACTTCTTCGATCAGGGTGTTCATGGCGTCCCGAACGGCTTTGGTCATCTCAAGATCGCCGCCGGGATTCATCATGACATATGACACCCGGCTCATCAGGTCTTCGCCAAACCGGATCTGCGGATTCATGATGCCGGCAGATGCCTTCACATCGCCTGTTTTCAGGTCGCACAAATGCGCCGCGATCGTCGTAGATCCCAGATCAACCGCCAGTCCATAAATGCCGCCCTCGTAATATCCGGGCCAGATGTCGAGAACCTTTGCTGAAGCGTCAGTGCCGTCCTGATGCACTGCCAGCGTCAAGGACCAGTCGCCTTTTCGCAGAGCAGTCTGCAATCGCGCGAGAACCGACAGATCCATAGAAACGCGTGGTAAATCAAAGCTTTCGCTTAAAGCGGTTGCCACGCGCTCGAGGTCCCCCGATGGCTCATGCATGTCTGGTTCCTGCACCTCGACATAATAAAGCTTTGTCGCCGGATCCATCGTGATGGCGCGCACGGCGGCGGCCTTACGGACAACCTGTTTGTGAACCTGGCTTTCTGGTGGAACGTCCACGACGATGTCGCCTTGCACCTGCGCCTGACAGCCAAGCCGTCGTCCATCGATAAGCCCGCGTTTGTCTTTGTAGCGTTGCTCAACCGCGTTCCAATCTGAGAGCGCCTCTGGCGAAGAAGTCACGCCATGCTTTGGAAATTCTCCATAGGCTGGGGCGATCTGACATTTGGAACATATGCCACGCCCGCCGCAAACACTGTCCAGATCCACGCCCAGTTGCCGGGCAGCGGTCAAGATCGGTGTTCCAACGGGAAAGTTGCCCCGTTTGCCCGAGGGGGTGAAGATTACAAGAGGCATGTCCATGAGTACATCATTCCAATAGTCTTGCTCGCCAGCCCAGTGCCCGTTTTGGGATCGAGGCCTTTGCGATCATACAAGTCAGACGCGTCGCGCGTGAAGTGAAAAGACGAGACTACTCCACCACAAAACGAATGGCACCGCCGTTGCCGCGTATTGATGAGCCGCGCTGATTTATCCCCATTACGCGCCTGATATTGCAAAAGCAAAGCGGTCAGGTGCCCGAACCATTCGGAAGGGGCGCGCATCTGCGATATGCAAGCCTTGCACCCCTCCAATAGCTCAACCCCGGCGTCTACGACGCCCTCCACGACCGCCTCCCGCGGCTTCGTCCGGGTTCTTGTTGAAATTGATCCACGCTCCACCGGATGGATCTTTGTCAGACAGGAAGTTAGCTGCCCGGATCGCTTCCATTTCTTTGCCTGCGCGCGGTTTGGTGGACCCCATGCCAAAAAGCTTCACAAAGCTTTCGTCATCCATGCCTTCCGGAAGGACCACGCCGGCGGCTTCGATGGCGGCTTTCTTCTCGGCAATCTTCTTTGGGCCTACAGGCAGCGCCACCGGGTTCATGATCGCGCTGGTCATTCCGGCCTGCATGGCCATGGGCAGGAATGCGTTGTTGATGCCATGGCGGTTTGGCAGACCGAACGAGATGTTGGAGGCGCCACACGTGGTGTTCACGCCCAACTCTTCCCGCAAACGCCGGACCAGTGTGAACACCTGCAAGCCAGCTGTTCCCATTGCGCCCACAGGCATCACCAGCGGATCAACCACGATATCATGTGCCGGGATGCCAAAATCTGCGGCCCGTTCTACGATTTTCTTGGCGACGGCAAAACGCACGTCGGGATCTTCCGAGATGCCGGTGTCGTCGTTGGAGATTGCAACAACTGGCACGTTGTATTTCTTTACAAGAGGCAGGACCAGTTCCAGCCGCTCTTCTTCGCCGGTCACAGAATTCAAGAGGGGGCGCCCTTCGGCTGCAGCCAGACCGTTTTCAAGTGCACCTGGGACGGAGCTGTCTATGCAAAGCGGCACATCCACGACGGCCTGCACCCGCTCGACAAGTTCTTTCATCAAGGTGGGTTCGACGAAGTTGTTGTCAGCGTAGCGAGGATCTTCCGCCATCTTGTTTGAAAATACGGCGCCAGAGTTCACGTCCAGAACGCCTGCGCCTGCAGCGACCTGTGCAACTGCATCAGCTTCGACACGGCTGAAATCACCGCGCTCCAGTTCCTCATTCAGGATCTTGCGACCTGTTGGGTTGATGCGTTCGCCGATCACACAGAAGGGCTCGTCAAAACCAATGACAACGGTCTTGGTTTTGGATTCAACGATGGTGCGGGTCATTCAGGGTGCTTTCAGATAAGGTTCAAGCGGAAGCTACGGACGCGATTTTGCTGCCGTTGTGAGTGTTGAGCCAGGTGGCCGAGGTCTTGATGCCCCCCAGCGGGAAAATGTGCATCTGTTCGATCAGGCTGTTGGGGTTTGCCGCCTTGTAGGTCGCAAGATCAGACACAAGGTCCGTTGGCTCGAAAGGCAGCACCAGTTTGGTGACGTCCTTGGCGCGGCGTTGCAACACACGAAGTGAGGGTCCGACACCGCAGGCGATCGCGAATTTGATCATGGTCTGCAATTTGGCGGGGCCTGCAATCCCCAGATGGATTGGAAGGGTAAATCCTTCGGTTTGCAGGCGCTCTGCCCAGGCGATAATCGGGTCGGCTTCAAACGCAAACTGGGTTGCCAACGCCATCTTCGCATCTGTGCGGTTTGAGAAATCCTGCTTCCATTGCAAAGCATCCATCACGACCGCATCGCCGCCATTGGGGTCAATGTCCTTGTTGCCTTCCGGGTGTCCGGCAACATGGAGACATTCGAAACCGGCTTTGTCGAACAAACCTGTTTCCAAAAGTTGCATGGAACTGTGGAAGTCGCCTTTTGGGGCGTCTACGCCGCCAGCAAGAATAAGGCCTTGCTTCACGTCGGCCTCACCTTGATAGCGCGCGATCCAATCTGCGAGCGTGGCTTCATCTTTGATAATGCGCGCGGGGAAATGCGGCATGACGTCGAAGCCTTCACCGCTGATCCGCTTCGCGGTTGCCACCATGTCGTCAATCGGTGTGCCGTCGATATGGGCGATATAGACACGCGTGCCTGTCGGAAGGATCGCCCGGAAATCTTCGACCTTTTCGGCTGTCCTGGGCATCACTTCTATCGAGGCGCCGGCAAGGACAGCGCTCAGGTCAAGGCCTTCGCTTTGTGCGGCGGCTTTTGTGCGGAAAGGCAAAAGGGCCATGGCAGTCTCCCAGAAATGTGTGATGCGCGGGGCGCGCATTTACGCGTGGCCGTTGTTGGCGATCAGGGTTTTCAATCTTTCTGTGTCGTATTCAGCTTCAATCCTTGCCGCTTCAGCGCGCACGACTTCTTCTGGTTCGCCTGCGACTTCAACGGGTGCCGCTTTTCGCCATTCTGCAAGATAGGCGTCCGCATCTTTTGCGCCAACTTTCATGGCGGCACGGTCGATGGCTTGTTCGAAGCGTTCGCTCAGCTGATGTTTTGCACCGCGCCTGCCTTTGCCCACGATGATCTGCGCAGGGATGTCGCGCCAATATACGATTGTGACAAGTGGCATGGATCGATTCCCTTTGTTTCCACGACAGCGAATGAACGCAAATTGCACAAATGGCCTTTGGCGCTAGTGCTTAATCTCGACATGATGCCACTCGTGAGCGACGCCTATGAGGTAATTGGGTCTCCTTCAAAAAGGTAGGGCCCCGCTCACGAAATCTTTTCATCAAAAACATGAGTGACCCTGAGGATAGCCAGCAAGCTTGCCAGCACGGGATTGGGGTCTTAGCATCGAACATGTCCTGAAAGCCCGAAAGGAGGGTCCGCGACATGTCGCAGCCGCGTGCCCCCAAAGTTAGAAACCACCTGAAGCCGGTCTCAGACGCACGTCCTGCGCGTCCCGATCCTGCCGACCTCTATGCAGCGCTGGATTTGGGGACAAACTCCTGCAGAATGCTGATCGCGCAACCGAAAGGCAGTCAGTTCCATGTCGTAGATAGCTTTTCGAAATCGGTCCAACTTGGGCAGGGTCTCGAAGCGACAGGAAATTTGTCACGATCTTCAATGGCAAGAACGGTCGGTGCGCTGAAGATCTGCCAAAAGAAACTCGCGCGGCATGGCGTGAAACGCATGCGTCTGGTTGCAACGGAGGCCTGCCGTCGCGCAACAAACGCAGAAGAGTTTATTGGATTGGTTGAGCGCGACACAAAGCTCGCACTTGAGATTATCGAACCTGAAGAAGAAGCGCGGCTTGCCGTTGTCAGCTGCGCGCCGCTGGTGTCAACGAAAACTGAGCAGTTGTTGGTTGTGGATATCGGGGGTGGCTCGACGGAGCTTGTCTGGATCGACTTGAGCCGTGTGCCCCGCATTGACCGACCACGAGCTATAATGCGCCTTCATTCGGGTTTCGAGGCGGGTGTGTCAGATATTCCGGCTGCAAAGGTGGTGGATTGGATCAGCGTACCTTTAGGTGTGGCAACGCTTAAAGACCAGTTCGACGATGTGCAGGACGACCCGGCGCGATTTGCGCTTATGAGTTGGTTTTTCGAAGAAAATCTTGCGGAATTCAGCCCTTATAACGAACCCAATCAGGTGCGCGAAGGGTTCCAGATCATTGGCACCAGCGGAACAGTTACGACGGTTGCGGCTTCGCATCTTGGTTTGAAGCGGTATGACCGCAATAAGGTGGATGGTCTGCGTATGACATCAGATCAGATTGACCGTGTGATCCAGACCTATCTTGCCTTGGGTCCGACAGGACGCCGCGACGACCCGAGAATTGGACGTGACCGGCATTCGTTGATCATGTCAGGGGCGGCTATATTGCAAGCGTTGCTTCGCGTTTGGCCGACCGACCGTCTGAGTGTTGCTGATCGTGGGCTTCGCGAGGGCTTGCTTTACGCCCAAATGAGCGCGGATGGCGTGCTTGAAGACGGCCCTTTCTGACATGTCGCCCCTTGCCTCAAGGCGCAATCACGTGTTTCTGCAGCACGTGGCAATCTAGGCTAGGCACATGGCAAGAACTCCGGGAAAAAACAGCGGTCGTGGCATGCGCGATCTGCGTGTGAAAGTGAAAACCGCACGCGGTAGAAAGCTCTCATCGACACTTTGGTTGGAGCGCCAGCTGAACGATCCATATGTTCAGCGCGCCAAGGCA
Organism: Dinoroseobacter sp.; assembly: GCA_017643385.1. Taxonomy (GTDB): domain Bacteria; phylum Pseudomonadota; class Alphaproteobacteria; order Rhodobacterales; family Rhodobacteraceae; genus Dinoroseobacter. The sequence goes on from JAEPNN010000010.1 coordinate 60,287, forward strand.
GAGGGCATGCGGGGCAGGGCGGCCTACAAAATACTGGAGATTGATGACAAGTACCGCTTCTTGGTTCCTGGCGCGCGTGTTGTGGATCTTGGTGCTGCACCGGGTGGTTGGTGTCAGGTTGCCGTGGGACGGATCAATGCCTTGGGGGAGAAGAAGGGCAAAGCTGTTGGACGCATTATCGGTGTGGACCTGCAGGAGATGGACCCGATCCCCGGCGCAGAACTGCATGTGTTGGATTTCATGGAAGAGGGCGCCGACGATAAGGTAAAGGCTTGGTTGGGTGGCAAAGCCGATGTCGTCATGAGCGACATGGCAGCCTCGTCTTCGGGACACAAGCAGACCGATCACTTGCGTATCGTGGCCTTGTGTGAGGCTGCAGCCTATCTGGCATTCGACGTATTGGAGCCTGGCGGAACATTTGTTGCCAAAGTTCTGGCGGGGGGGGCTGAGGGCAGCCTTCAAACGATCCTGAAGAAGAGATTTGCGAAGGTTTCGCATATGAAACCACCCGCGTCGCGATCTGACAGTTCCGAAAAGTTTGTCATTGCGACAGGCTTTTATGGAGACGAGGCCTAGAACTCCGCGACAGTGCGGCTTTGGATCATGCTCTCAGAGGACGTGGGGTGCACCTTGTTGAGATTGCGCTGATGGACTTGCAAAGCCGATCACCTTTGACCAAGGCTCAAGGGTATCGATGTTATGGCAGACAAGCTGCCCGTATTGCTGTTTAAAACTCGTATGCAGTTCACAACACGACCTGAATTGACCGGCACATTTGGAATGGTCAGCACGACACACTGGCTCGCCTCTGCAGCTGGGCTATCGATGCTTGAAAAAGGCGGTACGGCCGCAGATGCCGCGGTTGCAGCGGGTTTCGTGCTTAACGTTGTCGAGCCACATCTCAACGGGCCATTGGGGGACATGTCTGCGATGATCTGGCCCAGTGATCAGGCGCGCCCAACCGTCGTGTGCGGGCAGGGAACAGCGCCCGCTAAGGCAACACTAGATCACTACATCTCAGAGGGTCTGAGTTTGATACCGGGCTCTGGCCTGCTCGCCGCAGTGGTTCCGGGACAGTTCGACGCCTTCATGCTGATGCTGCGTGATCATGGGCGGTTGTCATTCAGAGAGGTCATAACACCGGCCCTCGGATATGCGCGTTCTGGTCACCCAATTCTGCCAAGGGTGTGCGCCACGATTGCAAGCATGGCAGAGGTTTTTGAGACGGAATGGACAAGCTCTGCCCCGATATGGCTGCCCAGAGGCAAGGCGCCAAGTCCGGGTGAGCTGTTTGCAAACCCACAACTCGTAGATTTCTGGCAGCGTCTGGTAGATGAAGCTGAAACCGCGTCGGGTCGCGAGGCGCAGATTGAAGCCGCACGCACAGCCTTTCGCGAAGGGTTTGTGGCAGAGGCCATCGATGCGTTTGTGCAAAGGACCGAGGCCCTGGACGCAACCGGAGTGAGGCGGAAAGGCGTTCTGCAGGGGCAGGATATGGCATCCTGGCGGGCGCATTACGAAGAGCCAATCTCTGTCGAGCATAACGGTTGGAACGTGTTCAAATGTGGAGCTTGGACCCAAGGACCTGTGTTGCTGCAGGCCTTGCAAACGCTTTCCAGAGAGACCTTTTCGGAGATGGATCCGAACGGCGATACATTCGTCCATCTGGTGACGGAAACGTTGAAACTTGCGATGGCCGATCGGGAAACCTACTTGGGCGATCCACTCCAAAGCGACATACAATTGGACGTGCTGCTTTCAGATGCGTATGGGCAGGACAGACGCAAGTTGATCGGTCATAAGGCAAGTTTTGACCATCTGCCCGGGCAGCTTGTAGGACTTGAAGCGCAGGTCGATGCGTTTCAGCGCCGGATCAGGCGGGAAACACCAGAAGAACTGGGCGTGGGCGTTGGCGAGCCGACCATGGCGCACCTCACTGAACAGCGCGGGGATACGGTTCATATTGATGTCGTAGATCAATGGGGCAATGCGGTTTCGGCCACGCCGTCCGGTGGATGGTTGAAATCAAACCCCGTTGTTCCAGGGCTGGGTGTGCCGCTGAACACGCGCGCGCAGATGTTCTGGCTTGAAGAAAGCGGGCCCAATGCACTTGCGCCGGGAAGGCGTCCACGCAGTACGCTGTCTCCAAGTATGGCCTTGCGACCAGATGGGGCGCGATTGGCCTTTGGTACTCCGGGAGGTGACCAACAGGATCAATGGCAGCTGATCTATCTGCTTCGCCTGATCCATTTTGAAAGCAATCTGCAAGAAGGTATTGATTCCCCTTTGTTTCACACGGGTCACCTACAGGCGAGTTTCTATCCGCGCGGGTGCGAAACGGGGCAGTTGGTGGTCGAGCCTAGTTTTTCAGTGGAGACACGCCAGGCGCTTTCGGATCGTGGCCATCGTGTTGAGGTGGCCGCACCATGGAGCGTTGGTCGTCTCACGGCAGCAGAGTCTCGTCCAAATGGTACAGTTGCTGCCGCAGCCACGCCCCGTTTGATGCAGGCGTACGCAATGGGACGGTAGGGGACGCGTTTACTCGAAACGTGCTCGCCATTCCCCGAACTTGAGAAGTGCGTTCGCGCCAAGGTCCTTAAAAGGGCGGGAAAGCGCGCGTCGAACTTGCCTTGCATAATGCGCCCGGCCCGCTTCACAGCGTGCTGGCTTGGCACCATTCCAAGCAACAAGGTCGCGCATGTGCGGGTAATTATGCGATTGCCCCCTTGAGCGCTATCGTCCGTCGCACGGTCGTTCCCATCGGGTCAGAAGGGGTGATCCCCCAGCTGGATTGGCCCCGAAACTCGCTCAGGACGTTTTGGGGCAGATCTGGTGTTATGACTGCATAAAGAAACACATGCATCAGCCGGCCACGCGCGAAGCCAAAGCTTTCAAGATGTCCATTTGTGGCTAGAATGACCTTTTTCGCTTTCAGATTTCCCTTCGCGCACGAAAGGGTCCATGACGCGCTATTTTTCGAGATTTTGCGCACGGCGCTTCGTTCATGAATTGCAACGCCAGCCCTGCTTAGTCCGTGTGCCAGCCCTCGAATATAGCCCTCGGGTTGCAGCATCACGGTGCCGGGGTGTAGAGGCCAGACGCGTAATAGTGCGATCCGGTGACCTCTGTCATCGCTTGTGCGTCCAAAGTTTCGTAAGCCTCTCCGAGACCTTTGAGGTGCATCGCTAGGCTATCGTTTTGCGTTTGGGCGCGCGCACTTACTGCGCCGTTTATTTTTCAGCTTGATCAAAGAAATCTGCAAACGCCTCCGAACCAGCCAGCCGCATGTCCCAGCATCCGGTCTTTCCGTGTTTGCTGAGAAAAATGCGGATCGACCGCCCCAATCAGGTCTGGTGCGCTGATATCACGTTCGCGCCGGTCAAGAACGGCTTCCTCTACCTAGTAGCCATAATGGATTGGGCCACGCCCTGGGTGCTGAGCTCGCGGACGTCGAACACAATGCATGCTGGCTTCTGCATCGATGCCCTGAACGAAGCCATCGCGAAACACGGCCCACCGGAGATCATGAATGCAGATCAAGGGTCGCAGTTCACGGGATCGACTTGGATCACGACGCTGACCGTGGCCGGCGTGCGCATCTCGATGGACGGTCGGGGTCGCTACCTCGATAACATCTTAATCGAACGGCTGTGGCGCAGCCTGAAGTAAGAAGCGATCTATCTAGAAGAGATCAATGACGGCTTCCAAGCTCGCAAGGTCGTCAAAGACCGGATGGCGTTCTACAACACCAAACGGCCCCATTCCGCGCTTGATCGGCGAACGCCGGACGAGGCATACTGGGGCTGTCGCGAAGAGCAAAAAGCAGTATGAAACCTAAACTCGATACATCTTAGCAAAGCTGCAAAACTATCCGAAAAAGTGGGACCGCTTTAGCGAATTACCAAAAGGCACGATAGCCAAGTTTGAAGATTGTGCTCGGTCGCTTGGATCCCTGCAGAGGCAGGGCGTCTTGATAACATGAAGGCCGTAATACATTGGGAATACCATAACGGCTTTATGGAGCACTTTCCGAACGTGAATTTGGTTCAAAGTGATTTCGTTTCAGATCAGATGCATGTGACGGTATCGTGGCACAGCAATCGCGGATTTGATGCTTCATTTGATTGAACAAGATCGTGGTGAAGCCCTGGCAGCGTCCTTAGCTGATTAGATGGATTGTATCAGTGTCCTAGAGGCAACCGCCGAACAAGTTGTGTCATTGTAAACCCGCAATGGGATGCGAAATGCGCATTTCGCAAAAGCAATTAGACTCATGAAGATTTTTTTGACACGCCCCTGAATGGTTCTGAATTCGTCAAGTCTGCTCTGGCGTGTGGTTTCGAAAGCCCCGGCCAGTTTTCCCGGGAATATTGGTCTGCGTTTGGTGCGCCGCTGATTTCCAAACGGGCGAAACTCGGATGAGCGGTGTTACTGCGCACCTTTGCGGACCAAAACAACGAACAGCGTCATTACCAGGATATAGATATCCCGCCATGCGGCTAGGTTGTGAACGTAGTTTACGTCCAGCAAGACACGCTCTTCATAGCTTGTGTCGCTACGCCCGGAGATCTGCCAAAGCCCCGTTAGGCCGGGCCGAACCGATTTGTAGACCGAGTAGTGCCGACAGTATAGCTCGCCTTCAGACTTTGTGATCGGGCGAGGGCCGACCAAGGACATGTCGTTTTTCAAAACGTTGAAGATCTGCGGAAGCTCATCAAGACTGGATTTGCGAAGGAACGCTCCGAAACGTGTGACGCGTGGGTCATTGTCCAGTTTGTAGTTTGCGTTCCATTCTTCGCGTGCGATCGGATCAGACATCAAGATCTCATCGAGTATTTCTGCGGCTTCGGGAACCATCGTGCGGAACTTCAAACACCCAAATTCTTTGCCGTCTTTGCCGATCCGAGTGTGCGAGAAGAATATCGAACCTTCTTGAGTCAGCTTCAGAACCACGGTGATGACCAGAAAAATCGGAGCGAACAAAATCAACGCGGCCAGTGCACCTACAAAGTCAATAACATTCTTTAGAACGCCCGTCGGAAACGAAACCCGAACGGGCGCGCTTGGTGCCAAAGCTGTTTTGGAGATCGTAGGCGTGGCAGCTGACAAGTCGGTAGGCATGGTCATTACCCCTGTTCACAAAGCGCAAAATTTCGGCACTCAAGCGCCATCAAAAGGACACTAATTAGGGCAAAAGGACACTAAAATGTCGCAAAAGGATAGTACTATTCTTGGAAACAGACTGTTTAAAGTAAATAATATCATATGGTTAACGTGGAGTTGCAAGATAGTATCCGAAAGATACGACAATCATTCGGCTCTGAGAGTATTGATCACAGAATGGTGAGGTGGTCTTCAGCGATCGCGCCAGCGAAGAATATTCTCTGGATTTGCACGACCCAGAAAAACATGGGCAAGACCAATCCGATTTCCGCGCGATCGGGCGACTCTATCGATCCATGGCTCTGATCTGAGCGACTTTAAATGGTTCGTGATGAAGTTTCGCAGGCCCAACCTAAAAAGACGGAGACCGCGTCCCGTACCCTTCTTGTAAATGTAATAGTTGTTGACGATCTGGCTGTAGCCTAAGATTTCGCCATTAACTTCGCGCCCCTCTCTTGCTCCGAGGTGAACGCCCCAGAAAGCATCGGTTTCTATTTTCTCACCAGACATACGCGCAGCAAAATCGATGTCTTCCAACCAGCCATAAAGCGGCAGCCGTTCGTCGAATTCCAACCCGTCAATTGCACTATGGCGCATGGCCATATTGCATCCGTACAGCCCTGCCGTATGCGCAACGATATTTGGGGGAACGTCCGCGGATCGCTTTTTGTCCGCAGAAGCGATCAGACTTTCTGCTTCTTGCAGTGTGATACCTTTTCCAGTGATGCCGTCTGCGAGTACATGTCCAGACATCCCGTTGACGTCTGCAAACTCGGCAAAACCTCGTGCGATGCCTTCAAGTGCAAACTTGGAAGGTATGAAGTCATCATCGAAGAAAACAACGTAATCTGTTGAAGGCAAAGTCAGTGATATTCCAATGTTTCGCTGATGGGACGTTCCGGGTTTGGCGTAGGCGAGTTGCGCGTTGATGTTCTTGTCGACCAGATCGTCCAAGTCAAAATCTGCATCCGATTTCTCGGTTACGACAATAATTAACTGTGACGGTGTCAGGGTTTGCGCGTTCAAGAACGGGATCAGTTGCTTCAGACGCTCGGGACGCCCTTTTGACACGACAATGACCGCGATATTTGCGGCGACACCGTTTGTTTCAAAAGTATGGTGTTTCAAACGCTCACTCCTAAACTTGCAGCAGGGACCTCTTCTATCGCGCTACAGTATTTCTGGAGAAGTGCGTCCGACCACGCTTCTTGGGTCAACGACAAATCGTGTCCGTGGTTTACACAGGTCTCGCTCATACTGCGCATGTCCTGTTCGGGCATTTTTTTGATTTTTTCCAATCTGGACGTCAGGTGTTCGGCATCGAAGACATTGAAGGAAAGTCCGAACCCACGACGTTCGATTTCACGGGCTAAAACAGCAGTGTCAGATACAAGAACCGGCAAACCGCTCTGTACCGCTTCTGGGATAACCATTGCGACAGGCTCCGGGTGGTGCGACGGCATGACGAGTGCACGGGCATCCTGCACCAGACCGCCAATTTGCTTAGGGCTTTGCCATCCCGTCAGTTCGATTTCAGGATAATTCTGTGCAAGCATTTCAAAGAGCGCGCCATCCCCGATCATTCGAAGCTTCACATTTGCAGTCCTTGACGCTTTGGCGAGATCCAAAACGCCTTTATCCCGTTCCAATCGCCCAACATAAACTATGGTATCGTTCTGTTCAGCGAGAACGCGTGTGTTGCTGAATGCCTGAGCGGGATTACGAACGGTGATCAGACGATCTGCTGGAAAACCTGCGCGCGTAAACTTGGTCACAACGTCGGGGTGTATCGTGATGATGCCGGCCCAATTCGCATTTTTGTCCAAGGATCTGACAAGTGCATTGTGACGTGCGACGCGCCAAAGCTTCTGCATGTACGAACGCTTGTCGCAATTGGTCGCGATGCACCCTGCACTCAAAGGCCTACGGGTACAGACCTCATTTTTCTGGTAATCCATGTACATACCGTTCGGACATGCCAAAAACGTGTCATGGGCATGAATGAAAGTGCGATGTGCCACCTTCTTCAGTGCGGAGAATATCGATGGCGACAAGATTTGGGCCCAACCGTGCACATGAAAGATGGTGTCCGGTCCCGCAACTTCAGCAATGACCTCATCCAGCAAGGTTTTGGCGGCTGTGTTATGCACGCCTTCGATTGCAGCTTTGAGCTTTGCACGCATTAGAAGGTCAGCACTTCCAAGAGGCCGAATATCAACTCCGAGAGCGCGAAGTGCGGCGTTTTCTCCGGCGTCGCCGCATACAAAGGTTACGGGGATACCGCGAGCGCGAAAGTGCCGAATAGATAACAAACACAGTGCAGCAGTACCGCCGTTTGTCGAGCTGTGATCGTTGATCACAACGATACGATCGGGACGATGTGAAACTTTGACGCTTGGTTCTAGTACAGATTGAAAGGTCATACGTTGTCGTCCTCTCTCTCGATGGTCACTCTGAGGGTGCTGAAATCGCCTTCGGAGTTCCGGTTTGGACCCAACACGACATCAAGTTTGTCGCCCTGTCCCAATGCAATATTTTCGAAAACCAGTGTCTTTTCCGATGTCACGGCGACTTGGTGTTCTATCTTCTGGTTAAGCCGGACTGAGATAAGCACCCCATCTGCGCTTTCTTCGGAAGGGGCGATCGTGACGCTTACCCGAGACCTTTGGGCGTTTGGCGATACGTACCGGTAGACAATTTCAAAGGGATCATCTGCGCCCCAAGAGGACGGCATTGCCCATTCTGGGGTCATGCGCACGGACCCGTCTTGCGAAATACCAAGATACGGGGTCCATGGAACGCCGTTGGTTTGCTGGCCTGGACGAAATTCGAATTCAACCCGCTCGCCACGGTGTTCAACAAACCGATCAAATACTTCTGTGTCCGGGCGATCCTGATAGAAGTACTGATCGTAACTGTCGGCAAGCACTGACTGAGGGGCTAATGTGAACTGTTCTTCAATCGGGACCTGAGAGGTACTGTCCACCAGTACGAGAGGTGCGGTTCTCGAGAGCTGGAGCTGCCCGTTCGCGGGCGCGCCCTCCTGATCGAACACCTTCACGGTTTCAGAAAGGATCTCAATGTCTCTCGGTGCCCCCCAAACAATTGCGACGCTCTCTCCGAATTTGCATCCGTAGGTAAATGCATCTGGCGCGATCGAAACGGCTTCCTTGCCTTCAAAATTATCACGGATCAGACGATAGGCGCGTCCCACCCCTGTGGGTTCTCCTGATGCTTCCAACAGAGGGATCAACCCGTCGCCTCGTGGGCTGAAAGGATACCAGACCGCGCGCGTGACACCTGATAGAGCCATCTGACAATAATTGCGCAGCAGATATCCCGGTGTGTCTTCGGCGTTAGTGGTTCCAAATTCAGTGATTTCGATGGGCATGGTTTCGAGCCCCGGAACCTGACGCATCAGCATGATCTGACGGTATAGGTGCTCTGGTTCGGTTGTGTATGTATGGATGACAAACGCATCCATATGCTTGCCACCTCCATGCTCCATGACGGCTTCAATCCAAGCCAACGGGATCGAATGGGCCGCACCGCCAATGATGCGAATGTCTGGATTGACCTTCTGAACAGCATTTGCTGTTGCTTCCAAAAGCCGGACATGGGCTTGGGCGCGGGCGCTGAGGTCTGTGGGCCAGCGTTCAACCGAGGCAAAGACATGCGAGTTGAATTCATTGCCAACTTCGACAGTGTGGATGTGCGGAAAACGTTCCACGATCCGGGCGGTATATCGAGCAAATGCCGCCTGACCCTCCTGCGAAAGCGGTAAATGTCCAGATTCCCAATTTGGGTGCCCTGTGTAGACGAGTAGGACCATTCCCGCCCCTCGGGCCCGCAACATGGAAGGATAACTTTCGCGCATCGACGAGAATGCCAATCTCCCGTCGATTTGCTCAACATTATGCCAAAGCACCTCGTCACGAAACTCGGTCAGACCAATGCTTTCGGCTCCGGATAGCGCGCGGGGTTGCCAGCTTTGCGAGAAATTGGACGCAGCCCCTAGAATTGGGCCGCGTGACTCAAACGCATGAACCTGTGTGAGGGTCACGCAAAGTAACAGGAAGATACCGAGGGACCTATGCAGCATGGTAGACCTCTCGTGACCGAGATGCGAAATTGTATTGGTTCACCGATTTCGCAACGGTGCTTCGCGAAAGTCCTGCGCAGAGCCCTGCAATGACGTAAAAGAAGGTACCAAGGTTCGGTGTAGACGCCGTCATTAGCGCGGCAATGATCAATGCGAGCGCACCTATCTTCAATGATTGAACCATTGCATCGCGTGCGTGATTTCCTGAATCGGCTGGCGCACAAGCCAAGCTCCCCAGGAAGGCAAGGTAGAAGGCTGTGCCAATGATGCCGATGCTACCCAAGCACGACACGAACCAATTCGACGCGCGAACACTTCCCAGTCCGGCCCCTAGGAACCATGTGTCTGAAAAATTCTGCAGTGCCTGTGTGTTCCAGCCCATACGCTCAATGCCGGAAGCGCTGTCGAGTTTGTTTAGCAATGTGTTATCGAAGAAGGCCGTGACGGGTTCGACCAGTTGATAGCCAGCAATAATCCCAACCGCACAAACCCATACACCGATGACACCACTGAAGATTAGACCGGCCGCACGTCTGGACACCTTACCGCGACCCGCAAGGACGGCCCAGCCGATGGAGTATACTGCAAATAGAAGAACGACGGCGATGTATGCGCCGCTGGACGTTGACCGAAGCACGGCACTGGTCGCGATGAGAAACATAATGGTGTTAACAATACTGCGTGGGCCCGTGATCCAATAATGAAGCCAAAAGCCAAAAAGACCCAACGAGAAAGCCCCATAGGAGGACGCTTCCGGCATACCGCCAATCATTCGTCTTATGCCGGCCATGTAGTTGTTGAGCATGATGTCGTAATTCGCTGTCCGAATGGGTTCGAGTAGGAACTCAACACCAAACGTGGAGGTTGCCACGTCGATCCAGCCCAGTACGAAGTGGACCAGCGTAACGGTTACCATCGCCCGCAATACCGCGCCTTCATCCGGCCTGCTGCGGAAGAGCGCAGCCAGCGCGACGAAACATAAGGCCGCAAGTGTCAGCAGAGCGGGCTGAGAAATGTTGCCACTTGAGGGTTGCAAGGGGATCGCGATGATCCCTTTTGTATTCGCGGCTCTGGAGAGACTGAAGATTTCGGTTTGCCCCGCAAAAACGCGGGGGAAAAAGAAACTAGAGATCAATCCGTAGATAATCACCAGCATCAGCCAGAAACCTGGTTGGCCGGGCCGCAAAGTTCCAAAGAAGCGGTTTGGCCCCCCTGGCATCAAGAAAACTGTCAGGACGAGTGCGCAGATCAAAAACTCCAACTGTCCAATGGTCACGCCGCCAACCGCTGGCAGATTGAACGCAGCTGCGGCTCCGAAGGGCGCGACAAACATGAACGCCCATAACCCGCTATAGGGACCAAGGCGGAATAAGATCGCCATGGCCGCGAGAGCTAGATAGGTGCTTTGGACGATTTCCATGAAGGACTGCTCTCTGAATTTACTGGCGCCAAAGCTAAGTGGGTCGTTCGGTTCAAGGAAGATATTTGAACTGTGTTGTTGGCACCCTGCAAAGAGCCAAAGGTGTGAACCGTTTTTGGTGGATTCGTCTCTTTAATAATCTTTTAACTAAAACAATCGCTTGAAGGCTGTGCTCATGCCGATCTAGGTGTGACAGCGAGAAGGTCAGTTCTGAACCGGCCCAAATTTTGTCGGGATTGAGAGAAACAAACGCGAGCCCCTAGATCAATTGTTCCGAAACCAACCGATAATGATCCTTCATTGACCGAGCTTAATTGACAGCTCGCCATGTTCGGCCTCTTTCTTGCCACATAGTGGGGGCGCTTGGTCTTGGGTGGGTCGTTTTAAGTATCGCCGTGCGGTGCGTGACGAAGCACTAAAAAGACGAGAATTGATTTCGTTGGTCGCTGAACAGCGACCGTCCAGTGCAGGTGTACTATGAACAGCGGCGTTCTGAAGCCCGATACATTGCGACTGAGCAGTCGCGTGTACCAACCGCAAGACCTTGGTGATGCGGATGCAATAGAATTGCGTGCGCTTGGGGGTGTATTTCGCAAGCGTTGGAAGCTTCTTTTTGGTGCCGCAACCATTTCAGCAATCACCGCTTTCCTACTCGTCTCGTTGATGCCGCCTACCTATAAAGCGCAGGCAAAACTCATCCTCGATCCGCGCAAAGCACAGATCATTACAGACGGGGAAGTCGTCGCTGATCTTGATCCATCATTGCAGATCATGAATGGCGAAATCGCAATCCTTCAATCCAACCTTCTACTCGGGGATGTTGTTCGCACGCTTGGCCCCGGTCGTCTGATCGAAATTGATCCCAATGCAGGCAAAATTGACGTGCCCACGGCAACCCGCATAGAGGGCTTGATTGCAGTTATTCGCAAAGATTTGAAGGTGTTCGGAGAGGGCGACAGCTATGTTATTGTCGTCGAATACTCTGCTGAAGATCGTCTGCTGGCCATGGATATGACCAACGCGGTTGTTAATCGTTATCTTGCACTACAAGTGGATGGTCGCCAAGAAACCATAGGACAGGCAACGATCTGGCTGGAAGACCGCCTGCGTAGCCTCGAAATGGAAGTTGCCGCAAAAGAAGAGCGTATTGCAACGATGCGGACCGAAAGTCTGCTCGAAAACGGCGGCGCATTGGAAAACGCAGCACAGCAGGTCACGACGCTAAATAATCAGTTGGTTATCGCAAGTGCAGAGCGGCTGACGGCTGAAGCACAAGTGCAGCTTCTCGACCGGCTCCTTGAAGAAAATAATGTCGAAGAAGCGCTTGCTGTTGTATCCAGCGCTGCGATTGATAGCCTTCGCAATCAAGCCTTCGAATTGCGTCAGCAGGATGCTTTTTGGGCTGAAACTGTGGGACCTGAACATCCACGTCGCGCTCCTATTCTTGCGGATCTGCAGCGCATTGATCGTGAAATTGCAGTCGAAGTGTTTAATGTGCGCGAGCTGCGTCGCAGTGAAGCCGAAGTTGCACGGTTCAGGGAACTCAGCCTCCAGGAAAGCATCGTGCAGATGGAAGAGCGGGTGCTTCAGATTTCGCGCGGTGAGATAGGCCTTCGCCAACTGGAACGAGAGGCAGCAGCTTCACGTCAGACCTATGAGGCCTTGCTCGCGCGTCTTACGGAGACACGCACGCAACAGCGACTGCAAGAAGCAGATGCAAAGTTGATTGAAGAGGCGACACTACCCGGCGCCCCGTCCGCGCCTAAGCCCAAGATGATGGCTCTACTCGCAGGGTCTGTGGCGTTTGCCTTGGCGGCCATTTCTGTTTTCCTCGGCGAGATGACCGCCACAACTTTCCGAACGACGCGGGAGGTCCAAAAAGAAACTGGATTGCCGGTGATCACAGCCTTGCCTCTGGGAAAATGGAATTCGCTCAAGGGTGCCATCAAATACCTTCGGAAAAACCCGTATTCCGTTTATGCCGAAAGTCTGCGCCAGTTACGTACAAATATCCTGATGCGTGACGAGACCCAGATTTCTGAGAGCCTGATGATCCTATCATCTGCGCCGGGTGAGGGAAAAACAATGACAACGGTCGCGCTTGCTGAAATGGCAGCGAAGATCGGTCGATCCGTAATCGTGGTGGATTGTGACCTTCGCAGGTCTACGATGAACCGCGCTTTTGGGTGGAGAATGGACTACGATATTGCTGATTTCATCGAGGGCACCTGCTCGTTGGACGAGGCGATACATTCCCCGACTGAGCTCCCCTTTGATGTTCTTTGTGGTGCTGGGCCTCGCCCAGATGTGGCCGAGGAACTTTCTACGCTTTGGCTGAAGCCAATGGTGGAGGAGTTGAAGAGTATTTATGATTTCGTAATCATAGATGGTCCCGCATTGCTGGCCGTTGCTGACGCCATCATCATCGCGCGTGCAGCCGATACACGTTTGTATCTCATTGAACACGACAAGACGGAACGATCCGCAGTTCGCGATGGACTGAGCATGCTCTACGAGATGTCCATGGGCATTGACGGTGTGATCCTGAACAAAGCTCCAGAAAGTCAGCAAGGGTATTACGCTTATGACTGACCAGAATCTCCCTGAAGTCTTTGCGCGTGATGCTAGGTCTCAACTTAGTACGCTTGCGAGTCCTTTAGTGGCCCGCAATGCGCCGCTGAAGGTCGCGTTCATCCATTATTGGTTGGTAGGAATGCGCGGCGGCGAGAAGGTGCTCGAAGCTCTCTGTCGCATGTTTCCCGATGCCGACATTTTCACGCATGTGTATGATCGGCAGCGGATCAGCCCGCTAATCCGGCGTCACAAGGTCACCACCAGTTCAATTGCTAGGCTGCCGATGGCGACGAAGATGTACACAAAGTACGTCTCCAAGATGCCGCGCGCTTTAGAGGAGTTGGATCTGTCAGGATATGACCTTGTTATTTCGTCTGAATCCGGACCAGCCAAGGGCGTGATTACGCCTCCAGAGGCGCTTCATCTCAGTTACGTACACTCTCCAATGCGCTACATTTGGGATCACTATGGAATTTACCGCTCAAATGCAGACAGGGTGACACGCCATATGATGTCGAAGCTGACATCGGACTTGCGAACCTGGGATGTTGTGAGTGCTGCACGTGTTGACGGGTTCGCGGCCAATTCCCGTTTTGTGCAAAACAGGATCGAGAAGTACTGGCGACGGGATGCCCGCGTCATCCATCCGCCAGTTGATGTGGATGCTTTTGCTCCTGATCCGACGACTGAACTGGGGTCGTTCTATCTGTATGCAGGCGAACTGACACACTACAAACGCCCGGATCTGGCTGTCAAAGCCTTCACGCAGCTTGGGCTTCCCCTTGTTGTGATCGGGGGTCCGGATAAGGCCGCCAGCGAGCTTGGCAAGATCGCCGGACGCAATGTGCGCTTCCTCGGGCGCGTGTCAGACGAAAAACTGAAGCGCTATTTTGCGGCGTGCCGCGCATTGATATTTCCTGGTGAAGAGGATTTCGGGATTTTGCCAGTCGAAGTCATGGCGGCAGGTCGCCCCGTGATTGCGTATGGCAAAGGCGGTGTGCTGGATACGGTTGTTGACGGAAAAACAGGGCGCCACTTTAAACACCAAACCGTTGAGTGCCTCGTCGATGCGGTATCGGCGTTCGAGCGAGAGAAGCGGTATGAAGTTGATCCCTCCAAACTCATTGCCCATGCACAACGCTTCGATGAAGCAACCTTTCAAGCGGGCATCATAGAAATGCTGGCGGCCCATGGCATTTGTCCTACGACGGTCACGCGCGCGTCGCATGATCAGCGTCAGGCAAGATGGCTTGCCCGATCTCGCGCTGCAGTTGCGCGTGCGGCGCGCGAAGCCTAAGCCAAAATAATGGGAGTACGCACCAATTTGCTGTCGCCATACGCGGTCAGTGTCGCTGCGCGGGTAGGAGCACAGGTTAACAGTTTTGTGTTAATCATGGTGGCGTCACGAGCGCTTTCGCTCTCTGATTTCGGCAGTTATGCAATTGCCTGGGCATTCTCGGTTGTTTTCACGACACTTGTTTACACAGGTGTCTACCATGTGTTCTTGCGGGCAAAGGATCGCGCGCAAGTTGCGGATACGATCTTCTGGATTCAAGTCGTAACGGGTTTGATTGGTGGCGCCACGATGGTTTCAGTTGGGGTCATCGCTAGTGGGTTTGAGTCCCATCTGACCTCGTTTTGTCTCTTTGGGTTGGCGCCAATCCCTTTGATCGCGTCTTATGGAGCCTGGAACGAGGCGCAACTGGTGCGGCAGGGGCGCATCCGCACAACCAGTTTAACAATTCTGACGACAGAGTTCATTGGGTTGGTCGCAGCAGTTTTAATGTTTCAAAACGGTTATGGGGTCGAGGCTTTGATTGTCGCTCGTTTTGCCACCACCTTATCGATGGCGGCTCTGTCAACTTGGTTTGTTCGACGGCGTCCGCATTTTCATTTTGATTTGAGTGTCGCAAAGACGTCGTTGCACGACGCCTGGCCGCTTTGGGGGTCCTCATCGTTGGGGATGAGTTCATACTACGCTGCAGATTTTATTCTTGCTGCGTTCCTCAATCCAACTGCGGTTGGCATTTACAGGGCAGGCGCACGTGTCGCGAATACGGCTGCCGACGTGGTGCTTCAGCCACTCGGGACCATTAGTTGGGCCCGATTTGCGCGTTTGGAGTCAAACAAGGCGTCTGACGAAATCGGTCAGGTGTGGAAGCAGAATATGGCCTTGGGCTTTACGCTGATTGTACCTGTAATGGCATCGATCAGTCTTTTGTCGAAACCTCTGGTCGACGCGCTTTTTGATCCTTCCTGGGGTGAGGTTGCGGCAATCGTATCCATATTGGCGCTTGCACGCCTCACAAATGCGTTCTGCTTCTTGCTGGAACCCACCATGGCTTGCTTGGGCAAGCCTCGTCTCCAGTTTTATGTGACCGCTCTTAGCGTCACCTTGTTGATATCGCTTTTGGTGAGCGTTGGCAGTTCATCACTGGAAGCAGCCGTTTGGTCCGTTTTCGCAAACGGAGTGATCATCGCTACGCTTTCCACGTTTTTGATGTTGCGTGCCACGAAGCTGCATTTCACTGAATTTCTCGATACGCTTACGCCCGGGCTTGCGCTGACGGTGCTATGTGTCGGTGCGATCGTTGCGCTTGATCCAACGCGTGCGACGATGGCACCGCTCGTCGGCTTGGCATTGACGGTTGCGGTGCTCTCTGTCGTTTGGTTTGCGTTCGTCGCTTTGATGCTAAAGCGAGGTATTCTGGTGCTGCCGACGCCTTAGGGTTAAGCTTTCCGGATGTCGAAGATGACGTTGTCGTCCAGCCAATCAATATGATGACATCCGACCGCGCCGGGTATGTCTGGGCCTTTGATATGTCGAACCCTGGTCTCTTTGTAAGAAGTCAGGGTTAGGTCCTCAACTTTCATCAGGTTCAGTCCATATCCGTAAGTTCCATGCGTGTTGTCTTGAGAGGGTCTGTAAAGATCACCATTGATGTCAAAGAAACGTCCTGCGTTGCGCGCCACATCGCTTCCCAGCACGATAGGATTCAGAGCGTGGGGCACCATTGTCTTCAGGTCAGGTCCGCTCACCTGAAAAACGTGTAGCTCGCTGCAAAAATCGCCGAAGCTATCCCGACAGATATTGGTGAACAGCCACCACGTTTCATCCCGTTTCACCAAGCTTGTATCCGCGCAGCTGATACCCTCCAGCTGGATACCGACGCGCTCCCATCCCAAAGGCCAGTTCGTACTGCGCCAAACTTCCAGAGCGGATTTTGAAGCCGTTTCGGGGACCATGTAAGTGTGACCATCATGGTTGACGACAAACGGGTACGAATGGTGCGGCGGGGCGGCATGCGTATCACCAATAATTGTCAGATCGCCGTTATCGAGCCGACCCACCGACAACTTCCCCAAGTCTGTTGCGTAGTCATAGTCTTCGAAGAAGAGGTAAGTCTCATTGTCTCTTTGCGCGAAGAACGGGTCAGCAAGGTAGTGCCCTTTAGGGTTTGCGATCTCTGTCGCCTTTGCTGGATCGAAAGAAAGGGGGGTGCCTTGTGCGATAGATAAACCGAAGGGTTTCGGGGTGCCTCCAAGTTTTTTCTTTATCACGTCAACGACGCGTTCTGTGAGCTTGTAGGTCAGTTTAAGCAGGTAACGAGGGAGGTTGTGGGCTTGCGGCTCATTTGCAGAAGCCTCCGCTTCGTCTTGATGCGCGATCTGCCCGGTCACGCTGATACGCGCAAGTTCGCGTTCGAGAAGCCAGATCGATTTTTCCCGAAGAAATGCACGATTGCGTGCAGCGGCGAATTTTGTGTCATAACGCGCCGAGGCGATCACGTGTCTTTTGCTGGGATCTTTCGTTCTCTTCTCAATTCTTGCAATCGTCCAAGGATGTCCGAACATCGCCTCGCCAAGACCAGCCAGAGCATCAAAACTGGAAAGCGTCCAGACACCATGCTTCGCGTTCTGGTCACTGACATGGCTGTTGGAGCCTGTCGTAAGATCGACCAATACATCAGGCGTAACTGGGGTAACGGTATGAATAGTAGAGATAAAATTATCGAACGCCTGCGTAGACACCTTTGCCCTTGGTACAAATATTTTCGCCTCAAGTTTTGAGTATCTATGCACCAGCCCAAATCCTGCAAACGCCTCGTGTTCGCCGAAAGTTGCGGAAACAAGATCAAACCTGCTGTCCTCGATGAGCATTTCGAGCAGACGGCAAATCGCAGTCTCTTCACGAAAGTTTTGTGGCAGGACTACGCCAATACGGGTGGGTTTTACTGATGGTTTGATCTCGGATGGCTCCGCTCAGAGGATTAAGGGCAATGCGATACTGCTGTTCACGCGTTTTTCTCGAATGTTAGCGCCTTTTAGAAGGGCGTTGGAGAGTAAAGTGCCACGCAAGTTGAATAGGGTCGGAATCTTCGAGTTAGATTTCGCTTTCAAACGCGTTCTTTGACCCAAGCATTGTATGAAAAGAGCATTGAAACAGGGGAAGGGATCCATGGCAGTAGAGGCGGTCGGTAAAGTTCGCCGTGGTCGTGGGGCGCGCAAGGCAACACGTGAGGCGCGTGATTTCTCAATGCTTCCGGCGCTGAAACGCCGTCTCCCGCACACTGAAGTAATGGACGCCGAGCAGGTCCAGCGCATCGATGCAGCCTCAATGGATATTCTTGAAAATGTGGGCGTGGTGTTTCGTGACCCAATCGCTCTAGAGGACTGGCGAAATGCAGGTGCCGAGGTGCGAGGTGAAACTGTTCATCTCGATCGTGATCTTGTCCGAGAACTGATAGCGACTATCCCGTCTGGCTTTACGTATCACGCACGCGATCCTCAAAAGTCGCTCCCGTTTGGAAACGAGCATTCCATTTTTGTCCCAATGACAGGTGCGCCGTATTTGCGTGATCTGGGCGATGTTCGAAGGGGACCAACGCTCGAAGACTTGGCGATATTTCACAAGCTCAGTCATATGTCCCCGGTGCTGCATTCCAGCGCGCATCATATCGTTGAGCCGATGGATCACCCGATCAGTCACCGGCATCTGCGGATCACGTACTCTTCCATGAAGTACTCGGACAAAACGTTCATGGGGATGACAACAAGCCCCAAGAACGCTGAAGACGTGATCGAGATGTGCGCGTTGTTGTTTGGCGAAGAATTCTTAGAAACCCATCCGGTCGTTACAGGCAACTGCAACGGTAACTCGCCCTTGGTCTGGGACGAAACCATGTTGGGGGCCATGCGTGCGTTCAGCCGTCGAAACCAACCCGTGTTATGTTCTCCGTTTGTGTTGGGGGGCGCAAATACACCTGCAAGTGTTGCGCCAAGCGTAGCGCAGCTCAATGCTGAAGCCCTGTCTGCGCTGGCCTATACCCAAGTAATCCGCAAAGGCGCACCAGCAATCTATGGGCATTACTTGTCTACGGTTTCCATGAAGTCTGGTGCGCCGATGGCAGGAACCCCTGAAATCAGCCTTATGAACTTCATGATCGGTCAGATGGCGCGCTATTACGATGTCCCGTGGCGCAGTTCGA
Organism: Dinoroseobacter sp.; assembly: GCA_017643385.1. Lineage (GTDB taxonomy): Bacteria > Pseudomonadota > Alphaproteobacteria > Rhodobacterales > Rhodobacteraceae > Dinoroseobacter. The sequence continues at coordinate 79,035 of JAEPNN010000010.1, forward strand.
ATACGCTTGGAGGCGCCAAAACGTTTGATGCGCAAGCCGGATACGAAAGCGCCATGACGCTGAATGCGGTCTTGATGGCAGGTGCAAATTACCTCTGGCATAGTGCTGGCTGGAATGAGGCCGGTATGCACTGTTCCATCGCGAAATTTGTTGTCGATGCGGAAATGTGCGCGATGGGTTATCGTATGGCTGAAGGTGTTCGATGGGATGATTTCGACGAAGCTTTGAAGGCCGTCGGGGATATCGGGCCGGGAGGCCACTATCTGGGGCATCCGCATACCCTGGAAAACTTCCAACGCGCGTTTTTTATGCCAGAGCTCTTTGACAACAATTCAATTGAACAATGGCAAGCCGAAGGGGGACTTGAAATCACTGAGCGAGCGCTGAACCACGCCAGGGCGCTTCTGAAGGATTATGAGCAACCCAGTTTGGACCCCGGAACTAATGAAGCTTTGCTCGACTACATTGCGCGTCGCGAACGCGAAATTCCTGCGGCAGAGGCTCTCAATCAGACGTATTAGGGATATGTTGTAAGCTTCGCATCCTTACGCAAAGCGCTGGGCGTCTGGCCGAACTCTTCAACAAAAGCCCGTGTCATCGCAGCGGCGTTAATGTACCCAGATCGTAAGGTGATTTCGGTAATCGTGTAGTTTGACTGTTTCGCCAGACGTCGTGCCGTTGAAAGTCGTATGCGTCTGTAGACCGACTTGGGCGGCGCCCCCAATTCAGTCACAAAAAGCCGGTTCAGCGTTTTCTGATTTGTGTCAGCCATTTCAGCGAGTTCCGCGATTGTAAGTGGGGATTCTACGTTTTCTGACATTAGTTTCAGACATTTATTGACTTCTGATGAGGCATGCTGATGACGCAAATAGTGGCTACGGGATCGGGTATCTTGCGGTACAAACAGATCCGCAACTTCAAGCTTTATTACCTCCCCATGTTGTCGTCCGATCAGGTCGAGAATGAGATCAAAGGCCGTCATGGCGCCACCGCAGGTGATGCGATTACCTTGATGAACGAAACGTTCTGCGACAACATCCACATTCGCAAAGCTTTCAGAAAATGCCGTCAGTTCGTCCCAATGAATTGTGGCTTCTGCACCTTCCAGCAATCCAGCATGCGCCATGAGCCAGGCGCCAGTGTCCAAACCTGCAACGACCGAGAACTTGTTCTCTGCACTTCGAAGGGCCCGCGCTGTCTGTGAATTTGCAAATTTCTGAACGTCATAACTGGATGCGACAAACAGAAACTCACCTCCTAGATGGTCCGACAGTTTGCACTTGGGCAGCACAGGCATGCCGCTTGAGCTTTCAACCATTTCCCCATCAAGGGATACCAGTTCCCATGTATATGCCGCGCGGCCAAGCGCCTCATTCGCGGCGCGCAGGGGCTCGATCACATTTGCAAGACAGTGGTTTGAAAATCTCGGAAAAATCAAAACTGCTACGTTTTGAATGTCTTCCGCTCCAGTTTTCCAATTTCGCATGATTTATGTCTAAAACTGTATGATTGCATTGGTCAAGTTGGGTATCGGTGGGTAACTTTATGCTGGAGAGATGCCATGCAGTTTGGATTGAGCGACGAACAAGACATGATCGTCTCGACTGTTCGCAGTTTCGTTGAAAACGAGATTTATCCGCACGAAGCCGAAGTTGAGCGCACAGGGCACGTTCCAGAAGAACTGGGTCAGGAAATCAAACAAAAATGCATCGACCTGGGGTTTTACGCCTGTAACTTTCCCGAAGAGGTCGGGGGTGCTGGGTTAAGCCATCTGGACTTCACGCTGGTTGAACGTGAACTGGGGCGCGGCTCTATGGCGCTTACGCATTTTTTCGGACGCCCACAAAACATCCTGATGGCTTGTAATGAGGCACAACGAGAACGTTACCTGCTTCCTGCCGTTCGGGGCGAACGCATGGATGCCTTGGCAATGACTGAACCTGATGCAGGCTCAGATGTGCGTGGAATGAAATGTGCTGCGGTAAGAGAGGGTGGGGATTGGGTCGTCAATGGATCCAAGCATTTCATCTCAGGGGCGGAGCACGCGGATTTCTTCATCGTCTTTATTGCCACTGGCGTCGATGAGACCCCGAAAGGTCCAAAGAAACGCATCACAACATTCCTTGTAGATCGAGGCACACCAGGTTTCGAGGTGCGCGAAGGCTACAACTCGGTCAGCCACAAGGGATACAAGAACTATGTTCTTTATTTTGACAATTGCCGCCTGCCAGATGCGCAGGTGCTTGGCGAAGTTGATGGTGGCTTCGCCGTCATGAATGAATGGCTTTATGCCACCCGTCTTACCGTTGCCGCGTTTTGCGTTGGTCGTGCGCGAAGGTGTTTTGACTATGCGCTGAACTATGCGGCCGAGCGCAAGCAATTCGGGCAAGCCATTGGAAAATTCCAGGGTGTCAGCTTTCAGATCGCGGATATGATCACCGAGATTGATGCGGCGGATTGGCTGACACTCGCGGCGGCCTGGCGCCTCGATGCGGGACTGCCCGCAAACCGCGAGATCGCTAGCGCAAAAGTTTACGCTTCCGAAATGCTCGCGAAGGTCACGGATACGACCTTACAGATTTTCGGCGGTATGGGCCTTATGGATGATTTTCCGATCGAGAGGTTCTGGCGGGATGCGCGGGTGGAACGCATCTGGGATGGAACGTCGGAAATCCAGCGGCATATCATTAGCCGAGATCTCTTGCGCCCATTGGGGGCATGATGTCCGGGATAGAGCGTCTTCTGCGTCCCAAAAGTATTGCCGTGATCGGCGGCGGGGCATGGTGTTCCAACGTCATTGAACAATGCGGGAAGATCGGATTTGCAGGAGAGATCTGGCCTGTTCATCCGTCCCGAGAGGTCGTTGGTGGACTGAAAGCCTTCAAGGCGCTTGCGGATCTTCCAGAGGCACCGGATGCGAGCTTTATAGGGATCAACCGAAACAGCACCATTGAGGTCGTACGTGCATTGTCGGCGCAAGGGGCTGGGGGGGCTGTTTGTTTCGCGTCCGGGTTTCTGGAAGCGCAGGCGGAAACTGAAGATGGCGCTGCAAAGCAACGTGAACTTTTGACCGCAGCGGGCGATATGACGATCCTTGGGCCGAATTGTTATGGGTTTCTGAATTATCTTGACGGTGCAGCGCTTTGGCCGGACCAGCATGGCGGTGTCTCTGTGGATCGTGGCGTTGCGATTGTTACGCAATCTTCCAATATCGCGATCAATCTGACGATGCAGGACAGGGGGTTGCCCATCGCCTATATGGTGACCGCCGGCAATCAGGCGCAAACCGGAATTTCCGCTATTTCACAAGCGCTTCTGGACGATGATCGCGTTACCGCGTTGGGCCTTCACATCGAAGGGCTCGACGATCTACGTGCGTTTGAAGCTCTTGCTGCTAAGGCATGCGCGTTGGGCAAGCCTATTGTGGCGCTCAAGGTTGGAAAGTCGGAGCAAGCCAGATCCGCAGCCGTTTCGCATACAGCGTCTTTCTCTGGAAGCGATGCAGGTGCAGACGCTTTGCTCCGGCGTTTGGGAATTGGGAAGGTTGCTTCCTTGCCGGCTTTGCTTGAGACACTGAAACTGCTGCATGTTGTGGGGCCTTTGCCGTCAAACCGAATTGCATCGATGTCATGCTCTGGGGGCGAGGCAAGCCTGATGGCGGATACGGCGCACGGATCGGCGTTGTGCGTTCCCCCCCTTGACCCCGATCAAAAGGCGGCCCTCAGAAATGCACTCGGTCCGAAGGTCGCGCTGGCAAATCCGCTTGATTATCACACCTATATTTGGGGTGATGTAGACGCGCTCACCAAAGCATTTTCCGCGTTGATGATCGGTGATCTCGCGATGGGCTGCGTTGTGCTGGATTTTCCGCGCAGTGATCGTTGTGATGCAAGTGACTGGGAAGATGTGATCGATGCGGTGGCGCAAACCCAGAAAGCGTCAGGCAAGCCGGTAGCCATCCTTGCGTCTCTGAAAGAGACGATACCAGAAGCAGTCGCATCTCGTCTGGTTGAGCTTGGAATAGTCCCTTTTGCCGGTATGGACGAGGCGATAGAGGCGATGGAGGTGGCTGCGTGGCTTGGCGCGCGACCGAGGAGCGTGCCGGAACCTTTGATCATTCCCCGGCCAACTGGACCCTCAAGGCTTTTGAGCGAGCGTGATGCAAAGTCTGCCTTGCGCGACGCAGGCGTTGAAGTGCCCAGATCGGTTCATGTCAACTGCAGCGCTGCACTTGAAACTGCTGCAAATGAAATTGGCTTTCCGATCGTGCTGAAAGGAGAGGGGATTGCTCATAAAACCGAAGTCGGCGCTGTGGTGGTCGGACTTCAATCAACCACAGACTTGCTTCGCGCGGCGAATGCAATGCCGACCGATACCTATCTGGTCGAAGAGATGGTGACCGATACTATTGCAGAGCTTCTCGTGGGGGTAATTGCCGATCCCGCGCATGGGTATGTGCTTACGCTTGCTGCAGGTGGGACGCTAACGGAATTGATTGAAGATCGCGCCTGCGTTCTGCTGCCCGCAACACGCTCAGAGATTGGTGATACGCTGTCTCAACTTAGAATTTCACGGATTTTGGAAGGCTATCGTGGGCGTCCTGCTGCGAACATTAATGCAATATTGGACGCGATTATGGCCGTCACAGCCTATGTTTCGGTTTATCAACCGGCAGAAATTGAAATCAACCCGTTGATCTGCGGGCGGCAATCCGCTCTTGCTGCAGATGCCCTCATCCGTTTTGGAGACCAACATGAGTGATACGCCAATCAAGACTAAACGAGATGGCTATGTGCTGGAGGTGACGCTTGATCGCCCCAAGGCAAACGCCATCGATCTGGCAACCAGTCAGATCATGGGTGAGGTCTTCACGGAGTTCAGAGATGATCCTGAGCTTCGTGTGGCTATCATCACAGGGGCAGGTGAGAAATTCTTCTGCCCTGGATGGGATCTCAAAGCGGCCGCTGACGGAGATGCGGTTGACGGAGATTATGGCAAAGGGGGATTTGGGGGGCTGCAAGAGCTGCGTGGCCTGAATAAGCCCGTGATCGCAGCCGTAAATGGGATCTGTTGTGGCGGTGGGTTGGAACTGGCGCTTTCTGCAGACATTATTCTAGCGGCCGATCACGCAACTTTTGCACTGCCTGAGATCCGGTCCGGTACAGTGGCTGATGCAGCGAGTGTGAAGCTGCCCAAACGAATTCCACACCATATCGCGATGGAGATGCTTCTGACGGGACGCTGGATCGAAGCGGAAGAGGCCGCGCGCTGGGGGATGGTCAATCATCTGTATCCCGCAAGCGAGTTGATGGATCAGGCGCGGTCTACCGCAGCTCTTCTCGCCTCGGGGCCTCCGCTTGTATATGCGGCAATCAAAGAGATCGTGCGTGAGGCGGAAGATATGAAGTTTCAGGATGCCATGAACCGGATTACGAAAAGTCAGTTCGCCACGGTCGAGACACTTTACAGATCTGAAGATCAAATGGAGGGCGCGCGCGCCTTCGCAGAAAAACGCGATCCCGTTTGGAAGGGGAAATAAACATGCCTTTGTCGATGAACAGAAACGTCTTCATCACCTGTGCCATCACCGGATCCGGAAGCACGCAGGACCGAAGCCCCAAAGTGCCACGTAGCCCGAAAGAGATCGCGGACGCGGCAATCGACGCGGCAAAAGCGGGCGCCGCCGTTGTCCATTGCCATGTGCGCGATCCCGAAACCGGTGTTCCGTCCCGCAAGCTGGAATACTACCGGGAAGTCACAGACCGTATCCGGGATGCGGAGGTTGACGTTGTTCTCAACCTGACAGCGGGCATGGGCGGCGACATGATGTTCGGCTCAACCGAGGCCCCCCTGCCTGCAAACCCTGATGGAACCGACATGATCGGTGCAACGGCGCGAGTGGCGCATATTGCGGAATGCCTACCGGAAATCTGCACGCTCGATTGTGGGACCATGAATTTCGCAGAAGCAGATTATGTCATGACCAATACGCCCGGCATGTTGCGCGCGATGGGGGCCATGATGACAGAGCTTGGGGTCAAGCCTGAGATTGAGGCGTTTGATACGGGTCATCTTTGGTTTGCCAAGCAACTTGTGGAGGAGGGGGTTCTCACTTCCCCGGCGCTCGTCCAGCTTTGTATGGGCGTGCCGTGGGGCGCGCCCAATGATCTGAATACCTTTATGGCAATGGTGAACGCTGTTCCGTCTGACTGGGCATGGTCAGGCTTCAGCCTCGGGCGAGATCAGATGCCGTATGTTGCAGCTGCAATTCTCGCAGGCGGGAACGTTCGCGTCGGGCTCGAAGATAACCTGTTTCTTGAAAAAGGGGTTCTTGCCACGAATGCCCAGCTTGTTGAGCGGTCAGTGACGATCATTGAAAATATGGGGGCAAAGGTCATCGACCCAGAAGAGGTGCGTGCGCAGCTTGGGCTGACTAAACGCGCACCGGTTGCAAGCCGACCTGCCTGCTGAGGGCGAACGCGTTTGAATATCTAAGCGGATAAAGCAGAGGCGGTCGGCGCGGTTTGTCAGGATGTTGACCGAGATTCACAACGTCTGCTCGAGATCGTCCTATCACTCCGGCCTGAAACTGGACCAACACTGGCCGCGAGAGGGGGATTGGGGATGGCGAGGAAGCGCGATATCGCCTCGCCGTAGCTATTTAAAAATATGCCTAACGGGTTGATGCTTTGACATGGACGTCTCCCAACTAGAGATGATGTCAAAGGTATTGCAGGTGTCTCAAAGTCCCACTTCGACCTTGATTACAAACGTCCATAGGTTTGTCGGATGTTAAAGCGTCTCGAAGGCTCGGCACAATCGTGCAGCCGCGGTTACGCCGTCAATCACATTTGGTGCAACCCGTTTTGCGAAGTCGTCTCTGATCGATACGACCCCAGAGCATCCCAGAATGATATTTCGCGTGTCGTCAGGAAGCTGGTTCGCTGCATGTACGAACTTCTCCAGAGCTAGGCTGGGATCATTTGATAACGTCAGCACCGGAACATGCGCTGCCTCGACAAGACTGATGTGTTTTGCATGTCCCTGATCCAGAATATTCGCGGATATTACAGGTACAGCTTCTGCAACTGTTGTGATGATTGCGGTTTGGCCAGACATCAGGGCCGCAAAGATGAAGCTTGCCTGTCCGATCCCGATGACCGGACATTTGGCGACCTCCTGCGCTTGGGCGAGACCTGTGTCGTCGAAACACGCGATTATTATCGCGGTTGGGTCTTTCTCCGAGGCTTTGCGCACCAGCTCCAGAAGCGGTGGGATCGCTAGGGCACCGTCTTTAGCGCCTTCAATGACCACGGGTCCGGCCGTTGATGTCCATCCCTCAAACTCAAGGTCTGGCACCGACAGGCGCGCGGCTTCGAGCGCGCTTTCCGTCATTGCCTCTGTACTGTTGGGATTGATCATGATGACAGGCATAAGGTTAGACCATTCCTTTGCCAGCGTCAGAGGATGTGTCCTTACGGCGTGAAATCAACCAAAGCGCCAGAAAGAAGAACCCAATGATGAAGAACGAAAAGAGGGTCGTTAGTGTTCCCAGCGCAAAGATGACGGGCGAGGTGACGTTTGTCGTCATGCCGAAGATTTCTAAGGGCAGCGTGTTGTAGCTTCCGGCTGTCAGCAATGTTCGTGCAAATTCATCATAGCTGAGCGTGAAACCAAAGAGCGCCACACCCAGAAGCGACGGTGCGATAATGGGAAGGACGACATATGCAAAGGTCTGCCACGCGCTGGCCCCTTGATCACGCGCGGCCTCTTCAAAGCTTTTATCAAAGCGGTTGAAAACGGCGAACATGATCAAAAGACCGAAGGGGAGGGTCCAGGTCAGTTGACTGCCAAACCCGGAACTGGCCCAGTGAACCGGCAGACCCAGTTGATTGTAGATCAGGCCAACACCTAGTGAGATTAGGATCGACGGTATGACCAAAGATGCGATGGCCAGATAAAACAGCACTGTTGCACCGCCAAAGCGTTTGCGAAAGGCAAGACCGCCCAGCACAGACACAACGACTGTTGTGACCATCACAATGAGGCCCAAGGTGAAAGACCGGCGGAAACTGCCCCAGATGTCTCCCACGGCTTGTTCTTGGAACAAGTCGCGGAACCAATAGAGCGAGACGCCGTCCATCGGAAATGTCAGACCGCCTTGCGGGCCCTGAAAGCTCAGAATGCCAATGGTTACGATCGGTCCGTAGAGGAACAGGACAAAGAGCGCAAAGAAGGCGGAGAGGATATAGAAACTGCGGCTGCGACGCTCCATCTCAAAGCTCCTTGCGAATGTCGACGAGCCGCAAAAGCAACCCGATCACAATGAGAACGGTGGCCAGCAAGATCACAGCAGTGGCTGATGCCGATGGATACTGCAGCAGACTAATATCGTTTGAAATCAGACGCCCCACATTTGCGCGTTGGCTGCCAGACATGAACCGCACGGTGATAAAATCGCCCATCACCAGGGTTGTGACGAAAATCGTGCCGATCATGATCCCTGGCTTGCAGAGCGGGATGATCACATGGCGCAGGGTTTGCCAACCTGACGCCCCTCCGTCGCGCGCAGCCTCGATCAGAGAGCGGTCAATCCGCATCATAGAGTTGAAGATCGGGACCACCATGAACAACGTGTAGAGGTGGACAAAGGCGAGGATGACGCTGAAGTCGGAAAAGAGTAGCCATTCGAGCGGTTCGTCGATCACACCCCAGGATATCAAAGTGGTGTTGGCCAGACCGTTGCGCCCCAAAAAGGGGATCCATGAAATCATGCGGATGATGTTCGAGGTCCAGAACGGAATGGTGCAAATCAGGAAGAGCGCGATCTGCCATTTCAGCGTACGCACTTCGAACGCAAGAAAATACGCAACCGTAAAGCCGATCGTCAGGGTCAGCGCCCAAGTGATCGCCGCGTATTTAAAGGTATTGAAGAAGACGGTGTAGGTGACGGAAGAGCCAAACAGAAATTCGTAGTTGTCGAATTGGAAGGCGGGATAGATCGAGTACTCGGTGGCCCCCCAAAAGCTCACAATGACGATCATTATGATGGGTCCGACCAAAAAGGCCAACAAGATCAGCGCCATTGGGGCCGCCTGGATCCATGCCGTCATTTGTTTTGTCATTGGACTTCCGAACTCAGGAGATGCGCAGGGGCCTGAGCCCCTGCGCAAGAACATCAAGCAGCGATAAACTCGTTCCACTTGCGAACCATGTACTGGTTCTCGTCCATGACGGAGTTCCAGCAGGCGACAGCGCCCATACGGTCATAGAAAGAGCCACCATCACGGACTTCACCGGAACCAGCCAGCTTGTCACCGAATGGCGAAGTGATGTCGCCGGTGCTTTCTTTGCCTTCGAACCAGTAGCCCCACTCGTTTTCGGACATGAACTCTTTGGAGGTCTCTGGAACAGCAGAGTAATAGCCCTGACGCATCAGGAAGCCGCCGACCCAGCCGGACAAGTACCAGTTGATGTATTCGTAGGCCGCATCCAGTTCCATGCCGGACAGCGAGGCCGAAAGACCAATGCCGCCACCCCAGCTGCGATAACCTTCTTTGAGCGGTTGATAGACACATGGAATGCCTTGGCTGCGAACAGCAGTGATTGCAGGCGACCACATGGACTGAATGACAACTTCGCCAGAGGCCATCAGTTCAACCGACTCTGAGAAGGACTTCCAGAAGGCGCGGAACTGACCGTTCTTCTTTGCCTCAGTAAAGATCGCAATGGTTTTGTCGATCTCTTCGCGGGTCATATTGCCCTTATCGCCATAGGCGATCTCGCCCATTGCTTCACAGACCATGGCCATGTCCATGATCCCGATGGAGGAGATGTCGAGGATCGAGGCTTTGCCGGCAAATTCGGGGTTCAGCAGCTCTGTCCAGGATTCAATCGGGCGACCGATCAGGTCTGGGCGAATGCCTAAGGTATCAGCATTGTAGATGGTTGGGATGAGGGTCATCCAACCACTTTCGTTGTCTACGAAGGAGGTGCCGCCAGGGCCTTCGACGAACCCGACGGTGTGGGGCGCTGTACCTTGTGCGATTGTGCTCTCAGGGGTCAGCTTACCGTTGCGGAAAATGCCGACGATCTTGTCATAGTTGGCGATTTTGCTGGCATCCATCGCCTGTAGGTTGCCTGATGGCCAGACCTTCTTGGCGACGAAGTATTCGATGTCGGCGATGTCAAAGCTGTCTGGCTGTGTTGCAGCGCGCTGGGTAACGCTGTCTGTATCAAGTGCTGTCATTTCCAGCGTGATGCCGAGGTCTTCTTTCACCTTGGTGGCCACCTCATTGAGGTTGGACACGCCTGTGCCGAACTGGCGCAGAGTGATGTTTTTGCTTTCCTGACCCATTACCATTGGGGCGGGAAGCGCTGTTGCCGCCAGGGCGGCGGCACCGGATTTTAGCAGCGTCCGGCGGCTGTAGCGAACCTTAGGAATAGTCGTCATTGATTGATCCTCTCTGTTGATCAGCGATGCTCAGGCGGAAACCGGATGTGCTGCCCGGTCCTCCCAATTAATCCCAACGACCTCGCCAAGGTCCTTGGGCGTCTCTAGAAATTCTGAATCTGGCATCAGGCCGGTAACTTCCTGATCGCCCGCGACTTTTGCGGTTAACGCGACATGGGTGCCTTGATATTCGACGCCGACAACACGGCCATCAATCTTTCCTGCCCCTTCGTTCGTGATGCGCATTTCATCAGAACGGAGTGCGATTAGTCCTTGCGGCAGGTGCAATACATTGTGCCCGCCCATAAACCGCGCCACGAAGGCTGTCTTCGGCGTATTGTAGACATCCCGCGCAGCACCGGCCTGTTCGATCTTTGCGTTGTTCATCACGATGATTTCGTCTGCGAGGGCCAGTGCCTCGTCCTGGCCGTGGGTCACGTGAATAAAACTGATGCCGAGTTCTCGCTGCAGGCGCTTGAGTTCTGCCCGCATGCGGATGCGGAGGAACGGATCAAGCGCTGAAAGTGGCTCATCAAGCAGTAAGACCTGAGGCCGGGTGATCAGCGCTCGGGCAAGTGCAACACGCTGTTGCTGTCCGCCTGACAATTGATCTGGCTTGCGCTCTGCGAGAGATGTCATCTCGACAAGTTCAAGCATCTCGTCTGCGCGTTTGTGGCGCTCGGTTTTGTCGACACCAGCCATACGCAAGCTGAAGGCCACGTTGTCCCGCACGCTGAGATGTGGAAACAGGGCGTAGTTTTGGAACATCATTGCTGTGCCGCGCTTTGCGGGTGGCAAATACGAAATGTCCCGACCGCCCAGGACGATAGAGCCCCCGGTTACGTCTTCATGGCCAGCGATCATACGAAGGGTCGATGACTTTCCGCACCCGGAAGGTCCGAGCAAGCAGGCATACACACCTGGCTTGAAATGATGCGATATGGCGTCGACAGCAGTCATATCGCCGTATCGTTTGGTCAACGAGACCAGTTCTAGATCAGAAGTTTCAGTCATTGCCGCCTCAAGAGCTTTGAGGCAATGAATGGGCCAAAGATGAAAGCGGCCCAGTAAAACCGGTCAGAAGATTGGCGGCTTGATAGGTTCCGCACAAAAAATGGCCGCAAAAACTATCACGCGCACATTTTCTGCGCACAAAATTGTATACAATATTTAAATTTTTGGATGCAGATGTTCTGTATCTTGAATTGGATTCGCAAAGGGCGCATCAGTCACTTGAGGGAACAAAAATGACTGAACCAGCCGAAAGTCAGGACTTTATCCAGCCGATTTTGACCGGCCCAAGCGCTAAGCTTGAGGCGTCACTCAGTCTTGCCATTCATGAACACCGTCTGTTGCCCGGCACAAAACTAGGAGAAGATGAGTTAAGTGAGATATACAGTGTCTCTCGGACTGTCGTTCGGACGGCGCTCCAGTCGCTTTCTCATTCTCAATTGGTCGATCTACGGCGTAATCGCGGTGCGTTTGTCGCGCAGCCTACTGTGCGCGAAGCGAAAGAAGTATTTGAAGCTCGCTCTCTGCTTGAGCCGCGAACGGCGCATTCGGCTGCGGAACGCATGACCGACAAATCCCTTGCACGCCTTGAGGCCCACATCAAGGCCGAGCATGAAGCGATCGCAGTCGGTGAGCTGGGTAAAGCACTCAGGCTGTCGGGGCAGTTCCATATCGAAATCTCACGCATAGCGGATCAAGCAACGATTGCAGGCTTTATTGAACGGCTTGTTGCCCGTTCGTCCTTGATCATTGCGATCTACTGGCGCCGACAGAGCGCTTTATGCGAGGAACATGCCCATCATGCATTGGTAGATGCGTTCCGCCGAAGAGATGGGACAGACGCCGAGGCGCTTATGAAGAGCCACCTACTTGATATCCTCACTGCCCTTGATCTGCGCGAAGTCTCAGAGCCTGCTGGCAATTTGCGGGATGTTCTGAAGCCCTGACGTTCAATGGACCGCCAACCGGTTTTGCATATGAAGTTGGTATCCACCTGTCCTGCGGCCGTATGCGTAAGAGCATTCAAGCCTTAGATCATCTGACGTCAGCGCCTATGGGTCCAATGCGGGCTATTTTATCAGACAGGGTTTCTGGCTCATCGTCTTCACTTGCAATTGCACTAAGAGAAAGACAGCACAGGGCCCTGGCGGGAAGATCGTGTCTATTTGGCGCGGAAGTTTGCAACCGATGCATCATTCCCGGATTTCCCGTTTTTGCGCCTGCCGCTATTGCCGTGACGACGATTTCTCGAAGCTTCCGCGATCCTCAGGGCTTCTGAGCGCGTTTGCTCTACCTTCAATTTCGCAAGATCAACCACGTCGGCAAGCGGTACTGTTGCATCTTGTTTCAGTTCGCTTTCGATACCATGCAAGATTGTATGCAGTTGCTCGGCACCAAGCATTGCGCTTGCGCCTGCAACATTATGTACCCGGCTCAATAGATTGCCATCTTGCGAAGTCTCAGGTGATCGGTCGTTGAGGTCTTCGACAACCTCGACGATCTCTTCAAGTAGTTTCTCGAGGGTGCGGATTGCCTTGGTTGCGCCACTGGCCGATGACAGAAGTTCGAATTGCTTCTTATCGATGACATTTCCTTGTTCGATTGCTTGTTGCGATTGTGTTTGTTCACGCGGTTTCTTGCGGGCGTCAAACACGGCCTGCAGTTGATCCAAGGTAATAGGTTTGATCAAAACGCCGTCTATGCCAGCTTCGGTAAACGCGTCATGGTCTCCCGGGCTGGCATGCGCTGTCTGCGCGATGATTTTGGTATTCTGGTTTGGGCCCTCATGCTCACGCAGAAGGCGCGCGACGTCGGTTCCGTCCACTTCTGGCATGCTGATATCAAGAAGCAAAAGATCGAATGGTCTCAACATAGCGATTTCAAGAGCAGCTGGTCCGTCCTCGGCCAAGGTAGGTACATGCCCAATTCGCCTAACCAGTTCAGCCAGAACCTCCCGGTTGATGAGGTTATCATCAACGACAAGTACTGATTGCCCTTCGGCCTGAGAATTCCTCTCGATCATCGGCACGGAGGCATTTTCGACAATTCGGGCAGGTTTCTGGGAAGGGGTCGCAAATATCCGACGGACAGGTATCTCGGCCCGAAACTCACTGCCGCTTCCGATTTTACTGTTCGCTTCGATTTTGCCACCGAGCGCTTCCGCAGACAACGCCACGATGTGCAAGCCAAGACCTGTACCATCGAAGTTCCTACGGTATGACGCATTTATGACAGTGAAGGGTTCAAAGATCCGATCGATATCTGCAGCCTCAATACCTGGGCCGGTATCGGTCACTTTCAGCTCGAGCACGTCATTGTTAGTGACTTTTGCTTCGACCTTTACGTGGCCTTTCATTGTAAACTTCACAGCGTTGCTGATCAGGTTACTTGCGATAGCGCGCAACAACTTGAGATCAGTTTCAATCGCGACCGTACCGCCTAGGTCAGACGACACGACTATTCCGATTCCAGCCTTGCGAGCTTGCGGAAGATTTTCGTTGACGATTTCTTCCAACAATTCGGTGAGGTTGATTTCTGACCTGTCGATATAAACAGTCTGGGCATCCAAACGGCTTACCTCCAAGACGCTGTTCACATGCCCCAAAAGCGTTTTTGCCGATGTATCCAGAACCTGGATGTATTCGGTCTGGTCTTTAGAAAGATCCGTCTTTTGGAAGAGTTCGATCGCACCGACAATGCCATTCAGCGGCGTCCGCATTTCATGACTCAACACTGAAATAGCTTCGGTCTTTTTTGCGTTCGCGGCCTTCGCTGCTTTGAGAGAGCCTTCCAGCATCTTATTATTTTCTGACCAGCTCTCCAGCAGCCCATTCAAAAGATCACGTAATTGTCCCAATTCTCTTGGGGTCCACTTTGAAAACTTGGGTGCTCGGACAGCCAGATCGCCGTCTCGTACTTGTGTCACGACCCGTGAAAGACTGTCGATCGGCTTGGTTAGCAATCCTGAAAGACCCCAGCTTGCCAATGTTGCAATCAGAAAACTCAGGACCAGAAGTTGTGTGACTTGGTTCGCCTCGACGGTCGCTGCTTCACGCAGCTCTGCGATAGGCTGGGGAACCATGACGCCCCAACCTGTTGCAGGTACTGAAGTGAATCCAGCGATCATGTCCGCCTGAAGTGGGGGCGAAAAAAACTGCATCACGCCCGTTATGCCATTCATCATATTTTGTACGACCGCAAGTGCGGAAGCGTCTTTAGATGTCTGCGTCCATTCAGGTTTTGGGTGCGCCAAGACACGTCCAAACTGATCTACAATCATGGCGTGTCCGCGCTCACCAAAGGCAATTGCGCTTTGCTGCGCAATGAGGAAATCGGTGTCCATGACCCCAATGGATATCGTGTCTGCGTCGCTCATCCGACTCAGGATCAGAAATGGTTTGCCTTCAATCTGCACGACACCCGACATCTGGGTCGGACCAGGCCTAGCTTCATCGCGTATCCGCTGAAGTGTGTCGGCGTCCAAGGCTTCAAAGTCTGACGCGAAGAGTTCAGTCGTTTGGCCGTTTGATACTCCGAAGCTTGCAACGTAGCGAAAATCGAAGCTGCTCAGCAGTTTGTTCAAAGCCTCTAAGTCTGCTTGGCCCTGCTGATCATTGATCACGTAATCAAATGTGGCGATGGCGTCTTCTGCGTAGCGTTGAAGCGCAGACGAGAGGTTTTGTGCGATGACGAGGTGGGCTTCTTCAACCTTGTCCAGTTCCCTCTCGTAAGCGACTTGAAAGTTATTTCGCATGGTCAGCGCAATTGGAATCATAAGTACCGAAACCATTGCAATGAAAATGTAAGTCCGCATTCTATTTAAGGAAAAACGAGGGGTGGGAGCTGGAATACGTGAAGGTACCATTAACTGATTTGTCCTTTAGCTTGGACAAATGTAACCAACACGTCGTCTTGATGCCTAAATCTTTGGCATATCTCGCCTATGCTTTGGTATAGTTCTGACGCAGCGCACGATTTTAGTATCTGTAAAACACTATCTTCGCCTGAGCTGCGTTTTTTATTTGGATGCCGTAGTTAAACGCTAGGTTTGCCTCAGCTTATTGCAGCGTGGCTCCTGCGGAACTCTATTCTGGGGACAAGCAATTTGGGTCAAGATATACGTCATTGCTGGTTCGCTATCCTTGTCCGTCGTCGGCGCGCAAACGGCTCAATGTGACCGGTGTGATGCCTAAAAACGAAGCGATTAACACGTGAGTGAATATTTCTTCGTAGCGCGGGTATGTTAGGCGAAACCACTTGAGCCTTTCCGCTCCTCCCAGCGCAGCAAGGCACCACTCTCTTTCCGCTTTTTCATTCAAGGCGTCTCTCAGAACAGCGTTGGCCCAGTTGAGGATGGGCTCGGATGCAAGCATCAAATCTGAAAGCTTTCGTGCATCGATTTTAGCAATTTTTACATCTGTCTTCGCTTCAACGGAGACAAGCGACAGACCGTTGCGGGTTCGCGCAATAGTTGGCGTGATTACACAAGGTCCCAAATACAGCCCGACGCATACCTCCTTGCCCTCCTGATCACAAATATTGCTGGACATGCATCCATCCAAAAGAATGAATTCATCACCTTCAGGCTGTCCTTGCGTCGCAAGAGAGGCCCCCTTTCTCACGTGAGTTTGTATCCAGTGAGACGCAAATTCGTTTGTATGGAGCGGTAGGGAGAAGTGGGATGAGCGTTCGAGAAAGGTCCGTAAATCCATCTTGAGATATCTTATCAAATGATAATGCGGGAGCTGTCGTCTGCGGGCATGCAGTGCACAGTTCAAGGAGTTAATGAAATGACAAACAGATTTCTTTCCAGCCATGCCCGAATTATCGCTGTGGGCTGTGGGTGCATAAGCGCAGTGATTTACCTGATAATGATCAACTTAACACTAGCCCATATTGAGGCGGTTTCGGGATATATCCCCTTTGATTTACGACCGCTTGGTTACGGTTCCGCAGACGTCGCGGAGTTGCTTGAAGCGCTCGGAACCGATGGACGTGCCTACTATCTGGCATACCAGATTCCGCTTGATACGCTCTATCCGGCTATGCTCGCTCTGACGCTCATCGCTACGCTACTCTGGATCGGGCAGGGCTCGCCCAAAAGCGTGATTGTCCGAGTAGGTATCCTGCTTTCCATCGGCATCGCTTTGTTTGACTACATCGAAAACTTTGGTGTCCTTGCGATGATTTTGACCTGGCCGGATGTGTCTGATGGTCTTGTTTATGCCGCAAGCGCTGCCACAATCGCAAAGTCTGTCTTCACCACCTTAGCAGTATCTTCTGTATTTCTTTCTGGGATTATTCGGATGCGCTCGTTACGTGCGCTGACCACGCGTCCAAAAGTTGGCGTTTGGGGGCGGTTTGATCGGATATTGGATAGGTGACCTCCGGTACCGAGCCGGAGCTATTGCAACTGTGCATCTGTGTCTCTTGACACGAAAAGCCTGATATCTCTGATGCCCATTCCTTGAAGGTCGACCGGAACCCACCCACCGTGACGCCTCCCGGCTCCAAACGACGTAGCAACATCTGAACAGCCATGTTCGACAAGGGCTGACTCCGTTTTTGTCCTTTGAAGACATATTGCGATTGTACCGCTCTAAGCGGCTCAAGAATTGCAACCATCGCCTCTGTCAGCGGAATATGAAGCTCAATCCCACTTGTCATACGTTCTGCGGGGCAAACCCAAATACGTTCGTTAAGGTGAAGTTCGTCCCAGGTCATTTTTAAAGTCTCGCGCGAACCTGTTCCGGTCAGACAGATGAATTTTAAGGCCTGCGCCGACATTGAGGTTTGGTCGCTTAGCTTCTGATAAAAAGCTGGAATGTCTTTCCAGCTCATGTGTCTTTTGTTCGCTTCGAAACTATGCAGATGGGGGAGGGCTTCGGCCTTCTGCAGTGCTGTCACCGGGTTTTTGCCTTCGTAGAAGCCTCTGGATCTGGCTGCGTCGAGTACGGTTTTTATCCGTTGTAGCAATCTTCTCCCCGTTTCGGGCTTATCTTGCCAAAACGGTAAAACACAGCACATGACTTCGCGCTGACCAATTTCGTTAACGGGTATGTCGCCTATTTTCGGAAAAGCATAATTACGTAATGTGCTGATCCACTGCTGGCCATGCCTGACATTTTTACGCGTTGGCAACCGTTCGAGATGGACCTGCTCGGCAAATTCTCGAAAGGTCGGGATGTTGATGCAACTGCGTATACTTGGATGCAGTCCTTGCCTCGCCATGCGACGGTATTCCAGTGCTTTCATTCGCGCCGCGTTCAATGGCACGACGTCAGCGCCACCCAGCCCAAGGTCTGTGCGCAAAGCGCCACCATTGCGATTGCGCTGACCCTTTACAACCACGCGCACAATCCAGCGTCTGGCGCCAGAAGGATCTACGACAAGATACAATCCGTTCCCATCACCATGACGGCCTTGGTCGAGGGATCTGACCAGGCGTTGCGTGAGTTTTCCGGGCAACACAGACATACTTTCGATACTAAATAGCAATCATAAGATACATAAGGAGCTAATTTGGAGAGGGGCCAAAGTGTAACCGAACAAACACTCCTCAGCTTGTTTGGGATTGATAACGTTGTCTGTCATGTTGGCATCGGCTCCCACTCGGGGCGCAAATTGCTCCGCCGCTTTCATAGCCATGCGCGTTGCGGTGATACGGCGATTGGATTCATCTAATGAAAATGGTGCATTCCCGACTGGCATTAGAGGTCCTGAACCGAAAAAGACCTGACTATACAGGCTGACAACCCTGAACCAAGCGTAACTTTATTTGCGACTTCGGATTTCAAAGTGGATGACGCCTGCGCAGGCGGAACCGTAAACGCACTTTCACCAAATACCTGAAACCGGTCAGATCTAATATTTCGCCCGGCGTCTTGCTGTTTAGCTGAAGCCCTCATGTTGTTGGTAAGCTGATGTCACTAAGACTTTGCCTTTTCGTGCAAAATTCTGCCAATCACATTCATCAGCAATTGTGCCGCAAGCGTTGAGGTAGACCCGGTTTGATCATAATCGGGCGCAACTTCCACAAGATCCAAACCTACGATCTGGCCGCGTTTTGCCAATCCGGCGAGGAGTTCCAGCACCTCATAATAGAGAAATCCTCCGTGGCTCGGCGTACCAGTTCCCGGCGCAATGGACGGATCGAACGCGTCAATATCGACCGTTACGTAGTAGCGCACGCCTTCCGGAATGCGATCAAGCATCGCATTTACACCCATCTTCCGCACCTGGCGTACAGACTGGATGTCAGAGCCCATCGAGCGGGCATCGACATAGCCGTCTCGCGCGGTGGACGAAACGTTCCGAATGCCAATCTGGCTGAGCCCGGTGACATAAGATTTCTCTGCAGCGCGACGCATCGGGTTGCCGTGACCAGAACGGACGCCATGGCGCTCATCGACAAAATCAAGATGGGCGTCGATCTGTACGATATGAATGGGGTCCTGATCTTCAAAAGCATTGATACAGGGAATATTGATCGAATGATCGCCGCCCAGAACGACGGGAATAGCGCCGGCGGCGAGTATCTTGCGCACGCCATGAGCGATATTGGCATGGCTCATTTCAGTGTTTGTATGCACGATGTCTGCGTCGCCAATATCGACAATGGTGACCTTGGCAGGATCCAGATAGGTCACGTCGTCTTCATGGTCATAGGCTCCGGCATGTCCGAAAGAGAACAGTGTTGATGCCTCCCGGATGGCCCGCGGTCCCATGCGAGCACCGGATCTCCACTGCGTCCCGAAATCAAACGGTGCTCCCATTACAGCAACATCTGCTTCAATCGCGTCCCAATCCTCGACGTATGGGTACTTTCCAAATGTACAGATCCCCACAAATGGCAGGTTCAGCCGACCCGAGTCATAACCATGTTTGGACATTTGCTTTGCTGTCTCCTTGTCACCTGGAACGAAGCCTGTGCCGAAAATGAAGCCATCGCAATCCTGATCCGTTGCTGAGACTGCAGATTGGACCACAAAGTCGAGGAAGGCGCTTAGGCAGAGACCCAAAGAAGATCGCAAATATCTTCGGGGGAAAGCAAACTACACGATAGATGGCTTGAGTGGGCAGATCATGCCATACGAAGGCACTTAGCCGCCCTCCAATGTCTCTTGCCTGAACCTGGCAGAGGCCAAACAATGGTCGCAAAGACTGTTATGGCTGCAAATGGCAGTCTGATGAACGACGGAGCCCGATTTGAAACGGAACCAGCCGCAGCATGCTGCACCCAGCTCAGCCGACCGGATGCGTAATATTGAGCCGGTCATTTGCTACCCGGTCGAAGGTCTGCCGCAGCCTGATATATCCGGGTTGCAGGAAATCAGGCGGACAGCCACACAAAGTGACCAGATCACGGTTCCGCCTCGGGACGCTGCCTGCATCGTCGTTCCAGCGGGCGCGTTCTTTCGCATCACCTCGGTAGAGGGACCGCAGGTGGGGGACCTGAATTTATGGAGCGCCGATGATCTGAATGAGCGGTTCTATTCTGGTAAGACACGCGCTCTTCACGGCACGCACCTCTCAACGGGTGACCGGATGTGGTCAAGTTTTCCAATGATGCGACCGATGGCGACCATCGTAGACGATAGCCTTGACTGGTACGGGTTCGACCAGTTTGGCGGATCTGTTCATGATGTCATCGGTACGCGCTGCGATCCATATACCGGTCGGTTGCTCTCTGGGGATGATTACCATCATTGCTGTCATTCCAATTTGACCCGCGCGCTCGCCGCCCATTCCAAGTTGCCGCTGCACGAGGCTGAAGCCTATGTGCATGATGTCTTGAATGTTTTCATGTGCACAGGTTTTACGCGCGATACCGGACAATATTTTATGAAGGCCAGTCCAGTTCGGCCAGGCGATTATCTTGAGTTTTACGCTGAAATTGACCTTTTGGTCGGACTGTCTGCCTGTCCGGGGGGGGATTGTTCAAGTGAGCATTCGTCCGATACAGCCGATTGCCATCCGCTCGAGATTTCGGTTTGGATCCCGGACGGTTCTACGCGAACCAAACATGAAATGCCGCAATTGAACGCCTACGACCGCAGTCACGGCGTAGGGTGACGCAAAGCATGGGGGGATCGTGTGACCGGTTCACACAGACAAATGTGATGCACCTAGTCGCTAACAATCATCGAGGCCAATCCAAGCTCGCAGCCAACGCGCCTTATCCCTCAGTGGATGCAGGTCGGGTCGCAACTTTGCTTAAACAATGTCCGAAAGCCGCGCCGACGCCCTTGGTTGATGCCTCTGAGCTAACTGATTCCAGCACCCTCTGGGTGAAAGACGAGCGGCCGCGCATGGGTCTTGGATCGTTCAAGGCTCTGGGTGCGGCATATGTGATTGCCCGACAAGCGGCCGAGGCCAGCTCGGATCCGGATGCAACGACCTTAAATGGACGGACCTATGTAACGGCAAGTGCAGGAAATCATGGACTAAGCTTGGCTGCGGGGGCCCGGGTGTTTGGTGCCAAGGCAGTTGTTTATATCGCTGAGACAGTACCTGAGAGCTTTGCAACGCGTTTGCGTGGGATCGGGGCGGATGCAGTACGCGCCGGGTCAGACTACGCGGCTTCAATGCAGGCCGCTCAGGACGCTGCGGCAAAGAATGGTTGGACTCTTCTATCAGACAGCTCCTGGGCTGAATACACGGATCTTCCCTACATCCTGATGGAGGGGTACTTGCAGATGGCTGCTGAGGCTGTTGAACAATGCCCAGAGGTACCAACACATATCTTTTCGCAGGCTGGCGTCGGTGGACTGGCGGGCGCGGTTGCCGCATATGCGCGCAAGGCTTGGGGGGACGCGCCACAGATCATCGTCGTTGAGCCCGAGGCCGCGCCTGCATTACAGGCGAGTATTGTTGCTGGCAAATGCGTGTTTGCTGACGGGCCTGACAGTATTATGGGGCGGCTTGATTGTAAGGAGCCTTCGCTGATTGCGCTCAATGGTCTGGCGCGGGACGCGGATCAATTTCTGACGTTAAGTGACTGGGAAGTAACAGATTTATTACCCGCCATGGCGAAGGCCGGACTGGAAACAACCGCCTCAGGCGGAGCCGGTATAGCGGCCGCGTTGAGTACAGATGTGCGTGAAGCGTTGGGGATTGGAAACGCTGCAAAGGTGCTGTGCTTCCTTTCGGAGGTCTCGGATTGAGAGGTTTCGAAGTCTCTGAGTTTGCTAACCGGACGGCGCGCGCGCAAGCGCTTATGGCTAAACACGATCTGGCTGCGTTACTGCTGACCACGGAGCCTGAGCTGCGGTATTTTACGGGCTATCTTACCCGGTTTTGGGAAAGTCCAACCCGACCGTGGTTTCTGATTGTACCTTCCACTGGCAAGCCTGTCGCCGTCATCCCCTCAATTGGGGCAGACCTTATGGGGCAGACTTGGATTGAAGATATCCGGACCTGGTCTTCGCCAGATCTTGAAGATGACGGCGTTGGCCTTTTAATCGAAACGCTGAATGAGGTTGCAAAAGGCGGGCGCGTTGGCTTGCCTGATGGACATGAAACGCATGTCCGCATGCCGAAAGCTGACCTTGACCGGGTTGCAAACGGGGCTTCTCTGACCTCGGACGCAAGTATTCTGCGGCGCTTGCGCATGGTGAAATCACCAGCTGAGATCGACAAAGTTGCCATGGCTTGCCAGATCGCGGGTCGCGCGTTTGCGCGCGTGCCAGAGATTGCCCGGGAAGGGGTGCCACTGGAACATGTGTTTCGCAATTTCCAGATGCTTTGTCTCGAAGAAGGTGCCGATTGGGTGCCTTATTTGGCCGGTGGAGCAGGACCGTCTGGTTATCGAGATGTGATTTCACCAGCCACACCCGCCCCTTTGGCGAAGGGCGATGTGCTGATGCTGGACACCGGCCTCGTTTTCGATGGCTACTTTTGCGATTTTGACCGGAACTGGTCGGTCGGGGCGCCTGATGCAAGGGTGCAAGATGCTTATCGTTGCCTGATTGACGCAACACAGGCAGGTGCAGAAGTGGCGCGGCCGGGGGCTACGGCGGCAGATGTTTTTCACGCCATGAACAGTAAGCTGGGTGAGGGGACTGATGCGGGGCGTCTTGGACATGGACTGGGGATGTCTCTGACCGAATGGCCTTCCCTCATTTCAAAGGATCAAACAGTGCTGGAACAAGGGATGATCTTGACGCTTGAGCCGGGCATTTCAATCGAGGATCAGATCATAGTGCATGAAGAGGATATTTTGATCACCGACGGTGCACCAGTGTTCCTCAGCCCCAAGGCAGGGACGGAGATCCCGCTTATATGAATAATATGCCCTACAGCCTTGTTTCGGAAGACGCCATGCCGACCCCACTGGGTCTGATTGTGCTACGCGCCGATGAAACGCTTGAACCTGAATTGCACAAGGCGTTCGCGAGGGATCCGGTCGCACTCTATGTCAGTCGGATACCAAGCGCCTCGACTGTGACGCCAGACACGCTGCGCGCGATGGAAGCAGATATTGTTGCAAGTGCGGATCTTCTGCCCAAGTCTCTTGACTACGCTGTCGTTGGTTATGGCTGTACCTCTGCCAGTGCGATTATCGGATCGGAGGCTGTGGCCATGCGCGTGAAGTCAGCCTGTAACGCCAAGGAGGTCACCAACCCGCTGCGTGCTGCCATCTCTTACGCCAAGCACCATGGACTTTCAAAGCTGGCACTTCTTTCGCCGTATGTGGATGCGGTTAACGTTCCGCTGCGAGCGGCGTTTTCGAAAGCAGGCCTCTCCACAGACGTATTTGGCACTTTTGGGGAGGCCGAGGAGGCAAAGGTCGCCCGGATCGATGAAGCTTCGATCTTGGATGCTGCTGTGAACCTTGGCCGTAATGCGGATGCCGATGGGCTTTTCCTAAGTTGCACCAATCTAAAAACGCTCAACGTGCTTCCGAAAATCCAAGAACGACTTGGTAAGCCGGTATTTTCCAGCAATTCAGCGCTTACGTGGCATATGAAAAACTGTGCAAACATATGAAAAATCAATCAGTTGATCAAATTATTGCATTCAAGGTTGCGCATGTAGCCTGTGGATGCTGTGATCAAAGATGTCCTATACCTATAGGACACGGAAAGGCTCAAAGGGGAGAAGTCGGTGCTCGACTCGACAGATGACCAATCATTCGTGAAATTTGATCGCGTTCAAAAGTCTTATGACGGCGAAAATCTGGTCGTGAAGGACCTGAATCTTTCGATGCCGCAGGGAGAATTCCTGACGATGTTGGGCCCGTCGGGTTCAGGTAAAACCACCTGCCTTATGATGCTGGCTGGTTTTGAGACTGCAACGCATGGCGAGATCCTTTTGGACGGCAAGCCCATCAATAACATTCCACCCCATAAGCGCGGCATTGGAATGGTTTTTCAGAATTATGCCCTGTTCCCTCATATGACTGTGGCAGAAAACCTCGCCTTTCCCCTTGAGGTTCGCAAGCTGGACAAAGCCACTCGCGAAGAAAAGGTGAAACGGGCCTTGGACATGGTTCAGATGGGTGCGTTTGGGGGGCGGCGCCCGGCGCAACTGTCAGGCGGGCAGCAACAACGCATCGCGCTGGCCCGTGCGCTTGTGTTCGAACCCGAATTGGTTCTGATGGATGAACCCCTGGGGGCGCTCGACAAGCAGCTTCGCGAGCATATGCAATTCGAAATCACTCGTCTGGCGCATAACTTGGGGATCACCACCGTGTATGTGACCCATGACCAGACTGAAGCCCTGACAATGTCAGATCGCGTTGCTGTTTTTGAAGACGGCCGGATCCAGCAGCTTGCGCCACCTGATACGCTTTATGAAGAACCCGAGAACAGCTTTGTGGCGCAATTCATTGGTGAAAATAATACACTCGAAGGTGTGGTTACAGACATCAAAGGTCCCGATCTTTGTGAGGTCAAACTGGACGGGGGCGAGATTATTGACGCCAAACCGGTGAACGTCTCAAAAGTGGGAGATCGCACGCGCGTCTCGATCCGACCTGAACGGGTCGAAATGAACCCTGAACGCCTGCAAGAAGGGGCGCATACCCTCAAGGCAGAGGTTCTGGAGTTTGTCTATATGGGCGATATTTTTCGTACCCGCTTGCGCGTCGCTGGAAATGAAGAATTTGTGGTAAAAACGCGTAACGCGCCTGACCAGGTGCGCTTGGCGCCGGGCACGCATGTCGACATAGGCTGGCTGCCTCAGGATTGTCGCGCGTTAGATGCATGATTGGAATTCTTGCAGGCGCGTTGACACGTGCTTGTGAGTTTCGGGGAAAACTCGTGACCCGACAAAAACAATCACGAGATGATACATGGGAGTTATCATGAACAAGATTAAAATCGTATCGACGGTTTCGGCTTTGAGCCTGGTGGCCGGCATGGCGCATGCCGACGGTCACATGGCAAGTGACATGACGCTGGTCAGCTGGGGCGGAGCCTATCAGCAAAGCCAAATCAACGCCTACACTGACCCTTACACCGCCATGAACGAAGGCGTGAGCGTCACCTGGGACGAAAGCTCGGCCGAGGCCGTTGCTAAGCTTCGTGCGATGAACGAAGCGGGCAACATCACTTGGGATGTTGTTGACGTGGTTGCTGCAGACGCATTGCGCCTGTGCGACGAAGGCCTGGCCATGGAGATTGACGCGGACGAGCAACTCGCTGCAGCTCCTGATGGTACATCCGCAGAAGATGACTTCGGTGACCTGCTGGTTGGCGACTGCTTCATCCCGCAGATCGTCTACTCGACAACCTTCGGATATCGCACCGACATGGTTCCAGACGGTGTAGCCGCGCCATCTAACATCTGTGACGTATTCGACCTGGAAACCTATCCAGGCATGCGTGCACTCGAAAAGCGTCCGATCAACAACGTTGAATGGGCACTGCTTTGCGACGGTGTTGCCAAGGATGACGTTTATGACGTTCTGGAGACCGAAGAAGGTCAGGAACGTGCACTCGCCAAGCTCGACACCATCAAGGACAGCGTGATCTGGTGGTCCGCAGGCGCCGATACGCCACAGCTTCTGGCTGACGGTGAGATCTTCATGGGATCAACCTATAATGGCCGTCTGTTCGCTGCGATCGAAGAGCAGGGACAGCCTATCGGCATGATGTGGGACGCACAGGTGTTTGACCTGGACGGCTGGATCATTCCAGAGGGTCTGTCTGACGAGCGCAAGGCACGTGCGCTGGACTTCGTCTATTTCGCGACCGACACACAGCGTCTCGCGGATCAGGCCAAGTACATTTCGTACGGTCCTGCACGTTTGTCTTCCGCACCACTTGTTGGCAAGCACGCATCGCTGGGGATCGACATGGCGCCACATATGCCAACCGATCCAAACAATGCAGCGAACACGTTCCTGTATAACTACGAGTTCTGGGCAGACTACCGCGACGACATCGACGCGAAGTTCCAGGCGTGGTTGGCTCAATAAGCTGAACCTTTCGGGAAGGGCCTCTTGGCCCTTCTCATCCCAATGTTAAAGGTGAACCGGCATCCACAAGCCGGACATGATAAGTAGAATTCCACGGGGTCCACATGAGTGACACGACATCTTCCGGTCCTATGCTCGCTGCTGACGGCACGCCGTTGAAAACAAGCCTCGCACGGGCATTGAGACGCCAAAAGCTTCGAGCGCTTGCGCTGATCGCGCCGCTGCTTCTGTTTGTCGTGATCACCTTCATCATTCCGATCGCGTCGATGTTGTTGCGATCCGTGGAAAACCAGATCGTTTCGAACACCATTCCGGAAGCAACGGCGGCGTTGGAATCCTGGGATTCAAATTCAGACACCGCACCAGACGAAGCGGTGTTTCAAAACTTGTTTTTTGATTTGTATCGGGCTGCGGAAGCCAAAGAGCACACAAAGCTTGGCACGCGTTTGAATTACGAACAAACTGGAACCTCCTCGCTCTTCCGAACCTCTGGGCGTAAACTGGATAAAGTGGGTGAAGAATGGCAGGATCCGATCGAGGACATCGCGCCCGCGCTGAAAGATGGCGAAACGTGGTATGCGATAATGTCCGGCACAGGCGGAGAGGCGGTGCTCGAAGCCCGGCGCACACTGTGGAACCAGATGGTCCCTGGACAGTTTGAGGGCGATGTCGGGCTGACATTGTCGGGCGAAATTGCAGCGATGCTGCCCCTGACGACAGCCGCCTATGCGGATTGGGCCATTTTCGAAGCTTTGGAAGAAGAGCGCAACGTGTCCAAGCGCGACCCTTGGGAGGCAGTCTATGCTGCGCTGGGCCTCGATATGCGCGACGCTGATGTCGTGGCGGCCGTCAACGCCTATGACGGGCCGCATGCCGCTGACTTGCAGCTTATTGCTGCAAATCTGGACCAACTCCCAGATCTGACCCTTCGCGAGGCGTTCGCGGATCTCGACGAAGATTGGCTGGATCCCGAGGTCTGGCAAACGATTAAGATCTATAGCCCTAATTACACATCTGGCTACTTCCTGAATGCTGTTGATATGGAAAAAGGGCCTGACGGCGCACAGGTTCGCCCCGAGAACCAGCAGATCTATAACAAGCTGTTCATCCGGACGTTGTGGATGTCGCTCGTTATCACAGGCAGCTGTATCATCTTGGGGTACCCGGTGGCCTGGCTTTTGGCCAACTTACCTATGCGAACTGCAAACGTATTGATGATCCTCGTGCTGTTGCCGTTTTGGACATCGCTTCTTGTACGGACCTCTGCGTGGAAAGTGTTGCTGCAACAGCAAGGGGTGATCAACGACATTCTTGTCTGGCTGGGCTTTGTCGACGACGCCAATCGATTAATTCTTATGAACAATGCAACGGGGACTGTGATTGCGATGACGCATATCCTGCTGCCGTTCATGATCCTGCCGCTTTATTCTGTCATGAAGACCATTCCGCCGAGTTATCTGCGTGCCGCCAAAAGCCTGGGAGCGACAAACTGGACCGCGTTCTGGCGTGTGTATTTTCCACAATCGGTGCCGGGAATTGGAGCGGGCTCGATCCTCGTGTTCATTCTGGCGATTGGCTACTACATCACGCCTGAAATCGTTGGGGGTACAGATGGCGTCTTTATCTCGAACCGAATTGCGTACCATATCTCAAGCTCCCTGAACTGGGGCTTGGCAGCGGCGCTTGGCTCGATCCTTCTCGCGGTGGTTCTGTTGCTGTACTGGCTCTACGATCGGATCGTGGGCATCGACAATGTGAAACTGGGGGGCTGATCCATGAGCGATTTGAACATATCAGTAGAACGCCCTCCACTTTTGACCTTCACCGTCCCAATGGTTGCCATTTTGGGGGCTTGCCTGGGTTTTGTGACCGGTAACGTCTTTGAACAACCGATGGTCGGCTGTGTTGTTGGAGCCCTTATTGGCGCTTTGCTCTCCGTAGTCTTGGCTCAGTTTGAAGGGATCGCGCGCCGGAAAAAAACCTGGAGCACCGCCGCCCTGTTTGCAATCGCTGGCCTGATTTTCGGGGGGACCGGGGGTCTGGTTGGCGGTGCTGTCGTCGGCCTGTGCTTGGGATGGTTTGCGACTTGGATTGGGTCTGGCCAGTATCGCGCAGGTGTGCCGACCTATTACACCGCCGCGCAGACACTTTGGCACAACGTGTTCCTCGCTATTGCAGCCATGATCCTGTTTTTTCTTGTGGCCCCACTGGTGCCGGTGATGTGGCTCAGCTTTAACGCTCAGGACTTTTTCACCTTTACGCCGGCCATGCTGGCCTTTGAGGCTGAGGGCTACAGCCTGAAGCACTACCGCAATTTCTTTGATGGCGGCGGACGTCCGGGTCTTGGTTTGCTATACGGTACCTTGATTGGCGCGGTTGTCGGGGGGCTACTACAGCTTCTTCCAAACGCCGAACGGAGCCTTGGGAAGTTCGTCATATTTGCGCTGGTTGGCGCTGTCCTCGGTGTGATTGTTGGGAAAATGTGGGGCGTGTCCGGGGCAGAGTGGATGACCCCACTCAAAAACTCACTAATCATCGCGCCCTTTGCGACCTTGATATCGGTGAGCCTGGGAACTCTGGCTGCAATTGGGCTGTCCCAATCTCACGTGCCGTTCCGCCAATGGATCATGGCGATCATGATTTCACCCATGATCGTACCCTTGATCATCTCTGCCACTGGGATGTTTTTCTTCTACGCCCCGCTGGGCAACTGGCTGGAGGCAACACTGGGTCTGAACCAATCTTTCGTTGGATATGTGAAAGTGATTTTGGCCCATGCGGTATTAGGTGTGCCTTTTGTTATTATCACGGTGACCGCAACGCTGGTTGGGTTTGACAATTCGTTGACCCGTGCTGCAGCCAACATGGGCGCAAACCCTGTCACGACGTTCTTCCGGGTGCAGATGCCCCTGATCCTGCCAGGTGTGATTTCCGGCGGTTTGTTCGCGTTCATCACGTCGTTTGATGAGGTTGTGGTGGTTCTCTTTGTTGGATCCGCGAAGCAACAGACGCTGCCGTGGCAGATGTTCACGGGCCTTCGCGAGCAAATCAGTCCGACTATTCTTGCCGCAGCGACCGTTCTGGTTACGATCTCGATCCTACTGCTGACAACGGTTGAGCTGCTGCGTCGCCGGTCAGAACGTTTGCGTGGTCTCTCTCCCGGCTGATACTTACCGCGCGATAGACTTTGATCTGTGTTGCTCAGTTTGCGGGGGTATTTCTGATCTTGACCGTTTGATAGCCATCTTTTACCGAACAAATGTGACAGTTGCTGCGATGGCGTCGCGGCCCAGTCCCCTGTCATGGTCCTGATGTGACCTGCCCGTTCTGAACGCCGGAACGTGTGGCCGGACACAGACCAATTACGCGTCCGGCATGTGACAAGGATGCGATTATGACTGATCTGAACACGCGCACCGAATACTTTACCTGCCACAATGGAAGCAAAGCCGAGCTTCCTTTCTCGAAAGACGAGTACGCCCGACGCCTGACGAAACTCCGTGAAATTATGACGGCGCGGGATATCCCTGCTGTACTGTTAACATCGATGCACAACATCGCCTATTATTCTGGCTTTCTGTATTGTGCCTTTGGCCGCCCCTATGGCTGCGTTGTAACGCAGGAGGCCTGCACCACTGTTTCCGCCAATATCGACGCGGGCCAGCCTTGGCGCCGCTCGGTTGAAGAGAACGTCATCTATACGGATTGGCAGCGCAACAACTACTGGCGCGCTGTGGCCAGCCTCACTGGCGGCGCGAAGCGGATTGGGATTGAAGGCGATCACATGACATTGGCCGCGCGCTATGCCGCGTTGCACATGCTGGGCGAGCCAGAGCTGGTCGATATTGCTGCGGACACGATGCAGGCACGCATGATCAAGTCCGCCGAAGAGATTACTTTGATCAAGGCCGGGGCTCGAACCGCTGACATCGGCGGTGCGGCCATTCACGCGGCCATTCGAGAAGGGGCCACCGAGATCGAGGTCGCCATGGCGGGACGCAATGCGATGGAAGTTGAAATCGCGCGCGCATTCCCGGACGCTGAGTACAGGGACACCTGGGTTTGGTTCCAATCGGGTCTCAACACGGATGGTGCGCACAACCCTGTCACCAACCGTAGACTGGAAAAGGGTGATATCCTGTCTCTGAACACGTTCCCTATGATCTCGGGGTACTATACCGCGCTTGAGCGTACGTTGTTCGTGGGCCAGCCTGATGCTGCAAGCTTGCGATTATGGGACGCGAATGTTGCCGCCCACGAGCTTGGGATGAGCCTCATAAAAGTAGGCGCAACCTGTTCAGGCATCACCGCTGAGATCAACCGTTTCTTCGCGGAGGAGGGGCTTTTGCAATATCGCTCCTTCGGATACGGGCACTCGTTTGGGGTTCTCAGCCATTACTATGGTCGCGAGGCCGGGCTCGAGCTAAGGGAAGACATCGATACCGCGCTTGAGCAAGGGATGGTTGTTTCAATGGAACCGATGCTCTGGATTCCGGAAGGTACGCCGGGTGCGGGCGGGTACCGGGAACATGATATCTTGGTGATTGGCGAAGACGGTGTCGAGAATATCACCAAATTCCCGTATGGCCCGGAGCACAATATCATCGACCGATAGGATGTAACTCGCGAACGGGGGCTGTAATACAGCCCCCTTAGCCCAACATGGTGAGAGTCTTACGCGAGCAGTCCCAAGAGCCATTTTTTAAACTGGAGCGCCTGTTCATTTCTCTCATCAACGGACAGATAATATCCCTCATTTGCTGAGATTGCGGCGGGATGCGCCCGTTTGATTGCCCCCATTTGAACGGCATCTTTTATCAGAAGCTCGCTCACCAACGCGACGCCGTTGCCTTGTGTGGCAAGGTGTAGCGCCATGCCGTACGAATCTGCAAAGAGCTGCGGCTCGGGGACATCTTCAATCTGGGTCGACCAGTCCTTCCAACCATTAGAGGTTCCCACAGCTTCGATGAGGGGCAGGGTGCATATATCCCCAACAAGTTCAGGCGCCTTTACAGCAATCAAACGGTTAGGGGTCAGGAGATCAGCATTCTTTCCGACTTGTTTTTCTGATCCAAAGCGTATCTCTACATTTGCCCGTGCAGCATTGAAATCATCTGGCCAGATCGCACTGAGAAATCGAATGCGAATATGAGGGTATCTTTTTGTGAACTCGGCAAGTTTTGGGGAAATGACCCATTGAGCGACACTGATTGAAGAGGCGATGGTCAAAAGATTGGCCGCGGATCCTGTATCAAACGCATCCGCTGCTATGGACAGTATTCCCAATGCTGAACCGACCTGAGGTAGCAGCTTTCGTCCATCATCTGTCAGAGATAGCCCACGCGCATGACGAATGAATAAGGTTACGCAGAGCCTTGTTTCCAGTGCTTTAACCTGTTGGCTTACCGCAGACTGCGTTAGCCCGATCTCCTCCCCGGCTGCGGTGAAGCTGAGGTGCCGTGCTGCGGCTTCATATGCTCGAAACCAGGTCAGTGGAGGGAGTGATTTTTTCATGGGTTAAGTAAGCCATTAGCCTTTGTAATACCCAAGCCTCAAAATCATTCGTTTGTCAAAAAACGCTCCTCCTAGATATTTTACCTCAGTGCACAGGAGAGCGGTATGCAACCTGAGATCAGGAAGGTCGTGACCTATGATGAAGAGGTCTTCATCGAAGGTTTCAAATCTGCCGATCGTCCCTGGCGAATGTTTGCGGTTGCGACGGTTTTAAAAAATCCTTGGGCGGGGCGGTTTGTTGAGGATCTCAAGCAGAAGATTCAAGCCTATGGTCCGATGCTCGGCGAGATGATGACGCAGCGTATGATCATCTTGGCTGGCAGTGGTGATGTGATTGAGGCGTATGGCAAAGCCGCCGTGGTTGGATTGAACGGCGAAATAGAGCATGCATCAGGCCTTATCCACACATTGCGGTTCGGCAATTTTTATCGTGAGGCGGTTGGCGCCAAATCCTATCTTGCCTTTACGAATACACGCGGCCCCGCCAATGCGCCGATCACGGTGCCTTTGATGGACAAGAATGATGCGGGGCGCCGCTCGCATTATCTGACGATCCAGTTTTCAATTTCAGATGCGCCACGCGAAGACGAAATTGTCGTAGTGCTTGGAGGGGCGACAAGTGGACGTCCGCATCATCGGATTGGCGACCGCTATCAGGACCTGAAGGATCTGGGCCATGATCTGGACAACCCGGCCGCGGTCTGAATTCGGCGCGCTCCGTGCAATTGACGCCGGAGAAGGGCCAATTGTCCTCTTGATCCATGGTGTTGGCCTCCGGGCTGAGGCGTGGAATGCGCAGATGGATGCCCTTGTCGGCCGTTTTCGAGTTGTCGCTCTAGATATGCCCGGCCACGGCCAAAGCCTGCTGTCCGACGAGATACGGGACCTTTCAGACTATACTGATGCCTTCGCGGATGGCCTAGATGAACCCGCGTTTGTCATCGGGCATTCCATGGGTGCGATGATCGCATTGGACATGGCCGTTCGTTACCCACATCTCGTGGGTGGCGTGGCGGCGCTGAATGCAATCTTCCAACGAGACCAGTCCGCTTTGGCTGCAGTGCAGGCACGCGCAAAAATCCTTGATGGAACGTCTGTTGTAGATCCCTCAGCCACACTGACGCGTTGGTTCGGTGATACGCCGTCGTCAGAACGCGAAGCTTGTGAGGGATGGCTTCGCGGTGTTGATCCTGCAGCCTACCGAATGGCCTATCGTGTTTTTGCGCATGAAAACGGCCCAAATCCATTTGCGCTGGAAAAACTGCGGTGCCCCGCATTGTTCCTGACGGGTAGGGACGAGCCAAATTCGACCCCCGAAATGAGCCGGGCCATGGCGGATATTACTCCACATGGTCACGCGCAAATTATTGATGATGCGGCACATATGATGCCGATGACCCATGCAGGGCAGGTGAATGCTGCCGTTCTGGCGTTCCTCGATGAGGTTCAGCAATGACGACCCTTTACCAAGTTGCCGCCCGCGCGGCTGATAGAGCGCAAGGCTTCAGTTGCACAGCGTGCAGCAGCACCGGTTTCTGCTTCAGTCAAACCGGATATGGCGAGGTACATCGCCGGATGGAAGGGACCTGATCCATGGAATTTTCGCTTTTCGCGCATATGGAGCGCCTGACGCCTGAGCAGTCCTATGAGCAACTGCAATCGGAATTCATCGAGCTGTGCAAGATGGTCGATGATGCGAAAATGCGCGCGATTTGGACCGGCGAACATCACGGGATGGATTTCACAATCACCCCAAATCCTCTGCTGGCTCTGGTCAATCTGGCCAACCATACCAGCCATGTGAAATTGGGCACTGGCACCGTTATCGCCCCCTTCTGGCACCCTATCAAACTCGCTGGCGAAGCGGCCTCGGCCGACCTGATTACAAAGGGGCGGATCGAACTTGGAATTGCGCGTGGGGCCTATTCCTATGAATACGAGCGTCTCATGCCGGGTATGGATGCATGGGAGGCCGGACAGCGGCTGCGTGAAATCACGCCGCTACTTCCACAGCTTTGGGAAGGGGATTGCGCCCACGAGGGGAAGTATTTTCAGTTTCCTGCGACCACCACGGCCCCAAAACCTGTGCAGGAGGGTGGTCCACCCATCTGGATCGCCGCACGCGATCCCAACAGTCACGAGTTTGGCGTTCATAATGGTTTCAACATTCAGGTCACGCCGCTTTGGCAGGGGATTGAAGAGATCGAAAGCCTGATGGAGCGGTTCAATGCGGCTTGCGCCAGTTATAATGGCAAGCGTCCGAAGATCATGCTGTTGCATCACACCTATGTCGCCAAGGATGCCGCCGATTTGGAGCGTGCCGCGAAAGAGCTGTCGCGCTTTTATTGCTATTTTGGCGCATGGTTTCAGAACAAGCGCCCGGTCTCCAAAGGCCTGATACAAGAGCTCACCGAAGACGAAATGGCTGCCAACACAATGATGGCGCCTGAAAACATGAAGCGTGATTTGACGATGGGCACCGCGCGTGAAGTGATCGACCAAATCAAACGCTACGAAGATCTGGGCTATGATGAGTTCTCGTTTTGGATCGATAGCGGTATGAGTTTCGAGCGCAAGCGCGCATCGCTGGCGCGGTTTATCGATGACGTGATGCCAGCCTTTCAGTGAGGGATAGAATGGGACAGAGACCGCACTACCAGCTCTTTATCGATGGCCAATGGGTCGAAGGGGGGCAGGGGCAAATAATGGCATCTGAAAACCCGGCCACCGGCGAAGATTGGGCAACATTTGCGTGTGCTGCGCCCGCGGATGTTGATCGGGCCGTTGGGGCAGCACGCCGAGTTCTCGATGATCCTACATGGCGTGATATGACGCAGACCCAGCGGGGCAAGTTGCTGTATCGCCTCGCTGAACTGATCGAGGAGCAGGCGCAGGAAATTGGCCGTGTTGAAACAACGGACAGTGGAAAGCTCTTGGCTGAAACTGCAACGCAATCAGCCTATGTGGGCGATTATTATCGGTATTATGCGGGGCTTGCGGACAAGATCGAAGGGGCGGTGTTGCCTATCGACAAGCCTGACATGCATGTCTTCACCCGTCGTGAGCCTATTGGCGTTGTGGTTGCTATCGTGCCTTGGAATGCACAGATGTTCCTGACGGCGACTAAACTGGGTCCCGCATTGGCGGCAGGATGTTCGGTCGTTCTGAAAGCCTCCGAGGTTGCCCCCGCGCCAATGCTCGAGTTTGCCCGCCTGATCGAGAAGGCGGGCTTTCCGCCTGGTGTCGTGTCTGTCATGACCGGCGATGCCGAGAATTGCGCGATCCCGTTAACGCGTCATCCGGGCGTTGACCGCATTGCCTTCACGGGAGGTCCGGAAACCGCGCGACACGTCGTGCGCAATTCCGCCGAGAATTTTGCTGTCACAACGCTGGAACTGGGGGGTAAGTCGCCCATTCTAGTTTTCGACGATGCTGATCTTGACGGCGCAGCCAACGGGCTGATCGCGGGCAATTTTGGCGCTTCAGGGCAAAGCTGTGTGGCGGGCAGCAGGGGGCTGATACATCGTCCGATCTTTGAGGACCTGGCCCGACTGATCGACCAAAAAATGCAGGGCATCGTCATTGGAGATCCGCTTGAGGCAGAGACGCAGGTTGGCCCTCTCTGCACCGCTGCGCAGGTCGAAAAGATAGAGACCACGCTTGAAGCCGCACGCGCTGGTGGTGCACGAATCCGATTTGGTGGTGCGAGGATTGATCGCCCCGGGAACTACATGGCACCTACGCTGGTTGAGTGTCCGGACGCTACGATTGAAACACTCAGGACAGAGATGTTTGGACCAGTGATGTCTCTTTTGCCCTTCGACACTGAGGAAGAGGCCATTGCCTTGGCCAACGCATCGCCATTTGGATTGGGCTCAGGGGTGTTCACGCAAAACGTCGCGAGGGCGCATCGTGTCTCGCAGCGCCTCAAGGCGGGGATCTGTTGGGTCAACACGTATCGCGCCGTATCTCCGATCGCACCTTTCGGTGGTTATGATCAATCGGGATATGGGCGCGAGGCCGGGATAGATGCCGTGCTTGATTATACACGGACCAAAACCACCTGGATCAGTACATCTGAAACACCCATGGCCAATCCGTTTATCATGCGTTGATGTGAACGTCGCTTTGAGTTGCTTCGATTGTTAAATTAGAAGCCGAGCTACTTCATGTTCACTGCATCTATAGATGCTCAAGGCTGCTCGAGAACCTTCCGTGCAACCCGAAAGCATTCTAAAGCTTGGGGAACGCCACAGTAGATCCCAATGACATGAATGATGGCGCGAATTTCTTCCTGCGTAACGCCATTATTGACCGCGCCATGACAGTGAAGCTCCCACTCATGCATCTTACCCAAAGCACCGATCATCGACAGGTTCATCATTGATCGTGTTTTGGCATCGATCACATCATCGCCCCAGCCAAAACCCCAGCACCATGCTGTCATCGCCTCTTGAAAGGGGCGGGTAAACTCATCGGCAGCGGCAAGGTTCTTTTCAACATAATCCGCACCCAGTGTGGATTTGCGTTGCTCCAGCCCTTTCAGGAACAGGTCTTCGTCAAACGCGCTCATCGCAAAGCTTCTCACTTTATTTGTGTTTCCAAATGCGCGCTCAAGACAGCTTGATCGCAAACGTAGACCGAGAAAAACAGTGGCTGGGGGATTTGTGCAAGGGCAATGATTATGACTTCATTGGTGCCTTAGCGTTTCTGAATACAGAGAACACATGTGATCCCATCGCCAATAAAGTGGTTTCTCGGATCTTTTAGCTATGAGACAAATATTGACGAGACCTTGAAGCCTTAGCCTTGGAGGCGGCAATTCTGCAACCTCAAATTTCTGGACTGAGCGCATTCTTGGGGGCTGAAACTTCATTCATTAGAGATGGAACAATCTCTACATTCCAAAGTGGCAAGGCCTTGGCATGAGCATCTGTCATGTCAAGGCCTTACTCTTGGAGTTTTCATACTCGTATGATCAGGTCAAACATGGAAAACGAGGACTTTGTATACTATTTACACAACCTGATACTATCTTCCATTGTTACTATAAGAATAGCTAGAACTGGAGTTATCGTTAGTAGTAGAATCGCTATCATTACGGTAGTAAGGTGCGCAAAGGTCATAAGCAGTATCGAACCAATACCCTTCAGGACATTCATCTTCCTGGGGGATGCAAAGGTCTATATACTGACCTTCAACAGAGAGAACATATCCTTCATTACATTCAGCGGACCCATACTTATTATAAGTGGGTTGTTGTGTGACAAGTGTTAACTCTGGTGCTGAACACGCACTTAATCCTAAGGTTATAATTGCAATGACAGGTACTAGAAATCGCATTAGAAAGTAATCTCCCCTTATGGTTCCATTCTGAGACTACTGTAGTGCTTGGGGATAAGTCCTTATATCTTAGGTAAACGAAACTCTCCTCGGATATAAAAATTAGGAGATTTATGTTTAAAGTATATCCTAATGTATATAGGAACTATGTTATAGTTACTGTTGGAATAGCGCAAAATCTTTATAAAAGGATCCATTGAGTTTATACAGAGTAATATCGTAACTAATCTCAATAAGTAGTAAAAATTCCAATAGCTCTAGTGTTTAATCTATTCTACTCTTCTCAGAGTAGCTATAAGCCGTTATTTCCAATATTAACTTGTTTGAGAGCTCGAGGTTAGAGAGCCTAACAGTTTTGAGTTTGGTACAAACCGGTCTTAGCTATCTTCTAAAAAATAGAAGAATTACCTCTCAAAGTCTAGTTTCATTCTAACCTTAGAAAATGTTTCACACTCGCGTTCTCACTTTTGATTTAGCGAGATAGGTTGCATGCGGCGCTTTCAGCCCGTTATTTAATCTTCAAACGGCATGAGGCGCTACGTTTAGCACTCTGGCACCTCGCCTCGATCGATTAGAATCGCGCCAGGAATGTCCGTTGTAGGATTGCCCGGTTTTCGTGAAGTCATGGCATCGAATAGCGCTTGCGCTATCGTTGGGCTGACGTTTGCCATTAGGTAATAACCGCCAATTGCGTTCAATTCCCGAGTGATTGGGTCAAATGGAAAATGTACCCGCCATAAAGCTTCCCGTGTTGTACAGACGCGCGCATATGAAGACCAAACAACACCTGAAGAGGCAATGTTGGCGCGGATCTCCACGATGGCTTCCTCGCTCTTCATAGCCCGCACTTCATCCATCAGGCGCCCACCTGGATAGGCCGAAGAAAGAATGATACGACCGTTTTGACCGGCTTGATTTAGGCCGCTGTGCCAAGCTTCCTGAGTTACTGAAAGTACGGGTGAACTAAGAAATAAAAGTGGTAAAAGAAATCTAAACATTAGATCAGCGATATAGGCGTATTTTGCTCGCTAGCTTTGTTATTGCTAACTGTTACTATGTTGTGCTGATGTGAATTGAGGATTTTAAAAAATTTCATAAAGATCACCGATAGCTAGTAATTAAATTACAGCTTTAGTTAGAGCGTCAGATTATTTTAAAGATCTATTGCTTAGGTGTTTGAGAAATTACTACCAAAAATATTATCTGAATATATTATACAGCTTAGACAGTAGTAGTAGTACAGAAGCGACCCTAGTCAGTCGGTCTTTAATTCAATTGAAGCATCTAATTTAGCCCTTTGTTTATAAGCGGCATTTATTAGATCTTCTAATTACTTATACAGTGATTTGTGTGGGTAAGTCTTGATATCTTGAGTAAAAGTAGATTACTCATGAACATACTATGAGACTTTTGCCTGCTTTGATCGCGAATAGCTTATACTTAAGAATACTAGATTACCCTTTATGTATCGAAGGATAATGGAGAGTAGTTGGAGAAACGCCTTAAATCTTAATGGGTGCGCTAAGGTTCACTTTTCATTTATTTTTGCTAGTATTAGTCCTACAGCTTTAAAAATTATTAGAGAGTAGAACTTATATTTTTTGCATTTCCGACGCCGAGCTCGCAGGCATTGAGTTCCTCTTCCCAAATCCCATGGAAATCCTCATTTCTATGATCGGCTCTTGGGCGCTGTCTTTCTCAATAGCGTTAGGTTTTGGTGGCGAGACGCATCGCACGTCCACGGACCGGACAAGACGCTCAGCAACCGCTGGAAGCGGTGGAACGATAAACACACGGCCGCCGAGTTCGTGATTGGTTCGGTCGCTAATCACAGTGTCAAATGACTGTAATGCTTAAGGCGAGCTTGCTGAAAGCGCACCGCACGACGTCCAGCTTGGGTGTTAAGAGGAGTATGGACGACTAATTTGCTGCTGAGGATCGCGGCTATAACGCTGACTGGTGCACAGAAGGTTTGAAAACTACTGGGGTTGGTGCCGACGTCCTAGCAAAGAACAATGTAAGCAGGCCGTTCTTTGGGACGAACATTGATACAAACGTCTAAGCCGCAAAGAGATCATGTTCGGCAAATCTGGGTCTTGGAAGTGTGTGGCAACGATCTGAGACCGCTGCCAAAGGGACACCTCATCTGCAATTGCAATAGCCGCGAAAGTCAGCAAATGGAGCTGTGCGCATAGAAAATTAAGCGTTGGGCGCATGGTCTGAAAGGGCCCAAAGCTACGAATTTTGCGCAAACCTCAATGCCCGCTTCCAAAGCTTCACCTTACTACTCAAGGTCATGCTAATCGCGTCTATCTAAGCGCGCTGTCAGGGCCCTGCGCCAAGTATTCGCGTACTGCTCGTAAGACCTGTGTTGTTGGGGGAGATACCTTGTGCCCTCAAAGGCTGTGCATAGTGCGCGGCCATTTAGCGCCAACAAGGCGGCGCCCTGGCTGGTCCCTGTCGTAGTGTCTGTTGCTACAACTGTGCAATTTGTTGCAGCGGTGAGCATTTCGCAGAAGCCCTTGTTCTTGGCAAAAGGACCCTCAACAAAAATGGGACCCGTGTGGCCAGTCAACGACAGACATTCTGCTGTCATCAATGCGAGATAGAACGCTAGGGCTGCTGCACGTTCCTGGGTTCCGGGCAGCGGGACTGACCCGAGCCAGCTATGATGTTGGCCCTGAAACGGACCGCTCTCCGGAACCAATGCGGGCAGAAGCATGGGCCCGTCCTGCGCGACCGCCGCGCGTGTTTGTTCATTGCCGGTGCTAATATGGCCGTTCATTCCAAGCTCGAATTCACGTCCACCCATGAAACGAGCTGAAGGCACCGGATCACCCAGAGCGTTAACGTTGACCAAAGTATCTCGCGAAGGGTCCAGAGTTTTCTTTTCGCCAGCTACGGACATTACAACTACCCAAGTCCCTGTCGAAACGACAGAAAACGGAGCGGTACGGTTAAGAACATGGGGCAACAGCGAGGCATTTGAATCGTGGATGCCGCAGTGAACCGGCGTGTCGGGGTTAAGGCCTGTTTGCGCAGAGATTTGGGGCAACACAGGTCCGAGAACCTTCGCCGATCTGCGTGCTGGTGCCATTTTGTCAGCAATACTCAACCGCTCGACCAATGAAGAATATTGTGCCTCTGACGGGTTCCACAGATCTGTGTGACATCCCAGAGAGGATACATCACTGGCCAGGACGCCTGCCAGCTGATGCCCCCAAAATTGTGGATAGGTTACAATTGACCCTGTGCGGTCGCGAAGCCCGGGGTCCTGCGCAAATTGCCAATGAAGTTGTGCCCCAAGGTTCAAGCCCATGGGTAATCTCGGCGACCCTGTCTCTTCGAAGCCGGGTCGGATGGCGTCATAGTCTGCCGTCAAGTCATCTGGACCCGAGTACTCATAGTCGAGGATAGGTGCGGCAAGTGCGCCGTCTGGTGCAATCAGGGCGCAGGCTGCTCCATGGGTGGTGATCGAAATAGCGTCAATGCCTATGCGCTTTTTAAACTCACCCAGCCCGTTTAGTAAAAAAGTCCAGATTGCTTTGACGTCGAAGTGAGGATACGGCGGACCGTCCAGGACGACGTTTGGACGTGTTATCACATCGATCTCTGACAGGTCGTGGGCATCCACAATAGCTAGTTTTGCGTTGGTCTTACCAATATCAATGACCGCGATGTGCCGGGGCGTCATGGCATGTGAAAGACGGGCGTCAGCGGCACCGCCACAGGTTCATTGTCGGGCTTGGTTTCCATGATATCAGCCATATGCGCCCACCAACGCTGCATAATCGCGTGGCCTGGCAGTGCGTCCATACTATGGTCCTCGCGTCGCCGGAGGAGGCCAAACAAAATGTGAGTCTCTTCGTCAAGATAGATTGAATAGTCGGATACGCCTGCTGTTTTCAGGAGATCAACCAGTTCGGGCCATATCTCGTCATGGCGTTTCTTGTATTCCTCCAGGCAGCCAGGGTTGAGCTTCATCTTGAAAGCGTATTTTCCCATCTATGATCTCCACATCGCCCACAGTCGCGGTAATGCAATAACTGAGATCAGCAAGGCGCCGATCACGATCGACATCACGATACCTGGTACGTTGAGTAGGCCAAGCCCGAAAGTCACGA
Organism: Dinoroseobacter sp.; assembly: GCA_017643385.1. GTDB lineage: Bacteria > Pseudomonadota > Alphaproteobacteria > Rhodobacterales > Rhodobacteraceae > Dinoroseobacter. The sequence continues at coordinate 119,905 of JAEPNN010000010.1, forward strand.
GCCCCATCACAAAGGCAGCTATTACAACCCCGGGTATGGAGCCCGAACCCCCGAGAATATTAACCCCGCCGAGGACCACCATGGTGACGATCTCGAGCTCCCAGCCAAAAGCGATCGAGGGCCGCGTCGAGCCAAGACGCGAAGTCAGGCAGACGGCGGCGACCCCGGACATTAATCCAGTCAACAAGAACAAGATGAACTTGACCCGACCAACGCGGATACCCGCGAACAGAGCCCCGGTGGCGTTGTTTCCAATGGCATACACGGCGCGACCGAAGTTAGTCATGTGTAGAATAACAGCATAGATTGCGGCAATAATTGCGAACAGGGCGAATTCGAACGAGATCACCCACCAGACATAACCCTGACCGAAAAAAGCGAAATCCGCAGGGTAGCCTTTATAGACTTGGTCGCCTAGCACAATGAAACTGATCCCGCGGAAAAGGCTCATCGTGCCAATGGTTACAACGATGGACGGAAGGCCCAGGCCAGTCACAAGAAATCCGTTGACTGCGCCGCAAGTCAGGCCCACGGCCAGCCCGATCAGGACGAGCCCCTCGGTTCCCACGCCCACCTGCACGGCGGCACCCATGGCGGTGGAAGCAAGCGCAATAATTGCAGCGACTGACAGATCAATTTCGCCAGAGATGATCAACAGCGCCATCGCAAAGGCAATCATCGCCTTTTCTGTGAAGTTGAAGGTCGCGTCGGATAGGTTCCACGCGTTTAGAAAATAGGGGGAAGCAAAGCTGTTTGCGATGAAAATGCCTATTGCAACCAACATCAGCAAGCTTTCCCAGCTTTTTAGGTTCCGCTCTAACGGAGATTGCAAGCGGTCGGGTAGGCTGCGGGACGTAGTCATGTCGCGTGCTCCGCGCGTTTGAGGATGATGCGCCCCTTGGTGCGGTTGGCCTGCGCGTTCAGCGCGACAGCGATAATGATTGCGCCACCCGAGATTGCCATCTGCCAGAAGGGAGAAATGTTCACGACCGGAAGCGCATTGGCGATGATGCCGAGAAATAGTGCGCCCAGAAGCGCCCCCGCCACAGAGCCGATACCGCCCATGATTGAAACGCCACCGATGACGCAAGCGGCTACAACGGTGAGTTCAAACCCTCCGGCCACATCGACATAAGCCACCGCAAAGCGCGAGACCCAGAGGTAGCCGGTCAGACCTGCCAGCGCGCCAGATATCATAAAGGCCCAAAACTGGGTGCGGCCAACGTTAATTCCCGCATATGTGGCGGCATGCGGGTTTCCCCCTGCAGCGTAGAACGCGCGACCAAGGGTGGTGCGGGTCATGACGATGGTAAACAATATCACCGCGGCAATGGCGAACCAGCTGAGCACTGGTAAGCCTAGGATATCAGATCTTGGGAAAGCCTTGAAGGTGTCACTCATCTCGTGGCTGTTTACCCATTTGCCCTCGGTCAGAAGAAAAATAGTACCTCGGAAGATCGTCATTGTGCCAAGCGTAACCACGATTGGCGGGATATCCAGTTTCCAGACAAGGATACCGTTGAACATACCGAGGCAAGCACCGAAACTGGTGGCCACGACCAGAGTCACGATAATTGGCAGGCCTGGGGCCGCTATGTTGATCAGTGAAACGACCATGCCGGTCAACGCGAGGTTGGCCGCGACCGACAGATCAATGCATTTGGTCAGGATTACGATCATCTGTCCGATGGCCAGTAGGATAAGCGGCGAGGTGTCGTTGAAAACCGAGACAAGGTTGGATGGCGTTATAAAGGCTGGAAAGCGGCTTGAGATGATCCCGAGCACCAGCGCAATGGCGACCAGCAGCAAGAGTTCACGGGAGGCGAGAATGCGTTTCATTGTGCGTCTTCCCGGATCCCGGCGGCATGGCTGACAAGCGTTTCTGGTGTGATCCGGTCACGGGGAAGTTCCGCCACAATGCGCCCTTCACGCATGACAATCACGCGATCGGACATTCCTACGATCTCTGGGATTTCAGAGCTGACCATGATGACAGCCAGCCCTTGCGCGGCAAGCTCAGCCATGAATTCATGAACAGCTGCCTTTGACCCGATGTCGATGCCCTTGGTCGGTTCATCGAGAATGATGACCTTGGGCTGAGTTGCGAGCCATTTGGCGATCACCACCTTTTGCTGGTTTCCGCCCGACAGATTACCGACGTCCGTATCGAGCGAGGCTGCACGCAAATCCAGCCGCTCGGTATACTCTCGCGCAAGTTTGAATTCTTCTGCCAATTTGATGAATCCCTTGCGCGAGGTGCGCGCGAGTGACGGCAGGGTTACGTTTTGGAAGATTGGTAGCGCACCAATGGCGCCTTGCCTGCCTCTGTCTTCCGGGACGTAGACAATGCCGCTTGAGACGGCGTCAGCGGGCGATGCGATGGAAATTGGTTCCCCATCAATTCTGACAGTTCCTTTTGTCGGTCGGGTAATTCCGAAAAGTGCCTGCATGAACTCGGACCGGCCTGCACCGACCAAGCCGTAGAATCCTAGGATTTCGCCACGCCTGAGGGTGAAACCAATATCCGCAAATTCGGTAGGGTGGTCGTACCCTGTGACTTCGAGGATGCCTTTGCCCACGTTGTGGTCGCGTTTGGGGAAGATCTGGCTTACATCGCGTCCCACCATCAACTTAACCAATTCGGCTTCGCGGACATCCGTGATCTTCCCCTCGCCAACCATCTGGCCGTCGCGATAGACTGTGTAAAAATCTGCGATACGGAAAATTTCATCGAACTTGTGGCTGATGAAGAGGATTGCTTTGCCTTGCGCTTTCAGGCTCTCGACAAGCTCATAGAGTTCCTCAATTTCCTTCTGGCTAAGGGCAGCAGTGGGTTCGTCCATGATCACGACGCGCGCGTCGATGGAAAGCGCACGTGCTATGGCGACCAGGTGTTTATTTGCGGTGCCAAGGTCCTTCAACGTCGCGCCCGGGTCGATTTTCGCCCCAATACCCGCCAGAATGCTCTGTGCACGGGACGCCATCTCGTCTTTGTCAATCAGGCCGAAGCGACCTTTCGGTGCGTGCCCAAGAAAGATGTTCTCAGCAACAGAAAGTTCGTCGAACAGAACGGTTTCCTGATGGATGGCCGTCACCCCCGCAGTTTCAGCTGATTGTGGGGTTGGAAAGCGAACGGCGGCGCCGTCAATTTTTATTTCCCCTTCGTCAGGTTGATAAATGCCCGTCAGAACCTTCACGATGGTCGACTTGCCCGCACCGTTTTCACCCACCAGCGCCGTGACCTTGCCGGGGTATAGATAAAGCGAGACATCCGACAGGGCCCGCACACCCGGAAAAGTCTTGGTCACTCCAGACAGGCGTAGAAGCGGCGCTGGGGCAACTTTGGTGGCGTGCGATACGATGGTGTTCAACTCAGGCTGCATGAGTGTGGATTCTAAATGTTTAGGATGCGTATCGTTGGGGCATGGGTCAACGCCCACGCCCCAATCGATGTTCGAAGCCGATCAGAAGATCGATTTGAACTGGTCGATATTGGAAGAATCGTATGTGAATGGATCCGCCATAGCAGCCGAGCCAGTGTCATCTAAAGTGACCGAGCCCATGCGACCCATTGGGATTTCGGCTCCAGCTCCGGTTTCCGCACCGGTTGCGATGGCATGGGCAAGCATGGTGGCAGAATATCCCAAATCAATCGGGTTCCAGATCGCGAAGCTTTTTGTGGCACCGGAGTCGACACAGCCTGCCATTTCGGAGGGAAGTCCGAGACCGGTCACGTTGATCTCACCAATTTTGCCTGCGTCAGTCACCGCCTGACAGGATGCCAGAATACCAACAGTTGTTGGTGCGATAATCGCCTTCAAATCAGGATAGGAGGCCATTAGGCCCTGTGCCTCACGATATGATTTATCGCTGAGGTCATCACCATAGACTGTCGCTACAAGGTTCACGCCATCATAGTTTGGCAGAACCTCTTTTGCAGCCTCAATCCAAGCGTTTTGGTTGGTCGCAGTGGCTGTTGCCGACAGGATCGCAACATCGCCGCCATCTGGCATGTGATCGGCGGCGAGCTTAATGATCGTATTACCAATAAGCGGTGTGGAAGATGGGTTCAGGTGCATTTGGCGTCCGCCTTCTGCAACGCCTGAGTCCCACGAAATCACAGTGATGCCACGATCCATTGCGCGCTTGAGCGACGGAACAAGAGCATCGGGATCATTTGCTGAAATTGCGATAGCATCAACGCCTTGAGCAATGAGTGAATTGATGACCTCGATTTGGCCTTCGGCGGTGGTGTCCGTTGGGCCAGTGTAGATAATCTCGACATTGCCGAGCTCGCTGGCAGCCTCTTCCGCACCTTCGGCGGCCGCTTCGAAGAAGCCGATACCCAGTGCCTTGACAACCAGAGCGATGCGCATGTTGTCCTGCGCCATGGCGGTCGTTCCGACCATGCTTGCCGCGAGGCTGAGGCCTGCGACGAGTGAAGTGAATGTACGACGTTTCATATTAAATCCTCCCTGAAAGTCACGTTAGGTTCTCGGTTCGTGGGTCTTAGTTCCAAGGCGGTTAAGAGGCCGCCTCATCCTCCTGAGCGCCGCCCGTCTGGGCGACAATCATGGTTACATCAGCAGCCTCAAGCATGGCCGCGGCTTTGTCTGGTATTCTGTCGTCGGTGATCACAGTGGTGACGCGGTCGAGCGGGCAGAGTACAAGGCTCGACCGTTGACTGAATTTCGAGCTGTCCACGAGGACAACCAGTTCATCTGCTTGACCGATCAGTTTTTGTTCAGCCTGAATTAGCAAGGGATCAGCCTCCATCAGGCCGAGCGGCCCAACCCCCTGCGCCCCCATGAACATGCGCTTGGCATAAAAGTTCCGTGTTACGTCATTTTCAAACGGTGACAGAATAATGTTCTGTTCGCGGTAAATCGCGCCACCCGAGAGCATGATTGTGTTTTTCGAGTGCTTCAGAAGGTGTTCGGCAATCGGGAAGGAATTGGTGAAAATCTGCATCCGGCGACTGGCCAACGGGTGCACCATTTGAAAGGTGGTCGTCCCACCGTTGATGATGATGCTATCGCCGTCTTCGCATAGGTCGACCGCAGCTCTGGCAATCGCCTGCTTCTCGGCAATCCGTAGCGTTTCATTGACAGCAAAGGGGCGTCCAGCAAGTCCGACGAACTGTGGTGGCGTTATCGCTTCGGCCCCGCCACGCACGCGGCGCAATTTCTGCTGCATATGAAGCGTGGAGATATCCCTACGGATCGTCGCCTCGCTGACACCGGTCAGACTGCACAGATCGATAACCGTCACGACGGGTCGGTCCTGAACCGCTGACAGGATAATTCTATGACGCTCTTTTTCGTGCAATGCCGCCTCCTCTGCATACGACGGTGCGCAGATTCGAGCCTTCTGTCAATCAATTTTGATCATATCCAATCATTCTGCATCGCAGCGTGATTGAATATGATTGTAAGTGATTGACATATTGTCACGCGCACGCAAGCCTGAGGATTAGGTTAGGTCACGATCAAACCCGGATTGCAGAGAGGGCAGAATGTTGAAAACAGTCAAAAATCAACTTCTTGAAAACAGATGGGATGCAGAGACTGCGAACGGGAAATCCGAATCGGACTTGCTGCTTTATCGCTCCAACATCCTCGGTTCCGACAAACGGGTAACGAACTTTGGTGGAGGTAATACCTCGGCCAAGGTTATGGAAATTGATCCGCTAACTGGCCAGGAAGTCGAAGTTCTCTGGGTTAAAGGATCGGGCGGTGATATCGGATCGATGAAGATTGATGGTTTTTCCACACTCTACATGGAAAAGCTTACCGGTTTGAAAAACCTCTATCGTGGGGTGGATTTTGAAGATGAGATGGTTGGTTATCTGCCCCATTGCACCTTCAAATTGAACCCGCGTGCGGCCTCCATTGACACGCCCTTGCACGCCTATGTTCCACGCAAACATGTTGACCATGTTCATGCCGATGCAATTATTGCGATTGCGGCGTCCCAGAATTCGGAAGAGCTGACGAAAGAAATTTTTGGCGACCGGATCGGGTGGTTGCCTTGGAAACGGCCAGGGTATGAACTGGGCTTGTGGCTTGAAAAATTTTGCCTAGAAAATCCCGACGCGGACGGTGTGGTTCTTGAAAGCCACGGGCTGTTCACATGGGCCGACACAGCAAAGCAGTGCTACGACTGTACCATCGACGTAATCAACGTGGCCACGAAGTGGCTCGAGGCGCGTACTGCTGATGTCCAGGCGTTCGGAGGGGTGAAACACAAAAGTCTCTCGCCAGAAAACCGCCGTGCCGTGGCAGCGCAGCTTATGCCCGCGATCCGCGGGTTCGTCAGTGGCAACCAGCATATGGTTGGGCATTTCAACGATAGCGACGCGGTACTGGAGTTTGTGAACGCAAACGACATGGAGCGGTTGGCAGCTCTTGGCACATCCTGCCCAGACCACTTCCTGCGCACAAAGATCCGGCCGCTGGTTATCAGCTTCGACCCAGCACAGAATAACATTGATGCAGTGCTAGAGAGCCTCCCGGCGCAAATCGCGGCCTATCGCGAGGATTACGCGGCTTATTACAATCGCTGCAAACATGACAACTCGCCTGCTCTTCGGGATCCGAACGCGGTCGTCTACTTGATACCAGGCGTTGGAATGTTCACTTTTGCCAAGGACAAGGCCACCGCCCGGATATCAGGAGAGTTCTACGTCAACGCCATCAACGTCATGCGCGGTGCAAGTGCTGTCAGCGACTATTGCGGTTTGCCAGAGCAGGAGGCTTTCGACATCGAATACTGGCTGTTGGAAGAGGCCAAGCTTCAACGAATGCCAAAGCCCAAATCACTTGCCGGTCGCGTCGCACTCGTTACTGGGGGGGCGGGTGGCATCGGTTCGGCAACGGCAGAGCGCTACTTGGCGGAGGGCGCTTGTGTGTTGCTCGCTGACATTAACGCGGACGGTCTTTCCGCAACCGAAAGCGCCTTGACTGAGAAATTCGGTAAGGATGTCGTCCATTCTGTGCTCATGGATGTGACGGACGAGGTCGCAGTAGCCAGCGCGCTCGCCGAAATAGCGGTCGAATTCGGCGGTATCGACATTCTCGTGTCAAACGCCGGAATCGCATCATCGGCTCCAGTGGAGGAAACCACACTGGCGCTCTGGAGCAAGAACATGGAGATCCTATCGACAGGCTACTTCCTTGTCAGCCGGGAGGCTTTCAAGGTTATGCGGGTTCAGGACATGGGCGGCTCAATCGTTTTTGTCGCCTCCAAGAACGGACTGGCCGCCTCTCCCAATGCCTCGGCCTATTGCACTGCAAAGGCCTCAGAAATTCATCTGGCGCGTTGTCTTGCATTGGAAGGGGCAGGGGCGGGGATCAGGGTCAACGTCGTGAACCCGGATGCGGTTTTGCGGGGGTCGAAAATCTGGGAAGGTGAATGGCTAGACCAACGGGCCTCAACCTATGGGACAGACAAAGAAGGGCTCGAAGAGATGTACCGTAATCGATCGATGCTAAAACGCTCGGTACTGCCAGAGGATATCGCTGAGGCCTGCTATTTCTTCGCAGCCGAAACCTCGTCCAAATCAACGGGCAACATCCTGAACGTTGACGCAGGAAACGTTCAGTCATTCACGCGATAGGGAACGGATTGATGGGTTACGAAAGCGCCAAAGCACAATTCGCGGATTGGGGTGTCGATACCGAAGTCGCACTCGAGATGTTAAAAGACATCCCCATCTCTGTGCATTGCTGGCAGGGCGACGACGTGGTCGGATTTGAAAACCAATCAAGCACTTCTGGAGGCGGCATTCAGGCGACCGGTAACCATCCAGGTCGCGCTCGCAATCCGACAGAGTTGCGCGCGGACCTTGAATTTGCTTACTCCAATATTCCGGGTGCACATCGCTTGAACTTGCACGCGATGTATATGGACACCAACGAGGCCCCGGACCGCGACGAAATCGAATTTCACCATTACGCGCCTTGGGTGGATTGGGCCAAGGACATTGGGTTGGGCCTGGACTTTAACCCGACCTTCTTCGCTCACACCAAAGCAGACGATAACCTCACCCTTGCCCACCCTGACAAAGGTATCCGGGATTTCTGGATCGAACACGGGAAACGAACGCGGGACATAGCCGCGCAGATGGGGCGCGCATTGGGGTCGCCGTGTATCAACAATATCTGGGTACCAGACGGATACAAGGATACGCCCGTCGATAGAATGGTCGCGCGAGCACGTCTCAAGGCGTCGCTCGACACCATGTTGTCCGAGGCTAAAAGTAACATGATAGATTCGGTCGAATCCAAGCTTTTCGGCATCGGGGTCGAGGCCTGCACGGTCGGCAGCCACGAGTTCTATCTGGGCTATGCGATACGTAACAAGACACTTCTTTGCCTCGACATGGGACACTTCCACCCGACTGAGAACGTTGCTGATAAGTTAAGCGCGGTTGCCATGTCTCTGTCGGAAATTCTTTTGCATGTCTCTCGTCCGATGAGGTGGGATAGTGACCATGTGATTTCACTGAACGACGACATCTTTGCTATGGCCAATGAATTGGTGAGTGCCGGTTTGTTGGGCCGCACACATATCGGGCTGGACTTCTTCGATGCCACGATCAGTCGTACTGCCGCCTGGGTGATCGGCACACGTAATATGCAAAAAGCACTCTTGCAGGCGCTGTTAAAACCCTGGGACCAGTTGCGTACCGCAGAGGACAAACTGGATTTTACGGCTCGATTTGTCATGACCGAGGAATTGAAAGATCTACCCTACGGCGCGATCTGGTCGGAATTCTGCGCCAGAAACGACGCGCCGACTGGATCTGCCCTGATCGCGCAGCTTGATGCCTATCAGGCTTCTGTCGCCGGCCGGTGAAACGACGTCTGTCATTCGGCAAGGGGCACCGCTTAGACGATTAGTGCTGCGAAAGATCTAAGAATCCGCGCGAATAAGAAAATATTCGTTGAGCTGCTTTCCTTTGACTGCCGGCTTATTCCCGCTTGGGTGACTGAAGTGAATGTTTCAATCGCAAAGGCGCATCGAACCGCTGAAGAGCAGGCTGTTCTGGCAGCGTTCAAAGATCGCGGCCAGGAACGGTACTAGCCATAACCTACAAGAAAGCTAACCCTTCCGGATTTCCACGACGCCGTCGCGAATTCTTAGTCATTACCTGTGACGGCTACGGTAATCTCGACATCTGGTACGTTGAACTGCGCATCTGCGGAAACCACAAGATCGTCCATGGGCGTCCTGATCTCAACATAAGCATTTTCAGGTAGATTTCTTGTATCGATCAGACCTGTATATGCGCCACTGCCAATACCCCAGTCGATATTCGTAGATGCATCTCCTGAGGCAATCAACGACGTTAGATCAATATTGTTACCGCCACTTTCCAATCTCAGATATGTTGGTCCGCCACGGTGAGTGGGCTCAGATATTTCCAAGCGAACCCCGTTTTCGTTTGTTTCATCAAACTGAATTGCGAAACTTTGATCGTCGCCAGGGTTGCCGCCTAAGTTTGCGATGATTACGGCGCCGTCATCTGTCGTTTCAGCTGAAGAGCTGACGATCGTATAGCCAACTTCTTCACCACCACTTGTGAAAGTGCCGCGCACGCCATTGCTAAAGTCCAATATCCCCGAAGGTGCTGCGGTTGCGAATGACGTGCTGATTATTCCGCCGCCTGACACACTGTCTTGGATGGATGACGAGGTGGAGCTGATACCCGAGCTGACAACACCTAGAGTGGCAACCGCAAGGCCGACAGTCGATGCAGTCAGAACGACCCAGTCGACTGACACTGCACCGCTCTCAGATTTTAAAAATTGATGGAAATGCATGATGGGCTCTTCGTTGTTACTGCTCCACTCTTCAAAAACAAAAGAATATGTTAAAGTTGCGTTTTAGCTGCGGAAAAAGGATGGAGCTTCTCCAAACCAGCCAATGTTTCGATGCACTTTGACTGGCGGAGCGTGTTACGGGTTCAAGACTAAGAACCGATAGATAATTGAGCCTCCCCCTTTGAAATGGTCCGCCCTTATGATTAGGAAAGCGGAGGACCTGAGATGGCCATGAAGAGACTCAAGCCCGAAGAGATTGTCGTGAAGTTGCGGCATGTTGAAGTTCTTATGGGGCAAGGCATGCCCCTGAGCAGCCCCACTTATGTGGTCCGAGTTGAAAGTTAGTGCATGATCGGCCTTTGGTCCATCGGGACGATGGCCTCTGGCGCAGGTGGGCGGTAGCCTAGGGCACTGTGTGGTCGTTTGGTATTGTCGTGTTTTCCACTGA
>JAEPNN010000024.1 GCA_017643385.1 Dinoroseobacter sp.
ATGCAATACCCTGCCGGTCAGTGGAAAACACGACAATACCAAACGACCACACAGTGCCCTAGGCTACCGCCCACCTGCGCCAGAGGCCATCGTCCCGATGGACCAAAGGCCGATCATGCACTAACTTTCAACTCGGACCACCGACATGAGGATTTTCAATCCATAGGATTTGAAGCTATGCGGAAGTGCATTTGTCTTGTGACTGCACAAATGTAACTAACGCTCGTTCGCTCACGAGCCCTCTGTTCCAAAACAAACCAGTGGACCACTCAGGTGGGGGATGAGCATGAGTAACTCTGGGTTAACCGAGCTAGGCAATACTCTTCGCATGCGTCTCAGGAGATTCGAAACCTGCCTGGACGATAAGCAAATATATTACCTGTGGAGCTAGGTAATCACCAAAACAAAGGAATGCGAACCTAATTCATCCGTAATCGAATGAAAGGATACCTCACGATGGCTGATCCATACATTTCAGAATTCAAAGCAGCAAATGAGTCTAGCGTTAGTAACTCAGCTAAGGATTTTATCGAAATTGTCGTAGATACGGGTACGGACGTGAGCGATCTTTTTGTTATCATCTATAAAGGCGGAGCTACAAATTTTAGGTATCAATACTCCCTATTAGGTAAAGATCCTACCCAAACCCTTGCGGGAAAAGACGTATATCTAATTGATAATCAGAGAGATGGCTTTGCAATGCTTGCCAATGACGGCGCAGCACTCGTCAAAGTAAATAATACTGCGTCTTATCCCATTCAGGCTACTGATATTGATGTTATATATCAGGCTATAACTGATGGGGTTGGATTTACCGGCAGTGGGGACGGTCTTGATGGCGTAATATTTCAAGATGTGACCCCAGGTGCAGTACAGGCTGTCCCCAGCACTGAAGCCACAGAGACACTTGATGGCGGGCAAACTTATTCAATAAATTCTTCATATACGCCTGGTGCGATATTATGCTTTAAATCAGGGACATTTATTAGTACCGTTGAGGGTGAAGTTACTGTAGATAAATTAGAATTATCTGATCAAGTACTTACTATGGATGACGGGTATCAACCCCTACGTTGGGTTGGATCTGTTACGCTCGATCCCGCCTATCTAGACTTAAATCCCAGACTTAAGCCTATCTGCATCCGCGCTGGAGCACTGGGCGATGGTTTTCCAGCTCAAGATTTGATGGTATCTCCGCAGCATAGGGTTTTAGTGCGATCAAAAATTGCCGAAAGGATGTTTGGCAACTTAGAGGTACTGGTCCCCGCTAAAAAACTACTCTCCTTGAGTGGTGTGGATATTCAACACGATAACCCTAGCGGGGTTCGGTATTTTCACCTAATGTTTGATAAGCACCAGATAGTTTATTCAAATGGATCACCAACAGAAACCTTGTTTACTGGCCCTATGGCGCTTAAATCTCTATCTTCAGAGAGCCGTTTAGAAGTTCAAACGCTATTCCCTGAAATTTGCAATATTGGGTATCTTCCAAAGCCTGCTCGGCCAATGCTAGAGAGCAGAAAATTAGTAAGAAAGCTTATACTTCGTCATCAGACAAACTTTAAACCAATGTTTGCCTAAAAATAGAGATAAGCGATGAAGTTGGTACTATTTGTGAAAGTACTTTTTTACCTATCAGGAAGACTTTCCACAGAATTCGTTTGAATAAATTTGGATAGCTTCAGACAGCCTGTCTTTGCTTTCCGGCAGACCTTGTTGAACAAATCGGGTGAAAAGTGTTCTTCCTCTTTCCCCCTACGGGCTTACCAGCTGAGCTCTTTGGTTGATACTTGGAGTTTCTTTAGGTCAGTAAAACCAAACCTTGCAGAGCCAAAGCTTCATAAGTTCACCTTGAAATGACGAAGTAGAAGAGAGCGAACAGTTGCTGCACTAGCTCTCAAGGTCCGCCATGCGGACGAAGCTGTTATTCGCCGCAGAACTGCACCGGTTGAATTTTGAGTGACAAGTTCATGGACCAAATGGCTAAGAATCGAGTGCGTCCAATTGAAGGTTTGGCCCACCCGTATGCCCAAAAAGTGGCGTGCATCCCAACTGGAACGGGCGCCTATTCGTAGGCGATCAGGATATCAGGCGATCGCGGCCATCTGCCATCTGAGGCTTTGGTCTTCACACGGCTAGCGTTCGAGTATCCGGGCATAGTCTCGGCAAATGTGAGCCGGGCTTTCGTTGCCAACATCGAACGCGAGAGCGGAAATGGCGCCCTTCCATTCAGGGATGAGGCAGTGTGCCTCCAGCAAGCAGATAACTTTCTGATACTTACCCGGCGCAAGACCGATGACCGCCTTGAAGTGCGCGTGGAATAATGACTTGCTCATGCCCGCGCGCTCAGCCAGTGCGGAAACGGAGAGCGGCTCATCGATGGCCGGGCGAATGGAGGCGATGGCGCGTGCGACGTGCTTTGATGTATCTTCTCTCCGCAGGAAATGCGTTATAGGCGATTTGGCGCGCAACGCCTGCCTCATTCGCAATATCGGATATGGTAGTTTTGCCGAAATCTTAGCGCGCGAACACTGTCAACACCGCCATCAGGATCGATTTCCGCCTCTCATCCATTTTGCGGAATTGACTCCAAACACCTAAAATGTCAAATAGACATAAATTGACTTTTTGTCTAATCGCGCCCCTGCAAGATTTAGCAAACGGGAGAGTTCTATGAAACTGACTGTTAATGACGTCGAATACGAGGTCCACGTCGAGGCCGAGATGCCGTTGCTTTGGGTTCTGAGAGACGAATTGGGCCTAACAGGCACCAAATATGGCTGCGGGATCGCTCAATGTGGGGCCTGCACTGTTCATATGGATGGAGTCGCTGTGCGCAGTTGCCAGGTCGCTGCAGCAATGGCTGAGGGCGCAGACATCACCACGATCGAAGGGCTCGGTACACCCGAGGCGCTGCACGCCGTGCAGGAAGCCTGGGTTGAGCATCAGGTGGCGCAATGTGGCTACTGTCAGTCGGGGCAAATCATGCAGGCGGCCTCGCTTTTGGATGTCAATCCGGAACCAACGGACGAAGTCATCGACATCGTGATGAGCGGTAATCTTTGTCGTTGCGGCGCTTACCCCCGTATCCGCGCGGCAGTCAAAACCGCGGCCAAGAAATTGCAGGAGGCGTAAGCGATGGGACGCGTAAGAACGATTGCTCGCCGGACGTTTCTGATTGGCTCTACCGCTGTTCTGGGTGGCGTGGCATTTGGCACGTATATGATGCAACGCCCAAATGCGAACCCGTTGAAGGATGGTTTGGCGGAGGGTGCGGCGACGTTTAACCCCTGGGTCGTGATCGACAGCGAAAGGATCACGCTGATTACGCCGCACGCTGATAAAGGTCAGGGTGTTTTGTCGATGCAGGCTGCGCTTTTGGCGGAAGAACTGGACGTGGAGTTCGGGCAGTTCGAGACGAGTTTTGGCAAGCCTTCGCCCGCCTATTGGAACCACGGATTTGCCGAAGAAGGTGTGCCCTTCAAAGCTACTGATGACGGGTTTACGGCAGAATCGATGCGCAGTTTTCTGCGTGGGATCACCAAACTGATGGCTATGCAGGGTACCGGTGGCTCGACTTCAGTTCCCGATAGCTTCGACAAACTGCGAGAGGCAGGGGCTGTGGCGCGCGAGACGCTCAAGCTGGTGGCATCGCAGCGGACAGGTGTGCCGGTTGCTCGGTTGAGGACAGCTAACGCAGTGGTCCAACTGCCTGATGGGACCGAGATAAAATACACCGACTTGGCAGCAGATGCAGCGAGCGTTGAGCCTGTCCGCCTTGTGACACTGCGCGATCCCAGCGAGTGGCGGTTGATTGGCAAGCCAATGCAGCGCCTCGACATTGTGGGGAAATCGACTGGCACGCTGACTTATGGTGTGGACGCCAAGGTCGAGGGCATGGTGCATGCCGCCGTTCGGGTTAATCCGCGTCAAGGTGGCAAGATGCTGGGCTATGATGCCTCGGCCGCTGAAGGCATGCGTGGCGTGCAAAACATTGTTGAAATCACTGGTGGTGTTGCCGTGGTCGCCGACAACACCTGGCGTGCCTTTCAAGCAGCGGAGGTCATTGAAATCGACTGGGGCGAATCGCCTTATCCTGCCGAACAGGAAGACCATTGGGATGTGCTAGCAGACAGCTTTGGCGAGGCGAACCTGGACAGCATGTGGCGCGATGATGGCAACGTCGATGATGCGTTATCCGGCGATGTGAAGGTGACGGCTGAGTATCGTTCACCCTATGTGGCCCACGCTCCGCTAGAGCCATTGAATGCCATCGTTCGTGTCACCAATGACGGGGTCGAGGTCTGGACTGGGCACCAAATGCCGATGATGCTAACTCAGATAGTCGCGGGCGTTACAGGGCACGAGCCCGATCAGGTGACGTTCCACAATCATTTCATGGGTGGCAGCTTTGGTCATCGCTTAGAATTCGAGCACCTGAAGCAAGCCGTTGAGATCGCGAACCAAATGCGCGGTACACCGGTCAAAATGACTTATTCCCGCGAAGAAGACTTTGCGCACGACTTCCCGCGCCATATAGCGATGGGCCGTTGTCGGGGACGGGTCGATGACGGCAAGATCGCTGCGCTGGACGTCCAGATCGCTGCGCCGTCGGTGATCAGCTCTCAGATGGGACGGGCCGATCAGTTCATTCCTGGCCCTGATGCTCAGATTGCCGCGGGCGCCTGGAATAACCCTTACAAATTCGACCATTACCGCATGTGCGCCTTCCGTGCGCCTGAGCTTGCACCTGTTTCGTCCTGGCGATCGGTCGGGGCGCCGGGTGCAGGTTTCATATTTGATACTTTCGTCGATGAGCTTTGCCATGCCGCCGGGGCTGACCCGATGGAAGAAAGGTTGCGATTGATCGACCACGATGCGTCACAAAAGGTATTGGAAGCCGTGGCCGAGATGTCGAGCTGGGGCAGCGATCTGGGACCTAGCCGAGGTCGTGGCGTGGCCTTTGTTGAAAGCTTTGGTGTTCCCACAGCCGAGGTCATCGAGGTGACCAACACCGACCGCGGCATCAAGATCGACAAGGTCTTTGTCGCTTGTGACGTGGGCACCGTGGTTGATCCGATCAACTTTGAGAACCTGGTGCAGGGCGGGGTGATCTATGGCCTGGGCCACGCGATCAACTGTGAAATCACTTATGCTGACGGTATGGCACAGCAGAGCAACTATCACGTGCACGAGGGCATGCGGATGTATCAGTGTCCCGAGATTATTGTTCAGGGCCTGGAGAATGGCACAAAGGTTCGTGGCATTGGCGAACCGCCAGTTCCACCGGCAGCACCCGCTCTGGGCAACGCGATCTTCGCGGCGACGGGGGTCCGGATCCGGGAAATGCCGTTCAACAAACACATCGACTTTGTCTAAGGGGCTGCAGATGAGAGATTTGATTGCTACTGCTGTCGCAGTTGCGGCCCTTGGTTCAGCAGCCTTCGCAGAAGGAGAAAATGTGGTCATCGACCCACCTGCAGACGGCTCGGTCAATCGTAATGATGGGTTGGCCGCGTGGGCGCGCATCTACGAGGTCACTTCACATCCAAGATGTTCAAACTGTCACGTGGGTGCGGACAACATCCCCATGTGGTCTGGTCCCGCATATGGAAAGGCGCGCCCCCATGGCATGAACATCAACGCGGGCGAGAGCCGGATTGGGGCTGAGTACGTGACGTGCTCGACCTGTCACGCACTGCGCGAAACTGGTCTTAACGATGTACCCCACGCCGCACCGCAAGTGGCGATGGACTGGCGACTGGCACCGGTTGAAGCGGAATGGTTCGGCAAAAGCTCGGTCGAGATATGCAATCAATTACGTGACCCTGAGAGAAATGGCGATCGCGATCATTTGGACCTAGCCAGCCATCTGGATCACGACGTGATCCTGCACTGGGCCTGGAACCCAGGCGGTGGTCGCGAACCGGCACCTTACAGCCTTCAACAACACGTCAACGATATTTTGGCTTGGGGCGTTGCCGGGTTCCCCTGCGAGAATGACAGATGAGGTCATGATGCACTCTAAAACATTGCAACCGTTTCGCTGGGGCGCATTCTTTCTGTTGATCAGCGCTATCCTGCATCTTGTAGTCTGGGTTTTTTCGGGTTTTTCGCCGGTATTTACTAACTTGCTTCCCGTTGCGACCGCCTACGCAGCGCTGAGCATTGCACTGATGTCGCTCAGATGGCGATTACTAGCATAGTCGCATTCTTCGTTTCAGCACTTGGCGGCAGCCTAGCGATGAGCTCTGCTTTGAACCCAAGCGCCGTGGCGTCTTGGTGGTTTCTGGCGATCGTCGCGGCGAATTGGTTGTGCGCGGCATATTTATTTGTCGGGCTTTGGCGCAGTCCTATTAGTAATGGGAATAACCTTCAGGCAAATTGACTTTTGCAGTGGTCACCGAAACCTGCCCTCGCCAAATAAGATCGGTTTTCTCAAAATGGTCGTTCGCCACGTGATCTGCCGAAGGTCCGCAATGGGACGCCAAAAAAATTGCGCCAACTGATCACGTAGCGAACCTAGGATTGAGCAGCCCCACTTATGTGGTCCGAGTTGAAAGTTAGTGCATGATCGGCCTTTGGTCCATCGGGACGATGGCCTCTGGCGCAGGTGGGCGGTAGCCTAGGGCACTGTGTGGTCGTTTGGTATTGTCGTGTTTTCCACTGA
>JAEPNN010000021.1 GCA_017643385.1 Dinoroseobacter sp.
ACAAAACCTCAGAAAGCTAGCCAAGATCTTTCCTGCACCGCAGCAAATGCGCAAAGCCTGACCCGAAAGCCGCTCGCGCTCTGTTCAGATCACCACTTTCTACAGCCGCAACACGTTGTTTTTCCACAGAATCGGCGGAAACCGGACTTTCGCAGCATCGCAGCGGGCTATCTGGTGGATTGGCAATCGGACCTTGAGATTTTAAATTGCCGGAAGTGCCTGCCTGCACTTCTAATCGGACCGCGAACTGGAATTGCGCAAGTGTCCACGCTTTTTCATTGCTGTGCCTTCAAAAAAGAAACAACCGCTTGAGCCGCTATTTGCTTGTACTGTCTGTGCGAATTGAAGCTTCAATTGCCGTTTCGCCATCCAAAGTGACAATCACGCCTTGGCTGACGACCATGAAGGGTTCTTGATCTAACCAACCAAACATCTTGCCCAATTTCGTGATCCTTACGTGGTCACCCACACCGAAGGCGGTCTTCTCTGCCGCGTCTGACGCTTCTGGGTGGATGACGCGAAGGGCTTTTTGGTTGTCATCGATGACAATCTCGGGCGTATCGCCGACAACTATGGCGACTCCGGCAGATATGGTGATTGTCTCAAGAGGAGTCGCACGAAACCGCATCTCCTCCAAGGCGACCTCGTTCGCCAAGAGTGCGATCGCCCTGTGGGGTCGAATTGCATTGTGTAGCGTCGCAACCGTGTTGCTAGTTTCAGGGCAACGGGTCGTGAGACCGCCTTGGTCCTTAAGGATTGCGACCGTAGGCATGTTGCCGAGGCCGATCTCTCCGTCGACAGAGAGCGCCAGGAAACCTGCGTCGAAATCGGGGTGCCGTGCAATCACGTCATCCACCGCGCCCTGGGGGTGGCTACCCGCTTGCATCATCGACAGGACCAGACTGTTGAGCGCCTGCCCGTCGTTTGTCTCCGCGTGTGGAAAACGGTGGCCTGTGACAAGCCCAACGCGTGGCGAGGCCGCAACGAACTGCGACAATGGTGCGGGGCGGTTGGGGCCGCTTGAGATCAGGCCGGCCCATCGGGCCTGTAAAATTTCGTCTGATGGCGGCCCATCAAACAGGCTCTGTGCACCGCCATCTTGTGTTTCAGCACGCAGCAGCTTCTGATTCTCGGTCAACACGGCAAGGCTTACAAATCCGCCGATCGCACCGCGCCCGACCGCTTCTACCGCGCGTAGGCCCGACAGGATCCCGGCACATGCCCACGGTCCGGAGGCGGCAATACCAATCGTCATGCCGCGACCCAATGGCCCGGGCCGATCTCGGACAATGGGCCTGTCGGATAATCACCCTGAAGCACGGGGCGTTTTCCGCGTTTCCGGGTCGGGTCGGGCACCGGAGCCACATCGATCAGGGCCCGTGTGTACGGGTGTCGGGGCTCTGCAAAGAGTTCGGCGGATGGCCCCAGCTCCAGAATCCGACCGTTGCGCATGACCGCGACGCGATCGGCGATCTGTCTGACCACCGCGAGATCATGTGATATAAAGAGCAATGTGAGATCTTCGCTGCGCTTCAGATTTTCCAGCAGGTCCAGCACCTTTGCCTGAATGGAAACATCGAGCGCCGATGTCGGCTCATCGGCAACCACAAGCGACGGTTTCGCCGCGATGGCACGCGCTATGGCGATCCGCTGCCGTTGGCCACCCGAGAATTCATGCGGATAGCGCTGTGCCATATCGGCGTTCAACCCCACCTTTTCGAGCAGCTCGTGCACCCGTTCGCTGCGCTCGGATCTCGACAGTTCCTGATGGATGATCATCGGCTCGGCGATGGTTCTGCCCACCGTGTGACGTGGATCTAGCGAGGCATAAGGGTCCTGAAAGATCATCTGGACCTCGCGCCGCTTGTCCTGCAACTCACGTCCATAAAGCGCCGACAGATCGGTATCGTTCAGCGTAACCGTGCCTGTATCGGCCTCGGTCAGGCGCGCTATAATCCGACCCAGGGTTGTCTTGCCCGATCCACTTTCCCCAACCAGAGCTAAAGTTTCGCCGCGATGCATGGTCAGTGACACGTCGTCAAGCGCCTTGTACCGCGCGGCCTTGGAAAAAATCGCACCCCTCTTGGCAAAGGTCTTGTTGATGCCACCTGCCTTGAGCAGCGGTTCCGCGAGCGCGGGTTTGCGTGAGGTAGAGGCGTCAATTCGCGGGACCGCGTCAAGAAGCGCTGTCGTATAGTCCGCCTCAGGCGCGGCAAAGATGCGCTGCACCGGGCCGAATTCCTCGGCCTTTCCAGCTTTCATCACTAGAACGTTGTCGGCCATTTCCGCGACAACGCCCATGTCATGGGTGATCAGGATCAGGCCGATCTGGGTGTCTGTCACAATCTCGCGCAGCAAATCGAGAATTTGCGCCTGAACCGTTACGTCAAGGGCTGTGGTCGGCTCGTCCGCAATAAGAATGCGGGGGTCGAGCAACATCATCATCGCGATGACCACACGCTGTCGCATGCCCCCGGACAATTCATGTGGGTATTGCCGCATCCTGTCCGCCGGGGACGGAATGCCCACGCGATCCAACATGGCGATGGCGCGTCGTTGAGCCTCTCCGGCATTGCAGATGCCATGCGACACAAGGGCCTCGGTCAGTTGCAGACCGATGGTCAGAACCGGCGTCAGCGCCGTCATAGGTTCCTGAAAAATCAGCCCGATGCCCGTGCCCCGGGGCGGCTGTACTTCAGGTGCGAGCAGGTCCATGCCGTCGAACATGGCTCGACCGGTGGCGCTGGCTTTGTGTGGCAGTAATCCCATCAGCGCCTTGGCTGTCATGCTCTTGCCAGATCCGCTCTCGCCGACGATAGAGAGAACCTCGCCCGAAGCCACATCGAAACTGACCTTTTTGACCAGAGACTTTGACCCAATCGCGACTGATAGGTCGGTGACAGAAAGCAACGCCGTCATTTCCGTTCCACCGGGTCGAGGCTGGTACGCAAACCGTCGCCCAGCAGGTTGAAGCCAAGAACCGTGATGGCGATGGCAATGCCAGGGATCGTCATCAGCCAGGGTGCGCGATTGATGTAATCGCGTGAGCCCGCAAGCATGTACCCCCATTCCGAGGTCGGCGGTTGAGCTCCCAGACCAAGGAAACTAAGCCCTGCCGCCGCGAGTATTGCGGTCGACACACCCAGCGTCGCGACCACGATCATGGTCGGCATTACGTTGGGCAGAAGATGCACTAAAACCAAGCGGGTCGGCCGAGCGCCCGCCGCGATGCTCGCCTCGAAATAGGGCTTCGAAGTTTCGACAAGGGCCGCCGAATAACATGTCCGGGCATAAAACGGGATGCCTGCCACTCCGACAGCGATGATCGCATTCTGCAAACTCGGTCCCAGCACGGCAACGAAGCTGAGCGCGATCAGGGTCTCGGTGAAGGAAAACAGTACGTCGGTGCCGCGCATCAGGATGGCTTCGACCCATCCCCGGCGAAAGGCGGCGATCATGCCGACCGCCATTCCGATGGTCAGCGAAATGCCCACGGCGACGGCGCCCACAATCAACGTAATCCGACTGCCGAAAAGGATGCGCGACAGCATATCCCGTCCGAATTCGTCGGTTCCAAGTGGATAGTCGCCACTGGGAGGAAGAAATCGCCCGCCTGAGCCCATCTTGTTGGGGTCGTAGGGGGCAAGGACATCGGCAAAGAGCGCGCAGAAGATAAGAAGCAGGACGATGATCAGACCAATCGCGCCGCTGGGGGATCGCACAAGTCGCCTCAGGAAGCCCGGCGGGGCTTTGGGGACCTCGATATCAGGGGTGACGCTCATCTCAGGACCTCCTGATCCTGGGATCGAGGACCGCGTAAAGCGCGTCGATAGTGATCGCGACCAGTACAACGACGACTGAAAACGTCAGAATGAAGCCTTGAATGATCGGGTAGTCCCGCTGGAAGATGGCTTCGACCGCCATGCGCCCGACACCGTTCCATGAAAAGATATTCTCGACGACGATTGCCCCGCCCATCATGAAGGCGAATTGCAATCCCATCATGGTCACAACTGGCAGGAGGCCTGCGCGAAGGACATGGCGCCTGAGAACCAGAGCCTTGGGTAAGCCCTTAGCCAAGGCGGTCTGGACGTAATCCTGGTTCATGACATCGATCATTGAAGAGCGTGTCAGACGGGCAAAGATGGCGGCATTCGACAGACCGAGTGTCAGCGCTGGTAGCACCAGATTGAGCCAGCCGTTCCCGCTGACTGGCAGCCAGCCCAGTTCCACCGCGAAGTAAAACAGAAGCATCAGGCCGAGCCAGAAGTGCGGCATCGAAATTCCGGCAATGGCGATGATCATAAGCGTGATGTCAGTCAGGCTGCCTTTCCGGTAGGCAGCCAAAAACCCAATGGGTACACCGATGAGCACTGCGATGAACATCGCTGCGCAGGCCAGCACAAGGGTGTTGGGCAGGCGCTGCATGATGACATCCAACACGGGTTGGCCACCGCGGATCGTGTTGCCCAAATCTCCTTGCACCAACCGCTCCATGAACATCGCGTATTGAACGGGAATAGGGCGGTCGAGGCCTAGTGAACGGCGCACTTCTTCGATCTGTTCAGGCGTCGTGCCCTGGCTCTGGGCATACATGATCTGCACCGGATCGCCCGGTACGGCGTGGATCAGCAACGTGACCAAAACGGTCGTGATCCAGATCGTGAGGGCTCCCATTAGGATCCGAGTGCTGAGAAAGCGCCACATGAAAATTCGCCTCTTATCGTGTGCAACCCGGGGCGCGCGATACCGCGCCCCGGGCTTTCGGACAGTTAACCGCCGAGCTGCACATCCGAGAAGTTCGGATAGACGAACGGTGCTACGAAGAACCCTTCCACCTCTGGCCGGACGGCAAAGACCCATTCCCAGCCAGGCGTGTAGAGCGGTACGTGGATCGCGTTCTCAAGAAGGTACTTGAAGACCTCCTGCACCTTGGCCTTGCGGGCCTCGGGGTCCGTCAGAACCCGAGTTTCGGCCAGCATCGCATCCAGCTCCGGCGAGGTATAGCCGCGATAGGCGCCAGGCGTATGCCACAGGGCATGGAGAATGTCTGGATCGTACCAGGACCACGTCATCATATCCATAGAACCGGTTGTGCCCTCGGTCGTCTCGTTCTCCTGACGCACACGGGCATTGAGCGAGCCAATATCCATGATCTCAATGGAGGCCTTGATGCCCACTTCGGCCAGTTGAGCTTGAAAGACTTCGCCAAGCTTCTGGCGGTTCCCGCCAGTCCAGACCAGCATCGCGGTCTCAAGTGGGTTGTCCATAGTATAGCCCAGCTCGGCCAACAGTTCCTTTGCCTTTTCAGGATCGTAGGCCGGGCGGTATTGCGCGCAGAATTCCTGGTCGTTGCCGAACACACCGCGCGACACAGGACAGTTTTCCTGGATCGATAGATCGCCATAGATCAAACTGATCGCTGTGGCGGCGTCTGTCGCGTGCGCAACCGCCAAGCGGGCGCGAACATCGTTGAACGGCGGGCGATGCACGGCGAATTCCCAAAAGACGTTCTGGCCGGTGTTCTCGGCGACGATGATCGACAGATCACCCTCATTTACGATCGTTGGTACGTCATCGAAGGGCGGCTCGGCGATGTGAACTTCCCCCGTCTTGAGCGCGGCAAGGCGTGCTTGTGGTTCCGGCACGACGGTGATTATCAGACCGTCTTCATAAGGAGCGCCAGGATTTTCAGCGAGTTTGCCATAATTCGTGTAGTCGGCGTTCTTTTCGAGAACGATCCGGTCGCCTCTGGTCCAGGAAACCAGCTTCCACGGGCCGGACCCGATCGCTGAGGTCGTGCCAAAGCCTTCTGCTCCGGCGTTGCTGTCGCAGATGATCGAAGAGAAACTGTCCGCGAGGAACGGGATCAGCGCCACAAACGGTGTATCGAGCGTGAGTTTCACGGTCAGAGGATCAACAACCTCTACGTCGGAAATGGGGCCCCAGCTTCCCTTCGTGACGCTGGGTGTCGTTTCGCTGAACGCCGCGTCGATTGTGTATTTGACGTCGTTTGCGTCAAGTGGGGTGGCGTCGTGACACATCACGCCCTCTTGGAGCGAGAAGGTGTACTCGGTCCCGTCGGCATTGGCCTCCCATGATTTCGCAATATGCGGCACGGGCAAACCTTCAGCGTCGGTGGCCAGAAGAGTGTCGTACATCAGGCTCCAGACCTGCAGCGACAAAGTGCTTGTCGCGCGGTGCGGATCAAGGGAATCGATGTCCCCATATCGCGCCCACACGATGTCATCCGCCGCGGCCGCGTTCGCCAGCCCGGCGACCAAGCCGATCGCTCCGGCGGTCGCCCGCCAAGATCGTTCAAAAAGCTTCATTTGAGTGTCCTCTCTGTTCGCGTGTCAGGTGACGGCTCGTCAGCCAAGGCCGGAAGCGCAGCGTAAGGCAGAACTTCTTTGTGCGCCGACATTGGGATCGGCGGCCGACCAATTTAGTTGAATCTAGTGGCGAGAGCCTCGCAAACGACGCTAAGCGCCAAGCATTTCCCCGTCAAAAAGATTGCGCTTATGACAATTCTTTTTTCAGAAATGACTCTTTTTGCGGAGTGCTTGGTGGCGGACCATTCAAATTTGACTCGTTGTTAACCGGCATCACCCCACTCTGAGTGGATCGCGTCAATGTACTTGAGCCTTTCAACGGCATTTTGCCCAATGCGCTCTGCGACCGCCATGCACAGATACGTAATCACCGACACCGGCGATGCGAGAGAATCGAAATAAGTCAGCCCACTTGTTCTGCACCGCAAGGTCACCTCGGCCAGTTCCGGGTTTCCGGAGCTAACGAGATCGGTGATCGATATTGTCTTTGCATCCGCCAAGCGCGCCGATTGCATGATCGATCTGAGCGTTCGGGTTCTGCGACCGATCGCCAAAGCTAGCACAGCATCGGCGGTCTGGATCGACGCAAATTCCTCGGGAACAGAAAAACCACCAAGAGGGATCAGGCGTATATCGGGTTTTACTTTGATTAACTGGGCGCGCGCAAAATGCGCCAAAGGGTAATTGTCGCCAAATCCGACAACCCATATCTTCTGGGCACCAGCCAAATAGGTGACAGCGGCCCGCAGTTCGTCGCTGCGGACAGCCTCAATGGTACGGATCAAATTCTGCACGTCGGAGGCCAGGTGATCCGCCAGATCACTGCGACCACTCAAGGTTGGCACAGGGGCAGAATACACGTTCTTGCTGTAGGTCTCGTCATTCCGGTCCACACGCGCCAACCTTTGTGCGGTCTTAAAGCTTGGAAAGCCAAGTCGCTTGAAAAATCTCGCAGTGGTCGCCTTCGAGACTTTGGCCTGCCCGGATATTTCCGCGGCGGTATGAAGAACAAGACTGTCCGGGTTCTCGAGAAAATGCTCGGCGAGCAGTCGTTCGGATTTAGTGAGGTCGTCAAAAATCTCCAGAATACGTTCTGACAATCGGGCTGACTTTTCTTCGGATTTTTTCATTCTTGAATACTTTTAAGATTTCCTGAAACAAAGTATTCACAAATAAGGCGAACTTGGCAAAGGAAAGTGCGCATGACATTCTCGCTCCTCGCTCGCGATCCGAAAAGTGGCGCTCTTGGGGGTGCGTCCGCCACGGGAAATCTGTGCGTTGGGGCCTGGGTGCTGCGCGCGACCGCCGGCGTCGGTATATCCGCAAGTCAGGGTCATTTTCCCAGCACACTGTGGGGCACACAGGTACTGGATGAAATGCAGCGGGGGCTCGATCCAAAGAGCGCCATCGAGCGAACAACCGGACCGGATGGCGGGCGCGGATCACGGCAGTTGCTGGCTCTCGATGCCTTCGGTCGCGGGGCAGTATTTACAGGCGCTCAGAATGTGACGGAACTTTCCGAAGTGGTCCTCCCTGATTTGTGCGCAGCAGGAAACATGCTGTCAAACGTAGATGTCGTAGATGCGTCCATCGAAGGCTACGTCAATTGTGAGGGGTCGCTTCTCCACAAGCTAAAGCGCGGGCTTGAGGCGGCAGCACAGGCAGGAGGCGATGCACGTGGGCTCATGTCTGCAGCGATTCTTATCGTTTCCGAAGATCAACCACCCGTCGACTTGCGTGTAGATTACTCAGAAGACGCGATTGGGGCATTGTCTGACTTGATCGTCCGGATCGAAGAGCCGGACTACGCCAACTGGCTCCGAAACCTCCCGACGAAGTCCAAACCATACCCGAGCCGTTGAACTTCGTAAGTCACCGACCATTCGCTCATCTTGAGCAGAAAGAAGCGTAGTTGCGATTGCTTGGTGCCAGGCTCCTGTCTTGGTGCCAGTCTCCGTTCCATCTACTCTCCTTTAATTCGCGCTCGCAGCGAACTTCTGCTTTCCGCCGATTCTGTGGAAAAACAACGTGTTGCGGCTGCAGAAAGTGGTGATCTGAACAGAGCGCGAGCGGCTTTCGGGTCAGGCTTTGCGCATTTGCTGCGGTGCAGGAAAGATCTTGGCTAGCTTTCTGAGGTTTTGTGCGGT
>JAEPNN010000014.1 GCA_017643385.1 Dinoroseobacter sp.
ATAAAGTCCTGACCAACCTTCGCCTTGTCATGGCCAAAAGGAAGAAGATGCTCCGACGGAATCCCAAGCTTCTCACCTATCTCCTGAATAGGCCGCTTACTCGCCTCACGCGCAATCTCAATATCACTCTTAAATGACATGGTTTTCTCTCCCGTTAATCTCTGGTTACTCAGCCGCGATGGCGGTTTCGGCATTCTCAACTTTCACGGCGCAGAACTTGAACTCTGGGATCTTGCCGTAAGGGTCGATGGCGGCGTTTGTCAGCAGGTTGGCAGCTGCTTCGACATAGGCGAAGGGCAGGAACACCATATCTTCGGCCACTGCACGGTCAGCGCGTGCCAAAAGTGTCACGCTTCCGCGCCGTGTGGTTAGACGCACCCATCCGCCGGGCTCTACCCCGAGCTTTCGGAGTGTCTTTGGATGAAGAGAGCAATTTGCTTCGGGCTCCACGGCGTCTAGAACCGTGGCCCGACGCGTCATCGAACCGGTGTGCCAATGCTCGAGTTGCCGACCCGTAGTCAGGACCATCGGATAATCTGCATCTGGGGTTTCGTCTGGGGGAATGATCGCAGCTGGAGTAAAGCGCGCGCGTCCTTCGGGGCGCGGGAAGCCATCGCCGAAGACGACCGCTTGGCCAGGATCCTCTGGGCTGAGCGAGGGGTAGGTGACGGCCTCACCTTCAAGGCGTTCCCACGTGATATTGTTGAGGCTCTTCATATTGATGGCCATCTCGGCGAAGATGTCGGACGGATGCCTGTAGCTCCAATCAAGTCCACAGCGCTTGGCAAGTTCGACCTGGATCACCCAGTCCTGCCGCGCCTCGCCCGGAGGGGTAACCGCAGGGCGTACCATCTGCACCTGACGGTTGGTATTTGAGACCGTTCCGGCCTTTTCGTAAAGCGCGCTCGCCGGTAGAATCACGTCTGCATAGTTTGCTGTCTCGGTAATAAATATGTCTTGCACCACAAGGTGATCGAGCGCAGCCAGGGCGGCGCGCGCATGGTCCACGTCTGGGTCAGACATCGCCGGATTTTCGCCCAGAACATACATCGCCTTGATGTTTCCGTCATGGACGGCGTCCATGATTTCGGTGACCGTGAGCCCCTTTTCGGCAGAGAAGTCACCGGACCCCCAGACATCCGTGAAAGCGGACCGCACGCCATCATCCATGACGCTCTGGTAATCAGGCAGGAACATGGGGATCAGACCAGCATCGGACGCGCCTTGCACGTTGTTTTGACCGCGCAGCGGGTGCAGCCCTGTGCCCGGTCGACCGACATGGCCAGTCATAAGTGCCAATGAGATCAGGCAGCGTGAATTGTCGGTGCCATGAATATGCTGGCTGACGCCCATACCCCAGAAAATCATCCCCGTCTTGGCGGTGGCAAAGTCCCGCGCCACGGCGCGAAGGGTATCGGCATCAATGCCGCAGACTTCTGCCATCGCTTCTGGGGAGAAGCCTTCGAGATGCGCTTTCTCTGCATCCCAGTTTTCAGTGTAACCTTCGATATATTGTTGATCGTACAGCTTTTCGTCGACGATCGTGTGCATGATCGCGTTCAGCATGCTGACATCCGCGCCGGGGCGGAACTGCAACATATGGGTTGCGAAGCGCTTCAAAGCCTGACCACGCGGATCCATCACGATGAGCTTACCACCCCGCTTGGTGAACTGCTTGAAGTAGGTGGCAGCTACCGGATGGTTCTCGATTGGGTTAGCGCCGATAACAATGGCCACATCCGCGTTCTCAATCTCATTAAACGTCGCAGTTACAGCGCCGGATCCAACGTTCTCCAGTAGCGCTGCTACTGAGGAGGCGTGGCAAAGACGTGTGCAGTGGTCTACATTGTTATGTCCGAAGCCCTGCCGGATGAATTTCTGGAAAAGGTAGGCTTCTTCATTCGTGCATTTGGCCGATCCAAAACCAGCAACCTCCCGACCACGACCTTTCAGGCCTTTCGCAGCTACATCAAGAGCTTCATCCCAGCTCGCTTCGCGAAAGACCTCGGACCAGTTGCCAGGATCGACATTTAAGCCCTTGGCAGGGGCATCCTCGCGACGGATAAGCGGTTTTGTCAGACGGTGACCGTGGTGGATATAATCATAGCCAAAACGGCCCTTAACGCAGAGGCGACCTTCGTTTGCAGGGCCATTTATCCCCTCGACGTATTTCACACGTCCGTCTTTGACCTTGATAGAGATTTGGCATCCGACGCCACAAAACGCGCAGATACTTTCGACCTCTTCGTCGTAATCGCTGCGGTCGCCAACCTGATTTGCATCCAATACCGTGGATGGCATGAGCGCGCCCGTTGGGCAGGCTTGAACGCATTCTCCGCACGCCACGCAGGTGCTTTCACCCATCGGATCGGCAAAGTCGAATGTCGGGTAGGCATCATGACCGCGCCCGGCCATACCTATGACGTCGTTTACCTGGACTTCACGGCATGCCCGCACGCAAAGCCCGCACTGGATGCAGGCATCAAGGTTCACGCTCATTGCGACATGGCTGTCATCTAGAAGCGGTATGCGGCCGTCTTCGAGCTTGGGGAAGCGGCTTTGATCGATACCATTGGCCTGGGCCATGTCCCAAAGATGGCTTGCTTTGTCATGGGCTGTGTCGCGATCAGGCTGGTCAGCAAGTAACATCTCGACGACCATCTTTCGCGCAGAGCTGGCGCGCCTGCTGTCGGTTGTTACAACCATCCCTTCGGACGGTTCTCTGATGCAGGATGCTGCGAGCGTTCGCTCGCCCTCAATCTCGACCATGCAAGCCCGACAGTTGCCGTCTGGACGGTATCCGGGTGCGGGTTTGTGACACAAATGCGGGATCACAAGGCCCCGTCCATTCGCGACCTCCCAGATCGTAAGGCCGGTGGGCACCGTCACTTCTTCACCGTCGAGTGTGAAGGTGACCTGATCTACTTGTGCGCCGTCCATCTCAGATCTCCTCAGGGAAGTGTTTCATCGTCAGTCGGATCGGGTTCGGAGCTGCCTGACCCAGACCGCAAATGCTGGCATCGACCATGGATTGGCTCAGCTCTTCGAGGAGGGGCTGATCCCATCGGTCTGCTTGCATCAACTTTACTGCTTTCTCGCAACCAACCCGACACGGGGTGCATTGGCCGCAACTTTCAGCCTCAAAAAACTTAAGCATGTTAAGGGCTGCGGCCCGCGCGCTGTCTTGATCTGAAAGCACAACCACGGCGGCTGAACCTATGAATGAACCCAATGGTTGCAGCGTGTCAAAATCTAGCGGGACATCGTTTATGGATGCAGGAAGAAGGCCTGAAGACGGCCCGCCCGGCTGGTATGCCTTGAAAACATGGCCGTCAGCCATCCCGCCAGCAACAGCAATGATGTCGGAGATGGTTGAGCCTGCAGGCAGGAGGTAAACGCCAGGTTGGGCGACCCGGCCTGAGACGGAGTAACTGCGAAGTCCCTTGCGACCATTGTGTTCAACCGCGCTCAGCAGTTCCGGGCCTTCGCGACAAATCCGGGCCACCCAGTGGAGCGTTTCGACATTATGAACGAGCGTCGGTCGGCCATGAATTCCAACCTGTGCAACAAAGGGTGGGCGATGACGGGGCAGTCCCCGCTTGCCTTCGATACTTTCGATCATGGCGCTTTCTTCGCCGCAAATATAAGCGCCAGCCCCGCGCCGCAGATCTATATATCCCGGAGTAACCATACCGGCTTCTTCCAGTGCCGTGATTTCACGGCGCAAGATCTCGAGTACGGCAGGATACTCGTCTCGCATGTAGATGAAGCAGGTCTCGGCCTCGACCGCCCAAGCGGCGATCAACATTCCCTCAAGGAAAAGATGCGGTGTTCGTTCGAGGTAAAAACGATCTTTGAATGTTCCGGGCTCGCCTTCGTCACCATTCACTGCAAGATAGCGAGGGCCTGCATTAGCCCGCACGAAACCCCATTTCTTACCACTGGGAAAGCCTGCGCCGCCCAAGCCGCGCAGACCGGAGGACAATACCCTCTCCTGGATGTCTTCCCAGTCACCGTCTGTCCGCAACGCATTTAGCGTGGAATACCCACCCGCCGCCGAATAATCGTCATAGGTCTCGTAATTGGGGATCTTTGCATGGGTGTCTCGGGCCGCGATCGCGGCCTCAACCTTCGCAGGTGTGGCGTGGTCGATGTGATTATGACCGAGTTCCAGCACCGGCGCTGTGTCACATCGGCCCATGCAAGGTGCGCGCAACACTCGAACCCTGGCTGGATCCATCCCGTTCTCGAGTGCTTGGATCAAAGCTTCAGAGCCTGCGAGTTCACAGGATAGAGAATCGCAGACCCGGATTGTTAGGTTAGGTGGGGCGGTATCCGTCTCGCGCAGCGGGTCGAAATGCGCGTAGAAAGTTGCGACTTCCCATATCTCAGACATCGAAAGACGCATCTCTTCGGCCAGGGCCCGAAGGTGCGATGCTGATAGGTGTCCGTAAGTATCTTGAATCAAATGAAGAAATTCGATCAGGAGGTCGCGTTTGCGTGGGCGATCTCCAAGTAAGTCGCGCACAGCTTGCAATGCATCATCATCAAACTGTCTTCCTTTAGGGGTCGCGCGCCCCTTGCCGCGCCCCTTTTTCCAAACACCCTTGTTGTCGTCCAACGCCATCGAACACACTTCCATTTGAATTATTCCCTGTGTTCAACATTTTTTCCCACGGGTCAAATCTTTTGGCGAATAAATGTTTGGTAATTGAAAAGAAGTGAGCGTTTGGTGCGTGATATTTTTGAGCGGAACGTTGGCCTATCAAGCTGTCTCATCTGCAACACAAACGCTTCAGCATCAAATGCACGTCCCACTTTCAATGGTGACCGCTGACGTGGCGATGATTAGCTGTCTCAAGTAATGCAGCATGCCGTCAGAGTGTGTGAGCACAAAAACGGCGTGTTTGGCATCATGGCGACGCAGCAAGATGCCTCTGGTATGAACTGGTTTTTAAAGATGTTGACTGAATGATGTCTGGGGCGAGCTTTTTGCCTCATCATCTTGACGTGCTTTCAGCCTTAGATTAGCTCCATCGAGAGCGCGGGCGTTGTGTAGTGGTAAGACCTTAGCCTTCCAAGCTAATGACGCGGGTTCGATTCCCGCCGCCCGCTCCAAAATCTCTCGGGTTTGCTGATCAGCCCGTATCGGGTTCACACGAGGTGGTCTTCGGAACATGGCGGCTGATACAACCGGTGCTTCACCTCCGGCGCATAGGGCCGAAGAAGAACGCGCAAAATCTAAGAACATTGGCGCTCTCAGAACGCTTTGGCCATTTATATTGCCTTATCGATCGCTGGCACTGAACGCCCTGATCGCGTTGGTTCTGACCGCTTCGCTTTCTTTGGTTCTACCTATTGCTGTACGCCGGGTCGTTGATGCGTTTGATACCGAGACTGCAGAGATTCTCGATCAGTATTTCTTGGCCGCCATTGGTATCGCGGCACTGCTCGCCATCGGGACGGGGCTTCGCTACTATCTCGTAACACTCTTGGGTGAGCGTGTTGTGGCAGATATTCGAAAGGCCGTTTTCGATCGCACCATCGGAATGAGCCCGGCTTTTTTCGAAAAAATTATGACCGGCGAAGTTCTTAGCCGGATCACAACCGATACCACACTGATATTGTCAGTCATCGGGTCATCCGTATCCATTGCACTCCGCAACGTACTGATCCTGTTTGGCGGCCTCGCGTTAATGCTGCTGACATCGCCAAAACTCACAGGTCTTGTCTTGCTTCTTGTGCCCGCTGTGCTGGTCCCGATCCTTGTTCTTGGCCGCAGGCTTCGCGTACTGAGCCGCGAAAACCAAGATTGGATTGCGGCCAGTTCTGGTAACGCCTCTGAGGCGCTTTTAAGTGTGCAGACTGTGCAAGCTTTCACGCATGAACGCGAAAGCCGTTCTGAGTATTCTCGCATGACCGAACGTTCATACGGGAGCGCAAAAACCCGTGTCGGGGTGCGTGCGCTTATGACAATCATCGTAATTTTTCTGATCTTCACAGGTATTGTTGGTGTGCTTTGGATCGGTGCGCGCGATGTGCGTGCAGACGTGATGAGCACCGGCGAGTTGGTGCAGTTTGTAATTTACGCAGTGATGGTTGCGGGTGGTGTAGCCGCGTTGTCCGAGATCTGGGGAGAGCTCCAGCGCGCTGCTGGTGCCACCGAACGTTTGGTCGAACTGTTGACCGTTGAAGATACCGTCGAAGATCCCGACATCCCGAAGTCTATCGCAGAACGTAGCCTAGGACATATTGCTTTTCGGGACGTGTTTTTCAGTTATCCAGCGCGCCCCGGTGTCGGAGTGCTGAAAGGTATAGATTTTGAAGTGAGTCCGGGGGAAACGGTCGCACTTGTGGGCCCGTCCGGGGCAGGAAAATCGACCATACTACAACTGATGCTACGGTTCTTTGATCCAATCCAGGGGACAGTCGAACTGGATGGGTTGGATCTGAAAGACGTATTGCGTGATGAAGCGCGTCGTCAGATCTCATTTGTTCCGCAGGACCCTGTTATTTTCGCTGCCTCTGCGCGAGAGAATATTCGCTTTGGCCGACCAGGGGCCAGCGATGCCGAAGTGGAAGACGCGGCAAAAGCCGCAGCGGCGCACGACTTCCTTTCGGCATTGCCAGACGGATATGACACCTATGTCGGAGAGCGCGGCGTGATGCTTTCAGGGGGCCAAAAGCAACGTATCGCGATTGCGCGTGCGATCCTGCGTGATGCGCCGATATTGCTTCTCGATGAAGCGACAAGCGCGCTTGACGCTGAATCTGAGCGCGCAGTGCAGATGGCGGTTGAAGACCTTAGCCAGGACCGCACAACCCTGATCGTTGCGCACCGATTGGCAACGGTCAAACAGGCGGATCGTATCCTCGTTTTTGATGGTGGAGAGATCATCGCAGAGGGCACGCATGACGCGCTTGTGGCAGAAGATGGCCTTTACGCAAGACTTGCTCGCTTGCAGTTCACCGAAGGATTGGCTGCAGAATAACCGACCCCCAGAGCAATTTTGACGTTGCGTGTATCGAGTTCAATGAATTTGCGATAACGAAATGCATGGAGTAACTCTCGTTTAGACGGATCCCTTGGTACAAAGGGGCCGAGGGAGGAACAACATGACCTGGATGACTCTGGCCGACAAAGAGAAGATCGAACGTGATAATCCTTGGCCGGCTTCACAGCCTGCTACAACAATCTACGAATTGCTCAGTCAAACGACGAAGCGCAATCCATTGCGCAAAGCAACGACGTTCCAGCTGTTGTCTGGTCCGCACGACCCTGCGGACACACTGACTTGGACTGACTTGCTCCATCAGGTCACCGAAGCAGCAAACCTTTTCCGCAGTCTAGGCGTCGGTCCTAAGGATGTGGTTGCCTATATTCTTCCCAATAGTACAGAAACAGTCGTCACCTTTCTGGGCGGCATGGTTGCGGGGATTGTAAATCCGATTAATCCGTTACTTGAGGCGGAACAGATTGGCTCGATTTTGCGAGAGACCAACGCCAAAGTCGTGGTCACGTTGAAGCCATTCCCGAAAACGGATGTGCCGCAGAAGGCCCATGAAGCGGTGGCTATGGCTCCAAATGTCGAGCACGTGCTTGAGGTGGATTTGCTACGATACCTTACAGGCCTCAAGAAGTTGATTGTCCCCCTGATCCGTCCAAAGCTGTCCATTACGCATAACGCAAAAGTGCGTGATTTGCGCACTGCGATGGCAGGCCAACAGTCCACGAAACTGACATTTGAGGACGTGAAAGAGGACCGTGTCGCGGCCTACTTCCACACCGGTGGCACAACCGGGATGCCGAAAGTGGCGCAACACAAATACTCGGGCATGATCTACAACGGTTGGCTTGGTGACACGCTCCTTTTCAGCGAAAAAGACAACGTGATTTGTCCTTTGCCATTGTTCCATGTTTTTGCTTGCCACGTGATCCTGATGTCGATGGTTGCCAGTGGTGGGCATGTCGTCTTCCCAACACCTCAGGGCTATCGCGGGGATGGAGTGTTCGACAATTTCTGGAAGCTGGTAGAGCGCTGGAAGATCACATTCATTATCACGGTACCAACAGCGATTGCAGCAAAAATGCAACGCCCGGTGGATGCAGATATCTCTACGGTCAAGACCGCCTTTTCGGGGTCAGCGCCTTTGCCTGTGGAGCTCTTCAAGCGTTTCGAAGCGGCGACAGGGGTATCCCTGGTCGAAGGCTACGGCTTGACCGAAGCAACTTGTCTTGTGTCCTGCAATCCCGTTGACGGCGAGAAAAAGATTGGGTCCATTGGTGTTCCGTTCCCACACACACAAGTGCGCATCCTTCGCCCCCAAGGCGATACCTACGTTGAATGTGCGGTCGATGAAGTCGGAGAGATTTGTATCGACAATCCAGGCGTCTTCGAAGGCTCTACCTACACCGAGAGCGATAAGAATACCGACTTATTCCATGATGACTATTTCCTCCGCACAGGAGATCTCGGCCGGATTGATGCAGATGGCTATTTGTGGATCACGGGGCGTGCAAAAGACCTGATCATTCGCGGTGGGCACAACATCGACCCAGCAGAAATCGAAGAGGCATTGGCAGGGCATGAGGCCGTCGCCTTTGTCGGTGCAATCGGGCAACCTGATCAGATTGCAGGCGAGTTGCCATGCGCTTACGTCGAACTGGTAGAAGGTGCGTCTGTTACTCCTGAAGAGCTTTCAGCCTATTGCGAAGAACATGTGCACGAACGCGCAGCGCGTCCCAAGCATGTCGAAATCCTCGATGAGCTGCCCAAGACGGCGGTTGGCAAGGTCTTCAAGCCAGACCTTCGCAAGAAAGCGATCACACGTATCTACAATGGCGCGCTCTCAGACGCGAATTTGGCAGCAGAGGTATTTCAGGTTTTAGAAGACAAGAAACTTGGATTGGTGGCTGAGATAAAGAAGACGGGTGTTGTGCCCGATGCCGAAGTCGAAACGCTTCTTGGAAATTATACAAGGCCATGGCGTTGGGCTGACTGATAGTCTTGCCAAAATCCAAAATTCGTGGTCCCCGTCGGAGAGTTCCGGCGGGGATTTTGTTGAGACGTTGAAGGGTCGCGAATGGCGCGTGCGTTAATGATTCAAGGTACAGGTTCCAATGTCGGGAAGTCGATGTTGGTGGCCGGCCTTTGTCGTGCAGCGAAGCGCCGAGGGCTGAACGTAAGGCCCTTCAAGCCGCAGAACATGTCAAACAATGCAGCGGTAACCGCCGATGGTGGCGAGATCGGACGTGCACAAGCTGTCCAGGCACTGGCCGCGGGCGTGGAGACCAGCGTTCACATGAACCCGGTGCTCCTAAAGCCCGAAACCGAGACGGGCGCTCAGGTTGTGGTGCAGGGTAAAGCGATGGTGCAATCAGAAGCACGCGCTTACCGGCACATGAAGCCGCAATTAATGGAGGCCGTTCTCGATAGTTTCGGCCGGCTCAAAGCCCAGTCTGATCTTGTCATTGTCGAAGGGGCGGGCAGCCCCGCCGAAATAAACCTTCGGGCTGGCGATATCGCCAATATGGGCTTTGCACGCGCTGCGGATGTGCCAGTCGTCTTGGCCGGTGACATCAACCGGGGCGGTGTGATCGCGCAGATCGTCGGCACGAAGTCGGTGATCGAGGCCAAAGATGCTGCTTTGATCGAGGGTTTTTTAGTGAATGCATTTCGCGGCGATCCGAGCCTTTTCGACGATGGTTATTTGGAGATTGAACGCAGAACAGGGTGGCGCGGTTTTGGTGTTCTGCCGTGGTTTGAGGATGCCTGGCGATTGCCCGCTGAAGACGCAATGGATTTGACAAAGGCAACCTCGGACGGGGCATTCAAGATTGTCTGTCTGGGCCTCAACCGGATTGCCAATTTCGATGATCTCGATCCATTGGCGCAAGAGCCTGACATCTCCTTGCAGATCCTCCAAGCAGGACAAGCGCTTCCAGGGGATACCGATCTGGTGATCATCCCTGGCAGCAAATCCACGCTCGGTGATCTGGGATTTTTGCGCGCGCAGGGGTGGGACATAGACTTGCAAGCCCATGTTCGTCGCGGCGGCAATGTTCTGGGTATTTGCGGCGGCTATCAGATGCTTGGAACCAAGGTCTGCGACCCTGAAGGTCTGGAAGGACCAGCTGGCGTTATCGATGGGCTAGGGCTGCTCGATATCGAAACCTTGATGACGCCTACGAAGGCTTTGACCCAACCTTTAGCGCGTCATGCTGCGACTGGACTAAGTTTCAACGCTTATGAGATCCATATCGGCACATCGGACGGCCCCGATCATTCGCGTCCCTTTGCATATATCGACGACAAGCCTGAAGGCGCGATGTCTGCAGATGGTCGCATCACCGGAAGCTATCTGCATGGCATGTTCGCTGATGATGAGTTTCGCAAGGCATGGCTGGCCGGGTTCGGGGTCGAAGGCCAAGGAAGCTATCGCGCCGATGTGGACGCCACATTGAATCGACTGGCCGATCATATGGAAACCCATGTTGACGTCGATGGGATCCTATCGGTTGCGCGCTAAAGCACGCGTGCAAGAAAGGCCTTGGTGCGCTCTTCTTTGGGGGCGGAAAACAGCTGTTCGGCAGGCGCTTGCTCTAGGATCATCCCCGCATCCAGAAAACAGACTTTGTCGGCTAGCTCTCTTGCAAAGCCCATTTCATGGGTTGCCAGAACCATGGTCATGCCCTGCTGCCGCAGTTCACGCAGAACATCGAGCACTTCGCCAACCAACTCAGGGTCGAGTGCGGATGTAATTTCGTCGAAAAGCATCATTTCCGGTTCCATCGCCAACGCCCGAATGATTGCCACGCGTTGTTGTTGCCCGCCTGAAAGCTGGTCGGGAAAATGCTGCATTCGATCCGCCAAACCGAACTTTTCAAACAGTTGCGATATGCGCGGCATCAGATCGGCCCGTGACAGGCCTTTGGTCCTTCTCGGCGCCAACATCACGTTTTCGACGGCGCTCATGTGTGGAAACAGGTTGTAACTTTGAAAAACGATTCCGATGCGCTGGCGTATAGGTTGTGGGTCAAGGCCCGGCTCCGCGATATCGACGCCGTCCAACCAGATTTCCCCATCGTCGATCGGCTCGAGCAGGTTCATGCATCGCAGCAGTGTGGATTTGCCGGAACCCGATGAACCGATCAGGCAGACCATTTCACCTTCTGCCACATCCAGATCAATACCCTTGCAAACCTCTAGATCGCCGAAGCGCTTGCGCACACCGCGTAAAGACAATTTGGCGTTCATGAGCGCTGCTTGTTTTGTTTGTTCATCAAGTAATCTGCGTAGCGCGTTGCGGGGACTGTCAGAGCCAAGAAGATCAGCGCTGCCCCAACATAAGGGGTGAAATTTGCATAGAGCGACTTGTAGACGCCAGCCTGCCGAAAAATTTCCACAGGTCCGATAAAGGACAAGAGCGCCACGTCTTTTTGCAGTGCAATGAAAAGGTTCATGTTTGCCGGCACTACGTTTCGAATGGCCTGCGGCAGCACGACAAACCGCATTGTGTCGCCGTCAGAAAGTCCAAGAGATGCAGCGGCTGAGCGCTGTGATTGGTGAATGGAATCGATCCCAGAGCGGATGACCTCGGCCACATAAGCGGAATAAACTAAGACCAGCGCGAGGGTTCCCCAGATATAGGGAGAGTTCCATGGTCGCGGTAGGCCGAGTCCCGGGATGCCAAATCCGACGATGTAAATCACCAGGACAACTGGAAGCCCCCGAAAAATATCGGTGTAGGCAACGCCAAACATGCGTAGCGGGAACAGAGCGGGCGCTCGGGCGTCGCGACAGAGCGCAATTGCAAGGCCAGTGAGCGCAATAAGGGGCGCCGACCATGCAAAGATCATCACATTAAGCAGAAACGCTTCAGCCAACCCAGGAAATGTCGCGGCAAAAACGCGACCATTGAAGAATGACCTTTGTACAGCTTCCCAGCCGGGGGCTAGCGGTATGAGCAAGACGATCGCGACAATGACTGAAAGAGTCGAAAACAAAGCAATCCGGTTAGATCTGCGACGGACGCTCGCTTCGTAAATCTCGCGCCGTGTAGGTTTGGCAGGAGATGCTCCCGCCAAGCCTGTTTGTTGTGCCGTATCTGACATCTATTCGACGACCGGAACGCCTGTTGCTTCTGCAAGCCATTGGGCTTCGATTGCAGCCAGTTCACCGCTTTCAGTCAGCTCGGAAATTGCGGCGTCGACGCATTCTTTCAGCGGGTTGCCATTTTCCATAAGCAGACCAAACTGATCTGGGGTTTGCGATTGATCTGCAGGAAACTGGCCAAGCAGGGCGCCACCGTCGACAACAACGGCTGACAGGTAAAGTGCGGTTGGCAGGTCATAAAGCGCCGCATCGATTTGTCCCGCCATGATGGCAGCATTCACGTCCGCGTTGTCATTATATAGCAACGCGTCGCTTTCAGGCTGGATCACGTTATTCAGGATGGGCAGTGCCGTGGTGGTCGCAACCGCACCCCATTTCAATCCTTTCAGGCTTTCGATTGTTGCTGTGGCACCTGCCTCAACAACAGACTGTGTGGTCAGCACAGCCATCGCCGATGTGTAATAAGGAAGTGAAAAATCTACCATCTCATCCCGCTCGGGGGTGATGGAGTATTGCTGCATATTAAAATCGAAGTTCTTAGGCCCGGGCTGAATTGCTTCATCAAAGCTCGTGCGAACCCAAGTGACTGCATCGGCGTCAAACCCCATTTTCCCAGCAATTGCATACGCCACGGCGGCTTCGAAGCCCTCGCCAGACTCTGGCGCGTCGTTCATCACCCATGGATAATACGCAGGATTGCCTGTTGCGATGGTCAGAGTGCCCTCGGTCAGTGTTTTTTCCGCAGCACAGTTAGCGTGGCTCATTGCGAGCGCGGTCGATGCGGAAAGGACAAGGGCGACAGCAGACGTTGTCAGCAGTTTCATGGTTCGGCTCCGGTTGTTGGACATACGCTAGGTTTGAAGCGACACACACAATTGTCCAGACCCAAGTGTGCCGAATGCGAATATGCAGTAGAAAAATGGTGCTGCTGGAGAGAATTGAACTCTCGACCTCTCCCTTACCAAGGGAGTGCTCTACCTCTGAGCTACAGCAGCGCTGGCAACGCTTAACGTTGGTGCGCGGGGATTAGAATCAAACGCAGCGCGGTGCAAGTGTAATCTCGCTCCAAACACACACCGATGAACACAGCAAGCTTTTGAATTGAATTTCCCAATGTTGACTTTGCGAAGAGCCGAATTTCGCAACTCTCGGAAAGGGGGCTGGTTAGTGGGGAGGTACTTGGGCAGGGTAAGTTTTTGAGCATGAATTTCTCACCAAATTCTGCATGATTAGGCATGCGAGCTTTCGCCAGTGTTGTTTTGCGTTCTGGACCGGCCTTTGACCCTCCGCTATGAGGCGGATGTGAACGAAAAAACTGAGCATACCCCGCGGCAGAAACCTGCTCGCAAAGGCGCTATGAGCCGTGAAGATCGGCTCAAACAGGCATTGAAAGCGAATTTGCAACGCCGCAAGGCGCAGACACGTGCCCGCAATGTGTCAGACAAATCGGAATAAGAGAGGCCGGCATGGATCAGATCATTATTCGCGGGGGTAGGGCCCTGTCGGGACAAATCCCCATCGCCGGAGCTAAAAACGCGTGCTTGACGCTTATGCCAGCGACGCTTCTTTCCGACGAGCCTCTGACCCTGACCAACGCGCCACGCCTGTCTGACATACGCACAATGACCGAGCTGCTTGGATCTCTGGGTGCTGAAGTGTCCAGCCTGCAGGACGGAAAAGTATTGGCACTGTCGTCACACAATATCGACAATCACACTGCCGATTATGACATCGTTCGTAAAATGCGCGCTTCAATTCTGGTTCTTGGTCCGATGCTGGCGCGTGATGGTCATGCTGTCGTGTCTCTGCCGGGGGGATGTGCTATCGGCGCGCGTCCTGTTGATCTGCATTTACAGGCACTGGAGGCGATGGGTGCAGATCTTGAGCTACGCGATGGGTATGTACACGCCAAAGCACCATCTGAGGGCTTGAAGGGGGCCGTTGTCGAATTTCCGATGGTCTCGG
The DNA here is from genome assembly GCA_017643385.1 of Dinoroseobacter sp. Classification (GTDB taxonomy): domain Bacteria; phylum Pseudomonadota; class Alphaproteobacteria; order Rhodobacterales; family Rhodobacteraceae; genus Dinoroseobacter. The sequence continues at coordinate 14,082 of JAEPNN010000014.1, forward strand.
TTGGCGCCACAGAAAACGCGCTTATGGCTGCGACGCTGGCGAAGGGAACAACCGTCATTAAGAATGCGGCGCGTGAGCCTGAAATCGTTGATCTTGCGCACTGCCTGCAAAAAATGGGCGCGCATATCTCTGGTGAGGGGACGTCTGAGATCACAATTGAAGGGGTGGAGCGGCTGGGTGGCGCAACTCATCCTGTCGTAACGGATCGGATCGAACTTGGCACCTACATGCTGACGCCCGCAATCACTGATGGTGAGGTTGAACTTCTGGGCGGCCGCTTAGACCTTGTCTCGGCGTTTGCTGAAAAACTGGATGCTGCGGGGATAGCAGTGACCGAAACAGACGCTGGCTTGAAAGTTTCGCGCAAGAATGGCCGCATCCAAGCGGTTGACGTGGTAACGGAACCATTCCCGGGTTTTCCGACAGACCTACAGGCGCAGATTATGGCGCTGCTTTGCACCGCAGACGGTACCAGTGTTCTGGAGGAGAAAATCTTCGAGAACCGGTTCATGCATGCACCAGAGCTTATTCGCATGGGCGCATCCATTGATGTTCAAGGTGGCACAGCGACCGTCACGGGCGTTGAGCGACTAAAAGGCGCGCCGGTAATGGCTACAGATTTGCGGGCAAGCGTATCGTTAATCCTTGCAGCCCTTGCCGCTGAAGGCGAAACAGTCGTCAGCCGGGTCTATCATCTGGACCGTGGTTACGAGCGTGTCGAAGAAAAACTGCGCGCCTGTGGTGCAGATATCGAACGGGTGAACACGTAATGACCCAAGACGCGCGGTTTGAAGACGGAGCGGAAAAACCACTGCGCCTGCGCGCATTGGCGGTTGAAGATCTGCCGGTTATTGCCACCCTGACGCAGGATGCCGTTTTTCCTGCGAGCGAGATGAACTGGCAAAAATCGAAGCGCCGTTTCGCAGTTCTCTTGAACCGCTTTCGCTGGGAAGATGTCGAGGCTGCAAAGTCGCAGCAGAGAGACGTTGAGCGCGTTCAATCTGTGCTGGCCATTGAAGACGTTGTTGCAGTTGCAAGTCAGGGTGTACCGCGTGGGGATCAGGACACTGTTTTAAGTTTGCTGAGCATCGAGTTCGAGCCACAGGACGGTGTAAGTGGATCGATATTGCTGACATTTGCTGGTGACGGTGCAGTACGTGTTACGGTTGAGGCGCTTGAAATGACGTTGACGGATGTCACGAAACCCTATGCGGCACCCTCTCGCATGACGCCAAAACACGAAGACTAAGCTGATTGTGAACGCGGTGACGCGACTGCAATCAACCTTCACTTGCGTTTTTTCAGTTTCACCCGATGAGACCCTGCGCCTCTTCGCGCCTTGAGACGTACTCGGCTCCCGGCTATGTGAAGCCAAATCTTACTGGAGCCTTTCTTGATGCCGCAGTTTCTAGACACGACGGATGCCGATTTCGAGGCTTGCTTCACGGCTCTTTTGGGTGCAAAGCGTGAAGATAGCCCTGATGTGGACGACGTCGTTGCGTCGATCATCAAAGATGTGCGCGCGCGTGGTGATGCCGCGGTCATTGAACTGACGGAACGGTTTGACCGGATAAAGCTTACCCCAGAGACGATGGCGATTTCGCCTGATGAAGTTGCCTCCGAAATTGCGAAGGTTTCTGACGCGGAACGCGAAGCACTACAGCTGGCCGCAGACCGCATTCGCGCATATCACGAAAGACAAAAGCCCCAGGACGAACATTGGACCGATGAGGCCGGGGCGGAGCTTGGTTGGCGTTGGACGCCCGTTTCTGCCGCTGGGCTTTATGTGCCAGGCGGATTGGCGAGTTACCCGTCCTCAGTTTTGATGAATGCCATTCCTGCGGCTGTTGCTGGTGTGGAACGTCTTGTCATTACCGTCCCAAGTCCTGACGGAGAACTTAACCCCCTTGTGTTGCTTGCAGCGCATCTTTCCGGCGTCACGGAAATCTATCGGATCGGTGGGGCGCAAGCGATCGCAGCACTGGCCTACGGAACAGAGAAGATCTCGCCTGTCGATAAGATTACAGGCCCCGGCAACGCTTTCGTCGCGGCTGCAAAACGTCGGGTTTTTGGTCAAGTGGGCATCGACATGATCGCAGGCCCTTCAGAAATTCTTGTGATCGCCGATGCCGATAACGATCCTGACTGGATTGCGGTCGATTTGCTCAGCCAGGCCGAACATGACCAAAGTGCCCAGTCGATCCTTATTACTACAGATGCCGTGTTTGGTCGGGCAACGGCTGAGGCCGTCGATAAGCGCCTCGAAACGCTTGAAAGGCGAGAGATTGCTGGACCCAGTTGGCGCGATTTTGGTGCGATTATCACTGTGCACGATTTGGATGAAGCGGCCGCTCTGACCAACCGCATCGCGCCGGAGCACCTTGAGCTTTGTGTCGCGGACCCTGAGGGCCTCGCGGACAAAATCCCGCACGCTGGTGCGATTTTCTTGGGGCAATGGACGCCCGAGGCTATTGGTGACTACGTTGGCGGGCCAAATCATGTGCTGCCGACAGCGCGGTCAGCGCGGTTTTCGTCTGGTTTGTCTGTGCTCGACTTTATGAAGCGAACCACGCTTGCCAGGATGTCACCGGGGGCTTTGGCAGCGATTGGTCCTTCTGCTGAAACGTTGGCAAAATCAGAAAGCCTAGAAGCGCATGGGCTTAGTGTTCGTGCGCGGCTTGATCGCTTGAATGAAGGAAGTGCCTGATGGGCAAGATCACGCATATAGAGATCGACGACAGTACGCTTGCGCGTCCAACTCCGGAAATCGAGCAGGAACGGAAGGTCGCGATTTTCGATCTTTTGGAAGACAACACATTCACACTTCCTCAGCGGGAAGGGCGCGAGGTCCCGGCTGGGCCATACGCCCTAAACCTCTCCATTCGTGAGAAGCGGCTTGTGTTCGACATCGCAACTGAAAGTGGTGTTGTCGCAGGGCAGTTCCTGCTGTCGCTCGGACCGTTTCGGCAGGTTGTCAAAGACTACTGGCAGATTTGTGAGAGTTACTATGACGCGGTCAAAACGATGCCGCCCTCAAAGATCGAGGCGATCGATATGGCAAGACGAGGAATCCACAATGAAGGTGCGCGGGTCTTGCAAGAGCGTCTTGAAGGTAAAGCCGATGTTGACACTGATACAGCGCGACGCCTCTTTACACTGATTTGCGTTCTCCACTTCGGGGCATAAACCGGTGAGCGCCGATATCCCCGGCTCGGTCCTGTTTTGTTGTGACCACAACTCCATCAGATCGCCAATGGCTGAAGGTCTGATGAAGCGTTACTACGGTCATGCAGCCTACGTACAATCTGCAGGCGTGAAGGGTGATGTGGACATCGATGGCTTTGCCATCGCAGTTTGCCACGAAAAGGGTGTGGAGCTGTCTCGGCACCAGACCCGCAGCTTCGAAGAAATGGAAGCCTGGGGCGATGACTTGTCTGGCTTCGATCTTATAGTTGCGCTATCGCCGGCCAGTCAGCGACATGCACTGGAGCTTACCCGATACTTCCACCTTACGGTTGAATATTGGCCGATTATGGACCCTGCCGGGCTTGGAGAGACGCGAGACGCGAAGTTAGACGCTTATCGTCAGGCGCGCGATCAGATTGAAGCAAAGTTACTCGAGCGCTTTGGACCCCCAACGGAGCAAGCATAGAATGGCAATCGAGACACGCGTGCTGCGTGGCAACTCCCTAAGCGAGGCTTTGGACGATGTTGCTGCCCTGCGCATCTCGGTCTTTCGGGATTGGCCGTATCTCTATGATGGCGACAAGGAATATGAACGCAGATATTTGAGCGTTTATGCGGAAAACTCAGACGCCATTCTGATCGGTGCCTTTGACGGCGAACGCCTTATTGGCGCAGCGACCGGAACGCCGCTTGAGGACCATGCAGACGACTTTGCTGCACCATTTGCGGAAACCAGCTTGGCGCTTGAGGACGTTTTTTACTGTGCCGAGTCTGTTTTACTACCGCAGTACCGGGGCAGAGGGATTGGCCATGCCTTTTTTGATGCCCGTGAGGATAAAGCTCGTGCTTTAGGGCGCAAGTTCGTGGCGTTTTGTGGTGTCGTACGCCCGCAGACGCATCCTTTGCGTCCTCAAACAGTGCGTTCCCTTGAACCGTTCTGGCGCGGGAGAGGGTATGAACCCTTGTCTGACGTTGTTGCGCAGTTCTCCTGGAAAGATATTGACGAGAAACATGAGACCGAAAAGCCGCTTCAGTTCTGGATAAAGTCGCTCTGAACGCACACACGCGGAATGCAGCCTTGAAAAGCCCGGCAAAGAAGCGCATTTAGTGGCGCGCCCCGCAAGGAATGGGGCGGATTAACAATGGAGTGACCATGGCCAAGGAAGAACTGCTCGAATTTCCCGGTGTCGTGAAGGAACTTCTGCCGAATGCGACGTTTCGGGTCGAGCTGGAGAACGGCCATGAGATCATCGCACACACGGCAGGCAAGATGCGTAAGAACCGCATCCGTGTTCTGGCAGGCGACAAAGTCCAAGTTGAAATGACCCCGTATGATCTGACCAAAGGTCGGATTAACTATCGCTTCAAGTAAGCGATGCGACTGATCCTCGGTTCGGCCAGCCCGCGTCGGCGGGAGCTACTGGCCCAAATCAGTGTTGTGCCAACCGAGATCCGTGCCGCAGATATCAACGAAGATCCGATCCCGGGGGAGCTGCCGCGTCCCTACTGCCAGCGCATGGCCCGTGAAAAGGCAGAAGCGTTGGAGCCGGGACCGGATGAAGCCATCCTGTGTGCGGACACCACCGTCGCGGTAGGGCGTCGCATTTTGGGAAAGCCCGAAGATCGAAAAGAAGCAGAGGCATTCTTGCGCCTGATGTCGGGACGGCGACATAGGGTTGTGACTGCGATTGCGCTGCGTACGCAAGACAAGATTTGGCAGAAAGACGTTGAAACAGCACTGAAGATGAAGTGTCTGAGTGAAACCGAACTCAACGCTTACCTCGATACCGAAGACTGGCAAGGCAAAGCGGGTGGGTACGGTATTCAAGGTCCCGCTGCGGCCTTCATCCCATGGCTTCAAGGATCCTATTCCGCTGTGGTTGGATTGCCTTTGGCTGAAACGGCAGGCCTTTTGCGTGTTGCTGGAGTTTTAAAGTGAAGGGTCGCATCGTTGCATTAGACCGAATTGATGATCGTGCTGCGGCAGCAATGATCGTTGATGGCAAGGTAGAAGACCTGCTGATAGACCCCCCAGAGCGTTTTGGGTATCAACCCGGTGCTATTTTGCGAGGTCGGATGGATCGACCACTGAAAGGGCAGGGGGGTGCAATTCTACGTCTGCCGGGGGGGTGGACTGGGTTCTTGCGCGGCAGCAAAGGCATTGGCGATGGGGCGACTGTCTTGGTTCAGGTCTCAGGTGTGTCCGAGCCCGGCAAAGCCATCCCGGTCACAACCCGACTTCTTTTTAAATCGCGCTATGCCATCATAACGCCTGATGCGCCGGGGCTGAATATAGCTCGTTCAATCCGCGACGAAGAACTGCGTGGTCACCTGAGGATAATGGCGGAAGACGCTATGGAAGGTGCAGGAGAAGGTTTGGGTTTGATCCTTCGGTCTGCTGCATCGGAAGCTGACGAAGACACGTTGCTCGACGATATCCTTGCGATGCGATCCTTATGCGAAACCGTGATGTCCGATGCATCTGGAGAGCCCGAACTCTTGGTGGATGCACCCGACGCACACGAACAAGCATGGCGTGATTGGGCAATGCCAGCGCCAGATGCTATCGAAGACGGCCTGGGCGCATTTGACCAATTTGGCGTGTTGGACACAATAGATCAGATCAAAAGCGAACGGTGGTCATTGGGTGCGGATGCCTCAATGTTTGTTGAGGCCACGCGCGCGTTGATCGCAGTTGATGTAAACACTGGTGCTGACAACAGCCCATCTGCTGGATTGAAAGCGAACCTCGCCGCAGCAAAATCTATGCCTTTGGCTCTGCGTCTTTCTGGATTAGGCGGACAGATTGTGGTCGACTTTGCGCCGATGCCAAAGAAGGATCGTCGCAAGCTTGAGGATACAATGAAAGCCGCCTTCCGCCGTGACGGCGCGGAAGCTGCATTAGCGGGTTGGACGCCTTTAGGGAATTTTGAGCTGCAGCGTAAGCGTGATCGCGTCCCTTTGCGCGAGGTCGTGTGATGGCCAAGGCAGCTTCTGCACCCTGTCCGATTTGTAATCGTGCACTGGCAGACGGGTCCCCAGCTCCTTTTTGTTCTCAAAGGTGTGCAGATGTAGATTTGGGGCGCTGGGTCACCGGCGCGTATGTGATTTCGGCCGGGGCATCTAGTGAAGATGATCCTGAGTCAAGCACACCAAACCCATTAGATATCGATACTCATGAGTAATTTTAACGCACGTCGCATGTGTTCTGGAAATATTATTATTTAAAAACAGTATCTTGTGATCTTTTTATGGGCGATTTGGTCTAAATCATTTCATAATTCATCACTTAGTTGCCTCAATCTTTAAGTAATTTGGCCCTGTTTGCGCGGGAAAAAGCAACATCCTACTCAAGGATATGACCCCCAAACTTACGCTGCCATATGCGTAAAAGCAAAATTGAGGCTAAAATGATTAAGCATCTCCCACTCGCAGCCGCTGCGGTTGCACTCATGGCTCCGGGCGCCGCGTCCGCTGCTTCTAAAAACAATACCTTGACTGTAAGTCTGAATGTTCAGCCGATCATCCTGCTGTTCGTTTCTGACAATACGATGGAAATGACAGCTAACGACATCAACGCTGACAATCTTGACGCCACCGGCAAGACCCGTGCTGAAGGTCGTGCGCAATTCTTCGTTGCATCAAACACCGGCTATGACATTGCCCTGACAGCACCGACTTGGGAACCGACTGTTGGCGACAACCAAGTCCAGTTTGTCGGCGTAAACGACAATAGCAACTACATTGCTGGCGAGCTCTTCCTGGATACGGATGTTTCCGCAGACGCCCCGACACCGGGCAACACGGACATCCAGGGTTGGAGCAGCGCTAATGGTAATGTCGCCTTCAACGAAGGCACACGCGGCGTACGTCGCTACGGTGTTGGCGCGATCTTTGATCCGCAGACCTGGAACGGCAACTCTGCGGAAGATCTTGCTGGTGCACCAGCGGGCGCTGCATCGATCGCACCGCCTGATGTATATTCGCAGACTGTGACCGTAACCGTCACTACCAGCTAATCGGTCAAAGTTTGATCGTATGACATTGGGGGGAACTGTACCGGTTCCCCCTGCCTATAAAAAATAAGAATAAAAAACTTAACAATAAAAACACAATAATAATAAAAAAACTCAATTAGCACACAATGATCGAGGCAGAGCATGATACTCACAGGAACCCGCATTCGGGTTGTATCTCAAATAATGGGCATAGCTATCGCGGCTCTGACCCTTACGTCTTTCTCAACTAAATTCGCCCAAGCCCAAGGTTTTTCAGTTTCGCCGGTTCGTGTGGAAGCTGATGTTCCTGGCGGTCGCGGCATCGAAATTCCATTTGAGTTGTCCAACAGCACCGAAACCCAAGTCTTCGAGATGACGGTGACCCATGTTGAGCTGCTACAAGCCAAGGATGGTAGCTGGCTTTTCGAAGAGACAGATGAGTTGTTCGACCCGGAGCGTCACAATTCAAATCGTACTTGGTTTAGCAATGCAAATCAGACCATTACTGTTGGCCCGCAGCAATCCACCAATATCGTTCTAGAAGGCGAGGTTCCTCGCGACGCGCGCGGGACTAGCCTGTCAGCGCTTCTTGTAACATCGAACGCGCAAGGGGATGAAAACGATCCTGTGCGCCTTCAGTTCCAGTTCCTGGTCCCGGTGATCTTGACAATTTCTGGCCGCCCAGCGCGTCAGGACATCTCGCTGGTTGATCTTGGACTTGAATTGATCAACCCGCTCGCCTCCGTTGATCCCGACAGCCCGTGGCGTGCGTTAGGTCTGGCAAACATGGTGAATGCCGGGGAAACCTATTCCCGTATCGCTGGAAATATCCGTGTGGAGCGCCAGGAGGATGACAGTTGGCGACTTGTCACGACTGCTGACATTCCTGATCGGGGTATTATTCCGGGTGCCGAACTTGCACTTGAGGCCGAGCTTGGGCGTAGCTTGCCGTCCGGCAATTATCGTCTGACTGGTAATGTCGAGGTTGATGGGCGTCGATTGCCGCGCGTCGTTAGCGAATTTGAGTTTGAAGGTGATGCAGCGCTTGACTCGATTGCCTATGATACCTCGATCATTGTAGAGCCCGGGATCGCAGAAGTGGCCGTACGTGCTGGAGCATCGCGTACGCAAGCACTGAAGTTGACGAACCCCAGCGACAGTACGGTTGAAGTTACACTGTCACCCGAAGTGCCTGCCGAGATCGCGAGCGTTATGATCGGTGATGTGATGGGAACCGAAATGTCAGCAGCGAATTGGCTGGCGATGCGTCCCGCGAAGGTCATACTCAGACCCAATTCTTCGAGAAATGTCAGGCTGATTGCCAGTCTGCCAGAAGAAGCCCCTGTTCATCCCTATTACTACTCCAACATTGTCGTGGAGGGGACTTACCAAGACGGACAAACTGCCGGTACCTCGCGTGCAAAGGTCGTGCTGGAACGTGACGCGGATGCGGCAGTCCCGCAGGTGGTCTTGGAAACCTTGAGCTATGCAAGCGTGGGCAACGGTCAACATGCCATACGGGCACGCGTCGTGAATGTTGGGAACCTTCACACGGGACTAAGTCAAAGGGCTCAGCTGATTTCTGAAGATGGAGAGATTGTTGTCCCGATCACGTTGGATGGCGGTGAAGACTTGATGCTACCATTTTCAGTCTGGGATTTTGCGGGTGTGGTCGATGTCTCGTTGCTGGAAGATGGAGAGTACATCCTACGTGCCTCCTTCGACTATGTTGGAAACAATCGCGCCACTCAGGACCTGAATGTTTCCATCTCAACAGGTGATGACGGTGTGAAAGTGATTTCTGCTAGTGAGGAGTGATTGGTCGAATTAGGGCATTTCTGTGACTTGGGGAGGCGTTAGAAATTTATGCGTATGCTTCTGAGACGTTTGTCTTTCGTATTTTCTATATGGATGACGTTGTTTGGATCCGCGGCCGTTGCGGTGGAAACGTCCTCTCCGTTGTATATGTCGCTCGTGGTTCCCGAACTCGTATTGGTGGATTTCCCAAATGGTGGATCTACGCACATCGACCTTCAGATCACGGGCGACTGCGCCACAAATAGCGGCGTCTGTATGCTTGGCGTCGCAACGATCGATTTCATTCTATATGGAAACTCCAAGGTCGTAGTGCGCGCGCGCCCCGAGAAAGGCCACCGTCGCTGGATCAACAACCGCCGTCTTGGTGTCTTTACCTATGACACTGATCCAGAAGCGGATGTCCCGCCACTATACTATGATGTGCGCTTCGAAATGGTGCAGCTCAGCGCAGGTGAGGCCGCGTTTACGATGCCCGGTGTGGACTCACCTGATCTGATCATGCTCGACGATATTACATCGACCCGCCACAAGTGGAGTCGCCGCACCAATCTGAGTAATGGTTCAAGGCTGGGGCGTATCTATGTTCAACCTATTTTTGATGGCGGGAGCACGCTAGAGGATTTGAACCTTGCTGCCCCGGGCAACTACTCTGCCTCGCTGGAGCTTTTGGTGACGACGCGATGAAGCTGTGTTAGCCTAGGCTCAAACGTCCTCTGTTTGTTTCGTTCGAGGTCAGGGGGGAGATGAAACGGGTATTCGCCTTATCACTTGTCGGATTGCTATGGGTGGTGCCTGCGGGTGCTCAAAGCAATGGCAATAACAACTCGAACGAAACTGAAAATGCCAATCAGAATGGCAATACCAACGGTCAGCCGTCGGTAGGTGAAATCGGCGCTGAAGGTGCTACTGGCAGCGAGCCCTTTATTGTTCAGAATAATTCGCGCTGGATCGGTTGGAACCGTCCCATCATCAACGTGGAGTTTCTCCAAAACGGGAATCTTGATGTCGCAATGCAGCTGAACGCCGGTTGTGGATCGAGCGTTGGTCTGTGTGTTTCGGGCGAAGGTTTCGTTGATTTTGCCATCTGGGGCAATCGTCGCGTCGCGTTGCGCGTGCGGCCCAGTAATCGCCAGGCTATCAATAATCGAACATTGGGCGTTTTCACTTACGAGACTGATCCTGGTGCCCGTATACCCAAAATATACTATGATATCCGGATGGAAGTGATCCCGGCCTATCTTGGATCTGAGGGTTTTAGTCAGGGAAATGTACTTCCGCCAGGTATCGTATCCCTCTGGGATTACACGCAAAATCGAGAGCGTTGGCGCGTAAGAACTGACCTTCGAACGGGCGCTAAGTTGGTTCGGATTTATTTCCAGCCATTGTTTGAAAGCACGGAAACCGACATTTTTGCCGCACCTGGTACCTACTCTGCATCTATCCGACTTTCAATTTTGCAACGATAGCGATAGTATCGAAAGATAAATAAAAAAATATCGGGCAGAGAGCAGGTTGCCTATGAGCATGAATGTTGTACGCGCACTCTTGGTGTGCGCCGCTACTCTATGTGCGACGGAGACGTCTGCGCAGGAAGAGCCCGTTGTAGATAACGTGTTCTTTCAATCCGATTTGCGGGAAGCAATTGAGGATGTCGCAGCGCAAGCTGGTGTGAACATCATTGCTGATCCGACGGTTCAGGGCGTTGTTTCGGTCACTATAGAAAACTCGACGGTTGAACGGGCGCTGGACTTGCTTTTGGCTGGGACCGAATTCCAGGTTCAAGAAACACCTGACTACTATCTTGTTTATAGCGCGGATGCGTCTTCGGAACTTTTGACTGAGGTGTCCGAGACGCAGGTCGTAAAGCTGAAACATGTCTCACCTGATACAGCACGCACGCTCTTGCCAGCTCCGCTTCAACAGTATGTTCGCTATGACACAGGCTCGAGTACCCGGGTTGTTGTGACTGCTCCACGGAACATCTTAGCGCGCATCCTGTCCGATCTGGAACGCATTGATCAGGGCAATGGCGAGACAATCTTTATGACTCTGGAGCATATCGGTGCTGAACAAGCCCGCGCGCTTCTCCCTGAAAACCTTCAGGTGTTTACGCGCGTGGATACAACGCGGAACATCGTTGCGATCACTGCACCAGAAAGGGCCACTTCGGTCATCGTTAGTCATTTGACACGAGTTGATGAGCCTGGCCCCGCGCTCTCTTTGGAGACTGCTAACGTGTTTGAAACGCAGTTCATCAAGCTCAACCACGTTACGTCAGCGAGCATGCTCAACCTTTTGCCGAATACCGTGGCCGACTATGTGCGTGCAGATGAAGTTTCAAATGCAATCTCGATCAGCGCGCCTGACCATATCGCGAGACGCATTATTTCAAACATTCGTACCGTCGATGTTCCGCGACGCCATATCATGTTGGAAGCGCGCATTGTTGTTATGGATCGGGCGGATTCATTGAATTTTGGGGGCAATCTGTCTTTCCCTCAAGTTCAGGCAGGGTTTAATCAGTCAACCGCCGGTGGGACACAATATGACATCAGTGTTGGATATCTGCAGACACGTACGTTCACCAACGCCTTGAACCTGACCCTGAACCTACTTTCCCAGAACGACGAGGCTACGATCGTTGCCAACCCCAAGGTTCTGGCTCAGGATGGTATCCCCGCAGAGATCAAGGTCACCACTGAGGAATACCTTCAGATTTCCGCTGATGATAACGGAGTAGTGCGCGGTCAACTTGAGCAAATCGAAACAGGCACCATACTGAGTATCACCCCACAGGTCGGCGTGAATGGCTCTATGACGTTGGATATGAACCTTGAGGTCAGCGACGTCGTATCGCGTGGTGCGCAAGGCCTTCCAGTGGTCAGCCGCAGAACCGCTAAAAGTACCGTTCAGTTGGAAAGCGGTGGAACTGCCGCTGTCGCGGGTTTGGTTGATTCAAGAACACAGATGCGTTCCGAAGGTTTGCCGGGCTCGCACCAACTTCCACTGCTTGGACGCGGGTTCAGGACGGATACGCTTCGACATAATGCCCGACAGGTTGCAATCTTTGTGACAGCGACATTGGTTGATGCAAACGGAAACCGGTTAGACGGTGCGCCAACTGGCAGCTCACCGGCTGCAAACGTTGATGAAGAACTCTACAGACTCGAATTGCTGACCGCACTTGCCGAAATGGGAGTGGTAATCCAATGACAATAAAGAAATTGAAGCATGTTGGTATGGTGTGCGCTGTTTCTGCCTTACTTGTTGGGTGCGCAGGGATTGATGGGAACGTTGCGCGTTTTGAAGCAGACGTGCAGAAAATCACCGTGGGCGAGCCGTTTGCGATCAGCGCCCGGGACCTCGCAGCCGTGATGCTCCAGGCTGGGTTTACCGGGGAAGAGGTCCTCGAATATGGGCCCAAGGTGCGTAATGCGATTGGGATGTCCGGTGGCGCACAAATCAACAAGGACCGATATGCACGCGCTATCCTGACAGTTCAGGAAGGAAAACTTTACGTTTCCAGCCGTGATTTCGGAACATTCCTGCGCGAGCTTTAACGGGTATCACACCGGCTTGAGGCTATCTGGATCAGGTTGTTCAGGACGTGTATACCAAAGCTGTTCGCCTGAATTTAAAGAACTCTGTTACAGGCATAGTTTTTTGCTTCGTGGCTCTGGACTTAGGCAGATGCTAGGTCTAGAACCGCGCCACCCAGAGAGTGCCCAAGCCTCTCAAACCGTGCCCGGGTAGCTCAGGGGTAGAGCAGTGGATTGAAAATCCTCGTGTCGGTGGTTCGATTCCGCCCCCGGGCACCATTATTATTTAAAAACAATGACTTAAGTGAAAATTGCCGAGCTCGCTTGCTTTTGATTTCTCCCTTTTTGAGTCTAGAGTACGTACGGTATACAAAGATCTCGAATGCATCGTTGCTCTGCAAACCTTGCCGATAGTGATTGTTTTTGCCTTGAACAGTCTGGTCGAGCCAAAATCGGAGTCGATGCATTGGGTAATAACAATCAAATCGGACCACTCAGGTGGGGCGGATCACAAGGTTTAGTTTTGTCGCCCTATAGAAAGTCTGGATATCAACCGAATAACTCAACTCGTATCCCAGGACATCACTTACTGGGAAAGCTTCAATGCTCGACTCAGAGAACAGCTGCCAAACAGCGGGGTCTTCTACTCTCCGCGAAAGGCTGAGATTACCTCAAGTTATTGAAACCATTTCACTTTAAAAAGATGCGACAATGCGTCAGGCTATCCCCTCCGACACCGGAACCCATCGTCTCGATGGGACCCTGGCCAATCATGCACTAACATTTAAACTTAATCATTCAACCGGGACTGAGTACGCCACCGCAATCACAGTATGATGAAAACAACTGTACCAACCAGATTCTGTCCTCGAACAGACCGCAATCTGTCCTAAACACCCGACGACGGACTTTTGCTAACCCGCTGATCCTCGCTATACGCTAAAATAGCGGGCGGTTAGCCAACCTGCTTACCTTGGCTCCACACGCCCGCAAGATCAGGCGACCGTCCTGCACAAGCCGCGCCTGCTCAGCGACAATGGGTCCAGTTACATATCTGGCGAGTTGGCCGATTGGCTGGGAGATCGGCAGATGGATCACGTCCGCGGCGCACCGTATCACCCGCAGACCCAAGGC
>JAEPNN010000012.1 GCA_017643385.1 Dinoroseobacter sp.
GCCGTCAATCTCGTCATACGCTTTAAAGTCGCCAAACTGCTTCGTGATCGCAGCCGTCAGCGTCGTCTTGCCGTGGTCAACGTGACCAATCGTGCCAATGTTCACGTGCGGTTTCGTACGCTCAAACTTTTCCTTAGCCATGACATCATGCCCCTTGCAAAAAAGCGGGGCCGTTCGCCCCAATCAATATCGCGGGCGATCTACTTCTGGTTGGGAAAAAAAGCAAGTCTGTTTCAGGGTAAGGTGCCGCCTTGCGCGTTGCGCTATTCCTCTTCTTCACCTTGCGCCAGAAATTCCTCAACCGGGATCAGGGCAGGTGCTGGCGCTTCGCCGAACCATTCACGGTTCTCCATGAGGTATTCCTCAATCGCAAGCGCCGCGTTTTCCACGAGGTTCTGAAGTTGTTCCTCGCGTGTACTTGTCAAACCAGACCCCAGAATCGTTCCACTGGATGCGCTTTCCAGCACAGTGAGCTGTTTCGGTTCTTCAGTGAGCTTTACGCCTGCAGCATCGTCCCAGACGCGTACCGAAATGATCAAAGCAGATTTCGGTGATGCGACCAAAGGCACACCGGGCAGCGCCAAGATGTACCCGTCTATGGAAATTCCCAGATGGTAGAATTTGTCGCCCTGATAGCGTTCCAGACCCATACGACGATCGACCTGAGCAAAGAGCGCCGCTTGTAATTCCTCAGGACTTGCATCACGGGAGAGCGGTCCTTTCGTGGCATTTTCTGTGACCACAACGTTATGACCCAAACGAAAATCACCAAGATCTTTGCGCTCGCCCAACTCAGCGCCTGAGCGAGAGCACCCAACAATCGCTGCGCATGCCAAAATCGCGTATACTATGCCCTTCATCCCTGCCCCCAGTCGGCTTTTGCCGTTTCGAGATATAGGAGGCTGTCCATCAGCGCAACGAAACGCATTTTCAATCACCCACATATCCGGCGAAGATCAGCCCATTCGGCAACAGTGAGCACAGAACTGGTTGGATTGTTTTCATTTCGGCGTCCAGCTTCTGCCGCTGCTTGCATACGATCGCGCAATGCCGGATGCGAACTGAAATGGGCTACCAAGCCCTCTTCGTCACCAAATTCGTCCCGGAGACGCCGGAAGAACACACCAAGCGCCTCTGGAGGAAGACCTGCATCGGCAAGAAGCCTTGCTGCGTAATTGTCAGCTTTCACTTCCACCGACTGCGAATACTGCGCCTCGATCAGTTGGTTGGCGAGGAAGAGTGCAAGCGTACCGCCCGCAAAATCTCCGAAAACGAGCCCGAGCACACCAATTAAGCCAGCTGATCTAAGGGCACCGCGTGTCGCATCGCGAGACGCAACATGCCCCATTTCATGTGCAAGAACCGCAGCAACCTCTTCGGCCGTATCGGCTGATTTGATCAACCCCTCGAAGAGAATGATATGACCACCCGGCAAAGCAAACGCGTTGATCATTTCGTGCTGCAGCACGTGTACCTTCAAAGGAAAAGGAAACGACGCGTGCTTGGAAAGCCTGGCAGTCATATTTTCCAGAGCGGCCTGTCCTGCTGCCCGTTCACAAATTTGCACGCTTCCTCCTGCATCTTGATTTAATGCCGTACGGATTTGTTCGAACGTAACATCACCCAACGCCTGCTCTCCTTCGGCGGGCAGGAACTCTGCAAGTTGGTCCGCCAGGACCGGAACCAACACGAACAAAATGAAGGCCACAGATGCGATCGCGGCAGTAGAGAGACCAAGCAATTTGTAACGGATACCGGGGACAGTGGGTTGTGCGGATTGAACAGGCGTCTTCATGCTTAAGGCATTTGCGAGATTTTCGTGATCTGCAGGAATATAAAGGCGCTGTGCGCTTCCATCAGTCAGCGCCAGGACGATATCGGATGCGTCTTTGCCGCCTGCCTGATCCGGGACACGACGCAAATCGGCAAGGTGCCAGCGAACCTGGGGGCCTTCCGCAGGTGTCAAAGACAAGAATGCGCCTTCAATGCGCAGCTCCACGCGCCGCGGAATTGCGGAGTTCCCATCAAAATAATCCAGAAAGATCTGTTCCTCTGCCAATGGTTTGCTGTCTTTGGACGCTCCGAACTTGGACTGGCGCGGGTCGGGAAGATCGTTCTCAAAATCACTCATATGGCCGCCCCCACGTCCAAAGCTTCGGCGAAACCACCCGCATCCAAAAACGCGTCACGATCCCTTTGACTGAGCGCGCTCAGCGCCATCGGATCAGTGATGCCGATGCTTTCGGCGTAGTGCGCCAGCAACGGCATCCGAACAAACACCTGCGTCAGGATATCCCAAAAGACGAATACGGCGAAATACCCCAACAGACCTAAAGGGAAGGCCAGATACACAGGAGCGTCCGATAGGTCCTCTGAAAATCCCAGTATCAGGAGGATCACAACCAGAACGAAAAAGACAACCGATGCAACGATACCCAGGATAAAGCCAACCGCCACATTGCCCCAGACGTAGATGCCAAAGATACGCCAAAAGCGTGGCGTTGCGGTCATTGCCACGTCGTCCCCGATCATCTTGTTAGATTGCAGGTACCGGAAGGCAGCAACGCGATAATACACCCAGAACACGCCCAGCGCCGGCAAACTTAAAAACAGCCCCCCGATGAAAGCTGGATCTTCGGTCGCCCCAAACCCAGCCACAAGCCCCAACGAAATCCAAAGCGACATAAGCGCTGGCGTCGCAGGCACAATCAGTTTGTACCAACGCCCGCCCTGCGAAAGTTTTGCAGAGCCGAACCAAGTGCGGTTGGTGCGAAACTTCTCAAGATGAAACGTCATCAACGGCCAAAGCGCTCCGGCGCTCAGAAGGGTAATCGCCCATAGAACCATCGCGACCATTGAATAACGCCATGCGGCAGGCTCCAGTCCAAAGCGAATGCCACGCCATCTGGTTCGAGCCAGAAGATATCGACGCGCGCGATACTTAGCGAAAAATAAGACAGGAATAATAACGATGAAACTGGCCGCGTAGCCAACGAAGTTCCCCTCCCAGAAGGAAAAGCTCAAAAACATCAGGATCAGGTTGAATATGCCGATGTAGAAGGCAAGAAACACCACCGCGATCAGGAATCCGAGCAGCTTTTCAAGGGGATCACCGACATATTCCATTGGGTGTCCACCGGGTCGGATCGCAGACCAGTACCACCGACGCAAACGCGTTTTCATCCAAAACCGGTAGAGACCCAGCGTAAGCACCGTTAGCGCGCTGAGCTTCATTCCAAATCTGAACAGTCCTGCACGATCGCCCACAAACTCGGTTCTAAGCGGGCGGGCCATCGAACCTCAGGTGAAGCGATTGTCACGCGGGAAACCGCGTGGTGCCATTCGACCGGTGGCCGCGCGTTTGCCCATCCACTCGTCCAACTCCGGTCGCGCAACCGTCCGAGTTCTTCCAGCCGGATCGTGCCAGCTCAGGCCTCCTTCGAGTGCAAAGCACTTCAAGTCCACGAGACCGCCATCCTTATACTTCTGCAATCGAACGCCTTTACCGCGTGTCATTTCGGGCAACTCTTCAAGCGAAAATACCAACAGCTTTCGGTTCTCGCCGACAACAGCGATGTGATCTCCTTCGACAGGTTGCCAAATCCGCGCAGCAACACCTGCCTTTACATTCAGAACCTGTTTGCCTGCGCGGGTCTGCGCAACGATTTCCGCTTCTGGAACACGGAAACCATCACCTGCGGAAGACGCAACGATCAGATGGCCTTCGGGATTGTGTATTCGAAGACCAACCATCTCCACCTCGTTAGGGAGGTCCACCATCAGACGTACCGGCTCACCCATCCCGCGGCCTCCGGGAAGATTTGCGCATGCCAACGTGTAGATGCGTCCGTTAGACCCCAGGATCAGCAATTTGTCAGTGGTCTCGGCCTTGATTAAGTAACGACCTTCATCCCCGTCCTTGAACTTTAATGTTTCGGGATCGGAATTATGGCCCTTCAAAGCACGAATCCATCCCATCTTCGAGCAGACGACAGTGATTGGTTCGCGTTCGATCATATCCTCGGCGCTGATCTCGGCGACATCGCCCATTTCAGCAAAACCCGTACGCCGAGCGCCCCAAACGCTCGACTTGCCAAATTGCTTGCGGGTCTCGCGAAGTTGCTCGGCGATGCGGGCCCATTGTAGATCACTTGACGCAAGAAGATCTTCCAGTTCAGCGCGCTCAATCATCAGCTTGTCACGCTCTGCAATCAGCTCCATCTCTTCCAGTCGGCGAAGACTGCGCAGCCGCATGTTCAGAATTGCTTCAGCCTGAACTTCCGTGAGTTCACCCTCGCCCGGTGCGGGTGAGACATAGTCGCTTTCGTCGAGCGCACGTGTGAACGAAAGTCCCCAGTTCTCGCGCATCAGCGCATCTTTCGGGGCATCATCGTAGCGGATGATGTCGATGACGCGGTCAAGGTTCAGGAACGCGATCAGAAACCCTTCGAGAACCTCGAGGCGATGATCGATCTTATCGAGGCGATGCTGCGATCTGCGGATCAATACGTCGCGGCGGTGATCGAGGAAGGCGCGTAGCACTTCCTTCAGACTGCACACCTGCGGCGTTCGCCCGTCGATCAAAACGTTCATGTTCAAAGAGAACCGCACCTCAAGGTCACAGAACCGGAACAGCGTTCCCATGAGAAGCTCTGGATCGACAGTTTTGGCCCGCGGCTCCAAAATGATCCGGATGTCATCAGCGCTTTCGTCGCGGATGTCGGTCAGGATCGGGATTTTCTTGGTCTGGATAAGCTCCGCGATCTTTTCGATCAGGCGTGACTTCTGAACCTGATAGGGGATCTCGGTGACAACAATCTGCCATTGGCCCCGCCCCAGATCTTCAATTTCCCAGCGTGCGCGCAAACGAAACGCGCCGCGCCCGGTTCGATAGGCTTCAGCAATGTTCTCAGCCGGCTCAACGATTACCCCGCCCGTCGGAAAATCTGGTCCGGGAACATAGTTGAGCAAGGTGTCATCGCGTGCATCGGGTGTCTTGATCAGATGCAGGCAGGCCCCGATAAGTTCATCCAGATTATGCGGTGGAATATTTGTTGCCATGCCAACGGCAATGCCGCTTGAACCATTGGCCAGCAGGTTCGGGAAGGCAGCGGGCAAAACTTCAGGTTCTTGCAGCGTGCCATCATAGTTATCTCGAAAGTCGACCGCATTTTCCGCCAGACCTTCCATTAGCGCTTCAGCGGCTTCGGTCAGACGCGCTTCTGTGTATCGAGAGGCGGCCGGGTTATCCCCGTCAATGTTGCCAAAGTTCCCCTGCCCATCGACCAGCGGGTATCTGACATTAAAGTCCTGAGCGAGGCGCGCCATCGCGTCATAGATCGCAGCATCACCATGAGGGTGATAGTTCCCCATCACGTCGCCGCTGATCTTGGCGGATTTTCGGAACCCGCCGGTCGCATTCAGCCGCAACTCGCGCATCGCATAGAGGATGCGACGGTGTACCGGTTTCAGTCCATCACGCGCGTCTGGCAAGGCACGGTGCATGATTGTCGAAAGCGCATACTGCAAGTACCGCTCGCCGATCGCGCGGCGCAAGGGCTCGGCAACGGCGTCGGGTTCATCGTCAACAGGTGGATCAAATGGCAGATCGCTCATACCACATGGTGTAGCCGTGCTAAATCGTGTCGGCAAGCGGATGTGGGACTTGAGAAGCTCGTTCTGCAAGATTAATCCCAGCTTATGTCACAGCGAAGCGTTCTCATCACAGGCTGCTCGTCCGGGATCGGGTACGATGCCGCCCATAGTCTTTTCAAAGCAGGCTGGCGCGTATTTGCAACGTGTCGCAAAGCAGAAGATGTGGACCGCCTTACAAACGAAGGTTTGGAAGCGCTGCAGCTTAATGTGACGGACGAAACAAGTATGGACAGTGCGTTGTCCGAAATCCTGTCCCGAACGGGGGGCAGTCTGGACGCGCTGATCAACAACGCAGCTTATGCAACCCCCGGGGCCGCCGAGGATATTCCAACCGAAGCATTACGCGAAATCTTCGAAACGAACCTCTTTGGCCTTCATGCCCTTACGCGCAAGGTCATCCCGGTGATGCGCAAGCAAGGTTATGGGCGTATCGTCAATATTGGCTCAGTCTTGGGCTATGTCGTGTTCAAGTGGCGCGCAGCCTATGTGGCAACGAAATATGCGCTTGAAGGCTACACAGACACCCTGCGGCTGGAGATGAAAGACACACCGATCAAAATCATTCTGATCAACCCGGGCCCAATTACCTCGCGCATCAGGCAAAACTCTGTTCCGCATTTCGAAAAACATATCAACTGGTCCGCCAGCCCGCGTGCAGAACAATATCGTAAGTCACTTTTGAAGCGGCTTTATGAGGATCGGGGCCCTGATCGATACCAGCTGCCAGCCTCTGCGGTCACAAAGAAACTGTTCGTTGCACTTGATGCGAAAAACCCGGCCCCAAAGATGTACGTGACTACCCCGGCATATACGATGAATATTCTTCGTCGCGTTCTGCCAACCCGAGCCCTCGACTGGCTTATTCAGAAAGGCTAGGTGTCGCCTCGACTTCGCAAGGCGTCACGTTAAGTCGCCCTTCAGCAAGGAGACAACAATGGCAAATGATCCGTTATTTTGGCTAGCAGCAGCAGCGGTCCTCACGGTGCTGGGCATCTTGGTCTATGGCATCGCAGGCTTCGGAAAAGGTGGCGAGGACGCAGGCAAGAAAGCCAACAAGGTTATGCAGTGGCGGATCGGAGCACAGCTGATCGCAGTGGTACTGATCCTGTTGTTTGTACTCATTAGACAGATGACGGGCGAAGGCTGACACATGGTTGTTCTCAACAAAATCTACACCAAGACCGGCGACGCGGGTGAAACCGCACTCGGCAACGGCAATCGGGTCGCGAAGCATTCGATGCGGGTCACGGCATACGGGACCGTTGATGAGGTGAACGCAACAGTCGGGTTGGTCCGTCTTCATTCTGACGGCGATCTGGATGCGGCGCTGATGCGGATCCAGAACGATCTGTTCGATCTTGGGGCGGATCTTTGCACGCCAGACATGGAGCAAGACGCAGAAAAGGAATACCCGCCTTTGCGCGTCGCGGACGCACAAGTCACACGGCTCGAAGATGAAATCGACGCAATGAATGCTGATCTGGAGCCGTTGCGCAGCTTCATTCTGCCAGGAGGTACTGCGCTGGCAGCGCATATGCACCTGTGCAGAACCGTCACCCGGCGTGCCGAGCGCCTGACTGTCGAACTGGCCACGATGGAGGCCGTAAATCCCGCTGCGGTGAAATATCTGAACCGTCTGAGTGATTGGTTTTTCGTAGCTGGACGTATCGTCAATGATAACGGACGTGCGGATGTTTTGTGGGTCCCGGGCGCTAACAGATAAAAACGCGACGTCGCAGAGCACTTACGCGTCGATTTTGCGCTGTTCCGCAAGGATCGCATTGGATACGAGAGAGCAAGTGAAATTCGCGTCCAGTCCCGGGCGCATCCTTGAACCAAGAAGGAACGTGCCATGAAGGTGTTGGTGCCTGTTAAGCGCGTGATCGACTATAACGTAAAAGTCCGTGTGAAAGCGGACGGGAGCGGTGTTGATCTCGCCAACGTCAAAATGTCTATGAACCCTTTCGACGAAATTGCTGTGGAAGAAGCGATCCGTCTTCGCGAAGCCGGGAAGGTCGACGAAGTGGTGGCTGTATCCATCGGCGTCAAGCAGTCCCAGGAAACACTTCGCACAGCGCTGGCAATGGGGGCGGACCGCGCGATCCTTATCAACGCTGCTGATGACGTACACACAGACATCGAACCTCTTGCAGTCGCAAAGCTTCTGAAGGCAGTGATCGACGAAGAACAGCCGGGTCTGGTGATTTGCGGAAAGCAAGCAATCGATAACGACATGAACGCAACCGGTCAGATGCTTTCGGCCCTGTTGGGCTGGTCGCAAGGCACTTTTGCATCCGAGCTTGATGTGGACGGTGACACCGCGAATGTGACCCGCGAAGTCGATGGCGGACTGCAGACCATCAAGGTCAAGATGCCCGCGATCATTACAGTGGACCTGCGCTTAAACGAGCCGCGTTACGCATCGCTGCCAAACATCATGAAGGCAAAGAAAAAGCCTCTCGATGAAAAGACACCTGCCGATTACGGTGTCGAAGTTACGCCGCGCCTGACCATTGTGAAAACCGAAGAACCATCCGCGCGTAAAGCCGGTGAAATCGTTGGTTCTGTCGACGATCTTGTCTCGAAACTCAAAGAAGCGGGGGCTGTTTGATGGCTGTTCTTCTTATTGCTGAAATCACTGGTGACACGCTCGCAATGGACGCAACGGCAAAGGCAGTTTCGGCTGCCACAGCGTTGGGTGACGTGACTGTTCTGTGCGCGGCATCTGGGTGTTCCGGCGCCGCGAGCGAAGCGGCAACCATTTCCGGCGTCTCGAAGGTGCTTTGTACCGATGATGCCGCATATGGGAATGGATTGGCCGAACCGATTGCGGAACTTATTGTCTCGCTGGCTGGTGACTATGAGCACATTTTGGCGCCGGCGACGGCCTCTGCCAAGAATATTCTGCCTCGCGTTGCAGCGCTTCTGGACGTGATGGTGATCTCGGATGTGACCGCTGTCGTGGACGGTTCCACCTTCGAGCGCCCAATTTACGCCGGCAACGCGATGCAGACAGTCCAGAGCGCGGACACAAAAAAGGTAATGACTGTTCGGACAGCGACCTTCGATGCAGCCGAAACAGGTGGATCAGCCGCGGTTGAAACCATCAGTGCTGCTGGAAACCCCGGGCTTTCGGAGTGGGTTGAAGACAAGGTCGCCGAAAGTGACCGTCCTGAGCTGACGTCTGCGGGTGTTGTTGTGTCCGGCGGTCGCGGTGTCGGTTCCGAAGAGCAGTTCGCGATCATCGAAAAGCTTGCGGATACGCTGGGTGCTGCAGTTGGTGCATCACGCGCAGCAGTGGATTCAGGCTACGCGCCGAACGACTGGCAGGTTGGACAGACCGGTAAGGTTGTGGCCCCCGATCTATATATCGCGGTGGGTATCTCCGGCGCGATCCAGCATTTGGCGGGGATGAAAGACAGCAAGATCATCGTGGCGATCAACAAGGACGAGGAAGCGCCAATCTTCCAGGTCGCGGATTATGGTCTGGTTGCCGATCTCTTCGACGCTGTTCCTGAACTAACAGAAAAGCTCGGTTAGAACTTTAAACCGCAGCAGATACAAAACCCCCCGCTTTTCGGGGGGTTTTTTTATGCACCTTTTAAACGCGTTTTCACACTCCGCTCTGGCACGTACTCTCGCAAACCATCTACCAGCACATCAGCACCCTCCTTATGTGCAAACGCCCCAAACATGTGCCGCGCTGCGGTTTCCTCGTGTTTGGTATAGTGCACAGAAGACGATGCCTCATCCTTAACGTCTTCAGAGACCACGCATTCAATAATCTTGTCCACTTTGGAACTGAGGCGATCGATCATTGTGCGATCTACAAAGAGCGGATTGCGAGTAGTGTCTGGCTGTTCTTCATCCAGCGGTTTGACCCCCATCCAAAACAGGACAGTCGGCACTGATATCTTGTTCAAGAGTTCGATCATTCTCGATAGCCAAGCAGACTTCAGTTCATCTATCACAACGCGAAATCTGGTAGGCGATACGCGTGCAAGTTCTTGCAAGGCGTGGCGTGTGAAATGAACAGTCGTGAAATCAACTTCTGGAAAGACCGCACGCAGCAACTCTGAGGGGGCCACAAACCTGTCGTTACGCCTAGGGTGTACCTTATAAAACCGGTTCGTCAGGTTTTGCGCCCCTGTTATCTGAACGACGGCAACCTGGGCTCCGTTTGCGAGGTCAATGATTGTCGGATCCTTGGAAAAGACATCAACGCCCGCGTTCGTACATCCGAGATTGAGACAGGGAATTCCCAGTTGCTCCTCAACCAATGCCGGGATCGGTCTACGTACAAATTTCCCATAAAACTCAGTACCGCCTATGAAGGCCATGTAGGGCCGTGTTGTTCCTTTCTTAGGACCTCGAAATACCAGTTTAGAAGCGCCGTAGCGACACAGCGCGTAATCCAGGGATGGCACCTGGCTCAGTTCGTTCATTGTAATTCCCACCTCTTCGACTCACCACGGCGAGCTTCGGTGATCGGCATTGCCAAAAGGCTAAACGGCCAATTTGTCCCAATGTTTCGGGTCTTGTGTTTGCTTGCATGGCGCGATGTGCAGGCCTAATCTGCGACCGAAAACTCGCATCTGGCAGGACGAACGATCATGGAAATCAAATCAGTAGGCGTCGTTGGTGCAGGCCAGATGGGCAATGGGATTGCGCATGTGCTTGCCTTGGCTGGCTATGACGTTGTCATGAACGACGTCTCGCAGGAAAACCTGAATGCGGCGGTCTCGCTTATCAAAAGGAATATTGATCGCCAGGTCAGTCGCGGAAAGGTTGAAGAAGACGCGGCCGCTGAAGCGATGACCCGGATTTCAACGACATTGGCACTGCCCGAACTTGGCCAAACGGACCTTGTGATCGAAGCCGCGACAGAACGGGAAACCGTAAAGATTGCGATCTTCGAAGATCTGGTTCCACATTTGAAACCGAACACGATCCTGACGTCGAACACGTCCTCGATTTCCATCACGCGGTTGGCAAGTCGTACCGACAGACCTGAGAAATTCATGGGGTTTCACTTCATGAACCCGGTGCCCGTAATGCAGCTTGTCGAGTTGATCCGCGGCATTGCAACCGATGAAAGCACCTTCAAGGCGTGCCTGGCGGTTGTTGAAAAACTTGGCAAGACAGCAGCCAGCGCCGAGGACTTTCCTGCATTTATTGTCAACCGTATCTTGATGCCAATGATCAATGAGGCGGTTTACACGCTCTATGAGGGCGTTGGTTCGGTGAAATCCATCGACGAGTCGCTCAAGCTTGGCGCGAACCATCCGATGGGTCCATTGGAGCTTGCTGATTTCATAGGATTAGACACCTGCCTTGCGATCATGAATGTACTTCATGATGGGCTCGCGGACACCAAATATCGTCCATGCCCGCTTTTGACGAAATATGTCGAAGCTGGATGGCTTGGTCGAAAAACCCAGCGCGGGTTCTACGACTATCGCGGCGAGGTCCCAGTTCCGACGCGGTAACTAAGCCTCCAGCGCCAGAGTTCGCTCGCGTAACCAAGCAACAAAGCCACGCGGATTTTTTCCCCATTTTGTCAATTCGGACCGCGTAATCAGCGCGCCCACAACCGGCGCTTGAGGCTTGTTCAATGCATGCACGACTTCGTGCAGCAGCAGGCCTTGGCGTAACGGTCCCCAAATCCGGTTCGCGATTTGATACCAACGCGAATTTTGGCCCAGAAACCTGATCGGGACCACAACCGCGTTGCTCCGCTGGATCATCTTCGCCGTGAACGGATTCCATTCGGCTTCAATTGCAGGCCCAAACATCGTTTCCGAAGACGCAACGACACCAGAAGGGAATAAAACAATTAACCCTCCTTTTTCCAAATGCTCCATCGAGGCTTTCCGCATCTCGAGGTTTTGTTGCAACGCGTCCGCTTCGTGAGGAAATGGAACGGGTATCATAAAGTCCTTGATCTCGGGCACGTCGGTAAGAAGTGACCGGGTCAAAATCTTGTAATCTGTGCGCACTTGACCGATCAGCTGCGCCAGTATCATGCCATCGACCAAACCATGTGGATGGTTTGCAACGACAATCACAGGGCCCTTTACGGGGATATTCAAGATCTGTTCGGTGGGTGTCTGCAGTTCGATGCCCATTATCCGCAAGGCGCGATCCCAAAACCCCTGGCCTTCAATCACCCCTTCAGCCTCAAACTGTCGGATAAGGCGCAGCAAGGTGAACTTGCCCGTGAACATTTCTATCGTGCGAATGACAGCAGAGGACCACGGGTTGGTAAACGTACGGGCGTAGCTCAAATTGCGTTTATCGTAAGGTTGGCTGTGTACGCGCAACGGATCAGACCCATCTATTATCGGCGTACTATCGGTGCCACGTCGCTGAACAACTGGATCAGTGGAAGTACTGCTTGCCAACGTTGTCTGCCTCGTCTGACAGGAGTGTCCTAATGGTCTTCACCAAATCGGTCTGTCACCAACTCCGTAAGCGCGTCTAAGAGCGCATCTGCCTCTGGGCCAGCGGTTGTTACCTCAATATGCGTCCCGCGAGACGCTGCAAGCATCAGCAAGCCCATGATAGAATCACCAGGTGCATCGACACCATCACGACTGACGGTGGCCTCTGCATCAAATCCCTCTACGCATTCTACGAATTTCGCCGAGGCACGAGCATGAAGGCCTTTTTCATTTATGATATCGAGGGTGCGTGTACCCATCTTCGCGCGTCCTCAGGAGATGGTCTCTATAGTATCGATATATTTGCGCCCAGCGGCCTTGGCACCTGCAACGGCGTTGGCAACGGGGAGATGGCGCGATTTTGCAAGCTTGATTAGCAACGGCAAATTTGCGCCGTAGAGGATCTGACGCCCGCTTGGATTGCAGGCAAGAAGAGAAAGATTGGAAGGCGATCCACCAAACATATCAGTTACAATCACCACGCCGTCGCCTGTGTCCACTGCATCTGCCGCGCGGCAAATCTCGGCTTCCTTGGCCTTTCGATCGTGATCGGCTGCAATTGAAATGGCCTGAATCCCGGGTTGCTGTCCGACCACATGTTCGACTGCGGACAGATATTCGCGGGCCAAACCGCCATGTGCAACGATCACGATTCCGATCAAACGATTATCCTGTCCGGGTCAGACCAGACTCGCGCCTGCGACGGTCCAATTCTCTGTGCCTTATAGACACCTGCCAATCATGGGCTGCAAGTCCTTTGGCAAGCTCTTGCGCAATCATAACGCTCCTGTGTTGCCCACCGGTACACCCAAAAGCGATTGAAAGATGCGATTTTCCCTCATCCCGATAAGCAGGCAAAACGAATGTGCAAAGGTCTGTAACCTTCGCAAGGAAGGGTTGGAACCGCTCATCTTGCCGGATATAGTCCTGCACGCCCGGGTCCCTGCCGTCCTGTTTACGCAAAGTTTCTTCCCAATATGGGTTGCGCAAGAACCTGCAGTCGAACACCAAGTCTGCACCTCGTGGAACACCCCGTTTGTAAGAAAACGACTGAACCGAAATCGCAAGCATGGCGATATCTTTTGGTTTGAAGATTGACGCAATCTCCGCGCGCAGATCGTGCACTGTCATCTCAGAGGTATCAATCAAACGATCCGCCCGATCCCTGATCGGTGCCAGCAGGTCCAGCTCGCGGTCAATTCCTTGAACAGGCGTTTCTGCTGGTGCCATCGGATGACGGCGGCGCGTTTCAGAAAACCTGCGCACCAGAACATCAGGGTTGCAATCAATATAGACGAGCTCAAATTCGGGCGTTTCAGATCTTTGCAATTCGTCGATCAGGTCAATCATACCCTCGACCGAAAAGCCTCGGGTTCGGCAATCGATCCCAACCGCAAGGGGTCGATGCGCGCCTGCACTTTCCAAAAGGTTTGAGACTAGAGAAAGCGGGAGATTGTCGATCGCTTCATATGATAAATCTTCAAGTGCGCGGATACTCGTCGTCCGACCCGCGCCTGAAGGCCCGGTGACGAGCACCAGTCGGCTGGATCGGGAATACTGTATCGCGTGTGTCATCGATCATGCACCTCTCCTGCTTTTAGATATTGCAAAATAGCCGCCGCAAAAGCCGGAGACTCAGTTTTGTGAACATATCTTATGAGACATCCCAACACAGGCACATGTCTTCTTTCGGGAAGCCTGTCAGTTTCAACCTCTGCAAGGTTCACAATCAAGCGCAGTTTGCTCGCTTCCACATGGTCTGCACGTAAGAGCCCAATACCGCGGGCTTCGATCATTCCTCTGATGGCAACGGGCGCCGAAAGCCTGATTTCACCTCCGTCAGTCAGTTTCATCGTCGTCTGATCATCGCTAATCAACTGAGCTCCAAACCCAATCATCTGCAGGGCAAGTGAAGATTTTCCACTTCCTGAAGGACCAATCAACAAGGCTGCCGACCCATCAACGCAGACGCTGGTTGCATGAACGGTAACACAAGACACTTGAGCCTTTTCAGGCACCTTCAATCGCAGGATACTGTCAGGCTTGAGGGCGCCAGGCCCAGTCATCAGATCGGCAAGCCAACAACAAAGCGTGCGCCCAGAGGCTCCGAAGTTGGATCGGCGCGTGTGGGCAAAATGTTTTCCGCCCAGATCACACCACCGTGTGCTTCGATAATCTGCTTGGAGATCGCAAGGCCAAGACCGGAGTGGTCCCCAAACTGATTCTCCGGCCGCTCAGAATAGAAACGTGTGAAAATCTTGGTAAGCGCCTGGTGTGGAATACCAGGACCGGTATCTTCGACGACCACTAACACACGATTGTCGCGCTGACGCACCCAAATTCTTACCGCATCGCCGGCTTCACAGAACGAAATCGCATTCGTCAGAAGATTAACAAAGACCTGTGCCAAACGTGGTTCAAGACCCTGAATTCTTATTGGTTTTTCCGGCATATCTGAAATGAAATCAATGCCCCGCCCTTCAGCCTCTTGACGATGGAACGTCACAAGGTTGTTAAGCATGTGAAGCAGATCGAACGCGGCCTCTTCTTCGCGCACCAGCTCGCTATCAAGTCTGGAAGCATTTGAGATGTCCGATACAAGCCGGTCTAATCGCTTCACGTCGTGCTGGATTACGTCCAACAAGCGTTCTCGTTGGTCATCGCGCGTTGCCTTGCGCAAGGTACCGGTCGCGGACCGCAAAGACGCGAGTGGATTTTTGATTTCGTGCGCCACATCAGCAGCAAACTGTTCGTTTGCGTCAATTCGATCATAGAGTGCTGATACCATTCCGCGAAGGGCACCTGATAGGCGTCCTATCTCATCCGGTCGCGCCGTAAGATCCGGTATGCGAACGCGCCCAGGGCTCATTGTTCTTGCATTCTTATCACGACCAAGTTCTGCAGCAGCAGCAAGATCAGACAGTGGGTTCGCGATGGTCGAGGCCAGAACAAGCGAAAGCCCGATCGATACCAGAAGCGCCACAAAGAACATCTGCAAAACTTGCTCGCGTTCGCGCTGGACAAGTTGATCAATCTCACCAGATGCAGTGGTTAAGGCAACTGCACCAATCACAGCACCTGACACTTCGATCGGGGTCGCAACAGCGAAGACATGCGCACCATTTGCATCCAGCGCATTGTGCACCGCGGTTTCACCAGCAAGCACCTGGTCCAGCATCGCCTCAGCCGGGTTCTCCTGATTTTGCGACTGAAGGACAGCATCCGATCCCACAACGCCCGAAATCAACGACCAGAGCGACCCCAGAAAATCGGTTATAACTGTGGCACCTTCGTCGGCGTTCTCGATGGGCGAACGTATTCCGGAAGCTCCAGGTAAACTTTGAGCGATAACCGTACCGCCCGCATCATAGATGGTCAGCATCACAGAGGACGCAATATCAAGACCCTCAATGGTACGTGCGGTATCAAATTCTGCCAAAACCGCTGTGCTGGCCCCCGCAGCCTCAAGCTGAGCTTCAAAAACATCTGCAACCAGCTGCGCTTCGAAGAAAAGACCCTGCTCTCTTTGAAGAACAAGGCTATCGCGAAACGGGTTCAGATACAGCACGCCTGCGACCAAGATCACCAAAGCCAAAAGGTTGAAAGTCACAATCTTCCGAGCCAACGGCGATTTGTTTAGCCCAAGCGTGCCACGACGTTCGCGGCGAACGCGCAATTCGTCTTCAACCAGACCTTTGGGCGCAACCCAATCTTCGCCAAGAACAACATCGGTCGTTGTCTGCTGCGCAGGTTTTGCCCCCTTTGGGCGATCAATGTCGGTTGCGAGGCTCATTCCTCGTTATACTTGTACCCGATCCCGTAGAGAGTTTCGATTGCCGAGAACTCATCATCTACCACTCGCATCTTCTTGCGTAGACGCTTGATGTGACTGTCGATGGTGCGGTCGTCGACATAGACTTGATCGTCATAGGCAACATCCATCAATTGATCCCGGCTTTTCACAAAGCCCGGCCGCTGTGCCAGCGCCTGCAAAAGCAGAAATTCGGTGACAGTCAGAGATACATCCTTGCCTTTCCAGGTCACAGCATGGCGCAAAGGATCCATCGTCAAAGCGCCACGCGTCAGGATTTTGCTTTCATCGGTTTCCACCTCATTCAACGCCAGGGCTTCCTGACGGCGGAGGAGAGCGCGGATGCGTTCTACAAGCAAACGTTCCGAGAAAGGCTTGCGCATATAGTCATCAGCGCCCATGCGCAGGCCGAGAACTTCGTCGATCTCGTCATCTTTCGATGTCAGAAAGATGACTGGCATTTTGGATTTTTGGCGCACGCGCTGCAGCAAATCCATGCCATCCATACGCGGCATTTTTATATCGAATACACCGAGTTCGGGCATTCGACGGTTAAAGGCGTCCAGTGCGGACTGCCCATCATTATACGTTTCAACCTCAAAACCTTCGGCCTCGAGTGTAATTGAAACGGACGTCAGGATATTCCGGTCATCATCAACCAGTGCGATCCGCGACATGGCGAATTTCCTTATACTGCTAAGCCTGCCTTATTTTTTCCTTATTTTGTGGCCGGGCAGGCGAAGAATCAATCCTAAACTTGCGAATCAGGGGCTAGCGCGTCCTTCAAGACACGCTATTGCGACTAACAATGCCCTAACGTTTCGATTATTTCACACGATGGTTGCGCTATCTGTCGCCTTGATTGCGCTAACTGCGCCCACCCGTCCTGTTTCGCCCAGTTTGCGCCGTGCTATAGGCAATTTACGACCTGGTGCCCCCTGATCACGGCACCTCTGGCCTCTACCTTACCGCCGCTGTCGGCGGGTGAACAAAGCTCAGGAGCTTTCTATGATCTCAGGACGGGTGAACCCTTCGCAAACTCTGGATAAAATGGGATTCGAGGGACTCGGAAGCGTCTATTATAACTTACTTGAGCCCCAGTTGATCGAGCTGGCGCTTGCCAAGGGAGAGGGCCGCCTTGGAAAAGGAGGCGCGTTCTTGTGCTCGACCGGAAAGTTCACCGGCAGGTCCCCCAAGGATAAACACGTCGTGAAGAGCCCGACCACTTCGGAAACGATCTGGTGGGAGAACAACGCGGAAATGTCACCAGAGGGCTTTGATCGCCTTCACCAGGACATGCTGACCCATATGAAGGGTAAAGACTACTACGTGCAGGACCTGTATGGCGGCGCCGACCCGACCTTGCGCCTAGATGTTCGCATGGTGACAGAACTCGCATGGCACGGGCTGTTTATCAGACACATGCTACGGCGCCCCGACCGCGACGAACTGGACACGTTCACCCCTGAATTCACGGTCGTGAACTGCCCCAGCTTCAAGGCCGACCCAACCCGGCACGATTGTCGGTCAGAAACCGTCATCGCGATGAACTTCGATAAGAAACTTATCCTTATCGGTGGCACAGAGTACGCCGGTGAAAATAAGAAATCGGTGTTCACATTACTGAACTACATTTTGCCGTCCAAGGGCGTTATGGCCATGCACTGTTCAGCAAACCACGCCATCGGAAATCCGGTGGACGCAGCTGTATTTTTTGGACTGTCCGGTACCGGTAAAACAACCTTGTCAGCGGACCCCAATCGCGTGCTAATCGGCGACGACGAACACGGTTGGTCTGATCGAGGCATCTTCAATTTTGAGGGTGGTTGCTACGCCAAGACCATCAATCTGTCGAAAGAAGCCGAACCGGAAATCTTTGACACCACTTCGATGTTCGGCACGGTTATCGAGAATATGGTGTATGACGAGGAAACGCTCGATCTCGATTTCAAAGATGACAGCCTGACCGCAAATATGCGCTGCGCCTATCCTCTGGACTATATTTCAAACGCGTCTGATTCCGCACTCGGCGGTCACCCGAAAAACATCATCATGCTGACCTGTGACGCGTTTGGCGTCCTGCCCCCTATTGCCCGCCTCACTCCAGCTCAGGCGATGTATCATTTTCTGTCGGGCTTTACCTCGAAAGTCGCGGGCACTGAGCGCGGCGTGACTGAACCAGAACCAACATTTTCCACCTGCTTTGGTGCGCCGTTCATGCCAAGGCGTCCGGAAGTTTACGGCAACCTTCTACGCGATAAAATCGCAAAGCATGGCGCAACTTGCTGGTTGGTGAACACAGGTTGGACCGGGGGGGCTTACGGTACGGGCTCACGGATGCCGATCAAAGCCACACGTGCGCTACTTACCGCGGCACTCGACGGATCGCTCCATAATGTTACCTTCCGGAAAGATCCGTTCTTCGGCTTTGACGTGCCCGTGCATGTGCATGACGTGGACAGCAGGTTGCTTGATCCTCGCGGCACCTGGAGCGATCCAGACGCCTACGACGTTCAAGCCAAAAAGCTGGTAGAAATGTTTGCTGAAAATTTTGCACAATATGTTCCGTTCATTGACGAGGACGTAAAGGCCGCAGCAATCGGTTAAGCACCATATGGCGCGCGGCTTGGGGGCGGACTATACCGGTCCCATGCTGCGCGTTGTTTTTATATTTTTCTGGATGCTCTGCGCTGCGCCCGTCTTTGCGCAAGGGCCAGTCGTATTTGCTGCAGCCAGCCTGAGAACGGCGCTAGACGAGGTCGCGCAAGCCTGGGCGTTGCATGGCAACCCAGCGCCAATTCTCAGCTACGCCGGGACATCTTCTCTAGCGCGTCAGATTGATCAGGGCGCCCCCGCCGATCTTGTCATAACAGCAAGCACAGACTGGATGGATTGGCTTGAGAAGCGCGACCTGATTGTCCGTGAAAGTCGCATCGCCCTCTTAGGCAACACGCTGGTTTTGGCTGGCCCCAAAGGGGACGCGGCGATTTCATTCAATATGTCTGATATTAGGGACCGATTGGGGGATGGACGCATCGCGATGGCATTGGTCGATGCCGTACCTGCCGGACAATATGGAAAAGCAGCGCTGGAGGCGCTTGGATTGTGGGACGCGCTCGCTCCCTTCGTCGCGCAAACAGACAACGTTCGCGCAGCGCTTGCGCTTGTGGCGCGAGGCGAGGCCCCCTTGGGCATCGTATACCTGACCGACGCACATGCAGAACCGCGTGTGGACGTGCTCGCCAGCTTTCCTCAGGATACACATCCCGACATCGAAATACTTTTGGCGCAAGTCACTGGGCACTCTCATAGTGATGCAGAACGGTTTCATGCCTATCTGCAAACTGACGAAGCTCTCGCGATCTTTCGGTCTCAGGGGTTTCGCTGATGGATCTTGGTCTGGGTCCTGCTGAATGGGAAGCTGTGCGTCTCTCACTTTGGGTCTCAATGTGGGCGACGCTTGCCAGCCTGCCCTTTGGTCTTCTGGTTGCATTCGCACTTGCCCGTTGGCGCTTTCCCGGAAGAGCGCTCTTGAATGGTTTGGTGCACCTGCCTTTGATCCTGCCACCGGTTGTGACGGGTTACCTGTTGCTTTCACTCTTTGGACGCCGTGGTCCTTTGGGTCAGATCTTGGAGCAGAGCTTCGGCATCACGATTGCGTTTCAATGGACCGGGGCAGCTTTGGCTGCTGCCATCATGGGGTTTCCGCTTATGGTGCGCGCGATGCGGCTTGCAATCGAAGCGGTTGACCCCAAACTAGAAGAGGCCGCAGCCACACTTGGCGCCAGTCGGATCACAATCTTCCTTACCGTGACCCTACCCTTGGTGCTCCCTGGACTGATTGCGGGTGCAATTCTGGGCTTTGCGAAGGCGCTAGGCGAGTTTGGCGCAACTATTACCTTCGTCTCAAACATTCCCGGTCAGACACAAACCCTTCCGTCCGCGATATACGCGTTTCTTCAGGTACCCGGTGGTGAAAACGCTGCCCTAAGGCTCGTGGTTGCTTCGATCGCGCTCGCTATGCTGGCGCTCGCCCTATCAGAATGGTTCGCTAAAGCTGCCGCAAATCGGGTGGCCGGCAGATGAACTTGTCCGTCGATATCCGCCATTCTTTTTCGGAATTCACACTAAACGCGGGGTTCGATGTCCCAAATGGCATTACAGGCCTGATCGGCCCATCCGGATCCGGCAAAACAACATTGATCAATGCGATCGCTGGCATACTACGACCTGATCATGGCCGGATTAACCTCGGCGAATGCCAGTTCTTCAACGAAAGAATTGGTACGTGTCTGACACCGCAAGCCCGCAAAGTCGGCTATGTGTTCCAAGACTATCGGCTTTTCCCACATTTGAATGTAGCGAAAAATTTGGACTACGGAAGATGGATCCGCGGCTTGCCAAATGACACAGCCAAGCGGTCCAGAACAGTGGAACTGCTAGGTTTAGAGCACCTACTGGGGCGACGCATTGGGTCCTTGTCAGGTGGCGAGAAAGCACGCGTGGGGATCGCGCGCGCGCTCCTTTCTAATCCACAATTGCTGCTGATGGACGAACCCTTGGCTGCGCTCGATGCTGACAGAAAAAAAGAAATCCTACCTTATCTGGAACGTCTGCGGGATGAGGCAGAGCTTCCTATCATCTACGTCAGTCACGCCTTGGATGAAGTGATCCGCTTGGCCACAAGCCTGGTGATCATGAAAGATGGAACCGTGAAGATGTCGGGCGCTGCCAAGGACGTGATCTGCAATGCAGACAGTGCAACTTTTCTGGGGGCTGATGCCGTCGGAGCATTACTTTCGGGCACCCCCACAGGCTTGGTTGCAGATGGGTTGAGCGAAATAACAGTGTCCAGTGCAAAAATTTGGGTTCCAGAAATCTCCGGCGATCCATCGCGCAAATTACGCATCCGCGTCCGCGCAAATGACATTATCCTTTCACGCAAGCCGCCCGAGGGCCTGTCTGCATTGAATGTATTGCCCGCGAAAGTGACCCGGATAAGTGGTGGCATGGATGCCGCCAGAATGGTGCAGCTCAGCGTTGGTGATGAACTGATGTTAGCACAGCTTACCGCAAGATCTGTGCATGCTCTGGAGCTCGATAAAGGGACGGACTGCTTTGCGATCCTGAAGAGCGTAGCGGTCTCTCACAATGATATTGGCGGGGGCTAAATGAGCGCTTTGCGAATCAGGTTCAGGCCAGCCACAACAAGCACGACAAGCGTCGCCCTACGAAACAATTCCTGATTCATCCGGTCTTGAATTCGGAAGCCGATCCACATGCCGATCACCGCGGGCACGAGAAGAACAGCCGAAAATGGGGCTGTTTCGCGATTGAAGATACCTGACTGTATATGTCCAAGAAGCAGTGCTATTGCCCCGAGACCATAGATTACACCCTGCACCACCATCTGTTTCACTTTGGGCGTATCGATCGCAATCAGATACAAAACAGTCGGTGGGCCCCAGGTCCCGGCGAGCCCACCAAGTATTCCGGATAAAAGCCCAACGCCCCATTCTGTCTTATTCCGGTTTTCAGGTTTGATCTGCATACGCCAACCAAGCAATTGTAGCACCGACAACGCCACAACCGGCACTCCCAGAACGGCATAGAACGCCTGGTCTGAAACATAGTTTACCGCCTGAGCCGCCACGACAATTGCGATGCATACGATCAAAAGGTAGCGGCGGAATTCAATGATCGCGTCCCACGCCGGAGCAACGCCGTTACGGAAAGTCTGCATCACATTGGCAATCACAACTGGGACGATCAAGATGGCCAGACCGACCTTTGGATCCATGATAGAGCTGAAGCCTGACACCATCACCAATGGCATCGCGAATCCCACCGCTCCCTTAATAACCCCGGCGATCACCGCAATCGCAAATGCAGCAACTACAATCGCCATGGGGTGGGGGAAAACTATGTCTAACAAGAAGGTCGCCTCTCCTTAGCCAAACCTTGCGACCTCCTAGGCCCCAATTTCACTAATGAAAAGTGCAACTTGGGAAAATTTCAGTGAGTACAGGGGGTGACATAGAAAACGGCCGAGACATATTGATACAATAACTGCATTCGTAGCGAATTTTTCTTGCGCTGCACCTGCAAAATGCTTAACCCCTACCGGGTGGAGATCGAGACCGTAAAGTTGGAGACAGACATGGCCCATGATGGACAAGACCTCAGCCTCACCGAGGCCAACACAGTGCTGCTGGACAACCTTCTTTCGTTGACACGTGACGCCGTTGGTCCAGCCGAAGAGCTGCTTGCGACAGCAACGGATCGCGTTCGCGCGATGGTCAGTGCAAACGGTCGTGTTTCCGGGGCTCTGATTGAGACCAATCAGACAGCAGCTCACGGTCTTGCTTGGATTGCTACTTATGTGGAATCGCTGCGTCAAATGCAGGCTTGGGCGGATACTTTGTCAGCACAGGGCAAGTTTGGCGAAGTTGAGGCGCTGATCCACCAGATCGCATTCGGAGAGTACCTTTGGCAGCTCTATGGCGGCATCCAGATGAACCAGGGCGAGATCGTCCGGCCGCAGGATCTTGGACTTACTCAAGATGACCAACGGGCCATGATGACCCCTGCCGTCATGGTCCTGTCCCAGTCAGGCAACACACAGGCCGCCCGTCTACGGCTTGTTGACCTCATGCAGGAACGTTCCGCTGAGATCACGGTGGGTGCATCCGGTCTCGATGAAGAGCTGGAAATGATCCGCGAACAGTTCAGGCGCTTTGCGATCGAAAAGGTCGAGCCTTTCGCGCACGACTGGCATCTCAAGGATGAGTTGATCCCCATGGATATCATCGACGAACTCGGTGAGATGGGTGTTTTTGGCCTCACAATTCCTGAGGAATACGGTGGATTTGGCTTATCCAAAGCGTCGATGTGCGTCGTCTCGGAAGAGCTATCGCGCGGCTATATCGGCGTGGGCTCACTAGCAACCCGTACGGAGATTGCCGCTGAGTTGATCATAGCAGGCGGCACAGACGAACAGAAAGCCAATTGGTTGCCAAAGCTCGCGACTGCGGAAACTCTTCCGACGGCGGTCTTCACTGAACCAAATACCGGATCGGACCTGGGCAGCCTGCGGACCCGCGCTGTGAAAGACGAGAACGGCGATTACAAGATCACTGGCAACAAAACTTGGATCACCCATGCGTCGCGAACCCACGTTATGACGCTGCTTGCACGCACGGATCCATCGACCACCGACTACAAGGGACTTTCAATGTTCCTTGCAGAAAAGACACCGGGCACGGATGAGGCTCCATTTCCAACCGAAGGGATGACCGGAGGCGAGATCGAAGTGCTGGGATACCGCGGCATGAAGGAATACGAGCTCGGTTTCGACAACTTCCACGTCAAAGGTGAAAACCTACTGGGCGGAGAGGAAGGCAAAGGCTTCAAGCAGCTTATGGAAACCTTCGAATCTGCACGTATTCAGACTGCCGCACGGGCAGTCGGCGTCGCCCAATCCGCACTTGATGTGTCCATGCAATACGCACAGGACCGCAAACAGTTTGGTAAATCTCTGATCGACTTTCCACGCGTTGCATCGAAGCTTGCGATGATGGCCGTCGAGACCATGATTGCACGCCAGTTGACCTATTTCAGCGCGACCGAAAAGGATGAAGGTCGCCGTTGCGACCTTGAGGCTGGTATGGCGAAGCTGCTTGGCGCTCGTGTGGCCTGGGCGGCCGCAGATAACGGACTGCAGATCCATGGCGGCAATGGGTTTGCGTTGGAATACAAGATTAGCCGAATTTTATGTGACGCCCGCATTCTCAATATCTTCGAGGGCGCCGCCGAAATTCAAGCGCAGGTAATTGCCCGCCGTCTGCTCGGGTAGCCGCGCTTCATAAAACCGCTGATGGTATCGAAACACACGGCGTGCCCTGACGGCACGCCGTTTTTTTTGGGGGCCATTTTCCAACAGGGCTCTTGAAGTCTGTTTGAAATACTAGATCTCAAAGGCACTGATAAATTTTGCCGGAGACGAATATGACACGGGTCCTTGTAACTGGGGCGAGCGGCTTCATCGCCAAGCATATCGTTCTGCAATTGCTCCAAGCGGGACATACAGTTGTTGGATCTGTCCGGAGCGCAAAACGCCAGGCCGAGGTTAGGACTGCGGTCGCAGCGCATTTGGAGGGGGACGATTGGCAAAATCGCCTGTTTTTTGCGTCGCTGGATCTGAATGCAGATACAGGTTGGAAAGACGCGATGGAGAATGTCGACGTCTTAATGCACACCGCGTCACCGTTTCCAATCTCGCAGCCAAAAAATGAAGATGAACTCATTCGTCCCGCAGTAGACGGAACACTAAGGGCCCTGCGCGCCGCGAAAGAGAATGGCATCAACCGTGTCATTCTGACGTCATCTGCGGTTGCCGTTATGCAGAGTAATCTACCCACAGATAAGTTGGCACACGATGAAACAGATTGGTCCGATTTGAACCACCCAACCATAAATGCGTATGGGCGTTCAAAAACATTGGCGGAAAGAGCTGCCTGGGATTTCGTACAAAGCGATGCTCCAGAGATGAATTTGACCACAATCAACCCAGTTCTGGTTCTCGGTCCTCCGTTGGATGCAAATTTCGGCTCTTCCGTTTCTGTTGTCGAACGGGTGCTGAAAGCCAAAGACTCAGCCTTGCCTAAGTTTGGTCTGCCAATCGTAGATGTCCGAGACGTTGCTACAATGCATTTGAAAGCGCTTGAGATGCCTGACGAAACACGCGGAATGCGCTTCTTAGCGTCCAATGGGTACGTATGGTTTGCCGATATCGCGAAAACACTCAAGACCGCTTATCCGAACCGTAAGATCGTTACACGCTTGGCGCCAAACGCCTTTGTAAGGTTCCTAGCCTTGTTCGATAAAGACATCCGCACAATCATTCCGCAGCTTGGTTTCGCGCCCAAGGTTTCCAACGACCGCGCACGCTCAATCATGGGCATCAATTTCATTCCGCCAAGAGACGCCATCTTAGCCGCTGCGGAGGTTATCTTGCGAACGGGCAAGGTCAAATGAAGCTGGCTGTCACCCTTTTGATTCTGCCCTTGGTCGTCTCGAGTTGCTCTGCTGATGAGACACTTGCGGGACATGGCGGAGGGGACGGCCGCACATGGAAGCTTGTTGAACTCGACGGTCATGCATTTCCTGCCTCGGCAACAATCCTCTTTGGCACCAAAGGCCAAGCATCTGGGCAAGCTCCGTGCAATGTCTACGGGGCAACTCAGACGGCCCCATATCCATGGTTTGAACTTACCAACATCATCTCAACTCAGATGGCATGTTCCGACCTCGACGCCGAGATGGACTTCTTTTCAGCACTAACGAAGATGACTTTGTCTGAAGTGTCAGGACCGGTATTGATCCTGTCCAATGACGATGGTCGTAGCATGGTGTTTCGCACGGACTAGGCCTTGCGCAAACGATCAAGAAATCTTTGTCTTGCCGGTGGAAGCGGTTTTTGACCGAGGCTCGGGGCCAAATGGTGTTCAAGGAAATAACCCGATAGCGCCAAAGACATTTGCACATCCTCAAGACCCAACGGTTTTCCAAGCGCGAGTGCCTGCGGCAACGGCAGCAACCTATCAGCCCAAACACCTGCATCTGCCGAACGCACCGCACGCCCTGTTCGCGGAGACACATATGCCAGATCGTTGGTCGCGCCGCTGACCGCGCAACGCGACAAATCAAGCCCAAAGCCCAGCGCCTCCAGCAGGTGCAGTTCCCAGTAGACATAAAGCGGCAACCAACCTTCGCCTTCGCAAATCGCCTCGAGCAGCTCAAGCGTGCGGTCATAGGTATCAACAACCTGCTCTCGTTCGGGCAGGGCGAAGCTGGCGATGGCCAAAACGGTGTTCATTGCGGCAAGCGCGAGAGGGTCTGTCATAACCTCGGCGGCACGTGACCTAACTGGTTCCACTGCAAAAGCACCAAGATGTTCTTCAAGCCTAGCCCGCCAAGTAACGTCTAGCTGCGCTCCGGGCTGAAGGACCGGCGCTATACGCTTGGAGGCTCCACCGCGCACCACACCTAAGTGCCGCCCATGATCACGCGTCAGCACCTCTACAATCGCGGCGCTTTCGCCATGGCGACGCGTGCTTAGCAAAATTCCTTGTTCGCGCCATTCCATAATACACATCCTGCACGCAGCGAGGGGGTTGTCCATGACCGATCCTCAAGGCAAGTTGAACGAAATCAGAGGGGTGGACGCATGGAAGAGTCAGTTTTTGGACGCCTGATGGCCTTTACGATCGTGATAATCGCAATGGCTGCCTTGATTGTGCGTGCACAGCTTAGTGCACCGGACCACGGTGGCGATGTTGGATTGGCGATGTGGGA
Source organism: Dinoroseobacter sp. (assembly GCA_017643385.1). Classification (GTDB taxonomy): domain Bacteria; phylum Pseudomonadota; class Alphaproteobacteria; order Rhodobacterales; family Rhodobacteraceae; genus Dinoroseobacter. Next base: position 26,266 of record JAEPNN010000012.1, read on the forward strand.
ACTGATGCGCTACTTCACCATTCTGACAAATGCACTCGTGGCGATCTTTCTCGCCTTTCATTTGCTTCATGAACCACAAAGTGCTTCACGGTTGGCAGGCGTTACGCTGGCCATTGGGATCGTTGGCGTTGTCTATCATCTCTTACTGGCAAACTTAAATGACCTAGTGGGGATCGAGATTCTGGTCGATCACGCCCTGCATACCATCGTGCCACTGATGATGTTTCTATGGTGGGCGGGATTTGCCCCTAAGACGCCTTTATCGCCGCTGTCGCCAATCCGCTGGATACTTTGGCCCGTCTGGTACGCAGTCTACGCAGTGCTCCGTGGTATGATGGACGGCCAGTACCCGTATTTCTTTCTCAACCTTGACGAATTGGGATGGGAAGGACTGGGATTAAGCATTGCGCAATTTCTGGTGGCGTTCTTGATCGCAGGATACGCGCTCTACGCCGTTGCCGTGATCCTACAGCGTTATTCCGACAACCCGGGCTGATCCAACAGCGTTTCTCCACTGCGACTTTCAACTTCGATAACCCAAAGATCGGGGTCGCTATTGCGCTGGCGCTTTAAAACTTGATCCATCTCGGGCTCATCCCCGTCGGCGAGAACAATCCACTCGCGTTCACCGGTCATCAGATCAAAACTGCGTTGCCAGATTGCCGCTTTACCATCGAGCGTCGCCAGCTTCACCAGCACAGCACCCGCCGTGTCATCCCCGCGGGCAATAACATAGGCAGGGATTGCCTCGGACTGTAGTCGCGCAAGATAGGCCGATACCCAAAGACCACTCGCCAGTCGCGCCATCTCAGGAATTGCCATCCTTGAAATCGAGACCGATTTCGGAATACCGCTCGGCCTCTTCCAGCCAGCCGGGCCGAACCTTCACTTGCAAAAACAAATGCACAGGCCGCCCGAGCAATTCCGCCATCTCTGCCCTCGCAGATTGACTGATTGCCTTGATCGTTTCACCCTTATTGCCCAGAACGATACCCTTGTGACCATCGCGCATGACATAAATGATCTGATCCACGCGTGCTGACCCGTCTTTGCGTTCTTCCCAATTCTCAGTCTCAACCGTGAGTTGGTAGGGCAGTTCCTGATGAAGGCGCAGGGTCAGTTTCTCGCGAGTCATTTCAGCGGCAATCATCCGCATCGGCAAATCCGCGATCTGATCTTCCGGATACAGCCATGGCCCTTCCGGCAAGCTCTTTGCGAGCCACTTTCGCAAGGCATCAACGCCGTGGCCTTTCTCCGCGGAAATCATGAAAGTCTCGGCAAACTGGTAGGCCTCATTCAGGTCTTTTGTCAGTTTCAACAGCACTTCAGATTTCACACGGTCGATCTTGTTGATCGCGAGGGCGACAGTCTGGTTTGGGTTCAGATGATCCGGCAAGGCTTGCAGAATTGTTGAAACGCCTTCGGTGACCCCGCGGTGCGCTTCAACCATCAAGACAACGACATCTGCATCTGCCACACCGCCCCAAGCCGCCGCGACCATGGCCCTGTCGAGACGACGACGCGGTCGAAAGAGACCCGGCGTGTCCACAAATACAATCTGTGCGTCACCTTCAATCGCAACGCCCCGAATACGTGCCCGTGTGGTTTGAACCTTGTGGGTGACAATCGAAACCTTTGCTCCGACCATGGCATTGGTCAGGGTCGATTTCCCAGCATTGGGTTCACCGATCAAGGCGACAAAGCCAGCTCTTGTAGCGTTACTCATTTCCGCGCACTTCCTTCAAAAGCTGAGCTGCTGCGTCCTGTTCGGCCTGTCGTTTGCTACCAGCTTCAGCGGTTGCAGAAGCTCCATTTTCCAAACGCGCCTCAATTAGAAATCTCGGTGCATGTGGCGGACCCTCGCGACCCAGCTCAGCGTAGTGAGGTGTCTTCAATCCACGTGCTTGCGCCCATTCCTGCAAATCTGACTTGGCGTTGCTGACATGCGCTTCGGCTTTTCCGATACGATCTCCCCAAAGTCGCAGAACGGTCTCTGTCGCAACTTCGGGCCCGGCATCCAAGTAAACAGCCGCGATTATGGCCTCCATGGCGTCACCAAGCAAAGCTTGCTTTCGTCGTCCACCTGATTGCATCTCAGACCTGCCCAGTTTGAGCACTTCGCCGAGATCAATCTCGCGCGCGATCTCAGCACAGGTTTCCTTGCGAACAAGCGCATTGTACCGCGGAGCAAGCGTTCCTTCATCGGCGGTCGTATCGTCGCGATAAAGTGCCTCCGCAATCGTGAGATTGAGAACGCGGTCTCCCAGAAACTCAAGCCTTTGGTTATGACCGCGCGCCGCTGAACTCATTGACGGATGCGTCAACGCCTGGATCAACAGATCGGCATTGGCAAAACGGTGCCCTAAGCGGGCACAAAAGGCTTCAAGCTCACGCCCGAGCTTCATTCAAGCGCCTTGAAAAAGCGGTCACCGCGCCAGGTCCAGAAGTAAACCATGCGACGCCCCGCAGATGAAAACATCACGCGGTCCGCGCGTCCGATCAGGTTTTCAAACGGAACCTGCCCAACACCGCCCGAGGCCTGCGCAAAGCGCGAATCTTGGCTGTTGTCGCGATTGTCCCCGACAAAGAAGAAGTGTCCGGGTTCGATAGTGAACTCGCGTGTTGTATCGGCAAATCCACGGTCGATATTCAAAATGGAATACGATCTGCCATCGGGCAGCGTTTCAATAAACTTTTCCTTGGTACAGGTGCCCCCTTCGCCCACAGGCGCGTTGTTACAACGCGGGAATGAGCCGATGGGGCCCTGACGCTCAAAGGTTTCTTCAAAAACACCGTCAGGGGTTACCTCGACCGGCGTTCCATTCAGGATCATCTGCCCATCACGAAACTGGACCGTATCGCCCGGAAGACCGACAACGCGCTTGATAAAATCAGAACCGTTTACGGGATGGCGGAAAACAACGATATCGCCGCGTTCCGGCTCAGACCCGAATATACGACCCGAGAAGGGACAGGCAGAAAAGGGGCAGGAATGGCGCGAATAGCCGTAGGCCATCTTGTTCACGAACAGAAAATCGCCGACCAGAAGTGTGTCTTTCATTGACCCGGACGGGATCCAGAATGGCTGAAAGAACAAAGTACGGAAGATGCCCGCAATAAGCAGGGCGTAGACGACGGTTTTGACGGTTTCCATGATTCCGCCTTCGTCTTTGCTGCTCGCCATAGGTATTCCTTTGCTGCCTTACGCCCTTGCGTTTTGTTGAGGCTTCATGGGCAGGCGTTGGGGAAGTGTCAACCGCACCATAGTGTCAATCAGGCACGGCTTCGATGACGACCATAGCCTGAGCCCAAGGATGATCGTCCGTAAGACTGACATGTATAACAGCGCGATGATTGTCTGGGGTCATACTCGCGAGGCGTTCTGCTGCCCAGCCCGTTAGGACCATCGTTGGCTGTCCTGACCGCAGATTTACGACTGACATATCCTTCCACGCAATTCCCATTCGCAGCCCTGTTCCGAGCGCTTTGGAGCAGGCCTCTTTCGCAGCCCATCTCTTGGCATAGGTCCCGACAGTGTCCTTACGACGTTCGGCCTTGCGCTGCTCGATATCGGTGAAAACACGATTGCGAAACCGGTCTCCAAACCGCTCCAAAGTGCCTTCGATCCTTTCGATATTGGCCAGATCGGTACCAATGCCGAGGATCATTCTAGTCTACCGGGTAGATCTTTGTCCCGATCTCTCCTGTTGCCTGATTGATTGTCAGTCCAAGTCCAACCCGCTGAAAATCTGCGGTTTGCGGCATGTACAGGATGATTGGCAAATCAAGACCCAAGCCAGTGGCCGGATCATAGCCCGCTGTCATTTCGTTGAAGATTACACCTGAAAAGCCAAAACCGCTGTCGTCCAAGCTGACCATCCTGCATTGGCGGTCGCCAAGTTCCGAATAGGGCGGCGAAAGGATCGCGAGATGAAATGCGGCGACAGCAGGTTCAAGCGTATCGATCACCGAAATTCGCACAGCCCCATTTGCGAACTGACGCGTGTTTTCTTCCCAAGGCTCGGCCAGATTCCGCAAGTTGGCTTGCCAACGCTCGCAATCGGTAACGACTTGAGCCGTCACCTGACTGGCAAAAAGAAAAACGGTGATAGCGGCAAATATCAATCTCATGACATAACTCCCGAATTGCGTGCGGCGTCCATCAATCTGCGCATTTCCTTGATGGCAGGGTCAAGCCCGAGGAAAATCGCCTCACCGATCAGGAAATGGCCGATGTTCAGTTCTACCACTTCTGGCAACGCCGCGATCGGCGCAACGCTCTCATATGTGAGGCCATGCCCTGCATGAACCTCGAGCCCAAGGCTATCTGCATAGCGCGCCATATCGGTCAGACGCGCGAGTTCCTCTGAGGCCTCTGATGAACGGTTTTCAGACACCGCATCGCAATAAGCTCCGACGTGGAGCTCAATCACAGACGCGCCGATGCGGTTTGCAGCGTCAATCTGCCGTTGATCGGCTGCAATGAAAATCGAGACACGGCATCCGGCTTCTGCGAGCGGTGCGATGAAATGTGCGAGTTTGTTTTCCTCGCGTGCGACCTCGAGGCCGCCTTCGGTTGTACGTTCCTCCCTACGCTCTGGCACGATGCAAACCGCATGCGGTTTATGGCGCAGTGCGATGGCCTGCATTTCGTCTGTTGCCGCCATTTCGAAATTCAAAGGGAGCGTCAGCGCATCCATGAGCGCTTCAATGTCCTTGTCAGAGATGTGGCGTCGGTCTTCCCGCAAATGCGCCGTAATCCCATCAGCCCCTGCTTCTTCAGCGAGTTTGGCCGCACGAACTGGATCTGGAACAGCACCACCACGTGCGTTCCGTACGGTCGCGACGTGGTCAATATTTACCCCCAACCTGAGAGGGCGAAGCGGCGCGTCTTTGGGCATTAGAACCTCATGGGTGTTAGTTTCACCTGAACTTAGTTCGGATCAGAACCTGGGTCAGGGGCTTGTGAGTTTTTTCTACGCAATCGGTCCAGCTTTTCCTTCAAACGGCCTTTGCGACGATTTTGATAGGCCACCAGCAAAGGAACGCTGACGTAGTAAAATATCAAACCAAGGATGATACCCGGAACGATACCGCCAACAAGGTAAGGCAGAAACACCTCGCGCCAAAAGACAAACAAGTTGCTCCATTCGGCGGTTTCTGGCGTGAAGATAGCCAGAAAATTATGCCACAGGTCCCCCATAGCGCGCGAGAAACTGTCTATGACACCTTGCGGTTCGCCTCGAACAGGTGGGGTTCCGAGTATCCAGGTCCCAATCTGCAAGCTGATTGCCCCAATAAAGGGAAACGTAATCGGATTTCCCGCAAAAGTCGTCAGCATGGCTGCGAGTATATTTCCCCGCATGATCCAGGCAATCAGCGCGGCAGTCACAAAGTGAAACCCAAAAAACGGTGTGAAAGTGGCCATTATACCGGCCATTATGCCGCGCGCGATTCTATGCGGTGGATCAGGCAAACGACGCAATCGATGCTTCACATAGGAAAACGCGCGCCCCCAGCCCCCTTTGGGCCAGAAGCTCTCCACGACCAGTCGCCAGACTGACCGTCGATCGCGTCGCTTGAAAACCAAGCCCTGTCTTCCTTTCCGTGCTGCTCGCCGAACTACGGGGCGTGCATGGTGTCTTTGTGTCGCGACAACTCAGCCACATCACTGTCTGCTTCAAGCACCGTGGTGATCCGATGTAAGTGTTCTACATCTCTGACATCCACGCTGATCAAAAGGCGATAGAAATCTGGCTTTCTGTCAACGAAATCAAGATTACTGATATTGGCCCTCTGCTCACCAATCAATGTACAGATTCGCCCCAAAACACCTGGATCGTTTCCGATTGTCAGATTAAGCGTGACCTGGTGCACCGCAGCGTGTCGTCCGGGTTGCCAGTGCAAATCCACCCATCGCGTCGTTTCATCTTCCAGTTCGGTCAGGTTGTCGCAATCAATAGCATGCACCACCACCCCTTTGCCCCGATGTGTGATACCAACGATTCGCTCTCCCGGAACAGGTTGGCAGCACGCCCCGCGTTCCACATGTTGTCCCGGCTCCAATCCTAAGACAGCACGATCGGCGGCGACTTCTTCGCCTTCGAAACCCTTTAAATCAGGATAAAGGACTGCAATCACGTCTCGTGTGGTCACTTCTGCGCTGCCCAACCGCGCAAGCAAAGTTTCACCGTCGCCGAGGTCCAATTGTTTGGCAGCTGTTTTCAGAGCCTTATCAGTAACGCGCTTGCCGACATGCTCAAAACCTTGCCTGGCAAGCTCTCGCCCAAGCTTGATAAACCGCGCACGGTCTTCTTCGCGCAAACTACGCCGGATCGCGGCTTTCGCCCGACCAGTAGAAACGATGTCGATCCATGTGGCCTGAGGGCGCTGCCCATCGGCGGTGATAATCTCGACCGACTGTCCGTTTCGCAAGCGGGTCCACAAAGGCACGCGCAGCCCGTCAACCTTTGCACCCACGCAGCTGTCCCCAATCCGCGTATGAATTGCATAGGCGTAGTCCAAGGGTGTGGCCCCCTTGGGAAGCTTTACAACCTCGCCCTTGGGCGTGAAGCAGAACACCTGATCGGTGTACATCTCCATTTTGACGTGTTCGAGAAACTCGCTGTGGTCATCTCCCTCTTCAATGCGGTCTGTGAGCGATTTGATCCACTCAGCGGGATCAACCGCAAAGGGGTTTTCTTCCTTTACGCCATCTTTGTAAGACCAGTGCGCGGCAACGCCAGACTCCGCAACCTCATGCATTTGCCGGGTTCGGATCTGAATTTCCACGCGCTTTCCGTCACGACCGGACACGGTAGTGTGGATCGACCGGTACCCATTTGATTTTGGCTGACTGATAAAATCCTTGAAACGACCGGGCACGGCACGCCAGCGCTGATGCACCGCGCCAAGCACCGCATAGCATTCGTCTTCCGTACCAGGGATCACGCGAAACCCGTAGATGTCAGACAGCCGGGAGAACGCTTGCTCCTTCGCCTGCATCTTACGCCAAATCGAGTAAGGCTTCTTCGCGCGACCATAGACGGTTGCTTCAATCCCCTTGTTTTCCAGTTCTTTTTCGATGTCTGCAGTGATCTTCCGCATCACGTCGCCGGTTTCGCGTTGCAAAGTAACAAAGCGGCGCATGATCGAAGACCGACCTTCCGGGTTCAGAACGCGGAAAGCGAGATCTTCGAGCTCCTCACGCATAGATTGCATACCCATACGCCCGGCAAGAGGCGCGTAGATTTCCATCGTCTCGCGCGCTTTCTTGGCCTGCTTTTCAGGACGCATATGGCGAATGGTGCGCATATTATGCAGTCTGTCCGCCAACTTCACCAAAATTACACGCATGTCCTTGGACATCGCCATAAACAGCTTACGGAAGTTTTCGGCCTGCTTTGTTTCATGACTGCTGAGTTGCAGGTTGGTCAGGTTGGTCACACCATTGACCAACTCTGCGACCTCGAGGCCAAAGCGATCGACGAGTTCCGCATAGGTCGAGCGCGTGTCTTCAAGCGTATCATGTAGCAAGGCAGTGATAATCGACGCGTCATCCAGCCGTTGCTCGGTCAACAGTGCGGCAACAGCTACCGGATGCGTAAAGTATGGCTCGCCCGAATGACGAAACTGACTTTCATGCATTTCGCGCCCATAATTATAGGCCGCGATGATCTTTTCGAAATCTGCGTTTGGATTATACGCACGCACCAGCGTGGCAAGGTCTTCGGAATCTATCATGCCAGCGCCCTTTCACGGGCCAGCCGTCGCCGTTGGTCAGGATTATCCCTGACCTTGGGCTTCCATCAATGCACGGAGCATTTTTTCCTCAGCCGCAGCATCGTCTTCAGGACGGTCAGCGCTGCCTGATTCCATCAAAAGCGCCATCGCGTCTTCTTCCGGTTCGTCAACTTCGATCTGGGTCTGATGACTTTCAATCATCCGTTCCCGTAGTGCATCAGCGGATTGCGTTTCCTCGGCAATCTCACGAAGGCTCACGACTGGGTTCTTGTCGTTATCACGATCGATGGTCAACGAACTGCCCGACGCGATCTCACGCGCGCGGTGAGAGGCAAGCATCACCAGCTCAAACCGGTTAGGAACTTTGTCTACGCAGTCTTCAACCGTAACGCGGGCCATGAGCTACTCCGTTCGAATAATGGACAGTTGATGGAATTCGAGAGCCTCAGATACGCGCTCGTAAGGGGATTGACAAGGGGTCACAAGTTATAACGCGATGACCTCAGCACACTGATCCTCAGGCAAATCAGCAAGCATCTGCTTAACAGTGGTGCCGAGAACAGGATGGATCCACTCCGGAGCGATTTCCGCAAGCGGCTTCAAAACAAATGCGCGCTCCTGCATTCTTGGATGCGGTAGGATCAAACCGTCTGGCACCTTTTGCATTTGCTCAGTCAAAGACAATGTCCGCCACTCAGCATAGGTCTCAAGGTCTGGAAGAATCTCTGCACCAACACCAAGAAGATCCAGATCCATGACCCTTGCCGCCCAACGCTCCCCACGGCTTCGGCCAAGCTGTTCCTCGATTCCATGCAAGATTTTGAGAATTTCTAATGCAGGCTGTGTGGTTGGAAAACAGACCGCCGCATTAATGTAGTCCGGACCCGAGCCTGCTGGAAACGCTGGACTAACATGCAATTGGCTCGCACGCGTGCCCGGATAAATTGACCGGAGTTTCTTTATGGCGTTTGACACTGTTTCAGCCGGGGCACCGACAGGCGACGGAAGGTTCGCCCCCAAAGCGACCAGCGCAACTGGCGTCTCAGACCCAGTGGTTTGCCCATGCTTCAAAGTGATGTCCTTCCGACAGTAAACGGTCACTGTCTTGATAATTCACTGCGCCACAACTTGCGAACTGATTTAGCCCAACCCCTGAAGGTTATGATATTCAGAGGCCACGGATTGGCGATCTGCATCGATGGAGTCAGCGTTTGAAATCCTAACATGTTCCACTGCGATATCGACCGGCCGCAGCTATTCGAAACATTTCGCAGAACGGACTAGGTTTTTTTCACTGACGACGCGGAAGAAGCGGGTTAGGTTCACATCTGTCTCGCCACCCCAAGATGTTCCAAGGCCACCTCATGTCCGTTTCCCTCAACAAGCCCTCTCTATCGCTTTATCTAGCCGCCCCCCGCGGCTTTTGCGCGGGCGTGGATCGCGCTATCAAGATAGTTGAAATGGCACTCGAGAAATGGGGCGCGCCTGTCTATGTGCGCCATGAGATCGTTCATAATAAATTCGTGGTAGACGGACTGCGCGCGAAAGGTGCGGTCTTCGTGGCTGAACTGGACGAGTGCCCAGACGACCGGCCTGTCATCTTTTCCGCGCATGGCGTCCCAAAATCGGTGCCTGCCGCCGCCCAAGCCCGCGAAATGATATTCGTGGACGCAACCTGCCCGCTTGTCAGCAAAGTCCATATAGAGGCCGAACGCCATCACGAGCGTGGACTACAAATGGTTATGATTGGCCATGAAGGCCACCCCGAAACCGTGGGAACAATGGGGCAATTGCCTGCAGGTGAGGTCTTGTTGGTGGAAACAGCCGATGATGTCGCGGACCTGAATGTGCGCGACCCTGAGAAGCTTGCTTTCATCACGCAGACAACTCTTTCAGTGGACGATACCGCTGAGATTGTCCTGGCGCTTCAGGCGCGCTTTCCAGATATTGTTGGCCCCCATAAAGAAGACATCTGCTACGCAACGACCAACAGGCAGGAAGCGGTTAAGGCGATGGCACCTAAGGCAGATGCTATGCTTGTGGTCGGTGCACCCAATTCGTCAAACTCCAAACGACTGGTCGAAGTGGGGCGCAAAGCTGGGTGCAGCTACGCACAGCTTGTGCAGCGGTCGAGCGACATTGATTGGCGCGCGCTGGAAGGTATCAGATCCATCGGGATCACTGCCGGTGCGAGCGCACCCGAAGTCCTGATCCGCGAAGTGATAGACGCATTCAAGGACCGATTTGATGTAACCGAAGAGGTCATCGAAACAGCCGTGGAAAACGTGGAATTCAAGGTTCCACGGGTTTTACGCGTGCCAGGTTAGCCTCAATCCCCAAACAGATATTCGCAAATCTAGTGGGTTGTCCCCTTTACGCAGACGACCGAACCTCTAAACCTTCCGTCTATGTTTGACCTCCCGATCCCCCGTTCCGCGCTGATCCTTGGACTAGCAGGCGTGATACCGTTTGGCTGGGGGGCTCTGACCGTCCTCTCGCCCGAGCTGGCGCAATGGGGGATTGATACACTCGGACCACGTTTCGTGGGCCCTTATATCCAACTGTTTTACGGCTCGATCATTCTGTCTTTCATGTCTGGCGTACTCTGGGGTTTCGCGACGAAAGCAGACGGACCAGTTGCGGCAACAGGTTACGCGCTGTCGACCATCCCGGCGCTTTGGGCCTTCTTCTTCACCGGAGGCGGCCCTTACTCTGCGGCAACCTTTCTGATCGCTGGCTTCGTGGGATTGCTTGCGCTGGACTATATGTTCTGGAAACAGAATCTTGCACCAGATTGGTGGATGTCGCTGCGCATCTTATTAACCGCGCTCGTTGTCATATGTCTCGGAGTGATCTTGATCTGATGGCTGATCCCGAAACTCTCGCAATTTATGCCGAGCGGGTCGCCCAATACGAAGCGCTCGGTGTGGGACAGGTACAGCTGACCGAAATGGAAACCTTTTTTGCCCGACTTCCTGAAGGGGCAAAAATTCTCGATCTCGGATGCGGTCCTGGACAACATGCAGCCTTGATGGATGCTCACGGTTTCGATGTGCTTGCGACTGATGCAACCCCTGAGTTTGTGGAAGCTGCAAAGGCCCGTGGCGTGAACGCACATGTTGCGCGTTTCGACGACCTGCGTGACGTGGATGCCTTTGATGCGATCTACGCCAGTTTCAGCCTGCTTCACGCCCCAAAGGTAAAAATGCCCGAACATTTGGCGGCAATCACAAGGGCCTTGCGCCCTAATGGCTGGTTTTTTTGGGGGACCAAACTGGGTTCCGGGGAAGCGCGAGATAAGATTGGACGCTTTTACGCCTACTACACCGAACCCGAACTGACTGATCTTCTTGGAACCGCTGGATTTGAAGTCATACATTCAGTCACAGGGGAAGAAGCCGGGCTTTCCGGCGAAGTCTCACCGTTCATTTTGTTGCAAGCGCAGTTGCAAGATGCCTGATTTATTCGCCTATACCGACGGCGCTTGCTCGGGCAATCCGGGACCCGGCGGATGGGGTGCCTTGCTGATCGCGCGCAACGGAGAAACCATTCTTAAAGAGCGCGAGTTGAACGGCGGGGAGCCTGAGACAACCAACAACCGCATGGAATTACTCGCCGCAATCAACGCGCTTGAAAGCTTGTCGCGCCCCAGCACGATTACGATCGTCACGGACAGCCAATATGTGAAGAACGGCGTAACAAGCTGGATTTTCGGCTGGAAAAAAAACGGCTGGAAAACGTCCGCGAAAAAGCCTGTGAAAAATGTTGAACTCTGGCAGCGTCTGGACGAGGCGCAGGCTCGACACGATGTTGTTTGGGAATGGGTGAAAGGCCATGCAGGGCATCCGGAGAATGAGCGCGCGGATGCGCTTGCGCGTGCAGGTATGGCCCCGTTCAAACCCGATCCGAACGACAAGGCATGAGCGTCCTCGGTATCCTTGATCTGTCTGCGGTGTTTGTGTTCGCTCTGACAGGGGCGCTTGTCGCCAGTCGGGCTCAGCTCGATATCATCGGTTTTCTGTTCATCGGTTGCCTAACTGCAGTTGGTGGCGGCACAGTGCGCGATCTGCTTTTGGATCGAAATCCGGTCTTCTGGATCGAAGCCCCTTCCAACATCGCCGTCGCATGCGTGGCTGCGATCCTGGTCTTTCTCACCGCACATCTGTTGGAAAGCCGCTACAAGGTCATCGTCTGGCTTGATGCTTTGGCGCTGTCTATTGCCGTCTCGGCTGGCGTTGCAGCGGCTCAGGCCATGGGTCAGGCGCCAGCCATAACCTTAATAATGGGTGTGGTGACCGGATGCATGGGCGGGTTGATGCGCGATGTCGTCTGCAACGAAGTTCCGCTGATCCTGATCCGGGGTGAACTCTATGTTACAGCAGCATTTGCTGGCGCTGCAGCTGCAATTCTGGCGCCGGTCTTTTTACCGTCACCTCTTGCCCCCGTGATCGCATGCGCCGCTTTAACATTCCTGTTGCGCGCAGGATCCATTCTGTTCGGGTGGGGATTGCCTGTCTACCGGCCACGTCCTCCCAAAGACGGGCCACAGTAGTCTATTTGCGCTTACGCCGTCGGGAGGCCGCTTCGGTTGGAATCAGAAGCAGCGCCCCCGCCCCACCGATGATTGCATCAAAGCCGGGTGATCCGAAACTTAAATTGAACATCACGCGGGCCATGAACAATAAGATGACGCCGCCCAGTGCAATGATGATGGACCGCAAAACGCCATTTTGGGTGAAGCCCCATTTTTCTGACAGGTAGCCAACGATCCCTCCAATCATCAAAGATCCGAAAAAAGCGAAGAAACCCATTTTATCCGTCCTCCAACACAACGCCGGGTCCAAAGACACCGCTGTTCACAAATACGATCGCATCTTGTGCGGATTTACCTTCCAACTGCGCACGCGTCACGTCGATTGCACCTCTACCACACGCGACGGTCGCCCCATCTAAAAACGTGCCGGATGTACCGTTCGCTTCGGCCAAACGAGACCCAAGGAGTTTTAAACGCTTTCCATTCAACATCGTCCATGCGCCTGGAAAGGGCGAGAGCCCACGAATCTGACGATCAATTACCTTTGCGTCCAATGCCCAGTTAATCTTAGCCTCAGCCTTGTCGATTTTTGCAGCGTAGGTCACACCCTCTTCTGGTTGCGGATCGGCTACTATCGGCTCAGGGCTTGCGAGGACATCGATGATCAGCTTTGCGCCAAGATCTGACAAATGGTCATGCAGCAATGCGGTTGTGTCCTCGGACCCGATCGGTATCGCCTCGCGCATGAGCACAGGCCCGGTATCAAGACCCGCTTCCATTTGCATAATACAGACCCCGGTTTCGGCATCACCGGCCATGATCGCACGGTGAATAGGGGCCGCGCCGCGCCAACGCGGTAGAAGGCTTGCATGAATATTTAAACACCCGTGTGCAGGCGCATCCAGAACTGCCTGTGGCAAAATCAAACCATAGGCCACAACAACGGCAACATCCGCCCTAAGCGCTGCAAACTCCTCTTGAGCAACGCTGTCTTTCAAACTTTTGGGATGACGAACCGACAAACCCAAAGCGTCTGCTCTTGCATGTACAGGCGTTGGTCGCTCTTTCTTGCCTCTGCCGGCAGGTCTTGGGGGCTGGGTATAAACACAGACGATTTCATGCCCCGCCGCCACCAAAGCCTCCAAGGCTGGCACCGAAAAATCAGGCGTACCCATGAAGACAATTCGCATCTTGTCAGCCCCTCGCCTTGAGCGACTTTTTGATCAGCATTTCGCGCTTGGTGCGGCTGAGATTGGCGACATAGAGTTTGCCGTTCAGATGATCGATCTGATGCATAACGCTGACCGCCCACATATCTTCGAATTTCTGTCTAACGCGTATTCCAACGTGGTCGATGTAGCTGACATCAACCCAGATCGGACGGCTTACGTTCGCAGAAACGCCGCGCAGACATGGGCTGGCCTCGGTCCGCACGCGCGTCTCCGGACTGACAGCGATAATTTCCGGATCAGCCATGCGAACAGCTTTTCCACGCTCTTCAGAAGGATCTACGACGGCGAGGCGTTGCATCACACCGATCTGTGGCGCAGCCAGACCCCATCCTGGCATGGCCTCCATCGTATCGATCATATCGTTCCAAATCGTGCGCGTCTCATCCGTGACCTTGCCAATCGGCTCTGCAGACATCGCCAGCCGCTTGTCCGGCCAATGAAGAATTGGGCGCTTCGGCATGTCAGCTCGCCTCGCGCGCGCGTTCCCGCTTCAACTTAACCATCTTTCGTGTGATCAACTGGCGTTTCAGCGGTTTAAGATAATCGATGAAAAGCACACCATCTAAGTGATCGATTTCATGCTGGACACATGTGGCCCAAAGCCCATCAAAATCTTGCGTGTGTTCCTCGCCATCCAAACCAAGCCAGCTGACCTTTACTTCTTTGGGCCGTGTCACTTCAGCATACATCTCGGGAATAGATAGACATCCTTCCTCGTAGACGTTTAGCTCGTCAGACTCCTCGATAACCTTTGGGTTTATCATGACCATCGGGTTTGGCTCTTCGTCTTCCGATTTCACGCAATCCAAAACAATGATCCGCTGACCGATACCAAGCTGGGGTCCGGCAAGCCCGATCCCGGGTGCCGCATACATTGTGGCCAACATATCATCCGACAGGGCTCGAAGCTCATCGGAAATATCGACAACAGGGGCTGCGACTTTCTTCAGTCGCGGGTCTGGATGGATAAGAATAGGTCTAATGGACATTTGGCTGATGTAGGCGAGCGACCAATTGCGTGCAACCGCCCTTGCGCTCGGCCATGCAACGAGTAGCTTCCAAAGCGATCTATTTGCGAGGAACTCATGGGCTTTAATGATATCATCGACCGTCGTGGTACGAATTGCTCGAAATGGGATGTTCTTCCCCGTGTCTTCGATGTGCCCCTTGAAGATGGGCTGTCCATGTGGACCGCTGATTCCGACTATGCCACAGCGCCTTGCGTGATCGATGCGGTCCGGCGCGCGGCTGATCATGGCGTCTTTGGCTATTGGACCGACTACAGCAGCTATAACGCCGCAATCTGTTGGTGGATGAAGACACGTCACAACTGGGAGATCGATCCTGATTGGATCATAACTGCTCAAGGTCTTGGCAATGCGATCGCGCTGTCCATTGATATTTGGAGTGAACCTGGAGATCACGCGCTGATCTTTACCCCTGTGTATCACGAATTCAAAATGAAGCTGCAACGCGCAGGACGCACTGCAACGGAAGCCCCACTCAAGCGAGAGGGCGACACATATGTGCTGGATTTCGAAGAAGCTGAGCGACGCTTGACCGGCAAAGAAAAGCTACTCATCTGGTGCTCACCGCAGAACCCGTCAGGGCGCATATGGACCCCTGACGAACTGCGCGCAGTCGCTGCATTTGCCGAAAAACATGATCTGATCCTGATCTCCGACGAAGTTCACCACGACTTTATCTACGAAAATCAGACCTTCGTTCCTATGGATATTGCAGCGCCCGAACATCGCGACAGGCTGGTTGTGCTGACCGCCGCGTCCAAGACGTTCAATATTGCCGGTATGAAGACCGGCAATTTCATTATCCCTGACCCAAAGCTCCACCAGCAGGTGAAATCACGCTTGGTGGCCTTGAACTATGAAGCCAATCGTTTGGGCTATGAGATGGTCACAGCGGCCTATTCACCCGAGGGCGCCGAGTGGGTGGATGCGCAGATGAAACATCTCGAAAGCAATCGCCAGATTTTCGATGCCGGTATCAATGCCATTCCCGGCGTCTGGTCGATGCCGTTACAATCGACCTACCTGGCTTGGGTTGATTTTTCCGGGACGGGGATGACCTATGATGAGATCAGTCACCGAATTCGCAAAGGTGCCCGCATCGCACCAAGCCCCGGACCAGAGTTTGGTCTGGGTGGAGAACTTTGTATGCGGTTCAATCTGGCCACCCAAAACGCACGCGTCGAGGAAGCCGTCGCGAGGCTTCAAGAGGCGTTCAAAGATCTGCAGTAATTAAGTCGCGTGCCCGATAAGGGCGACGGGCGCGTCGTCCGCACGCTCATAATCGAGAGCCGCGGTATCAGCAGCCGCGGTCATACGCTTGAACTCATAGACCATCTGATCACCCTCTTCTCGGCTCGCGAGGATGAGCGCTTGGTACAGATGGCGCGACCCATCGTAGATATCAACGAAACCACGCAAGCTAGGCGCATTTGCAATATCTACTTTGAATTCAGTTTCTTCAAACTTCAGGATTGGAACAACTTCGGTCCCAACAGAAACCCGCAGGCGAGACGCTTTGCGCATCGCTTTTTTGCGCGCCAACTCCAGTCCCTCTCGCACCTCTTGCGGTAAAAACGTCGACATAATCCCACTTTCCCCCAAAAGCGTTCCCGCCCGTAACGTGGATGAATTGTGGATAAGGTCAAGAAAAATACTGTGGAAAACTAAAATCCGACGAATGATACTCTGTGCAATTTCGCGCGAACGATGCGCGCCTATCGCTCTTTGATACAAACCAATTCGGCGCCATCTAACTCCAAATCAGTAGAAACAGGAGCTTTAGTATGGGCCAGTTGATCAATGGCGAATGGCAGGTGGCCTCACTCACAACCAGCAACACAGGCGGCAAATTTGTCCGCACAACCGCCGGATTCCGCAATTGGATTACACCGGATGGGTCATCTGGCCAAAGTGGAACAGGGGGCTTCGCAGCCGAGTCGGGCCGTTACCATCTCTATGTCAGCTATGCCTGCCCGTGGGCCCACCGCACTTTAATCTTCCGTGCGCTGAAGGATTTAACCGAGCACATCAGCATATCAGTGGTCCATCCCGACATGCTGGAGGACGGGTGGCACTTTGGCACTGATTTTGAAGGTGCAACCGGAGACAGCTTGTACGGTTTATCATTTGCTCGCGATGTTTACACAAAAGCTGAACCTGAAGTGTCGGGGCGCGTAACCGTACCAATTCTATGGGACAAGAAACGCGAAACCATCGTAAGCAACGAGTCCTCCGAGATCATCCGCATGTTCAATTCAGCGTTCAATGCGCTGACTGGCAACACACTCGACTTCTACCCTGATGAATTGCGCGGTAAAATCGATGACGTGAATGAGCGCATCTATCACGACATAAACAACGGTGTTTACAAGTCAGGTTTTGCTTCAACACAATCTGCATATGACGATGCTGTAACGACACTTTTTAGTTCTCTAGACTGGGTTGAAGATCGGTTATCCACTCACCGCTACTTAACCGGGGACCGCGTCACCGAAGCGGATTGGCGGCTGCTTACCACATTGTTACGGTTCGACCTGGTTTATCATCTGCACTTCAAATGTAACCGGAAGCGCGTCATCGATTACCCAAATATCTGGGCATATACACGTGAGCTTTTTCAGATGCCGGGCGTCTCAGAGACAACGAATTTCGAGCATATTGTACGGCACTATCACTACAGCCATGAATCGGTTAATCCGCATCGAATTATTCCGATAAATCCAATCATTGATTTTATGGAGCCTCACGGCCGCGGCAGCGTGACAGTGTCATAGTTTAATCGACGCCCGAGCCTTCGGATGATGTACCTGCATAATGTTGAACGACAGCTGCAAGATCTGCCGGAGGAGTGTCCTGAGGCAACATAGCTGCTGCGTTTGTCGCGTGTTGGAAAATCGAACCGTCAGAAAAGAATGTTTTCGAGGTTACGAAGATAACTTTTGCCTCGGGCCTCCGATAGGCTGCGTAGTCTGAAATTGCCAGTGCAGCATCTTCGTCCAGCGATAGATTGATCACCAAAACATCGATAGGATGTTGATTAAGAGCACGAATTGCGCGCTCGGCGTCGGCCCCTACCACCACCTCAGCGCCCATGCGTTGCAAGTGCCGGCTCCAAACTTCAGCCAGAGATTCCTGCCGCTCTACAATCAAAACCTGCATGCTCAACACGTTCCGTTTCGCTGATTCTTTCCAAACCTGCGAGTCACCCCGTGCGGACACATAGCACAAGGTCGTTGCGGGCCGCGCTATTTTCAGGTTTTAGCCCTAACTACTCGCAAAACCGCAGGAGTGCGCAATGTCGGGCGACAAGCGTGATCATGGAGGCAATCTTGACGCTGCACGCCAAGCTTGGGGCGGCGAACGTCAAGATTGGATAGACCTATCAACGGGTATAAACCCGATCCCCTACCCCGTGCCTCACCTCAATGCTGAGCTTTGGACAGCCTTACCTGATGAAACCGCGTTGGCCAACCTGATCGCCGCCGGGAAGCGTTTCTGGAATGTTCCAAACAACCAGAGCTTAATCGCAGCACCGGGGGCGTCCGCACTTATCGCTGCGTTGCCAGGGTTACGAGAAGCCGGGCGGGTTGCCATCGACAGCCCGACCTACAACGAACACGCCGGGTCTTTTTTAGCGCATGGATGGGATGTCGTTTCATCTGAAGATAGCGCCGAAGCGCGCGTCATCGTGCATCCCAACAACCCAGATGGAAAAATCTTTCAAGGCGATGCGCTCGACCGGTATCAATTTGTGATCATCGACGAAAGTTTTGCTGATCCTAACCCGGAGCTGACACTTTCCGCGCTTGCACATCATCCTGGCGTGATCATCTTGAAAAGCTTTGGCAAATTTTGGGGGCTCGCAGGTTTACGGCTGGGTTTTGCAATAGGACACCCTGACACAATTGAAGCCATTAGGGCGCGATTGGGTCCCTGGTCTGTTTCAGGACCCGCGCTGGATATCGGCACGCGCGCCCTTCTGGACTCGGCCTGGGCTAAGAAAACACGGCAAAGGCTAATTACAGACGCAAACCGCTTGGATCGGTTGGTTTTTCAATCCGGCCGTACGCATCTGGTCGGTGGCTCGCCACTCTTTCGTCTTTATGAAACGTCAAATGCGGAAGCCGCACAAAACGCGTTTGCAAACAAAAAGATTTGGACCCGTCGGTTTCCCTATTCGGACACATGGCTGCGCCTTGGCTTACCGGGATCCGCTGACGCTTGGGAGCGCGTAGCTGAAGCCGTGCAGGACCTGCCATGACACTCGCTCTCGCAATGTTGCTCGATGCGGTTTTCGGTGAACCCCGCGCACTCTATGATCGTTGGCCTCATCCCGCGGTTATTATGGGGCGTGTCATTGGTTGGTTTGATACCCACTTCAATTTAGGTCCACAAAAACAGCTAAGGGGCCTTTTGGGCATGCTTGTCCTGATTGTTGTAGCCTTTGTATTGTCTGCGCTCATCGCACAACTTCCCTTGATTGGGCCAATTGTAGAGATCTTGCTTGGTGCTGCGCTGCTCGCGCAGCGTTCATTGGTTCAACACGTGCAGGCTGTTGCTCTCGCACTTGGATATGGAGTGGGCGAAGGACAGCAATCGGTTGCCATGATTGTCGGTCGTGACACCAACGAAATGACAAGTTCAGATGTTTCTCGCGCAGCGATTGAGAGCGCGGCAGAAAACCTCTCAGACGGCGTGATTGCGCCACTGTTTTGGTTTCTGCTTCTCGGGTTGCCCGGTATCGTTTGCTACAAGCTGATCAATACAGCAGACAGCATGATCGGCTACCGTACCGAAAAATATGCAGAATTTGGCTGGGGCGCTGCAAAGATAGATGATTTGGTGAACTATCTTCCAGCGCGCCTGACTGCTTTGTTGATCGCCATCGCAGCGTGGCAGCTCGATGTTCTGCGCATCGCGCAACGGGATGCCCCTTTGCACCGCTCGCCCAATGCCGGTTGGCCTGAAAGCGCAATGGCCGGTGCGCTCAACCTCGCACTATCTGGCCCAAGAAGTTACCACGGCCAGCTCCGCGATTTGCCTTGGGTCAATGGAGATGCACGCCGAGAACTCAACGCGACAGACATTCTTGATGCTTGCCGCATGCTCTGGAAAGTCTGGTTTATATGCTTCGCAGGCGTGTGCGTCTGGGCCGTGTTTTAGGAGGAAGCTTGCCAGATTCCGTCGTACTGGTAGGTTGCCTAAACCCGCTCGCATTAACCTTTGGAGTACTGCTGAGATGCGCTTACTGAGTTTCCTAACCGCCGGGCTTTTGGCCCTTGGAACCACCGCCAGCGCCCAGTGTGGCGGAAGTTTCGGTAGTTTTGTGAACGGGCTGAAAACCGAAGCGCTTAGCAAAGGTCATGATCAGGCGACAATTGATCGGTTCTTCCGCAGTGTCCAACAGGACCCCCGAACCATCCGAGCCGACCGCGCGCAGGGCATATTCACCATCGGCTTCACCGAATTTGCGCGTCGCGTGATTAGTCAGAACCGGATCAACAATGGGCGTCGCAATGCCGAACGCTATGACGCAATCTTCGACGAGATCGAGCGTCGCTGGGGCTTAAACCGGGGTGTGATGCTGGCGTTTTGGGCGCTGGAAACAGATTTTGGCGCCTTTCAGGGGGACTACAATACGCTCAACAGCCTTGTGACCCTCTCACATGACTGCAGGCGACCAGAACTCTTCCGTCCTCAAGTTTTTGCTGCGCTTGAGCTATTTGAAGAAGGTGATTTTGACCCCGTTAACACGACCGGCGCATGGGCCGGCGAAATCGGCATGTTCCAGATGCTTCCGGAAGACATCCTGACCAAAGGGATTGATGGCGACGGTGATGGACATGTTTACCTGAAAACATCTCAGGCGGATGCTTTGATGTCGGGGGCGAATATGCTGTCGAGTTTTGGATGGCGTCGGAATGAGCCCTGGTTGCAGGAGGTCAGCGTTCCAGATCAGATGAATTGGGCGGATGCAGGTTTGCATGTGTCAAAGTCAGGGGCGGAATGGCAGCGACTGGGCGTTCGACCACGCTGGGGAGAGATCCGCAGCGATCTGCAGGCCTCATTGATCCTTCCCGAGGGCCGTAACGGTCCGGCTTTCCTCGGCTACCCTAACTTCCAGATTTATTTTGAGTGGAACCAAAGCTTTGTATACGTAACATCCGCAGCCTATTTCGCGACCCGGCTGCTAGGTGCTCCTGTGTTTGATCCCGGCAATCCCAGCCCCGTTCTAGGTGAGGGCGAAATGAAGGCATTACAGACAAAGCTTGCGGCGAGGGGCCATGACGTAGGCGCCATCGATGGTATCTTGGGGGCCGGAACCCGTGCTGCAGTACGTGCTGAACAGCAACGATTGGGTCTACCTGCCGATGCCTGGCCAACGCGCCAGCTTTTGAACAGTCTTTAAAAGTAAGAGCCTCTTCAGCAAAACTTAAGTTGTTGAGGCGGCCCGGCGCCATTCCAACGGCAATGGCGCATACAAAGTTTTTGAAAGCTAAATCGCCTTCAAAGCTAGATCGACATATCGCTGGGCTGATTATGCGACCAACGTTTCAGCCTTCTTCAAGTCAACACTCACCAGTTGGCTGACGCCTTGCTCTCCCATGGTTACGCCAAACAGGCGATCCATTCTGCTCATGGTCACGGCGTGGTGCGTGATGATCAGGAAGCGGGTTTCAGTCCGCCGGGTCATTTCATCGAGAAGATCGCAGAAACGGGCCACGTTTGCGTCATCAAGCGGGGCGTCGACCTCATCGAGCACACAAATCGGTGCGGGGTTGGCAAGGAAGACCGCAAAAATCAGCGCCAGAGCGGTCAGCGTCTGTTCACCGCCAGACAGCAGTGAAAGGGTCGAAAGCTTTTTGCCGGGTGGCTGACACATGATCTCCAGACCGGCCTCAAGCGGATCATCGGATTCCACAAGCACCAGCTTGGCCTCACCGCCCCCGAAAAGATGGGTGAAGAGCGTCGAAAAGTTCCGGTCCACTTCCTCGAATGCTGTTAGCAGGCGCTCGCGTCCCTCGCGATTCAAGGCCGAGATACCACCGCGAAGTTTCTTGATCGCCTCTTCCAGATCAGTTTTTTCCGTGGATAGCGTGTCGTGCTCGACCTGCACTTCCTTGGCATCTTCTTCCGCACGTAAGTTGACCGCGCCCAGCGCATCACGTTGACGGCGCAGGCGTGCCAGTTCGATCTCAATCGCGTCGGCGGCTGGTAACCTTTCGGGATCAGCTTCAAGCGCTTCAAGCAGCTCTTGCGGTGTTGTGTTCAGGGTCTCACCAATACGCTCAGCAGCAACGACCACCGAGTCGCTTGCAGCATCTGCCCTTGCCTCTGCTGCTGCGCGCGCTTCGCGGGCCTCGCCCGCTTTGGTGGCAGCATCACGTGCATCCTGAGCAGCCTGACGCAAAGCACCCTCTGCGCTCGACAAGGTATCAGCAGCGGAGGCTTTACGCGCCTCAGCCTTAGAAATTTCTGACTGCAATGCATCGCGCTTGGCCGAAATTTCGTCGGGTGCCGCGCTGGCTTCTTTCAAAGAAACTTCAGTTTCGGATCTGCGTTCAGCCAATTCCGCACCGCGCGCAGATGCGGTTTCCAGACGGTGCCGCCAGCCCGAGATCTCCTTCACGACCTCTTGGCGGCGTTTTTCACGCGCTTCACCAGTGCGGCGCAAATCGTCTTGTTCCGCCCGCCGTGCCATCATGGTCATGCGTGCCGCTTCAACCGTGATGCGCACTTCTTCCAGTGTTGCACGCGCCTGAGCGAGATCAGCAAGGCTCGCCAATGTGCCTTCGGCTTCGCGCAAAGCAGTGCGAGCCTCTGTTGCAACATCGGCATAACGCGCCATGGCCTGCGCTAGGCTTTCAAGCTTTCCTCCTGCCAGATTGAAGTCAGCTTCCGCTCGGCTCAGGGTACGGCTTGCATCTGCAAGCGCTGTGTCAGCAGCGCGTCGCGCATGACGGGCCGCTTTGTCAGCTTCCGTGGCTTGCGTCAGCTTCTCTTGCGCGCGTTGATGGACGTCACGCGTTTCGACCGCTCTTTCCTCAAGTGCTGCTAAATCGTTGCGAAGTGCTGAAAGACGGTTGATCTGCTGAAGCCGCGCGGCAGCCGCAGAAGGCGCATCTTTAGCCGTCATTGCAAAGCCGTCCCAACGCCAAAGATCACCCGCCCGTGTCACCAGACGCTGACCAGGACGTAGCTTAGGTTGCAACGCGATGCCTGTTTCTGCGTCGGCTACCAGTCCTGTCTGCGACAAGCGGCGATCAAGTGCAGCAGGCGCGTCTACTGATGTTGCGAGTGGGATCGCATCCGCTGGCAGGGCAGCCACGTCGCTATACCCACGCAATGTGGCCCAGCCCGAACCGCTGTCTGCTTCGGGGTATTTCAGGTCATCAGAAAGTGCGGCGCCCAATGCTGCTTCCAAACCGGCTTCGACAGAGATCTTGTCTAGGATCTGCCCCTTTGCATCAGTATCGCGATCGAGCAGACGCGAAATGGCGGTAACTTCTGCCGACAGTGCAGAGACCTCTCCATCAGCCTCGGATCGCGCAGCCCGCGCTTCAATTTCAGCCGTTTGTGCATCCGAGCGCGTCGCATCCGCTTTGATCAAGTCAGCTTCTGCCTGTTCTGCAGCAACCCTGGCTTCGGCCTCGGACGTACGCGCCCCTGCCATGGCAAGCTCCGCATCTTTCCGTTTTGCTTCCGCTTCAGAGCGCGCATCAGCGGCGGTAGCCTGCTCGGCTTCGGCGCGTTCTGCGCTGCGTTTATGGTCTGAGACAAGGCGCTCTGCGGATTGGTGACGCGCCGCAAGGCGGGCAACGTCTTCCGTCAGCTCGGTCAGCGCTGCTTCGCGTTCTCCCAAGACATCCGCGGCATTGCGTGCTGCGACTTCAGCCTCCGCTAGGTTTTCGGCATGGCCTGTGCCTGCTTTCTCGAGCTCCGTCTGTTCCCATGTAAGTGTTTCGATGGTTTCACCCGCGTCGCGGTTCAAAGCGGACTCGCGAGCTGCGTCCTTATCGATCTGCTCAATCCTTGCGGTGAGCGTTTCAATAAGCTCACGCGCTCGGTCTGCTTGATCAGAAAGCGTGTCTCGCTGGACGAGGAGACGCTGAACCACGGCTGCCGCGATCGCATCTTCTTCACGCAAACCTGGCAACAGGTCCTCTGCTTTTTGACGCGCGGCTTCGGCTGCCCGTGCACCCCGGTCCGCTTCAGAGGCCTCTGTCATTCTGGTACGGAGCAAATCGCGCGCATTTGCTGCGGCTTCGTCTGCTTCGCGCCAGCGTCGATAAAGAAGCAATCCTTCCGCCTGCCGTATGTTGGCGCCGATTTCCCGATACCTTGCGGCCTGACGTGCCTGTCTGGCCAGTTGAGCCAATTGCGTGGTCAGATTTTCGATCACATCGTCTACGCGCGAAAGGTTGGTCTCGGCTGCATTGAGTTTCAGCTCTGCCTCATGCCGTCTCTGGTAAAGCCCTGAGATGCCCGCGGCTTCTTCCAATATACGCCGACGCGCTTTGGGCCGCGCGTTGATCAATTCTGAGATCTGCCCCTGTCGGACGAGCGCTGGCGAGTGTGCGCCGGTGGAAGCATCTGCGAAAAGCATCTGAACATCGCGCGCGCGCACGTCCTTGCCCGCAGCTTTATATGCGCTGCCGACATCACGCGTGATCCGTCTTACGATTTCGAGCTGGTCAACATCGTTGAATGCTGTCGGGGCAAGACGTTCAGAGTTATCGATCGTCAGTGTGACTTCTGCGTAGTTACGTGCATTCCTCGATGAGGCTCCTGCGAAGATCACGTCTTCCATTCCGCCACCGCGCATGGCGGTCGGGCGATTTTCGCCCATCACCCAGCGCAAGGCTTCCAGCAGATTGGATTTTCCGCACCCGTTTGGGCCTACGACACCCGTAAGTCCGTCCGAGATTAAAAGATCGGTCGGGTCAACGAAGCTTTTGAAGCCGTTGAGGCGAAGGCGAGTGAAGCGCAAGGGGCGACTCGGGGTTGTTTTGCTCATGCAAGCATTGGCATTGCGGCGGTCCAAGTCAACCAATCACCCCCGGATGTGGATGTTTCGCTCAAACTATCCACAACATATGCTGTTGGACCGACGGATCTTGGACCTTCGCAAGGCGCATCAGCGCGCTGTGCTAATTGAGGAAATCAACGAAAATAAGTCATCAGATGCGTTGTGCGCCTTGCGGTTAGTGTATGTCTGCGAAATGCGAGAAGTTACAAATTTTTCTTGAACAACGTTCAAAATTCTGCAAAAAGATTCGTGAACATTGTTCACGGAGAGTGAGATGCATGTGATCGCAGATACCCTTACACTGGTAGAAGACGGAATAATCAGCCACGAGGCCGCAACTGAAATGCAAGCGCGCGGGCGCGAAGCAATGGTCAGTATGGCGATAAATATTATCCTGTTTGCTGGCATTTTATTTGCAACATTCGGGCTTATCTTCTGGCTGGCGAACGCTGTTAGCGTTGCGATCTGCGGCGCCGTACTATTAGGCGGCGGGCTTTTTATCCTGGCCCGGGCTAGCGCGATGTACCAAATGCTTGGCGACGCTGCAGCCTTGATAGGCGCGGGGATGTTAATTGCAGGCTCGGCTATAGAACTCGTCGAAAACTACGACGCAATCGCAGGCTGGGTCATGCTTGCAGGCGGCGTACTGATCACCACAATCGCCTTTGGCCGCTTTCTAGTCGGGGGGCTGACCACCGGGTTTGTGCAAGGCAGTATAGGGTTGATGGGGATAGCACTTCATCTGGCGGGACTTGTTATCCTGATCATGGATTACAACCTTGCAGGGCTCTGGCCACCGCTCATGTTTCTTTATGCAACCGCGGCGCTAATCGGATCAGGGTGGTTACTGGATGTTCGGCTTCTAACAGCCTTGGCAATTGTCCCGTTTGCACAGGCTCTGGACACAGGAACTCTTTATTTCCATGCAGCCTATGTGTTCGTCTCACCCGAACCAACACTTTCCCTTGTACAGATGACGCTCGCTGTAACCGCAGCACTTTGGATCGCCGCACGGTATAATGAGCGGACGGGACGACACGCGCGGGTTTTTGCAACCTTGGCTTTCATCATTGGAAACCTCTGTGCACTCGTCGGATCGCTTTGGGGTGATTGGATAGGCGAGACGATTTGGGGCATAGGCTCCCGAAACGAATACGCGTCCTGGGACGATTTCGATGCTGCCCGTGAAGCTTTCCAGAATGGTGCAATCTATATCAGTCCGAATGTTTTTTCCGTTCTGTGGGCACTGGCACTTGCTGCGGTCATAGTTCTGGCTGCCAAGCGATCGAACAGGGCGCTTTTCAATGCAGGCATCACCTTCGCCGCAATTCACGCCTACACGCAAATGTTTGAAACTTTCGCAGACGAGGCGCTTGCCTTCGTTGTAGGTGGGTTTGGTGCAGTTGCCTTGGCCTGGATCGTGTGGCGACTGAACACAGATTGGTTGAAACCCAAAGAAGGCGCAGCATCGTGACACAAATCCCCGTTTTTGATGGACACAACGATGCGTTATTGCGCCTTTGGAAGGGCGGTATTGATGCGGCGATTGAAACGTTCCAAAGCGCAAATGCCGGTCACATCGATCTGAAGAAAGCGCGAGCTGGTGGATTTGTCGGGGGCTTCTTTGCGACCTTCCCACCACCGGGCGGCACGTTCGTTATGCCTAAATTCGAACCACCTTATGACGAGCCTCTACCTCCGATGCTTCCACAGCGGGAAGCGCTGGCCATGGTGGTAGAACAAGCTGCGGTTCTTGTCCGTCTTGAGGCGGCTGATCTGGTGCGTATTTGCAAGTCCGCTCGGGACATCGCCCCAGCCATGCTGGAAGGACGGATCGCGGCTCTTCTTCATATGGAAGGCGCAGAAGCAATTGATCCCGACTTGCAAGCGCTGGATGTTCTTTATGCAGCAGGCCTGCGCTCGTTAGGGATCGTGTGGTCACGCCCCACCATCTTCGGACATGGCGTTCCATTTCGCTATCCAAGCGACGCAGATATCGGCCCCGGCTTAACACCAGACGGCAAACGGCTTGTGGCACGTTGTAAGGAACTTGGCGTCATGGTGGATACCAGCCACCTAAATATGAAAGGGTTTTGGGACGTTGCAGATGCGGGTCTCCCACTGGTTGCCACGCATTCAAATGCCCATGCGATCAGCCCGGGCGCACGCAATCTGACCGACGCGCAGCTAAAGGCGGTTGGCGAAACACATGGCATGGTCGGACTGAACTTTGGCACCGTGTTCTTGCGAGAAGACGGGCGCGCAGCACCATACGGGGCAATCGATGCAGCCATGCGTCATCTCGATCACATGATCAAACATGCTGGGGAAGACCATGTTGGACTGGGATCTGACTTCGACGGTGCCCCGATGCCCGAAGGCCTCGAGGATTGCGGGAAACTGGACACTTTACGTGACGCAATGCGTCGGCATGACTTTGGCGACCCGCTGATTGCGAAAATTTGCAATGAGAACTGGCTGAGCTTTCTGGACCGAACATTGACGTGAGGCGGTATCGGCGTTCCAAATACCATTATGGCAGTTCTGTTCCTGCCCCGCTTATCGCTCCGACGCTTGCTGCATTTAGGTTCGCAGCAAATCCCAAAGCCCATCCAGATGGGCGCGTGGAACGTGAATGCGGTAGGTTTGATCGGATCCATACGCGTAAAGGATGACACCATAGCTGCCGAAGAGGCGCGCGGCAGAGGCAGAAGGCTCAGCCGGATTAATCTCCGTGCCGCGTTGCAGAACAGTCAGCGCATCCGGACCAGAGAGTGAGATCACTGCATAACCATCCGTCATATCGCTGACTGCACAGCCGGACGCTTCGTGCCAGCCCTCCTCGATGGGCGGCCCGTTCACCGACAAGATGCGATCGCGCCGAAGTCGGAGAGCATAAGAACTTCCACTTGCCGGAGCGGGCCAGCCAGTGGCATCGCTTACATTTATCATCTCGAGAAGCCTTGCAAACGGACCACTGAGCAAGGTCTGGCGCTCTGGCTGTACGCGCTTGAGGGTTGCGTTTTTGGTCACATGCGGATCGAAACTCATACCCTGCGCAGGGGCCCATTTGGCATTGTCATTCCGCATGGAGACGTTCCCCTTCCGGATCGAAAACGCACGCCGCGCAGAGTGTCGCGGTGAGGTATTTGCCAAGGTGGAACAGTTCGACCTGAGTGCCTTCAGGGATCCGCTGATCTACCAATCCAAGCGCAATGGGCCTGTTCAGATTGGGGCTCTGATAGCTGGAACTGACAAAACCACGGGTGATCTGTTTGCCGTCGCTATGGGTGACAACATGCGCGCCAGTGGGCAACGGTGCCGCACCATCTGACACTTCAAAGCCGACAAGACGCTTGCGGTTTGGCCCGTTCGCTTTTTCGGTATGAAGTCCACGATCTCCGACGAAAGCCGCAGATTTCTTGGTACGCGACGCGCCAAACCCAAGATCATGGGGCATGCTTTCACCATCGGTATCCTTGCCAATAATCAGATACCCCTTTTCGGCACGCAGGATGGAAATCGCCTCAGTTCCGATGGGATTGGCATGACAGGAAAGCGCATCCCAAAGCGTTACAGCGGCATCGGCCCTGACCGAGATTTCGAAACTGGTGTCCCCAGTGAAGCTAACGCGGGCGACGCGCACGGGGTATCTTTCAAAGGTGCCTGTACGCATCTGCATATGGGGAAATGCATTGTTCGACAGGTCAATTCCGAGATCGACTTTGGAGAGGATTGCGCGTGCCTTCGGGCCAGTTAACGCAAGTGTGGCCCAGTTTTGTGTTGTATCATGCACAAAGATCCGGTCGGGATCATTTCCATCCTGCCGCCAGGCTTCCAAATGGGCATACACCCCATCAACGTGGCTAGAGGAACACGAGATAATGAAGCGGTTCTCATCGATCCGGGTGATGACGCCATCATCGTAGACCACCCCTTGTTCGGTGAGCATAAAACCATAGCGGATATGACCCGGTTTCAGCGTGTTGAACGCGTTGTAGTAGACGAAATTCACGAAGGCTTCTGCGTCCGGCCCCATAACTTCGATTTTTCCCAGCGGTGAGGCGTCGAAGATACCAGCCGTTTCTCGCGCCTGAAGCGCTTCACGCTGAACTTCAACTTGCGGATCGCCGCCTCCATACCAACCGGGTCGTAGCCAGCCGCCGTATTCGCCCAGAGCAGCATTGGCTGCACGATGTTGTGGCTCCAGTGGCAGTCGTTTGAGCGGACGATTTTGCTGGGTGCGATGTGCGCCATGATAAAGCTCAAGGGGGATAGGAACGAAAGGCGGGCGGAAGGTTGTTGTCCCAACTTCCGGGATCGACTTACCCTGCAAGGCAGCCATCGCTGAAAGCCCTGCGATGTTGGACGTCTTGCCTTGATCAGACGCCATACCCAGCGTCGTATAGCGCTTGAGATGTTCGACTGAGACGTAATTTTCACGCGCGGCAAGTTCGATGTCATCCAAGGTGACATCGTGCTGAAGGTCGATCCACTGGCGATGCCGTGATCCAAGATGCGCCTCAGGCGGCGTGGCCGAGTAACTGTACCTGCGGGACGGCGCGGGGCCACCACACGCTTTGGCACGGGCTTCGGCGAGTGCATCATCGGCATCAAAGGTGCCTGCCGCCGCCCCGATCACTTCGATCCAGTCCGGGCCAGTACCAGGCAGAAATGTTGCGAAGGTCTCATCCCATATTAGCTTCCCACCAGCGTGGCTCCAAAGATGAAGCACTGGTGTTAGTCCCGCAGAGGTCAGAATGGTGTCACATGGATGAAGATCACCTCTGATCTCGAGGGCAGAAAGATATTTGCCAGAAAGGGCGCGCGGAAGATCTGTTCCGGGGTCGATAACGCGGAGACGCACACCTGCCGCCTCAAGACTTTCGATCTGCGAATGCGCAAGGCAATGAGACGCCATAACGACGACCTGATCTCCAACGAGAACACCATAGCGCGACAGGAATTCAACCGCACCAGACAGCGACATCACACCTGGACGATCATTATTTGCAAACGTCAAAGGACGATCAAGTGCACCGCTTGCCAAAAGACACTTCGTGGCGCGCATTCGGATCAGACGGGGTGCAAAACCAAACCCTCGGTCCTGAGCAATGGCAACAAGTTGGTGGTCATAGACACCATAGGCGGTGGCGTTGGTGATGACTTCACCGCCCGCGACATTAATGGCATCAACGGTATCAGCGACCCACCTTTCTGGTGATTGCCCTTCAATCTGCGCAAGTTGGTATGCACTTCCACCGGTTTCCGGATGATCTTCAACCATAACCACATGTTGTCCAGCCTCAGCCGCAGCGCGGGCGGCGGCAAGGCCCGCCAGTCCACCCCCAACAACAAGCAGATCGCAATGCGCATGGATCTGATCTGTCTGAAAACCTTCGAGTGTCTGACCGTCCACGGACCCAAGGCCTGCCATTTTCCGAATTGACGGTTCAAACAGATGCCAATCGGGCCACATGAAAGTTTTGTAGTAGAAACCTGCGGGCAAAACCCGATGGAAGAGATCCAGCGCGCCCTTGATATCACGCTCGGCAGACGGCCAAGCGTTTACCGCACGCGCCTCCATTCCATCGATAAGTGGTGTCGTCGTCGCAGGGCAGTTTGGCAGCTCTATGCCGTTCAGGGCGACGTTGAAGATCGCACCCGGATCATCGAACCAGGCCCCCCAGACCCCACGGGGGCGATGGTATTTGAAGCTGCGCCCCATGATGCGCACGCCACTTGCCAGCAGCGCAGATGCGAGCGTGTCACCGGGATGGCCAGTGTAGTCACGCCCGTCAAACCGAAAGCGCAAAACTTTGGTGCGATCAATCAAACCGCCAGAAGCTAATCGGCGTGCAGTCATGACGAAACCTCTTTCCGCAAGGCCCGCGTCTCGATCACCTCCATGGTGACGGTGTCACGGCACATCACGAACATCTCCCGACATGTCAGATGAACCCAAACCTCTTCGGCAGCGCCTTTTTCATTGCGGTAGGCGTAGAGGTAGTCGCGCCATTCCTTGTCACTGACTTTGGTGAAAGTCGCAGGTCGGGTTTTGCCCAACTCGCCCGCATAATGAAACTCCCGCTCATCCCGCAGACCACAGAAAGGGCAAGGAAAGCGTTGCATGTCTGTCCTTCCCTAATGCGCGATGCCGGAAGCCGCGCCTTCGTCGATCAAAAACCCGGTGCGGAACCGGTCGGGATCAAAAGGACGACTAATTTCATGATGACTGCCTGTCGCAAGTAGATGGGCAAAAAGATATCCGCCTGCAGGGATCGCCTTGAACCCACCTGTTCCCCACCCACAATTCAGGTAAATGCCATCGACCCCGCTGGGACCGATCAAAGGGGAACTGTCAGGCGTCACATCAACGATGCCGCCCCAATGTCGCAAAAGCTTTACCTTGGCGAGGGCAGGCGCAAATTCTACCAACCCGCCAATAACGTTTTCCTGCATCGGAAGATTGCCGCGCTGACCGTAGGATGGCACCCGGTCAAGCCCGCCCCCAATAACCAGACCACCCTTGTCGGACTGGCTAAAATAAGCCCCATAGGCGGGAGAGAAGGCAACCGTGTCGATCACTGGCTTGAGGGGTTCCGAGACAAAGGCTTGCAAGGCGTAAGAATGGATTGGCACCTTGTAGCCGCCCAGTTTCGCCAGAACTGAAGAATGTCCTGCAACCGCTGCACCCACTTTGCCGGCACGTATCGTGCCGTGTGTGGTTTCAACCCCTTTACAGACGCCGCCTTCAATCAGAAAATTGGTGACTTCGCATTGCTGGATAATGTCAACGCCAAGCGCATCCGCTGCCCTTGCATAGCCCCAGGCAACCGCATCATGTCGACCCGTCCCGCCGCGCGCCTGGAAAACCCCGCCGTGGATTGGAAAGCGCGCATCGGGCCGGAAGTTCAGGATCGGGGCAAGCTCTCTGACCCGCTCAGGTCCAACGAGTTCAGCGTCAGTCCCGTTGATCAGCATCGCATTCACGGTACGCGCTGCGAGCTCCATTTCTGGTTCTGAATGAGACAGAACCAGCATGCCACGCTGCGAAAACATCACGTTGTAATTCAGCTCACGTGAGAGACCTTCGTAAAGCCGCACCGAAAAATCGTAAAGCGCCGCACTTTCCGGGTAGTAATAGTTCGAACGGATTGCAGTTGTGTTCCGCCCAGTATTGCCCCCTCCGAGCCAGCCCTTTTCGATCACGGCCACCCGGGTGACACCATGTTTTTTCGCCAGATAGTACGCCGTGGCGAGGCCATGTCCCCCTGCCCCGATAATGAGGACATCGTATTCCGACTTGGGCTTGGGGCTGCGCCAGGCTTGACCCCAACCTTTATGCCCGCGCATTGCTTCGCGCAGGAGCCTTAACGCGGAATAGGTATTCGCCATTGTCCGGTTTCGCTTGTGCTTACGACGCGCGAAGATACACGCGAGATGACGCTACTGTGCCGGCCCCATAGGGGCAAGCGGACCTCAGCAGATGCGTGAAAGTTGCTGACCAAACAGCATATCGACAATGCGAGCCCCGCCAAACCGGGTGCACATAAAGACCGTACCGGGATTTTTGTCCAAAGCCCTGACGATGATGAAAGCGTTCTCGCCCTCTGGGGTTTGGCGTACTGGACATACGTCTAGTCTCAAAAGAAAAGCCCTTCTGAACTCAGCGGAAACGCAGTCCAGAAGGGCTCAAATCGATTCAGTTCTATTGCTTTCTCGCCATAACAGTGCAGCGTCTAAGAAGCCCACTGTCAGCGATCACGCTTCGCTTTACCGGTGTCTTTTAACCCAACGACTTGCTAGGCGTAGCACATGCACTCCTAAAGACACTCAACCAACGTTCGCGCCATGTTTTTCATGAGCTCAGGATAGAGGTCCGCCCCAGGTTCGAGCGCGGCGCCCAGCGGATCGATAACGCCAGTGTTGGCTTCGGTACCACTTAGCACGGTATCCACTAGGCCCGCGTTGAACTGCGGTTCCGAAAGAACGCAATCGATCCCTTGCTCACTAATGCGTGCCTGAATTTCCGCAACTCGCGCAGGGCTGGGATCGGACGCGTCACCCAGTGAAATTGCACCCGAAGCCGATATATCGAAATCCTTTTCGAAATACTGGTACGCGTCGTGGAAAACAATAAAGCTGCCCCCGCGAACAGGTGCCAGCATCTCGTCGATTTCTACAGACAGCGCTTCCATTTCAGCTCGCGCCTCAGCTGCGTTTGCAAAATAGGCACCAGCATTCTCGGGATCAGTCGCCGAAAGTTGTGCAGCAATCACGTTAAGCCAGTTGCCCGCATTCTGGAGGGAAAGCCAGGCATGCGGGTCATGATCCCCGTGGTCATGACCATCATGTCCTTTGTGGTCGTCATGGTCGTCGTGGTCATCATGATCGTCGTGATCATCGTGGTCGTCATGATCATCGTGATCATCGTGATCGTCATGATCGTCGTGATCGTCGTGATCATCGTGATCGTCATGATCGTCATGATCGTCGTGATCATCGTGATCATCGTGATCGTCATGATCGTCGTGATCGTCATGATCGTCATGATCGTCGTGATCGTCGTGATCGTCGTGGTCGTCATGATCATCGTGGTCGTCGTGATCATCGTGATCATCGTGATCATGCGCCTCAAACAATGCACCTTCGCGGAAATCCAGCAGCAAAGTCTCTTCTATTTCAAGCAATTCTGTGATGGTGGCATCTGCCGCCAGTGTTTCCAACGCGTTTCCCAACCAAGGCGTCAGGCCCTCACCCATCCAGAACACGAGGTCTGCGCTTTGCAACGCGGCTGCCTCTGATGGGCGCAAGTTGTACTCATGCGGTGACGCCCCAGTTTGTACGATCAGGTTCGGGACCCCAACACCATCCATCACGCGGGCTACAAGCGAATGAACAGGCGCGATATCGACTGCAACACTGGGCACATCAGCCATTGCAGTGCTGCTCATGAGTGCAGCGCCAACCGAGATGGGAACAAGCTTTCTGGACATTTAGACACCTGCGTGATTGTATAACATCAACGTCAGTATATGATATAATGTAACACTACAAGTAATGGGTGAGACGTAATGACTGAAATCTCAACACCCTTGGGATTTGAGCGCCATGACCATGTTCATTGCGTCGATCAGGGCCTTCTCTCCGCCGAACAACGCTGCGCAGAACAGGGACTTAGGCTGACACCTGTGCGGCGAAAGGTTTTGGAATTACTGCTGCAAGAGCATCGTGCGCTCAGAGCATATGCCATTCTGGAACTCTTGCGCGAAGCAGGATTTGGATCGCAGCCACCAGTCGCATATCGCGCTCTCGATTTTCTGGTGGAACATGGATTTGCCCACAAGATCGAGAAGCTTAATGCCTTTGTGGCCTGTGCTTATCCAGGTGAAATGCACTCTCCGGCATTCATGATTTGCAGGAAGTGTGATGCCATCGCTGAAGCACAC
The DNA here is from genome assembly GCA_017643385.1 of Dinoroseobacter sp. Lineage (GTDB taxonomy): Bacteria > Pseudomonadota > Alphaproteobacteria > Rhodobacterales > Rhodobacteraceae > Dinoroseobacter. The sequence continues at coordinate 60,285 of JAEPNN010000012.1, forward strand.
TCTGCACCAGCGAGAGGCATTCTGGGCGTTGCAGCGCGTGCGTCAGGCTTTCAGATCGAAAAAACTATGGTCGAGGCGGAAGGCCTTTGCCCGTCCTGTACAGATCAGCCCGACGCATGAGCCTAATCTCGATAGAAAACCTAAGTGTCCGCTATGGGGCGCAAACGGTTCTCGCCAACGTAGATTTAAGCGTTGAGCAAGGGGAAATTGTTACGATCGTTGGTCCAAACGGATCAGGTAAGACAAGCCTTTTCAGAGCTATTATTGGGGCGATTAACCCGAGTTCTGGAACGATCAAGCGCAAGCAAGGCGTGCGGATCGGCTATGTTCCACAGCGATTGCACATTGATCCCACGCTTCCAATTACGGTTGAGCGTTTCATGCGTTTGACGGGACGCATCTCACGCGCTGACTGTATCAAAGCACTCGAAACGGCAGGCGCTCCACATCTACTCAAACGCCAGATGTCCGAACTTTCCGGAGGGCAGTTTCAGCGTGTGCTTCTCGCGCGCGCGCTGATCAATAGCCCAGACATTCTGTTGCTAGACGAGGCCACGCAGGGTCTTGATCAACTGGGATCGGCTGAGTTTTACCGCCAGATCGAAAAGGTTCGAAAGGAAACGGGCTGCGCCGTTTTGATGATTAGCCATGAGTTACACGTTGTCATGAGCGCCTCCGATCGCGTGATTTGCCTGAATGGTCACGTATGTTGCCAAGGCGCGCCGGCTGTCGTCGCTTCGGCCCCCGAATACCGTGCTCTTTTTGGCACCGGGACAGGTGGAGCGCTCGCACTCTACAGGCACGATCACGACCATGATCATGACCATCCCCACGAGGCTGCCGAGTAGTGCTGGACGACTTCATGACACGTGCAACGCTTGCCGGGATTGGCGTGGCGTTTGCCGCCGCTCCGCTTGGTTGCTTTGTGGTTTGGCGTAGGATGGCGTATTTCGGGGACGCCACCGCGCATGCGGCAATTCTGGGCGTGGCCCTGGCCTTGGCGCTCGAGACATCGATCTTTGCCGGAACCGTTGCGGTTGCATTGACCATGGCGCTGACAGTGACCATTCTTTCTGGACGTGGCTACGCGATGGATACGCTGCTGGGCGTGCTTGCACATTCTGCGCTGGCTTTCGGTCTGGTTGCCGTGTCGTTCCTTTCGGGTATCCGGATCGACCTGATGGCATACCTTTTCGGCGATATCCTCGCGGTGTCCCGCTTTGACCTTCTAGTGATCTGGGGCGGTGCTGCATTGGTGGTTGCTCTGATAACCTGGCGATGGTCAGGCCTCCTTGCATCGACGCTGAACGAAGAACTTGCTTATGCCAGCGGGCTCGACCCGAAACGCGAACAACTCATCCTGACGCTTGCCCTCGCGATTACCGTCGCTGTCGCGATCAAAGTTGTTGGCGTACTGCTGATTGCCGCGATGTTGATTATTCCAGCAGCAGCCGCACGAAATCTGTCGCAAACACCGGAAGCGATGGCTGTAATAGCCGCGGGTATCGGCGCTGTGTCCGCTGTCGTCGGCTTGAGAGGTGCCTATATATTCGATACGCCGGCAGGACCATCCATCGTTTGCGTCGCCGCCATAATCTTCGCAGTGCTGTCGATGTTTCGACGTCGTGGAGACAGTCAGATGGCAGGTCGATAGGTTCAATTCGGGCCCAGATTTGCCAAGTCGCAATCGGAATTTGGGAGCACTTAAAAAATGCCAAAGGCCCCCAGAAGCTGGAGGCCTTTGGATTTGGTTTTTGTCTGAGCACCGAATATCCAAACGCACACGACACCTGTCGATCCGCTTGCGGCGGGCTGTAGCACGTGACGAACAGGTTTCTCGTTTGGATACAGGCCACTGATCCGAAACCCTGGCTAAGCATTTGGTCCCCGTCAGGATCGGGCAAAGCTAACCTCAAGCTCAGTAAATCGGGAATTGTTTGCACATTCCCATAACTTCGCTTTTGACGCGCGCTTCGACCTCATCATTTCTGTCACCGCCATTTACCTGCAATCCATCCACGACATCGACAATCCAGTTGCCAATCTGCTTGAACTCAAGCTCCGTGAACCCCCGCGTCGTCCCCGCAGGCGAGCCCAGTCGCAGACCCGATGTGATCGTGGGCTTTTCTGAATCAAACGGAATACCGTTCTTGTTGCATGTGATGTGCGCACGGCCCAAGGCGACTTCGGCAGCGTTGCCTTTCACGCCTTTCGGGCGCAGATCGACCAACATCAGATGCGTGTCAGTGCCACCGGTGACGACGCTCAGGCCTCCTTCCACAAGGCTACCCGCAAGGGCTTGGGCGTTCCGAATGACCTGCTTCTGATATTCAACGAAAGATGGCTGCAAGGCTTCGCCAAAAGCTACCGCCTTGGCAGCAATGACATGCATCAGCGGGCCACCTTGAATGCCCGGGAAAATTGCAGAATTGAACTTCTTCGCCAGCGCCTCGTCATTTGTGAGGATCATGCCACCGCGCGGGCCGCGTAAAGTCTTGTGGGTTGTAGTGGTTGCTGCATGAACATGTGGAAACGGCGACGGATAAAGACCTGCTGCAATCAAGCCCGCGAAATGCGCAATATCAGCGAGCAAATATGCGCCTACCTTGTCCGCGATTTCACGAAAGCGTGCGAAGTCCAACTGCCTTGGTATCGCCGAGCCACCCGCGATGATCATCGCCGGCTTATGTTCAAGTGCCAGCGCTTCGACCTGATCGTAATCCACGTCCAGCGTATCTTCGCGCACCCCATAGTGAACAGCGTTGAACCACTTTCCAGACTGGTTTGGCCGTGCGCCGTGAGTCAGGTGGCCACCTGCTTCAAGCGACATGCCCAGGATCGTATCACCCGGCTTAAGGAGCGCCTGAAACACACCCTGGTTTGCTTGGCTGCCGCTGTTGGGCTGCACATTGGCAAAGCCACAATCGAAAAGCTTACAGGCCCGCTCAATTGCGAGGTCCTCGGCCACGTCCACATGCTGACAACCGCCATAATAGCGACGCCCGGAATAACCTTCGGCATATTTGTTCGTCATTACAGACCCCTGGGCCTGCATCACCGCTTGGGACACGATGTTTTCGGACGCGATCAGTTCGATCTCTTCACGCTGGCGCCCAAGCTCTTTGGTAATGGCATCAAATACGGCGGTGTCGGTATCTGCCAGATCGCTCGTAAAGAAACCGGTATTGCGGTGAGGTGCATTCATAATTTCGGTTACCTTTTGTTTAGGCCACGCGGTCCCGCGGTGCTCGGCCTTCGAAAAAATCATTTAGGTTATCGAGGACGCGGAAGCCCATGGCCTGCCGCGCTTCACGGGTCGCGCTGCCCAAGTGCGGTAGCATCACGACGTTTTCGCATTGTGCAAGAACCGGATTGATCGCAGGCTCTCGCTCAAAAACATCCAGGGCTGCGCCTCCGATGGTTTCGTATTGAAGCGACTGCGCAAGTGCGGCCTCGTCCACTACCTCGCCACGCGCGGTGTTGATCAAGATCGCGTCGGGTTTCATCAGATCGAGCCGCTGGCTGTTGATCAGCTTGGTATTCGCTTCCCCGCCGGGGCAGTGCAACGAAACAAAGTCGCATTGCGGCAGCAGTTCCTCGATCGTCGAAACCTGTGTCGCATTATACTGCGCCAGAACGTCTGGCCGGACTGGAGAACGATTGTAGACCACAATGTCCATTCCAAAACCATGATGCGCGCGTCGTGCCATTTCTTGACCAATCCGGCCAAAACCAACGATGCCAAGTGTCTTCCCTGAAACCTTGGTTCCGATCAGATGTGTTGGACGCCATCCATCCCATGCCCCGGACCGAAGTTCGCGTTCACCGTCACTTGCCCGCCGCGCCACCATAAGCATGAGGGTCATGGCGAGATCAGCAGTACATTCGGACAACACATCGGGCGTATTGGTAATGGCGATGCCGTGTGATTTGGCGCTTTCCAGGTCAATATGAGAATACCCTACACCGTAGTTGGCAAAAATCTTGGTTCGCGGCTTCGAAACGTCAAGCGCTTGTGGTCCGATTTTATCAGTCACCGTCGGCAGCACTGCATCATATCGAAGAATGGCGTCGCGGAACTCTGCTGAAGTTAGCGGTCTGTCGGTACGGTTCAACTCCACGTTATACGTTTCAGCAAGCTGCTGTTCCACGGCTGCCGGCCAGCGTCTGGTGACAAGAACTGTTGGTTTCTGCATCAAGCAGCCTCCATCGTTCTGGCGATCGTCGCGCCAATCTCAGAGGGATGTTCAGCAACGGTCACGCCTACTGACGAAAGGATCTCCACCTTTTCGGACGCGCTTTCTCCGAAAGCTGAGATGATCGCGCCGGCATGACCCATCGTTCGCCCCCGTGGAGCTGTAAGGCCCGCGACATATGCCACAACGGGTTTTGTCATGTGATCACGAATATATTCAGCAGCTTCTGCTTCCTGAGGGCCCCCGATTTCTCCAATCAAGGCGACCACATGCGTGTCTTCATCCTTTTCAAAACGCTCCAGAATATCTCTGAAAGAGGATCCGTTGATTGGGTCACCCCCGATGCCAACCGAGGTCGACACACCGATGCCAAGATCCTTGAGTTGGCTGGCAGCCTCATACCCGAGCGTACCAGAGCGCCCGACGATCCCAACGTGGCCTTTATCGTAGATATGTCCTGGCATGATGCCCAATAGCGCTTTGCCTGGGCTGATCGTGCCCGCGCAGTTGGGACCGGTCAGCACCATCCGGCGCTCTTTAGGGTAGCGATACATGTAGCGCTTTACCCGGATCATGTCCTGCGCGGGGACGCCGTCGGTTATGCAGACGCAATAGCGGATGCCTGCATCAGCAGCCTCCATGATGCTATCAGCAGCAAAAGGCGGTGGAACAAATACCAGCGAGGCTTCAGCTCCGGTCGCAGCTACGGCTTCTTCTACAGTATCAAAGACCGGCAAGCCCTCGACCGTCTCACCGCCTTTACCCGGAACCACACCGCCAACGACATTAGTGCCATATTCAAGCATGTCCTTGGTGTGAAAACGAGCCATCTTGCCAGTGATGCCCTGAACAATCACTGGGGTTTCACTATCGATCAAAATGCTCATGATACGGCCCTCATTGTGACCCCTTGAGAGAGGTCGTTTTTCCATGCTCCAACGGCGCGTTCTGCTGCCTGGCTAAGAGTATTGGCGCGGATGATCGGCAGTCCGGACTTGGCCAGTATTTTCTGCCCCTCATCCACGTTGGTACCGGCAAGCCGTACGATCACTGGCACATCCACTTTCACGTCCCGAAGCGCCTGCACAACGCCTTCCGCCACCCAGTCACAGCGGTTGATCCCAGCAAAAATGTTGACCAGAACGGCTTGTACATTCTTGTCTGACAGAACCAGCCGGAAAGCTTTCGCAACGCGTTCAGGCGTTGCTCCTCCGCCGATATCGAGGAAATTTGCAGGCTCGCCGCCTGCCATCTTGATCGTATCCATCGTCGCCATTGCCAAGCCAGCGCCGTTCACGATGCAGCCAATGTTGCCATCAAGCCCAATGTAGTTCAGGCCGCGATCAGCCGCGCGGGCTTCACGCGGGTCTTCCTGACTTTTGTCGCGCAGTTCAGCGATCTGCGGGTGTCTGAACAACGCGTTGTCGTCGAACGTCATCTTCGCGTCCAATGCGATCACGCGGCTATCTTCTGTGATCACCAACGGGTTGATCTCTACCATCGTGGCATCAAGCTCGGTGAACGCGCGGTAGCACCCTTGGAGAGTGCGAACCATCTGCTGCACAAGTGCGGGTTCAACACCCAGCTTGAACGCCATTTGGCGGCACTGGAAATCGCGCAGGCCCACAGCGGGCTCGACAACCGCGCGAACGATGCTTTCGGGCTTCTCGGCTGAAATCTCCTCGATCTCCATACCGCCCTCAGCAGAGGCGACGATCATTATACGTTGGGTTGTGCGGTCCAGAACGAAGCCCAGATAAATCTCGCGCGCAATCGGCACTGCAGCTTCGACGTAGACGCGGTAAACGCCTTTCCCATCCGGACCAGTCTGGTGCGTCACCAGCTTCATACCGAACATGTCTTCGCAGGCCTCGCCGATCTCAACATCGCTTGCGCAAACCTTCACGCCACCAGCCTTCCCGCGGCCTCCGGCATGAACCTGGGCCTTGACGACCCAGCGTTCGCCACCCATTTCGCGCGCCCTGTAAGCTGCTTGCTCCGGGCTGTAAGCGAGCGCTCCTTCGGGCACGGTAACGCCGAAACCAGCAAGAACCTCTTTGGCTTGATATTCGTGTATATCCACAGTCGTATCCTTTCTGGAGCGTTATTCTGCAGCGATCGCGGCGCTGTAGTGCTGTCGCAAGACCGCATCCACGCGAGATTGATCGACACTGCCGCCCAAGTCGCGGATTGCTTGCGCAAAGCGGGTTACGATATCAGTAATTGCAGCCTCGCTGAGAAGGTTGAGGATGCCGATGCGTACCTGTACGGGCGCTGAAAGAGTTGGCCAGATCCCAAAATTTTGTGCGCGACAGTGCTGCACCAGCTCCATCTCACGCCCCGCCATCGTTTCTGGCAAGTTGAGCACGACAAGTGACGGCATGTTCGACGTGACCTGACAGCCCATGGCTTCGACGCAGTCGCGTAGTGCCGCCTCATGGAAGGCATAATCCGCTGCTCGTCGCGCAATGCCCTGCTCCAAGCAAAGTCGCAGTGCTTCATGGAAAGCGGATACCGCGTATGCTGAGTGCGTACGGTGGTATGTGCCTTTCTCGACATCATTCCCGTCAATGATGCCCCAATGACGCGCTTCGAGGATCGGATGGTGACAGAACGTGCGCGTACCCGTGGCACGAAGCGTCTCAATATAATGATCACTGAATGAGACCGGGGCATATGTCAGTGGCAGACAGCAGATGCCCTTCTGTGGGCAAGATGCCCACCCATGCACGCCCGGGTAATCATCAATGCTGAAATCACCTACTCCAAGGCTGGACACGGCATCGACCAGTCCCATTGCTCCATGGCGCTCACAGGCATCACTGAAGCCCTGGACGTCGTTGACACGACCCGAGCCAGTTTCCCAATGCGACATGGCAGCCCATTTCGGCTTATGTTCGGCCAAAGCAGCCTCAACGATCTCACCCGTGACGCTTTCGCCGTGCGGTACGTTGATTACGACCACGTTGTCTGTTTGTGGATCGAGCGAATTCTCTGCCAACTCTTCCGCCGTCGCCGCCTTCATGCGAACTGTGAGGCCATCGATGCCAGAGAACGTACCGTTCACGAACATTACGACCTTGTCGCCCGGCATGACTGCCGAGAACATCATGTCCAGCCCGCTCCAACCAGTGCCAGCGACGCCGAAGGTGTGAACGTTATCAGTGCCCATCACCTTTCGAAGCATTTCCTTGCACTCGACCATTCCGCGTAGGACATCAGGGTGCATGTGATCAGCCAATCCCGCATTCGCAAAGCGAGCGAGCACGCGCGCATCAGTGTTTCCAGGGCCTGGACCAGCAGCAATGGTGTTGGGGATATGCAGCTGTGGGAAGGTGGCGATCTCGGTCATGGATGTCTCCGATATAAAATCTTCACGTAACTTTGTGTCGGTACTGACGCTCACTTGAGTGCATAATTGCGTCATGAAGAAAGAAAAACGCCCGCAGGTTAGACTAAAGTGTATCTTTTAGTATGGAGAATTACCTATACTTATGTATTGAATTCCATAGTATACCGAGTATACACCCTAATAATGGGTAGTTTTTTGCGAAAATAGGCCAATGAATCAGTCATCTAACGAAATTACCGCGCCAATCGATGTTATGTTGGCTGATGGTAACCCGCTGGTGCTTTCGGCATTGTCCGAGATCATCGAACGCGATCCTCGATTCTCGTTGGTCGCGACCGCGGCGACTGCAGAAGGCTTTCTAGGCGCTGTGATGCGTGTTCCGGTGCAAGTGGGCGTCATCGATTGGAGTTTGCCAGCACTTGGAGGTGCGAAACTTATCGAAATCCTGCGTGATCAAGCGAATGCACCTCGCATCGTTGTTTATGCCGACGATAACGTTGGCGACCTACCCCGACTTGCAATGTCTGCCGGTGCCGCCGCCTACGCACCCCGTTCGAGCGATGCAGAAACGCTTCTGGAAACCTGCTTAGAGGTCGCGTCAGGCAAAATGGTCTTCCCGTTCCTCGACGTCCGAGATCTCCAGAGCGACCCAATCCAACAATTGTCGCGTAAAGAACGCGCAATGCTTGAGGCGCTTTCGAAGGGCCTGACCAACCGGGAACTCTCGACCGAGCTCGGAATTACTGTGAACACCGTAAAGTTTCATCTCTCGAACCTCTACGACAAGCTGAGCGTGAAGAACCGCGCACAAGCCATCGCGTTCTACTACTCATCCCGACAATCAGCTGGCGACAGTATACCAAAGTAGACTGAAGCTTCGCTTGACAGAATCCTGCGTGAACGACATGTGGGGCGAAACTTTATGACTCATAGAAGGTTCATCAAATGTCGTTTCACCCCGTCAATCAAGCGCCTGCACGGCTCAACCGGTCCGAGTTGGCTGTACCGGGCAGCCAGCCGCAAATGTTTGAAAAAGCTTCACAATCTGATGTGGATGTGATCTTTCTGGACCTTGAAGACGCCGTTGCGCCGGATGAAAAGGAACAGGCGCGCAAGAACATTATCAAAGCCCTCAATGAAATCGACTGGGGCAATAAATCGATGTCCGTCAGAATCAACGGGCTCGATACGCACTATATGTATCGCGACGTTGTGGACGTTATGGAGCAAGCGGGCGAGCGTCTTGATCTAATCATGATCCCTAAGGTCGGCACCGCTGCTGACGTCTACGCCGTCGACATGATGGTAACCCAGATAGAAGATGCCAAGGGTTACAAATCACGGATTGGTTTCGAACATATCATCGAAACCGCACTTGGCATGCAGAACATCACCGAGATTGCCCAAGCCTCGCGCCGCAATGAAAGCCTGCACTTTGGCGTCGCAGACTATGCCGCCTCGACGCGCGCGCGCACCACGATCATTGGGGGCGTGAACAAGGATTACTCGGTTCTGACGGACCCTGACGACGCTGGAAATCGTGAAACCCACTGGGGCGATATGTGGCACTATGCACTCGCCCGTATGGTAGTAGCAGCGCGCGCCAATGGCCTCCGCCCGATCGACGGTCCATTTGGTGATTTCCAAGACGCAGACGGCTATCGAGCTGCGGCATACCGTGCAGCAGTTCTAGGCTGTGAAGGTAAATGGGCCATTCATCCTAGCCAAGTGGCGCTTGCGAACGAAGTCATGAGTCCATCAGAGGCGGAAATCGACAAAGCACAACGAATACTCGCAGCAATGGCCGAGGCGGAAGCCGCAGGCAAAGGCGCTGTAAGCTTGGATGGTCGGTTGATTGATTATGCTTCGATCCGGCAAGCTGAAGTACTTGTCGAGAAGGCAAAACAAATCTCTGGCGGTTAAAACCGGGCCAATTACGCCAGCCTGTGGGTGAACAGAGCAAGGGCGTGTACCTCAAAAACAATAAGGTCGCCGGACATAAGCCTGGCGACCTTATTAAGTAATTGGTTGCGGGAGTAGGATTTGAACCTACGACCTTCAGGTTATGAGCCTGACGAGCTACCGGGCTGCTCCATCCCGCGCCAATACCGGTCATCTACGCCCTTGTTTGCCGAGTCTCAAGGGGAAAGCGCATAAAAAATCACCGATCTAGATCAGTTTCTTCCACTTCGTTCTGCCGCCTTCGACGCAACCAGTCATATGATAAAGCCGACAGAAAAATCACACCAAATCCGATAGTAAGCAAAGTCTTCGTTCGGCTTGGCCGTACATCAGAAAAGTGAATCACGGGATTGTTGTTAAACGCACGCAAGTATCGGTCATGTACCTGATCACGCACAAACTCACGCACCTCAAGCGTAGCGTTAGGCCTGCTATTTTTCGGGAAGAAAAACGTCATTGGGGACCAAGCATTCAGATCAGTTCTCTCAAACCGCGCAAAAACAGTATACGCCTCCCTCGAATCTAATGGCTCTATAGATCCTGCGAACTGTACTGCCGTGGACGCATCCCAAGGAGCTTCAAAGTTTACCGGGTCAGAGGATGGATGGAGAGCGGCCGATACCGGGATAAGATCAACAACAGCTTCATCCATCCAAACTTCAATTCCTTTGGCAAATTCGGCTGCATCGAACGAAAAGCGATCACTGGCGACAGGCGCACCAAAGATCGGTTCTACAAGTTCCAGTGGCGCTGAAACGTACAGAGTTAGTCGCCAGTCCTCGCGATCCACAACCATCTCAATCTGGCCATGCACGTCTGATGGCAAGAATAAGATCAAGAGCGAAAGCACAACGCGAGACATATCTAAGCCTTATATGACCTATGGCAGATATCGAAAGCGGAATGCCTCACAAGACGCCCTTATCGTTTCTTATGGACGCGCGTTTGTGTTGTTGACCGGTTTGGCGAGCTGCGGTTGAGCGGTTTGGTTGATATGCTTGGGGGGAGAATCGTCAGAGAGATTACGGTGATGTTGTTGTCTAGGTTTGGCGGCGACC
>JAEPNN010000004.1 GCA_017643385.1 Dinoroseobacter sp.
ATAAAGTCCTGACCAACCTTCGCCTTGTCATGGCCAAAAGGAAGAAGATGCTCCGACGGAATCCCAAGCTTCTCACCTATCTCCTGAATAGGCCGCTTACTCGCCTCACGCGCAATCTCAATATCACTCTTAAATGACATGTGTGTATTCCCTGTTTTGCGCGCCCTCCCATCGGTCCGCGCGATCCCCGAACGCATATCGCTCAGCCCAGATCTGTTAAGGGGATTTTACGACATATTGGAGCGAATGAACGGCGCAGGCAGACCCGGTTCGGAGCCTATCGGAAACGCAAGTTTCGGATTAGTGGATGCAACTGTTTGCGTTGCTCGCAGCGCATGAAGCCTTGTATGAGACGCAAGAACTCTGCAGCAAAAGCAGGTTTTTCATGCTGTCAATATAGCCAGAAATTTGGCTCATGCGCTTCCTGCAAACGTAATTTTCATCGGCGCGCTTGGATTAGAATTGGAGTTGAGACGCCGCTTCAGCGCAAAAAATTGCCGTAGAAATCAACTCCACCAAAACTCTGTTTGCTAACTTTCTGCGTTCCAGGCCCGTTGACCGGGGATGTGCAATCTAAGCTTGTCGCCTACTGTGATCGGCCCTTCGCGTTCGACCCATGTTGTTACGCCACGCTTACCCCTTGCCGCTTTCTTGAAAGCCTTACCAAAGCCGGGCGCATCTTCATCGATCACCGGGGCAGGCAGATGGCAGGATTCGTTTTCCATATCGACGACCAAAGTAGCCCCTGAAGGACCCTGAAGCCGCGATGAAGGTGGAATATGCGTAAAATCAGGCAAACCCTTGAGGACAAGCGATGCACCCACCCAAGCCGGGTTCATTTCTGCAATACCCATGCTTTGCGCAATCTCGGCAAGTTCTTCTGCTGACAGGACTGAAAGCTGACGAACATTTCGGATGATCGTTCCACGCGGATATTGGCCGGTGACTCGGCCGCACGACGGGCGGGTTACGCCACCATGTGCCTCGCCAGCGATACCGGCGAATGTGAGCTCAGCGGCATCGAGCTGCTTTGAGCGCAGGCTGGAACTGCGGTCAGGCACAATCCCGATATAGGTGATTGTGGCATAGTACTCTGTGGGCACGAGGGCAGGCATAGGCGGTCTCCGATCTGTCCAAACCCTGCCTGTCCATCACAAGATGCGCAATCCTTAACGAGCGTAAATACGACATGATCGAGTGTCGCGATTTTTACAGACCACGGGGGACGATTCGAAGTCGGCTGTTGAGAATACGGAGATGAAGCCATGCAAGAAATAGACCGGTCAGCCATTCAGACAGCCTGGCAACGTGACGGGTACGTTTCTCCCATCCAGATAATGAATGAAGAAGATGCGCGCAGTCATCGCCTACGCCTCGAATCTGTCGAAAAAGAGTTTGGCTCGCTACATTATCGCACCAAAGCGCACACACTACTGACCTCCCCTTGGGAATTGGTCACCCTCCCACGTGTGCTGGATGCGGTTGAGGCCATGATTGGACCGGACATCCTTTTGTTCAACGTGACCTATATCATCAAGGAGGCCCATTCCCCTTCACATGTCAGCTGGCATCAGGACCTGACCTATTGGGGTTTGTCGGATGATACGCAGGTCTCCATGTGGCTGGCACTTTCACCCGCAACGCCAGAAAGCGGATGTATGCGCATGGTTCCGGGATCGCACAAGCAAGGCGTTTTCGACCATGAAACCTCAGACGACGACACGAATGTCTTGCTTCAAAGCCAGACCGTGCAAGGCGTGGCAGAAGAAAGCGCTGTGATGTGCCCGCTCAAGCCCGGCGAAGCGTCATTTCATCATGGCTGGACCTTGCATGCCTCCATGCCCAATATCAGCGACGATCGGCGGATTGGACTGAACGTGCAATTTATCGCGCCTCATGTGCGCCAGACCAAACATGATCGCGACAGCGTAATTCTTGTGCGGGGAGAAGACCGATTTGGGCACTACGCCTATGACCGTCCAGCAATGGCCGATCTGGAACCTGAAGCTGTCGCCCGTCAGAAAGAACTGGAAATGTTGTATGTTGACACCGCAGGCAAGGCCTGAGCGGCATTCCAGGAGAGTAAAACGCCCCGGAAAAACCGAGGCGTTTCGTTGATTAATTCCGATTAGGAAGTCGGCTCAGGCTCCATCCCGCCATCAGCGTCTGGTTTGCGCTTTGGCTTGGTTTTCGGGATAGCCGTGATCGACGGCGCGTTGCCCGCAGGTGGCGTGTCGTCTTCGTCGTCACCACGATTGAGCGGCTCACCCGCCATGACCTTCTGTATTTCAGACCCAGTGAGGGTTTCGTATTCTAGAAGACCTTGGGCTAGGTTTTCCCACTCTTCCCGCTTCTCGATCAGAATGCGTTTGGCGGTCTCGTAACCCTCATCGATCAGTTCTTTGACCTTCTGATCAATAATCTTCTGAGTTTCCGGACTGTGGTTGGTCCCACCGCCAAAATTGCCCAGATATGACTGCTGCTCGTTCGCATAGTCGACATGGCCCAGTTCTTCAGCAAAACCAAACTGGGTCACCATAGCACGCGCAATCTTCGAGACCTGCTGGATGTCTGAGGTCGCACCAGAGGTAACGTTCTCAGGCCCAAACTTTAGCTCTTCAGCCACTTTGCCGCCCATCGCCATCGCGATTTTTGACGTATATTTCGTGCGCGTCACCGATAGCTGATCGCGTTCCGGCAAGCTCATCACCAGACCCAACGCGCGGCCACGTGGAATGATCGTCGCTTTGTGGATCGGATCATGCTGCGGCACGTTCAAGCCGACCACGGCGTGTCCGGCCTCGTGATAGGCCGTCAACGCCTTTTCATCCTCGGTCATGACCATGGAGCGGCGTTCACTGCCCATCATGACCTTGTCCTTAGCGCGCTCGAAATCATCCATCGTTACAAAACGACGTCCAATGCGGGCGGCCATCAAGGCGGATTCATTCACAAGGTTTGCCAGATCGGCACCCGAGAAGCCGGGCGTCCCGCGCGCAATGATGCGCAGGTCCACATCCGGGCCAAGCGGTACCTTGCGGGCGTGGACGCCAAGGATCTTCTCACGACCTTTGATATCGGGGTTGGGCACCTGCACCTGACGGTCAAAGCGGCCCGGGCGCAAGAGCGCAGGATCGAGCACGTCAGGACGGTTGGTCGCCGCCACGATGATGATACCTTCGTTGGCTTCAAAACCGTCCATCTCCACCAGAAGCTGGTTGAGCGTCTGTTCGCGTTCGTCATTGCCGCCGCCATAGCCCGCACCACGCGAGCGACCTACTGCGTCAATCTCGTCGATGAAAACGATACAAGGCGCATTTTTCTTGGCTTGTTCAAACATGTCGCGAACGCGAGATGCACCGACACCAACGAACATCTCGACAAAATCGGAACCCGAGATCGTGAAGAACGGGACGCCCGCTTCACCCGCGATTGCGCGTGCGAGCAGTGTTTTACCAGTTCCCGGAGGGCCCACCAACAAAGCCCCTTTAGGGATTTTGCCACCAAGGCGCGAAAATTTCTGCGGGTTGCGCAGGAATTCCACGATCTCTTCAAGCTCGTCCTTGGCTTCGTCGATACCCGCGACTTCGTCAAAGGTCACGCGACCATGCTTTTCGGTCAGCAGTTTGGCTTTCGATTTTCCGAAGCCCATCGCCCCGCCACGACCCCCGCCCTGCATGCGGTTCATGAAGAAAATCCATATGCCGATCAGGATCAGGAACGGAAGCAAAGTTCCAATATACGCAAGAATGCCAGATTGGTCCTGCGCACGCGCTTCGAACGGGACGTTATATTCAAGCAGCGTGTCAGCCACATCGACGCCTTCCGGGCGGATCGTGGTATATTGCTGGCCTTGCTGCGTCCGGATCAGAACCCGTTCGCCGTCCAGCACGACACTATCAACATCTCCGCCTTCAACACGGCTGATGAAGTCCGAATACGTAATTGAACTCGACTGCGAGGTCGTCTGGCCACCGCTGAAGAGGTTGAACAGCGCCAGGATCAGCAGAAACAGGACGACCCAGAACGCGACATTTCTCATATTGCCCAAAGGAGGCACTCCCTAAAACGAGGTGATAGCCGCTGGTGAGGACCCTGCGGCGACATACATAAGATAGACACGTGGGCGCTTAGTTCAACGCGTTATTAGAGATGGATTAAGAAGTTGTGCCAAACATAGGCGGATTGGCGCGATGTTCTTCCACATATCTAACACCGTAGCCTAGCCGGAAACAGCCTATGAGCGTCGCGCCGTCGAAAATCGCAGGTGTCACCCTCAACGCTTTGCGAGGAATTTCTTTCGGCAAATCGTCGATCTGGACCAGTCCCTCTTCAGACACGGCGCGAACCTCGAAGGACCCGATATTTTGGCCGGAGCAACGAAACCGTTTATCCCAAATCTCTGAAGGACTGGTTTGGGCGACAAGCGATTTGACCGCATTGAACTCACGTATTACCCAAATAATGTCGCGCCGCACCAAAACGTGACCGCCATGCAGCACACCATCACCACCGCTCAAGACGCGATCCAACAGCGCTTCAAGGGCATTTTCGCGGGGCCGATAGGGGTTTGAGGCTACAGACTGCAACGCACGCGCGAGCAGTCGAAGTTGCGTGTCTCGCTCCAACACTTCAAACCCCGTGCGGTCAAACTGAACCTCGTAGCGCGTGCTCAAAATGCAATCCGACATTGACTGTGCACGCGCTTCAAGGGCTACCCGCGTACGAGACATTCGCCCAGCGGTGCGCGCCAGCGTCTCAGAAGACAGGCCAAGATCAGAAAGATGGTCCAGCAGCTTGCGCGCCTTGACCCGATCGTAAGATGTATCCTCATTGGTCGGGTCATCAACGAAAGGCACATGCAGCACGCGGTTGTAATGTCGCAACTCGGCCCGAGTGGTCGTCAGCAGTGGGCGCAAAACCGTCCAACACCCATGCCGGGTCGGTAGTTTTGGCGGCATATTTTCTACTTCGAGAGACGGAACGCTTATTTCGGGAGGATGGATCATCTGGGACGCCATCATCCCGGACAACCCCTCCACCCCTGATCCGCGGGCCAGACGCATTAGAAATGTCTCGGCCTGATCGTCCTGCGTGTGGGCAAAAAGGATATGGGCCACCCCACCCCGCCATTGGTTCAGCAAGCTGTGCCGGGCCTGGCGCGCGGCGGCCTGTAGATTGCCGGTTCCGTCCCATCCGAGCCATTTTAGCGTGCTGTGCGGCAGGTCCATTTGGGCACAGGCCTGCGCCACCAACGCTGCCTCGCCCGCACTCTCTGCACGCAGGCCGTGATCGACAGTCGCCACCCAAAGCTTTACGCCCATCACCCGTGCCCAAAGGGCGGCCAGATGCAACATCGCCATGGAATCGCCGCCGCCCGAGACGGCCAGTCCAATGTCACTGGGAAAGTTTGGACCGATGAGCGCGCCCATCTCCTCGGCGAAGCGCCGTGGCAGATCGACCCCGCCCTCAGGGGCAGGCAAGATCGAGCCTCGCATTTTCAGCATCCGTTGCCGCAGATGTAGCTGGGAAGCGCACTTCAACCTCGTTCAGGGTCAGACAGGCCTCATCGCGCTGGCCCAACCGTTCAAGCGCAACACCCAATTGATAAAGTGCATCCGGCGAACGCTGCCCATTGGGATCACCCGAGAAGCTATCGAGATACGCGCGCGCCGCGTTTGACCAATTGCCTTGGCGGCCCTCGGCTTGGCCGCGCAAATAATGGGCTTCGGCAGACAATGCGCCGCCGGGATAGGTTTGCGTGTAGTCAAAGAAGGCTGCCGATGCATCGGCAAGCCGCCCTTCATCCATCAGATCACGCGCACGGTCGAAATCGCTCTGCTCGCCCACAGCAAGTTGCGGTCCGGTATCCGTGGCAACGGGATTGACCGGTGCCAATGGCGAGGTTCCCCCACCAAGTGTGGTGTTTTCGGAAAGCTGACTGAGGTCGCCCCCTTCAAGTTCGACCAGCCGAAACTCAAGATCACCAATCCGGTTCGTTCCGTCTACAACCACACGGTCAACACGCAGTTGAAGCTCTTCGGTTTGCGCGGTCAGCCGTGCGAGCTCTGACTCGATCGAGGTCACGCGTGATAGAATGTCAGTTGGCAGATTAAGCGCGCGCGGACTTCCAGTTGTCGAAAGCTCACGCTTGAGCCCTTGGATGTCTGCGTAAAGCACAGACAGCTCTTGACGGATATCGGCGAGGGTTTGGGCCCGGTCCTGCGCGCCTGAAGGCAGAGCCAGCCCACAACCCAAAACGATCGCTGCGAAAAACCGCATCGCGCTCACAGCCCCGCAGCCCCTTGCAGCACGGTGACCGCCCGGCGATTTTGGGAATAGCAGGCTTCGTCGGAACACACTTCAATCGGGCGTTCCTTACCGAAAGTGACAGTTCGCAAACGCGCAGAGGCAACACCACGACTTACAAGATAGTCTCTTGCGGCGTTGGCGCGGCGAGCACCAAGGGCGAGATTGTATTCGCGTGTCCCCTGTTCGTCGGCATGCCCTTCAACGATGGCTGTGAAGTCAGCGTTCTGGGTCATCCATTCTGCTTGCGCCGCAAGGATAGTTTGCGCCTGAGGTGTCAGGGTATGCTGATCAACCTCGAACAGAACGCGATCTCCGACGCTGGTTTGGAAAAACCCGGACGAGGCCGGATCACCGGCAGCGTCGCCAGCCCCCAAGGGAGAGGCATTGAACCCTCCGGTTTGGGCGCATGCGCCCAAAAACAGCACGCCCAGTGCGGCCAGTGTTAGTCGAATGCGGGACATCATGGGATACCTCTTCCTGCCTTCGCCCGTTCATTCCACGCCGGGCTTACTGCTTGCCTAGCACGACCTTACCACGAAGTCGCATCGGCGAAAATGGTCCAACAGCGGGGAAATCCGCCGACCTTATGGCAGCAGTGGTGACCACGCTGGATCAGATCCCCCGCCCGGTGTCGGCACACGTCGCAAGTTTCTGCCGGAAATATCAACTGAATACAGTGAAGCTTCGCCAGACGCCCCTGCAGTTTCACGGGTAAACATGATCACGCGTCCGTTTGGCGACCAGCTTGGGCCCTCGTCAAGGAATGAGGAGGTCAACAAGCGTTCTTCGGTCCCATCGACGCGCATGACACCGATGTGGAAGCGCCCCTGATTCTGCTTGGTAAACGCAATCAGATCCCCACGCGGGGACCATACGGGTGTCCCATACCGCCCTTCACCGCGGCTGATGCGCTGCGCGGAACCTCCATTGGCGCTCATGATATAAAGCTGCTGCGTGCCTGAACGATCGCTTTCAAAGACAATACGGTTGCCGTCGGGCGAGAAGCTTGGCGCAGTCTCTATGGCTGGTGTGTTGGTCAGCCGAACCGGGGTCCCGCCCCCCACAGGGCGCCGGAAGATGTCGGTATTGCCGCCTGTTGACGAAGAATAGACCACCGTGCGCCCATCCGGACCAAACCTTGGCGCAAACGTCATCTCGTTTTCGCCTGCGCCCAGCGCAGTTTGCGTCACCCGCCCCACATCCAGCACATACACTTGGGGGAAACCCGTCGCATAGGACGTATAGAGGACGCGATCGCCATTGGGCGAAAACCGCGGGGCCAAAACGATAGCCGATCCGTCGGTCAGATATTGAACGTTGGCCCCATCGTAATCCATAATCGACAAGCGCTTCACTCGCGCGTTCTTTGGTCCGCTTTCGGACACGAACACCACGCGGCTGTCGAAGTACCCGCTCTCTCCGGTGATCCTCGAATAAACAGCATCAGCCACCTTGTGGCCCATCCGCCGCCACGACGACTGTGTTGCCGCAAATTGCAGACCTTGCCCAAGAGGCGCTTCCGAGAACACATCAAAAAGACGAAACTTCACGACCAGCTTGCCATCGGACGCCACAGACACAGAGCCCGTGACCAGGGCCTGCGCGTTGATGGTTTTCCAGTCTGAATATTGAACTGGTGAATTGAAACTGCTGATCTGGCCAATAAACGCGTTAGAGGGAATGGCCCGGAACAACCCAGAGCCAACCAGATCGTTACGCACCACTTCGGCGATATCTCGCGCAAAGCGCGCGGCGGCTGGCGTTTCCGCGATAAAATCCGGCACAGCGACGGGCATCGGCTCAATCACCCCTTCGGTAATCTCGATCCGAAGCGGCCCAGGGGATTGCGCGTTTGCAGGGGCACTTAGTCCCAACGCGACGAAGCCAATAGCCAGAAGTCGGATCACGGGAAACAAACGGGTCATCGGATTCGCATCCTCTCGGGGTTGAACGTCATTTCAATCTCTTGCCAGTGGGCATATTTTTCTTCGGGCAGTCCATAGCCTTGCAAGCCGCAGCGGATAATGGCGCGGCGCGCCGCTTCGAAAGCTTGATTGACAGCAGCATCAGATCCGCCTTCTGAACCAACAAGGCGGATTGAGGACTGTATCGGTTTGGCATCGCGTCCCATTTCAACAGCAACAACCACAACCGTGCGGGTGGCCTCGGAACTCAAAGAGCCCACATTCCAGCACCGCTGAACCGAAACCCGCAGCGCGTCTTCTTCGCCTCTGGTCAAAGGCGGCCCAACTGGCTGTGGTGCGGGTCGTGTGGCTTCTTCGACTGCTTGATTGATCGCAGTGGACAATGGATCTGGCGTTTCTTCGGGATCGGGGCGCGCTCGCGTAGGTCGTGAAACTGGGCGAGCCGAGGTAGTGGGCGCCAATTTTGGTCCTTCCGGCACGATTTCGGTCGCAGCCTCCTCTGGCGCCTCGGCTTCCTTTGGATCTTCCGGCGTCACGCTTTCGGCCTCGGGATTGGGACGCGTTGCTTCCTGGGGAACATCGGCGGGGCGCGTGTCTTCTGGCGGCGCAGGCGCGGGCGTGGGGGCGATGCGCGGCGCCGGAGAGGGCGGGGGTGGGGGTGGCATCGGCACCGCATCAGGAATCTCGGGTGCATCCAGAACGGCCAACTCCGGAGGCGGTTCCGGCAAATCAGGTTCGGGTAGGTCAAGCAACACTGGCGGGGGTGTCGGGCTCAGCGGCGTTACATCCGTCAGTACGTCAGGCTTAATGGCTGCAAATGCGTCCAGTTCGGCCGCTGTGATCAGCGTCACCTCAGTTACATCAGGGGGCGGCGACTCTGGGGTAGAAAAAATCCCGCCAATCATCGCAGCAATAATGAGAGCCCCATGCCCCACCGACGAGATATAGAGACCTGTTTGCACAACGGCAGCCCTAGTTGCCTGTATCCGCCAGCGTACCGTCGAGACGCGGACCGCCAGTATCTGTGACCAGACCGATGTTTCGGAACCCGCCCGCATTCAGTGCGCCCATGACCTGCATCACACTCTCATAGGGAATTTCCCCATCTGCCCGCAGAAAAATCCGGTCGCTGTTGCGTTCTGCGGCAACTGCCTGAAGCTGAGGGATCAAGCCAGTCGGGTCCACCTCGGTGGTTTGGATCAGAATGCGTGCATCCGCTGTCAGCGTAACTGTCAACGGTTCTTCCTCGGTCTCGGGCAAGGCCTCGGCAGCGGTTTCGGGCAATTCCACCGGAACGCCGACCGTCAGAAGCGGAGCCGCGACCATGAAAATGATCAAAAGGACAAGCATGACGTCCACGAAGGGTGTGACGTTTATCTCAGACATAGGACGCGCGCGCTTAGAACGACGCTTGCGCCGTTTGCCGCCGCCGCTGTTATCAGAAGATGTGACTGAAGCGCCCATGGGTTAGGTTTCAAGCTGGCGGGACAGGATGGTCGAAAACTCGTCGGCGAAGGCCTCATAGCCGCCAGTGATGGCGTCGGAATCCGCGCTGAGCTTGTTATAGAACACGACCGCTGGAATAGCCGCGAGCAGGCCAAGCCCAGTGGCAAGCAGTGCTTCGGCAATCCCTGGGGCAACCACTGCTAGATTGGTATTCTGCGCAATCGCGATCTGTTCAAACGCGTGCTTGATGCCCCAGACCGTTCCAAAAAGCCCGATAAAAGGGGCCGTCGCACCCGTCGTGGCCAGGAAGCTGAGCCCCCCGGACAGGCCTTCAGTGTGCCGCGCAATCGACAAATCCATCACCCGGTCGATGCGCTGTCCTGCATTAGGGATCATCGCCCCATCAGTGCGTTGAGATCGTCGCCATTCGGTCATGCCAGCGGCAAATATCTTCTGGGCTGCACCAGGGGGTTGCGGGCCAATCTGGTCGTAGATGTCATCCAGCGCCTGACCGGACCAAAAAACTTTCTCGAACTCGGCGAGTTCCTTTCGCGCCGCGCGGTAGACGATGACTTTCTGGATGGTGATCGCCCAGGCCCAGATCGACATAACCACAAGCAGTATCATCACGATCTTTACCGTGAATGTTGCGCGCAAAAACAACGCCATCAGAGAAAAGTCGATCTCGGCGGCCATCGCGGCGGTTTCGGGGTTCATTAGGGCTGCTCACGTAAAGGGACGGGCCGTGCCGCCCGATTGTGCTAAAAATACGCATTCAGCGCGTCTTTGGAAAGGGGAAGCGGTCTGCGATGGGCGGTGTTTCGCTGCGTCTATAGCGACAAGAGCGCCTCAGGAAGGCGTTGAGGGCGCCCATCTGCGGTCAGAAAAACCACGGTGACATCAGCATGAAAGAGCTTTTCGTCCCCGCGGAAGACGGTTTGGCCGAAGACCACGCGCGCTGGCGTGCGCTTTGCAATCACGCTGACCACAACCAGTTCATCGTCATAATGGCCCGGTTTGATGTAATCGGCCTCCACCCGCGAGACCGCAAAAACAGCCCCCGTTTCGGCTTTGAGCGCGGCCTGATCGATACCCAGCTCGCGCACCCATTCGCTGCGCCCGCGTTCAATGAACTTCAGGTAATTGGCATAATAGACGAGACCCGCAAGATCTGTGTCCTCATAATAAACACGAATAGGAAATCGGTGGGAGGTCACTGCATCGTTTCCTGTGCCTGTATCCGAGCGGCCAAACGTAGCGCGTGGCTGGTGTCATCCGCTTTGGCCGGCAACACAGGATCGTAGGACGCCCGGATAACTGTAGCAATTTCCGGCTTGAGAAGCGCAGTGCCCTCAGGCGTCACGGCAAGCGGAGAACTATCCGTGAATGCAGTATCAGACCACAATAGAATGGTCTGCACGGCCTGCGACAGCGCAAGCGTTTCGGCAGGGACTTCTGACAAGGCTGCATCCACACGTATAAACACAAAGGCCGCTTTTATGCCCCCGTCGTCGTCAAACCGGAAAAACCTGTACTGGTTGGCATCTGCGGCTTCGAGCTTTGCCACCAGCGGCACCAGATCCGGGATCAGCCGATCAAGATTTGGCGTGTCGCTCAGTTCTTTCCATTCACGGAAGAAGAAAACCATCAGGTTTGCGCCAAGCTCAGGATCGGTCTCGGCCATTTGGTGGCCCGCAAGCGTCACAATGGCCTCAAACGCCCCTTTGATAACCGAAAGTGTGGCGTCGTCCACACCGAACACAACTGGAGCAATCGGGCGTCCCCAGCGCGCACATAGAAATGTGCCGTCTTTACGGGTGAACAGCGGAGCGATCTGGTCAGCAGCAAGCATTTGGTTAATCCACTACGCGCTTGTAGCGTTGAAAGTTATTAAATTCAGAACGTTAAGATTATTCAATTTATCCCATAGTCTCGCATACGAAACAATGCGTCAATATGGTTGACCTATTTCTCGAACATATCAGACTGCCCCGGCTTCTTGGGCGCATCGAGGCCCAGATGGGACCATGCCTTTCCGCCAAGCATGCGCCCGCGCGGTGTCCGCTGTAACAAGCCCTGCTGCAAAAGGAAGGGTTCGATTACCTCCTCCACGGCATCGCGTGACTCGCTCAAGGCCGCGGCAAGCGTTTCGACACCTACAGGTCCGCCACCGTAGTTTTCGGCGATAACGCCCAGATATCGACGATCCGCCCCGTCCAGCCCCAGATGATCCACACCCAGCCGTGTAAGTGCGCTGTCGGCGATGGCTTGTGTGATCGTGCCGTCTCCTTCCACCAGCGCGAAATCAACAACGCGGCGCAAAAGACGGCCCGCGATGCGTGGCGTGCCGCGCGCACGTTTTGCAATCTCAAGCAGCCCGGCGGGTTCTGCCTTCAGCCCCAGAAGCCTTGCACCCCGGGCCACGATGTCTTCAAGTTCAGAGATATTATAAAATTGCAGCCGTACCGGAATGCCGAAACGGTCACGTAAGGGGGTTGTCAAAAGGCCCAAACGTGTCGTCGCACCAACCAGTGTAAAGGGCGCAAGCTCAATTCGGACAGAACGAGCGGCAGGACCTTCACCGATCACAAGGTCCAACTCAAAATCTTCCAGCGCCGGATAAAGCACCTCTTCCACGACGGGGTTCAGACGATGAATTTCATCGATGAAAAGAACATCTCGCGGTTCGAGATTGGTCAGGAGCGCCGCCAAATCGCCTGCCTTAGCAAGTACCGGGCCGGAGGTCATGCGGAAATTCACGCCCAATTCGCGCGCCATAATTTGGGCAAGCGTCGTTTTCCCCAGACCAGGAGGGCCATAAAATAAAACATGGTCCATAGCGGCCTGCCGCTTGCGCGCGCTTTCGACGAAGACACGTAGGTTGGCGCGGGCCTCTGCCTGGCCGATGAATTCTGTGAGGGATTGCGGGCGAAGGGCCCGATCTTCGGACGCGTCTTCCGGCATAGGGGCGCCGCGCAGTGTGGGGTCGGTCTCGGTCATGCGCTAACCTTTCGGTGCCAGCGCTTTGAGCGCGGCCCGGATAAGATCGGCTTCGCCATCGATCCCGTCTTGGGCGGCCTGTGCGACCGCAGCGGCTGCCTCACCCTGCCCATACCCAAGATTGACAAGCGCGGAAAGCGCCCCGGCCAGATCCCCTGCCCCAGTTTGCGTAGCCGGCGTGGATATAGACGCGGCGGGCTCAATAACCACATCCTCTGTTGCAGGCATTGTCGCCAATGAATGCGACAATGTCCCGCCAATCGCCATGACTTCAGGGGCTTTGTCTTTCAGTTCATTCACGACCCTTTGGGCAATTTTCGGACCAACCCCTTGTGCGGCTTTCACCGCGTTCCAATCCCCAAGGGCTATCGCGCGGCCGATGCCTTCGGCGCCAAGCGCTGAAAGTATAGACAGCGATGCCTTAGCTCCGATTCCCTGAACCGAGATTAGGAGGCGATGCCATTCCCGTTCCAGAAGGGTCTGGAAGCCAAAGAGCTGAAGGTTGTCCTCGCGAACGAGCAATTCAGTGTAGAGTGCGACAGGCTCACCATTGCCCGGCAGCGCCATCAGCGTGCGCTCAGAACAATAGACGATATATCCAACGCCCCGCACATCAATCAGAACGTGATCCTTTGCACGGTAGTCTACAACACCTGAAAGTTTGCCAATCATGCGGCCCCCTTGGCCGATGCCCATTTTGCGCCAGTCTGAAGATGATGCGCGTGGCAGATGGCAATAGCGAGCGCATCAGCGGCATCTGCGCCAACAGGCGTCGCACCCGCAAGTTGGATTTTGACCATATGCTGGACTTGGGATTTATCGGCGTGGCCAACACCAACGACAGATTTTTTCACGTGGTTGGGCGCGTATTCCCCAACGACCAACCCAGCTGCGGCAGGCACCAACAAAGCGATACCTCGGGCCTGTCCGAGTTTTAGGGTCGCGGCGCCGTCCCGGTTGACAAAGGTTTGTTCGACCGCCGCAGCCGTTGGCGAGAGGCGTGCCATCACGTCCGAGAGTTGCTGGTGTAGACTGAGCAAACGGTCAGCAAGTGAGTCGCCCTTTGACCGACATTGACCGTTCTCCACGTGATGCAGGCGGCTTCCGACCATATCGATCACACCCCAACCCATCACGCGCAGCCCTGGATCTATTCCTATGATCCGCATTCTGCCCCTCAATTATGCTCTTTTCGCAACAGGTAGCACGAAGCATGAACATCTGCCAATCCCTGTTCGTATTTGCTTAGAAGTCGGGGCCTCGAACACGCATCGAAGATTTGGAGTTTCGGATCATCGAGAGCGCAGCAAAACGACATAGGAACACAGTAAAGCGACAAAAGTAGAGGCGCATTTTTTTACTACAACACAAGGCATTAACAGCGCAAAGAGCTATGCAAAAATTGCAGTTGGGACATGCAAAAAATATCTGTTGTCCGCCAAATTCAGTGGCTCTAAGTGCTCGGTATCGAACAACCGAAACGCCTCTGCAATAAAGGAACTCAGTCATGGCCGTTTTTGAATACAACCGTTCTCTCACCGAAACCCAAGGTTTCATTGGCCGTCTCCTGACTGGTTTCTCTGCAGTGCTTGGCGCAGCGATCGCATGGAACGACGCGCGCGTAACCCGCAATTCCCTCTCCGCCCTGTCCGATCATGAACTGGAAGATCTGGGATTGGTTCGCGGCGACATCGAAGACATCGCACAAGGCACCTACCGGCGTTAGCAAATCCGCCGATATGGTGTTTCGAAAACAGGGTCGCATCATACGATGCGACCCTTTTATTTTGCCCGCTTTGGATCGTCAGAAACGCAGATGCCGGGACAGTTCGGTACTGATTGGATCCGGACCGAATATGATGGACAGTACGATCCCCATGGTACCTTCTTGACGAAGTTCCAGAGCAGCCGACCGGTACACACCTTCTGACGTGCCAGCCAGAACCATGCATTTCATCGCAATCAGCAGACACCCTATCACAAGGACGGTGTTGAGCGGCAGCCGCGTGATGATACCGGCAGACTTATGCGTTCGGTCGCGCCGTTTCCGACGCCGGCGGAACAATCCACCTCTTTCTTTGCGCTCGATACGCACAATCCGGTCACGGAACGTATTCTCGTCTTGGGGATTCCACGACATAAATCACCTGCGCGCCTTAGTTAATCCGCGGCGATACCTTTGGAATCTGGCGATTTATTGGCGCAGAGCTAGCGCGTTAATGTCAGTGCGGCCCACTCACCAATTTCACGCTTTTTTTGCAGGGTGAGCCCTTCAGCAGCGTAAGCCGCAATCACATCCTCGGCCTGCGGAATCAAAAGACCCGAGAGAACCAAGTGACCCCCTTCAGCCAATCCGCCTGCAAGATCTGGCGCAAGCTCGATCAGTGGCCCCTTTAGGATATTGGCAAAGATCAGGTCATAGGGGGCGTGCCTTGCAAGATCAGGATGGTTCATTCCCGCGGCCTCAACGCAAAGCACTTTGCCTGACATATCATTTACAGCCAGATTGGCCTCAGCGACATCAACCGCCACAGGATCGATGTCTGATGCAACCACAGTGGCCTCTGGCCAGACATGGGCCGCCCCCATCGCAAGAACGGCTGTACCACAGCCGACATCGGCAATGCGCGCCTTTTGGGCGCCATCTGCGATGTCTTCAAGCGCCAGCAGGCAGCCAAGCGTAGTGCCGTGATGGCCTGTGCCAAAGGCCATGGCGGCTTCGATCAGAAGACCGACCCAGCCTTCTGGAAGTTTATCGGCATCGTGGGACCCGTATACAAAAAAGCGACCCGCCTCGACCGGGGAAAGCTCGCGTTTGACATGGGCGACCCAGTCCGTCTCAGGAAGCTCCGAGACGGCAAAGGGTTTGGCGTTGTAGGCCGCTGCAAGCAGGGCCAGTGCAATCTCATCCGGGGGCTCGACGAAATAGGCACCAACCTCCCACAAACCACTTCCGTCTTCGATCTCGAACACGCCTACGCCGGTTGGTTCTGGTGTGATGGTTTCCAAAGCTTCGCCCAGCGCTTCGGCGGCGGGTTTTCCGGGCAAGGTTGTCAGGGCCGTAAAAGTGGGCATGAGGCGCTCCGTTTTGAGGTTGCCAGCGCTTATCCCCAGAGACGCGGGAGGTAAACGGCCATTCGCAGATAGCGGGAGCGGCTTCCTGCAAGCGCCCCTGCTTTTCCAGATCAGGCGCTGATACCTGTGCCAATGGGACAGGTCACGCCTGTGCCTCCGATACCACAATATCCGTTGGGGTTTTTCGCGAGGTATTGCTGGTGATAATCCTCAGCAAAATAGAACATCGGGGCGTCAATAATTTCTGTTGTGATCGCACCGAAGCCCGCGTTGCCAAGCTGCGTGGCAAACATGGATTTGGAGGATTGCGCAGCCTCTTTCTGCGCCTCGGAATAGGTGTAGATGCCAGACCGGTACTGCGTGCCCATATCATTGCCCTGTCGCATACCCTGGGTTGGGTCATGGCCTTCCCAGAACACTTTGAGCAGATCATCAAAGCTGACAATCGAGGGGTCAAAGACCACGCGCACAACTTCGTTATGGCCAGTCTGGCCAGTGCAGACTTCCTGGTAGGTTGGGTTTGGAGTGTGTCCAGCGGCGTAACCCACCATGGTGGAGTGCACGCCATCAAGCTTCCAGAACATGCGCTCCACACCCCAAAAGCACCCCATACCGAACATTGCCTCCTCCATACCTTTAGGCACGTCCGCGGTTAGAGCCCGACCGTAGACAAAATGCGTCTCAGCTGTGGGGATGGGATGGGCACGACCAGTCAGGGCATTGTCTGCGCTGACCATTTCAAGCTTCTTGCGGTTCATGAACAACATCTTCGAGCCTCCTGCTAGGGGTGTTGTTCAGTAGATAGGACGTTAGGCCTGTATCTTCTACTCTGCAGGGGCAGGTATCACGCGCGCAAAAACGGTTTCGTGTCCGGGACATGGATCACGCGGGATCATGAACGAGAGTAGGAGCGAACCAAGCGCCATCGCCGCAGCCAGCCAATACACCCCACCCGGCGATACGATCCACAAATACCCAAGCCCCGCAGGCAGGAAGACCGCAGCGATATGGTTGATCGTGAAGGCAACTGCTGCGGTGGGCGCGATGTCTGCCGGATCAGCAATTTTCTGGAAGTAGGTTTTGATCGCAAACGCCATGGAGAAGAAGACGTGGTTCATCACGTAGAGAAACGCTCCGATCACCGCGCCCCAGCCGAAATAGTAAATTCCACCATAGGCAAGGAAAATCAGCGTCAGCCCGATATATTCTATGACCAGCATGTTGCGTTCGCCAAAAATCCCGATCCAGCGGCCTATCATGGGGGCGACGACGATGGTGATGACATAATTCACGAGAAACAGCAGCGTGATCTCGTGGACCTCGAAACCGAAGAGCTCGACCATCATGAAAGCGGCGAAGACCACGAAAACCTGACGGCGGGCGCCGGACATGAATTGCAGTGCATAATAGAGCCAGTAACGCCTGCGCAGTACCATCTTCTTGATTTGCGGATTGGGGGTCTCGAATTGGGGATAGGCATTCCAGCAGAAGATCGCGATCAGCGTGCAGAGACCTCCGGCGGTCACGTAGACGAAGTTGTAGCTGAGGTCGTAGAGTTGCCAGGTCAGCACAAGCGCGCCATACGCCACCAGTGAGGCCGCCGATCCAGCGGCGACCAGCCAGCCCAACATCTGCGGAGCGCGCTCTTTGGACAGCCATTGCAGCTGCAAAGATTGGTTGACGGTCTCATAATAGTGAAACCCGATGGAACTGATCATGGTCATGATCAACAAACCCGTCAGGGTTGGGAAATAACCCGTTAACGCCGTGCCGACGCCGAGAAAGATCAGCGAGAGAAGACCCAGCGTCTGTTCGCGCATGAAAATGATAATGTAAATCACGCCGATGGCCAAAAAGCCCGGGATCTCGCGAACAGTGTGGAGCCAACCGATATCAACGCCGTCAAAGCCTGCGGCTTCGATGACGAAATTGTTTAGCAGCGCGTTCCAGGTTGCGAAAGCCAGCGGCATCGCTATGGCCATAAGAAAAAGGAGCGTCACAGGCTGCCGCCATCGTGGCAGATTGTGAGCGTCATTGAGCGGTATAATTGGCATGGCTATCGCTTTACGCTGAAGGGTTCCAATTGGCGAGAGCGTGTTCTTGCACAAGGTCTATGTGAATTTGTATCTATCTTTTGAAACGTCGCAAACAAACGAAAAGGGCCGCAATATTGCGGCCCTTCGTGTTTTTGTCAGGCTGTTGTGTTGCCCGTTCGCTTTTGCGAACGGTCTTACATCATGCCGCCCATGCCGCCCATGTCGGGCATGCCGCCAGGTGCACCGCCGCCGTCTTTGGCTGGCTTGTCAGCAACCATTGCTTCGGTCGTGATCAGCAGGCCAGCGATAGAGGCTGCATCCTGAAGAGCTGTGCGCACAACCTTGGCCGGGTCGATGACACCGAAGGCAAACATGTCGCCATACTCTTCGGTCTGAGCGTTGAAGCCAAAGGCGGCATCTTCGCTTTCGCGGATTTTGCCTGCAACGACAGAACCGTCGACACCGGAGTTTTCAGCGATCTGACGCAGAGGCGCTTCGAGCGCCTTGCGAACGATGGTGATACCAACGTTCTGATCGTTGTTTGCACCGGTCAGACCTTCAAGCTGCTTTGCACCCTGAACCAGAGCCACACCGCCACCAACGACGATGCCTTCCTGTACGGCTGCGCGGGTTGCGTTCAGAGCATCGTCGACACGGTCTTTGCGCTCTTTCACTTCAACTTCGGTCATGCCGCCAACGCGGATCACGGCCACACCGCCGGCGAGCTTCGCCAGACGCTCTTGCAGTTTTTCGCGGTCGTAGTCGGAGGTGGTTTCTTCGATTTGCTGACGGATCTGAGCCACGCGTGCTTCGATCTCGGCCTTTTCACCTGCACCATCGACGATGGTAGTCTCGTCCTTGGTGATCTGGATTTTCTTGGACGAGCCAAGCATGTCCATGGTGACATTTTCCAGCTTCATGCCGAGGTCTTCTGAGATGACCTGACCACCGGTCAGGATCGCGATGTCCTGCAGCATGGCTTTGCGGCGATCGCCGAAGCCTGGTGCCTTGACCGCTGCAATCTTCAGACCGCCGCGCAGCTTGTTGACCACGAGGGTCGCCAGTGCTTCACCTTCAACGTCCTCAGCAATGATGACGAGAGGCTTCTGGGACTGAATAACCGACTCGAGCAGAGGAACCATTGGCTGGAGCGACGAGAGCTTCTTCTCATGCAGCAAAACAACGGCGTCTTCGAGCTCAGTGATCATCTTGTCAGCATTGGTCACGAAGTACGGGCTTAGGTAGCCACGATCGAACTGCATGCCTTCAACAACATCGGTCTCGGTCTCGAGGCCTTTGTTCTCTTCAACAGTGATCACGCCTTCATTGCCAACTTTCTGCATCGCGTCTGCGATTTGCTGACCAATTTCGGCTTCGCCGTTTGCAGAGATGGTGCCGACCTGAGCAACTTCTGCGCTGTCATTGACAGGGCGTGCTGCCGCCTGGATCGACTCGACCACTTTTGCGGTCGCGAGGTCGATGCCGCGCTTGAGGTCCATTGGGTTCATGCCCGCTGCGACCGACTTCATGCCTTCTTTGACGATGGCTTGCGCAAGTACGGTTGCAGTGGTGGTGCCGTCACCGGCTTCGTCATTGGTACGCGAGGCCACTTCTTTGACCATTTGTGCGCCCATGTTTTCGAACTTGTCTTCCAGTTCGATTTCTTTGGCGACAGAAACACCGTCTTTGGTGATCCGTGGCGCGCCGAAAGATTTGTCGAGAACGACATTACGGCCTTTTGGGCCCAGGGTCACTTTGACTGCGTCGGCCAAAATGTTAACGCCAGAAAGCATCTTGTCGCGAGCGGCGGTGTCGAATTTGACGTCCTTTGCCATCTGCTTGCTCCTTGAGAATTAGTAAAAAGGTGTGAGGGTCGCGAAACGCCTTAGGAGATGATCCCGAGGATGTCGCTTTCCTTCATGATCAGCAGCTCTTTGCCGTCGACGGTCACTTCGGTGCCGGACCATTTGCCGAACAGGACTTTGTCGCCTGCCTTGACGTCCATCGCGATGCGATCGCCGTCGTCGTCTTTCGCGCCAGCGCCAGCGGCAACGACGATGCCCTCTGCAGGCTTTTCTTTTGCGCTATCGGGGATGATAAGACCGCCAGCGGTCTTTTCTTCGCTTTCCACACGTTCGACCAGAACACGGTCGTGAAGCGGGGTCAGTGCCATGTTGTCGGCTCCTTGACTGTTATGTTGCTCCGAGATGTTAGCACTCACCTAGGGCGGGTGCTAACTGTCGGGGGACGTAAGGAGCGGTGCCGCCCGAGTCAACACTTCGGCATTAAAAAAGATTGTTGAATTTTTCTGACTTCCGCTTGGGCCTTCTGGCGACGAACTGCCAAAAAGGGGCGATTTATGCGGATTTATTCGAAAACCTTCGGCTTATGCCCGGCGAAACCAACCGAAAGTCCAATTCAGAATAGTCAGAAGTGCGCCTTTCTGGAGAAGCACCGCAGCAGGCGGATGATCTAATCTGAAGGGACTGTACCAATGAAAAATCGATACAAACTGACCACCGCAAATCTGGCATTTACAGGCATCGTGCCCCCCTAACTCCTCTTTGCAGCCATCTCGGTTGGCGACACGGTCGGAATCTAAGATCAATAGGTATGTGCGACCCTGACCGCCCAAGGCTACTTGATCGTAGAGCCCGCGCACGATGCAGGTGAGATTTTGATTGAGGTCTTGATGTACGCTAGGAGCTTGAAATTGAACCCAATGCGGAAACTGGCATGGTCGTAGAAGGTGAGTTCGAAGACGACGACAAAGACGACGCGTAAGCACGTCCGCTGAACCAGGGCCGGCCTTCCCGTGAGAAGGCCAGTTTCCCGCCAGCCAAGGAAATCGCCAATGTCAAAACGAACGATACTATGGGCTCTGTTCTCGGTTCAGGCGGTGTGTTTTGCCTGCTTTCTTATGGACATCACCTAAGACATCTTCCTGCCAACACAGATCAACAGGCTGGCAGAGAGCAATCTTGCCGAAGCGGTTGTCACCTTTGTGATGTTTGTCAGCTTGATCTTTACCGGGAAGCGGGATGGTGGGTACATCACCTTTACCATGAAAATGCTTGGGGATCACACCATTTCTGGCCTGGGCCGAAGCCCTGCCCAAAGAGGACGCGGCATGTCATCTGGTCTACTGCTTTTGTACACAGAACCAGGCGGCGCATCTGGAACGCATAGAAGCTTTGGTTACAGCAAATCCAAGTCTTCAGCTGCACGTAGTTGACAGCTCGCAAGCCCCCCGCCTGACCGCTGACGGGTTGGCAGAATTGGTTGGGGAAGACGTTTTGGCCGAAGCAACGGTTGCGTATTGTGGACCTGCAGTACTGCGTGAGGGTTTGCGCTTAGGACTTCGAACATATGGTGTCACCGCGCGCCGATTCCATTTTGAAGCTTTCGAATTCCGCACCGGGATCGATTTGAAAGCATTGGCCGAATGGGTCCTGACCCGGGCACTGCGCAAGGCGCAGTCGGTCAGTCGGCAAAAACGCACGGCCTGATCGGACCGCGCCTTGCGCCTGCAGGTCAAAACCCGCGACGCCCTGCCGCTTGCGGGTGACCGCGGCCCCGGCTAAGCCGCAGGCGAATACAAATGCGTAGAGGACCGTCCCGATGACCACGCTCGTTTTTGGCCACAAGGCCCCAGATACCGACTCGACCGGTTCGCCCATTATTTGGGCCTGGTATCTGAACGAAGTGAAAAAAGAAGCCGCCGAAGCTGTGCTGTTGGGGGAGCCCAATACCGAGGCCGCCTTCATGCTGGAAAAGTGGGACCTGCCAAAACCCACGATAATCGAAGACGTCGCAACAGATGCGCCTGTGGTGATTGTCGACACGAACAATCCCGCAGAACTGCCTGCTTCGATCAATTCCGCAGACATCCGCGCCATTATTGATCACCACAAACTTGTTGGCGGGCTGGAAACCAAAGGCCCGATCGACATCACAATGCGGCCAGTAGCCTGCACGGCCACGATCATGCACGATCTGATCGGGGCCGATATGGCCAATGCTCCGGACTGGATCAAAGCCACGATGTTGACCTGCATCCTGTCCGATACGCTTGAGTTCCGCTCGCCCACGACGACTGACGCCGACAAGGCGCTGGCCGAAACGCTGGCTGCAGAGCTGGGCCTGTCGATCGCAGATTACGCAGCAGAGATGTTTGCGGCAAAGTCTGACGTGTCCGCCTTCTCAGACGCTGAATTGATCCGCATGGACAGCAAGGAGTATGAAGTCGACGGCACAAAGTTCCGTGTCTCGGTTCTGGAAACCACGGCTCCGTCGATCCCGCTCGACCGCAAAGACAGCCTGATGGCGTCGATGGTCGATGTTGCAAAGGAAGACGGCGTTGATCAGGTGCTTTTGTTCGTGGTCGACATCATCAAGGAAGAAGCCACGCTGCTGGTCCCCAACGAACTCGTGAAGAGCGTGGCCCAGAAAAGTTTCGGCGCGAGCGCGGAGGGGGACACCGTCGTGCTGCCGGGCGTTATGAGCCGCAAGAAGCAGATCATTCCAAACTTGAAGGTCTGATCCTTCACATGCACTAGATTTCAAAACGCCCGGCCCCAGGTCGGGCGTTTCAGGTTTTATCGGAGAGTTTCGCGATGCAGATCATAGAACGCCTAGATCAGATTGACGCAAATTACGACGCATTGCTCGTGGACCTCTGGGGTTGCCTGCACAACGGGGTGGCCCCCTTTCCCAGCGCCGTCGCAGCCTTGCAAAGCTTTCGGGCACGGGGCGGCGCAGTTTGCCTGCTAACCAACGCCCCTCGTTCACGACAGGAAGTTGAAAAACACCTGAACGCAATGGGACTGCCAGAAGATTGCTGGGATACGATTGCAACCTCCGGGGATTCTGCTCGTGTCGCCATGTATTCCGGTGCCGTCGGTCAAAAAATCTGGTTCATCGGGGAACCCGGCGATGAGCCTTTCTTCGAGCGGATGGCTTTGATGGAGAACGCTCCGGAAATCACGCGTGTTCCTTTGAAAGATGCCGAAGGGATTATTTGCACAGGTCCCTTCGACCGCACCGCTGATCCCAACGAGATGCGCCCGCAGTTCCTGATGGCCAAGCAGATGGGGCTGAAACTGCTCTGCGCCAATCCCGACATCGTGGTGGACCGTGGCGAGCGCCGGGAATGGTGTGCTGGCGCATTGGCTGCGCTTTATAGCGAGATGGGCGGTGAGAGCCTCTATTTCGGGAAGCCTCACCCGCCTGTCTATGATCTTGCGCGGCGGCGCTTGGCAGAAGTCGGGAAGCCTGCCGACCCGTCACGAACACTCGCGATCGGAGATGGTATCGCAACCGATATTCAAGGGGCGCTTGGCGAAGACATCGACTCGCTCTTTATCACCGGCGGGCTGGCAGCTTCTGAAACGGGCACCATTGAACAGCCGGATCTCAAAAAACTGGACGCATTTCTTGCGGGGCAGCTTGTAACACCGACATTTTCGATCGGCCGACTACGCTAAGGTAACATAATTTCAAAATTCGAATAAAAATTGTCGCAATGTTTCTTTTGCAGTTGCAGAAATACTGATTTTTTTGGTACGGGGGAGACGCACCTACCCGGAGGCTCTCATGTTGGACAATGAAGCTCTGAACGATCTGCGCGGAACGATTTGCATCGAAGACCTGCATATCGGGCTCAGCCGTACGCTGTCGAAGATCGTTACCGATCGCGATATCGAAATGTTTGCAGAGGTTTCGACCGATCGGAACCCTGTACATCTTGATGAAGAGTATGCGCGTGACACCATGTTCCACGGTAGAATTGCGCATGGCATGCTGACCGCAAGCCTGATCTCGGCCGTTATTGGTGAGCAGCTGCCGGGCCATGGAACGGTATATATTGGGCAGAACCTGAAGTTTCTTGCGCCAGTGCGGCCCGGCGATCTGGTTGAGGCACGCGTTACGGTTCTGGACATCGACCATTCCAAGCGGCGCGTTAAACTCGATACGGTTTGCACCATTGACGACAAGCCCGTGCTGAAAGGCGATGCAACAGTCCTCGCACCAAGCCGTAAATTCGACTGACCCTTGCACCTGCGCCCCACTGGGGCTACGCCGCATAGCATGCGAATTGTGCGTGACAGAACCTTCGTTGACCCCGCCGACCGAGGCGCAAGCGTTGCCATTGGTAACTTTGATGGTGTTCATCTCGGACATCAGGCGGTCATTGATATTGCTCGGAAAAACGCAAATGGCGCCCCGCTTGGCCTATTGACCTTTTCCCCGCACCCGCGAGAGTATTTTGCGCCAGATACGGCGCCGTTTCGGTTGATGTCCTCTGAAACGCGAACCAACAGGCTCGCAAAAGTCGGGATCGATATTCTCTATGACATTGCCTTTAACGCAGGCCTTGCCGGATTAAGCGCGGAAGAGTTTTCTCGAGAAGTGATTGCAGGACAATTGGGGCTGACCCATGTCGTCGTCGGGGGCAATTTTTGTTTCGGCAAAGGGCGCAGCGGAACTGCACAAATGCTGGTAAAGCATGGCGAAGAATTTGGGTTTGGTGTGACCATTGCACCGCTATTGGAAGATCGAGGAACCCGCGTTTCTTCGACCGCCATTCGAACTGCTTTGAGCGAAGGTCGCCCTCGGGATGCGGCCAAAATGCTAGGTCACTGGCACAGGATCGATGGGGCCGTCATTCACGGCGAACAACGCGGGCGGGACCTGGGCTATCCAACCGCCAATATGTCAATCGATGGCCTCCATCCACCGAAGTTTGGTGTGTATGCGGTGCTGGTGGACGTGCTGGATGGCCCACATGCTGGCAGTTATCAGGGAGCTGCCAGCCTTGGCGTGCGCCCGATGTTTGGCGAAAACAAAGCGAATATTGAAACTTTCTTGTTTGATTTCAAAGGCGACCTCTATGGCGCGACGCTATCTGTGGCCCTAGTCGAATACCTGCGCGGTGAAGAGAAGTTTAATTCGCTCGACGCACTGATCGATCAGATGAACACAGACTGCGATCAAGCGCGTACCATTCTGGCGTCTGAATGAGCGCGCGAAGCCGCAAACATGCGCTTCGCGAACGTTATTGGGAGCGCATCCCTCTCAACCAGTTGTCCCAGGCTGAATGGGAAGGCCTATGCGACGGATGCGGGAAATGCTGCTTGTTGAAACTGGAAGATGACGACACGCAAGAAATCGCGTTTACGCGCGTATCCTGCAGGTTGCTGGACACTGAAACCTGCCAATGTGGTCAGTATGAACAGCGCAAAACCTTCGTTCCAGACTGTGTCGTGCTGACCCCTTCAACCCTGAAAGACATCGCATACTGGATGCCCGAGACGTGTGCTTACAGATTGCTTTACGAGGGAAAGCCACTGAAGGACTGGCATCCTCTGGTATCTGGAGATCCAAAGAGCGTTCACCACGCTGGTGCATCTGTTCAGGGCTGGGCCATCCCAGAGTTTGAAATCGACGAAGACGACCTTGAGGAATATTTGCTGGAGGAGGAGTGATGTTTTTTGCATCCGACAACACCGGGCCTGTGCATCCAAAAGTTATGGAGGCCCTGGCAGCTGCGAATACTGGATATGCCAGCCCTTACGGCAATGATGATCTAACAGCTGAAGCTGTCACAAAAGTACGTGAGGTTTTTGAAGCTCCCGATGCGATGGTCCATTTTGTTCCCACCGGAACCGCTGCAAACGCACTGCTTCTTGCGACGCTGGCAAAACCATGGGATGCGATTTTGTGCAGTGATGTCGCCCACGTCCACGTAGATGAGTGCAACGCGCCCGAATTTTTCGCCGGCGGGGCAAAGCTCGTGCTGGTCCCGAGTTCAGGTGGCAAAATAACCGCCACAGACCTACACGAAAGAACTAGGTCTGTTGCACAAGGTGACGTGCATTGCCCGCAGCGCGGCCCGGTGTCGATTACGCAAGTTACCGAAAGAGGTGGCGTCTACACACTCGACGAAATCGGAGCGATTTGTGATGTGGCAAAGTCCCATAACATGCCAGTGCATCTGGATGGAGCGAGGTTTGCCAATGCGGTGGCTGCACTTGGCTGCACGCCTGCTGAGATGTCCTGGAAAGCTGGTGTGGATGCTGTAAGTTTCGGCGGCACGAAGAACGGCTTGATGGCCGTGGAAGCTGCGATTCTGTTCGATCCTGACAAGTCATTTGAATTCGAGCTGCGCCGTAAGCGTGCGGCACATCTCTTTTCAAAGCTCCGATATCTGTCGGCGCAGATGCTTGCCTATCTGACCGATGATCTGTGGTTGGAGATGGCCAGCGAAGCAAACCGCACAGGTCAGAAACTTGCGAAGGCCTTGCCGGATGCAGGTGCGCGTCTTGCAGACCCTGCAGACGCAAGCTTGATGTATGTCGAATGGGATCGCCAGGCCGAAGAACGTCTGCGCAAGACCGATGCGCAGTTCAGTTCATCTGAAATCGAGCATGATCGGTTTCTTGCAAGATTGGTCACCAACTGGGCAACAACCGACGATGACGTCGAAAGCTTTATTACAGCGCTGAAAGGCTAGATACCTCGAGCGCCAGTGATTTGGAATGGGTCAGCGGAAGCATGTGTCCGGCGCCCATAATTATCGTGCGCTGTGCGTTCGGGAGGCGCCCAACAAGCGTATCCTGAATCGCGGAAATTATGCGCGGCGACTCGCTGCCTTCGATCAGCAGAGTCGGGACCTTGATGCCTTCCAAGGCCCCTTTTGCCAAAATCCCGGCCGTGTCTTTCATCAGGCCATCTTCTGTCGAAGCCACAAACCGCATCCGCGCGATCATATACGCGCGTTGAGGTGATGGTATCCGGTGCCACGGGGTTCCATCCCCCCATTCCGCAAGAAAGGCGCGCGCGGCAGAATCCCATGCCTCTTCGGCTAGGGGTAGGTTATAGCTGCGGGCAGATTGAACATAGGTATCAAACATGGGCTTGGCTGCTGCGGCGAAAAGCACAGGTTCAATCAGGGTCAATCGACTGACAGGTATTCCCGCCTGCGCCAGGCGAAGCGCCAGTGCTCCAGAAAAGCTGTGTGCGACGATCTCTATATTCCGGCTGCCCAAGTGCTGCCAAAGCGCATGGAGCATTTCAACGCACTGATCCGGCACATCCTGACCGTAATCCGGATCACCGCTTTGGCCATGGCCAGGCAAGTCGGGCATGATAAGCCGTCGTCCAGCAAGACGACGAGACAACCCTGTCCAGATCGAAGAACGCGCCAAAGCAGGGTGAAGCAGAAAAGTCTGGTCTCCCTCTCCGTCTTCCATCCAATGGCATTCAATGCCACCCAGACGCGCGTTTGGCATCAGAGCTTGCCCTCAAGGTACAAATCGAGATCGGCGAGCTTGTCCTGACCCCAGAAGCGTTGATCGTCTTCGGTAATGTAAAAAGGTGCGCCAAAGACACCCCGGGAGACGGCATCTTCAAGATTTGCCGCGTAGGTTTCGGCACCTGCGAGCATTCCGCTATCGGCCAGCGCTGCATCAAACCCAGACTCAACGAGCGCTTCAGCGATCACATCGCTTTCGGCGATATTCTTTTCCTCTGCCCAACAACGTCGACCGAGCCCGTGCATCAGCACATCAAGGCTGCCGGTGGCGTTTCCATTATTCTTGGCATTTTGAGCGGCGATGAGCGCGTAAGACGCTGGTGCTGGATTGGTAGGCCAAAACATGGGGCTGACGTTCAAGGGCAACCCAACTTTCCTCGCAGAGCGCGCTAGGTCCTGAAGGCGGTAAGCTTGGCGATTCGGGTGGCGCTCTTTCGGTGGCAGACCTCCAGTACGTGCAAACAAGCTCATGATGTCGAGAGGCTTGTAAACAACTTCCAAATTGTGCTTCTCAGCGATCTCGGTCAGGCGGGTGCCAGCCAGATACGTAAACGGCGAAATCGTCGAGAAAAAGTAGTCTAATTTCGGCACCTGTGGCCCTCCTGCCCAGTTTGACCACAGCAATGCAGTCGATCGTCTAGGCAAGACCGTATGCCGGTGTTAAGCGGTGTCAACGGTGCTAAGGCCTTTCATTCTGCTTGAGGGCGTACTGTAACAGGACAAATAGGACTTTGCCTCATATGCCCGCTCAAATCGAACCGAAGTTGATTTCCGGCAACGCTAACCTTCCGATCGCAAAAGCCATAGCGAGACGCATGTCTATGCATCGCGGAATGCAGGTGGGCTTAGTCGATGCACGGGTCGAACGTTTTAACGACGGTGAGATCTTCGTCGAGGTGTTCGAGAACGTGCGCGGAGAAGACATGTTCATCATTCAGCCGACATCAAATCCGGCAAATGATAACCTAATGGAATTATTGATTATATCTGACGCCCTGCGTCGATCTTCCGCAGCCAGAATAACAGCAATTATTCCCTATTTTGGCTACGCCCGTCAGGATCGTCGCACCAAGGCGCGCACACCGATCACTGCAAAGCTCGTTGCCAACATGATGGTCGAAGCCGGCATTGAACGTATTCTGACAATGGATTTGCACGCCGCACAGATCCAAGGTTTCTTCGATATACCCGTCGACAATCTCTATGCTTCTCCCGTTTTCGCTTTGGATGTCATGCATAATTTCAAGGGGAATATGGACAAGGTTACCGTCGTCAGCCCAGACGTTGGTGGCGTGGCACGGGCCCGCGATTTAGCGCAACGGATCGGGGCTGGTCTCGCGATTGTTGATAAGCGGCGATCGAAACCCGGCGAGATCGCCGAGATGACTGTTATCGGTGATGTCGAAGGTCAGACCTGTCTGATCGTAGATGACATCTGCGACACGGCAGGTACGCTTTGCAAAGCCGCAGATCTTCTGGTGGAGAAAGGCAAGGCGAAAGAAGTACATTCCTATATCACCCACGGCGTCCTCAGCGGTCCCGCGGTTGAACGCATCACGAACTCTTCCATGAAACAGCTCGTTATCACCGACTCGATTGCAGCCACTCCGGCGGTTAGCGCTTGTCCAAAGATCAGAGTCGTACCAACGGCACCCGTATTTGCCCAAGCCATTCTGAATGTGTGGAACGGTACGTCGGTTAGTTCGCTGTTTGATCAGGAAACGCTGATGCCTATCTACGAGGGCATGTACACCGTCTAAGAGCGGTCAGCCGATATCCCAATCGTCATTATGCGCGACCTCGCCGATGGAAAGCCAGACGGCTCGCGCACGGGCAATGCGGGTATCACCCCAGGTGCGAAATACAAGGTTGAAGCCCTGCTCAGACACCTCTTCGGCACGCACGTCCGCACGCGAATTTGTAGTCTGATCCATGTCCCACATAGACAGTCCAACATGGACAGTGGGTGGTAAACGATAAGGTTCAGAGAAACGGACCTCTCTGGATGCGCGACGCGCCCCTGAGCCTTCCCACATATCGCCCCCATCTTCGAAATCCGAGAAAAGAAGAACGTCGCCTTGATCAACACCTATGCGGTGATTTTGAAGTTTTTTCATGCCAGCCAAACGCTCTCTGAGCCATAACTACCCTCAACATATTGGTTTTATAAAAGAAAAACCCCGGCTGTGAAAGCCGGGGTTTAAACCTTGTCGTTTGTCAGCGTTTAACTTGCTGACAACCCGATCTGTTCGCCCATTGCGACCATGTCAGCCACCAGCTTTGCAGCGTCATCTAGAGCTTGCGCCGAGGCGGCTTCATGAGCGCTCTTCGCTTCCGCGATGAGCTGATCCAGAATGTCCTGGGTCATGTCTGCTTTTGCATAGGCACATTCTGCTAGAACCGTAGTGTTGCCACCGCCAATTTCAGCAAAGCCGCCAGTAACCACGTAATCTTCGGACCCAGCAGGCCCTGACACAGACAGCACGCCGGGACGTAGTGTCGTGATCGTTGGCGCGTGATCGGGCATCGCGGTCATGTCGCCATCAGCACCCGGGATCTGCACCTGCGCCACTTCCAATGACGCAAGCCGCCGTTCGGGCGAAACCAGATCGAATTGCATCGTATCTGCCATGAGATACGCCCTCCTTAGGCTGCGTCGGCGGCCATGCGCTCGGCTTTGGCGATGACCTCGTCGATGCCACCCACCATGTAAAAGGCACCTTCAGGCAGATGGTCATACTCGCCTGCCACCACGGCCTTAAAGGACGCGATTGTGTCTTCCAGCGGAACCTGAACACCGTCAGAACCGGTGAAGACCTTCGCCACGTCAAAGGGCTGCGACAGGAAGCGCTGGATCTTCCGGGCACGCGCCACTGTAAGTTTGTCTTCTTCCGACAGTTCGTCCATCCCGAGGATGGCGATGATGTCTTGAAGCGACTTGTAGCGCTGCAGGATCTGTTGGACGGCAGAGGCCACTTCGTAGTGCTCCTCGCCAACGATCTGAGGATCCATAAGACGCGACGAGCTGTCGAGCGGGTCCACAGCCGGGTAGATACCCAGCTCCGAAATCGCGCGTGACAGAACGGTCGTTGCGTCAAGGTGGGCAAAGGTCGTTGCAGGCGCGGGGTCGGTCAAGTCGTCCGCAGGCACGTAAACGGCTTGGATCGAGGTGATCGAGCCATTCTTAGTAGAGGTGATGCGCTCCTGCATAGCGCCCATGTCGGTCGCAAGTGTCGGCTGGTATCCCACAGCAGAAGGAATACGGCCCAGTAGCGCCGACATCTCGGAACCTGCCTGAGTGAAGCGGAAGATGTTGTCGACAAAGAACAGAACGTCGGTCCCGGTTGCGTCGCGGAACTGTTCCGCCATGGTCAGACCGGTCAGAGCGATCCGTGCACGGGCTCCGGGAGGCTCGTTCATCTGGCCAAAGCAGAGCGCGATTTTAGAATCGGTCAGCTTTTCTGGCGTCAGAACGCCGGATTCGATCATCTCGTGGTAAAGGTCATTGCCTTCACGCGTCCGTTCGCCAACACCCGCGAACACCGACAAACCGGAGTGCACTTTCGCGATGTTGTTGATGAGCTCCATGATCAAAACGGTCTTGCCCACGCCAGCGCCGCCGAAGAGGCCGATCTTACCGCCCTTCGCGTAAGGGGCCAGCAGATCGACCACTTTGATGCCGGTCACAAGGATTTCAGACTCGGTGGACTGATCCGAAAAGTCAGGCGCCTCTGCGTGGATGGGGCGATACTCGTCCGCTTCTACAGGGCCCTTTTCGTCCACCGGCTGCCCGGTAACGTTCAGGATACGGCCTAGCGTTGCAGTTCCGACGGGAACCATGATCGCGCCGCCTGTGTCAGTGACTTCCTGACCGCGCACGAGACCTTCGGTTGCGTCCATCGCGATGGTGCGGACGGTGTTTTCACCAAGGTGCTGCGCAACTTCCAGGACGAGGGTCTTGCCATCGTTCTCGGTGTTGAGCGCGTTGAGAATTGCGGGCAGGTGGTCGTCGAACTGAACGTCGACAACGGCGCCAATGACCTGGGTCACTTTGCCTTTTACGTTTGCCATTGTTGTTAACTCCGGTTCTTAGAGCGCTTCTGCGCCCGAAATGATTTCAATCAGCTCGTTGGTGATCACAGCTTGACGTGAGCGGTTAAACTCGATGGTCAGCTTGTCGATCATGTCGCCTGCGTTGCGGGTCGCGTTATCCATGGCGGACATCCGGGCACCCTGTTCAGAGGCAGCATTTTCCAACAAAGCGGCAAAGATTTGCGTGGCCACACCGCGAGGCAGCAGGTCGGCCAGAATGGCGTCTTCGCTGGGCTCGTAGTCGTAGAGCGTGGCTTCGCCAGCGCCCTCATCCTCAAAGCTGGCCGGAATGATCTGCTGCGCGGTTGGGATCTGGCTGACGACGTTCACGAACTTCGAGTAGAAGATCGTAGCGACATCAAACTCTCCCGCATCAAATCGCGACAAAACGTCGGCTGCGATATCCCGCGCGTTCTCATAGCCCACGCGCTTGACTTCGGTCAGGTCTACGTGACCCACGAAGTGATCGCCGAGATCGCGCTTAATCGCATCGCGCCCTTTCTTGCCGACAGTGAGGATCTTCACTGTCTTCCCGGCAGCCATCAACTCGGCCGCTTTGGTGCGGGTAAGTTTGGAAATGTTGGTGTTGAAACCACCGCAAAGTCCACGCTCAGCAGTCATTACGACCAGCAAGTGCACCTGATCGCTACCGGTGCCCGACAGCAATTTCGGTGCATTGTCCGATCCACCTGCGGCCGCTGCGAGACCACCCAGAACGGCATTGAACCGTTCTGTGTAAGGGCGCGAAGCCTCGGCCG
This sequence comes from Dinoroseobacter sp., assembly GCA_017643385.1. Lineage (GTDB taxonomy): Bacteria > Pseudomonadota > Alphaproteobacteria > Rhodobacterales > Rhodobacteraceae > Dinoroseobacter. The sequence continues at coordinate 31,961 of JAEPNN010000004.1, forward strand.
CTTCCTGCGCCCGCCGCAATTTTGCGGCGGCCACCATCTGCATGGCCTTGGTGATCTTGCGGGTCGATTTGACCGACGAGATCCTGTTTTTTAAGTCCTTAAGGCTTGGCATGATCCAGACCCCTTAGGCGAAATCGGCTGCAAATTCGTCAAGTGCCGCTTTGATCTTATCCTCGGCCTCGCCTTTGATCTTTGGATCTTCCTTGGTCAGGTAGTCCAAGAGGTCAGCGTTCTTGCCGCGCAGATGCGTCAACAGACCCTGCTCGAAACGGCCCACGTCGGACACGTCGATCTTATCGAGGTAGCCTTGCGTACCGGCATAGATCACGCAGACGATCTCGGCGTTGGTGAGCGGCGAATACTGAGGCTGCTTCATCAGTTCAGTGAGACGTGCGCCACGGTTCAGCAACTGCTGGGTCGCGGCATCAAGGTCAGAACCGAACTGCGCGAATGCCGCCATTTCGCGGTACTGCGCCAGTTCCAGTTTCACCGGACCCGCGACAGACTTCATCGCGTTGGTTTGTGCGGAAGATCCCACACGAGACACTGACAGACCGGTGTTCACCGCAGGACGGATGCCCTGATAGAACAGTTCTGTTTCGAGGAAGATCTGACCGTCTGTGATCGAAATAACGTTGGTTGGAATAAACGCCGAAACGTCACCACCCTGGGTTTCGATGATCGGCAGCGCTGTCAGCGAACCAGCACCATTGTCTTCGTTCAGCTTTGCCGAACGCTCGAGCAAACGTGAGTGAAGGTAGAAAACGTCACCGGGATACGCTTCGCGGCCTGGTGGGCGGCGCAGCAGCAGCGACATCTGACGATAGGACACAGCCTGCTTGGACAGGTCATCATAGATGATCAGCGCGTGCTTGCCGTTGTCGCGGAAGTACTCGGCCATCGCGGTTGCGGCGTAGGGCGCCAGGAACTGCATCGGTGCCGGATCGGAGGCGGTCGCCGCCACAACGATCGAGTACTCAATCGCACCGGATTCTTCGAGCTTTTTCACCAGCTGCGCCACGGTGGAGCGCTTCTGGCCCACGGCAACGTAGATGCAGTAGAGCTTCTTGCTCTCATCGTCGCCTGCCGCGTCGTTGTAGGATTTCTGGTTAAGGATGGTGTCGAGCGCCACAGCGGTCTTACCAGTCTGACGGTCACCAATGATCAGTTCGCGCTGGCCACGACCGATTGGGATCATCGCGTCCACGGACTTCAGGCCCGTTGCCATCGGCTCGTGCACCGATTTACGTGGAATGATGCCGGGCGCTTTCACGTCGGCCACACGACGCTCGGACGCTTCAATCGCGCCTTTGCCGTCTACCGGGTTGCCCAGTCCGTCAACAACACGGCCCAACAGCGCTTCGCCCGCAGGGACGTCCACGATGGAACTGGTACGCTTGACGGTATCGCCTTCTTTGATGTCGCGGTCGGAGCCGAAGATAACAACACCTACGTTGTCAGCTTCGAGGTTCAGGGCCATCCCGCGGATACCGCCGGGGAATTCGACCATTTCACCTGCCTGAACGTTGTCCAGCCCGTGCACGCGCGCGATGCCGTCACCAACGCTGAGCACGCGGCCAACTTCTGCAACTTCGGCATCTTGGCCAAAGTTGGTGATCTGCTCCTTGAGGATTGCAGAGATTTCGGCTGCCTGGAGTCCCATTATCCGACCTCTTTCATAGAATTCTGGAGTGAGTTGAGCTTGGCGCGGATCGACGTGTCGATCATGCGCGAGCCCACTTTAACGACAAGACCGCCGATGAGCTTTTCATCAACGGACATATTGATCTTCACATCTTTACCGACCGACTTGGCCAGCACGTCTGCGAGAGCTTTCTCTTGTGCGGCAGTGAGTTTTGACGCGGCGGTTACGTCCGCAGTCACTTCACCTTTGTCCTCGGCAATCAAAGCGCGCAGAGCGCCGATCAGTTGAGGAACCGCAAACAGGCGACGCTTTGTGCCCATCAATTGCAATGTATTTCCGGTCAGCGTGCTGAGGCCCATCTTTTCAGACAAGGCGCCAATCGCTTTGGTTTGATCTTCGCGGCTATAGACCGGCGAAGTGATCAGGTCGCGAAATTCCGCGCTTTCGGCAACGACAGAAGAAAGTGCATCAAGATCACTTTCCAATGCCGCAATAGAATTTCCGTCCTTTGCAAGCTCGAACACGGCAGTCGCATAACGTTGCGCAATACCGGAGGAGATCGAAACTGGTTCTGACACGTCCACCCTTTCGACAATTGGCCTGCAGCTCGGAGAGGTCGCCACAAGCAACTAGGGCGTCTTTACGGGACACCCGGTAAACTTCCGGCGCGGTGTAGCAGAGGGGTTTTGACCTCGCAACACACTTGGAGCCGTTGAAAGAGGCCTTTGTAAACTTATTTTGCAGGCACTTTGGCGCAGTTTGGCCAAGGGCGCGACACTTTGAAGCTTAGACGGGTTTGGCTTCGGGACTGCCTTCTAAGATTCGCAGCGGGTTTCGAACTTTCTCGGCCAGCCCCGGCCGGATCGGCTTATGGACCTGTTTTGAGGCCTCAACCATCAAAACACCACCAGACATCACCGGGGACACTGCATGGCCCCACTTTTCGCACAGCGCGCTCGACTTGAGCCAAAAAGGGTGTCTGGAGGGCGGCATATAAAGGGCCGTGGCGTGTCGTTCGGGAACAAACGCATGACGTTTAAGTTGCACATCTAACTGACCCTGACTGTAGGGTCTGCCAAATCCAAAAGGCGTACCGTCGCGACGCGCCCACATCCCAGCCCGGTTTGGAACAATGAAAAGCGCCCGTCCGCCGGGCCCGAGGACCCGTTGCGCCTCTTCCAAAACTGCTGACGGATGTTCAGAGGTCTCGAGCCCATGCAAGCAGATCAGCCGATCGACAGTGCCTGTTTCGACAGGCCAAAGCGTTTCTTCACAAAGCACGCTGACATTAGGCTGACCTGCGGGCCAGTGCATAACGCCCTGCGGTCCTGGCATCAGACCAATCGTGCGACGCGCAGTGGCAAGGTAAGGACGAAGAAGCGGCACGGCAAAGCCAAACCCGGCCACGGTTTGTCCCTGTGCGTCCGGCCAAAGCTTCAGAACACGCGCTCGGATGGCAGTCTGCGCCGCACGGCCCAATCTGGTCCGGTAATAGAACTGCCTGAGATCAAGCACATCCAAATGCATTGCATCGCCCTTCTGGCTGCGCGAGGTTCCGTTTGAAGATAGTCACAGATCGCGGAAAACAAAATGCCATTGACCCTGCGCACCATCGCCTGCCTGAACGACAATTATGCTTACCTTTTACATGACGAGGAAAGCGGCGCGACGGCATGCATTGATGTGCCCGAAATTGAGCCGCTGGAAAGGGCACTATCAGACGAAGGCTGGTCGCTAACAGAGATCTGGGTGACCCATCACCATGACGATCACATACAGGGCGTCGATGCCTTGCGCGCTTCGACCAGCGCCAAGGTCGTGGGCGCCAAAGCAGATGCACACCGCTTGCCAAAACTTGATGACGCGGTGTCAGATGGGGACATATTTAATTTTGCAGGCCATGACGTTCAGGTGATGGACGTGTCAGGGCATACGATTGGGCACATCGCTTTTTACGTGCCCGCAGCAAACGCCGCGTTCACTGCAGACAGCTTGATGACGATGGGCTGTGGGCGACTCTTTGAAGGAGATGCAAGAACAATGTGGGTGTCATTACAAAAGCTGGCGTCCCTACCATCTGAGACGCTGATATGTTCCGGTCACGAATACACAGAGGCGAATATTCGCTTCGCAATGAGCGTGGATAGTGACAATCCCGCACTTTTAAAACGCGCAGAACATGTTGCCGCTCTGAGGGCAAAAGGAGCGTTTACAGTACCTTCCCTCTTGTCAGAGGAATTGGAAACCAATCCGTTTTTGCGCGCGACCAATGCCAATCTCGCCGCAAAGCTGGGGATGGCTGGTGCCGATCCGGCAGACGTGTTTGCTGAAATTCGTGGACTGAAGGACAGGTTTTAAGCCTTACTTCCTTGCAGTGCTTAAGCGGCATGCACAGTTGAACCATTTCATCACGAATTCGGGTGCTAACTGAGAAATTCTGAGAAAGCCCTTGAAGCCGAGCCAATAAAGCCGAAGTCTTATGGCAAGGGAACATGGTCGCGACGGACTGCAGAACCCGCCCGACCCTAGCATAGGAGCATCCGAGTGCCTTCATTTTCGACGACACTTGAGCAAGCCATTCATACCGCTCTTGCCCACGCGAACTCGCGGCGGCACGAGCTTGCGACGTTAGAGCATCTTCTGCTGGCTTTGATTGATGAACCTGACGCCGCGAAGGTCATGCAGGCGTGCAATGTGGATTTGGACGTATTGCGCCAGACCCTCGAAACCTTCATTGAAGACGACCTCTCTACGCTGGAAACAGATGTAGAAGGAAACGAGGCCGTTCCGACCGCTGCGTTTCAACGGGTCATTCAACGCGCTGCCATTCATGTGCAATCATCCGGCCGCAATGAAGTAACTGGTGCGAACGTGCTGGTGGCAATATTTGCGGAACGCGAATCCAACGCCGCCTACTTCCTGCAGGAACAGGATATGACCCGTTACGACGCGGTGAATTTCATTGCCCACGGCGTAGCCAAAAACCCAAGTTTTGGCGAAGAACGTTCGGTCACCGGTGCAAGCGAAACGGAAGAAGAGGCGTCGCAAAGCACATCGGGATCTGAGACCGAAGGCAAAGAGTCCGCGCTCGACAAATACTGCGTAGATCTGAACGATAAGGCCCGCAAAGGTGATGTTGATCCACTTATCGGGCGTGACCATGAGGTTGAACGCTGCATTCAGGTTCTGTGCCGTCGTCGCAAAAATAACCCCTTGCTGGTCGGCGATCCCGGTGTGGGTAAAACCGCGATTGCCGAGGGCTTAGCGCGCAAGATCGTAGACGGCGAAACGCCAGAGGTTCTAGAAAACGCGACGATTTATTCACTCGATATGGGCGCGCTTCTGGCGGGAACGCGTTATCGCGGCGATTTTGAAGAACGTCTAAAGGCTGTGATGACCGAAATGGAAGATCACCCTGATGCGGTACTCTTCATCGACGAGATCCACACTGTGATTGGTGCGGGCGCGACTTCGGGGGGCGCAATGGATGCATCAAACCTTCTGAAGCCCGCGCTTCAGGGTGGAAAGTTGCGCTGCATGGGGTCTACAACCTACAAAGAATTCCGTCAGCACTTCGAAAAAGACCGCGCATTGTCACGTCGCTTTCAGAAGATCGATGTGAATGAACCAACTGTCGCGGATGCTGTGAAGATCCTCAAAGGTCTGAAGCCATATTTCGAGGATCACCACTCGATCAAATACACGGCTGATGCGATCAAGACGGCTGTTGAACTGTCGGCACGCTATATCAACGACCGCAAACTGCCCGACAAAGCGATTGACGTCATTGACGAGGCAGGCGCCGCACAGCATCTGGTTGTCGAAAGTAAGCGCCGGAAGACCATTGGCGCGAAAGAGATCGAAGCTGTCATCGCAAAGATCGCACGTATCCCACCAAAGAACGTGTCCAAGAACGATGCCGAAGTTCTGAAAGATCTCGAAAAAACGCTAAAGCGTGTTGTCTTCGGTCAGGACTTAGCCATCGAAGCGCTGTCCTCAGCAATCAAGCTGTCACGTGCAGGTTTGCGTGAGCCTGAAAAGCCCATAGGCAACTACCTCTTTGCTGGCCCCACAGGCGTCGGTAAGACCGAGGTTGCCAAACAATTGGCGTCTACACTTGGCGTGGAACTTCTGCGCTTTGACATGTCAGAATACATGGAAAAGCACGCAGTCTCCCGCCTGATCGGGGCTCCTCCGGGGTACGTTGGCTTCGACCAGGGTGGTCTTCTGACGGATGGCGTGGATCAGCACCCACATTGCGTGCTTCTGCTTGACGAGATCGAAAAGGCTCATCCAGACGTCTACAACATCCTGTTGCAGGTGATGGATCACGGCACGCTGACCGACCATAACGGGCGCACTGTAGATTTCCGCAATGTGATCCTGATCATGACATCAAATGCGGGCGCAACCGAACAAGCGAAAGCGGCAATCGGATTTGGTCGTGATCGGCGCGAGGGTGAGGACACAGCAGCGATCGAGCGAACGTTCACACCGGAATTCCGCAACCGACTTGATGCGGTGATCAGCTTTGCGCCTCTCGGCAAGTCGATCATCTTGCAGGTGATCGAGAAGTTTGTGCTGCAACTGGAAGCGCAATTGATGGATCGCAACGTGACCATCGAGTTGACGAGGCCTGCTGCAGAGTTGCTCGGAGATCTTGGGTATGACGAAAAGATGGGCGCCCGACCATTGGGGCGCGTGATCCAAGAGCATATCAAGAAGCCACTGGCAGAGGAGCTGCTGTTTGGTAAGCTTGCCAAGGGCGGTTTGGTCAAGGTTGGCGTGAAGGACGGCAAGCTGAATCTTGAGATGTTTGCTCCTGACAAACCGCAAATTTCGGGCGACAAGCCGCCATTGCTGACCGCAGACTAATGCTCAGGGTCCTTTGGACCGGGACGTTTTACTCGCTCGCCTCGGTTGCCGGGGCGGGCGAGTTTCGTTTGGAGATGCCCGTTGACTGCGACTTGGGTGAAACCTGCTTTATCCAGCAGTATGTCGACCACGATGAAGGGCCAGGAGCTTTGGACTTCACTTGTGGTCCACTGGTCTATGATACGCACACCGGAACTGATTTCGCACTGCCCTCGCTTGTAGCGATGCAAACTGGTGTCGACGTACTAGCATCCGCAGCTGGCACTGTGCGCGGTGTGCGTGACGGGATGCGTGATGTAATTTTCTCAAGCGAAAACACCAATGACATTGCAGGTCGGGAGTGCGGAAATGGCGTGGTGCTGGTGCATCCCGGCGGCTGGGAAACACAATACTGCCACCTTAAGAATGCGTCCGTAAAGGTCACAGTAGGACAAGTGGTCCAAGCGGGGGATGTGCTTGGACAGATTGGTCTGAGCGGGCAAACAGAGTTCCCCCATCTGCATCTCTCCGTCCGACGCGATGGTCAACATATCGATCCTTTTGCACCTGATCCGATTTCAGAATGCGGTGAGATGCCGACCCAAACACTTTGGGAAATACCGATCGATTATGTTCCGGGCGGAATTATCTCAGCTGGGTTTTCGGATACAGTTCCTGAATTTGCAGATATCAAATCTGGTGCGGCCAGTTCGCCCTTGGTGCGAGATCCCGACGCATTGGTGGCATGGGTCTATATGTTTGGCGGGCAGCGCGGGGATACGCTGTTGCTCGAGATCGATGGTCCAAACGGAGTGTTCCACCGCGCACGGGTTCCGCTGGACCGAACGCAAGCACAATTATTTCGTGCTTCAGGAAAGCGCCGGCCAGAAGAAGGCTGGACCAGTGGACCCTACAGCGCGTTTTTCCGGTTAATCCGAGATCGTGCGGTGATTGACGAAAGGCAACTCTCGATCACGCTACCCTAGCGTTGGGTCAGCTTAAGTTCGATCCGTCGGTTCTGCGCCCGAGCTGCGTTGCTGGTGCCTTCAGCGATTGGGCGGAATTCCCCGAAACCCGTTGCAGCAAGACGGTTTGGCGGGATCCCCAGCGTGATCATGAATTGGACCACCGACAAAGCACGCGCCTGGCTGAGCTCCCAATTGTCAGCGTAACGCCCTCCACCAGACACCGGGACGTCGTCTGTGTGGCCATCAACACGCAGGATCCAGTCGATCCCATCGGGAATACGATCGTCAATAGTTCTGATCGTGTCGGCGATGCGTGCAAGTTGGTCTTCACCCGCAGGTGCAAGGTCTACGCCACCTGGCGGGAACAGCACAGAGGACGAGAATACGAAACGATCTCCAACGACGCGTACACCTTCTGCATCGCCAAGGATTTCGCGCAGACGCCCAAAGAACTCGGAACGGAAATTTTCAAGATTCTTATTTTCTTCTTCCAACAGGCGGGCCCGCTCGGCCTCCACCTCGGCGCGTGCGCGCTGTTCAGCCGCAACCTGGGCAAGAGCCGTATTCAACTGACTTCCCAAGGCCTGGATCTGAACTTGTGCGTCACTGTCTCGCTGTTCTGCTTCGTCCAGCAGTCCCTGCAGCTGTCGCAACTGGGCGCGAAGTACTTCAACCTGCTCGTTCAGAAGCGTAACGCGGCGAGCATCATCAATGCTGGAGGCCTCTACCGCCGAAAGTTCTGATTGCGCTTGCGCAAGCAACAAGGACTGCCGTTCAACCTCGGAAAGCTGAACGACAACCTCTTGCTCTGCCGCGAGTTTTGCAACAAGCGCTTCAGACAGCTGACGGCGAAGCTCCTCTGAGTCCAACTCACTCGCGGATTGTTCCGCAAGCAACTCAGCGATCCGACGTTCTAATTCCGCCTGTAGCTCATCGGAATCCGTGATCCGTGCGGACAACTCGGCTTCTGTAAGCTCAAGATTATTCTGAAGCGCTTGCAACTGCGCCTGAAGCCGATTGCGTTCACTTTGAGCTTCCAGCAATTCTAGGGCCAACTTGTCACGCTCAGACTCCGTTAGCGCAAGTGTTTCGCTCAACCCGTCTCTATCGCCTTGCACCTGTGCAAGCACTGCATTCAGTGCGTCCTGATCTGACTGAGTTTGCAGAAGTTGCAGGGCCAAAGCGTCGCGTGCGTCCTGCGACAGCTGTAGTTCTTCAAAGATCGCTTCGCGTTCAGCCTGGTTCTCAGCAAGAACGGCATCGAGCGCAGCGCGGTCATTTTGCGAAAGCCGCAACTGTTCGCGCAGAGCATCTTGGTCGGCTTGCGCTTCCAGAAGCAAAGCGTTGAGCGCATCGCGTTCAGCCTGCGTGTCAGTTTGCAATTGCGCGATCAGCGCATTCAGTGCGTCCTGATCTGATTGGGATTGCAGAAGTTGCAGAGCCAGAGCATCGCGTGCGTCCTGCGACAATTTCAATTCTTCAAAGAGTCCCTCGCGTTCAGCCTGGTTCTGGGCAAGAACTGCGTCGAGCGCAGCTCGGTCGTTTTGCGAGAGCTGAAGCTGTTCACGTAGTGAAGACTGGTTTGCGCGTGCATCCGATAGCAACGCGTTCAGCGCGTCACGTTCGGCCTGGGAGCGAGCGAGTTCGATACCAAGATTATCACTAGAAATAAGCGCTGCAGCCAATCGGGCATTCAGGTTTTCGCCCGCTGCTTCTGCAGCGGCAAGCAACGTCAGCGTTTCTTCCGCATCGCGACGGCGTTCTTCAAGCGCAAGCGTCATTGCGGTCAATTCTGCGTCGGCTTCTTCCAACTGGCGCCGTAGCGCTTCTGCAGCAGCCGCTTCGGCGATACGCGCAGCCTCTTCTGCGGAAAGCGCAAATTCGGTTTCTGCCAAACGCGTGCGCAGTTCTTCCGCAGCGGCGGCCTCCGCCAAACGCTGGCGCTCTTCCTCGTCAATTTCCTGACGGAGCGCTGCCAATTCGCCTGCGAGAACATCGTTTTCTGCGGCACGCTCATCAAGCCGCGCAAGCAGCCCTGCGAGACTGGTCTCGCTTTCGGCAGCATTGGATCGAAGGTCTGCGATCAGCGCTTCAAGCGCTTCTCGCTCCGCGGCGGCACGACGGGCCGCTTCTACCTTGTCGTCGATCTCGCTTCTTGCGGCGATCAGGGCGAGGTTCAGCGCATCGCGCTCTTCGATGGCATCTGAAAGCGCGTCCCCTGAAACCGTCAACTGTCCTTGCAGATCTTCCTGTTGCGACAAAAGTAAAGCGACTTGTTCTTCAAAACTTGTCAGACGCTCGATCTGGGATGCGATTTGCGCGTCTGTTTCTTCGGCACGCGCCTCGAGTGTTGCAATGATTCCGGCTTGAGCTTGGGCAAAGCTGCGCGCATCAGCAAGTGCTGCACTTAGCTGACCAACCTCACCTTCCAGTTCGGTGTTTCGACTTTCGACGAAGCTGAGTGCGGCAGATAGATCGCTGAGCTGGCGGGTCAGCGTTGACAGTTCGTCATCCTGATCGGAGATGGTCTCCGACAAGATGGCCTGCACCACCATAAAAATCGACAAGACGAACATCAAAACCAACAAAAGCGCGGTCATCGCATCCACGAAACCGGGCCAGATGTTTGAGTTGAATCTTTGTCCGCCGCGCCGCGCCAGGGCCATGGATTAGCTCCTGCTGCGTCCTGATGGGCGCCGTTTCGGCGCCGCGGGTTTGACGTCTTCGTCTTCTGCCGCGGCACGCTGGTCACCCGCTTCACCACTGGCCACCGAGCCACCCATTCGGACCGATTGGCGGAGCGCGCGGTTCAGGCTGGACAGCTCGCCGCGCAGCTCTGCCACAGATTCCTGTCTTCCGGCGGCCATTTCTTCCAAAATACGCAAAAGCTGTACGTCAATAGAACGAAGGCGCATGCGGCTTTCAGCATCAACGTTATCTCCACCTGCACCTTGTGCCCTAAGCGCTTCGAGAAGCCCCTCCTGCCCCAATGCAATGCGCTCAAGCGCAGCTGCGACAGGTGTGCCACCCTCGCTTCTGTCCACCTTCGACGTCATCCGATCCACGGATCCTGCTAGGTTCATTAGCCGTTCATCAGTCACAGCTGCGCGTTGCTCTGATTGATGGAAGAGTTGTTGCAAGGTTTCCATCTGGTCGGCCATGTGATCGAGCACCTGGGCAACGACAGCCGTATCAAAGCTGCCGCCCTCCATTTCACCGCTCGCAAAGCCGACACGAGTGATCGAAGAAAGCCAGTCCTCAAGTTCACGGTAAAAACGGTTTTGACCATGGCTTGCGAAAAGTTCAAGCAGGCCGACCACAAGTGAGCCCGCAAGGCCCAAAAGCGAGGACGAGAACGCCGTACCCATACCGCCAAGCTGGGCCTCCAGCCCCCCCATCAGACGCGCGAAGACCTCAATGCCGCCTTCGCCTTCTGATGGTTCTAGCGACCGGATGGTTTCGACCACCGCAGGTACGGTGGTTGCCAAGCCAAAAAATGTTCCCAGCAGACCCAAAAAGATCAACAAGTTGACGATGTAGCGCGTGATGTCACGGGCCTCGTCGATCCGGGTTGCGACAGATTCCAAAATAGATCGGGATGACGTCGTCCCAATTTGACTGGCCGCGTTTCGTCCACGCAACAATCCCGCAAGCGACGCCAGCAAGCGCGGCGCATTCCCCGCGGTTGCTTCGCTGTTAGGTGAGGTGAACCGTTCAATCCAACGCACTGCCGAGAACAACTGAAAGAGCTGAAAGAAGCAGGTCAGAACGCCGATGACGAACACGGCCATAATGAACCCGTTCAAATACAGGTTCGACAGAAATACAGCTTCGACACGGGGGTACAGGATATAGCCACCTGCGCCTGTCAGCATTACAACCGACACCATCAGGAAGAACTGGCGGGTCGGCAATGCAAACTGCGGGGAGCTCGCTTTTGGATCAGGGGTGCCGGTCATCGACGACTTTCTCGGGACTAAGATCAAATCTTGAGCGGCACACTATGCAGCAGAGCAAGAATTGCCAATGGGTCACACGACATACGGGCGATTCAAGCATGTGCGTTGCCGATCTCCCGCACGCGTTGCGCCAACCAGCTTAAATCCGCGTCAGTAATTCCGATTTGTGATAGGTGTTCAACCGTATTGAAAAGATATTCGTCATTGGGACCACGACCGCCTACGGCTTGTGAGATAATTTGGGCCTGGGCTTCAAGAGCCATGGACCCGCAATACTGAACATGGTCGGGATCAACAATGTAGGTCACAGCGTCTACCAAACGTCCATCCGCAAGCTCCACCGGGCACACTGTCTCAAGATAGGCTGAGGAGACCAATTCGCGTTCGCGCAATGCATCTATTGTTGGGGTTTCCTGACCTGTCTCAACGCGGAAGGCAACGCCAGTGCAAACCCCTCCATCAACTGCATCCAACGCCAAAACAAGACCTGGATCTTCTTCGGTTCCACGGTGATGAATTGAGTGCATGCAAAAAGAACGGTGGTATCCGTCCAGTCTCGCAACGGCCTGTTCAGCCACCGGGAACTCGGGATTCCAGATAAGTGATCCATAACCAAAGACCCAAAGAGGGGAATGCGTCACTGGTTCTCTCCGTCATTGCGCATTAAATCCCCTAACAGGCTGCGGAGAGAGGGGAAACCACATGTCGCGGATCGTGATATATGTTGCGGCATTATTTGCCGCTATCTACGCCGGTTATTGGGTTGTCGGGTGGCAGGGGGCCCTCCGTGCAATACCTGCCTGGGCCGAAGATCGCAGATTAGACGGCTGGCAGGTTGATTATTCCGATTTATCTGTACGTGGGTTTCCATCGCGATTTGATACAACACTATCTGATCTCGTTCTCGCCGATCCAGGTACAGGTTGGTCCTGGGAAGGGCCGTTTTTCCAGCTTCTGGCTCTTAGCTATCGCCCGAACCACCTGATAGCGGTTCTGCCAGAAACGCACCAACTCTCGACGCCCTTGGAAAAGTACCAGATCAAACAAGAGCAAGCACGCGCATCGCTGGTGGTATCGCTGGACACAAACCCCCAGATCGAACGGTCGACCGTCATTGTAGATGCCCCGGTGGTCTCTGGAGAAGGTTGGGAGACGCGCGCAGAAACGTTGCGCTTTGCAACGCGTCGCGGCGAAGGCGCATCGATGACCCATACGCTGGGTCTCGAGGCTGTAAACATCCGCCCCGCCGAAACCACAAAGGCCGATCTGGACCCTGCCGGTCTTCTTCCGGGAGATATCGAAACTCTTCGCTTGGATGCAGATCTGACCTTCGACGCACCGTGGGACCGCAGCGCTCTCGAACAAAGACGCCCCCAGATCACGGCATTGCAGTTACGTGAAGCGCGCGCGCGATGGGGCGGCATGGAACTGCGTTTCGCAGGTGATTTACAGTTCGATGCGTTTGGTCTCGGCACCGGAGAGATCAACGTTCAGGCGCGTGATTGGCGTGAAATGCTGCGCGTGGCCGAACGTATGAGCGCTGCACCTCAAGCTGCACTTACATTGCTCGAACGCGCGCTTGAGAGCTTATCTGATCTGTCAGGACGCCCTGAAACACTTGATGTGACGCTAACAGTACGGGGCGGTCGACTTTCTATTGGCATCGTACCAATCGGCAAATTGCCCCCATTGCTGCTTCGTTAACGGCAGTACGCACCGCTGCGATACCGCGCGGTATCAAAATGGAAGTGATCGAGATGGAAGCGGTTGCTTTCTGGTCCCAGTACCGTTCCGAAGGGACCACAAGCCGCGCGCCACATGTCACGCAAGATGCGTCCTTGACGCCGGTCATTCCAACCTTCCAACAGAGTAATCGTTTCACCGTTCTTCAGACGGAAAGCCGAAATGTCGATCGCGCGGCCTTTGCCATGCTCGGAAATGCGCGCCCCAGGTTGGCTGTTGCGTGTCCGACAAGCGTAATGGGCCGCTACACGAAACTGCGCGATACCCCCGCCTGTGTTGCCCATCGCTGGGATGGCACCGTTGCGAACCCACCTACTGAGTGCCTGAGCGGTTCCGCAATCCATGGTCGCTGCGGTGGAAAGCGTAATGCCATGCACTTCGGTAACCTGTACGGGCTCCGCAATACCGCATCCTGAAAGGCGCCCCCGGATCGGCGATATGCGTCTTCCACGCAGCGCTCTGTCGCCGCAGATTGCACCGGTCGCGGAAACTTGTGGCGTCGGCGTGGTACGTGTATTGCCATTCGCCCGATCGGTTACGCGACGTTGCAGATTTTCTGGCCGCACGGGTGGGCGCGGCGATGCAAACACCGGAGCCGTGGAGGCCAGTTGCGTTGGTGCAGCCACGCTGGGCTCGACGGGCGCGGTGGGACCCACCAAAGGTGGCGCAAGCGTTCCGATCGGGCGCGTTCGGTTCAGCCAAGGTCGCGCCCGTGGTCTGATATCGGATTGAAACCTCACAATCGGACCAACAAGCGTCGTGACGGGTGCAGCAGTGAGGGGTGGCAAGGTTTGCTGCGAAACTTCCGTTTCAGGGGCGCTTTGTGGTGGTGTCGTTCTGTCGAGAAGCGCCCGCAGGTCCGGGGCGCTCCATGCTGTTCTGGGTTTTGGTCTGATTTGTGCGTCATATCGCACGGTGACGCCCGATTCAGCAGTCGTGGGTCGTGCGGCGGGCCGGACCGACAAATCCGGCGCATTGGCTGAAACGCCTTCAGATTGCACAGATACTATAACCCAAGTCGCTGCATAAAGGCCCATACGAAAGATGCGCCCTTTCGCCATGGTCACTCTTTCGTTGTGGGCGACGGCTTTGATCCGCTGCGTCCAAAATCCGGGGCGTCCGTATCTTGTCCCGCTTCAATGATGCCACGCCGGATGGCCCGCGTTCGCGTGAAATAGTCGTGAAGGTGGTCTCCATCCTCAGTGCGTATCGCGCGCTGTAATGCAAATAATTCTTCCGTGAAACGCCCGAGGATTTCGAGCGTTGCGGCCTTGTTGTTCAGAAATACGTCGCGCCACATCGTTGGGTCAGAAGCGGCAATCCTTGTGAAATCACGAAACCCTGCAGCTGAAAATTTGATCACTTCACTGTCCGTCACGCGGCGCAAATCATCCGCAACGCCCACCATCGTATAGGCAATCAAATGCGGTGCGTGGCTGGTCACGGCAAGAACGAGATCATGATGATCGGGTTCCATGGTTTCGACATTTGCACCGAGTGCCAACCAGAAGTGCTGGAGCTTTTCCAATGCCACCGGGTCCTGGGTTCCTTCCGGAACGAGCAGGCAAAATCGGTTATCAAACAACTCGGCGAATCCGGATCGGGGTCCGGAATGCTCTGTTCCAGCCAAAGGGTGTCCCGGAATAAAATGGACGCCTTCCGGTAGATGCGGAGCAACAGCATCAATCACAGCGCGTTTCACGGACCCCACATCGGTAACGGTCGTGCCTGGACGCAAATGGGGCCCGATTTCCGCTGCCACACCAGACATCGCCCCGACAGGTACTGCCAGAACAACAAGATCAGCGTCTTTGACAGCCTCTGCCGCCGTATCGACGACTTTGTCGCAAAGACCGATCTCGCGCGCGATGTCACGGGTCTCGGCGCTGCGCGCCGTTCCGACAATGTCGGTTCCCAAATCGGCGCGGCGCATCGCGTGCGCCATAGATGACGCAATCAGACCCAGTCCAATCAATGCAACGCGTTTGTAGTCTTGGGTCATGCGTTCTGGCTCGCCATAAATGATGTGATGCAACGCAAAACACGGGCACAGTCTTCCGTCTTCCCAATGGTGATGCGCAGCGCGTGGGGGAGTTTGTAGCTTGCCACAGGACGCACGATCAGACCGTCCGCATTAAGCGCTGAATTGCAGGCTTTTGCGATTTCGGGGCTGTCAAAACGCGCCAGAACAAAATTGGTGTAGCTGTCGTCACATTCAACTCCGATCGCGCGAAGACCCTTGGTCAGGTGCGCCCGATCCTGTGCGTTCTGATCCAGGCATTGACGGGTAAAGTCTGTGTCGAGCATCGCAGCTTCAGCGGCCGCGAGTGCGGCCGAAGACAGGTTGAAAGGTCCGCGGACCCGGTGCAGCACATCGATGATTTCGCGCGGACCATATCCCCATCCCACACGCAGAGCTCCAAGCCCATAAACCTTGGAAAATGTCCGGGTCATTACGACATTCGACCGTGTATCTACGAGCGAGGCACCACCATCATAACCTGGTTCAAATTCCGCATAGGCACCATCAAGGACCAGAATCACGTCGTTTGGCAGACCATCTGCCAGACGCGTCAGCTCTGCGATACTGACCATCGTACCTGTTGGGTTATTTGGATTGGCAATGAACACAAGCTTTGTGCGCGAAGTCACCGCCATAAGGATCGCGTCAACATCGGTCACTCGATTGTCTTCGCGAACTTCTACAGGCGTGGCGCCGGCTGCAAGTGCACTGATGCGGTACATTGAGAAGCCGTGCTCAGTATGTATCACTTCGTCGCCCGGCCCTGCGTAAGCTTGGCAGAGAAACGCAATGATCTCATCGCTGCCTGCACCGCAAATTATGCGCTCGGCATCCAAGTTCAGCACATCGCTTATCGCAGTACGCAATCCCAAGTGATCGGTTGAAGGATAGCGGTGCAGACTATCTGCCGTTTCTTTAAATGCAGCGATTGCATTCGGGCTGGGCCCCAGCGGGTTTTCATTGGAGCTGAGCTTGACCACGTTCTGACGCCCATCAAGATTGGAGACGCCGCCCTGATAGAGCGCAATCTCCAAGAGACCTGGTTGCGGAATGGGACGCTCTGTCCTGCGCATGGGGCGTGTCCTGCTCGTTGCCCAAGAGGTTGGTCAGGTTTTAGCGTGAGCAGGGTCGCAAGACCAGTGGCAGATATGCGCAGGGATCAGGTTTGGAACTGATATAGGGATATATTCAAATTTTCCCAACCGCCAACACGGACAAGCCCGACCCCTAAACGTTCCAAACAGGTCGTCAATCGAAGCTTGCGCGCACCAAATCCGCATGCAAAGCGGGCTGTAATGAAGGGCCCACCTCCAAATGAAAACTCAGACAAACCCACCATCACGTACTGAATTTATCGTGCTAATTGCCTTCATGGTGTCCATCGTGGCTATGTCCACAGATATTATGTTGCCTGCGCTTGCCGATATCGGCGCAGAATTGTCGGTTTCCGAAGCCAATGATGCGCAGTTCATCATCACCGCTTTATTTCTTGGGTTTGGGCTCGGCATGTTGTTTGCGGGCCCCCTGTCTGACAGCTTCGGACGCCGGCCCATAATTTTCCTTGGCTACGCGGTTTTCATTTTGGGTTGTGTATTGTCTGCCGTGACAAGGACATGGGAACTCATGATCCTTGGACGAGTACTGCAAGGGATTGGAGCAGCTGCCCCGCGCGTCGTTACGGTCGCCTTGGTGCGGGATGGTTATGCGGGGCGTGGCATGGCTTATATCATGTCGTTCATCATGGCGGTGTTTGTTCTGGTGCCCATGATTGCGCCTGCAATTGGGCAGTTGATTATCGCAATGTCAGGCTGGAGAGAGACTTTCGTCTTCCTTGGGGCAATCGCCTTGATAGCCGCTATTTGGTTCGCAATTCGTCAACCTGAAACATTGTGCACCGAGCTCCGTCGCCCTTTTTCATTCGCTTCGTTTTATGACGGAACTAAGCAAGTTCTGGCATCGCGAATTGCGTTTGGGTATACGCTTGCAATCGGCATGATATTTGGCGCGTTTATTGCTTACCTAAGTACCGCACAGCAGGTGTTTGTCGAGGCCTACGATGCAGGCACCCTTTTTCCACTTTATTTTGCAATCGCCGCCTTCTCGATGGGCTTCGCGTCCTTGATCAATGCGGGCATGGTCATGCGCGTTGGTATGCGTCTACTTTCTTGGTGGGCAGCACTCCTGATCATCGTGTCATCCCTCATTTTCCTGATACCGACCTATGCCAGCGAAGGGCTTCCTTCCTTCACGCTTTTTATCTTGTGGCTCATGTCCGTCTTGTTCTGCGTCGGTGCACTTTTTGCCAATCTGAATGCGCTCGCGATGGAACCGCTCGGGCACATCGCGGGGCTTGGCGCTGCGCTTGTTGGCGCGGCGTCCAATTTTATTGCACTTCCATTGGCCTATATCATCGGACGAGCTTTTTCAGGCGGGGTGACACACCTGGTTTTTGGATTCTTGCTCCTGAGTGTCGCTTTAGTTGCAGTTATCCTATGGACGGAACGCGGCGTGCCAAAAAGCTGATTGCCAGGTCACACAAACAAAATTGGTGCAAATTAATCTGACCAAACCATCGTCGCCCTAAACGAAAAAGGCCGCCCCGAAAGGAGCGGCCCAGTCTGCATCGCGCGGAATACTTAGTTCTGCGCGTAGTATTCGATAACGAGGTTTGGTTCCATCATGACGGGATAAGGCACATCGCCCAAGGCAGGCTTGCGCACGAAAGTCGCCGTCAGTTTGTTATGGTCCGCCTCAATATATTCAGGGACATCACGCTCAGGCAATTGGGTCGCCTCTAGAACCAGCGCCAATTGCTTGGACTTCTGGCGCACCTCCACAACGTCGCCTTCTTTGACGCGGTAGCTCGGAATGTTGACGCGCTGGCCGTTCACAGTCACGTGGCCGTGGTTCACGAACTGGCGTGCTGCGAAAATGGTTGGCACGAACTTCGCGCGGTACACGATGGCATCGAGACGCGATTCCAGCAGGCCGATCAGGTTTTCACCGGTGTCGCCCTTCACACGAGCCGCTTCAACGTAGATGCGCTTGAACTGCTTCTCAGTCAGGTCGCCGTAGTAGCCTTTCAGCTTCTGCTTGGCGCGCAGCTGCAGACCAAAGTCCGACATCTTGCCCTTGCGGCGCTGACCGTGCTGGCCGGGGCCATACTCACGCTTGTTGACTGGGGATTTTGGACGACCCCAGATGTTTTCACCCATCCGGCGGTCAATTTTGTACTTGGCAGACGTGCGTTTTGTCACGATCTGGTCTCCTCTTTCGAATTTAGAGGGCGTTGTCCTCTGCCCGGATTTTGCCAGGCCGACAGGGCATCCCCTTGCGGGGGCCACCAACACCAATGAAGCCGCGCTTATACATTGGGTTCAGAGGGTGTCAACACGGTTGCAAAGCGGCACGCACAAACACTGCGTGCAAAGCGCTTAAGCTTCTCAGAACACGCCCCGAAAGCCTTTCTTATACGGGCATATGCATTGCGCCGCGCAAAAGAGCTGCTTCGGGTCGTTCAAGGCAACGCCGTGCAGGTGGTCCGTAATTGCTGGGCTTCATCAGATCCGGACGGACTTCAAAGAGATATTCGCGCTGACCTTTCGGCAAAGCGCTGACCGGCATGTCTTGGGGATGAAACGTTTCGCAGGGCAGATCATTTGCCCAAATCACGGCGTGACGTGGCAGAAGCACGTGGATGTAGCGCACTTCCAGCAGGCTATAATCACGATAGATCGAAGCATCATTCTGGAGGTCTCGGGCAGCAACGAGAACTTCTGGTTCTGAGAATAGCGCTTGTGCCATTCCACCTCGCAACAACACCCGGTGGTCAGGCGAAACGATCAGGTCTTCATCGGGGCGCTCGCTCTCAATTGCGTCGGCACGTACGCGAATGGGGCGCAGATCAGGGTTAGCCGCAAGTTCCGGAGCCGTTATGTGAGTGTGACCAATCCACGTGATTTCCTGTAGCCCGTCATCACGGGTCAATATTTTGTCACCCGGGCGCAGGTCATTCACAGGGCACCAATCCTGACCATTCCTAATCCGGGTGCCCGGTGTAAAGCACATCATTGCATCTTCATCACGCGGGGTGATGGGGGTCATATCCTGAGCCTCCAACACGTATAGGTCTGTATTCTGCGGCGGGAACGCATCACAGAAAACAACCAGCGGATGCCCGGGCCGCTCAGTTTCCACCAACGTGGCTGGATAAGTGCTCATACCGTCCGTCAGTATCAGAACAGCATGTTCAAAGAGGGCATCAGGCGCGCATTCTTCGACCTGACGTGCATGAGCTTCGTCAATCGTCGACAGCATCCGAGCAACCACCTTACGGAGTTTGTCACGCGACCGGTTTCCCTCAGTACTGGTCAGAGACAAAAGCGCCTGCGGTCCGTCGAGGCGCAAGACCTCGCCCTTCCACCGCCAGACCATGCCCCCATGTAAGTGTCGTGGATCACTACCGCGCAATCCGTCAATCTCGACCTGCTGCCAACGCAGTGCAAACAGTCCCTGGACGCCTGATCGTTGCATTCAACTGCCTTTTTACGTCTCGAATCCGCGCAAAAGCACGGGTATCAGTTGATCTGACGGCAGCTGAAATCTCAAACGTGCGCGGCACACACAAACAGCCGAAAAACACGTTATCCACAGGCTACAGAAAGCCAAAGAATCTGCCAAGACAAAAGCGCCCCAAAGTCCTGTGATGCGGCAAGCTGGCAACGCCGAGGCGCTGGACATTTCCACCTCGGCAGGGCCAGTGTCGCGCCATGGCATTCGAGAGTTCCAGTCCAGCGCGCGCAAAGCGTATGCCGTTTGCATTTCCAGCCCGGGGGCTGTCTCTCTTGGTGGCAGCGATTTGCGTGTTGCCTATGGTTGCGGTGTTAGTCGCTGCACTTTCAGGCGGGACGGAAACGCTGCAGCATCTTGCCGAAACCCGACTGTGGCATTTCACGGCCAACACGTTGCTTTTGGTCGTAATTGTGGGGTTGGGAACGGCCGTAGTTGGCACGGGTGCCGCATGGCTGGTTACAATGTGCCGTTTCCCTGGCGTACGCTGGTTGGAAATCGCGCTCGCGCTTCCTTTGGCCTTCCCCGCATATGTGATGGCCTATGCCTACACAGATATTCTCGATCACCCCGGGATCGTCCAGACCACCCTGAGAGATCTGACGGGTTGGGGCCCACGCGACTATTGGTTCCCTGAAATCCGATCTCTTGGTGGCGCAGCGCTGATGTTGATCATCGTGCTTTATCCGTATGTCTATTTGTTGGCCCGTGCAGCTTTTCTTCAGCAAAGCGCTACCAGCTTTTTCGCAGCCCGTACCTTGGGCCATTCGACCTGGACCACATTTTTCCGCATAAACCTGCCGCTTGCACGGCCTGCCATTGCAGGGGGCATCTTGCTGGCAGTCATGGAAACAATCGCTGATTTCGGGACTGTCAGCTACTTCGCCATTCAGACCTACACGACAGGGATTTACCAAAGTTGGTTTGCGATGGCAGACCGGGCAGCTGCGGCGCAGCTTGCGTTGGGCCTTTTGTCGTTTGCTTTGCTGTTGGCAATTCTAGAGCGCCAGCAACGCGGTGCCGCCAAGCAATATACCGGGCATGGCCGCTACAATACACTACCGAGGATGAGACTAACTGGCTGGAAGGCGATCGCCGCTACCACGGCCTGCGCTGTTCCGGTGATCTTTGGCTTCGCTCTTCCGACGGTAGTTTTGTTTGTGATGGGATTGGGGTCTGAACAGGACCTCACCAGTAGCCGGTATATCCGCTTTATTCAGAACTCAGTTACACTGGCGGGCACAGCCGCGATTGTTACTGTTATTGGCGCGGTTCTCCTTGCATTCGTGTCCCGCCTGCAACCGGGTCGCTTGATTTTCGGCGCAAGGGAAATCTCCAGAATTGGTTATGCTGTACCGGGCGGCGTAATTGCGGTGGGCTTGCTGGTACCGTTTGCAGCCTTTGACAATGCAGTTGACGCGTTCATGGAAACAAACTTCGGGATCGATACGGGGTTGCTGTTAACTGGATCAATCTGGCTGTTGGTTATGGCGTATATGGTACGCTTCATGGCCGTGGCGCTGAACACATATGAAAGCGGGTTGTCGACCATTCATCCTCATGTTGACGCGGTGACCAGAACGCTCGGTCGCACGCCTGCAGGCATGTTGCGCGCAGTGCACTTCCCGATCCTGACACCCTCGCTTTTGACGGCAGGTTTGATCGTCTTCATCGACGTTATGAAGGAGTTACCAGCGACAATGATCATGCGTCCCTTTAACTTCGATACGCTCGCAGTTCAGGCGCACAGGCTGGCCTCTGACGAGCGCCTTGAAGGGGCTGCAGTGCCAAGCCTTGTGATCGTTGCGTTGGGCATGTTGCCGGTGATCCTTGTCTGTCGCGGGATCGGACGACAGCGTAGCACATAAAAAAACGCGCCCCGAAGGACGCGTTTTGTAGGCTAATTTCGGAACTGGCTTACTGCCAACCAGCCGTGTTCAGAATTCTCTGTGCTGTATCGATGTTGTCGGCAATTTCAGACAAATCAATCGTGTCTGGGCGGAAGAACCCAAGCGCAGCGACAGAAGGGGCAAGCCCGATGCCTGGGACTGCTGGGTATTCGTCATTGCCCGCAGAGAAATATTCCTGCGCCTGTTGCGAGGCGAGGTATTCAAGGAATTTCACAGCGTTGTCTTTGTTTGGCGCGTTGGTCGCAACACCACCACCTGAGACATTCATATGCGCGCCAATGTCATTCTGATTGGGGAAAACCCATGAAACCATATCGATGCTATCGGACAGGCCGCTCACATCTTTTCGAATGGCACGCGCAAAATAATAGGTGTTTGACATGGAGATATCGCACTCACCCGATACAATTCCACGCAACTGGTCGGTATCACCGCCCTGGGGGGCACGTGCAAAGTTGGCCACGACACCGTTCGCCCATTCTTGCGTGGCTTCCTCGCCCAAATGCGCGACGAGTGCGGCAGTAATGTTTTGGGTGTAGACGTTAGAGGAAGATCGGATGCAGACCTGACCTGCGTATTCAGGCTTGGCCAGATCCTGATAGGTCTTTGGCGGGTTTGCTACGTCATTGGCATCATAAAAAAGAATACGAGAGCGCTGCGAAAACGAGAACCAGGTGTTATCATCATCCTGCAGATAAGCGGGAACCGCCGCTTCGAGGACCGCGCTATCAATGGACTGCAAAAGGCCCATGTCTTTTGCACGCGACAAACGGACAGTATCGACGGTCAGGAAAACATCCGCTGGGCTGTTGGCCCCTTCGGCTTCCATACGTGCGATCAACTCATCTGCTTTGCCTTCAATGCGGTTGATGGTGATACCTGTGGCGTCTTCAAAATCAGAATAGAGACGCTCGTCTGTGTCGTAGTGGCGCGATGAATACAGGTTCAACTCGCCATCGGCGAAAGCGGGGGCAGCAATCCCAAAAAGTGCAACCGCTGCGGTTGTCATACGAAGCATGAGGGGTCTCCCTGAGACGTTAAAAATTCCGACTGTTTTTGTCGGCAATAAGGTTATGATCGCGAACGACTCGCAAGTCAATAATTCCCGACAAACTTACTCAGCTTTTTTCTAGAACGTGAATTTGATCTCGCCCATATAGAAAAATTGGGTTAAGTATCTGGAATGTCGACGGAAGATGAACGCGAAATTTTTCTGGTGGCGCTACCCGGCCATGAACAGCCTGTCGCGGAAGAAGCGCGCGCCGCTGGGTTCAAGGTAACATCGGTGATTTCAGGTGGCGTTACGGTGCGTGGGGGTTGGCCCGAAGTTTGGCGTGCGAATCTTTATTTGAGGGGTCCCAGCCGGGTTCTTGTGCGTCTGGGAGAGTTTCGCGCGTTTCATCTTGCACAACTCGACAAGCGCAGTCGTAAGTTCCCCTGGACCGAAACGTTGCGCTCTGATGTGCCGGTAAAGGTCGAGGCAACCTGTCGGCGATCCAAAATTTATCATGCAAAGGCCGCAACTCAACGCGTGGAGAATGCCCTGACAGAGGCGGCAGGTATTACAGTATCCCCTGATGCCTCTTTGGTTTTGAAAGTACGGATCGAGGATGATCTGGTCACCTTCAGCCTCGATAGCTCCGGCGAAGGGCTACACAAACGTGGCCATAAACAAAGGGTCGGCAAAGCGCCCTTGCGCGAAACTATGGCCGCAATGTTCCTACGCCAAATGGGCTATGATGGCAGTCAAGCTGTTGTCGATCCAATGTGTGGCTCAGGCACAATCTGTATCGAAGCGGCTGAGATCGCCTTGGGGATGCCGCCAGGGCGCAGCAGGCACTTCGCGTTTGAAAATCTGGCGTCATTTGATCCCGCGATATGGAAAATCACGCGCGCAGGTGGGGCCGTTCCCGTACCAGAAATCACCCAGCGATTTTTCGCGAGCGATCGCGATGAGGGTGCAGTAAAGATGGCAACGAAAAATGCCCAGCGCGCGGGCATCGGTGACCTAATTTCGTTTCAAAAGCATGGCGTTTCAGAACTGCAGCGTCCAGATGTGCCACCGGGCATTGTCCTAGTGAACCCACCTTATGGCGCTCGGATCGGAAACCGTAAGGTTTTGTTCTCGCTTTATGGCGCGCTTGGGAAAACGCTGGCGGAGCGATTTGGCGGTTGGCGCGTCGGGATCATCACATCAGACGGTGGTCTGGCCAAATCAACCGGGCTGGGATTGAAACCCGCGGGTCCTGCCGTGGCACATGGCGGGCTGAAGGTGTCGCTCTTCCAAGGACAGTGTTGATCGCACGAGGCAGATCGCACAGGCTGATACTATGAATGTCAGCGAGTTTCGAGATCAGCTTTTGTCAGAGCACGCCGCCCTTGAGGCTGATGGCGCCGAGACCGAGGCTGACCGCAAGCCAGTGGTTCTGGACCAGCAAAGTGTGGGCCGGCTGAGCCGCATGGATGCGATGCAAGGTCAGGCCATGGCGCAGGCGTTGCAGGCGCGACGTACTGGTCGGTTGCGCGCAATATCAGCCGCACTTACGCGCATTGACGACGGCGAATTCGGGTATTGCGACGATTGTGGCGAAGAGATTGCCGAGGGACGATTGCGGTTAGACCCGTGTGCGATGAAGTGCAGGGATTGTGCTGGATAGGAAATGCGCGGCTAGGGGCCCGCGCGCCACTAGCCGCATTTGGAATGTCCACAACTCCCGCATGTCATGCAACCTTCGCTCATTCGCATCTCGTATTCGCCGCAGTTTGGACAGGCACTCCCGCCCCCACCTGTATTTAGGTTCACCACTTGCGCCTGAGGGTCAGTTTTCAGCCCCAACCCCTCGCCCGCGATAAACCCGATCTCGATCATGTGGCGCTCGATTACGCCACCGATAGCGGCGAGGATCGAAGGGATGTACTTACCCCCCATCCACGCTCCTCCACGCGGGTCGAACACGGCTTTCAATTCTTCAACCACAAAGGATACGTCACCCCCGCGCCGGAACACTGCCGAAATCATCCGGGTCAGCGCCACGGTCCAGGCATAGTGCTCCATATTTTTAGAGTTGATGAAGATCTCGAACGGACGACGATTGCCCTGCACGATGATGTCGTTCAGCGTGATATAAATCGCATGCGCACTATCAGGCCATTGCAGCTTGTATGTATTTCCTTCCAGCGTCTCAGGCCGATCTAGCGGGTCAGAGATATATACAACATCGCCATGGGGCCGTTGCGGGGCGTCTTCGCCAATAGCGAGAACCTCGGGCTGTACCTCTTCTTTCTTATCCTCGGACACAGTGAGCACCGAACCAGTCACATCATTCGGACGGTATGTCGTGCAGCCTTTACAGCCTTGATCCCATGCGCTCATGTAGACGTCTTTGAAGGCCTCAAAACTGATATGCTCAGGCACGTTGATCGTCTTGGAAATGCTGCTGTCGATCCATTTCTGGGCTGCTGCCTGCATTCGAACGTGATCTTCGGGCGCAAGAGTTTGCGCGTTGACGAAATAGTCGGGCAGCTCGGCGTCGCCCATTTTCTCACGCCACATATTCACCGCGTAGTCGACAACCTCCTCCTCGGTCCGTGAGCCGTCTTTTTGCAGCACCCTGCGGGTGTAGCTGTACGCAAAGACCGGTTCGATACCAGAGGAGACATTGCCTGCATAAAGGCTGATCGTCCCTGTGGGCGCGATGGAGGTCAGCAGCGCATTGCGGATACCATGTTCTCGGATCGCATCTCGCACATCCTCATCCATTGCCTGCATCGCACCGGACGCAAGAAACGCCTCCGCATCGAAGAGTGGGAAGGCGCCTTTTTCCTTTGCCAGATCGACGGACGCCAAATAGGCGGCGCGCGCCAAAGCATGAAGCCATTGTTCGGTTTGCTCGGCAGCCTCGGTCGAACCGTAGCGCAGCCCGACCATAAGCAGCGCGTCCGCCAGACCCGTGACCCCAAGACCAATTCGCCGCTTGGCTTGCGCCTCTTGCGCTTGTGCTTCGAGCGGGAACCTCGATGCGTCCACAACGTTATCCATCATCCGAACAGCGGTTCTGACCATTTCGGTCAGCTGCGCTTCGCACAGATGCGCTTTGCCAGCCTCAAACGGATGCGACACCAGCCTTGCAAGGTTGATTGAGCCCAGAAGGCATGCGCCATAGGGCGGCAAGGGCTGTTCGCCACAGGGGTTCGTCGCAGCGATTTCTTCGACGTAAGACAGGTTATTGGCCTTGTTGATGCGGTCGATGAAAATCACACCTGGCTCGGCATATTCATAGGTCGCCTTCATGATCTGGTTCCACAGATCACGCGCCTGAACCGTTTTAAAAACGCGTCCTTCGAAGATCAGGTCCCACGACCCGTCGGCTTTGACCGCATCCATGAACGGGTCAGTCACCAGAACGCTGACATTGAACATGCGCAAGCGGGCTGGATCAGATTTGGCAGCAATGAAATCTTCGATGTCTGGGTGGTCACAGCGCATGGTGGCCATCATTGCGCCACGCCGTGAACCCGCAGACATAATTGTGCGACACATCGCGTCCCAGACATCCATGAACGAAAGCGGACCAGATGCATCAGCCGCCACACCTTTGACGCCTGCGCCCTTTGGGCGGATGGTCGAGAAATCGTAACCGATCCCGCCGCCTTGCTGCATGGTAAGTGCGGCTTCTTTCAGCATCTCAAAAATGCCGCCCATGCTATCGGGGATCGTTCCCATGACGAAGCAATTGAACAGCGTCACCGAGCGTTCAGTGCCCGCTCCAGCGATAATGCGTCCAGCGGGCAGGTATTTGAAATCCTCTAGCGCGGCAAAAAACTTGTCTTCCCACTTTGCAGGATCACTTTCAACAGAAGCAAGGGAGCGCGCGATACGACGCCAGGTATCCTCGACAGACGTGTCGATCGGCGTGCCGTCAGCTTCCTTAAATCGATATTTCATGTCCCAGATTTGCTGAGCAATGGGGGCAGCAAAACGGCTCATGGTCGGGCTCCTGTCATTGGGATCTGTCGTTGAGCTTGGTGCAGAATCAGATAGAGTGGCACAACGCGTGGGGTAGCACTGTGGATAACTTCATACATCTTGTAAAGCTTTCCGTGGGATCGGAAACGGTCGATGACCTGCTGGAATGGCAGGCCACGCGCCGGGCACAAACAGATGATGGCTTACCCCGGCATGTGACGCGTATGTGGCCCAGACGTGAGGCCGACATCCTGAATGGCGGTTCCATATATTGGGTGATCAAAGGCGAAATTCAGTTGCGTCAGCGCATACTCAGGCTCGATGAAGTTATTGGCGATGATGGCATTCGGCGGTGCGCGATCGTGCTCGACCCGGACGCAAAACGCACCGAAACCGCCCTGCGACGCCCGTTTCAAGGCTGGCGCTATTTGAACCCTGAAGATGCGCCGCGAGATTTATCTGTGGGACGTGCGCATGAAGCGCCTATTCCAGTGGAACTGAGCCGCGCTCTAGCTGAAATCGGCGTGCGTTAATTCGTCCGCATCGCGTCGCTGAGAGCGAGATCCATTTTCGCAGAGAGTTTCGCCAAGACCGCCTGCGAATCTGCATCCCAGTTTGCCTTGCGACTGCCGAAAAGCGTGGCTTGCGAGCGCAGGATAGGCTCCTCGCCAAGCAGCTTGAGATGATTTGCCCGCAGAGTTTCACCGGTAGATGTGATGTCCGCAACGGCTTCAGCGGTCAGGTTTGCCACGGTGCCTTCCGTCGCACCCTGGCTGTCGACGAGCTGGTAATCAGCAACGCCGTTATCACGCAGATGGGCGTGCACTAGCCGATGGTACTTGGTTGCGATGCGCAAGCGGAACCCGTGCTCGATACGAAAGCGGGCAGCCGCAGCATCAAGATCATCAAGCGTTTCGACATCAATCCAGCATTTGGGCACTGCGATGATCAGATCGGCTTTTCCAAAGCCTAGTGGAACAAGCTCGGCAACTTGCCGCTCCCAGACCGGTATCTTTTCGTGCACCAGATCGGTTCCTGTAACACCGAGATGGATACGTCCCGCTGCAAGCTCTCGCGGAATTTCACCGGCAGAGAGCAGAACCAGAGACACCCCTTCAACACCATCTACAGCGCCTGCGTATTCTCGTTCCGTCCCGGTGCGGCGCAAGCCAACGCCCCGTGAGCCAAACCAGTCGAACGTTTTGTCCATCAGACGGCCTTTGGAAGGAACACCAAGCTTGAGCATCATGCGTCCCCCTTTGCATCGATAACGACGCCAGGACGGATCACAGCGCCGACAGCAGGGATTTCGCGCCCCTGCCCCAGAACGCGGGTCAACGCATCATAGCGTCCGCCTGTGGCAACAGGTGGCAGATCAGTGTGGCCTTCAACATAAAAGCCGAAGACGAAGCCGTCATAGTATTCCATAGCGCTGCGACCATAGCTTGCCTCAAACGGCAGAGCATCAGGTGACACCCCAGCAGCATCAAGCGCATCAAGGCGCGTCGTAAACTGATCAAGCGCACCTTCAATTTGGGGCATGTTCACGGCGAATTCGCGCAAGTTGGTCAACGCGTCGGTCGCCATCGCTTTAAGTCCAAGGATATCATCAAGTACCTTAGCCTGCTCGGCGGGTATAGGTGCGGTGTACGCATCCTCACGCAGCGCACCCACCCGTTCAGCAACTTCAGCGATGGAACGCCGCCCGATTGCAGGGCCAGCTTTTTCAATAGCCGCATAGACGTGCGCAGGATCCATGCCGGCAAGGAAACTGCGGTGCGTAGGTACCGGCAATGCACCACGATACCGATCCAGAAGCGCACGGAACCGCTTGGGCCGCCAGACATGCCGCAGAAGTGCTGCCTTACGGCGGTCCGTCGTTTCTAACCCTGTGATGGCGGCGCGCAGAATGCCGATATCGCCCGTGATCGGGTTGCAGTGCAGATCCCCAAGACCGTCCTTGACCAGGGCAAACACCTCAGCTTCCGCCTGCACAGGGCGCTCACGATCAAAAATCTCAATACCGACCTGCGCGTACTCACGGGGACGGTCACTGCCCGCTTCCTGTTTGCGGAATACGTCACCTTCATAGGTGTAGCGCGCTGGCTCCGCTCCCTCGGCCATGTGCATCTGAACGATGGGCACCGTGAAATCGGGCCGCAGCATCATTTCGCCCAGAATCGGGTCCCGGGTGACGTAGGCACGCGCGCGCAGATCTTCCCCATAAAGGTCAAGCAGGGTTTCGGCCGGCAAAAGCACAGGCGCTTCAACGGCCTGCGCGCCGTGGTCCTTGAACAGCGCAAACAGGCGCTGCGCTTCTTGCCGAACCGGGGTGGGCATCAGGTGCGCGCCAACATCTTGCGGACCTCAGATACGAGATCAGTGCGCGGCACCTCAATCTGTTGCGGATTGTCTTTCCACTCCTCAGCGCTGGCCGTCTCGGCCAGCTTCGCCCCCAAGATCAGGTCTTTGAGCTGGATCACACCGCGGTCCGCCTCTTCCGAACCCTGAATGACGGCGATGGGGCTCTTGCGTTTGTCCGCGTATTTGAGCTGATTGCCGAAATTCTTCGGATTGCCCAAATAAACCTCCGCGCGGAGGCCTGCCTGGCGGAGTTCGGCCACCATCGTTTGGTAATCTGCCATGCGCGCCTTATCCATGACCGTCACGATAATGGGACCTTGTTGCGCGGCGATGGTTTGTCCTTTGGAACGAAGTGCGGCAAGCAAGCGATCAACACCGATCGAGACACCAGTTGCGGGTACCTGCTGGCCGGTGAAGCGTTTGACCAGATCATCATATCGGCCACCACCCGCGACAGAGCCGAATTGTACCGTCTGGCCCTTCTCGTTCTGAACATCAAAGGTAAGCTCAGCCTCATAAACAGGGCCAGTATAATAGCCGAGACCGCGCACGACGGAGGGATCGATGACAATGCGATCCGGGCCATAGCCTTGTGCGGCGAGCAGATCGGCGATTTGCTGAAGCTCGGCCACGCCCTCGGCACCAATTTGCGAGCCTTCCACAAGCTCGGCAAGCCGCGCACAAGTCTCGGCGCCGGTTGGCCGTAACGCCTCCATGAAGCCCATGACGATTTCAGCTTTCTCGGCGGCCATTCCAGCGCCTTTGGTGAAGTCGCCACTTTCGTCTTTGCGCCCCTCGCCCAGCAAGGCGCGCACGCCGTCAGGTCCGAGGCGATCTAGTTTATCGATGGCGCGCAACACGATTCCACGCGCGGCTTCGTTCTCGTCACCTGACAGGCCTGCCACTTCCAGCACGCCGTTTAATACTTTGCGGTTATTAATCCGCACGATGTAATCACCGCGCGCAATCCCGAGCGCTTCCAGCACGTCGGACAACATTGCGCAAATCTCAGCATCGGCCGCCACGCTCGGCGCGCCCACCGTATCAGCGTCGCATTGATAAAACTGCCGGAACCGTCCCGGGCCAGGCTTTTCATTTCGCCAGACAGGACCCATCGCATACCGGCGATAAGGCGCAGGCAGATCATTGCGGTACTGTGCAGCGACACGTGCGAGGGGCGCTGTCAGATCATAGCGCAGCGCAAGCCAGTCTTTTTCATCTTCTTGCCAAGCAAACACGCCTTCGTTCGGACGATCTACATCCGGAAGGAACTTGCCTAGCGCCTCGACCGTCTCGACAGCAGAGGTTTCAAGCGCATCAAAACCATAGAGTTCATAGACCTCGGCAATCTTATCGAGCATGGCCTTGCGTTCGGTCACTTCCGCGCCGAAATAGTCGCGAAAGCCTTTGGGCGTTTCGGCCTTTGGACGAGGCTGCTTTTTG
This sequence comes from Dinoroseobacter sp., assembly GCA_017643385.1. Lineage (GTDB taxonomy): Bacteria > Pseudomonadota > Alphaproteobacteria > Rhodobacterales > Rhodobacteraceae > Dinoroseobacter. The sequence goes on from JAEPNN010000004.1 coordinate 62,405, forward strand.
ACTTTGGCCATGATTGGGTCTCCGCTTACGGGGCGCGGGATACGCGATGGTGAGATGGCTCGCAAGGGAAGGTACGGCTTGATGCAGTTAATGGAAGAAAAGATAGCACATCTTGAGCGCGTCTTAGACGATCTGTCCGGCGTTGTTGCAGATCAGGCTGTTGAGATCGCGATACTCACCCGGCAGGTTGCATTGTTGATGCAACGCGAGCGTGAACGCGTTGCAGATGGCGGCGGCGGCGTGATCCTTGGGGATGAGCGCCCACCACATTACTGAGGCAAAATCTCGATCTGCACCTTCGCAGGGCAACCTTATTGCAGGCTCCAAAAAGCGCCTGTCATAAAGTTAAGGCACTCAGACCTCTTCGACGGTCAAAACGCCGGGCACTGCTTTAAGCGCACTTTTGAATTGCGGACTCACGGGCAGATTCTGGCCAAGGCTGACATCAACCTCGCCTCCGATGTCCTCGGCCATTAGGCGCAGCTCTATAGGACCGCGACCAGTCGCCTTTTCCCGACTCATACGTTCAAGCAATGAAGCCACGTTGGTTACTGCACCAGGGTCTTCGACATAAATCCTTAGCCCCAAGGAGCTTCCAGGTTGAGCAACCGCGCTGTCGATGGGTTGCGCCCCGCGCACCAGCATCTTCAACTGATCAGCTTCCAATTCGGCCTGCACCGTCAGAAGAACACGTTTCCCGGGTTCCAGGTGCTCTCGGTTTTGCTCCAGCGCTTCAGAGAAGACGGTCACCTCATAAAGCCCTGTGGGATCGGACGCTTGTACAAAAGCAAAGCGGTTGCCGCGCGCAGATTTGCGTTCCTGCTTGCCAGAAACGGTCCCTGCGATGCGCGCCACATGAGGACCGCGTTCCGCTTTTGCAGTGACCTCGGCCAAGGTCATAACGCCCTGACGTTTAAGAGGTGCCATATAATCGTCGAGCGGGTGCCCCGAGAGATAGAAACCAATGGCGGCATGTTCCTCTGTAAGACGCTCCATCGGCAGCCAGTCTTCGACAGGCATGAGGCGGGGTTCGGGCAAATCTTCGCCCGCCTCCCCGAAAAGCGAAACCTGATTGGAAGCGCGCTGCTCAAAAATTGCACCAGAATATGCGGTTAACGCATCAAGACCGTCCAGCACACGGCGGCGATTGGGATCGAGTTGATCGAACCCGCCTGCCCGCGCGAGGTTTTCGAGGGGCCGTTTACCAACGCGCTTCAGATCCACGCGACGCGCCAGATCGAAAAGCGTGGCGAATGGACCGCCTTCATGTCGCGCTTCGGTGATTAGCTTCATCGCTTCCACACCGACGTTCTTCAACGCACCCAGCGCGTATAGGATCTTGCCATCCTTGACGTCGAACATCGCCTCAGATCGGTTCACACATGGCGGAATGATCTCGATATCAAGCGTGCGGCGCACTTCTTCGGCGTAGACAGCAAGCTTGTCAGTCAGGTGCAGATCGCAGTTCATTACACCGGCCATGAACTCAACCGGATGGTTCGCCTTTAACCAGGCTGTCTGGTAGCTGACCACGGCATAAGCGGCGGCATGCGATTTGTTGAACCCATAGTTCGCAAACTTGTCGAGAAGGTGCCACACCTCCAGCGCCTTCTTCTCGTTGACGCCATTTTCGGCCGATCCCTTGAGAAATTTAGGCCGCTCGGCGTCCATCGCCTCCTGGATCTTTTTACCCATGGCGCGACGCAGCAGGTCCGCACCGCCCAGGCTATAGCCAGCCATTTCCTGCGCGATCTGCATCACCTGTTCCTGGTAGACGATGATGCCCTGCGTCTCGTCAAGAATATGATCAATCGAAGGGTGCAGTTTCTCGCGGTCCGAAAGGCCGTTCTTGACCTCACAGTACTTTGGGATGTTCTCCATCGGACCGGGTCGATAGAGCGCCACAAGTGCAATGATATCCTCGATGCACGTTGGCTTCATGCGCCGCAGCGCGTCCATCATGCCCGAGCTTTCCACCTGAAACACCGCGACTGTCTTGGCAGAAGCGTAGAGCTTGTAGCTGGCCTCATCATCAAGTGGGATCGCATTGATGTCGTTCTCAGTGCCCGATTTCGGCTCATAGAGTTGCGTGCCATCAGCGGCGACATGCAGAGGGCGCCCAGATTTCAGAATCAACTCGACCGCGTTCTGGATCACGGTCAGGGTCTTCAACCCGAGGAAGTCGAACTTCACCAAGCCCGCCTGTTCCACCCATTTCATATTGAACTGGGTTGCAGGCATATCCGAACGCGGATCTTGATAAAGCGGCACAAGCGCATCAAGCGGACGATCCCCGATTACGACACCCGCTGCGTGGGTCGATGCGTTGCGCAGAAGTCCCTCGACTTGCATGCCGTATTTCAGAAGGCGGTCGACGACCTCCTCCCGGCGGGCCTCTTCGGCAAGACGCGGTTCGTCTTTCAACGCTTTTTCGATACTAACAGGTTTAACACCTTCAACCGGGATCATCTTCGAAAGTCGATCAACCTGCCCGTAAGGCATTTGCAAAACGCGGCCCACGTCACGCACGGCAGCCTTGGACAGAAGCGCACCGAAGGTGATGATCTGGCCGACCTTGTCGCGCCCATATTTTTCCTGAACGTAGCGGATGACTTCTTCGCGACGGTCCATGCAAAAATCGATGTCGAAGTCAGGCATCGAGACCCGCTCCGGGTTGAGAAAGCGTTCGAATAGGAGCGCATACCGCAGGGGGTCGAGATCGGTAATTGTCAGCGCATAGGCCACAAGGCTGCCGGCGCCCGATCCGCGACCGGGGCCCACAGGAATATCATGATCCTTGGCCCATTTAATGAAGTCAGCGACGATCAGGAAGTACCCCGGAAAGCCCATGCCCTCGATAATGTCGAGCTCGAAATCGAGACGTTCCTGATATTCCTCCTGGGTCGCCGCATGCGGGATCACAGCCAACCGCGCCTGCAAACCCTCATTGGCCTGACGGCGCAGCTCCTGCACCTCATCATCGGCAAACTTTGGCAAGATGGGATCACGCTTGTAGGCTTTGAAGGCGCAACGCTTGGCAATCTCGACAGTGTTTTCTAGAGCCTCGGGCAAATCCGCAAACAGCGTCACCATTTCTTCAGGCGATTTGAAGTAATGCTGATCGGTTAAGCGACGGCGGTCAGCTTGCTGGTCAACATAGGCGCCTTGGGCAATGCAAAGAAGCGCATCATGCGCCTCAAACATCTCGGATTTTGGAAAATAGACGTCGTTCGTAGCCACGAGCGGCAAATTGAGAGCATAAGCAAGTTCGATCAGACCGCGTTCGGTTGCAATCTCTGCCTCTGGAAATCCACCCGCTTCTGGATGGCGCTGCAGCTCGACGTAAAGACGGTCTGAAAACGCCTCCGAGAGTGATTTCAACAACGCCTCGGCGCGGTCAACATGCCCCGCCCGGATGTGTCGCGCGACCGGACCGTCAGGTCCGCCAGAGAGACAAATCAGACCCTCTGCATGGGATGTCAGTTGATCGAGTGTTACCTCAGGTTGGGCACCATCCTTATCCACATAGAGATACGTATTGAGCTTAAGCAGGTTCTCATACCCGGCCTCAGATTGCGCCAAAAGAACAACCGGTGCAGGGGATTTGCCAAATTGGAGATCTACCTGGCACCCGATGATGGGTTGAACTCCGGCCTTCGCCGCACCCTCGGAAAACTCCAACGCGGCAAACATGTTGTTGCTGTCAGTCAAAGCGACCGCTGGCATGTCCATGCCAGCGGCAAGCCCTGGTAATTTCTTCACGCGCATGGCGCCTTCAAGAAGCGAGTATTCGGAATGGACGCGCAGGTGAATGAATCGGGGGGAACTGCTCATAGGTCCCACCATATGTGGGGGCTGATCCGGGGTGAAGAGCAGAACTGACTATTGAGCGCGCTCTAATAAATTGCCTGAAACGGCATTAGAGGCGCTTTCCACAAAAAGGTTCAGGCGCCATAAGCAGTTTTGCGAGCGATATCTTTGAGATCACCGCGACCCAAGCCGATATCGTTCAGTTCGCGATCGGACAAAGAATTCAATTCATTAAGGGTTCGGCTGAAGACTTTGTAGCGCGCGAAAGCGGCATCTAGCTCGGCAACATACGAAGCGAGGCGTGAAAAAATTGAAAAGCGGGCGACGGCACTAGTGTCGATAGCGGACATGGAACTTACTCCAGAAGATAAAGGGGTTGTGAATGACTTCTGAACTCGCATTTATGCCAATGCTGCGCCTGCACAATCCCGATAATGGTCAAAGCTGCATTGCAGAAATTGCATGCCCCTTGCCAACTGTGGTGGCGCTTGATTAGCATTGAGCAAGGGCCGCCTCGCGTTCTACGCCGCATCGAGCGTGAGGTCTGAATGGCGATTGGTACCGCGGCGGACACATCCTCATGAAAACGACGTTTCTTCTGAACGGAGAGACTATGACAGTGGACAGCGAGCCTACGGAAACGCTGTTGGATTGGCTGCGTGAAGAGCGTGGCCTGACCGGCACAAAAGAGGGATGCAATGAAGGCGACTGCGGCGCTTGTACAGTAATGGTACGCGACCCTAACGGGGCGCGCGCATTGAACGCCTGTATCCTGTTTTTGCCCCAGCTTGAGGGTAAGTCAGTGGTCACCGTCGAAGGGCTGGCCGCACCAGATGGCACCCCCCACCCTGTTCAAGATGCCATGGTGGCGCATCATGGCTCCCAATGTGGTTTCTGCACACCTGGTTTCGTGGTGTCGATGGCAACCGCCCACCTGAACGGTGCCACGGACCATGATGATCAACTCGCCGGGAACCTGTGCAGATGCACCGGCTACGCACCGATCATTCGTGCAGCAGAAGCTGTTGAGGGCGTACCAATACCCGCGCATCTCATGGTGCCCGTCGATCAGCCGCACGACGGACCGGGTGACGACTTGTTTCCCGATGCGGTAAGGCCACGCAACGCAGACCAACTGGCCGCTTGGTATGACGCCAATCCGGAGGCGACGCTGGTGGCGGGAGCCACCGATGTCGGGCTTTGGGTAACCAAACAATTACGCGACTTGGCACCCGTAGCGTTTTTAAACCGATGCGACGATCTCAAGAGCATTGAGATCAGGTCCAACGACGTGCACATTGGCGCTATGGCATCCCTGAGCGAGGTATTGGAGGCCATCAAACCGCTGCACCCGGATTTTGCTGAAATGCTGCGGCGCTATGGCTCTGCCCAGGTGCGGAACGCAGCAACGGTAGGCGGGAATATCGCAAATGGATCACCCATTGGTGACAGCCCACCCGCACTGATTGCGCTGGGGGCAGTGTTACATTTGCGCAAAGGAAATGAACGTCGCTCTCTGCCACTGGAAGCGTTTTTCATTGAGTATGGAAGGCAAGATCGGGCGCCGGGCGAGTTCGTTGAGGCCGTGAGTTTCCCGCGACAGCTAGATCGATTGAAATGCTACAAGCTGTCGAAGCGCTTTGATCAAGACATCTCTGCCGTCTGCGGATGTTTCAACATTACGATTGAAGGCAGTGTCGTAGCGACGGCCCGGATCGCATTTGGAGGGATGGCAGGAACACCAAAGCGTGCAAGTAGCGTCGAAGCAGCACTAATCGGAAAAGCTTGGTCTGAAGAAACAGTTCGGCACGCAATGGGCGCCTTCAAAGAAGACTACACTCCACTGTCGGATATGCGCGCTTCTGCTAATTACCGTTTGGTGAGCGCAGAAAACATGCTGCTGAGATACTACCTTGAAGATCAGGGGACCTCGACGCGGGTGTTGGAGGTCCGGGCATGAATGTTTACAAGCCAAAACCTCACGACGCGGCACCCCTGCATGTTGCGGGGTCCGCGCGCTACGTAGACGACATCCCCCTCCCCGCGAACACAGTGCATCTGGCCTTTGGCTTAAGCGAGATCGCACATGGGATCATCACGGAGATGGACCTTGAAGCAGTGCGCGCCGCACCCGGCGTGATTGAGGTGCTCACGTGGAAGGACCTGCCTGGTCATAACGACGTCTCGCCATATCCGCTGTTCCGAGAGCCAATGCTCTGTGAGGGCGAGGTCAATTGGCTCGGCATGCCTGTCTTTCTGGTTATCGCAGAAAGCCATCTAGCCGCACGAAAAGCTGCACGCTTGGGCAATATTTCATACGAAGAAAAGCCTGCGCTTTTGACCCTGGATGATGCGATTGCTGCGGATGCCCGTTTCGAGGAAGGTCCGCTCGTCTACGGACAAGGGGATGTGGACACCGCGTTGGCACAGGCAGAAAATACGCTGGATGGGGTTTTTGAGATCGGTGGGCAAGAGCACTTCTATCTGGAAGGGATGGCCGCGCTTGCACAACCTCAAGAAGGCGGTGACGTCGTCATCCAATGCTCTTCTCAGCACCCCACCGAGATCCAGCATAAGGTGGCCGAAGCGCTCGGGCGACCAATGAACGCCGTGCGCGTCGAAGTTCGGCGAATGGGCGGCGGCTTTGGTGGCAAGGAAAGCCAAGGCAATGCATTGGCGGTATCCTGTGCCGTTGTTGCAGATCGTCTCAGGCGGCCAGCAAAGATGCGATATGACCGTGACGACGACATGGTCATCACCGGCAAGCGCCACGATTTCCGTATCGCCTATAAGGCGGGCTTTGATGCGAGCGGCAAGATCATTGGCATTGAATTTACCCAGTATTGTCGCTGCGGCTGGTCACCGGATTTGTCTCTGCCCGTTGCAGACCGCGCGATGCTGCATGCAGACAACGCATACTTTCTACCAAATGTGCGCATCATCTCACACCGGATGATGACGCATACACAGTCGAACACGGCCTTCCGTGGATTTGGCGGGCCGCAAGGGATGGTTGGGATCGAGCGCGTGCTGGATCATGTTGCCTGCGCGGTTGGGCGCGATCCAGTCGATGTCCGGCGCCTGAATTACTACAAGGCGTCCGGTGGAGACGTTTCGGTACAAAAAACCCGGGGCGCTGCACACAAATTTGGTGGGACACATTCACCGAAAGGTTGGGTCGAGGGGCCACAAACAACGCCTTACAAGATGCCTGTTGAGGATTTCATTCTTCACGAAATGACCGACGCTCTGTTGGAACGCTCCGACTATGCCGCCCGTTGCGAAGCCATTCGTGTGTTCAATGCGGAAAATCCGATCCTGAAAAAAGGCATAGGGTTCAGCCCGGTAAAGTTCGGCATTTCGTTCACGCTGACCCACCTCAATCAGGCGGGTGCGTTGGTGCATGTGTATCAGGACGGCTCAATCCACCTGAACCACGGTGGCACCGAGATGGGGCAGGGGTTGTTCCAGAAGGTGGCACAAGTGGCAGCGGATCGATTTGGTGTGCCGCTGGAGTTGGTGAAGATCACAGCGACAGATACCGCAAAAGTTCCAAACACGAGTGCAACGGCGGCCTCTTCAGGCACCGATCTGAACGGCATGGCAGTAAAAGCCGCCTGCGATCAAATAACGGCGCGCATTTCGGAATGGCTTGCCGAGACACATCAGACCACACAATCGAACGTACTCTTTGAAGGCGGACAAGTTCATGTGGGCGACACAAGTTATCCGTTTGAGAAGGTGATCGCGGATGCCTATATGGCGCGCATCTCGCTTAGCGCATCGGGCTTCTACAAGACGCCCAAGATTGTGTGGGACAGGATCAAAGGTGAGGGACGGCCGTTCTACTACTTCGCCTATGGCGCTGCGGTGACCGAGGTCGTCATCGACACGCTGACGGGCGAGAACCGCATCCTTCGGGCTGATATTCTGCACGATTGCGGCAAGTCGCTAAACCCAGCGCTGGATATCGGCCAGATTGAAGGAGGGTATGTTCAGGGCGCAGGCTGGCTGACCACCGAAGAGCTGATCTGGGACGACAAAGGACGGCTGCGCACGCACGCACCCTCGACCTATAAGGTTCCCGCCTGTTCTGACCGACCAGATGTATTCAACGTGGCACTATGGGATGGCGAAAACCGGGAAGAAACAATTTATCGGTCGAAAGCTGTCGGCGAGCCTCCCTTGATGCTGGGGATTTCGGCTCTGATGGCCCTGTCCGACGCGGTAGCCTCGACCGGGGACGGCTCAATATATCCAGACTTGGATGCCCCAGCGACAGCAGAGCGCGTGTTGTGGGCGGTACAGCGTCAAAAGGGGGCATCATGAGCTTGGATGTGAACGCACTGCGTCAAGCGGTTGCTGCAAATGGCACGGTTGCTCGGGTTCTTGTCCTAGACAGTGCAGGATCAGTCCCACGCGACGCGGGTACAGCGATGTTGGTTTGGGAAAAGGGCCAACACGGGACGATCGGCGGTGGCGCGCTGGAATTCGAAGCAATACGTGCCGCCCGTGAAGCTTTAAATGCTGGGCAAGACAGCCTCTTGCGGCAACCGCTTGGCCCCGCCTTGGCGCAATGCTGCGGTGGCTCCGTAACTTTGCTGACCGAGATCTGGGATGACGAAAGATGTGCCGGAATTGATGACAAAGTTCTGGCACGCCCGCTTCCAGGAACAAACAAAGGCGTGCAATCGCTTGGCGTGACGCGCGTGCTTTCGGGCTTGCGCAGCGGTCGATCCCGGGTCTCACCACAAACCGTTGATGGCTGGGTCATCGAGACCTTAAGCATGCCAAGACGCTCCGTTTGGATTTTTGGGGCAGGTCATGTGGGACGCGCATTGGTAAATGTTCTGGCGCCGATACCCGACTTTGAGATCACATGGGTCGACACCGCACTCGACCGATTTCCTGATAAAACTTGCGAAGGGGTTCGAGTGATACCTGCCGCCAACCCGGCAGATTGTGTGCGACTGGCTCCAAAAGATGCCGAGCATTTCGTGATGACTTTCTCGCATGCGTTGGATCTGGAGCTTTGTCATCAACTCCTGCACCATGGATTCGCATATGCGGGCCTGATCGGGAGCGACACCAAATGGGTGAGATTCCGTAAGCGGCTGAAACAACTGGGCCACATTGATGCCCAAATAGAGCGCATAACCTGTCCCATCGGGGACCCTAACCTTGGGAAACACCCGCAGGCCATTGCCGTAGGTGCGGTTTCCGGCTTACTTTCTCAGCATCTGCCAAAAAATGCCGCAAAGGCCGCCGGGGATTGACGACACTTCTTAAACTAAACGGGCTCACAAAGGCCTATCCCGGCGTCATTGCGAATGACGACGTTTCCTTTGAGATCGCACCGGGCGAAGTGCACGCGCTGTTGGGCGAAAATGGTGCTGGGAAGTCCACACTGGTCAAAATGATCTACGGACTGGTGAAACCCGATTCCGGAACGATGGCGCTGCATGGAGATGCGTTTGCGCCTTCGGAGCCTCGTGCCGCACGTGCAGCGGGCGTCGCAATGGTTTTCCAGCATTTCTCTTTGTTCGAGGCGCTGAGCGTGGCTGAAAATATTGCGCTGGGCATGGAAAACCCACCAAAGCCCAGAGAGTTGAGCCATCAAATCCGGGAAGTCAGCCATACTTATGGTTTACCGCTTGATCCGGACCGGCGCGTTGGAGAGCTCAGCGCAGGAGAACGTCAGCGGGTCGAAATCATCCGATGCCTGCTCCAAGACCCGAAGCTTTTGATCATGGACGAACCCACGAGCGTTCTGACCCCTCAGGAAGTGGAAATTCTGTTCACCACCTTACGGAAACTGAGCGCCGAAGGGACCGCGATCCTGTATATTTCGCACAAGCTGGAAGAAATCCGGGCCCTTTGCGATGCGGCCACAATCCTGCGTGGCGGCAAAGTCGTGGGAACATGTGTGCCTAAAGAAACGACAGCTCGCGAAATGGCGGAGCTGATGGTTGGCAAAGTCCTGCACCAAACCAAGTCAGGCGAACATGATGCAGGCGATGTTGTCCTCAAGATGGAAAGCTTGAGCCTCCCGTCGTCGACCCCTTTTGGGACAAGTTTGCAAAACGTATCGCTAGAACTTAGGCGTGGTGAGATCCTCGGCATTGGTGGGGTTGCAGGAAACGGCCAAGACGAATTGTTGGCGGCGCTTTCTGGTGAAACCAAGGTTTCATCAGACGTTATTAAATTCGAAAACCGCGAAATCGGACAGCTTGGTCCAAATGAACGGCGCGAAATGGGCCTGCTCAGTGCGCCGGAAGAGCGGCTTGGGCATGCGGCCGCCCCCGATATGAGCCTGACCGAAAACGCGCTTCTGACGGGCGTAGTGCGACAAGAACTTGCAGCGCACCGTTTTATCAACTGGGCAAAAACAAAGACATTTGCGGAAACCGTGATTGAGACGTTCGATGTTCGAACACCCGGGCCTACAAATGCAGCGCGGTCGCTTTCCGGCGGAAATCTGCAGAAATTCGTGATCGGTCGCGAAGTGCTTCAATCTCCTGAAGTGCTGGTCGTCAATCAGCCAACCTGGGGTGTGGACGCGTCAGCGGCTGCTTCGATTAGGCAAGCCTTGATGGATCTGGCTTCAACAGGTGCGGGCGTGATTATCATTAGTCAGGACCTTGATGAGTTGATGGAGGTCGCCGATCGGTTCTGTGCGTTGAATGCTGGTAGGCTAAGTGCATCTCGGCCCACCAAAGACCTGACAGTAGATGAAGTCGGCCTGATGCTGGGCGGTGCACATGACATGGAGGTTGCCCATGTTGGCTAGATGCGACGTAGCGAATCTTCTTCGAAACCAACAGGGGTCGTATTTGTGATCCGTCTGGAAAAGCGTCCCTCGCCAAGCAAAGTCTGGACCTATGCAACGCCTGTTTTGGCAGTGGTGCTAACCATGCTTGCGGGCGGGATTCTATTTGCGATCCTCGGCAAGGACCCGTTAGAAGCAATACGAACGATTTTCTGGGACCCGCTCTTTCATCCCCAATTTTCAGGTTTCTCGCGCCCGCAACTGCTGGTGAAAGCCGGCCCACTTATCCTGATCGCGATAGGCCTTTCGATGGGGTTCCGCGCAGGAATTTGGAATATTGGCGCAGAAGGCCAGTATATCGTTGGTGCATTGGCAGGCGCTGCGGCAGGACTGGCGCTCTATCCCAGCGAAAGCGTGCTGATCTTTCCCATGATGGTCATTGCAGGGGCGCTGGGCGGCTGGGCCTGGGCGATGATCCCTGCAATCTTAAAAGTACAGTTTCGCACGAATGAGATTCTGGTGTCTTTGCTGCTGGTCTATGTAGCGGAAAATCTGTTGGCATCCGCTTCGGTGGGATGGCTGCGCAATCCTGAAGGCGGCGGCTTTCCCGGAAGTCGGAGCCTATCTGGCTGGGATGCCTCGTCAAACCCTGAACTGATCGCCGGTACGGGCATGCATTGGGGCGTCGTCGCCGGCTTTATCGCTGTAATTTTTGCCTATGTGGTGATGTCGCGCCACCTTCTTGGCTATCACATCCAGCTTGCAGGTCAGGCCCCGCGTGCCGCACGTTTTGCGGGCGTGAACCCTTCACGGCTGATCATCATGTGCCTTGGAATATCGGGCGCATTGGCTGGACTGGCAGGACTGTTCGAAGTCACCGGACCCGCAGGCCAGATAAGCATTGATTTTAACGCAGGCTACGGATTCACGGCAATCATCGTCGCATTTCTGGGACGGTTGAACCCGATTGGTATCTTGCTGGCAGGTATGCTGATGGCATTGACTTACATTGGCGGCGAATTGGCTCAGTTCATGTTGGCGCTGCCTGCAGCAGCGATTCAGGCGTTTCAGGGAATGCTGTTGTTCTTCCTTCTGGGTGTGGATGTGCTCAGCAATTATCGCATTCGGATTGGCGCAAGGGAGACCGCATGATGGATTTGTCTTCGATCAATCCAGTCGTACTCGTTGCCTCCTTGATGGTCGCAGCAACCCCTATTTTGCTGGCTGCAATCGGTGAATTGATCGTGGAGAAATCCGGCGTGCTCAATCTGGGTGTCGAAGGCATGATGATCACTGGAGCAATCTGCGGCTTTATCATCGCCGTTGAATCGGGCTCGCCAGTTATAGGCTTTTTCGCCGCTGCCTTAGGGGCCGCACTGCTAAGCTCGATCTTTGGGTTCCTGACGCTGGTACTCCTGTCAAACCAAGTGGCCACAGGTCTTGCGCTCACCTTGTTTGGGCTGGGCCTGTCGGCACTGATGGGACAGGGCTATATCGGCATTAAGGCACCTACGACCTCTCCCCTGAACTTTGGCGTCCTCGGCGATATTCCCTTGATCGGACGTATTTTGTTCTCACATGATTGGATGGTGTATCTAAGCCTCGCTCTGATTGCCGGAACTTGGGCATTCCTGAAATTCACGCGGGCTGGTTTGGTATTGCGCGCTGTGGGCGAAAGCCACGATGCGGCCCACGCGTTGGGCTACAAGGTCATCCGGATTCGGTTGCTCGCCATCATGTTTGGAGGCGCCTGTGCAGGTCTGGGTGGTGCATACCTTAGCCTCGTACGCGTCCCGCAATGGACCGAAGGCATGACGGCGGGGGCAGGCTGGATTGCGCTGGCCATCGTTGTCTTCGCAAGCTGGAAACCGTGGCGCGTATTGCTAGGCGCATATCTCTTTGGAGGAATAACCGTCTTGCAACTCAACCTGCAGGCTGCAGGAGCGACAATTCCAGTCGAGCTTTTGTCGATGTCGCCTTATATTATCACTATACTTGTTCTGGTGATCATCTCCGCAGATCGTCGTCGCGCCGCGCTAAGCGCACCTGCCGATCTCGGCAAACCTTTTCATGCTACGTCTTAGAAACGTGGCTTTGCTGCCAACCCTCAACAAACGATAGGGAGACAACTATGAAACTTAAGAGCCTTTTGACCAGCGCCGCGCTTGCTGCCGGTCTGGCGACCGGGGCCGCTGCGCAGGACACCACCACCGTGGGTTTTGTCTATGTGGGTCCTGTTGGTGACGGTGGCTGGACTTACCAGCACGATCAAGGCCGTTTGGCCGTGGAAGCCGCTTATGGCGATAAGGTCGAAACCATTTTCCAAGAAAACGTTCCAGAAGGTCCCGACAGTGAACGCGTGATGACACAAATGGCGCTGGCCGGTGCGGACATTATCTTCACCACGTCTTTTGGCTACATGGATGCAACCAATGCCGTTGCGGCGCGTTTCCCAGACGTGAAGTTCGAGCATGCGACCGGCTATAAGCGTGAGCATCCGAATGTGGCGACTTATGACGCACGCTTTTATGAAGGCCGCGCCGTGATCGGCACAATCGCCGGTCACATGACCGAGACCAACAAGATCGGTTACATCGCATCCTTCCCGATCCCGGAAGTGATCCAGGGCATCAACTCCTCCTTCCTGCACGCACAGAAGGTAAACCCTGATGTCGAGATGTCCGTAGTTTGGGTCTACACTTGGTTTGACCCAGCGAAAGAAGCCGATGCGGCGAACGCCCTGATCAACAACGGCGTTGATGTGATCATGCAGCACACCGACTCCACTGCGCCACAGGCGGCAGCACAGGCTGCCAACGAAGCCGGCGGTCGTGTTTTCACCTTCGGACAAGCGTCTGACATGTCAAACTTTGCGCCAAGCCCACGGATCGCTTCGATCATAGACGACTGGGCACCCTACTACGTGAAACGCGTAGGCATGGTTATGGACGGCACTTGGGAGAGTGGCCACTCGTGGGGCGGCATGCCTGAAGGCGAAGTGGTAATTGGTCCGATTACGGAGGAAGTTCCTGCAGCGGTGAAAGCCGAAGCAGAAGCCATGATCGCCGCGATCACCGATGGCTCTTATCATCCGTTTACCGGACCAATCATGAAGCAGGATGGATCGGTATTCCTCGCCGAAGGTGAGGTTGCTACAGATGTTCAGCTGGTGACCATGGACTTCTATGTTCAGGGCATGACGGGCGAAATTCCACAGTAAGCCTGCCACACCATTCCTGAGAAGGCCCCCGCAACCTTGGGGGCCTTTTTCGTTTCGGCCAGTGGGACGGTTCCATGAAAAGGCCTTCCAATCCGATTGGATTTCATTTGCGACGTAACCCGTGTCGCAAAACCTCAAATAACAGTCGAACCCGCTTGCCCTTCGGCGTGCAAAATCGCCAGATTACGCGAAGGAAAAAGGGAGTCGGCTTATGAAAACACGGGTCAAAGCTCTGGTCGTAGGCGGGGGCGCCATTGGGACCTCGATCGCGTATCACCTCGCCAAGGCGGGTTGGAACGATGTGGTGCTGCTGGAGCGCGATGAGCTAACGAGCGGCTCGACCTGGCACGCGGCAGGTTTGCTGCCGTATTTCAACATGAGCTATGCGACGACGCATATCCATGACTACTCGATCAAATACTACAAGACGCTCGAAGAAGAGACAGGTCTGAACGCAGGCTTCTCTGTTGTCGGCAACTTGCGCATGGCGCAATCCAAGGCACGCATGGACGAATATATGGTCTATGCCACAACCGCCGAAACCGTCGGCGTACCCTTTGAATGGCTGACACCTGCTCAGATCAAGGACCGCTACCCCCTCGTGCGGACCGAGGATCTGGAAGGTGCGATCTATCACCCGACAGATGGCTACATCAACCCTGCGGACGTCACCATGGCGATGGCCAAGGGCGCGCGTCAGCGCGGGGTCACCATCGAACGCAAATGGCAGGCTGATGCCTATCACTGGACCGGTGAGGCTTGGGAAGTCACCCTGACCAAGATGGTTGAAAAAGGTGGGAACCTGCTGCCGTCTGATGAACAAGTTGTCGTAACGGCCGAGCATGTGGTCACTGCTACCGGCAACCATGCCCAACGCACTGCACGTCTGTTGGGGATCAAGACGCCTGCGATCCCGGTAGAGCACCAGTTCATTGTAACCGAACCCGACCCGGCACTCGTGGAATGGCGCAAGACCAATGGCGAACACCCTGTGCTGCGTGATGCTGATGCTAAATGGTATGTTCGCGAAGAACGCGGCGGGTGGATCCTTGGTCCCTATGAGAAAAACGCGCCTGCACGCTTCCAATATGGGGTTCCTGACAGCTTCCGCGCCGATCTCTTCCCTCTCGATCTTGAACGGATCGAGGAAGAATACATGAGTATGATCCACCGGATTCCATCGTCAGAAACCGTTGGGCTGAAAGATGATTATAACGGCCCGATCTGTTACACGCCTGACGGCAATCCGCTGTTGGGGCCAGCGCCGGGCTTGCGGAACATGTGGCTTGCTGAAGGGTTTTCCTTCGGGATCACCGCGGCAGGCGGCACAGGCTATTACCTCGCACAGCTTATGGTCGAAGGCGAAGCCGAGATCGACATGGCAAGCCTTGACCCCAAACGCTACGGCAAGTGGATGACCACTGAATACGCGTCCCGAAAGAACGAGGAAGCGTATGATCACGTCTATGTCCTGCACCACCCGGACGAAGAGCGCCCAGCATGTCGTCCGCTGAAAACGGCACCCGCCTATGACCGACAAAGGGCATTAGGCGCTCAGTTTGGACAGGTGAATGCGTGGGAGCGCCCAAACTATTACGGCCCGCTCGATGCGCCCGACAGCTTTGACCACGACAGCCGTTCCTTCCGCCGTGGGGAATGGTGGCAGTACGCGGAAGTCGAAGCCAAAGCGATCCGCGATGGCGCCGGGCTGATCGACGCGACAGCCTTCACTAAGCATATCGTGAAGGGTCCGGGCGCGACGGCGTTTCTAGATTGGTTCACCTGCAACAAGCTACCGAAGGTGGGACGCATCAATCTGACCTATGCGTTGACCAGCCATGGGACAACACGCACCGAATACACCATCGTGCGGATGGCCGAGGACGAATATTACCTCGTCAGTGCCGGCGCCTGGCAGGCGTATGACAGTGACTATCTGCGCAAGGCCGTCGAAGACAAGGAAGCAGAATTTGGCCGGATCGAGGTTTCTGACATCACCAGCCAATGGGGCGTGTTTGCTATCGCCGGGCCGAAGTCGCGCGATGTTCTGAAGGAGATCGTCAAGGACGCGGACCCTGATACGGTGCTGGGCAACAAGCGCTTCCCGTGGCTGTCGATGCGTCACATCGAGCTAGGGATGTGTCCCACGATGGCAATCCGTGTGGCTTACACGGGCGAGCTTGGCTGGGAACTGCACCATCCCATCGAGATGCAGAACTACCTTTGGGATCAGCTGATGGCCGCTGGCGAGAAACACGGGCTCAAGCCAGTTGGTGCACGGGCGCAGAACTGGCTGCGTCAGGAAAAATCCTACCGTGCCTTCGGCACTGAGCTTGGCCGCGATGCTACCCCGCTCGAGGCAGGTCTGGACCGCTTCGTGGACCTGTCAAAGGAGTTCTATGGCAAAGACAAGATGGTCGAAACGGGCATGCGCTTCAAATGCGTCACGCTGCTGATTGATGGGCCTGCAGATGCTGATCCATGGGGGCGCGAAGCGCTTTATGACGGCGAGACGCGCGTTGGACGTCTGACGTCTGGTGGCTACTCGGTCGCCTTCGGTAAGCAGATCGGAATGGGCTATGTAAGCCCCGAACATGCTGAACCCGGGACCAAACTGAAAGTCCGGATGTTGCGCGAGTTGTGGGAGTGTGAGGTTGCTGAAGACAGCCCTTATGATCCGACAAACGCCGTAATCCGAATTGACAATTAATTTCTACTGAAGGGCGGCCTGAAGCCGGGCCGCCTGAAGTTCCGTCAGCCCGCAGGCCTGTCCAATCAATTGGATCGATTGGGACGACACGCCTGAGACCTGAAAATTCAACGCGTCAAGAAGTGAAGCGCTGTTGCCAAATGTACTCTCGGCGACGCTCTCCAGCGAAACGATGTATTGGGTCATGCTTTGTGCACCAGCCTGATCGGCGATGGCGACCAGAACACAGGCTCCGGCACTGCGATGCGCCGCATCCCATTCATGATCCGGAAGGCGTTTGAAAACACCAGGGTTCTCGGCGTCCGAGAGTTGGTACAACTTTTCACTTATGGCTTCCGATGCGGCCTCGAACCGATTGACCGCCTCATTTGCAAAGCCTGGCGATGCACAGCACAGCCCAACGATAAACGGAATTATAAATCGGTGCATATCGGCCCCCAAAGCCTGATTAAGGGGTTCATGGTCTCGCAGCCTTGCTTTGTTTTCAAGAGGCGGGACATCGACAGACTGTTTTTGACGATCACATACGCTTGAGAAGGAGTGCCAGAAGATTGTTAGCCGGCATTTCGCGCCATGTCACGTCGCATCCCAGCGCCTGCATCGTGTCAGAAATTACCTCCACGTCTTTATAGCCTATCGACGGGTCCTGAGACCTCAAACTTGCATGGAATGCCGCGTCACCAGCACTCGTGGTGCGGCCATTTCTCAGAAACGGACCATACAGCGCAAAAAGACCGTTTGGCCGGAGCGCTTGTACAGCCTCATCCAACAGAACTGCCAATTCAGCGTCCGATATAAGATGGGTGAGGTTGACGAGATAGAGGAAATCCACCGGACCATAGCGATGGGCCCATCCAGGTCGACACGCATTCAGCCGGATTGGATCGCGGATGTTGAGAAGGCCCGCATTATCGCGCCATGCAGCGATCGAGGGTAATTTGCCGGGATCATTTTCGCTTGGCTGCCAAACTAAGTTGGGAAACGCTTTCGCGAATGCAACTGCGTGTTGACCCGTACCGCTGGCCAGTTCAAGCACTTTACCTGTCTTGGGCAGGATAGGGCTCAACGCCTCAAACAAGCGAGAAATATTTCGCTCAGCAGCTGGCGATACCAGACGATTATCTTCGCCCGCTCCAAATGTATGCGTTTCAGCTTGAAACTTGCGACTCACTGAAACCGACCCGGAGAAAGCTTCATCACAATGTCAGAGGCAAGCTCAGGGCTACGCCCGCCAACGAGATCCGCAACCAAGCGCCCGGCTGCAGGCGCAGATTGAAATCCATAGCCTCCCTGCCCTGCAACCCACACGAAGCTTGGGACCTGCGGATCCGGTCCAAGCACCAGATTGCGATCAGGCGAAAAACTGCGCAGTCCGGCCCATGTCGTTTCAAGTCGCGTAACAGGCTCGGTGACGTGGTGCTCGTAGCGCGCCAAGCCTTCGGCGATCACCATGTCATCTGCCCATGCATCCATAGGGGCACTGTCATGTTCTTCTGCGGGCGATACGATAAAGGCTCCGGCATCGGGCTTGGCGTACCAGCTTTCTCCGACACCTAGCATCATCGGCCATTGTGCGACGTCAAAACCCCCAGGCGCCGGTATGCGCGCCATACTTCGCCGCTTGGGTTGAAGTCCGATCGGGCTGACCCGCGCAAGTGACGCGACATGATCGGCCCACGGACCTGCAGCGTTTACAACTATATCTGCGGTCCACTCCCGGCCACCTGCATGGACCCGCCATCCATTCTGGGTGCGCTCGATGCTGTCAACGGTGACACCTGTCACAATCTGCCCATTCTGACGGATGTCACGCGCAAAAGACTGGATCAATTTGTCTGTGTCGATATCCCAAGTTTCGCGGTGATGGGCCACAAACCCAACCGTTTCAGGGTTCAGGATCGGCACAATCTTTTGTGCTGCGTCCAATCCAATCTCGAGCATTTCCATTTGCTCGGCCTCACGTCGCCCGTCGGAGATCTGATCCAAACCGCCCACAAGCATCAGGCCACGATCCTGCAGTACCTCGCGATCCCAAAGCGCATCTGCGCTGGCAGCGCTAAGCGAAATCGTTGACGGAAGACCGTATCGTTGTTCGTAAAGCGCCGCGGATCGACCCGAGGCATGGTAGCCAAGCGCACTTTCCATTTCGAGCAAGGTTACGCGACCGAGCTTTGCCAATTCCGAACCAGCTGAAACCCCGGCGATGCCCCCTCCGATAATCAGAAAATCTGTCACGGGCTCAACGCGCTACAACATACTTGGAACAACGAGATCGGGGGGGCGGTGGCCATCATCGAACGTTTTTATGTTAATGATGACCTTCTCTCCCATTTCGATGCGGCCTTCACGGGTCGCAGACCCCATATGCGGAAGCAAGACAACATTCGCCAACTCGCGCAGTCTCGGGTTCACATCATGACCGCGCTCAAAAACGTCCAGCCCTGCCCCACCGATTTCTCCCGCGCGCAGCATACGGGTCAGCGCGTTTTCGTCGATCACTTCGCCACGCGAGGTATTCACGATCACGGCTTCAGGTTTCATCAGCTTCAACCGACGGGCGTTCATAAGATGGAATGTCGATGGGGTATGTGGGCAGTTGATCGACAAGACGTCAACACGGCTTGCCATCTGGTCGAGACTTTCCCAGTAGGTGGCCTCCAACTCGGCCTCGGTCTCGCGGTGTAGGCGACGACGGTTATGGTAATGAACCTGCATTCCAAAGGCGTGCGCACGTCGTGCCACAGCCTGCCCAATCTGCCCCATACCCAGAATGCCCAGCCGTTTGCCGCCGATACGCGCACCCAGAAACGCGGTCGGCGACCAGCCATCCCATTCGCCCGAATGCATGGTCTGAAGACCCTCAGGAATACGGCGCGTAACCGCCAGCATGAGCGCAATTGTCATGTCCGCTGTATCGTCGGTCAAAACACCGGGCGTGTTGGAGACGTGGATGCCGCGCTGGCGTGCAGTGGTAACATCAATATGGTCGACCCCGGCCCCATAATTTGCGATCAGCTTCAACTTGTCGCCCGCTTGGGCGAGCATCGCGCTGTCAATTTGATCGGTTACACAAGGCACCAGGACATCCGCCCGCCGCATTGCTTCTGCGATCTCATCACGCGTCATCTTGGCGTCGTCGGCGTTCAATTCAACGTCGAAGAGTTCCTTCATCCGCGTTTCAACCGGTTCAGGCAACCGTCGCGTCACAACAACACTCAATCGATCTGATGACATTTGCCCCTCCAGGCGCTTTGCTTATTGCTAATATACTGGCAACATATTCTCGCTGGGGGCAAGCAGAGACCCTGAAGCAGAGCGCGGGAAAACGCGCCAGGCATGAGCAATGGCAGGCGACCGGAAGATCAATATTGGACCGAAGCTTTGGAGCAGTTTCTGCGCCGTCTTTGTCGTTTGCCTGTTGCTCTCGTTACCTGCACGGTCCGAAGACCGCCTCGGGCCAGTTACAAACCAGCCACTGCCCCGCTTCGTCTCGCTGAAAGGCGAAGAAGGCAATGTACGGCGCGGCCCCTCGTTGACCCAACGGATTGACTGGGTGTTCACCCGACGGGGCATGCCACTACAAGTGGTTGGGGAATACGGAAACTGGCGCCAGGTTCGCGACCGTGACGGTGCGGGTGGATGGATGCATTACATTCTGTTGAGCCGGGCCCGAACCGTTATAGTGCAGGAAGACCTTGCGGCGCTTCATAGCTCGCCTGATGCAAATTCACCAATCCGCGCACGTGCCGAAGCAGGCGTCATTGCACGCCTTGGTCCCTGCCGGGAGGGGTTTTGTAGAATTCAGGTGGGTCGCACCCGCGGTTGGACCCCCGTTACAGCCTTGTGGGGTGTCGATCCAACCGCCAATTCCGACTGATGTCAGGCGACATCGAGCAAACCACGGCCTTTCAGCAGAGCATCAACGCCAGGCATCCGGCCCCGGAATGCTGTATAGAGCACATCCGCTTCCTTGGATCCGCCCGCTGACAAAATATGTGTCTCAAGCTTCTTGGCTGTCTCAGCATCAAACGGATCACCGGCTTCCCTAAACGCCTCGAACGCATCTGCATCCATAACTTCCGACCACATGTAGCTGTAGTAGCCTGAGGAATACCCATCCCCGGCAAAGACATGGGCGAAGTGTGGCGTTGCATGCCGCATGGTTATGGCGGCTGGCATCCCAATGTTTGTAAGAACTTCGGCTTGTTTGGCCATCGGGTCTTCAGGCGCATCCTCTTTGTGAAATGCCAGATCGACAAGTGCAGAGGCTACGTATTCTACCGTTGCAAAGCCCATGTCATACGTTTGCGCCGCCAGAAGTCGGTCGAGCAGCGCTGACGGAATAGGTTCACCAGTCTCAGCATGTGTTGCAAATTTCTGCAGCACTTCTGGGACTTCCAACCAATGCTCATAAAGCTGGCTTGGAAGCTCCACAAAGTCACGCGCAACAGACGTGCCCGAGATGTAGCCATATGAGACATCTGAAAGCATCTGATGCAAAGCGTGGCCAAATTCATGGAAAAGCGTCCGGGCATCGTCATAGGACAGGAGCGCCGGATCGCCCTTGGTGAAATTGCAAATGTTCAGCACAACTGGGCGCGTGTTTCCACCAAGCTTTTTTTGCGATCGCATTGCCGAACACCAAGCGCCCGAACGCTTAGAGGAACGCGCAAAATAGTCGCCAATAAAGACGGCCAGATGTTCACCGTTCCGGGTTACCTCCCAAGCGCGGGCGTCAGAGTGATAAAGTGGGATATCCAAGGCCCGAAATTCGAGACCAAAAAGCCGGTTTGCTGCATCAAACGCAGCTTCAATCATACGGTCTAGTTGGAAATATGGCTTTAGTTCTGCCTCATCCAAATCGTGCTCTGCTTTACGGCGCTTTTCCGAATAGTACCGCCAATCATAGGGGGCCAGATCATCGTTGATCCCGTCTTCAGCCATCATGGCTTGCAAAACTTTTGAATCTGCATCTGCCTGCCGCTTTGCAGGCTCCCAAACACGCATGAGCAGATCCTGTACCGCTCTGGGAGTTTTGGCCATTTCTGTTTCAAGCTTGAAGTCAGCGAAGCTGTTATAACCTAAAATGGACGCGCGTTCTTGTCTTAGCGCAAGCGTTTCCGCAGCGATCTCACGGTTGTCAGTTTCGCCACCATTTGCACCGCGCGCGGTCCAGGCCGCAAAAGCCTTTTTGCGTAAATCACGCCTAGGGGAAAACTGCAGAAATGGCACAATCAGCGAACGCGATAGCGTCACAACCGGGCCGGGTCGGTTACGTTCAACCCCGGCCGCGCGCGCGGCATCAATCACGAAATTAGGAAGACCTGCAAGATCGTCTTCCGTCAGATCCATGAACCAGTCACGTTCGTCCGCCAGCAAGTTCTGTGTGAACTGCGTGCCCAGAACAGCAAGGCGCGATTTCACGTTTTTCAAACGCTCGCGATCATCGCCTTCGACCGCCGAACCGGATCGCATGAACATACGGTGATATAGTTCCAAAACGCGTGCTTGCTCTGCGCCCAAATCAAGGCCTTCTCGCGCATCCCAAAGGGTGCGAACCCGCTGAAACAACGCTTCGTTCATCATGATTTCGCTGGAATATGCGGACATCTTGGGCGCCAATTCCCGCATCAACGCTTCGCGCGCCGGGTTACTGTCCGCGCTTGCGAGATTGTAGAAAACACCTGCCACCTTATCGAGGAGACCATCGGCCAGTTCCATTGCCTCAATCGTGTTCTGAAAGCTCGGCGCTTCAGGATTTTCTGCAATCTTGGCGATCTTGCCGCGCGCTTCTAAAAGAGCGGTATCAAACGCAGATCCGAAATCCTCATCTGTGATCTCGGCGAAGGGTGGCATTTCGAATTCGCTGGTCCAGTCGGACAGAAGTGCATTGGTCATAGGATCTCCTTTGCGCACCAGATAATGCGCGTCGTATCAGGCTTCCAGTGGGCTCAGCTCGCGTCTTTGCACACGGGGCATTCAGGGTTACGCGACAACTTGATCTCGCGCGATCTGGCGTCAAGCGCATCATATACAAGCATGCGACCTGCCAAGGTTTCACCGGCTTGTGTGATCTCCTTAACGGCCTCCATTGCCATTAGTGTTCCGATCACACCCGGAAGCGGGCCCGCAACGCCCCCTTCAGCACAAGATGGTGCCAACCCGGCAGCTGGTTCTTTCGGAAAAATACAAGCGTAGCAAGGCGCGCCGCGTACCGGATCGAATAGGCTGACCTGTCCTTCCCACTGACTGATCGCCCCAGAAATAAGTGGCGTTCCGGTTGCGACGCACGCACGGTTTACGAGGGCGCGCGTCTCAAAACTATCGGTGCCATCAATAACGAGGTCAAATTCATCAAACAGCGCTTCGGCAATCTCTTCCGTCAACGCGCGATTATATGGTTTGACCGTGATATGTGGGTTTTGAGCCTTCATGGCCGCTTCTGCTGAAAAGACCTTTGGCATTCCGCTACGCTCGTCGGTGTGAATGACTTGCCGCGCCAAGTTGGAAACAGACACCACGTCACTGTCAATTATTCCAATGGTGCCTACGCCTGTAGCTGCGAGGTATAACGACACAGGTGATCCCAACCCGCCTGCGCCAATCACAAGCACTTTGGCATCCTTTAAGCTCTTTTGCCCGACCCCACCGATCTCTCGCAAAACAATATGTCTCGCATAACGGTCAAGCTCAGCTTCGCTGAAGGGTCCTTGGGGCGCGCCTTGTACAGGGGCAGTTGGCGCTACCTTTGCGCGCAATCTTCGCAGCATTTCGCGATAGAGAAGCGCCAGCGCCACAAATCCACCGAGGATTAACCACTGCGCAGCAGATCCACCAGTAGCTTGGCGGAGCGACGCCTCAGCTGGCAACACCGTATGTATTCCCAAAACAGCCACATAGAGAAGTCCGATCAGCAGCCAACGCGCCTGATGCGGCAGCTGAATTTGCCGCCCGATCAGCCAGATCAATAATGCAAGGCTAAGGACAAGTACCATCAGTTGCGCCCGGTCGATCCAAATCCACCCTCACCACGTTCGGTTCCTGCCAACCGAGCAACCGCGGTGAATTGCGCCTGCAATACGGGCGCTATGATCGCCTGGGCAATGCGATCACCATGATGGATTGGGAAGGGATCTGGGCCGAAGTTCACAAGCAAGACACCCAAAGGCCCACGATAATCACTATCAATTGTTCCAGGTGTATTGGGCAGCGATACGCCATGTTTTAATGCTAGGCCCGAACGCGGGCGGATCTGCATCTCAAAACCCTGAGGTATCGCAACACGCACACCGGTTGGCAAAATTTTGCGCTCCATCGGGGCGAGAACAGCGCCGCCAGCGCGCTCTTCTTCGGGGAAATTCGCCCTGATATCGGCACCCGCCGCACCGGCGGTTTCATAAGTTGGAAGTGGGATTGTTTTATCTGCCCAGTCTTCCCATAGAACTTCAATGACGGGTGTCATGGCTGCTCCGATCTGTTTTTCATAAGGCAGGGATCAATCACCCAACGCATCCGCAATTCGATTGGCGAGCGCGCGTGCAACCTCGGTTTTGCTCATTCTTGGCCAGCTATCCGCGCCCGTGTCCGTCACCAACGTCACCGCGTTTTCAGAGCCGCCCATGATACCTGTTTCGGGACGGACATCGTTCGCGACGATCCAATCGCACCCTTTGCGTTTCAACTTGGCGGTTGCATTGGCAACTACGTCGTCGGTTTCAGCGGCAAAGCCAACCACTAGCTTAGGTCGGCCTTCGGGTCGTCTTGATACTGTCGCGAGAATGTCAGGGTTTTCGGCAAACTCCAACTGCGGCAAGGCACCCGAGCCGTCCTTCTTGATTTTGCTATCTGAGGCAGAGGTGACACGCCAGTCAACAACAGCAGCGGCAAAAATTGCCGCATCCGCCGGAAGAGTGGCAGAAACAGCGTCCAGCATTTCCTGCGCCGTTTCGACCTCAATGACAGATACGCCGGTAGGCCGATCCTGCGATGCGGGACCCGTCACAAAGCTCACGTTTGCGCCAAGATCTCGCAACGCTGTCGCAAGTGCTGTGCCTTGCGCGCCTGACGACCTGTTGGCGATGTAGCGGACTGGATCAATCGGCTCATGGGTAGGGCCGGATGTGACGATCACGTGCTTCCCGGCGAGAGGCCTCGGGCCGAAATGCTCGCTCACCGCATCTACGATGGCAATCGGTGTGGCCATGCGTCCTGGCCCAAACTCACCACAGGCCATTTCGCCCTCGTCAGGCCCAACAGTCAAAACGCCGTCGCGCAGTAAGGTTTTCAGATTTCGCTGTGTGGCAGGATGCTCCCACATGCGCACATTCATCGCAGGCGCAAGCATCACATCGGTATCGGTGGCCAACAAAAGCGTGGATGCCAGATCATTTGCGAGGCCCTGCGCCATCTTTGCCATCAAATCCGCAGTGGCGGGGGCAACGACGATCAGGTCAGCTGAACGACTAAGTTCGATATGCCCCATTTCAGCTTCATCGGTGAGATCAAACAATTTTCGATATACCTTGGAGGCCGCAAGGGCAGACGTTGAGAGCGGGGTGACAAACTCTTCTGCAGATTTTGTCAGAACGGGCGTCACATCAGCCCCAGCGCGGCGAAGCTCCCGGATCAAGTCGAGCGACTTGTAAGCAGCAATTCCGCCACCAATGATCAAAAGAATTCGTTTGCCTGCCAGCATTTGCGAAGCCTCATTTGCTGAGATCAACAGTGACGCGCGGCGACCGCTAGGTCAACGCGCCAACAGATAGGCGACGCTGCGGTCAGTTCCAAGGGCATAGGTCACAGCCAGACGGGCTTCAGGATAGAAACCGAGATGTTGCGCGGCTCTAGTGTCATCTGATCTGCGGCTTCGAACATTTGCCTCATCAGTCGCCTGTTTCGGGATCGGACCAAAAGTAACATAATCTGCGATCCCATTTTTTAGCATCGGGTCGAGCTGGATGAACTCCCAAGCGCCAACCATCTGGCGCGTCGCAACGCGTGCTAATTCCCGGATTGCAAAGACGGATGCGGAATGTGTTGCTTCGGGCCCAGAGTTGGAAACGCGCACCTTATCAGCAACAATATCGACATCAGCCAAAAAGATGAGATCCGAGGCAAGCATCGGATAGGCAGCGCTAGCCAAGGGCGCGCTTTGCCCGAAAAACCACGTCCTGCGCCAATCATCGCCCGTGAGATAGATATTCAAAGGAGTATCAGGATTATTCATCCCGAAACTCTCAAGACGCGCTTTGATCATTTCTGCGAAGTCTTCGGTTTCATCAGGCAAAGGCAATGCCGCATGAACACGCAGCCCGTCTGTTCCGTCCTCGAAAGGAAACGCCCATTTGGGAAAAGCAAGACTCGCCGAATAAACCCCGGCAATAAGGGCCAGGCTCATCACCACCTTGGTCACGTGGTGTAGCAGGACGTATCCAAACGCCACCGGTTCAGCAGACAATCGGCAGAATCATGAGAAGAGGCTAACGAGGCTAACGATTCTTTCAACTCGGTCGGGACCGGGTCGCTTAGTTACCCACAAGAAACGCCGACCTGCAGATAACTGCAAGGTCGGCGTCAAGTTCGCTTCTTGCTGAACAGGGAGAAACAGCAGAGCGGAATTATGCAAAAAACTGCTGGACCTCGTGGGACTGGGCCGTGAGGTTTTTGCGCATTTTGGCAAATGCAGCAGCTTCGAGCTGGCGGATGCGCTCCTTGGAAAGACCAAGTTCGTCCCCCAAAGATTCCAAGGTCCGGGGCTCGTCCTTCAGCTTGCGCTCGCGTACAATGAAGCGTTCACGGTCGTTGAGTGCGTTCATTGCCGTCAACAACCACCCGCGCAAGGTCTCGAGGTCATGTTCTTCCTCGACTGTTTCAGCTGCTTGCGGCCCCGTATCTTCCAAAGCATCGATCCACTCGCGCCCTTCGTCATCCACGGATTGGGTCGCATTCAGCGAATAATCCGATCCTGCAAGCCGACCTTCCATCATTTCCACGTCATGAAGCGGTACGCCGACCTCAGTTGCGATAAGCTGACGTAGTTGATGCTTGTCCAGTTGCTCACCGGTGGCGGCGGCTTCGCGCTCAAGGCGGGCTTGCACCCGTCGCATATTGAAAAAGAGCGATTTCTGAGACGAAGTGGAGCCGGTCCGTACCATGGACCAATTGCGCATTACGTGATCTTGAATTGAAGCCTTGATCCACCAGACCGCGTAGGTTGAAAATCGGACACCGCGATCTGGATCAAATTTATCTGCAGCTTTCATCAGGCCAAGCGATGCTTCCTGAATCAAGTCGTTCATTGGGGCACCGTAGCGCTTGAATTTTGCCGCCATGGAAATTGCCAGGCGCATGTAGGCTGTTATGAGCCGGTGCAGTGCTTGCTCATCACGATGATCGCGCCATGCATAGGCTAATTTGAGCTCTGTTTCAGCGTCGAGTAGTTCGGCTTGCATTGCACGCCGTGACAAGTTCATGTCATTTGTTCCATCTAGTGCCATCTCATCACCCCCGTGATCCGGACCACTTCGATCCCGTACCTGTTGTTTGGTAGGGTTACGTTTGGTCTCTGAAAGAGGATCAAAAAAACATGTTGGAAATATATGACAGCACCCTAACTCTGGTGGTGGGCGGCGCTTCGTCTGGTAAATCTGCGTTTGCTGAGAAGTTGGTGGTCAACACCAAAAGGCCACGGGTCTACATCGCTACTGCGCAGGCGTATGACGTTGAAATGAAATCAAAAATCGAAGCGCATAAAGAAATGCGCGGACCGGATTGGACGACGATTGAAGCCCCATTCGATATGCCCGACGTCCTCGCCAACGTATCGCAAGAAAAAATCGTTCTGATCGACTGCTTGACACTTTGGCTGTCCAATTTGTTGTTATCAGATGCTGACCTGTCGACCGCATGTACAGCATTAAATCGCGCAATTTCTGACTGCCCTGCTCCGGTTGTTGCCGTAAGCAACGAAACTGGGATGGGCATTGTTCCAGAACATGCCTTGGGGCGACAGTTTCGTGCGGCACAGGGACAGCTGAACCAGCGGATCGCGGCCAATGCCGACCGCGTGGCATACGTGGTTGCCGGGCTGCCTTTGTGGCTGAAAGGTGGGCCATGACCGTCTGGCATTGGGTTCGCCATGGCCCAACACATGAAAAAGCGTTTGCGGGGTGGCGTGACGTGCCAGCTGATCTTTCAGATAAAGCAGCAATCTCACGCCTTGATGCAGCCTTGCCAAAACCTGCGCTTCTTGTGTCATCAGATTTGGTACGCGCCTCTTCGACCGCCGATGCAATTGCTGAAGGACGAACCCGACTGCCAAGTCGCTTTGATCTGCGTGAGTTCAATTTTGGCGCGTGGGACGGGCTGACCTTTGATGTTGTAGCGCAACGCCACCCAGTTTTGAGCCGTCGATACTGGGAAGAACCTGGTGATGTCGCACCGCCAGAGGGTGAGAGCTGGAATGAAGCGACAAGGCGGGTTTCTCGCGCAGTTGCGGCAGTGAACAAACAACATCCAAATGCCGAAATCATTGCGGTCGCCCATTTCGGCGCGATCCTGTCACAGGTCGCCGTCGCGCTCGGTGACGACCCTTACAAGGCTCTGGGTCACAAGATCGACAACCTTTCGATCACCACACTTCGGTTCGGTCAGTCCTGGTCGATAGAGCGGATCAATCACGTTCCTTGATCTCATCCACTCAGATCTGAATTTCCGTGTGGACTCACTATCACGTATCTTGTCCGCACTCTTAGCAAGGTGTGGATCATGAGCTACCACTTGATCATCGGAGATTACGCCTATTCGAGTTGGTCCCTTAGGGGTTGGCTGCTCTTCGAACGCTTTGGATTAGTTCGGAATGAGACACTGATCACATTTCGCGACGAACCGGTCGCAAATCAGTTAGCCGACTTTTTTCCAGCCAAGACCGTTCCCACGCTGATAACTCCGGAAGGTGCTGTGATTGGGGAAAGCCTTGCGATGGCCGAAGAGCTTGCAACCCGCCACCCGGAGGCTTGCCTTTGGCCTACCGATCCCAAAGCACGCTCAATCGCGCGCGCGCTGGCTTCTGAGATGCATGCGGGCTTTGGAGCTTTGCGTGACTTCTGCCCAATGAATTTTCGTGTTGCCTACAAGGACGTTCCGGTCTCAGACGATGTGAGCCGTGATTTGCGCCGTCTTGAAGCGATTTGGGAACATGCACGAAATGCAACCGATCCAGATGGCCCCTGGCTTTGCGGAGATTATTCAATCGCAGATGTTTTTTTCGCCCCGGTGGCCACGCGCATCGCAACTTATGGTCTGGAGGTGTCTGAACGCGCTCGGGCTTACGTGAACGCGCATTTGAATGATCCTGCATTCCGCCGCTGGAGAGCGCTTGGTCTGGCGACAGGTCCAGATCTTCCTTGGTATGCACGTGACTATCCTCAAACTGCGTGGCCTGGACCCCAAACAATACCCGCACAAGCGATTGAGGTTGGCGCTTCCCTGAATGAGACTTGCCCCTATTCCGGAAAAGCGATCCAGTTTTTACTGGAACTTGATGGTAAGGTCTTTGGGTTCTGCAATGCGACCTGCCGCGACAAAACAGTTGCGGACCCCGCAGTCTGGCCGGCCTTCACCGAAATGGCTGGCCTAACACCAGCCGAAGTCGCTTAGCGCGTCAGCATTCTGAGGCCCTGGGTAACATCCATCCGCACCGCCAAGCGCAAGGCCGGCTCGTCCCCCGCCTTGAGCGCTGCCAAAATCATGGTGTGGTGTCGCGGCGGTTCGGTCTTTCTGAGGCGTCCATAAAGCGATCGCATCGTTGGGCCGAGTTGCAGCCATACGGTTTCGGCAATCGCAAGCATGGCAGGCGCCTGGGCGCGTAAATAGAGCGTACGGTGGAATTCCAGATTGGTGCGGATGTAGCCCACAGAATCGCCTGCGGCAATGACCTGCCCGATGCTGCGTTGGATCGCTTCAAGTCTTTCGATCAGAGCGATGTGGGCCCGCGGCAAGGCACGTGATGCAAGTTCAGGCTCAAGCAACGCGCGCACCGCAGCAAGCTCTTCGATGCGTTCAGCGCTGATCTCAGGCGTAGTAATGCGCCCCGAGGCTGAAAGTGTAAGAGCCCCTTCGGCCACGAGCCTGCGTACGCTTTCACGGGCCGGGGTCATCGAAACATCGAAGCTCTTTCCGATACCACGCAAGGTCAGAGACTGACCCGGAGACAATTCCCCATGCATGATTTGGCTTCGCAAGGTGCGATAGACCCGATCATGTGCAGCCCCTGCTGGAGGGGTCTGAGACAAAGCGGTTTCAGGACGGTTTTGAAAAAGCATTACACATTGTGATCACAAAAATCGATTCCTTCAAACCCCGACCCTCATTGCCGGAAACGCCAACGATGAAGATCCGCGCCGTGATCGCGCAACCATTTGCGATGCGCTTTGTACTCTGAGCAAAGTCTGTGCGTTACGGCCCAAAAGCGATCCGAATGGTTCATCTCCACCAAATGTGCAACCTCGTGTGCGGCCACATAATCGAGCACTTCAGGCGGTGCCATTATCAACCGCCAAGAATACATCAACGCACCCTGAGCCGAACAGGATCCCCATCGCGAACGTGTATCTCTGAGAGTTAAGCGGGTGAATTTTCGGCCCAGTTTATCAGCATAACGCTGTGATGCACCTGTCAGAGCTTCACGCGCAGCATGTTTTAAGAATGTCTCTACTGCCGTTCCAACATGCGGTGTTTGAGGATGCACCTCGATGCAGTGGTCTCCAAAACGTGGGCGTTTCTTTGCGCCAGCAACAATATCAAATTGCTTGCCGTGAACTGGAAGACTGGTCCCCAGTTCGATGGGCACGCTTTGTTTGAATTGCGCCAAATGACCCCGAATCCAATCTGCACGTTCTGTGGCAAATGCCATAGCGTCTACTTCAGACACAAAACTTGGGGCCGTTAGCGTAACGCGTCCATCAAGTCGGGATACGCGCAATGAAAGGCGCTTCGCCCGCGGCGAAAACCGTAACGTTATAGGAATTGGCGGGCGGCCCGGAAGAACAGGATTGGGCATAGTTTGCAGCCGGGTTTGAAAGAAAGACCCAAAAGCCTTTGACATGGCGGCGAGCCTGTGGCAACCGACCGCGATCCGTTATTCGTCAGCCAGCTCAAGGAGCCTTGGATGCCCAAAGAAGAATGGGGCGTTAAGCGCCTTTGTCCACAAACCGGCAAACGATTCTACGATATGAATCGCAGCCCTATCATTAGTCCCTATACCGGTGAGATCGTTGAAATCGACACGCCGCGCAAATCAACCGTGGGCGTAACCAGCAAGGCCGCCAAGAGCAAAGTCGAGCCTGTGACCGCAGTCGATGATGAAGATGCAGTGCTCGAGGATGATGACACCGACGACGTGGATCTGGGCGATGACGTCCTCGACGATGACGATGATGACGATACGGTTGCACTCGACGATCTGGCTGATGTTGCCGCAGAGGACAACGACGACTAAGTAGGTTAGGCGGTGACGTTTGGGGCTTGCGCTTGATTAAAGCTGGCCCTAAGACACCGCCAGTCTACGGCGCACTCACTGCGCGCCTGACGGGGCCTTAGCTCAGCTGGGAGAGCGCCTGCATGGCATGCAGGAGGTCAGCGGTTCGATCCCGCTAGGCTCCACCAACTCCACCGCATACGATTGAACTAACCGCACGCTGAGGCATGTGCGCATCCGTGCTGTGTAGACTTGGAACGGCGTCGGTTCAGATTGAACAGCCGGGATGAAATACTCGCAAATCAAGCGCGAGGACTTGCTTCTTTTGCTGTTTGAACAAGGACTGAACACCGACTTCAGGATATAAAGGTATACGCTGCCCGCAACACAGAGAATGTTTTGTCTGCGATGCGCGGCATTGGTTTCTTTCATCAGTCAAATACATAGGCCCTCCAATATTTGGAGGGCCTACACCTGCGCATTTGGCAGATTGCGTGTTCGACGCTCTTACAGAAGTGAGTCCGGCATATCCTGCTGTGACCGCGCATCAATCCGACGGAACCAGAAGGTTAGAATTGTCGAAGTTATCACGATGAAAAGGGAGTAGAGAACAGGAACCGCGAGGATCGCCTGTTGCTCTGGTCCGGAGAATGTCAAAACAACCAATGCTACGGCAAGCGGCCCGTTCTGAATTCCTGTCTCCAGCGCAATCGTGCGTGCATTGCGTGGATGCAGTCGCAAGGCTGTCGCAAATACATACCCTGTACCTATACCCAACAGACCAATGCCGATGGCCGAAGCAAAAACGGGCCACTGTGTAGTGAGCAGAAATTCCCAATTTTGCGGAACCCAACTGACCATAAGGAAAACGATGAAAAATATACCAAGAGCGGAGCCCATGAGTTCTACCAGTGCGCCAATATTGGCATTCAACTTCCGCAATCCCATTCCAATAGCCACAGGAACAAGCAAGATTACCAGTGTCGCAACGATGTTTCTTGTCGGGATTTCAATGTCGAGCCCAGCTGCATAGATAACCAGAACCAACGGGATAAGTACGATACCAAAAACCGTTGAGTTCACCGTCATCAAAACTGACAAGGCCAAGTTGCCCTTGGAAAAATACGTAAAGATGTTGGACGTCGTTCCTCCTGGCATGCAGCCCATGAGCAAAAGGCCAATTTTAATTTCCGTTTCCACCGGGAGTATTGTTGCAAGCAGGAACGCGACAAAGGGCATGATCCCGTATTGAGATGTAAGACCAATAAAGAGGCCGTAGGGGCGTTTTAATGCCAGCGTGAAATCTTTGAGGGTCAAAGAGGCGCCCATCCCTAACATGATCACACCGATCATGGCAGCCAGAAGGGCTTGCTGAAATTCTGAAACCATCTCTTATCCCTCCGCCTGCGCGAGTTCTTCAGTCCGCAAGTCCTTGCGTAGAATTTTCCCAACATTGGATTTTGGCAGATCGTCCCGTAATTCCAGACGCTTAGGGATCTTATACGGGGTCAAGTGATCGCGGCAATATTTGCGCAGCTGATCAAGCGTCAGTTCCGTTCCATCGGTGACAACAAATGCTTTGACGGCTTCACCGTGTTCGCCATCAGGCACACCGATCACTGCGCTCTCGAGAACACCGGGCATGCCTGCAAGGCAATCTTCGACCTCATTTGGAAACACATTGAAGCCTGATACGATGATCATGTCTTTCTTGCGATCCACGATCCGGAAAAACCCATCCGGATCAATCAGTCCGATATCCCCCGTGCGGAAAAAACCGTCTTTGGTCATGACTTTTGCAGTCTCATCCGGCTTTCGCCAATACCCCGCCATAACCTGTGGACCCTTGACGCATATCTCACCCGCCTCTCCGGCTGGTAATTCTACGCCATTATCGTCAAGGATACGAACGTCGGTAGACGGCATCGGAAGTCCAATAGTTCCCAAACGGGATGATCCGATCGGATTACCTGTGGCAATAGGTGATGTTTCAGTCAGTCCATATCCTTCAACGATCGGGGTGCCTGTCATCTCGAGCCAGCGGTCGGCAACAGCGGAATGAAGCGCCATACCCCCAGCGAACGAGGCTTTCAGGTGTTTTGGCGGGCGCTCGTAGAACCAAAATTCATTCATCAGCCCGTTAAACAAAGTGTTGACGCCCACAACCCAAGTGACCTTGTAGTTCTCGAACGCGCGTTTAACATTCTGCAGCGGTCTTGGATTGGGGATGAGCAGGTTGCGATTGCCAAGCCAGAAAAAGCCTAGCAAGTTCAGCGTGAACGCAAGAATATGGTAGGTCGGAATTGCAGTTAGGACGACTTCTTCCCCCTTCTTCACATGGCTGTCCATCCAGACCATTGCTTGCGCCATGTTCATCACTAAGTTGCCCTGCGTAAGCACTGCACCTTTGCTGACGCCGGTTGTTCCGCCCGTGTATTGCAGCGCCGCGATAGAAGAATAATCAAGATGTGCGGAATACTCTGAAACTGCAATGTCAGAAGCGCGCGCCAAATTCCGACCCTCTTTCAAGGCAGCCGGCAAGCGGGTGTGTTCATGGGTGACAGGATGTATCGCCTTGTCCCAGTATTTCTGGATCAAGCTTATCGTACCCCGCACCATGTATGGCATGAACTCAGGCACGCGCGTGACGATAACGTTGGGGACTTTGTAATATGAGAATGCCTCATCGAGCTTGTCAGTGAACATGTCCACAATCACAAGCGCCTGGGGTTCCGCATCCTTGAACTGCTTCCCCATCTCTTCACCGGTATAGAGCGGGTTAACGTTGACCAGGACACAGCCAGCTTTGAAGACACCAAACGCTACCACCGGAATGGGCAGAGAATTCGGCGCCTGTAACGCGACGCGATCGCCTTCCTTCAGTCCGAGCGTTTCTCGTAGATAAACTGCGAAGGCATCTGACATCTCATCAACTTGTGAGAAAGTGAGATCGCCAAACATGCCGTTCGACATAACAACAGTGTAGGCTTTGTTCTTCCCGTATGACTTGGCAGCGATACGAACGAGATCTGCCAGCGTCTTAAATGGCGGTTCTGGTACGAATTCGGGCACCCCGTCCGGGTAAGACGCCAACCACGGTTTTGGATCACGATTTTCGGCCATGACAATCCCCTCCCAAAGATCAACGGGTCTGCGCCCGTTTAACGGTGGAAACTGCCTGCAATCTCGAACTAAGGCCAGATAAATTATTTACAGATCACAATTTGGGACCCGACGTCATTTTGTCCGATCAGGTCGCAATGTTGCGTTTTATCGCAGCAAATGGTCCGCCTCAGCCAACAAAGTGCGCAACTGGGTAAACTTTTCCGCACCCATTCTGCGTGAAAGTTGGGCTTCGTAAGCGATCGTTCTTGCCTTGAGGACAGCGACCAAAGACCGTCCTGAATCCGTAAGGTACAACTCCAAACTTCGTTTATCACTTCTGGACTGCATACGGTCGACGTAGCCTTGCGCTTCCAGTCTGGTCAGAAATGGCGTCAGGCTGGATTTATCCATCTGACTTGCACGTGCCAACGATGCCGCCGTTTGACCCGGATTTGCCTCGAGTAACACCAAAAGAAAGAGCTGCCCTGAGGAAATATCGAGACCATAAGTTGGAACGTTCAGATTTTCCGAGATGGAGGTCTGAGCCTTACGCAATGCGTAGCACAACAAGTCAGGCAGAATCCCAAAATCGAGATCCTGATCTGGCATCAACTTTTTTGCGTAGTCTTTCATATAAAGGAGAGGCCGCCCAAGGTTTACGCTACGTCATCTTTGCAACCTATCATAGTACGACTTCAAAGAATGTCCCGAGCACATCACATTTTCGATAGCTGCCAATCAGGCGACGGTATCCGCACGCATCTTGCTCGCTTTCGGGTCGAACATTGGCGCCAGACTTGCTTTCGCAGGCACGCGCCGTCCAGCAACCTCAATCTCAAAAACGCTCATCAGGACCTGTTCTTCGGTCTCTCCTTTGCAGGGGACATAACCCATTGCGACGCTACCACCCAGCGCGTGGCCATAATTACCCGAGGTAACCATACTCACGAGCTTTCCGTCTCGGACGATGCCCTCATTGTGGAACGCGAACGCGCTTGGGTCTTCGAGCAAGAATTGCACCATTCGGCTTTCAAGACCTGCATCCTGTTTTCGCAGCACCGCATCACGGCCAATGAACTCGCCCTTTGCAGGTTTGACGGCAAAACCAAGTCCCGCTTCCAGAACATGATCTTCGTCTGTGATGTCATGTCCGAAGTGGCGGAAGGCCTTTTCGATGCGGCAACTGTCCATTGCGTGCAGCCCGACAAGTTTCAGATCGTGATCGCGTCCGGCGTCCCAGATCGTCTCGAAAATGTGAGCGGCTTGTTCCGTGGGCATATAAAGTTCCCAGCCAAGTTCACCGACATAGCTGACGCGATGCGCTCGTACGAGCCCCATGCCCATCTCGATTTCCTTGGCGTAGCCAAAGGGGTGGTTTGCATTAGAGAAATCGTGCGGGCTGATTTCTCCCAGAACGTTGCGTGTTTTCGGCCCCATGATGCACAAGACCGCCTCGGATGAAGTCACGTCTGTGACCACCACGAAATCATCACCTATGTGACGTTTCAGCCAAGACATGTCCCGGACGATTGTCGCGGCTGGAACAACAAGCAGGTAGGCGGTTTCAGAAAGTCTGGTGACTGTAAGATCGCATTCAATCCCGCCACGCGAATTCAACATTTGCGTATAGACGATGCGCTCGGCCTTTACGTCCATGTTTGCGCCACACATCCGCTGCAAAAATGCGCAAGCGTCCCGGCCTTCAACGCGAATTTTCCCAAAAGACGACATATCGTAAAGGCCAACGCCTTCACGAAGCGCCATGTGTTCGGCCTTTTGGTTTTCAAACCAATTCTGACCGCTCCAGTCATATTGATATTCCGCGACCTGGCCTTCATTGGCGAACCAGTTGGCGCGTTCCCAACCAGCAGTTTCCCCCATGACTGCCCCACGCGCTTTCAAATGCTCGTGCAATGGGCTGCGACGTACGCCACGGGAGGTCTCAGGCTGTCGGAATGGATAGTGGTCGGCGTAAAGCAAGCCCAAGGTCTCACTGACGCGTTCCTCGAGATACGTCCTGTTGCGCTGGAATGGCTGCGCCCGCCGAATATCGCTCTCCCAAAGATCGAACGGGGCCTCGCCATCGTTGATCCATTGTGCCAGCGCCATCCCTGCCCCACCAGACGAGACGATTCCAACAGAGTTATAGCCTGCCGCGACCCAGTAGCCCCGAAGATTTGGGGCCTCGCCGAGGTAGTATTGATCATCTGGTGTGAAGCTTTCGGGGCCATTGAAAAATGTATGGATCCCCGCCGATTCAAATAGCGGCATACGATGCATGGCCTTTTCGAGGATCGGCTCGAAATGGTCGAAATCTTCAGGAAGTGCGTCGAACTCAAAGTCCTCCGGGATGCCGTTCATACCCCACGGCTTAGCGCGCTGTTCAAAAGCACCAAGCATCATCTTGCCGGCATCTTCCTTGTAGTAGGCCTGTTCATCCGGGACACGCAAAACGGGAAGCCGGGACAGGCCTTCGACAGGCTCAGTCAACAGGTAGAAGTGCTCGCAGGCATGCAAAGGAAGCGTGACGCCGGATTTCGCAGCAAGTTCGCGCCCCCACATGCCACCGCAGTTTATAACGACATCCGCGTCGATCTGGCCAGTTTCAGACCCCTTCTCCCACATGACGCCTGTGACACGGGATCCGTCATCTAGGACCTCGGTGACCTTCACGCCTTCAACAACCTTGGCACCCTTCATGCGCGCGCCCTTTGCGAGCGCCATGGCAATATTTGCTGGGTCACATTGTCCGTCTGCAGGCAAATGAACCGCGGAGGTGATGTCACCTGTTTCCAAATGGGGGTAGAGCGCCTTGACTTCGTCCGGACCGATCTCGTGTGCTTCGATATCAAAGACATGCGCCAGCGTTGCCTGACGCAAAATTTCTTCCTTGCGATGCTCGGTTAGGGCAACGGTAATAGAGCCATTCTGGCGCATACCTGTTGCGACACCAGTTTCTTCTTCAAGACGGGTGTAAAGATCGACAGAATATTTCGCGAGGCGTGTCAGGTTCTGACTGGACCGCAATTGACCAATCAGACCAGCCGCATGCCAAGTTGTGCCGCAGGTCAACTGCTTACGCTCCAACAGAACAACATCGGTCCAGCCGAGCTTGGCAAGGTGGTAAGCCACCGAGCAGCCAGAAACGCCGCCACCTATGATGACGGCACGTGCCTTGGTTGGAAGGGTCATAATGCGCGCTCCCTCAAGTGAGCAGAAGTAAACTGAACAGATCTAGACAATGCTGTGGCCTGCCGAACGAAGACGCTCGGCAATTGCTGCGATGTGGGCTGGTCCGGTTTCACAGCATCCGCCCACGATCGTTGCCCCCTGTTCAACCCATTTCATCGCGTGGTCGGCATATATCGCAGGGCCCATGTCTTCCCGGGCTTTCAGGCTTTCGGCTGTAGCCCCGCCATCAATGAAGGCCTTAGCAATCATTGTGAAAGCATTGCCAAAAGCACCAATGGGGCGCCCTGACTTACTGAGGGCTTCCAGTGCTGCGGGCATCGCTTCGGGAACCGAGCAATTGGCGAGAACAGCATCCGCATCCCTTGCAACCTCGACTGCTTCGCTCAGGTTTTCACCGGACCGGAGCTTGCTGCCGTCAGCGTCATCGACTGTAAAAGAGAGCCAGACAGGTCGATCAGACGTGCGCCCTGCGGCCAGACACGCGCGCGCAGCTTTCACCGAGGCAATTGTTTCGAAAAGGATCAGGTCTGATCGCGGCGCCAAAAGGCTCACGACTTCGGCGTACATAGGCGTTGCGACATCAAAATCAGGATGAATATCGGCGCGATAACTTGCCCCCAGTGGTCCAACCGACCCGGCAATACGACACCGCCCACGAACGGCTTCAGCCTCATCCATCGCAGCGGTCTGGAGGGCTTCGAACTGATGCTCCATATCAGGCAGGTCAACATCATCACTTGCATAGTGATTGCTGCTGCCCCCTCGGAGGCGGTCACGGTGCACTGCATAGCTGTTCGCCGTCGCGACGGTCGCACCTGCATCGGCATAGTCTTTGTGGATCGCCGCGACCAAACCCGGCATATCAATCATGACCTGCGTGGACCATAGTGGCGCTGCAGGCTTGCCGGAGCGGCGGATCAACTCCTGCCCCATGCCCCCGTCGAGAAGGGTAATCTCACCCATTAGAGTGCCACTCTCTTAGGCCCGCATGCGTGCGTTGTCGGGATCCCAGAGCGGCATCGCAACAACCTTTGCAGGGCAACGTTCACCAAAGATCTCGACCTCCAATTCGGTTCCGACTTCCGCATGTTCTGCCTTGACCACACCAAGTGCAATAGAGCACCCAACCCGGTAACCATAAGCACCCGATGTTGCCTCACCAATCACAGCACCATCTTTCCAGATGGTCGACATCGGCGGCGTATCTGCAATCGGGGCGTCTACCATAAGGCTGACGGATGCTTTCGAAGGTCCCCGCTGGAGTTCAACCTGAAGGGCGGCCTTTCCGGGGAAGTCCTGATCCTTGCCGAGACGGACAAAGCGATCAAGGCCCGCCTCGAAGAGCGTGTAGTCAGTGGACAGATCGCCCTTCCAGGTTTTGTAACCTTTCTCGATCCGCATTGCGTTCAGAGCGTACATTCCGAACGGTTTCGCACCTTTTGCGAGTACGGCTTCATAAATCGCTGGAATTGCGTCCATGGATGCGTGGACCTCCCAGCCAAGTTCACCTGCAAAGCTGACACGAGCCAGACGGGCCGGCTGACCTGCGACGGTGGCCTCCTGTAGAGAGAGCCACGGCAAGGACAGATCACCATCGCTGATTGCGGACATCAGCTCGCGAGACTTCGGACCGCTCACGATCAGGGTGCTCAGCTCGGTAGTCCGATCAATCAGGGAAATTCCGTCTGGCTTGGTGGCCAGCAACAATTCGCGGTCATGCCACTGTGCAACGGCCGCCGTAATTAACGTGAACCGATCTTCACCTGAGCGCATCACCGACATTTCCGTGACCAAACGTCCACGGGTATCGGCGAAATAGGCAAGGTTCATGCGCCCGACTTTAGGCAATGCACCTGTAATCTGGCTGCGCAGCCATTCAGCGGCGCCTTCACCCTCAATCTCAAAACGCGAGAAGCCGGGCAAATCGAGGACACCCACGCCATCACGGACCGCCTCAACCTCGGCTTTCACCCGGGGTTCCCAAGGCCCGTTGCGCCCCCAGGTTTCCGTGGCTTCAAGCGATGTGTCATCGCCTGGCTCGGCAAACCAGTTTGCCCGCTCCCAGCCGTTATACGCGCCCATCTGCCCGCCCAAGGCACGAACTTTGGCGTCAACTGGCGAGAGCTTTCTATCCCGACCAGCAGGCCATTCATGATGCGGGAAGTGCATCGCATATTCGTGGCCATAGACCTCGATCGCTTTGTCGATGCAGTATTGTTCGTCTGTGTAGTCCGTATAGCGGCGCGGATCGACGGCCCACATGTCCCATTCAGTTTCACCGTGAATGATCCATTCTGCGGCAACCTTGCCAGCGCCGCCCCCTTGCGTAATCCCGAAGGTAAACACACACGCTTCATACGCGTTTTTCACACCCGGCATGGGACCAATCAATGGCAGCCCGTCAGGGGCATAGGGAATAGGTCCGTTGATGACGCGACCGACGCCGGCCGTGCCAAGCAATGGAACGCGCGCCATGGCGTCTTCCATATACCATTCGAGGCGTTCGAGATCATCGGGATAAAGCTGGAAGCTGAAATCATCCGGCATCGGATCGTCAGGCGTGATCCAGTGCGCCTTGCAGTTGCGCTCATACGGTCCGAGGTTCAGGCCGTTTTTGTCCTGTCTTAGGTAATAAGACGTATCAACGTCGCGAAGTAGCGGAACCTTGCGCCCATTCGCTTCAGTCCATTCCTTCAGTTCAGAAATCTCATCGGTAAGAAAATACTGATGCGACATGACCGCCATTGGAACAGTACGACCACCATATGGCTTGAACCATTCGCCCACGCGCTGCGCATAATAGCCCGCCGCATTCACGACCTTTTCGCAGCGAATATCGCCCTTATCCGTGTGAACAATCCATTCATCGCCCGATCGGCTAACGCCCGTTGCGGGACAGAACCGTTCGATCCGCGCGCCCATCTGGCGAGCCCCTTTGGCAAGCGCCTGTGTCAACTGGGCTGGATCAATATCCCCATCATCCGGATCCCACAGCGCACCTTCAAGATCATGGGTCTCTATAAAGGGATACGCTTCCTTGATATCCGATAAAGACATCATCTCCAGATCGAGACCTTGGTAACGCCCCATACCGCGCGCGCGTTCGAACTCCATCATCCGATTACGCGAATGCGCCAGCCGGATTGATCCGGTGACGTGGTAATTCATCGGATAATCAACTTCTTCGGCAAGCCCCGCATAAAGGCTCAGCGAATAACGCTGCATGTTCATCACCGCCCAAGATGTCGAAAAGGACGGGCAATTGCCGGCGGCGTGCCATGTTGATCCTGCCGTCAGCTCGTTTTTTTCAAGCAGCACACAATCGGTCCAGCCTTCCTTGGCCAGATGATACAGCGTAGAGGTCCCGACAACCCCCCCACCGATAATGACGACGCGTGCGGAAGTCGGAAAATCTGCCATGTTGCGTTGATCTCTATCTGTTTAGGGGGTCAGGTACCGAAAACGCGGCCGAGCGCGGCGTCTACCGCGGCGGTGATTTCATCAATATCGCTTTCGGTCGATATCAGAGCCGGGCTGAAACACAATGTGTTGTTGAAGCCCGGAAGCGACCGGTTCGTTGCACCAATGATTACGCCTTGCGCCATGCAATCAGCGACGACGGCCTGCACCATCTTTTCAGGCGCGGGTTCTTTGGTCGATCTGTCGCTAACCAGCTCAGCACCGCAGAACAGTCCAAGGCCACGAACCTGTCCGATCACTTCATGCTTTTCAGCAAGCGTATTGAGGTTCGCCACAAGCCGCCCACCCATCGCGGTGGTGTTCGCCAAAAGCCCTTCTTCCTCGATGATATGCATGTTCTCGATGGCCGCTGCAGGACCAGCAGTACAACCGCCAAATGTCGAAATATCACGGAAGAAATTCAGCGGATCAGACGCATCATCCTTAAACATCTCGAAAACGTCTTCGGTGGTTACCATGCACGCGATCGCTGCGTAGCCTGAAGCCACACCCTTCGCCATCGTGACGAAATCAGGCTGGATCCCAAACTGCTGGTATCCAAACCAAGTACCGGTCCGCCCGACACCGCAGACAACTTCATCGATGTGCAGGAGTATCTCATACTTCTTACAGATCTCGCCGACACGCTGCCAATAACCCGCAGGCGGCGTGATGACACCTCCACCGGCTGTGACAGGCTCAAGGCAAAGAGCCCCAACTGTATCAGGTCCCTCGCGAAGGATCACCGCCTCGATCTGGTCCGCGGCCCACTCGCCATAATTTTCTGTCTCGACCTGCGCGCGATATTCGAGGCAGTGCGGAACTTCCACAAATCCAGGTGCAAATGGCCCGTACTGAGCATTACGTTCTTTCTGCCCGCCCGCCGACATCGTCGCGAGGGTAGAGCCATGATAGTCGCGCTCGCGGTAAAGAATCTTGTGCTTTTTGCCGTCGTAACGCTTGTGCGCAATCTGACGGATCATCTTGAACGCTTTCTCATTCGCCTCAGAGCCTGAGTTTGTGTAGTAAACTCGGCTCATCCCTGGCATCTTGTCGATCAGCATGGACGCAAATCGTGACCCGGGGATGGATCCGGCCGAGTTTGCGAAATAGTTCATCGTGATCAGCTGGTCCCGAACAGCATTTGCGATGCGTTCACGGCCATACCCAACATTTACCGTCCAAACGCCGCCAGAAACGCCATCAAGGTGCTCTTTGCCAGTCGCGTCCCAAACACGCATGCCGCAGCCTTCAACGATGATCCGCGGATCCGTTGTTTCCAGTGCTTTATGCTGCATGAGGTGATGCCAAAGATGGGCGCGATCAGCCTCGATTACTTCGGTCAAGTCGTTTGGATTAAACGTCGTATTCATTTCATCACCTCAAGGAAAAGTTGGCGAAGATATTTCATGCACTGCAGAAGACGTTGCCGAAGATTCTACGGAGCGAATAGGGCCAGTCTACCCGATCTCGTAAGGCCAGAAAACTACGTCTTTCGCACAATACATACACAAACCGCCCTATGTTTAAGCAAAACTGGACTTAAATGAGCGCCTGCAATTGGCCCTATACGCATTTTCGAACGGATCGTTATAGTCATTGCACATCCAAAGGCGTTCGAGAGAGTCATGTGAGCGCCAATAACAACGGGAGAGACTATGAAACTTTCAACAAAGCTTAAAGGTGCTGTCGCAACAGCAGCGCTTGTATGCTCTGCACAAGCTGCCGCCGCAGGTGGGCATCTTGAAGAAATCACTGTGGCTTATTTCCTCGAATGGCCAATGCCATTCCAGTATTCAAAAGTTCAGGGCACCTATGAAGAAGCAATGGGTGTCAAAATCAACTGGGTCAGCTTTGACACCGGTACGGCGATGTCCGCAGCAATGGCGTCGGGCGACGTACAGATCGCGGTCAGCCAGGGTGTTCCACCTTTCGTAGTAGCAACCTCTGCAGGTCAGGACCTTCAGGTGCTCGACGTAGCAGTTTCTTACGCTGACAACGACAACTGTGTGGTCGCTGAAGCACTGGAAATCGACGCCAGCTCCGCTGGCGAACTTGCCGGCAAGAAGGTCGGTGTTCCAATCGGTACCGCCGCGCATTACGGCTTCCTGAAGCAGATGGAGCACTTCGGTGTTGATATCGGCACCATGGAGATCGTTGACATGGCGCCACCAGAAGGTGCGGCAGCCTTTGCACAGGGCAACCTGGACATGGTTTGCGGCTGGGGTGGCTCGCTGCGTCGTATGCTTGAGCACGGCAACGTTCTTCTGACCGGTGCTGAAAAGACCGAGCTTGGCATTCTTGTGTTTGACGTGACTTCGGCCCCAACCGACTTCATCGCAGAAGAAAGCGAACTGGTTTCGAAGTTCCTCGCCGTAACCGCAGAAGCGAATGAGATGTGGAATTCTGGCGCGAACACCGCCGAAATGCTGCCTGTCATCGCAAAAGACGCAGGTATGGACGAAGAGGCAACGGCTCAGACCATGGCAACCTTTGTATTCCCAAGCGTTGAAGATCAGCTGTCGGCAGGATGGCTCGGCGGTAACGCTCAAGAGTTCATGAAGGGCGTTGCAGGCGTATTCGTGAACGCGGGTTCGATTCCATCGGCACGAGACAGCTATGAAGGTGCCGTGAACGCCGGACCATTGGCAGACGCTTCAAACATGTAATCGACTGATTACGGTTAAGTGGCGGCCCGACTCTT
Organism: Dinoroseobacter sp.; assembly: GCA_017643385.1. Taxonomy (GTDB): domain Bacteria; phylum Pseudomonadota; class Alphaproteobacteria; order Rhodobacterales; family Rhodobacteraceae; genus Dinoroseobacter. Next base: position 105,850 of record JAEPNN010000004.1, read on the forward strand.
CGGGCCGCCCCATTTTTAGGGCAAGGGGAACGCAGTGTCCGAACTCATAATCGACAATATTTCTATGCGCTTTGACCTGCCGAATGGTTCTTCCATTCAGGCTCTCAAAGACGTCAGCCTTGACCTTAAGGAAGGTGAGTTGATGTCGGTGCTTGGACCATCAGGATGTGGCAAGACCACTTTGCTGAACATCATCGCGGGTTTCCTTGCGCCAACCGAAGGCAAGATTGAAATCAACGGACATACGGTAACCGGCCCTGCACCGGAACGCGGAATGGTGTTTCAGAAGGGCGCTCTTTTTGAGTGGATGAGCGTGCGAGAAAATGTGGATTTTGGCCCGCGCATGAAGCGCATGCCGAAAGCCGAGCGCGACCAAATCGCGAACCATCTGTTGGAAACTGTCGGACTGGCCGACTTTAAAGAAAAAGCCGTCTACGAACTATCAGGCGGCATGCAGCAACGCGTGGCCTTAGCCCGTTGTCTGGCGAACGATCCCGACGTCATTTTGATGGATGAGCCTCTTGGCGCATTGGACGCGCTGACACGCGAAAAAATGCAAGGCCTTGTTCTGAAGCTTTGGAAAGAAACCGGCAAAACGGTGATCCTGATTACGCACTCTGTTGAGGAAGCGCTGTTGCTGGGCGAACGGCTTGTCGTGATGGCGCCGAGACCCGGTCGCATTCACAAAGAGTACCAACTTCCATTCGCCGAAAAAGGCGTCGCGGCGGACCTGCGCGAAGTTAAGAAAGACCCGGAGTTTGGTGAGAAACGGGATGAGATCTTGTCGATGATCTGGGAAATGGAAGAAGAGATTATGGGTCGTGCGGAGGATGCAGTATGAGTGTTCTTATCTTCTATATCCTTCTGTTTGTAATCGCATATCTCGCGGTTGGTCTGGTTCGTCGCCAAATGCACGCGACAACAGACTTTACCAGCTTGAAGACAGTAACCTTTGGGGATGAAAGTGCGGTTACGCCGGATCGCACAGCCTCCATCATTTCAGTCCTATCGATCTTCCTGATCTGGGGGGCGTTTACTGGATCAAGCATCATGCCGATCCATGTCCCCGGGCCATATACCGGAACGACTGAGTTCACGTACACTGCTCAGAACGCAGCAGGTGATACCGATGATGCAACGGTCACAGTGATCGTCCACCCCTTAGAAAATGACCCTGAGGAATTGGATATCGAACCCGGCGCTGGATTTGCAAAAAATGACTTTGATACCGTCGCAGCCTGGCGAAGCACTCTGATCCGCGCTCACAAGAATGATGAAGGCAACGACGAAGACGGCTACGCTGTCATCAGCGTGGACGGAAAGCCAATTGCGCCAGGAGAAACCGTTCGGGTTACGGATGGTAGTGTGACAATGACCCCCAAGGGTTCACTGAACTTCGCCCCGGCAAAGGGCATGCAGATGGAACCGATTTGGCTTCCTTCGCCCGAAGCAGTGCTTGCCAGATTTATTGAAATCGCAACCGAAGGTTACCAGAATTTCACGCTCTGGCAGCATCTTGGCTGGTCGCTTCTTCGTGTTCTTGCAGGCTTTGCGATCGGTTCGCTGGTCGGTATTCCCCTCGGCTATGCCATGGGCTTGTCCGGTTGGTTCCGCGGTTGGTTTGACCCGATCGTTGAATTTATGCGTCCGGTACCACCCCTTGCTCTGATCCCGCTTGTAATCATCTGGTTTGGTATCTGGGAAACTGGCAAAATTATCCTTCTCTTCCTTGCTGCACTCTGGATCATGACAATTGCAGCTCGTGCAGGAGTGTCTGGCGTGAATATCTCGAAGATTCACGCGGCATATTCACTCGGAGCAAGCAAGTGGCAGATCATGCGCCATGTCATCGTTCCGAATTCGCTGCCTGAGATCTTCACGGGTGCGCGTGTAGCTATGGGTGTATGTTGGGGCACGGTTGTCGCTGCAGAACTCGTTGCAGCGCAAAAAGGTGCAGGTATGATGATCATTGCAGCATCGAAATTCCAACTCACTGACATTGTGATTATGGGGATCGTATTAATTGGTATCATTGGTTACGGCATCGATATCTTGATGCGCCGTGCCGAAAAGATCCTTGTGCCTTGGAAAGGCCGTTCCTAATCCGAAAGAGAGCGCGTTCTTAAAAAGCGGGCGAGGGTCACCCCCTCGCCCGCTTTCTTTTGTAAATTACTTTCTGGACTTATCCTTGCGGGAATTACGCGAGCGACCTATGTCCAATCTGATGATACCTGCGGACTCCATATTTCTTGACGACGAGCGTGACGGCACGCTCCAGCAAAAGATTCAGCGCCTTATCGCAGAAGGTATTTTGTCTGGGCGGTTCCGGTCTGGCGAGCGGATGCCCTCAAGCCGCAAATTGGCAGAGCATTTGGGTGTCTCGAGGATCACCGTAACAATTGCCTACACCAACCTAGTCGCAGACGACTATTTGGTCGCGCGCGGGAGATCAGGGTATTTTGTCTCGGAGACCGCGCCCAAAACACCAGCATTCACGCTTGTCCCACCCAGCACCGTTGCAGAGATCGATTGGGGTCGTTTCCTCGCCCATTCTTTTGATCAAGAAGAAAAACTGGTGCGCCCAGAGGATTGGCTTAGGTTTCCCTATCCGTTTATCTACGGTCAGGCAGATCCGGAGCTGTTGGACCATCAGAACTGGCGACTTTGCGCCTTGCAGGCACTGGGGCAGAAAGACTTCGAAGCGCTGACCTCAGATTATTACGAGCGCGATGACCCGAAGTTGATCGAGTACATCTTGCGCCACATTCTCCCGCGACGAGGGATTACTGCAGCGCCCGAAAACATTCTGATCACAATGGGTGCACAAAATGCGCTTTGGATGACAACGCAGTTACTCATGACGCAACGCCGTACTGCGGTCCTAGAAACCCCCAGTTATCCGGGATTACGTTGGATCCTCGAGAATGCCCGATGCAAAACCCACGCTGTTGAGGTCGATGAGGAAGGTTTGAATCCTGAGGACTTGCCTGACGACATCCATGCGCTTTTCGTAACGGCAAGCCATCATTGCCCAACCAATGTCACGATGCCCCTTTCACGTCGAAAGCAATTGCTGAAGCGCGCGGCTGAGCAGGGCTTCGTTATTGTCGAAGACGATTATGAATTTGAAATTGCCTACCAAAAGTCTCCGCTCCCAGCACTCAAGAGCCTCGATGAAAATGGATCGGTCGTCTATGTCGGCTCGTTCTCTAAGTCGCTGTTTCCAGGGCTACGCCTCGGGTACGTCGTGGCTTCCAGCGCCTTTGTTCAGGAGGCGCGTGCTCTGCGCGCTTTGGTTTTGCGCCATCCCCCGGGACATATCCAGCGGACAGCAGCCCATTTTCTGTCGCTCGGGCACTATGACGCCCAAGTCAACCGGATGGGAAAGGCCTACAGCAATCGTAGAATTGAAATGAAACGGGCGATCGCGAAATATGGGCTCGAAATCGCTGGTGGTTCACAATCAGGTGGCTCCAGTTTTTGGATGCGCGCACCAGATCATGTGGACACGAAAGACCTCGCGTTGAGGCTGCACAAACATGGCGTTGTGATCGAGCCAGGCCATGTCTTCTTTGTAAATCCAGATGCCCCCAGGAATTTTTATCGTCTGGCCTATTCCTCAATCCCGGTAAAACGAATTGAGAAGGGAATCGAACTCATTGCGCAGGAAATCGCGCTATCTGGACCGATCCAAGCGTAGATACTGGCCCTAACAGCCCGGGCGGAATCTTGGCAATAAAAGCCAACCCCGCATATTCAACCCGGACCCGCCGGAAGGAGCTACTGCCATGAAAATGACAACCGAAGAAGCCTTCGTAAAAGTACTGCAGCGACACGGAATTCAGCATGCCTTTGGGATCATTGGGTCTGCCATGATGCCAATTTCGGATTTGTTCCCAAAAGCAGGTATTACCTTCTGGGATTGCGCCCATGAGGGCTCTGCGGGCTTCATGTCCGACGGTTACACACGAGCAACCGGCAAGATGTCCATGATGATCGCCCAGAATGGCCCCGGCATCACCAACTTCGTTACAGCCGTGAAAACCGCATACTGGAACCACACGCCTTTGTTGCTGGTCACACCGCAGGCTGCGAACAAAACCATTGGTCAGGGCGGCTTCCAGGAAGTCGAACAGATGGCTCTTTTCGAGGATATGGTCGCGTATCAGGAAGAAGTACGCGATCCATCTCGGGTTGCAGAGGTTCTTACCCGCGTGATCAGCCAGGCAAAACGTTTGTCAGGCCCGGCTCAGCTTAACATACCACGTGACTTCTGGACACAAGTTGTCGATATCGAAATCCCTGACCCAATCGATTTTGAACGGTCCTCTGGCGGCGAGAACTCCGTTGTTAAAGCCGCAGAGCTGCTGTCGAACGCGAAAAACCCGGTCATTCTTAACGGTGCTGGCGTGGTTTTGTCGGACGGTGGTATTGAGGCGTCAAAGGCCCTTGCTGAACGTCTCGATGCGCCAGTTTGCGTTGGCTATCAGCACAACGACGCTTTCCCAGGCAACCATCCGCTTTTTGCAGGTCCGCTTGGTTACAACGGGTCGAAAGCCGGTATGGAACTGATCAAGGAAGCCGACGTTGTTCTAGCCCTCGGTACACGTCTTAACCCATTCTCGACACTTCCCGGCTACGGAATGGATTACTGGCCCGCCGACGCAACCATTATTCAGGTCGACATTAACCCAGACCGGATCGGTCTGACCAAGAAGGTCACGGTCGGTATCGTTGGCGACGCCGCGAAAGTCGCAACCGGCATCCTGAATGGCCTGAGCGACGATGCAGGCGATGCAGGCCGCAAAGAGCGCAAAGAAAACATCGCACTTAAAAAATCAGCTTGGGCGCAGGAGCTGACTTCACTGACCCACGAACAGGATGATCCGGGCACAACCTGGAACGAACGTGCTCGTGAGGCCAAACCTGACTGGATGAGCCCTCGCATGGCTTGGCGCGCGATCCAGTCCGCATTGCCGCGTGAAGCGATTATCTCGTCTGATATTGGCAACAACTGTGCCATCGGCAACGCATACCCAGATTTCGACGAAGGTCGTAAATACCTTGCACCCGGCCTGTTTGGACCCTGCGGATATGGTCTTCCAGCCATCGTTGGCGCAAAGATCGGTCAACCAGATGTTCCAGTGGTCGGCTTTGCCGGAGATGGCGCATTCGGCATCGCGGTCAATGAACTGACGGCTATCGGTCGCGGAGAGTGGCCGCCCATCACGCAGATCGTGTTCCGCAACTACCAGTGGGGTGCTGAAAAGCGGAACTCTACACTTTGGTTCAAGGATAACTTCGTCGGCACCGAACTAGATGAAGAAGTATCCTACGCCGGTATTGCTCAGGCCTGCGGCCTGAAAGGTGTTGTTGCCCGGACCATGGATGAACTGACCGAGGCGCTGAACCAGGCGATCAAGGATCAAATGGAAAATGGTGTAACCACCTTGATCGAAGCCATGATCAATCAGGAACTTGGTGAACCCTTCCGTCGCGATGCGATGAAGGAGCCGGTTCAGGTCGCTGGCATCGACGCCGCGGATATGTGCGTCCAGTAATTCTTCCGCATAAGAACAATGAAGCCCGCACAAATTGTGCGGGCTTCATTGTTTCAGGAATCGTTTTTGAAAATTAGCTACTACGCGCAGCAATTGTCCGATCAAGCCAGCCCGTCTCCATGAGCGGGACTGAAGACAGAAGCAAATCTGTGTATTCTGGGAAAGGTGGTTCGAATATGTCTTCCTTCAGCCCCTGCTCCACCACCTGTCCTTCCAACATCACAACCACCTCATCAGCGATTGCACGTACGGTCGCAATATCATGGGTGATGAAGATGTAGCTGAGCCCCAAACGCTCTTGAAGGTTCATCAGAAGTTTCAGGATGCCTTCCTGTACAATCTGGTCGAGCGCTGAAGTGACCTCATCACAAATGATAAGTTCCGGGTCCGCGGCCAAGGCCCGTGCGATACAAATGCGCTGCTTTTGCCCACCAGAAAGTTCTCCCGGCAAACGATCCATGAAGCTGTCGTCAAGTTCGATCAACCCCAGAAGCTCTGATACGCGCTGGTCGACCTCACGGCCTCTCTTTCCAAGATAAAATTCAACCGGTCGACCAATGATCTCACGCACCGTCTGACGCGGGTTCATCGCAGTATCGGCCATTTGATAAATCATCTGGATCCGACGCAGCTGATCGATGGAGCGTCCTGACAACGCTTCCGGCAGGGTCTCTCCGTTGAAGTTTACAGACCCAGATTTGGGCGGCAGGAGCCCAGTGATAACACGCGCAGTTGTTGATTTGCCCGAACCAGACTCACCAACAATCGCAACCGTTTTACCGCGCGGTACGGTGATGTTTACGTTGTGAAGAACATTAAGCTTCCCGTAGGCCGCTGTAACGTTCTCAATCGAAAGAATGTGATCTTCCGAGCTTTGACCCGGTTTTTGAATCGAGCGCACAGCCCAAAGAGATTTAGTATATGGATGCTCGGGCGCGGACATCATCTTTTCAGTGGTCGCTTCTTCAACCTCTTCGCCGTACCGGAGAACTTTAATGCGATCCGCCATTTGGGCCACTACAGCAAGGTCATGGGTGATATAGATCGCGGCAGTTCCAAACAGTTTGATGGCTTTGCGCATCGCCGCAAGTACGTTGACCTGCGTTGTTACATCCAGCGCCGTCGTGGGTTCATCAAAGATGATCAGATCAGGTTTGGAAGCCATAGCCATGGCCGTCATCGCACGCTGCAACTGGCCACCAGATACCTGATGCGGATAACGATCGCCAATATTTTCCGGGTCTGGAAGATCCATCGCAGCGTATAATTCACGCGCATAATCTGCAGCCTCTCCGGCATCCATCAGGCCATGCCGGACCGAAGCTTCTATCGTTTGCTCCAACAAAGTATGAGCTGGGTTGAAAGCGGCGGCAGCCGATTGCGCCACATAAGCAATACGGGCACCACGCAGCTTCTGTTTTGCTGCTTCGGACGCTGACATCAGATCGATGCCGTCAAACGCGATCTCTCCGCTTGTCAGACGGCAACCCGGTCGTGCGAAGCCCATAGCAGCAAGGCCGAGCGTCGATTTGCCTGCCCCAGATTCCCCAATAAGCCCAAGCACCTCTCCTTTATGGAGCGTCAGATCAACGCCTTTGATGATCTCGTGCCAGCGTTCGTCGGAGAACCCGTCGATCACCATGTTGCGAATTGTCAGAAGGGGCGCCTCAGTTCTCATCGCGCAATCCGCTCGTTTTCATTAGGAACCAATCCACTACGAAGTTCACGCCAATGGTCAGCAGTGCAATTGCCCCTGCTGGCAAAAGCGGTGTGATACCCGCCTTGATGTCAAATTGCGCAAACTGGATCAGCGATGCGTTTTCACGCACCATCGAACCCCAGTCTGCTGTTGGTGGCTGAATGCCAAGGCCCAGGAAACTCAGCGCAGCAATTGTCAGGAATACAAAACAGAACCGCAGGCCAAACTCTGCCACCAGCGGCGGCATGATATTTGGCAGGATTTCGCGGCGCATAATCCAACCGATTTTTTCACCCCGCAATCGCGCCGCTTCGACATACTCCATCACCACTACGTTTACGGCGACCGCACGGGTCAGTCGAAAAACCCGGGTAGAGTCGAGAATGGCAATGATGACGATCAGTGAAAGCACGTTCGAGCCAAAGATCGAGAGCAACATCAGCGCAAAAATTAGGCTTGGAATGGCCATGATCACGTCCACCAGACGCGACAGGATCTGGTCGACCCATCCACGCGCGATTGCAGCGAGCAACGCCATGCCCCCGCCGATGGCAAATGCAAGCAAAGTCGTCACAAAAGCGATACCGATCGTATTTCGGGCGCCATATATCAGGCGCGACAGCACATCTCTGCCAATCTGGTCTGTACCAAGCCGATGTTCCGGGGACCACGGCGCGTAAGGCTGTGGGAAAACCTCAGCCTCGCCATATGGTGCAAGCAGAGGCGCGAAGACCGCAAGGATCACGTAGAATAGAACTACGATCATCCCGAACCATGCTGACATAGGCGCTTTTTTGAGTTCGATCCAGGCGCGCTGGCCCCAGGTTCGGCGCATCCGAACCTGACCAACCTCACCCGCGGCAGAGTATGTATTTTCGTCTTGGTCGGTCATCTCGGGTGCAAAAGCCTCGGGTTTGTAACGATCGAGATGATGTCCGCGATCAGATTGAGAAGGATGTAGGTGGCTGCAAAAATGAGCGCACAGGCTTGTACCACCGGGATGTCACGGCTGGTCACCGCATCCACCATCAACTGGCCGATGCCCGGATAAACAAACACCACTTCGACAACCACAACCCCAACCACAAGGTAGGCGAGGTTGAAGGCAATAACATTTACAATCGGCGCCCAAGCGTTTGGCAAAGCGTGATACATGATCACACGACGCGCTGAGAGCCCCTTGAGTCGGGCCATTTCAATATAAGGTGAGGCCAACAGGTTGATGATTGCGGCGCGCGTCATCCGCATCATGTGCGCCACGATAACGAGCATCAACGTAACCGCTGGCATTACGCAGCGATAGATACGCTCACTCAATTCCATTTCTGGCGTCACATTCGCAAGAGACGGGAAGATCGGGTAGAGCGAGGCAAAGAATAGGATGAGGATATATGCTACAAAGAACTCAGGCATGGAGATCGTGGTCAACGTCGTGGCGCTGACCGCACGATCGTAAAATGAGTTTCGCCACAAAGCCGCAGTGATCCCTAGAAACAAAGCAAGAGGCACGGCTATGACAGCGGTCATTGTTGCGAGAAAAAGTGTATTCCAAAGGCGTGGGCCGATCAGGTCAACGACCTCACGAGATCGGTCAATTCCAGAGGCGGCGCGTCCGGAAAACGATGTTCCGAAATCGCCCTGCATAACGCCACCAATCCATTGAATGTAGCGCTGATAAGCTGGCTGATCGAGGCCAAGCTCGCGTCGGAACGCGGCCACGGTTTCTTCTGTTGCAGCCTGCCCGAGCACCGCTTGCGTGAAATCGCCTGGAAGAAACTCCACAGCGCTGAAAATCACGATCGACACGAAAAAGAGGGTCAGTAAACCCAAGGCCAAGCGTTGCAATACGGTCAATAATACCGGGTGCACCGCAATTTTCCCCCTATTTTGACCACGCTTCGAAGATGGCCCTGCGCCCTTTACAGGCGATGTTATACTGCATCGCACATTTGCGACTCCCTCACGATAGGCGACGGAAGCGCAATTTGTAAACGCTTTGTGATGAGCGGCCCTCCAAGAATATCGTTTTGGATCAATGTAGCATTAAGTCGACGCGCGTTTGCGGCGGCACGCGACGCTTGCTTAATCAAAGAAACACCGCCAATCTGTAAGTGTCAAAAAACGACAACACCGAAAAGGGAGGTGTCACAAAGATGACAGACCGGCGTACACGCTATATTGACGATCAAACAACGAAATTTGCCTCTGGCCGTATCGGCCGGCGGACATTCATCCGCTCACTTGTTGCTGCAGGCCTTGCTGTACCAACCGCCATGTCGATGGCGGGCCGCGTTCTGGCCGCGACCCCGAATGCTGGTGGCTCATTCAAACTGGGCATGGGCCATGGCTCAACCACAGACAGCCTCGACCCTGCGACCTACGAAAATGGGTTTATGACCCATACGGGTCTGACATACGGCAACAACCTTACCGAAGTCGGCCCCGATGGCGCGCTACGTCCAGAGCTTGCTGAAAGCTATGAGGCCGATAATGGCGGTGCCACATGGATTTTCAACCTGCGCCAAGGCGTTGAATTCCACAACGGCAAAACCCTGACAGCGGCCGACGTTGTCGCCACGATGGATTACCACCGTGGAGAAGACTCCAAATCGGCAGCCAAAGGTCTTCTGACTGCGGTCACCGACATCCGCGCCGATGGCGCTAATCGTGTGATTTTCGACCTGGAGTCACCGAACGCGGACTTCCCGTTCATCGTATCGGACTATCACCTGATCATACTGCCAAGCACCGATGGTTCGGTGGATCCGACAGCAGGGATTGGTACCGGTGGTTATGCGATCCAGTCCTTCGAGCCAGGCGTGCGCATGATCGCAAGCCGCAACCCAAACTACTGGAAAGAAGGCGCCGCGCATTTCGACGATGTCGAGCTGCTTTCCATCATCGACGTCACTGCGCGTCAGAACGCCCTACTTTCAGGTGAAATCCACGTCGCTGACCGGATGGACCCGAAAACTGTTGCGCTTCTGGAGCGTGCTCCAAACATCAATATCCTCGAGAAGACGGGCTTTCTGCACTACACCTTCCCGATGCGTTTGGATGTCGACCCCTTCGGCGACTATGACCTGCGGATGGCCCTGAAGTACTCCGTCAACAAGCAGGAAATGGTCGATAAGATCCTCTTGGGCCACGGTACTTTGGGCAACGATCATCCGATCTCGCCTTCTGTTCCGTTCCACGCAGCCGCTCTCGAGCAGCGTGAGTACGATGCGGACAAGGCACGTTTCCACTACGAGAGGTCCGGGCATAGCGGTCCAATCCAGCTTTCCGCTTCTGATGCGGCCTTTGCTGGCGCAGTTGATGCCGCTCAGCTTATCCAGTCTTCGGCAGCTGCCGCAGGTATCGAGATCGAAGTCATTCGCGAACCAAAGGATGGCTACTGGTCCAACGTCTGGAACAAAAAAGGCTGGTGCGCGTGCTACTGGGGCGGTCGTCCGACGGCAGACTGGATGTTCTCGTCTGCATATGTGGCAAGCTCCGAATGGAACGACACCGCATGGCGTACAACGGACTCCGCGGTCCAGTTCAACTCGATCGTCGAACAGGCGCGTGCGGAACTCGATCAGTCCAAGCGTGGCGACATGTACTTCGAAGCGCAGCGCCTGATCCACGACGATGGCGGTGCGATCGTTCCAATGTTTGCGAACTACATCATGGGCCTGAACACCAGTATCGCTCATGGCGAAGATGTGGCTGCAAACTGGGAGCTCGACGGCAACAAAGCGACCGAGCGCTGGTGGATGGCCTAAGGCCTTATACTAATTTGATTATTGGCGGCGCCGGAGATTTCCGGCGCCGTTTTTTATCAGACGTGATCTCTTGGGATCGCCTCGTCAAAGCTTCTATCAAACATTAGCTTTTCGCCTTCCCAAGCCCGAATTCGCGCGGTGGCGTAAAAAGTGGTTTCATCCGAGGTCAGCGCAGAGTCACACACGGTTCGTGTTTCCCAACCCTCGCGGGACATTGAACTTGTCCATCGGGATTCACCGCGTGCGGAAAGTGGATCATCCGGCAGTATAGACCATTTTTCCACGCACTCAGCGGCGGTTACCAAACCGTGCTCCAGGTCTCGTGTTGTCGGGTCGCGGTTCACGATTGTCAAAACCGATGCGCCCGTTTCAAGGTCGATTTCCCGATGCCGGGTGCAGGCCCCAGGTGCAATTTCCTCATGCGCCCAAGGCTTCGCGCATTCAGGTTCGGGCGGCTGCCATTCATCGGTCTCTGCAAGTGCTCGCGTCGGAATATCAATCTTACCGTCATTGATGGTCAAACTTACGGGTCCGGGTGATGGCCAGAGAAACGGCCAGTAGTTCGTCGAGATAGCCACACGCAATCGATGTCCCGCAGGAAGGCGATAAGCAATTTGATCAAGATCGAAGGCAATATCGATTAACTCACCGGGCTTCAAAGCCTGTGGGTCCGCGTGCGAAGCGTGATGTGTTAAGTTAAGGAAACCATGCGTGATTAACGCCGAAGTCCCATCCGGGAAAACATCGCAGAGACGCACAGCGATCTGTCCATAGGCCTTATCGGACGCCAGCTTTAGGGCCACGCAAGGTGCGCCAACGATGTCTATCGGCTCCGGTGCAACGTCACCATCCACGCAGAGCGACAACGCGTCATCGACACGTTGTTCTATTGGAAATTCCGGTCCAAAAGCGAAGGGGAAATATTCTCCTGTTGCGGATCCGCAATCTGCCGGAGAAGTTACTGTCGCAGATAGTTTTCCCATCTCAAGACGGAGCCCGTCATCCGTCAGGAAATACGTCTCGGGAGCAATCGATTGGGACGGCCATTCGGCTTCGGAAGCCCATCTCCCCGGCCGCTCGGGCAACCACGCTTTCGGTCGGACGGAATCCATGATCCACACCCGCATGTCTGGGTCGTTTTCCACACCGGTCGCTTCGCCTTTCAGCCAGCGATCCCACCATCTTTTTGCCTCTTGCAGGAAGCCAATTGACGGCTGCGGGGCCGCGAAATGAGGGTACTTGTGGATCCAAGGACCCACGATGCCTTTCACCGGAGCCTCGAGGTTTGTGACGAGATGAGAAATCGTATTGCGGTACCCATCGTGCCAACCGCCCCAACTTTGAACAGCTGCCTTAATCGACCCGTAATCTTCACAGACGGACCCATGTTCCCAATAGGCATCACGACGTTGATGTCGAAGCCACGGGACTAGAAGGAAAGGTTGGCTCTCGAGCCGTTCCAGCCAGATATCGCGCCATCGATTACCCACGATAAGCGGGTCCGGTGGACGTGCGGAATAGGTCAGCATCTGTGAGGCCCATCCAAGGTTCTCGCCAAGAAGGCATCCGCCCTTGTAGTGAATGTCGTCGGCATAACGATCCACAGTCGAGCAGAGTGTAACCACGGCGTCGAGCCCTTCAGGCGCGAGGGCCGCCACCTGCAGGCCATTGAACCCGCCCCAGGAAATTCCCATCATACCCAGCTTGCCGCTGCTCCACGGCTGTGTGCGCACCCAAGCAATCACATCACACGCGTCCTGAAGCTCCTGTTCTGTGTATTCATCTTCAAGCAAACCCTCACTATCGCCACACCCGCGCATATCCACACGAAGCGCGGCATATCCATGTCCGGCGAACCAAGGATGGGTCAGACAATCTCGGGCTACCGTTCCATCGCGTTTTCTATAGGGAAGATACTCCAGGATGGTTGGAACAGCGGTCTCATTGGCGCTGTCTGGCAACCAAAGCCTGGCAGACAGGCGTGTCCCATCTGGCAGTGGAATGCCAAGGTCTTCATGACGGGTGACGGTGTGGGGGAATTCGGTGCGGATTTTCATGAAAGAAGCGTAGTGCGCGCCCGAATTTCTGCCAAGAAAATTACGACATTGGCCTCATCATCATGTAATCATTGAGCAGTTTGGTTGTTGGCCAACAACTTGGATTCCTTCGGCGCAAACAGCGCCAATGACCGGCGCTGCATAAGCCTTAAACTTCTCATAAATCTCAGTTTCAGAGAACGGATGCTCAGGTCCGCCACACACATGTGTCGCCGCGCTTTCAAATCGTTTCCTATCTTTCAACGTGACGGTGACGTCGGCCCAACAGCCAAATGGGGAGCGCTCTTCGTGCCGTGCCCCTTCTATGACATGGGTACGTCTAACAAACTCGCAGACAGACGGCTCTCGAAGACCCTCCTCTGAAATGTGCTCAGCTGCGATGGAGCCATGCACAGCCATGACCGCGACGGTAAACGCCATAGAGTATTGTTCCTGTGATGTCGTCGTTGGAATGCCTGATTAGAGTTGAACAGCGTTGTGAAAACTTCGGATATCAATTCTGGAGATATGATGATGGGCAAACCCATACGGCAAACTCAGTTCTTGTAGGGCATCATTCGCTGCGTGGGCCCAGCGGCAGATTGGATAGGATTTGATATCGCTTCTGCGAGATATCCAGAGGATCAAATCTTGGGCAGCGGGTATCCAGGCCTAAAGCCCTTATTTGCTCACAATTTACCCCACTACTGACATCATGTGCGCAAATTCCCAGTTAACGGTGCGTGTCAACTTAGTAAGGGTGCACCGTAATGGTACTGTCAGGTCTGACATCTTTGTTTGCGGACGAAGAAAACGATAACGAAGAACAACGTTTGGAATTTGCCTCTGATGATCAGGAGCACAGTGATGAGCTCTTGCGACAACTTCTAAACGGAGACTTTGATGAAGAAGGCAAAGAGCACCTCGCAGACAAAAATGAGGGCGAACACAGTCGCCAGGCTGATGGTTTCACGCTTGCTGAGAGCGACACAGCAAATCAGGATGACTTTGACATAAGCCTGCTCATGAATATTGAAGCTGAGCCCGCAGAGCAGGATATGTCTACGCCTACCGGCCAAGATATAATGAAGGTTTCAGTTGCTGACTTCAGCCCTGATGAGGACCTTTTCGTCATCGAATATGATGCCTCCGCAGGCGAGCCAGAGATTGAATTGTTCGGCGACCCTTCTGGAAATTCGCTGGTCTATTGCAATGGGGAGTGCGTGCTTGTCATGACAGGCGGGGACGGAATTCTAGAGCTCAGCAACATAGAGCTTGGCCCGCTTTCGTAATCCACCGACCTGTCTGAGGACTAGGATTAGTCGATCAATGTGTCTGACCGCAGCCCCGCCCGTTCCAGATGAATTGGCAGAACGCGACCGTAGAGTTGCTTTGCTCGCTCAGGCGTCGCGACCATATTGGGCCACTCAACATAGGACAGAATGGCGACGTAACGTCTGCGCGATCCGGTCAGGGGCGCAACACGATGGAGACTGTAGCGCCCTCGAAACAATTGAAGGTCTCCTGGTTGCAAATTGAACCGCTTGACCTTCTCAGATGTCCCGTCGAGGACACGTGAAACCTCATCAAAGTTCTCATTGCCGTTTGCGTCGCGAATGGCAGGCGCGTATTCAAACTCTCCGCCTATCTCAGCGTTCTGAATTGCCAGTGTTACGTTATAATTGTTGGTATCAAAGTGCCAAGGAAAGCCTGGACCAGCTTCTGCGAGGTTTATGATCGCGTCTGCAAGCGGATCTGCGTAACGGAAAAAGTGTTTTTCCTGCAGACAATTCTGAATGAAAGCATCAAAGCCGGGAGCATCAAACACAGATCTGAGCGCGCCGGTCGTATGGAATTTGTCCGCTGGCACAAACGCATTGGACCGATCGTAGAAGCGACGGTTTGGATGATCCTTTGGCAAATTGGGGTCATCTTCGGTAAAATACGAGTTCGTCTGGTTGAATGTGCAATGCGCATGAGGTGCCGACTGATCAGCTTCCTCTTTGAGGGCGGCGATACCCTCCTCGGTTAAGAAACCTGACAGAACCGCACACCGATCTTGCGTAAGTTCAGCTTGAACAGCAGCTATTCTGTCATCCAGCACTTCACCATATTGGTCCACTGGATAGCGTTTCAGATTGATCAGGTCTCGATAATCCAAAGCGTCCCTCCCACACCTGTTGATCAAGGAAAAACCGTTGGGCGTGTTGACGTCTTACTCGTTCGCGACATCGCGTCAGATTTGGATTTTGGGAAAATGCTAAGGCGAATTCGGTGGGATCAATACAAAGTTCCCAATATGCTTTTTTTGCATGAATTCTTCCTGCGCCTTCGCGATGTCATGGAGGGGAAATGTCTTGGCAAGCAGCGGGCGAATTTCTTCCTTTTCAATGTAAGAAACCAAATTCCGGAAAACGGGTTCGTCCCACGCCGTACACCCAATCAGGGTAATGTCCTTGAGGTACATATCCCTCATGTCCAAAGCAACGATTGGGCCAGCGATTGCGCCAGAGGATACAAGTCGCCCCCCACGTGCGAGCACTTTCAGCATCTTTGGGAAACCTTCGCCCGCAACATTATCGACTACGACATCGACGCTCTTCTCACCTAGCGCCTCAAGGAGATCATCGTTTCGCTCCAATACGACATCTGCACCTAGCTCACGCAGCGTATCCACTTTGTCCGCACTCGTGATCGCAATAACGCGCGCACCACGGCGTTTTGCGAGTTGCACGGTTGCGGAACCTACACCGCCAGACGCTCCCGTAACCAGAACCAGATCAGCAGCGCCAACGTTCGCGCGATGTAACATATTCTCGGACGTACCATATGCGCATGGAATAGTTGCTAGTTCCGCGTCCAACCAATCTGAATTGACCACGAAAACCTCTGCGGCTGGCACTTTGACATATTCTGCAAATGCACCGTCGAAGTCCGAAGCCATCCAGATGTTGTCCATGGAATTGTAGCCATTCGAGCGCATGCACGCACGCACCAAAACACGTTTGCCGGAGAGATCTTCAGCTACCCCTTTACCAAGTCCGACGACGCGCCCACAGCAATCTGTTCCCTGGATCAAGGGAAACGGAGTTGCCTCGTTCCAGCCACCATCTGCCTTGGGTTCAGCCTGCGTTTCCTGATGCGCCGAGGTCGCATTGGTGTCAGCGGTGACAGTGGATGAATACCAACCCAGCCGCGTATTTATCTCTGTGTTGTTGACCCCTGCTGCAAGCACACGCAACAGAACCTCTCCCGGACCCGGCTCTGGGATTGGAACGACCCGGTAATCGAGTTTATCATACCCACCGTTTCCAGTAGTGACGACCGCCATCATCTGCCCTTTCGGCAAAGTGATACCTTCTGTCAGCATGTTCACGATACCTGCTATCTAATCGTCCCGAGGACAATACGCAGGAAGCTTCGAGCTTGCCAATCATGATGCAGACTTAGCTCACCAAAACTCTGATGATAGACACTAGGACGCTTCATTCGACTTCGTCTCAAACCTACCACTGCAGGCCCACCGATTAAATAAATGGGCCAAAAAAAAGTACACAAGTGCACCGTAGAAAAAAGATGTAGCAATTAGAGGGGCTAAAACGCTCCACCGATCTGCCTCCCCCTAAGGGCAGAATAAATGGCGATTTCCTATGCTGGGAGACCCGTACCTAGATCCCTCGCTCATGGGGCGCTTTGGCCAAACCGGAACTAACTTCGCTCAGTGTTTTCAGAGCCTGGACGCAGCGCCACCCAAACAGCTGCACAGATGACCAGCGTGGCACCGATCGCAAAGGCGGTACTGGGGATTTCTTCAAACACGAGAAAGCCCACCGTCACCGAAAGGACCAGACTGGTATAGCCAATGACAGAAAGAAAACCCGCCTCGCCATGATAATGGGCTCGCAAAAAACTCAGCTGAGCGATCTGAGAAAATGCGCCGATCAGCAAAAGCGACAGCAAATGTTCAGAGACAACCGGGATCCATGTGATAACAGCAAATGGCGCGGTGCAGATTGCAAGACCAGCAGTGTAGAATGTCATCAACACAATAGGAGGTGCTTCCCGCAGTTTCCGCGTCGCGATGATCGCCGCAGACCCGGTGATCACAACAAGCACAAGAGCAGCCAGTCCGCTCGTCCACGGAACATGTTGAGGGTTGGCTGCAATCAGAACACCAACCAGAGCGATAGCAGCAGCAGCCCATCGGCGGGGACCGATTGCTTCCTTCAATATCAGAGCGGCCATGACCATGGTTACGATAGGACGCGTAAAATTCATGGTTGTGAAGACTGCGAGAGGGACACGCGATATTGCGAAGAAACTCGCGGTCAACGTGACAACCGAAAGTCCGACCCGCAACAGATGCAAGTTGAGGTGATCAATTTTTCGAAACGCGTCGCGCTGGAGTACGATAATCGGAAAAAGCAGAAGGAACCCTGTTACTGCCCGGACAAATACAATCTGGGGCGCCGTATATTCGGCACCTAGCCACTTCACGATGGCAAGCGCCCAGATATTGAGCGACATGTCCGCGATCAACCAGGCGCCGCCTATGACATTGTTTCGCGGTGCAGAAGCG
The DNA here is from genome assembly GCA_017643385.1 of Dinoroseobacter sp. Lineage (GTDB taxonomy): Bacteria > Pseudomonadota > Alphaproteobacteria > Rhodobacterales > Rhodobacteraceae > Dinoroseobacter. The sequence goes on from JAEPNN010000004.1 coordinate 123,492, forward strand.
CTCATCCCCGACGGGAGAGAAAGTTTGCCATCAGGCGAAATGCTCCTGGAACGAGGTGCTCCATCTGATGATGTAAGATAAGGGACGTGTGAATGTGTCGGCCCTTGCCAATATCAGCGACCAAAAGAGACCCGTGCAACGGATCTTCATCTGGGTCCGACATCGAAAGTAGAGGACGGTAAGCCGCGTCCCAGCTCTTTGCAAAGTAGAGCCCGGGTTCTTTTACCCAGCCCGACCAGTCGCTTTCACCAATCTTGTTTGACCTTTCAAGGATATCATGTTTTTCAAGCTGAGTAAACTTCGCAGCTTCGTCGGTTACGCGCCATCGGAGAGACGGTTGACCAATCTCAAGCGGCCTCGGAGGCGTCGAGGATGGATCCCAGTTATCCAGCCCCCTGTATTCGGGCCACTAATTTGGCGTTTCTCTAATATTGTTTCTGGCACTGGCGGGCGCATGTTGAGCGCTTGATGCGGGCGGGTGTGGTTGTACTGTTTGAGCGAATGGTTGATGACGATCTGGGCCTGCTCGGTCGTCGTGAACCCCTCCGCATTGAGGACCTCCCGCGGTAATGTCCCACTGAACCGCTCGTTGTATCCGTTCTCCCACGGCGATCCCGGGTAAATGCGGACCGGCTTGATGCCAAGGCGTCGAAGCCAGCCCTGCATCGCTTCTGCTGCGAACTTGGGGCCGTTATCTGACCGAATGTACTTCGGCGAGCCATGCTTCAGCTGCAGCGGATAGAGCGCTTCGAGAACGTCGTCAGCTACTATCCTGGTGCGGACCGTCACCGCCAACGCCTGTCGCGTGAACTCATCCAGCACTGTGAGCATCTTGTAGGCACGACCATTGCTGAGCTTGTCGTGTACGAAGTCGATAGCCCAGACATGGTTCGAATTGGTTGGACTCAACCGGATGATCGAGCTGTTCTTGTGATAGAGCCGTTTGCGCTTCTTCTGGCGCTGCGGAAACTGCAACCCTTCCTCGCGCCAGAGCCGCTCGACCTTCTCGTGATTGACCGTCCAGCCTTCGATGTGAAGCAACTCGGTGATCTTGCGATAGCCATATCGGCCGTATTGCTTCGCCAGCCGGATCAGAGCCAATCGCAGCGCATCATCGTCTCTCTGTGTTGGCTGATATTGCAAGGAGCTCCGCGCGAGGCCAATCACCCGGCACGTCTGGCGCTCAGACGTTGCGAGCCTCTGACGTGTACGAATGACGGCCTGACGGAGCTCCTCTGTGGTCAGGCCCTGGGCTTTAGGTGGTTCAGGCTTTCCTTTACGATGAGCTTGTCCAGTTCAAGCTCGGCGACGATCTTCTTCAGCCGCGCGTTCTCTTTCGCAAGGCTCTTCATCTCAGACAGCTGCGACCGGCCCATCCCGCCAAACCGTTTCCGCCAATTGTAGTAGGTCGTATCGCTGATCCCGACGCTCCGGCACGCCAATGCCACATCATCGCCAGCCGTTAGCTTCAGTTCAATCTCACGCAGCAGCTTCAATACATCTTCGTCTGAATGTCGCTTCCTCGCCATTCAATGTCCCCCTTCGCACCCAGTGTAATGGCCCAGTTCTAGGGGGGATGGACACCAACACCCGAAAAATCAAACCAAGACTAGCCGAGGTGTCATCTAGTAGCGTTTATCGCAGACTGAACTTATTCAGATTCCGGGCTGCGAACGCTCGATTCACGCATAACTTTAACGGAGCCTCTTTTGATTTTCTGGATTGCCGCAGGCACAGCGGCGTTTCTGCTCGGCCTCTCTAAAGGTGGTATCCCGGTCGTGGCGGTGCTTGCCGTTCCACTGTTGTCGACCATGATGGATCCAGCCATGGCAGCAGGTCTTTTGCTGCCGCTCTATTTAACGGCCGACGTTTACGCAGTTTATCTTTTTCGGCGTGCCTTCTCTGTACGCAACTTAAGGATATTGCTTCCAAGCGCGGTCATCGGCGTGCTTGGCGGGTTCTTTGCCGTCTCTTATGTCTCGTCAGACGCGCTCAAACTGCTGCTTTCAGTCATAGGCTTCTGGTACCTAGCGAATTCGCTCCGCGCGCGCTTTTCAAATCAAGCCGTCCTCGCCAAACCTGCACATGTGGGAAAAGGAGTGTTCTGGGGCAGTCTCGCCGGGCTAACCAGCTATGTCGCGCATGCAGGCGCCCCACCCTACCAAGCGTATGTGTTGCCACAACGCCTTGAGAAAATGGTATATCTCGGGACGACTACGATTTTCTTCACCTGTGTGAACCTGATGAAACTCCCTGCCTTTATCCTCGCCGGTCAAGTAACCTGGGCAGGCCTTTCACTGGCGGTTTGGATCGCGCCAGTTGCGCTTTTAGGAGCATGGAGTGGGGCGAAAATCAGCCGATGGCTCCCCGAACAGATGTTCTTCATCTTGGTCGAAGTGGCACTTGGGCTTTTATCTTTCATGCTACTTTACGACGCGCTCAAGGGTTTGGGCCTTGTCTGAAACTTGACCCATTTATGTCGCGCTCTGCACTTGACCGACTCGTCATGTTCAGATTTGTGGGACAGTAGATGGTTTCGCCAGCATCGTGCTGTCGGATGAAAAGGGAACACGGTGCGGTGCAATACCACCAAGTCCGTGACTGCCCCCGCAACTGTAAGCGGTGAGCAACCCCGACGCGACCACTGGGCCATTCGCCCGGGAAGGTTCGGGGGACGCGACGACCCGTAAGTCAGGAGACCTGCCATCACAGGCCCCAATGATGGTGTCTGTATGTCAACTCGATTGAGGCGGGGCGCCTTGTTAGGAGCATATTATGATTAAGCGGTCTCGCCCGCGCATATATAGGTCTTCACGTCTGATCCTCCCCGTTGGCGGAGGGCCAAATGGACCATCGAATTACCGTATGCACGTCTTGTAAGCATAAAGGGTCAGCCTGTCAGCCAGGCTATGAACTTATAGACCGTCTTCGCAAAGCGATGGTGACCGCAGGGGATTCAATCCCAGAGACATTCGAGATTTCGGGTGTCGCCTGCATGGCGGGCTGTGATCGTCCCTGCACGGTCGCCTATCACGGGACCCGTAAGGCCACGTATCTTTTCGGAGATATTGATCCGGAAACAGATATCGACGATCTCATCTCGTTTGCCCGCAGTTATGCTTACTTACAAGATGGCTGGTGTTCTTCCGTGGACCGCCCGGGAAAATTGCGAAAAACAACACTGGCACGTGTTCCCGCCGCGATGATGGTCTTGGAAGAAACCGAGGAACTTGCATCGTGAACCCGGCAAGCCTGGAAGTTCGTGATGTGGGCTGGACGCCAGCAAGAACAGGCGCGCCCGTTTTATATCCAACCAGCTTCAAACTTGAAACGGGCCGCGTGCTCGGAATCGTAGGCCCCAATGGTGCGGGCAAGACAACTCTGCTGCGCATGCTCTATCGGTATTACCGTCCAGAAACCGGCACAGTTTTGATTAATGGCGAAGACATCTGGGCCTTGCCCGCCCGCACGGTCGCGCAACGCATTGCCGCCGTATTGCAGGAGCAGCCCAGCGATTTTGCCCTGACGGTCGGAGAGATCGTAGCACTTGGTCGAACACCCCACAGGCATGGGTTTGGTGGCAACCAAGGAGCAAACGACACGCGCGTTATCGAAAATGCTCTGCGTCGACTTAATCTGCATGGTCTTGCACATCGACATTTGAGCACCCTTTCCGGAGGCGAGAGGCAGCGCGTGATGGTCGCGCGGGCGTTGGCTCAGGAACCTCATTTGTTGATCCTTGATGAGCCAACAAATCACCTCGACATCCGGCATCAGTTGGAAGTTCTCGAACTGATCAGAACGCTACCTCTAACCATCGTCACCTCGCTACATGACCTTAACCTGGCGTCCGGTGTTTGCGACGATGTTCTCTTGCTGAAAGGCGGACGATCGTTGGGCTTTGGTACCCCAAACAAAGTTCTATCCGAAGAAACCGTTTCAGATGCCTTTCACGTCGTTGCGCGACAAGAGCATCTTTCGCCAAGTAATACCAATCACTTAACCTTCCACCTCAGAAATCACTAGGAAAACAATAATGAAGTCTCCGGTACTTTCGGTTGCAGCATTTTTCTTGAGCGCAGGCGTTGCCCTTTCACAGACGACGGTTCAGAGCTGCGACCGTAGCGTGTCCTTCGACGCCCCGCCCACACGCGCGATCTCCAATGACGTAAACCTGACTGAGATGATGCTCGTTCTGGGGCTCGCTGACAGAATGGTCGGATATACTGGTATCTCGGGCTGGAAGACGCTGGACGAAGAGATGCGCGAAGGCGTCGAAGAACTTCCTGAGTTGTCCTCGCTCTACCCCTCAAAGGAAGTCCTTGTCGGGGCTGATGCAGATTTTTTCTTTGCTGGCTGGAACTACGGCATGCGGGTCGGGGGCGAAGTCACGCCAGAAACTTTGGCCCCTTTCGGGATCACTGTCTATGAGCTGACAGAGTCCTGCGTTCATGTGATGGCAAAGGGTAAAGCCAGCATCGATGATATGTTCATCGATCTGCTAAACCTCGGACGTATCTTCGGCGTAGAAGACCGGGCATCGGACCTGGTGGATGGATACCGTGCCGATCTGGAAGCATTCGCGGATACGCTTGAAACAGGTGCGCCCCTGCGGGTCTTTGTGTATGACAGCGGCGAAGACGCACCTTTCACCGCCGGGCGATATGCCATGCCGACAGCTTTGATCGAAGCGGCTGGTGGCACAAACATCATGGATGATTTTGAAAAGAGTTGGGCGACAGTGACTTGGGAAGAAGTGGTCGAGCGCAATCCAGAAGTCATTGTGATCGTAAACTATGGAGACGTCACTGCGGAACAAAAGCGAGAGTTCATGATGTCAAACCCCGCATTTGCCAATCTGGACGCCGTGAAGAACGATCGGTTCGTAACGCTGGAGTACGTGGAGGCAACGCCTGGACCTCGCAACATTCGCGCAATCAAAACCTTGGCGGAAGCGTTCTGGAGCGAATGAGATATGCCTGAAACCAATAGTAATCTGGCGACATCTGGAGCAATCAGGGCGCAGTCCCTTTTTGTTCTTGCCGGGTCGCTCGCGCTTTTGGTTTCGCTTTCTATTGCGATCTCAGTTGGGGCCGTACAGGTCCCACTGGGAACCGTCTGGGGCGTTTTTCTAAACAAGGTTTCTCCCGGCATTGTTGAGACAAACTGGTCTCAAGGTCGTGAAGCAATTGTCTGGGAAATCCGCTTTCCACGTACATTGCTTGCGATGATGGTAGGCGCGGGTTTGGCGATGGTAGGCGCAAGCCTTCAGGCTGTAACGCGCAATCCACTGGCTGATCCTCATTTGTTGGGCATCTCATCAGGGGGCGCTTTCGGCGCTATCTTGGCGCTGCTGCATACCGGCTTGTTCTTGGGTTTGCTCACCGTTCCCCTGTTGGCGTTTTTCGGGGCCTTGCTAGCCACAGCGATTGTGCTGGGTGTCTCGCGTTTTGCAGATGCAACAAGCGCGGACCGCCTAGTACTGGCGGGTGTTGCCGTGTCTTTCATAATCATGGCCGCCGCAAACGTACTGATTTTCCTTGGGGACCCAAGGGCAACCCATACGGTGGTGTTTTGGATGTTGGGCGGCCTGGGCCTCGCCCAATGGGGCCAGCTCGCCTACCCGCTCGTCATTCTTTTCGCATGTGGGATTTGGCTGTTACGTCACGCAGGCGCGCTGAATGCCATGACCATCGGTGACGAAACGGCGTCAACCCTAGGCATACCCGTCGCGCGCTTTCGCCTGCTTGTGTTTGTTGTTGGAGCACTCATCACCGGCGTTATGGTCGCCTTTTCCGGTATCATCGGGTTTGTCGGACTGATGGTGCCGCATGTGGTGCGCTTCATCGTTGGAGGCGATTACCGTCGCGTTTTGCCGGGCTCTGCGCTTTTGGGTGCAATCTTCCTTTTATGGGCAGATATCGTTGCGCGTACGATAATGGCACCAGAAGACATGCCCATTGGGATCGTCACCGGGTTGGTTGGAGGAGTATTCTTCATCTGGTTGCTCGGGCGACGTCGCGGATAACCTCAAAACGCTAGATCAGGCTAGAGCGCTAACCCTTAGTGCATTGCCATATTGAGCAAAAACAGCAAGCTTGGCCCAAGGTTTTTGTAGGGAGAAAAGCGATGCGCATATTGTTTACTGGAGGATCTGGTAAAGCCGGCAAATATGCAATTTCGCATTTGATCTCGAAAGGACACCGCGTACTGAATGTTGATCAGATCCCGCTTAACATTGATGGCGTCGACAACCGCATTGCAGACATTACTGACGCCGGTCAAATCTATGATGCGATGACTAGCTATGCGGGTTTTGATGAACTTGAACCCGGGTCAGGGATGCCCAAATTTGACGCAGTTGTTCACTTCGCTGCTATTGCGCGCATCCTGATCACGTCCGACAACGAGTGTTACCGTGTAAATACAATGGGTACCTACAACGTCATCGATGCCGCAATTCGTAACGGCGTTCGAAAGGTCATCTTTGCCTCATCCGAAACCGCCTATGGCATCTGCTTCGCCGACGGTGAAAGGAAGCCAGACTATATACCCATAGACGAAGACCACCCCACAATTCCCGAAGACAGCTATGCGATGTCCAAAGTCGTGAACGAGGTGACAGCGCGCAGCTTTCAGCAGCGCAGCGGCATAGACATCTATGGGCTACGCATCAATCAAGTGATCGAGCCCCATGAATATGAAGAGATGTTCCCTGCATTTATGTCCAATCCAAGTTTGAGACGACGAAATTTCTTTGCCTATATCGACGCTCGGGATTTGGCGCAGATGGTGGAAAAATGTCTTGAAACCGATGGTTTGGGGTATGAGGTCTTTAACGTCTCAAACGACAACACATCGGTAAGCATCCCAAACACCGAAATAATTAGTCAGTTTTATCAGGGCGTTGAAGTGCGAAAGAACCTTTCGGACAACGAGACCTTCTTCTCGAATGCAAAGGCCAAGTCCATGGTCGGATTTATGCCTCAACACGACTGGAGAACTCACCTAAAGGCATAGGGCGACCATCAGATCTTTCTAAAACAGAATACGGAGAAGGCCTTACAGCGCCCGGGTTTACACGTCGTCCAAGTCATAAAATCTTAGGGCCGTATTTGTGAAAACGCTCGGATGGTCGCTGATCGGGACGAGTTCTTTAAAGGCCGTCATAAGCCGATCATAATCTGAATAGAGCTTATCGACCGGAAAATTAGACCCATACATCAAGCGATCCGACCCAAACTGGGCCAAAACTTCATCGACAATCGGCTTGATACTCTTCGTGGTCCAGTCATGCTCGAACATCCCGAGACCTGAAAGCTTGCAATGCACATTTGGCAGGGCTGACAGGTTTTTCATCGCGGCCGCCCATTGCGCCAAACCTTCACGAGATCGATCATGTGGCGAGCCTGCATGGCAAAGCGCGATTTTCGTATCGCTTGCCTGCTCCAGGACGCGCGCTGTTTTTTCCATCAGTTCGGGAATGAGTTGCAGATCGAAACTTAGCCCCCTCGCGCCTGCTTCTTTCAAGCCCGCTACGAACGCCGGATTATCCAACAGGTCATTTGTGCCTGTGACGCTATCTTCTTCTGGTGCGCGCCCAACGATCTGGCGAACGCCGCGAACCGTCGAAAGCTTTTGAATATCATCGAGCTTTATTCCAAGATCGGGGGCCGTAAGATCACAAAATACGACCTGTGCCATTGACCAATCCGGTTGGCTCTCTGTAACGCTTTGTACCCATCTTGCTTCAGCCATGGGATCTGCTGCGCCCACTTGAATATGAACAGAAGCCCTTACCCCGACTGACGAAGCTTCTGCGCGAAATTCATCAATCAAGTAGTTGCGCTGGATTGGCGTCGGGTCCCCAAAGAACCTGCTTACGCCCTGCGCTTCGAGCCATGGATAGGACACAGCCGACAAGTCCCAAAGGTGGTGATGCGCGTCAATCATGTGCGTGAGACCTCCTGTATGCGTTCGAGGATATCAACGCCTTGAGTTTTCCAGAAATGAAGCAGATCGATGAAAATCCAGTTCTCTGCCAACTTGTCTCCATCCCTTCGGTAAATGTCGATGACGCGCATCTCGCCGGGTTCATTACCCGCAGGCATCCCCATGAAGCCCCCCGTATGTCGCGCTGTGAAATTGGGCCAACCAAAGAAGCCCCCGTAATGGCCTTCGCTCATTCGACAGATGTGATTTGTTTTGGAACGCTCATCGAACGCTGCACGAAATGGGCCGGAATGCTGCTTTGCATAGCGTTCAATTGTGTATGTCGAGCCGATCCCGGCAGGACCCCACCATATCATATCGTCGTGCCATGTACGGGCGAGTTCTTCCTCTAGTGGAAGTCCAAGTTGCCAGGTCCCGAGATCATTTATCATCGCATTTATTGCCGCGAGTGTTGCTACGCCTTCACCACCCGGTTGCGCGTCAAACATCAGGCCATCATGGGTCATTGGTCCTGGCTGAACGAAATGCGCGGCGGTCTGCGGCGGGAAGGGCTGCAACCCTGCCTGCATCATCAAATGCGGGATATCAAAATACATCGCTGTTTCAACGATCTGACCATTCTCAACCCTGTTGAACTCGCAATACCTTAGAAACACCATCTTGCGGGTCGGCGCGATACCAAGCCAGGGTTCATCAAAGAGCCCCATCAAGTGGCCCATTGAGACCACCCAGTTGCTTTCAAAATCATCGATCGCGTTTCCGCCTGCCATGAAGACGTCCATGCGCCGCTGGAGCCGTTTCAGCGAGCGAGCAAGCGGTTGCCAAAACGCGCTGGCGACAGCCACAGGCCCGGTGTGTTCGTTAAATGGATACAACCCACGCCATATCGCGTTTTCGGACATATTTCGCTTCAAAGACGCTGCAATTTCGAGCTCATCACCAGAGTGAATCGCAGCATCGAGTTCACTGTAAAACCTTAAAACAACTTGCTTTTCTAATTGAAACATAATTGCCCTTGCAAACGTATGCAAAAAAACCTTGCCAAAACATCTACAGGGAGTCTAGCTTTTTTGCACACGTATGCAACGCGCCGACATGATTCCTGAGGGGGACCGAATGGCCGAAATTCAACTGCGCAACATTTCGAAGCGTTGGGGCAGCTTTGTTGGCGTCGACAGTTTTGACCTAAAGATCGCAGACCGCGAATTTTTGGTACTTTTGGGCCCATCTGGATGCGGCAAAACTACGACAATGCGCATGGTTGCAGGGCTAGAAGACCCTACTGAGGGCGATATTCTGATTGATGGTAAGCGGGTCAACGACCTCGAGCCAAAAGACCGGGACGTTGCAATGGTCTTTCAAAGCTACGCGCTCTACCCCAACATGAACGTCTACGAAAACATTCGGTTTCCGCTGAAAGTGCGTGGCATAGACCCTGCCTCACACGACGAACGCGTGCGCCGTGCATCTGCGATGGTTGAACTCGATGACTTCCTTCATCGCCGCCCCGCAGAATTGTCAGGCGGTCAAAGACAGCGTGTGGCTCTGGCCCGCGCGATCGTACGTGAGCCAAACGTGTTCCTCATGGACGAACCTCTGTCAAACCTCGATGCTAAGCTTCGGGTGTCTACTCGCGCACAAATCAAAAACTTGTCTCACGAACTTGCTGTTACGACGATCTATGTGACCCATGACCAGATCGAAGCGATGACCTTGGCCGATCGCGTGGTAATTATGAAACAAGGCGTCGTTCAGCAGGTCGGATCGCCAACAGAAATCTATGACGCCCCTGCAAACACGTTCGTCGCGAGCTTCATTGGCAACCCGGCGATGAACCTGATCGAAGGCGAGATAAAAGCTGGTGTCTTCAGTGCGCAAAATACGGAGATATCGGGGCTGCAAGCGCCAGATGGTCCCATTACCCTCGGCTTTCGCGCAGAAGACGCCAGCGTCACCGACGGTGCTGGTGAGATCAATGCAGCGATCTACACGCAGGAGCTCTTGGGCGACAGCACCATGGTATCAGTTCGAATTGGCGGCGCACTTGTTTCGGTAAAAGCCGACAAGTCCTACCGCGCCGAGATCGATGATCAGGTTTCAATCCAAGTCCACAAAGATCACTGCCACCTGTTTGATGCAAAAACAGGTGCGCGAATGGAGGCCTAGAGCCTCGTAACGAACCCACTCAAATTGGGTCAAAACCAGGTGCAGACTTGCAAGATGCACCAATCTCAAAGGGAGGAACACACATGTTTCTAAAGAAAGTCGCATTGGCCGGGTCGATGACCGCCTTTGCCGCGACCGCGGGCTATGCTTGCGAAATCGGCGCAAGGGTTAGCATCGTTGGCAACGAATTCGCCGCCATTCAAGCTGTGGGCGCTGCCGCGCAGGAATGCACCGGCGCTTCGGTCGAATCTAACCTGACATCCGAACACCAGACCATCAACGTGGCTGGTTTGTCAGGCAACCCATCTGAATACACCACGGCCATCATTGCCAACAGCTCAATCGTGGCGCTGATGAACGAAGACGTCATTCGCCCCCTGAATGATCTGGTAGCCGCGCATGGTGACGGTCTGCAGAGCAACCAGCTGATCAAGATCGGCGATGACATCATGGCTGTTGCGTTTATGGCAAACGCCCAGCACCTGATGTACCGCAAAGACGTGCTTGAGCAGGCAGGTGTCGAGGTCCCAACAACCTATGAAGAAATGCTCGACGTGGCAAAAGCCATTCGTGATCAGGGAATCATGCAGAACCCTGTTGGCGGCGCATACAAAGCTGGATGGAACCTCGCCCAGGAATTCAATAACATGTTTCTTGGCTATGGCGGCTCACACTTCCAGCCTGGCTCGGCCGAGCCCAACATCAACAACGAAGCTGGTGTCAATGCTTTGAACATGATGAAGGCACTGTCGGAATATATGAACCCCGACTTTCTGACACATGACTCGAACGTAACCAACGCCGAATACCGCGCCGGCAACGTTGCAATCATGAACATGTGGGGCTCCCGCGCATCGCAGCAGACAACCACCGAAGGTGTTCTTGACGAAGTCAAAGCAGGTCATGCAATCGCAGGACCAATGACCGTTGGTGGTGGCTCAACGCCTGCCTCAACCCTGTGGTGGGACGGCTGGACCGTTGGCAAGAACATCTCTGATGCAGAAGCCGAAGCAACATTCATCGCCATGAAGAACGGTATTCGCCCTGACATGCTCAACGACGAAACCAGCCCGCTCGCTGTCTGGCTCATCGAAGGTTACCAACCGACCGATGCTGCCCAAGGCGTGTTTGCAGCCGCACAGATGGGAACAACCCCCTATCCAATGCTGCCCTACATGGGTCTGCTGCACAGCGCGCTCGGCAATGAACTGTCTGACTTCATGCAGGGCAAAGAAAGCGCGGAGCAAGCGCTTGCCGATGTTGAAGCTGCCTATCGTGCCGCAGCCATCGAAAAGGGCTTCCTTCAGTAGGTAGCATCGCGTGCGGACGGTGGTTCCTGCCGTCCGCACAAATCTTGTTCAGGGGTTGTTTCGCCATGCGTCATAAGACGTTCTTCTGGTTCTTCCTGCCCACGGGGCTGGCAATGTTGCTGTTCATAGCACTGCCCATCGTTTCGGTGGTCATCCAGTCGATCTATGCACCCCACCCCGCCGTTCTGGTAGAGGTTGAAAACTGCACTCCTTTGGTGGGCTGCACGACGGAAACAACCATTGACCAAGATGCAACGGCAGCCTTGCGCGCTGAAAAACCTCTGGGTCGGTTTGTCGGTCTGGATATCTATTTTGACCGCGGACACCTTGCAATCCGGGAAGTGCGGGAGATCTGGGCGAACACCGCCTCATGGGGCGACATGTTCGATGCCTTCGGAAACTTACCATTCTATCGGGCGATGGCATTTACGCTGACGTTTGTCGCGATAGTCACACCGCTCACGATCATTCTCGGATTGGTTATTGCGCTCGCTATCAATTCCCTTCACCGGCATCTCAAAGGGTTGATGATCTTCTTTTCACTCCTGCCCATGATTGTGACACCGTTGATTGGATCGTTAATCCTGTTCTGGATGATCGATAGTCGGGGCGTGATTGGCACAGCACTTGTTTCCATGGCGGGCGACCCGGATTTCAGTCTCAAGGCCTCGACCGGGCTTATGTGGGTCTCTCTGATTGTCTACGGTGTCTGGCACGCAGCCCCTTTTGCCTTTGTCGTCTTCTATGCCGGGTTGCAGACCCTGCCCTCCGACCAGATCGAAGCGGCGCAAATTGATGGCGCCACCCGCTGGCAACAGGTCAAGTACGTAGTTGTTCCGCACTTGATGCCGCTGGTGACGTTTGTCGCGCTCATTCAATTGATGGACAATTTTAAGGTGTTCGAACCGATCGTGGGTTTCAACGCATCGGCCCACGCCCAATCCCTCAGTTCATTCATATACAATGACCTTGGCGGTGAGACGCGCCAGCTTTCGTCCGCCTCTGCCACCTCCGTGATTACGATCATCGGCGTCGCCATTCTCTTGTCGCCGGTCCTTGTCCGGACATGGCGTGATTTCAAAGGAGCCAGATAGTATGGCCAGCCGTGCACAAAGAATGCCAGCAGGTTTGCGGATCGCTTCGTCTACGTTTGTGATCCTGTGGTTCATCCTCGCCGCCTTCCCGTTCATCTGGACAGTTTGGGGCTCGTTCAAGGTCGAGTTGGATTTCTTCTCAATTAATGACTGGACCAACGCGATCACCGGCGAACGGACGGAAGCAGTTTATGGCTCGACCTTCACGACCACCGGTTATGCCGGCGCGTGGATCCAAGAGGAATTCTGGCGCAACGTGTTAAACACCGGGATCGTCTGTTTCTTTGTGGTGACCATCTCACTGACAATCGGGACACTGGGCGGGTACGCCCTGTCGCGTTCCAGTTACAACTACACCTTCTGGCTGCTGATCACAGCGCTGATCTTCCGCGCAATGCCGCCAATCACCTTGGTTGCGGGATATCTCCTTCCATTCTTTGAATGGAACCTGTGGGGCATCTTGCCGACGACCATCATTGTGCTCGTGGCCATCAACCAGCCGTTCACGCTATGGATGCTCCATTCCTTCTTTAAGAACATTCCGAATGAACTGGATGAAAGCGCCAAAGTCGATGGTTGCAACCAGTTCCAGGCCTTCCGTCGTGTGATCATTCCAGTGATGTGGCCGGGTGTTATCACCACGGGTCTGTTCTCATTTCTTCTGGCCTATAACGACTTCGCTGTTGGGGTGATGTTGCTGTCCGAAAGTAACCGAACCATGGTTCCTGCCATCGCGGCCTTCCTGGGCACTACCCAGACGGAAGGGAACGTCATGTTTGCGGTTGCCGCTGTGGTCTCGGCCACAGTGCCACTGTTCATCCTGGTTATGTTTTTCCAGCGTCAGATCGTGAGTGGCCTGACCGCTGGTGCGGTTAAGGGGTGACGAGTTGAGCTGCGTTAAACTCCAATCCGATTGTGTTCATGGGCAAACTGACGGCCTTCGCGCTACCGCCTGTTGGATACATCAGATAGGGCGAATTCCATTTGCTCTGACCAGTGCTGGACTTCGCGACTACTGGTCAGAAACCAAGTGGAATTCACCCAAAGAGGACTTTGGATGAACACGCGCGCGAACAGGCCTGAGATGGGCATCGCAACCCAAACGTCTGCCGAGAACAAAGTGCTTTATGCCCGGTTTCTCGACAGCTTCGCGGATAACGGCTCGGTGGAAAAAATCGCAGCTGCCGCTTTGGCTTTGTTCGACCCAAATGCAGAGATCAACGCGAGCCATCCCATCAACAAAGCGAATCCGGGGACAGGATATGTCACCGACGTCATCGGCCCAATCGCCAACGCATTCGAAGGGCTTGTACGCCAGAATTACGTGATGATCGGTGGCGAATACCTTGGTGCAGAATGGGTCACATCGACGGGCTATTTCCACGGACATTTCACCAATCCGCTTTTTGGCATTCCGCCAAGTGGCAAACTCGCCTATTTGCGCTTCGGTGAATTTCACAGGATGGAAAACAACAAGATTGTGGAAACCCACGTTTATCTTGGGTTTGCCGAATTGATCATAGCTTTGGGCCGGTGGCCTCTTGCCCCCAGCCAAGGGTACGAGGGTGTTGTACCAGGTCCTGCAACCCATGATGGTATAGTTACCGGGGTCTCAGACGCGATAAAATCTCGTGCCTCAGCCGACCTTGTCGAAGGTATGCTGAAGAAGCTTGCAACCGAAGATAACGCCTGGCGACCCTACTGGGACGATCGCATGGTCTGGTACGGTCCGGGGGGTCTCGGATCCTACCAGACTGTAGAGGCCTTTGCTGAATTCCAACGCCCATTTGAAACCACTTTCGATGGCTGGGGAGATGGCAAGGATGAAGGGATCACCGGCGTCGCAGCCAATTGCAAGGCAGGAGATGGAGATTACGCCTTCCTGCACGGCTGGCGGATGATCACGGGTGTGCACGTGAAGCCATTTCTCGGTCTCGAACCTACAGGCAAACGCGTCTTCATGCGTGACTGTGACTGGTGGCGCTGCCAGAATGGGAAAATCATTGAGAACTGGTGCATGCTCGACATCCCGCACCTGCTTTTGCAACTGGGATATGACCTGTTCAGTGAGATATCGGAGCAGGCCGCATGACCGATAGTTCCCAAAATGCTTCGATCAACCGCCGTCAGGTTCGGAACCCTATCGCGTTGCGTTTCGTACAAGCCACCCTGCCCCGCGTTTTATCAAAGAACCCACATTTTCAACCAAGAGGTCATTTCACATGATGGGGTCTCGCCCAGAACAAGCTATTCTCAGCCGTGATACGGACATATCCAAAACAGATGCGACACGCGCGGTCATCGAAAGCATGGTGGATGGTCTCAATGATCATCGCATCGCTGATATTGGCGAGTTTTTCTCAGAAGGCTTTCGCTGGATGGGCAATACGGGATGCGGAACAAAAACCGGCCTGAAAGAATTTCAGGACAATTGGCAACGCCCATTTCAAGCCGCGTTTTCCAACAAAGTTTGTATAGACGAGGCCCGCCTTTACATGGGCGAATGGGCTGCTGCTTTTGGGCGGCAGGAAGCAACCCATTCCGGAGAATTCATGGGGGTCGCGCCAAGCGGTGAGCGCGTGGAAATCAGATACATGGACTTCTGGAAAGTTCAGGACGGCAAAATTGTCGACAACTGGGTGATGGTTGATTTTCCTCATGTGCTCGAGCAGCTGGGTATCGATGTGTTTGAAGGGCAAGGCTGGGAAGCCTTCGACCGAGGGGACCGGCTCCCTCCTTCGCCAAATAATCAAGGAAAAATCAATGGCAATTGAATTTCTAAAGCGCTCTAAACCCGAGACTGAAAAGGCCGCCGAAGATGCAAAAGTACGTGCGGTGGTCGAAGGTACTTTGGCGGACATTAAGGCCCGCGGAGATGCTGCAGTACGCGACCTTTCAGAGAAGTTCGACAACTACGCCCCCGAAAAGTTCCGTCTGACCGAGAGCGAAATTTCAGCAGCCATGCAGAAAGTATCTGCTCGCGACATGGACGATATTCGCTTTGCTCAAACGCAAATCCGAAAATTTGCGGAAGCCCAGCGCGCATCGATGACTGATGTTGAGGTCGAAACGATGCCCGGCGTTGTCCTGGGTCACAAAAACATACCCGTCCAATCTGTCGGCTGCTATGTCCCTGGCGGCAAATTCCCAATGGTGGCAAGCGCGCATATGTCTGTTCTGACGGCAAGCGTCGCAGGCGTTCCAAGGATCGTAGCCTCGGCGCCGCCAGTGAATGGTGAGCCGCACCCAGCAATCGTGGCAGCAATGCACATGGGTGGAGCACATGAAATCTATGTTTTGGGTGGCATCCAGGCGGTGGGTGCAATGGCTCTGGGAACCGAAACAATCGATCCGGTACATATGCTTGTTGGGCCAGGCAATGCGTTCGTGGCCGAGGCAAAGCGACAGTTGTACGGGCGTGTTGGCATTGACCTCTTTGCAGGCCCAACGGAAACGATGGTCATCGCAGACACAACGGTTGATGCTGAAATTTGCGCAACCGATCTGATAGGCCAAGCAGAGCATGGCTATAACTCTCCCGCCTGCCTGATCACCAACTCACGCAAGCTTGCCGAAGACACGATGACAGAATGTGACCGCATTCTCGATATTCTGCCAACGGCCGAAACAGCGCGGATCAGCTGGAACGATTATGGCGATGTGATTGTGTGCGATACGCATGATGAGATGCTCCAGGTCGCCAACGAAATGGCCTATGAGCACGTGCAGATCATGACCGATCGCGATGATTGGTATCTGGAGAACATGCACAGCTACGGCGCACTGTTTCTTGGGCCTCGGACGAATGTCGCAAATGGCGACAAGGTGATCGGGACAAACCATACTCTGCCCACTAAAAAGGCAGGCCGTTATACCGGTGGCCTTTGGGTCGGAAAGTTTCTGAAAACCCACTCTTACCAGAAAGTTACAACCGACGAAGCCGCAAGTCTGGTTGGGGAATACGGATCACGCCTGTGCATGTTGGAAGGCTTCGTAGGCCACGCAGAGCAGTGCAACATCCGCGTCAGGCGGTACGGCGGCAAGAACGTTCCCTATGGGACGGCGGCGGAGTAATAGAAGCGTTCTAAGCACAAAATGAAAGATCCGCATACACACAATAAAGCACTCATCGCGCCACTCCGCGCGGCGATGTGTGACTTTGAATCTGAGGGTGTGCGACACGTACTGAAAGCACTTTTGCACCCAGACGCGATCGTTCATATGCCCTACCCGCTTGGCGATATGAACGGACCCGACGCTTATTTTGATACCTGCTTTGCCCCCTTGCACCAGTCAATGCCGGATCTCGAGAGAAGGGACTGGATTGTTATGGGAGGGCGTACTGCACACGACAGCAATTGGGTTGGGTGCGCGGGCCACTACTTTGGTACATTCGTATCACCTTGGCTGGATATCCCACCAACGGGCCACCTCGCTCATATGCGATTTCACGAGTTCTTCCGGTTCGAAGACGAAAAGATCGTCGAGATTCAGGCGCTCTGGGACATTCCCGAACTCATGATGCAGGCCAATGCTTGGCCAATGGCACCAAGTCTGGGGCGAGAGTTCTGTGTTCCGGGCCCGGCTGGACAGGACGGCTTGGTTCCAGGTCCATATAATGCTGAAGTGTCTCAGTCATCGTGCCAACACGTGATCGACATGCTGGAATGTCTTCAAAAACATCCAAGCCAAGGCGGTCCAGAGGTCATGGAGATGTCGCGGTTCTGGCACGCGCGCATGAACTGGTATGGACCCGCAGGCATTGGAACTTGTCGCGGTATTTCGGGATTTAGAAACTGGCATCAGATCCCATTTCTGAACGGAATGCCCGACCGCGGTCAGCATCAGAGCGAACTCACGTTCCACTTCTTCGGAGACGCGAACTATGTGGGCGTCACCGGATGGCCAAACATGATCCAGACGATATCTGATGACGGATGGATGGGCATCGCTCCTTCGGGCAAGCGCATAGCGCTGAAGTCGCTGGATTTCTGGCGAATTGAGAACGGCAAGATCCGCGAAAACTGGGTGCTGGTAGACCTTCTGGATACTTACAAGCAACTTGGCGTTGATGTGCTCGGTCGCATGCGTGAGTTCAACAAATGTCGTGTTTCAGGATCAATCCCCTTTCCAGTTGGCGGGGTATAAAAATGTGTTGCGATCCAAATAAAAGAATAAGGGGAACACAGGAATAATGCCTCAGGCGAAGATCACATCCGCAGACGTCGCCATGCTCGCAGGCGTCAGCCGCAGTGCGGTCTCGCGTGTGTTCACACCTGGTGCATCTGCCTCACAATCCACCGTGGACAAAGTGCGCAAAGCCGCAGCAGAGCTAGGGTATCGACCAAACGTTCTTGCGCGCGCGATGGTCTCTGGCAAGTCTAATATAATCGGGTTGGTTGTCGCATATCTCGACAATCAGTTTTATCCGGAGGCACTGGAAAAGCTTTCAAACACCCTTCAGGCGGAGGGGTACCATGTTCTCATCTTCATGGCGTCCCTAAAAGCTGGAAACTTGGAAAACGTGGTCGAAGAAATACTCGATTACCAGGTTGATGGCATCATTGCCGCCTCGGTTGATCTGTCTTCAGACCTTACTGAGAGATGCCACGCAGCAGGCGTACCCATGGTACATTTCAACAGATACCAGGATATCCCCCACGTATCAGCCGTTACGAGTGATAACCGGGCCGGTGGTCGCAAAATTGCAGATTTTCTGGTTGCCGGTGGTCACAAAAAGATTGGCTACATCGCCGGGTGGGAAGGTGCTTCTACACAGCGAGACCGTGAAGCTGGTTTCATGGAAGGCCTGAAGGCTGCTGGTAAGTCGCTGCACAAGCGTGGCGTCGGTAACTTTCTCATGGAAGAAGCAAGCAACGCTGTAAGGGGTATGTTTGCCAAAGATGCCCCCGATGCCGTGTTTGTGGCCAATGACCACATGGCGTTTGCGGTTATGGACACGCTGCGATTTGAGCTCGGGCTTTCGATCCCTGATGATGTCTCGGTTGTCGGGTTCGACGACGTTCCTGCCGCTGCGTGGCCAACCTATTCACTTACAACCATCAGACAATCCGCAGACGAAATGGTTGCTGATACAGTTGATATATTACTTAGTAAAATCAATAATATAAATACTGCACCACGCCAAGTTGAGATCGAAGGACCCTTGATGGTTCGAGGGTCAGCACGCGTGCCTGAAGGATGGATAGAATGAAGGGCTTTTCCGGCCGGTTTGTGGATTTTCCTGACTATATAGTCGGCATCACTAAAGAGATTTGGGAAGATCGCGGCCTCGCAACGCTGCATGACTATTATGCGCCAGATATTATTGTGCGTTCACCTTCATCTGTAGTCGTTGGAAACCAAGACGTCATTTCCGCAACAATGGCGACTTTGGCCGAGTTTCCGGACCGAACTTTGTATGGCGAGGACGTCATTTGGTCAGGGTCCCCCGAGGAAGGTATGCTGTCTTCCCACCGCCTCCATTCAACAGCGACCCACGTCAATCCGGGTGTCTACGGCGCTCCGACAGGCACCAAATTGAAGTATCGGATCATTGCTGATTGTCATGCTATCAACAACCAGATCAACGACGAATGGCTTATTCGGGACCAAGGCGCGATTGTGCGGCAGCTAGGGCTTGATCCAAAGGCTTACGCTCGCGATCTAATTACCCGCGAGGGTGGTCCTGAAAATTGCGTCAAGCCCTACACACCAGCAACGGACGTAGAAGGCCCATACAAGGGCTGTGGGAATGACAATGCGTGGGGGCAATCCTATGCTGATATTCTGACAAGGATCATGTCTGCCGATTTCAGGGTGATCCCCGAAGAATATGATCGAGCAGCAATTCTGAGCTACGCAGGCGGCGCGCAGGCACTGTCTTTTGAGGGGGCTGACCAGTTCTGGATGGGCTTACGCTCCAGCTTCCCAGATGCGGAATTCAAGATCCACCATATGATTGGTCGAGAAGATCCTCTTATGCCGCCGCGCGCGGCACTGCGTTGGACCTTGCATGGCAAGCATTCAGGTTGGGGAAGTTTTGGCGTGCCTACGGGGGCGGAGGTCTTCGTGCTTGGTGCATCCCATGCTGAATTTGGTGCCCTTATCTCTGGTCAACCTAAGCTGAGACGCGAATGGGCTCTCTTTGACGAAACCGCGATCTGGAAGCAGATCATTTTGCATACAGGTGATCTATGACACCCACGGAGATGGAAGCGCGCATCGTACGCTATGGAGACCTGAAACCCTGCAAGACTGCCTTTATTGACGCCCACACACCGGGCAGCGATCAGAAAGAAAATTTCACAATTATCGGTGGGGGAGTAAGCGAAAGCCCTGACCAGCACGTGCATATTTCAGTTCCACATGGCTTCAATATTGGGGCGGCAGGTCAACCTCCCAAATGCCGAAACTCGCTGCATGACCACCGGACCGCAGAAGCGTTTTTCGTATTGTCTGGTCGTTGGCGTTTCTTCTGGGGTCGCTGGGGCACCGCTGGCGAGGTCACTCTTGAGGCCGGCGACATCTTTAACATTCCTACCGGTATCTTTCGAGGCTTTGAAAACATCGGAAACGACTATGGAATGATCATGGCGATCCTGGGCGGTGATGATTCAGGCGGAGGGGTCATGTGGGCCCCTCAGGTGATCGAAGAAGCCGCCGAGCACGGCCTCATCCTCGCTGAAACCGGACGCCTTTACGACAGTAAGAAGGGTGAAAGCTTGCCTGCGGGTGTGAAACCCATGCAGATTATGAGCGCAAGTGAACTGGCCGCGCGCCCAGAACCTACGACTTCGGACGTATTGCCAAACCACGTGGCCCGATATTGGGACATGGTGGCGTTGTCAGACAGGGCACCCTGTCAGGTCATCGGCCAACATGGACTTTTGAAAGACAAGCCAGGCTTCGAGGTTAGATTTGCAACCCGAGCCTCCGCCGCCGCAGCACCCAGGCAATATGATAAACCATGCGTTCTCATGCCGGTGAAAGGACATTGGCGCGTGGAATGGGATGAAGGCGCGACCACCCTTGCACCAGGCGACACCATGTCGATCCCTGAAGGCTTATCTCATAGCCTCAAGCCATCGATGACCGGAGAAGCCGCACTCTACCAGGTTGTCGCTACAAATGATTCAGCCGGCCTTACCTGGTCCGGAGATTAGATTTCATGCTTTAGGGAGGCACCCATGTCCAAAATTCTAACCAGCCATGTTGGCTCCCTCCCGCGTGGACAGGACGTCGTGGATTACATCTTTGCTCGCGAGCATGGGAAGGACTACGACACCGGCGCGTTTGACGTTTGCATGACAGCGGCAGTCTCCGAAACTGTTCGCAAGCAAGTGGAAGCCGGTGTCGATATTGTAAGCGACGGCGAAACATCAAAGATTTCCTACGCGACTTACGTTAAAGACCGCTACACGGGATTCGACGGTGACAGCCCGCGCAATGCCCCTGCCGATCTCAAGCAGTTTCCAAGTTTCCTAAAGCGCCTCGCCGATGATGGTGGCACGCCACAATACGCACGCCCCATGTGCGTTGGTGAAGTGAAGTCCAAGGGACAGGGCGAACTGCAAAAAGACATTGCAAACCTGCAGGCGGGCATGGCGCAACATGGTGTTGAGCGCGGGTTCATGAATGCGGCCTCTCCGGGTGTGATCTCACTCTTTTTGCAGAATGACCATTACCCGACCCGTGATGCATATCTGGCCGCGTTGGCTGATGCGATGAAAGAGGAATATGAGACCATCGTTGCTGCCGGCCTTGACCTGCAACTCGACTGTCCCGATCTCGCTCTTTCCCGCCATATGCTCTTCAATGACTTGTCTGATGAGGAGTTTCTGAAGATCGCGGCCTCCCACGTAGAAGCATTGAACCATGCCTTGCAGGACGTGCCAGCCGAAAAGGTGCGTGTGCACATCTGCTGGGGAAATTATGAGGGCCCTCATGTCTGCGATATCCCGATGTCGAAGATGTTCGACACGCTAATGTCTACAAAATCCCGCTACGTTTTGTTTGAGACCTCAAACCCGCGTCACGGACACGAATGGGCCGTCTTCAAGGAACGAAAAGCTGATATTCCAGACGACAAGGTTCTTGTACCCGGTGTTGTCGATACAACCACCAATTTCGTCGAGCATCCCGAGCTTGTTGCACAACGTATCTCTCGATTTATCGACGTCGTCGGATCAGATCGCGTGATCGCTGGATCAGATTGTGGGTTTGGAACCTTCGCCGGGTTTGGCGCCGTGGATCCTGATATCGCCTATGCGAAGCTCAACGCGCTTTCAGAGGGTGCAAAGATCGCAAGTTGAACACAAAACCAACACGAACCGAGGTGAGCTGAAGCGATCAGATCGCGACCATTTGTTGGTAGGGTCAATCCAAGAATGCTCGGATCGCTGCGAGCGTCACATCAGGATTGTCCCAGACCACATCATGTCCGGCATTAGGAATGCCTACCAATTCCGCATCTGTGAACCTTTCCATGTGCTTTGCCTGCAAGCTTGGCCCAATCCAATCGTTGCAATCCCCTGCGAGGAGCAGAACAGGGCCATCAAACGCAGTACCACGCGCGATCTGATCAACTTCAGACACAGTGGCCTGTTCCCACCGCCGGCTGCTTGCAGCACCAAAGCGCCACGACGGAGCACTATACCCACCACCGCAATGATAAGGGTTGTCAGGATGATCCGCGAAAACGCCAACCATATGGCCAATTAAGAAATCATCGGCGGCGTTTGAATCAGGCCCAATCACATGTTGTGCGCGAAAGCCTGACAAAACGGCTTCTTTCCAATAGGTGCCACCCGACATGTATTTCTGCGCCTCTTCAGTCCAGGAACCCTTCCCAGCCCCGTCGAGATAACCGGGCTCGATCAGGATCGCGCTTTGAACCTGTTCTGGGTTCATACCAAGATATGCAGTGGCCAACATCGCGCCCCAAGAATGCCCTATCAAGACGACCGGTTGGCCCTTCGCGCTGCGCGCTATAATGGCGTTTAACTCAAAAAGATGCCCATCCAAGTTCAAATCATCGCCCGAAACGCGCTCCGACAGACCCGCGCCACGTTGATCATAAAATACGACACTATGACTGTCCGACAACGCCTCCAAGGCCATAAGCGATCGGAAATCACCGCCAGGTCCGCCATGAAGAACAACAATAGTTGGCGCTTCAGGCGGCCCCTCAATTCTGCGGAAATGAAGCTGTACTCCAGCAACCTCCGCAGACGGTAAGTTGGCATCCTGCGTGACGAGCGGGGCAACAAGATAGTCACCGCGGGTTACCAGAACGAGCGCGACGACAAGAGCAACACAGACGCCGATCGAAGTCATCAGAAAGTAGAATGCGCGTTTCACGGATTTCCTCCGAATTTCTCGATCGAGGCGAGCTGCTTGATATAAAACCGTTTGGGCACCCGGGCGTGTCGGTTTGGTTAAAGTAACCGATGAGAAAGATCATGCGGTTGGGCGCGTAATAAGCAACCGATCCGTAGCCCCAAAAATGACTTATCAGCTCGGGCGTGTCACGAAACCACGTCATCCAGTACGAAAGCATTATCCGCATCAGCCCATATCTCTAGTGCAAAGGGAAACGGAGTTTGTTCCCTTTGCAGATCTGACCAGCGGAATTAGGTCGAAATCGCTGCGATTGCATAAAAGCAAAGGCAAAATATCTGCATGAGCTTTCACTTTTTTAGCGTTGCTCTGGCTTTGCAACCCCTCGGATCAAGTGTCATCGAAAGAGACCGCTATGGACCTAGTTTTTCGCCGAAGTCGGCTGAGCAGTATCTGCACTAGGCCCAAAAAGAAGAGAAATACCCACGGCGATGAACCAAACGATCGCGCCCAGTCCAAATACTACACCTGCCGTATCGCCAAGCGCGGGGATTAACGTCGTAAGCCCGCCAGCACTGGTGAGAAGACCTAACCCAATGGTGATCTTGCCAAGGCTGCGACCAAACAAGGCCGCAAGGCTTACACAGCCGATCCACACGCCGCCTGCAATTTCATTACCGCCGCCCAAGCCCAGTTCGACAGCATGGAGTGTTTCCCAAAGTACTACTGCACGTTCCATATCGTTGGGGGCAATAAGCGCAACTCGTTCAACCGCGACGTTTGCGATCATACCCGCACCGATCACAAGCACGGCCCAAATTATGCCAAGGACCAGGCTGACCAAAGCCAAGTTGGGAGTTTTAGCGCCTAACCGCCGATAAAGCGCAGCCAAAAGCACCGCCAATGCCAGCGCATTCAGGATGTAGATTATCGAGTTCCAGAGGATCAGAAACCCCGGGCGATCTTGAATAAATGAGACGACTGCCTCGGCATCAATCGCTTGTGTGCCGAACCCCAACGGCGCGAGCGTGGTGATAAGAAAAACAAAACCAAAAATATAAGTTGCAGCGCAGAGGAGGCTGGCGAAACCGCCAGTTCGTTCAAGTGTCATAATTACAAGCTTTCTGGATGATCGCACTTTGTTATGCGCCAAATGGAAAGAGCGGTGCTAACACGTACACACCGATCAATGACGCGGTCGCCTCTTGTGCGTAGATCGTATAACAGAGCAACAGCAGAAAACGGATCCATAAAGCACAAATCAGTGATCGCCTGCTTTTGTTTGCGGCTCTAAACGGATCCAGCGCTTGGGAAGCACCAAACTTTGGACTGTAGCTAACTCGAAAGTGGTTGCGGTATTCACCAGCAGAAACACCAACATGTCGGTAAAATGCTCGACGCCTAAACTCAGCGCTCTGAACTGCAATTGGCGTGCGCAAAATTGTCAGCGCGACACGCGATCGTGCGCCGCTTGCCAGCCATCGAACCGCTAGGTTCGCTCACCGTAAGATGGAGAAACAGCTCCGGCTTCACCTAAGCTCAAGAAATTCATGAAAGAAAATTTTTCCTGGGCATAAAGTTTCGAAATTTACGAATAAATAAAGCATGAGCTGTAATTGATTCGAACTGAATGCTGAAAAAGTGTGCTCCGCGGCTTTTTCACATCTGCAAACCAGTCAGAGTATTGCTCATTTTTTAATCAATGATAGCCAATCAAAAGGCACGCAGAACTTCTCGTTTGGCATGGCGGTTCAGTGTATTCATTTAGCATGGCATAACGAAATAGTAGTCCGATGATCAGTCTAAGCTTACGCGCCCAAAGCAAAGATAGCGCAGCGTCAGCTATAGGCCGCAAATACTATCGTTTGATATACGAGAAGGGTTGACAGAGATGCCTAAGCCCAATGTCTAATCGCGCAAGTGCAGATTTGAGCTCGTTCACAATTCAAAAGGGATGTGTCAGTTGAACATGAAGGATTCCGATCGCATCGAAAGAGTACGCTCAACTTGGGCGCATGCAGCTGCGGACGCAGGACGAACAGGGAGGGTGTTTTACTCGAACCTATTTCGTGTCGACCCAACCACAAAACCGCTCTTCGTAGGTGATTTGGAGTTACAAAGTCGCAAGCTTGTGCAGACACTTACATTTATTGTCGATCATCTTGAAGACGCAGACACGCTTATGCCTGCAGCGATTGATCTTGCTCATGCGCACATCAAGTATGGCGTTACCGCAGAGCAGTACGGATCGGTTGGAACAGCTCTGATAGAAACATTCCGACAGCTTCTAGGGCCGTCCTTCGCCGCTGAAGACCAGAAGGCGTGGATTATGACATATGAGGGCCTTTCTTCTGAGATGGTGAAGGCCGCTTACCCCGGATAAACTATCCAAAAGTATATACATATATACTTTTGATTGAGGATATCTTAAGTCGTAATAATATTACAGTACCATCAATCAGATAATGGTACGCTCCTGTGCAAATTTTTGTAAAACACGCATCTAGTCCGTATGAGCTATACGATCAGCTCAACGGTACAATCTACGATTTCGTTTCTGTGCATATGAACGCAGACACTGAAGATCCACTACAAGGTGAACACGGCAATATCCGGAACCTGCATGGTGCAACCTCTTGCCTTGGGGCACTGTCAAATATGGGTTTCAGCTCGGGGGTTTGTGCTTTCGCTATCTCTGATCCGGCTGGCGCCTACGGAACGGCACTCTCGGAAGCCTCCCCCGACATGAATAGCGCAGCGAGAGAAGCCACCGCTAAGGCGTTGATCGCTGCAGATCGCATTGGGGAAATTCCAGAACTTGTTTGGGTTTCGTCAACCCCTGGCGCAGAAGAAGACGTTCTAGAGGGCATCGAAAGCATCCTGGGCCCAGATGTTCCTATTATCGGGGGGAGCGCCGCAGACAATTCTGTCTCCGGTGACTGGTTTATTTTTGATCAGGATCAAAAAGTGTCGTCCGGAGTTGTTGTTTCCGTCCTT
Organism: Dinoroseobacter sp.; assembly: GCA_017643385.1. Taxonomy (GTDB): domain Bacteria; phylum Pseudomonadota; class Alphaproteobacteria; order Rhodobacterales; family Rhodobacteraceae; genus Dinoroseobacter. Next base: position 149,353 of record JAEPNN010000004.1, read on the forward strand.
TTCCCGTCTGCACCGATCTCGTTCGCGTATCAGAACGGTTACTCTCCCACAGACAAAACAGGCACCATCACAAAGGTTGAAGGCCGAAAAATTCTCGAGATCGACCATAAGTCTGCCATGAGCGTATATTCGGAATGGACCGGGAATGAGGTAAAAAATACCTCACGAGACTCCAATGGTGTCGCCATACTTTCAGAGAGCACAATGTGGCCGCTCGGACGAAAGATCGGGGAGTTAAGCGATATTCCGTTCTACCTTTTGTCACATCCTGCGGTTGCCCATACTGATGGGTCAATTGATGTTTTCTCAACAATTGAAAACGGCGAGCAAGTCACATTGATGCATGGTACTCGCAAAGGCCTGGTTGAGCGCGCAGGTCGCGTTGCCGCGCTGGCGCGCCAGAATAGTGATCACCCAAGTTCAACACCTTTAGGAGCGTTGATGATTTATTGCGGTGGATGCATGCTCAGCGTTCAGGACCAGCTGGATGAAGTCGTCTCTGGCGTGAACTTGGAACTCGATCGCGCTCCTTTTGTAGGAGCCTTCACATTTGGCGAACAAGGCAACCTAATTCGGGGCGGAAACCGTCATGGCAATCTCATGATTTCTTGCATAATCTTTGGTTGAACTAACACGCGGACACCCAATGCCCGAAGACGAGCGGTTGCGTGAGGCGCTCCTTGAGTTGCAGGTTCTGCGAGATCGAGAAGCGCGCACGCTAAAGGAAACCAAAGCACTATTGGAATGCCTCGAAGCATATACGTCAGCTTCGGATGCGCATGACGCTTTGGTAAGCGTTTTCCAATCGATGCAGAAAAGCGTTGGGGCCGATAGAACACTGCTAGTAACCAAAAAAAGCACGCGAGACGTGGTCATCCTAGCCAGTGATCGGGATCAGGATATTGGCACGCAGATTTCACCACCTATCGACATCTTTATACGTGCACGCAACCTGTCAGACTTAAATCTATTAGGGCCCTGGCCCAGCGACTTAGACTTATCACGTTTCAGCGGGGCAATCATTGTTCCCGCAGGCGATAATATAGCGTTGATCACGCTGCGTAACGCACCTGGGAGTTTTCGAAACGACAATATGCACCTTGTGGAGCGCCTCGCAGGGCTGGCTGTTCAAGCGTTACAAAACTCCGAAATTGCATCGGAAAATGAATTACTAGCGGCAACGATTGCGGGCTCTTCCGCGGGCTTTGCAATTGCGGATGCGACGAAACCGGACCGGCCCTTAGTCTATGTAAACGCCGCCTTCGAGAAGATTTCGGGGTATTCCGCCGATGATGTAATCGGAAATAACTGCCGTTTCCTAATGGAAGAAGCACCCGACCATCCTGAACGGATCAGACTTCGTGAAGCTGTAAAAGAACGCACGTCCGGGACGTTTCTCCTGCGCAATCGTCGCAAATCGGGAGAACTTTTCTGGAATGAGCTGACGCTTTACCCCGTCATGTCATCAACCGGCGATCCGCAACATCTTGTTGCAACCCAAAGGGACGTGACTGAACGTGTTGAGGCCACAGCAGAACGCGACCGGCTTCAAGAACGGATGGTTCGTGCCCTATCCGAGACCGAAGATGCATTTCTCGTGCTTGAAAAGGACGGGCAGATCGCATTCGCAAACAAGGCGGTAAATCGTATGTTTCCCGTTCCAGACATAGGCTGGCAAACCGGAACAACATTTAGCCAAAACTGGTCACGCTACATTGCAGAATCAGAAGATTTACCCGGGCAAATAACCTCACTTCTCAGATCACCTCCACTTACGAAGCTTGTCGAATTACCTTCAGGTCATGAGATCGATTTGCCTGATGGCAAAAGTGTGCTTCTACGCGCGGGCAAATTGGATGAGGGAGGTCTTGTACTCTCAGCAACAGACGTGACTGCACTGAAATCCGCACGTCAACTCTTGTCACAACGTCTTGCCGCGATTGAGGCTGCTACTGACGGAATTGCAGTCACAGATGAAGAAGGCAGGCTCATATATCAAAACGCAGCAGCAGCAGCATTGATGGGCTTTGGCGCAGCGACTTCCGGCCTTGGTCAACGATGGCAGAGCCAATACATATACGCACGCAATCTCGATTTTGCTGACGCTTTTGAAGCCATTTTCGACCGTAGATCGGTTGAACCAACACAAGTTCATCAAATCTCTGGCTCACCAATATCCTCGGGCGGTTCTGTAATAATCATTCGCAACATCACGGAAGATATCGAGGCGGAAGCCCGTGAAAACGAACTCATGCGCGAACTGGTGCGGCTGCAAAGACAAGAAGCAATTGCTCAGCTCACTGCAGGTGTAGCGCATGACTTTAACAACCTATTGGCGGCGATAAACGGATCTGCGACGCTTATCGGAATGAACAAAACGCTCCCGAATGATGTGCGTCCACATCTTAAACGGATTTCCGCGGCCGGTTCTCAATCCGCCAAATTGATCTCTCGCTTGCTGGATATAGGTGCCGCATCAGATGCCGAGGGGGTGTTTGAGCTATCTTCAGTTCTGGCCGACCTACCTTCAATCCTACAAACTAATTTACCACGACGTGTAAAATTCACGATTGAAACCACGGGCAGTGCCGTGCTGCTAAAGGGGGCACCGACAACACTGAGCCAGATCCTGATTAATCTGGCAATGAATGCAGGCGACGCGATTGGTACGAAACCGGGCAGCATTCAATTAAACGTCCGAACCATTAAAGGGTCCGAAGCCTCAAATATTGCAATTGGCGAATTGGCTTCGCAAGCCCAGTACATATGTCTTTCAATGTGGGATACAGGCGATGGGATGGATCCAGAAACCGCCTCCAACATCTTTCGCCCATACTTCACTACGAAGGGGCGGGAGGGTACAGGCTTGGGTCTTGCAACCTCCGCCATGCAGGTACAATCCGTTGGCGGAGCGATTGGCTTGCAGACAGAAGTCGGCAAAGGGACAACGTTAGAGGTATATTGGCCACTTCATCAGCAAGTTCCGCACACACAAGACACAGGCAACAACCGAGGTTCGAATCTCGCAGGTCAGACGATTATTGTCGTGGACGACGATCTTAGTGTAGCAGAAGTCACAGGCTCTTATCTCGAGGCATGCGGAGCCGAAGTTGCGGTCTGTGTAGACCCACGTGACGCGTTAGAGGCCATAGAGGATGATCCAGCAAGTTGGAGCGCACTGATCACCGATTACGACATGCCAATTATGAATGGGGGCGAAATAGTCGAAAAAGCGCACATAATTGCCCCAGATTTGCCGATCTTTGTCGTTACTGCTCTGGCAAAGCGTCTGTCTGATCCTCGGATTATTGACGGGCAAGTGGCAGGGATCTATTCGAAACCGGTCGAGTTGGAGCGCCTCACTCAAGCGCTAGCCGCGAGTGTTATTTCGCAGTAGGGTTAAGACATGAGATTACTTCTTGCTGACGATCATGATCTGGTTCTTGAGACGCTGGGCACATTCCTAGCCACCCAAGACAATTTCGTGGTGGAAACCTGCGGCTCGCTTGGTGCCGCTTGTGAGAAGATCAAAAAAGAACGCTTTTATGATCTGGTTCTATTAGATTATTCGATGCCCGGAATGAACGGGTTGGAAGGCCTGACAACTGCAATTTCGGCTTCAGACGGCCGCCCGGTAGCGATCATGTCAGGGACAGCGAACAAAGTGATTGCGCAAGAAGCTGTTGACCAAGGGGCCGTTGGGTTTCTGCCTAAAACGATGTCGGCAAAATCCCTTGTGAACGCGATCAAGTTCATGGCTATGGGTGAAACCTACGTGCCCTTGGATTTTATGAACGCTGAAGACGAAGCCCCAGAGCATCCAATGGCGAAAAAGCTCTCCGAGAGAGAGCTACAGGTTCTGGAGGGCTTGTGCAAAGGCCATTCCAACAAGGAAATTGCGCGTGAGTTGGACCTGCAAGAAGTGACCATCAAACTGCATGTTAAGACGCTCTGTCGAAAACTGAGTGCGCGCAATCGCACGCAAGCTGCGATGATCGCAAAAGAAGCCGGCCTATTTTAGGGCCTCACCAGTTGCGTTGGTTGTGTTTACGATAGCGCATAGCGCAACGGGCCAACCGAATACCTGGATAGCGTTCGCGCCCATCACGGTGGCGGAAAAGTGCACGGGGTCAATGACCAGTATGATTTTCGCTTCAATCGTACCTTACTGGAAATCTCTGTTCATCTGGGGAATTCGGCTACTTCAGCTACGTCTTTCATCCCCTTGAGGGGTATAGCAAAGCACTTCAGTCACATCGCTAGCCTATGCCTGAAGACCCTTTTCTGTGGCGTACGGAGACAAATTGTCCCGTTGAACCCGGCAGACGTATGTTAACCGGATTGTGAATTTCGGCCTCGATATCTTTGGTACTTCGAGTTGCAACAGTCTGGACGGTTTGGCTTCCACCCAAATCATCAGTACCAGTCTTGCAGGCCAGCCTAGGGATATTCAAACCCTGCACAGGATTGCAGGCATACGCTGAGTATGTGCAGCGTTTGGGCGCTTCAATTTGGATATCCCCAAAGTTAAGATCTACTTGGTAGCAGATCGCGTTCCTGCTGAGGCAAAGATCACAATGGTCCGGGGCTTCGTGTAGAGTTTATAGCTGGCTTCTGAAAAACAGAGCCTGATCCAACACTCTGGGTCAACAATCCGACCAGCTATGGTTAAAAATAGGGTGTTATTCACGCCAGCAAAGCAATTTTGCTGGATCTACGTCGGCGCCGATCACCTCATGCCCTAGGGACGACAGGCAAGCAGCTGATACGGCACCGACATAGCCATGCCCGACAACGCTAATCGCCAAATTTAGAGTCAACAAAAGTTAGGGGCTTTGCAACGTTGAGCTCAAAGGCGGTAGTGTTATAGTCAAGCGTCAGAACAATTCCTTCCTGGAAAAAGTATCTGAGCTCTTTTTAACGGACTGAAAACAATATTTCTTTTGTAGGAAAGGATATATTTCAACGCAATGGTTTCTGTATCCTATCCTTCCGCATAGGGATGAGCCGCATTTGTTAAGAACATAGAAAATGAGCCGCCGAACCACAAAGGCTCGACGGCTCCGCTGCCATAACTTTTTAAAAACTACGCTGCTTCAGCGCGCGCGTAGATATCCTCATACCGTACGATGTCATCTTCACCGAGATATGCACCAGACTGTACCTCAATCAAATGAAGTGGGACCTTCCCTGGGTTCTCGAGACGATGAACGGCGCCAAGCGGGATATAAATTGATTGATTTTCGGAAATCAGTTTCACGCTTTCGTCAACCGTAACTCTGGCGGATCCCTCCACGACAACCCAATGCTCTGCGCGGTGCACGTGGCTTTGCAAACTGAGCGCCGCACCGGGCTTCACCATGATCCGCTTTACCTGAAAGCGCTTTCCCAAAGACAGCGTCTCATAATATCCCCATGGTCGGTGGCAGCGAGCGAAATCTTCGGCCTGTTTCTTTTTCTTGGCCTTGAGAGTACCCACAACCTCACGGATGCGTTCGCCCTCATCAAGATTTGCAATCAGCACGGCATCGCCAGTCGCAATTGCTGCAATACCATCAAGCCCTAGGCCGACGATTTCCATTTCGGGATCATCTGAGCGCAGAAGCGAACCCTTGCAATTAATGGCAGTAGCACCACCACTTATCGCATTTCCGTCGGTGTCTTGTGCTGTATTCGTATGGATCGCACGCCAACTGCCCAGATCACTCCATCCACCATCGAAGGGTACAACGGTGAGCGCATCTGCCGCTCCTTCCATTACAGCGTAATCGATGGAAATATCTTCGGCTCGTGCAAAGGACGCGGCATCAAGGCGGAAGAAATCCAGGTCGCGCTGTCCCATACTGACAGCACCACGCACCGGCATAACCAGCCGGGGAGCCAAGACTTCAAAGGCTTCGAGGATGGCTGAAACACGGAACATAAAGATTCCAGCGTTCCATAGATGTTTTCCGCCTTCCACCATGGCCTCTGCAGTTGCGGCGTCCGGTTTCTCGACAAATGCTCGCAGCGAAACCGGCTTCGGCTCATAGGATTTAGGGGATGACTTCAGCTCGAGGTAACCATACCCAGTTTCGGCGTGGGTCGGCTTTACACCGAAAGTCACCAACGCACCGGCCTTAGCGGCACTCCTTCCAGCGGTGACCGCAGCAAAGAAGGCTTTATGGTCTTCCATTAGGTGATCTGATGGGCAAACCAAGAGAATTGCATCTGGCGTTTGCTCATGCATCAAGGCAGCAGCAAGGATCGCTGGAGCGGTATTACGCGCTTCAGGCTCAATCACGATCTGCGCATCGTTTACACCTGCATTGGACAACTGCTCCGCGACCACAAAGCGGAAATCTGCGGCAGTCAAAACTGTCGGTGGAGCAAATCCTGCGCCGGACACGCGCGCGACTGTCTGCTGAAAGAGACTTTCTTTTCCGACAAGCTGAGTGAACTGCTTAGGGTAGCTCTTACGCGAAACCGGCCAAAGACGAGTGCCGGAACCGCCAGCAAGGATAACGGGTGTGATCATCTGTCAAAGTCCAATTCTGTCTTACTTCGCACCTACGTTTGATGTAACGCGATGAAAACAAGCGTGTCTTGGCCTCGGAAGCGCATGGCCGGCGCCCAAATGGTGGAGGCCCTAGACTAAAGGATAGAGGTCGGGACTATAGGGCGGGAAACAGATTGACACAGGTTGTAACCGGCTGCGCGAAACCAGTCATGGCGGCAATCTCCTACACCCTTGCCCCACTAAAACGATCCGACACCGAAACCCATGGCTCGTATCAGAAGGCGGATCGCCTCAGTTTGACCATTGATGTTTGAGACGATGTAGAGCCATGTCTATCTATACGGAACTTTTGGAGACCGGTTTAGACGCTAGTTAGCAGGGTGCCTAGATCAACCATTCCGCTATAAGAGTTAGGCAACGGCTGAGCACCAACCGCGAAAAGCTGAACCCAGCAGCAAAAGACGAGCGGGTCGCACCGCGTCTAACTCACCAAAACGACTACCCACACCGAGACCCACAAAATTGCAGAAGAAAACACCGCTGCACTTGCGACGTCTTTTGCTTTCTTTGCGAGCGGATGATGATCGGTGGAGACATAGTCAACGCAGGCTTCAATCGCCGTGTTCAAAAGCTCTACGATTATTACAAGCCCACCAAGGACAACGAGCAAAGCGGTCCAAATTGGATCAAGTCCGAGAAGCATACATCCCGCCAAACTCGCGACGTTTGCTGCGACCCATTGACGAAGGCTTTTCTCTTCCATCCAACTCACTTGCAGACCACATAAGGACCACCGCGTGGTGTTCACCAGGCGCGCGATGTCTTTGTTCGTCTGCCGCAAAACAGACCGTATCATCCAGTACCCCCTTCAATGCAGCTATCAATCGTTGGCGCAAGACCACGTAATTCGTCCTCGGAAATGTCATCGGTGTAGAGCCCAAATGCCCCCATGGCTTTCAGACACCCTGCCAAAATCGGATCATTGACGGTGTGCACAAACGCCGGGGTGGAAGACTCCAGCGCAATTAAGTTCAGCAATCCATTCCGCGCACGATCAACTGGCATCGCTAAAGCGGTTGGACGCCAAGTGAGTACATCGTTCAAAATTTTCTGATCGTTGCCAGCGTAGCGATAGATCGTGAAAATAACATCTTCGAAACCAAGTTCGCGAAGAACTTTGATTTCATCAGGCGTATAGGCTTGAGGAATAAACTGACCCCTGATGTCTGGATGTCGCGCGGCAATCAGTTCATGCGCCTTAAGGGAATTAGACTTGGCATCCGTCACCACACGAACATCAGGATTTGCACGCATCCAGCCAGCCAGCCCATCCAAATCACAGTTTCGAGGCAAATCCGGGTTCAAAGCCAACAAAGCGTGAAACTCCGTCAGCGATACCGGCGCATCAGTACTTTTTGCGAAACGCGATTGAAAACTCTCATTCCAATCATGCAAACACACAAGCTCTCCGTCTGAAGTCCAGTTGAGATCCAGCTCAAAGAGATCAAAGCGCAACCGATTGGCCTGAAGGGTATTGAAGGAATTGGTGATTGCAGCCCCTTCAAGGCGACCGCCGCCATGGCCAATTGAAACTGGCAAGTCGATCCTTGCTTCTGCTTCTAGCCGGAGGTCATTTAAAACGAGTGCCGTTAGCCTACGGTCTTCGGCTCGGTTTTGTGCAGCTGGACAAGAAGCTTCGCTACCAACTGAGTGGAGGTAAAACTCCAACGGTGTCTCGCGCGGGAAATCCGATACGTCGACCCGTAGATCAACTAAGGCGCCCGCCTCGCGGATAGCCAGTAGTCGTTCCCCGAGCGTGATGGCGACTTTAGTGTTCTTGATGTATGGAGAACCAACTGAAGCGATCAGATACATGCTGTTCAGATCAGCCGGTAAGGTCAGAGTGAATGACGCAGATGTATCTGCCATCCCGCGGCCGTCTTGTTCGCTGGGCCACCAGCGCCCGGAGTAGCCTACGAAATCAGTTCTGGTCTCATGTAGGAGACTTAAGCCAAGTGGCGCAGGGGATGCAGAGGTATCAAGCTTTTCAGAAAAATCTGGGCTAATACATTCACCAAGCTGTCGTGTGGTAACCTCGCTTGCGTCTTCAATTAACTCCGAGGCAATAGCGGCCGGAGCAACCCAAAGCGCTTCTTCGGGAACGTCCAAGCGCAATGACTTCAGCATCAACGCGAGAGCGCGCGTGTCCGCAGACGATCCGTTCATCGACGGGCAAGACGCTATTTTTGAATTGAGAAGAATCTCAACATCTAATTCGACGCCTCGCGGCAAATCATTTATGGGCAGCTGGAAGAAACCACTCTGTTCTATTTGCATCGCGGTAAGTTCTTCACCGTCGTGACGTATAGTCACCACGCCGCTTTCGTCAGCCGCGAACGCTGCGTTGAAGGTAAGTGTCCCTATTCCAGACCTGATTTCCGGCAGCTTGATTTTGAACGCAGTTTGCGGCGTAGCGGACCAACGGCCTGCATTTTCAGTACCCCACCAGCTTCCCCAAAAGCCCACAAAGTCGTTGAGTTCATGACCCGAGACTTGCACGCCAATCGGAAGTACGCCGAATTCGGCGCTGTCAACTTGCGCCATTTGCACTTCAGGGCTGATGCAACCGTCAGACACGAACGGTTGATTAACCGAGACTTCGACAGTCTCTGGCCTTGGCGTAGTCCTTGGCATTGGAAGTGGCGTTTGCTTTGCCACCAGCGTTGGCGTTGGCGTTAGCGTTGGCGTTGGCGTTGGCGTTGGCGTTGGCGTTGGCGTTGGCGTTGGCGTTGGCGTTGGCGTTGGCGTTGGAACGATAACCTGACTATGCGACGCAACTTGAATATCAGTCAGGTTTGCACTTGGCCTTAAGCGCGTATCAGCCTGCGGGTCGAGTAACACAGCGATCTTTCCAAACTCTCGGTTTGGAAATTCCCAGACCTGTCCATCAGCACTGATAACAGCGACATAAGCTTCGCGCATTGAAGACGACAAAAGACCTTCCAGCGGAAGCCCAGACAGTACAGGGGCAATCTTGCGGCTGTCTTCGCCACAAAAGGCTGTGTCATGGACAACGACGGCATGGGCGATAGTCCCATTGGGACGTGTTGACAGCAAGTCGCGCCAGGGACGTATGGAACTCGCGTCGAATGCGGGCGAACAGGTATCAAGCCTATCTAAAACTTCGACACTTCTATCTTCGGCAATACGAAGCAAGTTCACACCACGTCTCAGAATCGTATCCTCGCCATAAGCAAGATTTTCCGTGGTTTGTTTTCGCGAGAACGATGCACCACTTCCAAATCTGGCAGAGCGTAGCAATAAGCCATACGGTTGATCGTTTTGCATCTGAACGAAAAGTCGTATTGGAAGTTCACCACGCGCTTCACCGACTTTGCGCAAAGCGGCATCCTCAAATTCTGCCTGACCAATTTCAGCAGGCGCTTCCAGCAACTTAAGCGTCTCAGGTTCCGAGAAGAAGCCAGACTGCGCGAGCGCGAGCACATCCAACGTTTCGCCACGTCGGCCATGGGCCAAACATTGGTCTGCTGCCGGTTCTGGCGAATTGGCCATGCGCAAATGTGTGAGGGCCGCGCATTCATCAAACCAAAAAAATCTTTTTCCGACAGGCAGCTCAATAACCGCCTCGGTCAAAGTTTGCTCGGCGCGCATGTCTCCCAAAGTCGCCTGATCGATAGCCGCCTCTTCGTCAAAGGTTAAAAGTGCTGGCAGTTTGTAGTCGCTTTTGCCGAACTGAACCGCGCCCAGTTCAATGTTGACATAGAGCCCGTCCTCCAGATCCGGATAGTCCCACAGTCGATCGTAGACACTTTGGAACCCCATGACATACCGGTCGAGCGATGCCCTGTCATCGGCGGTTGTCTGCAAGTCTTCGACCAGTGTTGGCTCATCTCCTAACAGATCTACCCCAAAACCCATGCGTGGGAGTTCAAACCCCAAGCGTGATATCAAGGTCGGACCAACGTCCAATGTTGTTCCAGGTCGGGACACCGTCTGAGGGCGCGGGTTGTTCGGGTCAATCAGAAACAAAAGGTTGCGCCTCGGACCGTTCTCCAAAATATCGCTCGCGGCATTTCCCAATGCCAGGTGGTCTGACATCACAGCTACAATTGTGTTTTTTGCAGCCGGCGAGTTTTGGATATGCGCAATAAAATCAGCGGCTAACAGATCAAGGCACTCGATAGAATTTAACATCGGGTTCGATCCGTCGCCGTAGGCCAAACGCTGACAACGGCGATTGGTATCGCCATGACCATAAGGGTGGTGTGTGTCGAGGGTCAGGACCGACAAAGCAAAGGGATCGCCTTGACCAGCCAACGCGTCGAAACGTGCTTTTGCAAGTTCAAGAAGTGTGTCGTCCTGAAGACCCCATTCAGCAATGTAATCAGGATCGTCGAGGCCCGGGCGCAATTCGTCCAAGCCCAAGACCTCATCATACCCGTGCGTACGAAAGAACGCGCCCTTCCCTGCGAACTGCGTCGAGGCACCCCCCAGATAGGAAAGTGTGTATCCCTCTTCATCGAGAAGATCTCCCAGGCAAGTGGCTCCCGCCAAAAACCTGTTCACTTCCATTGAGTTTGCGCCTCCGGTCAGAATGAGAGGCACACCACATTGCGTTGAAACCATGCCACCGACCGTGAACCCCGCCCCTGCAGTTTGGGACACTTGGGTGAAGCGGGTTGCATTGGCCTCAAGCGTTCGAAGACGATTGGCCAGCCCCGGGAAGCGGGCCTCGTCCAGATAGGTGCGTTCCACGCTTTCAAGGTACAGGATGACCAAATTCTTCGGAGCTTCATCGATACGCCGTACCAACACAGGTTCATGAAAGCCCTCTTCGAGCTGCGTCGTCTTCGCAAACCTGAAGGTGTACGAAGCCGTAGCGACCAAAGCAGGATGCACCACCAAAGCAGCGAGAGCGGTCACGATGGTGATTGCGTTAGGTAACCGCGCACTTTGCGTCGAACCGGGACTTAAATGCCTGCGAAGTCGGAAAAGGCCCAATGCGAGGGCGACGAGTAAGACAAGAGCCCCTACAAACGGAAACACGTATTGCGTAACATCCCCGCCACCAACACCGGTCTTCAAGTGGTAGAAAACGGAGTCATTAATACCTTCGCCCGTAATAAGACCTAGCCCAAGATCGATAGCGGTAAGCGCCGCCAGCAGGAATGCCGTTATAAGTAAAAGATCTTTGAGGGGCCCAAGGCTGGCCCATTTTTTGTAGATCAGAAATGCAAGCCCAAGGAAGCCCATCGAGAGTACGATACTCATCACATGTTCTCCTTTGCTTTCTTTGAGAGAACATGTGCGGATAGCGACAGAAGCAGAGCGGTGAGCCCAACTTGGCACCACATCTTAATCTCAAGCAGGGCCATGAAACCGAGTTCGGAGCCAATTACGGATACGGCCATTAGACCAAGCTGAACGATCGAAATGATCAAAGCAGCCCAAATCCCGCGCTGGTCTTTGAGCGCGCTCAAGAGCGTCGCGAGAAGGTAACTTGCAGTGAATGCGACCGCAGACGTTGCGGCAAGCAGAAGACCCTTTGCTGCCCCCCCAAACTCTGGTCCAACCAACAACCGCACCAAGAGGTCGCTTTTCATAAAGACCATCACCAGGACGAATGAACTGACGAGAAGGAACAAGAACACAACCGGCGCAGCTGCCCCCATGATTGCTTTTCCTTGACGGGCAGCTGAAACAACGCCGGGCAGCAATGTTCCTGCAAGCGCAAAGCACGCGAAAAATTGTATACGCTGGAACAACGACAAAGCAGCAAGAAGGCCGGCCTCTTCGGAATCGAGACGGGCTTTCGCCAGAAAGATGTCTCCGTCAAGCGAAAGGACCTGAGCAAATTGCAAGGCAGCGAAAGGGACAGCGCCAATGGCCACCCCTAAAGCGACCTTTTGAATATGGGGTTTCTTGCGCGACATCGACGGCATAACCTTGTAGATCGCTACCCAGCCAACAGCTATTGAAAGGCAGATGGCGAACACCACACCTTCGACGCCAAATCCCATTTTCCATGCGATAACAGCGCCCAGAAGGCGGACGAGCATTTCAGCGTTGGCAGAGGTGACGATGACATTGCTCCGCAATTCTCCGAAGGCGACCCCTCTGCACATGCTCAACGGCCCTGCGAAGGGAATTGAAAGAATAACAAGTATCAACAAGTTGGTGTTAGACAGGCCCATCGCCGCGCCCGCTTCAGTGTAAATGGCAGTCGCAAGCACAATTGGCAGGCTGATCCACAACGCGATAAATACCATCTTGTTAATGCGTGCCAGAATGAGCTTCAGGTCTTTGAGCTCAGCACCTTCAACCTGAGCCACTTCCCGGCTTACAGACATCTGCAAAGCACCAAAGAGGCCAAGAATAGCCAACTTAAGTGTTAAGACGAGCGCCAGATCTCCATAAAGTGCAGGACCCATCCAGCGGCTGAAGACCGTATTGAAAAGAAGGTTTCCAGCGTTGACGAAGTTAGAGGAAAGGAAAATTATCACGGCCGGCGTCAGGATAAATGTCGACCGAAAATGCCTGTGAGTATCGCCAACCGGACCAGACGTACGCACAGACACTTGATTAAGCCACAGGCTGGAGGTTTCGATCAGACCGCGTTTCAATCTCTTTGAGAGTTGCCGAGAACTTCTCTGCGGTTTGGAATTTAGGCAGCCCCAAGCGCATTTCTGCGATTAGGCGCAACATCCGAAAACCACTTTTGACAATCGTAACACACGATACTTTTGATCCGGCAACTTCTTCCCATTCCAGAAGTGGAAGTTCGTAGAACGCGTGATTTGGCTCGGCGACGTTACTCGAGATTCGTGCAAAGAGTTCAACATCAAAGAGCCAACCTGCAGTAAAGGGATGGGCCAAGGCGTCCTTTACGGCTTGGGTATTACGAAGCAATTTTGCCCCGCATTGGGTATCACCGATCGGTAGGCGGACAGCCTGTCTTGCGAGCAATGCGCATGTGCGCGAAACCGCACGGCGCGCTACACTTCGCTGGATGCGATGTCCCAGCAAACTACGACGCGAGCCAAAAACAACGTCTACAGTATCAAGCTTGCGGCCAACCTTTACAAAATCTTCAATGGCATCGAGCGGCGTTGCAAGGTCTGCATCCCAATACCCCAAGAAGATAAACCCACGCGTACTTGCATAAATCAGGCCCTGGCGAACAGCCTCAGCCTTGCCCGCGTTTTTCGACAACGACAGAACGGTGATATTCAAACCCGCGATACGCTTCAAATTGGTTAAAAGCCTGAGCGTTTTATCCTTGCTGCCGTCATCCACGAACACGAAGTGTACATTCGGAGCACGTTTCACAAAATCGAGGAACGCACGAGCGTTGAAGCGCTTCTCTTCGTTATAACAGGGAACGATAATAGCGCATTCCGCTGTTTGCACTGCAGCTGCTTCGACTTCGAAATTTGAAGACATGTGAGACATCTCGGGAGCCCTTTCTAGGTTCTGCCTCTTTGTCTCAGACTTCCGTGCGATAGACGCTCATGAGGAAGAATAGATAGTCCTTTCGGTTGGGTAAGATGTCTATCCAACTTGTTTCTATCTTTCTCATTAAGGTTAAAATTTCTACGCCAAAGTATAGGGTGGAAGTGGCGCATAGCCGTTGTCATAGACGAAGAACATTCGATCAATCGCCTGAAGGCACAATTCATGGGTCAATAGGGTCACAGTTTTTATGATCGGGAAACGAAACGCCTTAGACGCCTCTAAACAAAGGCAATTCAGCTTTCATCAATGCCTTGCGAGGCGAGAATTGAAGCGAGGTCGCCCAATTTGAACGGCCCTGATCATCTTCGCATATGATCAGTGGTTAATCGCTAACCCATAGAGCCAAAACGCGTTTTCATGAAACAAAGCCTAAGTGGCTTCACCAAATTTCTGGCTCTTGGACGGACTTCCAGCAGGTCCAAAAGTGTCAGTCTCGGACGGTTCGTTATTAAGTAGTCGCTGCACATGGAAATCGACGATCTCTGCAAAAGGCATCTCTTGTGAAACCTCAAGATTGGAATCTGCAACAGTTTGGGCTGCTACAAGGTCACGCAACATGTTTCGCATTGCCTTCGCCATGCTTGCCGAATTTGACACTTGGTAGTGCGCGCCGCTTAGTCCTTCATCCCGACATATGTCGATGAAGTCTCCAATTTGTGGAAAGACAGGCACAGCTCCGTAGCTTGCTGCTTGATGCAGTACACCCGAACTACCGGTCGTTGCAGTGTAATCAAAGATGCTCAAGCGCGCCTCGCCGAAGAAATCAGCAATGTCGTCTTCGGCCACATATCCATGGAAACTCACTCCGGCGTCATTCCGCCGTTCCTGCCGGAGGGTATCGACATACCCTGGCGTACCTGGATGGTCCGTTCCGCCAATAACCAATTGGTAGTCGCCGAATTCAGGATCACCTCGGAGCAAGTCGAATGCGTCTAGCAGCGTTTCCAAGCGCTTGTATGTCCCAAATTTTCCCATCGTCACGATGCGCTTTGGGCGCTTTGCGAGGGGGCGCAATTCGCCATCATATACTTCGAACGTTCCATGCGGAACTAACCGAACTTCTGCACTTGGATATGTTTTTCGAATATGGTCGTAATACCCTTGAAGTGTCACTGTGGTGTAGTTCGCAGCCAGCAATGCCCTGCAGGCTACGCTCGCACCAAACTTCACAACGGCCTGGCGTAATTTCTGCCCTTTCAGTTGCGTGCTATCGAGATCAATACCCGCAATAATATTATGTGCAATGACACCACTTTTTAGTCCGAAGACCCGCGCGAGTGGCGGTGCAAAGTGCCCAAGTGCAGCAGGAATTTCACGGTCGCCAAAAGTTGCGGATTGAAGGTTCCAAAGCACGCCCGCGGCATTCGCTTTGAAAAGTGCTCGTAGAATTTTGGGTGTCGCCAGCGCATCGTTGAAGCGCCAAACGCGCTGAACGCGAATTTTTGGTCCAAGATCGAGTTCAGCGATAGGCTGATCAAGGGTGTCGGCAATGACGACTACTTCCGAAACATCCGCCCGGTCTGCAAGTCCCTTAGCGAGGTGCAAACCATATTCATTAAGGCTTTGGCACCCGGGCGGAAATGCGCTTACGAGAGCGATACGCTGAGCCATGAACCTTCTCCTTCAGGCGGCAATCATGACTTCTAAATAGTGGAACAGACCTGGCAACGTTCGCTTGCAAAAGGGGAACCAAAAAACAAGAGGGATATCAGGCGTATCCAAAAGGATACTCTAGTCGATTTTTCTGAAAGCCTCTCGCACTACTCTCGCTGCGGGTTTTTCGTTTCCGAAACTGTCCAGCAAACCAAATGAGCTTTGGATCTGTCGCCGCCAGGGTGAGCGTCCGATCGCAGCCGTATCGATGTTCGCGAAGTCGTAAAGCGTCCAAACGAAAACGCCGTCGGCATCTGTTAAAGCTTCAATATGCACAGCGAGTTGTTCTGCTTGTGTTTCAGGCGATCCCGGAAAGCCACGTAACGCATCAAAAGATGTATAGCCAATCTCCGTTACAGCCACAGGTTTGCCGCCCGAGCCAGCTTTAACAGCATCAAGTCGGTTACGCGCGTCATCCAACGGCGCGTAGTCATGATAAGAGATGACTTCGAGCTCAGTTTCCAACTGACTTGCCCATTCTGCGGAGGACCAACCGATCGTTGCGCCCAGTTCGGGCGCAGTTTCACGCAAGTAAGCCCTTATGGTGGTTAGCCACCCAAGAATTTTTGCCTGCCCATGCGTTTCAAAATCAAGGTCCGCTTCGTTCTTTAGGTCGATATACGCGACCGAAGGCGCTTCAGCCAATATCGGCATAACTGTGTCGAGATACCGAGCATCCTCGACCCACGTCACAGGAGAAAAGTCAGGTTTCAGATCAAAGAGCGTAGGTACTACGCTCAATCCATTTTGGCGTGCGGCATCCAGCAAATGCCTGAGATGGTTGACAGACAGCTCTGTCGCTTCGGGATCTATAAACGCATCATAAGTCAAGAATACCCTGATTGAGTCAGCGCCGAGATCCCTAATTCTCACCAGGTCGTCTTCGACGGTCCCGGGTTCATAATCACGCCAGAACTGGGTCCAAGGGGTTGCGGCAGGATAGTAATTCAAGCCAGCACGCGCCGGCTGTCCAACCTCTGCGCTTTGATACTCAGGAACTACCGCATCAAGCCTTTCAAGGTTGGAGATGCGCCAACCATAACCGCCATTCAAAAATGTAATGATATTGCTATCAAGCGTCACTTGGTGATGAGAAAGCGCGCCTTGCTCAATCAGCATTCGAACAGCGTAGGTATCGACTTCTAATTGAAGTATCGATGCGTCCCTATGGAAAAAAACGGGTTTCGCTGACGAATGCAAAACTGCAAGGACCCCGCCATGCCCTATGGCATCTACTGCTGATTGTTCGGCTCGCTCAAGCGCCACACCAGTGAAAGCATCTGAAAGAACGTCGATGTTACCCGTTTGCTGGGCAAAGGTGAGCGACGCCCAGGCTTGATCGAGCACCTTCTCGACTTGTGCAGCATCAGCTTCTGTAAACGGCCGGTCCAGTAATCGCCCTGCAGGACGCCACTCTACACGCGCCACAGCCATTTCACGCTGGTTCAGCGCGTCCGAAATGTACCGATAAAGAACTGTCTTCTCTGAGAGACGCGCATAAATATCAGCGACAGCCCACACCAACACCGACACTATGCCAAGAAACACTACTGCTTTGATGAGTGGCGTTCTCAATTGTCCGATCCACCCGAATAGTCATCAGCTTCCAAGCCAAAATACTCGAACTTTGTTTTCTGGGCCTCAACCACAAGCGTGAAAGGAGCGAGCCTTGGATCGAAAGCCACGGACCTTGAGAATACCCCGTCCTGGACCCAACCTGAAAACGTTCGCGAATTCCCCGCACTGTCGGAAATGGTTGCGGACACTTTTGACCCATCTGTGAGTTGGTGCCCTGACGAAGTGAGAAACGGCCCTATTTCCAACAGCATCGCGCGTAGATCAGCTTGCACGCTTAAGCGTACGGGTAAATCCGCATCAAAAATGATCGGTACAGCGTTGAAGGCTCTTACCGTCGACAACTGGGATCCAACATTTGTCACGACCTGAGCAAATGACGGAACATCACGCACGAGAAACGAGACATCTGCATTTCCACGCACCGTACGTGTCGGGAGGTATGAGAAATGATTTACGTCATGAAACAGAACGATTGATGCTGCGGTACCATCGTCGACAACGTTCCCATACTGGTCGAGGATCGGCCCCGAGGTAAAAGGTGCAAGTGTTTCATGAGACACGCTTTTCAATTGTGGAAGCAACCCGACGCTCAGCGATCCTACATCGGGCGTTACTCGGTAGGTTGCGCGTTGGCTTTGACCGCCGGCTGCAACTGCTCCCACTGAAAAGCCGACAGCTACTGAACCAGGTGCAAGCGGTACAGTTGCGATCCCATAGCGTGTTTGAATCGTGCCGATCTCCTGTCCGTCCAAAAAAAACGTCACCTCAGTTCCGTCAGGAACCAAACTTCCCTGCGCATCCAAGACAACGGCAGTGGCAAGGCCATTATCTCCCCCAGCTTCGAGGCTTTTGGGGCCAACAAAAATATGGACAGAAGCTTCATTGCTGCCATCGCTGACCCTCTGGGTTACGCTCCGAAGAAGTCGATCGCTTGAAACAGAACCGATTGGAACGATCCCAAAAGCATCCGTAAACACGTCCTCACTCCGGGCCGCACCGACAGTAAAGCAGGTGGTCCAAACTACGGCCGCAAAAACCATTGCGCGCGATTGTGTCAATTTAGAATACCGGATCATATGTCATCGTAGAAACATGCAATGAAAGCGCCGAGTAGCCTTCAATATCGGTGAGTGCGATCGCTTCGCTCGGCAATGCAACAGAAAAAGCGTCAGGGGTTTGGGTGCTGCCATTGATGGACTTTGCACGTTCAAAAACATCCGCGACTATGCGGATTTCTGAGCGAACGGGCAATTCGATCTGAAAAGATGTGCTTTGTCCCGGGTATATATTTTCCTCGACAAATCCAGCCTCGGCCCAAATGGGCCGTCCGGTATCATCGTAAAGAAGCACCGTGACGCGCACGATCGTCGCCGTTTCTGCGCCGGTATTCACCGCCAGTCCTTCAAGTGTTGGTCTGCCGGTCTTGTCAGAAACCGTTACGCCATTAAGGCCTACGCCACGGTACAGATCACGCCCTTGCACCACAGCACGTGCCGAGACAGAAGCAGCATCGGGCTGTGTTTCCAGTTCGGGAGGAATAAACATAGTTGGATCATACCCCCCGCGCGCTTCCTCTGCTTCGAGTGACAAAACACCTTCAAAATCCACCCGAAATCCCGTGGTTTCTTTCGGAAGCAGTCTATGCCCCATGACCTCGGCAATTGATTGCCGGACCATGTTTTCGCCAGCACCTTCGAGTTCTCCAAACAAGCTAATGAACGCAGGATCCGCATCGACATTCATCAAATGGCCAACCAAACTATACCGGCCATTTCGTTCAACGAGTCTGCTGGGACCAATCCGGACATCGGGGCGGTCTACAAGGTCCCGGTGGAGATCAGTTTCAGGGCGCGCTTGACGTCTGCCCACGACATTGAAAGCTACTTCAGCATCGCGCTGTAGCCGCACTGGAGTTTGCACCGGACGTAAGCTTGTGGGCGCTACGTACCAACGACCATCACGGTAAACCGTGCGTATGTTCTGGGTCTGTCTTTTGACATCAAGAGCCGTCAACCAATGCAACCTTACGCGCCAGTCGGCCAACCCACCTGCCTGCCCCAGTTTCATAACTTCTGTTGAGGCTAACTTACCATAAGATGCAACAAGCCCCCCGCGCCAGCGCCAGTTAAACATTACGGATTCTGCGTCTGGTCGTGTCACCGGGTCTAATCGCTCATAGGCGCTCTCGAACCGTCGAAAATCCAAATCGTCAAAGTAGGCGACAATCACCGCTTCTGGATTAAGCGGGCGTCGCATTTCACGGACTACGAAGAAAGAGACTGCGATCAAGCCCACAAGAGACGTGGCACCGAGGGCCAAGACAACCTTGCGTACTCTCTTCGGGTCGGAGAATTCGCCGCGTTTCTCAACCAATGGTCGAACGTCGCTTGATCGGAGGCCAAAGTTTCGTCTGAGTGCAGAACCCGCAAAGATCAAAGCGGCCAAGATCAAAGCGATGGGCGGTAAACTGCCCCAAATCAGCATTTGAAACGCAGGTATATCCCGACGTGGCAAAAGCGAAGGCAGAGGTGTAACGTCGGGCTTTTCCCAAATTGAGACGCCGTTAGCCAATCGGTTTAATCTGGTCCATCCAGTGAAATGTAGGATTGGATCGTAGAACTCATCGTTCGAGAATACATATTTCAGATGATATTGGTCTGCATTTACAAGGAACTGGCGCAAAGATCCTAGTCCGGGAACCCCAAGATATTTAGAGTTCTCCAACCGTTCGACTGAGTAGCGCGTCAAGTCCGGCAGGCGCCGCGCCGAGTGATAATTACCGTCGACGGATAGCGCTTCGGTTTGCGCCGATAGATAAGCAAATTGATCACCAAAACCCAAGGTCAGGTAGCGCCAGCGCATATGGTCGTCGCTTTCAAGAAACTTGATGATCGGAGCAGGGTCAATAAATCGGGGCTGTGTTGGTTGGATGGTCGGTAAAATCGCCGCAAGTACAGCGATCAAACTGTAAGTCAGAAAGATACCTCCCAGCAAAACACGCTGCACACCTCTGCCGAAACTGGCCTTTAATATCGCCCCCGAACGGCCGCCTAGCAGACCGTCTAACATGTGACCAATGAACGGCAGAATGAGAACAGTCGCCCAGAATGTGAAACGGTCCAAGGTCAAAACATCAAAGGCACCATGCAGTATTGCACGGCTGATTGGGGTCGTCCCACCCGTACCCAAGACTGCACACAAAAGCAGCGAGGCACCCAGCGGCCACAACCTGCTGCTAAAGGTCTGATAGATTGCATATGGCAGGAAGATAATCGACGCGCCCCAAGGCAACACGAAGAAGATAAATCCGAGATCCTGGCGCACGAGGAAATTCTCTCGGCTGCCATGGGGGATTGGCACCTGAGTAATCGGATCATTGATGGACCAAATCCAGTACGGAAGGACTGTGACGGCAATCGCCAAAACCATAAATACAGCAAGGATGATCCCACGGGCGAGCGGTGCAGAAAACCTGAAGACCTTATGCAGAACACTCTTTCCGGGTCGTATTTCTGAATAAGCCTTCAATGCTTGAAGCCCGAGGGGCAGAACAAACAACACCCCTCCAAAGAGGGTTGTCACATGATGAGCTGCCGTTGTTGCTGAGGCAAACGCCACAGCAGAAAGCAAATCTCTCAGTCGGCCAAAGACAATCCAGCGATAAACATACGGCAAACCGTTTAGAAATATCCCTAGCGAAAATATTGTAGGGAGCTGGCCAAAGAGATGAACTGTCTCTGAAATGGACGACGACAGCACAAGCATGATCGCCGCAAAACCAGCCGCACGTGGAGCAACCCAAAGCAACGAAAATCGATAAAGGCCGATCGTGAGTAACAGCAGACCAACAAGCTGAACAATGACGAACGCAGCACGGAGCGGAACAAAATGCATAAGTCCCGCGATCGCCATATGCGTGCCTGGTGGATATGACGTTGTGGCAAACCCAGTATACCAACGCGGCTCCCACGGATCGAACCAACTGCGGTAATAGCTGTCGCCAAAAAACATGTGGATGAAAGCGTCGTATGTGTTGCCATGCGTAAACGGAAGCAAGCCTCCGTGAAACAAAATGGCGCCGGCAAGCGCGATCAAAAGCAGGCGAAGCCCAGTGCTCTCTTCAGCGTGAGCGAGGTTTGAAGATGTTCTCAGAGACATTGGTCTTACAAGCCCGACACCATTGCCGGAATGTTCCTGTGTACCCAGTCATTTGCATCAAATGATCGGGTACTAGCTTTCCCTACCTCGTTCTTAACAGTACGAGAGCTAGCAAGCGAACTAATTTTGCCAGCTAGGTCCGAGCACGTAGTAAACGCAACTAAAGCAACAAACCTGAGTAGGCGCCTGTCCACTTGACGAGGATCACAATAGGCGTGGCTTGATAGCTCCTTCAAAAAAAACGACCTGACCGACCTTGCAGGGATCAAAGAACGGCAACAGATTTTCGGAAATAGTCCCAGCCTGTGAACATGGTCAGTCCGGCAGCCACCCAGAGGAAGATCACTGAAACGCTGTAAATCCCATTATGCCATTCCTGGGACAGCGAAGCGATACATCCGGAAAACAACAGTCCCGCTATCGCGATCAACTGGATCGTTGTCTTTATCTTTGCGGCGAATGTCACCGTAATCCTGGTGTTCTTGTTTGCAACGAATTCTCGGATGCCGCTCACAAGAATTTCGCGAAAGACGATGATAATCGCAGGGAAGAAAAGCCACATGTTAAGTCCATGCAACCCAATGATTGCAAAAAGTGATACGAGCACGAGCGCCTTGTCTGCAATGGGATCAAGCATTGCTCCTAACTCGGTTTCTTGCTTCCAGCGGCGCGCTATGAACCCATCAAGCCAATCCGTTATGGAAGCGACGGCAAACAATGAGAGTGCAACAACAGCGGAGTACTGTGCTGGAAGCATCACAAATACGACCGAGATACCTAACGCGGCACAGAGACGGAAAACAGTGAGTGTAGTGGGCAGGTTTAATGGCATGGTTCGGCTCTTTGATCGGGAGTTTCTCGATTATCGAAATCGCTTGATCGATTTACGCACTCAGCGTTTCTACAGATGGTCCAAAGCGGTTCTTTAATGCTCCGACCGAAACGCCCAGAAACGTGACGTCACATATCTTCACCTGACTGAGAGTATCGCTCACCCAAACTTCAGGACCGGCATGATGCAAAGAATAACCGAGCGCGTAGAGATTTGAGTTAAGTTCTGACCAGGTGGTCGACTCTCGGAAAATTGTGCCAAGATAAACGCGCAGGTTTTCGGCGACCTCAACATTAATCTCAGAGACAACGCGCGCGGAAGCCCAAGCATCTCGGTTCGTATCAACTGCAGTAATGTCTACGCAATGTTCGCTGCGGGACACCCGCAACGCGGTGCAATGAACGCTCAACGGCTTCCCTCCTAGAAGACCTTGGGTTCAGGAAACCATAGACCAATCGGCTTCAACGGAATGGCGCTAATAGGTATGGGTCGCATAGTCTTTGGTGTAGGCATCACTACTAAAACGCGCGTGGCTACTGATGGATCTCGGTGAATTAACGTCCGCAGGTAAAGCTGGCAGTATACTTTTGGATATGTCGGCCGACGACCAAGATAGGCAATGATTTCAGGCACTCGTCGCCGGATTGCTTTCCGACCCGATCAAATCCTTCGTCGGTTTACCGCGGGATAGAACTAAGAAATTATTAACCCTGAAGCAAATCGCGAGGTTTGCAAGTCGGTGCAAAAAAGAACCGACAAGCAATACACCTCCGGCCACTCCAACCTGCGCCTCGCTCACTCAGTTATCTGACGCAAATAGAGCAATGGAACGTACCTCCACTTCCAGTCAATCCTGTGAAGCTCAGAAGAAGACGCACTACCTTCTTTAGGCGAGCCTACCGTCCTGAAAAACGAGCACATCTTTCTCGGCGACTGAAACTGCAAGTTGGCTGCCAACGCCAATTTTTCTACGCAGCCGGGATTTCACTTTGAAGGCCTCTCCGGTTTGGGCGCGGAGGCTCACAATTTGTTCAATCCCAAGGTTCTCGCAAGCTTCAACCGTCGCGATTGCGCCCTTCTCTGTTGGTTCAGAAAAGCTAAGATGTTCGGGGCGGATACCTATCTGCAAAGCGCCAGGCTCAAGCTGTCCACGCGGAATTCCAGATAAATCAAGAGCGGGGCAAGCGAGGCTGTCACCTTGCACATCGACGTTGAACAGATTGATTGGTGGCGAGCCGATAAAATACCCTACGAAGGTGTTTTGCGGGCGCTCGAACAATTGTTCCGGACGCCCGGACTGCTGCACGCGACCGTCTTTCATGACCACGACCTCATCCGCGAAAGACATCGCCTCACTTTGATCATGGGTCACCAAGATCATGGTAGTCCCTGTCCGACGGTTGATCTCTCGCAGTTTGCGGCGCAATGAAAACTTCATTTGTGGATCAATCACGGTGAGCGGCTCGTCCAACAAGACGGCACTCACATCGTCACGAACCAACCCACGACCAAGGGAAATCAACTGTTTCTGGTCGGCGCTCAAACGACGCGCTGGCATATCCAGAATATCGTCGAGCTCCAGCAATTCGGAAACTTCGGCAACCCGATTTGCGATTTTCTTCGGTTCCCATTCGCGGCATTCCAACGGGAAGGAAAGATTGCGACGAACAGATTTCGTGGTGTAGATCACCGGAAACTGAAAAACCTGTGCAATGTTGCGCTCTGAAGTGCTCTTTTGCGTTACATCCTGACCATCGAACAGCAACTGACCTTCTGATGGGTGCAAGAGACCTGAAATGATGTTGAGCATAGTGGTTTTACCACAGCCCGATGGCCCTAACAGAGAATACGTCTTTCCGTCTTCCCACACCAAATCCACTGGTTTCAGCGCATAATCTTCTTCTGACATTGGCGCCGTTGAGTAGCTATGGCCCAAATTTTTCAAGGTAATCTCAGCCATCAGAGTGCCTTTCAGTGATGTTCTCACCCTCCGCGGAAAATATCAGCAGGCTGGATGTGTCCAGTGAAACCGAAATGGTTTGGTCAGGAGTAAACTCGTGAATACCTTCCACCAGCATAACCGCTGCACCGAATTCCAGTGAAAGATGAACAATAGTGTCCGAGCCTGAAAACTCTGCCAGGACAACTTTTGCGGGCGTATCACCGCCAACAGATAAAGCATCCGGGCGGATACCAACCTGAACAGATCCGTCTTTAGGCAGTTTCAGGTCAGTGATGGAATGCAGGGCTGTGCCTCCCAGAAGCAATTTCCCATCGACAATTGTTCCATCAACGATCGAGACAGGGGGATCACTGATCAACTTTGCGACCTCGACGGTTGCAGGCATCTCGAAGATCTCCTCCGGGGCCGCCTTTGCAAGGATCCGACCCTCGTGCATGACGATCATCTCGTGCCCCAGCTGCATCGCCTCTGCGGGTTCGGTTGTAGAATAAAGAATGATACCGTCTGCGTTCTGAGCCAACAGACGCGGGAATTCTTCCCGAAGTTTTTCACGCAGTTTGTAGTCTAGGTTCGCAAGCGGCTCATCCATCAACAGGATGCGTGCCTTTTTTACGATGGCGCGGGCAATGGCGACCCTCTGCTGTTGCCCTCCCGACAATTCAGCCGGCATGCGATCCTCAAAACCAGCCAAACCGACAAGCTTCAAAGCAGCCAATGCACGTTCATTTGCATCCGAAACCGACTGTCCCTGACGGCGCAGTGGGAAGGCGACGTTCTTCAGAACCGTGAGGTGCGGGTAGTTGATGAACTGCTGGTAGACCATGCTCATCTGACGCTTTCGAACGGGTCGCTTCACAAGATCCTGACCGTCCAGTTCCAAACGACCATCTGAGATGTCGTCGAGCCCCATCACGGTACGCAAAAGTTCCGTTTTTCCAGCTCCGGTGCGCCCCAGTATTGTATAGATCTTTCCGCTTTCGAGATTTGCGCTGAGGTTGTGCAGCGGGCGCTTTCGATGGGCGGTTGAGAGATTTTTCAAAGTCAGCATGACGTTATCTGAATGCTCCTGCGAGAGAACCGCGTGACATGAAGCGCTCAACAACAATGGCGATAAGCGCGAGTGGAGTAACGGAAATCAGCGCAAAAGCTGACAGGGACCACCAAGGTGTAACGGATGAGTTCAGCGACACGATCGCTACAGGCAAGAGCTGCGTTTCGGTAAATGTCAGGATGAACGCGAAGAAGAAGTCATTCCAGCCAAAGATCAGGCAGAACATCCCCGCGACAACCAACCCTGCGGTTGAATTTGGCAGAACCACTCGGAAAAACGCACCAATTGGGGTACACCCATCAATCATCGCCATTTCATCCAGTTCTTTTGGGATGGAGGCGAAAAAATCGGTCATGACCCAAACCGCGATCGGCAACAGCAGCGCGACATAGACGATGACAAGGCCAAATATGGTATCCAGCGCCTGGATTTCCTTGAGCATCAAGAAGAATGGGATCGCCAAAACGATCGGTGGCATGATGCGTTGGGAGATAAAGAAAAAGGTGATGTCCGAGTTCTTAATGAAACCCGCTTTGTAGGAAAATCGGCTCAGGCCATAGGCTGCCAATGTTCCGAGCCCCAGACTTACGATGCTGGCAAGGAGCGTCACAGACGCCGAATTCATAAACGGCGTAACGATATTGATCCCTCGGCTTCCGCTTGCAAACAGCGAAGTCCAGCCCTCGACAGATGGTTCAAATTCAAGCCACGGAATATAGCGCGCACCGCTGGTGACCGCATTCGCGTCCTTGAATGAAGTGCTGAGCGCCCAGAGAAACGGAAAGACGACAAAGGTGGCCCAGGCCAGAAGACAAAGGTACTTAATGATATTGTAAGTTCGTCCCATATCAGTCGTCCTTTCCAACCAGAAAGCGCATGAGGAGCTTGGCAATGATGGTCAATATGATGATCATCAATACGAGGTAAGCGAGTGAAAGCGCTGCCGAATAGCCGACCTGAAACTCACGCAAACCTCGGATGTAGATATAGTATGACGGCGTTTCCGTAGCCGTGCCCGGTCCGCCTGACGTCATAACGTAAACGGTATCCATAATCTTCGAGGCTTCGATCAGGCGGATGATGATTGCGCCAATCGAGATGGGGGCCATCAAGGGAAACGTGACCTGCCAGAACGTGCGTGCCGGCGAAGCCCCATCGATCGCCGCTGCAAGGTAGGGTTCACGCGGCAGTGAAACCAAACCAGCCAGAAGCAGCAGGAACATAAATGGTGTCCATTGCCAGACCTCGACGATGACCACACTGATGAACGCTCCGGCTGCAGATGAAAGCCACGGCACGGGACCAATACCAACCATCGACAGGATATCGTTTGCGGGCCCAAGGCTCTCATGGAAAACTGTGCGCCAGATAACGGACATAACGACCGGCGTGGTCATCATGGGGACTAGGAATAAAATCCGAAAAAATCTACCGCCTGCCATGTCTTTCCAGACGGCGAGCGCAAGCGCGAAGCCCAGGACATATTGCAGGGTGACGGTGATGAAACTCATTCCGGAGAGGCGAAACAGGCTTTCCCAGAAACGCGTATCTTCCATCAGGCGCGCATAGTTGCGACCGCCTATGTAATCGAGACCAGCCTGATAGACATCCCAGCTGGAGAAACTCACGCGGACAGTAAAAATAAGCGGGAAGAGAATGATTGCCGCTAGCGTCAGAAGTGCAGGGAGCAAAAAGAAGTGCTTTGACTTCAGCATATCAATGTCCACTTCGTAGATGAATTACATGAGGGGCAGCGAACTGCCCCTCACCGAGGTCTTGGAAGAGGGTAGCCTTAGCTGTCCTCGAGGACTACCACGTTAGCATAGGCTTCGCGCAAACGGTCAGCACCGATGCGGTCCACGATGTCAGACCATTCTGCAGCCACCCCATCGAGCGCGTCTTGAGCAGATTTCTGGCCCGCGAGAGCTTCGGCAACACCGTTGGCCATGGACGACATGAACTGTCCAACACCGGGCACGCGAAGGTCGTACACGCGGTTTGAGTTTTGCTCCATCTCGGACAGTGTGGTCACGTAGCTGTCAGCCACATCCGCATCCCAGCCAAGACCTTGCCAGAAGGCACTGTCAAAGTGGCTGTCACGGTAAGGGTTCACACCGAAGCGACCAATCTGCAGGTCATGGAAGGTGTTCGCTTCGTTCGAGAAGAAGCACAGGAAGTCAAACGCCATGTCCTTGTTTTCGGAGGCGTCAGACACCGCGGAGGACCAGCCCCATGTCATGTAAGGTGCGCGGTTTGGCTCATCAAAGCTGTCCCACTCGCCAGTTTCACGGTTCCAGACTTCTTTGGCACCCGGCAGTGGCGCAGCGCCTACGGCGTTGCGAATGCGGCTGTCTTCCTGCTGCGCCTGAATGAACGCGTCATCCCAGGAGTAACTCATCAAGGTCTGTCCACCGCCGAACGAGAAGATTTCATCGCCCAGACCGAAGCTGGTGCCACCCGGAGGGAAAGATGCCTGTGCTTCAACGAAGAGCTCAAGTCCGCGTACAAACCCTGGCGTATTGATCAGGGGTTCCATCGTTTCGAGGTCAAAGAAGAATCCACCGCCCACGTCGGGGTGCTTTGCGTAAGGCGCCGCACGGCTAATAAATGCCGAGAACATGAGGTCGTCGCGCTTCGCAACTTCGGCAGATCCGTAGTTCATCTCGCCATCGCCATCCCAGTCAAAGCCAGAGAAGACGCTTGCGACTTCATTATACTCTTCCCAGGTTGCAGGGAGGGTCAGGTCACGGCCGGTCGCTTCCTTGAACTTGGCCTGCATTTCAGGGTTTTCAAAAACGTCAGTCCGATACTTCAGATAGTGGCGGTCGCCATCCATCGGGTACTGGATCATTTGACCGTTCCATGTGGCAACGCCTTTGAAACTGTCAGTTACGTCTGCCATGCCGCTGGAATTCGTGTAGGCCTCTGGAACAGGGGCAAGGAACCGGTTGAAATCACCAATCCACAACGATGCATAGAACAACACGTCATAGGCGTTCTGACCGCTTTGGAAGGGGATCATGATGCGCTGGAACAGGTCGCCGAACGGGACATGCACAACGTTGACTTCCGCGCCTGTCAATTCAGCGAACTGCTCTGCGTGCAACGCGGTTGGTTCACCAATCACAGGAATCGCGTGGGTGATGATGTTCAGCGTCTCGCCAGAATAATCTTTGGCGTCAATCGCAGAGTAGTTGCAGGTACCGGGCAGGTCAGCCTCGATCCCGTATTTCGTATAGTCCTCTGCTGAAGCCATTGCGGGTGGCAAAAGACTTGCCGCTGCAACCGCCAAGGCCGAAATCGACCCAGTCAGTGTGTTTCTCATATTTTCCTCCCTAGGTTATATGAAACGTCTTAGGGAACGAGCACAGCTCGCCCCTTGATTTTCCCTTCATGCAATGCGCGAAGAGCAAAATTTGCGTCTTTGAGACTATATTCGTGTGTTTCGAGTTGAACTAACCCACGATGAGCCAATTCCATGAGCTCGTACAATTCAGCCCATGTGCCGACGAGATTTCCAATGATGTTTTTCTCGGAAATGACCAAGTCAACGGTCGGAACTTTGATGTCTTCACCGTAACCAACGACATAGTAGCTGCCAGCATTGCGCGTCATCGCGAGACCCTTGTGGGTTGTGCCCCGCTCACCAACGAAATCAAGCACTGCTTCAGCGCCATGCCCGTGGGTCAAAGACAATACCGCATCCACTTCACCGCCATCCGCCTTGATCAGGTGATCCGCGCCGCATTCTTGGGCGAGTTGCAGAGAGTTATCATTTGTATCAACAACGATAATCTCCGCGGCACACATCGCTCTCAGTACCTGGATCGCGATATGACCCAGACCGCCAGCACCAATGACCACGGCATATTGCCCGGGCAACAGATGCCGCGTTGCTTTTTTTGCCGCGCGGTAAGCAGTCAATCCAGCGTCGGAATAAGGCGCAACTTCTTTTGGTTGCAGGGATTTTGGCAACGCAATCAGATTGCGCTCTGAGGTCACGATTGCCTCGGCATAACCGCCGTGACTATCGAGACCAGGGAAGCTTCCTTCGCCGTGCATATCCTGACCGCGCCTACATGCAACGCATGTACCATTCGAAATCTTTGGATGTACGATAACAGGGTCACCTTTCTTCAGGCCCTCCACGTTTGGACCGACCTCTTCAACCCATCCAGCGTTTTCATGTCCAAGTATAAGGGGCAAAAGAGAGTCACCCTGCGGATCCATGTGCGGTCGCCAGACACCTTCGATCACGTGGATATCCGTGCGACACACACCAGCGCCGCCGACACGAACGATGACATCAGAGCCCTTCGAGATAACCGGGTCCGGCACATCTTCGTAAGTCAGCCAGGTATCAGCTGTCAGATCTTCATCGTATGCGTGAAGCACTTGCGCTTTCATGACTTCCTCCCTTGCCCCAAAGCAAACGCTTTAGAACATGACCTCGCCGCCATTCGGTGAGATGCAGCTGCCGTGGAAGAAACTGCCTTCGTCAGAGGCCAGGAACACAACCGATGGAGCAATCTCACTGACTTCAGCGAAGCGACCGAGAGGAATAGCGTCTTTCAAAGTGTTCAAAAGCTCGTCTGACAGAGGTGTCAGCAAGTCAGTGTTGGTAACGCCCGGAGCAACTGCGTTCACCAAAACGCCTGTACCTGCAGATTCCAAAGCCAGTGCTTTGGTCAGGGTGGCATTTGCACCTTTGGCTGCGCAGTAATGCGTCAATGTTGGCGCGCCTTTATAAGCCAGCTGCGACGTGATGTTGATAATACGGCCCTCACCACGGTCTTTCATGTCGCGGTAAGCCGTCTGGGCCATGAAGAAGGTTCCTTTGACGTGCACATTCAGCATGCGATCAAAGCTCTCTTCGCTGATGTCCTCGAAATTCTCAGTGATGTTATGGCCAGCATTATTTACAAGGATGTCAACTTTACCCAGCGCCGACTTGGCAGCTTGGTAGAAATCACGAACGCCCGCGACATTCGAAACGTCGCATTCTGTTGCAAAGCAATTGCGCCCAAGCGCTTCGATTTGCTGCTGTGTCTTCGCAGCTTGATCGTCGTCGCGGAAATGGCAGAACGCGATGTCCGCGCCTTCATCCGCCAAAGCCAATGCGATGCCGCGCCCGATCCCGCGGGACCCGCCAGACACAATTGCTGTTTTACCAACCAGTTTATCCTGAGACATATATTTTTTCCTCCCAAAACCGCCAACAGGCGACCACGCGTCGATTGTCTTGGCCCGTGTGAGCGGCCGACGCTTCCTTGACTTTTTTAAACATTTGGGGGTTTGGCCGTGAGCAATGGCAGTGTTCAGATTCTTAAGTTGCGCCGCAAAACAGTGTTCAATTTGTGAACAACTGGCTTGAAAAACTGCTGCTTCGCTTTCTTTATATTACTTCGGCACCAACGCTGGGAGGACGTTGTGCAATCTATGTTCATGAAAGCGCGGACTGCGCTTGAAACCAAAGGTCGTTTTGCTTCTGGCGCAGTGCCGGAACACATTGCCGACAGTTGGCGCAGATGCTTAACGCACGGTTTGGACCCTGTAGGGGAACCGTTGGACGCAGATATTGGCATCCAAGCCCTTCGCGAAACACGCCAGAAACACGAGCAACTCTTGCGGGTTGTGCGCCCCGAGTTGGAACTGTTGAGCACACAGATCGCGGGCACCAACCACATGACCGCTTTTGCCGACAATCGCGGCGTCGTGCTTGACGCGATAATGGATACCGAGTTCAGCTTGACCAAATGCGCGCAGACAGTGCGTTGCGGGACCATCT
The DNA here is from genome assembly GCA_017643385.1 of Dinoroseobacter sp. GTDB lineage: Bacteria > Pseudomonadota > Alphaproteobacteria > Rhodobacterales > Rhodobacteraceae > Dinoroseobacter. The sequence goes on from JAEPNN010000004.1 coordinate 180,411, forward strand.
GGGACGAAGGACACCGGGGCACTAATGCGCTGGGTCTTTCACTCTACACTGGCCGTACAAGCATGGTGACCGGCTCAGAACATTATTTTTCCAGTCACGGACTAGTGTCATGCGTGGCAACGCCAATCTTTGATAGCCAGGGACAGATCGTTGGACTACTTGATGCCTCTTCGGAAGTTGCGGCGCGTCAGTTTCACACGCAGGCCTTGGTCGAACTTGCGGCTTCGAATATCGAGAACCGACTCTTCATCGAAGACCATCGTTCAAATATCATTGTGCAATTCCATCCCCGGGCAGAATACCTAAAGACCCAAAGCGTTGGTATGATCAGTTTTGATGAACAGGGTTCTATTCTGGGCGCCAACCGTCGCGCTGCCCAAATGCTGAATGGTTTGGAATTCTCTGCCATGTCGAAGTTCCGTGACTTGTTCCGGACAGACTTCAGCTCAAACCTCGCAACGATGCGCAGCGGCGAAACCGTTAGATTAGTAGACTGGCTGAACTCCGCTTTCTTTGCGCGCATCCGTTTGTCGCGACTATCGTCAGGCCCCAGCTCCCAAAACCTCGCGTTGAACCTGCCTTCCACCTACGAAGTCCCTGGTTTGCCTGACGCACCGGTATTCAGAGACGAGCAGGTTCTCAACAGCCTGAAACTCGCCATACGTTCGGCAAAGATGATGACCCCACAATACGTCATTGGAGCGTCAGGAACCGGTCGCACAACCTTCGCTCAGGCAGTACACGAAGCGAATTGCCCGGAGAAACCTTTGATCGCGGTCGATTGTCGTGCGGCCAATATTAATGCTGAAAGCGAAGGCCTGACTGGCGAACTGTTCGGTGGGGGCGAAAATAGTCGGTTCTTGATCGAGACTGGAGGAATGCTCGTTTTGGAGGACCTGTCAGGCGCCACGGGACGTGCATCAGAGCAGCTCGCACATTTGATCAATAGGCTGTTGCAGCATAAGTCTTCAGCGAAGTGGGCGATACTCGTGACTGAGAATGAGCCACCGAAGGAACAAGCCCATTGGTCCAAGTTTGTGTCGATGACATTTGCAAAGTTGCGGCAACTGGAATTCCAACTTCCGAACTTGAATGAACGTACGGATGGGGCGCTTATTGCAGTATCCATGATGTCCCGACTATCGACGGACCATCAGCTTTCCCGCTCGGCGATTGATGCCCTTTTCGATCATCATGCGCCAAACAATTTCTACGAGTTAGAAAAACTGCTGACGACTTTGGCCATACAGTGCCCTGCCACAGTGCTGCGTGCTGAACATGTTAATCGCTACATTCTCAGAAACGAACTACGTGACGCCGTATGCCCAAGGTGCAAGGGAAACAACGCGAAGGAAGCGAAGTGTCGTGAAATCAACCGGGTGTTCTCGGAGTGTAACGCAAATATTGCGTTGGCGGCGCGTAAACTAGGTGTTTCGAGAAACACCGTATACGCGCACACGCAGACAAACGTTGATGAAGTTTTCGATCAGCCTCGCCTTAACGGTCCTAACTGAGTATTTGTGACCGCCCCGACCGGCCGTCACATGAACCGTTTTTCGAGCACTCCAGTACGACCCACTATCGTGCAAAACAGACACGGTATTTCGGCAGCAGTTGCAGCAACCAAGCGCGGCCAAAAAAAGTAATTCTAAGTGAGACATCGCGCAACTGGTCCTACACCGTTTGGCACGATAGCAGTTTGATTGATATTGACTCGTCCAAAGGCTGTTTGGATTGACCGAGATCACGGCGAAATGAAACGAACCCGCATAAGGAAATCGCCAACGTCCTCATTGTTCAGGTGATGCGCCAACTCTTCAAATTTAGCTCTCGTGAACGGCGAGGCTCTTTCCTGAGGCAAAACCTCACTGAGCGTTGCTGATCCCATAGAGCGGTCATTACACGCCGACACCACATCAACACCTGAAACCGAATTCTTGCGTGAGACGCGTGTGCCAATCCATTCCCGCCAAGCTGCATTGAATCTGGTTTGTTTAGTTATATTGCACTTTGCCAGTGATCGTCGCCTGCCGTGACACCGCTGATAAGCTGATAGGACAGCAAATCAGAGATAGAAGATGGATCTCGGATAAGAGGTGCGAGCCTTTTGCTGAGGGATTTTTTAAGTTCTGCATCACGCTGCTGAACAGCAACTGCTTCGTCCAACGAAATAAAGACGAATTGAAGAATTTCGCCCGGTCGTGCTTGTACAACCTTTGGCAAATCAGCCGGCAAAACGGACCCGATACGAGGGTACCCACCGGTTGTCTGACACTCACTAAGAAGGACAAAAGGCGTACCGTCGCCAGTGATCTGGATGTCACCAGGCACTATGATTTCAGACAGAACACTAAGACCTGCGGCGCTTACAAACCCCTCCCCGTCTGGCTCGAACCGGACGCCCATACGATTGCCGCGCATATCCCGATGGAAAGCGGTCATCTCAAAACGCGCACGTTCGTCTTCGGGAAAAAGCTCTGTCTGAAGACTAGGGACAATCCTGACAGTTCCGCCACCAAACCGCTCTTCTGGAGCAATCTTCATGCCAATCTGATCTTTGCAGTCCAATCCAACCGGAAGGCGATCGCCTTTTTTCAGTGACGCGCCAATCCCGGCGGCCAAATGTGCGCAACGTCCGCCCAAAACCAGCGGTGCATCAACGCCGCCTCCAATGTGAAGGTACCCATAGCTGCCCACCTCAGCGGCTCCGACGTTCAGTCTTGCACCCTTTGGGACCAGGTGGCTGGCATTCCATGCAACCCGGGCTCCGTCGACACTTGCCGGCATAGGCGCCCCTGTTAGCGCTATGCGCAGATCCTCGGTCGCTTCGAATTCGCCACCCATGCCGGCCATTTCCAGTGCGGCTAGGTTTTCATCCTGACCTAGAAGGGCTGCGCCTTCTGCCATTGCCAACCGGTCAGCGGCACCCCCACGCGACAATCCATAGGCAAGGTATCCGGGCCGCCCGAGGTCCTGAACGGTTACACCCGGTCCGGCGCGATGAACAATCAACGCCCGGCTCATGTGATGAGCTCCCAGGTTGCACCACCATTTTCCGTATCAGCCCGTGCCGCGGCAGGCGTTGGCACAAAAATCACCTCATCGCCCGGACGTAAAAGAAAGGGGTCCGGAGCATCCGGTCTGAAAAGAGTAAGCGCGGTCTGACCTATCTGGCGCCACCCAGTGGGCGTAGGGACAGGAAAGAGGACAAGCTGGCGGATCGCAACGCACAATCCGCCTGCTGGAACTTGCGGCGTTAACTCAGTTTGCCTTGGAATATCCCACTCGGACGAAAGTTCTCCCAAATAGGGCATACCTGGCGCAAAGCCGATATTTTGCACACGGACCCGGGTTTTCGCAATCGAAGCCTTTGCCTCTTCCTCACTCAATCCAGCCATTCCAGCGGCCTCTGCAAACTGCGGGCCTGCCGCACCGCCAAAGACGGTTGGCACCCGCCAAAGTCTGCGTCCGCTCGGTAACGGCGCTTCAAACCAGTCCCTCGTCTTCACCAAATTTTCCAGCGCTGCACGCATTTCGTCGTGTGCACAGATCAGTGGGTCAAACCGTAGATAAGCAGACACAAGCGAGGTCGAACATTCTTCGAGCGCCTCCCATCCGGCTTTCTCAATGGCGTCTCGGAATGCCAGCGCAGCGCTGTTGGCTGATCCGCTCAGGCGGTCGCCAAAGGTGACCACAAAGCCATCGTACCCAGCGGTGCGGATTTGTGGCCAAGTGTGGTTCTTGGACTCTGACATCGTATGAAGTTTCTCAGGAAATGACCGCTAGGGGCAGGACGCGGTAGGACAGTTCTATCGTCCGATCTAAGACCGGATCGCTCAGGCGCATTCGATACGTCAATGCAGACCGCACCCCACCAATCGCTCCAAGCGTGCCGCATAACATGGCCTGACCATCGCGGAGCTCCACGCTTTCAGCCAGCGCACGCAACGGTCGTATCCCTGCCAGATCGCCCTCTTGATAGGTCGTCCAGTCGCCATCCTCTTCGATCTCACAAACGAGACGCAGTTGCTCGAGATGCGCTTCAACTTCCTTGAAGCGCCATAGATGACGCGCGACAGGCTTTGCACAGGCTTGTTTCGAGGCCGCGACCGAAACCGCTTCCAGTTCCCGATCTGTATGATCGGAACCAAGACCAAGAAACATTTCACCATTTAGATTCACGAGGAGTGGCTCAACTTCTCCCGATGTTGACGTACCCAACACCTCGATTTCCGATGCTTGCACCAGAAGAAGCGATGAAACGCGGTAGAACAAGGGGATCTGGCTGGGCGGTGCCACACCAAGTTCTGCCAGTTCTTGGATGTGGTGCTTGACCGCTCGCTCGTCACGCCCCGTCCAACCTGCAACGATCAGTTGATCAACCGATGCCGTAATTTCTGCTCCGTCCAATACAAACTGCATGACGCATCACACTCCTAGGACCGAAGGCAGATAAAGCGCGATTGCCGGGAACGCGATTAACAACCCTGCCATGATCAACATTGCAATCACGTAAGGTATGCTGCCGAGCATGACTTCGCTCATCTTGCCTGAATTACGCGCCCCTTGAACGACGTACAGGTTCAGCCCCACCGGAGGTGTTATCAGCGCCATTTCGATCAACACGATCATCAAGATACCAAACCAGATTGGATCAAAGCCCTGCGCAACAACCAATGGCACGATGATCGGGATGGTCACCACCATGAGCGAGAGCGTCTCGATAAAGAAACCAAGAACGATGTAGATCAGTACCACGACCAGAATGAAGCCAAGTGGCGTAAGGCCAAGCCCGTTTAAGAACTGTTCCAACTCGCGGCCCATCCCAGCAGAGGCCAACGTGAAATTCAGGAAAGATGCGGCGATAACCACAAGCATGATCATCGAAGTGATCTTAACCGTGCCCAGAATGCTGTCGGTGAACATTTGAAGGCTGATACCGCCAAAGAAGGCCGCAATCAGTACTGCACCGGCAACGCCCACGGCAGCGGCCTCGGTCGGTGTAGCCCAACCTTTGTAGATCGACCCGATGATAATCGTGAACAGAAGAATGATGGGGATCAGCTGCAACAGCGCCCGCATCATCTCAGGGAATGGAAACACTCTGCGTGTTCCGCCAAGTGAAGGGCGCACCATACAGATCAACATGGTGATCACCATGAACCCGACCGCCAGAGCCAAACCTGGCACCAGTCCGGCGAGGAACAGACGTGGGATCGAGGTCTGTGTAAGAAAGCCATAAACAATCAGATTGATGGACGGCGGGATCATGATCCCAAGCGTACCGCCTGCCGCAATGGCCCCTGAAAAAAGCTTGGGATCGTAGCCCAACTTTTCGGCCTGTGGCATGGCCACTGTCGCAACCGTTGCAGCTGTGGCGACAGACGATCCAGAGGTGGCTGAGAACATCGTCGCGGTCGCCACATTGGCATGCACCAACCCACCCGGAAGCCAGCTGACCCACCGGTCGAGCGCAGCATACGTGCGCGTCGCGATGCCCGAGCGAACAAGGATTTCGCCCAGCAACACAAAAAACGGAATAGCAATCAACGTGGCATTGTTTGAGGTGGACCAGACCTGATTGCCGAGTCCCCTGATCAAGGGAAATGGGCTGAAAAAGGTATCAACTCCAAAACCTAGAAGGAAAAGTACGATACCCACCGGGATCGACAGGGTCAAAAGACCGAGCAGACTGATTGAGAGATAGCCGATCATTTCAGCAACTCCGCGTCCTCGCCAAAGCAGCCGATAGCGGCTTCAGATTGCTCGAACCTGCCTCTCATCACCAGAATGGTCGCCGCAACAAGCGTCATCCAGGAGACAAAGGCAAACCAGACCCAGCCCGCGAACCAAGGCGTTTGAACCCAAGCAAGCGGGGTTTCCAAGGGCGTATTTGCCCGCGAAGAGTTGTCGATAGAACGCGACAGCACCGGCCAGCATCTAAAGGCGATCAGCGTCACGGTTCCGGCCAGCACGGTCATTGAAAAAAGATCAAAGAGCGCACGACCAAGCTGCCCGGTCCTTGTCCGCAGAATATCGATGCGCACATGGCCGAGTTCCAGAAGCGTAAATGCCATTCCCCATGAGGTTGCGATAGCCATGACATAACCGGAGATCTCGTCCGTACCACCCAAAGAAGCGCCAAAGCGTCGAAGGATGATGTCGAGCAGAACGACAACAGCGCATATCAACAGCATGATACCGGTTAGGATTGCAATGCGCCGGTTCAGGCTTCGAAGTTGAGTGAGGATGATCTGTTCCATGAGGCCCTTCTTGTCCGCATCCGGACATCCGCGTCGTCCCGACCGCGGCAAGCGGGATGGGCACTAAAGCGCCCATCCCAAGCGTTTAGTTTGCGATGCTTACGCCGACTGTTGCGCCAACGCTGGCGTTCCAGCGCTCGGCCCAATCACCACCAGCGCGCTCGGCCCAATCGGGAAGAACCTGACCCACCAATACGTCACGTGCCTTGGCAAAGTCACCATCAGACACTTCGACCAGCACCATGCCGCGTGCATCACCTGCCGGGCAATCACCATTACCAGTCAGACAAGCAATATCATTCACCAGAGCATTCTGAGCACTGGCCCAGGCTGGGCCTTCAAATTCGGCAGCCACCTGATCAGAGATCAGCGCCTGGGTATCGGCATCAAGGCCATTCCACTTGTCCATGTTGATCGCAGTCACAACACTGTCCCAGCCGCCCAGTGGGATCGGCAACAAATGGGTCGAAACTTCCCACCAGCCAGCCGAATACCCCGAACCGGCACCCGTCACCGCGCAGTCAACGACACCCTTCTGAAGCGCGCCCGGCACTTCCGAGAAACCAACGTTCACGCCTTCGGCACCGAGAGCTTCAAGAAACTTCGCAGTCATCCGGCCCGAAGCGCGGATCTTGAGACCTTGCAGATCATCCAGCCCTCCAATTTCGGCATTACAGAAGACCACTTGCGGCGGATAAGGTGCGATTGCCAAAACGTGGCTGTTGAACCGATCTCTATAGATATCGGCCACCATGGGGCGTGCTGCATCCACCATGGCACGCGCCTCATCTGCTGTAAGCGCCAGAAGCGGCACATCAAGCCCTTCAAGCTCAGGCGCATCAGCAACAGCATAGTCTGCGACAGTCATCGCGACGTCATAAACACCATCGCCCAAAAGCCGGAAAACGTCGCCCACGCCGAGGTTCATCTGGTTGTGCGTGGTCAGGCTGACGTTGATATCTCCACCCGACGCGGCTGGGAGTGTCTCGCCCCAAAACGGCGCTTCATACTGCTTGTGCAAAGGCAGGCCGGACCAACTGCCAACAACCGACAGATCTTCGGCCATGGCCGGAGCCGCAATGGCTGTCGTGGCAGCAATAATGGTTGCGATACGTTTCATTTGGTTCTCCTTGTTGGAATTGTGGTTTTTCAATTGAATCTGAGGACCGGGACTTCGGCGTCCTCGGCCACGTCGGTAATCAGCATGTGACCGGGTTTATGCGTAATACAAAGCGGCATACGCGCGGCTTCGAGCGCGACTTGCGGGGTCACGCCGCAGGCCCAGAACATAGACACTTCGCCCGGACCAACAGGTGCCGGGTCACCCCACTCCGGTGCAGATATATCAGATATTCCAATCTCCGCAGGGTCGCCCCAATAGACCGGCCCGCCATGAGCGAGCGGGAAGCGCCGCGAGATCTCGATGACTTCCGCGACGCGTTCCTCTGGCATGGAGCGCATTGATACAACCATTTTGCCCGAAAATGGCCCGGCAGGGACCGTATCAATATTTGAACGGAACATGGGCACCGTCGAATTGTTTTCGACATGCCAAACCCGATGCCCAGCCCGCATCAGCGCGTGTTCGAAGGTGAAGGAACATCCAAGCGCGAAAGCGACCAGATCATCTCGCCAAATATCGCTTATGTCGTTGGCGGAGCCGGCCAACTTTCCGTTGCGGTAGATATTATAGGCAGGCACATCAGTTCGAATATCGATATCTCTGCCTAAGGTGGTCATCATTGGATTGCCCGTATCACTGACGCCAGTTAAAGGGCACGGTTTCGGGTTCCGCTGGCAGAAGCGCATAAAATCAAGAGCATGGGTCTCTGGCATAATCGCCAGATTTGCTTGCAAGTACCCTTGGCCCAACCCTGCAGTGTGCGAGCAATAGTCCCCTGCGCGGATTGCAGCACGCTGATCCGGCAAAGCACGGGATTTCAATAGTTCGTAAGAATCGCCCACGCGCCCTCCATTCGATTGCGGCGAAGGTCACAAGGTCAGAGTATAAAATCAAATCGAATATTTTTGTCGATATTGATTATTATTTTTTATAGCTTGGGTATTCGATAGCCACTTCCAACGCCATTTTTGCGGCAGTCTCTATGAGGTGGCTCTTAGGCTCACCCAGATAGGATGCAGTAAATTGCAATGGTGCGGGCACCCAACCCGGATCGAACTCAGCAATGCGCTCAGCGGCAACATATTCTTGTCCAAGCGCCCTCGGCAAAACAGCTATGCCAAGATCCGCCTCGATCAAGCGAAAACAAGCAGACAAGGACGAGGATGTAAAAATTGAAACGTCTGGTCCGACCCGCTCAAACAGCATTTCTTTCAACTCGCGATAGGGCCGCGTATTGCGGGCATAAGTCAAAACCGGACGTTGCAGATCAACTGTAGTAGCATGTTCCGCCCGCGATACTGCTGCATACCAAGCCAGATCGAAGCCCGGCAGTTCGATATTGTTGACCTTGTGCTCCGAGATAGGTCCCAGAAGGATTGCAAGATCAATCTCGCGGTTCATTAAGCTCTCGCGAAGCTGTAAAGAGATATCTACGTTCAGTTCGATCTCAAGCCTAGGATATTGGGCGTGTAGTCGCGCCACCAGATCCGGTAGCCAGCACTGGGCAATGGTATCGGATACACCAAGCCGCAAGCGACCTTCAACGCCGTCAGGATCGACAACATCACGTTCGACCAGTTCGGTCAGATGTTCAAACTTTTCTGCATGCGCTATTAGAAGTTCGCCACGTTTGGTCAGACGCATGCCGCCTGCCTGTCGATCGAACAATTCGCACCCAAGCGTGTCTTCAAGGTTTTTGATCCGGGCCGTCGCAGCCGGCTGTGTCAGATTAAGAACCACCGCGGCCTTTCGAACGCCGCCATGTCGGACCACCGCCAAGAAGGTCCGCAATTGTTCCATGTTGATCCGTGTCATGGTCGCATGTTCCCGTGACAATCTCTGCTTTCATAGCAAAATTTATCTATAGAAGCCCGGGTAGGCGACGAATTTCAAACGCGCAAGCCATTCATGTTCTGACGCGCCCCTCGAAACGCGGTTTCACTCTGACCAATAAAGTACCCTTAAACCGCTTGCCGCGTTTGATACCAAGGCCCAGGAGGAATAGCCCCCTTCGGCTTTATCTGCTCTAAGTTAGACGATTGGCTTTGTTCAGATGTTACGCCGAGGGGCCAGGTTAGCATTAAGAGTGCTTGACCCCGTATGTCCTCAATCTTGAGTGTTTCTGCGAGACCTGACAGCGGAACCGCCAGCTTTCGTTCCGTTTTTCTGGTCGCATCAATCACAACGTGAACCTTAGCCTGATGTGGCATCCCTTTTTGGATAAGTTGCGCCTGCAAGGTCTCGGCAACTCGACACCCCATGTAGATACAAAGGCTAGCACCAGGCTTTGCGTACGAAACCACTTCGGACACGTCGCCTGTTTCAGCGACAGCGCCAGTGCCAAGAACCAGAGCGTTGGTAACACCCCGTTCTGTTAGGCTCATTCCGATACTTGCAGAGGCCGCACAGGCGGCCGTGACGCCAGGAACGACTTCACATTCAATACCGGCTAGCTCTGCGGCACGCAGCTCCTCACCAGCGCGACCAAATATGCCCGGATCTCCAGACTTTAGGCGTACAACGCGGCGCCCCTTACGCGCCTCAGAAATGATCAAAGCGTTGATCCTATCTTGCGGCCAAGCGTTTGCGCCTACAACTTTCCCGACAAAAACCCGCTCGGCATCCCGACGCGCGAGTTCTAAGACTTCGCTTTCAACCAAGCGGTCATAAAAGATGATGTCTGCCTCCTGCAAACGCTGCACCGCGCGAAGCGTGAGCAGATCCTTAGCCCCCGGCCCCGCCCCGACCAACGAAATATGCCCTTCGGTCTGCTGAGTTGGAGCGCCACCTGTTGCAATTGCTTCTTTTATAATTTGTGCCGTAACCCGTTCGCGGCCTCTGTCCCAATTTCTGCGTGGTGTATCGGTAAAAACCCAACGCCAGAACTCTCGTCGTCTCGAACGGGGAACACGTTCTGCCACCGCGCTGCGTAAACGTCCGCCTAATGCTGCTAAGCCACCCAGATTTTGCGGCAGGCCTTCTTCCAGTTTGGTTTTGATTTGGCGGGCAAGGACCGGCGCAGTGCCTTCGGTCCCGATCGCAACCACCACAGGATCACGGTCTAGGATGGACGGCGTGGTAAGATCACATAGATCGGGTTGATCCACGACATTGACCGCACACCTGGCTGACTTGGCGATGGCGTGGATCGATGCGTCAAAGCCAGGACAACCTGATGCTATAAAGGCAAAAGCAGCCGTACCAAAAAAATCAGCGGTAATCTGATTTTTGTACCATTCGACACGCCCCAAACGTACAAGTTCGGCAATCTCGGGGTCCAGAACTGGCGCTGCAACAATCACCTTGGCATCTGTCTTTAGGATCAACCTCAACTTCTGGGCAGCTGGTTCTCCCCCGCCAACAATGACCACTTTCCGGCCGGTCGTCTTGATGAACATTGGAAAGCTTTTCATTTCAAACCCTCTTCATACGGCAAAGGCCCGGTCCCGTTTCGCCCAAAGTTCCGCGGCGTATGCTGCGCTGTTGGAAACGCCAAGAGTGTCCAATGCTAAAGACGCTGTCCCCAGTATGGTCGCCTCTGCGAACGGGTCGCGGGTGATGCCATTCCAAATTGTCGCTAAGCTTGACTGCGGTTGAACGCCCTCCGCTAACCTAGCCGTTATATCGACCTTTTGGTTGAATCTCTCCTCCCAAGCCTGTCCTTCACGCAGACCAACGGCTTGAAGAGCTTTCCGAGGGTGGCGCTCGAACTCACCTCCGCCGCCTTTGATGACAGTAAGGGAGGTCCAACCCAGCAAGGCTGCTGCATCCGATTGCAAGCTACGGTAGGAGGGGTGGAACACGCCCTGCACCGAAGCCCTTGCTTGAGGAGGGTTAAGCATGCGCGCAACCGTGTTCAGGCAAGAACGAAGGCCCAATACTGAACGCAGATCGAGAAGCTGCTTAAGACGTGGCGACAGTAATTCGAGCGGCAGGTATACGATGCCATTCGATCGTAGCGCCAAGTCAGTATCATGAAAGGTACGCGCGCATTTGATGCCTGCTGATTTGAGCCCGTCGCGCACAGTCATGTCCGCGCCATTCCAACCATGCAGACAGACCCGGTATCCCGCCTCGGCCACAAGACGTGCGGATAGAAGAAACCAAGGCAAACCCCTGGTGCGTCCAGATGAATAAGAGGGCCAGTCAAGATCCACAGGGGGTAACTGCGAAAAGCTCCCCTGAATTACTTCTACAAAGCCAGAAATTTCCTCTGCGACTTCCCCCTTCATGCGCAACAACATCAAGAGTGCTCCGACCGCATGTGGATCTGCGTCATCATCCAACATATGGGCCATCGCATCGGCAGCTTCAGCCTTAGTCAGGCTACGTGCCCGACCTTGGCCGCATCCAAGTGTGCGCACATGTGTGGCGAGTCTCATGTCGCGAGCTCGATCGGGCTGCACCTTTTCAACAGCGCATTCAATTCAGGTTTGCAAGCACCGCAGTTGGTGCCAGCCCCCAAAGCGTCGCCGATCGCCTCGACGCTCATAAGACCACGCGTTTGAATTGTATCAAGAATACTATTTACGCCTATCCCAAAGCAGGAACACACCGTCGGACCGGGGTTGGGCTGATCTATCGCGCCGATCCCCGCCAGAACCATGTCTCCCACTTGCCCGGGTTGGGTCGCTATGTAGTCGCGCATAACTGCAACAGGATGCCTCGAAACGAAAAGGGCAGCGGTCAAACGACCATTCTCAGAAAAGGCCAATCTTGTTTCACCACGAGACAGGTCTTGCATGATCTGAACCGGCGTATCGGAGATATCAAAGAGCCGACGCGCTTCGACTTCCCAATCCGATACAGGCTTTTCTCCGGCAAGCTCGACACGCCACCCAGCTTTGGTTCGGGCACGAGCCCAATATGTGGCGTTGGGCGATATTGGTTTTATGGAAACCGCAAAAGCAAACCAACGAGCCTTGAATGGCGCGGCAGCCACCACTGCAGCTTTGCTTTCTGGCTGTCCCGAAATCGGATCAAAATGTGATGTGACAAGCGCATCAATTCGGGCGCTGGGTGCTGTCTCACCAGTCCAATGGATCGGAGCAAACAGTTCACCACGTCTCTGCGCACTGGTGATCCGAGCCCGCAGGATTGCCACGCCGTTTTTATTAGAGAGTTGCACAAGATCAGAAGGCACGATCCCGAGTGTCTTTGCGTCCTGCGGATGCATATCTACAAAAGGTTCTGCAAGATGTTCCGAAAGCTTGGGTGAAAGTGCAGTCCGCGTCATGGTATGCCACTGGTCACGGATACGCCCGGTGTTCAGGCGAAAGGGATATTCATTTCCGGTTTCTTCAATTGGGGACCGCGCTAGCACAGGCAACATTTTCGCTTTGCCGTCCGCATGAAAGTATGCCCCATCCGCAAAGAAGCGCCCTCCTTTGCGCGTTTGGCTGATGGGCCATCTCGTAGGTGCGAGCAGATCATAGTCGGGATTAGAAATGTCCGACAAACCAGAGATGTCGAAATCCTTTCCGAAGTTGGCAGCAATCCCAGAGAGGGTTGCGTGTTCACGGAAGATTTCCGCTGGGTTTTCATAGTCAAAGGCGTCAGGCCACCCCATCCGCCTCCCAACCTCGGCCAAAATAAGCCAGTCATCCTTGGACTGGCCAGGCGCAGCAAACACAGCACGCTGTCGGCTGATGGTCCGGTCAGAATTTGTGACTGTACCACCCTTCTCACTCCAAGCCGTGGCCGGCAGAAGGACATCAGAAAGCCGTGCTGTATCGGTCTGAGCGGTGATGTCACTCACGACCACGAAATCACAGGCATCAATGGCTTTCCGCACTTTGTTTGCTTCCGGCATAGATACTGCCGGGTTAGTATGGATAATCCACAGTGCCTTGATCCGACCGTCTCCAACTGCGTTGAACATATCAACAGCTTTCAGACCCGGCGCGTCGGGCAATGGTCCACACTGCCAAAACTCGCGTACAGCTGCACGGTGCTCGGCATTCTCAAGGTCAAGATGGCAGGCCAGCATGTTGGCCAGCCCACCGACTTCACGTCCTCCCATGGCGTTGGGCTGTCCAGTGACAGAGAAAGGCCCGCAACCAGGAATTCCAATCCGTCCAGTTGCAAGGTGGCAATTGAGAATTGCGTTGACCTTGTCGACGCCAGAGGAAGATTGGTTCACACCTTGGCTGAAGATCGTTACAACGCGTTCCGTCCCAATCCACATCTCGCAAAATTCTGCTAATTCAGACGCGTCAAGATCCGTCTTATGAACATCATCGGCTCTGGCTGTGCGCAAGCTGGCCTCAAGCCCTGTAACATGTGCCAAGGATGCAGGGTTCAGAGCCCCCTTGTCTTCGATCTGTGTCAGCAGATGATTGAAAAGCGCGACATCGCTACCCGGCGCAAGCGCAAGGTGTAGGTCTGCCTGATCACAGGTTGCAGTGCTACGAGGGTCAATGACAATGATTTTTGTACCACGGTTCTTTCGCGCTTCCATTACTCGCTGGTAGAGGACCGGATGGCACCAGGCCAAATTTGAACCCGTCAGAACAACCAGATCCGCTTCATCCAAATCCTCGTAGGTTCCAGGCACGGTGTCTGTACCAAAAGCTCTCTTTTGACCCGCGACAGTTGAGGCCATGCATAAGCGCGAGTTGGTGTCGATATTGGCTGAGCCGATGAAGCCTTTCATCAGCTTGTTGGCGACATAGTAATCCTCGGTCAGGAGCTGCCCAGACACGTAGAAAGCCACACTGTCCGGCCCATATTTGGCGATCGTTGCTTTGAAGCGATCCGCCACCAGATCAAGGGCTGTATCCCAGTTTGCCGCCTCACCATTGATTTGCGGAGTAAGCAACCGCTCGCCCAGGCCGACGGTCTCACCCAGAGCGCTACCTTTAGAGCAAAGCTTGCCCTTGTTGGCCGGATGATCCGGATCGCCCCGTACCGCAAGGCCTCCAGCTCCATCAGGCTGCAAAAGAATACCGCAACCGACACCACAATATGGGCAGGTCGAGCGGGTCTCATGGCCACGTGCTCCGTCCATCAGGCAGCGCTCAACCTTGTGACGGACGCCGCGTCGATCAGGATACGTGTTCCTTCAAGACGCACGGGGTAAGTTGTAATCTCGCCATCGTCTGCGCCCTGCGCTTGCCCGGTATTGAGATCAAACACCCAGTTGTGCAGCGGGCATGTTACGCTTTGCCCATGCACAATCCCTTCGGATAATGGCCCACCCTTGTGGGGACACGTATTCGACGCAGCATACACTTCTGTCTCGGCCGTCCGAAATACTGCAATGCAACCCAGATGGGTCTTCAGCAGGCGCGCTCCGCGCAGAGGAATGTCTGTAACATCTCCAATATCAATCCAGCTCATTCGGCGGCCTCCAATGTCAGATCCGCCAGTGGCGCAAAATTCTTTGCTTTCTCAGTCGCCTGCTCCGCCCAAGGATCTTTTCGATACACACTTTGGCTCAGTTCAAACGCTTCGATGAGGCGTGCCCGTTCAGCAAGGTCATGAACAACACGTTCCCGGACCCAATCGAGGCCAACCTTGGCGACCCATTTGTAGGCACGGTCTAAATACTTGGCATTCTCCCGATAAAGCTGGATGAAGGCGACAGTAAGGTCGATGACCTCTTGTTCAGTGGAAACATCAGCGAGGCGCTCGGTTTCCTTCACGTCCATACCTGCAGCGCCAGCCACCCCGACCTGATAACCGGAATCCACACAAATGATGCCAATATCCTTGCAGGTCGCCTCAGCACAATTCCGGGGACAACCCGACACTGCCAGCTTGACCTTATGCGGCGTCCACGAGCCCCAGAGGATCTGCTCCAGCTTGATGCCCAATCCGGTTGAATCCTGTGTTCCAAACCGACAGTGGTCTGTTCCAACACAGGTTTTCACAGTGCGCAAGCCCTTCGAATAGGCGTGACCGGAAACCAGACCAGCTTTGTTCAGATCAGCCCAGATATGCGGTAGGTCAGCGCCTTTCACGCCTAAAAGGTCAATCCTTTGCCCTCCTGTCACTTTCACGGTGGGCACGTTGTATTTATCTGCCGCATCGGCAATCGCGCGCAACTCTATTGGGTTCGTAATTCCACCCCACATACGTGGCACAACAGAAAATGTGCCGTCTTTTTGAATATTTGCGTGCTTGCGCTCATTGACGAAACGCGACTGAGGATCGTCCTGATACTCGGTCGGCCAGTCAGCCAGCAGATAAAAATTAACTGCGGGGCGACACACATGGCAGCCGTTCGATGTTTTCCAACCCAATTCCTGCCACACTGCTGGTTGCGATTTCAGCTCTTTGGACTTGATCAGCCGCCGCACATCTTCGTGAGTCAGATCACAACAGCCACAGATCGGCTGTGCCGCTGGCGTGGCATAGTCGTCCCCCAAAGTTGCACCCAGCACCTGCTCTACCAGTCCGGTACAGGTTCCGCAGGACGCACTGGCTTTCGTGGTGGCCTTGATAGCCCCAAGATCAGTCGCCCCACCTTCGATCGCTTTGACGATGGTTCCTTTGCAGACGCCGTTACAGCCACAGATTTCCGCATCAAGCGGCAAGGCTGCAACGGCTGAGAGCGGGTCCGATGGGGTCCCTCCCTGGTAGGCAGGCCCAAAGATAAGCGTGTCACGCATGCCTGATACATCTTCGCCTGACTGGATCAGTCCAAAGAACCAGTTGCTGTCCGCCGTATCACCATAGAACACCGCGCCGATCAGTTTGTCGTTTTCCAGGACAAGGCGCTTGTAAACGCCACGTGCGGGATCCCTGTAGACTATGTCCTCGCGCCCTTCACCCTCAGCGAAGTCGCCCGCACTAAACAAATCACAACCAGTGACCTTCAGCTTCGTCGACAAAGGCTTTTGTTTGAATGCTGCCTCCTCACCGAGAAGCGTTTTGGCAAGCACTTTGGCCTGATCATACAAAGGCGCGACGAGCCCAAAGAGCGCTCCGTTGTGCTCGACACATTCGCCTACTGCAAAGACATCTTTGATGCTGGTTTGCATTTGGTCATCGACATGGATGCCGCGACCAACCGCAAGACCAGCCTCCTTCGCCAATGCAACAGAGGGACGAATGCCAACTGCCATAACAAGCAGATCGCATGGCAACTCGGTGCCATCTTCAAGTATAAGACCAGCAACTTTTCCATTTGATCCAACGATCTTTTGGGAATTCGCTGACGTCAGTACCGTGACCCCCTTTTCCTCCAAAGACTTCTTCAGAAGATATCCGGCGGCCTCATCCAACTGTCGCTCCATCAAGTGACCCATGATGTGAACAACCGTCACCTCGACGCCGCGTGCTGCCATGCCAGCGGCTGCTTCAAGTCCCAGCAGGCCGCCGCCAATTACAACCACCTTCTGCCTGGGCTGCAGCTCCATCATCCGCTGCGTATCTTCGAGGTCGCGATAGGCAATAACGCCATCCAGGTCATGGCCGGGCAACGGAATCATGAACGGATCAGATCCCGTTCCAAAGACCAGTTTGTCGTAAGCTAGAGGCAGGCCGTCTGATCCAGTGACAGTTTTAGTCGCTAAATCAATCGCCGTTACCCTCTCGCCAAAGCGGCACGTCACGTTGTGTGACGCATAGAAATCATCATCATGCGTGACGATGTCTTCATAGGTCTGGTCACCTGCCAGAACAGGAGACAGCATAATACGATTGTAGTTGCCGCGCGGCTCAGCATTGAAGAGTGTAATATCGTAAGCATCAGGCTCTGCCGCCACGAGGTGCTCAATCAACCGACCTGAAGCCATGCCAGCCCCAATGATAACGAGTTTCTCAGTCATTACTTTCACTCCGCCGCAACAGCCGATGGCGTGGGGGCCTTTGTCTTGGGTTTGGCGCCATGCTCGTACTCTTCGAGGAAATCGAGCACGTCCTGACGATAGCTGTAGTAGTCTGGGTGCTCGAGCAGCGCCTTGCGCGTGCGCGGACGTGGCAGATTCACATCTGTAATCTTGCCAATCGTGGCCTGCGGACCGTTGGTCATCATAACCACCCGATCGGCAAGCAGGATCGCCTCGTCCACATCATGAGTGACGCAAATTGCGGTAACCTTCGTACGCGACCAAACTTCCATCAGGACTTCTTGCAGCTCCCAACGGGTCAGACTGTCGAGCATTCCGAAGGGTTCATCGAGCAGTAGGAGTTTGGGCGACAAAGCAAAGGCCCGGGCGATGCCAACCCGTTGTTTCATCCCATTGGATAATTCAGCGGCGGATTTATTCATCGCATCGGCGAGGCCTACGCGTTCAAGGTAGTATTCCACTACGTCCTGGCGTTCAGCGCGGCTAGCTTGCGGATACACCCGATCGACGCCGACGCTGACATTTTCTTTAGCTGACAACCAAGGGAAGAGTGACGGTGATTGAAACACGACTGCGCGTTCAGGATCGGCGCCTTCTACGTGGCGTCCATCGAGCTTGATCGCCCCTTTTGAGATTTCATTGAGTCCCGCGGCCATCGTCAGCACAGTAGACTTGCCGCAGCCAGAATGGCCGATCAACGAGATGAACTCGCCCTTATTGATTTTGAGGTCAAAGTTCTCAACGACCGTCAGCGGACCTTTTGGGGTCGGATAAACCTTATGCAGCTGGCTGAAATCAAGGAAGCGACTTTCAATCATCCCCTCTTGAGCCTTCTGCACTGCACTCGGCGGGCCATGGATTGGAGTAACATTGGGCAGGGTCTTGCTGCCTTCGGCTTTCGCTTCGATACCGACATCCATCAAGTATTTGGTGACATCAGCACGCAGCTTCTTAAACTCTTCATGATGGTTCATTTCCGTACGTTCGCGCGGACGCGGAATCGTAACTTTAAATTCTCTGCCGAGCGTGCCATCGGGGTTGAGCGCGATAATTCTGTCAGCAAGCACCACCGCCTCATCCACGTCGTTAGTAATTAGAACGCAGGTCTTTTTTTCTGTCTGCCAAATAGCCTCGATTTCATCGGCAAGATTAGCCCGGGTCAGTGCATCAAGCGCTGACAGAGGTTCATCAAGCAGCAAAACCTCAGGATTCATCGCCAAGGCCCGTGCGACGTTCACCCGCTGGCGCATACCACCAGACAATTCTGCTGGACGGCGCGAAGCAGCGTGACTTAGGCCCACCATCTTGACGTAATACGCGACCTTTTCGGCCTTCTCTGCCGAGGACAGCTTCGGGAACACGGTATCCACGGCCAGTCGCACGTTTCCAGTCACTGTCAGCCACGGCATCAGCGAGTAGCTCTGGAAGATGACACCGCGCTCTGGTCCCGGCCCTGCGATAGGCGCATCTTTAAAATGGACGCTGCCTGTCGTAGGTGTATCAAGCCCCGCCATAAGATTAATCAGCGTGGTTTTCCCAGTCCCCGAAAAGCCAAGCAGGACAAGGAACTCGCCTTCCGTGACTTTTAAATTGATCTCGTTGAGAACATGGCTGACCGTACTTCCGCTGGTGAAACTTTTTGAGACATTTGTGAATTCAAGAATGCCCATATCGATCACCGATTATTCGTGAAGGTGAAGAGAGACTGGAGTGCGTACATCACACGGTCCAAAAGAAACCCAATGATGCCGATCGTCAGAACTGCGACGATGATTTTCGCGAGCGACTGGCTTGAACCATTCTGAAACTCGTCCCAGACGAATTTGCCAAGACCTGGGTTCTGGGCCAGCATTTCGGCGGCAATCAGCACCATCCATCCGACGCCAAGGCTTAAACGCAGCCCCGTGAAGATGAGCGGCAAAGCCGAGGGCAAGACCAGCTTGGTGATCTTGGTGTAGGTGTTCATTTTGAGCACCTTGGAGACCGACACGAGGTCTTTGTCGATGCTGCCGACACCGAGTGCGGTGTTGATCAACGTCGGCCAGAGCGAACAAAGCGTCACTGTGATCGCGGACACCAGAAAGGACTTAGCGAAAAGACCGTCATTGGTGACGTAAACTGCTGAGACCACCATGGTCACAATCGGCAACCATGCTAGTGGCGAAACCGGCTTGAAGATCTGAATTAGCGGGTTCAACGCTGCATTGGCATAGGGCGAAAGCCCGGCGGCGATACCCAAGGGAATGGCGATAAGGCTCGCAATTAGGAAGCCAAAAAAGACCGTTCCGATCGAGGTAGCAATCTGGTCATAGTAGCTGGGTGCGCCGGTGTAGGCGATGTCTTTAACCTCATCTGCGCGACCTTGCTCGATGAGACGTGCGTTACGTTGATCGACACGTTCCTGAAACCGCGCCTCAGATGCGGCCTTATTCTGCGCATCCTTATGCAGATTAACAGCCTCGGTCCAAACCTCTGACGGGCCAGGTATGGCACCCAACGATGTTTGGACCTGCGGTGCAAGACTTGCCCAAGCAAACAGAAACAAGCCAATTGCAAGCACAGGGACACCAAGAAGACGCCAGATCTCAGTTAGTTGACCCTTTGGATTGTCCCCTGCGGCGGCGCGCAAAACAGGTGTGATCCAGCTAAGTCCCAGAACTTGAAGCCATTTGTCGGCGGTTGTGATGCGGCTGAACAGACGGGCGCGGCGGGCGTCGCGAGCCTCATCGGCGGTCAAACTATCGGGATCGATTGCAGTCATAACAAGGCTGGCCCTTTGGCAAGAGAAACAAGGGAGTAATTATTTGGGATTGGGTGGGCAATTATGCCCACCCGAAGCGCTCGATCAGTTAACGATCTGATCGCCGACGACAATCTGACCTTCTTTTAAACCAATGATCAGGCTGGACAGGTATGCGTTGGGTGCGCGGCCGTCATAGGCAATGCCGTCAATGACATCCTCGGCGGGCGTTGGGGCTTTGTACCCGTCGCTATCCCAAGGGAAGTCCGCCTCAATGGCGAGACCATCATCTACAAGGCTGCGTGCCGCTTCGAGATAAATGTCCGGACGGTAAACCGAGCGCGCAACTTCGTCATACCAGCTATCACTTTTGCTCTCGGCAATCTGACCCCAGCGACGCATCTGTGTCAGGTACCAAACCGCATCTGAATAATAGGGATATGTGGCGTTGTAGCGGAAGAACACATTGAAATCGGGGATGTCACGCTTGTCACCTTTCTCAAATTCAAAGAACCCAGTCATCGAGTTGGCAATCACATCGTAATCCGCACCAACATATTCTGGGCGTGAAAGGATCTCGACGGCTTCAGGACGATTTGCATTGTCATTCTCATCAAGCCACATCGCTGCACGGATCAACGCACGGACGATCGCTTTCGTCGTGTTGGGGTTCTCTTCAGCAAACTCAGCGGTGATGCCGAATACCTTCTCGGGGTTGTTCTTCCAAAGCTGGTAGTCGGTGATTACCGGCACACCGATGCCTTTAAAGACAGCCTGCTGGTTCCAAGGCTCACCTACACAATAACCGTGGATCGTGCCGGCTTCGAGTGTAGCTGGCATCTGCGGCGGAGGTGTAACCGACAAGAAAGCTTCAGCAGAAATCTGTCCGGTTACATTTTCTGGGCTGTAAAAACCGGGGTTGATACCGCCCGCGGCTAGCCAGTAACGCAATTCGTAATTGTGCGTGGAAACGGGAAAGACCATCCCCATGTTGAAAGGCTCTCCATTTGAATTGAACTCTTCAATCACAGGCTTCAGCGCGGAAGCACTAATTGGATGGACCGGACGGCCGTCGTCCATCGAAGGAATATGCGGGCGCATCATTTCCCAAACCTCATTCGACACCGTGATACCGTTGCCGTTCAAATCCATTGAGAAAGGCGTCACGATATGGGCCTCGGTCCCGTATCCGATTGTCGCAGCAAGTGGTTGACCTGCAAGCATGTGCGCTCCGTCGAGCTGGCCATCTATGACCCCGTCAAGAAGCACTTTCCAGTTGGCCTGCGCCTCAAGCGTTACAAACAGACCCTCGTCGAAAAAATAGCCTTGTTCATAGGCGACCGCGAGCGGCGCCATATCTGTGAGCTTAATAAAGCCGAATGTCAGCTCGTCCTTCTCGAGGGACTGCGCAAAAGCCGGGGAAAGTATTGCAGCCGAAGCTGCAAGCGAAATAAGTAAGGTCTTCATCCTACGATCCTTAGTTTTGGCGGCCCGTCGAGGGAGGAAACCTGGAGGGCCAAAACAACAAAAAGCCGCTGACGCACTTCGCGTTAACGCGAAGGGTCGAGCGACTTTGCTCTCGGATATCCCAGACATTGGGAGGGGTGCTTTAGCGAGCGTCGTTGCTAGCTGAGCTAGACGTTAAGCCTAAGGCACCAACATCGAAAAGCCCTAAAGTCTCGTTCTTATCTAGTTTTGCTGCGCCGCCGCATTTTCTCAACTGAATACGCCTAAATTTTGGACGCTATGTTCGCGATGGCTCAAAAATCTGGCCATCAAAAAAGGAATCAGCCTCGAGCTCTAATTGACCTTGTGCAGCAGTAACGACTGCTGGCTGAGACAAGGCCCCTTCCAACTTCGACGACGCGCCGGGCAACACTGCAGACGTTCCACCAAGTGCTGCACGATAAAAATCGCTACGGAAAGTTCTCGCTGCAGCCTCACGCCCCTTGGCGCGATCCAGTCCGTTGCGAGACGCTAGTCGGTCCCCAATCCATTCTGCCTGCGATTTCCACGGGAATGTTGCGGCACCCTCATAAAAGCGGACAAAACCTGGAATTTTCCGTTCTTCGCCCTTTGCTGAAATCACCATGTTCCCAGACAGAGCGCGGCCAATAAGTTCGGCAGGCACATTCAAATACTCATTACGGCTCAGGACTTCTGTGGCAAGGCTGTGCGCGCTCGGGTCAGAAAGCCACCTCGCCGCCCTCCAGACTGCACGGATCAGTCGGTCCCTGAGAACCGGCTCACTTTCCGCCCACGCAGTTCGGGTTGCCAATACCTTTTCCGGAGCAGACTTCCAAATCGCACAAGTCGGCAGCAACAACGTTCCGACATTGTTTTCCACGGACAACGATCCCCATGGCTCGCCAACGCAAAACGCATCAATCTCTCCTGCCTTTAACGCATCGACCATAACTGAGGGAGGAATGGTTCGAACGCTCACACCCAATGGTGCCGGAAGACCCATCTCGCTCAGCCAATAATAGATCAACTCGGCATGCATCGAGAATGGAAACGGTACACCGATACGAAACTCATCATTGATCGAGCCGATCAACGCTTTCCCAGCCTCTTTGGCATTCAAGAAACTGAAGTTGTGCCCCTTGTTTCGCAATTCGTACGCCAGCTCTTGGCCAAGCCCGATCACGTTCCCATTAATGGAGAGGACAGAAATGACGGATAGAGGCACACCTGCCCCCCCCAACCCAAGAGCCCCAGCCACGGGCACAGGTGCAAGCATATGAGCCGCATCTACCTGCCCAACATACAGAAGATCCCTAAGCGCAGACCAAGACGCAGAACGTTTGAGCTCGAGATCGATGCCCTCTTCCTCAGCAAAACCTAACTCACGGGCAATAATTAAAGGCGCCGCATCAACCAGAGGGATGAAACCTATTTTAAGAGGCGCTCCCTTCATGAAAGAAGTCCAGCAGCTGTCACGAGAGCATCTGCGACATCCGCGACCCTCTTGTTCTGGCCCATGGCAGTCTTTCGAAGGATATCATAGGCCTCATTCTCGCTGAGGCCTTTCGCCTTCATGAGCATGCCCTTTGCTCGGTCAATAACCTTACGCTCTTCAAGAGCCTGCTTGGTTGCCGCAAGCTCTTTGCGCATCCGCTCGAACATCTTGAAGCGGGCTATTGCCGCATCAAGGATGGGCTTCAAGCGACCAGGTTGTAATCCATCGACAACATACGCCGAAACGCCAGCTTCGATCGCAGCAGCCGAAAGTCCATCGTCAGATTGATCAACAAACATCGCAACCGGACGCTCCAACGGCCCAGAGGCAAGCGCAAGCTCCTCTAATGTGTCCCGTGATGGATTTTCAATATCGATGAGGACAACATCAGGCTGACGCTTTTGTACTTCCCGTGACAAACTAGTGGTCGTGCCGATCACGTAGATCTCGATCTCACCCGCCTTACGCAAGCTATCCACGATCTGCAGGGCACGATCCCGGTCGGATTCCACCACCACTATGGAGAGTAATTCGCTCATGCCCGGGATGCATACGTACTGCGAATTTGTACACAATGTTGGCTGCGGTCTAAGACTTGGGATGGAATTGGAAAAGCAGCGACCGGTTGAAAATTGAGCAGATTATAGACAACTCGCCATCGAAACTGGCTTCTCGTGATCGATATATACGATCCGTGCTTTTTACTGAGTTCATCTTGGCGAACTTTAAACACCACTCAGACGAAACCGGTTACTGAAGAGCCCTAGAAACTGTAGAATTCCAGCGTACAGCGTTAATTCCACCAGCCTCTTGCTAAGTCGTCTGGATATTTCTTATTGCCGATCATTCCATCGTAAAGAACAGATAGCGCGACTGAAATCGCCGGTACAGTGAGCCATACCCGAGCTTTCTTCCCAAACGATGCCGTTGAGGCATTCTCCGGCATCAAGATCGCCTTACAATGTCTCAAGCAAGCACCATGTCGGCGGAACGAACGGCACATGTGTATTCGTTCCGCCGATTTTTAATAACAAAACGCTTGCTTAGTTCAAACGTTGCCCTGAGTCTGGTGCGAAGTAAGAAACTTTTCCAAGGTCAAACGCCAAACGCTGCATCTGACCTGGCTTCGCTGAGGTTTCAGCATGTAGTCGAGCAGTGACCTGCTTTCCGCCCATCTGCATGACCACAAATGTATCCGCACCCGCAGGCTCAACGATGTCGACCCTGCATTCGGCCTGTTGCGCGTCCTGGCTGGCCCGGAAATCAGGCTCTGCGATATCTTCCGGACGCACACCAATGATCACATCTTCAGGTAGGTTGCGATTCTTCGCATCTGTCAAAATGATCGGCGCTCCGTCCTTCCGAGTAATCTCGATTTTCGTGCCCTCGCCGTTTGCTTTGGCCTTCGCGGGGATCAGGTTCATGGCCGGGTTGCCCATGAAATCCGCCACGAACAGGTTCGCCGGTCGGTTGTAAATCTCAGCCGGGCTGCCAATTTGTTGGATCACACCGCCCTTCATGACGACAATCTTGGTGGCAAGCGTCATCGCCTCAATCTGATCGTGTGTCACATAAACCATCGACGCGCCAAGCCTCTGGTGCAGTTCCTTGATCTCTGTGCGCATCTCAACCCGGAGCTTGGCATCAAGGTTCGACAGCGGTTCGTCAAAGAGAAAGAGCTTTGGATCACGCACCAGCGCCCGTCCCATGGCTACGCGCTGCCGTTGTCCACCCGAAAGCTGACCTGGCCGACGTGACAAAAGCTGTTCGATCTGAAGTTGCTGGGCGACCTGTTTCAGCTTGGAATCCTGCGTTGCCGCATCGACGCCGCGCACCTTCATACCAAAGGTGATATTCTTGGCCACACTCATCGTCGGATAAAGTGCGTAGGACTGAAACACCATAGCGATATCGCGATCTTTAGGGCTGACGTCGGTCATATTCTGCCCGTCGATATGAAGGCTGCCGCCGCTGATCGGCTCCAACCCTGCAATGCAGTTCAAAAGCGTAGATTTGCCGCAACCAGACGGCCCAACCAGCACAAGGAAATCACCGGAGTCGATTGAGACATTGATATCCTTCAGGATCTCGACTTGGCCGTAGTTCTTGTAAAGGTTCTTGATATCAAGAATGGGAGCCATGGGTTTATCCTTTCACTGACCCGGCGGTCAGGCCGCGGATGAAATATTTGCCGGCGACGACGTAAACGAGAAGTGTAGGCAGCGCCGCGATGATAGCGGTGGCCATGTCCACGTTGTATTCCTTCACACCGGTGGTCGAATTGACAATGTTATTGAGCGCCACCGTAATCGGCTGTGTTCCAGCCTGGCTGAATGAGACCCCGAAAAGGAAATCGTTCCAAATCTGGGTGAACTGCCAAATCACGGTGACAACTATGATCGGTAAGGAGAGTGGCAGGAAGATCGACCAAAAGATGCGGAAAAACCCAGCACCGTCCACCTTTGCAGCCTTGGTTAATTCCGATGGGATCGACACGTAGTAGTTACGGAAGAAGAGTGTCGTGAACCCAAGGCCATAGATTACGTGGACAAAAATTAGTCCCGGGATCGTTCCAGCCACGCCCATCAGCCCTAGAACGCGGG
This sequence comes from Dinoroseobacter sp., assembly GCA_017643385.1. Classification (GTDB taxonomy): domain Bacteria; phylum Pseudomonadota; class Alphaproteobacteria; order Rhodobacterales; family Rhodobacteraceae; genus Dinoroseobacter. The sequence goes on from JAEPNN010000004.1 coordinate 205,899, forward strand.
CCATGGGCAACAATACCACCTGGAACGGAATGAAGCACCCGAAAAGCAATGCCGCAAAGAAAAGGTTCGAGCCGCGGAATTGCCATTGCGCGACCACATACCCGTTCAAAGCTCCGATCAGCGTCGAGATCATAACGGCAGGTACTGCGATCAGGACCGAATTCCAGAAGAACGGACGTACGCCCTCGCACTGGATCCCTGTACAGGCCGTGGCCCATGCAGTTTTCCAAGCGTCGAAAGTGACTTCACGCGGCAAAGAAATTAGATCACCAGTCCGGATTTCTTCCAGACTTTTCAGTGACGTTGTGATCATCACGAAAAGTGGCATCAGGTAGTAAAGCGCAAACAGACCAAGGGCTATGTAGAGAAGCCATCGCAGTGCGACCTTGCCGATACGGCTTTGGCCGCGCGCGGTAGACATTGCAAGATCAGTCATTTTTCGCCCTCAGTTCGGAATACAGGTAGGGCACGACGATGGTGAACACGACGGCCATCATGATCATCGCCGAACTTGCTGCCTGACCAATGTCGCCACGAGAAAACGCCATCGCGTACATATACGTGGCGGGCAAATCTGAGGCGAAGCCGGGGCCGCCACCCGTAAGCGCGATAACGAGGTCAAAGCTTTTGATCGCAAGGTGCGACAACACGATGAAGGCCGAGAGAAAAATCGGTGCCATCGAAGGGATGATGATCGCGGTATATACCCGCCATGTCGGGATGCCATCGACCTGCGCAGCGCGAATAATTTCGGTATCGACGGAACGAAGTCCGGCCAGAAACAGCGCCATCACGAAGCCAGAGCTTTGCCAGATGGCTGCAATCACGATCGTGTAAATTGCCATGTTCGGGTTCACCAGCCAATCGAAAGTGAAACTCTCGAACCCCCAGCCCTTTACCGTGGCTTCGATACCCAGGCCAGGATTAAGGATCCACTTCCAAGCCGTCCCGGTCACAATCATCGAAAGCGCCATTGGATAGAGATAGATAGTACGGATGGCGCCCTCGGTCCGGATGTTCTGGTCCAGAAGGATCGCCAAAAGCAGCCCAAGGATCATCGAGATAACAATGAAAAGCGCGCCGAATATGAAAAGGTTGTTCATGGCGACATCCCAGCGGGGCGCGGCGAACAGTCGCTCGTATTGGATGAACCCGTGAATATCATATTTCGGGAGCAGTTTTGACCGTGTCAGGGATACCCAGGCGGTCCATCCGATGAAGCCGTAAACAAAGATAAGAACGGCGATAAAGGATGGCGCAAGGACAACCTTCGGCAGGTGATCTTCAAGCCATTTTGTCATGGGATCTTCCAGTATAGCTGCCCGCACAACAGTATCGGAGTGCGGGCAGCAGGTTGCTCAAGTATTAGAGGCTGTTTGCAATGGCTGTCGCCAGCTGCTGGACCGCTTCATCAGACGACATGTCGGAGTTGAAGTGCGAGGTCACAACGTCGGTGATCGCACCGGACTGTGCGCCGCGCAGCGCCATACCGTGTGCGTAGCTTGGCAGAAGCGAACCACCTTCAGAAGACGCAGCCATATCCTCAGCAGAGAGATGCGCACAGCTGTCAAATTCATCCAGAGCCACGTCTACACGTGCAGGGATCGAGCCTTTGTTCAGGTTGAACACTTTCTGGAAGCTCTGACCAACAATCAGCTTGGCCAGAAGCGCCTGACCTGCCTGGTTGTCTTCGCCGTCAACGTCGAACATTGCAAAGCTATCAACGTTGTAGAGGAAGCCCTCACCTGGAACGGATGCACAAAGGAAATCTTCACCTGGCGCTTTGCCTGCGGCGAGGAATTCACCCTTTGCCCAGTCACCCATGATCTGGAAAGCGGCTTCGCCGTTCATGACCATCGCGGTTGCGAGGTTCCAGTCGCGACCTGGGAAGTTCGGGTCAACAAACCCGCGCAGGGTGCGCATCTGGTCAAAGACCGACTTCATTGCGTCCGATGTAAGGGTCGCTTCGTCCAGTTCGACAAAGGCCTTGCGGAAACCGTCAGCGCCGAGAATGCCAAGGGCAACGGCTTCAAAAACAGTTGCGTCCTGCCATGCCTGACCACCATGTGCGAGCGGGATGATACCTGCGCCCTGCAGCTTTTCGGCTGCCGCGTTGAACTCGTCCCACGTTGTTGGCATTGCGATGCCGTTGGCTTCGAGCACATCCGCATTTGCCCAGATCCAGTCTACGCGGTGGACGTTCACAGGTGCTGCACACCAGCTGCCTTCACACTGCATGTGACCCGCGATCGATGCAGGCAGCACATCTGCCCAGCCTTCGGCTTCTGCGACTGCCGAAATATCAGCAAGCACACCCTCTTCGTACCATTCCTGAATTGCAGGGCCTTTCAACTGAACGGCCGTTGGCGCGTTGCCCGCCAGAACGCGTGCACGCAGTGCGCTCATCGCAGCGTCGCCGCCACCACCAGCAACAGGCATGTCGGTCCAGGTTCCGCCATTGTCTGCGAATTCCTGCTGCAGCACGGCTACGGAACGCGCTTCGCCGCCCGAAGTCCACCAGTGCAGAACTTCAGCTTTGGGTTCAGCCACAACGACGTTGGCCGACATGAGGGCAACTGCGGATACAGCGCCAAACACATAATTTTTCATCTTGGGTTCCTCCCGAATGGGTTTCAGAACCGGCTTTTTATGACATCCGGTTCAAGTGAAGCGTTTGTGGACGCGCGATCGCCAGCCATGCAACGGCTGCAATGCAGCTATTCCGATACAAGGTTCAGATTTCCACCTGATCTGTTACCAAGTGTTACGCGGCCATTGCTTTTGTTGCACATTGTTACATACGTCGGTGACAAAGCACTACATGAATGGCGAAGCCAGCTTGAGGTTGCCATGTCGATTCCTCGAATACTCGTTGTCGATGACGACTATGAACTGCGGCAGATGCTGACACAGTTTCTCCAGCAGAATGGGTGCATTGCACTGCCGGCTACGGGTGAGTCCGATGTTCGTCGACACTTGGCCACAGGTCGCATCGACTTAATCCTCTTGGACGTGATGCTAGGCGATGAAAACGGTGTCGAGATTTGTTCGCGTCTTCGCTCGGATCAGGCAGTCCCGATTATCATGATTTCCGCCTTGTCCGCAGACAGCGACCGCATGGCCGGTTATGCTGTCGGCGCAGACGACTATATTGCGAAACCATTCAACACCGAACTTTTGCTGGCGCGCGTGCGTGCCGTACTTGCGCGCGCGCGTCGCACATCTTCTTTGGCACATCGGCGGCGCATGTCGACTTTCCGCTTTTCTGGTTGGGTCTACGACTCCAAAAAGGAAGAGGTTTTGTCACCCGCTGGATACCAGGTTTCACTTTCGCGCCGCGAGACAACTCTATTACAAGCGTTTCTGGCCAACCCGCACATACCTCTGACCCGACAAGAAATCGCTGAGGCTCTGGATGTAACGGGTGAAGGCGAAACTGCTACAGACGCTCAGGGGCGCGCGATTGATGTTCTGGTCGGCCGCTTACGCGCAAAGATCGAAAAAGATCCTAAGAACCCCGACATGCTGCGCACCGAACGCGGGGTCGGATACGTACTTGCGGTTGACGTCGTGACAGAGGAAGACTGATGCGCAGTCTGCGCGTTGGGGGCGTCGCTTTGGTTTTGGTGGCATTCCTGCTTGGACTTGTCGCTTCTGCAATATGGTCCGGGTCAAATGCACGCTGGTCGGCACATCTCGACCACGCAAGATTCACCGGCGCCGTTCTTTATGACAGCCTGCGCAGTGGCGGTGGGTCTCCGCCGGGCGTGGAATTTACCATATTGAGCGCCAAGGACAGGGAACTGGCGGAACAAGGTCAGTTCGAAACCATTTCTGGCGCTCCGCGGCCTGCACTTTTGACCAACCTATCGATCCGGGCCGATCAAAGTTTCGAAAGCGTCACATCGCCACTGACGCTTGCGATCCTGTCCGCTGACTTGCGATATCCACTGGCGGGCGTCTCAGTGCGGCCAGGGCAAACACCCGCTGAAACGCTCGGTGCTCTCACCGAACTGCTCGCGTCCTACTGCAGCGAGCCTGTCGTTATCGCCAAGCCCGGAGACAAGCCGTGGATCAGGATCGACGGATCAGATGTATGGAACTGTTCGGCGGCACCAACAGATTACCGACTTCTAGCCGCGGGGCTCGCGTTGGTCGCAGTGGGAATGCTGGTTACCATTGTTATGAACAGTTCAGCTCAATTTCTAGATTTTGCGCAAACCCTTCTTGATAGAAACCGCATTGGCGGCCCGGCGTCCTACGAAACTGATGGACTTGAGGAATTACGAGGCATCGTATCTGCGGTGAACAGCTATATCGCTGTCGAACGCGATAGGCTTGCGCAGCGTGTTGCAGTGCTATCTGGCGTCAGCCACGATCTGGGAACGCCTGCAACGCGGCTGAAATTGCGTACAGCGCTTATTCCTGATGAGGAACTGCGCACCAAACTGGAAACTGATATCGACGCTATGATCGGGATCATTGAAAGCGTCCTAACATATACGCAGGCAGAACTTGATGCCGAAGCATCACGCCGTATTTCGCTAACATCCTTGATCGAGTCCATCGTTGCCGACTACCAGGACGTGGGAAGTCCGGTCGAATTCCAAGGCGCTGAACAGGTCACTGTACATGGCGGTCAATCGCTTTTCATGTCTCGCAGGGGAACCGGGCTGTTACCAGCGGACGACAAGATGATCGTCACCGCGCGACCTGTTGCACTTGGTCGCGCTGTTTCCAACCTCATCGACAATGCACTGAAGTACGGACGCCGCGCTAAAATTGGGCTTGAGAGCGACGCCGACAATGCCGTCATCACAGTGGAGGATGAAGGTGCCAGTATCACCGTTCAGGATATTGAGGAACTAATGGCCCCGTTCAAGCGCGGCAGCAACACCAAGATGATCGGAGGCCATGGTTTAGGATTAACCATCGTCTCAACCATTGCGAACATGCATGGTGGAACCCTGACGTTCGAGCCCGGTGCAAACGGGTTATTGGCTAAAATCACGATACAAAGGTACTAACTGGTCTCCGCATTTCACGGATACCGCCGCAAATTCTGTTGGCTCGTATTTTCTGCCGTCGCCAGCCATTTTTTCAGTCTGATGGGTACTCTGACATCCCGTTTTTAACGTCAGTCAACTTTACCACCTTCATTTCACCCACCCTCAGGCAAGTCAGCTTTACCGGCCAAATCACTGAGGATCGGACAATCGGGGCGATCGTCACCATGGCATGACCTGACCAGATGCGAGAGTGTCTCGCGCATCGACTGAAGCTGCGCAATCTTGTCATCAATCGCGGTCAGGTGTTCTTCAGCCACCGCTTTGACCTGAGCACTTTCCCGGCTTTCATCCTCATAGAGGCCCAGAAGAATTCGGCAGTCCTTGATGGAAAACCCAAGCGCACGAGCGCGACCAAGGAACGCCAGTTTGTGCAGATCAGTTTCGCGAAAGTCCCGATATCCGTTGCCACTGCGTTGAGGACGCACCAGATCGATTTCCTCATAGTAACGGATAGTCTTTGGCGGGATGCCAGAACGTTCTGCGACTTCTCCTATGTTCATGGTGAAAAGCCTCCTATTCCGCTGGTTGGGTCCGGGTTTTGGGGACAGGACTGTTGTCCACAGGTCGTTCATGCATTGTAGGCGCGATGCGGCGTAGGCGTAGGGCATTGGTCAGAACCGATACAGATGACAGCGCCATGGCACTTGCCGCAAAGACCGGCGAAAGCAACAGTCCGAATGCGGGATAAAGAACGCCTGCAGCCACCGGGATCAGCGCCACGTTGTATCCAAACGCCCAAACGAGATTTTGCCGGATATTCGCCATGGTCCGCTTGGACACTTCAACAGCATTCACGACACCGCGCAGATCGCCTGACATGAGAACCACATCTGCGGACTCGATCGCGACATCGGTACCGGTGCCGATCGCAAGACCAACATCGGCATGCGCCAGTGCTGGCGCATCATTGATCCCATCGCCCACGAAAGCGATCTTGCGTCCCCCTGCCCTTAGATCATCAAGCGCCGCGACCTTTCCGTCTGGCAAGACCCCGGCGATCACATGGTCTATCCCGGTTTCGCGTGCGATGGCCTCGGCCGTTTCCTGCTTGTCGCCTGTGATCATGGCAACCTGAAAGCCCCTATCATGCAACGCAGAGATAGCTGCTCGGCTTGCAGATTTCACCGGATCGGCGACCGCAATCACCGCAGCCAAACGGCCATCAATAGCGGCAAAAAGTGCAGTACGGCCACGTCCGGCCAGCTCTTTTTCGGTATCGACAAGAGCGCCGATGTCGACATTCTCGCCGATCATGTAGCGGTCTGCGCCGACCATGACCTCCTGCCCTTTGACCATCGCCACAACCCCAAAGCCAGTGACAGACCGAAAGCCAGAGGCCGATGGCACCGCGATGCCCTGACTGCGCGCACCACGCGTGATGGCTTCAGCGATAGGGTGCTCTGACTGCGCCTCAACCGCGGCAATCAGAGCGAGAACGACATCGCGTTCAAAGCCATCGGCGACAATCACATCCGTCAGAGCCGGTCTGCCCTCGGTCACTGTCCCGGTCTTGTCCAGCGCTATGACATCAACGTTCGAGAGTTCCTGAAGAGCATCCCCTTTTCGGAACAGGACACCTATTTCGGCTGCCCGGCCTGTTCCGACCATGATCGACGTTGGCGTCGCCAGACCCATGGCGCATGGGCACGCTATGATCAGAACCGACACCCCTGCAACAAGCGCGAAGGTCAGTGCGGGGTCCGGGCCTATCACAAACCAGACCAACACCGTCATTATTGCCAACGCCATGACGGCAGGCACGAACCATAAGGTGACCCGATCCACGAGACCCTGAATAGGCAGCTTGGCGCCCTGCGCTTCTTCGACCATGCGGATGATTTGCGCTAGTGCGGTATCCGCACCAACGCGAGATGCCCGAAAGGTCAGGCTGCCCGTGCCGTTCACCGTACCCCCAGTGACCAAGGCCCCAACGGCTTTGGAAACAGGTATAGGTTCGCCGGTGATCATGCTTTCGTCGACATGGCTTGATCCCTCAACGACCTCTCCATCGACCGGAATGCGTTCGCCCGGACGCACAAGGATCGTATCGCCACGCTTGAGTACGTCGACGTCGACTTCGACGGGCTCTTCGTCGCGCAGAACGATTGCATTGCGCACCTGAAGTCCCAATAGAGATTGGATCGCAGCACCTGTCCGCCCCTTGGCAGCTGCCTCAAGCCAGCGTCCGATCAGAATGAGCACCACGATAACCGCCGCCGCTTCGAAATAGACTGCTCGAACGCCTTCAGGCAGGAGACCGGGCAGAAAGGTGGCGATAACCGAATAGCTCCAGGCCGCACCCGTTCCGACGGCAACGAGGCTTTTCATATCCGGCGAAGCGCGGAGAAGTGCGGGAATGCCCTTGGAGAAGAAATGCCGACCAGGGCCAAACAAAACAATCGTCGCAAGAACGAACTGGATAACCCATGATGTCTGGGTCCCGATCACCTCAGCGATGGCCATATGAAACGCAGGTATCAGATGCGATCCCATCTCCAGAACGAAGACAGGCAGGGTCAACGCTGCCGCCAGAATCACACTGCGACGCAAGGCGTCCGCTTCTTCGGCCTTGCGTTCAACGCGGGACTGGCTGGCGTTGGCTTCGGCAACCTCCGCCGGGTAACCGATCGCGGCAGAGGCAGCCATCAAGTCCGTCGGCATATTCGCACCTTCAAGATACTCAACCACCGCAGTTTCTGCCGCAAGGTTCACTGTGACCGACAGAACACCCGGGACATCCGCGAGCGCCTTGTCGACCCGCCCGACACAAGACGCACAAGACATCGATCCGATATTCAGGGTGACGCGTGTTGTGCGCACCGGATATCCCAGTTTGTCGAGCGCCTGCACCACATCCTTCAAACGCTCGGGTGCATCGACCGACAATCGTGCCTGCTCAGACGCAAGGTTTATCGAAACATCCGCAACACCCGGCAGCCCCGAAAGAGTTTTTTCGACCCGTCCGACGCATGACGCGCAAGACATGCCTTGGATGCCGATACGCGTGCGGCTGTTGTGGCGCATGCCGAAACCCTCCAACTGAATTCCTTTCATATAAGGCTTCCAGTCACTGGAGGCTCAATAGGCAAGAGCTATTTTTTTGTTCCAACGACGCAGGATCGAGTGTCCAACGACACAAAAACCTACCTGATACTGGGAAGTTTTTACGTAAATGCACCGGTACAGCCAGAACTGTACCACTACACCGATCGCGAATTGCTGATTTGAGAAACTACAGCGACGAAAGCGAACAGGAAAAACGTCCTCCAAAACATGCATCGGTCAGATGTTGCTGTGTGCCGCCAAGACGCAGGTTTGCTGCGTCTATAGGATCGTCTGGAGCACTAAAACTCCCCTCAGCCTCATGGTTTTCGCCTTTCATTCAGGACGGCCTCGGCAGGGTTTCTCTCAATAGATAAAGGGCACAAACTTGGCTGTTTTCGCCGCGTAAGCCTTGAACTCCTCACCATAGCGCTCAGCCAGATATTCATCGAGTGGTGGGATATGGTAGTAGATAAACAAGAAGATCATCAGCGCTGGAATTGCGAAGGCCCATAAAGAGGCAGCCAAGAGAGCCCAGCCAGTGAACAGGATGCTGTCGCCAAGGTAGTTGATATGCATCGACCACGCGAAAAGCCCGCCGGTGTAAGGGCGCCCTTTTGAGCCAGGCAACTTCTTCCACGCCCAACGCTGCAACTCGGACCCAGTGTTCAGATATGAGCCAATCAAGAGCAAAGCGACACCCAGCACGTCCCATAGGCCAAACGGGGTGGCTTCGCCCGAAAGGAGACCCGCACCCAGAAGAAGGAAACCGATTTCAAAGAGGGCAATAAAGGCGGTCAGGCCCAACCCTTCCGACAGTTCGACCTTTCGCTGCAGCAGCACAAACAGGGTCACAAGATGGCGCAAAAAGTAAAGAACGGCTGCTCCTGCCAGCACCTTGGCGCGGGTAGGGTCCGCCCAGGTGAAACCGCCGAATGCCAACCAGAGGCAGACCGATACAATGGTCCCGTGGAGCAAGGCAAAGAGTAGTTTCGGTGCAAACGATCGATCATGGGCACGATCAACGCCGCCGTATTTGGTGGTCATGTTTCTATCCTTCGTTCAGAATGGTTTGAAAATCATCAGGATCAGGGTGATGAGGCTCATCATTAATGCTGCTCCGCCGATGGGCGCGGCCTTTGCAAAGGTTGTCTGATAAAGATCAGGCAGGCTGGGCTGTGCCGCTGCTGACGCATTGGACGCGATGACATGCAAATCCCGCTCGACCCGGTCGCCGACCACAAATGCTACCAGCAAGGCCAGGGTGAGCGTAATCGAGGACAACAGCCAGCCGGCCCGCCAGTCATAGCCAAGCAAAACCATCATCAAGATCCCAGACGCCGGGATGACCAGCAGCGATGGTCCCATGAAGAGCGCGTTGATGCGTGTCACCACCTTTAGCAACGCAGCCGCCTCTACCGGCGTTGAAACCCGTGCATGAGAATGGATCACGCCATTGATAATGGTCGCACCCACCATGACGATCATAGCCATGATGTGGATCAGCTTTATGGAAAGGAACAGGTCCAGCATGACGTCACCTCTTTTTAGTCCAGTTGGTCTATTTAAACCTATGGACCTCGCGATCTATCCATGTCAATAGTAATTAGACCAATTGGACGAAAAAAAATGCCGAAGATTATCGATCACAAAGCCCACAGTCAGGACCTCGCGCAGCGAGCCGCCAAGTATTTCTCAGATCACGGCTATGCCGGCACCAGCATGCGCAAAGTCGCGGCCTACCTGGGGCTGTCAAAAAGCGCGCTCTATCACTACTTCCCTACCAAGGAAGACTTGTTTCTTGCATGTACTAAGGAAGTTATGGCGGGGTTCGACGCAGAGTTTGTCGACCTCGAAGCATCCGAGGAAGAAAATCTCGCTCGACTGACGGATTTTATGCGGAAAGATTTCGGTACCGAGATGGCACTGGTGTTTGACTATCTACGCGGCAAAAATCCGACTGAGATTGCAGCAGATGAAGCCATGCAGCTTTCTATACAATCCTACCGCAAGGTATTTGTTGCGATATCTGGGGAAGAGCGGGCCGATGATGTCATGGCCCGCCTATTTGGTGGTTTGTTAGTGGACTATATGTACGGCAAGCGCTTGCTCGCCTACTCTGGCTGATAGGGTTCCTCGCGCAGCAAATGGCTAATCAGTAGCTTATAGAACAGGATTGGCAGAAACCACTCGAGGTGCGCCGGTGTGTCGAAAACGTAAAGCGATAAGAGAAGCGCAACCATGTAGAGCGAGGCTTCAGCCGCGCCGGTGGATGGCACCCAAGCCATCCTGTCCGCCGCGCTCTGGCCCGTGTTGATCAATCTGGCTGCGGCCCACGGCATGGAATGGTTCAGCACTCAGACCCGCTTTAGCGCTGACAATGGTGGACCGCTCGAATGATGGGGCTTGGTCTGCGCTTTGGGTGGCGGCTTCTGTCAAGCCGCGCCGGTTCTGGCCATGGTGCTGTGCGCTCTGCTGTGGGGCTGAATGTCTATGACAAGCGGCAGGCCATCAACGCTGTACGTGAAGGCTTTGTTCAGCAATTCGAATTGACGGCTGCGCAGGCTGAACTTGATGCCTTGCGTCGTCGCATGGCGGCTGCGGCTGAGGCGAACCGCGCACTGCAGTAACGGATTCAAGTGGCGGAAGGCGAGGCCCTGCGCTTCGCCACAGAATTGTAGGCGTTTGAACATGAAACCCAAGTCAATCCTGATGGTGTTGTTGATACCGATCTTCTGCGCCGCTTGCGCTCAAACTGAGAGCGCCCGTGTGCAAGCCGCTGGCGAGGCTTTGGGCGAAGCCCGCGCCGCTGCCGTCTGGCCAGTGTACCCAGACGATTGTCGCCGCACATCCCGTAGTGGGATCTCTGAAGGCGATAGGCTGGATGTGGCCGTGCTGAAGATGGATGAAGCCTTGGCCCGTCAGAACGCCCGAACGCGCCGATGCGCGGACTGGTATGACCAGCAGCGTCCTGATGTCGTGCAGGAGGAAGACCAATGATCACGCTGGCGTTTTACAAGGGTCGTGGAAAGTCCCGCTGGCAACGCCTGCAGGACGGGGCCATTCGTTTCGCCACGGGCGGTATCTATAGCCATGTGGAGCTGATACCGGGCAGCGCGCAGCATGGCGACATCGCGCACTGCCTGTCATCGTCGGGGCGGGATGGCGGCGTCCGCGCCAAGCGCATCCTGCTGAAACCGGAAAGCTGGGATCTGGTCGAACTGCGGATCGATGCCGATAAGCCCGCCCAGTTCATCCGCGCGCGGATCGGGGCGAAGTATGACTATGTCGGGATCTTGTTGTCTCATGTCCTGGCGCTTGGGCGCCATAGCGAGAACCGATGGATATGCTCTGAGATTTGCGCTGCGGCAATAGGGGTAAAGGCGGCGCAGCGTGTCTCCCCACAAGGGCTCTATGACATAGTGAAATGGATCGCCGTCGAATCGTGACGCACCCTAAGTCGCGCGCACATGCCCCATATCAACGGCGCGCTGGATGCGCTGCGGAAACCCTCGCCAGCCGCAGGCCGTGCAGCGACACCTGGGCCGCTGCCTTGGTCCAAGATATCCGTTCACACAATGTTCTTGCCGCATCCTGCGTTGCGAGATCAAGACTTACCCCGCCATTCTGGGGGGCCGGGCTGCGCCAACAACCCAAACCACGCGGCGATCCGTTCAAAGAAGCCGCGCCGGCGACCTAAATACATTCCGTCGCCCCATGCCCGCGCGGGCAATTCCGGGGCGTAAAGAGTAAAGTAATTCCAATCAATGGAGCAGGTCCGTCCCGCAGCCCCCGTCGCCGCATGGCAAGGAGGCAAGAAAGCCCTCGCCGCTCGCATCATCGCGCGCATCGAGGCAATCCCCCACAAAACCTATGTCGAGCCCTTCGTGGGCATGGGCGGTGTGTTCTTGCGCCGCCGGTTCCGTCCGGTATGCGAGGTCGCAAATAATCTCAACGGCGAGATCGTGAACCTCTTCCGCGTGCTCCAGCGGCATTTGCCGTACCTCATGGATCACATGCGGTTACATTCCGCCTCCTAATCCAATACCAATTGAGCCCAATCTTTTTCGGAAATCCGCTGGAACATAAATCAGCATGTTACGCCATTCGCGCTCTAGGATACCCGTACGCTTTCAAGGGCTTGCGCATGAAGTGCAAATTGAGACATCCCCGACCATCGGTTGGGGATGTCCATTCTTTTAGGCGCAATCAAATCACTGCCGCTGAGTGCTGCCCTTACGAGAGAGAGGTGTGATCGACGGATTGATGGTCCTATATACCCGTGGCCACAAAGCTGAAGTCTCGATCAGCGCGTGCTCCGAGGCTGTCTCCGGTCTGGATAATGCATGATTTCTCTGTAATCTCAACGACAACCGCATTGTCTCTGGTGTCGCCTGGGTTGGTCGGTTCACTACCAAGATTAAACCGCTGGGTCGCGACAACGGCCGGGATGGAGGTGAATGGCGTCGAAAACTCGACTTCGCATACGCCATTGTGCGTTCTAGTTACCGTTTCTACACCAGACCCAGAAATAAGGGTCGCTACCCCAGATACGTTTTGAACATAACCGTAGACGGAACGTTCAGCGCCCCCAAACTTGAGTGCATTCTGATACACACGCGGTATCAGGTTCGGACCCGACAAGATTTCAACCAAACGCCAAATTACTTCATCACCATCCTTGAGTTGACGTGTGCTGAAGGATTGCAGCTTCTCCGGGTTCTTGCTGACGGTTTTGTTTTTATCTAAAACATAATATTGCCAAACCGAATAGCGCGGTGAGCCGACGTTTTGCTCAGACAGGTAGTAATCCCCCGCTGTATAGGGTGTCCCGCTTGTGATGCTAGTTACTCCCTTAGGGTAGCGTGCCGCAAAGGCGACAACGCTCGAGTGTCCCGTCGTTAGGATGTCCTGGTTTGCGATATATCCGAAATGACTTGCACCGCTGTTGCCAGTGCCAGGATTAGCTGCGATCTGGTCCAACAGGTCCTTAACAGTCATGCCTTCAGTATATGGCAAGTCCATTGCATTGAAAAAAATTCCAACTACCCGACAAGAAACAGTCATAGTTCTACTCCTTATATTTTGAATCGTAATAACTCACAGTCGTTGCCCACCATCCAAGGCACCAGAGTAGCGATTATGAAAGGCAGGCAACTGCACGCTGGTGAACGGTCTCTTAACCATTATCCTCAGCTTAATTTTTAACGGTCAGGCAAATCCTGAGATTTTTCCGATGAATTTCTGAAATATTTCTATGCGGAGTTTTTGGCAATTTTTTGCCATAACGTGGTGCGAGTTCCTGCAATGTTCTGGGAAGTTTCGCCAAAATATGAACATCGCCCCGCAGGGCGTAGTTTTCGCCATATATCTGTTTTTATTTGGGTTTCTGGCGGAGACGAAGGGATTTGCACCCAGTCACATTATCCTAAATTTTCAATTTCTTAAGCTTTCCTCCGCGTGCGAATGTTGCGGGATTTGTTGCGGGAAAAGTTGAGTGATTTTTTCCTACCTTCTCAAAGGTATGTCGGATCGACGGACTTTATTCCAAGCGTCTTTAACACCATTTTGTTCCAACAACATGGCGAGAGACTCGTAGATCGGCCAGCTGGTTTCAGTGGGACCGATTATTATTTCCTCAAGAATTTCCGAAACTGAATATCCAGAATAACCCGAAGCCGCATCTGCTTTGAGAGGCAACTTAATCACCTTTTGAGGTACGCCCTCCAAGGTCTCAATCTCTTCTCTCATAAGCGGAGAACGACCAAAAAGCGTGGGCGAGTAGATTACACGCCATTCCTTCTCTTCGGAAAAACCGGGATGCTTGGTGGACAACGAGGCCATATGAAATGCCCAATACAGTTGTTGAATGACCACATCGGCCCCAAGTGATTTTATAGTTTCAAATTCTGCTTCCAACCCCTCTACCAGTGCAACGAATTGCTCCTTAAAACCGTCATAGTCGGCATATAGAACCGGACTAGAAAATGCTTGAAGTTTCACTTCTTCTGACAAGAACGGCGAGTTATTAAAGACCAAAGCAACATTGGTGTCACCTCCGTAAGCACGCCACATTGAAAGGCGACCGTACTTGCCTTCAGCGGAAGCTGAACTTCCATGTTCGCTTACGGACAGTAGGAAACTTTGAACATTTCTTTCATTTGTGTGAGCGTCGAAGGCTTCGGCAAATCGACCTGCCAACCCATCCTCGATCTGATCTAACAAAACTCTTAGCCGCCCACCAACTGCGTCGTCCTTCCAGCTTTCAGCAAGGCATGTTTCGCCGTGCTGAACCTCACTGAAATCATTCATCACGAGAGAGTTACGCAACCAAACTTCTTCATTCTTGATGATCTGAGTGGCGGCAAAAGCGCTTGTGTAGTGGACAAAGTGTGTGTTCGTCTCTTTCAGTGCGTCTAGCCTGCTCATTGCAAATGGCATGAACAGGCGAGCCAACTTCTCTTGCGTCTCATCCATAAAGGGAATCCATAGAAGCAACTCTACTAGGTTTAGAGTACGCGATCCATCGGCGGCAGTTCCACCAAATCTTCGATGTTGTGGGATTTGTTGCGGGATTGGGTTTGAATCCCCCTTTTTAGTGGCGGAGACGAAGTCCGCCACGTATTTCTCTTATAAATTTGTTTTATATATATTTTTTGGAACTAACTGCATTCCTGTACCACGTATCATACCACACTGCGCAAAATAGAGCCGCTTCGATAGCTTATGACACACCCTTCTCGCCGCCATAATCAACTTGCACCAAGAACCGTGACTGGGATCGCAGGGATCGCCTACATTCTGAACATTGGCGAACAACGAGGTAGAAATGCCGAGACGCACGATCTCACACGACTAAGCTGCATTTCGTTTCCGAGGTCAAACTGACCATCGGTGGATTTTTTGGACTGAGATGATTGATGGCCGACGACGAACAGCTGGACAAGCCCCTTCTCGAAGATACCGATATTCAAGAGGAGAACGATCAAGAAGTCGAAGAATACAATGAACGGTTCGAGGTTAGCAGTTTCGGCTGGGACGTAGATGTCGAGGGACTTGTAAAACGCATGGACCGGGGAGACATTTTCGTGCCCGGGTTCCAAAGAGGCTTAGTATGGTCTGGACCCGAGAAGTCACGCTTCATCGAGTCTCTAGTACTGGGGCTTCCCGTGCCAACTCTATTCCTGGCACGCGACGCCGAGTCTAGCAAACTAAACATCGTCGATGGCCAGCAAAGGCTGAAGACTCTGCAGTCATATCTCAATGGTGAGTTTTCCCTTTCGGGAAAGGAGATCGCCGACGATCTCAAAGGACGCTATTTCAGTTCTCGCTTGGAAAAGAGCAAGCGCGCGAAGGTGTTGGAGCCTTCCGACGAGCGGACACTTACAGATGCGGTCATCCATTCTATTGTAATTCGACCCAACCCCAAGGACGACGACGTCGATCTTGGTCGCGAGTATAACAAGGCCATCATCCAGATCTTCAAACGCCTCAATACTAGTGGCAAGGCCCTCACGGCGCAGGAAGTGCGGGCAAGCATCTTCCACGGGGAATTGCTGACACTCTTACAAGAATTGAACGAGAATGAAGACTGGCGCGCGTTATTCGGTGCCAAGCACAGCCGCATGAGGGATCAAGAAGCTATCCTTCGAGCAGTCGCATTGTATGTTGATGGTAACAACTACAAAGCAAGCATGCCCAAGTTCCTTGATAGCTTCATGGAAAAGCATCGCCATATGGACGCTGCACTTCGTCAGATGATCGAAACCAAGTTCGCCTCGGCCGTGAAATTGATACGGTCGCAGCTAGGGAACGCCGCTCTGAAGAGAGGCGCAACATTCATGCTGACGCGCTTTGACGTGCTTGTTGTGGGCTTGATGTCGTTTATCCCGAATGTGGTTTTCGCAAGTGTGAAAGAGTGCGTCGCGAAAACCGAAGAAATGCTCGGAGACCATCCCCTTGACGTTAGGCTTGCAGCACTTGAGGCAGACACACGTGGTCTCGATAAGCAAGGGCAAGAGATCGCAGGATTGCCCGAACAGCAGCGGGGATACCTTTGGTCGGTTGACAAGTTCACCAATGACACAAACCGCGTTTCTGTGCGTCTCAGGGTTGCCCGGGAAACGTTGAGCTAAGCAGGGGTCGGTGACGGGTGGCTTCACCTCGACATAGTTATCGCGCTCGGCTGGAGGGCCTCGCGGACAAGACACCGGAGGAGCCAGAGGAACAGGCTGATTGGGCGAAATACCTTTGCGTCTTGGTCTCTGGTTACCTTGAGCAAGCCCTCAAGGAAATCGTGCTGGAATTTGCCGGTCAACACGACGCTAACCGGCTGCAGAACTACGTCGTGGGGACGTGGCCAGAGTCTCGTAATATGAAGACAGCCAATATCCGAGAAATCCTGAACCACTTCGATCAAGGATGGGCCGCCAGCTTTGACCAATGGCTGGACCAAGGTGATCAATATAAGAGCGAGATCAATTCGCTTATCGTGAGCCGCAACGACATAGCTCACGGCAAAGAAGCAAACACAACGAACGTCACGCTCCGAAGTACCCGAAACCGACTGCGGATCGTCCTTGAACTGGTCGAATACCTAGAAGAGATCGTTCTCGATGACCCGGAAGATGCCCCTCAAATCGCTAAACAGGAATAGGTCTTTACGTATTCTTAATTCTCTCATTGGATTGTGTACTAATGCGGGTTTGGAAACTTCAAGCATGTCAGGACAATGACAGGATTGGCTGCAGGTGGGGATAGACCTTCGCCACAGTCTCCGCCCGCGTCCGTTGCAAGAGGACTACGCATATCCGCTCGAAATCATTCGCACTTGACCCACGCCAAGGCAGATCGCGGCTGTTCGCTTCGAACCAGATAAGAAGGTCTTTTCGAAACCGCGTGATCTTGGTCTTTTCCCCCCTCGTGAGGGGATGGGGATCACGCAAGGGCATAGGTCTTGCTCGGCGGGAACAAGAGGTCTAGCGACGCTGCCCCGATTTTGAAGGATGGGCCGCGTTCGTGGGCACGCCCTGAGTCTTTGCGTTTCATTATGTGGTCCATGGTGATCTCGCCTTGCTCGATCAAGATGTCGAACTGGCTACCGATGGGCTTGCGGGTATGGATCACGTCCGTAAACTCGAAATGCTCCAGCCCGTCGATGGGATGAACTTTCGCGCCGACCCAGAAAGTTTCGGCATGCTTTTCCTTCAGAATATCGCGTAGCTCGGACAAGTACCAAGATGCGAAGGCCCCGTGTTCTGTCATCTTCGAGACCTCGTTCAAGATACCAGCCTTTTCATCGAGCTCGAAGGTCAGCCCCTGCGAGTTAACGTTGGCAGCGCTCACGGTGCAATTAAGCCGGTCGCGGCCATCACGGAAATAGCCAAACGCATCGAGCACGTCTGTCATGCTGTTGAACTTGCTGATTTCCCAGTTGGGCACCTTTGCGAAAAGTTGCTTGCGGTTCTCTTGGGATTTCTTCTTTCGGCGGTAAGACTTTAGCTCGATCCCTTTGTAGTCAGGCTCTGGCCGCGCATTCATCGCGATCCCAAGTGCGGCTTCGAGTGTTCGGCCAACAGCGGTATCCGCACGAGTTTCCATCACGGACGGCACGTAGCCACCTGCCGCGATAAGCCTTAGTTTACCTAGGAGCTCGTCGGCAATTGATGTCGCCTCGGCCCCAATTTCTTTCAGGATGTCCCAGAGTGGCCCGCTCTGTTGCACGTCCATGACATGGGCCACGTCCACGCGGGTTAAGTTGATCACCGCGATACGTCCCTCGTGCTCGGTGAGGGCCAGTATGTCATCTGCTTGCGCGTAGGCGGTAAGTCCATAGAACCAAATGCGCGGGTCGCCGTCTTTCGTGGGTTTTGCCTCGGGCTTGTAGAGCGAGGTCTTCGTCTCGACTGCGCCGGTTTCGCTTAACAAGTAAGCGTCGAGTTTGACGCCGTTCTCCCGTGCCCCCCTGCCTTGCTCGTCAAAGTCGTGTAGCCCCGTTTCCTTGAGGTAGTTTCGCACCGGGGCGGTGGCATCCATAATCGACTTACCAAGCCCGGTACGAGTTGGCTGGAGCAAGGTAATATCCACGGACTCGCCGGTGAGGCGCTTCATGCGCTCCCGTTCGATGTCAGTGAGCTGGCGAAGCGGCACCGGGCTACCTCTTCCCCAGGGCCTCGTCCAGAAGCCCCCGGAAGTGCTCGCCGACCTTCTCGGCCAACCCCACTGGAACCGCGTTGCCGATCTGGGTGTATTTCGGAACCTCGCGGTCGAAGAGTCCTGCCTGAGGGTTCCCTGCGCGCCGCAGGCCACCCGTGGTTCGCTTGCCTGCGAACTGGTACCAGTCGGGGAAGAGCTGGAGCCTCGCCCATTCTCGAACCGTCAAGATGCGCGGCTGTGAATAGTGGACGTAATCGTCGGGAAGTGAGGTCGCAGTCATGTTCGGTTCGCCGTTACCCCAACGAGCTTTCAGTACCCTCTGGGAAAACTTCCGTGTCTGGAAGTGCTCCGGGATTTCGCCGTTGTTGGCGAGCATGTGGTCGAACTTCTCGACGACATCACGTTTGTGCTTGCTGTATTCCTGCTCGGTCAGCCTGGCGCGCCCTCCTGCGTTCCAGGGGGCAGGACGGCGCAAGTGTTTCTGGATCGCTGTCCGGGCTGCCTTTGGATATGACTTCGTTTCAAAGGCTCCGGGCGCAAAATCAGCGGACCGCAAGATATCCGCCACGGTCGGGTCCACAAGGTCTCCCAAGAGATCGGCTAGGTCCGGGAACGTGCCGATCTTACCCCTTGGAAGAAACCCGCATGCGATTGCGTCTTCCGGGTCTGCGCTCGGGTCGAGAGAGGGGCACGCTTCCAAGATATCCTTGCGGATGCCCACGAGAAGGACGCGCGGGCGGTTCTGGGGAACGCCGTAGTCCTTGGCAAAGACCAGTGACCACCTGACCTCGTAGCCAGGGATTTTTCGAAACTCGGCTTTCACGTCCGGGAAGATCAGGTCTCCATCCTCCCGGGTCCATTTGGCATTGAGTAGACCGCGCACGTTCTCGAACAGGAAAATCCTTGGTCTTAGGTGACGTATGATCTGCGCCATGCGACCAAAGAGGTGATTGGAGGGGATTTCCTTCCGATCAACTGCGTAGGATCGGCGGATGCCGATACCTGAGAAGCCCTGGCAAGGTGGACCACCGGCAAGAACGTCGAGGGTACTTCCTCCCCCGGCCCTAGCATTACCCTTTTCTGAGGGTACGAAGTTTGCTTCCGGGATGTCTTGAAGGTCCGAAACAAGTGCTTCTAGGCGCTTGCCTTTCAGGTCTTGTGCATCGTTGCACCGAAGGGCAGCGTTCTCCGCAAACGGCATCCCGCCAAGCGTATGGTGACGGTTCCGTAGGTATGTTTCCATCGCGTCTTGATGCAGTTCGTTCACGAAGACGGGTGTGAAACTTGCTTCTTCGAAGCCAAGAGATAGGCCGCCGCAGCCTGCGAAGAGATCGACCATCGTGTATAGCTTGGAACGCGGAAGTTTCCTTTGCTGTTCCACTTGCTGCGGCATTGTCGCGGCCACCTGCTCGAGCATTTCTTTCTTCCCCCGATTCCACTGGTCTCTGGTTAGCACTTCTTGTTGTCATAGTCCAGGCTGCGCCCACATTTTGTGGTCATTGCGGGAAGAGCAGTTAAGCTCTCGCAGATTTAGGCCTCACTAGCCCTTTCATCACCTCCCCCTGCCGGTCCCGCGACACGGGAATGTAGCTGTTCACCATCGTCGCCAAGTGCTCATGGCCCAGATTCATCGACCAAGCCTTTAACTGCTCCATATTCTCGCAAATCTCGTCGCCATATTTGGCCAACGTCTTGCGGAATGCATGCGGTGTGAACGGGTGCAACTGGACTCGCCTAAATGCCGCCTTGATCATCGCGTTCAATGGTGCGCCGCTTGCAAAGCCCTCACGCGCCAGCCCGACCTTGGCGAACCGCTTGTCCACCATACCCATCTGCGCCTTCGGGAAGACCGCATCCGTGTCCCCGAACAGTTCGACCTCGCGCAGGTATGTCACCCAACGCTCAAAACACTCTCGATAGAGCGGATCAACCGGAAAAAACCACGTGTCGATCAGCTTGCCGTTTTTCGTCGCCACCTCGCGCGGGTCCTGAAACACATGCCCGTCGAACAAGTTCACGTGCTTCAGAAGAAGGCTGGCCACGGCCCCATCGCGCGCCCCGGTCAGCATGAAGAAGGCAAACAGCGCCTTGTCCCGCCGCTCGAAGGCATCGCCCTCCGGCATCGCCTGAAACGCATGCAGCGCCTGTTCCATAGACGGATAGGGAATGGCGCGCTTTGCGTGCGCCACGCGCCTGCCCTTGCGCGAGTTGTTGAAGTATTCCGCATCCGAATACCCCACCCGCGACTTGAAGCCGGGCTGATCCGCCAACCAGAAAACGAAAGCCTTCACATAGGACAGAGTCGCGTCGATGGTGGACGGGCTAAGCGGTTTCTTCGTTCGCTTGTTCAGTGCCTTGGCAAGGTGCGTTTTGAACCTCTCTCCCCACCCCCGGTTGAATTGCTTGAAGTCCTTCCCGCTAATTGCTTCCTCAAACTCCGAAAGTGCCGCCGCGACTTTGTCGAGCGTCTTTTCATCCCGCCCCTTCGCCTGCTTCAGATGGTCCAGATACTTGTGCTTCATCCGCACATTCGATGATGTTTTTCCGGGCATGTCTTGCGCCCCTTTCAAAGTATTCATTTCAGTAGAACCGGAAAGGTTCGTTTAGGCGTGTTCCTGAATGCTGGGCGCGAAACCGTATTTCACACCCCATTTGCGCAATTCTGATCGCTTGATGATCCGCCGTGTCAGCCGTTCGCAGGTCGGGCAGATCGCCATGATCCGTTCGCGCGTGCTATCCATTGGCTCCGCATCGACGAGGCCCGGCTGCGGAGACCGCGCGGCCTGACATCCGAGGCAATAGACTTCAAATGGCTTCAGCCGTGTTTTCTTCCTAGCCAGCTTCTCAGCATGGAATTCAAGGAAATCACGCCCGACAATCAGGAAGGGTCGCATGTCCGTCAGGCAAGGCAAGCCCAGCCTGCACCATCGCCGAACAGTGCCCACCGTCACCTCTAGAAGATCGGCAAGTTGCCGGATCGTGTAGATGCGATGGATCTTCACGCGCCGCGCGTTCACCCGCGCCATCAGTCCTTCCCCCGCTCAGGATCGACGCGCCGGGCATCGGCCCAAGCGTTCAGGTCTTCGCCCCGATATATGATCTTGCGCCCAAGTCTATAGAACGCCGGGCCAGTCCCTTTGTGACGCCATTGCGCCAGCTTCTCACGCGGGCCGATGACGTCCAGCTCAGGATCGCCAAGGACATAGTTTCGGTTTTGCTCGAATAAGTGTGCCATCTTGCGGGCCTCCATCTATTTGACTGAGGCCAAACAAATTTCATCGCCCGCTACCTGAAAAGGACGATGCAAAGCCGATAGGGATGGTGAAAATAGGGGCTTAGTTGCGCGCGCTTTATTCGTCGGTCGGAAGTACCGAACCGGATAGGAGGCCGGGCACTCGCGATGCCTGACCGAGGCCCAGAATGCTGCCAAGACCAAATCTTGGCCGTTTTATATCGTCTTCCGTAAGTTGTGATACGGCCCAATCGGCCATATTCCGAACTTGTGCTTGAATTCCGAGGACTTCGTAAACCTCTTGGAGGCCACGTGTGTAATCAGTTGACGGGTGGCCTCCATCGCCCGAAACACCGGACGTCGGAAACTCGCCCACTTCTTTGCAGTAGAAGCGGGCTAAACGCAGTGCGATAGCACGTGCATAGTGCTTTGGGGGGCGCGAGGCGTTGCTCCAAAACTCACGCTCTTGGTCTCTAAGATGTTGTAATTTATCAAGAAGGCCGCCTTGAAACGCGTGCAACGCGTATCCCAGACTAAACGAAAGACTATGATCAATCATGCCCTTTAAGATGAATTCGGGGATGCTGTTTGTCCGCTTGCCCTGTTGGTCGTAATGCCGATTCACATCCACAAATCCGCAGATTGAGGCAGCCGCCACTGCGTCTACACGCCCCTCCCCACCAAAACCTGACAATATCAGATCGTACAGGTCTTCGCATTGCTTGATCGCTGCTTCGGTCGCCGCCTTTTCGGTGAGGAAGTCAGCCTTGGTATCGTGGGAATTCGGCCTTTCAGTATCAAACGGTGCAGCGCCGGTGAAGTACGGGGCGCTGAGGCCTTTCGCCTCCAGCATCCGCTCTACTGCGGCGTGAAGGCGCTTATTCCGATCATTTGCGTTCATAAAAAGGGTAGGTAACAGTCACCCTTTTTTTCTTCAATCCGTTTGTTTCAGTTTTGTTCACTTCTCTGCAGCTTGCAAAAAGGTCACCTTTCAGTACACCTTTTCAGCTTAGATTTTGCCAACCTTGCTATGCAAATGAACCACGTCTGCGCTTGCCCCCGCCACATACCCGGACCACCGCTCCATGAGCGCCCGCCTCCGATCCAGCAAATCCGCCCGCGCATAAGCGCGCTCCACATTCGAGCCGACCTTATGCGCTAAACTCAGTTCAGCCACCTCACGCGGCGCATTTGCCACTTCTCCTGCCCAATCGCGGAACGTCGAACGGAAGCCATGGACGGTCACACCCTCCACGTTCATCCGGCGCAAGAGCATCAGCATCGACATATTTGACAAGGACCGATGGCGCCTTTGCCCCTCGAAAACCACTTCAGACTCCAACGCCTTCAACGGCTCCAATATCTCAAACATCCCGTCAGTCAGCGGAACCCGGTGGACCTCGCCGCTTTTCATCCGCTCAGCGGGACAGGTCCACACCTTTGTGCCAAAGTCCAACTCCTCCCACCGCATGCCCAAAACTTCGCTGGTCCGTGACCCGGTCAGGCAGGTGAACATGAGCGCCTTCGCGGCCATTGCGTCACGCCCCCGCAAATCCGCATAGAACGCAGGCACGTCCTGCCAGCGCATCGCCTTGTGATGCACTGCCTTCTTCTTCACCTTGGGCAGCACATGGCCGTCGCGGATCGCAACAACGGGGTTCTCTCCCTCACGGAACTCTTTCGAGCGCGCCACGTCCAGCACCGTCTTGATCCGTTGTGCCAAGCGCCGCGCTGTTTCGTGCTTTTCCGTCCAGATCGGCGAGAGGCACATCAGCACTTCCGGCTGGCCTACCGCATCCACAGGCATCCGCCCGATCTTGGGGAAGGCATAGTCGCGTAGCGTGTTGATCCATTGCTGGCCGTGCTTTGCGTTCTTCCAAATCGGCATCCGGTCGATGTGAACCTGTTGCGCCACTTCCTCGAAGGTTGGTATCTCGCGCGCCGCGTTGAAGCGTGGGTTGAGGCCCTGCTTCGCCATGCGCCGGTATTCCAGCGCCCTGTCGCGGGCTTGGTTCAACGTCACCACATCCGCCCCGCCCAGCCCGAAGTCCGTCCGCAACGGCGCGCCCTTCGCATTCTTCTGCCCCTTAACCGTGACCCGCACGATCCACCGCCGCGCGCCCGATTCATCCACTACAAGGTAAAGCCCATTGCCATCCCCGTGCCGCCCTGGCCCAAGGTTCTCCACCAGCTTCTTCGTCAGCTTACCGGAAAGCGCCATCGCACATACCACACTTCATACCACACAATGTACGAACACACGTAAGATCGAAAGAAACCCAACACAAGCCTCATCACCACAGACAGCCTGCAAAACAAAGAGAAAAGGCCGCTCAAGGCGACCCTGTCAAACTAGCGAATATGGTATGGTGGCGGAGACGAAGGGATTCGAACCCTCGAGACGGTTTCCCGCCTACTCCCTTAGCAGGGGAGCGCCTTCGACCACTCGGCCACGTCTCCGTCGACCCGTTTAGAGTTGCCCGGCACAGCCTGCAAGAGCGAAATCTGCACTTTCGCGGTTGATCCCCCCCATTCGCCCAATAGAGTGCGCGCTCTGGGAGTTACGTGAATGGTCGAAAAAGTCTTACATGGTGTCAACGTCGCAGCGTGCTGCGGCCAACTTGCCACGGCAGCGGTTGATATCGCTTCGACCGGGGGGCTCGCGACGACGATCAGCGCGGGGCTTTCGGCACTTGCTCTTAGACGCTCACCCAATGCCCAAGCCGAATTAGCGGACCTTTGCCTGCAAGCCTTGCACGCGCATATAGCGCAGGCGAAGCTGGTTGAAGACGTACAAAAACAGATTTTACTGATGTTGGACAGCTACCTGCCCGGCAAGGCAGAGTTTGCCCAAGGGGACATGCGGGCCGACAAAATCGCCAAACTCATGCATGACCGGATCATAGACCAGTCTAGGGTGGCGGAATTCAAAGACGTCGCCACGCTGGAGGCTTATGAAGAGCTGCTGACCGAGACGCTGGATCCCTTGTTGGCCCCCAGAACCCAGAGCGAGGCGAATGAAGCGGAGCTGCTGCAACGGTCCACCAAGTTAGACGCCAAGCAGGACGTAGTGCTGGCACAGAACGCCGAGATAATGAACCTGTTATCGTCTCAGATTGCCTACCCAAGATTATACGAAGCTGGTCTTTCGGAAGAGGCGATCCTTGGTCAAATTCGCCGTGTGTCTGAACATACCAACGACCCACAAGCCGCGCTGGCCGATCTGGAGGTGGCGCTGACCCGGTTGGCGAACTTTGAGGCCGACGCAAATCGCCCCTCAAACCATTCCAGCCAGATTGACACCGCTGTGGCCCAAGCTGGCGTGCTGGTAAATCAGGACAGGCTCTCGGATGCCCGCGCTCTATTGGCGGATCAACGCGAACGCGCAGCGGCGGAAATGCAACGGCTGCTGTCCAAAGAAATCGACGTCGCACTGATCGATGGCGACGCCGCCGGAGCCGCAGCTCTGATCGTAGAACAGGCCGATCACGATGCGGGCGGGCGCGCGGACTTTGCGGCGCTACGCCAAGTGCAGGAAGATTATTATGTAGTGGGCCGTGACAAGGGCGTCGCGCTGGATCTGCGGGTCAGCATTGCACTGGCAAAGCTACTGGTGGACCGGGCCGGGGACAGCGATGAAACGAGGGCTGCGCTGAATGATTTGGGGATCGCGCTGCAAACCCTCGGGAAACGCGACAGAGGCACAAAGCGGCTGAAACAGGCGGTCGAGGCCTATCAGCTGGCGCTGAAGGGATGGACGCGCGATCGGGCGCCGTTGGACTGGGCCGGAACGCAGAACAACCTTGGCACCGCGCTGCAAACCTTAGGGGAGTGCGAAAGCGACACAGACAGGCTGGAACAGGCGGTCGAGGCCTTTCAACAGGCGCTGAAGGAATACACACGCGACGAGGTGCCGTTGGGCTGGGCCGCAACGCAGAACAACCTTGGCACCGCGCTGCAAACCTTAGGGGAACACGACAGCGGCACGGACAGGCTGGAACAGGCGGTCGAGGCCTTTCAACAGGCGCTGAAGGAATACACACGCGACGAGGTGCCGTTGGACTGGGCCGCGACGCAGAATAACCTTGGCAACGCGCTGCGGTCCCTCGGGGAACACGACAGCGGCACGGACAGGCTGGAACAGGCGGTCGAGGCCTTTCAACAGGCGCTGAAGGAATACACACGCGACGAGGTGCCGTTGGGCTGGGCCGCAACGCAGAACAACCTTGGCAACGCGCTAGCCACCCTAGGGGAACGCGACAGCGACACAGACAGGCTGGAACAGGCGGTCGAGGCCTTTCAACAGGCGCTGAAGGAACGCACACGCGACCGGGTACCGTTGAACTGGGCCGGAACGCAGCACAATCTGGCGCACACCTATTTGACGCTGTTTGAAAAAACCGCGCAAGCCGTGCATCTGGACCGGGCGCAGGATCTGTTACGCGCGGCGGCTGCGGAATTTGCAGCCGCAGGGGCCAGCCACTATGCGGATATGGCCGCATGTTTGCAGGCCAAAATCGATGCGGCGCGGTCGGCGGGCTGACCTGCGTGGGTTTGGTGAACGCCGCCGGGGTACGGGCCGGTTCAGGTGTTGAACAGGAAATGCAACACATCGCCGTCTTGGACGATATATGCCTTGCCCTCGGCGCGCATCTTGCCGGCCTCTTTCGCGGGGCCCTCGCCACCCAGTGACACGAAATCGTCATAGGCAATGGTTTCGGCGCGGATAAATCCCTTTTCGAAATCGCCATGGATCACGCCTGCGGCTTGTGGTGCCAGCGTGCCAGTCCGAATGGTCCAGGCACGGGCCTCTTTCGGCCCGACGGTGAAATAGGTCTCAAGTTTCAGCAGATCATACCCGGCACGGATCAGACGATCGAGCCCGGCCTCTTCCAGACCCATTTCGGACAGGAACATCTCGGCTTCGTCTTCATCCAGCTGCGCGATCTCTTCTTCGATCTGCGCTGAAATCACCACATGCGCCGCACCTTGCGCCTCGGCCATCTCAATGACTTTGGCAGAGAATTCGTTTCCAGACGCTGCCGAACCTTCATCCACGTTGCATACATAGAGGATGGGTTTGGAGGTCAGCAATTGAAGGGTCTTCCAGGCTTTGGCGTCTTCCGCGTCAACCTCAACCATCCGCGCGGGCTTGCCCTCTTCCAGCATCGTCAAAGCGTCTTTGAGCAGGCGTTCCTGCTGAACCGCCTCCTTGTCGCCACCACGAACCTTGCGCACGATCCCTTGCAGTCGTTTCTCGATGCTCTCCATATCTGCAAGCATCAATTCAGTTTCGATCACTTCAGCATCGGCGACAGGGTCTACGCGCCCGTCGACATGCGTGACATCGCCATCTTCGAAACACCGCAACACATGCGCGATCGCATCCGTTTCGCGGATGTTGGCCAGAAACTGGTTCCCAAGCCCTTCGCCCTTGCTTGCACCTTTCACCAGCCCTGCAATGTCCACGAATGTCATCCGGGTCGGAATGATCTGTTTGGAGCTCGCAATCGCGGCCAGAGTGTCAAGCCTGTCGTCTGGCACCGCAACGTCGCCCACATTGGGTTCAATGGTGCAGAACGGGAAGTTGGCCGCTTGCGCGGCGGCGGTTTTGGTCAATGCATTGAACAAGGTGGATTTGCCCACATTTGGCAGACCCACGATTCCCATTCTGAAGCCCATGTGCGGCTCTCCCAGCTAAAACATGCGCCTTCTATGCAGACCAGCGGGCACGTGCAACACTTCTGCCCCGGAAGGACAGGATCTCAACGCTTCATTCATATTTGACCTTCGATGAAAACGCGCTCGAGGCGATGTCTTTCTATGCCGGGGTATTCGGCGGGGAAATCACGATGTCCATACGCTCAAGCGACATGCCCGAGGCGGCACATTAGCCGGGCACCGTTGCAGATGAGGTAACGTGCTGTTTCAGACCGGCTTAAGCTTCTTCATTGATCTGTTAAGGTCCGCACCCGCTTGACCTTCTGGCGTGGCTCACGCAAACCAGCACAGCAGTCAGGGAAGAGGCCAACATGACCCGTATAGACGACACCTTCGCGCGCCTGAAATCCGAAGGCAAAAAGGCCTTCGTTTCCTATGTGATGGCCGGCGACCCGGATCTTGAGACGTCCCGCGAGATCGTGCATGGTCTGCCAGCCGCCGGTGTCGACATTATCGAACTTGGGCTGCCCTTCACCGATCCCATGGCCGACGGCCCAACCATTCAGCTTGCCGGCCAGCGCGCGCTCGACAAGGGGATGACACTGGACAAAACACTGGATATCGCACGCTCGTTGCGCGCGACCGGCAACCAGACCCCGATCGTCCTGATGGGGTATTACAACCCGATATACTCGCGCGGCGTCTCCAAATTCCTTGCGCAAGCCAAAGAAGCGGGCATTGACGGTTTGATTATCGTGGACCTGCCGCCTGAAGAAGACAGCGAACTTTGCATTCCAGCCCAAGAGGCCGGGCTGAACTTCATCCGGCTTGCCACACCTACGACAGACGACAAACGTCTGCCTAAGGTTCTGCAGAACACTTCTGGGTTTGTTTATTACGTTTCGATCACCGGGATTACAGGTGCCGCCGAAGCGCAGTCAGCCGATGTTGCGCCTGAAGTTGCACGCATCAAATCGCACACTGATCTGCCTGTGATCGTCGGTTTTGGCATCAAGACACCCGACGCGGCGCGAGACATTGCATCAATTGCAGATGGCTCTGTCGTTGGATCTGCGATCGTCAATCTCGTTGAACAGGGCAAGTCGCCAGCAGAGGTTCTAACCTACGTCAAAGCGCTTGCTGACGGCGCACACAGCGCCTGACGGTTGTTACGCGAGGCGCCTCAAAGCATTGCCAAAGTTGAACTAGGCTTTGGACCCGCGATCACTTGCACGGTTTGATATCGGGCGCTGAACACTCGCGGCATCAAAAGCGACCGGTTACAGACACTCCGGCAGTAGCTCAGATGGCGCACGGATAACTCCAGCGCAATACCTGCCAGACACACCCTTGAATATAAAAAACGCGCCCCCGACTGGGAGCGCGCTTCAATTTGTCGGCAGGGAAGCCTGACCAGATTACTCTTCGGCCGCTTCCGCTGCTGGTGCGTCTGCTTCGTCGCCGTCATCCTCTTCATTCTCAGAAGAACGTAGACCCGATGGAGCCGAGATATTTGCAATAACGAAATCGCGGTCGATGGTTGGCTTTGCGCCTGAAGGCAGATCGACAGAGCTAATGGTGACGGTGTCACCCACTTCAAGACCTGAGAGGTCAACAGTGATGTGATCAGGGATCTCACCTGCTGTCACGCGCAGTTCAACTTCTGGGCGTACAACAGTCAGAACACCGCCCTTCTTGATGCCGGGAGCCGTTTCTTCGTTAACGAACTCAACAGGAATGAACAGGTTCACCTTTGAGGTCCGGCGTAGGCGCATCAGGTCCAGATGCGTTGGCAGGTCTTTCACGACGTCGCGCTGCACGCTCCGGCAGATGACGCGCACATCCTCCTGGCCCTCAACCTTCAGGTTGAACAGCGTGGACATGAACCGGCCCGCTTTCAGCTTCTTGAAAAGCTCGTTGAACTTGATCTGGATCGGCTGTGGATCGACACCGCCCCCGTAAACCACTCCAGGCACCATACCGTTGCGACGTGCTGTGCGGGCGGCCCCCTTGCCTGTCCCCTCGCGCGCTTCGGCGATCAGATCTGGAATTTCTCCAGCCATGATAGCAATCTCCTAAATAAGAGGGGCATCCTCCAAGGGTGTATGCCCCGGTTGAAGGCTGCGCTTTAGGCCAATTATTCCGCGCTGAAAAGACCAAAATCGCCTTTTATAGATTGCTTCAGCGTTCAGACGGCGGTAGCGCGCATTTATGTCGTTCGTTTCAACCCTCAGGCTGTCTCAAGCAGCGCTTGCAGGCTTCGCGTCAATTGGCGCGGGTTTCGGCAGCTATGCTGCGGCGATACCAGATTTGAAAGCATTGTTGGACATCACCGAATCCCAGCTCGGGCTGGCCCTATTTTTCGGGGCATTGGGCGCAGTGACATCTATGAGCGCATCGGCAACGCTGATGGCCCGCTTTGGGACCGGGCGCAGGTTTATTGCACTCATCATGGTTTTCCTGTCACTCGCGTTTTTCGGTCTTCGCTATGTAAGTGATTTGCCTGGGCTGGGCTTTGCTATGTTCTGCGTCGGCCTCTGCACCGGTTTCCTTGATGTCGTGGTAAACGCCCGGATTAGTCAATTAGAGGCGCGCACGGGCCAGCATTTGATGAGCTTGTGCCACGGTACATTTTCATTGGCCTATGCGATTGCAGCCATTCTTACTGGGGTCGCCCGCGAGCTTGGCGCGGACCCCGAACAAATCTTTTCAAATGCCGCAGTTGTTGTCGCTATTCTCGCATTTGTTGCCTTGGGCGGTCCGAAACTACCGGCAGGTTCAGAAGATGCCCACGAACCCGAGAAAGGTCGCGCACCTTTGCCATTTGCTGTCTTCCTTCTCGGGGCGTTAATTCTGATTGCCTTCTTTGCTGAGAACGCGACCGAAACCTGGTCCGCCTTGCATGTCGAGCAAACGTTGGGAGGTGGCGCTGCCGAAGGCGCTATGGGTCCTGCCATGCTGGGCCTGACCATGGCACTTGGCCGCTTCTCAGGACAGGCTCTGTCAATACGCTTTGGGCTTGTCGCGCTGATGACCGCGTTTTCCTGCTTGGCGGCTACGGGTGCATATATAGCTGCTTTCGCACCGACACCATTGGTCGCCTATCTGGGCTTTGCCGGGCTGGGACTAGGCATCTCAACGCTGGCGCCGCTGGGGTTCGCGCTCGGCGGGCAGTACCTCACGGAGGCACAACGCCCGCGTGGCATCGCCCGGATGACACTTATCGGTTACATGGGCTTCTTTCTGGGGCCACCGACATTGGGTCTTTTTGCTGAATGGTTCGGATTGCGCGCGGCCTTCGCAATCGTCGCAACCAGCCTACTCGTACTGCCGCTGCTGTTGCGCATGCTCAATGTGCCTTTGGCGTCTCAAGATGGCCCGACTGAGCAACCTTCTCGTAAAGACTGAACTCCCGCGCTCGTTGCAAACGGACGCGTGCGATCAACTCTGCTGAAACCCGCGTCCAAGCGCGTGGCGATCGGTTCCGCGCCGCCAGTTTTATTTTGCGATCAAGCCTCTCCTCAAGAAACCCAAGCGCACGTCCGAGATCTTCATAAACAAACAAATGTCGAATACGCGGCTCGTCCTTAGCTGACAGGCAAAAGCGATCCTGCGATCCGATTTGCGCATAGGCCGGGCGTTCATCGGCCAGTGTCGCCTCTAGAAATTGTTCAAAAGAAACGCCCTTGGTCGAGACCCGCATGCCTGCAAACTCAGAGGCGCGTCGATACTTGTACCAACTTCTCAACCGCTCCATGGGCTCGCGAAGAACAGCCATTGTATGCGGTACTATGTCATAGGTTTCACGCAGGAACGGTCCCCAACTATGATGATATTCGCCCGCATTCATATGACGTACCGCGGGCGGGCCGCGCAGCACGATACTGCTATGCGCGCTCAGCGCATCTTCCAACGCCGTTGTACCAGTTTTCGGGACGGCGAGGAAAACAAGCCTGTGATGCAGGAAGATCAGCATGGGGCGACCATGGCAATCCACCACTACGAGGTCAAATCAGTTTGACTGCCAGCGGCCTTCAAAATCCTCTGGAATCAACAGAATGTCGCGATCAACAGTCGTGATATCGCGCCGGCCGCATAGAGCCATTGTCAGGTCCATCTCTTTGTGGATCACATCGAGCGCACTCGTCACGCCCTTTTCACCCATAGCGCCCAGACCATAGGTGAAAGCGCGGCCAATCATGGTGCCTTTTGCGCCCATCGCCAATGCCTTCAGGACATCTTGGCCCGAACGGATCCCGCTATCGAGGTGAACCTCGACCTTGTCGCCAACGGCGTCCACAATCGGGCGCAGCGATTTGATTGAACTGAGCGCGCCATCCAGCTGTCGTCCACCATGGTTGGAAACAGTGATCGCATCGACGCCCAATTCAGCGGCTTTTCTGGCGTCTTCCACATCAAGGATCCCTTTCAGAATCACTTTACCGCCCCACATCTCGGCGATTTCGGCGACGCGCTTCCAATCAAGACTGTGGTCAAAGGCCTCTCCAATCCAGGAGGTCAAAGAGCTCGGATCCGATACGCCCTGCGCATGCCCCACGATATTGCCAAAAAAGCGACGTTTGGTTCCAAGCATCTCAAGGCCCCAAGGGACTTTGGTTGCCAAATTTGCCATCGATGCCGCTGTTAGCTTGGGTGGGGCGCTCATACCGTTTTTGATGTCCATGTGACGCTGGCCCATGATTTGCAGATCAACGGTGATTACCAACGCTGAACACTTCGCTGCCCTCGCCCTTTCAATCAGGCGACGCATGAAATCGTCATCCTTCAGGGTGTAGACCTGAAACCAGAACGGCTTCGTTGTGTTCGCAGCGACATCCTCGATCGAACAAATCGACATTGTGCTCAATGTGAACGGCACACCAAATTTTTCGGCCGCGCGCGCCGCTTTTATTTCTCCATCCGCCGATTGCATCCCCGTCAAACCAACTGGGGCCAATGCGACCGGCATCGCGCAGTCCTGCCCGATCATCTGACATTTCGTTGTGCGGTTGGTCATATCCACCGCGATGCGCTGACGGAACTTCAACTCATCAAAATCCGAGGTATTGGCC
The DNA here is from genome assembly GCA_017643385.1 of Dinoroseobacter sp. Classification (GTDB taxonomy): domain Bacteria; phylum Pseudomonadota; class Alphaproteobacteria; order Rhodobacterales; family Rhodobacteraceae; genus Dinoroseobacter. The sequence goes on from JAEPNN010000004.1 coordinate 238,130, forward strand.
CTGAAGGTTGACCCGGTCCACGACCCGGTTTCGGCGTAGTCGTAAAACATCTTTGGAACACGGCGCTTATAGAGGCGCTTCAAGTCCTCGATCTCGGTTATCTTGGGCATGGCGTAGCTCTTTGGATCAATTGGTATGACAATACCACCAATACTTTGCGCGCTGCAATGCGATTAAAAACCTGCGTTTGTTTGACCCGCTGCAAATTCATTGTCAGATACATGCGCACACGTCGTTTGTAGAAGAGCACACCCATGCGCCTTTTCGTAGGTCTCGGAAATCCCGGATCACAGTACGCTGGAAACCGGCACAATATTGGCTTCATGGCCCTCGATCAGATTGCGTCCGACCATGGGTTTTCCCCCTGGAAAAACAAGTTTCAGGGAAAAGTTGCCGAAGGTCGCTTGGGACGTGAAAAAGTAATCCTTCTCAAGCCTGAAACTTTCATGAATCGGTCAGGTCAGTCAGTGCGTGCAGCAATGGATTTCTACAAACTAGACCCTGTAGACATCACCGTTTTTCATGACGAACTTGATCTCGCCCCCGGTCGGCTGAAGTGCAAAACCGGTGGAGGCCATGCGGGGCATAACGGGTTGCGTTCGATCCATGGTCATTTGGGTGACGCCTATGCTCGTGTACGCTTGGGGATCGGTCATCCTGGCCGGAAGGAACTTGTATCAGGCTATGTGTTGCATGATTTTGCAAAGGCGGATCAAGACTGGCTGGACGACCTGATGCGTGGGATCGGGGACGGAGCCCCGTATCTGGCAGAGGGGGATACCGGCCGCTTCATGAACGCTGTCTCACTGCGTATCGCCCCCCCGCGATCATCCAAGTCAGCGGCCACCCCCAAAGAAAACACGCAACCAAAGCCGAAGGAGCCAGAAGCGCCCGATACGCGCAGCGCGTTGCAAAAGCTGGCGGACAAGTTTCGGTGAGCGACAGGCTCAGAGCCGCTCTCATCAGCCAATCTAGGTCGTGTGAGACCCTTGGATCCCCGTTCATGGGGCGGCTTATGGCGCTTTTTGCTGAACGCCTGCAGTTCGGTTCGTCCGTTGCGGATCGGATCCTTGAGTGGCCGGGCGATGTAGGCCCAACGGGCCATTCCGTTCCCCTGAGGTTAGCAGGCGCTTTGCATGGACTTGTGCTCGAGCGGCTCGCCCTGACAGAAGTTTACCCGCCAACTCAAGTCTCGGATGATACGCTTTGGGCGGAAGTGATCAGAGCTTTCAACGCACATAGCGAGCGCATCCACAGATGGCTGGACAGCCCGCCTCAGACGAACGAAGTCCGTCGCAGCGCAGCGCTTATTCTTGGCGCAAGCCTGCTCAGCCAACAGTTTGGACTTCCATTGGTTCTGTCAGAGCTTGGTGCAAGCGCAGGGCTAAACCTAAATTTCGACCGATACCGTCTTGGGACCTACGGTGCCCCAGATAGTGCGGTCTCCCTGACGCCGGATCTGGCAGGCCCGTTACCGCCCGTCTCTGCGCTCAACGTTATAGATCGCGCTGGCGTTGATCTGAACCCGCTAGATCCAAACAAAGATAAATTGCGACTGCTTGCTTATTTATGGCCAGACCAACCCGAGCGTCTCGCGCTAACGCGCGCAGCCTTGGCTTTGGGACCACCGAAGCCAGACCGCGGTGACGCCGCGAAATGGCTGGAGACGAGATTAAACAAGCCTCGCCAAGGCGCGCTTCATCTCGTCTATCACACTGTTGCTTGGCAATATTTTCCGACTGAAACCAAACAGAGTTGCAAGACAACTCTCGCCCGCGCCGCAAAAAACGCGACACCGGATGCGCCGATCGCACATCTCAGCATGGAAGCCGACAAAATACAGGATGGGGCGGCACTCTCTTTGACAACCTGGCCCGAGGGAAAAACCGAAACGCTTGCTCGCGTCGACTTTCACGGGCGTTGGGTCAGGTTTATTTGACCTAATGCAAGCTGCAAGAACATTTGACAGATCAAGAATTGACGCCATCTGGTGTAGTGTCCCTAAAATGCGGTGAGCCCTATGACCTATTCAAAAGCGCCCTCACTCAATGTCGTCGGAGCCCCCCTGCAGCCGTGCTCAACAAATCCACTCACTGGGTTTTTCCGAAACGGGTGCTGCGATACGTCCGATATGGATACAGGCAGTCACACGGTTTGCGCGATCATGACCGCCGAGTTTCTAGCCTTTTCAAAATATGTCGGAAACGATCTGAGCACCCCTCGCCCGGAATATGGCTTTCCCGGACTGAAACCCGGAGACCAATGGTGTCTGTGTGCCGGACGTTTCATGCAAGCGCACGAAGATCTAGCGGCCCCAAAAGTGAAGTTGAGCGCCACTCATATGCGTGCGCTCGATGTCGTCCCTCTCGAGGTGTTGAAACAGCACGCGCTGGAACCCGAAGACGAGGGTTAAACGCCGTCGGGTCACGCTGGACAACTTTCCCCGATTTGTGATGTCCTTGTCTTCCAACAGGGGGATGAGGTTATGAGGAAATGGGTGCGCGGGCTGGCTTGGGCCATTGGCATCGTTGCGATCGCAGCAATTGCAGTTGGTCTATGGAAACGCGAAGAGATCACACGGCTCCTAGCGGTCAACTCGCTCTTTAAGGCCGAGCGGATTGTCACCAATTTTTCCAACATGGATGCAGCCTTTCTAACGCGCGCGGTGTCGCGAGGGAACGGCCCTGTCACTCAGCTGGCCGTGGGTGAGTCAACCGCTCTACCTGAAGGCACTGCCGATTGGATTGCTGACCGGCGTGTGACCGCGCTTGTGGTCTTGAAAGACGGCATGATCACGCATGAAAGTTATCATGAAGGCACCAGACCTGATGATCTGCGTATCAGTTGGTCGGTCGCGAAAAGCTTCCTGTCGCTTCTCTTCGGCATTTTACACGGCGAAGGCACGATCCCCGATCTAGATGCCCAGGTCACTGACTATGTACCCAGCCTGGCAGAGACGGCCTATCGCGATGCCTCCATCCGCGATGTGCTGCAGATGGAAAGCGGAGTGCTTTTCGACGAGGACTATCTCGATTTCAATTCGGACATAAACCGCATGGGCCGGGTCTTGGCCCTGGGCGGTACAATGGACGGGTTTGCCCAAAGCATAACAGAGAGCTTCGCCACACCCGGCGCACAGATGCAATATACCTCGATCGATACCCACATTATCGGGATGGTGATCCGGGCCGCGACCGGCCAGGACATTCCCAGCCTGCTGTCAGAACGCCTGATCGGGCCAATGGGCTTGGAAGCCTCGCCGTACTACCTGACCGATGGCGAAGGCGTGGCCTTTGTGCTGGGCGGTCTCAATCTGACAACGCGTGATTATGCCCGGATGGGCGAGATGGTTCGGAATTACGGTCGCCTGGGCGGGCAACAAATCGTGCCTGCACGCTGGGTCTATGACAGTACCCGGCCCACCGCACTGACCCGGCCTGGAGCCATGCAATATGGCTATCAGTGGTGGATGCCAAAAGACGCTTACCCTGGCGAGGTGATAGCCCAAGGCATTTACGGACAATACGTTTATATTGACCGAGATGCCGGTGTTGTGATTGCGGTCAACGCGGCCAATCGTGGATTCCGCGAGGCAGGAGAAAGCGACGGCAACATCGCGATGTTCCGCGAAATCGCCCGCTCGCAGTAACCCTATTCGACCGACCGGCCCTCAGGCCCGCTCATATCAAATCCCAGATGTCGAGCGACGGTGAAGATATCCTTGTCGCCACGTCCACACATATTCATGCAGATGATATGGTCCTTGGGCAGCTCTGGCGCGATCTTCATCACGTGGGCCAGCGCGTGGGACGGCTCCAACGCCGGAATGATCCCTTCAGTCTGACAACACAGCTGAAACGCCTCCAGCGCCTCTGCGTCGGTGATGGAAACATATTGCGCACGACCGATATCATTGAGCCAGGCGTGTTCAGGACCGATACCGGGATAATCGAGGCCTGCCGAGATGGAGAAGCCTTCAAGGATCTGCCCATCATCATCCTGCAGCAGATAGGTCCGGTTGCCATGCAACACGCCCGGACGTCCACCAGTCAGCGACGCGCAATGCTCCATCTTGGCGTTCACGCCTTTGCCACCTGCTTCGACGCCGATGATATTGACCTCTTTGTCGTCAAGGAACGGGAAGAAGAGACCCATTGCGTTTGATCCGCCGCCAATGGCCGCAATGATCGTATCCGGTAAGCGGCCCTCCGCCTCATCCATTTGACCACGAGTTTCTTTTCCGATGATCGATTGAAAGTCCCGTACCATCGCAGGGTAAGGGTGAGGGCCTGCAACCGTACCGATGCAATAAAAGGTGTCGCGCACATTGGTCACCCAATCCCGCAACGCGTCGTTCATCGCATCTTTCAAAGTTCCACGGCCAGACGTCACCGGGATGACCTCAGCCCCCAAAAGGCGCATCCGGAAAACATTAGGGGCCTGGCGTTCAACATCATGTGCGCCCATGTAGACCACACATTTCAATCCGAATTTGGCGCAAACCGTAGCCGTTGCCACACCATGCTGCCCAGCTCCGGTTTCGGCGATGATCCGTGTTTTACCCATACGGCGGGCAAGGATGATCTGTCCAAGCACATTGTTAATCTTGTGCGCGCCGGTGTGGTTCAGCTCGTCACGCTTCATGTAGATCTTTGCACCGCCCAGGTGCTCGGTCAGACGCTCGGCAAAATAGAGCGGGCTGGGCCGACCCACATAATGCTTCCAAAGGAAGTCCATTTCGTCCCAGAAGCTCTGGTCGGTCTTTGCGTGCTCGTACTGCTCCTCCAGTTCGAGGATCAGCGGCATCAGTGTTTCCGAGACGAAGCGTCCCCCGAAGTCACCAAAACGCCCGTTCTCATCCGGGCCGGTCATGAAACTATTGACGAGATCCTCTGGCATAGGTCCTACCCTCCTGTCGCGCACATGACTTGGTAGGTGAGAGTGGCGGCAGTGACAAGACATCCATCACGGTCAGGTCGCCGAAGACCGCTGTGGGCTTAAGAAATCGCCGAAAAGTCATATCACCCGGGGGCACGTTTGCTGACAAGACGAGCAGTCAGGCAAATCTAACGCCCGTTGGTATGGACAAGACCACCTACCGAAACACGATCAAGCGCGAAGCGCCGCATTACAAAACGCAGCAATCTTATCGGCGTCTTTCTCGCCTGGCGCGCTCTCAACACCGGAAGACACATCCACTTGCGTTGTTCCCGTCAAGGCAATCGCCTCAGCCACATTTTCTGGCGTCAGGCCCCCGGCCAGCATCCAAGGCTTGCGCCATTTGCGCGTCGAGACCAGGCGCCAGTCAAAGGAAAGACCGTTTCCACCGGGAAGATCCGCATCTTTTGGGGGCTTCGCATCAACAAGGATCTGATCTGCGACCGCCTCATAGACAGGGATCTTATCCAGATCAGGGGCGTCCGCGATGCCAATGGCCTTCATCACAGGCAAGCCGACCCGTGATCGCAACTCCGCTACGCGTTCAGGTGTTTCGCTACCGTGCAGCTGAAGCATATCCAAAGGTACGGCAGACGAGATTGCGTCTATCTCTGCGTCTGTTGGATTTACGACCAATGCCACCTTGGCCACGCCAATGGGGACCTCAACAGCAAGCTCTCTGGTCGCTTCGATGGTTAAACATCTGGGGGACTTGTCGAAGAACACGAAACCAACGTATCGCGCGCCACACTGGGCCGCTGCCATAACGTCACCCCTGTGAGACACCCCACAGATTTTTATACCTAGGTTTTGCATAAGACTAACGCGCGTCTTCAAGCAGCGCCAGAACATCGTCCTCGCCGCGAGCCTGACGTTTCTCTGATTTCAAAGCTTCCACTTCGCGCTTCAGCTTTCGGGCTTCGCGTCCTTGCCTCGTGGCTTCTATGCGATGTTTGTGCTCACGCAGCCACTCCCAGACAAAACCAATCAGTAAGCCCGCGACGATGCCGCCGAACACCATTATGAACAGGGGCATTTCAATCGACCAAGTAAGACCGGCAAATGCTCCGATATCTTCGGGAAGCAGTTTAAATTCGACGGGCGTCCGATTGGCAAACGCAACCGTCAGAAGAACAACTGCGAGCAGGGCCAGAAAGCCCCATTTCACATATCGCACTTGGCTTAGCCCTCTTGACCGTTCAGCCGGTCACGTAACAACTTGCCAGTCTTGAAGAACGGTACAGCTTTTGCCTCGACGGCGACCGCGTCTCCGGTGCGTGGATTACGTCCGATACGTGCGTCCCGCGATTTCACCGAGAACGCTCCAAAGCCGCGAAGTTCTACCCGGTCGCCCCGTGCCATCGCTTCTACGATTTCGTCGAAAACGGTATTCACGATCCGCTCAACATCACGTTGGTATAGGTGTGGATTCTCATCAGCGATGATCTGGATAAGCTCAGAGCGGATCACATCCCCGTCCTCCCAATTAGACTCTACTGCAATACTATAAGATGAAACTTGGCGTCTCGAAAAGCCAAACCCCTCAGAAAAGGGCATTTTTTCGCTTTGAGCGCAAAAACTACAGCTTTTTCCGCGGAAAATCGCTCAAAAAAATCCGTTTCCAATCGGAGCGCTGACTGTTCGCGATTCGGAAACAGTCCACAGTTTCGGACCCAGAATACAAAGCCCCCGCAGCACGGATATGCTGCGGGGGCTTCAGTTTCAGACGGCGGAGAGCGCCAGACTTAGTCGTCTTTGCTCAGCGCCGCGCCAAGAATATCGCCAAGCGAAGCACCGGAGTCGGACGAACCGAACTGTTCTACTGCTTCTTTTTCTTCGGCAATTTCACGCGCCTTGATCGAAAGACCCAGACGGCGCGTTTTGCTGTCAATGTTGGTCACACGAACGTCGACCTTGTCACCGACACCGAAGCGCTCTGGGCGCTGCTCGGCACGGTCACGGGACAGGTCAGAGCGGCGGATGAAGGATTTCATGCCTTCGTATTCCACCTCAATGCCGCCGTCTTCGATCGCAGTCACTTCCACGGTGATGATCGATCCACGCTTCACGCCGCCCGTTGCATCAGCGAACTTGTCGCCGCCCAGCGCCTTAATGGAAAGCGAAATACGCTCCTTCTCGACATCAACCTCGGACACAACCGCTTTGACGATGTCGCCTTTGCGGTAGTTCTGGATCGCGTCTTCGCCGCGTTCGTCCCAGCTGAGGTCGGACAGGTGAACCATGCCGTCAATCTCACCAGGCAGACCAATGAAGAGACCAAATTCGGTGGTGTTCTTGACCTCGCCCTCAACCTCGGTGCCTTCAGGATGTGATTCCGCGAAGACTTCCCATGGGTTGCGCATTGTCTGCTTGAGACCCAGCGATACCCGACGTTTAACCGAGTCGATTTCAAGCACCATGACTTCCACTTCCTGCGAGGTGGAGACGATCTTGCCAGGGTGAACGTTTTTCTTGGTCCAGGACATCTCGGAGACGTGCACGAGACCTTCGACGCCTGGTTCCAGCTCCACGAACGCACCGTAATCGGTGATGTTGGTGACGCGGCCCTGATGGTTGCTTTCCAGCGGATACTTGGCTTCGACGAGGCTCCATGGATCTTCCTGAAGCTGCTTCATGCCAAGGCTGATGCGGTGGGTGTCCTTGTTGACCTTGATGACCTGAACCTTGACGGTTTCGCCAATCGTCAGAATCTCGGATGGGTGGTTCACACGACGCCACGCCATGTCGGTGACGTGCAGCAGCCCGTCAACACCGCCCAGATCAACAAACGCACCGTACTCGGTGATGTTCTTGACCACACCGTCCACGGTATCGCCTTCGGTCAGCTTGCCGATTACTTCGGCGCGCTGTTCGGCGCGGGACTCTTCGAGGATGGCACGACGCGAGACAACGATGTTGCCACGACGACGGTCCATTTTCAGGATCTGGAACGGCTGCTTCAGACCCATCAAAGGGCCAGCGTCGCGCACTGGGCGAACGTCAACCTGCGAGCCAGGCAAGAACGCGACCGCGCCACCCAGATCAACAGTAAAGCCGCCTTTGACACGGCCAAAGATCGCGCCTTCGACACGCTCTTCGTCGCCATAGGCTTTTTCCAGACGATCCCAGGCAGCTTCGCGACGTGCTTTGTCACGGCTGATCGAGGCTTCACCGCGAGCGTTCTCAACGCGGTCAAGGAAGACCTCAACTTCGTCACCAACTGCGATCTCGGGAGCTTCGCCAGGGTTTGCAAATTCTTTCAGATCAACCCGGCCTTCCATCTTGTAGCCGACGTCGATGATGGCTTGGCCCGCTTCAATCGCGATGACCTTACCTTTGACAACAGACCCTTCGTCGGGCGTGTCGATCTCGAAGCTTTCTGCTAGGAGAGCTTCAAATTCTTCCATGGTTGCTTTAGCGCACATACGTCTAATGTTTCCTATTCGTGTTTGCTATTCGGGCCATGCGGTTGTGTCCGCCGGTCTTTGGGTTGGTCTTAAAACGACATAATCCCCAGATACGCAAAAAGGGCCGGTGGTTGTCCGACCCCTGTTATCCGGGTGTTGGTGTCGCCTGTTGCTCGACGCGCGTGTCTATAGTGCGCTTCCTCCCAACACGCAAGCCCTGCCTATTTTTGAAGGACCTTCGAGAACGTTGCTTCAGAACGCTTCCCAATTCCGCAATCATCAGCGATGAAGGGGCAACACAAGTCAGAATAAGGTCGCAATGACAGACCGCTCCCGCCCCTCGCTCGAAGTTCGCAACGCGCAGCCTGCCGATATAGCAGGCATCATCGCACTATCGCGCCGTGTGTATGCGGATGTACAACCCTATACCCGCGGCCAGATCAACGGTCACATCACTGCATTCCCCGAGGGTGCATTTGTCGTTCTCTACGAGAGCGAGGTTGTGGGCTATGCCGCCTCGACGCTGCTACGTGAAGACCGGATCATGCGCCCGCACCGGTGGGCTGAATTGACCGGTGGTGGCTATGCAAGCCAGCACAATGCCAAGGGCGATTGGCTTTACGGAATGGAGGTCATGGTCGACCCAGCCCATCGCCGCCTGCGCATTGGCAATCGGCTCTATCAGGCCCGCGAGCGGCTCTGCATCGATCTCGATCTGAAGGGCATCGCCTTCGGAGGCCGGATGCCAGGCTACCGGCGTGTTCGCTCAAAATTCCCTGATCCTCAAATCTATCTGGATGCCATTCAATCAGGCGAGATCAAAGACACGGTGATGGCGTTTCAAATGAAGCAGGGCTTTGAGCCGGTCATGCTTCTTCGGGGTTATGATCCCGAGGATACCGCGTCAGGTGGCAATGCAGTTCTAATGGCTTGGCGCAATCCTTACCACGACGCTGTGTATGACGCCCAACCCGTCACGCGCCAGGACCCCGAAGTTGTGCGTGTGGCCACTGTTCAGATGCAGGCGCGCACGCTGAAGGATGCCGAAGAGTTCTACAAATCCGTCGACTACTTCGTGAACATCGCCAGTGAATACGGGGCTGATTTCGTGGTGTTCCCAGAATACTTCACGTTACAGCTTCTTTCTATCGAGGACCGCGAGCTGCCTCCTGACGAGGCGATCACGCGGGCTACCGAACATACTGCACGTTTTGTTGAGCGCCTGCAGGCGATGGCGCTTGCAAGAAATATCAACGTCATCGGTGGCAGCCATGCGACCGTTGTCGAAGACGGTGACATTCACAATGTCAGTTATATCTTTCTACGCGACGGCTCCGTCCATACTCAGGAGAAGCTTCACCCCACACCGGATGAGCGCAATTCGTGGGGCATAACCGGCGGGGACGAGATACAGGTCATCAATACCGATTGTGGACCCATCGGAGTGCTCATCTGTTATGACGCAGAGTTTCCCGAAACCGCACGGCGTCTTGCTGATGAAGGCGCACGCATCCTGTTTGTTCCTTACAACACCGATACCCGCGCAGGTCACTTGCGCGTTCGATACTGCGCGCAAGCCCGAACCATAGAGAACCAGATCTACGTCGTCACGTCCGGCATGGTCGGCAATCTCGACAACGTCTCCAATTTGGACATCCAGTATGCTCAGTCCGCAATTCTGACACCTTGCGATTTCGCGTTCGCTCGCGACGGTATTGCTGCAGAAGCATCCGAGAACGTCGAAATGATCACCGTTGCTGATCTGAATATTGGCACGCTTTTGTGGTCGCGCGCCCAAGGTGCCGTCAGACCCCTTCGCGATCGACGTCTTGATCTTTATCGAACACGATGGACAGATGGAGGGTAGGATAGGATCGAAATTTTCGATTTGCTCAAAGCATACCAAAACCAGGCATCATACCGACGAGGAAACCGTTCCATCCTGCTTCATTTACCAGTCCATAACCAAGACTGAAAAAGGAGAGAATTTAGCTGCGTAGCGCCGCACGAGTTTTCTGAGAAACGCTCGGCGTGCGCTTCGCAGACTCACGCTGATCGTCGATCACACTTTCTGCATTTGGCGCATCTTTGGTGTTACGTTGAGATTTGAAGTTTGAGCTGAACAAACGATCATTTAGCCCAGAAGCATCTCTGATAGGTAGTGTTGCTACACTACTACTTTGTTGAAGCTCAGGTTTAGGCGCGGCTTTTTCTGCCGGGACGCTCCTAAACCAATTGCTTATCTCGAGCTTCATAATCTAGTCCCTACCAGATCTAGTATAAGTCTGGCAGATTTGGCGATTCGCGACAATCCCCTGTGGACCAATAGGGGGTAGGTACAGCACTTAGCGGCCCTAAACGTCACCCGGCTCATTCAATAATGGCAGATCAAGCCCGTCGATCTCCGGCATCGCCTGCCCTGCAATTCCCTCTAGATCGCCATACATGCCGACGGTCGCCGCGATCACCCCTTCGATCTGTGTTTCGCGTTTGGCCCAAAGTCGGGTCATCGCCTTACGCTCACGATCGAGATCTGCACGCATATCGGTGAAGCGTTCGACAATTGCTTCAACGCGATGGCGAAATTTCGGCCCCGTCAAATAAGCGTAAACCATCTCCATCTTGGTCTCTTGTCCCTCTTGCGCAACTTTTGCCGCAGAGACCGCTATCAAAGTCTGCCGCAACACGGCACCTAGCGCGAGGGCATGGCTCGGGGCGCAGACCCAGACCCCGTCTATCTGTTCGAAACTGTCGACACCTTCTGGTCGGACAGTACTAACGAGGACAGCGATATCCGCTGCAGCGGCGCGCTGATCCTCACGTAGCTTGCCCAACCAGGCTGCGTTCCAATTTGCGGTGCGCTTGCTTTCCCACAGGATTGTGCCTGCAACCCCTCCGTTCACCTTTTGCAAAACATCTGCGCCAGAAACGCCCTTGCCGACCGGCTCCAGTAAATCCAAAGGAAATGCGCCACCGAGCCGATCTTCCAAAAGTACTTCGGCCGCTTCGCCCTGCAATTGCTGGCTGCCTTGTTCGGATTTCTTTTTCAGCGCTTCGATCTGTCGGCGCATGACATCCATTTGCTGATCTTTCTCCGCCAGCTTCACAGCTTCGGCTTCTTGTGCCTCTGCCCGCACACGCGTGAGCTGTACCCCCAGCGCTTCGCCCAAACGCTTTTCCAGCTCAAGATCCATCTCACGCGCTTTCTCCTCCAGGGCGCGTTCTTTCCTTAATGCCTCCGCCTGCGCCTTTTGCGCTTCCGCCAACTTTGCGTCACGTGCCTTGGCCTCTGCTTCCAGCGTGGCAAGTTTCGTCGCCGCTTCCTGCTGCGCAGATTTTGCTGCAACTTCGAGAGAGGCGAGTTTCGCGGCTTGCTCGGCTTGTGCTTCACGCAGTGCATTGGCCTCGATCTCGGCTTTCTGAGCTGCGAGTGCGGCCACCCGTTCGGCTTCCATCTGTGACCGCATTTCCGCAAGCATCGGACCTGCCAAGGTGTCCGTCAGAGCGAATTCAGCGCGGCATTCAGGGCAGGTGATCTTAGTATCTTCCATCGAACAGCTCCGAATAGTGTCACCCTGTTCTACCCGCGCCGTTGTCCCAGCACGAGAGGGGATGCTCATTCGAAGTTGAGAGACCCCTGCTTCGCTCGCACCGCTGCACATGCGGCTGCAACGGCTTCATCTATGGTTAAATCGGACGTATCAATATGAACGGCGTCTTCTGCCGCAACCAAAGGGGCTTCTGCGCGCTCTCGATCCCGCGCATCGCGTGCAACAACATCAGCAAGAACATCTTCCAGAGCAGCTTCGTGGCCATTGCCCGTAAGCTCTTTCCAGCGTCGCTCTGCGCGCACTTCAGCACTGGCGGTCACATAGAGTTTCACCGGCGCCTTGGGACAAATCACCGTTCCAATGTCGCGCCCGTCCAACACCGCACCGCCCGCGCGACGCGCAAAGGCGCGTTGGAAGTCAACCAGGGCAGCCCGAACTTCAGCAATCACCGCGACTTTGCTGGCTGCTTGCGCAACCTCAGGGGTGCGCAGATCATCAGCAGTCAAATCCTCCGTCGTAAGCGTCTCAGCCGCTTCGATTGCGGAAGCCCCATGAAGAACTTTCCGACCCACGGCGCGGTACAGCAGGCCCGTATCAAGATGCCCAAACCCAAACTCTGCAGCGACTGCTTTTGAAATTGTTCCTTTACCCGCCGCCGCAGGTCCGTCGATCGCAACTGTGAAACTCATTTTTCTACCATTGTTGTCAGATCTGGATCATATGCGTCTGCCTTGGGCAGTGTATCATTCAGACCATAATACGTACCCTTGTCTGCACAGAATATATGGCCGGCAAGGCAAAGACCGGGATCTCCATCCAACGTCCCGGCATGGATCGAAAGATTAACACCCGGTCCATCCCAGAAAAGGTTGCTACCGCATACGCTGCAGAACCCACGCCGCGCTTTTTGAGAGCTTTGAAACCACGTCACGTTACCCGTTATCGAAACGCTATCACGCAAAGCAGAGGTAGCGGCGACGTAATGGCCCGAAGCTTTTCGGCACTGGCTACAGTGACATGCAATGACTGGCTGCAAAGATCCCGAGACGCTATACGTGATCGCCCCACAGGCGCAGCTTCCCGTCGCGCTCAAAACTTAGTCTCATGTTCCCTGCGGCGCCTGATATTACGACGCCTGCGTAATGCAAATGTCAGGCCGAGAACCACAAGTAACACGATCGAAATCGCGTAAAGTCCTGACTTCAGCACCGTTACGAGGCTGGCTTGGGTGATCATAGCATCCGTCACCTCGGATACAGGCAGACTTAGCATCTGCCCGACAAGCGCGTTTTCAGCATAGTCCGCAGCGCCAGCGGCCAGCGGGATTACGGCCAGCAGGATGCGCATCGACGCTGACAATCGCGCACCAAAACGCAATATACCGACAAGCAAAGCCAGGCTTAGAACGGCTGGATAAATCAGGTCCAACCGATGCTGAATATTTATGTAATGGGCCCGCCCCGCATCGTTCAGAGCGGTCAGAAATTCGCGGGCCTCATCAACGGAGTATCCGAGAAAGCGCAGGTCAAAAGCTTCGATGCCTTCTGCGTTTGCCGTGATCAGCGGAAACGACCAGAACGCCATAACCGCATAAAGAGCCACCGACGCAAGGAGCAAAACTCGAAACAGATTGCGCACGATCTTGGTGTCCTTTCTGAGCTTGGATTAGGCGTCGCCCAGTCTCGCCCCCAGACTTGTAAACAGTTCCGAGAATATCGGGAAGGATGTTGCGATTGGCCCGGCATCATCAACCGTGATCGGTTTCTTTGCCGCCATGCCGCAAATCAACATACTCATTGCAATTCGGTGATCGAGGAAGGTTTCTGCGACGCCCCCACCGGGCACGCCGGAAGGACCCATGCCGTCCACACTGAACCAGTCCGCTCCCTCGTCCAGAACCACGCCATTTGCGCTCAGACCTTTGACCATCGCATCAATCCGGTCGCATTCTTTGACACGCAATTCCTTGACGCCCGGCATTTCGGTTTTGCCCTCGGCAAATGCGGCAACGACGGACAAGATCGGATACTCGTCAATCATGCTGGCCGCGCGTTCTGCAGGAACCTCGATCCCCTTCATATTAGGCGAGAACTTTGCCCGCAGATCCGCAACAGGTTCACCGCCTTCTTCGCGCTCATTTTCGAATGTCAGATCCGCGCCCATATCGCGGAGCGTGGTGAACAAGCCGGCACGCGTCGGGTTTAGTCCTATGCCCGGCACCAAAACGTCTGATCCGGGAATGATCAGCGCCGCGCAGACCGGAAATGCCGCAGAGCTTGGATCGCGCGGTACGGCAATGGTTTGAGGCTGCAGTTCGGGCTCGCCCGTCAAGGTGATGATGCGTCCGTTGTCCTGACGCTCAACCTCAATCTCAGCGCCAAAACCTTTCAACATGCGTTCAGTATGGTCGCGCGTGGCTTCGGGCTCGATGACAACCGTTTTGCCAGGTGCATTCAAACCTGCCAGCAAAACTGCCGATTTCACCTGCGCGCTGGGGACAGGGACGGTGTATTGCACGGGCACCGGATCATCGGCACCGACCACGGTCATTGGCAAACGGCCGCCAGCGCGTCCAAAAGCCTGCGTCCCAAACTGGCTGAGCGGATCGGTAACACGGCTCATGGGACGCTTGCGCAACGAGGCGTCGCCTGTGAACGTCACGCTGATAGGTGAGGTGGCCATCGCCCCCATCAACAACCTAACGCCGGTTCCAGAGTTGCCGCAGTCGATCAGATCAAGCGGCTCGGCGAACCCACCAACGCCCACGCCATGAACGGCCCATTCGCCAACACCGAGATGTTCAACCTCGGCGCCAAAGGCGCGCATGCCTTTTGCGGTATCGAGAACATCCTGCCCTTCCAGAAGACCGGTTATACGGGTTTCTCCGACCGCCATCGCGCCAAGGATTAAAGACCGGTGACTGATTGATTTGTCACCGGGAACCTCTGCCGTTCCGGTCAGAGATTGCCCCGGATGGGCAGTCATTGGCATTGCGGGACCATGTGATGACATAGGGAGTTCCTTAATATTCCGCCGCCCCATAGCGCATCGGGCGGGGGACGGTCCAGCGCCCCCAAGGCGAGGTATTGAATTATTGCGCAGCGTGGCCAAAACCACATGCAAAAAGCGCGATCAAAGCGTTAACAAAAGGTTAACATAGTGTCAGGACATCAGCAGCCTGCCAAGCATCTGAAACAATAGCTGGAAACTGCGCTGATCGATCGAATTAGCTCAGACGTCGAAAGGTCAGGTAATGTGGGGTGCGACCTTCACGTAACGCCTTTTGCTCATAACGCGTTGAAATCCAGTCGTCCCATGGCTTTCGCCAATCATCCGCAGTTTCAGCAAGCCACTCAAACCCGCACTTTGGCACCTCTTCCAGAGTTTGCCGAACATAGTCTTCGATATCCGTCGCAACCCGAAACTCAGCACCCGGCTTCAAAACGCGCGCCAATGGCTCAAGATGCTCTGGGGTAACAAAGCGACGTCGGTGATGGCGCTTTTTAGGCCAGGGATCCGGATAGAGCAGAAACGCTTTGTCGATGCTCGCCTTCGGGATCACATCAAAAAGATCGCGCGCATCGCCGGGGTGTACTGCGACATTGCTGGCACCGGCGCGCCGGATCTTACCGAGCAGCATTGCCACGCCATTCACATATGGCTCTGCACCGATGATCGAAACCTGTGGGTAGGTTACGGCCTGATGCACCATGTGTTCACCGCCACCAAAACCGATCTCAAGCCAAACGGGCACCTCCCCAAACCTGCCCACAAGGTCTATAGGTTCCCGGTCAGGATTTTCTTCCCAAGACACCGACCCAGGTGACAATTCAGCCAGTGCTTCCATATCACGACGTTGCGCAGGACGCAGTGTCTTGCCATGGCGGCGACCGTAGAAGTTGCGCCAAGGCGCCCCAGACGGCGAGGAATTTGAGTTCTCAGTCATGGCCGTGGCGGGTGCCAAATCGCAACGCTGGCGTCAAGCACCTCAGAACCATTGCCCCGGCTCCATCAGTCCCAGATCCATCAACTGTGGGCTTGACCAGTCAAACTTCACTGAATTGTGCCACCAGAAACTCGGGATTGCATGGCGCGACCCTGGATTGGCTTTCAGCGCTTTCGCCACCCGGAATGATGTGATCGTGGCTGTCAGGTTGTGATGCCATTCACAAGAAACAGTGTTGTATTCGGGGATCGAAGTTGTGTGATCATTGTAAATGACCAATCCAGGCTTGGCGCGAACAATACCAACACGATCAATCCGCCGACGGTCCTTTGGGATGTGCTCTTCGAAACGCCAGCGTAAACCCCCATAAAAGTCCCATTGCCGATCCAACCGTTCGCCATCGGCATCATGCCGATCCTGCGCGTAATATCCGGATTTATCGAAATATGCGTTTGACAGGTCGACACCATTTTTGTGCGACGACAGATCCCCCGCATACAAATCAATCGTATAGGTCAGCATCGCATCCCGGCGTTCTTCGGCGTGAAATGCCGTAAGCTCACCTATGCTACGGGTCTCACAGAACGGAAAATGCAGGAATTCGGCGTTGTAGCAGTAATGAACCCATCGCCCGGGCATCAATGTGATGGCATGATTAAGCAGACCAAATACAAATTCTGCCGAAACTCGGTCGGGTGTCAGAACCAACGTCCGTTCGTTTTGTGGGTCTGAAAGCTCCGGCGGCTTTCGAGACACAAGAACAACCTGCGAAAAGCCGAGCCTAAGCAGGTGATCCAAAGTTTCCAGAACTGCGACACCGTCTTCATCAAAGAGCATCGCAACTGCGCCTTCGGGAAAGCTAGGAACCGATCTGGTCAGTTTGTCAGAGAACGCTTCGAGTGACATGTAAGCCAGCTAAGTGATATCATTGACCTCAAGAATGGCAAAGCAGGCCACAGATGCAATCCCCACGATTGCCGTAGCCCACGGGTTGCGCTACCTAGCGGGCGTTTTCGATCCCTCAAAAGGCCAGTCTCATGTCCGCGCCCAAAAAGCTGTTTGTCAAAACCTATGGCTGCCAAATGAATGTCTACGACAGCGAACGAATGGCCGAAGCGCTGGGATCAGAAGGATATGTTGCGACAGATACACCTGATGACGCCGACATGATCCTTCTGAATACGTGCCATATTCGTGAAAAGGCCGCTGAGAAGGTCTATTCTGAACTCGGACGCCTGAAACCCCTGAAATCTGCAAAGCCTGATCTGAAGATTGGTGTGGCAGGGTGTGTCGCGCAGGCAGAGGGCGAAGAAATTACACGCCGACAGCCAGCAGTCGATTTCGTGGTTGGACCGCAAGCCTATCACCGTCTGCCTGACCTGGTTGCGAAAACAAAAACTGGCGCAAAACCGGTAGAAACCGAGTTTCCCGAAGAAGATAAATTCGAGCATTTGCCCGCACGCCCTGGCGGAACCCTGGCCCGCCGCGCACCTGCCGCGTTCCTTACAGTGCAGGAAGGCTGCGATAAATTCTGCGCTTTCTGCGTGGTTCCCTATACCCGTGGTGCCGAGGTCAGTCGCCCCGTGGAACAGGTTTTGAACGAAGCAGGAAACCTAGTCGCACGCGGCGTCAGAGAAATCACGTTACTTGGCCAGAATGTGAATGCCTACCACGGGATTGGACCGGACGGAGAGGTTTGGAGCCTGGCTCAATTGATCTGGGCATTAGATAAAATTGAAGGGCTGGCTCGCATCCGCTTTACCACCTCACACCCCAACGATATGAGCGACGATCTGATCGATGCGCACGGGTCCTGTGCCAAGCTGATGCCCTATCTCCATCTGCCCGTTCAGTCGGGCAATGACCGCATCCTCAAGGCGATGAACCGCAAGCACACGGGTGAAGCATATATCAAGCTGATCGCCCGCATCCGCGCAGCGCGCCCCGACATCTTGTTATCGGGTGACTTTATCGTGGGCTTCCCAGGCGAAACGGAAGAAGAGTTTCAAGACACGCTGAAGCTGGTTGAAGCCGTCGGGTACGGACAAGGCTATTCCTTCAAGTATTCTGCGCGCCCCGGAACACCTGCGGCAGAGCGCGCTGAGGTTGCCGACGACGTGGCAAGCGAACGTCTGTATCGACTGCAAGCGCTTTTGGGCCAGCAACAGAAGGCCGCACAGGATGCAATGGTCGGGCGGGAAGTCTCTGTTCTGTTTGAACGCGCAGGACGCCAGACCGGGCAATGGGTCGGAAAATCCGAGTATTTGCATGCCGTTCATGTAACTTCGGACGAGATCCAGCCGGGTGATCTGCGTCGGGTGAGAATCACAGGCAGCGGCACTAACTCTTTGGCAGGCACGCTTATGTAGTGCTACAAAGTCTTGTTTTGAGCTGTTGATGAACCACAAAATGTTGGTGAAAGCCTTTTGAAGTCAGTGCCTCAAGCAAAAACCTCTCTGTGGATAACTCTGGCAACTACTATGGGTTGCAAAATATGCTTTGATCCACCGCCAAATTTTGTAAGAATAACTACATACTGGGGGAGCGCTTCGGGGCACCGCAACCGATGGCGTTTCAAAAGCAGACAATAAAAGACAGGAGACGGATGTGATTAAGTTATCCGCCCGTATGTGCGCTACAGTTGCTGCGCTCGGGCTTATACTGATTACAGGTATGACCTCCGCTGAAGCGCAGCAGCAAGGTCAGCGGTATGTTCCAACGATTTGGGTCGACCCTGACGGATGTGAGCATTGGGTGATGGATGACGGTGTGGAAGGCTACATGACACCTCATGTTAATCGCCAAGGCATCCCGGTCTGCCGCCGATTTGAATCCTGTGCTGTTATGAATTCCGACCAGCTCTTTGCCACAGACAGCTATCGGATCAACCACGCCAACAAGCAGCGTCTTGCTAACTTTTTTGCTCAGGCGGGTGCCACCAGCTACATCATTGTGGGTCATACAGACAGCCGTGCCAGTGATGCCTACAACATGCGTCTCAGTTATAACCGCGCGAATGCTGTAGCATCCGTCGCCGCACAGGTCGGCGCGCGGATCGCTGATGTCCGCGGGATGGGCGAACGTGCACCTGTGGCCTCGAACGCGACAGCCGCTGGAATGCAGCAAAACCGCCGCGTTGAAATCATCTGCATACGCTAGGGGTTCGGGACATGAAGAATACAAAACTGATTGCCCTTGTTGCTGGAACGCTAGCGCTTGCAGGGTGTGATGAGAAAATCGATAAAACAGTGGACCGCTGGTTTGACTCCAAGGATCTGAGCCAGCTGCAGGCCGGCATATGGATCGACCCAAACGGGTGTGATCACTGGATCATCGACGATGGCGTAGAAGGCTACCTTTCACAACGGCTGGATCGATACGGTAAACCCGTTTGTTCCGGTGCTGCGGCACCCAACACCGCGATCGGTGACTTCAAAGGCGGCAGTGCGTTTCCAGATCCAATCTGATGCCATCGTCGCTTAATGCGTTAAAAGTTTCCGGGCCGTGCATTTCTCATGCGCGGCCCTTGCATTTCTGGGCGATTCTTACGCAACACTATCCCTTTAGCGTGACTTTCCCTCAACAAAGGGTTGCCCCAGTCGCTCACCCATTGCACCGTTAGTTCAAATCAAGACGGAGTCCCCATTTGGCGATCATGCCCCTGCCCCCGCTAAACGCGGAAGCCCCACCCCCAGAACGGGTCGTCGAATTTCCAGATACGCAGAATCTGAACCGATACCTGATAGACCTGTGCGGCGAATTTGATCGCAATCTTGCCCAGATTGAGCACCAACTCGCAGTACAGATCACAAGGCGAGGGAACATACTCGGCATTCATGGCGATGCAGAAGCCCAAGTACAGGCTGAGGCCGTGTTACATGCCCTCTATCAACGTGTTGAGGCGGGAAGATCCATTGAACCGGGCGATATCGATGGAATGATCCGACTGGATGATTCAGGGGAAAATACGGGCAGCCGCGCGGGCGATCAGATGGAGATGTTCAAAGGCGGGCGGCTGGAACTCCGCACACGTAAGAAAGTCATCGAACCGCGCACGCAAGCTCAGAAAGCCTATGTCAGCGCGCTTTTGCAAAATGAATTGGGCTTCGGGATCGGTCCAGCAGGTACCGGGAAAACGTACCTAGCGGTTGCTGTAGGCGTATCAATGTTCCTAGGGGGACAGGTCGACAAGATTATCCTGTCACGACCTGCAGTTGAAGCCGGAGAGCGGTTGGGTTTCTTGCCCGGCGACATGAAGGACAAGGTCGATCCTTATATGCAGCCACTCTACGACGCTCTGAACGATTTCCTTCCAGGAAAGCAAATGGCCAAACTTCTGGAGGACAAGCGGATCGAGATCGCCCCGCTGGCCTTCATGAGGGGCCGAACCTTGTCGAACGCATTTGTCGTACTGGATGAAGCGCAGAATGCCACGACGATGCAAATGAAGATGTTCCTGACCCGACTTGGGGAAGGATCACGCATGGTGATTACTGGAGATCGGTCGCAGGTGGACCTGCCACGTGGCGTGAAATCGGGCCTGCGGGATGCAGAGGCGATCTTGAAGGGCGTGAATGGAGTCAGCTTCTCGTATTTCTCGGCCAAAGACGTGGTGCGTCACCCGCTTGTTGCCAAGATCATCGAAGCGTATGACGCTGCGGATGCTGAAACCTGATCCAAATAAATGACCTTGCCGATTCCCGATGGACCGGATGCGCTTTCAGCCGGCTGGTTGAGTGCCGTACTTGGCGCCCCAATACGCGAGGTTGAAGTTACTCGGATAGGTCAGAACGAAGGCTTCATGGGCGGCGCGCTTTATCGGTTGTCACTGCCAAATCAAACGCTCGTGGCAAAGCTGTCGCCTGCAGAAGCAAAAATGCGTTCAAGACTAGCGGCTGCGAATGCCCGTGAGGTTGCTTTCTACACATCTTGGGCAGATGGCTTGCCAGTTCCAGACACGCGCTACGCCGCTTGTGATGCGCAAACCGGTGCCAGCGTTGTTCTGATGGAAGATCTTGGCGCTGCGCGCGCTGTTCCCTTCGTGAACGGGCTCCGGGAGAAGGATGTAACCACCGTCCTGACTTCACTGGCCCGGACCCACGCCAAATGGTGGAACAAGCCAGAGGTGGCAACACTTAGCGGTGTGAATGCTTTGAAGGATTTCGTCTTCGCTGACCATTGGGCAAACTACCCTACTGCCTTACGCGAATTGCTACCGGATATGGCGCTCAGCAGGGGCTTTCTGAAACTTGGTGAATATGTAGCCGAGCACGCGACCGAGGTGTTCTCGCAAATGCAAGAGCGCGGTCCGCTAACCTTGCTTCATCGCGACCTCCAGATGGATAACATCTTGTTTGACGCGGATGGCAGAGCGCTCTTTATCGACTGGCAGTTCTTAGGGAAAGGGCGCGGAACATGGGACGTCAGCTATTTCCTGGTTTCGTCGGTCGAACCTAAACTGCGTCGGGCACAAGAAAGGCACTGGATCAGCGCCTATCATAACATGTTGCTGCAACAGGGAGTAACTGGATATACAGCCGGGACGTGCTGGGAGGACTACCTTAAGTCAGTCATTGCAAAACTGTTCGTGACGGTCATTGCAACGGTCGAGCTAGACAACTCCACAGACCACAAGCGCGCTTATCGTCGAGCAGATTTGACTAGGCTGCTTGCTTTCATCGAAGATCACAACCTGACACCCGCAATATGGGAACGGACGCATGATTGATGTGATCGTTGAAAGCGAGACTTGGGATGAAGACGCTTTGATGAGTTTGGCCAACACTGCAATCGGCGCCACCCTCGCCCATCTCGATCTGGATGCGCGGTCTTTTGAGATCGCACTGCTTGCTTGCGATGATGCGCGCATTGCGGAGCTAAACGGTGATTTCCGCGCCAAGCCGACACCCACCAATGTGTTGAGCTGGCCAAGCGAAGAGCGCTCACCGGATATTCCGGGAACCCATCCAGAAGCACCAGACGATATAGAATTGGGAGATATCGCAATCGCATTTGAGACCTGTACCCGTGAAGCAGAGACTCAAAACAAGCCATTTGAGGCCCATGTCAGCCACCTTTTGGTGCACGGAACCCTGCATTTGTTGGGTTATGACCACATAAATGACGCAGATGCCTTGCTAATGGAGCAATTAGAACGCGAAATACTTGGCAAAATGGGAATTCCAGACCCATATGTATGACATCCGCTTGCTTGCAAGCGGCCCGACAACCGGAAAGGACCGATGGGCGAAAGCATAGAACCGCCGTCTGGCGCAGCGCAGGGCGCGCACGATCAGACAGAAACAAAACCGATCCATAAACAGGACGGTTTGTTCACGCGACTGAGGCACGCGATTTGGGCGCCTCAACACGCACCATCGAACATCCACGATGCTTCGGACCAAACGCCGCGTCCAGTTGCTGGCGTTATCGGCATGGGCAACCTCCGGCGAATGCGCGTTGAGGACGTCGCAGTTCCGCGAGCTGAGATTGAAGCCGTGGCATCTGACATCAAGCTTCCTGAGCTCGTCGAAGTGTTTCAGGAAACAGGACTCACGCGACTTCCTGTGTTTTCGCGAACCTTGGATACGCCAATTGGTTTGGTTCACCTAAAGGACCTTGCACTGAATTACGGGTTTAACGGGAAAACGGCCCGCTTCAGCCTCAAAGGAATGGTGCGCCCGCTGCTTTTTGTCCCGCCGTCGATGCCAATCGGCGTGCTTTTACAAAAAATGCAAACGGAACGAATGCACATGGCGCTGGTCATTGACGAGTATGGCGGCGTCGACGGGCTTGTGACCATCGAGGATCTTATCGAACAGGTCGTCGGCGAAATCGAAGACGAGCATGACGAGCCAGAGGATCAGCTTTGGGCCTTGGAAAAACCCGGGTGTTATCTTGTACAGGCACGCGCACCGCTTGATGAACTGACTGAGGAATTAGGACTTCAACTGAGCGCTGAAGAAACAGACGAAGAAGTTGACACCCTCGGCGGGCTTGTCTTCGTGTTGCTTGGCCGGGTGCCTGCGAGGGGCGAAGTGGTTCCGCATATCAGCGGTGCCCAGTTCGAAATTGTCGATGCCGACCCGCGCAACATCAAACGCATTCGCGTGCGCTTGCCTGGGCCTGCTGCCGCAGCCGCTGAATAATAAAGATGCGTGAGACGGTCATTCCTGAGGGACCGTGGCCGCATGTGATCCGTCTGCCCATTGCTGCGGCGGCGGGTGCGCTCATGGCACTTGGGCATGCTCCGTTTTCATTTCTCTGGGTCAGCCTTGCTGGTCTTATGGTGTTTTTTGCTGCCGTGATGCGCGCAAGCACCGCGTCCAGCGCAGGCTGGACTGCCTGGATTGGTGGCGTGTTTTACTTTGGCGTGACCATGCATTGGATCGTGGAGCCCTTTCAGGTCGACCCTGATCGACATGCTTGGATGGCTCCGTTTGCGCTGTTCTTCCTCGCTACCGGCTTGGCCTTTTTCTGGGGAATTGCAGGACGTATCTCAGCCTGGGCTGCAGGGCCTGGCCGCAGGGCCCTCGCCTTTGCACTGGCCCTGAGTATCGTTGAGGTTCTCCGGTCCTTTGTCTTTACAGGTCTTCCCTGGGGGTTATTGGGTGGTATCTGGATCAACTGGCCGGGTGCCGCATGGCTGGCCTGGATCGGGCCACATGGATTGACCTTCCTCACGCTCTTGTTTCCCGCAAGCGTGTTCCTTCTCGCAGGTCCCCTTCCCTATCTGGCGATTGCAATGATTGCGATCGGGCCGGTTGCCTTGACGTTGTCTGGAGCGCAACAATCGCGCGCGCCTGAAATCCCAGCAGATGCACCTGTAATCAGATTGGTGCAACCAAACGCACCTCAACACCTGAAATGGGATCCAGACTGGACCCAGGTTTTTTTTGAACGCCAATTGCAGATGACCGCAGCGGAAGGAGATGTTGCTTTAACGGTCTGGCCAGAAACAGCTGTCGCGTTGCGCCTGCCCGCAGACGCCCCTGTTTTGCGCAGAATTTCCGAGGCCGCCCAAAACCGCCCCGTCATCATTGGTCTGAACCGCTTTCAGGAACGCAAAGCCTACAATACGCTGAATTTGATTGGGCAAGAGGGAGCGATCACGCAAAGCTATGAAAAGTCTCATCTGGTACCATTCGGGGAATACGTTCCTTTTGGGGATCAGCTTGCCCGACTTGGGATTGCAGGGCTGGCTTCGCGTGACGGCTACGGGTTCACCGCAGGCTCTGGACCAGATCTGATTGATCTGGGACCGCTTGGAACTGCGCTGCCGTTGATCTGTTACGAGGCTATATTTCCGAGCCTTGGACGGGATTTGAGCCGTAGTGCAAATTTCATGCTTCAGATTACAAATGACGCCTGGTTTGGAAATTTCGCGGGCCCTCAGCAACATCTGGAGATTGCGCGTATGCGCGCGATGGAACGCGGGCTACCTCTCGTCCGAGTGGCCAATACTGGGATCTCCGCTGTCATTGATGCACGTGGGCGTATTGTGGCTGGTCTGCCGCTCAATGAAGCAGGATTTATCGACCTCCCCCTGCCACAACGAATAACGCCCACGTTTTATACACAATGGGGCGAAATTCCTCTCTATGGTCTCTGGATTTGTGCTGCACTGGCTGCATTTTCGCGCAGGCGTGCTCCGATCGATTGACGCGCAAGGCGCACGCGTATAGGTGCGGTCCATTGTTCCGGCACAACGGCTTCCTGGCGTGTTCGGATGACACTTAATGGAGCACTTTCATGTCTCGTAACAACTACCTGTTCACTTCGGAATCCGTATCCGAAGGACATCCTGACAAAGTCTGCGATCGTATCTCTGACGCAGTTCTGGACGCCTTCTTGGCCGAAGATCCGCTGGCGCGCGTGGCTGCCGAAACCTTTGCAACAACCGATCGCGTGGTTATTGGCGGTGAGGTTGGCCTGACGGATCAGGATAAGCTGGCCGAATACATGGGCAAGATCGAAGATATCGCCCGGGCCTGCATCAAGGATATTGGCTATGAACAGGATAAGTTCCATTGGAACACCTGCGAGATCACCAATCTGCTGCACGAACAATCCGCTCATATCGCGCAAGGCGTAACGGGCGAACAAGGTGATGAAGGCGCGGGTGATCAGGGGATCATGTTCGGCTATGCGGTCAACGAGACCCCTGACCTGATGCCTGCCCCGATCCAATATTCTCATGCTATTCTTCGCCGTCTGGCAGAGGTGCGCAAGAATGGCAGCGAACCCACTCTAGGTCCGGATGCCAAATCTCAGCTTTCTGTGCGCTATAAGGATGGAAAGCCCGTTGGCGTGACATCCATCGTATTGTCGACACAGCACCTGGACGAAACAATGTCATCTGATGATGTTCGCGCCGTTGTGGAACCCTACATCCGCGAAACTCTGCCCGACGGCTGGATCAGTGCAGACACGGAGTGGCATGTGAACCCGACGGGCAAGTTCGTTATCGGGGGCCCTGACGGGGATGCCGGCCTGACGGGGCGCAAGATCATTGTCGATACGTATGGCGGTGCGGCCCCTCATGGCGGGGGAGCATTTTCAGGCAAGGACCCGACCAAGGTGGACCGTTCTGCAGCCTATGCCGCGCGCTATCTGGCAAAGAACGTTGTGGCCGCTGGGCTTGCCGATCGCTGCACCATCCAGTTGTCCTATGCGATCGGTGTCGCGAAGCCACTATCGATCTACGCCGATACCCACGGCTCTGGCCAGGTGCATGAAAGTCGGATTGAGTCGGCTGTTGCGGAATGCATGGATCTCACCCCACGTGGCATTCGCACACATCTGGGCCTGAACAAACCGATTTTCCAGCGCACGGCTGCCTACGGGCATTTTGGGCGCGCGCCTGAGGCCGACGGTGGGTTCTCTTGGGAAAAAACAGACCTGGTTGAGGCGCTCAAGGCGGCTGTCTGACCAAACCAAGATCTTATGAAAAAGGGCGCTCGCAAGGCGCCCTTTTTTTGTTCGCATGATCTGCTTCGTCAGTTCCCGTAGGCCACCGCCGGAAGCCACGTCGCAAGGGCTGGGAAGTAGAACACGATCCCCAATCCTAGGAGCTGGAGCAGAACGAAAGGAATGATCCCCTGGTAGATATGCCCAAGCGTGACGCCCGGAGGGCAGACACCTTTCAGATAGAAAAGCGCGAAGCCCACAGGAGGCGTGAGGAAGCTCGTCTGGAGCGTCACAGCGACCAGGATCGCAAACCAAACCACCGAAGGATTACGCACCGCATCAAAGCCGGGAACGGCCAGATCAAGCGCCAGAATGATCGGCAACATCAGCGGCATGATGATGATCGTGATCTCGATCCAGTCGAGCAGAAAACCCAACAGGAACACGATGAATAAGATGAACATCACGGTTGAATACGGGCTTTCGAATGCATTCCCGACAAGATGCTGAACGATCGCATCCCCTCCATAGCGGCGCAAAACGAAAGCAAAGAAGTTCGCCGCCAAGAAAATGCCTACGATGTAGCCTGATGTATTCAAAGTTGATCGGCTGACCTCTTTGAGGACTTTGAAGCTCAGTTTACCGTTTACCACCGCAAGACATGTTGCGCCCAGCGCTCCAAGACCCGAAGCCTCTGTCGGGGTCGCGAAACCTGCAAAGATAGACCCCAGCACGATGAGGATCAGGAAAAGCGGCGGAACGACGGCTAGCAGCACATCCAGCACAACGTCCCATCCGACTTCGTCCGTTTTCTCAGGCGCCGGCATCGCAGACGGGTTCAGAACCCCATAAACAACGATGAACACGATATAGAGGCCACCCAGGATCAACCCCGGGAACAGCGCGCCCATGAACAAGTCACCCAGCGAAATCGCCAGCTGGTCAGACATGATCACCAGCATAATCGATGGCGGGATCAGTATGCCCAACGTTCCCGCAGAAGCGATTGTTCCTGTTGCAATGGGTTTCGAATAATTCTGGTTCATCATCTGCGGCAGTGCCATCAGGCCCAAAAGCGTTACGGATGCTCCGATCACGCCGGTGGAAGCGGCAAGAATAATGCCGATCAACATCACAGTAAGCGACAGACCGCCCTTGAGCCCGCCAAAGAGCTTCTGCATCGAATGCATCATGCGCTGTGCAACGCCTGATTGATCCAACATCAGACCCATGAAGATAAACATAGGTAGAGCGACCAGAACGGGGTTCTTCACGATGTTGCCGAAAAGGCGCCCGGACAAAGCACCAAGGCGCTGATAGCTGAGGCGTATGCGATCGAAGTCAATGATATCCCGGAAATTGGACCGGTAAGGATCAAGGAATATCTCGGCAAACAGAACAAATATCAGGCTCACACCTACCAGTGCATAAGCCACGGGGATGCCCCGGAAGAGCATGAAAATAAATGTCAGGAACATCGCCAAGACAGCGAGATCGTTGAGCGTCAGAAATTGACCGATGAATTCCAAGAGGAACATTTAATTAGTCCTCCGCCTTATCGCCACGGTCCATAAGCCAGGCGATACCAATGACGAGGATCGTCACAATTGTAGTAATAACAATTGTGTATTTGATTTCCTGAGCGCCGAATTCGATCTCACCAAAAATCCAATGGCGCCCAATTTCGCGGTTGGTGATATCTGACGGCGTTGTCAGCCGCAAAAACCACCAGATCGCGTAGAAAACTGCCAAGTTGATCAGAAACATCGTCGAAGGAAAGGCAAACAGCAGCTTTTTCCAAAGAACTGGGTTCGTCAAACGCGTCAGGAAACGTGTGTATGCGCCCCAGCACGCAAAACCGATCAAGATGAACGCCATGTTCATGAAGACCTTCAGGATCCAAAGGTTATGCAGGCCGTTGGGGCTGTCAGAGCCCTCGTCTGCGATAACGGAACTGACAGCATAATGAATTGTCAGGTCCCAACACAGAATAATGAAGGGAAGCATCAGCCAAGCGACGCCAAAGATTTCGATCCGGGTCTGCTTTTCTTTGCTGAAATTATCGAAAAAGATGTCAACGCGCACATGGCTGTTGGTTGTCGCTGCATATCCGATACCGACAAGCACTGCGCCGCCATAGAGCCACCATTGGAAATCATCCAGCCATGCTTGGTTCATACCGGATCCCCGGAGGAACACCTGCGCAACAATTGCGAGCATCAATATCGGGAAAGTCCAGGCTGCAATGTTGGACAGAAAGACCACACTACGGTCGATCTTGTTGTGTTCTGCGCGTCCGACTTCGCCGGGGTCCGACAGTTTCACGAGCTCTTCAACGGCTTCCATGAGGTTTCCAGTATCAAGGGGATTTCTTTGCGCCAGTTCCGTAACAATCACAAAACGCGAGGGTCGGGGCGGCTACCCGCCCCGACCCGGTCTCCTATCTCACGCGATTAGTTGCGCGGACGTGGCAGGTAGATCGTGTTACCCCAGGTCTTGTAGCCCGCACGATACTCGGCCAGATCAGCCCAAACTTCTGCGAAGAACTCGTCTTCTGCAGCCAGCTCTGTCGCAACTTCGGCCCAAGTGGTTTCGAAGGTGTCCAGCATTTCCTGTGGCCAGGTTTTCAGAGTTACGCCGTTATTTTCGACGTTGTCGACCATGGCCGAAAAGTTGGTGGCTTCACCTTCTGCGTAGTTCGTGGTCACGTTGGCCAAGCAAGCGACTTCGATCTGTGTCTGAGTACGCTCGTCCAGATCGTTCCACACGTCCTTGTTGATCAGGAGTTCAAACAAGGTGGCAGGCTGGTGCCAGCCAGGGAAGTAGTTGTACTTTGCGATCTGGTGGAAGCCCAGGTTGGCGTCAATACGCGGCATAGAAAATTCTGTCGCGTCAATCGCACCACGCTCAAGCGCAGGGAAAATGTCGCCAGCCGCGAGAAGCGAGGTTGAAACACCGAGACGCTGCATCACCTCAGCCCCTAGGCCGAAGAAGCGCATGTTCAGACCTTCGAGGTCTGCCATGGAGTTAATCTCGTTCTTGAACCAACCGGATGTTTCAGGGGCGATAACACCGCAGATATTGACGTGAACGTTGTAGCCGTTCTCATCATACATGCGCTGCATCAGCTCAAGGCCATCATCATAAAGCATCCAGCCGAGGAATTCGCCCGCTTCTGGTCCAAAAGGAACAGCAGCAAAAAGCGACGCCGCAGTGATCTTACCCTGCCAATAGCCTGACGTCGCAAACGAAGCGTCAACCGAACCGTTGGACACTGCGTCAAGCGCCTCGAGGGTTGGGACGAGTTCGCCCGGATCGAAGTGTTCAAACTCGACGCCTTCGGAAATGCCATTGATCTTGCTGACGAAGTCGACCGCCGCCGTACCGAGGATTGGCAGGTTCTTCCCGAAAGAAGAGGTCATCTCGATCACGTCCTGTGCATTTGCGCCGGACGCAGTTACCAGCATCGTGCTGGCGAGAGCCAGAGTTTTGAGTTTCATAAGGTGTCCTCCCAGACAGTAATGCCCCCAAGTGGTCAATTCTTCTTACCACTTCCGAGGGTTCATAGCTCCTTCTTGCGAAGATTGCACCCCGTTTTCCGCCGTTAGCGCAAACGAAAGCACATATCCCCCCACCAGCCCCAGCTTGAACGCCGGGTGCCGTATCTGACAGGTAGCCGTGACAACTGATCTGTCCATATCGAAACTTGCATCTTCGCCAGTGCGCTTTCACAGTCTCAACGGTAAGGAGCTGCCCATGCACGATCTGATCATATCCGGCGGGACCATTGTTACGGCAGACGCTTGCATAAGCTCTGACATCGCAATCGACCGTGGGAAAATCACCAAGGTCGAACCCGGGCTAAGGGGTGCGCACCAAGTTTTGGATGCAACGGATCGCCTTGTTCTACCCGGCGGCGTCGATCCGCACTGCCACATTGAACAGATGTCCGGCATGGGACTTATGAATGCGGATACCTTCGAGACGGCAACCGCTTCTGCTGCAATCGGGGGAACAACGAGCCTTATCTCATTTGCAGCGCAGCCACCGGGTGGGCGTCTGAGAGATGCGGTTGAAGACTATAAGATGCGGGCAGAACGCGGCGCTCGGATAGATCACGCCTTCCACGTCCTGATCGCCGATCCGAACGTGCCCAATTTCGAAAAAGACCTGACCGAGCTCGTCCAAGAGGGCCACAAGTCCCTGAAAATATTTACGACCTATAATATTGGCTTAGACGACAAAGCGATATTGCATATCCTTAAGTTGGCCAAAAGCACGGGGGCTCTTGTGTGCGTGCATGCGGAAAACGATGCACTCATTAAAGCAACGACTGCAGACCTTTTGGCTGCCGGGATGACGCAACCCGAACACCACGCATTATCGCATCCACGCGCTGCAGAAGTCGAAGCCGTCGCGCGGATGTGTCTGTTTGCAAAGCACCTCGATCAACCCGTCATGCTGTTTCACATCTCGACCGCAGAAGCAGTTGGGGTGGTTAAAGAAGCACGCGCCAATGGTGCACCGATCTGGGCAGAAACATGCCCTCACTATCTGTTCATGACGGCAGATATTTTGAGGCAAGACGGGTTGGATGGCGCAAAATTTATGTGCTCTCCACCGCAAAGGACGGAGTTGGATCAAGCCGCACTGTGGGACGGTCTGACGACTGGGCAGCTGGACCTGATCTCATCCGACCATGCCCCGTACCGCTTCGATGAAACAGGCAAACTGACAGCGGGTCTGAAGGCCCGTTTCGACCAGATCGCCAATGGACTTCCGGGCCTCGAAACTCGCCTGCCTATCCTTTTTGATGCAGTGAGACATTCTGACCGCTTCACCTTACAACACTTTGTAGAATGGACAGCAACAGCCCCGGCTCGCCTCTACGGATTGCAAGGAAAAGGGCGAATCGAACCAGGATATGATGCCGATCTGGTTTTGTGGGATCAGGACCGGTCCGTTACCTATGGGGCGAACGATCTTCACGACAATGTGGGCTACAATCCTTGGGAAGGGCGCACCGTGACAGGATGGCCAGAAACTGTTCTGCAAAGAGGGAAGGTTATTGTCCAGAACGGCGAGTTACGTGCAGAGCCAGGGCAAGGCAAATGGTTGAAACGCACTCTCGAAACGCACCCCACCGGACATCCTGCGCCGGAACGGGCCGCCATTGTGTCCTCGTCATGACGCCACACCGCCCAGCTTCAACGCCTGTTCTGGCGATCACGTTTCTTTATTACCGAGACCTGCGCGCGGCGATGACGTTCTACAAAGATATAATGGGTTTTGAACTCGTCATCGATCAGGGATGGAGCAAAATCTACAAAATCGCCGAGGGCGCGCATGTCGGTCTGGTGGATGAAACGCGCGGGATGAACAAATGGGCGCCAACCAAACCTGTACAGTTGTGCGTCCGGGTCGAAGATGTAGATGGATGGTACGACTATGCGCGGGCAAGAAAGCTCAAAAACTTGTCCGAACTTTTCGAGAACAAAGCCCTGGGCATTCGTGCGTTTGTCTTTGAAGATCCGGAAGGGTACCAAATCGAAATACAAACGACGACACGAGAAGGCGCATGACCGGTACGCTCTACGTGATGAACCCCAATTCCTCTGTTTCGGTGACCGCAGGAATTGACGACGCGATGGCGCCCCTTCGTAAGTTTGGTGTCCCAATCTCCTGCACAACCCTGGCCGAAGGTCCCCCAGGCATCGAAAACCAAAAGCAAGCCGACTTGGTGGTGCCGCCTTTATTGGCGCAGGCATTAACCTTGGAAAGCAAAGCTTCCGGGTATGTGATCGCGTGTTTTGGGGATCCGGGGTTGCACGCCATGCGCGACCAGACAGATTTGCCCGTTCTTGGCATCCAGGAAGCTGCAGTCATGACCGCACTGACCATGGGACAGCGGTTTGGTGTCATTGCGATCCTTCCCGGCTCTATCCCCCGGCATCTGCGGGCGTTTGGCGCAATGGGTGTCCTAGGGCGCTGCGCCGGAGATCGCGCCCTTGGTCTGGGGGTTGCAGAATTGGCGAACCCAGATGCGACAGTGACGCGAATGATTGAGGTGGGAACCAGACTGCGCGACGAAGACGGGGCGGACGTGCTGATCATGGGATGCGCGGGGATGGCACAATATCGCAACGTACTTCAGGACCGTTTACAGATGCCGATTATCGAGCCATGCCAAGCAGCGGCAGCCATGGCGCTGGGGCGCATAGCTCTGAATTGGGAAGGATTTTAAATGCTAGATGAAACTGCAAAAGGCGTATTCACAATTGCCGCCACACCCTTTCTTCCTGATGGAGCGTTAGACATTGAGAGCGTGGATCGCATGGTGGACTTTTACGCCGAGCGGGGCGCCACTGGACTGACAATCCTTGGAATGATGGGGGAGGCTGGGAAACTGACCTCCACAGAATCCATTGAGATCATTAAGCGCGTTAAAGCCAGAACGATGTTACCTATCGTTGTTGGGGTATCTTCCCCTGGTTTTGCTGCAATGGGCGCGCTGGCAAATGAGGCCATGGCCGCAGGCGCGGCAGGCGTGATGGTGGCGCCAACTGGTGGTCTTCGTAGCGATGACCAGATTACTGGCTACTATCACAACGTAGCGAATACGCTTGGTGATATCCCATTTGTCCTTCAGGATTTCCCTCTGGTCACAGGCGTAACAATACCCAGCAAGGTCATTCTAAAAGTCGTCGAAGACTGCCCAACTTGCGTGATGCTCAAACATGAAGATTGGCCGGGCCTCGAAAAGATCAGCGCATTACGCACAGCTTCAGATGCTGGTGCCCGTCGTATTTCAATCCTGTGTGGGAATGGTGGTCTGTTCCTGCCTGAGGAAATGGGCCGTGGTGCGGATGGGGCAATGACAGGGTTTGCCTTCCCTGAAATGATGGCAGGTGTTGTCGAGAAAATGTCCGCGGGCGATGCGGCAGGTGCTCAGGACCTCTTTTCTGCGTATCTGCCCATGGTGCGCTATGAAAACCAGCCTGGATTGGGCTTGGCAATCCGCAAATACGTACTGGCCAAGCGCGGAGCGATCGCGCATGCCACGCTCAGAAGTCCGGGGCCCAAACTTTCAACCTTGGCGATTGCCGAAATAGAGAACCTTTTAGATCGGCAAACCAGAGCCTTGGAGCGACTGGCCTAAAACCCTGATCGGCGCAGCAAAACGCGCGGAGTTCGCGCGAGTATGCCAAGATCGCGGGCAAAGCTTCTGCGTCGCGCATATTCGACATCCATTGCGATCCTCGCATTATAATCGACGTCATTGCGCCCCGACACCTGCCAGGCGCCCGTGATGCCCGGGCGCACGGATAAATATGCGTATTTTGCGCGTCCGTATCTTTCCAGCTCGTCCTTCGGAACTGGACGGGGACCGACAAAGCTCATGTCACCAGCCAGCACATTGAAAATCTGCGGCAGTTCATCCAGCGAGGTCTTACGAAGAACCCGCCCCAACCGTGTCACCCGCGGGTCATTGCGCAGCTTCACATCGCGTTCCCACTCTGCACGGGCCGCAGGATCATGGGCCAGTATCGCAGGTAGGCCTAAGTCCGCTTCCGGAACCATTGTACGCAGCTTCAGGCAATCAAACATCACCCCGCGCCGACCAACGCGGGCATGGCTAAAAAACCCAGTACCATGCCTTCCTGCGGATACGCGTATCATCGCCCATAAAACGATGATGATCGGCAGAACCAGCGGCAAGAGCAGCATCGCAAGAAGCAGATCGAAGGCGCGTTTGAGATCAACACCCCCACGGCGATTTTCCGGGTACGCTGCAGAAGCAATCACGCGCTGAGACGAGTTAGATTGAGACGCAAAATCACTTGGCATCTACACGCTCCTACGAATTTAAGCCCGCAGCAACGCTAGAAAGTCGAGATTACGATTCAGTTAATGACTGAAATGTTGGCGATCCCGGAAGGACTCGAACCCTCAGCCTGCTGATTAGAAGTCAGCTGCTCTATCCAGTTGAGCTACGGGACCGCTGGCCCGGTTGTGCGGCGAAAATCACCTATGGGCAAGACCTAGAGTGCCTTGGTCATGAAAACACTCAAAGGATCCTCACCATAATCACCGAAGGGTGGGCACTCTTCAAACCCATAGCGCAGGTAAAGACCACGCGCGGCAGCGAACACGTCCTCAACGCCAGTCTCAAGGTTCACCCGATGCATTCCTTCCGCGCGCGCGGCCTCAAGAAGCGCATCAAGCAAGGCCTTTGACGCCCCTTTGCCACGCGCTTCGGCTGCAACATGCATCGACTTTAGTTCACCAACGCCAGGTTCTAACGGCTTCAGCGCGCCGATCCCGATCACCTCATCCCCATCGCTCAGCGAATAAAGCGTGGCACCCGCTGCAGTCAGTTCGGACGCCTCCATTACGTGACAGCTTTCAGGAGGCGACGTATCCCGCATCAATTTGAAATGACGCGCAATCAGCGCCGCAACTGCAGGCCGCAAAGGATCATCAGGTTGAAGGGTGTAGCCGCTCAATGCGTCCAGGCGCCACGACGGTCGGTGGCGAAGTTCTCACCATAGCCGCGCGAACGGATGTTTGGCTTGCGCTTCTTGGGTTCAGTCACAACGACCTCGATACCTCTGGATTTGGCGTAATCCATCGCAGCTTCCTTGCTGTCGAAACGCAGCTTGACTTGACTGTTCATGTCATCGGAGCTGGTCCAGCCCATCAACGGGTCCACATTTCGTGCGCTCGCCGGGGCAAATTCCAATACCCAGTTCTTCGTTTTTGCGGTGCCCGATTGCATAGCGTTGCGGGCGGGCTGGTAAATGCGTGCGCGCATGGGATCACTCCGTTCGTCGTTAAGTCGGTTGAACCTCAGATCGCTTTCATACGCAAGGCGTCAGTTTGTCTGCAGGTGCGATCGCAAACCGATTATCGCTTTGGTCTGCGGCACCCACATGACGCCTGCCAAAGCGAAGGTCGGTGTTTGGTTTCGGACAGGGTCTACCAGCACCGCCAAAATCCCATGTCAGCGCCGTGACAAAACAACCCCAACTCTCCCTTGCCCTTCGGGATGCTTGATCCAATCTTAGGCACATGACTCGGACAGATCTCACCATCCCCACCCAGCCGATTCTCAATAGCCCGGCCGAGGATCCCAAAACACGCGCCAAGCTCGAAGGTGGTGTGCAATTCATGCTCAACACCGAATTCGATCCTGCGGGGGACCAGCCAACAGCGATTGCAGAGCTCTCTGCCGGTATTAAGGACGGAGAACGTGATCAGGTTCTGCTTGGTGCAACAGGTACCGGTAAGACATTCACGATGGCCAAGATCATCGAGGCGACCCAACGCCCTGCCATTATCCTCGCACCGAACAAAACACTCGCAGCGCAGCTTTATGGTGAATTCAAGGGCTTCTTTCCCGACAACGCGGTGGAATACTTCGTGAGCTATTATGATTACTATCAGCCAGAGGCTTATGTTGCCCGGTCAGATACGTATATCGAGAAAGAAAGCCAGATAAACGAACAGATTGACCGAATGCGTCACTCGGCGACACGCGCGCTTTTGGAACGTGATGACGTCATCATCGTGGCCTCTGTGTCTTGCATCTACGGCATTGGATCAGTCGAAACCTACGGGGCGATGACCCAGGATCTTGAAGCCGGAAAAATGTATGATCAGCGTGGCGTGATTGCTGATCTCGTGGCCCAACAATACCGGCGCAATGACCAGGCCTTTCAGCGTGGCTCATTCCGCGTACGCGGCGATAGTCTGGAGGTCTGGCCGGCGCACCTCGAAGACCGTGCCCTACGATTTTCCTTCTTCGGGGAAGAGCTTGAGAGCATCACCGAGTTTGACCCATTGACTGGCGCCAAAGAAGGCACCCGAGACCGCGTGCGTATTTATGCAAACTCGCATTATGTGACGCCACGCCCAACAATGCAGCAAGCTGTTGTTTCTATTAAAAAAGAACTCAGAATGCGGTTGGACCAACTCGTGTCAGAAGGCAAACTTCTGGAAGCGCAGCGTTTGGAACAGCGCACCAACTTTGACATCGAAATGCTCGAGGCCACGGGTGTTTGCAACGGGATCGAAAACTACTCGCGTTATCTGACAGGCCGTGCACCGGGCGAACCACCGCCCACGTTGTTTGAATACATCCCCGACAACGCGATTGTTTTTGCCGACGAATCTCACGTCTCTGTTCCTCAGATCGGCGGGATGTATCGCGGCGACTATCGGCGCAAGTTCACATTGGCCGAACATGGGTTCCGCCTGCCATCCTGCATGGATAACCGCCCCCTGAAGTTCGAGGAATGGGACGCTATGCGCCCACAGTCGATCTTCGTTTCGGCCACGCCAGCGTCGTGGGAGATGGAACAGACCGGCGGCGTCTTCACCGAACAGGTGATCCGCCCCACAGGCCTGCTTGATCCGTTGGTCGAGATCCGGCCTGTCGAAATGCAAGTGGATGATCTGCTCGACGAGGTCCGGCGCGTCACCGCAAGCGGCTACCGGACTTTGGTCACCACACTGACCAAGCGAATGGCTGAAGACCTGACCGAATACCTGCACGAACAGGGCATAAAGGTGCGCTATATGCATTCGGACATCGACACGCTTGAGCGGATCGAGATTTTGCGTGACCTACGTCTGGGCGCCTTTGATGTGCTGGTAGGGATCAACCTGCTGCGCGAAGGTCTCGACATCCCTGAATGCGGGCTGGTGGCCATCCTGGATGCCGACAAAGAAGGTTTCCTGCGCTCAGAAACCTCGCTGGTACAAACCATCGGACGCGCGGCGCGGAACGCGGATGGTCGGGTCATCATGTATGCCGACAAGATCACCGGCTCCATGGAGCGCGCGATGCGCGAAACTGATCGCCGCCGGGCGAAGCAGATTGCCTACAACGAAGAACACGGAATCACACCTGAGACCGTGAAAAAGAACGTCGAGGACGTTTTGGCCGGTCTCTATCAAGGCGATGTCGACATGAACCGCGTCACCGCAAAGGTCGAGAAACCTCTTGCTGGGGCAAACCTGCAAGCCGTACTGGACGGGCTAAGAACAGATATGCGCAAAGCGGCAGAAAACCTCGAATTCGAAGAAGCCGCGCGGCTACGGGATGAGATCAAGCGGCTCGAAACTGTCGATCTGGTCGTGTCCGACGACCCACTGGCACGTCAGACGGCGGTGGATCAGGCGGTGAGCGACGCCAATAAGATGAGCGGGCGCAGCACTGCAGGGCGTCCGGGGCAGCGCGGTGGGAACGTGAAGCGCAAGCGCCGTTAGCCTGTTTTTCCCGGATGCCCTCAGACGAGGTCCGCGCCTACTCCCGCGCTTCGATCACTGCGATGATCTCGTTGGCCCATTCACCGATCACTGGCACGAAATCGATGCTCGACAGCATATAGACCAAAACGGAGACCAGTAGGGTCGCCCCAACAACCGACCCCAATCCAAGCGCAAGGCCGCGCAAAAAATTGTACCAGAGCAATCCAAACCACGTGGCCTGACTTCGCAGAAACCTCTGATCATTCAGCTTCGCGATTTCTAAGCGCAATGCATCTACTTCTTCCGCCAAATTCTCGCTTCGCACCTGTGCCCCTTTCCAAAATTGCGGCCTGCTCTAAAGTTTAAAGCATGCGCATTTCATTCGTCTTCGGCCTTCTCTTCGCCTTCCCCGCTCATGCTTGGGAAGCCGCGATTGGAACAATTTGCACCCTGAGCCATGACACCGCTCAGGCTGAGGTCGTGCTGACATACGACCCCTCCAGGCCACTCTACTCCATCACGCTCACCCGCAAAGACGCAACTTGGTCCCCGGCACCTATTTTCGGAATGGCCTTCGCAGATCGTGTACCCAATACGATCACCACACCAATGCATCAGCTCAGTGATGACAACCGAGCCTTGACGGTCACAGATCGCGGCTTCGGAAACGTTCTCGACGGATTGCAGTTCAATGATCAGGCGATTGCGTTTCTCGGCGATCAGGCCATCAGCATCGATCTCGACGGCGCCGCACCCGAGGTTCAGGCCTTTCGCGAATGTCGTCCCATACCGCTTGCGTGATCAGAAAACGTCGACAACATCATACATCACCGGCTCAAATGATCGGCACAGCGTGTTGATCTCGCGATTACGCCTTCGCATTTCTCCGGACCGTAGCATCGCCAGAAAATCTTCGCGGCGATCCCATTTGGAATAGTTTGCGATCCGCGTCTGGGCATCGTTCATGTGTAACGCCGCAGATCGAAACCCGGGCTGCTTGGAGATGTATTCTCGATAGGCAGCTTGTAGCGCGTCCATCAGGTCCGCAGCCGTCCCAGGGGTCATTTCAAAAGTGGTCAGAACGGTCTGACCGTCGAAATCCGACTTGATCTGTGGCATGGGGTCTCCTTCTGTTGCCACCACGCTAGCACATTCCGGTAGCCATCCACGCATTTGATGCCTCGGGGCGCAGACGTGAAGTATTGAAAACTTACAATCAGGCAGGTCACCGAAAACCGGAGGCCAGCAATACAGCTCTGTAAATCTGCTGAATCAGCGCACAACATGCACAGCGCATGGTGCATGCCGCACAGTGCGCGCTGCGGTCGAACCAAGGAAGTTATCCTGCAATCCCGGCCGATGACTTGCGATCACTATAAGGTCGACACCGTTATCTTCTGTGAATTCCACAATGGTACGACCTGAATGGCCGTGGACGGCAGCAACTTTGATATCAGTTGCAGCACCTATGACTTCGGATACTGCATCGGCGATACCGTCTGCCTGATGGATCGCATGATCCACTGGCAGACACTCGGTTGCATAGCTGGGCAAGTGCTCAATAACGTTCAGCACGCTGATCATCCCAACAACTGCCAGCAGTGCCCGTGCAATGTTAGGCGCAGCGTTCGTATCGCGTTCATGGTCGAGGGCGATCGGAACAATGATATTGTTGTAGATGTAAGTATTCCCTTTAAAGGTATATCTGCGTCATAGCACTTGCGGGCCCCCTGTACTTTGACCCACATCAAATTGCGTTTTGATTTCTGATTGCTTGGCAAAGGTTGGCTCTATGGCAGACAAAATCCCTTCCCCGATCCGTCCGACAGATGACGAGGCACGCGCACTGGGACGCACCCTTATCGACAACGCCCGCTTTGGCGCGCTCGGGGTTATCGATCCCGAAACGAATGCGCCGATGGTCAGCCGCATTGCCGTCGGAACAGATGATACAGGCTGCCCTGTGACGCTAATTTCTGATCTCAGCCATCACACCAAAGCGCTCCGCGTTTTACCTTCAGCATCTTTACTTCTGGGAGAACCTGGTGAGAAGGGTGATCCGCTCACGCATCCTCGCATCACGTTGCAAGTGAAAGCGGACTTTCTATCGCGCAACTGCAAGGCCTTTCCCGACCTTCGCACGCACTATTTAGAGCAGCACCCGAAAGCCAAGCTCTACATTGATTTTACAGACTTTCAGCTTGTGCACTTGCGTGTGACCTCAGCCATGCTCAATGGTGGGTTCGGCAAAGCCTTCCTCCTAAAGCCGTCGGATCTGAACCTATGAACTACGCCCATGTTATGCTGGGGGCGAAAGTCAGCGCGTCAGGTATGCCCAGCAATGCCCTCCGGCGGCGCGCATGGACTGCCGCGCAAGAAGCACTTTCCGGGCGTGCCGAGTTTATGATCCTCTCTGGCGGAGGTGTTCCAAGCGAAGCCATGGTCGCGCTTGAGCTGTTAAAGGATGAGCGCGTGCCCCCCGAAATGGTTCATCTGGAAGAAGATGCATCCACGACATTTGAAAACATTACCCATTCGTGGGAAATCGCCCAAGCGTTCGGGTATGATGGGTTGATCTTGGTCAGCGATGGATACCATCTGCCACGCGCGCGCATGGCCGCCAAAATTCTTGGAATTCCCGTTCTGGGCCTTGCCGTGCTTGGTGAGGTTCTTCCCTCACCTCCTCTGGATAAGCTTCAGGCAATTGCGCGCGAAATCCTCGCGACGCCAGGCACAATGTCCAAGGCGCTTAGCCACCGCCTTGGATTGGCTTGACCGCGTGACCCCGCGACGGCAGTCGCGGGGTCCAGCAGCGTTATCAGCTGGTGCAGCACCTAAATCGGGTTATCCATCCGACCAGTCACATGGACCTTGCCTTTTACAGGATCGGGGAAGTTCATGCGACACTGCGACCTGTCAGGGCCATAGTTGAAGTTGAAGCTCATCATCGGGAACACTTCGTTGTTTGAAGTGTTGCGCAGGAACCCTTCCACCACCGCTCCTTCAATGCGGCGCAGATCGCCTTCGAACGGCAGGTATCCGGCAAACTCCAGCACCCAGTTTTTTTCCGTCGCGGTCCTCTCGAAGGTCAGCGTCACCGGATTGACCGTGATTTGATCGACATTATTGAAAGTGTTCCCGTCAAACGTGACGTTCCGCATGCGACCAGCGTCAAGGGTCGCGATACTGTCATCGACCTTCTCAACCCTGTCTATCCGCACATCGAGGGATCTGAAAACATTGTTGGTCACCGACAGACCGTGCACGAAGTGCCCCGGCCCGTTTGGTTTGATGGACAGAAAGCTGAAGAGCGTGCTGCCGTTGTTCAAAGTGAAGATATTGTCCGAAAGTGTGAGACCACCAAACGAGTACTCGGCAGAAAAGTCGGGAAACGCATCGTGCTCGTTGCTCCACTCAATGAAGCTGTTGTCGATGTAGTTCCCGGTAACGGTGGTTTTCAGATTCAATTCCGTGAAGATCAGTCCAGCCGTACGCAAAGCTGTGCCTGCCGAGTCTCCCTGAAACCAGTGGTTTCCGATGATCACGTGTCCGCTGCCATGCAAAACAAGGAAGTGCTTGAACCGAACGGCACGCGAATTTCGTATCTTCGCGTCGTTTGCGTTCACATTGATACCAATGCTTTCTCGCGTCGCGACATCCTGATGCAGCTCGCTTGAGATGAAGTTGCATCGGTCGACCAACATTCCCTGACATCCCCAGCCGATCGATGTGATCGCACGATCCTTCGGCTTGGTGAAATCGCAATCACGGCAATGGAATATGTCCCCATCGGTCGCCAGCATGATCGCTGACGCGACCCCGTTGCAGCGGAAATCGACCTCCTGAAAGATGAATTTTGCAACCCGGTCGAAGCTCATGAAGTCGATAAGATACTTGAAGCGCGTGAACGTGTAAGTCTGAGTCCCCGCTGCATCATATAGTGGTTGGCTCAACGTGATCCGGCCCGAAGCATTGTTCTTGTCCCGAACATAAACCTCACGTCCGACCCCGTTGGCCTGCACGAGCGAGCCTATTTGGATTTGCGAAATGTTTGAAACATTGGTCAGCTCAAGGGGTGAGCTTGTAGAATAAGTCGCGCTCGAGGTGACAGTTTCCGGATCCCAATCAGATCCGGCCCATGCATTGAATTGACCATTTCGAATGACTTTACGGATTGTTGAATCTGTTTGGTTGCCAACGATGGCATGCATGTCCAAAGGCGATGTTACTTTCAAACTCCGCCCACAAAGATCCAGCGCTTCATGTTCATTAGAATTGAAGAACGCCTGTACGGCTTTCTGGAATGCCAGCATCTCGTCGCCAAAGGCATCGTAATACGTGTCGAGATTGAAGTTCCGGAGGATATGCAGACGCTTGTCATCCGGCATTATCACCTGACCCGAAAATCGGACTTCTGAGGACATCGTGACGTGATCTCCCAGAAAGTATGTCCCCTTTGGTACCAAGACACGCTGACCATTTGCAGCAGTGTC
Source organism: Dinoroseobacter sp. (assembly GCA_017643385.1). Classification (GTDB taxonomy): domain Bacteria; phylum Pseudomonadota; class Alphaproteobacteria; order Rhodobacterales; family Rhodobacteraceae; genus Dinoroseobacter. The sequence continues at coordinate 279,630 of JAEPNN010000004.1, forward strand.
GGCCGCCTCAAACGCAGCGCTATCGTCGGTTGAACCGTCTCCAATCGCCCCAAAATCCCGCACATCGACCCAGTCCATCATATCGCGCTGGAAGACATGGGTTACATCGTCAATCCGGATATTCTCGATCCTTACAACACCACCCGTTGCGCCTTCGAGATCGAGACCAAAGTGTCCATAAAGCGGTTGTAGTCCCCAAGGCATATCGACACCACCACGCGTCCCAGTGCCAACGATCGCCGATACCTCCACCACTTCACCATATGTAGTCAGCGCTGTGACAGGTCCTTGTTCAATAAGGTAGCTGACATGGGTGCCCGACGCCCCTGCCCAACCGCCTATTCGGGCCGTAGGCAGGTTGCCCGACATCGCCTTGATCCGGACCGATACCCTCAGATAGCAGCCCGGTAAGATCGGTGTCTCGCCCTTGTAGCGCACGCGCGTCAGCGCACTTTGTTTCAAGATCTCAAGACAACTACCAAAATCTCCGTCGGATGGGACAATCGCTGCATTGGACTTGTTATGCCAGTCTGCGGTCGGTGGTGTACCGTTGCCTTGGCTCCAATCCCGCAAATCTTCATCAAATGCGGGTGGCATCAGTTGCAGACTTTCGGTGACTGCCTTGTTCATCGCTGACCTCATCGTCATCGCACACGAACCCCGCCCAGAGCCAAGCGCAATGCCGTAGGTCTGGTTCAGATCCGATGCTCATTTGGGAAAATTGAGGCGAGAAAAGTCCCGCCCACAAGCTGTTAGAAACTTACACGTCCAATCATTGCGAAGGTGTTAACCTTGCGTACGGTCCCTTAGGGACAGAACACCCGAAACAATGAGAAGAGCCATTCCTAAAAACGCGTAACCATCTGGTATATCGCCGAAAACAAGAATACCAAATAGTGTTGCTGCGATAAGCTGAAAGTAAACAAGCGGGGCAAGAACTGTAGCTTGCGCCGACTGATACGCACGCAGCAACAACAGATTTCCAAGCATTGACGCGCCTGCACTCAACGCCAAGAGCAATATGATCTGTCCATCCAAACCCGGTACCAGAAACACCCCAACCGGGGCTAGAACGAGCGCTCCAATCACCAGTTGAGATAACAAAAGCGCAGTGGGGTTCATGTCTCCTGCCAGCCAACGGTTCGTAACAAGATACGCGCCGTAAAACACGCCGGCCATCACTGCGAATGGCAAACCCGGTGTCATTCCGAAGCCTGGCTTCACCACAAGCAGGACGCCGCCAAAACCGATGATCATCATCAAGCTCCGCCAGAGTGTTAGGCGCTCTCCCAGAAACAGGGCAGACAACAGATAAGATATCATTGGGCCGACAAAGAAGGCACCAAATACCAATGCGATGGGTTCTGTCCGCAGTGCGGTCAATATCGAGGAAATTCCTGCAACGATCAAAAGTCCGCGTAACCAAACCCGCCAGTTTCCAAGAAGTTTCAAATCCTCCCACACCTTCGCCCGCCGCACCGGCAGCAACATCAGCCCCCCCAATGCAAAGCGAGCCCATGCGATGAAGAATGGTGCGACCCCGACTTGGGTCATAAGCTTGCCAGCCGTATCCCCCAGCGGGATCAGTGACATAGCAAGGACCATGATCCCTATCGTGGTTAACAAAGCTTCACCTCTCCAAATCAGGCAATCTGCGCATATAGGCGCAGTTAAAGAAACAGTGAAAGAGCCAACCTTGCTTGACCGGGCGGGCTCCGTTTAACTCAGGGCATGATTAATGGGGGTGTACGTACGAACCGCCGCGCTTTTCTTTGCGGTCTGTCTGCCAGCTTTGGCAGCGCAGCTTTCGCGGGCCCACCAGACACCTCGTTATTCCCGGTACCACGCCCGACGGGTTGGCACCGTCAGACCCTGCCCAGCCTTGAAGACCTGATCCGTGCGGCTGAGCTGCCAGGTAAGACCACACTCGCCCTTGCAGATGCGCGCACCGGTGAAATCATTGAAGCGTCCAGCCCGCTTCGGTCGCATCCCCCGGCGTCTGTAACGAAGGTTATTACTGCGCTTTATTCACAAGACGCATTGGGCCCGGGATTTCGCTTTGAAACGCGCCTGATGACCAATGGGGAGCTATCGAGCGGCCGTTTGAATGGCGACATCATATTGGTTGGTGGCGGCGATCCTACACTCGACACAGACAACCTTGCTGAACTGGCAGCTCAACTCAAAGACGCGGGCGTGCGTGAAATCACCGGCAAACTTCGCGTCGCATCCGACATCTTACCCAATCTGGCGATGATCGATCCCGGCCAACCCGATCACGTTGGTTACAACCCGTCAGTTTCGGGTCTGAACCTCAATTTCAACCGTGTATATTTTGAATGGAAGCGCGCTGAAGAAAACCGGTACAATATCGCGATGGATGCGCGCACGGAACGGTATCGCCCGCGCGTCAGTGTCTCGCAAATGCAAATCGCCGAGAGGGACCTTCCGGTCTACACCTACGCAAATTCCGGAGAGCAAGATCGCTGGACCGTCGCACGCGCCGCGCTTGGAAATGCAGGGGGTCGATGGCTCCCGGTGCGTCATCCCGGGACATATGCGGCCGAGGTGTTTCAAACACTCGCTCGGTCTCACGGCATTCAATTAGAACTTGGAGCACCAATGCACGGAGCCGTTGCAGGTCAGCCGGTTCTTGCGGAGCACAGCAGCGAACCTTTGCGGGAAATGCTACGCGGAATGCTGCGCTTTTCAACTAACCTCACAGCCGAGGCGATTGGTCTGTCTGCGACCCGAACACGCCAGTTGAACAACGAAAGCCTCCAGAATTCTGGTGCCGCAATGGCCGATTGGATGCGCAACACCTTTGGCGCAAGACGGCCAGGGTTTGTTGATCACTCAGGCTTGGGGGATGGATCCCGACTGAATGCACATGACATGATAAAGGTTCTGACAAACACCGGCGCACAAACTACCATACGTGACATCTTAAAGGTAATTCCCCTTCGCGACGCGCAAGGGGCAGTCATCGAGAATAGCGCGACGGAAGTTGTTGCAAAAACAGGAACACTCAATTTCGTGTCATCGCTTGCAGGCTATATACGTACTCCAAACGGTCGGAATTTGGCCTTCGCCATTTTCTCATCGGATTTGCCGCACCGCGCACGGCTTACCAAAGCAGAACGCGAGCGACCGGAGGGGGGGCGGGCGTGGACAAGACGCGCGCGCCGACTTCAGAATGATCTGTTATCGCGGTGGGGCGTGGCCTTTGACGCCTAGGCGCCAACGCCCGGAATACGCACCATCTGCACACCATTTATGTGCCAGGTGTCACCGGTTCGGATCATGAAGTAATCAAGTTGGTGCAGCTCACCCTGTGCGTCACGAATTTGCACGCGCTGAACAATACGGCCCATGCGCTGCCTGAGGCTCAAGAACTCCACATCCGCCGGACGCCAGACCATCGGATATCCGTTCTGCACCATCATTCCAAACCGTTCGGGGGTCCCAAACAAGCCTCTGATATTGGGCGATGCATATTCAAACGCACGCGCAAAATCATCCATCTTAAAGGCTTCGATCTGGTTTTTAATCGTTTCAGTGATAGGCGAGGAATCTGCCGTTTGCGCTGATGCGCTACCAACAAAACCGAGCGCGAATACACTGGCGAGGATCAGTCGTTTCATAAGGCTCTCCTGTCTTTCGCATCAAAGCTTAGCCCGGCACGAGAACCCGTCAAATCACCCTTATGTTTGTGTCACCAATGCACCCGCAACACCCGCTTCCAAAAGGGAAATCGTCTCGTCGATACCGTAAAGCGCGATGAAGCCACCAAAGCGCGGCCCCTGATCAGCCCCAAGCAGCACCTGATAAAGCGCCGTGAACCAATTGCGTAGGGGATCAAACCCATGGGCTTTGCCGACAGCGAAGACCTCTGATTGAAGTGCTTCGGCATCCAAACCACCTTCCCATGCTTTAAGACGCTCAGCCAAATCCGACATGGCTGCAGCTTCAACCTCGGTTGCCGCGCGGTAGACCTTTTTGGGCTTCACCTCGTCATTGTAGTAGCGCACCGCATAACCTGCTGCAGCGTCCAGATCTGGATGCGTCTCAGGTGAAGCATCCGGCGCATATCGCTGGATAAAGCCCCAAAGCGATCCGGCATCCTCTGCCCCGGCGACGCTCGCCAGATTCAAAAGCATCGCGAATGGAACCACCAGATTGGATGCGGGGGGGGTGCCTCCGTGAATGTGCCACACAGGATTGTTCAGCTGCGCCTTCAGCTCCTGATCCGAATAGCCGCGCAAATGCTGATGATACTCATCCACCGCTTTGGGGATCACATCAAAATGCAGCCGCTTCGCTGTGCGCGGTTTTTGGAACATAAAGAGGCTCAGGCTCTCGGCAGGCGCATAGGCCAACCATTCCTCCATCGTCAGGCCGTTGCCCTTTGATTTAGAGATCTTCTGACCTTCCCCATCGAGGAACAGCTCATACGTGTAAGGCTCTGGCGGACGTTCCCCGAGCGCGCGACAGATCTTTGAGGATTGCGTGACAGAATCCATCAAGTCCTTGCCTGACATCTCATAATCCACACCCAGGGCAGCCCAGCGCAGCGCCCAATCGGGCTTCCACTGCATCTTCACATGCCCACCGGTGACAGGCACTTCCACACGCTCCCCATCGGGCTCTTCGTAGACAATGGTGCCCTTCTCAACATTCCGCTCCAGCGTCGGAACCTGCAGGACATGCCCAGATTTTGGCGACACCGGCAGAAATGGTGAATATGTCGCCTGACGGTCTGCGCCCAATGTCGGGAGCATGATTTCCATGATCTTGTCAAACCGCTCCAGCGCACGCAGCAGCATCTCATCAAAGCGACCACTGGTATAATAGTCTGTCGCGCTGGCGAACTCATACTCAAAACCGAACCCATCCAGGAAGTCACGTAGGCGTGCATTGTTGTGCTGTGCAAAACCTTCGTGCGTTCCAAACGGATCGCGCACACGCGTCAAAGGTAAGTTCAGGTCTTCAGCCATCTGCTCTTGATTGGGGACATTGCCCGGTACTTTGCGCAAACCGTCCATATCATCCGAAAAACAGATCAGCTTGGTCGGAATATCGCTGAGCGCCTCGAAGGCCTGACGCACCATTGTGGTTCGGGCAACTTCGCCGAACGTCCCGATATGCGGCAGGCCGGACGGGCCATAGCCTGTCTGAAACAACACATAGCCCTTTTCCGGCGCGCCCTTGGCATAGCGTTTGAGAAGCTTGCGCGCTTCTTCAAATGGCCAGGCTTTGGAGCTTTGGGCTGCGTCGCGCAGATCGGACATTTTGTTATTTCCTTGCATGAAGCGCGGCCCGGTGCCGCGCTGACCCGCTAGCTATTGCGAGGGGCACATGGCGTCAATAAATATAGCCTGAACAGCTAGTCGCAGGAGACCCAAGATGGCCGCAGATTTCACGCAGGCATTGTCCGCGCAAGATGCACTCGTTGCGATCATGGTGGCTGTTTCAGCGTCTGACGAACTGATCCGCACCTCTGAACTCGTCGCCATCCAGAAAACCGTGAACCATCTGCCGGTGTTTGGCGATTACGATGCTGACCGGATCACACGGGTGTCAAAGATGGTTTTCGATTTGTACGAAGAAGAAGATGGTCTCGATGCGTTGTTTGGTTTGGTACGCGACGTCCTTCCCGAGCGTCTGAATGAAACCGCGTACGCCCTGGCGTGTGATGTTGCTGCAGCCGATGGCCGGATGGCTGAAACTGAACTCAGACTGCTTGCCGAAATCAGGTATGAGTTGAATGTGGACCGCCTTGCGGGCGCAGCAATTGAACGCGGCGCGCGTGCTCGTCATTTGACGCTCTGACGTACCGCCCTGTTTTCACGCCACAGCGTGAATAAACCAGTTGCGATTACTATTGCTGCCCCGAGCAAGGTGATCGCATCCGGGAATTCTCCGAAAAACAAGAAACCCAGCACGAGCGCAGCCAGCAGAGACGTGTAACGAAACGGAGCAACACTCGCGACGTCGCCATGACGCATCGCCGCCACACTCCAGATATAGGCCGCAACCAGACTGATTGTGGCCGCACCAAGTGCGCCGATTTCCGCTGCACCAATGGAAACCCAACTTGTCCCCAGTGATGCGACCGCGGCAAAGCAGGTGACGCCGATAGCTGCAGTGAACGCCGCCATGGTTGAGGACACCTCAGCCGACATACGTCGCACCACAAGATCGCGTATGGTCACCGAAATCACGGCCATGATCGCGTATATTGAGTAGGCGTTGAACCCTTCCGGCCCAGGGCGAACGATCAAGAGCACGCCGCAAAACCCTATACCAATCGCAACTGCACGCCGCCAGCCGACAGGTTCCTTCAATAACAAGGCTCCGGCCAATGTAACAGTCAACGGCAATGCCTGAAGTATGGCGGAAACATTGGCCAAGGGCATATTGAACAACGATGAGACAAAAAAGAACGCGGCAGATACCTCTGCCAGTGTTCGCACACATAGAAGGACGCGATCCTGTTTCAGGCGTGGAACCGTCAATCCTCCGTAGAGTCTGGCTAAGACGTAAAGGGCCATGCAACTCAGGATACCGCGCATCAGGATTGCCTGAATCAGCGGGACATTCCCTGCCAGAGTTTTCATGAAGGCATCATTTAAGGTGTAGGCCACCATTGCGCCCATCATGAAAGCCGGACCCCGCCACACCTCCTTCATAATGCGGTTTTCCAAAGCGCAGTCCGGACACCGCAGCGTTCATAGTACAGGCGCACGCTGCGCATTTTCATTTGCGCGGCGAGGGTTTCAAACGCCTTTGAAGTCGCTGAAAAAGACAAACGCAAAATTCCAACTATTGGCATTTTTTAATTATTTTCCATAGGATTGCAGGAAAATGATGCAGATATCCTAACCCTATCCCGCCGTTCAGGAACCCGCAAACCTGAAACAAAAAAGGCCCGCGCAGATTGCTCCGCGCGGGCCAGTGTTTAGCTTCAACGATGCGATTACTCGCGGCTCTCTTCGACGCCGCCCAGATCAGCCGTCGAGAAGACATCGTCTTCAACTGGCGCTGCCAAGGCTGCCGCGGCTTCTGCCTCGGCGCGGCGTTCTTCGATCACCTTGTTGTCGCGATCCTGGGCGATCCGGCGGGCACGTTGCGCTGCACCTCCGGTACCAGCTGGGATCAGACGACCTACGATGACGTTCTCCTTAAGACCAATCAGCTTGTCGCGCTTGCCTTGCGTGGACGCCTCGGTCAGCACGCGAGTGGTCTCCTGAAACGATGCCGCCGAGATGAACGAACGTGTCTGCAGCGAGGCCTTGGTGATCCCCAGAAGGATCGGCTCACCCACCGCAGGACGTCCACCTTTAGAGATCGCCTTGTCGTTGGCCGCTTCGAACTCGGCCTTGTCGACATGCTCACCCTTCAGAAGCGTGGTGTCGCCAGACTCGAAGATTTCCCACTTCTGCAACATCTGGCGAACGATCACCTCGATGTGCTTGTCGTTAATCTTCACGCCCTGAAGACGGTACACGTCCTGAACCTCATCAATCAGGTAATCTGCAAGTGCTTCGATCCCCATGATCTTGAGGATGTCATGCGGCGCAGGATTGCCGTCCATGATGTAGTCGCCCTTCTGGACGAAATCGCCTTCCGCGACCGGGATGTGCTTACCTTTCGGTACCATGTATTCGACGGGCTCCAAGGTCTCGTCGGCAGGTTGAATGCCAATGCGACGCTTATTCTTGAAGTCCTTGCCGAAGCGGACATAGCCGTCGATTTCCGCAATGATGGCGTGATCTTTGGGGCGACGGGCCTCAAAGAGTTCGGCCACACGCGGCAGACCACCGGTGATGTCCTTGGTCTTGGCGCCTTCACGCGGGATACGTGCAAGCACTTCACCCGCCTGAACATTCGACCCGTCTTCTATCGACAAGATCGCATCCACAGACATCGGATAGGTCACCGGGTTACCCGCATCATTGCGCACTGGCTCACCGGTTTCCGGATCCGCGATCAGCAGCTCAGGCTTCAGCTCGTTGCCTTTCGGCGCAGAACGCCAATCAGTCACGATCTTCTGGGTCATGCCGGTCGCATCGTCTGTCTCTTCACGTACGGCGATACCTGAAATCAGATCAACGTAGCGCACGACACCAGCCTTCTCGGCGATGATCGGCAGTGTGTATGGGTCCCATTCGAAGAGCTTGTCACCGCGAACCACATCCTGGCCCTCTTTGACGTGCACCTTGGTACCGTAGCTCAACTTGAAGCTTGCGCGTTCCACATCATGCTCGTCGACCAGTGCGATCTGCATGTTGCGGCCCATAACGATCAGATCGCCAGACGCGTTCTCCAGAAGGTTGGCATTGCGGAAGACAGCTTTGCCTTCCTGGCCCGCTTCCTGGAACGACTGCTGTCCACCTTGTGCGATACCACCGATGTGGAAGGTCCGCATCGTCAGCTGCGTACCAGGTTCACCGATAGACTGTGCCGCAATGATACCAACCGCTTCGCCCACGTTGACCTTGGTCCCGCGAGCGAGGTCACGACCGTAACAGGTGGCGCAAACGCCCTCTTCGGCCTCACAGGTCAATGGGGAACGAATGCGGATCGACTGTAGCTTGGCAGCCTCAATGGCGTCCGCCTTGCGTTCGTCGATCAGTTCGCCTTGCTTGACCAGAACGTCCTCAGTGCCTGGCACCAGCACGTCCTCAGCCGCGACGCGGCCCAGAACACGCTCGCCCAGCGACGCAACAACCTCACCGTCATTGACCGCCGCTTCTGCGGTGATCGAACGATCAGTGCCACAATCGTTCATGCGCACGATGCAGTCTTGTGCCACGTCCACCAGACGACGGGTCAGGTAGCCCGAGTTCGCCGTCTTAAGTGCCGTGTCAGCCAGACCCTTACGGGCGCCGTGGGTCGAGTTGAAGTACTCGAGAACCGTCAGGCCTTCTTTAAAGTTCGAGATGATCGGCGTTTCGATAATCTCACCTGACGGCTTAGCCATCAGACCACGCATACCGCCCAGCTGTTTCATCTGCGCAGGCGAACCACGCGCACCGGAGTGCGACATCATATAGACCGAGTTCGGTTCCATTTCGGCCCCGGCATCGTCTTTCCGCATCGCCGAGATGTCTTCCATCATGGCAGCCGCTACCTCGTCCGAACATTTCGACCAGGCATCGACGACCTTGTTGTACTTCTCACCTTGGGTGATCAGACCGTCCATGTACTGCTGTTCGAATTCTTTGACCTGCTCACGCACGCCATTTACGATCGTCCACTTGCTGTCCGGGATCAGCATGTCGTCCTTACCGAACGAAATGCCTGCCTTGAACGCTTCGCGGAAGCCCATGGTCATGATCTGGTCACAGAAGATGACTGACTCTTTCTGGCCGCAGTAGCGGTAGACGGTGTCAATCACCTGCTGCACTTCCTTCTTCCGCAGAAGACGGTTTACCAGCTCAAACGGCGCTTTTGCGTTCAGCGGCAGAAGCGCACCAAGACGGACGCGGCCCGGCGTGGTCTCAAACCGCTGCCAAACTTCGTTACCTTCTTCGTCGATCTGCTTAAGGCGCGCCTGAATCTTCGAATGGAGATGCACAACACCTGCTTCCAGCGCGTGCTCCACTTCCTCAGGCGAACCGAACACCATACCTTCTCCCGGCATGCCTTCGCGCGCCATGGAGATGTAGTAAAGACCAAGGATCATATCCTGCGACGGAACGATGATCGGCGCACCGTTTGCTGGCGAAAGGACGTTGTTCGTCGACATCATCAGGACGCGAGCTTCAAGCTGTGCTTCGAGCGACAGCGGAACGTGAACCGCCATCTGGTCCCCGTCGAAGTCTGCGTTAAACGCCGAACAAACCAGTGGGTGAAGCTGAATGGCTTTCCCTTCGATCAGCACAGGTTCGAACGCCTGAATACCCAGTCGGTGCAGCGTAGGCGCCCGGTTCAGCATGACGGGATGTTCGCGGATGACCTCGTCGAGGATATCCCAAACCTCGGGACGTTCCTTTTCAACCAGCTTCTTGGCCTGCTTCACAGTCGAAGACAGACCTTTGGCTTCAAGGCGCGAATAGATGAACGGCTTGAACAGCTCCAAGGCCATCTTCTTGGGTAGACCGCACTGGTGTAGTTTCAGTTCCGGACCGGTCACAATGACCGAGCGGCCTGAGAAGTCGACCCGCTTACCCAGAAGGTTCTGACGGAAGCGACCCTGCTTGCCTTTGAGCATGTCCGAGAGCGATTTCAGCGGACGCTTGTTGGCACCTGTGATGACGCGGCCGCGACGGCCATTGTCAAAGAGCGCGTCTACGGATTCCTGCAGCATCCGCTTTTCGTTGCGGACGATGATGTCAGGCGCACGAAGCTCGATAAGGCGCTTCAGACGGTTATTCCGGTTGATCACACGACGGTAAAGATCGTTCAGGTCGGAGGTTGCAAAGCGACCACCATCCAGAGGCACCAGCGGGCGCAGTTCCGGCGGGATCACAGGGATCACGGTCAGAACCATCCATTCAGGGCGGTTGCCGGACTCCAAGAAGTTTTCAACAAGCTTCAGACGCTTGATGATCTTTTTGGGCTTCAGTTCGCCGGTGGCTTCTTTCAGGTCCGCACGAAGCTGTTCTGCTTCGGCTTCCAGATCGATCGCCGACAACATTTCACGGATCGCTTCAGCACCGATATTAGCGGTGAATGCGTCTGCGCCGTACTCGTCCTGCTTATCGAGATACTCTTCCTCGCCCAAAAGCTGACCATATGTCAGATCCGTCAGACCGGGTTCGATCACCACGTAGTTTTCGAAATAGAGGATGCGTTCCAGATCACGCAGGGTCATATCCAGCATGGTGCCGATGCGCGATGGCAGCGACTTCAGGAACCAGATATGGGCTACAGGCGAGGCCAGTTCGATATGGCCCATACGCTCACGACGGACCTTCTGTAGCGTGACTTCCACACCGCATTTTTCGCAGACAACGCCGCGATACTTCATGCGCTTATATTTGCCGCAAAGGCATTCGTAATCTTTGATTGGGCCAAAGATACGGGCGCAGAACAGACCGTCACGCTCTGGTTTGAACGTACGGTAGTTAATGGTTTCAGGCTTTTTGATCTCACCGAAAGACCACGACAGAATGCGCTCAGGGCTTGCAAGCGAGACCTTGATCTCGTCGAACACCTTCTGTGGGGCTACCGGGTTGAACGGGTTGTTGGTCAGTTCCTGGTTCATTTTCAAATCCTTGAATTCGGGCAGAGAGATGGGCGGGCCGGCTGTCACCGGCCCAAGCAAAGGCCGGGCCTTTACTCGTCACCCTCCGCATCCAGGAGTTCCATGTTGAGGCCGAGGCCCCGGACTTCTTTGACAAGTACGTTGAACGATTCCGGCACGCCGGCTTCGAAGTTGTCCTCGCCCTTGACGATCGACTCGTAGACCTTGGTCCGGCCTGCCACGTCGTCCGATTTCACCGTCAGCATTTCCTGCAAGGTGTAAGCGGCGCCGTAAGCTTCCAGAGCCCAGACCTCCATCTCACCGAAGCGCTGGCCACCGAACTGCGCCTTACCACCCAGCGGCTGCTGCGTGACGAGCGAGTATGGACCAGTAGAACGGGCGTGGATCTTGTCGTCGACCAGGTGGTGCAGTTTCAGCAGGTATTTCACGCCCACTGTCACCGGACGCGCGAATTTCTCGCCCGTACGACCGTCGAACAGATCCGACTGACCACTTTCTGAGAACCCGGCGCGCACAAGCGCGTCATTCACATCCGCTTCCTTCGCACCGTCGAAGACCGGCGTTGCAATCGGAACACCTTTGGTCACGTTGCCTGCCTTTTCGAGCAGGTCGTCGGCGTCAAGATCTGAGAAGGCGTCATTGTAGACGTCATCACCATAGGCAATCTTCAAGGCATCCCGCACAGGGGTCATATCGCCTGTGCGACGATAATCATCCAGAGCATCATCGATCTGGATACCCAGACCGCGCGCGGCCCAACCCATGTGTGTTTCAAGGATCTGACCGACATTCATACGAGACGGCACGCCGAGAGGGTTCAGCACGAAGTCAACCGGGGTTCCGTCTGCGAGGAACGGCATGTCCTCCATCGGAACCACTTTCGAGATCACACCTTTGTTGCCGTGACGGCCTGCCATTTTATCACCCGGCTGAAGCTTACGCTTCACTGCGATGAAGACTTTAACCATCTTCATCACACCCGGAGGCAGGTCGTCGCCGCGACGTACTTTTTCGACCTTGTCTTCAAAACGCGCGGTCAGAGCCCGCTTCTGCGCTTCGTACTGGCTGTTGAGTGCCTCGACCTGGCTGGCCTCGGTCTCGTCTTCCAGCGCAAGCTGCCACCACTGACCTTTTGAAAGGGTTTCCAGCAAATCCTCGGTAATGGTCGATCCAGCCTTTACGCCTTTCGGACCCTTCACCGCGGTCTTACCTTCGATCATGGTTTTCAGGCGCGCGTAGATGTTGCGCTCCAAGATCGCCATTTCATCGTCCCGGTCACGGGCCAGACGTTCGACTTCTTCACGCTCGATCTGAAGCGCGCGTTCGTCTTTTTCCACACCGTGGCGGTTAAAGACACGTACTTCCACGACTGTTCCGAAATCCCCCGGCTTCACACGAAGCGAGGTGTCACGAACGTCGGACGCTTTCTCACCGAAGATGGCGCGCAGAAGCTTTTCTTCTGGCGTCATCGGGCTTTCACCCTTCGGCGTGATCTTACCAACCAGGATATCGCCCGGCTCAACGTCCGCGCCGATGTAAACGATGCCTGCCTCGTCGAGGTTGCGCAGCGCTTCTTCACCAACGTTTGGAATATCGCGGGTAATTTCTTCCGGACCAAGTTTTGTGTCACGTGCGGCGACTTCGAATTCCTCGATATGAATCGAGGTGAAGACGTCGTCACGCGCGATGCGCTCGGAGATCAGGATGGAGTCTTCGTAGTTGTAGCCATTCCAAGGCATAAACGCGACGATCACGTTTTTACCCAGCGCCAGTTCACCGATATCGGTGGATGGACCATCGGCAATCACTTCGCCTTTGCCAACCTTGTCACCCACCTTCACCAGCGGACGCTGGTTGATGCAGGTGTTCTGGTTCGAACGCTGGAATTTGCGAAGACGGTAGATGTCTACGCCAGCATCACCCAGTTCAAGATCTTCAGTGGCACGCACAACAATACGCTGCGCATCGACCTGGTCGATGATACCGCCACGCTTTGCCATGATCGCAGCACCCGAGTCCTGCGCGACCACGCCTTCAATACCGGTGCCGACAAACGGAGCATCCGCCTGCAACAGTGGTACCGCCTGACGCATCATGTTCGAACCCATCAGCGCCCGGTTCGCGTCGTCGTTTTCCAGGAACGGGATCAGCGAGGCTGCAACCGAAACCAACTGCTTCGGTGACACGTCGATCAGATCCACGTTGTCTTTCGACTGCAGCATGTAATCGCCTGACTGGCGGGTCGAGACCAGATCATTGACGAAGCGGCCCTTGTCATCGAGCCTCGCATTCGCCTGAGCCACGGTGTGACGCATTTCTTCAGTGGCAGACATGTAGTTGACTTCATCGGTCACCTGGCCGTCTACGACCTTACGATAAGGTGTTTCAATGAAGCCGTACTTGTTCACGCGGGCGAAGGTGGCCAGCGAGTTGATCAGACCAATGTTCGGGCCTTCAGGTGTTTCAATCGGGCACATACGACCATAGTGGGTCGGGTGTACGTCGCGCACCTCAAAACCGGCACGTTCGCGAGTCAGACCACCTGGGCCAAGCGCCGAGAGACGGCGTTTGTGGGTGACTTCCGACAGTGGGTTGGTCTGGTCCATGAACTGCGACAGCTGCGAGGAGCCGAAGAATTCACGTACCGCGGCCGCTGCAGGTTTTGCATTGATCAGATCCTGCGGCATCACCGTGTCGATTTCGACCGACGACATGCGTTCCTTGATCGCGCGTTCCATGCGCAGAAGACCCACACGGTACTGGTTTTCCATCAGTTCGCCAACGGAGCGCACCCGACGGTTGCCGAGGTGGTCGATATCGTCCACGTCGCCACGACCATCACGCAGATCTACCAGCGCCTTGATGCAAGCCACGATATCTTCGCGGCGCAACGTGCGCATCGTGTCTTCAGCATCCAGGTCCAGACGCATGTTCATTTTAACGCGACCGACGGCCGACAGGTCGTACCGTTCGCTATCAAAGAACATCGTGTCGAATAGGGCCGAAGCCGCTTCAACGGTGGGTGGCTCACCCGGACGCATGACGCGATAGATATCCATGAGCGCGGTATCGCGGTTCATGTTCTTGTCATTCGCCATGGTGTTGCGAATGTACGGACCAACATTGACATTATCGATGTCAAGCACCGGAATATCCGTGATACCTGCGTCAAGAAGTTCTTTCAGCGTACCACCGGAGACTTCGCCGTCTTTGTCGACCTCCCAGGTCAGCTCATCACCGGCCTCGACGTAAATCGCACCATTTTCTTCGTTGATGATGTCCTTCGCGACAAACCGGCCCACGATGCCATCAAACGGCAGGAGCGTCTCGGTGACAGCGCCTTCTTCGATCAGCTTTTTGACCGCACGCGGTGTTACTTTCTTACCAGCTTCGGCAATCACCTCACCGGTTGCGGCATCGACAATATCCTGAGCAGGTCGTGTGCCACGGATCCGTTCCGGGAAGAACTTAGTGACCCAGCCTTCGTTCTTACGATAGGTGAAATTCACCGTCTCGTAATACGCGTCCATAATCGCTTCTTGGTCCAGCCCCAGCGCATAAAGGAGGGTAGTCACAGGCAATTTACGGCGACGGTCGATGCGCGAGAAGACGAGGTCTTTGGCATCAAATTCAAAATCAAGCCATGAGCCGCGATAGGGAATAATGCGGCAGGCAAACAGAAGCTTACCCGACGAGTGGGTCTTGCCTTTGTCATGATCAAAGAAGACGCCGGGCGAGCGGTGCATCTGGGATACGATCACACGCTCTGTACCGTTCACAATGAACGTACCGTTTGGTGTCATCAAAGGCATATCGCCCATGAAGACGTCTTGTTCTTTAATGTCCTTGACGGACTTCGCTCCGGTATCTTCGTCGATATCAAACACGATCAGACGCAAGGTGACTTTCAGCGGAGCGGCATACGTCATGTCGCGCTGCTGGCACTCTTCTACGTCGTATTTTGGCTTCTCCAGCTCGTATTTGACGAACTCAAGAACCGAAGTTGCGTTGAAATCCTTGATCGGGAAAACCGACTGGAAAACACCCATGATGCCTTCGCCGTCCATCGGGTCGAGCTGGTCACCGGACTTCAGAAAAAGATCGTAGCTCGATTTCTGAACTTCGATCAGGTTTGGCATATCCAAGACTTCACGGATTTTGCCGAAATATTTACGAATACGTTTTTGGCCGAGATGCGTCTGCGCCATGCGCTCTCATTCCTTATTTTATGTCTCGCGGAGGTGTCCCTGGGGGTGAACACACCGCTCGTCATCGGGCATTAGGACCGGTCTATACCTGTGCACCTTCCCAAGGGTGTACGCCCGACCGGTAACCTGGCCCAGGGGAACGGCTTTTTTAAAGCCGCTTCCCAAGACAGGTTCGGCTGGACCCGGTTTTTTCCGGACCCAGCCAATTTTTGTGAACTCCCGGGGCATGCCCCCGGGCAAAGATCACTTGAGTTCGACTTCGGCGCCAGCTGCTTCCAGCTTGCCCTTGATCTCTTCTGCTTCGGCTTTGTCGACGCCTTCTTTGACAGCTTTGCCACCAGCTTCGACGAGCTCTTTTGCTTCTTTCAGGCCCAGGCCGGTGATGGCACGGACTTCTTTGATGACGTTGATCTTCTGAGCGCCAGCGGCTTTCAGGATTACGTCGAATTCAGTCTGCTCTTCAGCAGACGCGCCACCGGCGTCGCCGCCAGCTGGACCAGCCATCATCACTGCGCCGCCAGCTGCGGGCTCGATGCCATACTCGTCCTTGAGGATGGTTTTCAGTTCTTGTGCTTCGAGAAGGGTCAGACCCACGATCTCTTCGGCAAGTTTCTTCAGATCAGCCATTTTTCAGTTCCATTTGACTAGATGTGTTCCAACGCGTGCAAATCAAACGCACGCCGGTCGGGATTGCTGTTACGCGGCTTCCGCATTTTCCTCGATAGTGGAAAGGATGCTCGCGATGTTCGAGGCAGGTGCGCCAATGGCCCCAGCGATGTTCGATGCAGGTGCACCGATGCAGGACACGAGCTGAGCAATAAGCTCTTCACGCGACGGCATCGAGGCAACGGCTTTCACACCGGCCGGATCCAGGAATTCCGCGCCCATTGCGCCGCCAAGGATCTCATATTTCTTGTTATCCTTGGCATAGGCTTCCGCGACCTTGGCTGCTGCCACAGGGTCTTCGGAATAGGCGAGAACGGTCATCCCCGTCAGCAGGTCACCGATTTTCTCATTCGGCTTCCCGTCAAGGGCGATTTTGGCGAGCCTGTTCTTGGCAACGCGTACGGAAGCCCCCGCCTCGCGCATCTGCGCGCGGAGGTCCTGCATTTCAGCAACCGTGAGACCGGCATAGTGTGCGACCACAACAACGCCAGAGCTTTCAAAGATCTGGCCGAGTTCTTCGACCACTTTCTCTTTCTGGGCTCTATCCACAGTTTTACTCCAAGTAATAGGGGGCGTGACCCCCGGCTCATTTTGCCGGGCAAAACCCGACATTCGGGTCCTTACGGGTCCTTCGCAAAATCGCCCACAAAGCCTTGCCGGGCTCTGTAGAAACTGCTCATTTCCCGTCTCAGGCAGGACTTAGCAAGGTTGCCCCTTGCCCACCGTCTCGGACGAATAAAGGCCCGAACGAATCCTGCCGTCGGGCCAATGCGGTTCATCTAGTGGTAAATTCGACAAATGCCAAGGGACAAAACGCATTATCGATCTTGCGTCGGGCGTTCGCAAACTTACTGTTTGCGCATCCAACGGAGAAGCACTGATGAAAACCGCAAAAGACTATCTTGAAGCCGCCAACGCTATTGTCCCGAAAATCTCGGTTGCAGAGGGCATCGCCAAGCACGCGACAGGCAATTCCGTCTTTGTTGATGTACGCGACAGCGGTCTGATCGCCCAGACCGGCACAATTGCAGGCGCGGAGCGTATCACGCGCGGCATGATGGAATTCTCAGCCGATCCAAACACCCCTTTTTATGTAGACGCACTTAAACCAGATGCTGACATTGTGCTGGTTTGCGGCGCAGGTGGACAGGCAGCTCTTGCTGGCGCGACCCTGAGGGAGATGGGCTACCAGAACGTCTCAAACGTCGGCGGGTTCAGCGATTGGAAGGATGCAGGCGGTCCAGTTGAAGAGGGATAAGTCGAAAACGAAAAAGGCGGGCCACGAAGCCCGCCTTTGTCACTGTCGTTGAAGGACAGTTATTCTTGAGCGGCGGCCGCATTCACGTCGATTGAGACACCCGGGCCCATGGAAGAGCTCAGCGCAATCTTCTTCATATACGCACCTTTGGCACCCGTTGGCTTCGCTTTGGCAACGGCTTCAACGAACGCTTTCACATTCTCGACCAGCTTGGCTTCGTCGAAGGACGCTTTGCCAACACCTGCGTGCACAACACCAGCCTTTTCAGCTTTGAACTGCACCTGACCACCCTTAGCGTCTGCCACTGCAGCAGCGACATCCATGGTCACTGTGCCAACTTTTGGGTTTGGCATCAGGTTGCGAGGGCCCAGAACTTTACCCAGACGGCCAACGATTGGCATCATGTCAGGGGTCGCGATGCACCGATCGAACTCGATCGTGCCGCCCTGTACGGTTTCCATCAGGTCTTCTGCACCAACGATATCCGCGCCAGCTGCTTTTGCTTCATCGGCCTTCGGACCGCGAGCGAAAACGGCCACACGGACAGTTTTGCCGGTGCCGTTTGGCAAGTTAACCGTGCCACGAACCATCTGGTCTGCGTGACGCGGGTCAACGCCAAGGTTCATCGCGATCTCAACGGTTTCGTCAAATTTCGCAGTGGCATTGCCTTTAACCAGCGCTACCGCTTCTTCTACGGTAACGTTTTCTTTGCCAGCGAATGCTTCGCGGGCTGCTTTTGCGCGTTTACCTAGCTTAGCCATTACTTCACCTCGATGCCCATGGACTTCGCAGAGCCCACGATGATCTGCATTGCTGCGTCAACGTCGTTTGCGCTGAGATCCTTCATTTTCGCTTCCGCGATCTCACGCACCTGCTTCGCAGTTACGGTCGCCACGGTTTCACGGCCGGGATTTTCCGCACCGCGAGGGCGGTTTCGCTTGCCGACTGGCTTCAGACCGGCAGCCTTCTTCAGATAGTAAGACGCAGGCGGCGTCTTGATATCCATGGTGAAAGATTTGTCCTGGTAATAGGTGATCACGGTTGGGCATGGGGCGCCGGGCTCCATGTCTGCCGACTTGGCGTTGAACGCCTTACAGAATTCCATGATGTTGATGCCGCGCTGACCCAGGGCTGGGCCCACGGGCGGGCTTGGGTTGGCTTGACCTGCAGGAATCTGCAGCTTCATCGTGCCAGCAAGTTTTTTGGCCATGTGGCCTCTCCTTCTTGTCCATGCTCCGGAACGCGTTCCAGAGCCTTTCATGTCGTGGTCAGGTTAGATCACCGCGGCGACCCTTCCTCCCACGAAGGCATCACGAGGTCTTTGCGACCTGCGTGAATTCCAATTCGACCGGTGTCGCCCGGCCAAAAATACTGACCGTCACTTTTAGACGGCTCGCAATTTCATCAACTTCCTCAACCATGCCCGAAAAGCCCTCAAAGGGCCCATCGGTCACGTTCACATTCTCGCCAACTTCGAAAGTGATCAGGCTGCGTGGCGCTTCCTGTCCCTCTTCGACCCGGTTCAGAATTGCGTTAACTTCGCTGTCCCGCATGGGCATTGGGCGACCCTGAGGCCCAAGAAACCCGGTTACGCGGTTGATCGAATTGATCAGGTGATACCCGCGGTCGGTCATTTCCATCCGAACCAAAACATATCCCGGCATGAAACGACGCTCAGCGGTCACTTTCTTGCCGCGACGCACTTCGATCACTTCCTCCGTCGGAACCAGTACTTCCTCAATCTCGTCTTCAAGGCCGTTTTCTTCGACCGAATGACGGATCTGCTCGGCGATCTTCTTTTCGAAGTTCGACAGCACGCTGACCGAATACCACCGTTTCGCCATTTTGCCTGTTATCCTACGTTCCGCGCGCAAGCATCAGCTTGCGGATTTCAATGTCTCTTGTCGCTTCCCAAACAAAAAACAGCGTACCGTCTTACTCGTGGTAGGCATCTTTTGGGGGATTAGCCGGTCTGTTAGCGCCCAAGTCCGATTTGATCAAGGGCCAAAGACGTCAAACCCAGTGTTAGCCAAATGTGCCGAGGACAAATTGCAGTCCCTGACGAATTGTCCAGTCGACAATGAAGAAGAACACGGCAGCCAGCACAGCCATCGCAAAGACCATCGTCGTTGTCGTGATGAGTTCGCGACGGGTTGGCCAGACCACTTTGGAAACTTCGGAACGGACTTGCTGCAGGAACTGGAGCGGGTTGGTGGTAGCCATCGGGCGATCCTCTAATGGGTCGGAGTTTAGGGGCAGATACGCGAGCCGACAGGCAGTTTCAAGTCGGACCCACGCGACCGCACGTCCCGTCGAAGTCATTTCATTAACGTCAACCAACTACAGCGCCGCAAATGCTAGGCCACTCTTAGAACGCCTCGCGCCCTATTGGATTATTTTTGGAGGTCTGGCAGGGGCTGAGGGACTCGAACCCACGACCCTCGGTTTTGGAGACCGATGCTCTACCAACTGAGCTAAACCCCTACGACCGCCGTCGGGGTAGAACGGGAGCGTACGGAAATCAAGCGCACTCTTGAGAATAAGTTCGGAAAAGCGAAATCAGAAATCGGGGATCGGGCAGCCCGGTAGGAGAATGCAGTCGCGAAGCAATCGCGCGAAGGGGGTGCCGAAGAGGATTGAGCGTGGTTTTGAGGGGCCACATCGGGCATTTGCTTGATGCTCCATCACCTCACAATTGTGGTTTTCGCACAGATCGATACGCTCACGGTATCAACAACCCAAAACGCGATTGGCTCCATGATCCCAGAAGTCTTTTCCGACCAGGCCTGGTTAACCAAAGAACCGGCAAACTGGTCCCTCGCCAAGCGCGTCCCGACTATGTTGGCGGAACCGGAACAACGCTTTTACACGTGGGCAACGCAACACTGGATGACGGGGATCGGAGAGGTCGTGGATCTCGGATCCTTCATCGGAGGATCGACCGCGCGCCTCGCGCTTGGCCATGCATTGGCTGGGCATTCCGGAAAGGTTCACGCGTATGACCGTTTCACGGCAGACGAAGGCGTCAAGCGGCGTACGCTCTACAAACAAGGGATCGCGCCGTTTGAAGGGAACGACATATTTGAGCTTTCAAAGGACCTCCTTTCACCCTGGGCCGACAGAATCACGTTTCACCGCGGAGAGATAGAAACCCAAGGGTGGACAGGCGAACCTATCGAGATCCTGTGTATCGATGCGTTCAAGAAAGCGGTCTTGGCAGATATCATGGTCAAGCAATTCTTTCCCGCCCTGGTCCCTGGGAAGTCGATCATTATTCATCAGGACTTTCTGCATCACAAGAATCCATGGCTTGCTGCGCAGATGATTAATCTACGTTCGGCAGTAACGCCTGTGGCTTTCGTTCAGCACGATACGATGGTGTTTTTGGTGGAACAGCCAATGCGCCCTGACCTGCTATCCGCCGCCGAGCTTTCCGACTTAACAGACGCTCAGATTCTCGACGCAATCGATAAGTGCCGGGACTGGTTTGCCGGTTTTGATCTGGACCGACGTCTCGACGCGATGTCAGCCGCATTACGCGCCAATCCAGGCGTGCGAATTGCTTGGCAAATGCGCAACCCACCGAAATAGAAAGAGCCGCCCGAGGGCGGCTCAGATCTTTCGAATAAGGATTGTGTCTTATTCGGTGATAGCGGAGACGACGCCTGCACCGACGGTGCGGCCGCCTTCGCGGATCGCAAAGCGCAGGCCCTGCTCCATCGCGATCGGCGCGATCAGCTCAACGTTGAACTTCAGGTTGTCGCCAGGCATCACCA
>JAEPNN010000013.1 GCA_017643385.1 Dinoroseobacter sp.
CCCAGACCCTACCAGCACCTCCATGACAAATCGGGTGCTGACGATCATGCTGGCCGAGGAATACTAGGCCGGTGACCGCTTCGCGGGGTGAGCATATCATCCCGCTTTTTATTTCCTCATCTATCCAAAAATGAGTACATCTATCTTACTGAAAAACGGTGAAAAAACAAAAGATTCTGCCTGAAATTTCCGATATCCGAAGCGAGCTGCCTTCGAATTTTACCCAACCCCACCAGAGGCGACACGGGCGCTTTTGTCCGTCGAAGCCTTCGAGGGTGATATCTGGGAGCCTGCCTGTGGTGACGGAGCCATCTCCAAGGTACTCGAGGCCGCAGGATACCAGGTGGTGTCCACCGATCTCATTGACCGAGGCTATGGGGCAGGGGGGCACAACTTCCTGAAATCTGACAAACCCCTAGCCAAGAACATCATCACGAACCCGCCCTACGGCACACATGGGCTCTGAGATGCCTTCGTTCGCAAGGCGCTAATTCATGCCCGCAAGACCGGGGGAAGCGTGGCGATGCTGCTCAACCTTCGTTCTCTCTGCAATCCAGACAGGACGCCGAGGTTTCAACGTTGTCCGCCGACAGCGATCTACGCCCTTGATGAGCTGACATGCTGGCCGGAAGGTAAGCCGGTGTCGCGGCAGGCTCGTATTGCACGGCAGCAATACTATTGGGCGATCTGGAGACCTTGAAAGTATCCGTCCGGTTTCTCCGCTCTGACGCGGTGAAGGGTGAGCTGATAGTGTCCACCATGGATAGTGGGCATCTTGGGGTACTCCATGGCGGGCAAGAAAGGCCGGAAGAAGCGGTTCTGGTCGGACGAAGAGAAGCGGTCAATTTGCGAGCAAGCTCAGGCATCTGGTGTTTCCGTGGCGCAGGTCGCGCTTCGTTATTCGATGAATGCAAATCTGATCCACAAATGGCTGCGTGACCCTCGGTTTGCGCCATCTGGGGCTGTGTCGGAGAGTGATATCGAGGTTTCAGACTTTCTCGAAGTCTCCGTTGCCTCGTCTGATCTCCCCGTTGTGCCGAACCCCTGCACGGCACCCGCCACTGGCAGCCTGTCCGCCACGCGGGTTGACATCACGTTGTCGGATGGGAGGCGCATCCTGATTGAAGGCTCCACGTCGCTGCTGGCGGTTGTTGGCCTGGTTCAGGGTTTGACGGCTTGATCCCGGTTCCAGGCAATACCCGTGTTTGGTTGGCCGCCGGGGTCACAGACATGCGGCGTGGGTTCAACACGTTGGCGGCCCAGGCTGAGAAGGTGCTCAAGCTGGACCCATATTCTGGCCATCTGTTTGTCTTCCGAGGCAGGCGCGGCGACCTGCTGAAGATCATTTGGTGGGATCAACAGGGCGCGTGCCTGTTTAGCAAACGCCTTGAGAAGGGCCGGTTCGTTTGGCTTGCTGCAAAGGAGGGCAAGATCAACGTAACATCGGCACAGCTCTCGATGTTGCTCGAAGGCATTGACTGGCGCATGCCGCAAAAGACATGGCGTCCGTTGCAGACCGGATGAGCTAAGCAGGATTCATCTTTGCCGTCGAATGGGTTAAAGATGATCTCATGCTCGACGACCTAAAGTCCCTTCCCAAAGACCCCGACGACCTTCAGGCGGTCAGCGAGCTGTTGATGGCCGAGGTCAAGTCGCAGGCCTACCAGATTGAGAAGCTCAAAGCGGAGTTGGCGGGCCATCGCAAGGCGCGGTTTGGCGCGAAGTCAGAGAGTCTGGATCAACTCGATCTCGATCTGGCAGATGACATTGAGATTGCAGAGGCGGCAGAAGAACAGAAGTCTGAGTTGGAAGCTGAGCCGGACGCCAAGCCTAAACGTCAACATTCACGCAAGCCTTTGCCAGACCATTTGGAACGGCGTGAAGCAGTGTTGATGCCAGACAAGATATGCACCTGCGGCTGCAGCCTTCGCCAAGTTGGCGAGGATATCACTGAGGAATTAGAATACATTCCCGGTCGCTTCGTCGTGAACAGGATCGTCCGCCCCCGGATGTCCTGCAAAAATTGCGAGAGGTTCGTGCAGGCTGATCTGCCTTCGCGCCCTATCGAAGGCGGTCGCCCTGGCCCCGGCCTTTTGGCGCATGTCCTGGTTGGCAAGTATTGCGATCACCTGCCGCTTGATCGGCAGTCCAAAATCTACGCCCGCGATCAGGTAGACTTACATCGCTCGACACTCACGGATTGGGTGGGACGCAGTACAACCTTGCTCGAACCTTTGGCTGATCACATCGGTGCATTGGTCAGAGATGGCCCGGCGCTTTTCGCAGATGACACGCCGGTCAAGTTGCAAACCAAAACCAAATTCAAGAAGACACAGACAGCACGTCTTTGGAGCTATGTCCGTGACGAACGGCCTTGGTGCGGCCAAGCCCCGCCCTGCGCTTGGTATCAGTTCAGCATGGATCGCAGGGGCGAACATCCCGCGACGCATCTGAGCGGCTACACCGGCACAGTACATGCTGATGGGTTCACCGGCTTCAATGGCTTGTTCGGCGAGGGCAAGGCGCGTGAACAGGCGTGCCTCGTCCATGTGCGCCGCAAGTTCGTAGATGAGTTCGAGCGTACCGGCTCAGAGATCGCCAAGGGGGCAATAGAACGGATCGCGCAACTCTATGCCTTCGAGAAGATGGCAAAAGGCAAACCGGCTGACACACGCGCCGATCTGCGCATGGAGCATGCCAAACCGATCTTCGATAAGCTGGAGACATGGCTGGCGGCACAGCTTCCTAAAATCTCTGGCAAAACCAAACTGGCCGAGGCCATCCGCTATGCCCTTGGCCGCTTACCCAAAGCCCGTGCCTATTTGAGCGATGGCCACCTGGAGCCAGACAATAACATCTGCGAACGCTCCATTCGTCCCGTCGCTTTAGGTCGCAAGAATTACCTCTTCATGGGCTCCATCGGCGGCGGCAAAGCAGCTGCCATCGCGTACACCCTTATCGAAACAGCCAAGATGAACAACCTTGATCCCGAAGCCTGGCTCACATGGGTGCTCGAACGCCTTCCGGATCACAAGATCAACCGCATCGATGAACTGATGCCGTGGGAGTGGGAAAGAACGCGGCACCTCAGCAATTTCCAGGAAGTTTTGTAACAATGACCATCAACATCAGACCTGCCAAGGCTGAGGACGCGGATGCTATTGCGACAGTCCACATCAATTCATGGCGTGAGACCTACCGAGGGCTATTACCCGACGAGCTTCTGGACGGCTTGCGGCAAGATGAGCGAGCCGAACTATGGAGCAAGATCATCGCCGCGAACGGCCATTATCCAACAAATGCACAGTTCGTGGCTGACTCTGCAGGCGAGATCGTAGGATTTGGGTCATGTGGTTTAGGACGTTCTAAAGAATGTGTTGCCGCAGGATACAAGGGCGAGATCAGCACTTTGTACGTCCTTAAGCCCTTTCAGAACTACGGCCTTGGTTCAGCAATCTTCCATCGGATTGCAAAACACCTTGTTGGAACCGGGGTAGATGCCGCGAGCCTATGGGTTTTGGGCACGAATATACATGCCCGAAAGTTCTACGAACGGCATGGTGGCGTTGCGTTCAAAGAACGCACTGACAACCACCGTGGTTGTTCCACAACCGAAATCGCCTATGGTTGGTCTCATCTTCCAAAATAGCCTCGCCGTGAGGCAGTGACATCAGGTCACCAGCAGGAAAAGGCTCACAAAGCGGCTAGACCGGACGCATACCCTTGAAAGGTAGAACGCCCAAGCTTTTGGTGGCTCTCAACCCGCCAGTTCAGAGACCCGCAGTAGCGGGTTTTCTTTTTGCTTCCTGTTAGGTCAGAGACCACCCTCTATGTCTTCCATGAAGCCTTGGCCGGAAAGCCCCAGTGCCCGCGCCAGAGCAACGAAAACGATAATCGTCGGCACCCGCTTTCCCGTTTCAAGCAACGAGACGTAGCGCATAGTGATGCCAGCTCGATGAGCCAGTTCTTCTTGGGACCAGCCTAAAGCGTTCCGACGCTTTCTGAGGGCAGTTCCAAACGAGGTGAGAAGTTTTTGTTTTTCGGCATCTTCCATCCAACGCACCAGAGGGCAGGCGCGCATTGACAACTATGAACTATAGTATGAAAACGAACTATGGTTCATACAGGGGGCAGTGATGCGTGTAGCCGGATTGTTAAATTGTGGCGTGTTAGCAATCTTGGGAATGTTTGCATCTGGTCCCTTGCACGCGGATCAAACAGCCTCTTACGGGTCGTGCAGTTTCGTTTTTGAGGACCGGACCGGTCGGTCCTTCGATACGATTATGCTCACAGCGTCCATTTCGGGCCAGCGTGACCTCGACAGGGGAATCTACGATGTCCTTTGCGACCTCAGCCCAAACAGTCGCTTCCAGATAGACGGGTATGAGGACGGTTCCGGCCTGCCAATTACGAGTTCTGGCTTCTATGAACTAGACATGACGGTGCGTGGATGTTTGTTCCAATTTAGCTTTGGGCAACGATCTGGCGCAGGATACTCATACAGTCACAATTATAGCGAGCGATGCCGTAGCAACGGAACCCGTGGGGGGCTCGATTATGTTTCACAACAGACCGGCAATCCTGGGGTCTATTCAGTGAGATGCAATGACGGCAGCTTAGGCGTGGCCGATGTCTCAGATGGTCAAGTCTGTGTATCTGGTATCTCCGGACGCGTCAGGTGTGATCGTGGGATGAGTGTCCGGAGTATGTCGGAATGGATGTGTCGTTAACGTACAATATTTTGACAAAAAACACTTTTCTCGCACAATTCCCCCCGACCGCCTAAGCGCGATCACCAATCAATCCACCAGTCTTTCGGGACTGGTGGGAGCCAGCCTCGAGAGACCCCAGACAGGGGAGAAGAGGCATGGCAGAGCCAAGCCGAGATGCCGCCTTGGCGGCATTCAAGCAGACCTTTCGTCAGCTCGCACCGTATCGGCACCGCTATGAGGTGTTCCGGGATTTTGTGACCATAGCCGCGTGCAGTTTGCACAACGGTCTTCACAAGGACGAGGCCCGCGAAGAGGAATACCTGCGGATCATTGGGCAGTACAAACCTGACGACCAACAGGCCTTTCCAAAACTGATGGCGCAGCTCGTCGCAGCGCTGGATGAAGAACCCCGCGATATCCTTGGCCCGCTCTACATGGAGCTGGAAATCGCCAACAAGGACGCAGGGCAGTTTTTTACCCCGCCTGAGCTCAGCGAGCTTATGGCGCAGATGACTTTTGCCCAGGAGCTCGACAAACTCGAAACTCAGCCCTTCATCACAGCCGGGGAACCGGCGGCGGGGGCAGGGGGGATGATCCTGGCGCTGGTCAAAGTGATGATCATGGCAGGCCACAACCCGGCAGAGAAGCTCTGGGTGCAAGCCATCGACGTGGACCGCATGGCGGCGCTGATGTGCTATATCCAGCTCAGCCTCTGGAACGTGCCCGCCGAGGTTATCGTCGGGAATACGTTGAACTGGGATATCCGCGAAGTCTGGTACACCCCCGCCCATCACCTTGGGCTCTGGAAGTACCTGCTGCGCCGGGAGGAAGGCAGCACCGAAGTCGCGCCCGCTCCAAAAGAGCAGGCATCGGAACCGGTGGCTACCGCCCCGGCGTCCGAAGACCCCAAGCCCGCACCGGTCACCGCGCCGACGCAGCTTGGCTTCGATTTCTGAGACCTGCCATGGCCGAGGAATACGAAGAGTGCCAGATCGACTGGCGAGGGCAGGGGATCACCATCCGGTGGTGCCCTGAGTGGCTTGGTGGCGACACCGCCCACCTTGAGATCGTGACGGCCGACCGTTCACCGCATCCGATATCCGAGACTGGATATCGGTCCCACTTCTGCCCGCGTGAGCTTGTGGAAGATGCTGGTGGCCCGGTGGCCTTTGTCACGGCATGGCTGGAGACGAAGGATGACGGCAAACCCGTTCAGCTTTCGCTCCTATGAAACTGAGAGAGCCCCAAGAGGGGCTCTTTTCATGCAGAAAAAAGGCGCGATCAGAAACCTGAACCGCGCCTAAGTTGAGAAGTTATGGGAGGAGGTTATCCGGGGCCTCAACGCCCGAGCCGCTTGTAGAAGCGGTCCATGTTTGCTGCATCCCCTTCAACTTCGAGCCCTTTGTGGGTTCTCCGGACCCGCAGTCCTGAGGAACTTGCGGCCTGCCGAAGCTTGCGCTCGACCTCTTGGTTCAAGTCACGAGTCATGGCGTTCGCAAGCGAACGACCATTCGTGAAAGTGCGCCCCTTGTATTTCAGCTTCATCATCGTATCAGCCTTTCGGAGGATATGGATCATTGCCGTGGGAATCCCGGGCGCGAATCTGACCGTTGCGACCGTGGATCAGAAGCTCCGAACCCTGGTTGCGGGAGATGGAGCGGCCAGCATCAATCGCCTGCTGCTGTGTCTGGTGGACAGATGTCGCGCGTTGCGAGCCAGCGCCGCGAACTGCCCAACCTTTGTCGTGAGGCACGACGTGTTGATTTCTCTTAGACATTTTTCGCTTTCCTTATGGTTGCGAGTTAGGGTAGCGATTGCAAGATCGCAATCACAACCTATATTGCGATAGTGGTAGTCAATTGCAAGAGTGAAATCAATGGAAAAACCATTTTTGGCTGAATCCTTCTACAAGGCGCTCGACGGGCAACGTCAGGCGAAGAACTTGACTTGGAAAAAAGTCGCTGAACAGGCAAAGGTGAGTGCCTCTACCCTTACCCGGATTGCTCAAGGCAAGCGTCCAGACGTTGATACCATGGCTGCACTTTGCCGGTGGTCTGGTTTGAACGCAGATGACTTTGTGTCGCGTGATGGTGTAAAAGGAGAAGCAGAACCGTTAGCACAGATTATGGCACACCTGAGAGCTGATAAGAATATCAGTCCAGAAGGAGCCGCCGCTATCGAGACAATGATAAAATCAGCATACGAGCAGTTTCGCGTGGAGTAATTCATTGCCCAAGAAGAAGTACCGCTATGGGTTTAAAGCTGAAGCAAACAGGTATGCTTTAGAGCTGAGGGAAGAGCTGGGAGTTCAGCCACATTTGCCCCTCTGTCCCTGGCGGCTTTCAAGCCACCTGGAAGTTCCAATTATTCAGCTGAGCCAGCTTCCGGATTGTGCCCACAAGAACTATTTGGTGATGGGTAAAGGGCAGGCTGAGTTTTCTGCTACAGTGTGTTACGAAGGAACGCGCTCGTTCATTCTGAACAACGATAGCCATCCGATGAAGCGACAGGTTTCAAACATTGCACACGAGCTGGCGCATGTACTCATGGGACACCCACCCACTCCCCCTTTCGATGAAACAGGTAAGAGGGATTTCCTTAGAGAGATCGAAGATGAAGCAGAGTGGCTCGGCCCGACTTTGTTGGTTTCAGACAAGGCAGCAATGTATGCCTATCGGCTCATTCAAACCAACCAACAAACTTTGTCGTCCCTCTCTGATGAGTGGGTCGTGACGGAGGATGTCCTAAAGATGCGGATGAACGTTGTGGGGGCTAAACGCCGGTATAATCGAGCGGCCTGATTTTTCTTTTTCCCCCTCTTCGAACCACCAAAACCGAACACTCTGTCCAAGCGGACCAGAACAAAATCAGCAGAAACCGGGATTGGCGTGACTGGCGAAAGCTGAGCCATACCACCGACCGGTACTTTGTGAAGCTCAGGTGAAGAGCTCAGTTTGACATTTTCCCGCCGCCGAGCAGAATTTAGAGCACGCACTCGGTGCAAGATTGCCTGTTCGTAACGAACAATTTTCCTGCGGCCTCGCTCTCGCTGGCCTGCAAAATTCTTCGCGAACACGCATCTTGGCAGGGGCTTCCACCCCTTGCATCCCCCGGCAAGGGAAAGATCGCTCGAGGCGAGTTTCCCTTTGAACCCATTTAGCCTTTAGCTCCGCCTAGGTGACACGCAGCGACTACCAACGAGACTACCGCCAAAAATACAAGGATCACGCGAAACGTGTGAACCTGACTTTGTCGTTGCCCGAGTATCGCCGCGTTGTGAAGCTTGCTTCCTGAAGCGGATTGCCCGCGGCGACCTATCTCAAACGCACGGCCTTTTCCGCGCTTGAGAGCCGCCCTGAGCTTCCTGCTGAGATCGCGGCGCAGCTGGCCGACCTGGACCGCGTTCTTCGCACGATTGCGAACAACGTGAACCAGATGGCCCGTTATTCTCACCGCGTCTGAGAGCTCCTGGATGAGCGCGAGCTTTTTCAAGAAATCGCCGCCCTGCACACCCAGTACATTGCAACCATAACCCGCGCCGCAACCTCCCGAAGCCTTTGCTTCGGGCAGGAAGACGAAAACGGGTCATGATAGTCAAATCCATGAGCCGGAAGGAGCCCAGTTTCGGCCAGCTTGTCGGATATATCGACCGATGAGCGAGCGGCAGCGCATGGCGTATCCGGCACAACCTGCTTGCCCGAAATCTCTGAGCTATCCGGGATGAGTTCGCGCAGAATGGTGACCTGCTTCAGCGGCGCAAGAACGGGGTCTACCTCTACCACGAAATCATCTCGATCACCCGCGCCAAGGGCGTCGGCCTCGAGCGGCAGAAGACAGCCCTGCGGGAAATAGCCGAACGCTATATCGCAGAGCGATGCCCGGACAACCTGGTCTTCGGCAATCTACATGAGGACCAAGAGCACTCGCTGCATTATCACCTGATTATCAGCGCGAACCCGGCCTGAGAGGCCAAACGCTTGCGTTTATCCAAGGGCCGCTTTCGGGAAATCCAGGTGCAGCTTGAACGGCACGTCCTCGAGACCATGCCCGAGCTTGAACAGAGCCGAGCCATTGAGAAAGACACGGAACGCGAAGCACCGGAAAAGGCTCCCGAGGCAGCAGAACGCGCCACAGGTCAACCCGGTGAGATTGCGGCGCTTGTCCATGAGGCACTCAGTGAGAGCCCCGATCGACACGCCTTTCGGGAGCAGCTGCAAGCCCACGGGCTTGTGCTCTATATCCGGGGGAGGACGCCGGGGGTCGTGCATCTTGAGAGTGGGAAGAAGCACCGCCTAAAGACTTTGAACCCCGATTTTCTGACAGCCTTTGAAGCTCTGCCGGAGAAGCGGCTGACGGAGACCTGAGAGAAAACCGCGCCTGAGGGTGAAAAAGAAAAAGGTGCCGAAGCCCTGCCGGAACCACAGCGGCACCAAACACAGGCGCAGCAGCCACCAGACCTGCGAGACGAATGGAGGGCCGAGCTTGAACGGCTCAGGAAAAGCCACGAACAGGAGCGGCAGGCCGAGGCCGAACGCTCTGGAAACTTACTTCGAGAACTGAAGGCGCTGGTCCGCTTCGCGGTGAGCGATACCCTGAGGGGCATTCGTTCGAGAGCCCTGAAGATGCTCGAGCGCCTACAAATCCACCCAAGACAGCATGAGTATGAACGTTTGAGACGTAATCCGAGCCGTCAGCGAGGCCGCTAAAGGGCTCGCTTCTTTGATAATGCCCGGAAGAGGGAAGCCGGAGGGAGCTAGGTATCTGCGCCGCCGCGAGCTGCGCCGCCTTCT
This sequence comes from Dinoroseobacter sp., assembly GCA_017643385.1. GTDB lineage: Bacteria > Pseudomonadota > Alphaproteobacteria > Rhodobacterales > Rhodobacteraceae > Dinoroseobacter. The sequence continues at coordinate 9,503 of JAEPNN010000013.1, forward strand.
GCGCTCTCGCCACACAGGCCTTCTCATCGACGGGAAGAGCGGGCGCTTGAGCGAGGCCCATAGCTTTCAGAATGTATGCGTGGTGGCCCGCGTCTGAGCGGGGAAGACGAGCCGCTTTATCATCCCGAATGTCCTGGACCGGGCGAACGGCGAAAGCTCGATAGTGGTGAACGACCCGAAAGGGGAAGTGTTCGAGGCCACCGCCGGCCACATGCAATGCGCCGGCTTTCGTGTCGTGGTGATAGACCCCGAGGACCTCACCCGCAGCGCACGTTTCAATCCCTTACTCGAGGCCAAGACGGATATCGAGCTCGAGCAAGTGGCTGAAATTCTCATCCGGGCAGGCAGCTCGGGAAGCCAGAAAGACGCCTTTTGGGATCATTGAGCAATCCGCCTTGTGTGTGTACTTCTAAAGCTCTTGCGCCGCTCTAGCAGGGAGGACGCTGGATACTTCACCCTGGGAAACCTCTACCGCCTCCTTCAGCACTTTGGCAGCGATGGAAGCCCGCTTGATGACTTCGCCATCACCTGGGCTGAGAACCCCGACGATCCGGAAGACCGGAGCCTCTTTGATGAATGGAAGGGAGCGACGACTGGAAACCCGCAGGCGGTTCAGAGCTTCGCCCTGACTGCGCTGACGGCCCTGAGGGCCTTCACTAACCGGAACATGGTGGAGCTCACCGCGAGCAGCAGCTTCGAGCTGGCGTCAATCCGCCAGCAGAAGACCATCGTGTATCAGGTCATCCCGGCACAGCACGCCGAGTATTATGGCTTCTGGACGAGCCTCTTTTTCCGTAGCGTGTTCAACGCTTGCATGAGGAGAATGCCGAGACCCTGAGAGCTTCCCGTCTATGTGCTCTTCGATGAGTTCGGCCACGCCACGCTCCCCGGCTTTGTTTCGGTGGCAAACACCATCAGGGGATATCGCGTGAGCCTTTCCATTATCCTGCAATCCATCTCGCAGCTCTCTGCCCGCTATGGGCAGGACTGTGCCAAGAGTATTCAGGGGGGATTTAACAGCTACCTGACCTACAGCGGCTCAGACCCCGAAACCGCCCGATTTTTCGAGGGGCTTTCCGGGCGCGTGATTGAGCATCAGGAGGCGAGAGACGAACACGAGACTGTACGTCACCATGAGCACAACCTTCTGAATGCCGATAGCATCCGCCGTATTGGGGAGGACGAGGCGATCCTGATATCCGGCAACCGACATCCCGCCAGGTTGCGCACTCTGCCGTATTTCAAGAGCGGCAGATTCCTCAGCGCCTCGAAACAGCCTCCCGCAGGGCGGAGCGAAAGCAGGTCGACCGGACAAGTGAAGTGGGTGCCGATTTTCGGAGAAAAAGTTGACTGAGAAGATATGTCAGTATAATTGACGTATCCTGAAAAGGATGGGGTGAAAGGATAATCCGAAGATCATCCTTTCTGGCTACGGTCTAAGACCTGCTTTGCAGAGCATACATCATGTCACTGATGCTTGGTTTCCAGTTTGGATTGCGAATGTACCGCACTTCCTTTCTGAGAAACCCATGCTTTACCTGCATAGTCCACCGATGGGGATCAGAACTCACGAGCTCGTCAGCCACCAGACCTTGAACCACTGGATCACCTAAAGCAGCTTCCATGCTTTTGAACACTTGGGAGCAGACTTTAGAAACAGCTGGACGCATAGTCACTCGGTTACGAAATAAAATAGCCACGTTCAAAAACTGATACGTTTTGCATCTTCTCAGATGTGTAAACCGCTCAGAGCTTGGACGTGGTTTTATTCTATCAGCAAAACAGACTCAGGATAAGGCATAACGTGCCCCTAACCTCTGTCGTTAGGGGCAGTTATGGTCAAAAGATGGGGGGTGCGCGAGGTGTCAGGGGGCAATTTGTGCTGAAAATCAATAGGATCGCAGCGCCGCTTGTGGCGCTCTCTCCTGATTGTTCTCCCCAAATGTACCCCTGACTCCAAGGGGATGTCTTTGACAAGCAATGACAGCGGTTTCCATCCCCTTGGAGTCAGGGCTATGCCCCGACACCTCAGCGCACCCCCCAAGTGCTCCGCACGCTGACCAGACCGCTTCCCTTGCGCTGAATTTTGTTTTTCTTGGCCCAATGAGGTATAATTTTTTCGTACTTCTTAACTTTCTACACATGTCAAACGTTGTTTCGGTATCGACCGAGAGGGCTTGAGATTATGCGGAGCCGATGAAGCAGGCTTCGGATTTTTCAGGCCATATCGAGTCCCAAGTGAAAATAGGGTATCTGGCTATCGACGGCGGGATGGATCAGAGAACGATTAAGGCAAACATTGCCCACTATCTCACTGAGCAAATCGCTGGCCGGTTGCCTCGCAAGGGGATGAAACGCGAAGGCCGGGAGAGCCAGGGACGTCCCTTTGTCATGGCGGAAATCGAAAGTGTTATGTGAGACCGGGAACTCAACCATGGCATCCGCCTTGGTTTGTATGTTCCCAATACCGAAGGTCGATCATGCGCCGAGGTCATGGAACGCCATGCCTCGGATATCGCTGATGCCGTGGTGGACTTATTGCCAACACAAGAAGCCGTCGAAAAGAACGACGAGGACCAAATTCTACACACTTCCTGCGACATCCAGATTGACGCCAATGGCCAGTCTGAGTGGAAAGGATTTGAAACGCGGCAGGTTTCGAGCGCCGTGTCACGGATACTTAGGAGCGGGCAGTAGACCAGTAGGCTTCAGGATGGATTTTGGGTGGCCTGACACACCCTTCCAGATAGGGGCAAAGAGGATGCTGGTTTCATCGACCTGAGCATAGTCGGTAACCCAGACGCGTTCAGAGCCAATGTACCCAGCTAGAATCTCCCGGATATTGTCCGCCCTTCTTTCTGATGATGTTTGAAATAGCACGGTGAAGTCCGTGTTATTTTCAAGGATAGGTCGGTGCAGGCCTTTGGCATGGTAGAGATAGTAGCCATGAACCTTTTCCCGGATTTTTTCGAGTCCATGGGTGCCTCGGTCAATCTCGAGGAAGAGGAGTCGGTCGTGGACTTTACCATTCCGTTCAGCCTTCAGGATGATCAATGCATCAGGATAGATGACATAGCTCCGGCGGTTTATGGGGCTTACCAGCTCTGTGTAGAGCTCGTAGCGATGCCGGGATGCATAGTCCTGTGCTCTGCTTCGCATCTGAAAATCAGGAATGAAGGTATCGAGGTAGACCACGTCTTGCTTGCTGAGGGCGAGTTCGAGGTTGATCCGGAACTCTGAGAGGTCCAGTGCGTGCTGGAGAAAGGCCTGTTTGACATCTCGTCCCTTGCGCCAGCTTCTTTCAGCCTTGCCGATCTTGGCGAGATACTCTGCTCCCTTTTTATCGAGAAGGTATATGTACTCGGATTGAGGCTGAGCGAGACGGCTGTAGGGTTCAGCCTTATGAATATAGCCGCTATGAAACAGCTTTCTGAGCCGCCCGTTAGCCGCCTGGGTGTCCACACTACTAGGGAAAAACAGGCGTCGGATTTGCGAAACAGACAGGTAGCGGTAGCGACCAAGCGCCCGCATAATTTCTACATCGCGCTCAGTGATCTTGAAATTTGGCAGCTTCCTGGGTTCTCGTTTGTGACGTGAGAGGGGCTTTTGATCATCCAAAGGGTGAATCCTCGTCGTCAACTATATCATTCGTCTCGTCTTCCTGAGGAGGCTCCGGGGTCAGGGTATCGTAGAACTTGATCGTGTCTCCGATGGCATCCTTTTGCCGTTTGATGATTTTCGCTTTCGCTGCTCTCAGGGGAAGGTATTGGCCTTTGTGTATCTCCACGACCTCGAGCTTGAGCCTGTCCACCATATCTTCCGCGAGCTGACGCGACATCTTACGCTCCGGCATGTGAGCCACCCGGCAATGGACGGGAGGTTGGTTTTCGATTTTCACAAAAGCCTGGGCCACTTCGAGATTTCTCATCTCGGCCCGTTTCATGTACATCAGGTCGTTCAGGGTCCAGAACTGAACCGACGCAACTTCTTCAACTTCGTCGATCTCGAAAAAGGGCACGTCCCCGACGCTGTACCCTTGGCTTTCGGAGTGACTTTGCGTCTGGGCTGTGCCCTTTGTTTCGGCAGTGCCACGCGTTTGGGTCTGAGAGCGTTGCTGGGTTTGCGCCAGCCCTTGAGTATCAGAGCTACCACGGCTCTTCGTGGTGCCGGAACTCTTGGTAAGCGTCTCAGATTGGTTCTTGGTGTGTGAGCTGGATTCTGTTTGAGAATGGCTCTCAGAGCTATTTTGCCCCAGTGTTTGGGCTCTGGATTGGTTGGTCGAAGAGCTCTTCCCGTACTGCTCACCCGAAGATTCGGTGTGGGCGTCACTGGTGCTTTCATTGCGACCATGCGTGTCGGTAGTGGTTTTGTTTTGGCTCGTGGTATTTGACCAATTGTCTGTATGAGCCTGTGAGGTTCCGTGCTGATCGGACCATGAAACGGATTTGCCCTTTGTGCTGGCGCGGCCTTCCGTATGGCTCGAGCCTAGATTGTAGCTCGAGTTGTCGCTGTGACCGCGCGACGTGTAGCCATCTTCGTCCATGGATCGACTATCACCCGAACCATAAGAGCTCCCACGGCTATCTGTGTCCGAGTATGAGCGCGTTTCGCTGTCAGACCGTCCTTGAGTGGTGGTCTGACTTTGGTTTTGACCGCGAGTATCCGCTCCACCTATGGATTTTCCGACACTCTGCCCCTGAGCATGTGCCGAGGACTGGCTTGTCCCATGGGAGTCGCTGTGGGTATCAGATCGACCGAAGTTGAGGCTCTCAGACCTTCCTTCAGAGCTTCCGGTCGTGTCTGTGATCGAGGAAGACTTGCCTAGTGTATTGGTCTGGCCTGTGGATCGCCCGGTCGTATCAGCTGTCCCCTTGGTCTGCCCATGAGAGGTGGAGCTGGTATGCCCGTCAGTGGTGGAGTCTGTGTGACTGCGTGAGCGTGTTTCGCCCTCGCTGAGCCCTTCCGCCTCGCTCTCAGAGATAGTTGAACTCGAGGACCGTTGATCAGATTGTCCGGTCGTTTGTGAAAACTGCTCCTGTCGGACCCGTCGGGTCGTTTCGATATGGCGTTCTCTGATACGGGTCTGAGTGTGCTTTATCGTCTTCAGATCAACGAAACCCTCCTGGATTTCCTTGTTCATGATCTCAGCGTCTTCAAAGGACAGGCCCCCAAAAATGACCTTGTTTTTGCAGTTGGTAAGTACGGACTGATACAGGTAAGCGTTGTCGCGCTTGAGCTGCCCGAGATGTTGGTGCGCCAGCAGGTAGAAAACCTTGAACTTTCGCACTTCCTCAAGCGAGTAGGCGATGTCGTTCGAGACGTACTGAGCAAATTCGTCAATGTAGATGTAGAAGGGTTTGAGACGGGGATCGTAGGGGTCTCGCAGACGTGCAACCCGATAAAGCTCCGAGACCAGCAGGGTTCCCATTAGCTTCGCATCTGGCAGCGTCACCCTGCCGTGCTGGTCATTGAGGTTAACCAGCAGAATCTTCCCCTCCTTCATGATCTGAGGCAGATCGAGCACGTTGTCTTTCTGGCCGATGATAAGTCGAATGAGCTCGTTCTGAAGAAAGGATACGAGGCGGTTCCCTGCCCCTTCGATCATCTCTGACCGGCGTTGTGAATTGCCTTCGATTATCCCCTCCCAATCGACACGCACGACCTCATTCACGACATTCTGGACGAGCGCTTTGCGCAGATGGTCGTTCTTTTCTGTCGATATGAGGGCGGCGCTCTCTAGGAGGGTCATGTCGTTGACTAGGAGTGTGTGCGCGATGTTTTGCAGCCAGCGAGCTATACGGGGCGTATCCGTGATATCTTCCTGACCCCATGCCTTCAGGCAGGCCGAAACGAAGTTCTTTTCGATGTAGTCGAACCGATCCTTCTCTCCGGCCGGAAGCGGATTGAAGCCTATGACATTCTCGAGGTCGTTGAACGGATTGAAGAGAACCAAACGGTCTGCGAGCGTTGATTTCTCTGTGGCGATATAAGTCAGGATGTCCTGATAGAGCTTCCCGTGTGGATCAATGAGACAGACCCCACAGCCACGGTTTTGCACGTCCTGTCGGAGCAGGAGCTCTAAAAACTTGGACTTCCCTGTCCCAGTTGAACCAAGAATATGCGTGTGGTTCTGTCGATGCTTGGGCGTGAACCCGAACAGCTCCTCTGAGGTCACGTCATGACCGATGAGCGTCGGCTTTTCGCTTCTCCGTGCGCTGAGCATACCAGCTCCGGTATGGCTCAACGACGACTTTCGAGTTGACTTGGTTGGGACGATAGATCGTTTCACGGCTTACTCTTCGATGCCAAGCTCGCGCTCGCGTGCAAGCCGGTAGGCATTTATCTTGTCACGCTTTTCACGCTCTGACAGATCGCTTTTTTCAACCTCAGTGATTTTCTCAGAGTACCGTTCTACAATAAGCTCGATTTGCCGTGCTCGTAGCAACTCGTGGGGAATGAGGGCCAGCTCCTTTACGCGGTTATTGTCCGGGAATTTTTCATGCATAACCCCATACATGGTCGCGATATCGGCATGAGAAAATTCGACTTCATCGTCGTTTGACAGTTTCTCGGCAAGATACCTAAGAACCCTTTCAAGCGGAATATCGTCCAAGGAGCTGTGATACGCTTGATGAATCTGATGGTCGGCCCCGGCCTTGGTAAGCGCAACGAGGCCTTGTGCCTCCTGCTCCTTGGTTTTTGCCTGCGATAAGTCTTTCTCCTTGGCAAATAATTCTTCTTGTAGTTGTCGTGTCTTCGTCTCCAATTTCTCTATTTCTTTCTCAAAATTGTCACTGCGGGTCTCTTCTCGCGACAAGTCATCCTGCCAACCCTGATGTTCAGCTTCATACGTTTTACGTAAGTTTGCTATCTCTTCAGCGTCGGAAGCTCGGTTTGCCTCCAGTTCTGCCAAACGTGCTTCAAGTTCTTTCACCCGAGCTTCGGATTTTTCATGCTTTCTGGATACTTGTATGTTTAGGGCGCGTTCACGCGGGACCATCATAAACTGCCGAACAACACGAAAACTACGAGGCTCAAAGTAGACGAAGAACAGAGCAACAGCACCACCAACAACCAGCGTTAGAATCTCGCCCCAACCGATTTCAGATAGTGATCCGGCCCGAGCAAATAATCGGTATATTTCCAGTACAGAGACGACTGCAAAAACTACAGCGATTAGGCATTTGAAAAACGTCGCGGAAACAAAAGCTTCAAGAAATTCGTGTGGATCATCTCGGTATGCCTCAATGATCTCTGGATCATCTTCTTCGAGGTTTCGAGCATATTGAAAAGCCTTGATGAAATTTCCTATCACGAACGGTTCTCCTGTCCCTTTGAGATTAGTCGATAGAAAGTGGTTTTTGAGATTTCAAAGCGTTTCATCAGGCTTTGGCGCGTTTCTCCAGATGAATACCCCTGTTGTAACGCGGATACTTGCTCTGGTGTCAGTTTCTCGCGTCGCCCGAATTTCACCCCCTTCTGCTTGGCCTTCTCGATACCTTCCGCTTGGCGCTCTGAGATGAGGTCGCGCTCAAACTCAGCGACTGCGCCCAGGAGATGGAAGGTCAGCCGACCAGCTGGCGTTGTGGTGTCGATGCTCTGATCAAGGACAATGAAATCGACCCCCTTTCGCTCGAGGGTCTTGGTGATGTCCTGAAGGTCGAACATGGAGCGAGCAAGGCGGTCGAGCTTGGTGATGACCAGCACGTCCCCTTCCCTACAAAACTCGAGCGCGGCGTTCACAGCGTCACGCTTCTGGCGCGAAGCTCCAGAGCGCTTCTCCTGGAACACCTTTTCACAGCCGAAGGCCGTGAGCTTGTCGATCTGCGTGTCGAGGCTCTGTCCGACCGACGACACACGCGCGTAACCTACTTTCATGGTTTCAAAATGTCTTAAGAATTATGGGAAATCAATATGGGAAGACTTTTGGGACGGAAGAAATCGCCTCCCTGCCCCGGTCCCACAAAGTATAGTTTATGGGAAAACTACCAAAACGCAAACCTGGCGGTGCAGACATGAACTCAACAGTCTCCGGCAAAACCGGGGCGGTTCATCTATCTCTTTAGCTGGAGAACAGGCTAACCTCAAATCGAGGACTTTTCAGGGGGGCACGTCTTGACAAAGGAAGGCTTCAAGAAGTTGATCACCGTTCCCCAAGGGCATCCTGAATCGTATCGACAATGGGCGCAAAGAAGTAGCTGATAATTCGTCGTTCGTCGGTCGTGACATTGATTGAGGCTGTCATACCGGGCCTGATCGAGAATTGTTCGCCACCCGTTTCTAGGAATGTCTCGTCGGGCTCAATCCTCACAACAAATCCCCATTGATCGGCGGAGTTTTCAGTTGAATCTGCTGCGATGTCACTGACCGTGCCTCTAAGGAAGCCAAACCTCTCTGACGGGTAGGCATGTAGACCAATATTTGCTGGTTGGTCGACCCGCATGAAGCCAATGTCCTGGTTTGAGAATGTGGCTTCGATCTCGATATCGGCGTCTGTCGGGACGATCCGCATGAGCTCGGCTCCTGCGTCCGCAATACCGCCGATGGTGAAGACAGATAGCTGATCGACAATTCCAGATGCTGGTGCACGGAGAGTTGCGGCATTTAGCCTGCGCTCCGCGGCCATTTGTTCTTCCATGAGCGTGGCCAAGCGGGCATCAATCTGAGAGATGCGATCCAGCGCAGTGCTCCGACGCACTGCAACAATTCGCTGACGCTCGGTGTCAAGCGCAGAGCGCTCAGCGATTTTCTGATCCAATTCTCGGAGATAGACATCGCGCTCGCGCTCCAGCTCCGCCAATGCCTGCTGTGCATCAATAAACGCTGCCCGGCTTGTGTTTCCTTGCTCTGCGAGAGCTTCGGCAATGGCAAATCTTTCGGCTTGGAACTCAATGGCCGCATCGACACGTTCAATGTTTGCGTTGGTTACGTCCTCAGACCGGCGGTTCGCCGTTTCCCTGGCGTCGATTTGCGCAAATGCCGTCAATAGATCAGTGAGTTGTGCCTCCAGAAGCCGGCGCTGTTCTTCGACAAAGGGATGCTCTCTCAGCCGCTCTGGTACGTCGAAAGCCATAAGAACCTGAGCGACTTCGGCGTCTGATTGTGGGGCAACAACCAATCCATTAATCAGAGCATCTAATCGGGCTTTTTCAATCGTCAAGCGATCCACCTCAGCCGTGATCGTACCTAGCTCCGCTTGTGCATCTGTCGGGTTAAGTTCCAACAGGATGTCACCGTGTTCAACCGCATCACCGTTGCGCACGTGGATAGCTATTATTTGACCAGGAAACTCAGTTTGCACGAGCTGCACGCGGTTCACTGGAACAACCCTTCCCTCACCAGTGGCCACAACCTCAACTTTGAAAATGAAAGACATGACCAAAATGGAAACGAAAACCGCCATCGTGAACCAGATGGTCGCATGCAGCGTTGGCGATGTCACCTTTATGGGCTCGACATATACGGTCATCGGAATGCCCCGAAATCAACTACCTGATCAGGGTCGGCGAATACCTCCGGCGTGTGAGTGATGATGATGACTGTCGCTTCGGTTTTCAGCGCTTTGAGCTCTTGTGCCATCTGTTGTTGCGCAGTCGTATCAAGCGCACTTGTGGGTTCATCAAGAATGATAACCTTTGGTCTACATAGGAGGGACCTCGCTATTGCAACGCGCTGCCGCTGGCCACCTGAGAGAGCCGACCCGCGTTCGCCAACCTCAGTATTTAATCCCCTTGGCAACTGCGCGACGAGTGTATTTGCGGCTGCGATGCGAAGGGCCCGTTCCAGTTCTGCCTCAGACGCCAAATCATCACTGAGCGTCAGGTTTTCCCGCAAAGTGCCAGAGAAAAGGTATGGTTCCTGCGGGACATAGGCAATCTGGCTGCGAACACTCTTGGGTTCATATTCTGCGATAATCGCCTTGCCCAAGAGGATGGAGCCGCTTGTCGGGACGTCGATCCCTGAGGCGAGGCGACCAAAGGTAGATTTACCGACCCCTGAAGGGCCAACAATCAACGTGAGGGTGTTCGGCTCTGCAACAAAGCTGAAGTCTCGCAGAATGGGATGGTCTGGGTCGTATTCAAAGCTGACCGCTTTGAAAGAAAGGCGCGGTTCAACACTCGGAGGTAGGTTTGGGAGCTTGTTAAACGGCTCGATTGGTTTGTTGACCACATCTCCGAGGCGCTGCCGGGAGACGCGCACGTTTTGCCATGCTTCCCAAAGGCTGGAAAAGTTTTCGATTGGGCCCGCCACCCTCTCTGCCAACAAATGAAAGGCAATAAGCTGGCCGAGCGTTAGTTCGCCTGCGAAGACCAGTTGAGCGCCGAAATATATAATGCTGATTTTGACCGTCTGTTCGACCACGAAGTGGAGCTTGTCGTTCCAAATGTTCAGAGTGCCGACCCGGTATCCTGCGCCAAGATTGGCGTGAAGGGTCTTATCAAGGCGGTCCAGCATTTTGCCTTCTGCGCTCAACGCCTTAACCGCCGCAATGCCCGAAATGTTCTCTACCATCTTAGTTTGGTGGGCTGCACCTGCATCGAACTCGATGCGCAGCCGACGCCGCAAGAACGGGCCAAAACAGTAGTAGATGAAGATCTGTATTGGTAGCGCAGCAAGCACGATCCAGGTAAGTTGCGCCGAGAGTGTGAACAAAACGGCGATGTAGACCACTACAAAAATCAGATCGAGCAGTACTCCGGTCGTGGTATCGACCAAAAACGCCCGAATGGTGTCAGTTTCACCGACCCGAGTAATAATCTCGCCAACTGACCATCTGCGAAAATGGCTGAGAGGGAGTTTGAAAAGATGTTCAAAGATACGCGCACCGAGTTCTCGCGTGACCTTGTTTGCTGTGAGCATTCCCAACAGTTCGGATAGAACTTGGAAGCCCACCTGAAACACGCTGACGGCTGCAAATACAGCCACAACGACGATGAGCGACGCTTCGCGTTCGAACGGAAGAATCCGGTCGATGATGACTTGAAAAATGAACGGCTCAACAAGGCCGATCAGTCTCAGGCAGATCGCCAAGAAGATCAGCTCAAGATAAAGTGGCGTGAACTTCCACAGCGTCTTGCCAAACCATGAAAGCGGTATTTCACCGGAATTCTCGTCACGTTCGGGGCTCATGGCAAGTTTGCAGCCTCACACTGCTTGTGCATTGCACACGTACGAAGAAAGGCATCCGCGTTGTACAAAACAGCGCTGATGATCAAAACCCTAGTCTTACCCAAATCTTCAGCCTCAGACGATCTAGTTTTCAGTGCTGAGAGAACTTTGCCTCGGCACCCATTATGTCGACAACGGAACACTTATTTCAGCCGACTACTTGGGCTCATCATCATTTATCAATTCAACGCTGAGAAGATGAGCCCGTGTGGCGGGATAACTTAAACCCCTAATCGCTAACACCAACGCATGGATCAGAAGTGCCGATGCAAGCGCATCAAGAAACCACGCAGCCAAAGAACCGACTACCAATATTGACGAAAATGCGTCAGCTAGCAGCGGGAAAGTCCATAATCCAGTGGCGCCATGCAATAGCAATGCAATCCAAAATCCGGCGCAATACGGACAATTCAACTGATCATAGATTCTCTGTACTGGTGTAGGTAGAATGCCTATCAATCGAAAGAACCATGTTCCCCAAACTGGGAGTTTTTCCCATATCAGCACAAAAATAGACGCGCCAAGCACTACTAGCTCCCAGTTCATCCTCGCTCTCCTTTGTCGACGAGATTCTTGACCTGCCCCTTTTTTCAGGGCCACTCATAAATCGAGTTTGCTCTCCATTTCTCTGCCATCATTCGGCGGCGTGGGCAATGGGCGCAGTCGCGAAGCGCTCAAGCGGCTGCGCCCATTGCCTTTTATGAAAGGGTCGTGCTGAGCTGAACTCTTCCGGGGCTTGGCATTTCAGACTGCTGTGGGAGCAGCTGGTGCTTCGCCGCGATCTCCTACACGGTTCTGTTTCAACGCAGCATTTCCAGCGTCACCTTGGCTTTGAACTGGTATGCAAAATCTGGCGCTTCACCATTCTCGTACTTGAGAAGGTCGTATCGATCTTCAACGACCCACGTGGGCAAGGTATGCCTCAACTTCGGAAGTTGAATATGAAAGGATTTTACCAATTTCGTGCTCGCGCCGGCGATCAATTTCCGTAGACCCATCAGTAATAATTGTCTTGAGTCTCAATGCATCTTCATCAAAGCCGCACCTAAAAACAATACGCGAAAACGTTATTTCACCTTGAAACACATGGTGAGGGAATTGCAAAAGGCAAAATCCCTCTATCAGAAAATCATTTAGTCCTTCGGGTTCGAAATCATAGAAAAGCGCGACATTTTTTCGACCTTTCCTCATCAGATCAAATTCTTGCCCCTCGTGGGGGCCAACGCCATCTGGTAGGGTCATTGTAGTCCTTCAACCATACGTAATTTTCTGATGGGAATATAAAAGAGATTACGTGATAACTGATCTGGCCCATGTCTCATCGGACACCTAAGCGGTTTCGGTTTTAGCCCTGATGAACTCGCGAGGCGATTTCCATTTCAGGCCGCTGTGTGGATGGTTTTTGTTATAGTCCTCAATCAGGTTGCGTCAGTTGTATATCACACCTTTATCAGTAGCAACTGTAAACGTTAAAGGTGCACAGCGCCCCCCCGAACGGCATCTCTGCATACGGCGTAGGCCGGCAATCCCCCGAAGTTGCTGCTTGTACTAATACTACTGGTGCCCGCAAAAACCAATTACCTACCTTCCTAGCCGTCTTCAAGATGATAAATGGGTTTAGCCTTGATAGTGGTGCCCGTCGGAAGAGCGGCTTTCATTAAGCGCTCCACGTTCAAATCCCCCCCACGCGGTGCGACCAGTCGAACCACATTGACAGTGTTCTCGTGGTATTTATTGTTCTCCCAAATGGCATAGCCCTCTAACCCCACATCACTATCATACGAGAGAACGAAGTTTCTTTCTTTTATGAACTTTAGAATGTCATTCATGTAGTCATTTATGGGCATCTCACTAAGTGCGGGGCCGCAGTCAATGTCGATGATCGCAATCATTCCAAGCGCAAAGTACTGATCGAAATCGAGTGGTTCATTCGCAAGAAATGACGGAGATAGTTGTAGTTCCATAAAGTTAAATACCCTTTCGATTGCGACTACGAATATTTATACCAGTCCACCGATTAATTCTCCGAACGGATCCGTCACCATTACGTCGTAGGCTAGTAGCTATCTGGTCGGGAAACACATTATGGGTCATGTCTTTAGTGATGTGGCGAGCATTTCCGAGTGGTGTGATCCAGTCGTTGAAGAACAAGTTATCACCACAGTCCCATTCGTTCTCCTCCAGGCATCTTCCAGTAGCGTGAATTTCGCGTTGCACATCTGATGAAAGCCATGCCCAAGTTACGATTCCAACAGGGCGATCATTTACATCTAGATAGACTTTAACCTGACCTTTAAGGAGGGGCGGCATTATTTCGCAACCAATATAATGGTGCATTGGCTGTTCGCGATGATACTTAGATTCAGAGAGCAGCTCTAAAGCCACTCCTACTGTGGAATAGAAGTCTATTTGGATAACACTCATATTAGAAACTCTAGCAGCCCCTCATTAAAACGATCACTTTCTTATAGATTGGTTACGCCTCTTGCCTACAGGCACCTTCGGAAAATAGCGAGTGCACACTTTGACTACGCTGACCGAGACAATGAAAAAAATCATACGCACCCGATCGGGCAAGTGGGTAATTCATATCGTAATCATACTCTGCCTCTAACTGCGAGCACAGGTCCATCAGTGTTTTTGAACACACATTTATATAAAAATAATTCTCGCGGTTCCAAATTTTTTTCATTTTTTCCGCGAGTGTAATATTATTTGCTTCGAGATAGCGTATTACGGCGAGCTCAGCAACAAAAGCGCACTTTTCTCGAACCATTGGGGGTACGAAGGTACGTTCAGACATGAAGAACTGAAGAGCATGCCCCATTTCATGCGCAAGACAAACGCAGTCAAACAGGGTGTTTGACCAAGTTATGGATACAACAATTTTGTCTCCTTCCAAACGTGTTGATGGGATGGAAGAATGGCACAGCGGGCGAATCGACACCGCTTTTAAAAATTCATGACGGTTAAAAATCAAATTTTGTTCGAAAGAGGGCAAAATAAAATTTTGAAGAGCACATTCTAGTTCAAGATATGTTTTGTTCTCCGATGATCTATTTTGCAAGCTGACGGAAAACGCCGATGCGTTAGGGCGCGAATGAATGCAGGCGATCCTCTGTATCACATCATCACAAGCGAGGTGATGCAGATGAAGCCAATCAGCAACACAAGCGGATTTGCTGGGTCCATAACCCCCGCCTTTTACATCATCATAAGTCACGAACATTTGATCCCAGATGTTAACTATCGCTATGGTGTGTAGTTGGTAAGCGACACCCACCATTTGGAGTTGCAATGCCTTGACGTCCGATTCCGGGCGTCAAGATCTTTATTAATGCGGTACGGAATGTTGCAGCACTCCTTACCGGCTGCTTTAGGAGGCTTTTTTCTCACAATCGGGGCAGCGGGAAGTACCCGTTACCCCACCATGAAAGCCACCACATTGAGAACAACGCCAAGTGGGTGATCTGGCAGCGTACTGGTTGCCACCATCTCCACCACTGCTACTGCCGCCGCCACCTCCGCCGCCGCCGAAGCTTTCTGAGGCATGAAGGCTGATTTTCTTGAATAGTCGGAGCATTTCTGCCCTCCCAAAATGAGTTTTTGTCCAGTGGGAACCGCATCGGAAAAGAAAATCCCGGCCATGATGATATCACCATCGCCTTAATGACGGTCTGCCACTATATCACTGATGAATAGAGCGGACGGTATGTCAAGTGGGTTTGGCGATGTTTTTTCACAGAGGCAACATCTTGCGTAATTCCCAGAAAGTGGTCCACTACCTGAGATAAATTATCCCGCAAATCGGAGTATCGGTGGTGGTGTGAGAATTCTGAAAAGTCGAGTATCCTCGAACACTAGGAGCAAGCCCCTAGGTTGTTCGGTTCGTTTGAACAGATTCAATAATTCTGCAAAGGCACAGTCCCTCATGGCACTCGTTACCCTGTCCATTGCCGGCTATCGCTCACTTCGCAGCCTGAGCGTCCCGCTTAAACAGCTAAACGTCGTCACGGGCGAGAACGGCACCGGTAAGACGAGCCTCTATCGCTCTCTTCGACTGCTCGCTGACGTGGCGCAGGGACAGGCTATTGGCTCGCTCGCAGCCGAGGGCGGGATGCGCTCAATAACTTGGGCCGGCGGTTCGAGCTATTCGAGCGCCATTCGATCCGGGCGAGCACCGATGCAAAGCACGGTCGGGGATGGTCCGGTCTCGCTCAGGCTGGGCTTTGCATCCGCCGACTACGGCTACGCCATCGACCTTGGACTGCCGATCCCGGGTCCGGGCGGGGGCCGAGGCCAACCTTCGCTGTTCGGCGACGACCCGGAAGTAAAGGCGGAGGCGGTTTGGGTGGGCGAGCGCCTTTCGCGCCGCAATGTCATCGCACGTCGAGGCAACGCATCCGTGCTCGTGCAGGCGGGGGATGGACGGCTGCGACCGGTCGTTACAGACCTTGCTCCATTTGAGAGCATGATGATGCGTGCTGCAGACCCGACTGGCGCCGCCGAACTCTTGCACTTGCGGGAACGCATGCGCGGTTGGCGCTTCTATGACCACTTTCGCATCGACCGCGACGCACCGGCTCGGATGCCCAGGGTCGGAACGCGGACGGTCGCACTTGCCTCCGACGGATCTGACCTCGCACCAGCAGTCCAGACCGTGCGCGAGATAGGGGACGGTCCGGCCTTCGACGCTGCAATAGAAGATGCCTTCCCTGGCTCGTCTATTGAGATCGAGGCCACGGACGGCCTGTTCCACCTCACGATGCGCCAGAAGGGATTGCGCAGGCCCCTTGCGACTTCAGAGCTTTCGGATGGAACCCTACGCTACGTCGCACTTGTCACGGCGCTTCACACGCCCCGCCCGCCCGAGCTCATCGTATTGAATGAGCCCGAGAGCAGCCTGCATCCTGACCTTCTTTTCCCGTTGGCTCGAATGATCGCGGCTGCGTCCGACCGGAGCCAGATCATTGTTGTCAGCCATGCCCGCGCACTCGCCGATTGCCTTCAGAAACAGGGGGCGTACATGCTCGCGCTTGAGAAGGTCGAAGGTGAAACCGTGGTGGCGGACGTTCATCCTCCGCTTTGGAGCTGGCCCGAGCGATAGAAGAAACGTTCCAGTCGAGTATGATCATTCGAACCGGAATTTCCCACCTCCAATGCTGAACGCTCGGACTGTACCACAGAGCGGGAAAAGAAGGTCAGGATGCAGGCGTGATCGCGATCAACTTGAGGTGCCCCTAGTTTCCTAGACACCTGCCTTTTCCAGTTTGAGCTGTCTTTCTTCGAAGTCAACGGGCGACAGCATGCCGTTGTTTGTGTGCTTACGCTTGGGGTTATAGAACAGCTCAATGTATTCAAACACATCTCGCCGTGCTTCTTCTCGCGTCCGGTATTTTCGGCGTCGCACCTTCTCCCGCTTCAGGAGCTGAAAGAAGCTCTCGGCGACTGCGTTGTCATGGCAATTGCCTCGGCGGCTCATGGAATGTTCCAGATTGTGTTCGCGCAGGAAGGCGTCCCATTCACGGCTGGTGAACTGGGCTCCTTGATCAGAATGGATGAGCAAGCCGGGCCGGGGCTTTCTCCGCCAGATCGCCATGAGCAAAGCTTGCACGGCCAGTTCCGATGTTTGGCGAGACTGAACAGCCCAGCCGACAACGCGGCGCGAGAACAGATCGATGACAACACAGAGATATGCGAAACCTTCGTGCGTGCGCAGATAGGTAATATCCGTCACCCACGCCCGATCCGGAGCATCAACCGCGAACTGGCGATCCAGCGTGTTGTCCACCACGACGGATGGCTTGCCGCCATAAACGCCGGGCTTCTTCTTGTAACCGATCTGCGCCTGAATGCCTGCAAGGCGGGCCAAACGGACAACGCGGTTCTCTGACACTGCCTCGCCCATATCGATCAAGTCATCATAGATCTTGCGGTAGCCATAGACTTTGCCGCTGTCATTCCAGGCCTTCTTCACCAGCCCTGTTTGACGTGCATCTTCAAGCGCACGGTGGCTTAACGGTTCCTTAACCCATGCATAGAAACCGCTGGGATGAACGCTCAGCATCTTGCACAGAACACGGACAGGATGTTGCTGACGATGCGCGTCGATAAACGCGTACCTCACTTTGCATCCCTGGCGAAGTACGCGGTGGCCTTTTTTAAGATGTCGCGCTCCTCGGTCACGCGGGCCAGTTCTTTCTTGAGCCGACGGACTTCGGCTTCTTGGTCTGTCTGCCTCTGAGGCTTAGAGAAGTGCGTCATCCAAGTGTACAGAGACTTGGTGCTGATCCCGAGCCGTTCAGCCACCTCCTTGACCGAATACCCGCGCTCAGTGACCTGAGCCACAGCATCGATCTTGAACTCATCCGAGTAGCGAATTTGCGCTGACATTTGCGTCGTCCTTTGCTTCCAAAATTACCAAGCAAAGCGTCTACAAATCTAGGGGCACCTCAACTCAAACGGACGGCCTCCGGTGAAGTGTAGGGTTTCGCAGATGCTGCGATCCCGCGCGGGCTTCTGCCGTGCAGCAGACAAGAAACCCTTCATCTCTTCCGCATTCAGATAAAGCCGGTTTCCTTGGTCGTCATAGAGGAGCATTTCACCCATACGTAACAATATCCGTGGAAAGTGCTACGTTTTGAATTCTCAGGCAAAGGGTGATCGCCAGGAAAAGCGGGCGTCTATGTCAGCCCCCTACCCTTCAGCGCTGTGCATGATGTAACACTATTAACCATAGTGTTACATCGGACCTAACCTGAACGACCCGTGAAATAACGATCTACAACGTGAATTTTGCGTTTTCCGGATTTTCCGTATAATGTGGACATTACCTTCTAAGCATAAGGCCTATGAGTATGAAGACCATGACCGCATCCGTCGCGAGCAAGGAGTTCGGGCGCTACCTGGACACCGCGCAGCGCGAACCAGTGATCGTCACTAAGAAAAACCGCCCTGTCGCGGTGACCGTGTCCTTTCAGGACTGGGAGGAGCTGACCAAGCTCCGCATCGAGCGCGGCCTCGCCCAGGGGCTTGATGACATCGAGAATGGACACTTCGAAGAGGTCAGCGATACCAGCACAGCGGCCCGACTTGCCCGCTTCAAGGATCGAAATCCAAGCGCCGCATGAAGGTAGTGATGACGCAGACTGCAAGCGAAAGCTTGTGGCCGATTTACCTGTACCACTCGGACTACTCGCATGACTACGCCGAGACCTTTCAGTACGAGATTGACCGCTTCATCCTGGAGCACCTGAGCAGCAATCCCCTGCTCGGGCACCTCTACCATGAGCCGCGCGGCATCCGGCGTCTGATTTTCCAGAAGCGCTACAACATCTACTACACGCTCAGGGACGAAACCGTCTTCGTCTTGTTCATCTTCGATGGCCGGATGGGTATCAATCAGGACATCGAGGAGTATGGTCTCGATACCGATGACCTTATTGGATAAATAGATTGTTTTGATTTAACCGAAACTATCAAAACACTCGAAACACCCACGGACCGGAGCCAGCGATCCAAATCAGTCAAATAGGTTGTTTCGGTTAAACCGAAACACTTTGCTCAACAAGTTATTTGCATTCTTTAAGTTTACACATACAATCGAAACTATGAAAATAACCGTCTACAACATGAAGGGCTCAGCGGGGAAAACCCCGATAGCCACGAACATCGCGCTCGACAGGGAATATGCCCTAGCGACCAACGAGCCCTACAACCTTCTGGACGCGATCCTCCCTGAAGAACGCCTCTTCTCGCTTCAGCCTGACAAGGAGTTTCCTGAGTTTCCCGATGGTATCGACGTGGTCTTCGACCTTGCGGGGCTCATGTCTCGTGATGCGCGGCCCAGTATCGTCTCAGCGGTCTCTCAGTCCGATGTGGTGGTGGTGCCGATCTACAACGAGCTCAAGTGCATCCACGCAGGGATACACACCATCAGAGAGCTTCAGCCATACAACAAGAACATCGTCGTAGTGGCGACGAAACTGGCGAAACGCAAAGGCGAGGTCTTCAAAGACTGGAGCGACAGCGAGGACGCCAAGAACATCAAGGCGGTGGTCGATCACGCGATAGGGCAGGGGATACCCGTGCTTCCGCTGAAGTTTTCGCGCGTCTTTGACACGATCTTCGAGCAAGAGCGCTCTATCCGGCACATGATGGAAGAGGATGCCCTGGCTCGCTACACCTATCGCGAGGTGGCCGCGCAGTTTGACAGCTTACTTTCTTACCTCGAGCAGAACTATGCCAAGTAAAAACGACCTCTCTATGTTCAAAAAGGTTGAACCGGATAATTCGGTTAAACCGAGTGAACCGAAATCCATCCTTGCCCCGAAGACGACCGGCAGGAAACCCAAGAAGCCAGCGGATAAAGAGTCTGAGGTGGTGGCGATAAAGCTGACACCAGCTGAGCTTGCAAAGCTCGAAGAAAAGGCGGGCCTCGTTCCGAAGTCCACCTATCTCAAGCACATCCTGAGAAACGATACCGATATCTTTGAGTGATTGGAGTAAATCGAATATTTCGGTTAAACCGAAACAACAGGTTGTTTTAGTTGCTTCTCGATTTCTTCAATCTGCGCTCTGAGCGCTTCCGGCTCCTGTGAGCCGTTTTTTTGTGCCCATTCAGCAGGGGAGGGGAGGGCAAGACCGCGAGCCTCCCAGAATTTTCTGATATCTTGGAAGGTCAGGCGATCTTTCCAACCGCCCTTCCTGAAGGCGTTCACATAGATGGTGCTGCTGAGCCCGAGCTGAAACTCTGCCGTAACAGCCTCTCTCTCGCCCTCAGAGAGCCCCTGGAAGGCCTCTTCGATAATTTCCGCCGTAGACCACCTATAAGCCGTCTCTGCGTCTCTCTGGGCCGTTTTGAGCGCTTCTAACTCACGTTCGAGCTTCTCTCGGGCGGCTTTTCTCTCTTGCGCTGCTTCAAGCGCCTTCTTCTTGGCCGCACCTTCGTTGTGATAGTCCTGCTCAACCGCTGCTTTGAGGAAGCCCGCTTTGGAAGACTTGATCTTTCCGCTCGCAGCTTGAGAGCTCGCTAGGTCAAGCTTATCGAAAATGTGCTCTTCGCCGTACTCAAGGAGCCACGAACGGGCGAGGGTCTTCGAGATGCCTTCGGCAAGGAGTGCCTGATAGGCTGGGTTTTGGGTGATATCGTCTTCGGTCTCCATTCCTACCAAAGACAACTGACGGTTCGGACGCACGATGAAGCGGAGCCCTGTGACGCTTCGACCCTTCATTCGGGTTTCCATCTCGACTTGGATGTTCGAGAGCTTGTTCACCTCCTTCATCGCGGGCTGAATCACGTTCCGATTCAGAGCTTTGAAGGGTTTGTAGCTCGACATCATATCAACCCCCATCAGCTTGCGAAACACATCCACGTCCCACCAAGCCGTATGGCCAATACCTTCGAAGCGATAGCAGTTCTCATACAGCACGAGAGCGTGGGCGCTGTTCATCTCCCGAAGTACGCTGAGGTTGATCTTCGAGTACACGTCCGGGTGGTAGAGCTTCTCAGCCAGCGCTCGTTCATAGCGGTAGGTACACGTCCCACCTTTGATCTTGGCATAGGGGAGGAGCACCATCGCTTCCCAGGAGCGTTCTCCATCCTCTTCGAGCACGTCAAACTCTACCACGGTTTCCATGAGCCCCTTGAGCGCTCCCTTGAGGTAACCGATGTTCTTGCTATCGAAACCGATCATCTCACAGAGGACTGAGGCACTGATTTCGTGATTTTGCGCCGTGAGGAGCTGGTCATAGGCATTGTAGAGCAGAGCGTTCACCAGCTTGCGTTGAAGCAGCGACAGCTTCGCACCGATGTGAATCGCTGCGACGTGCTTCTTCAGTATCTGGTTGTCACGACTGACTTTTTTCGACTCTTGGCTCATGGTGTAAATTCTAAAGAATATCGTTACACCATTCTATGCCTATTTGTGAGAATGCAAGTTTTTCTGCCCAAAGCCTGCGAAAGGTGAACCGCTCAGGTGAGATCGTTTTCCCCATATCCATACACCTTAAGCCTTCTCAGAGGGCTTCCGAAGGGGTGATCTTGGAGGTAGAAGACTCGAACATCGGCTCTTTTCCTGATGATATTCAGTCTCTTAGGGGTATCGCCCCATATTTGTACACCTTAGACCCCATATCCATACACCTATCAGAGCCAGGCCCCCAATTTTTCGCTATTTTATCAGGTAGTTACAGATACGAAGGGAGCGCCCCATATTTGTACACCTTAGACCCCACAAACATACACCTGTCGCCCCATATCCTTTCACCTTAAATCCGAAATTTCCCCATAAACGTACACCTGTCGCCCCACAAACATACACCTTACACCCTTTAGGAGCTTGATTTTAAGCCACTTTTCAGCGCCTAAACATATTAAACGTTGTTCTTCTAAACATACTAAACAACAACAGGGAGCCTCACGGCCCCCTGTCAGCTCAGGTTGTTGCTTTCTTGAATTTTGAAAAGAAAAAGGATGAAGGGCGAGACCTCTACGCCTTTCGACCCAGAAGCCAAGCGTTCAGATCCTCATAGCCAGCGTAGTAGCTGCGCATATCAGCAAATTTCGAGCTGTCATCCACGTTCTCAAAGAGTTTGCGCGTGGCGGCATCGCCCGCTGCGTCGTTATCCAGATAGAGTCGCACCTCTTCAAAGCGTGGATCGTTCAGGAATGGCAGAGCGCGAGACCAGAGGTTCGTGGTGTTCAAGACCAGCACGGCACCGACCGGCTGCGCCGGTTTGTCCTTCGAGAGGTAGGAAAGGAAGTCCATGAAGCCTTCGTAGACCTGGAGCCGGGTTGCTCCCGGCTTGTCATGGAAGGTCACCGCCTTGCCGGTTCCGACGAAACCTTTGAACAGCGCGTTGCGAGCTTCAAACCCATCTCCAGAAGGGTAACCGAGGGCAAAGTACTTTCCAGCGCTCTGAGGGCCCTTAAACTCGATTTCTCGCAGGTATTCACGGGCGATATCATGGTCGATACCACGTTTCGTCAGATATTGAAGCAGGGCAGGATGCTGGAGCGTGTTTTGTGACACCAGCTCAAAGGCTCCACTTTTTTCTTTTTCACCCTCAGTGACCTGATCTCTTGGCGAAGCCTCAGATCGGCGCGAAGCGCCGCGCGAGCTCGAGGTGGACGGGGTCGAAAGAGTAGGGGAGTAAAGCCGCGTTTCTTCGAGATGGCGGAGCGCGTCCCGTACATCGCAGGAACACATCTCTCGCACGAGGTCGATGATGTTACCACCATGAGCAACGCCGTGATCGAACCAGAGGTTTTTGACGGTATCGACTTTGAAGGAGGGGTTTTCATCCCCGTCGCGGATTGGTGAGTGATACCATAGCTCCCGGCCACCTTGGCGGGTTTTCTGTGGCCGAAGGCCTTGGCGCTCGAGGTACTGCTCGAGGGGGATACATTTGGCTTGCGCGATGTTCATCGGTGGGAATGTTACACGGATAAGAGCATTTGGGTGGTGAAAAGGGGGAGGGGAAGCCACAGTGAGCCTCGCAATTCTACCGCTACCCCTTGGCGTCAAGAACCGCGCTGCCGCTGGCCCTGGCGGGCACGGCGCGAACGGTTCACGCATTCGCTTTGACTACCTCCGAGGGGAGGGCGCGGTGGAATAGCTTTGTCTCAGCTGCAAGGCTGGGGCGGTTTACTTTCTAACGTTTTGCTTATGACGTTACACAATGCGCGGTCCCGAGAGATCGCAGCGCTGAATGATTTGGCGCGAAAGACCCTTCAAGGATGCAGGGTGGTGTTTACCCCTGGCATCTTGGCCCTCGAGGGCTTCGAGCAGTTCGAGGTGCTTAACCTGGTCCGTGAGTTTGAAGCCTTTACGCCAGAAAACGACCCTTACGGCGAGCATGATTTTTGATCATTTGACTACGAGGGACGCAAGATTTTCTGGAAATGGGACTATTTCAATAAGCTCAGCACACAACTGAGCCCAGACCCTACCAGCACCTCCATGACAAATCGGGTGCTGACGATCATGCTGGCCGAGGAATACTAGGCCGGTGACCGCTTCGCGGGGTGAGCATATCATCCCGCTTTTTATTTCCTCATCTATCCAAAAATGAGTACATC
>JAEPNN010000009.1 GCA_017643385.1 Dinoroseobacter sp.
CTGCGCCGAAGTGGCCGGGGCCATCACACCCGTCCCGGGCGGCGTCGGGCCCATGACAATCGCCTGCCTGCTCGCAAACACCGTAACCGCATGCTGCAGAGCAAACAAACTCAACGAACCAGAAGGCCTAACAGCTTGACGGACCACCGACTGCTAAAGGGCGCGCCTGTGCGTGCCCGGATCTTGAACGAGGTGCGGTCCTACATTGAAAAACGTCCCGGCATAGGGCGCGTCGTATCTATCTCTATCGGAGATGTGCCCGAAGTCGCGGTTTACATTCGCAATCAGGCGAGCGCCGCCGAGAAAGTGGGCTTGCCTTTTGAACAGGTGTTTTGGCCCGGCGATTTGTCTCAGGACGAGGCCAAGCGACGCCTTCAGCAGATGAACGATGATCCCGAGGTGCTCGGTGTCATCCTGCAACGCCCAGTGCCCGATCACATCAATGTTCGCTCGCTGCAATCGGCGGTGCACCCATTGAAGGATCTAGAGGGGATGAACCCCGCCTCGATCGGCAACATCGTTTATAACGATGTCGCAATGGCGCCCTGCACTGCTGCGGCTGCCGTTGAATTGATCCACGAAACCGGTCTCAAAATGGAAGGACTGGAGGTCGTCATGATCGGCCATTCCGAGATTGTTGGAAAACCCGTTGCCATGATGTTGATGGCAGAAGGTGCAACCGTCACGGTATGTCATCACATGACGCGCTCTGTCGCGATGCATTCACGTCGCGCAGATGTTGTCGTGGTTGCCGTGGGCAAGGCACACCTCATCGGACCAGATATGATCAAACCCGGTGCGGCAGTTATAGATATCGGCATCAATCAGACCCCGGATGGGCTTCTGGGCGACGTAGATACAGATGCGGTTCTGGATGTTGCCGGATGGCTTACGCCGGTGCCGGGGGGAGTAGGCCCTGTGACCGTCGCGATTTTGTTGCGCAACGCGTGTGCCGCGGACGCCAGACAACGCGCGGTAGGCTGGCTATAGCGCTAGATAGGCGATACCCGAAAACGCAAGTATGCAGCCGCCCCATTGTGATAAGCTCATTTTTTCACGCAGGAACAACCAAGCCAAAAGTATTGTCAGCAGTCCAAAGGTTGACGAAGCGACAGCTGCATATTCCGGGTTTGGCAACGGAGCAGCTGAAATAACCGCCATCAATGCCACGCCATCGAGCGTACCCATGACAAACAGCGGAAAAAGCGCGCGTCTTCCCGGCCACGAGCGCGCGCCACGCAGCAAAACAACAATAATCAACAGCACAAGTGCTGTCAGGCGGGCCACCATGGTGGTTGGCAACTCGGGTCCCGCAAGGGCCGCGAGTTGCCCCAGTTTAAAGGTACTTGCAAAGCCCGCAGCAGCAATCAGGGACAAACCGATGGTGGGCCAGATCGGTGGGGTATCGTCGTCTGAACCGTCCGAAAGCGCAGCAACAATTCCAACGCCGACCACAATCGCAAGTACAGCAACGATCTGAGCGAAAGTGATCTGTGCCCCAAGCAATACTGCGAAACTGACGGACAATATCGGATAACTGGCGATCAACGGTGCGACGAGGCGCACGGGCCCGCGTTCAAATGCAAAATAAAGCCCGAGGCTTGCAACAAGAAAAGATATCCCTGCCCCAATGGCGAGCCATAGCGCCTGCATCGGTACCCTTATGCTTTCACCAAGGATAAGAATTGCGCCAAGCTGAAAAACAGCTCCGACCAGAAGCACCGTCAATAGCGCTGCGAGTAGTGGCACCGATCTACTGAGATAACGGATCGTTATGTCGTGAATGCCCCAGCAAAGTGCAGCGATCAAACCAAGCGCAAGCGCACTCATGTAGGACAAACTTTAAGCATCAGAGAAGACAGTGTCCTTGCATGAATTGGGATTTCAGTTATTCTCAAGATTAAACTTTTATTCCACAGATGCAAATTGAGTCTGCGCTGGGAGGTCCAATGCTCGACGATCTATACCCACAAGTGATCCCAGGCCCACCTAAGCCAAGCGGAATATTTCAGCCTCAGGTTTTCTCGATGCCACCCGGCACCGAGCGATATATCGTCGAAGGCTGCGGCGCGATCCTCGTTCGCGTTGAAGAAGGCGATCATCTGGAGATTGAAAACACGGAAGGTGGTCAGCCAGCGGAAATCGTCGTGACCGGACCAGATGGGAAGGCCGATCCGGCACTGATTGGGGCCAATGGCAATGGTGCCCCTTCAGGTCTGATGACCTTGCTTAAAGGTCAGGACCAGTCGCTCAGGGCGCTGCGTATGGGTCTAGAGGCGCGCAACATCGATCTGGCAAAGTGCGCGGCGGTTCGCCTTTTTGACAGCACCACCCCTGCCAAGGACAAAGCGAGCTTCACGGCGACACGCGACGGGGTTGTTATCGTGACAGCGCCACCATCAAATCCATCTGGTATGATGGATTTCGAAGCACAAGACACGGCAACCCCGCTCACACTTTGGGTGAAACGGGCCACAATCAAGCGTGTCACGAAATTTGAACTGCCCGACCCCTTGGCTGATCCAGTTGATGATATCCGCATCCATACCCAGACTGCAGAAAGCTATTTCGTCAAAGCGGGTGACTATATTCAGGTCATCGACGTCGACGGCCGACAATGTACCGATTTTCAATGCTTCGATGCGCGTAAGCTGGATAAAGGGATCGAGCATGCGCTTGATGTTACGACCACACGTTCCTTGATGGAACATACCTACCCTATGCCTGGCTTGCACGCGAAGTACTATGATCATGATATGGTGCCACTTCTGGAGGTCATACAGGACACCTGTGGGCGTCATGATGCGTTCGCGCTGGCTTGTACAGCCAAAACCTATGACGACATTGGCTATCCCGGCCACATCAATTGCTCGACCAACTTTAATGGCGCTTTGGCAGGTCATGGCGTCACACCGCGCGCGGGTTGGATGGCCATCAATTTCTTCTTCAACACCTGGGTGGATGAACATGGCGTTCTCTATTCCGACGAGCCATGGTCGCGGCCCGGAGACTACGTGTTGCTGCGTGCCTTGACCGATTTGATTTGTGTGTCTTCCGCCTGCCCGGATGACACCAGCCCTGCTAATGGGTGGAATCCCACCGACATTCACGTGCGCACCTATTCCGGTAAAGAGACCTTTCAAAGGCAAGTCGCCTATCGACCCACCCCTGACGCGGAGCCAAAGATGACCAAGCAAACCGGTTTCCACGAGAGCTTCGACAAGTTCACCGATAATTTCATCGAATATAATGGCTACTGGCTCGCCAATTGCATGGCCACTGAAGGCCCAATTCAGGAATATCATGCATGCCGCCAAAAGGCCGTGGTTCTGGACCTTTCGCCGCTGCGCAAATTTGAAATCAACGGACCAGACGCCGAAGCGCTTTGTCAGTACATTTTCACGCGCAACATGAAGACCTTACCAGTGGGTGGCGTGGTCTACACTGCAATGTGCTACGAACATGGCGGCATGATCGACGACGGAACGGTATTCCGGCTGTCTAAGGACAATTTCCGGTGGATTGGTGGCTCGGATTACGGCGGCGAGTGGATCCGCGAGCAGGCAGACAAGTTGGGTCTGAAGGTGCTGGTCCGCTCGTCGACGGATATGCAGCACAACATTGCCGTACAAGGCCCTGAAAGCCGCGAAATTCTCCGGAAGTTTGTCTGGACAGCGCCACACCAGCCAAACTTCGATGATCTCGCATGGTTCCGGTTCACACCGGCTCGCATTGGTGATCATGACGGTATCCCAATTGTAGTCAGCCGGACGGGCTATACGGGCGAGTTGGGTTACGAAATCTTCTGCCATCCAAAACATGCAACAGAAGTATTCGATGCGGTTTGGGAAGCAGGGCAAGGCCATGGACTGGCACCGATGGGTCTCGAAGCGCTCGACATGGTGCGTATCGAGGCTGGTCTGATCTTTGCAGGCTATGATTTCAGCGACCAAACAGATCCATTTGAAGCCGGTATCGGCTTCACCTGCCCTCTGAAGTCAAAGACAGATGACTTTATCGGGCGCGATGCGCTCATCCGGCGCAAGGAACACCCAATGCGCAAACTTGTAGGCCTCGACATTGGATCAAATGTCGACGTAGCCCATGGAGATTGCGTGCATATCGGCCGTGCGCAGGTGGGCGAGATTTGTTCCTCCATGCGCTCCCCGTTACTTGGAAGGAATATCGCAATGGCGCGGGTGGATGTGGCTCATGCAGCCGAAGGCACAGAACTCGAGGTCGGCAAGCTTGACGGACACCAAAAGCGCCTTCCGGCGACCGTTCGTAAGGACCTTGCAGCTTATGATCCGGGCAAGACCAAGCCGCGGTCCTAGCAAACTGAATAACGCGCAAGTCGGCTCGCCCGGCCCGCGCTTTCCAAAGGTCGAAACAATGATCCTCCGACGTTTATTCCTGGGCCTGTTCGCACTCTTAATCGCATTTCCAGCCTCGGCGCAGGCTGTAAAGCTGACGGGTGAAGAGATACGTGCACTTCTCACCGGGAACACGGCCGTGGGGCGTTGGGAGGGGGCAAGCTATCGACGCTATTTCGGATCGGACGGCGTGACGATCTCTGCAGCAGATGATGCGCAAACGACCCAAAGCGAATGGCGCGTCGACGACGAACTGCAAGAATACCAGAGCCGCGGATCAGGAGAAGCTGAGTGGGAAGGCTGGTTTGTGATGGAATTTGGCGACACCTATTACTGGGTTTCCAGAGCAACTCCGCCGACCCCGTTTCAAGTCCTTGAAGGTGATCAGCTTGTGGCGGAGTAGCCTTCTGTCACTGGTCTTGGCTGCCCCTATGGCGCAGGCCTCACCGTGCACAGAATTGATACGATTTTCGACCGGTGCGGAGATGCCTGAAGGCGCTGTTTGCACCACATCCCGCATGTTAGGGGGCGCTCATTCGGTTGATTGCCGCTGGAGCTACCCCTACCGCGACATCCTGGCACGACACGCGTTTGAGGATCTGCTTGCGATGGTCACGCAATGTACCGACGAAGAGATCGTCGAGGACGGGGCACGAGTGAACCACCCGGACAGCTATGATCTTCGCCAGTTCCGATTGGGCGAAAGCGTCGTCAGCCTGTCCCTGAAAGACAAGGGCGCGCTAGGGCAGAGCTTGGTATTTCTGCGTGCGAGCCAGCCCGCATCATAAGCTTCGAAATGCACGATAGAGAGATGCCGAACGCTCCATCATGCCTTCAACCTGCGTCTCAGCATCTTGCACGAACGCCCATGCCGCCTCCGCCGATCCAAGCCAATCGCGCGCGCATTCAAGGTTTTCCGGGTCGTTCATCCAGCCACTAACTGTACCGGGTTCAAGCTCAGGGTGGAATTGAAGGCCCCAAGCATGAGACCCGACGCGCA
Organism: Dinoroseobacter sp.; assembly: GCA_017643385.1. Classification (GTDB taxonomy): domain Bacteria; phylum Pseudomonadota; class Alphaproteobacteria; order Rhodobacterales; family Rhodobacteraceae; genus Dinoroseobacter. The sequence continues at coordinate 5,374 of JAEPNN010000009.1, forward strand.
TGGCTTGAACGCCACATCCTGCCGAAAGCCCCAATGGCTGCGCGCCCTCGGGTAAATCTGCGACCTCCACCCCGTGCCAGTGGAGCGCTGGAAAGGTCGCCGGGAGTACGTCGAGTAATGGATCATCACCATAGCGCATTACCTCTGTGACCGCGATTTCGGGTACCGCCATCTTTGCACAGCGCCCGCCCGTGGCTTCTGCCAGCAGTTGGTGTCCAAGGCAGACCCCTAGGTATGGACGTCCGGACCCAACCCATTTCCCAATCGCTTCAATCTCAGGCGTCAGCCATGGGTTCTCGGAAACTTCCCAAACGTCCATCGGCCCACCCATAACCAGCAGGTGAGTAAAATCCGTCAGATCCGGGATCGCCATGCCGCGATATAGATGCACAATTTCCAACGTATCCCCGGCCTTTTCGGCATATCGCCCAAAAGCGCCAGGGGTTTCACCGGGTGTGTGCTGAAAGACCAGAAGTCGCATTTAGTTCTGCAAATAAACCTCCAGGCTGTCATCAAGCGCGTCTTTCCACGGCGTATGATGCTTGGGGGCCATTGTACCCGTGATCACCGACTTGTAGCCGTTGTCACGGAACGTCATGATCCCCTGCTTTTTATGACCTTTCCATTCCTTGAAGGCCATGCAGGCCCCTTCTAGGTCAAAGCTCGGGTAATCCGTTTCTGCGATTAGCTCTTTCACGTAATCGCCCTGATACCAAATCGCATCATAGTCCGTCTCGCCCGCATCCTCGCGCGCTTCGCGGTCTGCAATATCCGCATCCATTGCCGCACTGTTAGGCAAGGCGATTTTGCCCATGATGACATCGCGCGCCCACCAGGCTTGCGCATCAAACATATTGAACGTGAACCACTGATCCTGCATCCCGATGTAGAAGAGCGCCGGGTTTGGAGCATAAGCAACGCCCTTGTAAAGGTTCGCGGTCGCAAGTCGGTTGGTGGTGCGCAGTTTCAGATCATCGGCCATGAAGGGGAAATGGTGCAGGTAGCCTGTGCAGAGGATCACGGCATCAACCTCGCGGCTGGAACCATCCTTGAAATAGGCGGTTTTGCCTTCCATCCGCGTCAACAAAGGGACTTCGGCCCAATTGTTGGGCCAGTCGTAGCCCATCGCGGCAGTTCGATGGCTGACGGTGATCGATTTCGCCCCATATTTCCAACACTGTGAACCGATATCTTCGGCAGAGTAGCTGGTGCCAATGATCAAGATATCCATGTCCTTGAACTCAACCGCATCGCGGAAATCATGGGCATGAAGCACGCGGCCGGGGAATTTATCAAAGCCCTCGAATTGCGGAACATTGGGAGTGGAAAAGTGGCCGGTGCAGCAGATCACATGATCAAAGGCCTCAGTCGAAAGCGTATCGGACGGCAGATCCCGTACGGTTACCTGGAACTTGCTTCCATCCCATTCGACATGCTTCACGGCCGTCTCAAACTTAATCCAGTCACGGACCCCAGCTTTCTTAACTCGCCCTTCGATATAGTCGAAAAGCACCGCACGCGGAGGGTAGCTGGCGATCTGTTTGCCGAAATGTTCCTCAAAGGAATAGTCAGCGAACTCCAGGCCCTCTTTCGGTCCATTTGACCAAAGGTAGCGGTACATGGACCCATGGACCGGCTCGCCATACTGATCGAGCCCGGTGCGCCAGGTGTAATTCCAGAGCCCACCCCAATTAGATTGCTTTTCATAGCAAACAATCTCGGGGATCTCCTCACCATTCTCTTTTGCGGATTGGAATGCGCGCAGTTGGGCTAAGCCGGAAGGGCCTGCACCGAGGACGGCGATGCGTTTGGTCATATCTCTCTCCATAACTCACATGTGTGCAGTTGAGCGCTGATCCACCCTGACAGTCAATATTTTTTCTTCTGGGTAAAGTCTTGACCTGCCCCCGGCCCACGCGCGAGGCTTGCGGATGAGAGGAAGGAGCATCATCAATGAGCCGTAAACCACATTTCAGTTACTGGCTGATCGCCGCCACTGGGTTGCTTTGGTCGCTTGGGGGATGCCTCAATTACATCACGCAGACGTCTCCCGAAGCCGTTGCGCAGATACCAGAGGTTTATCAATTACTCATCAACGGTCGCCCTGCCTGGGCAACGGCAGGATTTGCGATATCTGTCTTTGGTGGGGCGGTCGGATGCATTTTGTTGCTGATGCGACGACGACAAGCGGTACCGGTTCTGGCCCTTTCCCTAATCGGCACCTTGGTCATAGGCTACTTTACATTTCGTGTGATTGGTCCGGTCAGTTCAATGGTGATGGCAGTCCTGATGTCGCTCGCGCTTCTTGCCTACGCCATCATGGTGCGCCGCAGCGGGGTGCTGCGTTAGCAAAGGACTGCACCACGATCGTGCGAAGTGCTACGATCAAATTGGCCGACATGAACAACTATTTATAGAAAAAAGCCCGCGCCATCTCAGACGCGGGCCTTCTTTAGCGTTTGTTTATAGGTGCTTAAATGTCTAGCGTGTTTTCTTTTTCCCAACTGGAGAAATGCGAGACGTAGTCGTTCCACTCCTGCATTTTCATCTTTACGTAGGAAGCCGAGAACTCATCGCCCATGGCAGCCTTCAGACCTTTGTCCTTATCGAACTCGCGTAATGCATCGAGCATGTTCAAAGGCAGTTTTGGCGCGCCGCGCACCTTGTGGCCTTCGGCATACATATCAATGTCGTGGCGTTTGCCCGGATCGGCCTCGCTGCGCACGCCTGAGAGGCCAGCAGCGATGATAACCGCTTGCAACAAATATGGGTTTGTTGCGCCATCGGGCAGACGCAGTTCAAACCGGCCAGGGCCCGGGACGCGCACCATGTGTGTGCGATTGTTACCGGTCCAGGTCACGGTATTTGGTGCCCAGGTCGCGCCTGACATCGTGCGTGGTGCGTTAATCCGCTTGTAGCTGTTTACCGTTGGGTTCGTGATAGCAGCGAGCGCGCTTGCGTGCTTCATGATACCACCAAGGAAGTGGCGGCCTTTTTCGGACAACCCCAGTTCAGCGGTCTGGCTGCTATCGTTTGGCTCCATGGCAAAAACATTGGTCTTGGCATCACTTCCCGCTGCGTCCCAAACCGAGATATGGGCGTGACACCCATTGCCGGTCAGGCCCTCGACGGGCTTGGGCATGAACGTCGCGCGGTAGCCGTGCTTTTCAGCAATGCATTTGGCCATGAATTTGAAGAACGAGTGCTTGTCCGCCGTGCGCAGCGCATCGTCGAATTCCCAGTTCATCTCCCACTGGCCGTTCGCGTCTTCATGGTCGTTCTGATAGGGGTTCCACCCGAGCTCCAGCATGTGGTCGGAAATCTCACGGATCACATCCAGACGGCGCATGAAGGCTTGCTGGTCATAGCAAGGCTTAGCCGCGGTATCGAACTGGTCAGAAATCGCGTCGCCTTCAGGGGTCAGCAGAAAGAACTCGGCTTCGATGCCAGTCTTCACATGCATGCCTTCTTCAGCGGCCTCGGCGATCAGTTTGCGCAACACATTACGCGGGGCCTGCTCGACAAGCTCGCCTTCCATGACGCAGTCTGCGGGAACCCAGGCGATTTCCTTGTTCCAGGGCAGAATGATCACCGCTTCTGGATCTGGCACCGCCAGCATGTCGGGATGCGCTGGGGTCAAGTCGAGCCAGGTGGCAAAGCCCGCAAAGCCCGCGCCCTCTTCCTGCATGTCGGCGATGGCGCGCGCCGGGACCAGCTTGGCGCGTTGGCCGCCAAAGAGGTCCGTAAAAGAGATCATGAAATATTTGACGCCGTTGTCTTCGGCAAATTTAGCCAGATCAGTAGCCATGTGTTCTTTCCCTGTTGATCTAATCAGCGAGGGCGCGTGCATTTCTGCCGCGCCCTTCATGTGGTCTGTTCTTAGTAGCCGGAGCCCGGTTTCCCTGGATACCAGTTTGTCCCTGCCAATGGTACCTGCGCCATGGCGGCCGCCTCCATGGTAACTGCACATAGATCCTCGGGTTCGAGGTTGTGCAGGTGGTTTTTACCACAAGCCCTAGCAATGGTTTGCGCTTCGAGCGTCATGACTTTCAGGTAATTCTTGAGACGCCTTCCCCCTTCAACCGGGTCAAAGCGTTTCATCAACTCCGGATCCTGCGTTGTGATCCCCGCAGGGTCTTGCCCTTCGTGCCAATCATCATAAGCGCCCGCCGTGGTGCCCAGTTCGTTGTACTCGGCTTCCCATTTCGGATCGTTATCACCAAGCGCAATCAAGGCGGCTGTCCCGATGGCCACTGCGTCCGCACCAAGCGCCATGGCCTTCGCCACATCCGCGCCCGAGCGGATACCACCTGAAATCACAAGCTGAACCTCACGGTGCATGCCCAGATCCTGCAGCGCCTGAACTGCAGGGCGGATACAGGCCAGCGTGGGTTGACCGACGTGCTCGATAAATACGTCTTGCGTCGCGGCCGTGCCGCCCTGCATCCCGTCAAGCACCACAACATCGGCCCCGGCCTTCACCGCAAGCGTCGTGTCGAAATAAGGACGTGCACCAGCGACCTTGACATAGATCGGCACTTTCCAATTGGTGATTTCGCGCAGTTCTAAGATCTTGATTTCAAGATCATCAGGGCCTGTCCAGTCAGGGTGACGGCAAGACGAACGCTGGTCGATACCCTTTGGCAGGTTACGCATTTCTGCGACACGATCGGAGATCTTTTGACCCAACAACATACCGCCACCGCCGGGCTTCGCACCCTGACCAACAACGATCTCGATCGCATCTGCCTTGCGCAGGTCATCCGGGTTCATCCCGTAGCGCGAAGGAAGGTACTGGTAGACAAGTTTCGAAGAATGACCGCGCTCTTCTGGCGTCATGCCTCCGTCACCAGTGGTGGTGGAGGTGCCTGCCGCGTTTGCGCCCCGTCCCAACGCCTCTTTGGCCGGTCCAGACAGAGCCCCAAAGCTCATACCAGCAATGGTGATCGGGATATCAAGCTCAATCGGGTTCTCGGCAAAACGCGTACCAAGCGTCACAGAAGTCTCACATTTTTCCCGGTACCCTTCGAGCGGATAGCGCGAGATTGATGCCCCGAGAAACAACAGGTCATCAAAATGCGGGACCTTTCTTTTCGCTCCACCCCCCCGGATATCATAAATACCCGTGGCAGCCGCACGACGAATGTCGGAGTTGATGTCCTGCGAAAAGGTCGCCGATTGGCGTGGTGTCGTATGGGGAATGCCCCGAGCGTCGAAATCTTTCATCGGGTTTCCCTCAATATGCGCCGGCATTATCGACGTCAAAATTATAGAGCTTGCGGGCCGAGCCATAACGCTTGAACTCTTCAGGCTTCGCGTCGCATTCGCCACGCTTCAGCAACTCTTCCAGCATGGCGATATGTTCAGGACGCATCTCTTTTTCGATGCAGTCCGCACCAAGCGATTTGACTGAACCCCGCACAAAGAAGCGCGCTTCATAGCAGCTATCGCCCAGCGCATCGCCCGCATCGCCAAGCACCACAATGTTGCCGGACTGCGCCATGAACGCAGACATGTGTCCAATATTGCCGTGCACGATGATATCGATGCCTTTCATAGAAATCCCACAGCGTGACGACGCATTGCCTTTAATAATGAGGGTGCCGCCGTGACCGGTAGCGCCCGCATATTGCGATGCATCGCCTTCGACGATCACTTTACCAGACATCATGTTTTCTGCAGTTCCTGGCCCAGCAGAGCCATGGATATGAACAGTCGCTTGTTTGTTCATGCCCGCGCAGTAATAGCCAGTTGAGCCGCGGACATTTACTTCAATCGGGGCGTCGAGACCTACGGCAATTGCATGCGATCCTTTGGGATTGATAATATCCCAAACTGTTTGGTTTGTGTCTGCGCTTTGCGCGTGAAGCTGGGCGTTCAGTTTGCGCAGGCCCTCGGCCTCAAGATCAAACGTCTGCATTACTAGGCTGCCTTCTCAATCGACGTTGGAGCCGAGTTATGGCTCCAGAAATAGACAGTGGCGGGCTCGGGTTCCCACACGCGGGCCGTCTCAATACCCGGCAGATTTACCAAGGCGCGGTATTCGGACCCGAAGGCCACGTAATCCTCTGTCTCGGCCATCACAGCGGGCTTGCAGGCAATCGGATCACGCACGACCCCAAAGCCATCTTTGGTACCCACAACGAAGGTGAAGAAGCCATCTAGGTCATCAAGGCTGGACTGCAACGCTTCGCCCAAAGTCGCACCGTGCTGCATGCGCCAAGTCAGGTAGGCAGCGCCAACTTCTGTATCGTTTTCAGTTTCGATATGAATACCTTCGCGACGCAGTTTACGACGCAGCGAGTTATGGTTGGACAGCGAGCCATTATGAACGAGGCACTGGTCGAGACCCGTGTTGAAGGGGTGCGCTCCCATCGTCGTCACGGCGCTTTCCGTCGCCATTCGCGTGTGGCCAATACCGTGACTACCGGTCATTGCACTTAGCTCAAACCTAGCTGCGACGTCTTTAGGAAGGCCGACTTCTTTATAAATCTCTAGGCACTCGCCACGGCTCATAATGCGGATGGTCGGATAATTCTCGGAGAGTTCTTCGCGCAATACGGCGAGTTGATTACCCGGAACCGAGAGCACCGCATGAGTGTCTTTGACAGAGATATCGACACTGGCCCCAATAGCGGAACCTAGCGTGTCGGCAAGCGTCGCGAAATCGACGTCTGGAGTATCAGACTGAACGGTCAGTTTCGCGCGTCCGTCGTGCTCATCGCCATAAATCGCGATGCCCGCACTGTCAGGTCCGCGGTCAGTCATGGTGATAAGCATGTCCGTTAGCAAAGCGCCCAACTGCGCCTCCAGAGAAGGGTTCTTCAAGAATAATCCGACAATGCCGCACATACGCGTCGTCTCCAGATAGGTTTGCTTGATTAGGCGCCTATAGCACCGATTCAGAAGCTAACACCAACTCTCTGCGCCAATCAACCATCAGGAAACTTTTTTTCATCTTGGGCAAAAAAACATTAGTTGATTTGACAAAAACGTGTTTGTTTCACGCCTGTAAGCGCTTTGGTGCACTACGGGATACCGACCTTATTATTGGATCCAAACTCTAGACCCGGAGGAATAAATGGAAGAGCAACTCGCTGAATTAGCTGCACAAGTTGCAGCGCTACAAGCAGGTGGTGGGGTCACGAACACCATGTTCGCTGAAACCTATTACTTTTTATCGATTCCCTTGATGGTTCTTATCCACGCAGGGTTTTTGGCCTATGAGATGGGCGCATCACGCATGAAAAACGTGCTCAGCTCGGGCGTTAAGAACCTGCTCGCGTTCGCATTTATCATGCCGACCTTCTACTTCTTTGGGTGGTGGGTTTACTGGGCGTTCCCCACGGGCTTCACGCTGTCCGAAGGACCTGCCGCGATCTCCGGTGCTGGCTATGCAAACGCAATTGCATGGGGTTGGGGTGAGTCTGCTCAATACATGGGACCAAACATTGCCGACCAGGCCTCAGGTGTTTTCTGGGCCGCATTTGCAATGTTTGCCGCAACCACTGCGTCGATCATGTCAGGCGCTGTGATCGAGCGCATCCAGACAGTCGGCTTTGTGATCCTTGCCATCGTGCTCGGTTCCTTTGCCTGGGTCGTTGCTGCCGCTTGGGGTTGGCACGCCGATGGCTGGCTCGTTACACAATGGGGCGTGCATGACTTTGGCGCCGCAGGTCTGGTGCACGCAGTTGCAGGCTTTTTCGCGCTTGGTGTCCTGATCAACCTTGGTCCACGCATCGGCAAGTTTAACGCCGATGGTTCTGCCAATCACATCCCTGGACACAACATGCCCTTCACTGTGGTAGGCCTAATGATGATTATCGTGGGCTTCTTCGGCTTCCTCATGGCATGCGTTATCGTTCCCGGAGAAGCCTGGAGCTGGTTCGGCGACAAGCCATCCACCATCTACGGCACCCCGATCACACTGTCGGCGCTTGGCTTCAACATCCTAATGGCTGTTGGTGGCGGAATCATCGGTGCTTGGGTCGTAACACGCGATCCGTTCTGGATGATGTCAGGTGCTCTTGCCGGGATCATCTCGGTCGCTTCTGGCCTTGATCTCTACTACCCGGCTCTGACGTTTATTATTGCCGTATCGGCAGGTCTGCTTCTGAAGCCTGCGGCTGACTTCCTTGAAAACCGCGGTATCGACGATGCGGTTGGTGCAGTCACAGTACACGGCACAATCGGTCTTTACGGTGTGGTGATGCTAGGCATCTTCGGTGCGGGCTTCCCAGCGCTGCAAGGCGCGGCGGGTGAAGTTCCTACAATCAGCCTGATTGGCCAGATTGTAGGCGCAGTGGTCTTCTTCCTTCTCGGCTTTGTGCCTGGCTACGTTGTATCGCTGTTGCTGAAAGCAATGGGGATGTTGCGTGTGCCAGAAGGCGCGGAAAGAGCTGGCCTCGACACCGTCAAGGTACCTGCTCAAGGTTATCCTGAGGGTATTCCGGCTTCCAATCCGGCCTCCCGCTGAACCATCATTTGAAAGGAGAGAACCATGGGTTTTCCATACAGTGAAGCAAGTTGGAGCGTGGTAGACGGCGCGATGTTTATGGGTTGGGGTAGCGGCATGCCAGGTGTCTATACTGCCATCGCAGCGGTCGTCTGTCTTGCAGTGCTTTTCTTTGGCAACCGCAGCGAACACGATCGTTACGGCGACCACGACTAATAAACCGATTAAAAAACGGGCCGGAGCATATAGGCTATGCTTCGGCCTTTCCGATTTCAGCGAAAATTGCCTGTCAGGAATATTTTCTTATTCGCAGTGTTGATTTTTGAGTGAGAGTCGGTCTCAATCAATTTTAAATTAGAAGCACGCGAAGGGAGGCTGTCATGGCCATTTTGTGGAGAACATCAGCGCTGGCGCAGCGCCATGCCGAGATCGGCGGTGAGTTGGAAGACTGGAACGGCATGGGCACCGCGTGGTTCTATGATCACACGCCCGAACGCGCCAAGGCAGACTACGAAGCGATCCGGACCAGTGCAGGCCTTATGGACGTGTCCGGTCTAAAGAAAGTTCATGTCGTAGGCGCAGATGCCGCATATGTCATTGACCGCGTCACCACACGCAACGTCGAAAAAATTGCACCGGGTCGGTCGACCTATGCATCGATGCTCAACTCCGAGGGTAAGTTCGTAGATGACTGTATCATTTACCACATCGCACTGAATTCTTGGTTGGTTGTTCATGGTACCGGAACTGGCATGGAACAGCTCACAACCGTAGCGGCTGGCAAGAACTGCGCGGTGATTTTTGACGATGACATGCATGACATGTCGCTTCAGGGTCCGAAATCAGTCGATATCCTTGCCAAAGAAATACCCGCAATTCGCGATCTGGCTTATTTCGGTCTCATGCAAACGCGCCTTTATGGTCGTGATGTTATGATCTCACGCACCGGCTATACAGGCGAGCGCGGTTATGAGATTTTCTGTCGTTCGAAAGACGCCGTTCATATCTGGGACAATGTTCTGGAAAGCGGTGGGGACGATGTACGACCAACCCAGTTTAGCACACTCGATATGTTGCGGATCGAAAGCTATCTACTGTTCTATCCTGGCGACAACTCAGAGACCTTCCCGTTCGAAAACGAGACCTGCGGCGACACGCTATGGGAGCTAGGCCTCGACTTCACTGTCTCACCCGGCAAGGAAGGCTTCATTGGTGCCGAGAACCACTATGCATCCAAAGGCAAAGAACGCTTTAAAATCTTTGGCGTGAAGCTCTCCGGCGATGCAATGGACCAGATGGAAATGTATGCGCGTGTCAAGCAAGGCGACACTGACGTGGGCGTTATTACCTACGGCCTGTCTTCCGAGCTTAACGGCTACTCTGTCGCGATCGCGCGTCTTGACCCATCGGTTGCCGTAGCAGGCACTGCGTTGACGGTGGTTCAGCCCGATGGGACAGAGCTGTCAGCGACTGCAGAAGAGATGCCCTTCTACGATCAAGACAAGAGCATCCGCACCGCCAAAGGCTGATACAAACAAAAGGGCGTGCCTGATCCGGCACGCCCGATCTCGCTATATAATCTGATATTTTGCCAGCACACGGAGCCCGCTTTGTCAAAATTCCAGTTTCCCGAGAGCATCAAGAGCAGGCCGGTATACGGTACTCTGACGCCACGCCCTGGTAAGGCGCATCTGATGATCGCGGATGCCGAAGGCGCCGAGGCAATCCTCGAGCTCGCCGCGCAAGACCCCGATCTGATGACAAAAAGCCATATCATCTTCATTCCAAAGGGCACCAACTACACGCAGGCGTTGCGTGATCTGAAGCCAGCCCAGTTTTATGAAGGACCCAGCTATGAAGCGGCGGTTCAGCGTATTCGTCATGTGCTCGCAGAGGCCAAGATGGGGCTGCAGGTGTACCTGACCGGAACCGAAGGTCTAATGGGCCAGGCTCAAAACGAGGCGATGCAAGCGGGCATCCCGCATTCTGCAATCCAGACTGAACATCGAGGTTCCGTTGCCCGGCGCATGCAATGCGTCCATTGCAAAGGCATAACCGAGGATGTCATCACCGATCCCTTTGTCTGTTCACATTGCGGTCTAAACCTATTTGTACGCGACCATTACTCGCGCAGACTGGCCGCCTATCAGGGCGTCTGCATTGACGCTGAGGACCCAGGCAATGTGCCTGAGCCGCAGGAGCTGTACACATGAGCGCCGCCCCCCAAAAAGCCAAAGCCGGCGCAGAGAAAATTGATGTCACGGTGAGTGCCGTAGTACCCTTGAACGAATTGGTGACCCGCTTCGAGTTCAAGGCAAAGGATGGGCGCGATTTACCCACGTTCTCAGCTGGGGCCCACACAGTTGTTCAAATGAATGACCAAGGTCGGACCCGGCTTAACCCGTACTCCATAATGTCCGACCCCGCCGATACTTCGCACTATGCGATTTCGGTGCGTCGAGACGATGAAGGCCGGGGCGGATCGCTATTTATGCACCGCAACGTCAAAGTAGGCGACGAGATGACGATCACCTTTCCGGTGAACCTCTTTTCGCTTGATCTGCGGGCCCGCAAGCAGGTCTTCATTGCAGGTGGCATCGGCATCACGCCGTTCATGGCGATGATTGCGCAGATGGAACGCCTAGGTGGCCAGTGGGAGCTGCATTATTCAGTGCGGACCGAAGCGCTGGGAACCTATGTGCAGGAGCTGAGCTACAAACATCCGGGCAAGGTACATGTCTACTATGACGACCAGAGCCAAGCGATTGCCCTTGAGGATCTGCTTGATGGTCAACCTCTGGGAACCAATGTCTATGTCTGTGGTCCTAAAGGCATGATCGACTGGGTGCACGCAACAGCTTCTGCAGCTGGTTGGCCAGATGCCAACGTGCATTCCGAAGAATTCACCAAGCCTCAGCCTGGCAAACCATTCCAAGTTCGACTGTGCAAATCTGACAAAGTGATCGACGTTGGCGAGCATGAAAGCCTCCTTGAAGCGATCGAGAGATCTGGCGTTGAAGCGCCCTTCCTCTGCCGAGGCGGTGCTTGCGGGCAATGTGAAACCGACGTGGTTTCCTTTGACGGGGATTTCATTCACCGCGACCACTGGCTCGACGACGACCAACATGCAAATGGCAGCAAGATTATGCCCTGCGTCAGCCGCTTTGTCGGCAAATCCCTGGAGCTTGACCGATGACCATTCAGTTCAACGAAGAAACTTTTCGCGACGATTATTCGTTCCATAATTCGGATTGGGCGATCAAACGCTTTCCATTCCCATTCCACGAAGACAGCTACATGTATGCGGTTAACATGGAGCAGCATCGCGGCGGGCCCGAGGGATCTGTCTACGAAAAGCGCTTCGATGTTGATGAACATTACGTTTCAGAGATGCGCGACCGAGCGATGGTGCTGGCCGATGACCCGCTGCGTTGCCAGTCTTTGCCACACATGACACTGGCAGGTTGGGACCTGTTGGAACTGATCATGGTCTCCAAGTCTGAAGACTATCCCGATCTTTTTGAACTGCACCGTAATGGCAATCAGTGGCGCTGGGTCAACAAGCCGCTCGGCATCGATGACACATTCACATTCCTTGATGAAACCACCCTACCCTATGGTCCGATGGAATACATCACCCGGCAAGCACAAGGCGATTTCTGCGTGCTTGACCAGCGCGATGACATGCTTTGGATGGATGCGGGTATGGTGACGACACAGGCTGATTGGAGCCTCGATTTCGATATCGGAATGAACTTCTTTGAATGGCATGCGCCGGTACCGCTCGCGCATGAGATGGGTATCTTCAAGCGCGCATTGAAGTTCCTTCTGAACATCCAACAAGGTGCGCCTGCAAGGCGCCTGAACTGGACGATGACGGTGAACCCACTGCTCGATACGTCCCCCGAGAACTATCACAAATGGGGTATCCAGAAGACCACTTTGACGCCGGAGAATATCGGCGCCAAACAGCATTTGCGCGTAGAACTGCAGACCTTCTTCCGCCTGCCCCGCTCAAATGCGCTGGTCTTCCCGATCCGGTGTTACCTATGCAGCTTTCAGGACCTGATGACGATGCCCAAATGGGGACGCCGCTTGCACCGAGTGGTGCGCGATCTGCCCGAGGAACTTGCGACCTATAAAGGCTTTATCGACAACCGGCCAATGATGCTCGACTACCTTTCACAGTTTGATGACGGGCTGCCCACGAGCCGTGGCGTATGGCCTGATCTCGATACCGAGCCAGCACTAAAAAAGTCCAGCTGATGCGCAGGCGGCCCCGGCAGGAGCTGTGGGCCGTCGCCGCAACTTGTTTGCTATTGCGGAAACTCAGGCACAGGCCTGCCGTCACGCACTGATACTTGCGCTCGATGTTTCGGGATCTTTCAATCTGACTGAATACCAAAAGCACGCAACGAGACTAGCTGTCGCCCTTAAGTGACCCCAAAATTCGAGACCTAGTTCTTGTAAATACTCACCAACCTGTGGTGTAGGCCGTGCTTGAATGGTGCTCTCAAAACTATCGGTATGTGATCTTGTCGTGGACGCGCCTCGACACACCTGCCGCGTTGCCGGGCGCACTTGACCTAATTCTGGCGCATAATCGTGTACGGGTTGGCTTGAAAACGGCACTTGGTAGGGCCCCGCGATTTGCAAAATCCCTGCTTCCCCAACAGACCTCCTGCTGGCAGCTAAACGATTGACGTCTCGGCGGATGGACGCATCAATCTTGGTCCCACGCCCCGCCAAGTCTATCGGCAGGGCTATAACCAAACGGCCGTGAATGCGTTGGTCGTCGGCGACCTCAAAGCGGCCAGCGGAGAAGGACCCGGTATCAAACCAGATGCACTCCTGGACGACTATGAGCGCCAGGTTCTCCACGGGCCGTGGGCTTTTCAGTCGCGGCCAACGAATAAGAAGATTGCGCCCGCGCAATGCCCATGAAGTTGGAACGTGAATTGCAGCCGCTTGCCCTCGAGACGTCGCGTTATCCCTTCAGTTGAGGATAGCTGATGATCGACAAATACCGAATTGGAAGCTTCACCAATGTCTCAGGCCCATGCGGTGCGTCTGCGTCAAAGAACAGGGTATCACCGGGTTTTAAGGGGTAAATCTGACCTCCGTGCCGATAGTCCACTTCGCCTTCAAGCACGTAGATCGTTTCCAGACCATCGTGTTGGAATGTATCGAATGTGTCACTCGTCTCAGTAAGTTCGATGAGATAGGGTTCAACCATAACGCCGCTAGAGTTGTTCCCGATGTGGCCAAGCAAGTTATACTGGTGCCCGGCACGGGTACCCTCGCGTTCGATCTCAACGCCCTTACCGGACTTGGTATGCACCGCTTCACGGAATTCCTCATATTGTCTAAAGAACGACGTCAACGGCACTGACAGGGCATTTGCAAGGGTCTGCAAAGTTGTCAGCGAGGGAGAGGTATTTCCATTCTCAATCTTTGAAAGCATACCTATGGAGAGGTTGGTCATGCTTGACAGTTCTGCAACCGTGATCCCCTTACGTTTTCGGAATGCACGAACCTCTCGTCCAATCGCCACTTCGAGGACTTTTTCGCGGCCTTCGCGAATTGAGTGCGGATCTTGACTAAGGCGAACAATCATGCCCGGCTCGATTTCGTTAAGCTTCAAGACTTACTCTCCTTTGGGGTGAGTATCAGTTCATTAATCTCGGAATTAGGATACACTTTTTTCATGGTATTGCTATTTATTTTCCTGAGAGTGTAAATTTCTTCAGCATCACTAGAAGGTCTTGAGACATGTCCCGCAGCACACTTTCGCTTGGATTCCTCGTTTTTCCTGGTTTCCCCATGGCATGTCTGACCTCTTTGATCGAACCCCTTCGAGCCGCAAACGAAATTTCGCAGACAGAGGAATTCTCTTGGACGGTTGTGTCAGAGCATGGAGGCAAAACCCGGTCCAGTGCGCAAGTGGATTTTGACAGTACTTGTTTGCATGAGGCCGGGACCAACCTTGATTATCTGTTCATTCTGGCGCCCCCTGCCGCCGACTTTGAACGCCCAAGTACCGCCGGGACTTTACGCAGCATGGCGCGCCACGGGACCCGGATGGGTGCAGTCAGTGGCGGTGTTTTTCCTTTGGTTCGGGCCGAATTGGGTCTTGGCCAACCCCTCGCAGTGCATTGGTGCTACCGTGCGGCCTTTGATACCGCGTTTCCAAATCATATGGCCTCAGATCAGGTCGTTGAAATTGAGGAAACGATCCTAACGGCCGCCGGTGCCGCTGCTGCTTTCGACATTGCACTTCATCTTGTTGAAGCGCGTGTCAACGCACCTGTCGCAGCAGAGGTCGCCTGCTGGTTCCAGCACCCTATGATGCGCAAGGCCAATGTCGCACAGGTCGTACCACTTCAAGACGCCACCACCGCCCTACCGCCCTTGGTTGCGCGCGCCGTGGATCTTTTAAAACAGGACCTGACGCACCCACAGGGCGTTGCGCAAATCGCACATGAAGTCGGTGTTTCCCCACGACAACTCGAGCGAGCCTTTAAGAAAGCGACTGCGCTGAGCCCCTCGCGTTACTACCGGAAGATGCGCATGGAAGCCGCACGCCAAATCGTAATGTACACCAATGACCCGGTTTCAAAGATTGCCAGTGCTGTTGGCTACTGTGGAAGCCAGGCGTTTTCCAAGCATTATCAAGCGGCATTTGGGCTAAGCCCAGCCGAAGATAGAAAGCGGATCAACCTCTATCGGGTTGAGGGCAACTTGCCCGTTCCATCAGTCTAAAGAGCCGCCTTCATGGCAGTCAAAAGCGCGTGATGGAGCGATCCTGCGGAAGATCTTGGCCCCAATACCGTAACAGTTTCGACGTCTTTGCAGATCACGAAACAGCCCAGATGATCGATACTGGTTCGGGTCGCCTCCCCGCCTGTCCAATCGCGCAACGGGACAGGGCAGAGCAACTCAAAGACCGAGGCCAACCGGTTTCCGGTCAGATCAAAGCGACACCAGGCATCGTTTTGTTCAGTTACACTTGCAGATAGACCGGCGGCTTGGCTCAGTTCGAACGCAAGCAATTCATGCGTGTCATGCGGTGCAGCGATCATCCATTGATCGGGCCCCATCCAGAACGCATCAAATGTTCCAAAGACCACTTGCCCCGGCCCAGCCAAATCGCGACCAATGGCTTCTGCAAGAACCGTACATGCCTTTTCCTCCGACCCGAGCCTTGCAGCATAAGACGCAAGCGCGGTGTTGGTATTCTCTGTCAGGGTTACGCCACCATGGGTGTCGACCCGGGGGCTTCGTCCGCCCAAAGCGGTGATCGGCATCATGTCAGACACGGAGACGTTCTCCTTCGGGATCAATAAAATGCGCGCTCACAACTTCGACGTCGTGATCAACTCCGGTCAGCGGACTGACAAGGCGAATGACTTCACCCATGCGCGCGTCGCCGGATTTCAAGTAACCAATTGCAATGTGACAGCCGAGATTGGGCGAGAAACAGGCGGATGTGACGTAGCCCTGATCGTGTGCTGCATCGACTGGTGTGCCTTTGGTCATCAGATGGGCACCTGCAGGTACTGGATCGGCTGGGTCAACCGGCTTGAGCCCGACCAGTTTCAACGCGTCCTTTTCATTCAATCCGGGACGTTCCGACAGGGTCGAACCGATACTGTCTTTCTTCTTGTTGACCATCCGGCCCATACCAAGGTTCAGAGCGGTCGTGGTGCCGTTCAACTCATTTCCTGCTGCATGGCCCTTCTCGATCCGCATCACGCCCAGCGCTTCGGTCCCGTAGACCACTGCATCGAATTCCTCACCCGCAGCCACCATTTTGCGAATGAGCGCGTCACCATAACGCGTAGGTACTGCAATTTCGTACGCCAACTCCCCGGAAAACGAAATCCTGAAGAGCCTGCCCCGCACGCCACCGACGCTGATTTCACCGCAGCCCATGTATGGAAATGCCTCGTTCGAGATGTCATGTTCCTCGTCTACGACCTTGCGCAGAAGGTTGCGTGCATTGGGACCCGCGACGGAGAACTGCGCCCAAGCCTCGGTCGTTGAGATCAATTGCACATCGAGATCCGGGAACAGGCACTGACGCACAAACTCCATATGCCGGTAGACGCCAACCGCATTTGCCGTGGTGGTCGTTACAACAAAATGGTCCTCAGCGAGACGCGCGGCAGTACCGTCGTCCATCGCGATGCCATCTTCTCGTAGCATCAGACCATAGCGCACTTTTCCAATTGGGACCTTGGCAAACGGATTGCAGTAGATCTTATTAAGGAAGGTCGCAGCATCGGCGCCCTGCACGTCGATCTTGCCTAGCGTGGTCACGTCACAAATCCCAACGCTTTTGCGGGTCTGGGCGACCTCCCGATCGACTGATTGTCGCCAATGCGTTTCGCCCGGCCGGGGGAACCATTGGGTCCGAAGCCACATGCCAACCTCGACAAAAACAGCGCCTTGTTCCTCGGCCCAGAAATGCGATGGCGTCTTACGGATAGGACGAAAATCTGCGCCAGCTGATCGCCCGGCAAACGCTCCTATTGCTGTAGGTGTGTAGGGCGGACGGAAAATCGTGGTGCCAACCTCTGGGATCGATTTACCGGCAAGTTCGGCCATGATCGCCAGACCGCCCATATTCGACGTTTTGCCTTGGTCCGTTGCCATTCCCAGCGTCGTATATCGCTTGAGGTGCTCAACTGAGCGGAAGTTTTCTTGATGCGCGAGCTTTACATCCTTTGCGGTCACGTCGTTCTGCTGATCGAGCCATGCGCGTTTGGCGCCTGAAACATGCCAGAACGGGGTGATGCGAATTGGCGCGTCCTCCGCCTCGGGCGGGTCAGGACGTGCCCCTTCTTTACCCATCGCCTTGAGTGCAACAAGCGCCTGTGCTGCACCGCTTTGCAAGGCACCGTGGGTCGACAGCTGACCCATCGCGGCACCAGCGGCATGCATGCCTTCAGGAAGTGTTGCTCCCGGTCCGAAGGCGGAGATTTCCGGCATCCAGGTGGGTCGCCCTCTTTGGTGGCTCGCGAGATGCACATTTGGGTTCCAACCGCCCGATACACCAAGTGCACCACAGCTAATGGACCGGGTTTGGCCCGTTGAAAGTGTAACTTCGATCACCGTCAGGCCAAGCCTGCCTTGCGTGTTCGTGATTGTTGCCCCCGGGATCACCTCAAAGTGCTCGGATTTGAGGGCATCGGCGCGTGTATCGATAACTGCGGCGACGGTCACACCTTTAGCAGCAAGGTCATGTGCTGTCCTGTGCCCATCATCGTTATTGGTGAAGATCGCCACGGTGTGCGCAGGTGTTGCGGCCCAGCGATTGACATAGGCGCGCATTGCGCTTGCCAGCATGATGCCAGGACGATCGTTTTGTTCAAAAGCGATCGGCCGCTCCGTTGCTCCGGCCGCGAGAATTGTTTGTTTTGTGTAGATACGCCACAAAATCTGACGGGGCTTTCCGTCAGCTGGGACCGCCACGTGATCGCTGACGCGCTCAAGCGCACCATAAATGCCATGATCAAACGCGCCAATGACTGTTGTTCGTGGCATAATCCGGACATTCGACATTGCGCCCAACTCAGCAACGGTTGCCGCAGCCCAGTCGCGCGCGTCTTCATCGCCGATTGCGTAGGTCTCGGCATTCAGCCTGCCACCCAGCAAGAAATCTTCATCCGCAAGGATAACCTCGGCCCCTGCGCGCGCAGCCGTGAGCGCAGCCATCAAACCAGACGGGCCCGAGCCAATCACCAGCAAATCGCAATGCCGGAAACCCTTGTCGTAACTGTCTGGATCATCCTGAAGCGACAGCGACCCCAACCCTGCTGCTTTACGAATGATTGGCTCGTAGAGCTTTTCCCAGAACACGGCAGGCCACATGAAAGTCTTGTAATAGAACCCTGCGGCCAGAAAATTCGAAAGACGGTCGTTAATCGCAAGTGCATCGAAGGCGAGACTTGGCCAACGGTTCTGCGATTTTGCCGTCAATCCATCAAAGAGTTCCGCCGTTGTAGCACGCGTGTTGGGCTCCTGCCGGGCGCCGCTGCGCAATTCAACAATCGCGTTTGGCTCTTCGGATCCAGATGTTAATGGACCTCTGGGACGGTGATACTTGAAAGAGCGCCCCATAAGTCGGACATCATTGGCCAACAACGCCGAGGCGAGCGTATCGCCCTGATAACCCCTGTATGATTTGCCATCGAACTTGAACGAGAGTTCCTTGCTCCGATCAACCTGACCGCCTGCCAGTCGGTTCACCTGCGTCATGTCGAGCGCCCCTCTCTGCGTGCCACATCGCGCGCCAATTCAACCTGAGTGATCTCGTGCGTGGTGGTCGAACGGGTTACAACCAGCCAGGACCGATCCCCCTGCTCATGGAACCACAATTCACGGTGCGTACCGGCGGGGTTGTCGCGCTGATAGCCATATTCTGCAAACTGACTGATGGCATCCTTTGCCTCCCAATCCGGACGGTGGATGAGGCTCGCATCGCCCAAGTAAGTGAACTCGGCTGAATCCCGCGGGCCCAAGAGTGGATGGTCAATAATCATCAGTGCAAATTGGGCTGATTGCCCATCCCTTTTTCATCGATCATGTGACCGGTCGAGAACCTGTCGAAGCGGTATGCTGTTGCGGTGGGATGCGGTGTGTCTGTCGCAAGCAGGTGCGCATAAACATACCCTGAAGCCGGAGTGGCCTTGAAGCCACCGTAGCACCATCCGCCATTGAAATAGAGACCATCGACATGTGTGCGGTCGATAATGGGCGAGCCATCCATGCTCATATCCATGATCCCGCCCCACATCCTGAGAAGCCGTGCGCGTCCCAGCATCGGGAAGATCGCCATGCCTCCTTCGCAGACGTCTTCTACCACCGGCAGGTTGCCGCGTTGAGCATAGGAATTGTAACCATCAATATCGCCGCCAAAGACGAGACCCCCTTTATCCGACTGGCTGCAATAAAAATGACCCGCTCCGAAGGTGATAACGCCAGATAGAACAGGTTTCAGACCCTCTGAGACAAACGCCTGAAGTACGTGGCTTTCAATCGGCAAGCGCATGCCCGCCTTTTCCATAACGCGACTGGACGAACCCGCAACGCAGGACGCAACTTTACCCGCTTTGATCGGGCCACGCGTGGTTTCAACGCCAGTGCATGTGCCGTCTTCGATCAGGAAGCCTGTGACCTCACAATTCTGGATGATATCGACACCCAGTTGGTCCGCACCGCGTGCATAGCCCCACGCGACTGCATCGTGGCGGACAGTGCCCCCGCGATGCTGCGCAAGGCCACCCTTGATTGGGAATCTCGCATTGTCGGTATTCAGAAATGGATAACGCGCTTTAATCTGTGCGGTGCTGAGAAGGTCCGCATCAGCCCCGTTCAGGATCATGGCGTTGCCCCGACGGATAAACGCATCACGCTGCGCGTCGGTATGGATCAGGTTCAGAATACCGCGCTGGCTGACCATCGCGTTGTAGTTCAGTTCCTGCTCTAGCCCTTCCCAAAGCTGCAGTGAGAACTCGTAAAACGGCTCATTTCCATCGAGAAGGTAATTTGAACGGATAATCGTCGTATTGCGCCCGACATTCCCGCCACCGATCCAGCCCTTCTCAAGAACAGCGATACGGGATTGGCCGTAAACCTTCGCCAGATAGTACGCTGTGGCGAGCCCATGCCCACCCCCACCTATTATAATATAGTCATAAGCGGACGCAGGATCCCGATCACGCCAGGCCGGGCCCCATCCACGATGGCCCGTGAGCGCCTCTTTTATGACCTTAAAACCTGAATAACGCATGGAATCGGACTCCTTTCGATAAGAATGACACAAAAACAGTGTTTTTCGCCTTCCCTATCGGACAACGATTCATTCATTTCGGACATTTTGACTACTTTTCCTCATATGAAGCAGGGCGGATTGCAACATAAAATCATCCGTACGAAGAAAATAACTTGATCCACAGGAAAAATTTGAGAAGCTACTTATCACGCTCGCATAGGCAACAAAATCGCCGACTCAGTAAAATACGTCGAGTGTTTAGGTCGTTGGCCGGGAAAACCGAATACGCCAACGGCCCATCCAAAAGGGGAGAGAGACGATGAAAAAATTTACAACTGCATTGGCCACCGGCGTTTTGATGCTGGTGCCGCTTTCAGCGCTTGCCGAGGACAGCTCTGATCCGATCGTTATTCCGATCCATAACTGGTCGTCGCAAATTGTGATGTCGAATGTTGTGGGTCAGATCTTCGAGGAGATGGGCAACAACGTCGAGTATGTCACAACTGACAGTCAAGCCGTTTACGAGTCAGTTCGGCTTGGGGACGTAACGCTCGAGCTCGAGGTTTGGGAAGGCGCGTTCGGCGCATCCTTCCGCGCAGCCCTTGAGAAGGGCGGGATCATCGACGTAGGTGATCACAACGCGGTCACCCGCGAGGATTGGTGGTACCCGATGTGGACCAAGGACGCCTGCCCTGGTCTTCCGAGCTGGGAAGCTCTGAATGATTGCGCCTCGCTCTTCGCAACAGCCGAAACCGGCGATCGTGGCCGTTATCTGGACGGCCCTGTGGACTGGTTGAAGCACGGCAAAGAGCGCGTCGAAGCCCTCGGCATGAACTTTGAAGTGATCAATGCGGGGTCCGCAGCAGCGCTCTGGGCGGAAATTGGTGCGGCCGAAGCCGACAGGCGCCCCGTCGTCGTCTTCAACTGGACGCCAAACTTCGCAGAAGCTGTATGGCCGGGCGAGTTTGTTGAATTCCCAGTTTGGGTCGACGGCTGTGATAAAGATCCAGCAGTGGGTCCAAACCCAGATGCGCTCTATGACTGCGGCAACCCTGCCGATGGCTACCTCAAAAAGGCAGCTTGGGAAGGTATGGAAGCTAAATGGCCTGGAGCCTACGCGGTATTGGAGCGTATCAGCTTCACAAACCCACAGATCGCCGAAATGGCCCGTTTGGTCGACATCGACGAACTTGAGCCAGAAGAAGCCGCTGCAGAGTGGCTGGAGGCAAACGAAGCTGTTTGGCAGGCTTGGCTGAACTAATAACTTGCAGTTAAGCTAGCACTGGCCCTGTCCGTTGTATGCGGGCAGGGCCTTTTAGCCCGTGAAATGAGTCCCCTAGGCATCGGGAATTGATATGACAAGCGAAACGCCCGTGATTTCCTGTAAGAATGTTTGGAAGATTTTCGGACAGGATCCCGAAGGCTATCTCTCGAAATTACCGCCAGGACGGACATTCGATGATATCAGGGCGGACGGCTATATTGCAGGCGTGCGTGATGTATCGATCGAAGTTAGTCGCGGCGAAATGCTGGTTATCATGGGTCTGTCAGGTTCCGGGAAATCCACTTTGGTGCGTTGTTTTTCACGCCTTCATGAAATTACTGGCGGCACGATCGAGGTTGACGGACAGGACATCATGGCCCTGCCCGAAAAAGAGTTGATTGAGCTGCGCCGAAACAAAATGGGCATGGTCTTTCAAAACTTTGGACTTCTGCCGCACCGTACGGTTCTGGAAAACGTAGCTTTTCCTTTGGAAATGCGCGGACAGGATAAACACGAGCGCCGCGACCGAGCGCTGGAAGTTATCAAGCTTGTCGGCCTTGAACGGCGCGAAGAATACTTCCCCCGTGAGCTTTCAGGTGGTCAGCAGCAGCGCGTCGGCATTGCCCGCAGCCTCGCCATCGAACCCGACATTTGGTTCCTCGACGAACCTTTCTCAGCGCTCGACCCGCTCATTCGCCGCGAAATGCAGGACGAATTCCTTCGACTGCAAGAGATGCTAGGCAAAACCATCGTCTTCATTACCCATGATTTCGACGAGGCCCTTCGCCTTGCGGATCGTATCGCAATCATGAAGGACGGTGCGGTCGAGCAATGCGGCACACCAGACAATATCGTGCTTAACCCTGCCACCGAATATGTCCGTAAGTTTACCGAAGAAATCGACAAAGCGAATGTGGTCCATGCGCGTATTTTAACGGATATGTCTGCCACCGGCGAAGGTGCGCCGGTCGAAGCCAGTGCGACCATCCATGCACTGGCTAAGCTTTTGGTCAATGATACCCGTGATATGATCCCTGTCGTTGACAACGGCAAAGCTATTGGTGCGATGCCCCGCAAGGCAGCTCTCGATATACTGGTCGGGGCGGATTGATGGCAGTTCTGTCAACAAACCAGGCTTTGACGCGCGTTGGCTACAGCGACACCCAAATTGCCAGCGGCCTGTTCTGTGTCGCGCTTGTCCTGACAGTTTTGCAATACAGCGGACTTCTACCTTCATGGCTACACCGCATTCCTGAGGAATGGGTGCCACCCTTCGCCGTGTGGCTTGATGCTGCCTTCATCTTTATTCGTGAGGATCTGCAGCTTGAAAAGTTAACCCGTTGGTTCGCTGAAGGTCCCCTACAATTCATGCTCGATACAACCGCAAACCTTCTTTACGGCAAACGCCGCTGGCCCCGGTTCGAGCAGATCCCCTGGAGTGCCATTGCTGCTTCCGCTGCCGTTCTGGGGTACTATCTTGGTGGCTGGCGCCTCGCCCTTTTGGCTGGTGGCACATTCGTCTGGACTGCATTGATCGGTCAGTGGAAAGACGCGATGGAAACGATGTCCGTACTTATCGTCGCAGCTCCACTCGCCTTCTTGATCGGCCTCCTAGTAGGCATCGCCGCGTGGAAATATACTTGGGTTGACCGCGCGGTGAGACCAGTCCTGTCGGTCCTGCAAACCCTACCGTTTTTCACTTACCTTCTGCCAGCAGTGATCTTTTTTAAAGTTGGTCCCACCGCAGGAGCAGTTGCCACGATCATTTATGCAGTTCCCCCGATGATCTTGATGACGACGCTTGGCCTCAAAAAGGTCTCTCCCGAGGTCATCGAGGCCGGAAAGATGAGCGGCTGCTCGCGCTGGCAGATGCTACGCCACGTTTACGTGCCTGCTGCTCGCAACGAGATCCTAGTCGGCGTAAACCAAGTGATCATGCTCTGCCTTGCCATGGTTGTTCTGACAGCCTTTATCGGCATGCCGGGGCTCGGAGCGAAACTGCTGGCAATGATGGGCAGCTTCAAGCTGGGCAGGTCGTTTGAGATTGGGGTAACCATCGTTTTGCTCGCCGTGACGCTCGACAGATTGTCAAAAGCTTGGGTTGTTAAACTGCCCGAGCATTTTGAGCGGGGCACGCGATGGTGGGTGCGCCATAAGTATGCCCTCACGGCGCTTGCGGTTTTCGTTTTCTTCACAGTCCTCGGTCAGTTCGTTGGATGGTTCGCCGAAATCGGTCGCCGTGAGAGTTTCTCGCAAGGCAAGGAGATTGACACAGCAATCAAGACCTTCCTTGCCTTCGATATCGTCCAGGGCATCACTGGACAAATCCGCTATGTGCTAAATGTCTGGGTGTTAAACCCATTCCGCGATTTTCTTCTGTCGATCCCGACATTCGGTTTCATCCTAATAGTCATCGCCGGTGCCTTGGCAATCGGCGGACGCAGACCCGCGCTTTACGCGACCGTTTTCTTTGGGCTGGTGGCATTGTCGGGTTGGTGGGATCGTTCAGTCATCACGCTCTATTCGGTGATATCGGCAGTGATCATCGCGACTTTGATCGGCCTGCCGATTGGCATCATGGCAGCGCGTTCTGAAAAATGGTCCCGCAGGGTACTACTGGCCTGTGATACCGCTCAAACATTCCCCAGTTTCATTTACCTAATCCCCGCGATCATGCTGTTTGGTATCACAGCGACCTCGGTTGTCATGTCTATCCTCATCTTCGCAATGGTTCCGCTGATCCGCTATACCGTAGAGGGGCTGCGCGGCGTCCCGTTGGAAATGACGGAAGCCGCTGATATGTCAGGCGCAACGCGGAGGCAGAAGCTGTGGAGCGTGCAACTGCCGCTTGCCCTGCCAACCATGGCAGTCGGCTTCAATCAGGCGATCATGTTTGCGTTTTTCATGGTTATCATCGCAGCCTTCATCGGAACACAGGATCTTGGCCAAGAGCTTCAAAAAACCCTTGCAGGCACGGATCTTGGGAAGAATTTCGTTCTTGGTTTCTGTGTTGCTTTGATGGCACTGACGTTCGATATGGCGATCCTGAGCTGGGCTGAAAAGAAAAAGGCACAACTGGGCCTCTGACGATGCCAAAGTGACCACTTGAATTGGGGACGCAGTCAATGCCGTGTCCCCTTTTTCTTCGCAGTGCTGGAATGGGAAAGCATCTTCTTGTCCGACCCGAACGCTTTCCCTACGGTCGACTTGCGTCGGACGACCTAAATAACCCCGTCAGATACACGACGATAGTCTATCTCCGGCGTCCTGAACTCACTCATGCAGCGCCGACAGACAACACAGCCCATAAAGAGCAAGCAATGGCGTGGTTAGCGAACGGCGCAGCTTCCCTGACCGGCTCAGCACATCTGATCCTAAATCAGTCGCTAGCATTTCAACGCAACTCCCATACCGTCACCACCTTGAGCCCTGATTTAGACGCGTTCAGGTCTTTTACCTACCGTGTAGACTGCTTTCTCGGGCCAGTACCATTTGATCGAGTCTCACAATCCAACTGCGCCAGCTTACGATGAAATCGTATCGCCTTCGACGTCTCGCAGATCCCTGCAGTATCAGGTGGCGGGAACGCCTTTTGGTCGAACCATTCGCTTCTGTGCGGCGATACGGAACGGCGCGTTTGCTCCGCCATAACCTGCATAGTCTATTTGACGTTGCACGATTTCAAAAAACACCCCAAAGCCCGTCATCTCGGAGTAGCATTGAAAGAAACTGCCGCTTTCGTCCTCATCATACAAAACGTTCATCGACTTCATGCGCTTTAGCAATTCTGGATCGATGACAAATCGTGCTTCAAGGTCGGCATAGTAGTTTGACGAAATTGGAAGTGGTTTGAAGCCGTTCCCAATGAGCGTTTGCAGCGTTTCAAAGATGTCGTCAGTCGCGAAGGCAATATGCTGAACCGATGCACCGAACGTTTCTGACAAGAACGCCCCAGCAAGTGTACGATGCGTATCAGCTCCATTCAGCGTTATCCTGAACTTACCATCCATCGTTTCAAGTGCCTGAGATCGCACGATACCATCTGGATCGACCACGTCGACCATCGCCGATTTCTTCATCTCGAAGAGGGTGGAATAGAACAGCGACCAACTGAGCATATCCTCATAGCTCATGGTTTGAGCAATATGATCGATCCGGGTTAGGCCCGCATTTCCAGGCTCGGTGTTGGAAGCCACGAACTCAGATTGCCAAACCTCTTGCACCGCAGTTTCTGCGTTCATGAAATGCAGCACGGAACCTGCCAGCCCCTTAATCGCTGGTATCGATGCCTCACCCGGTCCCAGGGGTTGGCCAAAGGGATTATCGCCCAGCTTCTCAGCCCGAGTGATCACGTCGGCAGCGTCCTGAACCGAGATTCCAATATCGCAGACATTCGTGCCTCGTGCATTCCAACTGGACGCAGCATGGCCTTCGGTTTCTTTGTTGAGAACGATACGCGTTTCCCCCTGCTGCCAAAGCGAAACGGCTTTGTTGCGATGAGTCCCTGTCAGCGTAAAACCAAGCTGTTCTAACAACGATTGGAGCGCTTCCGCTTCCTTTCCGCGTGTCGCGAATTCTATGAACGCAACGCCATCTGGCGATTGCGGGGCCGGAACGGGTGGGGTGCTTAATGAAAGCTCAGGCTCGGCGCGCGCCACCTGGTCCATCAAATCGATAAGAGAGCGGTAACCGTCACGCGCAAGCTGCCGGGTGTTCCCACCACGGAACATGTCGTTGAAGATCTCAAGACTGATGGGGCCTGAATAGCCCGTTGCCATCACGGCCTGCATGAAGCCGGTCACGTCTAAATCACCCTCGCCGGGCATGTTCCTGAAATGACGTGACCAGTAGAGCAGGTCCATGTCAATTGCGGGAGCATCGGCCAACTGAACAAAGAAGATCTTGTCGCCCGGGACAGACCGCAGACTGTTGGGATCAAGCTTACGGCCCAAGGTATGAAAGCTATCAACGATCAGGCCCACGTTAGAATGGTCTGCCCGACGCACAATCTCCCAGGCGTCCCTATGATCGTTCACGTGACGTCCCCAGGCGAGGGCCTCGTAGCCGATCCTCAAATCGCGCTTTGCTGCACGCTCGCCTAACTCAGCCAGATCATCAGCCGCGCGATCGATTCCACCAAGTGCTTTGGGATGCACAGACGAGCAGATCAGAACAAGATCCGTCCCAAGTTCCTGCATAACCTCAAACTTGCGTTCTGCCCGGTCGAACGCTTTCCCCCGGAAAGGTTCCGGCAGGGTTTCAAAGTCCCGAAAGGGCTGGAACAGCATAATCTCGAGACCATGGTCTCGCACCATCGCCCCTACCTCTTTGGGAGAGCCATCATGCGCTATAAAATCCTGCTCAAAAATCTCGATCCCGTCGAACCCAGCCGCGGCGATCGCTTCCAGCTTTTCGCGCAGGTTCCCTGAGATGGAGACTGTGGCTATGGACGTTTTCATGCGGACACGCGCTCCCATACGCCCCCGGCAGCGTTGGAACGCACCGAAGCTTCAATGAACGCAACTCCAGCAGCACCGTCTTCAACCTTGGGCAGCGATGTTGCGCCTTCCGGCACATCCAGCCCGTCCCGGCGCGCGGCAACGGCGAGTGCAAATTCTGTGTAGAGATTGGCCCAGGCTTCTATCAATCCTTCAGGAAAACCCCGCCCTGTGCGCGTCAACCTTTCCGTAGCCGGTGAAATGCCATGACCCTGTCCCCGGGTCAGAACCTGATCGGGTTGGCCGAAGATGTTTAACTTCAGATGCTCAGCATGCTCCATGTCCCACTCCAATCCTCCGAGCGCACCGAAGATGCGTAGGCGAAGCCCTCCCCGATTGCCCGGAGCCAGGCGCGTGGCCATAAGCGTACCCGGGATATTCCCTTCGTACCGGGTCGACATGAAGACCGTATCTTCAAGCGGTTTAGGGGCGCCACAGACATGAAACTCTGCCCTCAGATCCGTCAATTCAAGGCCTGAGACAAAGGACGCAAGATGCGCCGCGTGAGTGCCGATGTCGCCGACACAGCTGGTAGGCCCTGAAACCTTTGGGTCGAGCCGCCATTTGACATGGGGCGCATCGGAAACCGTTTCAGGCGTCATCCAGTCCTGCATGAACTCGACGTGGATCTGGTTGATCTCGCCAAGCTGCCCGCTGGCAACGATCTCGCGGGCCTGCCGGATCATCGGATAGCAGGACATCACATAGCTTACGCCGAAAACATTGCCTGACTGGCATGCCTTGGCGACCAACCCTTGCGCTTCACTGAGCTCATTGGTGAGCGGCTTGTCACACAGCACGTCAATCCCCGCCTCCAAAAACGCCATGGCTGCCGGAAAATGCGCGTTGTTTGGTGTTGTGATCATCACAGCATCAACCCCATCAGGTCGCGCGGCTTCGGCAGAAGCCATCTCGGCAAAACCCGCATAAGCGCGATCTGGTTCGATAAACCACTCCCCCGCACGTGCTTTGGAGCGTGCCGGATCGGAGGAAAGTGCGCCAGCGACGATCTCCCAGCGATTGGTCATGCGCGCGGCCATAGCCTGGGTCTGCGAAATCCGCCCACCCCCGACAACGCCCAATCGCAAACGACGCGATTGCTCTGGAAAGGGTCCGGTGGACGTTATTGGGCCGTTCAAGATTGCGTGGGACATCTGAGAATTGCTCATGGTGGTGTCGCCCCTTCAGGAAGCATCTCTACTGCCAGAAACACAGACGGCGTGATCGTCTCGAACTGATGCCAGGGATAATTCCCGTCAGCATCATACATCGGGCGGTGCGTAGTGCCGGGCGCCATAGGCTCTTCGAGGTAAAGCGTCGCTATATCCTTCTGATGGCATTGTTGCATTTTACCGAATCCAAGAACCTGCGTGTGAACCTCGCGAAACCCCGGAACCGGGCAAAAGTCGTGATCTTTGTGAAGACCCACATTCAATGGGACGGTCGCTGAATGGTACATGGTGAACCCAAACTGACCCACCCAGGTTTTTGGCGACATGAAGTGCCCAATCCCGCGCAAACGCTCTTCACCGCGTACGTCGAAGGCAGAGGGCCAGAACGCTCGTATCTGCTCCATCAGAGCATCGTCCGAGAGATCATTATTAAGCTGCTGTATGAGCAAAACAAATCCAGCATCTGCGATTAGCGCATCGTGCACAATAACCGACTGCAACGGCGGTATCGTCTGGTTTGAAACCCGAAACGAGGTTTCGCCAAGGTTCAAGGCAATCGCACGCCCTGAGATCTTGTAGTTCGGTTCGCCAGCCACAAGGGTGACCTCAAAGAAAGGTTCTGCGAATTCAAGCGTTTCAACTGGCATTCGACATCTCCACGACGCGTTCGGACGGAAATTGGACTGGAAGAGGATCGGGAACCTGACAGGAACTAAGAAGGTCCACATACCCTCCGCGTTCCGGCGCACTCAAAATACCCTGCATGGCCTCAAGTACATGGTAGGCTAATTCACCACTTGCTCGAGGTTGCCGCCCCTCACGCGACGCATACGCCAGATCGAGAAGACCGAGCCCCCGGCTGTCGTCGTTGTAGCTGTGCACATTCTCGGCCACCAACCATTCATCGCGGCCCTGCGGACGCGGCTGCACCTCCCAACGCGACTGAGCACGCGTGCGGTACCAAATTGGGCCACCAAATATATTGGCACCATGCACCGGGTCAGGATCAGGAATGCAAATCGTTCCGCTTTCGCCATAAACCTCAAAGCGCGGCGTATCGCTGTCCCAAATATCAAAACTTATAGTCATCGACGCGATGGCACCGCTTTCAAACTCGATCGTTGAAAGCGAGTGGGTCTCGACTTCGACGGGTATTTCTTCGCCATGGCGCGGACCAAACTCTATCGTTCGTGTGTCAAAACTACGCCGCCCGACACCTGACACTCGCGCGATCGGGCCAAGCAGAAACACCATCGCCGTCAGGTAATAAGGACCAAGGTCAAGCAGAGGCCCCCCACCATGTTGATAGTAGAAATCCGGGTTCGGATTGTGCCGCTCAACGCCACGCGTTCCAACAAAAGCCATCGCACCAATGGGTTTCCCAATCAGGCCGTCGTCAATAAGTTTGCGAACCGTCTGCCAGCGCCCGCCCAGGAAGGTATCAGGGGCATTGCCAACCAGCAGGCCCTTATCTGCCGCGCTGTCGAGCACGCCCCTTGCGTCTTCCAATGACGTGGCCAGCGGCTTCTCGGAATAAACGTGTTTGTCGGCGGCAAGTGCTCTTTCGCATATCTCAGCGTGAGCTGCCGGAATGGTGAGGTTGAGGATTGCGTCGATATCGGGATCGCTCAAAACATCGTCCACGCTACACACACGCGGGACACCAAATGCTTTGGCTTGTGCCTCAGCCTCGGCTCGGTTCAGGCTGGCACAGGCAACAACGTCAATCTCGGGGAAGCTGGCGCAGTTTTTCAGGTAGATAGAACTTATGCGTCCGGTTCCGACCAAACCGACACGGAACGGCTCACCCTTCCACATTCTCTACCCCTGATATCCGAACATGCGCGGCAGCCAAAGAACGATCTCTGGCACGAGGATCATCACCAGCAATGCCGCGATGAGCACCGCTAGGAACGCCCAGATTTCGCGGATGATTTCCTTGAGCGGAATCCCGGTCACTGCATTGATAACAAACAGAAGGATTCCATAAGGTGGCGTGATCAATCCGATCATTGAGTTGACGACGATCAGAACTCCGAAATGCACCAGATCAATCCCAAGTGCCTCAGTCGTGGGGATGAAGAGCGGCACGATAACCAGAATGATAACCGTTGCATCCAGAATGCATCCGAGAAGCAGAACGAGCAAATTGATCAGGATAAGGAAGACCAGCGGATGGATATCGGCACCCGCAAGTGACGCGGACAAAGCCTGGGGGATGTTCTCCTGAACCACCACGTAAGTAAGGATCATCGAGGCGCCGATCACCAACCCGACCGAAGCCGCAGAGCGCGCGCTCTCGACAAAGACCTGATAAAGGTTCCGAACACTGATGGCACGGTAAAGACCTGCGGCGATTATAAACGCGTAAAGTGCCGCGATAGCTGCAGCTTCAGTCGGCGTCGTGATGCCGCTGTAGAGACAGTAAAGCAGGATAAAGGGCATAAGCAGCGCGGGCGTTGCCCTTACCGTCAATGCAGGCAATTCGCGAAACGGCACGGGTTCTTCCGCACCAAAATTACGTCGATGCGAAATGAGCGTATTCATTCCCATCAGCACAAAGCCCATCAGAAGGCCGGGTACGATACCCCCGAGGAACAGGTCTTTAACGGAAGCGCCTGACACGAGAGCATAGATAACCATCGGGATGGACGGTGGGATGATCGGTCCGATTGTCGCCGTGGCCGCAGTGATCGCAGCAGCGTAACCGCGCGTGTACTTCCCACTCTTGACCATCATTTCAATGATGATCTTGCCGATACCCGCAGCGTCCGCGACCGCAGAGCCCGACATGCCGGAAAAGATCAGGGAGGCGACGACATTTACATGCCCCATACCCCCGCGGAAGCGTCCGACAACTGCGATACAGAAATTCAGAAGCCGGTCCGAAATAGAACCCGCATTCATGATATTTGCTGAGACGATGAAAAGCGGCACGGCCAGCAAAAGAAAACCGTCAAACAGCCTCTGCACCATGGTCTCACCGGCAATGGCAAGGTCCTGGCCTGCAACGCCGAGATACACGATGACACCAATGAATATTGCAAAGGCGACCGGAGTTCCAATTGCAGCCATTCCGAAAAGGGCAGCAAGGCCCATGATTAGCTCAATGCTCATTGGTCAAGCTCCTCAATAGCGGAGGAACTTGCGACAATTTCCTCGATCTCTCCTGTCGGAGGACCGTCTCGGGTAATGGTCACGATTTGCCATGAATACCTTATGATGGCGACAACCATCAAAAGCACAACCGATGCAAATAGCCATTTGATGGCAATCTGATCGCCGGTGATCGGGATACGAAGGGTTTGAATCTTTTTCAGTTCCATCAGCCGATTGTCAAACACCACGTCCCACATGGCTGGAAGCGCATACAGCATCGCAACAACAATCCCAGCCGAACTGAGATAGGCAAGGATGCGGCGTCCAGCGCGCGGCAGCGAAAGATATAAGATGTCGAAGGTGACGTGATCACGTTCGCGCACAATGAAGGCGCAGCCAAAGAACACGGCCCACACCCAGATCAGCGAGATTAGGTTCACGGTCCAGCCGATTGGCTGAAGTGATGCCATCCAGTCTGAGATCGGTGGGATAGGCATCATCCAAGCGATCTTGGCCGCATAACGGGAAAAGATCTGGATGAGGAAAGTAACAAATATCGCCGCGAGCATAAGCGCGGCGATAAACTCTGTTGTACGGGAGAACCATTTGAACAAATTTTTCATGTCAGGCTCTCCCGGTATTTTCGCAGTTTAGTCGGCTTAGTTACCCAGTGCGTTGATGCGATCCAACACACCTTCTGGCCAGCTCGCCGCCACTTCGGAACCAGCATACTGACCCTGAACGTGCTCACGGAACGCTGCGAGATCAGGAGTGTAGATCTCTACGCCCTGGCTCCGGATAAAGTCAGCCAGATTGTTCTCTTTGTCCAGCTGCTTCAGACGACCATAGGCTGCTGCGGCGTCCGCTGCTCGCTGTACAGTCAACTGCTGATCAGCAGTTAGGCTGTTCCAAGTTTCAAGCGAAAACGCGATGTAGTTGAGGTCAACCAGGTGCGAAGTCAGAGCGATCTGCTTGGTCACTTCATAGAACTTCTGATCCACAACGGTTGGCAGTGGGTTGTCCTGACCATCGACAGCACCTGTCGATAGCGAAGTATAGACTTCGGAGAATGCGAGCGGTGTTGGCGATGCGCCCAGCGCCGCGCCCAGGAACTGCCATGCGTCGGTGCCTGGCATACGCAGGTTGACGCCAGCAAGATCTGCCGGTGTCTGAACATCCAGCTCTTCACGTGTCTGACGCAGGTTTACGTGACGACGACCAAGATACATGACCGACAAAAGCTTAACGCCAAGCTCGTCTTCAACCTTTTGCTTGAAGGGGTCCATGAGCGGATCGTTGAAAACGCGTACCTGATGCGCCGCGTCCTGATGAACGTAACCGGTCGCGAAGATCGAGAACTCAGGGAAGAACTGTGCCAGTTCCTGAGCCGAAGCGATCGACATGGTCAGGTTGCCACGCGCGATGGCTTCCAGTTCGGTGCCTTGCGCGAAGAGTGTGCCGTTGTAACCGGGCTGATAGTCAGCAAAGCCTGCAACCATTGGAGCAAACACGCTTGCCATTGCAACGGACCGCTGATCGGTTTCGGAGCCCGAGGTCGCCAGAGTAAAGGTCATGTCTGCGGCGAAGCTCGGTGCTGCTGCACCAAATGCGAGCCCCGCTGCGGCGATTGAGCCAAGTGCGGCACGACGAGTGAGTTTCATGATCATTTTTTTCCTCCCTAAGGTGTTTAGCGCCGATCTAAGCGCCTTTTCTTTGTGACTGGAGTTTTGTTTCGGCTATGGCTCCAGTCGGATGGTTTCTCCGGTCTCTGAAGACCGTTGAATGGCATCGACAACTTGCAACGTTCGAAGTCCTTCTTCGCCCGAAACAAGGGGTTCAGATGTTCCTGAGATAACTTGTGCAAAATGCGCGATCTGGTTGACGAGCGGGTCGGAGGTATCTCCTGGCATCGCGGTGGCTGATATCGGGCTCCACCAGTCCCGTCCGCCAGGATGGGTCCAAAGTGTCAGGTCCGGGATCGACAATGATCCCTCGCTTCCGCCGATCATATAGCTCGATTGATCCGTCGCAGGATAGATCGGGTACTCCTTGGAGGTCATTTCCCAGCTCCAAGGTGCCACGATACTGTCAGAGACAGTGATTGTCCCAATCGCTCCGTTTTCAAACTGCAAGAGAGCGCCCGCGACGTCTTCGTTTTCAAAGCCACGCTCGGACGAGGCAGCATGTGCCTGAACCGTGACCACTTCACCGCACAGATGACGGATCAGATCAACATCATGGACTAGATTCACAGAGATCGGCCCAGCGCCTTTGAGTTTGCGCCAAGGTGCCTTATCGAAATAATCGTCGGGCTTATAAAACCAGCAAGAAGCGTGCACTGCACGCACTTTGCCGATGCTGCCCTCGGCTATCATTGAATGGGCCTTCTTAATGATCGGGTTGTGCCTGCGATGGTGTCCCACCAACACCGTGACATCTGCCGCCTTGGCGGCACCAACCAATTCCTGCGCGCTGATAAGATCATCGGAAAGGGGCTTTTCTACAAGAACAGGAATACCTGCTTCGATGCACGCAAGCGCCTGTTCCGAGTGCAGACGCGTTGGGGTCGCCAATATGACCCCATCGGGATGCAACGAAGCAATCATCTCCAGCATATCGGCAAAGCAAGGAACACCGAATTCAACCGCCATCGATTGTGCGGACTCACTTTGGTCCACGACTGCAACAAGTTCGACATCCGAAACAGAGCCAATAGCTGTCGCGTGCCTTTGGCCGACAAGCCCAAGCCCAACAATTGCGAGCCGAGTGACCGATGACGCCATCGAAGGCTCGGCTTTAATCGCAGATAGCGACATTCGTATCTTTCCCTCCCTGTCTGCGCACCCTTTTGAAAGGGAATCGCAGTGCTCCGGGGACGTTAGGGACATTAATCGACAAAATCAATAATATCAGATATTTTACTTTTCATCATATTTTGTGCATTAATTGAGATTAGGCAGCCATAATGCTACTGATCTGACAAAGTTAAAAATTCCCGAGGAGCCAAATGCCAGGCGCTTCACACACGGTCGGCACATCGACATACGAAACAATCAAGCGAGATATCATCGCTGGCGAGCTTGCACCTGGAAGCAAGCTTAAGCTGGATGCTTTGAAATCCCGTTATGAAACAGGCGTTTCCACCCTGCGCGAAACCTTAAATCGTCTCAGCAGCGATGGATTTGTCGTGGCGGAAGAACAACGAGGCTTCTTTGTAACGCAAGTATCTCGCGAAGACCTAATCGAGATCACCCATCTAAGGGTTCTTTTGGAATGCGATGCGCTGCGCGCGTCGGTGATAAATGGCGATACCGACTGGGAAGGCGATCTTGTCGCTGCGCATCACAAGTTACACCTGATGGAAAAGAAACTGCTCGCAGGTGACACATCTCAGAAAGAAACCTGGAAACGCTACGATTGGATGTTCCACCTCGCCCTGATCAGAGCCTGCAATTCACGCAACCTTCTGCAGCTGCATGCGACCATCTACGATAAATACCTGAGGTACCAGATGCTTGTTTTGACCTATCGGGGCGAGGCAGCTGTCTATGAGCACCGCAAGATGTTCGAGGCGGCGCTGAACAGAGATGCAGACAGTGCGGCGAAGTACCTTGAAGAGCACATCGTACGCGGACTGGAACACACGCTGGATGCAATGCCCAACCCCTAAGGGCGCGCTGACCTGAAGGCTTCGAGGGCACCCCCCCTGCTCTGATTGATTTTTCGCGTAGTTTCGCTCAGAAATCGCGCATGCGTGCCATCTATATCCTGTTGCTTATTGCCATCACTTCGATGGCTGCAGGCCTGCACTGGGCCTCCATCGCCTATTTTAAGTCTCAGGAGATTGAGAAGGCATCCGCACGCCTGACGCTTCACCGCAACACGCTATTGTCCGAGATACGTCACTTCGCGCATCTTCCGTTTCTGCTGTCTCAGGACCCGGTGGTGACAGAAACCATCGATGCGCAAGACTCCAGCGAACTCGACCGCCGGCTAGCGCGCTTCGCACAAAGTGCCGGCCTGGATGCGATCTACCTAATGAACAGCCAAGGCCTGACGGTTTCCGCGTCAAACGCGGCGCGCCCAACAAGTTTCAAGGGGCAAAACTACGCTTTTCGACCGTATTTCCAGGAAGCTCTGAGGGGCGAGCTCGGAGAGTTTTACGGCATAGGTGCGACAACCGGTATACCCGGCTATTTCTACGCGACATCTGTGCGCGCGCCCGAAACAGGTGCGGAGGGTGTAATTGCAATCAAGGTTGACTTGTCCGAATTACAGGACAATTGGCAGGCCTCGGGCGAACGCATCATTCTGGCCAATGAAGATGGTGTCGTTTTGTTGGCATCAGAGCCCTCCTGGCGCTACCGTACACTTGGCGCGCTCTCCGATGGTCAGCGCGAGAGGATCGTAGCATCTCGCCAATTTGGCGCCGAACCCCTTCATCCGCTTTCATGGGCTGCGGACACGTCGCAACAGACGGCAAGTATTGGTGGCGAGGAGTTACTTTATCTGAGAACCGGCGATCTTCCAAACAGCTGGTCGCTGCATTTCTTTGCGCCAGACGATCAGGTCGCCACGCGCGCCTGGCTAACAACCGGAACTTTTCTCGCCGTAATCCTGATGGCATTCAGCGCTTTCCAGGTCAGTAGGGTTCGAAGGATGCGGACCGCTTTGATACGATCCGAACGCGAAGAGACCGAGTTGCGACTTGCCAACGAGCGCCTGGCCATCGAGATCGAAGAGCGGCGCGTCGCAGAAACAACCCTGCAGAAAACGCAAACTGAGTTGGAACGCGCAGGACGTCTGGCAGCCCTTGGCCAGCTTGCGTCATCGGTGACCCATGAACTTGGCCAGCCCATTGCTGCAATGCGCAATCAACTCGCGGCCTCCGAGATGACCGTAGGCCCGACCCCGCTCAACGAGAAAATGCAGGGGCTTGTGGCGCGGATGGAAAGCATAACGCAACAACTGAAGTTCTTTTCCCGCAAAGGTCGCGACAGCTTCGAAACATTTAATCTTGTGGACTCGATACAAGACGCGCTTGAGTTGCTGGAACCCAGTATCTCCGCCCGCGCCGCCGAGGTTGAGTTTGATCCCCAAAAATCAAAACACCCCCTCGTCGCAAATAAACTTCGTATCGAGCAAGTAATAACAAACCTCGTTCGCAACGCGCTTGATGCTGTTGAAAGTGCCAGCCTGAAACGAATTGAAATCGCCTCAGGCAGCACATCCGATCTGGTTTGGTTTGAAGTCGCGGATACCGGCCACGGACTTGGTAATAAATCCCTTGATGAGCTTCGTGAACCTTTCGCCACTACACGCGAGAGTGGGCAAGGCATGGGGCTTGGCTTGACGATCTCGGCTGGTATCGTAGCGGACCACAATGGCAATATCAGCGCTAAAAACCGTTCTGAGGGCGGCGCGGTATTTCGCGTTGAACTCCCAAAGAACCAAACGAAGCAAACAGTATGACAACCTACCGGGTATTAATTATCGATGATGATCGACTTATGCGAAATTCGCTTGTCGATTTGATTGAGGCCGCGGGGTGGTCTGCCAAAGCCCTTGCACGGGCAACCGATGTCACACGCTGGATAGACCAGTTTGGACCTGATGTGATCCTGTCGGACGTTCGTATGCCCGACATGTCCGGTCTTGAACTGCTCGATCAATTGCAGCAAGCGCCACCCGTCGTACTGATCTCAGCACACGGCGATATCCCCACGGCTGTCGAGGCGATGAACAAAGGCGCATATAGCTTCATTGAGAAGCCGTATGATCCCAAAAGGCTTCTCGTCATTCTTGCTCATGCCGCCGAACAGCAACAGATGCGCCGAAG
Source organism: Dinoroseobacter sp. (assembly GCA_017643385.1). Taxonomy (GTDB): domain Bacteria; phylum Pseudomonadota; class Alphaproteobacteria; order Rhodobacterales; family Rhodobacteraceae; genus Dinoroseobacter. The sequence goes on from JAEPNN010000009.1 coordinate 42,480, forward strand.
CAATGAGCGTTTGAAAGAGAGGCTTTTCCAGCTTTCTGGCTTGGATCGGGTCCTTGTTGGCCAAAGCGCTGAAATGCACCGGCTTCGCGACACGATCGAAATGGTGGCATCAAGCAGTGTTACGATTTTAGTCCAGGGCGAAACAGGCACTGGCAAGGACCTTGTTGCCAGATCAATCCATGATCTTTCGGCACGATGCGATCGCCCTTATATTGCTGTGAACGCTGCGCAAATCAGTCCAGAACACCTGACACATCTGGCGCGCAACGCAAATGGTGGAACGCTCTTTCTGGATGAGCTTTGCGCTTGCCCGTCGGAAGTGCAGCCTCTTCTTCTGCGCTTGATTGATACCGGCGACGTCCTTGATCCCGACACTGGCATTCCTGAGAAGGTCGATCTGAGGGTTATTGCCGCAACCAACGAAGACCCAAGACAAGCCGTCGCCGAAAGCCGTCTGCGGCAGGATTTGCTGTTTCGTCTCAGCGGGTTCGAGATATCGCTGCCTCCGCTACGTAGCAGGCTTGATGATGTATCGCTGTTGGCGCTGCGCTTTCTCAATGAATACGTGGCACTCTATGAAACTGAAGCTCCAGAACTGACCGAGACCGATCTTTCCGCGTTACTTGCCCACGACTGGCCGGGGAATGTGCGCGAGCTCCGAAATGTCGTGGAACGGCGGGTGATCATGGCGCGGCAGGGTTTCGGATCCATGCAAGATGCGATGTCGGGACAGGAGGTCGACGCAAATCAACGGCCTGGTTTGCGAGAGGCCGTTGCTGCGTTTGAACGGCAAATGATTGGAAAAGCACTCAAAACGCACGCTGGACGCATGGATGATATTGCTGCAGAGCTTGGAATTGGACGGCGCACCCTGAATGAAAAGATCGTCAAGTTGGGCCTGAACAAAGACGCGCTTCTTTAGCCTTGCGGAAATCCGCAGGGCGATGCCTTGGACCCGCGCGATTTTCTTCATGAGACTCTGTGCTAGGTTTGTGAATACTTCGAACATCTGAAAACCGAGGCTTGGAGGAGGAGCTTCTTATGAAAAAACTATTGGGCCGCGTGGCCGTCTCTGCACTTTGCGTCACCTTTGCCAGCGAGGCGCTGGCGACTGAATGGAATGTCTCACTATGGGGCACCCGTCGTGCATTCACCGAACATGTCGAAAAGCTGGCTGAGCTTGTTGACGCAAAAACCGGCGGCGAATTTACGCTGAATATCAGCTATGGCGGGCTTTCGAAAAACCGCGAGAACCTTGATGGTATCTCCATTGGTGCGTTTGAAATGGCGCAGTTCTGCGCAGGATACCACCGCGACAAAAACCCATCGATCACTGTGCTAGAGCTTCCCTTCCTGGGCGTAAGTTCACTCGAACAGGAAATCGAACTTTCCATGGCGGTCTATAGCCACCCCGCGACCGTCGCAGACCTCGCGCGCTGGAATGCCACCCTGCTGATGCCATCACCCCTGCCACAGTACAACATTGTGGGCACTGGAGACGCGCCCGCGACACTGGCCGACTTTGAGGGTCTGTCCGTCCGCGCAACCGGTGGTATCGGCGCTGCGATGGCATCCATTGGCGCAGTTCCTACGTCCATGTCTGCAACTGAAGTCCGTCAGGCAATGGACTCTGGCGTCGTAAAAGCCGTGAGCTTCGCGCCACATGCGCACATGTCCTTCGGCACCATCGAGAATGGTACCTGGTGGACCACCAACCTCAACCCCGGCACCGTTAACTGCCCTGTGGTTGTGAATACCGATGCGCTTGCAGACCTGAGCGATGCACATCGCGATGCCCTGCTGAGCTCTGTTGAGGAATCGCTGGACCATTACGTTTCCAACTACAATGGGGCCACCATGGACGCGTGGGGACCTGCACTTGATGAGCGCGGCATCGCACGCGTAACATTCACCGACGCTGAAATTGCGGCATTCAAAGAAGCGGCAGCTGCACCAGCTGCGTCTGCATGGATCGAGCAAAACACTGCTGCGGGTCTGCCTGCGCAGGAGCTCTATGACATGGTCACGGGGATGATCGCAGGCTCTATGTAGTCTGATCTTCCGAAGAACTCACCCCGCGCGTCGCTCATGTTTGCGCGCGGGGCAATTCCGCGACTTTTAACGAGGTGCCCCATGGCCACGGCCTCGCTTGTGCTGTCAGATGACAGCCGTCTCAGTAAAATCGACAGAGCTTTTCTGAAGATCGAGGTATTCTTCGCCTTGATCAGTGGGATCGCCGTATTCAGTTTGATGCTGCTCGCAGTCGTTTCAGTCGGCGGACGAAACTTCTTTAATTCCCCGCTTCCCGGATATGTCGATTGGATCGAGCAAGCCATGCCCCTGATTGCATTCATGGGTGTTTCTTATGTGATGCGCGAAGGCGGTCACATTCGAATGGATATTTTCGTTGGAATGCTCAAGGGACGCGCGCTCTATATCGTCGAGTTCATCACCACACTGGCGATCTTCATTTTGATGCTTCTCTTGGTTTGGGGCACCTGGTCCCATTTCGACCGCAGTTTCGATTTCAATGCACCCATGTGGAGCCGTGATAGCTCCATGGATATCTCACTGCCAATCTGGCCTGCTAAACTGCTTGCTCCACTGGCATTCTCGCTGCTTTGTTTTCGTCTTGCGCTCCAACTTTGGGCATACGCGCTGGCGATCAAAACGGGCCGTGCAATTGCAGTTCCGTTGGTTGCAGATGCGGCGACACAAGCTTCGATGGAAGCCGACCACGTGAAGGACAATGCCTGATGGAACCGATTGATATTGGTCTTTGGGTTACGGGTGGCCTGCTTGTACTTGTCGTGCTGGGAATGCGGGTTGCTTTTGCCGCCGCGCTTGCTGGTCTCGTGGGGCTGATCTGGATTTTCTGGGCGCGCAAAGATTTTGGAATGGAAGATTTCGGCTGGGCGCTTGGTGTTGCGGTCAAAACTGCTGGCCAGGTCCCGCACTCAAAAGTGTCCAGCCAAGCATTGAGCCTGATCCCGACATTTATTCTGATCGGATACCTTGCCTATTACGCGGGATTGACAAAAGCCCTTTTCGAGGCCGCGAAGCGCTGGCTTGCCTGGGTTCCTGGTGGGCTTGCTGTATCGACAGTCTTCGCCACGGCAGGCTTCGCTGCAGTTTCCGGTGCAAGTGTTGCGACCTCGGCAGTATTTGCACGTATCGCCATCCCTGAAATGCTGAAAATCGGTTATGATAAACGCTTCGCTGCGGGTGTTGTTGCCGCCGGTGGGACCTTGGCATCCTTGATCCCGCCATCCGCCATTCTAGTGATCTACGCAATTATTGTCGAACAGGATGTCGGCAAACTGCTTTTGGCTGGCTTCATTCCGGGCCTCTTTTCTGCAATTATTTATGCAGGGCTAATCATCGGGCTTGCACTGACCATCAAGAACTTCGGTCCTCCTGTCAGGGGATTCACATGGAAAGAACGGCTCGTCTCTTTGCCACCTGCGATGCCGATTGTGTTCGTGGTCGTGACAATTATTTGCTTTGTCTACAATCCGTTTGGTGGTGATGCTTGGGGCACGCCAACCGAAGGTGGGGCAATCGGCGCGTTTGTTGTCTTTCTGATGGCGCTTTATCGCGGAATGCGATGGTCACAATTCAAGGATGCATTACTGGAAACCGCCAAGCTAAGCGTGATGATATTTAGTATTATCTGGGGCGTATTGATCTATGTACGTTTTCTGGGCTTTGCAGATCTTCCCGGAGCGTTCTCGGATTGGATAACATCGCTTGAGATGTCTCCAATGTTAATTCTGGTTTGCATCCTGCTGGCCTATGCGGTGCTGGGCATGTTCATGGATGCGATTGGTATGCTGCTTCTGACTTTGCCCGTCGTCTACCCCGCTGTCATGGCACTTAACGGGGGGCTAGGCGTATCCGCAGCAGACAGCACCTTCGGAATGAGCGGGCCCATGTGTGCAATCTGGTTCGGGATTTTGGTGGTGAAGATGGCAGAATTTTGCCTGATTACACCCCCAATCGGTCTGAATTGTTTCGTAGTTGCAGGCGTACGAGACGATCTCAGTGTACAGGATGTGTTTAAAGGTGTGACGCCCTTTTTCATCGCTGACGGGGTTACAATCGCCCTGCTTGTTGCCTTTCCTGCAATCGTGCTCTGGCTCCCCAGTCTGGCCTAAAAAGCATATATAACCAACGAAAGCGGCAAAGATCGCATTGCCTTAGGGGTCGGCCAAAGCCGGCCCCGTTATGCTTTCAAGGGCCGCAAATTTCGCATCGCCCCATTGCTGCCTCATTTAATTGTTACGCTTTACGAAACAATGAAGAAACAACGGGAGAGAGCAGTATGAATAGAATGGCCGCTGCAATGGGCATTATGTTGGGATTGTTGGCCGGTGTGACCCTGGCCACAGCCGGGACCGAGACACATTTTCCCTTTGCTCTCTACACCGACTTTTAAGTCAGAATTTTAAGAACCTCCCAAGACTGAACCCGTCCCCGCTTCTTGAAGCGGGGGCGTTTTTTTATTCGTAAGGCTCCATCAGTTCGGGCCCCTGCGCGCGGTTGGAATTGACCTTAGGGCTGACCCTGTGCCTGGCGATACGATCCTCTGGGGCAGCGGTCATCAAGCGTGCAGCGCCCTTTCCTTCTTCACCCAGCCACATGGCCCATTGATCGGGCGCCAAGGTTACCGGTTCACGATGATGGATCTCTGACATTGTCTCGCCTGCAGAGGTCGTGACGATCGCGCAGGTCGTAAAAGCCTGATCGTCCCGCGCCCAGTCCTGCCAAATACCCGCAAATACCAATGGTGCGCCCGCGACATCGTAAAAGTACCATGGCAATCGGGCCCCATCAGCATCTTTGGTCCATTCATAAAAGCCAGAAGCTGGGATCAAGCATCGTCGTTCACGACACGCTGCGCGAAAAGCAGGCTTCTCAGCAACAGTTTCTGCCCTCGCATTGATCAGCAGTGGTCCGTCGGTCGGGTTTTTGTACCAGTGTGGCAAGAACCCCCAACGCATAGGCCGCAGGTGTCGCGTACCCTCAAAGCTTGTGACAACCGCGATCTGAGTTGTTGGACAGACATTGTACCGTTCGTCCTCTGGTAGGTTGTTCGCAGGTGTCGCAGCGAACAGCGATGCCATCGCGTCCTGCGGTAAAGTTACGGCAAATCGTCCACACATCCGGTCAGCCTTACGCGGGTCAGATCGTCACCACAACTGTACCAAGCTTACCCCCAGAGGCGACGCGGTCATGCGCTACCGCAGCTTGGTCAAGACCTTTGATGATCACCGGTGCATGGCTCAACGCCCCTGCCTCTAGCCATTTTGTAATCTGCGCCTCACCCTTGCGGCGGGTTCGAGCGTCAAGCAAGTAGACGATCAACATTCGTAAGGTGATGTTACGGAACATCAGCGGATAGAACTGAAGCGTTGGCGCCATTTCGCTGGCAGAGGCATAGCTGGCGATGACACCGCCTGGTTTCAATGCACGCAGTGCTGTATCCTGTCCCGCCGCAAAATCAACCTCTACAATACGGTCAACACCGTCTCCCCCAGTCAAATCCAGTATCGCTTCTGAGACATCCGTATCTCGATAATTAATCCACTCATGGCATGTAGAATGGGCAGCCTTCTCAGCGCTGGAAACCGTGGTGATGACCCGTGCTCCGCCCAGCGCAGCCATTTGACACGCATACCGGCCCACGGCCCCTGCGCCACCTGTGACAAGGATGGTTTTGCCTTCAACAGGTCCGTCAGCGAAGACCGAATACCACCCCGTAACAGCTGGAATGCCAAAACAGGCTGCATCTGCGAAAGCAACGCAATCAGGCATCGTCACTGCCTGCTCTGAAGGCAAAGCTACATAGTCAGCCGCCGTCCCGAAGGCGCGTTGCCAACCAGCGTTCCAAATCCAGACCCGCGCACCCACACGCGATGGATCGATCCCTTCACCCACGGCCTCGATTACACCAGCACCGTCAGAATGCGGAATGATGCGAGGAAATGCCATCTCTGCCCCGGGTCTGGCACCCGCGCGCAATTTCACGTCAGACGGATTAACACCCGTTGCCGCCAAACGCACAAGAACCTCCCCAGACGCTGGGGTTGGAGTGGCCATCTCACCAACAATGAGGACCTCTTCAGCCTCACCAAATCGTTCATACCAAACAGCTTTCATCTAACGGACCTCGGCAAAAGAAAGGGGCGTGCCAATTTCTGGCACGCCCCAATACTTCAAGAAAATCGTGGCTTATTCAACGCGGGTGATGCGCCCGTCGGTGAACGGCTCGTAGCCACCGGTGGCAGCGATGTAATCTGCCACAACCTGCTCAAGGCCAGGACCGAAGTCGTAGGCGTTTGCCGCCGAGGTGAACATCCGGTATCCGTCGCCTCCGTTGCGAACATAGTTGTTCGTCACAACGAGATACGTCGCTGCCGGATCGATTGGCTTAAAGCCCCCCATGCCGTCTGCAACCATGACGTCGGACACCCGCGCGCCGGGCTCGGCATTCACATCGAAGGTGTATTTCATACCCGCAACTTGTGGGAAACGACCTGCGCCATCCTCAAGACGGCTTACGCCATTTTCCAACGCCTCGATCACCATCTGACCATTGCCTTCAAAGGTCGCCAAAGTGTTCTGGAACGGCAGCACTGTCAGCACTTCGCCCATGGTTACTTCACCTTCATCGATCGAAGCGCGCAGGCCGCCACCGTTTTGAATCGCGAGTGTGACACCTTGGTCGGCCACACGGTCGAGCATGGCATCAGCCACAAGGTTGCCCATCGGACATTCCATTGCGCGGCACACCGAACGGTCCCCTTCAATAAAGCCAGTGGTTGAGCCGATGACCTCATTCTTCATTTCTTCGATCGGACCGGCAAGTTCAGCGACACGCGCAGCGATCGCGGCATCTGCCTCAACGCTTGCGTCCAGCACAATGGTATCACCTTCTGCATAGGTGACGTTGCCTTCATCGTCGAAGTTCAGGATCAGGTGGCCGACGTATTTCGAGTAGGCATATGCCTGCACAACAGGCACCAACGTCCCGTCTTCCTGGCTTGCATAGGTGGGGTAAGCTCCGGCGCGCTTGGGATCAGAAGCGGACAGATACGTATGTGAGTGACCACCAACAACAGCGTCTAAGCCAGACACAGCCGAAGCAATCTCGAGATCTTTGGGCAAGCCCACGTGTGTAAGTGCGATAATCTTGCTTACGCCATCATCGGTCAGCGCGGCAACATCGGCTGCGATCGCATCAACCTCGTCTTGGAAGATAACATTAGGACCCGGTGATGAGGTGTCCACAGTGTCAACTGCAAGCGCCGAAATGATGCCAATCTTTTCACCGCCAACATCAAGCACGACGTGGTTACCAACTTTGCCTGCAAGCAAATCATCTTGGCTTACGTCCAAGTTACCCGAAATAACCGGAAAATCGACCGCGTCGATGAACTCGGCCAACTTGCTGGGACCGTCATCAAATTCGTGGTTACCCACTGCCATGACGTCAAAACCGATCGCATTCATGAACTCAGCTTCAACGGCACCTTTGTAGGTAGTGTACATCAGCGAGCCCTGAAACTGGTCACCCGCATCGACAACGATCACATTCTCGCCCGCAGCGGTCAGGCTATCGCGCAGTTCGTTTATCTTGGTCGCAACGCGCGCAACCCCACCGAAGCACTTGCCTTCGGCATCATCTTCAGCGCCGCAAGTAGAGTCGAAACGATTGATTGGTTCGATCCGACTGTGCAAGTCATTGATATGAATAACGTGAAGGGTGTAGTCGGCCTGAGCCATGCCCGCGGTAAACCCGGTGGCAACAGCAAGCGCGGTCGAAGACGCCAGCAAACGTGACAGCATTTTTATTATCTCCCAGATGTTGGATAGACACAGCTTAATGATGCGCCCGCCCGTGTCAAAGTGGATTCCTGTTCAGATAACCTGACGTCCATGACAGGCGCATGAAATCCTTACGCCACAGCACCCACTTGACCTTCACGACTTGTGAAGCCATCCCTGCCATATGCTTATCTACAAGATTTTTCGTACCTCCGAATGGGAGGAATTGCAGGCCAAGGGTGAGACCCTGGGTGCACCTATAGATCTTGCGGACGGCTACATCCATTTCTCCACAGCGGCCCAAGCCGCTGAAACAGCTGCAAAGCACTTTGCTGGCATCGACGGACTTTGGTTGGCAGCTGTAGATTCGGCAGACTTGGGTGCCGCATTAAAGTGGGAAATCTCCCGCGGTGGTGCGGAATTTCCGCATCTCTACGCCCCCCTCAAGCTTACTGACGTGCTTTCGTGCGTCCCGCTCCCCTTTTCAGAAGGCGTACATCAATTTCCAGCTGAGATGCCCTGATGATGATTGAAGAGATCGGCCTGCGGGCGCTTCGGCAGCTTGATCCCGAACGCGCACATGGCTTGGCACTGCGAGTTTTACGATTGGGCATCACTCCGGCGCCCGGCGCGATTACAAGCGATCGGCTCAGGACCACCATTGCGGGGCTGGAGCTCCCAAACCCAATCGGACTAGCTGCAGGGTTCGACAAAAATGCCGAGGTTATCCCACCCTTGATGAAAGCCGGCTTTGGCTTTCTGGAGGTTGGCGCTGCCACCCCTCGCCCGCAGCCCGGCAACCCAAAGCCGCGCCTGTTCCGCCTCAGTGAGGACCAAGCTGCGATCAATCGCTTTGGCTTCAACAATGACGGCGCTTCGCGCATCGCTGAACGCCTGAGGGACCGACCCAAATCCATACCTTTGGGCTTGAACCTTGGCGCCAACAAAGACAGCCAGGACAAGTCCCGCGACTTTGCGTCGGTCCTAAGCACCTGCGGTGCATTTGTCGACTTCGCAACTGTGAACGTGTCTTCGCCAAACACCGAAAAACTGCGCGATCTGCAAGGCTCGGATGCACTGGCAGCACTTTTGGAAAATGTTGCGCAAGCAAACGCGAAACTGGAAAACCCCATTCCAATTTTTCTGAAAATCGCCCCAGATCTGACGGATGCGGAAATAGCGGACGTCGCAAGGGTGGCTGTCGCAAGCGAAATTGATGCAATCATTGCAACCAATACGACGCTGTCGCGCGCGGGGCTTCGAAGTAAACACAGTCAGGAGGTAGGGGGGCTATCCGGCCAACCGCTATTTGAGCACTCTACCAGAGTGCTTGCGAAGCTGTCTCATCACCTCGATGGTGCCATCCCACTGATTGGCGTAGGCGGGATAGGTTCTGCCGCAGATGCGTACGCCAAGATCAAAGCTGGCGCCTCCGCCGTGCAGCTCTACACCGCTATGGTCTACAAAGGTCTTTCGCTAAGTGCCAAAATTGCGGACGGTCTTGATGAAATGTTGAAGGCAGATGGGATAAGGACTGTAGCAAACGCAGTCGGCATCGAACGCGAGCGTTGGCTATGAGTAAATACACGATCTGGCATAATCCAAGGTGTTCTAAATCCAGACAGACGCTCGCACTGCTTCAGGACGCCGGTGTAGACGTGGAGGTCCGCCTATACCTTCAAAGCCCGCCCTCATCAGACGAAGTGAAAGACATTACCAAAGCGCTCGGTGTTTCACTGATCGACACGCTACGCACTGGGGAAAAGGCGTTCAAAGACGCGGGGCTTTCTAAATCATCAACAGAAGTCCAGTTGCTGGAGGCCGTTTACAAGCACCCTATCCTCATCGAACGCCCTATCGTAATCCATGAAGACCGTGCCATAATCGGGCGCCCACCGGAAGCGGTCAAAGCGCTCTTGTAGCGTGCCATCATGACCACAACAGACGGACAAACGCTCAAAGTGGGGGCTTTCGTTCCGATCCTACGCTTAGCGGCAACATACTAAAATATATGGATACAGTTTGCCAAAAAGCCTGAATGAACGCACAGTTATTTAAGCAAGCTTTTCCAAAGCAATTTGCGCGCCAATAACGGAATGGATGCGAATGCTCTTTTCATGCTGCCCGATGAATTTATGCACAGCAAGGAGAACGTCATCCCCCCACCAACCGCGTCGGTGATAGTCGTCCAGCATGATAAAGCCACCCGCGCGTACTTTCTGGTACGAAAGGGCCAAATCGATCATCACGCCATCATAGGAATGATCGCCGTCGATATACACCATATCGATGCTGCCATTCTCGAACCTACCGAGCCCATTTTCCGAGATATCACGAATGATTTCGACCTGCCCAAGGTCGATCTGCTTGGAAAACCTGCTCTGCACGGCATTGAAAATCTCTTCCATCTCCGCAGCATTCTTTTGATCGGTCAATGCATCATCGCCGTCATTTTCATGGGTGGAGACCCATGGATCCACCAGATACAGCTTTTCCGGTTTTATCTCCTGAAGCAGCACTTCAGAAAATCTGCCGCGCCAGACCCCAATTTCAATGATGGTTTTTACGTCCCCGAGTTCCTTGAGCACCTGGCGTCGAATGACATCTTTGTGGTCCATTTTGTGAGCACGGGAACCCGCAATATTTGAGGATTTGGGCTTTACGGGCGTTTGCGCTTCATGCGCCCGCGACTTCACCGTCTCAAAATCAAACTCGCTCTTCTGCGTTAGGTCGCGGGCCATGTCTTCACGCCCCGCATCTTCAAAGAGACGGTAAATCTGAACATGCGTGATCTCGGTGCTCAAACGCCAATCGACCATCTTTGCGTAGACCGCATATGCCTCATCAATGCGTCCCAGTTGCATCAACAGACGCCCCTGCGCCTGCATCAGCCGGGGTGATCCATGAGTGGGCGATAAACCACGTTCAAGCGAAGCCAAGGCCTTCTCGCGTGTTGAAGGCACGCGGCGGAGAATCTCGCTAAGGAAGAAATGGATTTCGACATAGTCGTGCTTTTCATTGAACAACTGATCGATGATCTGCGAGGCCTCATCCCGCAAACCCGCTTGCGTCAGCCGGTAGACCAATTCCGCTTGATAGCAGGGATGTTCAGGCGAAAGCTCCGCGGCTGCTCGCAACTGACGTAAGCCCATTTCCGGGTTTTGCCGGGCATAAAGCGTATCGGACAGCCGCTTCCTGAAAAGTGCGTTCTCGGGTTCAGCCCAGCGGGCAGAGCGCTGCAACTCCACGGCGCTCTCGGTATCCCCTAAAGCCCTAAGGAAAACCCCCAGCGTACTTTCGAACACCGGTGTATCTTTCAGAGAGTGATAGTCCTTCTCGAAAGTCCGTCTGGCCTTACGGATCTTGGAATTGTTAGAAAATGCACGGTTCAAGCGCTTGCCAGACAAAAATTGCCAATCTCGGGTGACGATCTCCCAAGGGTAACCCATCCACTCGGCATCTGGTCCCAAATACTGACCCGCAACAATATTCAGATCGTTCAACCTGCTTTTTCGACGAGGAAAAAACGTCGATAATCGCCGCTTCAGGCGCGGGTCAAACGGGTAGAAGTTATCAGGCCCCAATACGCCGCCCGAGAGTGCAATATTCTGCACACCCATCGAAAGCGGTTCAATTGGGGCAACCCAATTGGCCGTCAAAATGCGCTTCATTGCCTGATTTTTGCGATCTTCAACAAGGTGGCCAAGCCCCGAATAGGTGTTCACCAAGTGAACCGCCTCTTGGACGTAGGCCGGTTTTGCGTAGGCAAGTTTACGTGCCCGTTGCAGGCCACTCAAATCACCGGACAAAACCGTTAGCTCGTTCAGCAACTGGTAAACGTAGGCCTTGTCCAAACCGTCTGAAATGTAAGCCTCAATGATACGCTTTGCCCGGTCAATTTGCCCAGTGCCGCGCAGATGGGAGACCATGAAATGCAGGCTTTGTCCAACATCACCAAAGTTCAGGAACAGATCCGATTTTGCTTCCAACCGGTCTGTCATGATCTCCATGGCGCGGATACAATCTTCTGGCGCTAAAGCTTCGTCGACAGCTTCAACGCTTCCGCCACCAATCAAGGCAGCCGTTTGCGAAAACGCACTTGAAGGAGGACCATAGATACGCTTGCAGCGGGACATCGCATAAAGTTCAAGAAAATCGCGTCCGCTTACGGTCAACTCAGCTTGGCCGACCAGATCGTCAAAGGATTGAACACGCGCGTCCACTTTCTTCAGGCGCGCCACCTCTTCCGGAGTATCTGAAAAAACAAGAATGCGCGCGGCCGGGATCTCCAGCAAACGCTCAAGATGAACCTCGTAATACTCACGCGGCGCATATTTGCTGGGCCACAGTTTGTTGGACGCGACAGGATGATGGATAATGTCGCCACGGCGAATGTGAAACGCCGACAGCGCTGCACCTTCAAAAGCAGCATCAATGCGGGTCATCATTGCCTGCACGTCGCTGGAAAACTCAAAGCTGTTCAGACAATCTGGCAATGCCAGACGCATTTCTTCTTCGTCCTCCCATGGAAGCGTCACAACGCCCATCGGCAACGCAGATAGAAACGTAGCGCCCTGCCGGGCCAAATTCAGAAACCCATCGCGCGTAAGGTCGCTCGCGAGCGTGGTCAGATCCGTGGCGCGTTCTTGAACCTCAGACATCAGATCATGATCTGACAGACACTGTTCTACGAAAGGTTCAGAGAAAAGATCACTCGGGTTTTGCAGCTCCGGACGCGTCATTCCGTGAGTTGTCCAGCAAATGTGCCAGGGTAAGTCATAGGTCTTTGCAATACGAATCGCGTTGAGCGCCGCAATCAAGCGTGCGCCCATTCCGTCATTGCGATGCGAGACGATTGTGCCGTCTGCCAGATGTACCACGCGCCTACCTCTTGCCCCGCGATCAAGGGATGTTGAAGCAAGATAGCATCGGGATTGTGTCAAGAAACTGTAAAATCCGCGCCATTACTGGGAAATGTCGCCCCTGCAGCATCAATTTTTATTTGGTTAGGCCACAGCGCGCTCCAGTGCGGGATATCTCAGTCCCAAGGTGACCCCGCGTGCCACGAAGAATAAAATCAAGCTTGCCCACAACCCATGGTTTCCAAAGGCTGGGAGCAAAATCGTGAGGCAGGCAAGGTACACGACAAAAGAAACCGCCATCATGTTTCTCATATCGGCACTTCGCGTGGCCCCAATAAAAATACCATCCAACATCCAAGCCGCCGCTCCCAACACTGGAGCAGCAATCATCCAAGGCACATATTTACTTGCTTCCTCGCGCACGTCCTCAGACGTTGCCATGAGGTCCACAAGTGCCTGCCCACCCAACCAGAAGAAGGCTGCAAGGCACATCACGATTATTCCGCCCCAGAGACTGGTAAGATATGCTGATCGACGCACGCGTGCCCGGTTCTTGGCCCCCATCGCCTGTCCCACCAAAGTCTCTGCTGCAAATGCGAACCCATCCAACGCGTAGGAGGTGATGTATATGAATTGCAGCAGGATTTGATTGGCAGCCAGCGGAACATCTCCCAGATCGCCCCCGAGAAAAAGAAACGACACGAAAGCTGCTTGCAGCAAGACTGATCGAACAAGGATATCGCTGTTGACCAGCGCCATGCGTACCAAGCGCGTCTTTTCAAATACCCGTCCCCAGACTTTCCACGCGCCAGATCGAAATCCATCACGACACAACCAGACCGCCAAGGCAAACCCGGTCCACTCAGCGATCAGGCTTGCACTCGCAACACCCTGAATGCCCCATCCAAATTCCAGCACGAACAGGAAATTCAGGCCAATGTTCAACCCGTTCATCCATAGCTGGATAACCAGAACGCCCCGTGTACGTTCTTGCGCAATAAGCCAACCGGTTAGTCCATAGAGAGAGATCATGGCAGGGGCAGAGAATACGCGAATGACCATGTAGTCCCGCGCCAGACTTTCGACTTCGTTGCTTGCAGGCGATACCATGAACGCAAGGGCAAATATCGGGATTTGAAGCAGTATCAGCATAAAACCTGAAGCCAGCCCAATCATCAGCACACGACTTAGAAGCGCATCCATTTCGTCTCGATCGTTCTGGCCCAGCGCCTGGCTTACCAAACCCACCGTACCCATCCGCAAGAACCCGAAAATCCAGTAAATCGAGGTCAGGATAATCGCGCCTATCCCGACAGCACCAATTGGAGCCGCTTCACCCATCTGACCGATCACACCCGTATCGACAGCACCGAGTATCGGGACTGTGGCGTTTGAAACCACAATAGGCAGCGCAATCGCCAGGACGCGTTTATGCCCAAGATTTTCGGTATCTTTTGGGGCGCTAGTTTGCACCATCAATTGGCTCGCGTCGGGGCATCAGGAAATGACAGCTGGCCTGGGCAATGGGGCGCTCCCGATTGTCTTGCCATGCTTCAACATGAACCGATCCATAGCGGCGCCCCGACCGCACGACGCGCGCGCGCGCGTAGGCATCGCGCGGCAAACCGGTGCGTAAATAGTCAACCGTGAAGTCGATTGTTTTGGGCCATCTCACCGCGCCAGATGTTAGGCTTTCAGCGTCAATCTTTCCCGCCTCAAGATCATCCCAAAGCGTGGCCCACATGATCTCGACCATCGCGGTTACTTCAAGAAAGGAGGCCGTTACGCCACCGTGTATCGCTGGCAACAAAGGATTGCCGATGAGTTTCTCATCGTAGTTCAGCTTTGCGGTTAACTCATCCCCGTGGCGTTCCACTTCGATCCCTAGAAAACTGATATACGGCACACCTTCTACCAAAGATCGAAGCGCGGCGTCGCGGCGTTGTTTTACAACCTGTACAGGTTCCGGCGCGGATCTTGGCATCGCTCAACCCTTTCCTTTGCGAGAAGGATCTACAGTGAAGGCCCCCTTGGCCGTCGCTATCGGCGCTTCTTCACCCTCATTCAGTGCAACCGCGCTTACGAATGCAACCGACCGGGTAATATGATAGCACTCAGCCCTTGCAATTATTCTGCTATGTGGGGTGGCTGCACGCATATAATCGATCCGCAAATCGATGGTCGCCGTTCCGCCCGGGCTTTCTGGATGACTGACGACGGCCGCACCGCCACATGTGTCCATGAGCGCCGAGATTGCCCCACCATGAATAACGCCTCTATGTGCATCCCCTATCAGTCTTTCGTCATACGGCATTGAAATCATCGCCACTCCATTGCCAATCTCATCAAGCTTCATGTTGAGCGCGCGCGAAAATGGGATCGCTTCGATGAATTGGCGGGCAATTTTGGCTTTGGTCTCTGGGTCCATGGGGGTGCTCGCGGGTAATAGAGAGGCTTTCGGTATGCTATCCTTGCATCCTGTTGCGGAAAACGCTTGTCTGTTGGCAACAGGAACATGGCCTACGGGAGGAGACCATGGCCGAGAAGCAAATCAGCTTCAAGGAAATGTGCGAAAAGTTCGACGTCACGCCGCGGACGCTGCGATATTATGAATATATCGAGTTGCTGCAGCCCATTCGCGAAGGCCGAACACGCTGGTACACACCGCGTGAAGTTGCGCGCATGACTTTGATTTTGCGTGGACGCCGCTTTGGTTTTGCGCTCGAAGATATTCGCCAGTGGCTTCTGATCTATGATCAGGACGGATCTGATGCGCAAAACGAGGCTTGGATAGAACTGGCAGATCGTCAGCTCAAAGATCTGGCAGTACAACGTGAGGAGCTAGAGGCGACCGTTGCAGAGCTGCAAAGCTTGCGTGAAACGATTGCCCGGCAAATCTCTCAGGACTGATCAAGCGTAATTTCTGCCAGAAGACCTAAGTGATTTGATCCCATTTCCTGACCCCAGGATTCCAAGGTCACGAACCGCGCACCACCACCAACCATGGCATTGTCGATGGGCACGCCATAGTCTCCCGCAATTGAAGGCCAGGTTGCGGGAGGGAGTGGAGCGAAGCGCAGATCGGTATCCATGTGCAGATGCACCATGCGTCGCGACCATGGTGCCGCATTCATGTCACCGACCATCACAACCGGCCCAGAAACAGCTTCCAGCCGATGCGCAAGGCGATGTGCTTCATCGGTTGAGAACTCATCAAACCAGGGCTTGTTTAGATGGGCCCCCACAACAGTGACCAACCCTGCTTCAGTGCGTACCACAACGCGCCCATAGCGTTCTGGTGACATCACAGACAGTCGACCCTGCCGTGCACCTTCGAAGGGCAGGCGCGATAGAACCAGCACCTGACAACGCTGGGTGCATCCAAGCTGGTAGGGATATTCTTCACGCAATTTGTCCAGTCGACTGAGCATGCGCTCGGACTCTGCTAAAACAACAACATCCGCATTACTTTCTGAAAGGCCCGAGACAATCTCTTCGGTTCCAAGATCATTGTCCCCAAACATATTGAACCAAAGGACCCTCAAATGCACCGGAGCCCCCGCTGCGAGCGGTTCCGTACGCTGAAAATGCATCCACGCATGGCCCAAAAGAGCCGCAGAGATACCTAGAATCAGAATACTGGCGATCCAACGGGCACCCAAGATTGCAACGATCAAAGACAATCCAAATACGATTGCCAAAAGATGCGGTGCAACGCTGTCTGCAATACGCCCAACCATCTGAAAAATAGAGCTATCTGGCAGGTATCGCGCCGTGGCAGCTAAGGCCAATATCAAAAGCGCTGGCCCCGCCAGCATGCCTGCCAAGAACGAAAGCCGCGGTGACTTTCTTGAAGACCTGTGTGCCATCCACATGCCCTTCCCTTTTACAACGTGCTCCTTCTTTCGTGACCACGAACACCTCTTGGCGCAAGACACTGCAGTTTGACGCAACGTCTCTTGACGTTAACGTAAAGCCATTCTTGAACTGAATCAGATGACACGGCATCTGAGTATCGAACACGCCCTCCACAGCCCCTTTGCCCTGGAGCCGCTATGACTGATGAGTTTGAAGACACACTTTCGATCCGCGAGATGTGTGACACGTTCGAGGTCACACCACGCACTTTGCGCTTCTATGAAGCCAAAGAGCTTCTATTCCCGCATCGCGTTGGAACAAGACGCCTGTTCACCCGACGCGACCGCGCCCGACTGAAATTAATTTTGCGCGGTAAGCGCTTTGGGTTCCAGCTCGAGGAAATTCGTCAACTGCTCGACATGTACGACCGCGATGACAGCCAAATCGCGCAGCTGTCCAAAACCTATGAGATCGCGAAGGACCGTCTCGCTGATATGGAACGTCAACGCGACGAACTGGACGAAGCGATCGCCGACCTACGTGAACAACTTAAATGGGGCGCCCGAGTGCTTGGCGCCCAGAAAACCGCCCATACCGCCGATCAGGCGCGCAAATAGACCAACGGAGATCCTCCATGCCTCGATACACCGCACCTGCCAAAGATATGCAGTTCATCCTTCAGGAAGTCCTGAGTGCGTCTACGTCCGACGTGCCCGGATACGATGAAATGGATGCTGATACGACCGCCGCAATTATTGAAGAAGCCGGCAAACTCGCCAGCGAAGTGCTGCAACCGCTCAACGAAATTGGCGACACCGTTGGTTGCACGCTCGAAAATGGCGTTGTCCGCACCCCAGAAGGCTTCAAAGACGCGTTTGAGCAACTTAAGGAAGGCGGCTGGACCGGGCTTGACTGCGACCCTGAATATGGCGGCCAAGGCATGCCATATCTGATGGGCACCGCCGTTGGGGAAGCGTTTGTGTCAGCCAACATGGCCTTCAACATGTATCAGGGACTGACCCACGGAGCCTATTCCGCGATCCACGTGCACGGAACAGAACAGCAAAAACAGACCTACCTGCCGAAACTTGTGTCCTGCGACTGGACAGGCACGATGAACCTCACCGAGCCTCACGCCGGTACAGATCTGGGCATGATGCGCACGAAAGCTGAACCGCAAGAGGACGGCACTTACGCGATCACAGGTCAGAAGATCTTCATCTCAGCGGGCGAACACGATCTCGCCGACAACATCATTCACCTCGTTCTTGCCAAGATCCCCGGTGGGCCGGAGGGCGTGAAAGGCATCAGCCTCTTCATCGTTCCAAAGTTTATCGTAAACGAAGATGGATCCTTGGGCGCACGCAACGGGGTGTCCGTGGGTAAGATCGAAGAGAAGATGGGCATTCACGGCAACTCGACTTGCGTGATGAACTATGACGGCGCGACCGGCTACCTGTTGGGCGATGCCAACAAAGGTATGCGCGCAATGTTCACGATGATGAACGAAGCACGTCTGGGCGTCGGCCTGCAAGGCTATGCGCAAGCCGAGGTCGCCTACCAAAACGCTCTCGATTATGCGCAAGACCGTTTGCAGGGCCGCGACATCACCGGTGTTAAGAACCCGGATGGACCTGCTGATCCAATCATCGTGCACCCAGATGTGCGCCGGAACTTGCTGGATCAGAAAAGTTTCACCGAAGGCTCAAGGGCATTCACCTACTGGTGCGCACACCTGATCGACCGCTCCCACCGCCTGGATGATGCTGAGGCAGAAGGGATCGTTTCACTCATGATCCCCGTGCTCAAAGGGTTCTGCACAGACAAAGGCTTTGAAAGCACAATTAATGCGCAGCAGGTCTACGGTGGCCATGGCTACATTGAAGAATGGGGCATGTCCCAGTTCGCTCGCGACGCACGGATCGCCATGATCTACGAAGGCGCAAATGGCGTCCAAGCGCTTGATCTGGTGGGACGCAAGCTCAGCCAGGACGGCGGCAAGCATGTCATGGCATTCTTCGAGATGATTAAGACGTATTGTAAAGAGCACAGCGAAGACAGCGCTATGGCCGAGTTCGTGGAACCGCTGAAATCTGCGTCCAAAGACCTGCAGGCCGCTGCGCAATACTTCATGATGAACGGTATGAAGAACCCCAACAACGCCTTGGCTGGATCTTACGACTTCATGCACTTGATGGGACATGTTTGCCTGGCGCTCATGTGGGCACGGATGGCGAAAACCGCGCAAGATGCGCTTGCGTCTGGTGCATCTGATACATCGTTCTACGAAACCAAGCTTGCGACCGCGCGCTACTACATGGCCCGTCAGTTGCCCGCTACGAAGATGCATCTTGCACGCATCGAAAGCGGGGCTGATCCTGTGATGACACTGGAAGCGGCCAACTTCTGATGGTGAAACGGCTGCGCCTGACCAGACGCTTTCCTGCGGCGATGACCGAAGACGGATATCGCCGCCTGCGCCGCTTCGCGCAGGAGGCTGGACTGGAAGAAGGCGAGGCCCTGTCATTCGTGTTTGAGCATCTCGACAGCATCATGGATGACGAGGTTTTTCCGCATCGTTTGCGTTTGTTTCAGGCAGAGCTCGGCGAAAGACGTCGCTAAGAATAGGGGGGTATAAGATGGTAAAACTGTATTGCTTTGGCGAAAGCGGCAATGCCTACAAGGCCGCGCTCACCCTCGAAATGGCCGGGATCGATTGGGAACCCGTTTTCGTGGATTTCTTTTCAGGTGAAGCTCGCAGCGAAGCGTTTCGCAAAATCAACCCCATGGGCGAAGTTCCAGTGCTCGACACTGGGTCCGAGATTTTAACGCAATCTGGTGTCATCCAGGACTGGGGGATCGAGCAGACCGGTAAACTCGGTGGCTCCACACCCGCTGAACGTCGCGAAATCTGGCGCTGGGTGATCTTCGACAACCAGAAGGTTTCTGGCATGGCCGGTCCCCTTCGTTTCATGATGAATTTTCTTGCCGAGGATAAACGCAACTCAGACGTCAATGGCTTCCTCAAAGGCCGCATGATCGCGTCATTGAAAGTCCTTGAAGGTGAGTTGAGCACCCGCGACTGGCTCGTGGGCGACGGCCCGACCGTCGCTGACATCTCATGCGCAGGATACCTCTACTACCCCGAACCATTTGGGTTCGACCGCACTCAATTCCCGGCTATCGACGCCTGGCTCACACGCCTGAGTCAAGCTCCCGGCTGGAAACATCCTTATGACTTACTCCCCGCCCCTACCGTGGGCACAGATAACCGGAGCTAATAAATGACCGACGCCTATATCTACGACGCCGTCCGCACCCCGCGCGGGAAAGGCCGCAAGGATGGCTCCCTGCACGAAGTAACCTCGGCGCGTTTGTCCGCCGTCGTTCTGAACGAATTGAAAGAACGCAACGGTCTCGATGGCCACGCGGTTGAAGACGTCATCTGGGGCAATGCGACCCAGGTTGCAGAACAGGGCGGATGCCTTGCACGTACGGCGGTGCTGGCATCCGATCTCGACGAAAGCATTCCAGGTCTTTCGATCAATCGCTTCTGCGCAAGTGGCTTGGAGGCTGTGAATCTTGCAGCCAACCAGGTCAAAGGCGGCGCAGGTCAGGCCTACATCGCCGGCGGTGTCGAGATGATGGGCCGCGTCGCAATGGGCAGTGATGGCGCGGCAATTGCCGTCGATCCATCGATTGCGATGAAAACCTACTTCGTCCCCCAAGGCATTTCCGCTGACATCATCGCCACCGAATACGGTTTCTCCCGTGATGATGCCGATGCGCTGGCGGTCGAAAGCCAGAGACGCGCGGCCGAAGCCTGGGAAGACAAGCGCTTCGAAAAATCCGTCATCACGGTGCGTGATACCAACGGTTTGCCAATTCTGGATCACGACGAATACATGCGTCCCGGTACCGACATGCAATCGCTGGGCGGCTTGAAAGCATCCTTCAAAGACATGGGCGAAAGCATGCCCGGTTTCGACAAGGTTGCACTGATGAAGTACCCGCATTTGGAACGCATTAATCACATTCACCACGCTGGTAATTCCTCCGGCATCGTGGATGGATCTGCTGGCATCCTGATCGGCAACAAGGAATTCGGTGAGGCCCATGGCCTCAAGCCCCGCGCCGTGATCCGCGCAACCTGCAAGATCGGCACCGACCCGACCATCATGTTGACGGGTCCGGTTCCGGCAACCGAGAAGATCCTCGCAGACAGCGGGATGAGCATCAATGACATCGACCTCTTTGAGGTGAACGAGGCATTCTCCTCGGTCGTGCTGCGCTTCATGCAGGCCTTCGATATCGATCATTCCAAGGTCAACCCAAATGGCGGGTCCATCGCGATGGGCCACCCGCTGGGTGCGACAGGTGCGATCATTCTCGGCACGCTGCTTGATGAGCTTGAACGCACCGGCAAGGGCACTGGCCTGGCAACGCTTTGCGTGGCCTCTGGTATGGGTGCCGCCACCATCATCGAGCGCGTCTGATGCAAAGGCTCGACCTCACACAACTTCCGGTCGTGGCAGGGTCGAGGTACGCCCCAAACACCCCTCTTGGCTATCGCGTCGCAAAGCGAACGGATGCCTCCGCCGAATTCCTCCTCGAAGGCACTGACTTGCTGAATGACGAGGTCACCTATTCCGATGTCGAACTGAAAGTGAAGACCGCTAATTCAGGTTCAACCTTCACTCACCATGACGGCACACCCTTTCAGGGAGCAAAATAAATGACTGATTTTACGCTTGAAAAACATGATGATGGTGTCGCGATCATCACCTGGGACTGCCCCGGCAAAGTTATGAATGTGCTTACACGCGAGGCGTTTTCCCTCGTGGAGAATATGCTCGACGACTGTCTGGCCGATGATGCTGTCAAAGGCATTGTGATCACCTCGGGCAAGCCGGACTTCGCGGCTGGCATGGACCTGAACGTCCTTGCTGCCGTCGCCGCAGAAGGTGGCGATGCGCCGGAACAAGCAACGTTTGACTTCATCATGAATGGCCACCGCATCCTGCGCAAAATAGAACGCGCGGGTATGGACCCAAAAACCTTGAAGGGCGGCAAGCCGATTGCAACCGCGATGCCTGGTACCGGTCTGGGCATCGGTTTTGAAATCCCGCTTGCCACACACCGCATCTTCGCTGCGCCAAACCCCAAGGCGAAAATTGGTCTGCCTGAAATTCTCGTGGGTATCTTCCCGGGCGCAGGCGGAACTACGCGCCTTGTCCGCAAGATGGGCGCGATGGCCGCATCGCCTTACCTGCTTGAGGGCAAGACACTTGCCCCCGAAAAAGCCAAGGCTGCTGGTCTGATCGATGAAGTGGCCGATGATCCGGTTCAGGCCGCCCGCGAATGGGTTCTGAACGCCACGGACGGCGATATCGTGAAACCTTGGGATGCCAAAGGTTACAAAATGCCAGGTGGCGCACCCTATCACCCTGCGGGCTTCATGACCTATGTCGGGGCCTCCGCAATGGTGCACGCAAATACCTGGGGTGTTTATCCCGCCGCCAAAGCGCTGCTGAGCGCGGCTTATGAAGGCGCACTCGTTCCATTCGACACCGCGCTGACAATCGAAGCGCGTCACTTCACGGGTGTTTTGTGTCACCCATCTTCGTCCGCCATGATCCGCTCGCTCTTCATCAATAAGGGCGCATTGGAAAAAGGCGCGGTGCGCCCTGAAGGGGTTGAGGACCAAAAAGTCAAAAAGGTCGGCATCCTTGGTGCAGGTATGATGGGTGCGGGCATCGCCTATGTTTCGGCAAAAGCGGGCATCGAAGTTGTGCTGCTGGACCAGAAGCAAGAAGCGGCAGACAAAGGAAAAGCCTATTCCGAGACCCTGCTTGATAAAGCCATCAGCCGGAAACGTTCCACGCCTGAGAAGAAAGAGGCGTTGCTGAACCTCATCGAGGCCACAACTGACTATCAGGCGCTCAAGGATTGCGACCTGATCGTTGAAGCAGTGTTCGAGGATCCCGGCATCAAGGCCACTGTCACCAAGGCCGTGGAGGAGGTTGTCGGCGAAGACACCATCTTTGCCACCAATACGTCCACCCTGCCGATCAGTGAACTGGCCAAAGCCAGCGCCCGGCCCGAGCAATTCATCGGCATCCACTTCTTCTCGCCCGTCGACAAGATGCTCTTGGTGGAGATCATCAAAGGCAAGGAAACCGGTGATCGTGCAACAGCCAAAGCGCTCGATTACGTACGCCAGATCCGTAAGACGCCGATCGTGGTCAATGACGCCCGGTTCTTCTACGCAAACCGGTGCATCATCCCCTACATCAACGAAGGGATCCGCATGGTCAAAGAGGGTGTCGCACCCGCTATGATCGAGCATGCGGCAAAGTTGGTGGGCATGCCTCTTGGTCCTTTGCAGCTGGTGGATGAAACATCGATCGACCTTGGGGTCAAAATCGCCAAAGCGACAAAGGCTGCCATGGGCGACGCCTACCCAGATTCAGCTGTCGACGAAGTTATTTTCTGGATGGCAGACGAAGGGCGGCTTGGGAAAAAGGCAAACGCCGGTTTCTATGAGTATGACGAGAAAGGCAAACGACAGGGCCTCTGGTCCGGGCTCGCAGACCAATACCCGGTTGCTGCAGACCAGCCCGAGCTGATCGAGGTGCAACATCGCCTGCTCTTTGCGCAGGTTCTCGAAGCGGTTCGCGCGCTTGAGGAAGGCGTTCTGATGGATATCCGCGAGGGTGACGTGGGCGCGATCCTTGGCTGGGGCTTTGCCCCCTGGTCGGGTGGCCCACTCTCGTGGCTTGATATGCTGGGTGCGCCCTACACCGCTGAACGGTGTGACGCATTGCAAGCCGCTTATGGCGACCGTTTTGCCTGCCCCGATCTGCTGCGTGACATGGCGAAGAAAAGTCAGAAGTTCTACAAACGCTTCGCCCCCGAAGCCAAGGCGGCCTGAACAACCTGAACTGAAGTTGACCGGAAAAGGCCCTCAACTCGAGGGCCTTTTTCTTTGGATCTACAGAGCGCCCCACTCTGCCCGCAAATCCTCGTACATGTGGCTCATGATTTCTTGGGCGGCGCCCGCAAAGTCACGAGCATCTTGTTCTGGTATGCCGGTGGTAGAAATGGGTGTTCCAAACCGCACGCTAATTTTACCGGGACGCGCCCGCAGCGACCCCAGCGGCATCGACTGATGCCCCCCGTAGTAAACCACAGGTATCAGAGGCACGCCTCCCCGGATTGCAATCAGACTGGCACCGATCTTGAACCGCGCAACTCCATCCTTGCCGGTCAGCCGCCCTTCAGCGCCCCAGCCCAATCGCTCACCAGCCAGAACGGCCCCCACCATGCGGTTCATCAAACGCTCGGTGCCGTCACGGTCACCGCGGGGAACCAATTCAATCTTTGCTTTCGCGCATGCCTCTTTGGCGAAAGGGAGCTTCCCGTAAAGTTCAGCCGCGGCTGCGCGGTCAATGTGATCCCACATCACTGAGCCATAAGCGAGCACATCTACAAAAGAAGATTCATTGTACGTGACCACACAGCCCTGACCGATCTTCGGGGGCTCACCAGTGACTTCCACGTGGAGACGCACAACTTGCAAAGCCTTCTGACAATGGATCCGGATCATGTCCCGGGCGTGTTTTGGCGTTTTGGCGTTCCGCACAATCCGTCGATTCATAAACGGCATGCCCAATATCCACTGAGACAGCGCGCGCGCACCGCGCCATCGTTCCACTAAAGGGTTAGCCGCGCTGTTGGCTAGGTCATATTCGGGATGTCTGGGTCCGCCCTTATTATTCATCTGGCAGAAACCTCGCTTTCAAACCTTAGCTTTGCATCGCCACCTGTGCCTTGAGGCCCGCTTCGT
Source organism: Dinoroseobacter sp. (assembly GCA_017643385.1). Lineage (GTDB taxonomy): Bacteria > Pseudomonadota > Alphaproteobacteria > Rhodobacterales > Rhodobacteraceae > Dinoroseobacter. The sequence continues at coordinate 66,879 of JAEPNN010000009.1, forward strand.
TGCGACTAAGCCATCACGCGTGTCGTTCCGGATTACTGCAAGTACAGGATAGCCCAGAACACACCTGAAAGTCTCACCACGATGGAAATTCGACGTGTCCTACGAGCTTTCCTAGAAGATAAAGTGGTGCCCTGCGACGAATATACCCTTGCAGGCGACACATCTAACACAGCGTAGACCCGCATGTTTTGCAGTGACCAGAAGCTTAGGCGCGAACTCCATGGACCTGCGTTCCTAAGTGCTAAATCGAGTCACGGCCAATGTCTAGAAAAGTTATCCCAATCCGCAACTATCTTATGACTAATTGTAGTCGAAAATACCTAGCCTATCGCACAAAAACACAATATGTTGATGCAGCCATGCTACGTAAAACGATCATTTCTGCGGCGCTTGCGACCGGCTTTTCCTCAGTTTGCGCCCCAAGCGCCATGGCTGATGGAGGCGCACTAAATATACGGCTTGCAGTTGCACCGATCATCCAGCTCTATGTTACCGACAACGTTCTAGAGATGGCGGCAGATGATATCACCGCTGAAATTCTGGATAGCACCGGATTGGGTCGCTCCGAAGGCCGCGCAGAGTTCTTTGTTGCAGCAAACACGGGCTACAATATCTACCTGTCCCCTGAAGAAACCTGGGGCCCGTTTGGCGCGGCCAAAGTTAAGTTTGTCGGTCAAAGCAACAGCAGTAATTATATCGCGGGCCAACTCTTTCTGGACACGGATATGTCTTCCGATGCGCGGACTGGTGGGGATACAGATATCGTAGGTTGGGACCCAACCGCTGGGCTAAATGCGTTTTCGACCTTCTTCTGGCGGAATTTTCCAGACAGACGTTGGTTGGGCTTCGCGCGGTTCCTTTGGGTTATTTCCGGTGGCACGGTCATCGGACCAAATGATGGCATCGGAAACGTCAGCTATACACAGCCCACAAGCGGCCTCCACCGCTATGGCGTGGGCGCAATATTTGACCCGCAAGACTGGAGCGGAAGCCAGAGAGATGACCTCGATGGTGCGCCTGAGGGGGCAGAGTCTATTGCGCCTCCTGATGTCTATTCCACAACCGTCACGGTAACCGTCAGCACGGTGTAACAACGACTGACGTCGTGACTGGCAAGATATCAGATCGATCTCTCCTTTGCGCTTCTGCTCCTCAAAACGATGACAATGCCCGCACCAACGATCAGCATAATCCCGAAAAAGCCTGTAAGGCTCGGCAGATCCCCCCAAAGTACGTAACCCCAGAACACAGCGAAAATCAGAAACACGTATTCAAACACGGCAACGTAAGACGCTTCGGCGATTTGGTACGCCCGTACGATACATGCAACTCCAATCAGGGAGCCAACTGCTTGCATTAGTGTCAGCCATAAGAACTGCTCGCTCATTGGCTGCCAACCCATCGTGAAAAAGCTACTGCCATTGACAGTCAAGCTCATGACGACAACACCGCACATGCCGAACACACCCAAGGTCACGAACATATTCATCAACATCGCAGTCGTTGTCTCATCTGCGCAAAGACGGCGCGTCATAACTGCGCCGGCAGCGTAAAACGCCCCGGCCAACGCGGGCATAAACGTCACCAAATCAAACGCGCTTTCGCCGGGGTTCAGGATCAGCACCACGCCCCCAAATCCAACCGCGACTGATAGAATACGCCAAATCCCCACCGGAGCGCGAAAGACCACTATGGTCAGGATCAAAACCCAGATGGGTGAGGTGAACAGCCCAGCCCCGGCAACAGCCGCAGGCATCACGCCAAGCGCCCCAAAATACATGTACATCGAAATCGCGATCATCAGCGATCGAGGCGTAACAGCCCAAAATCGCTTGGGACGCCATTCAAGCTTCATCAATAATATGCAGGCAACGAGAATTGGAACCACCATCGTCGCCCGCACGAAATGGAACTGCCAAATACCAGCTTCTTCCGCGATACGGCGGACATAGTTATCCGTAAAGCCTATGAATGCCATGGCCACTGTGATCAGGCCTAAGGCCGCCAGAATGGGATTTCTGCTTTGCATGCTTCCCCTTACCGCGGCGAATGCCGGCCAGCACAACCGATTGCGACATAGAACCTGACGCACAGGTCAAAACAACGATGTAAGATTGCGCCAGCGCCTTGTGATGGCATAGTATCGCACCATAACAAAACCTGAGCAGAAAAGGCGTGTGCCCTCGTGACCGCGCTGAACGCCTACATAAGATTGGAAAGCACCGGGCTTTGGCGCGCAGAACCCGGCGCCCAAAGACGTGATGTCTATGTCTTTCTGGGCGACGCATCTCTCGTTGTTGCCGACAAGTCCGAAAGTGCGCTTAGTCACTGGTCGCTTCCGGCGATCGAGCGCCAGAATCCTGGCAAGACACCTGCGATTTTCATGCCAGGGTCAGACACCAGTGAGACCCTCGAGATCGATGATCCCGAGATGATTTCAGCCATTGAGAAGGTTCAAGCTGCCGTCCATGCCGCTGACCCAAAACCCGGCAGGCTCAGGCTTTGGGCAGGTTTAAGCATGCTGGCAGTGCTCGGAGGCCTTGCCGTTTTCTGGCTGCCAGATGCGGTTGTCGCACACGCCGAACGTGTTGTTCCCCAAACGACACGATCCGAGCTTGGCAACCGCGTTTTGACCCACGCAGAAAAGCTTGCGGGCGATCGGTGCGACGGGCCCGCAGGGAAGCGCGTGTTGGACCGGTTGGCGCAACGACTGGTGCCTGACACTGGCTTGCATCTGGTGATTGTCGGACGCTGGCCAAATACCACCGGCCATCTGCCAGGCAATATCATTTTGTTGGACCGTGAACTGATAGACGTTCATGACACGCCTGACGTTTTAGCCGGTCACGCGATTGCTGAGTTCGCACGCGCTCAGCAGGTATCTGCGCTGTCAGACATCATGCGCGATGTGGGCACATTTCACGCGCTGCGCTTCCTTGCCACCGGGCAGATAAGCGACACCGCGCTCCAACGCCATACCGATCAGATGATTTCGCGTCCAAGAACGAACATCTCCAGCGCCGCTTTGGTCGCGGCCTTTGAGACTGCCCGCATTCCAGCGAGACCCTACGCAAACAACTCTGAAGAGTCTGACCAGGTCAAAGAACGTCTGCTCATTCGCGACCCCTATGTGGCTGGGATTGCGCCGACCATTCTGTCCGACAACGACTGGGTCACCTTACAATCTATTTGTGAAAGCACTTAGCGGCGCGTGATCGCATCCGTGAACCCGGCCTGCCGTGCTTGATAAAGAGCGGTTCCCAGCGCGGTACTGTCTGCAAAAGGACCAGCCAGAACGACCTGATAGGTCTGTCCGCGACTTGTGCTTGAAGAACGCGCGGCAGGCAGACCCAGTCGCTGAAGGGCACGTATTGCGCGCTGTGCATTTGTGTCTTCGCGGTACGTCCCGACCTGAACATACCGATGCCCAACCCCAACGCGAACTGCGACACGTCCTTCCGTCGCCTGTTGCGGCGCGGCGCTTGTTCGCCGTGTCGTCGTTGCAGGAACGTTCCGGGTGGAAACCGTCGCCGCCAAGGCGCTGTTGGTAGCCGGGGCAGCAGCATAAACCGTGCCCACGTTCCCTCGATTTGGGTTCAGACGCCCATCATTCCAAACTGAGCGATATCCCGACGGCGTCTGCGGAGCTGCATTGACCGGCTCAAACGGAGGCCGCGCGCCAAAAGCGTAGGTGAGCGCTCCACGGCTGCGTGTGGTTGAAGGCACCGCACCGTTGGGCCGATAAACATCCATCGGATGCACTGGCTGCGGTCCGCAACGGACCGGGCCATGCTGGCCGTGATTGATGTACTGTCGGCTGAGCGTAGATGCACCCGGGCAAGCATTTGCCGTGTGTTGCGGCGTCGTGGCCGTAGCCAAGGGTACGCGATTGATTGCCGTTGTTGTCGGTGTTGCTCCAATACGGGCACCGCCAACCAGCAAATTGGTCGTCGTCGGCGTCGTAACCGTAATGGTCGTTGGTACCGCAGCTTGGGTTCTGACAATACTTGGGGTCTGAGTGTTCTGCGGCGATATCACCGAAGCGGCCGAAGCCGATGTCGTCGTGTTTTGGACCACGGGCAGCTCGGTTCTGGCCACGCCTGTTGGACGCGCACTACACATATGGTTGCGTTGCCGGTCCATACGCGGGATCCACGTCACGTTTCCCGCTGCCCCCGCTCGCACAAATACACATCCCTGACTATCGACGTATTGCGAGCCCGTGTAGCTGGCAGGAGGAATTTCAGCGGGCGTGATAGTCGTTGCCAATGCGGCGCCACCAACCAATCCAGCGCCCATCCAAGACGCGACGAAAAGCGTTCTGAAAAACATGATTTTACCCCCGGGAATCATGGTCCCAAGGATGCATGGTCAAATCAGAGCTGTAAAGCCTGTGGATACCTTATTTAGTACCATACAGTCGGTCACCCGCATCCCCTAGTCCTGGAACAATATAACCATGATCGTTCAAGTGACTATCGATCGAGGCTGTCACGATAGGCACATCCGGGTGCGCCTCTTTCATGCGTTGCACGCCCTCAGGCGCCGCCAAAAGGCACAAGAACCGAATATTTGTCGCTCCAGCCTCTTTCAAAAGGTCAATCGCAGCCGCCGAGGAATTGCCTGTCGCCAACATCGGGTCAACCGCGATCACCATGCGTTCGTCCAATGCCTCGGGGACTTTGAAATAGTACTGAACCGGCTGCAGCGTTTCAGGATCACGATAAAGACCAACAAACCCAACACGCGCACTTGGGATCAGCTCCATCACACCATCCAAAAGGCCGTTGCCCGCACGCAAGATCGAAATCAAAGCCATCTTCTTACCGTCGAGTTTCTGGGCTGTGGTCGGCTCGACAGGCGTTTCGACGGAGACATCTTTCATCGGCAGTTCGCGGGTCACCTCATAGGCCAAAAGCGCCGCGATCTCTTTCAAGAGGCGCCGAAATTCCGAGGTGGGTGTTTCCTTGTCGCGCATCAGTGTCAACTTGTGCTGCACAAGCGGGTGATCGACGACGGTGCAATGCGGAAGGGTCATGATTTAGGTCTCCAGTCGTTTGAGGACACGGGCACGCGTGGCATCATCACAAAATGCCGCCTCGATTGCGGCACGGTTCACTTCGGCAAACCGTGCCTCATCCCAGCCGAAGGTATCGGCTAGCTTTTCATATTCATGGCTCATGGTGGTGTGAAAGAACGGCGGATCATCGGTAGACACCGTGACCTTCACGCCTTCTGCTCGCAAACGTTCGATGGGATGGTGTGCCCAGGACTTCACTACACCGAGCGCGACGTTTGAACCGGGGCAAACCTCCAGAACAACACCATTTTCAGCCAGCTCTTCGACCAATTGCATGTCTTCGATTGCACCAACGCCATGTCCGATACGCTCAACGCCAAGGTCGCGGATCGCCTCGCGGACTTCCTTTGCACCGCACCATTCCCCCGCATGGGTCGTCAGGCGTAGTCCAGCCTCGCGCGCCATATCGAAAGAATACCGAAAATCGGCTTGGCTAAACTGATTTTCATCTCCGCCCATTCCGTATCCAACCAGCCAATCACCTGCCGTTTCCTGCGCGCATCGCGCCGCCAGCTTTGCGTTTTCTGGACCCTCATGACGAATACAGGTCAGCACACCGCGCAGAATTATCCCGTCGCTGTCCTCGGCCTCAGTGGCAGCTTGCTGGATGGCCGCCATGTAGTCTTTCCAGGCTTCAACATCATTGCCACCGCAGAAGTCGGGACTGACAAAGGTTTCCGAATAGATGACGCCGTGAGCCGCAGATTGTTCGAGCACCGCTTTGGTCAAACGATAGAAATCCTGCGGATTTTGCAGCACGGTGCAGGCGGCCTCATAGGTTCGTAGGAACGGGACAAACCCTTCAAACTTATAGCCCCCGCTTTCGTCGAAAATTCCGGAAATATCGACGCGCTTTTCCTGGGCCAGGCCACGAATGAAGGCTGGTGGCGCCGCGCCTTCCAGATGCAGATGCAGTTCGACCTTCGGTATATCGGCAGTGCGGGTCAAATGAACGATCTCCCAGAGCCTTGCGCGTTCAACCCCAGATGGGCTGCCACGCTATGGGCAATATCCGAGAAGCTCACAAGCCCGATCTCTCGCTTGCCGACGCCGTATCCGACAACAGGAACGCGTTCTCTCGTATGATCCGTTCCGACCCATGTTGGGTCATTGCCGTGATCAGCCGTAAATATTGCAAGATCGCCTTCTCGCAGATGCGCAAAGAATTCCGGTAAGCAAGCGTCAAACCATTCAAGCGCGCGCGCATAACCAGAAACGTCACGCGGGTGTCCGTAAAGCGTGTCAAACTCGACAAAGTTGGCGAAGGTCAAACTGCCATCGGGCATGTCTCGCCCGGCCTCAATGAGGTGTTCGAAAAGCTGAGCGTCCAAGCCTTTCGCAGCGCGGCTGATCCCCTGCCCAGAGAAAATATCCTTGATCTTCCCGATGCCCAGAACGTCGCGCCCGGCATCTTGGGCCCAGTCCATCAGGCAAGGCGAAGGCAAGGCCATTGCATAGTCGTGGCGATTGGTTGTGCGGGTAAACCCCGTCTCAACCGATCCAACAAAGGGCCGTGCAATCACCCGCCCCACTTTCATATCATGAAATCGAGGTGCCACGGCTTCACAAAGTGCGTGCAGACGATCAAGCCCGAAGGCTTCTTCATGGGCTGCAATCTGAAAAACAGAATCCGCGCTCGTGTAGCAAATCGGCCACCCAGTTCGCAGATGCTCTTCAGCGTATTCATTTATCACCGGCACACCGCTTGAGTGCGTGTTGGCAAGAGTGCCTTCAGTGCCCGCTTTCCCTGCCACAAATTCCATCAGATCCTGTGGGAAGGCTGGATTAGTATCCGGGAAATAAGTCCAGTCCCAGGGCACCGGGACGCCAGCGATTTCCCAATGACCTGACGGGGTATCCTTCCCGGGCGACACTTCGGTCGCCGCGCCCCAAAGGCCGGTCGGCTCGGCCTGTAGTCCCGGTGCAGGTTCGCCTCCGCCCAGCTGCACGGCAGCCCCAAGCCCAAGTGCAGCAAGGTTTGACATGTTCAATGGTCCACTGCGTCCATCCTCAGCACGACCATCCGCGCAAGCTTGCGCGATATGGCCAAGCGTGTTCGCCCCGGTATCTGGCACGTCGCCATTGAAAAACTGGTCTGCATCAGGTGCACCGCCACACCCAACCGAATCCAATACGATCAAAAACGCTCGGCTCATCCGATACGCTCCAGAACCAACGGCGATGAAGTAAAGCTATCTCCGATTTGATAGGCACCTCGCAGCGTCTCGACGGCTGCATCCGCTGCGTCTTCTGTGGCCGCGTGAATGCGCGCGAGCGGCGTAAGGGCGTCAAGCGACGCACCAATACCCTGCAAATCCGTTAGACCCACTGACAAGTCCAACTTGTCATCCTCGCGCAAGCGCCCGCCGCCCAAATGCACAACAATTTCCCCAAGGGCTTCGGTGTCAATCGACTGCACAACCCCAGCGGTTCCAGCCAGAACTTCGACCACCACTGGCGCTTCTGGTAGCCGCGCAAGGCCATTTTCGATCACGTCAGATGGGCCTCCCATGGCAGACACCATCCTGCCGAACCGCTCGGCAGCATGACCGGCAGCCAATGTCTCTGCGATCTTGCTCCGTCCTTCTGCTTCGTCTTTTGCCACACCGATCAGCGCCAGCAACGCGCCTCCAAGATCGCAGGTGACCTCAACCATCCGTTGCGCAGTTCCTTCCCCGCGCAAACACCGCAGAACCTCGGCCACCTCCAAAGCATTGCCCGCAACCGGAGCAAGTGGTTGGGACATATCGGTGATCAAGGCACAGGTCTTGCACCCCGCTCCGTTCCCGGTTTCCACCAAGGCTTTTGCCAAAGTTCGCGCGTCCTCTGGTGTCTTCATGAAGGCGCCTGACCCGCATTTGACGTCCATTACCAAAGCCTCAAGACCCGCGCTGAGCTTTTTTGAAAGAATAGACGCCGTGATCAAATCGACGCTTTCGACCGTCGAGGTCACGTCACGCACCAGATAAAGCCGTTTGTCAGCTGGCGCGATCTTACCCGTTGCTCCCGCAATGCAGGCTCCGGTGTCTTTAACCACCTTGCGGAAAGTCGCAGCGTTTACTTCGCTGCGATAGCCATCAATTGCGTCAAGCTTATCCAGGGTCCCGCCGGTGTGGCCCAAGCCGCGCCCGGACACCATCGGCACATAGACATCGCAAGCAGCAAGCGCAGGCGCCAGCAACAAAGAAACCGTGTCACCAACCCCACCCGTGGAATGCTTGTCCACCACGGGCTGATCGAGGTCCCAGTGCATGATATCGCCGCTGTCACGCATCCCCTTGGTCAAAGCCACACGGCCGGCATCACCAAGACCATTCAAGACAACAGACATGGCAAATGCCCCAGCTTGTGCGTCTGTCACGTCACCTGATGCCAAGCCATTGGCAAACCAGAACAGTTCTTCGTTTGTCGGCGTTTCGTTGTCACGAATCTTGGCAATGATTGTGCGCGCGTCCATCAGTCCATATGCGCCTGTGTGAAGGCACCCGGCAGCAATTCGGCCACCGTCATGACCATTTCATCGCCTTCCATTGTCGCCATTGTGACCTTCACATCGCCAGCGGCAAACTCTGCCAGTTTCTGACGACACCCGCCGCAAGGAGGCACCGGTGAGGGCCCGGTTGCGACCACATAGACTTCTGTAATCTCTCGTTCGCCCGCAGCGGCCATTGCGGCGATAGCGCCTGCCTCTGCGCAGGTGCCTTCCGGGTAGGCGACGTTTTCGACATTACAGCCCGAATAGACGGTCCCGGCTTTGGTGCGGATCGCAGCGCCAACGTGAAATTTAGAATACGGTGCATACGCATTGGCAGCGACCGCGCGCGCCGCGTCAGACAGTCTCATGAACGCCCTCCATTTTATCGGGCATGGTGCCGCCAAATCGCACCGAGGCGCAAGAGATCACGCAGGCGCGTCAACGATCGTGGTTTCAACAGGTGCTGGCAGCGCCACTTCGAGCAACTCCAGATCATCAGACGGATCGCTATATCGCGTCGCCACGCCAGGCGGGATCACAAAGGCATCCCCCTGCTCCAGGGCAAAAGGGGACTTACCCTCTCCTTCCAATGTCATCTTGCCTGACATCACGAAGGTAAAAAGGATATCGCCTGAATGCGTCGTCCAGGGGGCTTCACCATCTGGCCGGACAACCTCGACCCCCGCGACCCCTTTGGTGTTTGTCTCAATCGTTGTGTCGCGGCACACAAAGCCCGGGATACGGAAAGGACGCCAAACGGCGCCTTCAACAGTATTGTAAACAAATTTCTGCCCCTGCCATTCGCGGTCTGGTCGCAAATGCGGGGTGGGCAATTCCATGTCGTGATCAATCTCGGTGACATGTTCAGCAGGCACACCAATCTCAATAACTTCAATTCCATCGCTTGCCTCCAAAACACGATGCCGGATTTCGGGGGGCTGAATGAAGCAATCGCCAGCGGTCAACCTTATCGGAGGTCCCTGGTCCTCGTAGACCACATCCACCCATCCCGCGATGCAGAAGATAAGTTGAAACCCAACCTTGTGGAAATGCACCATATCGGGGACAGGCCCACCATCGGGGATGCGAATATGGCTCGCAATAATAGAACCTCCAAGGCGCGATGGGATCAGATCGCGGTATTGCATCCCGGCTCGTCCGATCACCCATGGCGCTTGATCCGCGAGACGACGCACAACAAACGCATGATCAGTTTCCGGAAGCACAAGCGGCGGGTTCAGCACATCTATCTCGACCTTCGTACCATTAGGCGCGGTCAGTCTTCGTGCACCTTCAGCGATCGCATCGGGGTCGTCGCATAGCAAACGCAAGGTCCCTGCGGGCTCGCTTGCACCCTTTTCGATCCGCAGACGCACCCCGTGTCCCGAGAACACCGCAACTTGCGGGTCATCAGCGGGATAAATCATGTCCAGCCGCATCCCCAAGGTTCTGGTGAAGAAGGGCAAATCATCTCGCAATTCGGACGTTGGCAGTCGAATTTCAGCGCGGATTTCTGTTTCAGGATCAGACATTCAGGGACCTCCACGGGCAAGACTGAAAGCCCTTGCGACAATTTGCAAGCATCTCCCGCAGGCTGGCACCCCTTTCACCCAAGAAATGGTTAGTTTAAGGCTAAACTAATTCTCTGGAAGGGTCCTAAAATGTCCGAAACGAAAAGCGTCAACGCGCGTCAGGCCGCACTCGATTATCACGAGCATCCGCGTCCGGGGAAGCTGGAAGTTCGTGCAACAAAGCCTCTCGCCAATCAAGTGGACCTGGCTCGCGCGTACTCTCCGGGCGTTGCAGAAGCCTGTCTTGAGATTAAGTCCGATCCCTCAACAGCCGCGCGCTATACCGGGCGTGGCAATCTTGTTGCCGTGGTTTCAAACGGCACCGCCGTTCTGGGTCTTGGAAATATCGGCGGGCTTGCCTCTAAACCCGTCATGGAAGGCAAGGCCGTTCTCTTCAAGAAATTCGCCAATATCGATTGCTTCGACATCGAGCTGAATGAAAAGGACCCCGAAAAGCTCGCCGAGATCGTTTGTGCGCTCGAACCTACGTTCGGCGCGATTAATCTCGAAGACATCAAGGCCCCCGACTGCTTCATCGTTGAAAAGATCTGCCGCGAGCGTATGGGCATTCCCGTCTTCCATGACGACCAACATGGCACCGCTATTGTGGTTGGCGCAGCAGCCACGAACGCCCTGCGTGTTGCCGGCAAGACCTTCGAAGAGATCAAGGTGGTCTCTACGGGCGGTGGCGCCGCCGGGATTGCCTGTCTGAACATGTTGCTCAAGCTGGGCGTGAAGCGTGAGAATGTTTGGCTCTGCGATATCCACGGGCTTGTCTACGAGGGCAGAACCGAAGACATGAACCCGCAGAAAGCGGCCTATGCGCAGAAAAGCGACCTGCGCACGCTTACTGATGTAATCGACGATGCTGATCTTTTTCTGGGTCTCTCTGGCCCGGGCGTGCTGACCCAAGACATGGTTCGCAAGATGTCGAATCCTCCGATCATCTTTGCGTTGGCCAACCCAACCCCCGAAATCTTACCTGAACTGGTCAAGGAAGTGGCCCCGAATGCCATCGTCGCAACGGGTCGCACCGACTACCCCAACCAGGTCAACAACGTCCTTTGTTTCCCATTCATCTTCCGTGGGGCACTTGATGTCGGCGCGACCGAGATCAATGACGATATGAAGCTGGCCTGCATCGACGGCATTGCCGAACTGGCCCGCGCGACCTCTTCTGCTGAAGCCGCCGCTGCGTATCAGGGCGAACAGATGACTTTTGGTGCGGAGTATCTAATCCCCAAACCCTTCGACCCGCGCCTGATGGGTGTCGTAGCCAGTGCGGTTGCAAAAGCTGCCATGGAAACAGGCGTTGCGACACGACCACTGCAAGACCTCGACACCTACAAGGCCAAGCTTGACGGGTCGGTCTTCCGCTCAGCCCTGATTATGCGACCTGTTTTTGAAGCCGCCGCAACTGTCGAACGTCGGATTGTGTTTGCCGAAGGCGAAGACGAACGCGTGCTGCGTGCAGCGACCACGCTTTTGGAAGAAACCACGGACGTGCCCATTCTCATAGGCCGTCCCGAGGTTATCGAAGCCCGTGCAGAACGCGCAGGCCTGCCTGTTCGTCCGGGTCGCGATTTTGAACTGGTCAACCCAGAGAATGACCCGCGCTACCGCACCTACTGGGAAACCTACCATTCGATCATGGCGCGCCGGGGTGTAGCGCCTGACCTTGCCCGCGCGATCATGCGCACCAATACGACAGCCATTGCCGCCGTGATGGTTCATCGCGGCGAGGCAGACAGCATGGTCTGCGGAACCTTTGGACAATATCTGTGGCACCTCAACTACGTACAACAGGTGCTGGGATCCAGTGAGCTTCACCCGGTCGGCGCTTTGTCCTTGATGGTGCATGAAGAGGGGCCGCTCTTTATCGCCGACACACATATTCACGCCCAACCTACTCCCGAGCAGGTGATGGAAACGGTGATTGGCGCCGCACGCCATGTGCGTCGTTTCGGACTGGAACCAAAGGTGGCACTCTGTTCCGGATCGCAGTTTGGAAATCTGGACAGTCCTTCAGGCCGCGTCGCCCGAGGGGCGCTGGAGTTGCTAGATCAGGCTGGCGTGGATTTCGCCTATGAGGGCGAAATGCATGTGGACAGCGCGCTTGATGCAAAATTGCGCGAACGTTTTCTACCATGCTCACGCCTACAGGGACCTGCTAATGTTCTGATCTTCGCAAATACGGATGCTGCGGGAGCTGCCCGTAACATGCTGAAGATGCGTGGCAATGGCCTAGAGGTTGGCCCGATCTTGATGGGTATGGGCAATAAGGCTCATATCGTCACCCCGTCGATAACTGCGCGTGGGTTGCTCAACATAAGCGCGCTGGCCGGAACTCCGGTATCGCATTACGGTTAATCCCGGGCACATTAAAAATACATCGCTCGCCTTGGCGGCTCATACCCTTTCTTTTGCTGTATGCATAAGATCTGTTAGCGCAAAACTGCGACGCTGATAGCATATTGCCCCCGTCCCCCCGCAAACGGTAGGAACTTGCGCGGAGTACCGAGGAGATCGACCATGAGCTATGATGAGATTTACAAGGCGTGGGAGTCCGACCCGGATGCATTCTGGATGGAACAAGCGCAGGCAATTGACTGGATTAAGTCCCCCTCAAAAGCACTTTTTGATGAAAATGCTCCGCTCTACGAATGGTTCTCCGACGGTCAGGTAAACGGCTGCTGGAATGCCGTTGATCGACATGTCGAGGCCGGTAACGGGGACCGCATAGCGATTATTCACGATAGTCCGGTGACGAACTCGGTGCACAAGATCACCTATGGCGAACTCAAGGACCGGGTTGCCAGTCTGGCGGGCGCGCTGCGCACAAAAGGCATCGAAAAAGGGGATCGTGTCATTATTTACATGCCGATGGTGCCCGAAGCACTCGAGGCGATGCTCGCCTGCGCCCGTCTTGGCGCGATCCATTCGGTGGTCTTTGGTGGTTTCGCGGCAAATGAGCTCGCAGTTCGCATCGATGACGCAACACCCAAATGCATCATTGCCGCCTCATGTGGCATCGAGCCGGGCCGCGTCGTGCAATACAAACCCCTGCTCGATGGCGCCTTTGAACTCGCCGACCACAAGCCCGATTTCTGCGTCATGCTTCAGCGGGAACAGGAAGTTGCAGCACTCGAAAACGGGCGCGACTTTGACTGGTTTGAATTCCAGGCAGGTGTCGAGCCTGCCGATTGCGTTCCGGTCGAAGGCAATCACCCAGCCTACATTCTCTACACCTCGGGTACCACAGGCGCCCCTAAGGGCGTTGTGCGCCATACTGGTGGGCATCTCGTAGCGCTGAATTGGTCCATGAAAGCTATCTACGATTCTGATCCGGGCGATGTGTTTTGGGCGGCATCAGATGTAGGCTGGGTCGTGGGTCACAGCTATATTTGTTACGCGCCTCTGATCCACGGAAACACCACCATCGTCTTCGAGGGCAAACCTGTTGGCACGCCCGACGCCGGCACGTTCTGGCGTGTCATTCAGGATCACAATGTCAAATGCCTGTTCACGGCGCCCACGGCATTTCGTGCAATCAAGCGAGACGATCCAGAAGGTGCCTTGATCGCCGACTACGACATCTCATCGCTGGAGTCCCTGTTTTTAGCAGGTGAACGCGCAGACCCCGACACAATCGAATGGGCACAGGCCAAACTGGGCGTGCCCGTGATTGACCACTGGTGGCAAACCGAGACCTCCTGGGCGATCGCTGCAAACCCGCTCGGGATTGAAAAATTGCCCGTAAAGATCGGATCACCGTCCGTATCGATGCCCGGCTACGATGTTCAGATCCTGGATGAAGGCGGCCACGAAATGCCCGCGGGCGAGCTGGGGGCCATAGCTGTGAAACTGCCCCTTCCGCCAGCGACCTTACCAACACTTTGGAATGCCGAGGACCGCTTCCGGAAATCCTACCTCAACACCTTTCCCGGTTACTACGAGACAGGCGACGCAGGCTACAAAGACGAAGACGGCTATCTCTACATCATGGCGCGAACCGATGATGTGATTAATGTTGCGGGGCACCGTTTGTCGACGGGTGCCATGGAAGAGGTTCTTGCAAGCCATCCGGACGTGGCCGAATGTGCCGTTATCGGGGCCGCCGACACCTTGAAAGGTCAGCTCCCAATGGGTTTTCTATGTCTCAACAAGGGAACCACCAGCGATCCGGAAACGGTTGTGTCGGACTGTGTAAAACTGGTTCGCGACAAGATCGGCCCGGTTGCGGCCTTCAAACAGGCGGTCGTGGTTGAGCGCCTGCCCAAAACCCGATCCGGCAAAATCCTGCGAGGGATCATGGCCAAAATCGCAGACGGACAGGACTACAAAATGCCTGCGACCATCGATGACCCGATCATCCTGGATGAAATACGCGTTTCACTGGCAACATTGGGATATCCAAAACATGCTTAGACTTGACCTTTTGGATAGGTTTTAACGGAATGTTCGTTAAGCTAGACGTGCAAAACTCAACCAAAAACGCGAGATTGACCCGTTAATGTGACGCCAAAGAATAGCGCCTTGGACGATGCCCACGGGGGTCAGGCGCTTGATCGGGCTGAAAGCGACTTGGGGGACCGTACTCCAAGCGCAAACGATGCCCGTGTCTCTATGCTCAATCACGATCTGCGCGCGGCAATGTCCGATGTACTTGGCGGATTGCGCTTAATCGATCCTGCCGGTCTCACACCAGAGTTGCGCACGCAGATTGATCGGGTCAGAAGCTCTGGTGAAGTTCTGGCAAGGCTTTTGGAAGAAATCCTGAGCGACTTGTATGATGCCCAGAGGATTGTTGAAGGCTCGGGGTTTCCCAATCTGAACCTCGAACGATTTATGCATGATCTTGAGATGCGATGGTCCGGTCGGGCGACTGCAAACAAACTCAGTCTCGATATCAAGCTCGCACGAGACTTACCGCGTGTGATCCACGTCGATCGAATGGCACTTGACCGAATTCTCAGCAATCTGTTGGGAAATGCGATCAAATACGCTGGACAGATCGGTGTCCAATTGGAAGTCAGCCTTCTCAAAGATGACGAACTTCTCGTACGGATCAGCGATGATGGTCCTGGGTTTTCTGATGACGCCTTTGCAAAACTCTTCGAATTTGCAGGACGACCCGAAGGCGCCAGCAAACCAGGAACTGGACTAGGTTTGCACATTGCCAAGGACCTGGCTGATAAGATCGGGGGGCGTCTATGTGTGTCAAATGCCAAGCCCGGCGGCGCTGTCGTCAGCCTAATCCTACCTCGCGATGCCTGGAAACCACCACAGATGGCTGGAGATACGGATGAAGGCCTCCCCGACTTGCAGGGTGCAAAGATCCTTGTTGCTGAAGACAATGAGACCAACCAACTTCTGACATCCCAAATGCTCGATACGCTCGGTGCAGAATTCGAGGTTGCACCAGATGGTGTTGAGGCGCTGAACTGGCTGGAACGGGAAGCTTTCGATCTTGCCTTGATAGATATCGAAATGCCTCGACTGAATGGGATCGACACAATCCGAGCAGTCCGTTCAGGCCCTGGCCGCGAAGCAAACATGCCTTTGGTTGCACTGACGGCCTACGTGTTGAAATCCAATCGCGACGCGATCTATGCGGCCGGGGCGGATGGCATCATAGCCAAACCCATCATGAGTATCGAAACCTTTGGGCGCGCGATCCGCGAACATCTCGATAGACCCACCTCTATCGGTCCGCATTCAAAAAATGTTCCGCCTCCCAGTCTGGACACACCACTCCTCGACTGCACCCGCATAAACGAACTCCTCGGAATTGCTGGCCCTGACACGTCAAATGAACTTCTGAACCGATTGAAGTCCGACCTGACCAACGTCAAGGACGGGTTGGAAAGCGCAGGCCCTATCAAGGATAGCAACGCGATAAGAGCGGAAACGCACGTATTAATTTCTCTGTCAGGTGCAATCGGTGCAATTCCTCTGCACCACCTCGCCACCTCGCTGAACGCCGCGGCCCATCAGGATGATGCCGCACTGGTCCAGTCCCTTTGCCGAGAAACGACCTCCATGGTGCAAGCGGTCATTCTGAAGCTTGCCGCCAAACAAGAGGCGATAAACGTCAAGAAATGACCACCCAAGAACTTCTTCTGATCGAAGACACACCGAGTCTTCAGCTTGTTTACGCAAGTGTCCTGAGAAACGGCGGGCACAGGGTGCAAAGCGCGTCGGATGCGACACAAGGCGCGCGGATGTTCAGACGTCTCCGCCCCCCTGTTGTGATCCTCGATTTGATGCTGCCCGATCGCGATGGACTGGATTTGATGCAGGAAATGCTATCGGACCAGCCGGAAACCCGCGTAGTAGTCGTCACCGCAAACGGGTCAATCAATAAGGCGGTCGATGCAATGCGCCTCGGCGCTTACGAATTTTTGGTGAAGCCTTTTGACGAAACCCGGTTCCTTTCTGCTGTTGGAAACGCCTTGGCAGACTACGCTCCCGGCACGGTCGCACCACCGGTTCTCTTGGAAAGCAAGGCCCTTGATGGCTTCACCGGAAATTCCAAGCCGATGCAGGATATTTACCAGCGCATCGTGTCGGTCAGCAGGTCCATGGCCACCGTATTTATCACCGGGGAATCTGGAACCGGGAAAGAAGTTTGTGCCCAGGCGGTTCACGACGCCTCAAATCGCGCGTCAAAACCATTTATCCCGCTTAATTGTGGCGCGATCCCAGCCGACCTTTTGGAATCTGAAGTGTTTGGACATCTAAAAGGGTCATTTACGGGTGCAATTCAGGACAAACCTGGCGCCGCGGCCTCCGCAGATGGTGGAACTCTCTTTCTCGATGAGATTTGCGAAATGGACCTCAACTTGCAAACCAAGTTGTTGCGTTTCCTTCAGACCTCGACAATTCAGCCCGTGGGGGCGCCGCGCCCGCGTAAGGTCAATGTGCGGATCATCTGTGCGACCAATCGCAATCCGCTAGAGGAAGTGCGCAAAGGACGGTTTCGCGAAGACCTGTACTTCAGATTGCAAGTTGTGCCGATCGATCTGCCTCCACTACGAGAACGCGGAGAGGACGTTGTCCAAATCGCTCGAGAAGCACTCTTGCGCTTTAGTGAGGAGGAAGGCCGCAATTTCGTAGATCTTTCGCCTGATGTGCAGGCGCTCTTCCGCACACTGCCATGGCCCGGGAATGTGCGGCAGTTGCTGAATGTGCTACGCAACATCGTGGTTCTGAATGATGGCCCGATGGTCACGAGTGCCATGTTACCGCTCGAAATCATGCATCATGGCGAAGCCGTCGCAGCTGCTCCGGTTCAATATGACATGGAAGGCTCAAAACCCACTGTGACCTTGAATGGATTGGTGGGCTTAACCATGGCCGAGATCGAGCAATTGGTGATCGAAGAAACGATTGCACAGCATGGTGGCTCAATCCCAAAAGCAGCACGCGTGCTGGATCTGTCGCCGTCCACAATTTATCGGAAACGAGAGAACTGGACAAAGCCTTAGGCTAAAAGCAGTGTCTCGATATGATCGACCTATCAACACTGCCAGAGCGTTTTGATACACCCGCCGCATGGACTGGGAATGTCATGCGCAATGCGCCCGACCACTGGCTTTATGCACTTAGCGAAGCCGAAATCGTAGACCTCGAAAATGCTGCCGCCCATTTCGCAAATTTGAACAAAGACGTGGGCGAGATCACGGCTGAGGATTTTCCATTATCTGTGTTCTCAGAGCATATTAGCCGCTTGTCAGGAAACCTTTTGAACGGCGTCGGGGTGGAAGTTATCCGCGGCCTTCCAGTCGAGCGCTATGATACCAAAACCGCAGCAACGATTTTTTGTGGCATCGGGGCACATCTGGGTCCGGCACGTTCGCAGAACGCCGCGGGACATATTCTGGGTCATGTCCGCGACATCGGCGCCAAGCCGGATGATCCCAAAACGCGAATCTATCAAACCAGTGCACGCCAGACATTCCATACAGACAGCGCAGATGTTGTCGGACTGCTATGCCTGAAAGCCGCGAAAGAAGGTGGGATGTCCCTGCTGGTCTCAGCGCTTTCGATCTACAATCGCATGCGTGCAGAACGGCCAGATCTTCTTAAGCTGTTGTTCGATCCCATAGCGACCGACCGACGTGGCGAGGTTCCGGAAGGCGAAAAACCCTTCATGACGATCTCCCCGCTCAGTTGGCACAAAGGTCACCTGACGGTTTTCTATCAGAGACAATATATCGATAGTGCCCAACGCTTTGCGGATGCAATGCAACTGAGCCCTGCCCATGTAGAAGCGCTCGATATGTTTGATGCCTTGGCAAATGACCCCAGCTTGCATTTTGAGATGCAGCTTGTCCCCGGGGACATGCAATTCGTTTACAACCATAATCAGTTACATGACCGCACAAGCTTCATCGACTGGCCAGAACCAGAAGACCGTCGCCACCTTCTGCGTCTTTGGCTTTCCCTGCCGGGTGACCGCCCCTTGCCGCCAAATTTCGCCCAGCGCTACGGAAGTATCGAGATCGGCAATCGAGGTGGCATCATCACGGCTGAAACGCGCTTGCACGCCCCGCTCGACTAGGTGAACTGCTCGCTGATCAGGCGCTCTTCCAGCCCGTGTCCCGGATCGAACAGGATCCGGTGCTGAATATTCGGATCGCTTTCGATCTCGACGGAAATCACATCTCGAACTGAGTTTGAGTCCGCTTCTGCCATTACGGGGCGTTTCTTTGGCTGCAAGACGTCAAATCGCACCTTGGCAATCTTGGGCAACAATGCCCCGCGCCAACGCCGAGGTCGAAACGCAGACATTGCTGTCAGCGCTAGCACATCAGATCCGATCGGCAGGATTGGCCCGTGGGCGGAATAGTTATACGCGGTGGACCCTGCTGGCGTGGACACAAGCGCGCCATCGCAAACCAACTCTGCCATGCGTTCCTTACCATCGACAGAGATCCGCAATTTTGCGGCCTGAGGACCTTCACGCAACAACGACACCTCATTGATGGCCAAGGCTTCGTGAGACGTGCCATTCTTGGTGATCGCGCGCATCCGCAGTGGATTGATAACCTCTTGTTCCGCCGCATCAAGCCGGGCGGTCAGCCCGGTTTCGGCGTATTCATTCATCAAGAACCCAATTGTGCCGCAGTTCATGCCGTAGACCGGTGCGGGAAGCGCCTGCGTCGCATGCAGGGTCTGTAGCATAAACCCATCGCCCCCAAGTGCGACGATCACATTCGACTCTTGTGGTGCGCACTGACCGTACCGCGCCGTCAAAGCCCGCAACGCATCCTGTGCAATCGCGACAGGAGACGCCAGAAAAGCAATCTGATCTCTGATTGGCATTGGGGATCCTGCCTATCGAAAATGTTTCTTCAGAACTCTGCACTGGCGCACAAACGAAACACAAGACGCCAAAAAAAGGAATGTGATGACCAGACTCATAATCATCATGCCGTTTTCGAACCTTTTGGAAGGCTTCTTTTTAGATTAAACCGCGCGCAAACTCGACCATCGCCATCGATAGGAGATTGGCCCCATGAACGCGCCCAAGACCCGCTTTTCCGGTTTCTTCACAGACAAGATTTCCGAAAGCGACCCCGAGATTTTTGCGGCAATGCAGTCCGAGCTGGGCCGCCAGCGCGATGAGATCGAACTGATCGCATCTGAAAACATCGTCTCTGCTGCTGTAATGGAAGCACAGGGCGGCGTAATGACAAATAAATACGCGGAAGGGTATCCGGGGCGTCGCTATTACGGTGGATGTCAGTATGTCGACATCGCCGAAAACCTTGCCATTGACCGGGCAAAGCAGCTTTTTGGCTGTGACTTTGCCAACGTGCAGCCCAACTCGGGCAGTCAGGCAAACCAAGGAGTGTTTCAGGCGCTGCTGCAGCCCGGTGACACCATTCTGGGCATGAGCCTCGATGCGGGTGGCCACCTGACCCACGGCGCACGACCGAACCAGTCTGGCAAATGGTTCAACGCGGTGCAGTACGGTGTGCGTCGCAAAGACAGCCTGCTTGATTACGATCAGGTTGAAACCTTGGCAAAGGAACATAAACCAAAGCTGCTGATTGCCGGCGGCTCCGCCATTCCGCGCCAGATCGATTTTGCTCGCATGCGCGAAATCGCCGATATGGTTGGTGCATACCTTCACGTGGACATGGCACATTTTGCGGGACTTGTTGCGGCGGGTGAACACCCCAGCCCGTTCCCACACGCGCATGTCGCCACCACAACCACTCACAAAACACTGCGCGGTCCACGCGGCGGCATGATCCTGACAAATGACGAAGCGATCGCAAAAAAGGTGAACTCGGCGATCTTCCCGGGTATTCAGGGTGGCCCGCTGATGCATGTGATCGCAGGCAAGGCCGTTGCCTTTGGCGAGGCGCTGCGTCCCGAGTTCAAAGACTACATCAAGGCCGTGATCGAAAATGCGCAGGCCATGAGCGACCAGTTGATCAAGGGTGGGTTGGACACCGTCACCGGCGGTACCGATACGCATGTTTTGCTAGTCGATCTGCGGCCCAAGGGCGTGAAAGGCAACGCGACTGAGAAAGCGCTTGGACGCGCCCATATCACCACCAACAAGAACGGTATCCCGTTCGATGATGAAAAACCCACGGTTACCAGCGGCATCCGTCTAGGCTCGCCTGCTGGCACCACGCGCGGGTTTGGTACACCGGAATTCCGTCAGATTGCGGATTGGATTGTTGAAGTGGTCGACGGTCTTGCCGCCAATGGTGAAGAAGGCAACGCCGCGGTTGAGGCCAAGGTGAAGGCCGAAGTGGCCGAGCTTTGCGCGCGGTTCCCTCTCTATCCCAACCTCTGATCACAAACTGATTTAGAACAAAGCGCCGTTCCATTGGGGCGGCGTTTTACTATTGTAGGTGGAACAACACGGTAGTGTCGGTCGCTGGACAAACCAGCCCTTCGAAGACACCTCGCGGCACGACAAATGGGGGTCCTCGCCCCGACCTGAATTTTAGCCCCAGATGTCTCCCACGGTGAAACCGCTCTGAAACGGATCGCTGGGATCAAGCATGTATTGCGATACTCCAGTGATCCACGCTTGCCCGGACAAGCTGGGAATGATGGCCGGGTATGGACCAACTTCCGTGATCTCTTCGATCCGCCCGGTGAAGGTCGTGCCCACTGGCCCGGCGTTTACATAAGCCTGGCCCTCGGCCAGCAGTCCCCTCGCATGTCGCAACGCCATTTTCGCACAAGTCCCTGTTCCGCAAGGCGACCGATCAAGCGCACCGGAGATTACCCCCGCCTTGGCTGGATCAAACGCGCCCGACGAGACAACGATGGCTCCGCGCCCATCGGTTTCTGGATCCACTGGGTCCGCAAACAGCCCTGAAATTGTGGGCCCGACGATCTCGGGGTTTTCGGGATGGGTGACAGGGTATTGCGCCACCGCAGCCGCGCGCATGGCCTCACAGGCTCGGACAATCGCAGCCCCTTCCGCCGCGACCGGATCAATCCCGAACTGAGACGCCTCTGCGAGAACGAAAAACATCCCACCCCAGGCTATATCTGCCTGAATGGTCCCAAAACCCGGCACATCAAGCGTGACATCCAGATGCATGGCAAAGGCTGGGACGTTCAGGAACTCCACCCGTTCGACTTTACCTTCCTTGCAGGTTGCCGAAACCTCGATCAAGCCTGCGGGCACCTCCAGCGTTAGCTTGGTGACCGGTTCTTCCATCGGTAAGATGCCGGTTTCCAGAAGAACGGTCGTCGTGCAGATCACATTGCTTCCCGACATCGGCGGGTATTCAGTCTGCTCCATGATAATTACCCCGGCATCTGCGCGCGGATCGCAGGGCGGAACCAAAGCATTGCAGCAAATCGCCGGATTACCGCGGGGCTCTTGCAGCATCAGAGTACGGATATCGTCATGGTTTTGCGCCATGTCCTGCATCATTTCAAAGACCGAGTTGCCTTTCAGTCGGGGCATACCGCCCGTGATGACACGCCCGACCTCACCTTCCGCATGCACTTCGACCGCGGTTATCATTCTTGTGCTGCGCATATCCAAAGCTCTTTATCAGTGTGTACCCAAGGTGCGATCATACAAGACCCAACAATAGCAGTAGGAATGTGAGGACAATGACCAGAAGTATCAGGTTCCAAACGACATTCACGCTGACATCTAGTACCTTGCGCTGTCGATCTCGCCAGCGATTCATGCGCTGAATACGCTTTGTCAGGATTTCCACCGCTCTTTCCACGCGCTTCTGGTCCACCTGTTTGGCCAGTTGTGGATGGGTGGCCATGTGCAGCGCATCCAGGATCACAACCACCTCAGCCTGAAATTTAGGAGGCAGTTCAGGATGAGCGTTCGAAAGCGTCTTTTCGACGGAAATTCCTCCCACAAGCATGCGCTCACGCATCAGAAACGCCAGGTTGTCCAGCGATTTCATGAGGGCAGGGTCGAACCGCATACTTTCCATATCTGGACCCTAGCGATCTGTGCGATGCGCGACAATCGCTCTGGTCTCGCAAACGATCGCACGCTAGGCACGGGACCATGCTGAATACGGTTTCCTATCCAGGCCCCGATGGCCAAACACCCGCTTTGATCGTTCATGGTCTTTTCGGATCTGCACGAAACTGGGGCGTGATCGCGAAAAAACTGAGCGCCACGCGTCAAGTGCTGGCAGTGGATATGCGCAATCATGGGGATAGCTTTCGTGCGGCGACCAACAGCTACGCAGATATGGCAGACGATCTGGCTGAAGTCATTCGGGCCCATGGCGGCAAAGCCCAGGTCATCGGCCATTCGATGGGTGGCAAAGCCGCGATGCAGCTCGCCCTCACGCGCCCCGAACTTGTTGCGAAACTGGTCGTCGCGGATATCGCACCCGTCACCTACACGCACACGCAGACGCCGCTGATCGATGCCATGGCAGCGCTTGATGTCACAACGTTGAAGACCCGGCGGGACGCAGATGGTGCCCTTGCGGCGTCAATTCCTGAAGCAGGCGTTCGCGCGTTCTTGCTGCAATCCTTAGATATGCGCGCAGACCCACCCAGCTGGAAGCTCAACCTGCCGGTCTTGCGCGCCGAGATGCCAAAGATCATCGGCTGGCCCGGCACACAAGGGACTTATAACGCGGATACGCTAATCCTCTCGGGAGGCGCCTCGGAGTATGTCACGGAAGCGCACCGCCCGCTTTTTGACACGCATCTCCCGAATGCCCGGCACCATGTCATTCCTAGTGTTGGCCATTGGCTGCATGCCGAGGCACCCACGCCATTCTTGGAAGCTCTTACCGCTTTCCTGAACCTTTAAGGTGCCCACTCGTGCCGCTCTGGATCCCGATCACGATCTTTGCCGCCTTCGCGCAGAACCTGCGTTTCATGCTGCAACGCCACCTCAAGACAACCGAGCTCTCCACGGGTGGCGCGACACTCTCGCGCTTTCTCTTTTCTTTCCCACTGGTCGCCCTGATTGTCGTGATCTACTCGACTTTGCGGGATCTTGATCTTCCGGGCACAAACCTCCGCTTCTGGTTCGCGGCCCTGACAGGCGGACTTGCACAAATACTCGCCACCATGTGCGTTGTAGCGCTGTTTGCGCATCGCAGCTTTGCCATCGGGATCACGTTTAAGAAAACCGAAGTGATGCTGACAGCGCTGGTGGGACTGATCGTTCTGGGGGAAACCGTCAGCTTCAACGGCCTCGTTGCCATCGCCATCGGTTTTGCAGGTGTCCTTTTGCTGTCCGACCCCCCAAAAACCGAAGACACCCCCACGGGCTGGACCCGATTTTTCAATCGTGCAGCCGGACTTGGCATTGCATCCGGGGCACTTTTTGGGGTTTCCGCCGTGGGCTATCGCGCTGCCTCGCTGAGCCTGCCCAGCGATGACGTTTTCCTGCGTGCCTCCATGACACTTGCTGTTGTGACAGCGGCACAAACCCTTGCCCTCGCCTCTTGGCTTGCGCTTCGCGAACGCGGTGAGGTGACCCGTGTGATCCGGTCCTGGCGCGTGTCGTCACTTGTCGGACTGACCTCGATGCTGGGCTCATTGGGATGGTTTACCGCCTTCACCTTGCAGAACGCGGCCTATGTCAAAGCGCTCGGCCAGATCGAGTTGGTCTTCTCCTTTCTCGCGTCTTGGCTGATCTTCAAGGAAAGCACCACCACGCGCGAAGGCCTGGGTGTCGCATTATTGGTCGTTTCTGTGCTGTTGATTGTGCTCGCCTTCGCCTAGCGTTCAGGCACAGAGTCGTTCCACCGTATGGACCCGTTCATGATCCGCAACACGCTTGTCCTGAGCCTGCTTACCGCGACCCGCGTGATAGCGGGTGACAGCGCCTATGTTGGTCACTGGGGCATCGATGCTGCCAATTGCGCCGTGGCCGGCACACTTGCGGAAGATCGCCCGCTTGAGATTTTCGAAACAGAGCTCTTCGCTCATGAATGGTCCTGCGACTTCATCACGCTCGAAGTCATGCCCGGACGCGCGTGGAATGCCGCCCTGACGTGCCTGGACATGGGGTTTATCGAAAAGTTCAATGAGCTTTGGGTGATTGATGCGGAAGACAAGCTACACATATTTGATGAAACCGGCGTCCAGTCTCAACTCCAGCGGTGCGAGGTACCCAAATGATCCGACCCCTTCTTCTGGCAAGCCTTTTGGTTCTCACAGCCTGCGGGACTGTGCAGCGGGACCGCAATGCGCCAATCACCTCAGTCGCGCAGCTTGATGCGAACCGTTATCTGGGGCTCTGGTATGAAATCGCCCGTTATCCAAACTGGTTCGAAGAGGGGTGCGTTGGGGTCACTGCCGAATACGCCCTGCGTCCGGATGGTCAGATCAGCGTACGCAACACGTGCCGTGAAGGGACTTTGGACGGTTCGGTAGATATCGCAAATGGGATCGCGCGTGTCGAAGGCCCTGGCAAGCTCAGCGTGACGTTCACCCCCTGGCTACCTTTTGCACGTGGGGACTACTGGGTGCTGTACCTGACGCCTGAATACGATCTCGCTGTTGTCGGCAACCCGTCAGGGCGCACTGGCTGGATACTGGCCCGCACCCCCACGATCAGCACCGAGGCTCGGGAACGTGCCGAAGCCGCACTGCAAGCAAACGGTTATGATCTCGCGAATTTGGAAAATGTTGCACAGGTGTCAGAATGACGGGGCTAGCAGGACAGCGCGTTTTCGTCACCGCCGGGGCAACCGGGATCGGGGCAACCTTAGTCCGCCGGTTTACCGAGGCAGGGGCGCGGGTCGCGTTCTGTGATGTGGATGCCGACGCCGTCGCCGCCCAGACAATTGGAACGGGCCATGTGGCAGATGTCACCGATGAAGCCGCAATGGCAGAGGTCTTCAAAAAAGTAGAGGCCGAGCTTGGAGGCGTCGATGTTGTCTGCGCCAATGCCGGTATCGGTGGGCCTGCGGGAAAGATTGAGGACATCTCGCTCGAAGACTGGCAGGCTACATTGAACGTCAATCTCACCGGCACCTTTTTGACGACACGGTGGGCAGCAACGCAAATGCGCGCGCAGAAATCCGGCTTGATCCTGCTGACATCTTCCACGGCAGGCCTCTTCGGCTATCCGTTCCGTTCCCCCTATGCGACCGCGAAATGGGGCATCATCGGGTTGACGAAAACGCTCGCGATGGAGCTCGGATCAGACGGTATCCGCGTCAATGCACTTTGTCCGGGCTCGGTCACAGGCGATCGCATGGACCGAGTTGTGGCCAATGAAGCAAAGGCACGTGGCATTTCCGAACAGGAGATACGCGACAGCTACGTCGTGGGGGTTTCGCTGAAAACCTGGGTTACAGCAGATGATATCGCCGACACGGCACTTTTCCTTGCGTCTGACGCAGGGCGCAAAATCTCTGGTCAGGCCATGGCCATAGACGGACATACTGAAACACTGAATGCATGAGGCTTTCATGAAAACAGCAGCCATATTGGGCGGCGGCGTCATTGGCGGTGGCTGGGCCGCGCGGTTCTTGCTCATGGGGTGGGATGTGCGGGTCTTCGACCCTGACCCGGAAGCCGAACGCAAGATCAACGAAGTGCTCGCCAACGCGCGCAACAGCTATCCGGGTCTGTTCGACTTCGCCTTGCCAGAGGAAGGTCAACTCAGCTTTCACCAGACAATCTCAGATGCGGTGTCCGGCGCAGTCTGGGTGCAGGAAAGCGTGCCGGAACGTCTCGAGTTGAAAAAAAAGCTCTATCAGACCGCACAAGCGGCAATGGCAGAAGATGCTATTCTTGCGTCTTCCACCTCGGGCTTCACTCCGTCGCAGCTGCAAGACTGCGCCACGCGCCCCGAACAGATCGTCGTCGCCCATCCGTTCAACCCAGTGTATCTTCTGCCGCTTGTGGAACTGGTTGGATCAGACAAATCCGCACCGGGTCTGATCGACAAAGCCGCTGATATTCTGAGCAGCTTGTCGATGTACCCTTTGAAAGTGCGTGGTGAGATCGATGCGCATATCGCAGACCGCTTCCTGGAAGCTGTCTGGCGCGAGGCGCTCTGGCTGGTCAAAGACGGCATCGCCACGACCGAAGAAATCGACGAGGCCATCCGCATGGGCTTTGGCCTACGTTGGGCACAAATGGGTCTTTTCGAAACCTATCGTATTGCGGGCGGCGAAGCCGGGATGAAGCATTTCCTCGCCCAGTTTGGCCCAGCGCTGAAATGGCCCTGGACCAAGCTGATGGATGTGCCTGACCTGACCGATGATCTGGTCAACATGATCGCGGATCAATCCGACGCGCAGTCGGGCCAGCATTCGATCCGCGAACTGGAAGCGATCCGGGACACCAACCTTGTTTCGATGCTGCGTGCGCTGAAGGCCAAGAACGCGGGCGCTGGCGCATTGATCGCGCAAGCTGATCAGCTTCTCAAACCCGATCCCGGGCCAGAGAATGCCCCAATGCTGACCGCACGGCGTACCGTTCCCGTCGATTGGACCGACTATAACGGCCATATGAACGAGGCGCGCTACCTGCACGCTTTTGCCGATGCCACCGACCGCTTCATGGAAATCTTCGGGGCCGACGCAGACTACATCGCACGCGGCGGCAGCTATTTCACCGTCGAAACCCATATCCGTCACCTCGATGAGGTCCTTGCCGGTCAGCAAATTTCCATCACAACGCAATGTCTGAACGGACAGGGTAAGAAACTTCATGTCTTCCACGAAATGCGCGTGGGCGAGACACTGGTGGCAACAGGCGAGCATTTCCTGTTGCATGTTTCGCTTGAAACAAGACGCGCCAGCCCACCGGTCAGTCCCGTGGCCGAGACGCTTTCGCGCATCGCTGAGGCCCATGCAAAGCTTCCCCCACCCGACGGGAGCGGCAAGCTGGGATAAAGGCAAAACCTGCTCCCGGCTTCAGAAAAGCTGCCCAAAGCAGATAAAACCGACACCAGCTGTCGAATAGGGCGCGACAATCTCAGTTGCGCCCTCCATAGCTGGCGCAACCTCCAAGCACGCTGAACACATGCGCCTTCTTATTTCATTCGCCACGCTTTTTTTATCGGTGGCCCTTCTGCAAGTTTCTTCTGGTGCGACCGGCCCTTTGGATGCTCTCTCAGGAATTGAGCTGGGTTTTGCCACCGAACAAATCGGTCTTCTGGGATCGGCCCATTTCGCAGGCTTCTTCATAGGCTGCTGGTGGGCGCCGCGCCTGATTGGCAGCGTCGGCCACTCCCGTGCTTTCGCAACCTTCACGGCCACCGGCGCGATTGGGCTTCTGGCCCATATGATCGTCGTTGATGCGACCGCTTGGGCCATATTCCGGGTGATGTCCGGCCTGTGCGTTGCGGGCTGTTACACTGTAATCGAGGCCTGGTTGAACGCCCGCATCACGAATGCGACCCGGGGTCGCTCCATGGGGGCCTACCGGCTTGTCGATCTTGGTGCATCGCTTTGCGCACAACTGATGATCGGGGTGCTCGAACCAGCATCCTATATTTCCTACAATATCCTAGCGATCCTGTGCTGTGCGGCTCTCTTCCCGCTGACCCTGACCCGGATGGAGCAACCCCCGACACCTGCAGCACCGCGCCTGCGACCCTTGCTTGCATGGACGCGCTCTCCTCTGGCGGTTGCGGGTGTTATCGTGGCCGGTCTGAGTTCCGCCGCTTTCCGGATGGTCGGGCCGGTCTACGGGCAAGAGGTTGGGCTGCGACCAGATCAGATCGGCTTCTTCCTTGCAGCCTTCGTTCTCGGGGGCGCTTTGGCACAATTCCCGGTGGGTTGGCTTGCTGACAAATATGATCGGCGCAAGGTCCTAATCGGCCTGTCCATCGCTGCGATCTTCAGTTGTGCCATCACCGTTGTCTCGGCAGGTATGGGCATCGTGGCCATCTTCCTTGCCGCGCTTGTCTTTGGACTGACCACCTTTCCGATCTTCTCGGTGTCTTCTGCCCATGCCTTCGACTTTGCGCAGGACAAGGAACAGGTAGAACTGGCCGCGGCTCTGATGCTCTTCTTTGCGGTTGGCGCAATCTTTAGTCCGCTGATCTCCTCGGCGTTGATTGCCCGGATCGGACCTGAAGCGCTTTTCGCCTTCGTTGGCTTGGCTCACGTGGTCCTTATCAGCTTTGGTCTGGCACGGATGCGCGTGCGTCCGGTTGCAGATACTAAGACCCCCTATACCTACGTTCCACGCACGTCTTTCACCATTGGACGGGTCCTAAGACTGGGTCGCAGGCGCGACTGACTTGTGCCGAGCGGCGCAAAGCCCTACTTCTGCCGCGCACGCTTGCCTGAACGAGTCCCCTTGCCTATGACCGAATTTCCGACCCGCCTGCTGATCACGTCTGCAATCCCCTATATCAACGGGATCAAGCACCTGGGAAACCTTGTTGGCAGCCAGCTGCCCGCCGATCTCTATGCCCGTTTCGCGCGCGCGCGCGGCGCTGAAGTTATGTTCATCTGTGCCACAGACGAACACGGCACACCCGCGGAACTGGCGGCGGCCAAGGCTGGCAAACCCGTGGCAGAATACTGTGCCGAAATGCACGATGTCCAAGCCGACATCGCCAAACGCTTCGGCCTTAGTTTCGATCACTTCGGACGGTCCTCGTCGCAGAGAAACTACGGGCTGACGCAGCATTTCGCTGGCAGGCTGGCGGATGCGGGACTGATCGAAGAGGTGACCGAAAAGCAGGTGTATTCCCATGCCGATGGCCGGTTCCTGCCGGACAGATATATCGAGGGAACCTGCCCGAACTGCGGGTATGATCGCGCCCGCGGAGACCAGTGCGAAAATTGCACAAAGCAGCTTGATCCCACTGACCTGATCGAGCCGCGGTCCGCGATATCCGGGTCCACTGATCTGGAAGTGCGTGACACCAAACACCTTTATCTGCGCCAATCGACCCTCCGCGACACGCTGGATGAATGGATTACCTCAAAAACCGATTGGCCCATTCTGACCACCTCGATCGCCAAAAAATGGCTTCATGACGGTGATGGTCTGCAAGACCGGGGGATCACTCGCGATCTTGATTGGGGGGTGCCCGTAAAGAAAGGTTCCGAAGATTGGCCGGGCATGGAGGGCAAGGTCTTCTATGTCTGGTTCGATGCCCCCATCGAGTACATCGCCGCGACTGCGGAATGGGCAGATGCAAATGGCAAATCCGATGCTGACTGGCGCCGCTGGTGGCGCACGGACGAAGGCGCCGACGACGTGCGCTATGTCCAGTTCATGGGCAAAGATAACGTGCCTTTCCACACCCTCTCCTTCCCCGCCACGATTATTGGGTCAGGCGAGCCGTGGAAACTTGTCGATTATATCAAGTCATTCAACTACCTGAACTATGACGGCGGTCAGTTCTCGACCAGCCAAGGCCGTGGGGTCTTCATGGATCAGGCGCTCGAAATCCTGCCCGCGGATTACTGGCGCTGGTGGCTGCTCAGCCGCGCACCGGAAAGCTCCGACAGTGAATTCACCTGGGATGCCTTCCAGACGGACGTGAATAAGGACCTTGCGGATGTTCTAGGAAATTTCGTCAGCCGCGTCACGAAGTTCTGCCGTTCCAAGTTCGGCGAGGTAATTCCGACAGGTGGCGAATTCGGCCCCGCAGAAGAGGCCCTGATTGCGCACCTGCAAACCGGGCTGGAAACCTATCAGACCCATATGACCAATATGGACGTCCGCAAGGCAGCATCGGAATTACGCGCCCTGTGGGTTGCCGGGAACGAGTACCTTCAAGATACCGCTCCCTGGTCAGCCTTCAAGACAGATCCTGACCGCGCTGCCGCAATTATCCGGCTTTCTCTGAACCTGATCCGCGTCTACGCAGTGCTTTCAGCGCCCTTTATCCCAACGGCTGCTGCAAGCATGCTCAAGGACCTCGGTGACGCCCCTGATGAATGGCCGGTTACGATGACCGAGGCTTTGGAGATGCTGCCGGCAGGGCACGCATTTCAGGTGCCTGAGGTGCTGTTTGCCAAGATTTCCGATGACAATCGCGAAGCTTGGGCTGAACAGTTTTCCGGGACACGCAGCTGACGCGAACCCCCTAAAATCGTTACGAAACCTGCGCCAGTTTCTGGACAAAAACGCTTTTTGATTTAATATTATGATATGTCGATGTTTTGGGTTCTCCCGGCATCCAACTGCCGATACACATTTTATTTTCCCCGTGGTGCTCGTCTGGCCCAAACCCGAAAGAAACCTCTAGCCATGGCTCCTTATTCCGGGCCAACCGTCACGACCCCAGTGTTAGCGCCATATCTATCTCTCTTGGCGCAATCGCCCACGCTTGCGCTCATGCACGACACCCAAGGTCTACTTTTGGGGGTATCGCCTGCGATGGCTGATCTTCTCAGCGCCACGCCCACCTCTCTTATGGGCACCCCGTTGCAAGCATTCATGCCGCCTGAACGACTGGGATCTGATACAGGCCGGCCGTCCAAAGACGCCATTACCTGCGCATTGAACTGGCAAGCAACAGACCTGCTTGACGCCAACGGGAATTCGATCCCAACCTACATGACAGCGAGCCCAGTTCAGGATGGCTCAGGGTCCGTCGTGGCGCGCTTTTGCACTTTTTTTGAAGCAACTGAGTTTCGCCAGACAGAAGCTCAGCTGAACGAGGCTATCAGTCGAGCGGCCGAAGCCAGCCGCGCCAAGTCTCGCTTTCTGGCGGCCATGAGCCACGAGATACGCACCCCCATGAACGCAATCCTGGGGTTTGCGCAGCTCCTGAAACTGTCAAATTTGGACGATAAACGCGAAGGCCATGTCGACGCGATCATTAGTGCAGGTGGCACTTTGATGAACTTGTTGACCGACCTATTGGATCTCAGCAAGGTCGAGGCCGGCCGCATGCGCGTAGAACGGCGTGCATTCTGTCTACAAGAAATGATTGATCAGGTCGTCGACTGGTGGCACTCCAGCGCGATTGAAAAAGGCCTGCGCCTGAACCTCGACCTCGGCAATGGCTTACCCGCCCAGATCGTATCCGACCCGATCCGACTACAGCAGGTTCTCAACAATTTTCTGTCGAATGCGCTAAAATACACCAATACCGGGCGTGTGGTGCTCGGCGTCGAAGAATTGGGGCGCAACGCCAATACATCGCGTCTGCGCTTTAGCGTTAAAGACACCGGTATTGGCATGACCAAGGCGCAGCTCGAAGGCTTGTTCAAACCCTTCTTGCAAATCGAAAGTAACTTCGGCAAAGAACGCGGCGGATGGGGTCTTGGACTGTCGATCTGCAAGAACATTGCAAATTTGATGGGCGCCAAGATTGGTGTCGAAAGCGCTCCAGGCAAAGGAACGACGTTTTATTTCGAACTCAACGTCGAGATCACAGACGAAGACGCAGGATAGCCCACGCGTGCGCACCAGACCGCGTCCGACATATCATCGTCCGCGTCGTGCATCGCGACTGGTTAAGTGAGAATGGTGCGGGCGGTGGGACTCGAACCCACACGGGGCTACGCCCCAACAGATTTTAAGTCTGGTATGTCTACCATTCCATCACGCCCGCATCTTACCGCGTTCTAAGTCAGCCGAGCGCAAAGGGAAAGTGCTTCTCACAAATCCTGGCCAGGAGGTTCGCGATCCGTGTCGGCCAGATAAACCCGTTCAGCTAACCATGGATTAAGCGCGAGCGCTTCGCGCAGCACATCTTGCGCCACCTCTGCGCGCCCCATGCCCATCAGGGTCAGCGCCTTGCCCGACAAGGCGCCGATATGCTCGGGATTGCGGGCCAGTGTTTCGTCCAGATCTGCAAGAGCGCGCTCGAAATCGCTTTGCAAGTAGAAGGCAAATGCACGTTGGTTCCAGCCCTCCGCGTAGTCCGGGCAATACTCGATCAGTTCACTGAACACGACTACGGCGCCAGCCAAGTCAAAGACGCGCCGCCGCGACATGCCTTCTGCCAGCATGGCTTTTGCGCGCGCATCAGGCGCATCGAGCCAAAACTCCCACAAGAGCGCGTTAAACACCTGCGCCTCGCTTTCATCTTTGGCGTTTTGCAATTGTTCGATTGTCGCCGCCATCGCGGCGCTATGATCTGGGATGGGACCGCACTCGGCATGGACGGCGGGGGCTGCCAGGGTAAAGGCAAGCACGATAGAAGCTAAGCATTTCATATCGTCCAACATGCGTTGGTATGGTCACAAAGCAAGGCTTGGCTTGACGCCTTTGCCCACAATCGCCAAATCGTTACCGCATGTTCTTTCCAATCCGTGATCATAACCCGTCAAGCCGTATCCCCTTCGTCACATATGCGCTTCTCGCAGCTAATATTCTGATATTTATCAGCTACCTCGGCCTATTCTCGGATCCGAGGGCACTGGGTGAATTCTACCAAACCTGGGGACTCGTGCCTGCGAAATTGTCCCAAGGTGGCGGGTATCACGGGTTGATCACGTCCATGTTTTTGCATGGTGGGATTTGGCATCTCGTTGGCAACATGCTGTTTCTGTGGATTTTTGGGGACAACCTCGAAGATCAGATGGGCCATACGCCCTTTCTCGGGTTCTACCTGTTAGGCGGGATTGGTGCCGGTCTGTTGCAATACATCACCGCCCCGTTCACATGGGTCCCGATGATCGGTGCCTCTGGCGCTGTCGCGGCTGTCTTGGGGGGCTATCTGCTGCTTTTCCCCAGAGCACGTGTCGATATTCTTTTGGCTCTTGTCATCTATTTCCGCATTTTCACGGTTCCCGCCTGGGTGATGCTGTGCCTTTGGTTTGGCATGCAGATCTTCAACGGCGTGGCCAGTTTTGGATCAGGTGACGCAGGCGTCGCCTATTGGGCCCACGCGGGCGGATTTGTCGTAGGGCTTGTGGTGGTCTATCCGCTTTGGGTCAGACGCGGTGGCCGCGCGTTCTGGGCGCGCTTAGACGGGCATCCGGATCATCCAGAAGCGAAATACCGCTATGTTCGCACATCCGTTCCTCGCACCGGAAAGCGCCGCTAAGGTCTGGCGCAAATACAGCTTTGATCAGCGCGTGCGGATGATTTTGGCGAATCCGTCAAACAGTTCGGAATTGGCCGCGATCAACTGACCATCTTCCAGAAGCGATTGGCCTTCAGGGCGGATGGCATCCACAAACCCTCCGGCTTCTCGAACAATTATAATGCCTGCAGCGATATCCCAAGCATGCAGCCCACGCTCCCAGTATCCATCGTATCGCCCGGCCGCCACGTAAGCCAGGTCAAGCGCAGCGGCACCCCAGCGGCGCACGCCCGCGCAAACAGGCAATAACCGCCCAAGATCCTGAAGGGACGCCGGGAGGTATTTCCCACCCCCGAAAGGCAAACCTGTTGCAAAGACCGCTTCGATCATGCGGCTACGGCCGGAGACGCGCAGGCGCGACTCGTTCAACCACGCACCTGTGCCTTTCTCAGCATAAAACATTTCGTCCTTGGCAGGGTCGAAAACCACCCCGGCAACAATCTCGCCTTTGTGCTCGAGCGCAATGGAAACCGCCCAATGGGGCATTCCGTGGAGAAAATTTGTCGTGCCATCAAGCGGATCAACGATCCAGCGGCGCGTTGGGTCCTTCCCTTCAATCTCGCTGTCTTCTTCCTCGGCCAGCCAGCCATAGGTCGGACGCGCAGTCATCAACTCTTCTTTGATAATGGCTTGCGCGGCATGATCTGCGCGGCTGACAAAATCCCCAGCGCCTTTCATGGAAACCTGCAGGTTTTCTACCTCGCGAAAGTCCTTCACGAGGCTGCGACCCGCGGCACGGGCGGCCTTTACCATGATGTTGAGATTTGCGCTGCCCTGGGCCATTGCCGACACTCCATACCTGAGCGCAGCCGCTTATCGTGAGCAAGCGGTGGTGTCTAGGGGCAGTGCATCCTCAAATGGCCGAACTGATGACCAGAAAGATCGTTGCCGACAGCAAGGCAGCCGCTAGGACCGTGATCCGCCATGTCGCAATGATTGTTATGAAATGCGAGCGGTGAGCCAGTTGCAGAAGACACCATCTCACGCGTGTGGGGCATAAAATTCAATTGGCAGGATTTCACATCCGGCTGCGGATAGGAAGATCGACGTCAATTCCGTCTCATTCACCAGTTCCGCTACCGTCTCTTGGTACACCCATATGCGCATCGGTCATCCCTTGGGAATGATCCTGCGCCCGGAGCCTCGACTTGTCACAAGCAGGTACTCTCGATTTTCTGCCTCATCCCTGTCACACAAAGCGGCCACTTGCCGTACTTTGTTCATGTAGCAACCGCCCAGTCTTTCTTTTCTGATCGTCCGAATGGCGCTCGATTTACGACCGTACGCTGCGTTTCGAATTCGTTAATGCGTGCGCTCTATACCCCGGCTCCGGTACCGCGCGGTGTGAGCAGGCCTTTGCCCAGCGCATCGCAATCTTAGGAAACGCTGATCGCATGACCAACTCAGGTCATGGCCGAGCACGCTGGCAGTTTCGGGGTGGCACCCGGAACAAGGCCCTCCCCAAGCGGGAGGCATAGAAGCATTCCGTCCGAGGCGGGCCCGCTTCATTTCCTGATATGTTACCGGTTCGACCGGCCCCTGCGAGACACATGAACCACCCTGACCGGCCCCACGCCGCCTCAGGCTTCGCGCCGTTGTAATTTAACGGGCTCGGTGCGCATCAATTTCAGCACATGCGCCATATACGCTTTGTCAGCATCATCCTCGCGCACAGCTGCATAAAGCCGCTTGGTCTTGCCAGTCGCTGTCAGCGGCTTTGTTACGTAATCGGCGTTTGAGCGCACCTCGCGCAGCACCCAGTCAGGCAGAACCGCAACCCCGCGATTGGCCGCCACAAGCATCAGGATCACCGCAGTCAGTTCGACCTGTCGGATTGCCCGGGGTTCAACCTTTGCTGGGGTCAGCAACTCGGTGAAAGCATCAAGGCGCGACCGATCCACCGGATAAGTCAGCAAAACCTGGTCGCGCAAATCTTCCGCTTCAATAAATTCCCGTTTGGCCAGAGGGTTGTTCGCTGCTGCCAGAAAGACCGGCTCATAGTCAAAAAGCGGAATGAATATGACACCCGGGATCTCTTCAGGGTCTGAAGACACGACCAGATCGACCTCTTCGCGTACCAAAGCAGGCAGGGCCTCGAAGGAAAGGCCCGGACGAATGTCCACATCCACATCCCCCCAATTGTGTCGAAACGCCTCCAAGACGGGAAACAGCCATTCAAAACACGCGTGGCATTCGATGGCGATGTGCAACCGGCCCGTCTTGCCAGCCCGCAGCCCGTTGAATTCCTCTTCCAGTGCCGAGACCTGCGGCAGCACTTGTTCAGCCAGCCGCAAGAGCCGCTT
Source organism: Dinoroseobacter sp. (assembly GCA_017643385.1). GTDB lineage: Bacteria > Pseudomonadota > Alphaproteobacteria > Rhodobacterales > Rhodobacteraceae > Dinoroseobacter. Next base: position 102,772 of record JAEPNN010000009.1, read on the forward strand.
GCCTGCCGCCGACAGCTTCAACGGTTTCGAGCGGCGTACGAACAATTCCACGCCCGCCTGCTCCTCCAAGCCCTTGATCTGATGGCTCAATGCGCTTTGCGTGATGTTCAACGTATCCGCCGCGCGTCCAAGCCCCCCAGTGTCGTGGATGGCCTTGATGGTACGAAGGTGACGAAACTCAAGATGCATCTTCATGAGTGAGGCTCATATACAATGTGAAAGACTTGAATTTGTTTCATAGCGGGATGTTTGGGATAAGCCAATGCGACAGATAAAGGACCGATTCCGCCATGAGTGCTGCACCTCGTATTTCATTCGAGTTTTTCCCACCAAAATCGCTGACTGCGTCGTTCAAGCTGTGGGACACGGTGCAAACTCTCGCACCTTTGGCACCTGAATTCGTATCGGTCACGTATGGCGCCGGCGGCACAACGCGAAAGCTGACGCATGAGGCTGTGACCACGATCGGCAAGCAGTTCAACATGCGCGTTGCAGCCCACCTGACCTGTGTCGATGCCACACGAAACGAGACTCTCAAGATTGCCGAAACCTATGCCGAGGCTGGTGTCACAGACATCGTGGCCTTGCGCGGCGATCCCCCCGCTGGCGCATCAACCTTCTCCGCTCACCCCGATGGATTTGCCAGCTCGGTAGACTTGATCGAAGCGCTGGCGAAGACCGGAAAGTTCACGCTGCGCGTTGGGGCTTATCCAGATCGCCATCCTGAAGCCAGCAGTGCGGCTGCAGACGTTGAACATCTTAAACGCAAAATAGATGCCGGGGCGACTGCTGCGATCACCCAGTTCTTCTTCGAGGCTGATACGTTCTTCCGTTTCCGCGACCTGTGCGCAAAGGCCGGGATCGACGCTCCAATTATTCCGGGCATTTTGCCTATTGAGGATTTCGCCAAGACCCGGAATTTCGCCAAACGCTGTGGCACAGTCATCCCCAGCTGGCTGGAAGAGACCTTCGCCAAGGCTGATCGTGATAAGCGGACTGACCTGCTTTCAACGGCGATCTGTACTGAATTATGCACCGATTTGATCGAAGGCGGCGTGGAAGATCTGCACTTCTACACGCTCAACACGCCCGAGCTGACCCGAGATGTGTGTGCCGCGTTGGGGATCGCCCCTCGCGTGGCATTGGCTGAGGTCGCGTAAAAGGATCGCAGCCATCTCTCCCCCTGGGCCTCGCTACTGCGGGGCCTTTTTTTGTGAGCAGGTGGCAGCTCTGCCCGCCTATTTTGTCGGTTTTCTGACATCAGCTTTGTCAAAACTCCCTCACACTGTAACAAATGCAGGGGGGAAATGATGGCGGACAGTCCAAACAGAAAGGCGCTTGTGACCGGTGCGGCCGGAGGCATCGGGCGCGCGATTGTTAAGGCCCTACACGCAGAGGGTGTGATCGTCACCGGGGTCGACCTGCAGGAAGCAGACGCTGATTTCTCAATCACTGGCGATCTGCGCGATCCAGCCTTTTGCGACGCGTTGCCAACCCAGGCCACAAGACTGATGGGCGGGCTCGATATCATCGTGAACAACGCAGGCATCATCACGCGGGGAAAAATCACTGAAACATCCGACAATGATTATGCGCGCACCATGGCCATAAATGTTGAGGCGCCCTTCCGAATTTGCCGCGCTGCAATCCCGATCCTGCGCGAGGCGGGTGGTGGCGCCATCGTGAATATCGCGTCCTGCTGGGGCATACATCCGGGTCCGAACCATCCGCTTTATGTGATGTCGAAGGCCGCCGTTGCGTCGCTGACCCAAAGCCTTGCGATAGATCATGCGCCTGACCAGATCCGGGTGAATGCGGTTTGCCCAAATGAAGTTAACACCCCCATGATCCGCACGGGCTTCGCGACGCGCGGGCTTGATCCCGAAAAAGGGATCGAGGAACTCAATTCTTCGGTCCCGCTGGGTCGGATCGCGGAACCTGAAGACATTGCCGATCTTGTGGTCTTCTTAGCCTCCGACAAAGCAAGGTATCTGTGCGGGGCGTTGATTGAAGCCAATGGCGCAAAGACGGTTCAATGACCGATATGAAAAATAAGGTCGCACTGGTCACAGGCGGGCGCAGCGGGATCGGCGCAGCTATTTCCTCCGCGCTGAGTAAAGCTGGCGCGGAGGTGATCACTGCGCAGCGCGGGCCTGATCCCGTTCATGAATGTCTCGAGGCAGACTTTTTGGACCCGACGATACCTGCACAGGTGATCAAAGAGGTTCGGTCGAGCAAAGGACGGCTGGACTTCGTGGTCAACAATGCCGGGTTGATGCGTGAGGGCACGATCCTTGAGACGTCTGAAACAGATTGGGCGGAAACCCTGCATCTGAATCTGACCGCACCCTTTCTGTTGCTGAAAGCCGCCTTACCGGCGCTGATCGAAACGCGCGGAGCGATCGTGAATATCGGCTCTATCGAAGGGCTGGGATCAAATCCGCGTCATCCCGCTTATTGCGCCTCCAAAGGTGGGTTGCATGCCCTAACCCGGGCAATCGCAGTCGATCACGGACCTGACGGCGTGCGTTGCAACGCGATTGCACCGGGGTGGATCGATACCGACCTGAACACAGCCTTCATCGAAAGCCTCGGCGATCCGAATGAGTTCCGCACAGCTCTCGGTAAGATCCATCCCTTGGGTCGGACAGGCAGACCTGACGAAATCGCAGCACTTGCGCTCTGGCTCCTGTCGGACGCAGCGAGTTTCGTCACGGGTCAGGTCTGGACCGTGGATGGCGGGCGCATGAGCAAGCTGAGCCTGCCCTAGATGCACTCCTGCGGACCATCCTCCTGCGCTTCCTGCATCCCATCGAGCACAAGGACAAAGCGGGTCTGGCCCGTTCCTTCAACCGGCGGCGAGCGATGCAAAAGCACATCTTCTTGCGCGCCCACGACAGGCCAGAGCGATCCGCGCATGACATAGACCGATCCGGTGGGCACAGCCCCAATGACCTCCGGAACCTGCCCCCGCTTTGCCCGCCCAAACTCGGTCCCTGGACCGCGATAGGTACAGATCATCCGCGCCGTAAGCTGGTCGACATGAAAGAGGCGACAGGCGTTCGTATCAACCACCTCCATCCGCACCCGCACATAAGGCGACGCCATCAAATCTGCGAACATATCCGCAAGTGCGGCGATATCGTCGATCAGGCAGTCTCGCTCAGGTCCCGCGGGTGTGCCTGTGGCATCAAAGAGTTCAGTCAAAGTCGTACGCACGGCCAACGGTGGCACCACAATCCGCGCGCGCGGCCAACGCGCCGGAGACAGATCATCAAGCCAAGCCTGTATTTCAGGCAAGGGCTCGCGCTGCCAAGCAACCCCGGCACAGGCCGCATGGTGCAGCTGGCCGAGACCTTCTGGCGCGTCGGTGATGGCGAGACCTTGAACAGGGGTCAAGGTCTTGCATGGTGCCTCTTGAAAAGCACCGTCCATCACGCCGCCTCGTTGGCGCGACGCCACGCCGGGAACGGGTCAACCAGATCCAACAGCGTCTCCTGCCCTGGCACCGTCTCGGTCTCAAGAAGACACGCATCAAGCCGTGCCTTCAGGATCGGCCAATCGATACCTGCACCGATGAATACAAGTTCTTGGCGTCGGTCGCCCCACGGCTCCACCCAATGCTCTGCCATGTAGGCACGCGCCCTTTCATGATCCGGCCACCGCTCCTGCGGAACCGAAGCCCACCACGTGCCAAGCGGTTTGACCGAAGAAAGCGCGCCAGCAAGGGAAAACTCCGCCACCCATCCGGGCCGCGTTGCCAACCAGAAATGCCCTTTGGCCCGGATCACACCCGGCAACTCGGCATTCAGAAGATCGTGAATCTTTTGCGGATCAAACGGGCGACGGGCACGGTAGACATAACTCGCCACGCCATATTCTTCGGTCTCAGGCACATGATCCTCAAAGCCATAAAGTTCCTTGGCCCACATCGGGTGCTCATGGGCTTTTTCAAAGTCAAACATCCCAGTGTCGAGAATTTCACCTGAGTCCACTTCGGAATAGTTCGCCTCGATGATCTTGGCGTCTGCATTCAAGCTACGGATGATCTTGCGTGCGGCATCGGTACGCTCGGGCCCCGCATCCGTGACCTTATTCAAGATCACCACATCTGCAAATTCAATCTGTTCAACGAGCAAGTCCACCAAAGTGCGATCGTCTTCTTCACCCAAAGTTTCGCCCCGGTCACTGAGAAAATCATGACTGGAATAGTCGCGCAGCAGGTTGGCGGCATCTACCACGGTCACCATCGTATCCAGACGCGAGACATCCGACAGGCTCTCACCCGCTTCATCCCGGAAATCAAAGGTCGCAGCAACTGGAAGCGGCTCGGAAATGCCGGTTGATTCGATGAGCAAATAGTCAAAGCGCCCTTCGTCTGCGAGGCGACGCACTTCTTCCAGCAAATCATCCCGCAAGGTGCAGCAAATACAACCGTTTGACATTTCGACCAACGTCTCATCGGTACGGCTAAGTTCGGTATCGGCGCGCACGAGGTCCGCATCGATATTCACCTCGGACATATCATTGACGATGACAGCCACGCGGCGGCCTTCGCGATTGTTCAAAACCCTGTTCAGCAGGGTCGTTTTCCCGGCACCAAGGAAGCCGGACAGCACAGTGACCGGCAAGCGATCATCGGAGGAATTGGCGAGGGGGGACATGGCTCATCTCCAAGGATAAATAGAAAGGTTATAGTATAACAATTTCTATTCGAGAGCTGCAACACCACTTCGCCTTTCCCTTTGCCGAAGCTTTCGGTAGATCACCATCAACGTATTTGATCGACAGAGACAGACCCCCATGCCGATGGACAAAAAATTCAACGCCGCCGTTGCCGAGGCACGGATCACCGAGAAATGGCTGACTGAAAAGGCCTTCGCCGCGGGCGCCAATGCGACGCGTGACGAAGGCTTCTCGATCATGATCCCGCCGCCCAATGTCACCGGCGCGCTGCATGTGGGACATGCCTTCAACAACACGCTGCAGGACATCCTCATTCGCTGGCACCGTATGCGTGGGTTCAAGACGCTCTGGCAGCCAGGTCAGGACCATGCGGGCATCGCCACGCAGTTGCAGGTCGAAAAGATGCTCGCCGCGCAAGGCAATGAAAGCCGCCGCGATATGGGGCGCGAGCGCTTCTTGCAGAAGGTCTGGGAATGGAAAGGCCAGTATGGCGGCACGATTGTCGAGCAGCTGAAGCGCTTGGGCTGCTCCTGCGACTGGGACCGCAACGCCTTTACTATGGCCGGCGCGCCGGGCGATCCGCGGACGGGCCATGAAAACTCACCCAACTTCCACGATGCCGTCATCAAGGTCTTCGTGGATATGTACGAGAAGCGCTTCATCTATCGCGGCAAGCGCCTGACCAACTGGGATCCGCATTTTGAAACCGCGATCTCTGACCTTGAGGTCGAGAATATCGAGGTTGCGGGCCACATGTGGCACTTCAAATACCCGCTCGCAGGTGGCGCGACATACACCTATGTCGAGAAGGACGAAGATGGGAACGTCGTCCTTGAAGAAGAGCGCGATTACATCTCGATTGCGACCACGCGCCCTGAGACGATGCTGGGCGATGGCGCTGTGGCCGTGCATCCGTCAGACGAGCGTTACGCGCCAATTGTCGGACAGCTTTGCGAGATCCCGGTCGGCCCGAAAGAGCACCGTCGCCTGATCCCGATCATCACCGACGAGTACCCTGATCCCGATTTCGGTTCAGGCGCGGTGAAGATCACCGGCGCGCATGATTTCAACGACTATGCGGTGGCCAAACGCGGCGATATCCCCTGCTACCGTCTGATGGACACGCGGGCTTCCATGCGTAACGATGGCGCGCCTTATGCGGAGGCGGCAGCGATTGCGATGGCCGTGGCGAAAGGCGAACGGACGCTAACCGAGGCAGAGGTTGATGCGGTTAACCTGGTGCCTGATCACCTGCGCGGGCTGGATCGGTTCGAGGCCCGTGCAAAAGTGGTCGAAGAAATCACCGCCGAGGGGTTGGCGGTGATGACCCGCGCAGACGATCCAGTTCTTGGCAAGAAACTGGGCGCGGATGATGATCCTGCAGCTTTGGTTCCTCTGGTAGAAGCCAAGCCGATCATGCAACCCGTTGGGGACCGATCGAAGCACGTGATCGAGCCGATGCTGACCGATCAGTGGTTCGTCGATGCCGCGAAGATCGTTGGCCCAGCGCTCGATGCGGTAAAAGACGGCACCGTCAAGATCATGCCGGAGAGCGGTGAAAAGACCTATTACCACTGGCTGGAAAACATCGAGCCCTGGTGTATCTCGCGCCAGCTGTGGTGGGGGCATCAGATCCCGGTTTGGTATTGTACCTACCCGGATAGTCCCGAAAAATTCCGTGAATTTATGACTGGGAACCTGAACGAAGTTCGATTTGATTATGGTTGGGTAGAAATTGAAGTAGCTGCTACTTGCTTCGAAGAGGCAAAGGAAAGGCTTCTCAAAAAAATTCCGTACTCGTGTGAGATCGAAGACGCATGGAACGACGACACTGGTCGAGACTCATCAATAGGAACTCCTGCCAGTCTATCTGAAGACGGTACAATTTTGCTAAGTGCACGCAGGGACGAAGACGTCCTCGACACCTGGTTCTCGTCGGGCCTTTGGCCCATCGGCACGCTCGGCTGGCCGGAAGAGACCGAGGAGATGAAGACCTACTTCCCAACGGATGTCCTGATCACCGGCTTCGACATCCTGTTCTTCTGGGTCGCCCGCATGATGATGATGCAGCTTGCGGTGGCCGACAACATCCCCTTCCACACCGTCTATCTGCACCAACTGGTGCGCGACGAGAAGGGCAAGAAGATGTCGAAGACGACAGGCAATGTCATTGACCCGCTTGAAATCGTTGATGAATACGGGGCGGATGCGCTGCGGTTTACCAATGCCTCAATGGCCTCCATCGGGGGTGTGCTGAAGCTGTCGAAAGACCGGATCGCGGGCTATCGCAACTTTGGCACGAAGCTTTGGAATGCCTGCCGTTTTGCCGAGATGAACGAAGCCTTTGCCAGCGGCCCTCAAGCCACGCCACCCGCAGCCACCGCTGCGGTGAACAAGTGGATTATCGGTGAGACCGCGAAGGTACGCGAGACCGTCGACCAGGCTTTGACCGACTACCGCTTCAACGATGCGGCAAGCGCACTTTATGGCTTCACCTGGAACATGGTCTGCGACTGGTATGTGGAGTTCTCCAAGCCTCTGCTGCTCGACGGCGACGACGCGCAGAAAGCCGAGGCGCGCGCAACGCTGGCTTGGGTCCTCGACCAGACGCTTCTAATGCTGCACCCGTTTATGCCCTTCATCACAGAAGAGCTCTGGGGGGAATTGGCAGACCGTCAGAAGATGCTCGTCCATGGCGATTGGCCGACATACACAAAAACCGATCTGGTCGATGAGGCCGCGAGCCGCGAAATGAACTGGGTGATTTCGTTGATCGAAGCGGTCCGCTCTGCCCGCGGTGAGATGCACGTGCCTGTTGGGCTTTATGTCCCCATGCAGTGCCTTGATCTGGATGACGCTGGCAAAGCGGCGTGGGATGCGAATGAGACGATGATCAAGCGTCTCGCACGGATCGACAGCCTGACACAGATCGACGAAATGCCGAAAGGCTCTGTCACCCTTGCGGTCGAAGGCGGCACCTTCTGCCTGCCGCTTGCGGATCTGATCGACGTGGATGAAGAAAAAGCGCGGCTCGAAAAGGCCATGGGCAAGCTTGCAAAGGACCTCGGCGGTCTGCGTGGGCGCCTGAACAACCCGAAATTCGTGGCCTCTGCCCCGGAAGAGGTTGTCGCCGAAAACCGCGAGCTTCTTGTCCAGAAGGAAGAAGAAGAAGCCAAGCTCAAGGCTGCGCTCACGCGACTGGCCGAGATCGCTTAACCAAACCTAGGGGCGCGGCCCTCCATATGGGCCGCGACAATCTCCATCATCTCAGGCTGTCCGATCAGTGCTTTCTGTTCGGCGCTTTCTGCCAGCAGGACGGCCTCACGCCCCTCCGTTTCGGCCAGACCGATCAACCGTTTGGCCGCTTTCATCGCGTTGGGGCCCTTGCCCGCGATTTCAGTCGCAATCTCTGTGGCTGCGGCCACAGGATCATCGGCCAGTTCCGTCACCAGCCCCCAATCAAGACATTGCGTCGCCGCAAAAGGTTTCGCGGAATAGGTCATACGCCGTATGACATCCGTACGGGTCAGTTGCGGAAGCAAAACCATGCCCCCCATATCCGGGATGAGACCCCATTTCATTTCCATGATGGCAAGTTTTGTGTCAGGCGCTGCAATCCGGATATCTGCGCCCATGGCCATCTGGAAACCTGCACCGAAAGCGACACCGTGCAGGGCTGCGATCACAGGCACCTCCATGCGTCGCCAGACCATGGCAACCTCCTGCATCAGATTGCAGTCGTCATGGGTGCGCTCCATGAACTTCGCGAGTATCTCAGGCTGGGCCAGTTGCGCAAAGCTCAGCACGTCAAGGCCCGCGCAGAACGTATCGCCCTCGCCTGACAGCACAACCGCTCGAACGTCTTCGGCCCTAATCAGCGCATGACCAGCCTCGACAATCGCCTCGGCCATGGCGAAATCCATCGCGTTTTTCTTAGCGGCCCGGGTCAGGCGAACATGCGCCACACCGTCGGTGATCTGGGTGGAAACGCGGGACATGAGGGACCTCCTTTTCTGGCACTCTGCATCGACTGCCCCTGACTGACCAGTGAAACGCCACGTTAGCCAAAAGCGCGCGCGCGATCGGGCAGTCCCGGATATTGCGCTTTGCCGCCAGCCTCGGCTATGCAGCCGATATGACCAGCAAAGCTCCCCGTTTTACGGCTCATGTCGCTCAGCTTCCTGCGAGCGTGCCCTTCGTTGGACCCGAGGCGCAGGAACGCGCCATGGGTAAACCGTTTCTCGCGCGACTCGGGGCAAACGAGTCGGTCTTTGGCCCCTCGCCCAAAGCTGTCGCTGCCATGCAAGGCGCGGCGTCTGAGACGTGGATGTATGGCGACCCCGAAAACCATACGCTGAAACAGGCGCTTTCAGAGCATCTGGGAATTGGGCCGGAGCATCTTGCGATCGGCGCGGGGATTGATGGCTTGCTGAATTCAATCGTGCGCTTGACTGTGACCCATGGGGACACTGTCGTCACATCCGCAGGCGCGTATCCCACCTTCAATTATCACGTGAACGGATATGGGGGCACGTTGCACACGGTGCCCTTCAAAGACGACCACGAAGATCCCGAGGCGCTGCTGGCCAAAGCCAAAGAGGTAAACGCCAAGCTTATATACCTCTGTAATCCAGATAATCCGATGGGCACCTGGCATGATGCGCAGACCGTTCAATCCATGATTGACCGCGTCCCGGAAGGAACACTTCTGGTGCTGGATGAAGCCTATATCGAATGCGCGCCAGATGGGCTTGCCCCGCCACTGGCCCCGGACACACCCCAGGTGATCCGCACCCGTACGTTTTCAAAGGCCTATGGTATGGCGGGTGCCCGTGTGGGCTACGCGATCTGCGCGCCCGAGATGGCCAATGCCTTCAACAAGGTGCGCAACCATTTCGGCATGAGTCGGATTTCACAGGCGGGCGCGCTGGCGGCCCTGCAAGATCAGGACTATCTGCACGCAACCGTTGAGAAGATCGCGAAAGCCCGCAACAGGATTGCCGAGATCGCACGCGCCAATGGGCTGACGCCACTGCCTTCGGCAACCAATTTCGTGACGATGGATGTGGGCGGCGATGGCGATCTTGCCCGCGCACTGGTCGCAAGCCTTATCGCGCGCAGGATCTTTGTGCGCATGCCCTTCGTGGCGCCCGAAGACCGATGCATTCGGGTCAGTGCTGGCGAAGATGCCGATATCGATGCCTTCGCCGCAGCGCTGCCAGAGGCCCTTGCAGACGCTCGCGCAAAAGTAGGGTGACCTTTAATAAATTTGCGTTACGTTTTTTGCAGGCAGGTTGGAGGCCCGCAAAATGCGCGACTATGACTACAGCAAGATCGGTGTCGTCGAAGACTACACAGACGCTTTTCTGGTCTGCGCCTGGGTCATCCTGTTCATCAGCCTCACGACCTTTGCCATTCTTTTTGGCTTCCTGCCCGCCCTGTTCATTGGCTGGCTGGCAGCACGTGGTCTCAACAGCATTCGCCGCGGGAAGATGACCCGCTAACCGGCGAGGTTGAGCTACCGATAAAGCCGGACGCTGCCGCGACACCGCTTGCAGCAAACGGGATCTTGAGCGCATGAAGTCCAGCTTCGATGGACGCAAGCACCCCTAACACCATATGCGGATTGATATGACCCATGTGCCCCACGCGGAAGAACCCGTCGCGTGCTGGATCGCCCTGCGGTGCCATACCGAGCCCAATCCCGAGCGTCACGCCAGCCTCCGCTTCCAACCATTGCCGCAACTGCGTCGCCTTGGGCGACGGCGCGGATGCCGCGGTCACCGCATGGCTGCGAATTGAAGGGTCCTTGACGTTCAGCGCCAACCCCTCCGGGTGCGCCCAAGCGTCAAAGGCCGTCCACACCGCACGGGCAAGGGTCGTGTGGCGCTGCCAGGCGGCTTCCACACCTTCTTCATGCACGAGCATCTTCATCGCTTCGCGAAGCGCGAAGAGGTGATGCACAGGCGGGGTGCCTCCGAAATAGAGCGGCGGTTCATCCGCAATGAACCGCGGGGACCAATCCCAATGACTTGAAACGCGGTCCATGGCAGCGCGCGCACGCTCAGCCTTCTCGCTCGCAAAGACAAATGCCATGCCGGGCGGTGTCATCAGCCCTTTCTGACTGCCCGTCACCATGACATCCACACCCCAGGCATCCATCTCGAAGGCGTCAACACCCAGACAGGCAATGCAGTCGATCATCAAAAGGGCGTCGTGCCCGGCCCCATCCAGTGCCTTGCGCAAACCCGCCACATCATTGAGCACCGAGGTTGCGGTATCGACCTGAACTGCCAACACGGCCTTGTAAGGCTGAGCCCCCGTATCGGCGCGCAATAGCGCTTCGGCCCGATCCAGATCTATTGCCGAGCTGAGACCGAAATCGATCAGGTCGACTTCTATTCCCAACCGACGGGCCATTTCGGCCCAACCTTCACAGAACCGACCCGTCGATAGCGCCAGCACCCTGTCTCCCGGCGCAAGTACATTGGCAATCGCGGCTTCCCAGGCCGCATGCCCGTTGCCGATATACATCGCCACATTTCCAGTGGTGCGGGCCACGGCCTTCAGGTCAGGAATCACACTCCGTATCAGATCCAGAAGCTCGCCCTCATAGATGTTGGGTGATGCACGGTGCATTGCCTGCAACACACGGTCCGGCATCACCGAAGGTCCGGGAATTGCAAGATATGTACGGCCATGAGCAAGCGACATGTTTGGGCCTTTCCATTCAGTCCAGAGGCTGAGGTAGACCCCACTTGCGTTGGGGTCAATGCCAAGCCTTCTTGCCCTGCAACCCCAAATCGCGTTAGGGGACCGCGACCCAAAGCGGAGCGCACCTTCCCCGATGAAAGCCCTGATTGATCGTAAGTTGAAGCAGTGGGAAGTTGCCCTGAGATCGTCTTTTGGGGATGATATCTCGACCCCGGAAATGCGCCGCCGCGCGAATTGGGACTTCCAGATTTTCGACCATGCCTTCTTGCGCAAATACTGGACCAATTTTGACGAGGTTGCCCCGGGTGTGTACCGCTCCAACCAGCCTGATCCCGCGCGCTATGAGGCGCTGGCCGAACGCGGTATCAAGACAATCCTGAACCTACGCGGTGTGAGCCCCCATTCGCATTATCTGTTTGCTGAGGAAGCGACACGCCAGAACCAGATGCGGATGGTTACAATCCCGCTGGAAGCACGGACTGCCGTTTCGGCGGCACGCTTTGCCGAGCTGTTTGACGCGTTTCGCACGCTCGACAAGCCTTTCCTCATGCATTGCAAATCCGGGGCAGATCGGGCGGGCCTCGCCTCGGCGCTTTACCGGATGGTGATTATGGGCGACAGCGTGGAGCAAGCCCGCAAGCACTTGTCGATCCGATACGTCCATCTGAAACACTCCAAGACCGGGATCTGCGATCATCTCCTGGATGTTTACGAGGCGCGGTGCGCCGATGGTGAGATCAACATCGAGGACTGGATTGCCACCGAATATGATCCTGCCGAGCTGATCGCCAGCTTTAAACGAAAGCGCGGCAAGGCATGAGTGAGGGCAGCGGCCTCTCGGGGCGCGTCCTGGCGCGCAGGGTCTGGCGCGATGCGCTGTCCCATCGAAAGGCACTGATATTCACGGCCCTTCTTTTGATGGCCATCGAGGGCGGCATGCTGGGCGCCCTCAGCTATCTGTTGCGACCTATGTTCGATCAGGTGTTCGTGGCCGGCGACATGGCAGCCCTATGGTGGGTAGGTCTTTCGATCCTGGGACTGTTCATCATTCGCGGGATGGCCAGCGTTGGTCAGAAGGTTCTGCTGACCCGTGCGATCGAACGGGGCGCGGCGCGGCTGCAGTCCGGTGTTCTGGCGCATGTCATGGGGCTGGATGGTCGGTTTCATCAAACGCATCCTCCGGGCCAGTTGATCGAACGTGTTCAGGGCGACGTAATGACCATGAAGGAAAGCGGGGCGGCGATCATCACGGGGCTGGGCCGCGACGTGATTGGCGTGGTTTCACTTCTGGGTGTGGCGCTGTGGATCGACCCGATCTGGACGCTTGTGGCCCTGTTGGGCGTGCCAGTATTGATCGCTCCATCCGCGCTCGCCCAGAAATATACCCGCGACCGGGTCCGCACCGCACGCGAGATCGCAGCAGCAATGTCGACGCGGCTTGACGAGATTTTCCATGGCATCGCCCAGATCAAACTGAACCGGCTCGAGCGCGGACAATCTGAGCGCTATGACAGCTTGCTCGACACCCGCGTGAACACCGAAACACAAGCAGCACTTGGAAAGGCACTGATCCCCGGGCTGATTGATGTGATGACCGGTATCGGGTTTTTGGGTGTGCTGTATTTTGGGGGTCGCGAGATCATCGCAGGCGAAAAGACCGTGGGCGAGTTCATGTCCTTCTTCACCGCCATGGCGCTGATGTTCGAACCGCTGCGGCGTCTCGGCATGATCTCAGGGCTTTGGCAGGCCGTAGCCGCAGCATTGGACAGGCTTTACGGGCTTTATGACACGAAGGCCTCGATCACATCACCTGCGCGCGCTGCGGATGTGCCAGTCAGCCACCAGATCGCGTTCAACGACGTACATCTGGCCTATGATGATACACCTGTTTTGCGGGGCTGCAGCTTCACCGCAGAGCCCGGGCAAACGACCGCGCTAGTGGGGGCCTCGGGCGCGGGCAAAAGCACCATCTTCAATGCGCTGACGCGTTTGGTGGACCCAAGCACGGGGGACATTACCTTGGGCGGCACCAGGGTAAACGAACTGTCACTCAGCGATCTGCGCGCACAGTTCTCAGTGGTGACACAAGACGCGCTTCTTTTCGACGAAAGCCTGCGAGACAATATCCTTCTTGGCATGGAGGATCCGGGGGAAGACCGATTGAACGCGGCCCTGAAAGACGCCCATGTCGCGGAGTTCCTGCCGAAGCTTCCCAAGGGGATTGACAGTCAGGCCGGTCCGCGCGGGTCTGCCTTGTCCGGAGGGCAACGTCAGCGCGTCGCCATCGCGCGGGCCCTCTTGCGTGATGCCCCTGTCCTGCTTCTGGATGAAGCCACCAGCGCGCTGGATGCTGAAAGCGAGGCCGTGGTTCAGGAAGCCCTTGATCGGCTGTCCAGAGGTCGAACAACCCTCGTGATCGCACACCGCTTATCCACAATCCGCGCAGCCGATAAGATTGTGGTGATGGATCGGGGCCGCGTGGTTGAAGAAGGCTCGCATTCAGATCTGTTGGCAAAAAGCGGCGTTTATGCCGGTCTTCACGCGCTGCAATTCAGCGAAGAAAGCACTTAAGTCTTCCGGTAGGACTGCGCCAGCCGCGTCGGGTCAGCGCCCGCAAAATAGCGCATCAGCAATGTCAGGTTCCCCGCGCCACGCAGGATCCAGCCCTGACGTTCAAATTTGTCGGCAGACGTGGTCGCAAGCACCGGCAATTGCCGCAGGCGCCCCTTGAGCGCCCGCGCGAGGGCAACGTCCTCCATCAACGGTAGATCGGGCATCCCCCCCACCTGATCCAGCAGATCGCAGTGTATCAACAATGCCTGATCGCCATAGGGCAATCCAAAAATGCGTGCCCGCAAGTTTGCCCATCCTGCCACGATCAGCGGCATCAAACCCTTGGCGTCAAAATCAAGCCGGAAATGATAGGCAAAGTTACGATCTGTCATCGCCTGTCGAACGGCCTCGGTCCATCCTGGCTGGAGCACCGTATCGGCGTGAAGCAACAAGACCCAGGGCGTGCAGGCAGCTGCGACCCCGCGCTTCAGTTGCGCCCCCCGGCCCGAGGCCCCGCTTATCCATTCCGCCCCTACGGCCTCGACCAGCTTGAAGGTGCTGTCGTCAGACCCGCCATCCGTGACAAGAACCTCACGCACCAAACCTTCCCAAACACCCTCCAGAAGGGCGTCGAATGTGGCTGGCAAAGTCTCAGCCGCATTCAATGTCGGGACAATTATGGTCAGGGGGGCAGATGGCATGAAACAAGGGGTGTTGTGTCTGGTTACGCCCCCTATATGTGCTTGGAGCAGAATTTGGGAGACCTTAATGTCCAGTGCCCTCGACCCAGCCCGCGCGCTTTTCCGGATTACGGGCACCGACAGGATTGATTTCCTGCAAGGTCTTGTCAGCAATGACGTCTCCCGCCTTGCAGAGGGGCCTGTTTACGCAGCCCTTCTGAGCCCGCAAGGAAAGTACCTTGCCGATTTCTTTCTGATCGCGGATGGCGATGGCGTAATCCTTGATGTTGCCGAACCGCTGGCGGCCGGGCTTGCCCAAAGGCTGAACATGTACAAGTTACGCGCCGATGTTGCGATTGCCCCGATGGACAGCGGCGTGACACGCGGTCTGGGAGAGGTCCCTGCAGGCGCGGTCGCAGACCCCCGGCATCCAGAAATGGGATGGCGCTGTTATGATGGATCCGTACCAGACCAGCCCATCGACTGGCCCGCGCTTCGCGTCAGACTGGCAATCCCGGAAAGCGGGATCGAACTGCAACCCAACGACAGCTACATCCTCGAGATGGATTTCGAGCGTCTGAACGGCGTTGATTTCCGCAAGGGCTGTTTTGTAGGTCAGGAGGTCGTCGCGCGGATGCACCACAAGACCACGCTGAAGAAAGGACTGAGGCGCGTTCGGATTGATGGCGAGGCCGATGTCGGGACTGAGATTACCTTAGGTGACAAGCCGGCGGGCGCTGTGTTCACCCAAGTGGGTGGCGAAGCATTGGCCTATCTTCGGTTCGATCGGATGGGGCCGGACATGAAAGCGGCGGACGCGACCCTCGCACCCGCCGATTGACAGCCTTGACCCTCTGAGCGGGCTTTAGGCGCGTTCGGAATATTCCATGGATTCGGTGTTCACCACGATCATCTCGTCTTGCCCGACGAATGGCGGCACCATGACCTTTACGCCATTGTCGAGGATCGCGGGCTTGAAGCTGTTGGCCGCCGTCTGGCCTTTGACGACCGGCTCGGTCTCGACAATCTTGCAGGTTACTTTTTGCGGCACGGTCGCATTCAACGCCTCGGCCTCGTAGAACTCGACGACGATGGTCATGCCATCCTGCAGGAACGGGCGACGATCGCCCAAGAGGTCTGCTGGCAACTGGATCTGCTCGTAAGTCTCGGTATCCATAAAGATCAACATGCCGTCGTCTTCATAGAGGAACTGCTGGTCTTTCTGTTCAAGGCGCACGCGTTCGACCTTGTCGGCGCTGCGGAAGCGTTCGTTCAGCTTTGACCCGTTGCGCAGGTTGCGCAACTCGACCTGAGCAAACGCGCCGCCCTTCCCGGGTTTCACGTGATCGACCTTCACGGCTGCCCAAAGACCGCCATTATGTTCCAATACGTTTCCGGGACGAATCTCGTTTCCGTTAATTTTAGGCATGTGGCAAAACCGTGGCAAAATGGTTGATTTTTCGTTGATCGCGCCTATATCCCGTAGGACCGCGCGGGGCAAGACAATCCCTTGTGGTGTGACAACTGGGAGCCATGCGCGTAGCGCATATGTGATATTCTGAAAACGCACACCCGAATCGGAAAGAAATAGTCATATTGCCCGTCACCCCGGAAACGCAAGAGCAATAACAATAAGGACGAAACATGTCGGATTTCGTAGACGCATCGGCATTTAACTTTGAGCAAGGACAACGCGCCCGCAAACTTTTTGCGGCAGTGGTTCTGGCTGCACTCGACGACGCCATTGCAGACGATAAGAAGTTCGGCAATGGCCCTGAACAAATTGCGCGCTGGGCGCGCTCTCGCGATGGACGCGAAGTACTGTCCTGCGCGGGCATCGATCCAAACGAACGCGTGGTTGGCGGCCTGATGGCTTTTGTCAGCCAAGGTGTGCGAACATCGGTTGCTCTTTCTCGCGAAGAAAGCGAGCGCCGCAATCAGCAGGCAGAAGCCGCCTAAGTCGCTTCACCCGTTGGTACAAAAACAACGCGCCCGTATTTGGGCGCGTTTTTTTGATCCAAACTGTCGAGAATTACCCCAGATCGCGCGCCTCAAGCGCCCGGTAAATCTCGCGTCGCACAAGCTTGCGTACATTTCGCGTGATGCGTTCCCCCAGAGAGCCCTGCAATTCACGCCGTACAATCTCGGAAACCATATCACGCAGCATTTCTGGATTGATGTCGATCTCCGTTGGCCGTGGAGCCGCCAATTCGGTTTCGCGAACGTAAGCCTCAAGACTTGCCTGTACGGCTTTCTCAATCTGCTCCACTGTCACAGACGACACAGCAGCACCTTCCGCCTGAGACGGCTCTGGAAGGTCCTGCCGGGGCGTATCTTCTTCTGCCGCTATCGGTTCAGGTTTTGTACGCATCGCAGCAGACGCCTGACTGACTTGGGCTGCACGCACCGCAGCCGCACGACGTCGCTTCGCACGCGTCTCAGCACCGGGAAGCACGTCGTCCGGGATATCCTCGATCGCTATACCCTCTTCACCACCGTCAAGCAGGGCATCCAGATCAATCGGTGACGACGCCTCAACAGATGGCTCCACTATCTCCGATGCGTGGCTTTCCTCATCTTCAATTGTTTCGAGAAATCCGTCGATTTCCTCACTCAACTGAGTTTGTTCGGCATCATTGAAACCAGCTCGGGCCCGCCCTGAACGTCGGAACGGTTGGTTCGCATCTGGCGTGTCATCTTCCTCGGGCAGTGTTGCGGGCAACGCATCGAGATCTATTGCCAACTCCGTCGGGAAATCGTCCAGATCATCGGAAAGCGCCGTAGGTTCTGCGGTGTCGTCGGTCTGAGCTTCAGCCTGAAGCTTCATTTCCGCCACCCGAAAGTCATCTGTTAGAAGCAGCTTGGCGCGGGCAGCGCGGTTGATGGACTGACGATCTACGAGACCTGCGCTGTCTACCGAACGGCGGCGCTGAAAAACCCGCGCTGGTCTGGGGGCTTCAACCCCGATCTCTGGCGCGTCAGCACGAGGGGTGTTGTCCTGTGAAACTGGTGTTTCCCGGGCTTCACCACGCGCAGATTCTTCTGCGACTAACCTCCGGATGGAGGCCAATACGTCATCATTCTCAAATCCGTCTTTGGCGGCATTAGACATGTTTGTTGTGCGCCCCACGCGTTTTCACGTGATCAATGTAGACGGAAGACAAGTCTCGAGCAAGTTGAGGTATATAACGAGAGGTATTGATAGCTTTAGTTACCGCCAATTCGTCCCAGTATCCGATTAAGCCGCGCACCCCGCTCTGAAAGCACAGGTGCGTTTCTGACCGAATTATAATACGCGGCAGGATCGTAGGTTGGAATGCCCAAACGCAGGTGATCAACTGTCAGAAGTCCCATCGCCGATAGCAACGTATAGACAGCGCGCACGGATTCAGCTTCGGCGTTGATGCGGCTTGTTCGGGCATCGAGAAGGTCTTGTTCGGCGTTCAAAACGTCAAGTGTCGTACGAGCCCCGAGGGTTGCTTCTTCCTGCACACCACGAAATGCGACCGTGGACGCGCGGATCTGGCGGTCGCTTGCTTCAATCCGGGCATTTGCAACCTCGATCCCGAACCACGCGTTCGCGACGGCTTGCTCAACCGACTGAACTGCAATCCGCAACTGCGCCCGGCTCGACTCGCTTTGCGCCACGAGACGGCGGTAGCCGGAACTGATCTGACCGCCAGAATAAATTGGTCCGCTGAAGCTTAGCGACAGGCTCGACGCATTCTGGCCATTCGGTATGTCGCGGCTCAGGTTGGCAGAGGCGCTAAGCTTCGGCATGATCCCTGTTTCGGCAGCGTCTGCGGCAAGCTCAGCGGCGCGCACGCCGTGTTGTGCCTGCCTGATCGTAGGATGCGTGCGCACCGCGATGGCCTTTGCTTCTTCCAGAGTGGATGCTGTATTTGGGGGCGACGGGGGCGCCTGAAGGTTGCCCGGATACCGGCCGACTGCCACCTTGTAGAGCTCACGTGCGACCGCTAGGTCACCTTCTGCGGCAACAAGATTAGACCGGGCCTGCGCCAGGCGGGCTTCGGCGAGGGCGACGTCGGTGCGCGTGATTTCACCAACTTCGAACCGATCATTGGCCGCGCGAAGTTGTTCGGTGATCAAACGCACATTGTTCTGACGGACCAAAATCAATTCAGCAGCGGTCCGAACAGTGATAAATGCGTTCACGGCATTGCTTAGGACGGTCTGTTCCACGTCGATCAAGGCCTGCCGCGTCGCGAGCACGGTTTCCTTCTGGGCTTCGATCCCAAGCTCAGTCGCGCCGAAGTCCCAAAGCAACATACTCGCAGACAAGGACGCTGTATTCGAATGAGAGACGCCGCCCAGAACCGTGTCTGACCGGGTGTGGCTTAGTGCATAACTTAAAACGGGGCGCAGCTTACCGACTTCGAACGCCACGCCTTCGTCAGCAGCCCGCAAAAGCGCGCGGTTCTGTTCCAAAAGAGCTGAATTGCGGTACGCCCCAACCAGCGCGTCGCCAAGCGATTCAGCCCGCATTGACTGCGGCGCAACAACCGCAAGCACAGCTATGGCGAAGCCCGCAAATTGCGCGAGCGATTTAGAACGAATCCCGTACATCAGACAGCCCCTTCCCGAGTCGAGATTTTATAGCAGGAATCCCGAAGCCGTTACAACGTAACCCACAGAGCATTCACTCGTTTTTGGGCACTATCCTGCTCAAAGAGCGAAAGATGCTGCTTTCGAAAAGCCAGGCAAGACGGGTGCCGTAGCGTTAAATGCAAAACGCCAGCTGATCGTACCGCCGGTTTTCAGACCAACGCGTACCATTCCCAACGCACCGTCCATGAACACCGCAGCGATTCGGCCGCCCTCTTTCAACTGGTCGGTTAGGGCCTCCGGCATTTCTTCGACCGCGCCTTCCAGAATGATCACATCGTAAGGCCCGTGTTTTGCCGCGCCTTCGGTCAATGCTCCACCGACCACTGCGACGTTGTCCGCGCCTTCGCTGCCCAGAATCGCTTCGGCTTCGCTTGCCAAAGTTTCATCTTCTTCGACAGCGACAACGGCCTCACAGAGCTTGCCCAGAACAGCGGCGCTGTAGCCGAGCCCGCACCCGATATCGAGCGCCATTTCGTCTTGCTGAATATCAAGCGTATCCAGAATCTTGGAGAATGTACGTGCCTCAAGCACAATGCGATTTTCGCCCAGCGTGATGCTGTTATCCATGTACGCTACGTCTCGCAGCGCATCAGGGACATACATTTCCCGGCGTACTTCGAGCAAAGCATCGAGAACCGGGTACTTGGTGACATCCGAGGGGCGCACCTGCGTATCCACCATCATGCGGCGGCGCGTCTCAAAATCGGTCATGGGGCGAGCATCCTTGAAAAATTATTACCCTCGTTTGCCACAAGGCCGCGAAGCAGGCAACGCGACATGCGTGCAAACCCGCGTTCAGGAACTGCCGATACGATCTATGCTGTCGAGCAGGGTTCTGGCGGCGGTCAAGGCGCGGCCGGTCGCCTGAACCATTTGCGGCAGGATCATCCATTCGAGGCTCCATGCGGCCCCCGAACGTTCCTGTTCGTGCACGAGCGCCTGGTGCATGGCAGAGACTTGCGTGGCGTTGAAGCGCGCAAGCGTTACCAGAAGTTCGGCGAGAACCGGATTTTGCTTATGCGGCATGGCGCTGGAGCCACCACCGTTCTTCAGTCTGAGCTCATCTATGCCCTGCTGGGCCATGAGCGCCACATCCTGACCCATTTTCCCAAGGCTTCCCGTGACGAGCGACAGCCAGCTTGCGTAGTCCGCCAGTGCTTGTCGCATGGCGTGCGGCGCCTTGACCGGGACCGACAAACCCAATGCCTGCCCCATGGTCTGGCAATGCGCTTTCGGCAAACCCAATCCGACAGGCCCTCCAGCCGAAAGAACGGTCAGCATTGGCGCGATACCGTTCAGCCGCGTCAAGAGCCCGTCAAGCGGCATGCGCCAAGTTTCAACGCGATCTGCGACGGTGATCGCCAGAGCGGCTTGCATGCGCGTGCGCCCCATCAGCAACGCAGAGCCTTCGCGCCCAATAAGATCTGAGAACGCCATTTCGAGGTTTGAAATGCGCTTTTCAAACAATGCATTAACGTTCGAAAACAACAATGCTTGTGCAGTGTCGACAACATCCTGCGATGTCAGTCCCTTGTGCACAAAAGGATGCAGATCGGGCAAGATCTGTTCCTTCAGGGCGCGCACCAGCGCCGGCACAGGAACCCCGTCCGATCCCATTCCAGCACGCAAGTCCTGTGGCATGACCCGCACCGCTTCGATGGCTATCGCCGCAGGTTCGGAACCTAACGCACGCGCATGGGCTGCCTCGACCCTGAGCATGGCCGCGAGTTCGGCTTCCGGGCTGAATGCATCCGCAATTTCGGGATCGGCAAAAAGCCCCCCCTTCCAAGGATGCGCGAAAACCCCGCTCACGCCGCGAACGGGCGCAGCCCCAGCATCTCGCGCGCTTGCTCAAAGGTGGCGACAGGGCGCTCGTATTGCTTACAGATATCGGCAGCCCGCTTGATCAGCGCGGCATTTGACGGCGCCAGCGTGTGCTTGTCGAGGCGCATGTTGTCTTCGAGACCGGCCCGGGTGTGACCGCCGGCTGCGATGGCCCATTCGTTAACGATATGTTGGTTCGCCCCGATCCCGGCTGCGCACCACGGCGCATCGGGCGCGCGGCTTTGCATGGTTTCGACATAGAAATCGAACACTGCCTTGTCGGCCGGCATTGCGTTTTTCACGCCCATCACGAACTGAACGTAAAGCCCACGATTGATTTCCCCCGCCTCATACATCGCAATTGCACGCAGGATATGGCTGAGATCGAAGGCCTCGATCTCGGGCATGATATCATAGGTCTTCATTTCCGATGCAAGCCAGGCGACGAGGTCTGGCGGGTTCTCGTAAACACGCGTTGGAAAGTTGTTCGAGCCAACGGAGAGCGAGGCCATATCGGGACGCAAGGGCAGCATGCCCCCGCGTTCCTGCCCTGCCCCTGAGCGTCCGCCCGTCGAGAACTGGATGATGACGCCGGGCACATGCTTTTCCAGCCCCTCTTTCAGCGCTGCGAACTTCTCTGGATCGCTGCTCGTTGACTGGTCCGCATTTCGCACATGCGCATGGATGATCGAGGCTCCGGCCTCGACCGCCTCGTGGCTGCTTTCAACCTGCTCGGAGATCGAAATTGGCAGTGCCGGATTGTTTTCCTTGCGTGGCACCGACCCGGTGATGGCACAGCACAGAATGCAGGGCTTGCCTGCCACGTCAGATGTCGAAGAAGACAGTTTCATGTTCGCCCTGTAAATGAATGTTGAAAGTATATGTGTTGCCCGACTTCTTTGCGACCAAAGTGTCCCTTCGGGCCGACAGTTCAACCTTGTTCAAAACCGGGTCACTGGCATTCGCATCCGCTTCATCGTCGAAATAAATGCGCGTGTTCAGTCCCAGATTGATCCCTCGCGCCACGATCCAGACCACACAATGCGGGGCCTGCATCTGACCACCGGGATAGGGCACTGCCCCCGGCTTGATGGTTTCAAAACGATAGCGTCCAGTGTCGCCATCAGTGGGTTGGCGCCCCCAACCGGTGAAGTTTGGATCCGCCTGACCACGGGTTTCTGTGGGCGCGTTGTAGAGACCTGCAGCATCAGCCTGCCAGATTTCCAACAAAGCATCCTTCGCAGGCGCGCCCGACCCGTCAAAGACGTAGCCCTCGATGGTGATGCGTTCGCCTTTGACGTCACCGGTGATCATCGTGTCACCAAGGTCGTTACCCCCGTACATGCCCGTCAGGCCTGCGAAACTCGGGACACATCCGATATGAACATAGGGTCCAGCGGTTTGGGAGGCGCTTTCTTTCAAATATTCAGCTGACATCAGTTGCCCTCCAACCGGTTTTCAAAGAGCGTCGACCGGCGCCCACGCAACACGATGTCAAAGCGATAGGCGCGTATGTCCATTGGAATCGTATTATCCATATCCAGACGCGCGACGAGCGCATCAATCGCGGTTTCATCCGGAATGGTCTGCACGATGGGACACAGCGCTATATGCGGATCACCCTCAAAATACATCTGGGTGATAAGTCGCTGCGCAAACCCATGGCCAAAGACCGAGAAATGGATGTGCGCCGGACGCCAATCATTTGCCCCATTGGGCCAGGGATAGGGACCGGGCTTCACGGTGCGGAAATTATAGCTGCCATCCTCTGCCGAGATGGTCCGGCCACAGCCTCCAAAATTTGGATCAAGTGCCGCGAGATATGCATCTTTCTTGTGACGATACCGCCCCCCTGCATTGGCTTGCCAAAACTCGACCAACACATTCGGTACCGGGCGTCCCTGCTCGTCCAGAACGCGACCATGCACGATCAGCCGTTCCCCGATCGCGCTTTCGCCCGGCGCGGCATAATTCAGGATCAGGTCATTATCCAATTCGCCCAGCATCTGATGACCGAATGTCGGGCCGGTGATCTCAGACACCGTGTTTTCGAAGGATACAAGGTTTCGCTGCGGTGAGCGCAGGATGCTGGTTTTGTAGCCCGGCGTGAAAGCGGGCGGCTGATGGTCCAGATCGCGCGGGGAAAACGCGCCTGTTTCTGGCTTCGCAGTTTGGGTCAATTGGTTCCCTCTTCGGTTTTTGCTGCCGCAGCGTCCATTTCAGCATAGGTCTGTTTAGCGATCTTCATGGCGTGATTGGCCGCGGGTACGCCAGCATAAATCGCAACATGCAACAGGGCTTCCTGAACATCCTCCCGACGTGCACCGGTATTTGCCGTGGCTCGGATATGCATTGCAACCTCGTCCCAGTGACCCAGAGCTGCAAGCAGTGCGATGGTGATCATCGAACGTTCACGGTGGCTGAGCGTATCGCGCGACCACAAATGCCCCCAGGCCGATTCTGTGATCAGTTGCTGAAACGGCGCATCAAACGGGGTCTTGGACGCCTCCGCCCGATCAACATGGGCATCGCCCAACACTTTGCGTCGCGTGGCCATACCTTGAGTGAAGCGAGTGCTGGGGTCGGACATCGGAACCTCGTGTGTGCAACATTACCATTTTGTTATAACTTTTTTTATATGTGAAATGATCTTTTTGATGGTATAGTTACCAATATTGATATGAGAATTTCTAATCAGATTAAGCTGCGACACCTCGAGGTGTTTCTGGAAACCGCACGACAAAAGTCGGTCAGCCGCGCGGCTGAAGCGCTCGCACTGACGCAACCCGCTGTGAGCCGGACGCTGCGCGAGCTTGAGGCCGCAACCGGAAAGACATTGTTTGAACGTGACGGGCGCGGGATCCGCTTGTCCGCCTATGGAGAAATGCTGGTGCCCCATGCGGGTTCGGCCATAGCTGCCACGCAAGCGGGCCTGGACGAGCTGTCCGCCCTTGGGGACACCGCCGGGGCACCGTTGCGCATTGGCGCGTTGCCCACGGTGTCCTCCACGTTGATCCCGGAGGCTGTGGCGATGTTCAGACAATCGGGAATTCCAAGCCGCCTATGGATCACGACGGGCGAGAACCGGGTGCTTCTCGACCAATTGCGCCGTGGTGAGCTTGACCTGATGGTGGGGCGTCTTCCTGCGCCGGAACTGATGCTTGGGCTCAGGTTCGAGCCGCTTTTCAAAGATCGTATCACTCTGGTCGTCGCCGCGGGCCATCCCCTTCTAACGGGGCCGTTGGTGTCCGAACGCATGGCCCGGTATCCGATGCTTTTGCCCGGTCCGGATTCGATTATCCGTCCCTTTGCCGAACGCTTGTTCGTGGAACATGGGCTCCCATTGCCAACCGATGCAATCGAAACGGTGTCCGACAGCTTTGGACGCGCATTTACCCGCAATCATGCAGCGGTTTGGGTGATCTCACGCGGGGTTGTAATGCCGGAACTGACATCGGGTCGTTTCGCCGAACTTGCGATGGATACCTCGACCACATTGGGCTCTGTCGGGATCGCGACACAGGCCGACACGGCACGGCATCCAGCGCGGGAGAGATTTGCCGCAGCGTTGCGGTCCGCCGCCCCGCCGATGCGTGCTTGACCTGCCCTTCGGAGAGGCCTAAACCGCGCTGACCCTTCGGCGAGTTGGCGGAGTGGTGACGCAGCGGATTGCAAATCCGTGTACACCGGTTCGATTCCGGTACTCGCCTCCATTTACTTTCAATGACTTACGTGTTTTCCGCGCACATATTATTGTAAAATGCGGACCTCAGCTTCCAGAGGCGGCCGTTGAACGCACTGCTCTACTTCGCCCGCACTACGTGACTTTGCCACCTCTTGCTCTTGCGGTTATTGCTTGCGCAGTATTTCTTCGTAACTGCGTCGGGTTCATCTTTGCGCTGCCGCGTATGTCACCTAAGCAGCCATTCCACAGTGCAGGTATGGCCGAGACCGAAAGTGTAAATTCGTCACTTCGTAATTCGACAACTCAGACGCGGGCTTCGCTGATGTTCTTGTTTCAGTATTTTCTGGCGAAGCAGTTTATCGCAGTCGCCACACGCTAATAGCGGCAGTGCAGCACGGGTCGTCAATCGGATCATTCGTTGGCGTCTTTCGGGTTGGAAACAAAAACCGGCCCTTACGGGGATTGCCTCAATGTCGGATTTGGGAATTCCCGCTGGTTCCTAATAAGTGGCGGAGGTAGCTTTCTGCGATCGATTGAAATTCTCAACGAGTCCAAAAAACAGCTCGGCAAACCGGTCCTGTCCTCGAACCAGGTCAGTATGTGGCACTGCCTTCGACTGACTGATATTGAAGACTAAATTAAAGTCTACAGGTCGCTGCCATGCGACCACTGATAACACGAAAGAAGGAAGGCCAATGTCTACTATTGGGCAAATACTGTCGAATGCCGACCCAAAGGCACTTGCATTTCGCGCACCAGATACAGCGGCCCTGAACTACGGGGGTCTTACAGAACTGGTTGCCAGAATTGGCGGCACGCTGCGCGCTGCGGGACTGCAGCGCAACGCGCGTGTAGCGATCGTGCTGCCCAATGGTGCGCAGATGGCCACCGCGTTTCTCGCCGTGGCAAATGCTTGTATCGCGGCCCCACTGAACCCATCCTACAAAGTGGATGAGTTCAAGTTTTACATCGAAGACCTGCGTTCGCAGTTGCTGATCACCGATGACGCGAACGGCCCGGCAACGATGGCAGCCAAGGCGCTGAACGTACCCATAGCTTTGGTTTCTTCAAATAACGTGGATCCGGCGGGCATCTTCAATCTGTCCCTGGCGGATGGAACACCGCTGTCTTTGGAAGACGCCAGCGCCGACGATGAAGCATTGGTGTTGCACACATCAGGCACCACGTCGCGCCCTAAGATCGTACCGCTCAGCCAGGAAAACGTCACCGCCTCTGCTGCAAATATCGCGGCGTCGCTGTCACTGACCCCAGCGGATACCTGTATGAATATCATGCCGCTATTTCACATTCACGGATTGATCGCTGCGGTGCTCTCATCGTTACACGCTGGCGCCTCAATCTACTGCACACCGGGCTTTAATGCGCTGAAAATTTATAGCTGGATGCAAGACGCTGCCCCCACATGGTACACAGCCGTCCCGACGATGCATCAGGCGATCCTGTCGCGCGCCACGCGTAACGCCGAGATCGTCGCAGGGGCAAAACTGCGCCTGATCCGGTCGTCGTCATCATCATTGCCCCCACAGGTGATGGCCGAACTGAACGAAACCTTTGGCTGCCCCGTGGTCGAAGCCTACGGTATGACCGAAGCCGCGCATCAAATGACGTCCAACCCAATTACGTCGGGGCCCCAGAAACCCGGCTCCGTCGGCATTGCTGCCGGGCCAGAGGTACGCGTGATGACAGAAGCCGGTCTGACCACTGATGCTGGCAGGCTGGGCGAGATTGTCATTCGCGGGCGCAATGTCACCAAGGGCTATGAGGCCAATGAAAAGGCCAATGCTGAAAACTTCTTTGCTGACCCAGAAGGCAATGGCATCTGGTTCCGCACTGGTGATCAGGGACAATTTGACGAGGAAGGTTATCTGTCGATCACTGGCCGCCTGAAAGAAATCATCAACCGGGGTGGCGAAAAAATTTCGCCTCGCGAAGTGGACGAGGTTCTGATGGATCATGCGGCTGTCGCACAGGCTGTGACATTCGCTGTTCCCCACAAACAATTGGGCGAAGACGTTGCCGCCGCTGTTGTCCTGCGCGAAGGACAAGCTGCAGAACCCAAAGAGCTCCGCAGCTTTGCCGCCGAACGTCTTGCCAGCTTCAAGGTGCCGCGCCAGGTGCTGATCCTCGATGAGATCCCCAAGGGGGCTACCGGCAAACTACAGCGTATTGGTCTGCATGAGAAGCTGGGACTGGGAGAGGGTTGATGACCAGAATCTGTATCTTCGGGGCCGGGGCCATTGGCGGCTTCATGGCACATGCCTTACACAAGGCTGGCGCTGAGGTCAGCCTTGTCGCCCGTGGTGCGCACCTCAAGGCCATTCAGGACAATGGCCTAACCTTTATCAAGGACGGTGAGCGAAACACTATTCGGGTCAAGGCAAGCGACAACCCCGCGGATCTTGGCCCTCAGGATTACGTAATTATTGCACTCAAAGCGCATTCAGTGCCTGCCATCGTCGATCAGTTCAAACCACTCCTGACAAAAGATACGGCCATTGTTTCGGCAGTAAACGGCATTCCGTGGTGGTATTTTCATAAGGCCGACACCGGGTCGGACATGGATGACAAATGGGTTGAAACCGTTGATCCCAAGGGCGTGCAATGGAATGCTTTCGGTCCCGAACGCGCGATTGGCTGTGTGGTGTATCCGGCTTGCGAAATTCTTGAACCTGGTGTCGTAAACCACAAAAGCGGTGATCGATTCACTTTAGGTGAACCAGATGGCACGCGCAGCGATCGTGCCATGCTCTTGTCAAAACTGATGCGCGATGGGGGGCTTCGTGCCCCGGTCAAACCGCGTATCCGGGATGAGCTTTGGATTAAGCTCTGGGGAAACTGTTCGTTCAATCCAGTGTCGGCGCTCACGGGTGCAAGCCTCGATCTGATTGGGGCGGATCCGGCATGCCGTACCGTGATCCGCGACGCAATGGAGGAATGCCGCCGCGTCGGTCAAAGGGCTGGTGCACGGTTTACCATTGGGGTCGAGCGGCGTATCCAGGGTGGTGCAGATATCATTGGCCACAAACCATCTACCCGCCACGATGTGGAACAGAACCGTCCAATGGAACTGGATGCGCTGGTCTGCACTGTTTTGGAATTGGCGCGCCGTTTAGATGTCCCGACACCGACGTTGGATACCATTGCAGCTTTGGTCAGGATGCAGGGGCAGGTGCTTGGTCTTTATCAACGCCGTCCGGATGTCGAAGCACAGATCACCGGCGAGTATATTCCAGCGACCGACTAACGCTGGCGGGTTATCAGAACGATGACCGCTGGAGACTTTTCAGGGGTTACTTCTGTTGTGAGATTTTAATTGCATCTATTGCATAGGCTGGTGCTATCGCGGGGGCCTGGCTGTTGTTGGCGGCATCGTACTGGTCCCTACGAGGCAGTTCGTGTTCCGCCCCTCCCAAGGTATTTCAGCGAGCAAACACACGGGCGTATGCCGGCTTTCTACCCCGTCTTGTGCGACGAAACGGGGCTGCAATGTCTGCTTCGATTTTAAGGACAGAGGGTTCAGCGGTTTGGCGTAGGGCAACCAGCGTGCGATATTCCCCACAATGCCTCAGCCGCTGAATAACCATTGAAACTGGTCAATGTACCGATCCGTCGGAGAGAGGCGATCTCTATCTAACCGTCAAAACAAAGCGAGAGCCACGAGGACTATGTTGTGCACGTTATTCGCTCCAAATTATGGACACGTCACAAATACAGTCCTGAAAGGCACATGCAGGGCGCCAATCCGACGATTATCTTTGTGCACGCTACCTAGAACAAGTTTTTTCCTCTTAATTACATGATGTTAATAAAAATTCGCAGAAATATGCGATTTTCTTTGAACCTTTTCGGTCCGGGCTCCGACCCATGAATGTAACGCGGATGATCCGCACGACATTAAAAGATCACATCGGAGATCAAGATCATGAAAACCATCTTTGCCACCACCACCGCCGCTGCAATGTTCACGCTGTCCATCGCCTCGGCTGCACAAGCAGGCAATGCAGGTGCAAGCCTTGGCGACTGCTACAATCACGTGATCAGCGCCTGTAACCAGACCAACCATCCGATCGAATGCTCTGAAAGCGGCATGGACGCTTGTGATGAGCACCACACTTCAGCCGCAGTGGGTCCAATCGATCGCATCAAGTTGCTGCGCCTGCCCGGAAATGACTACCGCGTGATCTTCAATCCTGTCTCGACCACCGCTGAGGAAGACAATGACGATAACGATCAAGGTCGCGGAAATAGTGGACGCGGTGGTGCCAGCCGCGGAGAACGTCCAAGCCGCTGATCTCTGTCCCCATCCTCTCCAGAGGCCCGTGCTTTCGAGCGCGGGCCTTTTGTCTAGCCTGATGAAATGACCTGCGTTAGCGTCATCCGCACGTAGGACGAGGGTCGCCCAAGTGAATGATACGTTATCCCCTTTGCTGCCGCGCGTTGCGAAAGGCGACAAGGCGGCACTGGCTGAGCTGTACCGGGCGCTCGAAACCCCTCTCTACAGATTTATTTACTCCAGATTGAACGATCCCCATGAGTCAGCCGACTTACTTCATGACGTGTTCATGGAGGTCTGGCGTGTTGCCGACCGGTTTGAAGGGAGATCGAAAGTGACAACCTGGGTCTTTGGCATCGCCTACCGCAAAGTGATCGATCGGTTTCGCAAGGCATCGAAGGTAGACCTGCCCGGCGAAATGCCCGAAAACATAGACGAAAACGCGAATACAGAGGCAAGCCTGCTGGCCGCGCAGGAAGCCGGCCATGTGCGGCACTGTATTGGAGATTTGAGCGAAGAGCACCGGGCGGCGATCTCGCTCGCGTTCTATCAGGACATGAGCTACGGCCAGATTGCCGAGGTCACCAATGTACCCGAGGGTACCATCAAGACCCGTATCTATCATGCCAAAAAGCTCTTGATGCGTTGCCTGGGCGGACGCGTAGACCGGGGGGCGATGGCATGACACGGCAAGAGATCGAAGCCCTGCTGCCGTTCCTAGCTAATGGCACGCTTGACGGGGAAGAACTGCGCGAGGTCGAGGCCGCCGTAGCCGGGGATAGTGTTCTTGCTCAGGAGCTTGCAGCATTGACGGCGATGCGCGAGGGGATGCAATCCGAGCTTGCGGCCGGACCTGGCGAACTGGGGCTCGCGCGCTTGATGCGCGACGTCGAAGGCCAGCCACCGAAAGTGGCCAATCTGCCCGAAGCCCCCTCCTCATGGTCTCGCGTCTGGCAAGCTGCCGCCGTTATCGTGTTCTTTGCCCTGGCAGTGCAGAGCTTTTACCTCTGGCAGAGCGATAAATCGGGCTATCAATTGGCTGGGGACGAGGCTGTTGTGTCGGGTCCGGTGCTTGTCGTCGCGTTTGATCCCGGCGCAACCGAAGCTGACATCCGTGCGTTGCTGCTGGATCTGGAGCTTGAGATCGAGGGCGGCCCATCTGCTCTGGGCCTGTATCGGCTGGCAGTGTTTAACCCGGATGCGCTGGATGCGGTGCGCGCAGCACTTGGGGCCGCGACAATTGTGGAGAGCGTAACAGATGAATAAGGCAATCCTTCTGCTGATCCTATCTTTGTTCCTCGCAGGGCCAGCAGCTGCGCAAAGGACCGGCGGCGGAGCCCCGGCCCCCTCTTCGGATGACGACCGTGACTCGGCACAACAGCTCCGCAGCAACAGCTCAGGCGATGTCGTACGTCTGGCAAACCGTCCGGAATATATCGCTCTCGGCCCTGTCTCCGAAGCACAGGCAACGATTGGTACCTTGACGGCGGCAGGCGCTCAGCTTGCCCGTGTTCGCGACTACCCAACCCTGCGGCGGCGGGCGCATGTATTTGTCTTCCCGCGTGGTTTGGAAGCCACACAGGCCCAGGCACTGCTTGCACAGGCCGCGCCAACGACCTTTGTTGATCTGCACCATATCTACCGCTTCGCTCAAGGATCCCCTCGTTTGTATGCAGCGCAAGCCGTGGGCGATCCGGGGCCCGGCCGCTGTTCAGGCACAGGACGTAAGATCGGGATGATCGATGGTCCCGTCGATCCGCAGCACCCGGCGCTGGCGGGCGTGCGGCTGCGGATGGATCATGTCCTGCGCGATGGTGAGGTTGCTCCGAACTACGATCACGGGACGGCGGTGGCTTCAATCATGGCCGGTCGAGGGGGCTATGCGGGCTTTGCACCGGGGGCTTCGCTGGATGTCGTGATTGCCTTTTCATCGACCCGCGGGCGGGAGGGTGCAGATATCGAGCGGATCACAGCAGCGCTGGACCGGTTGCTGGGGCGCGGCACCCGGTTAATCAACCTCAGCTTTGCAGGTCCTGACAACCGAGCCATGCGTCTGGCCTTGAACGCGGCCGCTGCGCGCGGCGCAGTTTTGATCGCTGCATCCGGCAACGACAACACAGGCCGCAGCGCTCTACCCGCGGCTGCCCCTGAGGTGATCGCAGTCACTGCGGTGGATGCAGGACTGCGGCCCTACCGGCGTGCCAATCGCGGGCGCCATATCGAGTTTGCAGCCCCCGGGGTAGATCTGTGGACTGCCAAGGGAGGC
This sequence comes from Dinoroseobacter sp., assembly GCA_017643385.1. Taxonomy (GTDB): domain Bacteria; phylum Pseudomonadota; class Alphaproteobacteria; order Rhodobacterales; family Rhodobacteraceae; genus Dinoroseobacter. The sequence goes on from JAEPNN010000009.1 coordinate 134,103, forward strand.
GGCGGCGGATATGTCACCGGTACGTCATTTGCAGCGCCGATTGTGACCGCGCTCGCCGCCCGTCTTGGGGCTGGAGCGAGCCTTGGGGTAACAGGATTGCGCGCACGGCTTGCCGAAAGCGCACAAGATCTAGGCACGCCCGGGCGAGACACCCGAACCGGATGGGGCCTCGTGCGGGCGCAAGGGTGCTAGCGCAGAGCGAATACATACTGACCTGAGAGGTCAGTCCTTCAGATCACCGCAGCTTCGACCATCGGTTCGTTTCGCACAACCCGGTCGTAATGAAACGGGCGCATGTCGAGGCTGCGATACGCTCCATAGGTCAGCCATTCCGACATCGCACGCCCCATTGCCGCAGATTGTTGCAGCCCATGCCCGGAAAACCCGTTCTGGAAATGGAAGTTTGCGACCTCGGGGTGGGGACCAAGAATGGCATTTTGATCCAGGGTATTGAAGGCGTAGTGCCCGGCCCATTCGGTAACCACCTTGATAGCTTCAAACTGAGGGATCCGGGTGGCAATGATGGGCCAGACATGGTCCTCCCATCTCCTGTGATCCATTGTGAAATCTTCAAATGGCGCGGCAGGATCGACCTCTGGCGCGCAGCCTGCAAGGTAGGTTTCCGGCCCGTCCTGACGCACATGCACACCCGAGGGATCGATGGTCAGCGGAAGTTCCTGATCCAGCGGCGTTTCAGCTGTGAATATCCACGTGAAGCGCTTACGCGGTTCAACCGGGATCTCGATCCCCGCCATCTTGGCGGTCAGGGCTGCGCGTGGGCCTGAAGCATTCACAACCCCTCCGCACGCGACAACCTCACCAGAGCCAAGCGTGACGCTTTCGACCTTGGTGCCCGATGCATCCAGCGTCATCGCAAAGACTTCGTTGGCAATAAATTCCACGCCGCGTTCGCGCGAAGATCGACGGAACCACTCGAAGACCGTTCCGCCATCCCAATAGCCTTCGTCCTTTGTATTGATCGATCCCAGAACAATATCGTCGAGGGCATAAAACGGATAATCTGCGGCGATCTCATCGGGCGTCATCAGACGGGTTTGGGCACCGCAGGCCAGTTGCACTTGCTGGTTTTGGCGCAGCACGTTCGCAAAGCGTTCAGTATCCGCAAGATACATGTAGCCGTAGCTCTGCACTTCGAGGTCAGGCACCCTCTCATCCCCCCCCATGAACCTTCGCAGGTGCTTGAGAAATTCAGCGCCGAATTGCGATATGCGCACGTTCAACTCGGTCGAGAACTGTTGACGGATACAGGAATTGGTCAACGACGTTGAGGCGAACTCGTAGGTCGGATCGCGCTCGATCACCAATATGGACCCGTCGAAATCCGGATTATCGGTCAGAAACCATGCGGTCGAAGAGCCCATGATCGCACCGCCTACGATAACCACATCGTAAGAGGGCTTGATTGGACTGGTTGCGTATCCAAGTGGGGCCATCAGAACGCGTCTCCCGAACTAGCTAAAGTGAGCGTTGCCTTGTTCTGAACGCAGGTCAATCCAAACTCGTAAGTCCGGATACCCTGCCATACCTTGTGGCAAGCGCGCGGTCTGATTAGCCAAAGGCGTCTATGACCCAAACCAGCCAAAGGGTGATCGCTGGGAAACAGGCCAGTATTGCGACCCGAACAAGGTCTGTTGCCACGAAAGGCAAGGCCCCACGATACGTCGCCGATATGGGGGTTCCCTTGGCCATCGAGTTGATAATGAAGAGATTTAGCCCAACCGGAGGGGTGATTAATCCCACTTCAACTACAATCAGCACGAGGATCCCAAACCAGAGGCCAAAATCATTCGCGCTCATACCGAAATCCAGAACAGACATGATCGGGAAGATGATGGGAACTGTCAAAAGTACCATTGAAAGGCTGTCCATCACGCAGCCGAAAAGCAGATACATCAAAAGCACAATGGTCAGGACAAACCAGGGTGAGAATCCCTGCGCTCCGACCCAGGCAGAGGTGACCTGCGGAAGCTGGGTCAGCGATAGGAAGTTGTTGTAGATGCCAGCACCCAAAATGATCAGGAAGATCATGGCGGACGCCGCCGCAGTCGAAAGGATCGCCTCACTCATCTTTGGGAGCGTCATCTGGCCACTGAACAGGGCCACAAGAAACGTGCCTGCGGCCCCCACTGCTGCGGCTTCCGTAGGTGTGAAAATACCACCGTAGATGCCACCAACAACTGCAACAAAGATCAAAATGACCGGCCAGATTTTTCCCAACATCACCAGCCGCTCGCCCCAAGGCACACGTGGGCTGACCGCGGCGGAGTTTGGCGAAACGCGCATCCAGATCGAAATCGCCAGCATATAGCCCAGCGCCGCAAGGATACCCGGGATCAGCGCTGCAACAAAAAGCTTGGCGATGTTCTGCTCCGCAAGGATCGCATAGATTACCAAGATCACCGAAGGCGGGATCAGAATGCCCAAAGTACCACCTGCAGCCAGCGCCCCGGTGGACAGGGAATCTGGATAGCCATAGCGGCGCATTTCAGGCAGAGCCACCTGCCCCATGGTAGCGGCTGTCGCGAGCGACGAGCCACAAATCGCCCCGAAACCGGCACATGCGCCCACAGCAGACATCGCAACCCCGCCTTTACGATGGCCCAAGAAGCTTTCCGCGGCTTTGAACAGCGACGTCGACATCCCCGAGATCGTCGCGAATTGCCCCATGAGAAGGAACAACGGAATGATCGAGAAGGAATAATTGGAAAACGTTCCATATGTAAGCGTTTTCAGCTGGTTGAGTGTCATCATGGGCGTTCCGATGACCAGATAGGTCCCTCCGACGCCCACACCGATCATCGCCAGCGCAATCGGCGCGCGCAAAAACACAAGCAGCAAAAGAACCGGGAACGACCAGATCGCAAGATCGAAATTACTCACGCCGATGCCTCCTCAGCACCCGTCAACCTGCGCAAGCTCCGCAGGATGCAGAATGCCGAGACGAAGACAAAACCGCATGCGCCAACCAATCCCGCGGCATATCCCTGCCAAACCGGGATTTGCGCAATCAGCGTCGTCTCTCCGTAAGAGTGCTTGTCGAGCATGCCCAGATAAAGACGCCAGGCCCCAATCGCCGCCACGAACGTCATGCCGGTGCTGAACAGCAATTCCAGCGACTGGTCGAATTTCTGCGGCATTACCCATTTGAACAGATCCACACGCGCATGTGCTTCGCTCAGTTGTGCCCAGGGCAGAAACGCGAAAATCGCCGCGGCGATCCCGATCTCAGTGATGTCGTAAATACCCCGGATGGGCCCCGGCCCAAAACCGAAGGGCAGCAGCGCACGCCCGACGATCGAATAGCACGTCAAAAGGGTCAGTCCCAAAAGGACCATTCCCCCCGCGATCGCGAGGCCGCGCGCCACCAGATCCGCGATCCGTTCCAGAATTCGATACATCGTCTCTTCCCCGCGCCTGCCCCAGCATGCGCCTTCCTGCGCTTCTCATAGGCAGATTCGACAAGACTTCGCCATGCCTTTTCCGTCTATAGCCCTTGCGCTTACGACAGGTTTGGGCACGCTGAAGCAATGTCCGCTATGTGAGGTCCATCATGCACCAAACACCTGTTGTCATTGCCGGTGGCGGGATTGGTGGCTTATCACTTGCCCTGACCCTTCATCAGATTGGTGTGCCTTGTCAGGTTCTCGAAAGCGCCCGCGAGATGCGGCCTTTGGGTGTGGGGATCAACCTGCAACCAAACGCCGTGCGCGAGTTGTTCGATCTGGGGATAACAGAAGAGGATCTCTCAAGCGTCGGTCTGCCTGTCCGCGAATGGGCCCTTGTCGGTCTGAACGGGAAAGAGGTTTACGCAGAACCACGCGGTACATTCGCAGGTTACAAGTGGCCGCAATTTGCGGTGCATCGTGGCGCGCTTCATATGCTTTTGTATCGCAAGGTCCTTGAACGCCTTGGCCCCGAGGCTGTCCAGCTTGGCACCAAGGTTCTTGGCTATGAGGACGGGGCAAATGTTCTCACGGAACGGGATAGCGTACGCAAGACATTGCCCGCGGGGCTTCTGATCGGCGCAGATGGGATCCACTCGAAAATACGCGCTCAAATGCACCCTGACCAACCGCCAATCCATTGGGGTGGCGCCGTGATGTGGCGCGGCACTGTGCGCTCCAAAGCGTGGCGCACTGGCGCCTCTTTCATAGGGCTCGGCACAGATCGGACCCGCATGGTTCTCTATCCGATTTCCGAACCAGATGAAGATGGCAATTCCCTGATCAACTGGATCGCAGAGGTCACACGCGACAGCTCTGGCGGCTGGCCAGAAGACAGCTGGTTTCGCGCGGTTGAGATCGCTGAATTCGCGCATCATTTCGATGCCTTCCGGTATGACTGGCTGGACGTGCCCGAGATGCTGTCCCGCGCCGATTGCGCCTACGAAAACCCGATGATTGACCGTGACCCTGTTGGGACTTGGGTGGACGGCCAAGTCGCGCTGCTGGGCGATGCAGCACACGCCATGTACCCAACCGGATCCAACGGCGCGAGCCAGGCGATTATCGACGGGCGCATCCTGGCGCAAAAAATGCTTGAGCACGGGGTCACGCCTGATGCGCTGTCAGCTTATGACGCACAGCTTTGCGGTCCGGTTTCAGAGCTTGTGTTACGCAATCGCGGGGCGGGCCCCTTTGGCCTGCTCAATCTGCTCCAAGAGCGTTGTGGCAATGAATTCGACGATATCGATGCCGTGATCCCAGCTGTAGAACGCGCTGCTTTCATGGCAAAATACAAATCTGCCGCCGGCTTCGCGATGGACGCTTTGAACAGCGCGCCAGCAACCGTTCCTGCTGGCGCAAGGGTTTCAGGTTAGGCGCGCAGGATCGCCGCAAACCCGTCCGCAACCGCTTCAAGGTTTTCAGGTGCCAAGGCGGCAACGTTCATGCGTCCGTCACCTGCTGTGTAAATGCCGAAATCATCACGCAATCGCACCACTTCGTCCTTCGTAAAACCAGTATAGGAAAACATGCCCTTCTGGTCGGTGATAAAAGACAGATCGCGCGTCACCTGCCGCTCTTCCAACATGCGTCGTAATTCAGACCGCATCTCTGCGACCCGCTCGCGCATTTCTTCGAGCTCTTCCGCCCAATCCGCTTTCATCGCCGGATCAGATAGGACCGTCGCCACGACCCGAGCCCCATGGCTGGGCGGCATCGAGTAGTTCGACCGGATCGCTGTTTCTGCCGCTTCCTGCACCACGGCCAATTCTTCAGGCGTGCGCGCCACAATGGATAGCGCACCGGTGCGTTCACGATAGATCCCGAAGTTTTTCGAAAATGAACTTGCAAGAAGCATCTCAGGCACGCGCTCAGCCAGATACCGCAGGCCGGCCACGTCTTCTTCCATTCCGTCACCCAGCCCCTGATAGGCGCAGTCCACATACGGAAGTAACCCACGCTTCAGAACGAAGTCCGTTACGATCTTCCACTGCTCGAACGACAGATCAACACCTGTCGGATTGTGACAGCAGGCATGAAGCAAGATCGCATCGCCTGCTTTGGCGTTCGCCTCCAGATGAGACATCATACCGTCGAAATCCAGACCTCGGTCAGAAAGGCGGAAATAAGGGTACTGTGCCGTCTTCAGTCCGGAATCTGTGGCCACAGGAATATGGTTGGCCCAGGTCGGCGTGCTGACCCATACCAGTTGATCGGGGTTCATTCCGTGCAGCAGATCACATCCCACTTTCAGCGCGCCCGAGCCGCCAACAGTCTGAAGGCTGGTGATCCGCCCCTCTTTGATGACCTTCGCCTCTGACCCCAACAACATCGGAGGCACAAACGCACGGTATTCCGCGTCTCCGGCCATACCGACATAGGTTTTGGTGTCCTCTTCCTCGAGCAGCACCTTTTCAGCCGCCTTTACCGCTTTCATCACGGGCACATCGCCATTTGCGTCTTTGTAAACACCAACGACAAGGTCGACTTTCTGATCTCTGGGATCGCTTCGAAACGCCAGCATGAGCGACAAGATCTGGTCTACGCCGCGTGATTGAATGGTTTCGAACATGACAAATTCCCTACCGATATTCGTCCTCGGTCCTACGCCCCCTCCCCCTATCGTTCAACCACTATGGGCGCTAGAAAACACGCAATGACCAATGCCTCAGACCCCACAGCATGCTGCGCTCCCAGCGCGGATCGTCCACCGCTGAACGCGCACCATTTAAACGTCAGCACACAAGCCGCCTTGCGCGTGTCCGAAGACGTAATCGATATTCCCGGCGGAACGGGCTTTGTCGGAACGAATGATCCGCAACTTCCGGTCGACGGCGAAAGCCCGATGCGCAAAGTGAAGATCAGGCCCTTTCGGATGGGGGCGACGGCCGTGACCAACGCCCAATTCAAAACCTTTGTCGATACCACAGGGTTTGTGACAGAAGCAGAACGCTTTGGCTGGTCTTTCGTGTTTTGGAGCCAGGTTCCCAAACACCTCGGACCAACCGAAGCGGTGCCCGAGGTCAATTGGTGGCGGCGTGTTGATGGATCGAACTGGCGTAATATCAACGGTCCCGATGCCGAAGGAGAGGCGTGGCATCCTGATCACCCTGTGGTGCAGGTCTCTTGGAATGATGCGCGCGCTTATGCCGAGTGGGCAGGCGGGCGCCTGCCGACCGAGGCCGAATGGGAACACGCTGCCCGCGGTGGTTTGGGGGATGTGCGCTTTCCTTGGGGGGATGCCGAACCCGATGATGTGGCCCACACGCCCTGCAACATCTGGCAGGGCCAGTTTCCCAACGTGAACACCGGTCAGGATGGTTATCTGACCACGGCTCCAGCTCAGTCGTTTCAACCCAATGGCTACGGGCTCTACAATCTCGCGGGCAATGTGTGGGAGTGGACGGCAGACCCCTACCGGGTGAGATCGCTGAAAAAATCAGTAAAAGATCGGCTTGAAGCCATGAAAGGCTACAAGCTGTCAAAGGGCGGTTCATTTCTGTGTCACAAATCTTATTGCTACCGCTACAGGATCGCCGCGCGCTCAGGAAATTCACCCGACAGTGCAACGACGCATCACGGATTTCGGATGGTCTGGCCTATGGCCTGATCAGGACTGAACCAGGAGGTAGCTCATGCAATCATCGAGCAGCGCCGCCGCATGACCCCGCGCCCAATCCGCGTCCTCGGTTTCGCCCCTGAACACGGCGCGCTGTAGTAGGGCAGCATGGGCGAATTTCGCCTCAATTCGCCGGGCCAATACGGCACGCGCATCATCAATAGGCATGACAGCACGCAATAGCGATGCCATCGCGTTGCGTCGTTGCTCTGTGATTTCCGCAGCGTCCGAGTGCATCAACCATTCGTGCTCCACCTGCGCCGAAAATCGTCCGACGCAAGTGGCAAATGTGTCTGTGAGCCCCGTGTTGGCGAAAGCGGTCATCGGACCATTCAGCGCCAAGGCTGACACAAGCAGAAAAGTTTTCAAACTGCCCATTCTTAAAGCATGACGCCTGTGGGTTAAGCGATCAAGAAAAATCATATGCCAGAGGCTCTCTGCCTGACCTTCCCGGTTGGCCTGCATCCGGCGCGGCCAGTTCAGTCAAAAATTTTGGTCAATCTGCGACCTGACGTCGCTATTAGAACAGACAGCGGCGGCGTGAGGGGCAGTCTGATTTGGCCCTCAGGAGGGAATTCAGATGTGTGCATCTAGCAAGTTGGCATTGGTGGACTACACAATAGGCGCAGCGCGCGGACGCGCGGCACGCGGCGGGCCGGACACGTAATAATACCGTACCACCCATGTCCTACCGTGTTTGAAAGATACCCCACATGAACACCCAAGCCCCCCGCCGCACTGGTGGTCGCGCCGCCCGCCGTGCCAGCAGAGCCGCCCCTGTTACCGAAGAACTCCGCTCCATCCGCCGGGGGATGGAAAGCAGCGCCCTCAAGGTGCTGACCCAAGACCAGATCGAACGCATCCACGAAGCCGCACTGGAAGCGCTGGAAACGATTGGTCTGGCTGATGCGCCTGAAAGCGGCGTGGCCCATCTGACCGGTGCAGGCGCGATCGTTGGCGACGACAATCGCCTCCGCTTCCCGCGTGCCATTGTCGAAGAAGCGCTTGAGAAAGCGTGCAAGACATACACGCTGTATGGACGCGATCCGAAACACGACATGCACCTGTATGGCAATCGGGTGCATTACGGCACCGCAGGCGCTGCGGTCAGCATGGTCGATGTCGAAGGGCGCAATTATCGCGAAAGCACGTTGCAAGATCTGCACGATGCCTCGCGCATTTCAGATCATCTCGACAACATCCATTTCGTCCAGCGCCCGCTTGTTGCGCGCGACGTGACCAACAATCGGGAACTCGACCTGAACACCATCTATGCCTGTTGCTCCGGCACCAAAAAGCATATTGGCACGTCCTTCTCAGACCCCTCAAACGTGCAGGATTGTCTGGAACTTCTGCACATGATCGCCGGCGGTGAAGACGCGTGGCGCGAACGCCCTTTCGTGAGCAACTCCAACTGTTTTGTCGTTCCACCGATGAAGTTTGCCACCGAATCCTGTCAGGTGATGGAACAATGCATCGCAGGCGGCATGCCCGTATTGTTGTTGAGCGCAGCAATGGCAGGGGCCACAGCACCCTCAACGATCGCAGGCACCATCGTTCAGGCGGTTGCGGAATGTCTTGCGGGGCTGGTCTATGTCAACGCGATCAAACCCGGGCACCCCGCAATTTTTGGCACATGGCCCTTTGGCCTCGACCTGCGCTCAGGCGCAATGACTGGCGGGTCAGGCGAGCAAGCGCTTCTGTCTGCTGGCTGCGCACAGATGCACCACTATTATGGGCTGCCCGGAGGTGCCGTAGGTGGGATCACCGATGCCAAGCTGCCTGACATGCAGGCCGGATGGGAAGCGATGTGCTCCAATGTCATGGGTGGGCTCTCGGGCCTGAACTTGGTCTACGAGGCCGCAGGCATGCACGCCTCGCTGCTGGGCTTTTGTCACGAGTCGCTTATCCTCTCAGACGATCTGATCGGACATGCGTTGCGCTGCGTGCGGGGGATCGAGGTCGATAACGAAACCCTCGCGCTTGATCAATTGCGAGAGGTCTGCCTGGGCGGACCCGGTCATTATCTGGGCACAGACCAGACACTGGCGCGCATGCAATCAGATTATCAGTATCCGACCTATGGCGATCGGACATCTCCCAAGGAATGGGAGGAATTGCAAAAGCCTGCGCTGCTTCCAAAGGCAATCCAGAAGAAAGAAGAAATCCTCGGGCAGGCACCATCGGCCCGGTTTGATGTCGGACTCGACGCAGCGATCCGGGAGCGCTTCAAAATCCACCTGCCACCGTACTAGGCGCAGGCTTCGTCAGGAATTGCGCCCCACCGGCCACCGCTGGAGGAACTGGTCATGGCGGAACGCCCGATCTTGATTTGTTGGCGATACCAAATTTGGATCAGGCGTAAGATTGCGCGCCCTTGAACGGTACATAAAAAAGAAACCAACTGAATGGGAGGGTGAGACCCATGAACCGACTGCACAGCCAGGATGAGTGGATTGCCCGGGCCAACGCTGTTCTTCCCGCGGGAGGGTTCGGCAATTTCGACCCCGGCATCATCATATCCCACGGGCAAGGGTCCCGCGTCTGGGATGAAAATGGCGCAGAGTACGTGGATTATCTGATCGGATCAGGGCCTATGCTGCTCGGTCATGGCGACCCCGAAGTCATGGAAGCTGTGCTTGAGCAGCTGCCTAAAGGGATGACATTTTTTGCCAATAACGCCAAAGGGATAGAGCTAGGAGAGGCAATTTGCGAGGCCGTCCCCTGCTGCGAGCAGGTGCGCTATGTCGCGTCCGGTGGTGAGGCAGATATGTACGCCATCCGCCTTGCCCGTGCCTATACCGGTTGCGACAAGATCCTGAAATTCGAAGGCGGCTATCACGGGATGAGCGCAGAAGCACAGATGAGCCTTGCACCATCCGTCGAGGTCAATTTCCCGCAACCTGTTCCCGACAGTGCGGGCATACCCCAAGGGGTGGCGGACCAAATGCTGATCGCGCCATTCAACGATCTCTTGGCCGTTGAGAATTTGCTGAACGAAAACAGCGATGTCGCAGCAATCATCGTTGAACCGCTTCAGCGGATAATCCCGCCCGCGCCGGGGTTCCTTCAAGGGCTGCGTGATCTCACGATAAAACACGACGTTCTGCTAATTTTCGACGAAATCGTCACCGGGTTCCGCCTGGCCTATGGCGGCGCGCAAGAGGCCTACGGTGTGGCGCCAGACATCTGTACTTTGGGTAAAATCATTGGCGGCGGCTTCCCCCTGGCAGCCCTCGGCGCCTCAAAGGATATTATGGCCCATTTCGACAAGGATGTGGTCGGGGCGGACAAATGGTTGATGCAACTGGGAACCTTGTCGGGGAACCCCATTGCGTCAGTTGCCGGACTAAAGACGATGGAAGTGCTGAGACGCCCCGGCCAATACGACAAGCTACGGAACATCGGGGCAGAGCTGCAGATGATGCAGGCGCAGGCGCTTAGCGCGCGTGGCATCGCGCATCAGATCTGCGGAGACCCCACTTTGTTCGATATTTGGTTTACCGACCAACCGGCCACAAACTACCGGACAGCACGGCACAAAGACCCCGCACTCAATGCAACTTACAACGACGTTCTGCGCGCAAACGGGGTCTTTAAGGCACCCGGCAAGCTTTACCCAAGTCTTGCAGTGACGGAGGCAGATCTGGATCAAACCAGAGCCGCTGTCCAGAAGGCAGCAGAAGCCGTCGCCGCACTTTAGTCGCCTTCATATGTCCAGCGATATTGTGGTGGGGTGGGCCCTTTGTTGCGTCCCCCTTGCTGCATTTGCTCCCACGCATGGGCCAATATCCCCACCGAGCGCGACAAGCAGAAAAGCCCCCGTGACAGAGGCGGTTCAAACCCAAGTTCGGCATAGATCACAGCCGTGGCCCCATCGATATTCATCGGCAAGGCCACGCCCTTTTTAGCTGAGATCTCCGCCTCGATCGCCTCGCCGATTTCCACAAACCTGCCCGTGCACAGACCCGTATCTGCAGCTCCGCGTACCAACGCCATCAGGCGCGGCGCGCGCGGATCAACAGGTTTGTGAAAACGATGCCCAAAGCCAGGAATAATCTTGCCATGCTCTTCGCGCCAGGTCTCCAACGCCGTTGCCAGATCCCCTTCATAATCAGCAACATGGTGGTAAAGTTCGACGGCCTGTTCGCCCGCCCCGCCATGCACATCCCCAAGCAGGTTGACGGCACTCGCCATCGCGTTGTTCAGGTCCAACCCGCAGGTCACGGACATGCGCGCCGTCGCGATAGACGGCGCTTGAGGACCGTGATCCACGGCCGACACCAGCGCAGCCTCAAAAAGACGCGCCTGACCTTCGTCCGGCACATCACCGCGCACCATCAACCAGATCATCTGTGGAAAGCTGAGCGTTCCAATCAGATCGGCAATCGGACGTCCCCGGATGTCAATACGCCCCGGTTCCATGTCGATGATAGATGTGCGCCACCAGTCTGCAACGTCGCTCATATCACACCCTCCTCTTCAAACTGTCTCAAGGTATCCTCGCTTAGTCCCAAGGCCCCATAAATGCGGGCATTGTCTTTGCCCAGTTCAGGGGGAGGCGTCGCCGCTTTGGGCCGCGTGCCATCGACAACCACAGGGGATGCCAACAGCTCTAGATCCCCATATGTCGCAAGGATGTCTCGGTCGCGAATTTGGGGCGCTGACAGGATCTCCGGTACGCTCAACACAGGTCCCGCGGGCACGCCCAGCGCCGAAAGCTCACGCACCCAGTCCGATGCAGACCGGGTGCACAGCACTGTTTCTAATTCAAGCCGCAAGGCATGCCGGTTCTTCTTGCGATCCTCGCGCGTGACAAAGTCCGGATGGTTTAGCAAATCCTCACGGCCAATGTGTCTGGCAAGGGCGACCCATTGCGTGTCACGATTTGCGGCAATGTTAATCGGGTTGTCGGCTGTCGCAAACGTACCAGATGGGGCCGAAGTGAAATTCTCGTTACCTTGAGGTGTGGGATCTACGCCGCCAATCAGATGGTTCGACACGACCCATCCCATGGAGGACAAGACCGCATCCGTCATCGATATATCAAGGAATGCCCCCCGTGGATTGGCATTCAGGGCTGCTGCAATGGAAAATGCTGCCGCCATACCGCCCATAGTGTCCGCCAAAGGATATCCCACCCGTAAAGGAGCTGTATCTGGCCCTCCGGTCACACTCATCACCCCGGCAATTCCTTGAACGATCTGGTCATAGGCGGGGTTTTCGCGCCAGGGCCCATCCTGACCGAACCCCGAAATTGCGCAGTATATCAATCCAGGGTTCTCAGCCTTCAGCGTTTCATACCCGACGCCCAGCCGATCCATCACCCCGGGTCGATAATTCTCGACCAAAACGTCTGTGCTGGAAACCAGTTTGCGCAACAGCGATTTGCCAGCCTGACATTTCAAGTTCAGCGTCACCGACGATTTGCCGGCGTTCTGGGCAAGAAAGCTGATCCCCATATTCTTGGCAGATCGTTCTGGATCGGCCCCGAGCTGCCGCGCAAGATCACCTGAACCCGGGCGCTCTACCTTGATCACCTCGGCACCCATGAGACCAAGTTGATAAGCACAATAAGGACCCGCAAGAACATTTGTCAGGTCGAGCATCCGCACGCCGTTCAGCGGGCCCGGTGTGGTCGTTGTCATCTATACCATCTCCTGACAGTTCGGTTTTGGCGCGGTCTGCATCGGCGAAAACATCGCAGGTTAGGCCGATTCTTCACCTCTTTCACATCCAAACCTTGCACGAGCCTGACATTCGCGCTCCGGTCCTTTCACCAAACAAGAAACAGATGAGGCCATCATCCGACACCTATTGATCACGCTGGCCGTTCTCTGGCTTCTTCCGAATCTTGCGTTCGGGCAATCTTGCGGCGCCAATGCGTTCTCCAACCCGGCGGCCCGATCCGGCGTCTTCGCGACCAATGCCGTCACAATCGCAGCAGTTGGTGACGTGATGACCCACCGTGCCGTGCAGAGAAACGCCGCAAGCCTCGATCGCGGATATGGTGCACATTACGCATCCGTTGCCCCATTCCTAAGCCGCGCCGATATCACGATCGGCAATCTCGAGACCCCGCTTGCGGAAAACCTGCTGCCCGGAGGGCGTGAAACAACGGCTCCCCCACGCACGATCTTCGATGACCGCGTGTATTCGGGATATCCCACTTTCAACGCACATCCGTCGCTTGCTGCAGCCTTGAAATCTGCCGGGTTCGACGTTCTTCAAACCGCGAACAATCACGCGCTCGACCGCGGCCCGGCCGGCGTGGATCGAACAATTGCCGCGCTACGATCTGCGGGTTTGTCCCACACTGGAACGCGCGCACGGTCCGATCTGGCAGCCCCTTGGCATACCATCGTCCGATCTGGCGGTCGCCGTATCGCGATCCTGGCTTGTACGTTTTCCGTCAACGGACTGTCGGACCCAAATCGTCAGGCGCTGCGCTGTTTTTCCCAACAAGACGAAGTGCTTGGAACGATTTCTGCCCTTGCGCGCTCCTCTTCTGTAGATGCGGTTCTGTTCACCCCGCATTGGGGCGAAGAATACAGCCTCACACCCAATCGCAGACAGCGTCAGCTTGCCCGAGCCGCTTTGGACGCAGGCGCGGCGGCCGTGATTGGGGCGCACCCCCATGTTTTGCAACCCGTCGAGCGCTATACCACGCGTGACGGGCGACCCGCTTTCATTGCCTATTCGATGGGAAATTTCATCTCGTCACAATGGTCCATCCCGCGCCGTAACTCTGCAATCCTTTTCTTCGATCTTGTAAGATCCGGCGGGCAGATGATTGCACGTTCCCCAAGATACCTGCCCACACGGGTCATGCCCTATCGAACAGGGGGATGGCGCATCATGCCGACAGAGGTAACACCGGACGGTGCGGCGGGGATCGCCCATGTCACAAGGATGTTGGGGGCCGAAGGCCGGCTGGGGCTTGCTGATCTTGGGGCACGCGTGGCCTGCAACTAGATCGCAACGGGTCCCAGTTCCCGGTCCCGCAGTTGTGCCACAAGGTCCCGCACATCACCACGGATCGGGCCCGGTCTTGGTGTGTCGCGTAATGTGGTAAACCAATGGGGCTGAGGGGCTCGTCCGGCCCTGCTCTGACGCCATTCCAATGCGCGCAGGACAGCTTCACCTTCCGGGGGCAACCGATCGGGAATGTCCAGATCATTCAACGTGGCCCAGACACCTGTCCAAAGACGCCCAACTGACCAGGGATTGTATCCCCCTCCTCCAAGAACAAGGTAATGCGCTGACAAATGGCGAAGCGCTTTCACCACAGCCCAGTGCGCGTTGTTCGATAATGTCAGCCGCGACAGCGGGTCTTCGGTGACCGCATCCGCCCCGCATTGCAAGACGATCGCATCAGGCCGAAACCGGGCGACGGCAGGCAGGATCAGGTCTTCGCGGGCCAGTTCCATCTCGGTGTCGTTGAACCCTTTCGGAACAGGAAGATTGATCGCAGACCCACCTGCTCGGTCTTCAACGCTACCCGTGAACGGCCAGCGACGCGTCTCATGGACTGAGATCATCAGAATATCCGGATCGCCAGCAAACCCGGCTTCGACACCATCACAATGATGCGCATCGATATCGACATAGGCGATGCGTTTTAAACCTTGTCGACGCAGTGACAGCATCGCCAAAACCGGGTCATTGAGATAGCAAAACCCATTCGCACGATCGGGCAGGCCGTGATGCGTGCCGCCAGCGGGGTGGTACACAATCCCAGGTTTTGCCAGGAGCTCTCCAGCCAGCAGGGACCCGCCCGCAGACGTGGCCGGTCTGCGGTAAATTTCAGGAAAGACGGGGTTGGAATGCGTGCCAATGTGGTGGCGCGCGCGCACAGCGTCACTAATCTCTCCCTCGACCTCGGCCGCTTGCAAGGCCGCGATATATTCAGGCGTATGCCAGACATGCAGCGCGGCGGGCTTGGCCCGTGGCGAGGTCCGAAACTGTTCCGGCGGCAGCCATCCCAGAGCACGCGATAAATCCATCACTGTGGACACCCGTGGGATGCGCAACGGATGCCATCCCCCATAGGAAGAGTTTCTATAGACCTCTGAACCTAAAAAAATTGGGGGCACTTACTGCATCCACTTCGAGCACCCAAAAAGTTAGCATTCATGCCCACAGCTTCAAGCGTCTTACGACGGCTCTTCAAATTTCTCCCAATTTACCCTAAGTTAGGATCAACAACACAAAATGCGCTCAAAGACGCGCGATCTTATTGAAGCAGGCTTAAACCGTGGCGAACCGCATCGACTCTGTCTCGAAAACCGGCAGCTTTCCACTTGTTCTGGAACGCACAGCCAAGCGTGACGTCCGAACACAATTTGCCGCCCTGTGCTTCAAGCAAAAGAAATCCGGAACGAAAGTTCTTCTTGTGACAAGTCGTGACACCGGGCGCTGGGTCATCCCCAAGGGCTGGCCCATGAATGGAAAAACGGCTGAGCAATGCGTTGCAATCGAAGCCTGGGAAGAAGCAGGCGTGCGCGGGCCAGTCAGCGACGGCTGTATCGGGATATACTCATATATCAAAGAACTCGACACGGGTGTGAACCTGCCTATCGTTGTTGCCGTTTTCTCTCTTCGCGTCAGTGAGTTGCACAGCGAATACCCCGAAGTGGAACAACGGGAACGCAAATGGGTGTCGCTAAAAAAGGCCGCGCGCCTCGTCGATGAACCCGAACTCGCGCAACTTCTAATCCGCTTCAAACCCCGCGGGACATAACCCATTACGCAATTTGTCTCTTTGACTCTGATCAGTGCGTCTTTAAGTAAAGGCGTACAAAACAACAGGTCCGAACCCTAATGATCCGTTACGCTTTGCGCTGCGCCAATGGCCATACTTTCGAAAGCTGGTTCGCGTCTGCGGCGGCTTTTGAAGACTTACGCGCACGCGGTCTCGCAAGCTGTGGAATTTGTGGCAGTACGGACGTGGAAAAAACCCTGATGGCCCCTGGGGTACGCACCACAAAGGGTAAAGAACCAGAACAGGCCCCCCCGGTATCTTCAGAAACCCAGCCGGTATCGCTGGCCACCCCATCTAACCCAGTCGAAGCGGCGATTGCTGAACTCCGCGCCAAAGTGGAAGCAAATTCCGACTATGTTGGTACGAAATTTGCCAGCGAGGCGCGCAAAATGCATGACGGGGACACACCTCTGCGCGCTATCCACGGGGAAGCCAAACCCGATGAAGCGAAGTCTTTAATCGAGGATGGTGTTCCAATCCTGCCGCTTCCGTTCGGGCCAAAGCAGAAAGCCAACTGACCAGATGCCCGCTGTTGTCACAGGTGCAAACCGGGGCATAGGTGCTGCCATTTTCAAAGAGTTGCAAACACGCGGGATCGATACGATCGGCACATCGCGAACCCCGACCAATGGTTTTATTACTGCTGACGTCACTAAAAAGCACAGCGTCGACTTGCTCGCCAAACATCTGGACGGACAACCCGTTCCCCTGCTGGTTTGCAACGCAGGCGTTCTGCTGGACCGAAACGAGAAACTGGCAGATGGCTACGCGCCAGAGATCTGGTCTGCATGTTTCGAAGTAAACGTGACCGGTGTGTTTCTGACCGTTCAAGCCCTGTTGCCCCAATTGCAGCAAGCCGCTGTGGATCAAGGCAGCGCCAAGATTGCGATTGTTTCCAGCGTTATGGGATCCAGTGCGCGGCCAAGTGGCGGGACTTACATCTACAGGGCTTCGAAAGCTGCCGCCACCAATCTCGGACGCAACCTGGCGACCGACCTGCACGATCTGGGCATAGCTGTTGGTATCTATCATCCCGGCTGGGTGCGCACAGATATGGGCGGGCCTAGCGCTGACATCAGCGAAAGTGAAAGCGCCGCGGGGCTGGTCGAACGGTTCGAAGCCCTTTCACTGGGGACAACCGGGTGTTTTCTGAACTGGGACGGCGCAGAAATAGATTTCTGATAAATATCGCCTGCGATTGCCAAAAACTCAAATATAAACTAACACGTCATTATGGTGCAGGTGACGGGTATTGGTGGGTTTTTCTTTCGCGCTCGTGATCCGCAAGCATTGGCTGCGTGGTATGAAAAGCACCTCGGAATCGTAAACGGCGCTACCACATTCTGGGTTCAAGGCAGTGGTCCGACGGCCTTCACGGCGCTTGACGCGGATACGGATTACATCCCTCAAGGGACAGCCGCGATGCTGAATCTTCGCGTCGACAACTTGGCTGAAATGCTGACCAAACTCGCCAGCGATGGCGTCGCCATCGAAGGCCACTCGGCTTGGAACAGCGAAATCGGAAACTTCGCACGTATTTATGACCCCGAAGGCAACCCGATCGAGCTGTGGGAACCCGCCAAAACCTAATGCGGACACATCCGCCCATCATCGCCCCCCTTTACCGCGCCCCTCGTTTGGCCTAAGCCGCGCGCGACCAAACTAGGGGAGAGGGCATGTCCACCCTCGTCATGAAATTCGGCGGAACCTCCGTTGCAAATCTCGACCGCATCAAGCGGGCGGCCAAACGCGTTGGTCTCGAAGTGGCCAACGGGCACAATGTCATTGTGATTGTGTCGGCTATGTCCGGCAAAACCAACGAACTTGTTGGGTGGGTAAACGAAACCTCGCCCCTCTTTGACGCCCGCGAATATGACGCCGTGGTGTCTTCAGGGGAAAACGTCACCGCCGGCCTAATGGCAATGACCTTGCAAGAAATGGATGTGCCTGCGCGCTCCTGGCAGGGTTGGCAGGTCCCGGTAATCACAACATCTTCCCATGCGAACGCCCGGATCGAAGACATCCCGGTTGAAAACATAACTGCCAAGTTTGACGAAGGCATGCGCGTCGCTGTGGTTGCCGGCTTTCAGGGCATCAGTTCGGAAGGTCGGATCACGACGCTGGGACGCGGCGGCTCAGATACAACGGCAGTTGCCTTTGCAGCGGCCTTTGATGCCGTTCGATGCGATATCTACACAGACGTCGATGGCGTCTATACAACCGACCCCCGGATCAGTTCCAAGGCCCGCAAGCTCGACAGAATAGCGTTCGAGGAAATGCTCGAACTGGCCTCACTTGGTGCGAAAGTGTTGCAAACACGGTCGGTCGAACTGGCGATGCGTTACAAGGTGAAGCTGCGCGTCCTATCATCCTTTGAAGAACCATCCGACGTTGCGGGTACGCTCGTCTGCGATGAGGAGGAAATCATGGAATCCAATGTCGTCTCGGGCGTGGCTTACAGCCGTGATGAAGCGAAAATGACCTTGTTGCAGGTGGCCGACCGCCCAGGCATCGCGGCGGCCATTTTCGGACCTCTCTCGGATGCCGGTGTGAACGTCGATATGATCGTTCAGAACATCTCGGAGGAGGGGCGAACAGACATGACGTTTTCTTGCCCGACCGATCAGGTGCTGCGCGCCAGCAAAGCGATGGAGGACGCCAAAACATCGGGCGAAATCAATTTCGCAGATCTCGTGGCCGACACCGAAGTTGCCAAAGTCTCCGTGGTCGGGATCGGCATGCGATCTCACGCAGGTGTAGCCGCACAGATGTTCAAGGCGTTGCGGGATGAGAACATCAACATCAAGGTTATCACCACCTCTGAGATCAAGATCTCCGTGCTGATCGACCGCAAGTACATGGAGCTCGCCGTGCAGGCGCTACATGACAGCTTTGGATTGGAAAAAGCGGGTTAAACCGCCGAACGCAGGACTCGACAGTCTCGATCATTGGCGCGGGTGATCGCCCCGCGTCATCCCGCCTTTGCCTCAACCATCTCAACCAGTTTTGCCACGGTGTTGATGTTGCGCATCGTTCCCGTGGTCATCGCTTCAAGTTTCAACCTTGAACGCCCCATACCGTTGCGGAACCAGATATAAATCACCCCGTCTCCCAAGGTGATGTCTTCATCCGCCCTGCCCTTCATCCCGGCAAGATCTGGCGCGGCTTCACAGAAAACGACACCCACCTGATTTCCGGGTGCATTGGCATATGGATTGGCCTCCAGAAGACTTCGCATGTCCGTTGCGGACCGCACCAGCACGCCTACGGGTTTGCCGGCATAGGCCTCCAGTCGGATCTCCAGCGCCTGCCTGACCTCGGTGTCCGAGCCATCCGCCCCGAACACCACATTCCCGCTCGCGATATACGTCTCAATGTCGTGAAATCCGGCATCCACACAAAGGGTCTTCAGGTCCTTCATGGGCAGCTTTCCGGTTCCCCCGACATTCACCGCCCGCAACACCGCCACATACTGCATTCCGGTACCTCCTACCGTTTACGTTAACAGTTGGGCCCCATCCTCAAAACGTCGTTTCGTTTTCCACAACAATGTGGTCTATCTTTTGCTCGGGACGATCACCCGGAAGGACCAAACCCGTGCCAGAGCGGATGGAATCGGAATCGCGCAAGCTGCTCAGTCGCTTGCAGGCGACGCTTGCGGAAGCGGGCGAAGGACAGGAACGTCTGGATCGGATCACGCATCTGATCGCGGACAGCATGGGGGTCGACGTGTGTTCGATCTACCTCTTCCGCGACGCCGACACGCTTGAGCTTTGTGCAACCGAAGGCCTCAACCCCGAGGCTGTTCACCAGACCCGTATGAAGACCGGAGAAGGTCTTGTGGGCCGCGTGGCCAAGCATGGGCGTGTGATCAATACCGCAGATGCCCCATCCACACGCGGTTTCCGCTACATGCCGGAAACTGGCGAAGAGGTGTTCTCATCCTTCCTCGGTGTCCCGATCCAACGCCTTGGTCAAATCCAGGGTGTTCTGGTCATTCAGTCCAAAGAAGCCCGTGAGCTATCCGAAGACGAGCTCTATGCCGTCGAAGTTGTCGCCATGGTCATTGCAGAAATGGCTGAACTTGGCGCGTTCGTCGGCGAAGGCGAAGCCCTGCGCGCACCACATAAGAACCAGGTTATGCTGAAAGGGGGCGTGGCCCAAGAAGGCGCCGCGTCAGGTCATGTCTGGTTGCATGAACCCCGCGTGGTCATTTCAAATCCGGTCGCCGATGATCCTGTTGTCGAACGCACACGCCTCGATGAGGCTGTTGATGACCTACGTATCTCGGTTGATCAGATGCTTAGCACGGCGGGTCCGAAAGAGGGCGAACAGGTCGAGGTTCTTGAAGCCTACCGGATGTTTGCCAACTCAAAAGGCTGGCTCCGTCGTATGCACGCCGACATTGATCGCGGTTTGTCTGCGGAAGCGGCCGTCGAGAAGGAACAAACCACAGCGCGCGCCCGCATGTCTCAAGTCCCGGATGCTTATCTGCGCGATCGCCTGCACGATCTGGATGATCTGTCCAACCGGCTTCTGCGTTTGCTGACAGGACAGGGCAAGGAAACCGGTGCTGAGATGCCCGCCGACCCTATCCTTGTTGCCCGCAATATCGGTCCTGCCGAACTTCTGGACTACGGACGAAGCCTCAAGGGCATCATTCTGGAAGAAGGCTCTGTCGGATCGCATGCAACCATTGTCGCCCGTGCCTTGGCCATCCCATTGGTCATACATGCCTCCGGCATAACGACCGAGGCGCTCAACGGCGATGCGGTTCTCGTAGATGGTGAACAAGGGATCATTCATCTTCGACCCGATGATCAAGTCCATTCCGCCTTCCGGGACAAACTGGCGATGCAAGCCAAGGCGCAGGAACGCTACGCCAGTATTCGCGATGAACCGGCAGAAACACAGTGCGGCACGGTTGTGCGCCTAGATATGAATGCAGGTCTCATGGCAGACCTGCCCTCGCTGGAAAGTTCCGGAGCCTCTGGCGTCGGGCTTTTCCGTACCGAATTACAATTTCTGACCCGTTCTAAGGTCCCGCGCCGCGGCGAGCTGGCTGCGCTTTATGCCCGCGTGATGGACGCCGCTGACGGCAAACGCGTCTGTTTCCGCACGCTTGATATCGGCTCGGACAAGGTGCTTCCGTATATGAAGCCGCAAGACGAGCCCAACCCCGCGCTCGGTTGGCGTGCCATTCGGGTTGGACTTGATAAGCCCGGCGTGATGCGTATGCAGTTGCAGGCCCTTATCCGTGCGTCAAACGGGCGTCCCTTATCGGTGATGTTCCCATTCGTTGCGCAGCTTGAAGAATTCACCCAAGCCCGGGATATGCTACTGCACGAAATGGACAGCGAAAAAGCACTCGGGCATCTGGTGCCGGAAAAGCTTGAGATCGGGGCTATGCTGGAAACCCCTTCGCTTGCCTTCGCACCACGCAGGTTCTTCGAGATCGCCGATTTCGTCTCGATCGGCGGCAATGATCTCAAACAGTTTTTCTTTGCAGCAGACCGCGAGAACGAACGCGTACGCCGGCGCTATGACACACTGAATGTCAGCTTCCTCAGCTTTCTGGAACAGATCGTTACGCGGTGCGCGGCAATGGAAACGCCCGTGTCTTTCTGCGGCGAAGACGCAGGACGACCGGTTGAAGCGTTGGCGTTTGCCGCAATGGGTTTGCGGGCGCTTTCAATGCGACCGGCCTCTATCGGCCCCGTGAAGCACTTGTTGCGGCGGTCCGATCTGCGTGAGGTGCGTGCGGTTGTCAACGAGGCGCGGGCAAATGGGGCGATGACGGTGCGACCCGCCCTAATGGACTTTCTGAGTTCGCGCGGGTGACGCAACGGCGTCGCTGACGTGACAAGGAACTGCGCTATTGTTAGCCCAAACAGGTTATCCGGGCCTTTCATGTTATCTGCTGTAAAGCTCTATTCATTGCTCTACACCCAAGGCTTATGGGTCGCTTCACGTGCCAAACGCCTGCCGGAACCGATGGGACCACGCGCGGGCAGGATTGGGAATGGCCCAGTTTTGCGGCTGCTTATCTTTGGCGACAGCTCTGCCGTCGGCGTTGGCGTTGCGCATCAAGACGACGCCCTTTCGGGCTGCCTCAGCCGGGCGCTTGCGAAAGACTTCACTGTCGACTGGACCCTGCTGGCAAAAACTGGCGCAACAAGCGGCAGCGCACTTCAAACACTCGAAGGCCTAACCGGGCCTTTCGATCTCGCCTTCATCGCTTTGGGTGTGAACGACGCAAAGAACGGGGTACGCACTGCAACCTGGGCTCGGAATATGGAGACAATTCTGAACCGTCTCACAACCCACCATGATTGTCAGATGATCGGTGTTTCGGGACTTCCGCCCGTCGATCGGTTTCCGCTGTTGCCCAACCCCCTGCGGGACACCCTCGCGGCCCGCGCACGAAAGTTCGACCAAAGACTGCAACAGATTGCCGCAAAATTTCCACCATGCGTATTTCTACGAACGCATCTCAACGGCTTGGAAGGCCATATGGCCGAAGACGGGTTTCACCCGGGCGCGAAGATCTATCAACGCTGGGCAGACGAAAGCGTCGCCGTGTTCCATAATGCAGGCCTCCGGGAGCGTCTTGCCAGCGCCGCTTCAAAAGAACAGCACACCCGCAGCGCCTAGGACATTCAGATCAATATCCGGTCTGTCGCAGCAGTAGGTTTGTACGACGGGTTAATGCCGCGCTATTACCAACAATCGAGATGTCATCGCAAACCGAGGATGCAATGTATTCCGCCACCGCAAGCGGCATCTGCGGGCGCAAGTCCAGAAGGAAGGCAACAAACCCAGGATGCGTGCTGTTTATAAGTTCCCAACTCGGAACTGGCCCGCGCTCACATGGATTGCGATAGGCACTCGGGCCAATCTGCTGCGCTGCTGACAGGCTCGCCGTCAAAACAGCACCCGCCACGATAGATGCAAATAAACTGCGGTATTTCATAGTTTGACCCCCCACGAGTCTCAACCAGACACAGAACAGGGCGAAGGATGCTTGGCTCACTGGCAAGGATCAAGCCGCGGCCGATGGACAGACTGTTTACAGGCTAGCGACAATCCAACGATGCTCGAATTATTTTTCTGTATCTGAGCGATTTTCACCGCTGGTCAGAGGCTCAAAGAGTTCACAATGTCCAAATTCGAATGGAACATAGGTTCACATTCTGTCAATTCAGCCCGCTTGTCTTATCTTTGGGCGCTCAACACGTTGGCGGAAATCTTCGATCAGAGCAGCACGATCTTCGCCCAACTCATCAGAAAGTTTTCGCAAACCAAAGTGGATGCGGGCCATGTCCTGATAGTAGCTAGTAAAGGCATAGTTTATCGCAGCGCCAACCACAGCCCCCAGAACCGGCACAGTTTGCGCGGCCAGTTTCTGACCAAGGACAGTTGCCAGCCGAGGTGCTACGCGGGTCAGAAGGCTTTGCACCGTCGCACCTGTAAGTCCCAGTCTCATAGACAAAAAACTGGTATCAATACCATCATCTTCCGACAAAGGACCCGCAGCGGCAAAGACTTGCACACAGTCCATGCGGGTGGTCTCCTCTACCGGGTCAAAGCCGTGTTCGACAGCAATTCCCTGAACTGCGCGCAAGATGACAGTTGTGGTGACGGGCAGTTCAGCCACTGCTGAAGGCAAGCCGCCAAATCCACCCATAGCACCAGTTCCCATGGTCACAACGGTGTTCAGCCAGTCTTTTTGATCCGGCAAAGCATCCCGGGATCGTGCGGCAACGTCGAAGGCGGTTTCCAAGGCAGCCCGTGTAACGTTATCCATCTGATCCGTAACGCCTTTCGGAAGCCGCTTCAGCACTCCTTCGGCTTGACCACCCAATAACCCAAGCACCTGCATGCCAACGCCATTGGCACTACGATATCGTGCAGCCAACGCATCTAAGACTGCGTCGCGGTCAGGTGTTGTCGGAACAATCTCGGTGCCGGTCATTTGGTCCTCAGGTCTTTGTGCGCCTTAAGAACAGGTGGGCACAAATCCCGGTGTTACAAGTCTAATTTCTCTACCGTACCCACAACGCAATCCCATGCGCCATCATCCAGTGCCAAACCCAAAACACGCTCTGGATTGGTTGGGGGCGGCATCACAACGCCGTCCAGGCGGGTGAAGCCATGTCGGTTATAGTAAGGCGCATCCCCCACCAGCAGCACGCGCTTCCAGCCTGAAGCCTTCGCTTTCTTAAGGCTTTCTCGCATCAAGTGCCCGCCCAAACCTTCCCCCTGTCGGGTCGGGTGAACTGCGATTGGCCCCAGCAACAAAACGCGCTTTCCTGAAACAGTCACAGGCCAATAGCGGATCGCACCACCCAGAATATCGAGCTCATCCCGCGCAACGAGGCACAGGTTTGCGACTTTCTCCACGCCATCACGCAATCGGTAGGACGACAAGGCTTCGCGCCCCGGTGCAAAGCACAAGTCATAGAGCGCTTCGACCTCCCAACGGTCCTCCGCCTGTTCTGAGCGCAGTCGCACGATGTCTGTTCCTTGCCCTTTCCGCCGCGCGGCCCTAGCACGTGCAAAGGGCCCAAGCAAAGAGGAGTCGGCACGTGTTTTATAAACCCGAAGATGGCCACGGTCTGCCGCACAATCCATTCAATGCCATTGTGTCGCCGCGACCTATTGGGTGGATCTCAACTTGCGGGGCTGATGGGTCGGAAAACCTTGCTCCTTATTCATTCTTCAACGCCGTCGCTTATGTGCCGCCACAGGTCATGTTTGCATCGACAAGCTCGAAACCCGATCGAGGCGACACCAAAGACAGCGTTTCAAACATACGGGATACCGGTGTCTTTTGCGTCAACGTTGTCGAATACGCGATGCGCGATGTCATGAACGTCAGTTCAGGCCCATGGCCGCGCGAGGTTGATGAGTTTGAAAAGGCGGGTGTTGAGCGCGTTGCGTGCGAAACCATCGCCTGCTCAAGGGTAGCGAATGCCCCGGCAAATCTGGAATGCAAGCTCACCCAAATCGTGAAATTGGAAGGTGCTGCAAATTTCGCCGTATTTGGCGAGGTCGTTGGCATTCATCTCCGGGACGATTGCCTCGTAGACGGTATGTTTGACGTCACGACTTTTAATCCGCTCGCCCGGCTCGGGTATCGCGATTATACCAAGGTGTCGGATCTGTTCTCTCTGAAGCGTCCGGGCGAATAAGGGGTCAGTGCCCGCCGAGGATGCCCGTACGCACACCGTAGTTCGCGGCAATCTCGTAGGTTGGGTCATCTTCGCTGTCGACCATCAGCTGACCTGCCTTATTCAGCAACTGGTGACAATCTCGGCTCAGGTGCCGCAGCTCAATCTTCTTTCCAGCGCCCTGATACTTGGCGGCAATCGTCTCAATAGCCTGCAGTGCAGACTGATCAGCTACACGACTATCCGCAAAATCGATGACAACGCGCTGAGGATCCTGTTCCGGTGTGAACAACTCGACAAAGCCGTCTGCTGATCCGAAAAACAATGGCCCCTGGATCTGATAGACCTTCGCGCCTTCCGGCGTTTCGTATACTTTTGCGTGAATGCGTGTCGCGTTGGACCAAGCGTAAGCCAAAGCGGATACGATCACACCCACGACAACCGCGGTCGCAAGATCTGTCATCACGGTTACCACTGTTACCAGGACGATGACCACCGCATCGGTAGTAGGAACTTTGCGCAAGATCCGCAGCGAGTTCCAAGCAAACGTTCCGATCACCACCATGAACATCACACCAACCAGCGCGGCCAAGGGTATTTTTTCGATAAGCGGCGCGGCGAAAAGGATGAATACCAGCAAGAACAGCGCTGCTGCGATCCCAGCGATGCGCGTACGACCGCCTGATTTCACGTTGATCATGGATTGCCCGATCATCGCACACCCGCCCATGCCACCAAAGAATCCTGTCACGGTGTTGGCAACTCCCTGAGCGACACATTCCTGGCTGGCACCACCACGTTCATTTGTCATCTCACCCACAAGGTTCAGCGTCAGAAGGCTTTCGATCAAACCGATAGCCGCGAGGATGAAGGCATAGGGAAGAATTATCTCAAAAGTTTCCCAGGTCAGTGGCACCGTCGGAATGTGGAAGCTTGGCAATCCACCCTGGATTGAGGCCATATCACCAACCCGCGGCACATCGATGCCAAAAACAATCACAATGGCGGCCACTACCAAGATACCCGCAAGTGGTGCGGGAATTGCAGACGTAATTATCGGCACGGCCCAGATCACAGCCATCGTCAAAGCAACAAGCGCAAGCATCAGCACCAGCGGCCAACCACTGAGCCACTCTCCGCCTGACATGCCGTGCCCTGAAACCTCAGCCGTGCCAGGCACTTGAAACTGCGTGAGCTGCGCCAGAAAGATCACGATCGCCAGACCGTTGACAAAGCCCAGCATTACAGGGTGCGGCACCAAGCGAATAAATTTGCCCAGTTTGAATATGCCCGATGCGATTTGGATGATGCCCATCAGAACCACTGTGGCAAACAGGTACTCGACGCCGTGTTGCGCAACAAGGCTGACCATAACAACCGCTAGGGCACCTGTTGCCCCAGAGATCATTCCAGGTCGGCCACCGATCAGTGCCGTGATCAGACCGACAATGAAAGCCGCATAGAGCCCAACAAGCGGGTTCACGCCAGCAACAAACGAGAATGCGACCGCTTCAGGCACAAGCGCCAGCGCCACCGTCAAACCCGAGAGCAGCTCAATACGCCACCGATCAAGGGTGATACCCTTGGGATTTAACGATGTTGAAAGATCAGACGCGTTCAAACGGCGTGCAAAGGAGGCAAGGGTTGTTCGGTTCATTTTGTTTGCTTCCGGGGGACAAGAATGCGGTGGTGTGCACTTCGCATGTGCAGGACGACATTGCACGCGCTACTTTGACGTTATTGTCCGCGCTAGAGTCGCAGGGGCAGCCACGTTTTGAGCACCTTTAGCAAATGTTCCGTGCAATCCGGGCACAGACGCGTCTCGTTCACCGATCTGCCATTGCATTCTGCTGCGCTCTCGCAACAATCGCCCTCGACACGAAAATTCAAGGACGCGCAAAGATGACAACGATGATCGGTGTGATCGGGGGCTCTGGCCTGTATGAGATCGATGGGCTGGAAGACGCCGCTTGGCAATCCGTTGAAAGCCCTTGGGGCGCACCTTCGGATCAAATCCTGACCGGCAGGCTGGACGGCGTTGCCATGGCATTCTTGCCTCGTCACGGTCGTGGGCACACACATTCTCCAACGACGGTGCCCTACCGCGCCAATATCGACGCGTTGAAACGCCTCGGCGTGACCGATGTAGTTTCGGTCAGTGCCTGCGGGTCTTTCCGCGAAGAAATGGCACCGGGTGATTTTGTCGTCGTCGACCAGTTCATTGACCGCACCTTTGCGCGGGAAAAAAGCTTCTTTGGAACAGGACTGGTTGGACATGTCAGCGTCGCGCACCCCACATGTCCGAGACTTGGCGCAGCGTGTTTAGAAGCAGGCCGGGCGTCGGGCATAACCATGCACGACGGGGGCACATATCTGGCAATGGAAGGCCCACAATTTTCGTCGGTTGCGGAATCGCACATGTACCGGTCATGGGGCTGTGACGTGATCGGCATGACGAACATGCCAGAAGCCAA
Source organism: Dinoroseobacter sp. (assembly GCA_017643385.1). Classification (GTDB taxonomy): domain Bacteria; phylum Pseudomonadota; class Alphaproteobacteria; order Rhodobacterales; family Rhodobacteraceae; genus Dinoroseobacter. The sequence continues at coordinate 161,597 of JAEPNN010000009.1, forward strand.
ACTCGCCCGCGAGGCTGAGCTTTGCTACGCAAGCGTTGCAATGATCACAGATTACGACAGTTGGCATCCTGATCACGGAGCCGTTGATATTACCGAGATTATCAAAACGCTTGGGGCTAACTCTGCGAACGCCAAGGGGCTTGTGGCTCGCTTGCCGGACCTACTTGGGTCAGACCGCGCACCCTGCCCCCATGGCTGCGATCGCGCGCTCGAATTTGCGATCATGACGGCGCCAGACAAACGCGACCCGGAACTTTTGGCAAAGCTTGATGCGGTGGCAGGGCGCGTTCTCTGATGTCCCTCGATCTTTGGCTGACCTTCGTCATTGCATCGATTGCGCTTCTGCTGATCCCCGGGCCGACTGTCCTGCTCGTACTCAGCTATGCGATCAGCAAAGGGCGTTCGGTGGCTTTGGCGTCCGCTGCCGGAGTCGCCCTGGGTGATCTGATTGCGATGACAACTTCGCTCATTGGGCTTGGTGCGCTCGTCTTGGCCTCAGCGACGCTGTTCACCATCCTCAAGTGGATTGGGGCAGTTTATCTGGTCTGGCTTGGACTTAAACTGCTCCGTTCTGCACCCTCAGACGCGCTCGGTGCGATCTCTGCAAACCGAGAGGTCACCGCGCGCAGTGTTTTCGGACATGCAGCTATCGTCACAGCACTTAACCCCAAAAACATCGCTTTCTTTATCGCATTCGTTCCACAATTCGTGGACCCGAAAACGCCGTTACTACCGCAGTTTGCCATTCTAATCGTGACATTCGTAGGGCTTGCGGCAATCAACGTCCTTGCCTATGCGCTCCTTGCTGACAAGTTGCGCGCCATGATCGGCAAACCCGCCGTGATCGCTGGGCTGACTCGCGCAGGTGGAGCGGCCTTGGTCGCCATAGGCTTTGCAACTGCTGCAATTCGCAGGGGTACCATCTGATAATGCATGCTAAGCTTGTCGCATTTCTTCTGGGCACCTGTTTGGTGCTGTCCCATCCAGCTTGGGCCGTAGACTACGTTTCAACCGAAGGCCCGTTAAGCGACCGTGACTTCTATCGACTGGTAAGTTGTGGCGCGCCGCCGGGGTCAGAATGTGATCAACCTCCTATCCGCTGGCCGTCCTTGAAAGAACGCTCACTTACCATTGGTATTGCACAGCGCGATGCCGGGTTCCCGGACCAGACAGCGCGCCATGTCTTGCTCGGCATGAAAAATGCTGTGCGCCAGATCAATCGACTGGGATCAGGCTTGCGACTAAACGAGGTCGGATTTGGGGAAACTGCAGACATACTTGTCTATCTGCAGGACGTTCCAGAAGGCGGAAAGATACAAGGGACAGGGCTACGGGGTCTTGATGGGATACGGATCGAGATCGGACGCTTTCATGTCCTATGGAACCATCGTCGCGAGATCACACGGGCCGGAATTGTTTTGAGCCGCGATCTTGAGCCACTGGAAGCCGCCTCTGTGATCCTGGAAGAGATCGTTCAGTCCCTTGGATTGATCTACGATATTCGTAACGTTACGTATCGTGGTCGTTCAATCTTTGACGAAGACAGCAATCGTGTTGTGGCTTTGCGTGGACAGGATGCGAAGGCGTTGAGGCTGCATTACCCTGCGAGAGTCCAATGAAGTATCTTTGGTCAGGTCTTGCTGCAGGTCTGTTGAGTGCAAGCCATGCCGGTGCGGTTGAATTCATCGAAACCGATCAGACCCTGAATGATGATCACTTTTACCGCGCCGTTGCCTGTGGCGCGGCACCCGGGGCAGACTGCACGCGCCAATTTGCAAGATGGCCTGCCGAAAAAGCAAGGGAACTGACCGTTAGCCTGAGGGGCATTGATCCAGAGTTTCCGGTCTACAAACTCAGCTGGGTACGTGCGGCACTTGATGAAGCCATTGACGAGATCAACAAAGCGGGCGCTGCAATCAACCTTGTGCGGCGTGCCGATGCGCTGCCTGCAGACATTCCCATTTTTCTGACGGGCGCAGGGCGCGGAGAAGTGGTGCAAGATACCGGCTATCACGGCCTTGATGGATCGACGATTGAGGCGGGTCTTGTCACCGTGTGGTGGTGGGATGGAGACATCTCGACGGCAGCGGTTGCACTTAGCGCAGATGTGCGCAGGCGCTCTATCAGGTCTATTTTGCTCGAAGAACTGGTTCAGGCCCTGGGCCTTGCGACCGATATTCGAGGCCCCGCCTATCGCGGGAAATCCATCTTTGACGAAGACAGCAACGCGGTCACCCGACTTGAAGGTCAGGACAGAGAGGCCCTCCGCCTTCATTATCCGACAGACAGTCAGATGTCCCAGTCGGCCAGTAATTAGCATTTAGAGGACACAGCCATGAGCCCTTCTCGAACCGTACAAGATTATATCCGGACCATTCCGGATTTCCCCCATGAAGGGATTATGTTCCGAGACGTGACCACCTTGTTTCTGGATCCGCGCGGGCTGCGATTGGCAATCGACCAGTTGCTCGCGCCTTACGTTGGACAGCAGATAGATAAAATTGCGGGCCTCGAGGCGCGCGGCTTCATTCTGGGGGGTGCGGTCGCCCACCAATTGAGCCGAGGTTTCATCCCAATCCGAAAAAAAGGAAAACTTCCGGGTGCCACGATCGAGCAGAGCTACACGCTGGAATACGCCGAAGCGACCGTGGAAATCCATGACGACTGTCTGCAACCCGGCGAGAAAGTCCTGTTGGTTGACGATCTGCTTGCAACGGGAGGCACGGCCGAGGCCGGGATCAAGCTGATTGAACAGTTGGGCGCCGAGGTGATCGGGTGTGCATTCGTGGTCGACCTGCCTGATCTCGGTGGCCGCAAGAAGCTCGAAGCAATGGGTCAGGATGTACACACCTTGACGGCGTTTGAAGGCGACTAGGCTTCGCTTCGCAGCACTGCGCCCGGGTTCATGATCCCTGCGGGGTCTAGTGCGCCTTTGATGGCGCGCATGGCCAAAAGCTTTGCAGGGTCACCGTATTTTTCTAGATCATTCACCTTGAGCCGACCGATGCCATGTTCGGCACTGACAGACCCCCCGAATGCATGGGCGAGATCGTGTACGGTTTCCTTGATGGCGCTGCGCAGGTCTTCATAATCGGCGCGCGACTTACCTGCATCCGGGAAAACGTTGAAGTGGAGATTTCCATCACCGACATGCCCAAAGCAATTCACGCGAAATGGCCCGAGTTTTGCGATCGCAAGATTACCTTGGGTGATGAAGTCCGGGAGCGCTGACAGGGGAACCGAAATGTCGTGAGATGAAACAGATCCGATGCGACGATTGGCTTCGGGCATGCTTTCGCGGACAGACCAGAACTCCGCCGCCTCCCGTTCGGATTGCGCAATCAAACCATCACTGACCAAACCAGCTTCAACGCCACGTTCAAAGATCTCAAGCAACGTCGCTTCGGGATCAAAACTCTCTGGTCCCCCCAGATCAATCAGAACAGTCCATTCAGGTTTTGTAGCAAAGGGCTGACGGATATCGGGCATAGTCTCGCGCAAGAACTCAAATCCTTGACGGTGCATGAGCTCAAAGGCCGAAACTGTACCCCCGGCAATCTGTCCCGCCAAAGAAAGGAGCTTGAGCGCCGCGCCGGGACCATCGACAACCAGCATCGCGACACCGGATTTCTTTGGACGCGGAAAAAGCCGAAGCGCGGCTGCCGTGATAACACCAAGACTGCCCTCGGCACCAATCAGAAGATGCCTCAGATCATAGCCTGTATTGTTTTTCCTAAGACGCGTCAGCGTATTCATAATGTCACCGTTCGGCAGAACAGCCTCGATCCCAAGACACAGATCACGCGCATTGCCATAGCGCAGAACATTCACACCACCCGCATTGGTGGACAGCAAGCCGCCGATCCTCGCAGACCCTTCCGAGGCAAGCGACAATGGGAAAAGCCGATCGTTGGCTTCTGCGACCGCCTGTACATCAGCCAGGATGACACCGGCTTCAGCTACCAGCACATTTTCGTCGGCAAAGGTACCGCGCACCGATTGCATCCGCTCCAACGACAGGATTACCGGTCTTGGCAGGCCCTGAGCGATTTGGCCACCGACCAATCCAGTGCCTCCGGAATACGGAACAACTGGAACACAAGCCGCCTGCGCTGCCTTCAAAAGCAAAGAAACCTGCTCGGTTGAGGATGGCGCAACCAGCAATCCGCCGTCTGACGCATACCGTCCCCTCGGTTCTTCCAAATACTTTGGCGTGAGTTCAGGAAAGACGTCTTCGGGTAAGTCCAGACCAGCCTGAAATGCTGTATCGGCGGGATTAAAGCGTGTCATGGGCCTTCCATTACCTGATAGGAACTCAGGTGCAAGTCACTCGCTGTCACGCAGATATCGGGGGTGAAGAACGCGAGGGACCGGAAGCTCTGGCAGAGTTCTCAACGATACCTCGATGAAGCTTTTACATGTGCGTTCGATCACGAATTCATCGATCATCATGCGTAGATCAAGTCACCCGTAAACCTGATCCAAAGGCGCGCGTCCCCGCCGATCATGGCGCAAAGCTGCATAGAGAACGTGATTGCGCCATCGACCCGCGATTTGCAGATAGCTTTGGGCGACCCCTTCGTATTTGAACCCTGCCTTTTCAAGCACGCCTCGCGACGCGCGGTTTTCCGGCAGGCAGGCGGCTTCGATCCGGGACAGATCCATTTTTGTAAACGCGTGATGGGTAAGTGCCGCGATGGCTTCCGCCATGTAGCCCTGCCGCGCGAACGGCTCGCCAGTCCAATACCCAAGGGTGCCGGACTGCGCAGGCCCACGCCTCAGGTTGTCGAGCGTGATAGCCCCGACCAGCGTGGCATCCTCACGACGGATCATGAAAAACGGGTACGCTATGTCTGTACGAATGGAACGCGCGGCCCAGTAGACGCGGTTGGTGAAACTTTTCCGGGTCAGATGGTCTTTCGCCCAGGTCGGCTCCCAGGGCGTCAGGAAATCAGCCGATGCTTCGCGCAAGGCGGCCCAGGCCCGAAAATCAGAATGAATCGGGGGGCGTAAAGTCATACGCTCGGTTTCGATACGTATGGTGCGCCGACCGCGTAACATCAGGCTGCAAGACGCTCCTGCAAGCTTTCCAAATCAGGCGCCGCATCGGCAGGTCCATATACCGCCAAAGCTGCACCAGAGCGGCAGAGCGAGCGACCGAAGTCGCGTATGTCATCGAGGCTTGCTGCCTCAATTCGTGCCACGGTTTCTTCAATGGCGGGAACGCGGTTCCAGATACCTATCATGCGCGCCAGTCGCTCTGCGCGGCTGGATGGCGATTCAAGCCCCATCACCAGCCCAGCTTTCAGCTGTGCACGTGCACGTTCAATCTCGGACATGCTCAGATCACGCCCTGCACGAGCAACTTCATCGGCCATCAGCTGGGAGAGGTCCCCGATCTGTTCGGCGGAAGTGCCTGCATAGATCGTCGTCAGACCAGTCTCAGCGTAGGCGCTGGCTTGCGCAAAGACGGAATAACACAGGCCTCGTCTTTCACGCAGCTCCTGAAACAGACGGGACGACATTCCACCACCCAAAGCGGTCGCGAAAATTTGGGCGGTATACACATCTTCGGCCATGTATCCCGGGCTGGGCATTGCGAAGGCAAAATGCACCTGTTCTAGCGGCTTGATTACACGTCGCTCACCGCCGGTAAATGTAGCTTGCGGTGCTGGGCTATCATCACGTCCGGCGAGCCCACCGAACAGACGTTCCGCCAAACGCACCACTTCGTCGTGATCAACAGCGCCGGCGGCGGAAAGGATCATTTGACCCGGTCCGTAATGTTCGTTCACAAATCCAGCCAAGTCTTCGCGGTCAAAACTGCGAACCCGCTCTTCGGCGCCAAGAATGGTGCGCCCCAACGGCTGATTGGCATAACAGCGCTCCTGCAACCAATCGAAAACCACGTCGTCAGGGGTATCCAGCGCCTGCCCGATCTCCTGAAGGATCACGCCGCGCTCAATCTCGATCTCATTGGCATCAAATACCGGGTTCAGAAGAATGTCTGCGATAACATCCATCGCCAAAGGCAAATCATCCTTTAGCACCCGCGCGTAATAGGCAGTCACTTCGCGCGAGGTGTAAGCGTTGATGTAGCCACCTACATCCTCGATCTCTTCGGCGATCTGAACTGCGCTGCGGGTTTCTGTACCCTTGAACGCCATATGCTCAAGAAAGTGGGCAATGCCATTTTGCGGCGCAGTTTCGTGACGCCCGCCTGCCAGCACCCAAACGCCAATCGCAGCCGAGCCCAGCCCGGGCATGGTTTCAGTGACAATGCGAAAACCGTTCGGAAGGGTTTCTAGTTTGGGGCTCACGTGCGTCGGCTTTCTCGAATATGGGTTTCGAGCGTGGCAAGATCGTTAGCAATCTCGGTCACGCGTTCTGGTCGCTCATAAAGCGTTTCCATATGCGGTGGAAGAGGCGGATGCTCACCGGTTGCGGCCTCAACCGCAGCCGGGAATTTCGCAGGGTGCGCGGTTGCCAAGGTCACCGTAGGAACCGAGGGATCAGCCATATCGCGCGCGATTTTAACGCCGATGGCCGTATGCGGACAGAGCAGTTCACCATTGTCTTTCAGGGAGAACGCGATCTCTGCGCTGGTTTCGTCCTCGCTGACACGACCCGATGCGTAAGTTTCCCGCAAAGCTTCCAATGCACCCTGACTGACCGTGAACCCTCCGCTGGATTTCAACTCGTCCATCAGCTGTGCCACGGCGTTGCCATCGCGATCATACGCATCAAACAGTGCGCGTTCGAAATTAGAACTGACCTGAATGTCCATGGACGGGCTGATCGAAGGATGCACCTGTGATGTTCGGTATTCCCCGGTGCTCAGGCACCGGTGAAGGATGTCATTCTGATTCGTTGCCACAACCAGTTTGTCAATTGGAAGGCCCATCCGCTTGGCAATCTGACCGGCAAAAATGTCCCCGAAATTCCCTGTCGGCACGCAGAAGCTGACCTTTCGATCCGGCGCCCCGAGAGTTGTCGCGGCGGAGAAATAGTACACAACCTGCGCCAGAACCCGGCCCCAATTGATCGAATTCACGCCCGCAAGCCCGACCTCGTCCCGGAACGAGAAGTCGTTAAACATATCCTTCAGTCGCGCCTGACAGTCATCAAAATGTCCGTGAACGGCCAATGCATGCACATTGTCTTCCACCGGCGTGGTCATCTGACGGCGTTGAACCTCGGACACACGACCGTGCGGATAAAGGATGAAGACATCTACCGCATCCAGACCGCGGAACGCTTCAATAGCAGCCGATCCTGTATCGCCCGATGTTGCGCCCACGATCGTTATCCGGTTTCCGCGACGTGTCAGTTCGCGTTGGAAAAGCCGTCCGATGATCTGCATTGCAAAATCTTTGAAGGCGAGTGTCGGACCATGGAACAGCTCTGCCAGAAACTGATTGGGGGCGAGCTGCTTTAGCGGCGCGCGCGCCGGGTGCGCGAAACCAGCGTAAGCTGCCGCAATATCTTCACGGAATTCTTCATCCGTAAAACTATCTCCCAAAAACGGGCGCATGACGCGGAACGCGATCTCTTCGTAAGGCTGCCCTGCCAGATCGCGGATCTCATCTGCGCTGAGAGTTGGAACCTCTGCAGGCACATAAAGCCCGCCATCGCGCGCAAGCCCAGTGAGCATCGCTTCATGAAACGGAAGTTCGGGTGCAGTGCCGCGTGTAGAAACGTAACGCATCAGTATTGGCCTTTAGGTCGCAGGTCGGCGTTGCCGCCAGAAAAAGTATCCAGTCATCAAAACCCAAATCACGGCCAAGCCGAACCAGGTAAAGACATATTCTAGGTGATTATTCGGAATCCCGGCGCTGTCCACGGGCATTGGCGTCACTGGACTGTCGGTTTCAGACGTTTGCCGCGCCACGACAAGAACCTCTTCCGTTGTAAGCATATCGGCCATTGCCGGGAGATCTCGTGCAAACCAGATGTTAGACGTTAAGTCCGGATCAGGTGTAAAACTGTCAACCTCATCCGGCCACAATAATGTGCCGGTGACCACCGCGGATACCGCTGGACGAGCAAGCGCTTTTTCGCGCTCGGGAATGAATCCACGATCGACAAGAATGCGCCGACCGTCATCAGTTTCAAATGCAGTAACGATCCGAAACCCCGGACCAACACCTTTTACGCTAACCAGAACATTGATTTCGCGATCCGTGAATTGACCAGAGACCACAACTGGGACGTATTCATGGTCCTGTTCAGTAGGGTTGTCCGGCAACGTAACGGGCACAGACAACATGCGCATGTCGATCTCAGCCAGTATTCCTTCTTTCCACTGAAGACGCTGTAGCTGCCAGACACCGAGACTGACCAATACGGCCGTCCCGACGATCCCAAACACAAGTGGAAGAAAAAACCGCAAGATATCGTCTCCGAAATAAAAGGGCGCAAGCCATGCCCGCGCCCTTCGTGATCTCAACCCATCTGTTCTTAAGGAAGCCTTATTAGCTTCCCCAAATGTAGATCGAGGCAAAGAGGAAGAGCCATACGACATCGACAAAGTGCCAGTACCATGCGGCAGCCTCGAACCCGATGTGACGATCTGCTGTGAAGTGACCCTGGCGAGCACGCAAGTAGCAAATGAACAAAAAGATCGTTCCGATGATCACATGCGCGCCGTGGAAACCCGTCGCCATGAAGAAGTTGGCACCATAGATATTTCCGGCAAAGCCGAAGCCTGCATGTGCGTACTCATAGGCCTGGAACACGGTGAAGATCATGCCGAGGCCAACCGCCAGCAGAAGCCCATGCTCCATGTCTTTGCGGTCTTCATCATGCACCAAAACGTGGTGCGCCCAAGTGGCAGCCGCGCCAGAGCAGAGCAGGATTAGTGTGTTGATCAGTGGCAGATGCCAAGGGTCAAAGGTTTCGATACCCGCCGGAGGCCAAACGCCGTCTACCGCCGGGGACAGCGGGCCCATCGGATAAAGCGCATGCTTGAAAAACGACCAGAACCATGCCGAGAAGAACATCACTTCCGACATGATGAAGAAGATAAAGCCGTACCGCAAACCAATGCGAACCACAGGTGTGTGGTCACCTTGATGGCTTTCACGCACGATCTCTGTCCACCAGCCAAACATGGTCATGATCACACCGGCAAAGCCGATCAGGAACATGTACGGTCCGTTCCCATGCATCCAGAGCACAGCACCAAATAGCATGATGAAACCGCTGACGGCGCCGATGAAAGGCCAGGCGGAGGGCGGTAGGATGTGGTAATCGTGGTTCTTTGCGTGGGCCATAGGTCGTCCTCGGGGCTCAGTTTAGGCTGGTCTGACGGTCTTCCGCGAGTGCGGCGGTCTCTTCCGGCAGGTCGATTTCGTAAAATGTATAAGACAGCGTGATATGCGGTAAATGCTTGGCGTCGACATCGTCGACAATCTCCGGGTCCACAAAGAACGTCACGGGCATCATCACACGCTCACCGGGTTGAAGCACCTGCTCTTCAAAGCAAAAGCAATCGATCTTTGCGAAGTAACCGCCGGCGCTGAAGGGTGAGACATTGTAGGACGCGGATCCCGCAACAGGTCGGTCGGTCGGGTTGTATGCTTCATAAAAAGCAAGGCCCGTTTCACCGATGCGAACCTCCATCTCGCGGATCTCTGGGCGGAATTCCCATGGCATATCACGCTCAAGCGAGGCGTCGAATTTGATGGTTATGGTCTCGTCCAGAATAACATTAGAACCCTGCTCCGCGTACCCGGTCGCTCCGCCATATCCCGTAACGCGGCAGAACCAGTCATAGAGCGGCACAGACGCCCATGCCAGCGCCCCCATAAAGAGAACAACACCGACGAGTGTGCGTGCGGTCTTAATCTTTGGGTCCAAGGATTCTGCCACTGATCTAATCCCCGGCACGATCTGCAAGGACAGGGCGGGGCGCGTGGTCAAAACCTTCAATCGGCCCCGAGGTCGAGATCTTGGCGACCGTCAGGCCAAACACAACAGCGATAAATGCGATCAGCGTCAGAGCCACACCAATGTTGCGACCCGAACGGCGTTCGTGAATCTCATGGGTCTTTCCAAACGCCATATCCTACAGCCCTCCCAGTGGGCCCCAGAGCCCGAAACGGAAAGCAACGCCCTCGATCATCAAGACACCAAAATGCGCAAACAGATATATCAGCGAGAAGCGGAACACTTTCTTTTCTACCGCATACCCATCGGCTTCCGCCACGGCTTCATCACGCTTCCAGATTTGCCATGCGCCTCTCAGGAAGACGAGATTCAGGAACGCGGCAACAGCCAGATAAAGCGGACCCGCGATCGAGGTTAGCGCAAGACCAAGCGCGACAGGGACGAGCAGGACCGTGTAGACGAGAATATGGGTGCGCGTCGTCTTCCGACCGTGTGTCACGGTCAGCATCGGAACGTCCGCTTCGTGATAGTCAGACTTCATAAACAGCGCCAGCGCCCAGAAGTGGGGCGGCGTCCACATAAAGATCAGACCGAACATCAACACCGCCTCGAGCGATACAGAGCCCGTCGCAGCAACCCAACCGATTAGGGGTGGGAAGGCGCCCGCAGCGCCACCGATCACGATGTTCTGCGGCGTCCAGCGCTTAAGCCACATGGTGTAAATCACCGCGTAGAAAAAAATCGTGAAGGCAAGCAGGCATGCGGCCAAAAGATTTGTCGCCAGCCACAGCATGACGACCGACATCACAGATAAAGTCAGGCCAATCGCAAGTGCCTCGGAGGCTGCGACTTTTCCCGCAGGAACCGGTCGCTTCGCCGTGCGCTTCATCACTTGATCAATATCCGCATCCCACCACATGTTCAACGCGCCCGAGGCCCCTGCCCCGATCGCGATAAACAAGATCGCTGAAAAGCCCACCATTGGATGCACCGCCACCGGTGCAACCAAAAGGCCGACCAGCGCGGTAAATACGACCAACGACATTACACGCGGCTTCAGTAGGGCGAAATAATCGCCAAACTGCGCCTCGTACTCCCCGGTAAGGGGGCGGCTATCGTAACTTGCATCGCTCATATCAGTCTCCGGTGAGGCCGGGTTGATAATAAGGCTCAGTTAGAAGCCAGTTGGACGTCGGTACGAAGGTCACCCATCGTGCCCCCATACTCTTGGATCGTGTTTTCCAGCCAAGCCGCGTAGGCCTCTTCGCTGACAACCTTCACGGTGATCGGCATGTAGGCATGGTCTTTCCCGCAAAGCTCGGAGCATTGGCCGAAATACACACCTTCGCGGTCGGCTTCAAACCACAGCTCGGCCAAGCGTCCAGGTACACCGTCTTGCTTCACGCCGAATGATGGTACCGTCCACGAATGGATAACGTCCGCGGCTGTGACTTGGACAACGATGGTTTTGTTCACAGGAACTACCATCGCCATATCAGTGGCTAACAAATAGTCGTCTTGCGCGTAGCCATATTCTTCAAGCTCTTCGCGCTGCAGCATGAACGCCTCAAACGACAACTCGTGCTCGGGGTATTCGTAACCCCAATACCACTGGTATCCAGTTGCTTTGATTGTGACGTCTGCTTCTGGAATTTCCTGTTGTTTGAAAAGGATCGGCAATGAATAAGCGCCAATAAACATGAGGATCACGATCGGGACGACGGTCCAGGTGATCTCGATAGGTGTATTGTGGGTGAAGCCTGCGGGCGTTTTATTCGTGCGTTCGTTGAAACGCAGGATGCACCAGGCAATCAGCCCCGTCACGAACAGGGTGATGATGGTGATGATCACAAGCAGCATACCATCAAGCCATTGCAGATCTTCGGCGACCTCTGTCACGGCCGGCTGAAATCCAATGCCTGCATCGATTGGACGGCCGATAACTTCCAATCCCTCGGTCGCCTGAGCGGACGCTCCGGAAGCGAAGGCAAAAAACGCTGCGTTTATCGAGGCCACGGCCCCGGCGACCCGGTTGGTCATTCCCATGTCGTAATCCTGTTCGCTGTTCGGCCCTTCGTGCACACCCATGCGCAAGCCAGCCGTTGTGTCTTGGCGATCATGTTCCATATTAGGAGGGTCGAAACAAGCACGCCACCTGCGATTTTCCGTCGCGATTCGCCCCAGTTCAAGGAACAGCGCCCATGTCTGACGCCCCTTTTCGCCCACTTGAGACACATTTGGATGCTGCAAACACCCTTAAGCTGCTTCGAGACAGTTTGGTCGGTGCTGATGACGGCGAACTTTTTCTGGAACGGGCGAGGTCTGAATCCATCGTCCTCGACGACGGCCGCATCAAGAATGCAAGCTATGACGCGAGTGAAGGCTTCGGTCTGCGCGCGGTGCGTGGCGAGACCGCGGGATATGCACATTCCACAGAAATCAGTGAAGCTGCCCTGAAACGTGCAGCGGAAACAGCACGTCTGGCGATCGGCGATGGGGGCGGCATTCTGGCTGATCCACCGCGCGCCACGAACACGAAACTTTATAACGATTCCGACCCGATGACGGATGCGACCTTTGGCGTGAAAATCGAAACTTTGCGCGAGATTGACGCCTATGCCCGTGGACTTGACCCGCGCGTTGTTCAAGTCAGCGCATCGATGGCGGCGTCGCTTCAGGAAATCGAAATCCTGAGACCTGAAGGGGGCATTACACGTGACGTCCGCCCGCTGACCCGCCTGAACATATCCATCATTGTGGAACAAAACGGCCGACGTGAATCCGGCAGCGCTGGTGGCGGCGGTCGCTATGGCCTTGCCACCTTGCTTCCCCGTGAGAACTGGGAGGCCGTTGCAAAGGAGGCTTTGCGAGTGGCCATCGTGAACCTCGACGCTATTGCCGCCCCTGCCGGGCAGATGGATGTAGCGCTTGGGTCCGGTTGGCCAGGGATACTTTTGCACGAAGCTGTAGGCCACGGACTGGAGGGTGATTTCAACCGTAAGAAGGCAAGCGCGTTTGCCGGCTTGATGGGGCAGCAGGTCGCAGCAAAGGGCGTGACAGTTCTCGACGATGGCACAATCCCAGACAGGCGCGGGTCGATCACGGTAGACGACGAGGGCACCGCAAGCGCGAAAACCACGCTGATCGAAGACGGGATTTTAGTGGGTTACATGCAGGACCGGCAGAATGCGCGTCTTATGGGTGTCGACCCAACAGGCAATGGCCGCAGACAGAGTCATGCGCATCTGCCAATGCCACGCATGACCAACACGTATATGCTGGGTGGTGAGGCGTCTCGCGATGATATCGTGGCCGACGTCAAAGATGGTATCTGGGCTGTAGGTTTTGGCGGCGGACAGGTGGATATCACCAACGGCAAATTCGTTTTTGCCTGCACCGAAGCCTACAAAGTCGAGAACGGGAAAATCGGTGCGCCCGTCAAAGGGGCAACGCTGATCGGCGACGGGCCAACTGCGATGCGGCAAATCCGGGCTGTAGGCAATGACATGGCATTAGATCCGGGCATGGGCACATGCGGCAAGAACGGCCAGTGGGTTCCGGTCGGTGTTGGTCAACCAACGCTTTTGATCGGTGGGCTGACCGTTGGCGGCTCTGCGACCTGACCAGACCTGAACGGAACTAAATCTGGAAACTCGCTCTTGGTTTACCACTCGTTAAGAGTGAACACGCTAAACCGGAGCCAGGCCAGATGGGCATTCGATTACAGGCTTCACTGTCGACCCCACCCACCCTCGCACCACCTCAGGCTTTGAGGCTTCGGTTGCCTGTCTGGCTCCAACGATTGTTAAGGTGCGCCAGAAGGCTGCCGACGTGCTAGACACCCTGCCCAATCCACCGAATGATGAAGCTGAAGCCTTGCACTGGTTACGCCTGATCAGATCCCCGCGTGTCGGGCCGGTCAGTTTTCGAAAACTTTTGGCAAAATTTGGATCTGCGCGGGAAGCCCTTGACGCTCTTCCAGAACATGCGCGCAGCACCGGAGACCCCGACTATTCAGTTGCTTCGCTGCGTAGCGTCGAAACTGAATATCGAACCGGGGTAAAGGCCCGTGCTCGATTGCTGGCGATAGGGGAAGACGACTATCCTCACGCGCTTTCAACTTTGCACGACGCGCCGCCTTTGATTTGGGCGATTGGGGATGTTGAATTGGCAAAGAAGCCTGCAATTGGGCTCGTTGGTGCGCGCAACGCCTCAGCTTTAGGACAACGCACTGCGCGGGCACTTGCGATAGGTCTGGGTAAGGCCGGTCACGTCATTGTCTCGGGTCTTGCGCGCGGCATCGATACTGCAGCCCATTCGGCATCGTTGGAGACAGGCACGATCGCGGTCTTTGCAGGCGGCGTTGATGTGCATTATCCATCTGAAAATTCGCAACTCGGCGAGGCGATCCAGAAAACCGGATTGTGCATTTCGGAAGCTCCGATGGGATTGCATCCACATGCGCGGCACTTTCCACGACGCAATCGATTAATTTCAGGCCTAGCCTGTGGACTTGTCGTTGTTGAAGCGGCGACGAAGTCCGGCAGCCTGATCACCGCCCGCGATGCTCTGGATCAGGGACGTGAGGTTATGGCCGTTCCTGCCCATCCCTTCGATTCGCGCGCTGGTGGATGCAACCAGCTGATCCGCGACGGTGCGACCCTTGTCAGAAACGCCGAGGACGTTTTGTGCGCACTCTCGTCGTTAGTGGAGGCCCCGACGGAACCTGCTAAAAAAGAAATTGCGCACATAGACGACACCGGTGATCTGCGTACCGCCATTCTTTCTCTCCTAACCTCTGCTCCTGTAGACGAATATGTTCTTGGAGAACTTGTGACGGCACGTCCCGAACAGATTGCGCAAAACGTAACCGAATTGGAGCTCGAAGGCTCTGTTCTACGTCATCCTGGCGGCAGGATCAGCCGCGTCGCCTGAGCGCAGGTCACACTTCTACCGTTGCTTGGCATTGACAATCCCGTCGCCGCCTCCACATCTTGCGCGCCATTCATCCGTCGTGAGCTTGAGGAAATACCATGCCCGTTGTTGTCGTTGAGTCCCCTGCTAAGGCAAAGACAATCAACACGTATTTGGGTTCCGACTATACAGTCTTAGCCTCTTATGGTCACGTTCGGGACCTGCCTCCAAAAGACGGTTCCGTCGATACCGATCATGAGTTTGACATGAAATGGGAGGTCGCAAGCGACAGTCAGAAGCACGTTCGTGCAATTGCTGAAGCCCTAAAAGACGATCCGGAATTGATCCTCGCAACCGACCCAGATCGTGAAGGTGAAGCAATTAGCTGGCATCTTGAAGAAGCCCTGCGAAAGCGCCGTGCGTTGAAAAAGGATACGCCCGTCAGCCGTGTGGTTTTTAATGCGATTACAAAATCTGCAGTGACCGAAGCGATGCAGAATCCACGCCAAGTCGACATGGAACTTGTTGAAGCGTATCTGGCGCGGCGTGCATTAGACTATCTTGTGGGCTTCAACCTGTCACCTGTGCTTTGGCGCAAACTGCCCGGTGCAAAATCAGCAGGCCGCGTTCAGTCTGTCTGCCTGCGCCTAATTGTTGAGCGTGAAATGGAGATCGAGGCCTTCGATCCCCGCGAATACTGGTCTGTCAGCGCCGCGTTGAAAACGCCACGTGGACAAGCTTTCACCGCGCGTCTCGTCTCGTTGTCAGGAAAAAAGCTCGACAAGTTTGATCTGGCGAACTCGACCGCAGCCGAAATGGCCGTGGCTGCCATCCAGTCACGCGACCTAAGCGTCGTGAGCGTCGAGGCCAAGCCATCGAGCCGCTCACCTTCCGCCCCGTTCATGACCTCAACCCTGCAACAGGAAGCCAGTCGCAAGTTCGGGATGGGTGCGCGCCAGGCCATGAGCACGGCACAAAGGCTCTATGAGGCCGGACATATTACATACATGCGAACTGATGGCATCGACATGGCGCCCGAGGCGGTAAGCGCTGCGCGCGATGCGATTGGTGCGCGCTTTGGAAAAGAATTCCTGCCCGACAGTGGTCGCGTTTACAAAAACAAGGCCAAGAATGCGCAAGAGGCACATGAATGTATCCGCCCTACGGATATGTCGAAGGATGCTCACGCTCTGAAGCTGATGGATGGCGATCAGCGCAGGCTCTACGATTTGATCTGGAAGCGTACCATCGCAAGCCAGATGGCAAATGCACGGCTGGAACGCACGGTCGTTGAGATTGGCAGTGCAGACGGCGAAGTAGGCCTGCGCGCGAACGGTCAAGTGGTTTTATTTGAAGGCTTCATGGCAGTCTACACAGAGGGCCGTGATGAGCAACCTGAAGAAGATGACGACAAGCGCCTGCCGCAGATGACCCAAGGCGATGCCCCAGAAAAAACAGGCGTGATGCCAGAACAGCACTTCACACAACCCCCACCCCGCTACACCGAGGCAACCCTTGTCAAAAGAATGGAAGAGCTGGGGATCGGGCGACCTTCGACCTACGCGTCAATCGTGACGACCATTCAAGACCGCGGTTATGTGGCGAAGGACAAGAACCGGCTGATACCAGAAGACAAAGGACGGTTGGTGACGGTCTTCCTGACCAACTACTTCCGCAAGTATGTCGGTTACGACTTTACGGCTGATCTGGAAAACCAGCTCGATGAGATCAGTGCCGGCAACGCCGATTATAAAGCGGTGCTGGACAGGTTCTGGCGCGACTTTTCGGCCGCAATTGCCGAAACCGCGGATCTTCGCATTGGCGAGGTACTGGAAAAAATTAACGACGTGCTTGCACCGCATCTGTTTCCACCAACTGCAGATGGTGGCGACCCCCGGCTTTGCCCCAATTGCGGCGAAGGCCGCCTGTCAATGCGCACGGCCCGATCTGGCGGAGCGTTTATTGGCTGCTCCAACTACCCAAATTGCCGCTATACGCGTGCGTTTGGTCCGCCCGGACAAGAAGACGCAAGTGGCATTCCCCCTGAAGGCAAGAACCTGGGATCAGACGCTGGCGACACCATCTACGCCTTTAAAGGCCGTTTTGGACCATATGTGCAGCGTGGCGAGGTGACGGACGACAACAAAAAACCACCGCGCCAGTCAATTCCGAAAGGTTGGGCGCCAGAAGAGGTGGATCTCGAAAAAGCCCTTCGGCTTTTGGCCTTGCCCCGTGAGATCGGACCGCACCCCGAAGATGGTATCATGATCTGGTCGAACATCGGACGCTATGGACCGTATTTGAAACATGCTGAAACGATCAGCTTCAAAGGCGGAACCAACGCCAATCTGGAATCTGTCGAAGAGGTCTGGGAGATCGGGATGAACCGCGCGGTCGAGGTTCTCGCCTCGAAACCAAAGCGCGGCAAGCCGGCTCCCGCGACACCGATCGCAGAATTGGGTGAGCATCCAGAATTCGGCGGACCAGTGAACGTCATGAAGGGGCGTTATGGTCCTTACGTAAAATGGGACAAAATTAATGCGACCCTGCCTGATACCATTGAGCCTGATCAACTTACTATGGCGCAAGCTGTGGATATGATTTCCGATAAGGCTGCCAAGTCGGGCAAGAAGCCAAAGAAAAAAGCCGCTCCCAAGAAAAAGGCTGCGGCGAAGAAAAAGACCTGATTGCCTGCGCCTTTGGCCGCGTCTTACACCAACGCGGCGCCTCCTTCGACGTGAGCTCATTACGTTAAAGAATGAGCGAAGCAGGCCAGTATTTTGTCGCGCGTGGGCCCGTTTGCGATGAGTGTGTTTCGTTTTTTGCGCTGAGCCCACCGTTTTCATTAAACAAATGATCGAGCAATTATTGGGGCCATTAAAAGTGCAGTCGGCGGTTTGGACATGGACCTGCAAAGAGAACCCCAGGGCCAGATAGCCCGGTGCTTTTGCAGCTCATTCCGGACTGAAGGTTATGAAAGGCTAAATTAAAGCAGTCATCAATGTTCCGACGCCTTCGTTTACGCTGCGTAACGCTGCGGCGCGGCACGGCGGATTGACAGTTTGCCGCGCCCCCGTCACAACCAACGCCAAGTTTAGATATCGCTGGGAGACCTCTTTTATGGGAAAGATTTACGGCTCGGCATCGGAAGCGCTGGATGGGCTGCTTTTTGATGGTATGCTGATCGCGGCCGGAGGCTTTGGACTTTGCGGGATTCCGGAATTGCTGATCCAAGCTGTTCAGGACGCTGGCACAAAAGACCTGACAGTGGCTTCAAATAACGCAGGCGTCGATGAGTTTGGCCTTGGTATTCTTTTGCAAACGAAGCAGGTCAAGAAAATGATGTCGTCCTATGTAGGCGAAAACGACCTGTTCATGCAGCAGTACCTGTCGGGAGAACTGGAAATTGAATTCAACCCCCAGGGCACACTGGCCGAACGGATGCGCGCGGCCGGGTGTGGCATTCCCGGTTTCTACACCAAAACCGGTGTTGGCACCGTGATTGCCGAAGGCAAAGAACACAAAGACTTCAATGGTGAAACCTTCATCATGGAAGAAGGTATCTTTGCCGATCTCTCCATTGTTAAGGCGTGGAAAGCGGACGAAACCGGCAACCTGGTTTTCCGCAAAACCGCGCGTAACTTTAATCCGCCTGCAGCGATGTGCGGCAAGGTTTGTGTCGTCGAGGTCGAAGAGATCGTACCCACGGGCTCGCTGGATCCCGACACGATCCACCTTCCTGGCATCTATGTGCATCGCCTGATCCAAGGCGCGCACGAAAAGCGGATCGAACAACGAACCACCCGCACCGCATAAGCAAAACCGGAGGACCATCGAATGGACGAAGAGCGCCTACGCAAACTGCCACTCAAGAACGCACACCGGACGATGAAATATATGCACCAAGCCAACCGCGTTGCGACCGCGCGATTTGGTGACGGAGCTGCAGCTCGCGACCCAATGATCATTGTCAGCTTAGCCGCTGCGATGATGCAATTGGAAGCGGCTGAGATCATGGCAGACGCCCTCAGTGCTGCCACACAACCGAATGAAGACGAGGTATAAGATGCCCTGGGATCGCAACCAGATGGCCGCCCGCGCGGCGCAAGAACTTGAAGACGGAATGTATGTCAATCTGGGGATCGGCATTCCAACGCTTGTTTCGAACTACATTCCAGACGGCATGACGGTGACCTTGCAGTCAGAAAACGGAATGCTCGGCATGGGACCCTTCCCAACCGAGGACGAAGTTGATGCTGATCTGATCAACGCCGGCAAACAAACAATTACAGAACTGCCCCAGACTGCGTATTTTGACAGCGCGCAGTCTTTTGGCATGATCCGGGGCGGAAAAATTGCCATGGCAATCCTTGGTGCGATGGAAGTTGCCGAAAACGGCGATCTTGCAAATTGGATGATCCCTGGCAAGCTTATCAAAGGCATGGGGGGTGCGATGGATCTGGTGGCCGGCGTCGGTCGCGTGATTGTCGTGATGGATCACACCAATAAAAGGGGTGAGACCAAGCTTTTGACTGAGTGTACCCTGCCCCTGACAGGCAAAGGCGTGGTCGATTTGATCATCACGAACCTTGGTGTTCTGGAGGTTGTCGACAGCGGTCTGAAGATCATCGAAACTGCACCTGAAGTGACAGAAGAAGATATCCGCGCCGCTACCGAAGCCAAAATTATCAACTGACCCCAGGATCAAACTGGAAATTGACGGAAAGAAAGGTTGGTATGTCCTGCGCACTGCACAAGGTGAGGCCGACCTGACTTTCTTTATTGCTTCTGATCACTTGTGGATCTCCGATCAAATAGGCGTACCAGACGAGATGGATGAGATGGGTGCCGGCCTAAAGCTTGCAACGCGCTTGGTCGAAGATGCCCGTGCAAACGGTGCAAGGATAATACTCCTTTGTCCCTTCGTGGATGCGCAGCGTTGTAAACACACGGATTGGACAGACGTTTTCCAAACCTAATTGGTTGCAATCACCCCAAACACACAGCCATCCGAAGGCAACTCGGGCGGCGTGATGCACAAAGATCTGGCAATATCCCAGGCCGCAACGACTTTAGGCACATAGGCCCGTGTTTCCGCGAAGTTTGGCACGCCCGACGCATCTGACACGGCATTCTCACCTGCGTTATACCCCGCCAGAGCCAATAGCGCGTCTCCCTTAAAGCGATCCAGCAAGTAAGACAGATACGCCATCCCGCCCGCGATATTCTGAGCCGGGTTAAAAGCATCTTCTACACCAAACCTGTCAGCGGTGGCCGGAATTAGTTGCATCAACCCTTGCGCCCCCGCAGAGCTCACGGCCTCAGAGCGTCCAGATGATTCAATCGCGATGACAGCAAGTGCAAAAGCAGGCGAGACACCTGTTTCAACGCTCGTTTCAAGCAGCTGTCGCCCATGTTCGGCTGCGATCTCCTGCATCAATTGTAAGGTAGGCGACGCAATACCAAGTTTGCGAATATCTGCGCGCGCACGTTCAAGTCGAGCGGCGCTTGCCAGAGAAATATCTGTTCCAAGCGCGTCCCAGAACGCATCCACGTCCGGATCACCGACACCGGGCTCGACTGGAGCAGCAGCAGTAATCTCAGGAAGTCCTGGGGCAACAAACGGAGCAATTTGCACATTGATACGAGGTCCGCTCCCGGTTGGCGGCGTAACACGTTTGAAGGTGAATTCAGGAAAGGGCGCCGGTGTTTGCGCGCCAGCCACCTGCATCATGAAAGCGAAAAAAGAAATGACAAAAATTGCCCGCATGTCACCACTCAATCTGTTTTCTTTTTAAATTAGCAGAGATGCGCTTTCACGAATAGCACCCAAAAAGCTCCCTGAAATGAGCCAATACACGCCCAAGTCTTGCCGCATTCCAAGGACACCTTCTGCTCATACCGACGCGGACAAGATGGTCACTAGGAACAAATGACCACTTGGACAAATCGGGTTCGAGCAAACCAAGTTAGTATTACAGTAGGGACAAAAACTATGAAACTCTTCAAGCTTGCAAAAACTTTCCGCAACGACGAATCCGGCGCAGTCACCGTTGACTGGGTTGTTCTGACCGCAGCCATCGTTGGCCTCGGCATCGCTGTTTACGGCGTTGTGTCCGGCGGCATCCAGGACCTGAGCCAGGACATCGACAACCAGCTGACCGGTCAGGCAATCTCGACCGCGTTCGAATAATCTGAAACTTCAGATTAC
>JAEPNN010000022.1 GCA_017643385.1 Dinoroseobacter sp.
ATGTCTTTGACGACCTTCTCACCATGTCTCCGCTTGGTTCCGGGTTTCTGTCTCATCTCCACTCCTTGGTGGTTACGATGTGCCAGAAACTCTCTCTTATCAAATCGACTTAAACTGTCCCATTGGCGCTGACGTCGGACACCCTGCAGGATGAACAGATCGGTCAATGCCTCGATCACCTCGGTCGAGTTCAGTTTCCGCTTCACTCGGATCGCAAGGCACTCCCGGCTGTGTTCATCCAAAATGTTCAGGGTTCGGAATGCCTTCCGATCATCGGTTCTGTGATGCACGAAGTCGTACGACCAAACATGGTTGCGATGCTCTGGCCGCAATCGAATGCACGAGCCGTCGTTCATCCAGAGCCGCCCTTTCTTCGGCTGTTTCAGTGGCATTTTGAGCCCTTCACGTCGCCACAGCCGTTCGACACGCTTGTCATTCACGCGCCGCCCGGCAGGCGCATCCGTAGGATGCTGCCGAGAGGGGGCCAGCCTGCGTCTCTGAGCAAAGCTGCGATCCGGCGATAGCCGTACCGACCATACTGACGCGTCAGCTCGAACATGCCTGCCACCAAACGCTCCTCATCAGCACGCCCAACTGGTGGCCACCTCTGTGAGGAGCGATGCTGCCCCAGGATACGGCAGACACGACGTTCTGAGATGTGGAACCCGCTTCGTACATGGTCAATGCTGGCTCGGCGACGCGAAGGGCTCAGAAGTTTCTCCGCGCAGCTTCCGACAGGATCAGCTTGTCCAGCGTCAGGTAGGAAACGGCCTGGCGTAGCCGGTCGTTCTCCTTCTGAAGTCGTTTTAACTCTTTCAGTTGGTCGGTTCACATGCCGCCATATTGCTTACGCCAGCGATAGAATGTCTGCTCTATAATCTGCACCTGCCTGATGGCAACCACACGCGGCATCCCTTAGCCGTACAGAACCTCAACCTGCCGTAACTTCGTTACAATCTCTTTCGGCTTGTGTCGTTTGATTCCCATATTTGATCCTCCGCTTCCTAACTATAGGGGCGGACCAAATCAAAGGGGGAGGATCAGTCGACCGCACCGCCGACAAGATCGGCGCGCTGGCAAACTCCCACGACGGATCGGCGGTCGCCGAAACCGCGGTCGAAGAGGCGCAGGCGCGTTTTCTGCGACTGCGCGAGATCGTCAGCGCGATTGAGGTGATGAGCGAGGCAGCGGCGGAATGCTATGAGATCGAGACGGGTCACGCCTTCATCCCGGCAACCGGGTCGCGCGCAAGCGTCTGGGCGCTGGGGACTGGGGCGGTCTTCGAGGCTCGGCAGCTCCTGGAGCAGCACGACCGCGAGACCGCCGAGAAGGCGAAAGTCGAGGGGGTCCCCCTGATCGTATCATTCGCCACCGACTGGATCGATGGCGATGTGATCTTCAACACGCTCGACGAGATGTGCAAACGGGTCAAGCAGAATCACAACCAGGGGATCTTCCCTAAATTGAGCTTAACGCAGAATAATGCGCAGGCATAGACAACGTTTTAATTGCCTTCTGCGATTTGGACCGTCATTGTTCCGGAATTATCTGTATTAAACTGGTCAGCTAAAAACGCATACATTTTTTGATTTACTTTTGGTCTTATCGTAACACCATTGGTGTTATCTAGGTGTACTGCCGCATAAAAATGTGATTTGCCCTTAACATTGTCAATTTCCACACCCTGTCCAAAAAACAGGCAGCAATCTTTTACGAGCAAGCTACCGTTAAGAAAACATACATTTGAAGAGAGTATTGTTATTGTATAGCGTTTATTTGCTTCTAATTCTACGGGCTCACTTGCGACACGCGGTGCGTCAGGGGTAGAACCTGGCTTGCCAAGATATAGCACCTAATTAACAACAGGTGTCTTGCCGGCGTTCGCATTTATTGTGACTTGTGTTGTAGATGATGACACTACGCTTCCTATCTTTAGCCGATATTTCCTAATTAGATAAATATTATGCCAATATTCGATCGGCACAATCACTATGACTCACCACAAAACGGAACTCTTGAAAGGGAGCTGAAATTCTGGCGAAGTCGAATAAAATACTGTTTTCAATTGATTAAATTAGCAACTATCACTAACGGCAGCCCGGAATTTCAGATGGATTTCAGACTGGCACCAAAAATCAAGCTCTCGCCTGATATTATCTGGGCATCGTCCAACGCAAACGGTCATGGACGCGTTTGAAGAGGTAAGAAAACTCATAATGTCTAGGCTGCAGCCACCGACACATTTTTGTCAGTGTTTTGATCGAGTCCTCGAAAAGTATCGCCCCGTCTTCAGACCGCCGGCTCCAGCCCTGGTAGGATCTTTCTCGCCACGCAACGGAAATGGATCGTGCTTGACGGCCCCTGCGGCCCACGAACGGGCTGATCCGTCCCAGGTTTTGATGCTTTTCGCCGCTGCCCGTGCCACCTGGGGCGCTGCAACGCTTGTCCCCGACAATCGCACCAGAGAGCCACTGCGCGATCCCGCGCTCAAAACACCGCGCCGGACATAACTGTCGTCGCCCTTCGCCGCCAGGTCAGGCCCCAGACGGTTGACGTAGGGCGGCTGACGTCTCTCTGCCAATGGCCCTGCAGCGGAATAGAGACTGATTTCTGCCTCCCGTCGCGAGTACGCCGCCACAACAATCGGCGTTTCGCCACAGGCAAAGCCGCTGATCGACCCGGCACGCTTCACTGGGCACTCACTGTTTTTTGGGTCCACAGCTAGAGGCACCCCAAAGCGATCATACCGCACATAGTTTTCGTTGTTTAACCATGCTTGCCGCGCTCCAGTCCTGATGCCGGGCAGGCTTTCGCT
This sequence comes from Dinoroseobacter sp., assembly GCA_017643385.1. Classification (GTDB taxonomy): domain Bacteria; phylum Pseudomonadota; class Alphaproteobacteria; order Rhodobacterales; family Rhodobacteraceae; genus Dinoroseobacter. The sequence continues at coordinate 2,816 of JAEPNN010000022.1, forward strand.
GCGCTGCACCCAAAGATTGATCATCTGATCTTCTCCCGGGTTAGACACCCTAACCTCGATTTTCCAGGTCCCTGCCGGGGCATATGGAGCTTCGTCGACCCCGTGAGTTGTGGGATTGATCACCAAGTTGAACAAGATACGCTTGGTTGCTTGGCCTTCATATTGACAGGCGAGCCGGCCGATCTCGATCCCCTCGTCATTCACAAGCGCGGCACTCTGCCCTGGCAAAGACGTGATCGCCGCCCGCTGCCCGCTTGGCGTCGTCACCTCAACATCTGCCGACGTCGAAGAGACCCCGTTTTCCTCATTTGGCAGCCAGAGCTGCACCAGGGTTGGTGTACGATCATCGGGCAGAACCGACAAATCAATCCGCGTGTGCGGCTCCAATCCAGCCACGGCATGCAACCGGTCCAGGTTTTGGTTGCCGCAGGGCAACGTCAGCCAACTTGACTGGTCCTCACGTTCCCTCACCCCATCGACGGCAAAATAATGCTCAAACAGCCGTGTGAAAATACCGGTCCCATCATGGGGGCCGCTGGTGTCTCCAAAGGAGAAGTTGAAAATAACTGGCGCATATCCCCCGTTCCTGAAACGGAATCTCCGCCCCTGTTTCGTCAGGATATGAAAGGCGAGATTTAAACACGGCAGCATACCTGGCCCGGTCGTGTCAGCCACCAACCAGGTCGGCAGAGATGCGCAAATGATCGGGCGGTTCTTACAGCCCAGTTCCATAGCATGGCCCGCCGCCAACCCCATGACATGAGTGCCATGCGAAACCTCATGCGCCACTGCCGATCCTCGCCCCGATGTCCAGTCAATCTGCCCTGTAACCTGATAGAACATGTCCTCATCAAGCAGCTGGTTATAGGTCTGGGACACCAGATATCGATCGATTTCTTCCCGCTCCAAAGCGCGCCCAACCGAAGAATGTCCCCCCTCCACCGCTTCACTCTCAAAGCTTGTGAAATGCTCAATACGGGTTTTCATGAGCTTGCGACGGAACAGGTTATGGGCGATGGCAATGCCGTAATCAACAATCGCCATCACAACCGTATCCGGCTCGACCACAATGTCATCCATAAGCGCCGGCGTTGCATCAAAGGCCAGAGTTTCTTTCGGTGTAATCGCTCCCAGATGCACTGAAACAACGTGGTAGGGGTTGTCGATCTGGTTGAGGCTGTCGATCAGCGGCTGCCGCGCGTAGATCGTAACCGGCTGCAACGCCCGCTTGCGCGCCCGATCCTCCCGATCATATTCAACCGGTATCATCAGATGATCGTCAAAGCGGGTAACTGACGCCGCAAACGCATCAATAGACACGCCTTCCAGTTCAATCAGTACAGACCACCAGAATTTTTTTGCCTCTACACGGGATTGGCGCTCACTCAGCCGCAACCGATAGTCAGTCACGTGATCCAGCAGGGTCGATGCGCTGGCGCTATGTTCTGTTGTCCAACTGTGCATAACCCACCCTCAGGCCGTTTTCGACCGGATGTCTTTCCATTCCTTCAAAGCCCGAGACCACAGCCAAGACAGCACCGGAGAGGGCGCTACTCCTGCGTTTACCTTTACTTCCTCCCCCGTCATCCAAACCTCACAAGGCGATTGGGCAAACGGTTTCATTTTATCGCCATCGGCGTTGTAGAGCTGGTGCCAGTTGAAATCTTCATGAGGGTCAAAACGCGTTCCATGAAACGAGGTACTCCACCAGTTGCCGCCGCGACACATGGAATACACATGCTGTGCCAACGTCAGCCCCAAGAGCGCCCCCGCCACGCTATCAACCGGATAGTGGACGCCCGCAACGGTGCGATTGGTGGCGATCCGCGACGCCAGCCGCATCAACATTTCACCCCAATGCGCCGTGTCTTCGTACTGTGGTGTGTTACTTTGCAACAACAACTTCCACAACAGCCGCGCAATAATGAACGCCTCAGTTGCATGCCCGCTGGGCAGCGCCCCATGGGTCGGTGTCGGGATCATCGGCTGAATTTGCGGCGACAACTCAATGGGACGTTTCACCGCCAATGTATACTTTATGCGCTGATACGCATTGGAGGCAAACGCAAGTGCCGCATTCAATAGCTCCAGCGTATAGGGTGTGCGGGCCGGATCTATGAACACAATCGCCGCGTAAAACGGCATCGGCACTTCAATTTGCGTCAGAATTTCCGCTTCGCGATCCGGGCGGATTTGCGCATAATTTGAGATCAGGGTCATCTGTTTTTTGAATTGTTCGATATCAGGGGGACTCATTATGACCATCGGGTCGCGCCGCAATATTTGATGATCGGCCGGGTCAACCGCCTGCCGCCACAACACTGCAGTCGGGTTGCCGCATTCCGACGCATAGGTCACATCAACTGTTGGGCCAAGTTCCGCCTGATAAATTGCCGCTCGCACCCCAGCCGACAGTCTCGGCAAGTTTTTGGTGTTGTTCGGTGCACCGGGCAAAACCCCTCCCAGATCTTGCAACTGCACACCGCTTATTCCGTCGTGAGTGGAAATCAAGGCATTGGCGAGTACCGGGCTCTCCGGAGGTGCCCCATACTTCCCATACGCCCCATAGGCACCGTAAGCCCCGGTCGCTGAATATGCACCATAAGCTCCATACGCCCCGTATGCGCCATAGGCTCCATACGCCCCTTGTGGAAAAATACTCATTGACGACCTCCAAACTCGGTTGTTTTCAATCCGGCACGCCTGCGTCTTTCAAAAGACTGGCAAAGCGTTTTCCATTCTCAAAATTTCGGCTGGGCGCCGACTGCAACCACGCACTAATTTTCAATTCAGGTTGTAATACCATGAGCTTGCCCGCAGTTTCTCGCGCTTGATCGCCCTGGCCTGCGCCCACTTGCGCCGCAGCTAAAGTCCGCAAGGTCGAAACATGCGTGCGATTCAGTCGCAAAGATTCCTTTGCCAGCAAAACTGCCCGATCATATTCCCCAGCGGACAGGTTCGCCCCCGCGGCCAACACCAGATAAAAAAACCTGTGCGGATCTCTGGGCGTTAGATGCAATGCCCGTTCCGTATCGCGTTTGCCTTCCTTGGTTTCATCAACAAAGGCCTGCAACATGCCGCGAAGCGCCCGTGCTTGCGCAGCATTGGGATTGATTTCTAATGCGGTGTCATAATGTTTGCGGGCCTCATCCAACCGGTGCAACAGATTTGTCATCACGAACCCAAGACTCGTGAGCGCAAGCGTGTTCTCTGGATCAATCTCCAACGCCCGCACCGCATTTTCCATGCCCATGCGTGCATCCTTTTGCACGTCGGCCGACCACCCCTGAACCGCCCGCAGGACATGCCAGCGCGCCATCCAAGCGAACGGCATAGGATTGTGCGGGACCTGCTCAATCAATTGTGTGAGAATACTGTGAGCCTTAGAAAAATCCAGCGGCGACAGCCGATGCATAAGCCCAACAGCCCCATGCAGCAGGCTGTATAATTTCAAGCTTTCCAGAGGCTTGGAACAGACCCGATCAACTTCGCAAACAACAATAGCCTTGCGAATACTGGAAACGATGCCTTCGACCCAATCCGTATTTGCCATCAAAGCCGCAATGGGCAATCTGATCCGATCAGACCAGAGCACAATCTGCCGCTCAGTCTCGGAAAATTCAAATGACAGAGTCACTTCCTGCCCACTTGTGCGCATCCATCCAGAGACAACAAAATCTGCGTTTAATGCGGCTCTCAGTTCATGACCTTCTTGGTACTGCTGCCAGAATTGGGCCGTTGACAGGCGGGAAATGACATTAAGCTCCTGCGAACGCCCCAAAGCCCCGATAATCTCGTCAGAGACAAACATTCCAAGCGGACACGCCGTATCTTCACCAATCGCACGCATAGGCAATACCGCAAGCGTTGGAAAGACATCCCTTGGATCCAGATCGGCAACAATTGAGTTTGGCACAATTGCGGGTTCATGACTCGGCGCAATTTGTAGGGCATCCCCAATTGCTGCAGGTTTCGCAGGGATCGTCGCCCGCAACTCAACAGGCGTCCCATTCAGTTGGTAACCGCGCTTGGGAAAGGTTTTCAGCAGCGTTCGATCCGCATCGCCCAAGGCGCGGCGAATGTCAGCGATACATTGGGTCAAACTGTCATCGGTAACAGACACATCGCCCCAAATTTGCGCAATCAGATCATCTCTTAGCACCACCGAACCCAAGTTTTCCGCAAGCAACCGCAACACCTGCATTGATTGCCAACGCAAAACAAACTCCACGCCGGAGTCTGACATGAGACATCCGGTTGAAAAGTCGTAGGTTGCCGCGCCAAAGCGAATGGCCGAAAGAGATGCGTTGTCCATGTTGATAGTGCGCTTCCCCTCCCAAATCGGCAGAGCGTCTGACCCTGTGGTCCAGCGCATGCGATATGCATTGCCGTAGGGCGACCCCCCACCTTTTGCCGCAATCATTGGACGTGCGGCGTTCCGGGGCCCCACCTCTGCATTTCGATATATGGTGTTAACATAAATTTCACTGTTGCAAAAGTTTTTGGAAACAGCCTCTACATTTATTGGCCGCCCGCTTTTCAGTTTTGAAAGGAGGCTTTGAAAAAGCGATGAGTCGGCAAACGCAGAATAAGCCGCTATGGTGCAAGACGGCCTTCTATGTGCGGTGAATGCTAACGGGCGCATGATTTTTGTGCTCTTATCGAATATCTCAATGAAATTCAGGCTAACTAACGGCATCAGCGTTGCCCCGAAATTTATACGAAATATTTCTGAAAACTCGTTTACAATTCCCCTTGAAAAACCTGCCATCCCCACATTTCGAAAGTGTTATTGGCGAGTTATGGTTAGCAAATTTTAAATTTCAGATTCGCATCAGGACTTGCCATCACAAATCGCCGAGTTCTGGGACAGAGTTGATTACCAGCTTCAGTGCCAACAATTTAACCTCAGCGATTTGAACTCGCATCCGTGGGGGGTTCTGAAATCTAGGTCCTTTGTGCGCCCAAACTCTTGAACCTAAGATCAAAGGATAAAATAATGACAACTGACCATTCTGATCCCTTCGATTGCATTCTGAACTTTTAAGACGAATCAGACCCAAACACAGTGCCCGCCGCGTTCGTGCGCGCCGTACCTAGCTGGGGGCGGCGCTCAGGTTGTCTTCCCTCCAGACTCTCGCGTGCAAGTCACACCTTGAGCCTCCCCCTTTGAAATGGTCCGCGCTTATGATTAGGAAAGCGGAGGACCTGAGATGGCCATGAAGAGACCCAAGCCCGAAGAGATTGTCGTGAAGTTGCGGCAGATTGAAGTTCTGACGGGGCAAGGCATGCCCCGG
>JAEPNN010000017.1 GCA_017643385.1 Dinoroseobacter sp.
AGGGACGAGCAAAATGAAACTCTTCAAGCTTGCAAAAACTTTCCGCAACGACGAATCCGGCGCAGTCACCGTTGACTGGGTTGTTCTAACCGCAGCCATCGTTGGCCTCGGCATCGCTGTTTACGGCGTTGTGTCCGGCGGTATCCAGGACCTGAGCCAGGACATCGACAACCAGCTGACCGGTCAGGCAATCTCGACCGCGTTCGAATAATCTGAAACTTCAGATTACCGCATCAAGGCCGCGCAATCCGTGCGGCCTTTTTGCTTTGGATTACTCCAAGTCCAAACCGGCCGCAAATTTCACAAACTTACCATAATTCGGACATCAGCAAGCCGCTCGCGGCGTCCACCACCAACAATGGGAAAAGCCGAGAGTTCTGCGTTTAGAAGGCTGACCCGCGCTGCCATTGAGGAAGGACGATGAAATGCGACTCGTATTTGGATTGGTGCTCGTGCTGGGTATCGCACTCGCCGGTGGCGCCATGTACATGGCGAAAGACCGGATCGGACAATACCAGGCCGTGTTAAAAAACCAGCAGGCCGCACTAGCCAATCAGTTGACGGTCACCGAAGTTTTTGTCGCCAACCGCCAGATCCGCTACGGTGAACCCATCACGCGTGCCGATATTCGTCCGATTGAATGGCCAGAACACGCGATCCCGGCAGGTGCATTCACGGATGCCTCGTTGCTGTTCCCAGAAGGCGTTGACGAGCTGCGCACAGCTCTTCGCATCATGGAGCGCGACGAACCAATCCTTGCTGTTAAGGTTACCCAACCAGGGGAAGACGCGGGTGTATCCCACAGGCTTGGAAAAGGGCTGCGCGCTTTTGCAATTACTGTTGACGTTGCATCTGGCGTTTCAGGCTTTCTGCGCCCTGGTGACCGCGTTGACGTGTACTGGACAGGTGACGATGGCGGTCGTGATGGAGGCATTACACGTCTAATCGAACCCGGTATTCAAATCATCGCCGTAGACCAGAACGACGACGAAGACCGCAGCCGCCCGACCATCGCGCGCACCGTTACGGTTGAAGCCGCGCCAGGACAGGTTGCCAAACTCGCCCAAGCCCAAGCCACCGGGCGACTTGCCCTCGCACTTGTCGGTACCCGCGACGATACCGTGTCCGACTTGGTTGAAGTCGACCGCAATGATATCCTGGGCGTTGAGGAAGAAATTGCGGACGTGCGTCCGGAAGAACCCGAAGTTTGTACCATCCGCACGCGACGTGGCGCAGAAGTTGTAGCCATCCCGATCCCGTGTACGAATTGAGCCACTCAATCGGGCCGCGGTGGAAAATCGCGGTCCTTTTACGTTGAGATCACTGCGCAACCTGATGATTCTTGCAAATAATCTTAAAAACAGGCACACTATCTTTAAGGTGGGGCACAAGCACCTTGCAGACGTGATCATAGAGGCAGGATCACAATGAAGTTCGGAAGATGGATCGCAGCTGGCCTTTTGGGGCTTTTAGCAAGCTTTGGACCGGCTGTTAGCCTAGTCCAGGCGGAAACTTTGCGCGTGATGCGCGGGGAAACATCCAGCGTCTTAACAGTTCCGATGAACCGGGCCGTTGTTGTCGAAAGTGACGCGATATTCGCAGAGCTATCGGTCGCGAACCCAGGCATCGCTGACATCGCAACCCTTTCTGATCGTACGATTTATGTTCTTGGAAAGGCGCCGGGGCGTACCACTTTGACGTTACTTGGTGGGGATGGCCGGCTGATCACGAATGTCGAAGTCCAGGTCGTGCCGGACATTGCTGAATTCAAAGAGCGTCTTCAACAGATCATGCCGGACGAAAACATTGAGGTCCGGACTGCAAATGATGGGATCGTTTTGTCTGGCACGGTGTCTTCTATTACGCGTTTGGACCGCGCAATCGCGCTTGCCCAGCGCTACGCGCCTGACCGCGTCTCTAACCTTTTATCGGTTGGCGGAACACAACAGGTGATGTTGAAGGTTCGTTTTGCCGAAATGGAACGTTCGGTCGCCAAGAACCTTAACGCAAGTTTGGGTATCACGAATGGCACCGTGAGTGATGGTGTCGTCGCCGGTAGCGGTGCGATCGGACGTGGGACCGATATTGGGGGTATTGGCGCGCCATCTGGCGCTTTCCAAGGCCTTTCAAACCGGAGCGGCGGGATAAGTTTCGGCATCGGGAACAATTCGGTGCAAGTGAATATCCTACTTGAGGCGCTGGAAGGGCGCGGTGTCGTTCGAACACTGGCGGAACCAAATCTCGTGGCGCTTTCAGGTCAACAAGCCAGCTTCCTCGCTGGCAGCGAATACCCGGTGCCCGTTGCCGATGGCAATGGCGGCATAACAGTGGAATATAAACCAGTTGGAGCGAACCTGAGTTTCACGCCGCGCGTGCTTGATGACGGGGTCATAAATCTCGAATTGAACGCCGAAGTAACATCGGTTGACACAACAGCCCAAACCGGTAGCTCCGGCGGTCTGAACGTGTTTACGTTCTCAAATCGGTCAACCGCTACGACCGTGCAATTGCGGGACGGGCAAAGCTTTGCGATCGCAGGTCTTCTTGAAGACAATTTCCGCAATGCATCCAGCCAGGTCCCATGGTTGGGAGATATCCCGGTGCTTGGCGCATTGTTCCGGTCTTCGTCTTATAGCCGCGAGCAAAGTGAGTTGGTGATTGTAATCACGGCGCATCTGGTTTCGCCTACGACAGGCGAAGCGATCAGCTTGCCAACAGATCGGGTTCGCCCACCCAGCGAACAAGATTTTTTCCTTTTTGGACAGATGGTTGATACCAATCAGTCTGGACCCGTTGGCGAAGTTGCCCGCCAGGACTTCGATTCCCCCTATGGATACGTGCTGGAGTAAGCCATGCCCCTTCACCAGCTCCGTTTTTTTCTAGCGGCCGCAATCTCGGTGAGCCTGGGCGCATGTACGCCCGGTGAAATTGGACGAGATCTGGATGAAGGCGGCTTTGGCAATCCAACAATGAACAATATAGGCGTGCAGACCGGGCAGATTCAGGTTCAAATCGACCTATCGCAACGTTTTGCATCCGAAGTCGACAATACCGTTACCTTTGCATTTAATTCCAGCAGCTTAAGCTCCACTGCGCGTGCGGCATTGGACAGGCAAGCGGACTGGATCAAGCAGTTCCCTGAAGTCCGTTTCCGAGTCTACGGCCACACAGATCTCGTGGGGTCGGAGGGCTACAATCAACGACTTGGAAAACGCCGCGCTGACGCTGTCGTTAATTATCTGACGCGGCACGGGATTAACCGCTCGCGCCTGGAAGCAGTTGCATCGTTTGGCGAAACACGTCCAGTCGTTTTCACGCAAGCACGTGAGGAACGAAATCGCCGAACTATCACAGAAGTTTCTGGCTTTGTTTCCGACAATCCGATGCTACTTGATGGGCAGTATGCGTCAGTCGTTTTCCGCGAATATGTAGCCAGCGCTTCAGCTGCCAGCGGCGGTTAAAAAACGGGCACTGTCCCCAAGATTTTCCTTTATTGCCGCAATACTGCCCGGATTGTCACTCAGATTGTTTCTTGCAAGGGGGCCAATCACTGCGAGTCGGCCACCTTTCTGAAGTCGTGCGAGGCATGTCGTATCCCGTACGGCCCGACTGGAAGTGAGTAAGGGTAGCAACAGGCAATGGGCGCATTGATCAAAAAGTCAGACCCTGCCCCAATCCGTGCTTGCACGGTTTCTAGGGATGTCCAGGCGTTTGAATTCTTGATTGACGACATGGAAGCAATTCTGGGCGAAGCCTGGGGCGACCTGTCGTTTGAGGATACGCTCGTCTTCCTAGATCAGCCCGATGCAAATGCACTTGAGTTTCTGGTTGTTGCAGTTGGCGATGACGATACACACGAGCTCCCGCTAATCGAAAATGTTGTGCAAAGCGCCGTTTCACGGGATCTGGGTGTTATTCTGATTGCATCAGACCTTGATGCGGTGCACCTGCACCGTCTAATGCGCGCTGGCGCAGGAGAGTTTCTCCCATACCCCGTGCCAGAAGGTAGTCTGGATGATGCAATCGCACGGGTGACAGCGCCACCTGCCCCCGTTGCGCCGCCGCACACCCACACTGCCGCAAATCGTAGCGGCAAGTCCGCGTCGCTGAGTACAATCATCGCGGTGCACGGTATGTCAGGCGGTGTCGGAGCGACGACCTTCGCAGTTAATCTGGCTTGGGAAATCGCCAATACCAAAGGCACAGACCTACGGGTCGCGCTCTTCGATCTCGACCTTCAGTTTGGGGGTGTCGCAACCTATCTCGATTTGCCCAGACGCGACGCGGTCTACGAATACCTGGCCGATACCGGATCCGCCGATAGCGATGTGCTCAAGCAGGCCATGGTTGTTTATGCGGACAAGCTCAGTGTCTTCACTGCACCCGGGGATGTATTGCCGTTGGACCTGGTGATGCCAGAAGACATTGAACTGACAATCAACTTCGCCCGCGAGCAGTTCGACATCATTATCATCGATATGCCACGTACATTAGTGGCCTGGACTGAAACGATATTGATGAATGCTGACATCTACTACCCGGTGGTTCAGCTCGACATGCGGTCCGCCCAGAACTCTCTGCGGTTTCTCAAGGCATTGAAAGCCGAAGACCTGCCGATCGAAAAGCTGAACTTCGTAATGAGTAAAGCTCCGCGTTTCACAGATTTGTCCGGAAGGACCCGTATGAAGCGCATGGCCGAAAGCCTCGATATCAACATCGGTGAAACGCTTTCAGATGGTGGACCTCAGCTCACTGAGGCGAACGAAGAAGGTCAGCCGCTTTCTGAAGCTGCTGCAAAAAACCCTGTGCGCAAGGAAATTGTGCGCCTCGCAAAACAACTAATCGACCTGAGCTTAGGCGAAAACGCCAAAGCCAAGGGATAAGAGGATCGAGCCATGTTTTCACGCTATCGTAAAGACGAACGCGCAATACCGGTGAACGGTGCTCCAAAGGCCCCACCCGCCACGATACCCGCTGGCGAGGCGGCAGCGGCACCGATAAAAAATGAATCGCTTCCAAGGCCGCTATCTGCGACCGCATCCTCTCGCCGTGCCGCCCAGGCTACTCCAGCTGATAAAGAGTTGCGCCGCAAACAAAAAATGAACGAATTAAAGGTCGCGTTGCACAAGGAGCTATTGGAACAGCTTAACCTTGCCGCCTTGGAGTCCGCATCTGAAAAAGATTTGCGGATGGAGATCGCAGAAATCAGCGCCGAAATGCTCTCAAATATGAGTGTGGTGCTGAATAAAGACGACCGCAGAGTTCTCAATGACGAACTTTATGACGAAGTTCGTGGCCTCGGCCCGCTCGAGCCGCTCCTGAAAGACGAAACGATCTCGGACATTCTGGTAAACGGCCCACAGCGTATCTTCATTGAACGCGCCGGCAAGCTAGAACTGTCAGATGTGAAGTTCCGCAATGAAAAGCACCTGCTGCGGATCATCGACAAAATCGTGTCTGCCGTTGGTCGTCGTGTTGATGAATCGAACCCTTACGTCGACGCCCGCTTGCTTGACGGTTCGCGTTTCAACGCGATGGTTGGTCCAATTGCCGTAGACGGATCACTCGTCTCTATCCGTAAGTTTAAAAAGGATAAATTAGGCGTTGATGATCTGGTGAAATTTGGCGCATTTACGGAAGAGATGGCTGCATATCTCCAAGCCGCTGTTTCTTGCCGTCTAAATGTCATCGTCTCAGGCGGTACAGGTTCTGGCAAAACGACAACACTCAACGCCCTGTCGAGCTTTATCGGGAACTCCGAACGTGTTTTAACAATCGAAGATACGGCAGAACTTCAGCTTCAGCAGGTGCATGTAGGCCGGATGGAAAGTCGCCCAGCCAACGTGGAGGGCAAAGGCGCTGTCACCCAGCGCGACTGCCTCAGAAACGCCCTGCGTATGCGCCCTGACCGTATCATCGTTGGGGAAACGCGCGGCGAGGAGGTGATCGATATGTTGCAAGCCATGAACACCGGCCACGACGGTTCGATGACAACGATCCACGCGAACTCGGCCCGCGATGGTGTAAGCCGTTTGGAAAACATGGTGGCGATGGCGGGGATCGAGATGCCAATCCGTGCACTGCGCAGTCAGATCTCTAGCGCGGTGAACCTGATCGTGCAGGCCTCGCGCCTACAAGACGGTTCGCGTCGCATGGTCTCAATCACCGAGATTACCGGCATGGAAGGTGACGTGATCTCCATGCAGGAAATCTTCCGGTATCAACGCACTGGTCTGGAGCCGGATGGCACAATCCTCGGGCATTTCACCGCTTGTGGGGTCCGTTCGAACTACGCTGATCGCTTTAAGCAGTGGGGGTATGACTTACCCGCTTCCATTTATGAACCAGTACGAGGACATCAGATATGAATATCGGTGTCGAACCGCTTATCTATATCGGCATTTTCGTCGGTGTTCTGCTTCTTGTTGAGGGCGTCTATCTCGTAATATTCGGGCGCTCTATCAGCCTGAATTCACGCGTAAATCGTCGACTGGAGATGCTCGACAAGGGGGCCGCTCGAGACCAGGTTCTCGAGCAACTTCGCAAAGAGATGAGCCAGCATCTCAAAGGGCAAGGCATTCCGCTTTATTCTTTGCTGGCCGAAAAGGCGCAAAAGGCAAACATTGCGTTCACACCGGGCGCCTTGATGGGGGTCATGGCTGCACTTTGCGTCGCGGCCTTCCTTGCGCTGACCATTATGACCGAAGCCAGCATCGTGATCCGCGTTGCCGTATCGATCGTAATGGGTGTCGGTGGGGTTTACATGTGGGTCAACAAGAAGGCCAAGCAGCGGTTGGCGATGATCGAAGAACAGCTCCCGGACGCGGTAGAGCTAATGGTTCGCAGTTTGCGGGTCGGGCATCCATTCTCAAGTGCCATCAACATCGTTGCGAAAGAAGTGGCAGATCCTTTGGGAACAGAATTTGGCATGATCGCGGATGAAGCGGCCTATGGTCGGGACGTCACAGAATCCCTGAAAGAACTCGCAGAGCGCATGGACATGCAAGACCTACGCTTTCTTGCGGTAGCTGTATCAATCCAGTCTAAATCTGGCGGTAACCTTGCGGAAATTCTCTATGGGCTCAGCCAGGTTATCCGCGCAAGGTTCAAACTGTTCCGGCGTGTGAAAGCGATCACGGCCGAAGCGAAATGGTCTGGCATGTTCCTGTCCGGCTTCCCGCTTGCGGCGCTTGTTACCATAAATGTGATGGAACCTGACTACTATGCAGACGTGAAAGACACACAGTTCTTCATACCTGCGGCTATTGTGGTGGCGGTCTTCTTAGTCGTGAACATCGTGTTCATGAAGATAATGGTCAACATTAAGGTCTAAGGCGAGCAAGATGTTAAAATCACTCAATGATTTCCTCGTCATGCAACTTGGACCACTCGGTCCGATCATGGCCATCGGCGCTGTTGGGATGTTGTTGCTGTTGATCGCAATCCCACTGTTGCTATCGCAGAAAACCGACCGCATGGACCGACTGCACAGCGATGTTAAGGACACGGATAATAAGGTCGTGGACGCCAGCCAACGGCTGCGGCACGACGCAGCCAATGATAAGCTCGATCGCTTCGCCGAATACTTGGAACCCAAGGATGAGGAAGAGTTTTCCGCTATTCGAGAGCAACTTATCCATGCTGGATATCGGTCACGTTCCGCCGTGCGCACCTTCTACTTCGCACAATTCTCACTCGGGCTTGGCCTGCTGGCGCTAGGCGTAATCTACACGCTCCTGACTGGTGATGAAGAACAAGGCGCGACACGCGCAGCTATCACAACGCTTGTTCCGGGGTTGGCTGGATATTACCTGCCCCGCTATTGGGTGAACAAACGCATAGAGGCGCGCCAAAAAGAGATTCAGGAAGGCTTTCCAGACAGTCTCGACCTGATGCTGGTTTGCGTGGAAGCCGGTCAGGGTCTGGACCAGGCGATCATCCGCGTTGCTGATGAAATTCGAGCTGGCTTCCCCGCTCTGGCGGAAGAGTTCGAAATGGTTGCTTGGGAGATCAAAGCCGGTAAGGACAAAGCAACCGTTCTTAGGGATATGGGCGATCGGTCTGGTGTACCTGATGTTGCCAGTTTCGTAACGGTTTTGATCCAATCACAAACATTCGGTACATCTATCGCCGAGGCGTTGCGCGTTTACGCAAACGAAATGCGGGACAAGCGCGTGATGCGAGCGGAAGAGAAGGCCAACGTGTTGCCGACGAAGCTGACACTTGGAACCATGATGTTTACGTTGCCGCCGTTGATGATCATTCTCATCGGTCCTTCCATCTATTCCATATATGAAACATTGTCTGGCGCGGGGTTAAGCCCCTGATGACGCTTGTCCGCTGTCTTCTGCTAGTTTGTGCTGCCAGTGCGCTCGGAGCTTGTCAAAGTTCCGGGCGTCTTGCGCCTTTGGAAGACAGCCCATTCGCCCCTGGCACAGCAACACGGGCTGCCACTGAAGATAGTGTGGATGGCTTGATCGTTGGCCATCGGCTTGTTGAAGCTGGCGAATACGAACTTGCGCTAAAGGCCTATTATCGGGCTGCCGCAGTGCAAGGCATGACTGTCGATGTCTTGTCTGCTTTGGGCTCGGCAAACCTGCGGCTGGGTAGGTTGCACCAGGCCGAAACGCTTTTACGGCAAGCAACACAGGAAGATGCCGACTTTGTTCCCGCTTGGAACAACCTTGGCGTTGCGCTCATGGAGAAAGGCGAAACAGGCGAAGCAATGCGTGTTTTTCGTATCGCTTTTGGGCTCGACAGCGGCGCAACACCAATGATTCGCGAAAACCTGCGCTTGGCACTCGCAAAAATGGAAAATCCGTCCTATACTCCTGCAAATAACCACAACTTCGACTTGGTGCGTCGGGGTCCTGGATCTTACAGGCTTCTGTCAACACCATGAACGAGGGCGAGCAGTAAAAGGACGCATTGAGATGCGCCATGCTTTGATCGTAGTCGCTTGTGCGGCGAGCGCGCTATCTGCCTGTCAGCAACCTGGCGGGGGTGATGTCTCACGTTCGATGGATAGCGTAAATGTCATAGACGAAAGTAATCTCAACGACATCATGCTGACCGTAGCTGACCCCGAAGAGGCAGTTACGTATTTCCAGCGTGCATCGTCGCAAGAACCTGACCGTATTGATTTCAAACGCGGATTGGCGACATCGCTGGTACGTGCAGGACAGGCTGCTCGTTCAGTTCCGGTATGGAGAGAAATCGTCGGCAGTCCTGAGGGCACAAATGAGGACCGGGTGGATTACGCCTCCGCTTTGGTGCGTACAGGCGATTGGGCCAGCGCTGAGACAGAACTGAACCAGATCCCTCCAACCCATGAAACTTACGAACGCTACCGGCTTGAGGCGATGGTTGCAGACAGCAATCGCGACTGGGATAAAGCCGACAGCTTCTACGAAACAGCCTCTGAACTGACCTTGCGCCCTGCCGGCGTGCTCAACAACTGGGGATACTCCAAACTCACGCGGGGTGATTTTCGCGAAGCCGAACAGCTTTTTGTCCAAGCCATTGAATACGACAGTTCTCTGTTTACCGCCAAGAACAACCTCGTTCTCGCACGCGGCGCGCAGCGCAACTACCGCATCCCTAGCGTCCCAGCGTCACAAACCGAACGCGCGCAGCTGACCTACACCATGGCTCTGAGCGCCATAAAACAAGGCGATGTCTCTACGGGACGCACGTTGCTCCAGGAAGCCATAGATACCCATCCCCAACATTTTGATGCAGCAGTGCGTGCCCTTCGCACGCTGGAGTCTGAGCGAGGATAAGTCATGGACGTCACCCTGACACTAACCCAAGCCATCTGGTTTCTAATCGTCGCGCTGCCGGTTTCTGTCTACATCTCATGGACCGACATGAAATTCATGAAAATTCCAAACAAGGCCGTGCTGGTCTTGATTGCTGGGTTCGCTGTAACGGGGCTGATTGCCCTGCCATTCGATGAATACCTCTGGCGCTACGTACACCTTGTGACGGTTCTGTGTATCGGCTTCGTACTGGCGTCTGCCGGCGCAATGGGGGCTGGTGATGCAAAATTTGCCACGGCCATGGCACCTTTCATCGCTTTTCAGGATTTGACCCTCGTTTTGACACTTTTCGCTGCCATGCTCTTGGGAGCCTTCGTAGCACACCGATTGGCGGGTCGCGTTCCTGCCATCCGTTCTGCGACTGCGGACTGGGCATCCTGGGGCGAAAAGCGTGATTTTCCCATGGGGCTTGCCTTGGGTGGAACGCTGGTCTGCTACCTGCTGTTGCCGCTTTTGAAATAGTATTCAGGCGCCATTTCCTTGGCGTTTGCCATGAGGATGGACCGCCAGAATGAACCAAGAAATTTCTGATCCGTTTGCCCCGCCCCGACCACGCGCGCTGGAAGATCTGGGTCTATCTGCGACCTTGGTCCGCGATATTCTACTGAAGACGATCTACCGTATGTCTTTGGGATTTGTGTCGGAAATCTCGCGTGCCATTGCACTACCAGTGCCCTTGACCCAGCAATTGGTTGATGCAGCGCGTCAAGAGAAGCTGATCGAGGCAATGGGTTCGCTTAGCTCAGAAGGCAATACAGAAATGCGTTATCAGCTGTCTGAAGCGGGGGTGCGCCGGACGCGAGATGCACTGGAGCAATCCGAATACTACGGTGCAATACCCGTGCCCCTAAAGGCATTCTCGGAGCAGTCGCGCCGCCAATCGATCAAAAACGTCCAAATTACACCACAAAGCCTTCTCGGTGCGATGGGAGACCTCATTCTGCCAAAGAACTTTCTTCGGGACCTCGGACCTGCAATTTCATCGGGCCGTTCGTTGTTACTGTATGGGCCACCAGGGAACGGTAAAAGTTCCATCTCCAATGGTATTCGCGACGCTCTAGGCGATCACGTCTTTGTCCCAGTCGCTGTCGAATATTCAGGCCAGATCATTACCGTCTACGACCCCGTCGTGCATGAACTTGTGACATCTTTCGAACAATCCTCGTCACCGCTTCGCCGCGCGATGGGATATGACGGACGCTACATAAAATGTCGCCGACCTGCCGTGATAACCGGAGGCGAGCTGGAACTGTCCATGCTTGACCTGACACACAATCCGATCGCACGCACCTACCAAGCCTCTCTTCAAATGAAAGCGACAGGTGGGATACTCATTGTTGACGATCTTGGGCGACAGGCTGAGAGTCCGCAGAGACTGATCAACCGTTGGATCGTTCCGATGGAGGCAGGCTACGACATTCTTGCGCTGCAATCTGGTGAAAAATTTGTGGCGCCCTTCGACACGCTTGTCGTCTTCTCCACAAATTTCCATCCGAATGAGTTGTTTGACCAAGCAGCACTTCGTCGTGTGTTCTTTAAGGTTAAGATCGACGGACCCACAAAAGAGGAATTCCTCAAAATCTTCGCGCTGGTGGCCAAGGCAAAGGGTATGCCTTTGAACGAACCTGCGTTGATTCATCTCCTCGCGCGCAAATACCCTGACATCGACCACGTCTATGCGAATTACCACGCGCCTTTCCTGATCGATCAGATGCTCGCAATCTGCGAATATGAAAATATCCCGCCACACATGAGCCCCGAGCTTATCGACAGGGCCTGGGCCAACCTATTTGTGGAAGAGTCTGACTTCGTGCATTGAGCGCGCTTTAGTTTCGACTATTTCAGGGGCATGCAGTCGCCCCTTACCGCCCCGTTCGATGCCTGGTTCAGCGCCAGAGGCTGGCAAATCCATCCGCATCAATCCGATATGTTGGCAAATGCACTAGACCCGTCTTTGCTCCTCATTGCTCCAACCGGCGGCGGTAAAACACTCGCGGGGTTCCTGCCCACGTTGTTGGAGCTGGCCTCAGGGGATCATGAGGGGCTGCACACGCTTTACGTGTCGCCATTGAAGGCGCTGGCCGCCGACATCAAAAGAAATCTGCGCACACCTGTTGCCGAAATGGGTCTGCCCATTCGGATCGAAGACCGGACGGGCGACACCTCCTACACACAGCGCAAACGCCAGCGCGCAGACCCGCCGCATATCCTTCTCACGACGCCAGAATCTCTAGCGTTATTGCTCAGCTATGAGGACGCCCCGCGCATCTTCAAGGGTCTGCGCCGGATCATCGTGGATGAAATTCATGCGCTCGCCGAAAGCAAGCGCGGTGATCAGTTAATGCTGTGCTTGTCTCGTCTATCTTCCATGGTGCCAAGTTTGCGCCGCGTAGGCCTCTCCGCGACGGTTGAAGACCCTAAGGCCATCGCAAAATATCTCGCTCGTCATCCCGATCCTTGCACCGTCATTAACGCCGACCCGGGTCCCGACCCAGACATCGCCATGCTGGAAAGCGCGGCACCACCTCCCTGGGCAGGAGGCAATGCCAAGCATGCGATACCCGAAGTTCTTGAACAGGTGCGCCAACATCGAACCACGCTCATTTTTCATAATACCCGAGCGCAGGCCGAGATCTTCTTTCACAATCTCTGGCTTGCAAATGAAGATCAGCTCCCAATTGGAATTCATCACGGCAGCCTCGATCAAAAACAACGCGAACGCGTGGAACAGGCCATGGTTGACGGAGACCTACGCGCAATCGTTTGTACCGGCAGCCTCGATCTTGGGATCGACTGGGGCGATGTGGATCTGGTTATCCAGATTGGAGCGCCCAAGAACGTCAAACGCCTCGTCCAACGCATCGGACGCGCAAATCATCGCTACAATGCGCCGTCCAAAGCTCTGCTGGTTCCAGCAAACCGGTTCGAGATCGTCGAATGTCATGCCGCATTAGAGGCCGTAAAGGCGCACGACCTCGATGGTGATCCCCGCGGGCCAGGTCCGCGCGATGTCCTCTGCCAGCATATTCTGGCAACCGCCGCCTCCGGCCCGTTTGATGCTAAAATGCTTTATGACGAGGTGATTACCACGGGCGCCTATACGCAGTTGAGCAATGACCAGTTCGATGCCTGTCTCGATTTCTGCGCCACCGGCGGTTACGCGTTAAAGGCATATGATCGTTGGCAAAGATTGCTGCAGCGCCCAGATGGTCTGTGGCAACTTCGCGATCCAAGAAGTGCCAGCACCATTCGGATGAATATGGGTACGATCCTCGATACCGAGACGCTGAAAGTTCGTATGAAGAACAGCCGTGGCGGTGCCCCCTTGGGAGAAATTGAAGAAGGTTTCGCCGCCACACTGACCAAAGGGGATACATTTCTGATCGGAGGCCAAATTGTTCGCTATGAAGGCTTACGTGAAATGACCGTCGAGGTATCCAGACGCGCCGACAAGACCCCAAAGATTGCGACCTTCAATGGCACGAAGTTTGCCACATCCACGCAATTGAGCGCCCGCATCCTGAACACGTTCCAACAAAACGATTGGCCGGAGCTGCCCAAGCACACGTGCGACTGGTTGCATCTGCAGCGGCGGGTTTCAAAGCTTCCGGAAGCGGAACGCCTGCTTATCGAAACCTTTCCGCATGATGGCCGGGAACATATATGCCTTTACGGTTTTGCCGGTCGGAACGCGCAGCAAACCTTAGGATTACTGGTCACCCAAAGAATGGAAGAAGCCCAATTGGATCCAGTTGGTTTTGTCGCTACCGACTATGCCACACTGATCTGGGGCCTCCAGCCGATCACGGATCCTGCACCACTGGTTGCGCCCGATGGTTTGCGCGCCGCTTTTGATCACTGGTTGTCGGGAAACGCGGTTATGAAGCGGACGTTTCGGTCCGCCGCAACGATTGCCGGACTGATCGAGCGGAACTCACCCGGCAAACGCAAATCCGGACGGCAGGCCACATTCTCGTCTGACATCCTCTATGACACCTTGCTCAAATACGATCCTAAACATGTGTTGATGCAGATCACGCATGAACAAGCCTTGCGTGGCCTCGTTGATTTCGGACGCATTGATGAGTTGCTCAAGCGAACCGAAGGGCGCATAGATCACGTTGCGTCAACCCGCCTGACACCGCTCTCGGCCCCGATGTTTATCGAGGTTGGACGCGTGCCAATCAAAGGCCAGGCACAGGAAAGACTGTTGGGAGAGGCTGCAGAGGCCATCCTGATTAAGGCCGGACTGCAATAAATCGCTTGCGCTAGCTCGCCAAATGCGATTGGACCAAACCATGAACATGTGCGAATTCCAGATCGGCGGAACCACTTTATCAGCGCTTCCCAGCGGGGCGCTTTGGTGGGCTGAAGGCCGCGTTCTGGTTGTCTCAGATATGCACTTGGGAAAGTCCAACCGCGTCGCCCGGCGAAGTGGTGGCCTGCTCCCGCCTTATGAAACGAAAGCTACGCTGGAGAAGCTGAAAACTGACCTGGACAGAACCCGCGCCGATTGCGTTATCAGTCTGGGCGACGGGTTCGACGATAATCTTGCAACCGCATCTCTGTCCGAAGAATGCTTTGATCTGTTGCAATCACTCATGAATGCGCGTGAATGGGTTTGGATCAGTGGCAACCACGATCCCGCGCCAGTCAAACTCGGTGGTCGCTGCGTGCCCGAGCTAGAGCATGAACCGTTTCTGTTCCGCCACATCGCGCAGGAAGATCATACAGGTCACAGCATCGAAGTTTCGGGGCACTTCCACCCCAAGTTCAGGCTTTCCACACGTGCAGGCAGTATTACGCGCCCTGCATTTTTATGGGACAAACATCGTCTCATGATGCCTGCTTACGGGGCTTATACTGGTGGCTTGTCCGTCACAGATCCGACCATTCGAAATTTCTTTTCAGACCATGCAGGCGCAATTCTAACAGGCACTACCCCGGTCGCGATTCCGGCTTTTGCCCGAGCAGTGACTTCTGCAACATCGCCTCCTTGGCCAGGAAACCCGCGTCCTCGACATGCTGCCGGTAGTTCCGGCTGACGGGCACTTCGCTCCCATCGCTCAAACACAAAGAAACGCGTCCGCCGATCTGCACGTAACCTTCAACCGCATCTTTCGCGACCCAGTGTGAGCGATGCACCTGCATTCCTGGAACGCCCTCTACCTCTTGCACCGCATCTCCAAAGCGCATGCGAAGGCGTTCAGATCCGCCCACAAGATAAACGTGCACGAAATGATCTTTCACAGACATTCGGATCAGTTCTTCGCCCAGATCATCGGACAGGCGCTCAAACAAACGTGGACGCGCGCTGGTTTCTTCGACGTAGTCCACAGGTGCGCCCACAGGCACCATCGGGCGGAATTTGAGCATAAAATAAAGCACCGCGTTTACCGAAACTGGCACAATTCCAACTGCGATGTACATCATCCAGATGGGCATGTCCGTCGACACCGTTTCATCCCCAACCATGGAAGCATTCATCAGAATGATACAAGGCGTGAACAGAAAGGTGAAAACCGCTGCTGTAAGATTGGCTCTGAAGCAGAAAGATCGCGCCGGCCATTTCTGATCAACAGCTCTGCGGATCACTATTCCCAATATGATTGAAATGCCAACAAGCGTGTACCAATAGGCTGCTCGATCCAACAGGTTCAAGGACACGTAGGTGCCGAAAGGCCCCGCCAAAGTCATAAGCGTCCCAGCCGCTAGGAACGCAAATAAGGTAATTGGCGACAGTATATACTTCGTCAATTCTCGCATTCGAACTCTAATATCTTAGGGGACTCGACACTTCGAGTCCAATCTCCAGTTCTGGGCTGTACTCGGCAAAACATTGTCTTAATCTTCGATACCAAATATTGGCTACAAACTAAATCGACTTTCTTGAATAATGTCCAAAGATAGAACTCACATTGAAAAAAGCTTTATAGCACAAGGCTTGATGTTGACGCTTGGCGCACAGATCGAGCGTGTTGAAGAAGGCTCGGTTATCCTTTCCGCCCCACTTTCTGACAGGGTCAGTCAACAGCACGGTGCGGCGCATGCGGGGCTTACATTTGCGCTTGGGGACTCCGCCGCAGGATACTCCGCTCTTACGCTGATGGGCTCAGATACTGAGGTCATGACCGTCGAAATGAAGATCAATCTTTTGTCTCCCGCTTTTGGCGATCGCTTGGTCGCAACGGGCAAAGTTGAGAAAGCCGGCAAGCGCTTGCTGGTCGTCACTGCACGGGTGGAGGCAGAAACTGACGGGCAACGAAAACTGGTTGCCATAATGCAAGGAACGATGATCCCTGTCCCGCTGTCCTAGGTGCCAGGCATTTTGAAGCCTGCCTTCTTGTGGCTTCCATCGCAAAAGGGTTTGTTCTGCGACTGACCACAGCGACACAGAAAGGCAGTCTTTGTCTGGGTAACCCTGTGACCTGTGCCAGTCGTGATTTCCATGGGTCCTTTCACCTGCATTGGGCCGTCTTCAAACGCACTGATTTCCAAAGTGCCGTCCAGACTGTCCAAAGTGTTAACAGCCTCTTGAACTGGCTCGCCTGTGGCTTTGAAGCCACCTTCAACATGGCTGTAGTCACAATAAGGCGGGTTCTTAGTCATTCCACATCGGCAAAGCGTCGCCCGCGTTTGTGATCTGCCCGCGATGGAAAGGTCCCCCTGCACCGCGATCGGACCATTTTCAGTCACCATGACACGATTAATCCGCGTCGCCGTCTCCTGAACCCCATCATCGAGCCGCTTGAACGTGAGCGCACCGGAAGGGCACGTTCGGATCATAGCGGCAATTTCTTCTGCAGGCACAGCCTCAGGATCAACCCATGGGCGCTTGGACGGATCAAAAACCTGTGGGAGTTTCAAAAAACAATTGCGTGCGTGGATGCACCGCTCCAGCTCAAAACCGATCTCGATCTTTTCGCCTGTGTAGGTCTTTGGTCTGGCCATGACGCGTCCTTTCATTGACCCATCAAGTGCAGCGAAAGGACGTTACGTCAAGCTGTTAGGCCTTCTGGTTCGTTGAGTTTGTTTGCTCTGCAGCATGCGGTTACGGTGTTTGCGAGCAGGCAGGCGATTGTCATGGGCCCGACGCCGCCCGGGACGGGTGTGATGGCCCCGGCCACTTCGGCGCAG
>JAEPNN010000015.1 GCA_017643385.1 Dinoroseobacter sp.
GACTTTGATCGGTAGATCGCGGAGATCCATATCCGTATCGCTGTCCTCAACAGCTACACAGCTCTTGGCATACCCGTCACGGAACCTGTAAGCAAAGTGTATCCGGGGAAAGGGGAAGAACTCCCTTCACACGATTTGTGACACAAAGCCCACTCAAGCCTAAGTGCAGGAAAATATCCGGCCCAAGGTGAAGGCCTGATGGATTGACCCTTCGCGATGTTTTCCGAACAACCGAACAAGCCCAACCGCCTGTAAAGTTCTACGGGCGGCGCGCAGGTGACGCGCGGAAAGCGACGTCAGTCCGGTCGCTCTCATGGACTTGAAGTCCAACGCGAATTGTTTGCCAGAGATATGCCCGTGCCGGTCCATCAGAAGCACACAAACAGCCGTCGCATCAGGGCCGTTGTCGTATCGTCGCATAGCATCCAATGCTTTTCTATCCACAAAATACGCGCTGTCCCGGCCCTTCGCGACGACGCACTCTGATAGTTTTGTCTGAGTATGTCATGGCCACGGATACCGACGCGAAGGGGCAGCGACGGAGTTGGCGGAAACAAGCTTTAAGTACTCAGAAGCGCATCCATATCCCTAATCACAAGTTCCGTTCGCGAAATTTCAAGAACGCCCTCCATGCGCAGCTTATCTAGGGTTTGCGTAACCCACTGACGTGTTGCACCCACGAGGAAAGCAATCTGCTCGTATGTTATCGTGCGCTCGACAACGATGGATGTCCCTTCGTGCCGGCCTTGTGCATCAGCAAGGATGAAGAGAAACTGGCGAAGTCTTTCTGAGATTGAACGTGTCCCAAGCATCTGGATCAGCGCAGAATAGCATTTTCCTTTGGCGATCAGGCCATGGATCACAGCAACGGCGACCTCAGGCACTTCGCGAACAAGTTTTTCCACACTGGGTCCAGAGAGAAATACCATTTCGCAAGGTTCCATCGCGTCGGCGGACCACACATGGCGGCCTCGCCCGAAGACCTCGGGACCACCAATAAAATGACCAGGCGTCCAATAGGCCAACGTAATTTCACGCCCGGTGGGACCAACATAATAGGTACGGGCGCGTCCGCTTTCGATGATCCAGATACCCGTGTGGCTATCGCCCTGATGAAAAATGCTTTGCCCTTTGTCGAAAGTGCAGCGGGTGCCCATATGGCGGAGCCGTTTCTGATCATCTTTTGAGATGCCGCTGAGAAAGTCAGACCCCTCGTTGATGTCGAGAATATACTCCGAGAGATATATCGCGGCCTGTGTTGGTTCGGTCTCGGCGGGGTCACGATTATGGATCATTGACGTTCAGAAGCTCCAAGGTAGCGCGCGATCGCGTCAATTTCTTCGTCAGACAACCTCAGCGATGTGGCATGCAGCCCCGAATTACGGGCAACTGCGCGCCGCCCCTCGCGGAAGTCCCTCATTTGTTTCTCGAGATAGCCGGGATGCTGAGCGGTGAGGTAGGGGATGGCTGGATCTGAGACGCCGGAATTGCGGTGGCAACCCGCGCAGCGGAGCGTGTTGAAGAGTGATGCGCCGAGGGTTGTATCTTCTTCGGGATAAGGTGCGGGAGGGTCCTGATTTGTGAACCAGTCCGCAACAAATGGGATATCTTCTGGCTGAAGCTCGGTCGCAATTGCTGACATTTGCCCACCATCATTTGTGCGATGGCCATTCCGAAATGCGCGGACTTGGTTTTCGATATAGGCTTTCTTCTGTCCGGCAAGATTAGGAAATTTTGCCGTATGCGAAACACCAAAGAGACCATGGCACAGCGCACAGGTTTCATAAGCCGGGTATTGCGACGGATCGTAGTCGGCGCTGGCGGCGTTTGCCACCAGTACCAAAATGATTGTCGCGAGCCTAAGACCCATGGCCGCTGTGATCGCCATGCATCCCTTTCATCAGTGGCATGACCATGGCTTCAACCAACTGGGTGGTGCCGTCGGCAAATTCCAATGTCATCACAACAGTGTCGCCTTCCGCCAGAGCGGCTTCTGGTTTCATAAGCATTATATGCAGCCCGCCCTGTTCGAGCATCACAGTTTGGCCTGGCGAAATTTCAATCATTTCGACCATGCTCATCGTTGCGACATCGTTTACGACCTCGCTTTTGTGGATATGCGCCATGGCATAGCCTTGGGCACTTACACTGACGATCTGCTCAGGTTCGGCACTTGGGTTTGTCAGCATCATATAGGCGGCGTGCACCGTCGCACCCGGCGCAGCGAGGGGAACATAAGCATCCCTGACAGCCAGGTCATGCGCAAAGCCCGTGGTGGGGAGCGCTAGAAGCGCAAGAGCGGCGAGGTATTTCATTGGGTCAGTTCCTTTCGGTAGGAGATTTGAAGACGTGCTAGGAACTCAGCCGTCAACCCAGGATCGAAGGGCGGCTGAAGCTTTGCGCGCAGCGTTCCATCGGGTGCGATTACAGACACCGATGAGCTGTGCTGGACCTCGTAATAACCGGTGCTATCAGGCCGCATCAGACGATAGAAACTGTCGGTCGCCTCTATCAGGGTATCGATTTGCTCACGTTCTCCTGTGAAACCTTCGAAATCCGGGTGAAAATATTTGGCATAATCTGTGACCCATTCAGCATCGCGATCCGGATCAACTGATACGAAAACGACTTTGGGGACGTTGTCTGGGCGGACGCGCATACTGGTCTCCGTCACTGCCGCTTCAAGGTTGCCCAAGGTGAACGGACAAACGTCCGGGCAGCTTAGAAAGCCGAACATGATCAGGGTCCAAGCGTCATTTAAGTCGGTGTCGGAAAACTCGGCACCGGTCTCATTTGTGAAGGAGAACGACGGCATGTCTATTGGCTCATCAAGAAGAACACCTTGCACCTGAGCCAGTGCGGGCGAAGTCAGCAGAGCCAATATTAAGGTTAGAACACGTGTCATGTGTTCTGTCCTTCGAATGCCCTCCGGCTTTCTGCCTTGATCGTATCGAGGCAAAACTGGCGTGCCCTGACATATTCTGGGTCCGACGCCATATCGGTGGAGCGCGGGCGCGGCAGGTTGATTTTCACATCTTCAATTATACGACCCGGCGCCGCGCTCATGATGAGAACGCGATCGGCAAGAAAAACGGCTTCGTCCACATCGTGTGTCACGAACACAACGGTCGTGCCAAACTTGCGCCAGATATCGAGTAGGCTCTCCTGCATCATCAGTCGCGTTTGGGCGTCAAGCGCACCAAAGGGTTCATCCATCAAAAGGACAGACGGATAATTGGCCAAGGCTCGTGCGATCCCGACCCGCTGTTGCATCCCACCTGACAATTCGGCCGGATAGCGACTGCCGAACTTCTTCAATCCGACAAGTTCAAGGAATGTATTTGCGGTCGAACCCGAATTTGCCCGGCTAAAGCCTGCCATCTTGGGGCCAAAGGCAACGTTCTCATAGACGGTCTTCCAAGGCAGAAGAGAGTATTGCTGAAACACCATACCTCGGTCAGGCCCAGGCTTTTCGACGGTAACATCATCAACGTCCACTTTACCTGTCGTTGGTTTGACGTAACCAGCAATGGCATTCAGAAGTGTTGATTTTCCACAACCTGACGGCCCCAGAATGCAGACGAATTCACCTGCTTCGATACCAATCGACGTGGTTTCAACCGCCACATGCTTATCAGCTCCACTGCCAAAGGTGATAGAGACCTCGTCAATTGCGATCCGGCCCTTCCCCTCACTGCTTTCCTTGCGCGGGTTTTTGAATTTCAGCACATCAAGCATTGATGGATACTCCTTTTGGCTCAAGCGACGGGCGCGATTTGCGCCAGGCGAGATAGAAGAACAGCGCGAATAAGAGGCCGAACCCTGACCAGGTCAGTATTGGCCCCATCGTTTCCAGCGCGAGTGAGGTCGAGACCCCAAGGCCCAACATTGCAAGACCAACAACCCAGCTTGGGGTGGCACAGCAGACGACCCAACTCATCGTAGCGTTGGTCATAGCGACAAGAACGGCACCGAGGCCTGTTGTTGCGCGCAGAGTGGTCGACGGAGCGGTCGTACAGGTGTCACTCCGCAACAAGGCGAGACACAGAGACACCATAGCCCCGAGAATAAACAGAACGATCAAGCGAGAGGGGACGACATTCAGGCTCCATTCTGAGATGCCGGTGCCGTAGTCGTAATTCATCTTCCCGATTTCGATCAACCATTCTTCCCAGATGATTGGAACCATATCGCTCCACGAAGGCGTAGACTCGATGATCCACGCCACGTTGCCGATCCAGTCGTAGAAGGTGACGTAATTCGGAAAGGCCTGAAACCTGATGATCAGCGCGATCATCATGAAAACCTGGAAAAGCACCGCGAAGATTAGCCCATGAAGCACCATGGTCTTCCAATTGGTGCGGATGTCTGCCCAGAGCGTCGATAAAACAGCCATCAGCGTGTTCTTTCCTGCCACTTCAGCATCGGGCGCGTGATGCCTTTGACAGCGGCGGTCGATGCTGTGCCCAGAAACCCGATCACGAGCATGCCCACAACGATGTCTTGATAGTTGATCAGGCTGTAGGCATCCCACGTGAAATAGCCGATCCCGTACTGGCCAGAGATGATCTCGCCCGCCAGTAGAGAGAACCAACTCACGCCCATACCAATGGCAAGCCCCGCTGCGATCGATGGCAAGGCCGCTGGAATGACCACATGACGAAAGACCGCCCAGCGTGAGGCCCCGAGCGATTGCACCGCGCGAACCAGCACTTCAGGCGTTTGTTCGACTCCATGCAAGGTATTGAGAATGATTGGGAAAAGCGCGCCGAGGAAGGTGATATAAACGATCGAGCTTTCCTCTGTTGGCCACATCAGGATCGCCAGCGGGATCCACGCCACCGCAGGAATGGGACGAACGACCTCAATGTAGGGCATCACGAAGGCCCGTGCGATCCGAGAACGCCCCATAACCAACCCAATCGAGATACCAAGCACCACTGCAATGCAGTAGCTGATCAGGATACGACGCATCGAAACGCCGATATGGGTCCAGAATATTTCGGTTTGAATATGGGCGATGAAGGCTGTGAAAACGCGCTGTGGCGACGGCACATTTTCGAAATTGATATATAAGTCGAGATTTATTTCGGTCACGACCCACCAAAGAAACACTCCGATCGTTAGCGATAAGGCAACGATGCCTAAGCTGCTGAGATGTGCAGGTGTAATCTTGGGGACTGCAAGCGCGGGCTTGGGTGGTAGCGAAAAGGCGGGGGCCTTGCTTTGCTCACTCACCGGTTCAGCGTCCTCCGCTTCGGTCTTCAATGCGGTTTCCATTCCTCTACCCTCGTCATGCTAAAAGTCGGGGCTGTGGAGCCCCGGCTTAGTTTGCTATGTTCGCTGGTCTCAGCCTTCGGTGATGAAGTCGGCGATGGCTTCGTCAAAAGTGACGAGCGTCCCACCGTTTGCTGATGCAAAAGCCTCGGCCTCACCACGACGCAGGAAGGTCGCGTAGTCTTCACCCGACTTGACCCAGAATGCGGTCTTGCCAAAGAGCTTCAGGCCGGATTCAACGTCGTAGACGTATGTTGCGTTCAGCAACGCACCGGTTCCTTGCATCACAGCCACTGCAGACAGGAATTCAGGCAGCGTAGAGTAGGACGAAACGCCATCTCGAGCGTGCCAAATTTCCATCGGCAGTCCCATGTTCGATACCGCCGGGTCAACTATGGTAGCTTTGTCTGCGTCATAGTCCACGCCAAGATCAGCGTAAGCAGCACGGATGAAATCCTCAGTAATCCAAGCGTCGAAATCGAGTGGCGGGATCGCCTTTTCATTCACCAGGACGCCATGATTGAACCTTAGCGCATCAACCCATTCGGTTTTGATTGAGGGCTCAAGCGTCAGATGGCCACCTTCGGAGAAATAGAGGTAAAGCACCTCTTTCTCGACGCCCGTCCAACCTTCCATAAGGGTCACCGCCTGCATTGGGTCCTCTCGGATCCATTCGCCAGCTTCCCAGACTGCCTTGATGAAGGCTTCAACCACTTCAGGATACTCGGTGGCAAAATCCTCGCGAACAACGACGCCGTGAAGATAGGGCACACCGGTTTCTGAGCCGTCATAAATTTTCCGACCTGTTCCTCGGAATTCCATGATCTCAGACCACGGGCAGAAATCGCTGTGCGCGTCGATTTTGCCTGCGGCGATGTTGGCCGCGCCAACGGCCGGGCTCTGATTTTTCAGGACATACTCACTCGTTGGGATGCCATTGTCCTGCATGGCTTTAAGCAACATTCCCCAAGCCGCAGAGCCGACCGGCGTCGACACTTCTGCACCTTCGAGATCTGTGATCGAATAGAGATCACTCTCAACAGGCACAACGATCGCGTTACCCGAACCTTTAAGGTTGTAGCCCGTACCTGCCACGTAAAGTGTCCGCAGGCTGTCCGTTTCCTGGAACTTCGCGCCATTCACGATAAGTGGATAGTCTCCCATCACGCCGAAGTTGAGTTTGTTGGCGAGCATTTGGTTTGTGATCGGGCCTCCCGAGGAATAGTCTGACCAGCTGACGTCATATTCGACATCAGCGTATCTGCCCTCAGTCGGCAGGTATTTCTCAAGAAGTCCCAGCTCCTTGACGACGATACCGGCGGTGTAAGTGTCGGTACACATGGATTGGTGCCCGATGGCGATACTGATAGTCTCAGATGTCGCAATCGATGCGGTCGATACAAGCGCTGCGGCCAGGAATGCGCTCTTCGTAAAAGTCTTCATGGTTACCCCCTGTCAAAGATGGCAAATGGTTGGCTCAGGGGTAGTGTCTGTCCGAATTCTGCAGTTGCAAAATGCTTCGTCGCGGCTTTGCCACAAAAACTACGAAACATTTCACTATGCCTGAAATTGATGCATCAATTTCGATGAAACGGGTGCGAATTCAGCGGCAGAATTACCAGATTTATGCGAATCGCAATCTAAAATTATTAATTAAAAACAGTTAGTTGGGGGCGCTTCTTCAGAAGGCGCTGCGCCCCCCGAGAGCAAGGCTCACGGGGGGGATCAACCTTAATCCAACCTATTCTCTGACCGGTCAGGCCGCTAGTTTCTCCAGCGCCCAGCGCACGTTCTTACGCACATCAGGGTCCGCATCGTCAGCATACTTCTCAAGAAACTGCGCCGTCTCCGGCACAGCTAATTCACCCAGAACCGCCGCGCATTCTTTGCGTAAATTCGGAACGGGTATGTCCATCATCGGGGCGATCTGCAACGCAGCATCTGTTGCCCCCAAACGACCAAGCGAGCGCACGGCTTTGAGGCGCACTTGCCAGAATTCGTCATCCAGCGCGATCCTCAAAGCCTCGACGCAAGAAGCGCCGCCCGTCTTTGCCAAGGTCTCAGCTGCGCTTTCTCGCACCATCCATTCGGAGTCCACCAAGCCGTTAACCAGTGTCGCTTCTGCATGTTCTGAATTCGAGAACCCGAGCGCAGCAAGAGCGGTTCGGCGAACCAGTTTATCGGCGTCTTTTGCCGCTTCGCGGAGCGCGGGCAGCGCAGCTTCATCCTGAAGCCACCCAATCACACCGACCGCCTGCACCCGAACGGTTGTCGAGCGATGCTGAAGTGCATTGATTGCAGGGCCTAAGGCTTCGGGCCGGCGCAGTTCCTTGATACCGGCCAGACACGCGGCGAGCTTAACCTCATCTTCATCATCGAGATGCGGCAAGATCGCATTACCAGAGGTCGGATCTTTCAATTCGGTCAAACTAATCGCAGCCGCTTCGATTACCGAAGGCTCTGGGTCCTTTAAAACTGAGACCAAGGCGGCGGCTGTATCCGGACCATCAAAATCCGTAAGCGCCTGTGCCGCTTGTTTGCGAACACTTGCGTCTACATCCGTAATTGCACGGGCGAGATGCGGGATTGCTGCAGGATCCGCACTGTCAGCGAGTTCAATTACCGCCATGATCCGGGCCCCTGGCGAAGGATCGTCCAGACCTTCGGCAAGATCAGAAATATCGTCAAAGTCTTCAAAAAGTTCGGTCACTGTTGGGATCACTTCAAAAGGTAGGGAAGATTTACGGTTACCGCGTCTGTCGGGCAGTCGGCCTCGCACGGCATGCAGTACCAGCATTCGTCGTACTTCATGTAAGCGGTTTTTGTTCCGTCATCTTTGACTGCGATCCGCAGGACATCGAGAGGACATACGTCGACACAAACCGTACAACCTTTGTCTGCTATGCAAAGGTCATCATCAACAACAACCGGAACCGTGGTGGCAGTTTGGGCAAGAGGCATCAGAATTACTCCGCAGCAACAGACGATGGATCAACACGCTGCTTGTAGTAGGCGTCTTTCTCATCTTCAGCGATTTCAACGACATAAGGCTTAACGTCTTGCTTCTTATGCACAGGCTGTCCGTCTGCTCCTTTTGTCAGGATCGTATGGCAGAACCAATTGTCATCATCACGCTCGTACTCGACACGATTGTGATAGAGACCCCAACGGCTTTCGGTCCGGAACATCGACGCGCTTGCAGCCATTTCAGCACAATCCAGAATGGTTGATGCCTCAAGAGCCCGCATCAATTCGTGCGCGTCGCGCGCGTACATACCGGTCTCCATATCCTCACGGACTTCCTCGAAACGCTGCTGGGCTAACTCCATCTTCGCAGTGACTTTCGGCGGCTGAAGATAATCGTTTACCAAGCGGCGTGTCTTGTATTCGATCTGGTTCGGCGGGATACCATCCTCCCGCTTGGTGGGCGCCAAAACGCGTGTACGCTCGGCCTCAACCTCGCCCTCATCAAAACTGGCGTAATCAACATCGTTTATGAAGTCGGCGGCATCGAGACCGGCGAAAGCACCGTTGGTGAAGGCACCCAGCATGTAATTGTGGGGCACATTCGCCATGTCACCAGCTGCATAAAGACCAGGGATCGTAGTCCGGGCATGCTCGTCAACAAAAACTCCACTGGCCGAATGGCCAGAACAGAAGCCGATCTCAGAGATATGCATCTCGATCATCTGCTTGCGATAGTCTGTGCCACGACCCTCGTGGAAGTGCCCACGCGTAGGCCGCTCGACGATATGAAGCACACGCTCGATCTCGGCGATTGTTTCTTCTGCAAGATGGTTGAGCTTGAGATAAACCGGGCCCTTGCCGCCTTGAAGTTCATCAAAGAACTCCTGCATCATCTGGCCTGACCAGTAGTCGCATTCGATGAACCGTTCACCCTTCGCGTTCGCGGTATAGCCGCCCATAGGACCTGCCACATAGGCACACGCTGGACCATTATAGTCCTTGATAAGCGGATTAATCTGGTAGCATTCGAGGTTCGCGAGACCCGCACCGGCGTGATAAGCCATTGCATAGCCTTCGCCAGAATTGGATGCGTTTTCGTAGGTCCCGTACAGATACCCCGAAGTGGGCAGGCCCAAGCGGCCAGCTGCGCCCAATCCCATAATGACAGCCTTGGCACGCACGACCAAGAACTCTGCCGTTCGCGTGTTGACGCAAATGGCGCCAGCGACGCGGCCTTCACCCGTCAAAAGCCGTGTGGCCATGAAACGGTTGATTATGTTTATGCGCGCTTTGCGAAGCTGTCGGTAGAGCGCCTTCTTTACGGTGTCGCCATTCGGCATTGGCAGAACATAGGTCCCAATATGATGGACCTTTTTGACGTCATATTCGCCGTTCTGATCTTTTTGGAACCTGATTCCGAACTCATCGAGCTCCTGAATAATCCCATAGCATTCCTGCGCATACCGGTAGACCGCCGCCTGGTCACAGATGCCATCGTTCGCGATCGTAATTTCTTTGGTGTATTGCTCAGGCGTGGCGTAGCCAGGGATGACGGAGTTATTGAGCCCGTCCATCCCCATAGAGATTGCGCCTGAACGCTTCACATTGGCCTTGTCCAAGAGGACGACATTCGCCTCGGGATTTTTGCGTTTGGCCTTCAAGGCCGCCATCGGTCCTGCGGTACCTCCGCCGATAACCAGAATATCGCAATCAATCTGGGTCAAGCCGTCGAGAATCTCGTCCATCAAGTGCTCCTAAAACTTTCCTCGATCCTGCGCTGCGGTGCAGAATCGGTATGTCAATTAGTTGTCGCCGCGGTCAGAAAGCTCGCGAAGATAAGGGAACGGAAAAATCGCTTTGTCATGTCCGTCCGAAAAATGAACGTTCACACCATTCCCGATCTGCCGCATGTCGGTGATTCTGATTCCGGGGATCACGGTGACCTCGCCGAAATCCAGCTTCTCGCGAAGCGACCAAGCGTCCTTGGCTTCTGCGCGTAAAAATGCAGCCGAAAGAACGGTTTCTTCGCCGTCTTCCCAAGTCAGGGTGACGTGCTGGGCGTCATTGCTGGCACATAGATTATCGATCATTGGAACTCCTCATGTTGCAACAAAGCGTGCGGCACGAGGATTTCAGTCGATAGCAATTAGTTGACGGACAGGTGCGCTGCGACGCGGCATCTAAGAAGAAATTTCACGAGGACCTGCTACCCATGACTTTCGTCGTCACAGACAATTGTATCGCCTGCAAATACACCGACTGCGTTTCGGTTTGCCCCGTCGACTGTTTCTACGAAGGAGAAAACATGTTGGTGATACATCCTGAAGAATGCATCGACTGCGGCGTTTGCGAGCCGGAGTGTCCGGCCGATGCAATCCGTGCCGATACAGAGCCGGACATGGAGAAATGGGTAGAGTTTAATCGCAAGTATGCCGAGATTTGGCCGGTCATACTCGCGGCCAAGGACCCATTGTCGACCGCCGAAGAAATGGACGGTACCGAGGGTAAGCTTACCACTCACTTCTCTGAAAACCCTGCCGCCGAAGCTGCCTGAGGACATCGTAATGAACGTTCAAGCCCCCGCCAAAATCATGCCCGACGCACAGACGGTTACCAGTGTCAGGCATTGGACCGATACGTTGTTCTCCTTCCGCGTTTCGCGGCCGCAAAGTCTGCGGTTTCGTTCAGGAGAATTCGTCATGATTGGTCTTCTCAAAGATGACGGGAAGCCGTTGCTGAGGGCCTATTCGATAGCGTCACCGTCGTGGGACGAGGAACTGGAATTCTATTCCATCAAGGTCCCAGACGGCCCATTGACTTCGCGCCTTCAGAAGATTCAGTCGGGTGATCAGATTATTCTCCGCCCCAAGCCAGTCGGGACGTTGGTCCTTGACGCTCTGCTCCCTGGCAAACGGATTTGGATGATCTGCACTGGCACAGGGATTGCGCCTTTTGCATCGCTTCTACGTGATCCTGAGACGTGGGAAAGCTACGATGAGGTGATTGTCGCTCATACCTGCCGCACCAATGCCGAGCTGGCTTACGGGCGTGAGATCGTGACCGCACTTCCCGAAGACCCCTTGATCGGCGAACTTGTGGGAGACAAGTTGCATTACTATCCGACAACAACACGCGAATCCTCGATCAACGAAGGCCGGATAAGTGACCATATCCGCGACGGCCGTGTGTTTGACGTGCTAAAAATGCCGCGCTGGTCGCCAGAGGCGGACCGCGTGATGATTTGCGGTAATCTGGCGCTGAACAAAGATATAATGGGTCTATGCGAGGACCATGGCCTTCTGGAAGGTGCCAACTCCGAGCCGAAGCACTTCGTCGTCGAGAAAGCCTTTATTGACTGAGCCATATGTCCGACAAGACGTCGATATCTATGCTCCCGAAGGTCATCGAATTTGGGGTTAAGAAGGCTGGCGTACCAAGAATTTCGAGATCGATTGCGACATTGCGATTGTAGTCGATCCGTGCCGTGACGCTGTCACTCTCCATCAGCGGTGCAATCACTTCATAGTCCAGCCCCAACGCGTCCGCGATCCGTTCAAACCCTTCCGTACGAAGCGGCCCGCGGATGGTCCAAAGTCGCTCATGCACCGCTTGGTAGGCCACATCCCCAAAGGCGGCTTGGGTCGCCAATGCAAAGCGCGCACCGCGTTCTGAGCCGGGTGTCAGGATCGGCAAGTGTCGCATTTCGATCCGTACTTCCGGATTGTCGGCTACAAATGCCTCCAAAACTGGATGCACCGCTTTGCAAGGTTGGCATTTGTAATCGAAGAACTCGACGATCTGTACGGGCGCGTCCCGCGCGCCGATGCCAAGTTGAGGTGCGCCGTGAAATAGCTCCGGGTATCTATCCAATTTTGCCTCAAGCGCGGCCTGTTCTTCGCGTTTGGTCAGAACCGCCAGGGCTTCGAGGATCACTTCGGGATTGTTGAGAAGAAACGCCCGGACTTTCGCATCGAAGTCGGAACCGTCCGCGCGCGCGAATTGCGCCGCTCCGACGAAAAAAGGGAATATGACTACCAATTTCAGAAGTCTGATCATGCGCAATCATCCCCAAAAAGGACGTAAAGCGCATGATTACATTACCAAAAAAAGGCCGCAAATTTGCGGCTTGCACTATTTTTCCACTCAAAACACAGGCTACGTTTAATCGTCAGGCCTTCCATGATTTTGGAATCACTTGGCGGAATGACGCGCGGCATTTAAACATGGTCGCTTCCAAACGCATATGGTGAAATTCGTCGGCCACTCGGAACGGCTTTGATGATGTGACCACCCCCCCGACGGCATCGATGTGCCAAGGTGGGTCTGCGATGATCCATAAAGGAGGACGGTCACATCATCAAAGCCCCGGGGTATCCGACGGGTACACCGGATTTTTGATACCTCAAAGCACTAGAAAAACCGAAGTGCAGGGTGGGTGGCTCAAAAAAGACCATTATAGACGCCCACAGCTTTTGTTGTTCAAGTTTTATCGTAGGGCGTCTGTCGTCGGTACAAAAGGTACTTTCTTTAGATAGTGTCTTACTATTAGTAGCGGTATTTCAATGACTGGAATACCAGATTTATGTACACTAAAGCATAGGGGTAGTTTACACGCAGAATAGATGACTGAATACAACTAAAAAGGTATAGACAGAATCGAAATACTACCATCATATGATTGCAGTAAATTAGAATGATTTACGTGTTTCCGGTGCGACTTTGGCAAGTAACCACTACATTTCAGATTGGCTGCGTCTTCATAATATTAATGATGAAAACTCAGTTAGCCTTTTGAAGAGTATGCTAGCTGAGGCTATTTCCACTTTATTTACGCCATTGGTAGATCGTTCGAATACTGGTTGGAGAAATTTTAGTCTCGAGGATGCCCTTAAACTGGTTCAAGAGGCATTCACTTGCGAAACCCCTTATCAGTCCACTACATTTAGAAACCTATTTGAAGTAGTCGAAATTGAAATTACTGACGAAATAACAATACCATATGCAGTTAATAGAGGAGGCGAGCAGCCTCCTCTGGTTCGCCTGAACTATCAAGGAAACCCAGAAGACATAATTTGTTTGGCCCATGAGTTAGGGTACGCAATGCAATATTTAACGGCAAAGGACGAGTTCATTCCCCCTGTAACAAGAGAGTGTGCCGCATTCGTTGCAGAGGTTGTATTGCTTAAGCACTGTGAAAAAGAGCATTCCAATATCAGCTCATATTTGAACGATGTTTGGGTGAATGAGAGCGCAACCTATCTAGGATACGATGCAGAAGACATGCTTGAGGTACTGTCGAGCCCGAGCAAAAATTGCTACTATAGGGTGAATTACCCAGTTGCTCGAATGGTTGCTGAAACTATTCTCCGTTCGTCTAAGCTAGATGAGCTATGGCGATATTTCACGGCTGATTTCAGAATTTGTGATTGACTTCATGAGTGCTCTAAAAACGAGGGCCCTCCCATGAAAAACTATCTCCCTGAAATTCAGCAACATGATGATGAACTGGATGCCGTAAAAGCTCACAACAATTACCAACCCTGTTGGTTCAAGCCCGAGGGACTGGATTTTGCCATCTATCCGAAGCCGCGTCGAGACCAATTGCCTGTCAGTGACACTGAATCAATCCGGGTGAGTTGCTGGTGCAGTCCGCAGGTTGGTTTCACCAGGTCTATGCACTCGATAGCCCGAACATGTCGGTGAGCTATTTCTGGCGCTACTAGCGCCGATACCAGTTTCGCTCATGTCCCAACGCGGGCGGGGCGGAAGTGGGTGAGGAAAGGGATTAGCTTCTCTAACCCGATTGAGCCGCCGGGCAGGAAAACCCGGCAAACAACAATAGCGTAGGCGATAGCACATCCGACCCGCAACAGAAAGGAAGACGTGAAAATGTCTCACATCTAAAAAATTCCGATGACTGACCTCAACGGCACCGTCAGCTTCGGCGGCGGCGGCGGTGGCTCTGACCGCCAGGAGCGCCGGAACAGTTTCCATCAGAATCGAAATGCCAACCGCAATCGAAACACAGGCGGTGGGGTGACCGTTGATCTGGGCACAAGAAATGATGCCGTGCGTGGCGTTGTGGGACTGTTGGGTGCTAAAAAAGGAGGAGTAGGAGGCAACGAGTCGGGGGGAGTCTACTGCCCTGACTGCAGCTTCACGATCCCAAACTCGGGTCCTCGGTGAGCTTACAGGTATAAACAAGTTCGGCCGCTTGAGGGCGGCCGAACGCCTTGAAGGGAGATCGGACTATGCGTTTCGTCCT
Source organism: Dinoroseobacter sp. (assembly GCA_017643385.1). GTDB lineage: Bacteria > Pseudomonadota > Alphaproteobacteria > Rhodobacterales > Rhodobacteraceae > Dinoroseobacter. Next base: position 14,510 of record JAEPNN010000015.1, read on the forward strand.
GTCGTTTTTATTTTCGCTCGTGAGCACAGCCGCCTGTGCAGAAAACGTTGCAATATACGGCTCAGATCAATTTGGAACCGTTATTGTGATACCGTCAGACGACGAGTATCAGGTTGCAGCAAATCTCATTATTGCCGCTGGGGCGGCAGAGGACGGGGCGCGGGAAGGTATGGCGCACTTCGCCAAACATCATGCTTTTGTCGGCGCGATGTTGGCGACCGGCTATCGCGGGTCCATAAACGCGTCCACAATGCTGCAAACCACCGAGTTCTTCACGTTAACAGATCCCGGAAGCCTCAATTATGTGATTGGGTTCTTCGAGGCGGTTCTGTCGAATGAGCCGCTCCCAGAGGCGGCCTTTGAAACAGAGCGTACCAGAATTTTGAGGGAAATAGAGGACGCGTCAAATAAGCCAATCACCAGCCAGGAGAGATGCGCGGCAATGATGATCATTTTCGCAAACGCGCCATGGCGAAACTGCGTTCTTGGTCAGTTCGACGTTTTCAATGCTCTGACCGCTGACGATGTCCGCGCATTTCAGTCGGAATACTATACGCCGGACAGGTCGGTTCTGGTGATAGCTGGTTCTGTAGATTTGGTTACTGTGCAGACCCTCATACCGCCAAAAAGAGCGCCTCGTTGGTTGCCCCCCCCCCTCGCGGACCCGGTCGTCAACCCTGCCGGCTCGCCAGTGTCTACCGGCATTGAGGGGCGGTTGTTTCTTGGGTACAACGTCATTGATACACCGGGTTCGCTGACCTCTTCCGAGCAGAGCGCTCTAGTAATGTTTGCGAGCATCTGGAGCCTTGAAGAACTTCGGACGGCGCTCTCAGAGGCACTCACAGGAAGCACTTTCGTTGCCCGCAATTTCAACGTGTTGATCGAACCGTTGGGCTCGGGCATGGTGCTTGCAAGTATCACCGCAGAGTTGGAACGCGGCATGACAGCGGACATGGCTCGTTCCGCGATTACGAAGGCAATCGGCGAGCTCCGAGAACCGGACAGAAACCTGCTGTTGTCGCAGCGAGCCGCACTTGCGGACCATGCGGCACAACCATCGGTTTATCATCAGCTTTTGCTAGTACACTTGAGGCATCGGCTTGCACCATTGACCTTGCCGAGCCTCAGAGAGGCTTTCGAAGCGCTTCCGCTTGACACAATCCAAAGCCTGACAAGAGCGATCTACTCGCCGGATTCGTGGCAATTCATTTCTTCAAGGTAAGCGGACTTGGGGACATGCTGAGCAACCCCAACGCGACCGGCGGCAAGGGGCAGGACGATGCCAATTCTTTTGATCCGGTCTACGGCGCGCGCGACGGCCGCTACGCGACATACACGGGAGCTGAGCGATGCAGCCCCCGCCCAGGCGCAAGTCGCCATCAATGTTTGGCTCAGGCAATATAACCGCGTCAGACCTCACTATGCACTAAACATGCGTCCACCAGTACCTGAAACATTATAGAAACCTCAAATCAGTGGTACCGAAACAGGGGGCTAGACAGAGACGGAGCTATCGCCACGCGAGCTGGCGGTGACCTTCACAGATCAAGAACGATACTTTGTATCGGAATTCACAGTGTATCGCACGCTCAAGGCACATGACCTGATCACCAGCCCTGCGTTCATCGTGCTGAAAGCCGCGAGTGAGTTCAAAGACAAAACAACCGCGATCAACCAGCTTTGGCAGACGGACTTCACCTACATCAAGGTGCTCGGCTGGGGCTGGTTCTATCTCAGCACAGTCCTCGATGACTACAGCCGCTACATCGTCTCCTGGAAGCTCTGCACGACCATGCGGGCGGAGGATGTGACAGACACCCTCGACCTGGCCTTGCAGGCGTCGGGATGTGACCAGGTCCATGTTGTTCACAAACCAAGACTGCTCAGTGACAACGGCTCAAGTTATGTCTCTGCCGACTTGGCTGAATGGTTACAGGACAAAGGTATGAAACACAGTCGCGGTGCGCCGTATCATCCGCAGACCCAGGGCAAGATCGAACGCTGGCATCAGACCCTCAAGAACCGTATCCTGCTGGAAAACTATTTCCTGCCGGGTGATCTAGAAGCCCAGATCGAAGCCTTTGTCGATCACTACAATCACCAGCGATATCACGAGAGCATCAATAACGTCGCACCCGCCGATGTCTACTTCGGACGTGACCAAGCCATTCTTGAACAACGAGAAAGGATCAAACGGAAGACGCTTGAGGCCCGACGCTTGCATCACAGCAAACGCGCCGCATAATCACACAAACCAGATGAGCCAAACTCTCCATCAGTTTAGGCCGCCATTGGTTCCAAAAACTCTGACGACGGACACATAACTGTCTGGCAAAGCAAAGTTAATATTTAATTGTTAGCTCGAGGCGTCTCTGCATGCCCCGAGCAGCCACATTGGAGAGTGTTCGTGGAACTAATTGGTCCGCATGAAGGCAAAGAGTTCGATCTAATTAGAAAAGGACAGAAGGACGTCGCTCTATTTTATGAACTCATCCCTCAAGAGTATTTCGAATTCAAACGTCTTGATCAGTATGGTGTCATAGAATTCGAGAAGCCGGTGGCGATGGATGACATCGCCGGATCAGTTCTCTATGTGATCCTCTATAGACGAGGCTTCCAAGATGAGGCTGAAGAGTTGCGCAATTTGGTTGAATCCAAAACTAAGGGATTCAATCTGACGTCCGAACGTCGTGTGGGAGAGATTCTCGGATATCCGGAAGAAGCGATTGAACACTACCTTCATTCGCTTTGACTTTTCTTTCTTGCTTGCCTGATCTCCTTGGCCCAACTTTGCGCCTTTTTTTCGAAATTTCGTGTTGTACTGCTCACGCGTGGCCTCTTTGATGTCCTTGACGACCTTCTCGCCAGAACTCTTTGTTCTCTTTTTCATCGTCCACTCCTTAGTGGTGACGATGAGCCAGAAACTCTCTCTTATCAAATCGACTTAAACTGTCCCATTGGCGCTGACGTCAGACAGTGCATAGTGAGGTCTGACGCGGTTATATTGCCTGAGCCAAACATTAATGGCGACGGACAGCTTGTTCACTAGAAAGACGCGAAATTGGCTGCTGGACTGAGATTGCTCGTTGCTGCGCTGATCATAGCGACCGCCCTCGACGAAATCGTGGCGGTCGCTCTTTTATTTCATCTCGCGCAAGAGGTCGGAACCAGTCTTGCAATTACCTGGCTACTCTTGGCCCAAGTCATTCCCGTGATCCTCTTTTCGCCCTTGGCCGGCGTAGTAGTGGACAAATTCGGCGCCAAGAGAGTTCTAGTCTGGACCGCAATGCCGCAGGCCGTCTTTCTCGTTCTTCTAGGAATGGCGCAGAGCTATCTGACCATCTACGCAGGCGTAGCAGCGTTGTCGGTGGTCTTTTCCTTTTCTGGGCCCGCACTGTTCGCTTTGATCCCAAAAGTCTCGGAAAGGGCGGGTCTCACGCTTGAGCGCACCAATAGCCTTCTGGAAATATCGAAGGGCGTTGGAGGTATTGCGGGACCTATTTTCGGAGGCCTGTTGCTGGAGGTCTTGGGGTTCTCTTCGACGGTCATCATCGCGGCGGTTTGGTCGTTTATCATTCCGATGACAGTGTTCTTTCTAGGTGTGGATTCGGTCATGCAGCCATCGCAGGCCGCTGAATTCGGACCGCTCGCGGCGCTCCGAAAGTCCTACAAACCCATTCTCCGTAACCACCTCATTTTTCTGATCATCTGCACGTTTGGGCTTCTGGTATTTTCGACTACGTTTTCAGATGTCGTCTTCATCTACTTTGCGACGCTGAACCTCGGCGCTTCCGCGCTGCAGGTTGGCGCTTTGATCGCCTGCTGGGCGATTGGCCTTGCCCTGGCCGCCTGGTTCGCTGGAAATCGACCGAACAACAGTCTCTCCCTGTCGTCGGTGCAGCAAGCCTATCTTGGTGGAGCCGTGATGGGCGTCTGCCTGCTCGCAAGCGGTGTTGTCGCGCTTACTCTTACGGATGACCTCAAGCTCATAGGCGTTGCGGTGACCTTCCTCATCGGCGGGGTGGGGAATGGTCTGCACAACGTTGCGGTCCGGAATGTTATTCATAGATATGTCCCGGCGGGCCAGCACGGTCGCGCCTTCGCCTTCTACTTGGGCGTTTCGAGAGTGGCGTCGCTTTGCGGTTTCTTCGGGGGCGGTCTGGTTGGCGCAGCCAATGCCGTCGCGGCCTACCTGACATCCGGAGTTCTTGCTACTCTTGCCGCCTGCTTCGGCTGGGTGGCGACGCGTCGCGGAAAACCAATGATTGGAAACAATCGCGCTAAGGGAGAGAGCGATGAATGAAAACCTGCAGAAATACGTGCTGCCCACTTTAAGCGATCTGCTGAAGAGTCGCGTGGCAACACTGTGCCCATATTACACCGGTCCGTTTGATGTCCTTGACGACCTTCTCGCCAGGGCTCTTTGTTGTCTTTCTCATCGTCCACTCCTTAGTGGTGACGATGAGCCAGAAACTCTCTCTTATCAAATTGTCCTATTTGGCCCCATAGGCGCTGACGTCAGACAGTCTAGAGCAGGGTGAGACTCTTTATGGATGTGAGTTGCTTGGGCCCATCGACGTAGATCAAAGTGTTTTACGTCTCCCGTTTGGCGGAGAAGCTGTGTTTCTCCGTCCCAAAGGTGCCCACAAGGCTGTTGTTTCGTTACATGGTGGACCCGAAAGCTATGAATGGTCGAATTTGCGGTATGGGGGACTGTATCGCAGGCTTTTAAGGGATGGGTTTTGTGTCGTAATTTTCAATTACGCGGGGTCGACACATTTAGGATCGCAGGCGAGAACGGCATGCCATGGAAATTTTGCGCATGCGGTGTTGGAGGAGTTTAGTACGATCAAGACGACTCTGGCAGGAGAGTACCGGATCAATCTTGATCACGTATCACTATTTGGGGGCAGTTTTGGGGGGACGCTCGCTTTGCAGATTGCTACGAAAAATATCTGCAAGAGGATTGCGGTTTCATCTCCGGTCAGCGATCTGACGCGTCATGTGAAAAGGTTGGAGAATGAGCAAGATTACGTGACTTGGTTCACGTGTCGATTCTCTGACAAGGACTTTAATAGCCTTTCGTTAGATCGTTTGTCGGACTGTCGTGCGAAGGATGTTTACTTGTGGCAAGGAGAAGACGACCATATTTGCAGCTTCTCCGACACAGTCGAACTTGTTCAACGTTTGAGTGCGAAAGGCAAATCTGTCAAAGCGGATTTCCCAAAAGTGATTGGTCATGTTCCACGCAGCCCAAGTGAACTTACATCTTATATTCAATGGGCTACTGCGGCGTTATTGTGATGTGGAGTGGGATTTCCTGCTGCGCGCAGGAGGGTAGTCAGGTCGAAACGGGAGACTGTGCGGTCCACTTCGCCGACGGGAACGAACGCGCGAACCTCAATGTTTCGCGCTGAAGGTTCCGGGATGAAGTAGATACTCTTGAAGTCACCGTTATCCGACAAATCAAGAAGTGTCTAACGTTAGCACCTACCGGATAGATTTAGGGTTTGAGCAACGGAGGATTTCTGGTTCATCGAAGCCACGCTCAAGCGAAAGCGGCTCCGAAGATCAGGGAAAACAACAGCCACCGATCCACCCTCAAAAATAGACATATATTGTCATTTTATGCCATTCTTAGAAGATTGGAGGTGCTGACATCGCAAGCATGAACATATCCCTTCCCGATCCTATGAAAGATTGGGGCGAGACCCAGACAAGCTTAGGACGCTATGACAACGCGAGTGAGTATGTCCGCGATCTGATCCGCCACGACCAAGACCGCGCATCGAAAATATCGGCTATGCAAAAGCTGGTAGATGAAGCGTTAGAGGGTGGCGCGAGTGACAAAAGCCTAGACGATATTTGGGCGGCGGCGTAAGCGCAAGCGACCCGTGGCAATTGAATTTTCACTGGCCGCAGAGGACGATCTGCTAGGGATTTTACGCTACGGCATTCAAAAGCACGGACTGGCGCAGGCCGAACGCTACAAAGCCAAGTTAGAGGCAACCTTTCAGACCATATCTGACAATCCCAAGATCACCCGTTTGCGGCGGGAGATCACGCCACCCGTGCGCGTGTATCCCGCGCAAAGACACATGATAGTTTGAACAATCTTGGAGGATGGCCAGACGGTTTATGTTCTGCGTGTTCGCCATCATAGTGAAATTGGACAGAATACCCCATCGAATAGGGAGTGGTTGACAATATCATGAGTTCTTCTGAAACATATCAGCCAAATAGTAACGCTTCTGATTTATGGAACAGATAATTTAACATGAAAATTTTAAGGCTTCTTCTTTTGCTTCCTGCACTTGTAATTGCGGGGTGTGTTGGTCCAAGTTTGGACTTTAGTTCAGAACCAACAACCCTTTCGTATACAGAGCCAAGTGCTTCTGGATTGCGAGCTATTCGTCCTTATCCAAATCCAGATGACGTTTGCCAAGTGATCCGTGAGAATGAGGCCATTCGTGAGCCTGTTAATAACGGAACATTTCTTATTGCATGCCCAAAACATGAACGCGGCGCTATCCAAGATAGGTTGAACGAGGGCGCAGAGATTTTAGGTCACTCGCGTCACTGGACAATTTTGACTGTAGCTATCGTCCTTTGAATATGCTCTGACGCGGTCCGCAGTAGCGTGGCGGAGTTCGTCCCCCTTGGCGGAGTAACGTGAGTACAGGGGGAAACTTTGAAGGTTTTAAAAAATGACGTTCAACATTAGACCCGCCAAAACCGAAGACTCGAGTGCTATTGCGACAGTTCATATCGCTTCATGGCATGAAACGTATCGGGGGCTTTTACCAGACGATTTGCTGGATAATCTTCGGCATGATGACAGAACTAATTTATGGGTTGAGATTATCGCCTTAAACGCTCAGCACCCGATGAACGCGCAATTTGTGGCAGAGGTTGAGGGTACGATTGTTGGTTTTGGATCATGTGGTCAAGGACGGTCAAAGGATTGTCTTGAAGCTGGGTATCAGGGCGAAATCAGCACTCTGTACGTACTCAAAAATCACCAAAATCTTGGTCTTGGATCAGAAATCTTCAGTCATATGACAAAGCATCTTTTGGCAAATGAAATCACTACTGCAAGCCTATGGGTTTTAGACACAAACGTGCATGCGCGGTGTTTCTATGAGAAGCGTGGCGGTGTTTCTTTCGGGGAACGCACGGACGATCATCGTGGATGCTCTACGACAGAAATTTCTTATGGTTGGCGTGATCTCACTCAATAGGCTTGTGTTTTAAAGCGACTATTCCCAATGCGCTTTATGTTCGATCTTGTAACACACGCCTGATTTGACCATCAGGGCGTGTGGCGCAATTTTCCGCGTCTCGTGCTTTTTGGTCAGGGTCATGGCATCCTCAGAGGTGACACGTGGCTTGCCGATCATGCGTTCCGCTTGTCGGTAGCGCGTCAGCTCATCCTGATATCTGGCCTCTGCATCGGCCTTTTGCTGTTGCCATTCGGCGGGCACCTGATTGTGGGTGTTGGCCGCGCTGACATTGCGCCCCTGTTCCAACTGTTCCGGGCGCATATTGGCTTGACGGAAGAATTGGTAATCCCGCGTTTCCCAATTCATCACCCGTTGGATTGTGCCGCGCAGAGTTCCCTTGGCGGCTGAGAAACGGCGCGGGACATCGTATTGCGGTTTGCGGGGTGGCCGCACCAAGGCCGACCTGAAATCCCGTGAGGATCTGGGCAAGGCCATGGAGCAGATCCAAACCAGTGAGAAGATCCGCCGCGACAAGCTGGAACGGGAACAACGCATCGAGGAACAGAAGCTTGCCCGCCAGCAACGCGACACTGAAGACAAGTTGAAACGGTGGAGCGAGCAGGAACTAGACCGCCGCGAAAAAGCCCCTCACAAGCCCAGAAAGCGCGATAAGGGGCGTGAGGTGACCAAATCCTCATCGGCACCTGCAAAGCTTCTCAGGGACGACTCTGCGACCTCTCAGCCCCCAAAGAACCCATGGGAAACGATGTGTTGTCAAACGACAAGGATCGCCCCGCATGGGAGTCCGACCTGTTCAGCCCGCCCAAGCCAAAACCGTAGCTTGTGGACAGAAAAATACCCCCGCTCTTCCCTGATTAGGTGGTTTTGGCGTAAACTGGTTTAAAGCCAAGGCCAAAACCGAAGCTGACCCCCACAGGAGAACCGAGCAGAACTATCACAAAGCTATCATTGAACAAGGCGGCAAAGGAGGCAGGAGTTGCCAAGTCTAATTTGCTAGAGGCTTTAAATTCAGGGCGAATGAGCGCTGAGAAGAACGAAAAGGGGCATTGGCAGATCGATCCCGCCGAGCTTTTTAGGGTGTTTCCGAAATCCAGTTCTACCGAACAGGAAAAACCGAAACCGACCCCTATGAAAAATCCACAAAAAACCAACCAGAACAGCGCTCTAGAGGTCGAAGCCAAGATGCTTCATGAGCAGATCGACCGCATGGACACTGAACGCGAGCGTGAACGAGCGCAGTTCATAGATCAGATCGAGGCGCTACGGGAACAGGCAGAGCGTCAGAGCGCGGATCATAGACAAGCATTGGCCGCGCTGACAGATCAGCGCGACTCTAAGGAAAAACGTGGACTATGGGCGAGGTTGGTAGGCTAGAATTGTGCGCATCTTGTTACCAATATGCGTAGTTTTCCCACTGATTGAAAATTGCTTGACATAGCAAGGCCTAAATCTGCTCCAGATTCATAGCCGACCACAGGTTTTTGGCTCGCGATTGACGATGTAGCGTTTGCAGCGTCAAAAAAGGAATTTTGTGATGGCGTTTCAGCAAACACATTTGACAAGCCAATGCAGTCGTCTGAGGTATTCGCTATACACCCAGCCGTGAATTTATTGCCTTCCTTGCGACCTAGGAAAAATACATCGGAGCGGGAAAGTAGAGATTCGGGGAAAATCCTTTGATCAGTTGGTGATCCGTTATGCTTCCAAGCCTTTTCCCAGTCCTGCAGTTCTTGACCATTGCTTACGACATCCCAGCCATTTGGCATACTCGTTTTTTCTGGCTGTCTCCAAATCCATGAAGCTTCGAAGAGTACCTCAAAGCCACTTTCTTTGAGCTCCAAAAGACAGAAGCTATCTTTTAGTCCAAGTGCTCCATCGAAGGTTTGAGCTAATTTGGACAGTTCTTGGGGAACTAGGTGGGCGTTTGATGGATCAAGAGTCGTAAGGTTTGAGTAGTAAGGAGGTGGCTTGTCGTGACCGATAAAGGCGTATGATCGTCTGTCAAATCTAAGATTGTGCGATGTGAACATCGCTTCGTACCAGTCCGCGTTATTGTGGGCGGCTAAAATGGCTCTTTGATCGATATTCATCGTAACGTATCCTGTTTTTTACATTATCCCACAAAGGCCGCACCGGCATTCTTGGGTGGGTTGCGGCTTTGATGATGTGACCGCCGCCCCCGACGGCATCGATGTGCCAAGGTGGGTCTGCGATGATCCATAAAGGAGGACGGTGATGTCGGCGATTATCACAGTCGGGCTCGATCTGGCAAAGAATGGGTTTCAGGTGCACGGGGCGGATGCCACGGGCGGTGCGGTGCTACGAAAGAAGCCGCGGCGCGCGCAGGTACTAGGGTTTTTTGAGGCACTACCATCTTGCATCGTGGCTATGGAAGCATGCGGCGGCGCTCATCACTGGGGTCGCGAGATCGGCAAGTTGGGCCACGAAGTGAGGCTGATCCCGCCAGCTTATGTGAGGCCCTTCATAAAGCGTCAGAAGAATGATGCAGCTGACGCCGAGGCGATCTGCGAGGCTGCGATACGACCATCAATGCGCTTCGTGCCGGTGAAGAGCGAGGAGACTCAGGGCGCGGCGATGGTGTTACGCGTGCGCGAGCTACTGATCCGGCAGCGCACCCAGGCGATCAACGCCCTGCGCGGTCACCTTGCCGAGTTTGGGCAGGTCGTGCCGCAGGGCGCTGCCAATGCCTCAAAGCTAATCGCCATCGTCGAAGATCCAGAGAGCAACTTGCCCGCCGAGGCGACAGCAACCCTGCAGGTTCTAATCGGGTCCTTGGCGCACCTCGAGGCGCAGATCGGGAGGCTCGATGCTGAGATCTCACGCTGCGCCAAATAGAACGAGGTCGCCCGACGTCTGATGACAGTGCCCGGTATTGGTCCCTTGATCGCCACTGCCCTAGCGACGCTTGCGCCGCCACCTGAGACGTTCCGTAAGGCACGTGATTTTGCGGCCTGGCTCGGGTTGGTGCCCAGGCAACACTCGACCGGTGGCAAGCAGCGCCTCGGCGCAACGACGAAGATGGGTGAGCGGTCTCTCAGGCGGCTGCTGATCATCGGCGCCAACAGCGTGATAATCAAACGCCATACCCATCGCGAAGTACAACCCGGAACATGGCTAGGAGATCTGCTGGCACGCAAGCCCGCAATGTTGGCTCGGGTCGCACTGGCAAACAAAATGGCGCGCATCGTTTGGGCTCTGATGGTCCGCGGTGGCGTCTACCAGTCTCCGGCCGTGACAGCGTAAGTCTACGAACGGTCGCGAGGACGTCGGAGCGGAAAAGGGCAAGGAGCAGTTTGGCGCAACAATCGTGAGACAGGATCGGGAGACCCAGTGTGCAACAGAGTGCCGCCGAGCATGCGGCTTTGATCTGGACCCGACCTGCGGGGCCCGCGGCATGTATGACGCCGCACACGAGGCCGGATACATGTCAGCACCCTGTGACGCACCAACAACAGCTCTCAAATTTCCTCTTGCGCAAGGGGCGACCATACATGTTGCACAAATGAGTTGTCTAGCCCCCTATTTCTGGGCCACTGATCAGGGGTTTCTCTAATAAAGTTTCAGGAACTGGTGGGCGCATTTTGAGTGCTTGATGCGGTCGGGTGTGATTGTACTGCCTGAGCCAGTGGTTGATGACGATCTGGTTTGATCCGCAGATGGTCTGGGAGCCGCCGTCGACGGGCAAACGCGGTCGACGACAACAATTTAGGGACGCCTCGATCCCAGCCTGCCTGACACTGAAAGTGTTTTTCGGCATGCCACTTCGGCAGACGACAGGCTTCGTTGAGAGCTTGCTGAAGTTGGTAGGATTGAGCTCGGAGGTGCCGGATTTCAGCACTCTGTGCCGTCGTCAGAAGACGCTGGGCGTCGCCATCCCCTATCGCGGTGGGACTGGCCCTCTGACCCCTCTGATTGACAGTACGGGGATCAAGGCAGAGGGCGAAGGCGAGTGGAACGC
>JAEPNN010000025.1 GCA_017643385.1 Dinoroseobacter sp.
AAACGGAAACGGGTCCGCCTTGATGGTTTGCATTTAGCCAAGGCCCGCAATCAGCGTTTTACTATCCGACACCGCGCCAAAGACACCGCCTTGCATTGTGACCATCTTGATAGCCGCGTCGTGGTTACCCTTATCAGTTGCCCCACAGCAGTCTTCGAGCACAACGCATTCGAACCCGCGATCATTGGCCTCGCGCATCGTGGTGGAGACGCAAACGTCTGTGGTGATCCCGCAAATCACAAGGTTCTCGATGCCGCGCATTCGCAAGACCATCTCAAGATCGGTGGCGCAAAAACTGCCTTTGCCGGATGGGATTGCTGTTTGTCCGGATGGGATTGCTGTTTGTCCGGATAACTCCGCGTTTGACTGCAAATTGCACCGCTAAGCCAGTGCTATTACGGTTCACCGTGTCTTGATGCGGCGACAAACCGACGCAAAGGCGTTGTCGCTTCCACCCATCGTGGTGCTGTTTCAACGTTCGGCGTTCATATCAAGGACAGCTCGTCAAATCTGGCTCTTGCAAAAAGCCGGGAAAACCACGTCAAGAGCCAAGGCACAAATACGAATTGCAGTGGCCGTTACGACACGGGCAAATTTCTTTCTTGGATTGTTTTACATCTCTCGGCACAACCCATGGATTATTGAACACCCTTTAAAGGGGGTGTTAAACACTTAGTGAGGCTAAATCAGACCTTCGGCGGCAAAACAGATAAAACGCGGCGAGAACAATCGACATGAACTTTGCGTCTTTTCGTATCTCGTTCCGGCGCTGACACTTAAAATAGGACGCCCAGGCACAACAATCGGGGCACCTAGAACAATGTCGAGCCACGCATCCATTGACGTTATTGCACCAGATCGTCTCGATTGGCGCACACCATCTGAGCTTATTCCGTATAAAGGCAACGCGCGCGCACATTCGCGCAAGCAAATCCAACAAATCGCCAGCAGTATCCGGCAATTCGGCTTCACCAACCCCGTACTGATTGATGAGAGAGACGGTATCATCGCTGGACATGGCCGCGTCGCTGCAGCGCAACAGTTGGGCTTGGCCCGGATACCTGTGCTGCAGATCGCCCACCTCAGCGCGGCAGAACGACGAGCTTACATTATCGCGGACAACAAACTTGCAGAGCTCGCGGGCTGGGATCAGGATATTTTGGCGCTGGAGTTTGAGGGACTGATCGAACTGGACTTTGATCTTGAGTTAACAGGCTTTGCCATTGCTGAAATCGACGATCTGTTTGAGGCCCAAACACAGTCCACGCAAGATGACAGCCCGGACGAGTATTTGGGGGCAACTCACGGACCTGTCGTTACAAAACGGGGAGACATCTGGGCCTTGGGTCCGCATCGTTTGCTTTGCGGGGACGCGCGGGACGCGGATGGCATCTTGCGCTTGATGAATGGACAGGTGGCAGATTTGATCTTCACCGATCCCCCCTACAATGTCCCGATCAATGGCCATGTCTTGGGCAAAGGTCAGCATCATCATGCCGAGTTCGCCTTTGCCTCGGGTGAAATGAGCCAGGCCGAGTTCACAACGTTCCTGGAGGCAGGTCTGCAACCTGCGGCGCAAGCCTGCAAGAACGGAGCAATTGCCTTTGTGTGCATGGATTGGAGACACATGCGCGAGATGATGATGGCGGGTGACAAGATCTTCTCAGAACTGAAAACCCTCTGTATCTGGAACAAGACCAACGCTGGCATGGGTAGCTTCTACCGTTCAAAGCATGAACTGGTCTTTGTTTGGAAGATCGGGACTGCGGCGCATACCAACGCCTTTGGCCTTGGGGAGACCGGCAGGTACCGTACCAATGTCTGGGACTATGCTGGCGCAAATGCTTTTGGCTCGGATCGCGCTGCAGCGCTCAACATGCACCCGACGGTCAAACCCACAAAGATGATCGAAGACGCGATCAAAGACTGTACGCGCCGTGGAGAACGGGTGCTTGATCCATTTGGAGGATCCGGCAGCACATTGATCGCGGCAGAGCACGCAGGCCGTGTCGCTCATCTGATCGAGTATGAGCCTACATGGTGTGACACCATCCTGGCGCGTTTCCAACGCGAGACGGGCGTAGAGCCAATCCATGTCCAAACGGGCGCGTGCTTTACAGACGTGAGGGAGCGCGTGTGATGGGCAACTCAAAATGGACTCACCCCAATCGCCCCCCCGGCAGCACCACCGCTTTCGGAGGGGCAGCGAACGATCTTGAAGATCGCAAATGAAACCGTCACTGCACGCTCCCCTGAAGGACCGGTGACGATGCGCAAAGCTGAAGCGCTGCGCCGTAAGCAATTTGCAACCGCAATGAGCGGCTCACCTCATGCGCAACGCCAGGCTTTAGCCGCTCTTGACGAGGCAGAACGCGTCCAGCGGCGCGAGATCGAAGAACGCAATGCCTTCTGGAGCGCATATAAAGCCCGCCAACTCCAAGCCGTAAAGCGCGCTCAAACCAGTGATAGCCCTGTCTCGTTCCCCCTGCCCCATCCCATGGACATAGAGATCTGCCCGGAAGACGGCGTTACATTCCATGGCCCCTGTTGTGAAGCTACGTTGAAAGCAATGCAGACAGCCAAGCAGACGGTTGTCGCCTGGATCTACCAAGATGCACTTGACGCGCGCGCAAGCGGACGGCGCGATGAAGCTGCTATAGAACGAGGCGCGTCAGCTTGGCAGGCGTTCCGCCTTAATGCCACCCTGCCCCCAAGCCTTCGTTATTCGAAGGACGCCTTTATCGAGTTGAGACTAGCGGCAAATCGTTTGCCAAAACGGGAGCTTCTGAAGCAAACACGCGCCGCTTGGGCCGAGGCGGGCCAGAACGTTCCCAGGGGAACCATCTACGCACCATCAGCGGATGCAGAACACATCGAGGACGAGGTGCAGCAGCTCTTCGAGCATTGGCGCGAGACAGATTTTGAGGTGCGCGCGGTCGGCGAGCTGGTGGATGCGTTCATAGGCCGGTTGGCGCGGAGAATTGGTGTTAGCCAGAGATAGCGGGCGGGCAACGCATGTCAGATCGCTGTTGCACCAATCTCGCTTACTCTTCCCGAAACGCCCGATAGAAGTACCCTGCCAGCGGTGCGGTCAGGAAACTCAGCGGTGAACGATCTTCCGACCGAATAAACGCCTCAACGGGCATGCCGGGCAGCAGTGTCTGTCCTTCGAGCTTCGCGAGTTCCTCAGCATACGGCACGAGCTCCGCCTTATAGTAGCTGATACCTGTCACCTCGTCTGTGAAAGCATCTGGTGAGAGCTTTGACACAGCCCCGAATATCTCTGGCGTCTCGCGCTGGTTGAAAGCGACAAACCGCAGAACCGCTTCCTGTCCCACATGAACCTGATTGATATGGATCGCCTCAACCCGTGCGGCGACCACCAGCGGCTGATCCAGCGGCACAACATACATAATCGGTGCGGCTGGTGAGATCACGGATTGCAACGCAAAGACCTGACTGCCGAGGATCACGCCGGTTACGGGCGAACGGATCTCCATTTTGGAAAGCAAATCCCGCGTGGTGAGTTCTTGCGCGGCAAGTTCGATCTCGCGCACGGAGAGGTCGCGAAGCTGGGCGATGGCGTCCTCACGCCGCGCTGTGCTTTGCCGGAGCTTTTGCAGCTCAAGCTCGGCGATGGAGGTCTCAAGCTGGGCGGTTTGCGCATGGAGTTGCCCTGCCTCGCCTAACAAACGCGCCTCTTCACGTTCCAAGGCGGTGACACGAGAGGCCTGCGCAAGCCCCCGTTCCAAAAGCGAACGCAGATCGACCAGCTCGTCCGCAACCAGTGAGGTTTGGCGTTCTATGGAGTTGAGCTGTGCTTGCACCCCGACGATCTGCTCACCGGTTTGGGTAATCTGCTGATCGATCTGCGCGGCCTCTTGTTGCAACGCGAGCTTACGCGCCTCAAAGAGCTGCACTTGACCTGCGATCAGGTCTTGGACTTCAGGATCACTTGCGGCGCTTTCTGCCAAAGCTGTCTCAAACTCCACCTCGCCCTTGGTGTCCCGTTCGGCTTCAAGTCGTGCCGCACGCGCTTTTATCTCATTTAGTTGGCGCGTGATGATGGCCAGCTCAGAGCGTAGAAGCGTATCATCGAGGCGCAGCACTGGATCGCCTGCTTCAACATGATCGCCGTCACGCGCAAGGATCTCTCCAACCACCCCGCCTTGAGGATGCTGGATGACTTGTTGTTTGTTCTCGACCTGGATCAGACCTGAGGCGATCACGGCGCCTGCAATGCGCGACTGCACGCTCCAGGTGCCAATACCTCCCACCAACACCAAAATCGCCACAAGGCCCATCACGATGGGGCGACGGGCTTTGGCCAGACGGTTGACCGTGGCTTCCGGGCTTTCCTGCATCTCACGCCCCTCCCGCAGCGATGACACGCTGGATGTCATTGGCGTTCTTAAGCATGGCTTTGAGCACTTCATCGCGGGGACCATCTGTTTTGATGCGCCCCTGCTCCATCACGATGATCCGATCGGCCTCTGCAATGGCTTGGGGACGATGGGTCATGATGATGACGGAACGATCGCTGGCCTTGAAGTCCCGTATGGTCTGGTTGAGCGCCAAGGTTCCCTCATAATCAAGCGCTGAGTTCGGTTCATCGAGCACCAGCAGGATCGGGTCACCATAGAGCGCGCGCGCCAAAGCCAGACGCTGCTTTTGCCCGCCAGAGAGTTGGCTGTCATTACCGTGAAGCTGGGTCTGATAGCCCTCGGGCAATTGAAGGATCATCTCGTGGGCATTGGCACGTTTGGCAGCCTCAAACACTTTGGCCTCGTCAGGTGCTGCGGACATACGCGCAATGTTCTCGGCAACCGTGCCGCCAAAGAGCGTGACGTTCTGGGGCAGATAGCCGATCAGATGGCCAAGCTGGTCGGGATCGTATTGATCAAGCGTTGCACCTCCAAAGCGGATCTCTCCAGAGAACGGCGGCACAAGTCCGACAATTGCCTTGGCCAATGTGGTTTTGCCCATGCCACTGTTGCCGATGACACCAAGGACAGTACCGGGTTGGAGTTGGAAACTGATCGCAGCAAGCGTCGGTTTTTTGGCACCAGGTGCGTACACACTTACGCCACTGAACTGAAGCCTGGCCTCAGGCGTTGGCAGGACAGTCGTGGCCTGGTGCGCAGGACGCGCCGCAAGGAGATCCTTCAACCCTCGCCAGCCTTCACGCGCGCGCTGAATGACTGGCCACTGACCCAGAGTTTGCTCAATTGGCGCCAGCGCCCGCCCCAGCAGGATTGTTCCTGCGATCATCGCCCCTGCAGTAAGCTCATTTTGCAGTACCAGCCACGCCCCCAAACCCAACATTGCCGACTGCAGTAGAAGACGGAAGGATTTGGTGAAGGCCGTGAAACCGCCAGTGAGGCCGCTCGCCTGCGCACTATGGGCCAGAGCGTCGTTTTGAACATGCAGCCAGCGCTCGGTCATCGCCTCCGACATGCCTTGCGAACGTACGATCTCACTGGAGAGGCGCGTTTGATCTGCAAAGACATGGGCCGATTGCGACTTCTGCTGGGCTTCAAGAACCTTAGCCCGGGTCAGCCAGTTGTTGAGAAGCGTCACCGCGATAAGCGCGGTACCACCCGCAACGGCCATCCAGCCCAAGAGCGGGTGAAACACGAAGATCGCGGCAACGAACAAGGGCGTCCAGGGCATGTCAAAAAGCGCAAGCATCACAGGAGCACTGAGCGCGCCTTGCACCGCATCGAGCTGGCGCAGCCCTGTTGCTGCCTCAGTGCGCTTTTGGGGGACAAGAGACTGCGTCAGAACAGCGTCGAACACCTCTTTATCGAGACGACTGCGAAACCGCACAGAAAACCGCATCATCAACTGCGCGCGCGCATAGTCCAGCACGCCCATGATGAGATAAAGCCCCAGCACCAACACCGTAAGCGCAACAAGCGTCTCCTCCGAGCGCGAGGCAAGCACCCGGTCATAGACCTGCAACATATAAAGCGGCCCCGTCAGCATCAGCAGGTTCACAAACACGCTGAAGAGAAAGACAGAAACCAAAAGCGAACGGCCTGTAGAGGCAAAACTGGTTGTGGAATTGCTAGCTGGCACGAAATTGCGGCTCACATATCTGGGGAAATGGTTCGATCAGCATCAGAATATGAAATCGCTGTCTTGAAGCAATGCAATTAGAGTGTTCTGCAGCAAAACCGTATTGCCCAACAGGTCGTCGATAACCACATCTGAACCAACCTGGCTCAGATGATTGCTGGTCAAGTCGGCATAGTCGACGATGCTGGATACCCCCGCGAGATCAATCGCTTCGCCTGCTTCGTTCGGGTCAAAATCCGCAATCGTGTCGTTGCCAAACCCATCTTCGAAAATGAACGTATCAGCACCTGTTCCACCGATAAGGATGTCGTTCCCTGCACCACCGTTCAGTGCGTCGTCTCCGTCACCCCCCTTGAGCGTGTCGTCGCCAGCATAGCCGTAGTTGTTGTCATCGGCTTCTGAGGCGATGATGGTATCATTCCCGCTGGTCCCGTTCGTCTTCGTGTTCGCCGCGATATCTGCGGCACTCCAAACCACCCCGTCCGAGAACTCCATC
>JAEPNN010000006.1 GCA_017643385.1 Dinoroseobacter sp.
GACGCTGGGCGTCGCCATCCCCTATCGCGGTGGGACTGGCCCTCTGACCCCTCTGATTGACAGTACGGGGATCAAGGCAGAGGGCGAAGGCGAGTGGAACGCGCGCAAGCATGGTAGCCAGAAGCGGCGTATCTGGCGCAAGATACACATAGGGATCGATGAAGAAACACTGGAGGTTCGGGCGGTCAAGGTCACCACCAGCGACATCGGTGATGTGCCCATGCCGCCTAATCTGCTGAAGCAAGTTCCGCCCGATCAGGACATTGAATCGGTCAACGCTGACGGGGCTTACGACACGCGCAAATGCCATGACGCGATTGCCGAGCGGAATGCCAACGCCGCCGTACCCCCACGCAAGAATGCCAAGCCATGGAAGCCTACCAGCAACGGGGCTATTGCCCGGAACCAAGGCGATAAGGTACCTCCGCCTCACCCTGTGTCGGCGATGGAATGGTTACCACCGCCGAAGCTACGCGAGCCGTGCATTGTGTTAAACGGCTAGGCTAGGCCCGCATGGCGCGGGACTTCGCCCGATACGATAGGTCTCGCGGAAATCCAAGCCGCATCGCCGCTCTAAACCGTTACACAGCTTTTGTCATATCCACTACAGAACCCGTAGAATAAGTCTGTCGAGGGAAAGCGGAAGACCGCTCTTCACCCGATTTTTTCAACAAAGCCACAGCATGGGCCCTATTCTTAGCCCCTAGCTTCTTACAAATCATGCGCATGTGCATCTTCACTGAAGACTCACTAATATTCAAATCAGCAGCGATCTGCTTATTAGTAAGTCCAAATGAAATCTCCCGGAGAACAAACAACTCAACATCGGAAAGTATAGTATCGTTCTTCTGCAAAGCCCTTTCTGCGAATTCGGCAGGAAAAAATAGTTGCCCACCTTCTACCAGGTCTAAAACACCTTGAAGTGACGCAAGAGACAATGTTTTTGGAACAAGACCACGCGCGCCTACCTCGATAGCGCGCACGAAAGTTTGCTTATCTGCATGGGCAGAAAATAACAGGACCTTCGCGCTTTTCGCAGCTACTACAATACTCTCAATCTCTTTAATCGTTATGAAGTGTGGTAGCCTCAGGTCAAGGAGTACAATATCAAAACTCCCGTCTTTATATAATATGCTTCGAGCATCAAATAAATTAGTAGCAAAAACCACTTTATAGTTAATACTTTTTAGAAAAGCACTAAGGGTTTCTGCTACAAGCAGATGATCATCGACGATTAAGATTTTACCTGACATATCGTATTACCATATCTAAATATAATAAACGTTTTCAGATCTACACGTGCAAACATCTACCTATAAAAAAATCGCTATTTCCAGCCGCGTAGATCTTAACGTTTATAGTTTTAATAAGATTATCGATTACATCAAGACCTTCATCAATCAATGGCGTCAATACCTCAGACACTAATATTACGGTACCTTTTAGGTTTATTCTATATCTTTCGATATATAGTTTATTTATATATTAGGTTATATATTTTTATTTAACTATAGGTAATTAACTCAATTATGTTGATATTATGCTCATAAGGCGTTGAACTTAATATAATAAAATAGACGTTTCACTGACGAATGATACTCGTCTAGCACGGTGGCTTACGAAATCTCCAATGACGATGCAAATTACATACTCGGAACATCAAGTCAGTGCTGTCAGGAGCGTGATCTTAGGGTTATTTTTTTTACATGGCGATTATGATATCGCACACAATCTAACACCAATATATAACAATAGATTGTTTTAAATGGGAGCGCATCATTGATGCGCCCCGAATTTCTTATTCCATAATTTCTTATTCCATAACCGGGATCGAGAATTCACCGCCCTCTTTTATGCCAGAAGGCCAGCGCGCGGTCACTGTTTTGGTGCGCGTGTAGAACTTGAACGCGTCCGGCCCGTGCTGGTTCAGATCACCAAAGCCTGATTTCTTCCAGCCACCGAAGGTGTGATACGCCAGTGGCACTGGAATTGGCACGTTGATCCCGACCATCCCGATGTTGATGCGCTTGGCAAAGTCACGCGCGGTGTCGCCGTCACGGGTAAAGATCGCTGTACCGTTTCCGTATTCGTGGTCCATCGCAAGACCGATGGCCTCTTCGTAGGACTGCGCGCGCACAGTGGACAAAACGGGACCGAAAATTTCGGTTTTGTAGATATCCATGTCCTTGGTCACATTGTCGAACAGATGCGGACCGACGAAATAGCCGTCTTCATAGCCCTGAAGCGAATAGTCACGTCCGTCCACCGCAAGTGTCGCCCCTTGGTCCACGCCGGACTGAACGAGCCGTTCAATATTGGCCTTGGCCGCCCCTGTTACGACGGGGCCATAGTCAACGTCATCGCCTGCCGTGTAAGGACCAACCTTGAGGGCTTCTACGCGCGGGATCAGTTTCTCGATCAGACGATCTGCCGTTTCATCCCCAACCGGAACGGCAACCGAGATCGCCATGCAACGTTCACCTGCTGCGCCATAACCAGCGCCGACAAGCGCATCTGCGGCCTGATCCATGTCCGCATCTGGCATGATGATCATGTGGTTTTTTGCGCCACCAAAACACTGAACACGCTTTCCGTTCGCGCATCCGCGTTCGTAGATATATGCCGCGATCGGGGTGGACCCCACGAAGCCAACGGCTTGGACTGTCTCATTGTCGAGGATCGCGTCAACCGCTTCCTTGTCGCCATTGACCACCTGCAGAACACCATCAGGCAGACCTGCTTCCGTCATCAATTCGGCCAGCATTAATGGAACCGACGGGTCACGCTCAGACGGCTTAAGGATAAATGCGTTGCCGCACGCCAATGCCGGAGCGAACTTCCACATTGGGATCATTGCCGGGAAGTTAAACGGCGTGATCCCTGCAACGACGCCGAGCGCCTGACGCATCGAATACATATCAATGCCTGGGCCCGCACTATCGGTGAACTCGCCCTTCAGCAGGTGCGGGGCCCCAATGCAAAATTCGACCACTTCCAGCCCGCGCTGCACATCCCCCTTCGCATCAGGCAAAGTCTTCCCATGCTCACGCGAAAGCGCTTCTGCAAGCTTGTCCATATCGCGGTTCAACAGATCAACGAACTTCATCAAAATGCGCGCGCGCTTTTGTGGGTTGGTGGCAGCCCAAGCGGGCTGGGCTGCTGCTGCGGCAGCGACAGCTGCGTCAAGTTCAGCTTTTGATGCCAGTGGCACCTGTGCCTGAACTTCGCCCAATGCGGGATTATACACATCGGCAAATCTGCCAGAGGTCCCTTCGACCATTGCGCCATTAATGTAGTGGGTTAGCTCTTGCATCTGCATCCTCCAGATTTCGGTTTGCACAAACCCTACTCCTTCGTACTTTGCAAAAACAGAGGTATTTATCCAAAGTAGCTTTGCGTTTTTGCAAAGCTGTGGCAGAGATGTGAGATGCAATGGGATGATCTCAAGGTATTCTTAGCCGTTGCCCGGGGAGAAAGCCTGTCCTCTGCGGGCAGAAGCTTGCGCATAGATCCAGCCACCGTCGGTCGCCGGGTTTCCCGGCTTGAAACGCAGTTGGGCAATGCCCTGTTTCTGCGCTCCGCCCAAGGTTACGCGTTAACCGAGGCTGGTACACGTTTGATGGCCCATGCTGAGCGCGTGGAGACAGAAATTGCGGCAAGCCTCGCAGGACTTTCCGGACCAGGCGACAGACTGCGTGGACAAGTGCGGATCGGTGCGCCTGATGGTTGCGCCACCTATTTGCTGCCGCAAGTGTGCACTCAGATTGCGCACGCCCATCCCGAGCTGGAATTGCAGATCGTAGCCTTACCGCGCGTGTTCAATCTTTCACGGCGCGAAGCTGATCTGGCAATTGCGGTGACCCCTCCCACACAAGGTCGTGTGGTGGTCCGCAAAATCACAGAGTATTATCTTCACCTTGCAGCAAGCCAGACCTACCTGGAGACCTGTAGGCCGATCACGACGCGAGCAGATCTGCAGAACCATCCAATGGTTGGATACATCCCGGATATGATCTTTGACTCTGGTCTCGACTATGCACAGGAATTGGGACCGGATCGCCCGTCCTTGTCGTCCAATTCAGTTATCGTCCAGCTGCAACTTCTTCAGCAAGGCGCTGGAATCGGCATGGTGCATGACTTCGCACTATCTTCCGCACCTGGGCTTACCAAAATCCTGTCGCACGAAATCTCTCTGAAACGGGCGTATTATCTTTTGCGTCCGGGAGATCAGGCAGCAGTAGACAGCCGACTGGCCCGTGTTGCCGATCTTTTGAGTGACGGTTTGAGACGAGAAACAGCGCGATTAGAAGCTGTTGCTTGACAGATGGGGTAACGAATTGTCAGCCTGAGTTTACAATTAAATTTCGCCGGAGGTCAGAAGATGCTCGTTACACAAATCCTGAAATCAAAAGGCACCGACGGCGTGGTATCGGTCAAACCCGGAACGCGCATCAGTCAAGCCGCCGAGGTACTCTCGCAACGACGCATCGGCACCGTGATTATTTCGGAGGACGGCAAACAAGTGGCGGGCATTCTGTCGGAACGCGATATTGTCAGGGAAATTGGCAAACGGGGTGCCGCATGCCTTTCCGATCTTGTCGAGAACATGATGACCTCCGAGATTAAAGTCTGTCTTCTAAACGATGATGCCGACAGCGTGCTGAAAACCATGACAGAGGGCCGTTTCCGCCACATGCCAGTTGTTGAAAAGGGCGAGATGGTAGGGTTGATTACACTGGGCGATGTGGTGAAAGCGCAATTGTCACAACTCGCAATGGAAAAAGAAGCGCTGGAAGGCATGATCATGGGTCACTAGACCCGCGCCTGACCTTTCGCCGCACACGAAGCCAAGGTGCTTGCAATTCGGACCGCAATTTTATTGCTTGCCTCTCAATGACCCCAATCAAAGGGACCTAATTACATGCGCATAGGATTGTATCCGGGAACATTTGACCCGGTTACCTTGGGCCATATCGACATTATTCGCCGAGCGACCCAACTGGTCGACAAACTTGTCATCGGCGTTGCGATCAATCGTGACAAGGGACCATTGTTTTCTCTGGAAGATCGCGTCGCCATGCTTGAAGCCGAATGCGCGGAACTCAGGGCGCAAACAGGTGTTGAGATTATCGCGCACCCGTTTGAAAATCTTCTGATCGATTGCGCGCGCGATGTTGGGGCAAGCATTATCATCCGCGGCCTTCGCGCTGTTGCAGATTTTGAGTACGAATTTCAGATGGTTGGGATGAATCGACGGCTGGATGACAGCATCGAAACCGTGTTTCTGATGGCTGAGGCTGAGCATCAGGCGATTGCCTCGAAGCTGGTCAAAGAAATAGCGCGCCTCGGCGGAGATGTGTCACAATTCGTGACACCTGCCGTCAATGACGCGCTGGCCGATCGGTTTCCTAAAGCCTAGACCTTAGGACACGCATAAGCGCCCTACTGAGAGCGAAATGCGCTAGCGTCTGTGTCGCCTTCGTAGACCGCCGCATGCGCAATTAGCGAGGCGTCTTCACGGAAAATTCCCAGATCGTGTGCCACATCGCGTGGCATGGCTTCGATTTCAGCCACAGTGCGGTTAAAGGCGATCCGCTTCTGAGCGGCATTGAAGAGAGAATTGACAATAGCAGTCATGGCGCCGGTCCTTTCAAGCTGGCAGAAATGCGTTTGAAACGCTGAGTTTGGAAACCGTTTTGGGTCGTCTTGATGACGTCAACGTGTCTCATATCGTTCGCGTTTGCAGTAAGGACAACGCGCATTTGGACAAGGCCGTCATGCGCCTGCTGCAATGCAGCAATATGTGCAAATATATGACTAAAACAGCAAAAGGGCACCACTGGCGCCCTTCTTTGTTCTACCGTTTTTTTAAAGCAGAATTACAGGTATTTTCCCATCGCGACGGCAGTATCCAGCATGCGGTTTGAAAAACCCCATTCGTTGTCATACCAGCTGAGGATGCGGCACATGGTGCCTTCCATGACCTTGGTCTGATCGGTTGCAAAAATCGAAGAATGGGCGTCGTGGTTGAAGTCCATTGACACCAGCTTGTCATCCGTCACGCCCAAAACGCCCTTAAGAGGTCCTGCAGCAGCCGCGTGGACCGCTGTGTTGATTTCCTCAACCGTTGTTTCGCGGGCAGCCTCAAACGTCAGATCAACCACAGAAACATTTGGCGTCGGAACACGGATGGCGACCCCATCAAGCTTTCCAGCGAGCTCTGGCAGAACAAGGCCCACAGCCTTCGCAGCCCCTGTGGAGGTTGGGATCATGCTCATCGCGGCGGCGCGCGCTCGATAGAGATCCGAGTGCATTGTATCCAAAGTGGGCTGATCGCCGGTATAGCTGTGAATTGTGGTCATGAAGCCCTTGGTAATCCCAATGGCGTCATTCAATACCTTGGCTACCGGCGAGAGGCAGTTGGTGGTGCAAGACGCGTTTGAAACGATCACATCATCCGCGCTGAGAACATCATGGTTCACACCGTAGACGATGGTTTTGTCAGCATTCGCGCCGGGCGCAGAAACAAGAACACGGCTTGCGCCGTTCTCCAGGTGGATGGCCGCCTTGTCACGCGCGGTGAAGATACCGGTACACTCCAGCACGATGTCGATATCGCCCCACGGCAATTCAGCCGGATTGCGAATGGCCGTCACCGCGATTGGTCCGCGTCCGATATCGATGGAATTTTCGGTGGTCGTGACAGTACCGTTGAAGCGACCATGCACCGAGTCAAAGCGGAACAGATGTGCATTGGTCTCAACCGGACCAAGATCGTTGATCGCGACCACTTCGATATCGTCACGGCCTTGCTCAGCCAATGCGCGAAGTACGTTGCGACCAATACGCCCAAATCCGTTGATTGCCACTTTGACGGCCATGATGCCTCTCCCAATCGTGCTGTACGTAGTAAATGCTAGCGCTAACAACGCAAGTTGCGGCTGACATCAACGATTTTGGCCCTCAGGTCAATCTCTGGAGGATGAATTTGTGCCCCACAAGAAGCCTCAGCCCCAAAAACGCGCCCATTCGATAATCAAAAAGAGCCGTTTCGCCCAAGTCGTGACCCAAAATGCATCATTGAGGAAAATATCCCAGCCGATCACGGCAAGGATAATTAAGGCAAGTCCGATGGCGATCTGATTGGTCATGTCGTCCAGTGCGAGCCGCGTGACCCGGATTAAATCAAGCGTCCCATCGCCCCAGCGACATCGGCCATACGGCAGGAGAACCCCCACTCATTATCATACCAAGCCAGCACACGCACCGTGCGCCCGCCCACGACCTTGGTCTGATCCGGCGCAAAAATGCAAGACTGTTGGGTGTGATTGAAGTCGATTGAAACCTTGGGCTCTGGGTCATAGGCCAGAACGGACCCGATATGCCCATTGGCCGCTTCCTGAACAATAGCATTCACCTCAGCAACGCTGACATCGCGACTGGCTTCAAAGGTCAGATCCACGGCGCTGACATTCGGGGTCGGCACACGCAAAGCCGTCCCATCGAGTTTACCAGATAATTCAGGGATCACCTCGCCGATGGCCTTTGCAGCGCCCGTTGAAGTTGGGATCATTGCCATCGCGGCAGCACGTGCCCGGTACAGGTCCTTATGGCGACGGTCCAGTGTCGGTTGATCGCCCGTGTAGCTGTGGATTGTCGTCATCATACCGCGTTCGATACCGATGCCTTCGTGCAAGACCTTAGCCAGCGGAGCGAGGCAATTTGTGGTGCAGGACGCATTTGACACCACGTGATCTTCTGTCGTCAGGCTTCGATGGTTCACACCATACACGATGGTTTTATCTGCGTTTGTCGCCGGAGCAGACACCAAAACCCGTTTGGCATTCTGGTTCAGGTGAACCGCGGCTTTATCGCGTGCGTTGAATTTGCCCGTGCATTCAAGAACCACATCAACGCCGCCCCAATTAATCTCGGTCGGGTCATAAGTTGAATGCACCTTCATCGGACCGCGGCCCAAATCTATCGTGTCGCCACTGACGCGAACCTCGCCACCGAACCGGCCGTGGACGCTATCGTATTTAAGCAGGTGCGCATTTGTATCGATCGGTCCCGTCGCATTGATGGCAACAACCTGAACATCATTGCGCGCAGCTTCGGTGATATGCGCCAGCGTACAACGCCCGATCCGCCCAAAACCATTAATGCCGACAGTGACGGTCATTGCAAAATCTCCTCGCAGAATAGCCCGCGTTATGGAGCGGCTTTAAGACTATATCATTTACAAAGAAAGCCGCAGCATCAAACTGTTAGCGCAAAATGTCACGAACCGGGCAGGGTTTGCGCTAACGTCTGCGCTAACACCATCTGCACTGTTGCGACTTGCCGAGCAAATTCGCATCGCTAGAGTGCGACTCACCCGGAATTGGAGACAAACATGAGTGGACTTCTGGCCCTTCTCGACGACGTTGCGGCAATCGCAAAAGTCGCGGCTGCCTCAGTGGACGATGTTGTCGCTCAAGCCACCAAGGCCGGCGCGAAGGCGGCAGGCGCTGTCATTGACGATGCAGCGGTGACGCCGAAATATGTGCAAGGATTTGCGCCTGCGCGCGAACTGCCCATTGTTTGGAAGATTGCCCGCGCGTCGATCCTGAACAAACTTCTGATATTGCTTCCCGTCGCGCTGCTTTTGTCAGCTTTCGCACCCTGGGCGATAGCGCCGCTTCTTATGCTAGGTGGGGGGTATTTATGCTACGAGGGCGCACATAAAGTTGCCCATTGGCTCAACCCGCCTGAGCATATCGAGACACCGCTAGACGAGAAGGTCAAAGACGCTGCCCATCTCGAAGAGCAGAAGGTTGCTGGCGCAATCAAGACAGACTTTATCCTGTCAGCAGAGATCATGACGATCGCACTGGCTGCCCTGCCCCCGTCCAATATCTACATGCAGGCGGCTGTCCTTGCGGTGGTCGCGGTTGGGATTACGGCGATGGTCTACGGAGCCGTTGCCTTGATCGTGAAGGCCGATGACGTTGGCCTTCATATGGCTGCGGAAAGCGCAACTGGGTTCATGCGTGCCATCGGACGCGGCATCGTTCGCGGCATGCCGGGTTTCATGCGTCTTCTGATGATCGTCGGCACCGCCGCCATGCTTTGGGTGGGCGGTTCAATCATCGTGCATTCGCTGGCGCAGATGGGTTACGCGGGACTGGAACATGCGATCGATGGCGTTGCCGAGTCAGTGGCGCATAATCTCGTCGCCATAGAAGGCTTTGCCAAGTGGTTCGTGAAGGCTGCAATCGATGGCGTGCTTGGACTGGTTGTGGGTCTTGTGCTTCTACCTGTCGTAAATGCCGCGTCCGGAGCGTTTGGAAAATCCGCCGCGCATTAAGGCTTTAGCGCTGTTGGTTCCGCATAACCCAAAAGGTCTGTAGTTCCCTCTGCAGAAGCGTGAATGCGGCGGCTTCACGCGCACGAGCCGGTATTTTGTCTTGGCAAATCCAGCCAATGCAGGTTTGCTGAACTCATGGCGATAAAGACCCCCAGCTTCACCATGGGTATCGAGGAAGAATACCTCCTCGTTGACAAAGACACTTATGACCTTGCCGAGGCTCCTGAAGGACTGATTGAAGACTGCGCCGCGGCTCTGGAAGGACGCGTAAGCCCAGAGTTTCTCGCCTGCCAGGTCGAGATTGGGACCGGGATTTGCGCAAATATTTCCGAGGCCCGAGACGACTTGAAGCGCCTGCGCAGCACTGTGGCACAGAAGGCTGCCGAGCATAACCTCGCCCCAATCGCTGTATCCTGCCATCCCTTTTCCGATTGGAAAGACCAGCACCATACTGACAAGGCAAGATATAACGACCTTGAACGTGCGTTGGGTGGAGTTGCGCGGCGTATGCTCATCTGCGGAATGCATGTACATATCGGGATCGAAGATGATGGGCTTCGCATCGATCTGATGAACCAGTTCCGGTATATCCTGCCACATCTGCTGGCACTGTCGACATCCTCGCCTTTCTGGCAAGGCCAAGACACGCGATTGGCGAGCTACCGTATGACAGTCTTCGACAACCTGCCGCGCACAGGCTTACCGCCGCAGTTTTCATCTTGGAGTGACTATGAACGCACTACAGGCACCTTGATCGATCTGGGAATTATCGAGGACACCACGAAAATCTGGTGGGACCTTCGGCCCAGCCACAAGTTCCCAACACTTGAGACGCGCATCTGCGATGTCTCCCCTCGGATGGAACAAACACTTGGTCTCGCAGCCATGGTGCAATGCGTCACGCGCATGATGTGGCGCTTGCGCGCTCAAAACCTGAGTTGGCGCGCCTATGACCGCTTCCTGATCGAAGAAAACAGGTGGCGCGCGCTGCGATACGGATGCGGCGAAGGGCTCATTGATTTTGGCACTCATGAGATCATTCCCATGGATCAGCTGATTGATGAATTGATCGATCTGGTCACAGAAGATGCCGAATGCCTTGGGTGCGCCGATGAACTTCATGCGTTGCGGGCACGCATGGCCGACGGTTCATCTGCAGACAGACAGCGAAAGGTTTTCAGATCCGCAATGGATAAGGGCGAGGACCGGGATGCGGCACTCAAAAACGTGGTCGCACACCTGATCGAGGAATATCACGTAGACCTGTGACCAATTACGCCTTGCGTCACAACGCGCGGGGCTTCAAAAAGTGAACAATTGTTCAATTACGTTGGGAGGCGTGGATGGACTTTGCGATGACCGAAGAACAGACGGCGATCTTCGATATGGCGCACGATTGGGGGCAAGAACACGTTGCCCCTTTTGCGCGCGACTGGGATGTCGCTGGCGAAATTCCAAAAACACTCTGGCCGCGCATCGCGGAACTGGGATTTGGCGGGCTTTACGTGTCGGAAAACTCCGGCGGATCTGGTTTGTCACGTCTTGAAGCGACGTTGGTGTTTGAGGCTTTGGCAATGTCATGCGCGTCGGTCTCGGCCTTTTTATCGATCCACAACATGGTCGCCTACATGATCGACGCCCACGGATCCGAAGAGCTGAAAGAACGCATCTTACCAACTGCGCTCAGCATGGAGACCGTTTTATCCTATTGCCTGACTGAACCGGGATCGGGCAGCGACGCAGCAGCTCTGAAAACAAGGGCCACCAAGATGAACGACGGCTGGCACCTTACTGGAACAAAGGCATTTATTTCCGGTGGCGGCTATTCGGACGCTTATATCGTGATGTGCCGAACGGGTGATGACACACCACGTGGAATCTCCGCCATTCTGGTCGAGGATGGCGCGCAGGGTCTGTCCTTTGGGGGCCTTGAAGACAAGATGGGCTGGCGCAACCAGCCGACGCGACAGGTTCAGATGGACGATTGCGTGAGCCCCATTGAGAATCTGCTTGGCGAAGAAGGCAGCGGCTTCAAATACGCCATGGCGGGACTGGATGGGGGACGCCTGAACATCGCCGCGTGTTCTTTGGGCGCAGCTCAGGCGGCGTTGGATGCAACCCAAGCCTATATGTCCGAGCGCAAGGCTTTCGGAAAACCGATCGACCAGTTCCAGGCGCTGCAGTTCCGCCTAGCGGATATGGAGATCGAGCTGCAAGCCGCCCGCGTCTTTCTGCGCCAGGCAGCTTGGAAGCTCGATAATGGGGCGCCAGATGCGTCCACACACTGCGCGATGGCTAAGAAATTCGTGACCGAAGCGGGCAGTCGCGTGGCCGATCAATGCCTGCAACTGCATGGAGGCTACGGCTATCTTGCGGATTACGGCATAGAGAAAATCGTACGCGATCTCCGGGTGCACCAGATTCTTGAAGGAACCAATGAGATCATGCGCGTGATTGTTGCGCGTTCGATGATGAAGGCCTGACATGAGCGGTGATATTCTGATCCGCAAGGAAGGCCGCGCGGGCCGGATAACGTTGAACCGGCCCGACGCACTAAACGCCCTGACCTATGACATGATTCTCAGGATCGATGCGATTTTGGCTGAGTGGCGTTTTGAGGATGATGTGAACCTTGTGGTGATCGACGCGGCCGGCGACAGGGCGTTTTGTTCTGGTGGCGACATTGTCGATATGTATGAAACCGGAAAAGCGGGCGACTATAGCTATGGTCGCAAGTTCTGGCGCGACGAATATCGCATGAACGCAGTCATTGCGACCTATCCCAAGCCTGTTGTCAGCTTTCTACAAGGGTTCACGATGGGAGGCGGCGTCGGCGTCGGATGCCATGCGTCCCACCGTGTGGTCTGTGAAAGCAGCAAGATCGCAATGCCAGAGGTGAGCATTGGCCTAATCCCTGATGTCGGCGGCACGTATCTTTTGGGACGCGCGCCAGGGCGCCTCGGAGAATACCTTGGCCTGACCGCAACGCGCATGGGGCCCGGGGATGCCATCCTTGTCGGATTTGCAGATCATTTTGTGCCTGTCGAACAGTGGACTGAGGTAATCGACGCCCTGACAAGTACGGGCGATGTGCATCGACTGACAAACGCCGCACACTCAGCCCCACAGAGCCCGCTGGAGGCCCAATCCGAAACCATCCGGAGATATTTTCAGGGTGAGACCTTGGGGGATATCGTGTCACGGCTCGAAAGCGAAACGGATGAAATCGCCCAGAATGCACTGAAAGCGCTGAACCGCAACGCCCCGCTGGCAACCGCGTGCGCGCTTGCGATGATCCGGCGCGCGCGCGTTGAAAAAGACATTCACAAAGCGCTCTTTCAGGAATTTCGCTATGTATGGCGCGCCGCGGAACAGGGAGATTTCGTGGAAGGCATTCGGGCTGCGATCATCGACAAAGACCGCTCTCCGAAATGGGCACATGACGGGCCAAAGGCTGTGCAACCAGCCGATGTATCTGCAATGCTGAAGCCCCTTGGGGAAGACGACCTGAAATTTGAGACGGAGGAAAAGCCATGAAGATCGGTTTCATCGGATTGGGTAATATGGGCGCCCCGATGGCGGTAAACCTCGCCAAAGCCGGACACGAAGTTGTTGGCTTCGATGTCACAGGCGTTCAGCCAGAGGGCGTGAGCATTGCCGAAAACGGCGCGGACGCGGCCAAAGGTGCCGAGGTCGTCATCACAATGCTGCCGAACGGGTCTATTCTGCGCAACGTGGCCAACGAAGTCCTGCCCGCGATGCACCCCGGTGCGGTTTTGCTGGATTGCTCGACTGTGGATGTCGAAAGCGCGCGCGCCGTGGCAGATCAGGCTTCTGCTGCAGAGGTATTGCCGCTCGACGCACCGGTCTCAGGCGGAACAGGCGGAGCGAATGCCGGAACACTGACCTTTATGGTGGGCGGACCAGAAGAGGGCGTTGAAATTGCGGCGCCGCTTTTTGAGATCATGGGCCAAAAGCACGTACATTGCGGTCCTGCGGGCAATGGTCAGGCGGCCAAAATCTGCAACAATATGATCCTTGGCGTCACCATGATCGCAACCTGCGAGGCCTTCGCGCTGGCGGACAAACTGGGCCTCGACCGTCAAGCGATGTTCGACGTGGTCTCAACCTCGTCAGGCTACAGCTGGACCATGAACGCCTATTGCCCCGCGCCCGGCGTCGGACCGCAAAGCCCTTCGGACAATGATTATAAACCCGGGTTTGCATCTGCACTGATGCTCAAAGACCTTCGTCTCAGCCAGCAGGCTGCAGAAGGCGCCGACGCTGACACGCCCATGGGGGCGCATGCAATGGCGCTCTATCAGCAATTCGTTGAAGCAGAGGGTATGGGAGACATGGACTTTTCGGCCATGCTCCCGCGTTTCGAGAAGCGTGGGCGCAGCTAGCGCCCTTCGAAACTTGCCGGACGTTTCTCAAGAAACGCGAGCACACCTTCCTGAAAATCACGGGTCTGACCGCAGCGTCCTTGTAGTTTTGCTTCCAGCGCGAGTTGCTCATCCAAATCGTTGCTAAAGCTTTCGCGCAGCGCCTGTTTGACATTCATGTAGGCTTGGGTCGGACCTTCTGCCAGTTGTTTGGCCCGTGCCTTCCAGACGGTCTCGAACATCTCATCTGGCACAGCTTCCCAGATCATACCCCAATCTGAAGCCTGACGCGCCGTGATCTTTTCGGCGAACAGGGAGGCTCCCATGGCTTTGGCAAACCCCATCTGGCGCGGAAGCCAATAGGTTCCACCGGCATCCGGAATAAGTCCAATGCGCGTGAACGCCTGCATGAACACAGCACTCTCTGTCGCGATGACGACATCAGCGGCGAGCGCGAGGTTCGCACCTGCACCTGCCGCCACGCCATTTACGACCGAGATTACAGGGACCGGACAGTCGATGATCGATTTCAGCATCGGGACATATTCGTCCCGCAAAGTGCGTTCCAGATCAATACTGGCCGCGTTGCCGCCATCCCCAAGATCCTGCCCTGAACAGAAAGCGCGCCCTGCCCCGGTGATCACGACAACCCGCGCCTCGGTTGCGGCAAACCGCATCGCATCGGTAATCTCTGCACGCATCTGAACGTTCATGGCGTTCATGACTTCAGGACGGTTCAGGCGGAGGATCGCCAGCCCATCTTTGATGTCGAATTCGATTTCTTTGTAGATCATGGAGGATGTCCTTTGAGGGGTTGTGCGAACCATATCAAAGGTATCAGCGAGGAAAAGCGGAACGCGCCGTCACTCGTCCTTAAGCAGGGCTTTCAGACGGGCCTGATCTTCTGCACTCAGCGCCTCGACCGGATCAGTTGCTAATTTTCGGCCGCGGATGTAGCCAATTCCTACCCCAACCGCGATTAACAACATCAGCGGGCCGGCCAGCCACAAAAGGATGCTCGACCCACTGGTCGACGGGCGCAACAGAACATATTCTCCGTAACGTTCGACCAGAAACGCGATCACTTCATCATCCGTATCGCCCGCCAGAAGCCGTTCCCGCACCAACAGACGCAGGTCGCGGGCAAGTTCCGCGTTGGACTCGTCGATGCTCTCATTGCGGCAAACAAGGCAGCGTAGTTCTCCGGACAGGTCCCGCGCACGTTCTTCAAGAACGGGATCATCCAATATCTCATCTGGCTCCACAGCGAAGGATGGCATGGCTACCAGCAGAGCCAGCGTAAGAGCTATAACCCGGATCACTCCGCAGGCACCCCCGATTTTGCAGCTGGCGCACGCGCAGCCCCTGCACCAACCCGGAAACGTCGATCACTCAGCGAAAGAACACCCCCGAGTGACATGATGATGGCGCCCAGCCAGATCCAGTTTGCATAAGGTTTGATATAAGTACGCACAGCCCAACCACCATTGGCCTGCGGGTCGCCGATTACGACGTATACGTCGCGGGTAATCCCATTGTCGATGCCAGCTTCGGTGGTGGGCATCCCCGCAACCGGATAGACCCTTTTCTCAGGCCGCAACCTGATCTGATAATTGCCTTGTGCGACATCGATTTCGGCAACGGTCGCCAGATAGTTCGGACCTTCTACATCCTGCACATCCGCCAAGATGATCTGGTAATCACCGACAGTGTAGCTCTCTCCGATTTGGGCAACGCGGATATCTTCGTATTCGTAAGCCATCAGCATGGAGACGCCGAAAATCGTCAAGCCAAAACCGATATGCCCAACGGCTTTGCCCCAGTCAGCGCGCGGCAAACGGCGCAAACGCCCCAATCGATGAGACAGAACGCCCCGTCCCGTACGGCTCCAAAGATCCAGCAGGGCGCTGGCGACAAGCCAAATCGAAAGCGCCAGCCCAACCGGGCCAAGCGCGCTCAGCCCGGTTTGAATTGCCCAAAGAAAAGCACAAGCCGCGAGCGACAGAGCGAAAATACCCCAAAGCGGTTTCATCTGCTTGGTGAAGCGACCACGCTTCCAGGACAACATCGCACCAATCGGTAAGATCGCGGCAAGCAAAACCATGAAGGGTGAGAAGGCGAGATTGAAGAAAGGCGGTCCGACAGACAGCTTTCGATCAAAGATAAGCTCAGCAATCAGTGGCCACATGGTCCCGACGAAAATCACGAACGCCGAGACGGCCAGAAGGATGTTGTTCGCAACCAAGGCGCTTTCACGGCTGATTGTTGAAAAAACCCCTTTGGCTTCCATGGCACCTGCACGGAGACTGAACAGAACCAGCGCCCCCCCCATGAAGATTCCCGTGATCGCAAGCAGGTAAACGCCGCGTTCGGGATCATTGGCAAAGGCATGAACCGAGGTCAGAACGCCTGAACGCACAATGAATGCGCCTATCAGGGAAAACCCAAAGGCAAGAATGGCGAGCAAAATAGTCCATGCCTTCAAAGCTTCGCGCTTTTCCACGACGATCGCCGAATGCAGAAGGGCAGCTGCGATCAGCCATGGCATGAAGGAGGCGTTTTCGACCGGATCCCAGAACCAGAAACCGCCCCAACCGAGCTCGTAATAGGCCCACCAAGATCCAAGCGCGATCCCAATGGTCAGAAACAGCCAGGCCGCCAAGGTCCAAGGCCGCACCCAGCGCCCCCAAGCTGCGTCCACGCGCCCTTCAATCAGGGCCGCAACAGCGAAAGAGAAGCTCATCGAGAGGCCAACATAGCCCAGATACAGAAACGGTGGATGAAAGGCCAAACCCGGATCCTGCAAAAGCGGGTTCAGATCCTCGCCGTTGAAGGGTGGCACAGCAAGACGCGTGAACGGGTTCGATGTGACCAAGATGAAGATTAGAAAGGCGACCGTAACAGCAGCTTGAACCGCCAGAACCCTCGCCTTGAGACTTGGAGGAAGATTTCCGCCAAACCAGCTCGCCATGGCGCCGAACAAGGTCAGGATCAAAACCCAGAGCAGCAACGAGCCCTCATGGTTCCCCCAAACGCCCGTCACTTTGTAGAGCATCGGCTTGTCGGTGTGACTGTTCTGAACCACCAGTTGCAGCGAGAAATCCGATACGACAAATGCATACGTCAGGGCAGCGAAAGAAAACGCCGTCAGGAAAAACTGCGCACTGGCCGTAGGATCCGCGCTCGCCATCCAAGAGGCCCAGCCTTTGTGTGCGCCAATCAACGGAATGATCATTTGCACGATGGCCAGCGCCAACGCGAGAATGAGTGCAAAATGTCCAAGTTCTACGATCATGTTCCGCACTATAGCGTCAGCAAAGCGTCCCGCCACTGAAACTGCCGTAAACGTGAAAGCTTCTTTGTCGCGGTTTTGCAGACGTCCTATCGCACGCTTGGGTTAAAGTTCATCACAAATGGAAAGCGATCGGCCTCAAGATCGCTTAACCTTGGCGCCACTCGTCCAACGCCGCATTGGGCGCCTGTATTTCAACCTGCGGATCTGCGGGCTGCTCCAACGCCCCCGCTCCCGATTGCAGCGCGCGCAATGCTTTGGTGTTCTCAACCACCTGTGGCGTGGCGGCAAGGCTTGCCGCGATTGAGCGCTGGAAGTCCTGCCCTTTCGCCTGATGACGCGCACCAAAATAAAATGACACGATGGCCCCCATCAGCCACCACAAAGGCTCAGGCACAAGCGCAATGCCCTGCATTCTGGCCGCAAACCAGACAGGATCGACCATCGCAGACACAAACAGACCCAACGTTCCAAAGGCTAAGGCAGGGCGTGGCAAACGATTTAACCCATCGATCAGCCGATCGAAACGTGAGGACCGCCGACGCGCGAATTCAGCCGCAAAGCTGCGCAGCGCCGCCTGTTGGGTCGCTGCACTCCGCACGCCTGCTTTTTCGGCATTTTCTCGAAACACTTCTGCGGTTTCAACGACGACATTCCGCCCGCCTCCAAAGAGCACGCTTAGACCCGCATCGATCACGCCCATTCTGCAACCCGTGCGCGGTGCTCGGCCTCCGACATGTGAAAACGCTCTGAAATAAAAGCTTCTGCGCGCTTGATCCAGCCGCCCTTACCGCCATCTCGCGCGCGGGCATATTTCCTGCTGGCAGGACGGCGATCCCCAAGGCGGTAATAGTAATTACGCCGCGCAATGCCATAGGCATCGACCAGATGGTTCGGGGCCGCTTCATAGGCTTCATGGGTTGCGCGCAAGGTTTGCGGCCCGATCTCCCCGTCAATGGCAATGTCGAACCCCATCTCCGTCACCAACGTCTGCAGGATGCGCACGGCGTTTGCGCCTGCATTGACATACATATCAAAAACACTGGCCTGAAGGCTTCCTGGCAAGCCGGCGATGCCCGGTCCGCGATAGTAATGGGTCAGGAAAATATCGACGGCCTGCTCCCGCGTAAGCGCTTTGACGTCGTCGACATCCACGCGTCCATCCTGGGTCAGATCAAGTCCGAGGCGTCGTAAAGTGTGGATCGTGACACCGTAATTGGTTGCGCCGCCGGGATCGTCCGGGTCATTCACATACCCGCCTTCCCGCGCCACGATGTCCAAAGCAATTTCCCGCACTTCCATACTGCATCCCCCATTGGTCGGAATGCGCCGCACCCTGTCGGAAATTGGTTAATTGTTTGCAGTGGCACCGTTCGATGGTGCTTCGCTATGGATCGCGCTTCGTTCGCCAGTCTCGGGGTCGACGTAAATCCCTTGCTCCTGCAAAGCATCGATCACCTCTTTGGGCATATAAGTTTCGTCATGTCTGGCCAGCACTTCGGTTGCAACAAAAACACCGTTCTCAAGCGACCCCAATGCAACCGCCCCTTCGCCTTCCCCAAAAAGGTCAGGCAAAACGCCAGTATAGGCCACGGGAATTGCCGCATTTCCATCCGTGACTTCAAACGTAACCGTTTCGGATTGATCCCGGATCAAGGTGCCATCTGCGACAAGACCACCGATGCGAAAGACCTCCCCGGCTGGCGGCGGTGCTTCAGCGACTTGCGTAGGGGTTCGGAAGAAGTTGATCCCGTCCCGCATGGCATATCCGATGAGAGCCGCAGACAAAGTCAAAGCCACTGCCGCCAGAGCGACGATCTGAATACGACGTTGTTTTTTCAGCCCACGCATGGCGTGTCCTTACGGGAAAAGCGGGGCCTGCATCAGCCCAGCGGTCTCGTCCAGAGATAACATCAGGTTGGCGTTCTGCAAGGCTTGGCCAGACGACCCTTTGACCAGATTATCAAGGGCGGCAACCACAATCGTACGCCCCTTGATGCGATCAGGCACAACCCCAAGATCCACAAAATTCGACCCACGGATATGGTGCGTGGCAGGTGCTTCACCAAACGGCAAAACACGCACAAACGGCTCGTTGCCATAGGCATTCGACAAACTAGCATAGACCGCGCTCGCATCCCCCTTTACATAAACAGTGGCCAGTATCCCCCTGTTCATAGGCAATAAATGCGGGGTAAACTGGACCTTGACCTCTTGCCCCGCAAGCAACGAAAACTCTTGGTCGAACTCTCCGAGATGCCTGTGCGTGCCGCCGACTGCATAGGCTGTTGTGCCCTCTGACAGTTCGGCGTGCAGAAGGTTCTGCTTCAAAGAGCGCCCCGCGCCAGAAACGCCAGTTTTAAGATCGATGATAATGTCATCGAGGTCGATCACTTTGTCGGCAATCAGGGGCCGCAATGCATATTGACCTGTCGCCGCATTGCAGCCTGTGCCCGCAACCAACCGCGCGTTCTTGATCTGATCGCGGTAGAATTCTGTCAGACCGTAGATTGCCGTGGTTTGCAGATCGAGCGCTGTGTGCGGGTTTCCGTACCAGGTTTCATAGGCGGCAGCGTCGCGCAACCGGAAATCCGCAGATAGGTCAATGACTTTAATAGTATCCGGCAAACTACTGATAACGTTTTGAGATGTCTTGTGCGGCAAGGCGCAGAACACCAGATCAACGCCCGTCAGATCCAGATCCTCGATCTTGGTCAACTCGGGCAAGTCCAGATGGCGTAAATGCGGAAACACCAAAGACATGGACTGTCCAGCCTTTGCATTCGCAGACAGGGCCTTGATAGTCATATCCGGATGGGTCGAGATGAGCCGCACAAGGTCGGAACCAGTATATCCAGAGGCGCCGAGGATGGCGATGTTATGTGTCATGGGTCGGGTCTTTCTGGGCCGAAAACCAACGTGAATTTAACGTCGGTATTACGTCGAGATTACGTGAGAGAAAAGTCAGTGCATACGCGCAGGCTTATGCGGCGATAAACTCGATCTTTCGTCGCAAGAATTGTGTCGCCTTATCAGACACGCGCTGTGGGTCACCGGTCGTCAGCATCACCGGCTCCACATCAGGCCCCCGCATCTCTGGACGCCGCTCGAGGTAATCGGCAAGGCTATCTGCAACCAGATTGGCCTGACTGAACACCTTTACGTCCCCGCCAAGGGCGTCCTGGAAAATATTTTCCATCAACGGATAATGGGTACAGCCCAAAATGGCCGCTTCGGGATTTGGCATCTTACGTTTAAGCGCATCGACATGGGACCGCACAAGTGCCTCTGCGAGGATCATGTCGCCATCTTCGATAGCATCCACCACCCCGCCACAGGCTTGTGCTTCGACATCGACACCTATGGCTCGAAACGCAAGTTCCCGTTGAAATGCACGGCTGGCCACCGTTGCAGGTGTTGCAAAGAGCGCCACGTCACGTACGGCAACCTCGCGCGGGGGAGAGTTATCGCCCCATTCCCGCTCGGTCAGGGCCTCGATCAAGGGCACAAAGACGCCCAGGACACGTTTGCCTTCGGGCACACCAGCTTCCTGAAGCCGGCGTAACGCGGCAGCCGACGCCGTATTGCAAGCCAGGATCACCAGATTGCATCCGTGATCCCAAAGCCTGTTCACCGCCTGTTCAGTCAGCTCAAATACATCTTGGGCGTCTCGAACGCCGTACGGTGCGTGCGCATTATCGCCGTAATAGACAAATGGAACATCGGGCAGCCGTTTGGTGGCTGCGTCGAATACAGTCAGCCCTCCAAGGCCAGAATCAAAGACACCTACTGCCATCAGCTTGCCTTCCTGTGCCGGAACCGATCTTCAAACTCATATCCATAATCAAAGTTTTTCAATGGCTTCGGAGAAAGCTTGTACGTCTCCGCCCGCAAGAAGTCCATCATCGCCCGCGGATCTTTCGCGTGAACCTCGATTTTGTTACGTGCGATCGGTTCGCCAATCACAATACGCACAGGCTCGTCCGTCCGCGCCTTGAACTCCTTGATCAGCAACGCCATGCGCAGTGTCGAATGAATGTGACTGGCCATTTGGAACAGCCGCGAATTTGCGCCCTCAAAATAAATTGGCACGACCTTGGCATCAGATTTTACGATCATTTTGGCGGTAAAACTGCGCCAGAACGGGTCTATTGGCCGCGCAAAAGGCTTAGGCGCTGTTGAAACCGTTCCGCCCGGAAAGATGCCTATTGCCCCGCCGTCCGCCAGAAAGCGCAAGGCTTCCTTGCGGGTCTCAAGGTTGCCTTTCATTGCTTCTTTGGTTTCTTCAAAGCTCACTGGCAGGATGATCCGCTCCAAATCTGGCGCATTCCGGAACACCCGATGCGCAAGAATCCGATACTCCTTGCGCCGTTCAGCCAAAATCCGCCCCATCATAAGGCCATCGAGAATACCATAGGGATGATTGGCGAGAACAACGCACGGGCCTTCCGAAGGGATGCTCTCAAGCGACCCACCGACCACGTCCAAGGTAAGCCCGTAGCGATCTGTCATAACTTCCCAGAAGTCACGACCTGCCGCGACTTCACCTTCATAACCCGAGGCCCGCTTGATCAAGCCCACACGCCCGGTGACGTTCTCGGCCACACGGATAAAAGCCCGACCTGCACGGGTCTGGGCGGACGTGGCATAGCTTAGGTCACGTGCAATATGGCGAGGGTTATCCATGACTAAGTCTCAGCTACACGGGAAATGTGACGCTCAGATAACGATTAGGGTATGTCCGGTCCAGAGTCTCAATGCCACAGTAATTATTCCGCCGCACTGGCAAGCGGGGCCCCGCCTGATCTGATGACAGAAAGCAACTCGGCCCGGCGCAAAGAGGCGGCGTCCGCATGCGCTGCTTTGACCGGACCGAAGCCTCGGATCTGAAGCGGTAATTTGGCAAGTGCGACCACGGCCTCCTTTGTATCCGGCATGAGTTTGGACATCGCTTCGGTAACGTTTTCCTCGTATTCACGGATCAACGCGCGCTCCATCTTTCGTTCCGCGGTGTAGCCAAACGGGTCCAGTATCGTACCTCTGATCCTTTTGAAGCGTGCGAGGACCGGAAATGTCCGTGCCATAGCCTGACCAAAGCCGATTTTCTTCGGACGGCCATTTGGGCCCTTTCGCGCGAAAAGCGGAGGTGCAAGCAGATAAGTCAGTTTCAGATCACCTTCGAACGTCTCTTCCGCTTTCTTAAGTGTATCGCTCAAAAGACGCGCAACCTCGTATTCATCTTTGTAAGAAAGAAGCTTATGGTATCCGAGCGCGACAGCTTCTTTGACATCGTCATCTTCGATCGGATCAACGAGCTTACGAAAGCGCCTTGCGAGAGAGGCACTTTGGTAGGCAACAAGATGATCCGCACGGAACGCAATCTTTTCCGCCAGTGACTTTGGACGCGCAACAACCTCAGCCGCCAAGAGTGTCTCTGCCTGATCCGGATATAAGGCTGCCCAACGTCCGATTTCAAAAGCCCGCTGGTTCGCCTTTGGCGCGGCGCCATTCAACTCGATCGCCCGCATGATCGCGCCATGGCTCAACGGGATCAATCCACGCTGCCAAGCGCCCCCCATGATCATCATGTTTGAGTAGATCGAGTCGCCCAGAAGCTTTTGCGCAAGTTTGGTGGCATCAAAGGTCGCCAAGCGGTCCTGCCCCAAGCGATTTGACAAAGCTTCACGCAGATCAGCACCAGGAATTGTGAATTCGGTATCGCGTGTAAACTCGCCTGTTACGATCTCATGGCTGTTCACAACTGCACCGGTCTTGCCCTTGGTCATAAGACCAAGCGTTTTTGCCTGGGCGGACACAACGAGATCGCCACCGATCACAGCATCTGCTTCGCCAACCGAGACACGGATTGCGCTGATATCATCCTGAGTTTCTGCAATCCTGCAATGTATGTGAACCGCCCCACCTTTCTGCGCGAGACCGGCCATTTCGATCATGGCCGCCCCTTTTTCATCCAGATGCGCCGCCATGGCCAAAGTGGCTCCAAGCGTGACCACGCCAGTGCCACCGACGCCGGTGATCACTATATTATGCGCACCCTGAATGCCGGGGAGCAATGGATCTGTTAGCTCGGGAAGCTCAAGATTTGTTGTGGCAGCATTGCGTAGCTTTGCGCCCGCGATGGTCACAAAGGACGGACAGAAGCCCTGAACGCATGAAAAATCCTTATTGCAGCTTGACTGATCAATCGCGCGCTTGCGGCCAAGCTCTGTTTCGACGGGGACAATGGAAACACAGTTCGACTGAACGCCGCAATCACCACAGCCTTCACAAATATCGGTATTTATGAAGACACGCTTGTCTGGATCTGGAAATGCCCCGCGCTTACGGCGACGCCGTTTTTCACTTGCGCAGGTCTGCACGTAAACCAGAGCCGACACGCCTTTCAGCGTTTGAAAGCGGTCTTGCACCTGCATCAGTTGCGCGCGTTCATGGCGTTCGACGTCAGATGGGAAGCCCGAGAAATCACTGACTTCCTTTTCATCGTATATCAGGGCAACGTTCTTGACGCCCATGGCCTTAAGCTCATGGGTAATTTGCTCGGCAGACAATCCGCCGTCGTTTTTCTGTCCTCCAGTCATCGCGACGGCGTCGTTAAACAGGATCTTATAGGTAATGTTTGTGTTTGCCGCGAGTGCTGCGCGGATGGCCTGCACGCCAGAATGATTATAGGTGCCATCGCCGATGTTCTGAAAAATGTGCTCACGGGTCGAAAACTGGCTTTCGCCGATCCAGTTTGCCCCTTCTCCGCCCATATGGGTGAAGCCTAGCGTTTCTCGGTCCATCCACTGAACCATGTAATGGCAGCCGATCCCGGCAGAGCCGCGTGCACCTTCGGGGATCTTGGTTGATGTGTTGTGCGGACATCCCGAACAGAAATACGGCGTACGCTGCGCCAAAGCAGGCGCATTATCAGCACGCCGAGAGGCCTGGACGCGGGCCAGACCAGCTTTGATTGCTTCTGTGTTTCGCCCTTCTTCTATGAAAATCCCAGCCAACTTCTCGGCAATCCAGACCGGATCTAACTGGTCCCTTGTTGGGAAAAGCTCCTCACCGCGGTCATTCTTCCATCCATAAACGCGGCGACCTTTTCGGTTGTGAAAGATCACGTCCTTGGCCTGCACTTCGAGCAGCTTGCGCTTTTCTTCAACGCAAATCAGCAGATCGAGACCCTCTGCCCAGTCTTCGAAGCCGCGCGTGTCAAGCGGCCAGGACATACCAACCTTATACGTAGTGATCCCAAGGCGTTCGGCCTCGTTGGCATCAATCCCTAAAATTGACAGCGCCTGTTGAAGGTCCAACCAACTTTTACCGGTCGAGATCAGTCCGATCTTCGCACCCGGTTTGCCCCAGACACGCTTGTCGATTTTGTTGGCATGCCCAAAACGTTCGGCAGCAAAGCGCTTGTAGTCGATCATACGCGCTTCCTGCGCGTGCGGCGTATCTATCAATCTTATGTTGAGACCGCCTTCAGGCCCTGCAAAATCTGGCGTGATGAGTTTTACGCGATTTGGATCACCATCAACGATTGCCGTGGCTTCGACGGTTTC
Source organism: Dinoroseobacter sp. (assembly GCA_017643385.1). Lineage (GTDB taxonomy): Bacteria > Pseudomonadota > Alphaproteobacteria > Rhodobacterales > Rhodobacteraceae > Dinoroseobacter. The sequence goes on from JAEPNN010000006.1 coordinate 24,595, forward strand.
CTTCACCGTTTTCAACCCAACCCAGACCCCTGCAAAACGAGACAAGGCATACCCCAGAACGCCATAATCAATGATTTCCTGCACACCAGCCGGGTTCAGGATTGGCATATAGGCGTCCACCATCGCCCATTCGGATTGGTGTAAGACGGTCGAGGACTCGCCGGTATGATCGTCGCCCATGGCCATCAGAACCCCACCATTGGGGGCGGTTCCGGCCATATTTGCGTGTTTCATTGCATCCCCGGACCGATCAACGCCGGGGCCCTTGCCGTACCAGAGACCGAAAACGCCATCATAGGCCCCTTCTCTGCGCAGATGAGCTTGCTGCGCACCCCAAAGCGCCGTTGCAGCAAGATCTTCGTTCAGACCCTCATGGAAGGTGACCCGGGCCGCGTCCAATTCAGGTTTTGCCCGGTTCATCTGCATATCTACGGCACCAAGCGGGGATCCGCGATAGCCTGTGACATAGCCAGCCGTGTTAAGACCTGCCTGATTGTCCCGTGCCGACTGGATCAGCATCAGTCGCACCAAAGCTTGTGTCCCGTTGAGCAAAACAGGTGATTTGGTCAAATCGAAACGATCCGACAAACGCACATCCTGCCTAGACATTTGGCAAACCCTCCCAAATCTGCTTAATTCAAACATAGGTCATAATTGCTGACCTACAAATCAATTTATTATTGGGTGTTTTCGTTGCGCCAAGCCCCCCGTTCGCGGTAACACAAACTCAATCTATACCTTGCAAATGACAGAATGTGACCGATGGACTGGGATAAGCTTCGTATTTTTCATTCTGTCGCCGATGCAGGAAGCCTAACACACGCGGGTGAGTCGCTACACCTAAGCCAGTCGGCGGTCAGTCGACAAATCAGGGCGCTTGAAGAGTCACTAAACACCACGCTTTTTCACAGACACGCACGTGGGCTGATCCTTACCGAGCAGGGTGAGCTGCTCTTTGACGCGACCCGCGCGATGTCCAAACGCCTTGACGCAGCGTCCGCACGGATCCGTGACAGTGAGGAAGAAGTGTTTGGGCAATTGCGGGTTACGACAACATTTGGGTTTGGGACCCTTTGGTTGGCGCCTCGTCTCTCCGCATTGTACGATAAATATCCCGATCTCAACGTAGATCTGATGCTGGAAGAGCGTGTTTTGGACTTGCCTATGCGCGAGGCAGATGTCGCGATCCGCATGAAAGAACCGAGCCAGGCTGATCTAATCCGTCGCAAACTGATGACAGTGCAGATGGCGCTGTTTGCGACACCTGAATATTTGGCAGATCATGGCACGCCCGAAACGTTGAGCGATCTTAGGAAGCACCGCCTCGTTTGTCAGAACATGGACAGCTTCCAGGTAAGCGCGGGCGCAACACTCATCCGCGAGCTGATGTCCTATGAAATCGAGCGCACCCTTACGGTGAACAACTACTACGGCGTTTTGCAGTCAGTGGTTTCAAATCTCGGGATCGGTGTTCTGCCCGACTATCTGACAGAAGACTTCCCGGGGCTCGTTCGTATCTTGCCGGAGAAGGTCAGTAGCGAAGTCCCGGTTTTCCTTGCATATCCTGAGGAGCTGCGACACTCAAAGCGTATCGAGGCGTTTCGCGACTTCGTCACTGAAGAAGTGATTGCCTATCGTCGACGTCGTCGCAACGCGTGACACCGCGCACTTTAGCTATGCGCTGCGGTCATAGCGGCTTTGCGCACATTCCTCAGTTTCAAACCTTGATCAAAAAAAGGGCAAACCCTATGTCCTTTGGTGTGAAAACGATCATATCGTTCTCGCACCTCCCTGTTGGACTTCGGCCGAGCTTCGTCTCGGCCTTTTTTTTGGTCATTTGGCCGCGTATGTGGTCACTTCGCGCTCTTTCCCCTCGGACGTCACTGTCATAAAGACAACCGCGACAAGAGGACCGCGTTGACATGAACGAACCGAAGATTTCGCCCGACCTGATTTCTGCGCACGGGCTGACACCAGACGAATACGGCCGAATACTCGAGATCATCGGACGGGAACCCACGTTTACCGAACTCGGCATCTTCTCAGCGATGTGGAACGAACATTGCTCTTACAAGTCTTCCAAAAAATGGCTTCGGACGCTCCCGACGGAGGGCCCTCAGGTGATTTGCGGCCCTGGTGAAAACGCAGGTGTTGTGGATATTGGCGATGGTCAAGCGGTGGTCTTCAAGATGGAGAGCCATAACCATCCGTCCTATATCGAGCCCTATCAAGGTGCCGCGACAGGCGTCGGTGGTATTCTGCGCGATGTATTTACCATGGGCGCGCGTCCGATTGCGGCAATGAACGCGTTATCATTCGGCGATGTAAGCCATCCAAAGACCCGCCAATTGGTGCACGGCGTCGTGGAAGGCATCGGCGGTTACGGCAACGCCTTTGGCGTGCCCACAGTCGGCGGCGAGGTACGCTTCGATCCGGCCTATAACGGCAACTGCCTGGTCAACGCTTTTGCCGCTGGCTTGGCCGATGCTGACAAGATTTTCTACTCTGCAGCTTCTGGCGTTGGACGCCCTGTTGTTTACCTCGGCGCCAAAACGGGTCGCGATGGCGTTGGCGGGGCAACAATGGCCTCGGCCGAATTCGACGAAACGATCGAGGAAAAGCGCCCAACGGTTCAAGTTGGAGATCCTTTCACAGAAAAGCGTCTAATGGAGGCAACGCTCGAACTTATGCAAACGGGTGCTGTGATCTCAATCCAGGATATGGGCGCTGCTGGTTTGACCTGCTCAGCCGTTGAGATGGGAGATAAGGGTGGTCTTGGCATCCGGTTGGAGCTCGACCGAGTGCCTGTGCGCGAAGATGCGATGACGGCGTATGAAATGATGCTCTCTGAAAGCCAGGAACGCATGTTGATGGTGCTTGATCCCTCTAAAGAGGCCGAAGCGAAAGCAGTATTCGACAAATGGGATCTCGATTTCGCAATCGTCGGCGAGACAATCGCGGAAGACCGCTTTCTAATCATGCATGGTGGCGAGGTCAAAGCAGATCTACCCCTGTCGAAGCTGGCATCCACGGCTCCAGAATATGACAGACCCTGGGTGGCAACACCCATTGCAGACGCTTTGGACTTTGTCCCCGAAATCGATCCTATTGACGGTCTGCGCGCCTTGCTTTCAAGCGCGAATTACGCGCGCAAGTCGTGGGTTTGGGAACAGTACGACAGCCAAGTGATGGCGGACACTGTTCGCGTGCCGGGATTGGGCGCAGGCGTTGTTCGGGTGCATGGAACTGACAAAGCGCTGGCTTTCACCAGCGATGTGACACCCAGATACGTGAAGGCCAACCCGGTCGAAGGTGGTAAGCAAGCCGTTGCCGAGGCTTACCGCAACTTATGCGCGGTAGGAGCTCTCCCCTTGGCGACGACCGATAACCTGAATTTTGGCAATCCGGAAAAACCTGAAATCATGGGTCAATTTGTCGGTGCTATCCAAGGTATCGGATCCGCTGTTGCAGCACTGGACATGCCAATCGTGTCGGGCAACGTCTCACTCTACAATGAAACAGACGGGGCTGCGATCTTGCCCACCCCCACCATTGGTGCCGTAGGACTGGTCGATAGTATCGATGATCTGATAGCGGGCGACGTTCGTGACGGACATTTCGCGCTTATGCTTGGCGAAAGCGACGGACATCTGGGTCAATCGGCACTTCTGGCCGAAGTATTCAATCGCGCTGAGGGAGATGCGCCAGCTGTTGATCTGGAAGCCGAGCGACGCAATGGCGAATTCGTGCGCGCAAATCGCGAGCTGATCAACGCCTGCAACGACCTTGGCGATGGGGGGCTTGCACTTGCAGCGTTCGAGATGGCCGATGCCGCAGGCGTTGGCTTGATGCTAGATGCAAGTGACACGGCGACGTTGTTTGGCGAAGATCAGGGCCGCTATCTGATCGCGTGTTCATTCGACAAGGCTGAAGCGCTGATGGTTGAGGCCACGCAGGCGGGTGTCAAACTTACCTCGGTTGGACGATTTGGGGGAAGCGATGTAAAAATCGGGGCCTCACAAGCGTCATTGAGCGAGTTGAGTGAGCTCTTCAGATCATCGTTTGAAGCCCAGCTTGGCTAACTGTGCGCTTGCACACACTTGAAGGCGTTCGCCCGCAACGCTAACTTTATAGTAACGAGACAGGACACCCGTTCATGCCGATTGATGCCGTTGAAATTGAAAACCTTCTGCGAGAAGGGTTTCCTGATGCCGAGATCACGGTGCAGGGAGATGACGGCGCGCATTTTGCGGCCATGGTCATCGATGAAAGTTTCCGTGGTAAAAACCGCGTCCAGCAGCAGCGCGCCGTCTACGCCGCTCTCAAGGGGAAGATGGACGGTTCAAACGGGGAGCTGCATGCACTTGCACTGACCACCAAGGCTCCGGACTGATCAGATGTTTTCGTGGGTCGCCACACCTGTTTTTTTACTGAGCCTTCTTATACTGGGGCTCGTCGGTATACGCGCTTTCCTGATTGTTAAACGTGAAGACGGCAAACGACTGCGTGGCAGTCCGCCGGGAAAAGGCGACCACATAATTAACGCCGAATACCAATCCGGAGGCGGAGGTGGTGGAAGCCATGGACAATTCCGCGTTCCCAAAGATCCACAAGAATATGCCCGTGCCTTCGTGCCGGATGCCGCAAAATCCAAGGAGTAATCCAATGAGTGATGTCAAAGCGACGATCCAAGAGACCGTGACCAACAACGACGTGGTGCTGTACATGAAAGGCACCAAATCGATGCCGCAATGCGGGTTTTCTAGCCGTGTCGCTGGCGTTCTGAATTTCATGGGCGTTGAATACGCGGATGTGAACGTCTTGGCTGATGAAGAAATTCGTCAGGGCATCAAGGACTTCAGTGACTGGCCAACAGTTCCCCAGCTGTATGTGAAAGGCGAATTTGTCGGCGGATGTGACATCATCACCGAAATGACCCTTTCAGGCGAGCTGGATACTCTTCTTGAAGAAAACGGTGTGACGTTTGACAAAGACGCCGCTGACAAGATCCGCGAAGCAAACGCCTAGAGCGCTGTAAATAGCCTAAAAAAGGCGGGGCACACAAATGTCCCGCCTTTTTTACGTTCAAGTTGCAGCTGCGGCTTCTTCATCGTTTTGCTGTGTGTGCCACATCTGGGCATATTTTCCGTCAAGCTTTAGCAATTCGTCATGCGTCCCGGACTCGACGATCTGACCCTTCTCCAGAACGACGATCTGATCCGCTTCCACAACGGTGGAAAGTCGGTGCGCGATTGTGATAACTGATCGCCCTTCACCCATGGCACGCAGGCTGTCCTGAATGTCGCGTTCGGTCTGAGTATCAAGCGCGCTTGTCGCCTCGTCCAGCAAAAGGATTGGGGGATCTTTCAAAAGCGTACGTGCAATTCCGACACGTTGCTTCTCGCCACCCGAAAGTTTCAGCCCACGCTCACCTACCTTGGTTTCGTACCCTTCTGGTAGAGACATGATAAAATCATGAATGCGAGCAGCTTTTGCAGCCGTCTCAATCTCTGACTGCGTCGCGCCATCTCGTCCATAAGCGATGTTGTAGCGCACCGTGTCATTGAACAGCACCGTATCTTGCGGAACAACGCCAATCGCGTCGTGCAAAGATGTCTGGGTGATATCGCGCACGTCCTGACCATCGATACACAGCGCACCGTCAGTAACATCATAAAACCGGAACAAGAGCCGTCCGATTGTGGATTTTCCGGACCCCGAGGGACCAACGATCGCGACGGTTTCCCCGGGCCCGACTCGCAAGCTCACGCCATTCAGGATTGGACGCGCAGCATTGTACCCAAAGTGCACATCTTCCATCGTGATTTCACCGCCAGAAACATGCAAAGATCTGGCATCCGGTTTGTCGGTCACATCTGCGGGCTGCTCAAGTAGGTCGAACATCTCGCCCATATCTACAAGGCTCTGACGGATTTCGCGGTAGACCGTGCCAAGGAAATTCAACGGCATGGTGATCTGGATCATGTATGCGTTGACCAAAACGAAATCCCCGACGGTCAGGTCGCCCCGCTGCACGCCCAGCGCCGCCAGAACCATCACGATGACCAGTCCCGAGGTGATCAGCAAGGACTGGCCGAAGTTCAAAAATCCAAGCGTATAGTTGGTCTTCAGCGCAGCTTTTTCGTAAAGCGCCATTGCACTGTCATAGCGCGCGGCTTCACGCCGCTCTGCCCCAAAATATTTCACGGTCTCAAAGTTCAGAAGACTGTCGATCGCCTTTTGGTTTGCATCCGTATCCTGATCGTTCATTTCCTTTCGGATCTTCACGCGCCACTCGGTAACGCGAAACGTAAACCAAACATAGAGCGTGATGGTCAGCACAAGCACCAGTAGATAGGTCGCATCAAAAAGAACAAAGAGGATCACCGAAACCATCAGAAGTTCGAGGATCAGAGGACCGATTGAAAAGAGCAGGAACCGCAATAGAAATTCGACCCCTTTCACGCCTCGCTCGATGATCCGGCTGAGTCCACCGGTCTTACGCGTGATGTGGTAGCGCAGGCTCAGTGCGTGGATATGCGTGAAGGTTTCCAAGGCCAATTGGCGCAGCGCACGCTGACCGACAGCGGCAAAAATCACATCGCGCAACTGTTGAAAGCCAACCGTCAGAAGGCGCGCCATGCCATAGGCGACCGTCAAACCGACCGCCCCAATGGCAAGCAGCATGCCCTCGCCTGCATCTTCGGACATCGAGTCAACGGCTGCGGAATAGAACATGGGTGTTCCCACAGCGACGACCTTGGCAATCACAAGCGCCAGCAGCGCGAGTACGACGCGATATTTAACCCAGGCCTGATCGGCAGGCCAAAGATACGGGACGACCTTTCGAATTGTGCGCAATCCGCTGGCGCGTGAGCGCGCGGCCTCGTCCAATTGGGGCTTTGACCCCGCAGGATCTTCGGTTGGGGAGCTTGTATCAGTGGTCGTGGACATGGAATGAAAGCACTTTCAACTGTCGGAAAGCGCAATCTAAGCGCGGTATCACTACATTACCATATCAGGCGTTGCACAAGTTCTATTCGAGATGTTCAGGGACAGTGAAAACCTGCCCTGGATAGATCAGGTCAGGGTTTCGGATCTGCTCTTTGTTAGCCTCATAAACCTGTACATACATTTCGCCCTCGCCCATCATGTCCTGTGCGATGCCCCATAATGTAAAGCCGGGCTGAACAGTCACCACGACCACACGTGGCCGCGTGGCAGGTTCCGGGGCCGCAGGCGCTTCAGTCGCTGCCTGCGCCTCAGCTTCAGTCACATTCGGGACAATCGGGGTCTCGTTTTCCGCAACCGGTTCTACCGGAGCTTCCGGTTCAGGCGTGGACGACACTTCGGGTGCGGGCGTTACAACCGCGACCGGTTCCTCGACGGGCGCATTTGGTGTCTCCGAAACAGGTTCGGGTTGGGCCATCGCAGCCTGGGCCGCTGCCAGAATCTCGGGTTCCTCTCGCTTGAAAGGTGTTTCAAACCGTGATGTGACGGTGCCGTTGGCATCAAGCTCATCGATCCGTAGGGTGTAAATCCCAGGTTCAATATCGGTCATGCGTGCGGACCAAAGGCCTTGCGTGCTGACAGCAACTGTCTCTCGCACGAGATTGTCCAGATAAATGCGCGCAAAGCCACCCCCTTGACCCCGACCCGCAATTTCAACCGCGCCTTCAAGGTCATATGAAATCGTATCGATCGTCACGTTTACCCGAAGTTGGGGTGAAGAGGTTGTGCTGATAACCGGTGCACGTGAGGGTTGGAGCACCTGGATACCTTCCGAACTTGCGATCACCAGAGGGGGCGCTGCTGGTGACTGAGTTTCGATGATGACATCGGGCAGGTCAGGCGCTTCTGGACCTGACGCGATTTCTTGGATCGCTTCAGCGGTGGCTTCTTCGGCCTCAGTCGTCGCTTCGGCTACCGCAGCGACCGGTTTGGGCCGTGGCGCCGGAGCAGTCGCGTCCTCAACCGGTGTAGCGATTACGACCTCGGCAGTTTCTTCAGCTGCAGACGCGTCAATGTCGGCAACCGTGGTTTCCGGCTGGACGGCTGGCGTCTCAGGCTCGGGTTCGACTGCTGCGACCGTTTCGCTCGACGCAGGTTCAACGGGTACAGGCTGTGGCGCAGGTTCTGGTGCCGTTGCAACCTGTGTTTCGGATGCCTCTTGGGCGGTATCTTCAATTGGCGCGTCCGGCTCTGTAACCGTAGCGGTCTCTGACGGTGCAACTGGCGCATCTGGTTCGGGCGCGACTTCGGGTTCGACAGCTGCGACTGGCAACTGAAATGGCGCGATAAGAATGGTCTGCTCAGAAAACAACTTATCGTCTTCAAGACGCACTGACAGCTGCATCGTGCGCGGTTCGGTGCTTGGGGGGATGTCGAACATCGCAACAAACCGGCCATCGCCGCCACTCTGGGTCTCGGAAACTGAAACGCCGTCAAGCAGGACATCCACGACCTTGTTGGCATCCGCAATCCCAGCAACGAGAGCTGATCCCATGGCATCAACGCGAACGACATCAAACGTGGGCACGCGCGGCGCGGGCGGAGCCTCTGGGGCGGCAGGCGCACCTACAACCTCGGCAGTTTCAGCCTCAGTCTCTGCCGTCGGAACCTCCTCTGCCTCAACGATTTCGGGTGGATCCTCCACTTCTTCGACAGTTTCGACGACCGCTTCTTGCACCGTGGCGGTGGTGTCTTCGTCCGGTTCAACGAATTGAGGAAAGATAACGTAATATCCTACCGCTCCGATAACGACCACAGCCGCAGCGGCCGTTCCAACGGTAGCTCCCGCCCCTAAACCCAGCGCCGCCCAAAGTGCCATCCACTATCCCCCAAACGGTCTGGCACTTTGCAACATCTGTCGCCGTGCACCGCTCAATTCTGTTCCCAATCAGGCGCGTCCAACCGCCCTGTTGCGGGACTGTAGCAACGGGCTTATCCAGCGTCAAAGCGCTCTGTGACAAGGAAAAGAAACCATGGCTGCGGCGATCCATTCAATTTGTGTTTTTTGTGGGTCCAGAGAAGGATTAGATCCCGCTTATGCCCATGCTGCGCGTGAGCTTGGCACTTGGATGGCAGGTAAAGGTCACGAACTGGTTTATGGCGCTGGCGACGTCGGGTTGATGGGCATTGTTGCGAATGCGCATCAAAAGGCTGGCGGCAAGACTTTGGGCGTTATCCCGAACCATCTTCTTGAACGTGAAGTTGGCAAGCGAGATCTCAGCAAGTTTGTTGTCACTGAAACGATGCATGAGCGGAAAAAGGTCATGTTCATGAATTCTGACGCCATTGTGGTTCTGCCCGGTGGCGCTGGATCCCTTGACGAGTTCTTCGAAGTTCTGACCTGGGCGCAGCTCGGACTGCATGAGAAACCCATTTTTGTGCTGAATGTGAACGGCTTTTGGACGCCTCTAGAGACTTTGGTTCATCATGTCATCAAGGAAGGTTTCGCGGCAGGCTCACTTGCGACGCTCTATGAAAGCGTACCAGATATCCCCACTTTTGCTTCAAGACTGGAAAAACGGCTTGGTTAAGGTTTGATTCCTTAAGCCTGCTTGCAGAACCGCGCCTTGTCGCGGTTTGCCCGACGCCCCATATTCTGACACATGTTGAAGTTCACTCCAATATTTTTGGCCATCGTTTACGCGCTCGGGATGTATTACGTCTCGGCTTGGCGCATGGGAAAGCAGTTGGATAAGCAGTCGACCGAACTGGCCGATCCAAAGTTGAAGAAACTGACCGATCGCATGGCCACCGCGCTCGATCTGCCGCGTATCAAGGTCAATATTTACGAAGTGGACCCGGTGAACGGTCTTGCCGCACCGGATGGGCGCATCTTCATCACCCGCGGTTTCTACCGCAAGTACCAAACGGGCGAGGTGACCGCTGAAGAAATGTCCAGTGTGATCGCCCACGAGCTGGGCCATGTTGCTCTGGGTCATTCCAGACGTCGCATGATCGATTTTTCCGGTCAAAACGCAATACGCATGGCACTCTCAATGATCCTTGGTCGCTTTATTCCCGTGATCGGGGTCTGGATTGCCAATACTTTGACATCACTTTTGGCGGCGCGTCTGTCGCGTCAGGATGAATATGAGGCAGACGCATATGCAAGCGCGCTGCTTACGAAAGCCGGAATCGGAACGGATCCGCAAAAAAGCTTATTCCGCAAACTTGAGGGACTGACAGGCGTTCAGGTTGGGGCTGTTCCTGCCTGGATCATGTCACACCCTAAAACTGATGAACGCATTGCTGCGATCGAGAAGCTCGAAGCTGGTTGGGGCACGCCTGACCCACGTTAGGCGCTCATAAACTTCGCCAGTCTTGGAAGGTGCGAGGATCGCAGCAAAGCACGTTCCGTTCGCCCTGAAGACCTCGCCGCTTCAGATATCATGTTTTGGAACACGCCAGCGTTGGAGCGCGCGGTCTCAAGTAGAAACTCGTCTGGATGCCGACGCAAAATCCCATGAGCCCCCAAGGCTCTGATGGGAAAATCCTTGGTATTGAAGGTCAGAAGCGCGTCGCAGCTTCCAGTGATTGCCGATGCCAAAACATGGAGATCATCCGGATCGGGCAAAAACAGACCAGTTATCAAATCCGGGTCAGGCTCTACCTCCGATCTTGGGTAGCGCGCGCGAAGCAAAGCGATTTCCGTGTCGTTTTGCGCGGCTTCCACCGGCCCAAGCTTCGAGACCGTCGCGCGCCATTCTGCCAGAATTCTTGGCGACCAGATCGGGGTTACGCCTGCGACGCATACCGCTTCCATGACAAGCTCTCGCGTGAGCATCGGCACAAGAACGCAGGCATCGATCAAAACCCTCATGGAAGATGGAACGCCAGCGCTTTTAGGTAGCCTGTATCGCTCAGGCTGGGATGAACGGGGTGGTCTGGACCGGCATGGCCCGTGTAGATCAGCGTTGCATCGCGCCCTGCCCGACCGATGCCACGCAGACATGACCCTCGGAACTTCTCCAGTGTCGCCGCGTGCGAACACGAACACAGCATAAGAAGCCCACCAGATCGAACCAGTGGCGCTGCAAGCCGTGCAACGCGCTCATAGGCACGAAGTCCCGATGTCAAAGCGGATTTTCCGGGCGCAAAGGCGGGCGGATCGCAGATAACAATGTCGAATTTCGCCCCCTCCTCTTTCAAAGCTTCCAAAGCTGCAAAGGCATCTGAACGCCGCGTCTCTAGACGTGCAGATGCATCCATAGCGTCCGCACCTTCCTCGGCCAGCTTTAGCGCAGCCTCCGATCCGTCGACTGCCAGTGCGCTCGAAGCGCCGTGGGCAAGTGCGGCAAGCGAAAACCCACCCACGTGCGAAAAGACATCAAGGACCTGTGCGTCTTTGGCAAAACGCGCAGCGAATGCGTGATTGGGGCGTTGATCGAAAAAGAGCCCTGTCTTCTGACCTTGCGCGAGATCAGCAATGTACGTTGCGCCATTCATCGGCACCTCAACCCGTTCAGGTGGGGCGCCACATAAAGAACCAGACGCCTCCTCCAACCCTTCCAACTTCCGGGCGCGACCGGCACCGTTCTTCAGGATGTGCGAAACTCCGGTGACATGCACCAAAGCCGCCGTTAGCTCGTCCAGCCGGCTTTCAATCCATATCGCATTAGGTTGCACCACAAGCGTGTCCCCAAAGCGATCAACAATCAGCCCCGGCAAGCCATCGCCTTCAGCATGTATCAATCGGTAAAAGGGCTGATCATAGAAGCGCGTACGCAGATCGTGCGCCGTTTGAATCTTAGCCTGCAGCCACGCGCCATCGATTTGTGTTTGGGGGTCACGCGACAGCACTCGGGCTGCAATCTTTGCCTGTGGGACAGCAGCGACAACCGCAACTGGACTTCGTCCAGCGTCCTCCAGCACAGCTATTTGGCCTGGCTCGATCTTGCGTGCGCGGCGATCCCATACAATCTGGTCGCCGTGAACCCAAGGGTATCCTCGCCGCAAAGCGCGCGTATCGGCTTTGGGGGTCAGTCGTAGAATAGGATAATCACTCATACGCCCGGAGCTATCTGTTCCGGGCGTATGGTAAAAGCACTATTACGCGTTTGCGCCGTGTCCTTTGGGGGCGAAGAGACCGCCAATAAAATTGCGAAGTGCCGCAAACTGCGTGCGAATGGCTTCTGCACGCAGACGGCGTGCTTCAGCTTCAATGGAATTGAAGTCGATTGGGGTGCGTGGTGCTTGCATGTTACTGCTCCTAAAATGTGCCGCGGGAGGGAGGAAGAACCGCGGTTGCTAAATCTTGATAGACAAATAGGGCAGCCTTCCAGCTATGAGTATTGCGGAATTGGCATAGCCGTTATGTGGGCCGCCACTGCGCTCAAAAATTGGAAAAGACAAAATGTGGGCTAGAAATGATAGCGCTAACATGTTAGCGCTTCGTCGAACTACCCCAAGCCCATCTTGGGGAAGACCTCGCGTACACATTTAGATGATGACAGGAGCTTGATCGTTGAGCCTCCATCCCCGCCTTGCAGACATCACGAACCGCATCGAAACCCGTTCAGCTCAGATGCGTGACGCCTATATGGAGCGCATGCGAAAGGCCGCTGACGACGGACCTCGCCGCGCACATTTAACTTGCGGCAATCAGGCTCACGCCTATGCGGCAATGGGCGATGACAAAGATGCGCTCACAGCAGCGCGTGTTCCCAACCTTGGGATTGTGTCCGCCTATAACGATATGCTGAGCGCTCACCAGCCCTTCAAGACCTACCCAGACAAGATCAAAGAGGCTGTACGCAAGGTTGGCGCAACAGCTCAAGTCGCAGGTGGAGTGCCCGCGATGTGTGATGGTGTGACGCAAGGCCAAGTGGGAATGGAACTTTCCCTTTTCTCGCGAGACGTGATTGCGATGGCGACGGGCATTTCGCTGTCTCACAACACATTTGATGCAGCTGTCTATCTAGGCGTCTGCGACAAGATCGTTCCAGGATTGGTGATTTCTGCCGCAACCTTTGGCTTTATTCCAGGTCTATTTATTCCTGCCGGTCCCATGGTGTCTGGCCTTCCAAATGATCAAAAAGCCAAGGTGCGTCAGCAATTTGCAACCGGTGAAGTGGGGCGCGAGGCGCTCATGAAAGCCGAAATGGCAAGCTATCACGGCCCAGGCACGTGCACGTTCTATGGAACTGCGAACTCAAACCAGATGCTGATGGAGTTCATGGGCCTCCACCTGCCGGGAACTTCATTTGTCAATCCAGATACACCGTTGCGCGATGCTCTGACCGAGGCAGCGGCACAACGCGCAGTCGCAATCACCGGGCTGGGCAACGATTACCGTCCTATTTGCGACATTCTCGATGCCAAGGCTTTCGTAAATGGCATTGTGGGACTGATGGCAACCGGAGGCTCCACCAACCTGGTAATCCACTTGCCAGCTATGGCCGCCGCTGCTGGCGTTTTGCTTGAACCACGTGATTTCGCGGAAATCTCTGCAATCACACCGCTTATGGCTAAGGTCTATCCAAATGGTTTGGCCGATGTGAACCATTTCCATGCTGCGGGCGGGCTAGGGTATGTGATTGGCGAGTTGCTGGAACAAGGTCTTTTGCATGCGGACACCAAAACCGTCGCAGGGGAAGGCTTGGCTGATTACACGACGGAGCCAAAGTTGATCGATGGTACGCTCAGCTGGCAGTCTGGACCAACAGAAAGCTTGAACGAAAAAATCGTACGGCCAGCGTCCAACCCGTTCCAACCGACAGGCGGTCTGGCAGAACTGAGCGGCAATCTTGGACAAGGCGTCATGAAAGTTTCCGCAGTAGCACCTGAGCGTCGCGTCATAGAAGCGCCCGCGCGCGTGTTTGAAGATCAGGCGTCGGTCAAAGAAGCCTTCAAGAATGACGAGCTAAACCAGGATGTCGTTGTCGTCGTGCGCTTCCAAGGACCAAAATCCAATGGGATGCCGGAATTGCACTCTCTGACCCCGGTTCTGGCGGTGCTTCAGGACCGCGGGTTCAAGGTTGCGCTGGTCACGGATGGGCGCATGTCAGGAGCGTCTGGTAAAGTGCCTTCGGCCATTCACGTTTGTCCGGAGGCCGCACAGGGCGGACCGTTGGCCCATATCGCAGACGGCGATGTTATCCGCGTTGATGCGGTTGAAGGCGTGCTTGATGTGCTGAGCGAAGGAGCTCTGGATCGGCCTGCGGCAACTCCTGATCTGAGCGACAATAATTTCGGGATCGGTCGAGAGATGTTTCAGATCTTCCGCGACCGGGTTGGCCCTGCAGCCAATGGTGCGCGCATCTGCGTTTGACCCCATCAAATAAGGTTTTTTCATATGGCATTCTCTGACTCCATCACCCCTGAAGTTGCAAGCAATCGTGCAGCCGAGATTTGCAATCTCGCACCAATCGTTCCGGTGCTGGTCGTCGAAGACGCCGCTCAGGCACAACCTTTGGCCAAAGCGCTTGTCGCGGGTGGTTTGCCAGCGCTTGAAGTGACCTTGCGCACGCCTGCGGCGCTGGAGGTCATTTCTGAGATGGCAAAGGTCGAAGGCGGCGTTGTCGGGGCAGGCACTCTCTTGACGCCAGAAGACGTCACCAACGCTGTCGATGCTGGCGCAACATTTGGCGTCTCGCCAGGGGCCACTGACAAGCTTCTCTATGCCGCAGAAGAAGCGGGGCTGCCAATGCTGCCGGGTGCAGCGACCGCAACCGAAGTGATGGAGCTACTTCAGCGCGGGTATACGGTACAAAAATTCTTCCCGGCAGAAGCCTCCGGTGGTGCGCCAGCATTGAAAGCAATCGGTGCGCCAATCCCGCAGGTTAAGTTCTGCCCAACGGGCGGCGTTTCTCCCACCAACGCGGCAAGCTACCTCTCCCTTTCAAACGTGTTGTGCGCCGGTGGATCCTGGGTAGCGCCAAAAGACAAGGTAGATGCCGGCGACTGGGCCGCAATCACCGCACTGGCCAAAGCCGCGTCGGTTCTTTCACGTTAGAGATCATTCGCCGACGCGCCCCTTGCGTCCCCCACGCCGTTTCGCTGTGGGTGCCGCAACCAGGGACGCTTTGAGCACTTGTGACATCGGATGGTCCGGCGCGTCCGTTCCATAAACCAAGAGCAGGCGTTCAACATATGGGCGGGTATCGGTGTCCAAAGGCCAGCCCAGCGCCCAATCCAGAAAAATCGACCGACATTCGTAAATATCAATGCCGTCAATCGTGTAGGCCTCGCGCATCAGGTTGCGCGGGTCGATTTCTTTCTTTTCGGCCTTAAACGGATCCACAACGCTTTTGGTCATGTATGAGCTTCTCACCTCAAGGAATTGTAAAAGCTAGTCTAATTTACTTTGATAGGCCTCAGCGATGATCTTGGCCGAGGACCCACTACTTTCAGCAATGCTGGTTTCCAAGGCAACTCGATCCGCGCCATTCAGAACCTGATACAACAGCTCCAGACCTCCCTGACCGGTCTTATCTATATCGAGACCCCGTTCTCCTAAAAGACGCGACGCCTGATTTAATGCATCAAGCATATCGAGACAGCTGGCAAGATGAGCCCGCGCCCTTTCATCTATCAATCCCGACACTTTGGCTGCGTGAAGCTGCGCAAAGGGATCCTGAGACGCATCGCCTGCCAATAACGCCCCAACTTGGGCAAGAAGCTCGATATCGGTGATCTTTCCAGGTCCCGCTTTTGCGTCCCAGACACCGTCGCCGGGCTTTGCAGCAAAGAGCCGGGTCCGCATATCCACAACATCTTGCAGAATTTTGGGACGGTCCTTCGGCCCTTCCAGTACATCGCGTCGGATAGCTGCGATATCGTCACCCAAACTTGGATCCGTGGTACAGGCCAAAACCCGCGCCCGGGTCAGCGCCAGATGTTCCCACGTCCACGCGTCGTGACGCTGATAGCTTTCAAAACCGGGCAATGCAGTCGCAACGGGACCCTGCCTGCCGGACGGGCGCAGACGCATATCGACCTCGTAAGCAATCCCTTCCGACATCGGTGCGCTGAGGGCCGTAACCAAGGCTTTGGTGAGGCGCGCGTAATACATGACGCTCGCAAGCGGTCGCGGCCCGTCTGAGGTTTCGACGCCATTGGCATCGTAGATCATGATGAGATCCAGATCGGATGTTGCCGCCAGACGCTGAGCCCCGAGCGAACCCAAACCAACAACCGCAGCACCACGCCCAGGCGGCAAACCATGTCTTGATGAGAAATCTGCAACGACGCAGGGTAAAATCGCTTGTATAACCGCATCTGCAAGTTCGGAGTATTGCCGGGCGGCCTCTGTCCCGGTGATCAGTCCACGCAAATGGTGAACCCCGATCCGAAAATGCCATTCCTTACGCCAGCGACGCGCGGCGTCCAGTTGGCGTTCATAGTCGCCCACACCTTGGCCCGCATGATTCAAAACGCTGTGTAACTGTTTTGCCAATACCTCGGCACCGGGCCAGTCGGCAAAGAAATCCCCACCGATTACGGCATCGAAAACCGCAGAGTTTCGTGAAAGATAGCGTGCAAGTGCGGGTGCGGTTGCGCAGATATCAACAATCAGATCAATGAGTTGAGGACGCGCCTCAAAGAGCGTGAACAGCTGAACGCCGGCGGGTAGACCTGAAAGAAATCCATCAAATTGCAGCAATGCCTCCTCTGGATTGCTGGCCCGGTTAAGTTTGGACAAAATCTCAGGCTTCAAACGTTCAAAGATTTCAACGGCTTTTTGTGATCGCAAAGCAGGGTAACGTCGCCAACCGGCAATAATGTCCTTGCTATAGTTTGAAAGTTCGGGATCCGGCCTGGTCCTTGGAGAGTTTTCAGGGGGCGCAAAAAACCGTTCCGTAAGCGAAACTGTCTCACGCAACCGATCCAACAAATCGATCCGGAACCTGTCTACATCGCCTTCGCCCAACAAGTAGGACAGGCGCTTTATCCCATCCACATCCGACGGAAGGGTATGGGTCTGAGCGTCCTGGATCATCTGCGTACCGTGCTCGATGCGACGATGCTGCCAATAAAGATGTGCAAGCGCCTCTGCGTCGCCGCGCGGCACCCAGCCTGCGTTTGCCAACGCCCTGAGGCCTTCATCCGTGCGCCTTGTCCGCAGACTTGGATCACGCCCCCCTGAAATCATCTGATGTGTCTGGGTGAAAAACTCGATCTCACGAATGCCACCTGCCCCAAGCTTTATGTTATGTCCTTCGACCTGCATCTCACCCAACAAACCTTTATGGGCCCGAATCCGTTGCCGCATCTCTTCGCTTTCGCGCAAGGCAACGAAATCCAAATGCTTTCGCCAGACAAAAGGGGTCAGGCGATCGAGATAGGCTTCTCCGGAAGCAATATCCCCGACCGCGGCGCGCGCCTTGATGTGCGCCGCACGCTCCCACCCGCGCCCGATGCTCTCATAATAACGCTCCGCAGCGTCCATCGCGATGCAAACGGGCGTAACCGACGGGTCCGGACGCAATCGCAGATCTGTTCGAAAAACATATCCATCCCCGGTCATGTCAGACATCAGCGCCATCAGTCGGCGGGTCAAACCGATGAACGCGGCACGTGCCGTCATAACATCGCGCTTGTCATACCGATCCTGATCAAACAGGCAGATCAGATCGATGTCTGACGAGTAATTGAGCTCAAACGCGCCCATCTTGCCCATCGCCAAGACGACCATGCCACCTGCAGAAATGATGTCGTCCGCCCCCTGCCCCGGAAGCTTCCCGCGCGAAATTTCCGCATCGACGAGACCGGTTAAACCGATATCCAACGCCCTATCGGCAAGCTGTGTCAGCGCTTGTGTCGTTTCGGCCCCTGTCCAAACGCCACCAAGATCGCAAAGCGCGATCAAAAGGGCAGCACGCCGCTTTGCCTGCCTCAGGATCATCTTGTGCTTTGCGGATGGGGCATCAGAAAGACCATCCAGAAGTGTCTGAAAAGCTGTTTCAGGTGCTTCCATCAACACGTCTTCAAGCCAAGTCGCTTCCCGTCGCATCAAACCGGCGAGATAGAGGCTGGAACTTGCCGTACCGTGCAGAAGCTCTTTGAGGGCCCCGGATTGCCCCGGCAATCCCGTCAAAACATCGTCCCCCCGCGAGGTTTCAAAAGCGAGCGGATTTCGCGTTATACGGGCAGAAAGCGGGCCTGTCATACTTGAACGGTGAAGCGGTAGCGAACCGGGGTCAACCCGCCTTGCGACCAATTCGTTCGCCTCGTAGGACATGTGGTATCGTCAATGAGGACAAACCATGAGCAAAAGCCGCAAACGCGTTGAAGCCGCCCTAACCGCCGCTGGCATGCCTATTGAGGTCCTCGAAATGCAAGGCGAGACCCGTACGGCGCAACAGGCGGCCGATCAAGTGGGATGCCATTTAGATCAGATCGCGAAATCGATCATCTTCAAAGGCACTAAATGTGGCGCAGCCGTTTTGTTTCTTACTGCTGGCGGCAACCAGGTCGACGCAGAGCTGGCAGCGAAAGTTTCGGGCGAGTCTTTAGAACGTGCTGACGCCAGTTTTGTTCGGGCAATGACAGGGTTTGCTATCGGGGGCGTGTCGCCCGTTGGCCACCTCAATCCACCCCATTGTTACTTCGACCCACGACTGGCAGACTTTGACCTTGTCTACGCCGCTGCCGGCACACCACGGCATCTATTTGCCGTAGATCCAAGGTTCCTTCTGCAAATAACAGGCGCGAAATCAGCCCAGTTCTGTCGCTGATTTTTGAATTTTATCGCTTGTTATTAGATGGTTAAGAAAAAAAGTAAAAAAGTTTAACATTACCTCTTGTGTAGAAGCGCCGCCCATCCCATCTCCTTTGATGTGAAACGAGTAAACATTCACCCTAACGCAATATGGAGTACAAAATGAATATCGCCCATTCCCAGACCGCACCCACTGTTTCGGGCTGGTTTTCCCGAAGCGAGGCTTGGCTGGATAGCAAGGGCAAAGGCGCATGGATCGCGGCTATGGTCCTGGGCTTTATCTTCTTCTGGCCAATTGGTCTCGCCCTTCTCGCGTACATGATTTGGAGCAAACGCATGTCTTCTGGCAACTGTGCCTCCCGCCGCAACTCTCACCGCCGTCGTCACGGATTCAACTCTTCTGGCAACACAGCGTTCGATGCCTATAAGGCGGACACGCTGCAGCGACTGCAGGACGAGCAAGATGCCTTTGAAGCCTTTCTAAAGCGTCTGCGTGACGCCAAAGACAAGACAGAGTTCGACCAGTTCATGGACGAACGGTCGCGCAACGCGACTGCGGAGCCTCAGTCGGATGTCCCGGCCACACCGCAAGCCGAAGGATCTGACACCCAATCGCCGCAGCAAGGCTAACCCCAGCGGGATCGGGCAATCCGCATCCCACTGGACCCGATCCCTGAAGGCCCGCTCCCCCGGCGGGCCTTTTCTCAAGCAAGACACAATTATATGTGTAAGTTGACAGTTGAACGATGACACAAACCTATACGAGCGCTCCGCCTGCCATGCCCGAACTCCCTGATCCCCGCTATCATGCAGACCTCTACTCAGGGGTTACCATCAAACGTCTCGTAGCTTGGTGCGTAGACTTGCTGATCACCGCATTGATCACCGCAATCCTCGTTCCATTCACGCTGTTTACGGCGCTGTTCTACCTGCCGTTTTTGTATTTAGTGGTGAGTTTCTTCTACCGTTGGATTTCAATCGCGCGCGGGTCTGCAACACCGGGCATGCGCATGGCAGCGATTGAGCTGCGAAACCGGGATGGACATCGACTTGAAACCAGCGAAGCTGCCTTGCACACGCTTGGTTATACCGTTTCTGTCGGGGTCTTCCCATTGCAGCTGGTGTCAATCGCATTGATGATCATTTCATCGCGCGGACAGGGTCTTACGGACCACATCATGGGTACGGCAATGCTCAATAAGCGCGCAACATACTGACAGATAACGTCCTCACCAGAAAAAGCGGATTGGCGAGGGCGTTTGCGCTTGCTAGGCTCTCGGCAACACGAGAGTCTTTTGCCGAATGCGCCACACGCTACCTTTAGCCCCGCAGTTCTATGTGACTGCTCCGCAGCCCTGCCCTTACCTGTCTGGGCGGATGGAGCGAAAACTGTTCACTGCGCTGCAGGGCGATCAGGCTGGCATTCTGAATGACAGCCTTTCAAAACAAGGGTTTCGTCGATCTCAGAACGTGCTTTACCGTCCATCTTGTGCGGATTGTACAGCCTGTCTCTCGGCCAGAATTCGGGTGGAAGATTTCGTTGCTTCGCGCAGCCAGCGGCGAACTTTGAACAGAAATTCTGAGTTGCGCCGTGATGCAACGAGCCCTTGGGCAACCGAAGACCAATACGCTCTTTTCAGAAAATATCTGGATTCGCGCCATGCAGATGGCGGGATGGCAGATATGGATATCTTCGAATTTGCAGCAATGATCGAAGAGACCCCGGTTCGATCGCGGCTCATCGAATACTCTGATCGAGGTGAAGATGGTCGCGAGTTGGTGGCCGTATGCCTCACAGACGTGCTCGATGACGGACTGAGCATGGTCTACAGCTTTTATGACCCAGACCGGCCCCGTCAGTCACTGGGCACACAGATTATCCTTGATCACATACAGATCGCACGCGAGGCGGGTCTGCCTTACGTCTACCTGGGCTATTGGGTGCCCGGCAGTCCGAAGATGGGCTACAAAGCCGGTTTCTCAGCGCTTGAGATCTACAAAAACGGGGTCTGGACCGATATCGGCAACCCAGCGACACACGAGACTGTTCAAAATCCTTTGAAAGTCGAACCAATATCGGAACAGGTCGCGCAGATCACGTTGCCAGATCTACGCGCCCAGCGCTGAAGGTATTTGTTTTAGAGATAGTTGGCGCGACTTAAGCCGTATTTCGCCATTTTCTCATTCAAGGTCCGACGCGGTAAACATAGCTCTTCCATCACCGACGCAATGGACCCTTTGTGACGCCGCATAGTATTATCGATCAGCATACGTTCAAACGCCTCGACATATTCCTTCAGAGGTTTTCCCTCGGTCACAATCGTTGGCGACAATTCCGTCGCTTCAGGTGTCAACAAAGACGAGATCGTTCCACTGCCGCGCCGCGCTTGCAACACTGCGCGCTCAGCCACGTTGATAAGCTGTCGTACATTCCCAGGCCAAGGCGCCTGAACAAGCTGAGCGGCTTCCTGCGCGCTTATGTGCGGTGCATCACAGCCATATTCCTCAGCGAACTGCTCCGTCATATGCGTAAACAGCGTCAGAATATCTTCACCACGCTGGCGCAGTGGTGGGACCATTACACGCATGGCTGCTAGTCGATAAAACAGGTCTGGGCGAAGCATATCTTCGGCGCTCCGCTCCACATCGGTAAGGTTGCATATCGCCACGATCCGCGTCTCTGCGCTGCCACCTTGAGCGTTCAGTACCGTGAGCAGTTTTGCCTGCAAAGCCGGGGAAAGCGCCTCGATATCTTCCAGACACAACGTTCCACCGCGTGCTTGTTCTACCAAGGGAAGAGGATCTTCAGGGTTAGACGATCCAAACAGTATTGCCCCAAGTGCGCCTTCATCTTCTGACAGACAACTTTGGACGATGAACTTCTTGCCTTGCCGTGGCCCCACCGCATGCAAAGCGTGCGCCACAAGGCTTTTACCTGTGCCAGTTTCGCCCTCGACCAGCACGTGTCCATCTGCTTGACCGAGATCCAGAATATCTTCGCGCAAACGCTCCATAACCGGAGACGCCCCGATAAGCATCCGGACAAGCGCGGTACCATCACTCAGTTCACGGCGAAGGGTCCGGTTGTCCAAGGTCAGGCGTCGGGTTTCGGACGCACGCTTGGCAAGGTCTGTCATCCGGTCAGGATTGAAGGGCTTTTCCATGAAATCATATGCCCCGATCCGCATGGCTTCGACGGCCATAGGCACATCGCCGTGCCCCGTGATCAGGATCACAGGGAGTGCTGAATCGAGCGCCATAAGTTTTTTCAGAAAAACCATTCCGTCCATACCCGGCATGCGGATGTCACTGACAACGATGCCGGGATATCCTGGGCCAATGACACGTAGCGCGTCTTCGGCGGATCCGAATGTTTCGGTTTCAAAGCCAGACAATGCCAGCCATTGGCTGATCGACTGACGCATATCTTGTTCGTCATCCACGATGGCGATGCGCATCGCCTCGGGTGCAGGAAGTTCGGCCATATCAGGCTCCCTTGGAATAGATGTCGGTGGCCTCGGTGTTCGGGGCCATGATGGGTAAACGCATCTCGAAGACGGCTCCGCCGCCTTCGGCGTTTCGCGCGGTCAAACGGCCACCGTGGTCGGTAACGATTCCGCTCGAAATCGCGAGCCCAAGTCCTACCCCATCCCCAGGGCGCTTGGTTGTATAGAAGGGCTCGAACAGCTGATCGAGATCTTCGATTCCATTGCCATTGTCGCGCACCGTCAGGCTGACAGTTTCCCCGCTCGACAAGAGCAATTCGATGGTTGGCGCACGCACAGATTGTGTTGCGTCCAAAGCATTTCTCAATAGGTTCACAATGACCTGTTCAATACGAATTCGGTCTCCAAGGACGAAGACCGGTTCTTTTGGCAACGAGCGTGTGATTTCCACATGGCGTTGCTTGAGCTGCGGCTCCATCATGCCCAGAGCGCTCATGAGCGCGTCGCGGACGTCCACAGGATGGAACTCCTCTTCCCCCTTACGCGCATAGCTCTTTAGCTGTCGCGTAATGGACCCCATGCGATCAATCAAATCGTCGATCCGCGCAAAGGACGAGGCAGACTCTTCTGCCCTGCCCCTCTGCAAAAGCAGTTTGGCGCCAGCAAGATAGGTCTTCATCGCAGCAAGCGGTTGATTTAGTTCGTGACTCACCGCCGCAGACATTTCTCCTAACGCGGCCAGTTTCTGCGACTGCGCCAATGTTTGCTCGGCGACCGCAAGGTTGCGCTCTGCCGCTTCACGCTCTGCAATTTCGCGCTGCAGCCGGTCATTGAGCGCGCGCAGTTCGGCAGATTCTTGCTGAAATGAAAGCGCGTCCGATGCGGCCCTGCGGCTCAAGGCATAGAAGCCCAGTGCCAAGAGGATCGCAAATCCCATAACCTCCAGTGCGATCACGGCATTTACCCGCTCCCGAACGCTCGCATAAGTCACAAAACTCGTCAGGCGCCAGCCGCGAAATGGAATCAGAGTTTCGAGTTGCAGAACGGCCTCACCCGCAAGATAGGTCGGGGGCGTACCCGGTCTGGTCCAATCCGTTGTGGTTTGCAGCGCGCGGGCAATTGCAGAGGGTGGCGATTGTGCTGCAAGTGCTTCGTCGACAGTCAAGCCGCGCCACCGCGACTCTGTCGACAAGATCACCTCGCCTGTGCTGCGCGTCACGAGGATCGCATCGGTGGCACCACGCCAGCGTGTTTCCAGTTTAGCGAGATTCACTTCCACAACAATCACACCGATGCCGCGCTGTTCGCTTTCGATCTTGCGCGAGAAATGGAACGCAAACTCGCCATGATCCATTAGTTCATCTGTAAATATAGTGCCATTCGCGCGAAGTGCTTCCACATAGGATGGCGTGTTTCGCAGAGATCCCCCCAGCCGCGTCCGATCGGTCGCCGCCACAATGCGTCCATTGTCGTCCACCAACATCAGCGACGCCGCCCCAATTTCGTCTCTAAGCGAAATCAGGCGTTGGGAGGTGGCAACATAGTCGCCGGAATTCAGCGCCCCGATCATCACAGGGTCACGCGACAAGAGAAGAGGTACGGTAGAGTTGCGCTGTACCTCTGATACGATGGCGTTTGCGTAAAGTGAAAGACGCAGCTCGGCACGGCTGCGGGTGTCTTCGGTAAAACGTTCGGTCAGCCAAAGGTTTGTAATGCTGACCACGACGGCGGACATAACCAGAACAAGACCCAGACCGGCGCGCATCGCCCATCTCAAACGCCTGTCGGTTTCTACACCCGGGTCTCCAAGGGGAGGACTGGGTGTGATCCGGGCTTCGCTACCAAGAAAACCACTCATAGGCAAAGACTAAGCACGCACAGGCCCCGCCTCAACCCAAGGCATCAAACGTTCGTACAGGCGGCAAGATGGCGCTTGCGAATTGATTATGCCGCAACCAGCGAAGCAGACAATGCTTTGAACATCGCGGCACCGTCGGTGTTTCCGGTAACAGGATCAATTGCTCTTTCCGGGTGCGGCATCAGCCCCAGCACGCGGCGGTTTTCTGACAGAATACCGGCAATATCGCGGGCAGACCCGTTAGGGTTCTCGGCATACCGAAAGGCCACCCTGCCTTCACCTTCCAACTGGTCCAACGTCGCTGCATCGGCTGTGAAATTTCCATCATGATGCGCAATCGGGAAGATCGTCTCATTGCCCGCTGCATACTCTGACGTGAATGCACTGTCGGCATTTTCGACTTTCAACGTCACAGGCTTGCACAAAAACTTCAGCCCGGCATTTCGCATCAGCGCACCGGGCAGCAAACCGGTCTCCAGAAGCACTTGGAAACCGTTGCAGATCCCCAAAACATGACCGCCGGATTGCGCAAACTCGGCAACTGATTTCATGATAGGCGCACGCGCAGCAATCGCGCCACATCGCAGGTAGTCCCCGTGACTAAACCCGCCGGGAAGCCCCACAATGTCGACGCCTGAAGGCAATTCAGTATCCTTGTGCCAGACGCGGTCAACGGCGAAGCCCGCAGCTTCAAAGGCAACGGCAAGATCGCGATCACAATTCGAACCTGGAAATGTAACGACTGCAGCCCGCACTAGCCCATCTCCACCCGGTAGCTTTCGATCACTGTATTGGCGAGTAGCTTCTCGCACATCGAGGTTACATCCGCCTCTGACGTTCCCTCAGCCAGATCAAGCTCGATCACCTTGCCCTGACGCACACCTTCGACCCCCTCAAACCCAAGTGTGCCTAGCGCATGGCGCACCGCTTCCCCCTGAGGATCAAGAACACCTTGTTTCAGCATGACAGTGACTGTGGCTTTCATGGTCTGGGTCTCTTTTCGTTTCTAAGCGATCAGTTGATCAGGGTCGGCTTGGTCATTTGTGCGGCGTTTGTCGGCATGACACCCAGGCGCTTGGCAACCTCGGTGTAAGCGTCGGCAAGATCGCCGAGGTCCTGGCGAAACACGTCCTTATCAAGCTTGTTGCCCGTTTTGATGTCCCACAGGCGGCAGGAATCCGGGCTGATCTCATCGGCCACAACCAGGCGCATGAAGTCATTGTCCCAAAGCCTGCCGATCTCGATCTTGAAATCCACGAGTTTGATACCGACGCCCAGCAGAAGGCCCGACATGAAATCATTGACCCTCACGGCCAGGGCGACCATATCATCCAAATCCTGATGGGTGGCCCATCCAAACGCGAGAATGTGCTCTTCACTGACGATCGGGTCGCCCAAATCGTCGTCTTTGTAATAGAATTCTATAATAGGGCGCGGCAGCGGTGTTCCTTCCGCGATCCCCAAGCGTTTCGAAATCGAACCTGCGGCGACATTACGAACGACCACTTCAAGCGGAATGATCTCCACTTGGCGGATCAGTTGCTCGCGCATATTCAATCGTTTGATGAAATGCGTTGGTACCCCAATTGCAGTTAGCCCGGTCATGAAAAACTCGCTCAAGCGGTTGTTCAGAACACCCTTGCCTTCGATGATAGCCTTTTTTTCTGCATTAAATGCTGTGGCATCGTCTTTGAAATACTGGACAAACGTGCCCGGCTCAGGACCTTCGTACAAAACTTTGGCTTTGCCTTCGTAAATTTTCTTGCGGCGGGCCATGGCTGGATACTCCGGGAAAGGGCCAAACTGCACGGTCAGAGAGCCCCTGCCGTGGTGATCGCGCTATAGGACAAGTGCCAAACAGCCGCAAGGCGAAGCATGGTGTTCCCCTTGCGATGCAAGGCCGCAATCGTCATATCAAAACCAATAGAACTTTTTTGGGAGGCTGCAGCCGATGACCACTTTTGAAGATCGCGAGAACGCCTTTGAGACCAAATACGCCCATGACGCAGAAATGCAGTTTAAGGCAGAGGCGCGCCGCAACAAGCTGTTGGGCCTTTGGGCCGCTGGCTTGATGGGTAAAGATGAAGCCGCAGCTGCCGACTATGCTCGAGAAGTTGTAAAGTCTGACTTCGAGGAAGCAGGTGACGAAGACGTTTACCGCAAAGTGTCAGGTGATCTGGGCGATCTGGCGGACGAAGCTACGATCCGGGCAAAAATGGCTGAGCTTCTGATCGAAGCGCAATCGCAAATCATGGCGGACGAGTAAGGCTTTCCGCCAAATCCTGCCAAAAAATCATGAGCACAATTCATAATTGTGTTGATGATCTTCGATTTGCATCATGTGAGCTGGGGTGTCAGAGCGATTTAATGTAGCTTTTGTTCGGACCAGCCCCATGACACATCTTCTCGGTGAACTTCTCTCCCAGCGCGACTGGCTTTTGGCCGATGGCGCAACCGGGACCACATTGTTCAACATGGGTCTGCAATCTGGCGATGCCCCCGAACTATGGAATGCAGACCATCCCGATCGCATCGTGCAGCTTTACACAGGCGCCGTTGACGCCGGAAGCGACCTGTTTCTGACCAATACCTTCGGCGGCACTGCCGCGCGGCTAAAACTGCATGATGCGCAAAACCGCGTTTTCGAGCTTAACAAGCTGGGTGCGGAAATTGGGCGCGAGGTTGCGGACAAAGCCGGACGAAAAATCGTCGTTGCCGGGTCAATGGGTCCGACGGGCGAGATCATGGCGCCTCTTGGACCGCTGAGCTTTGAATCTGCAGTAGAGATGTTTCATGCTCAGGCGGAAGGTCTGAAAGCGGGCGGCGCTGATGTCCTTTGGGTCGAAACCATTTCGGCCCCAGAAGAATACAAAGCGGCCGCTGAAGCTGCGCGTCTGGCAGAGATGCCTTGGTGCGGCACGATGAGCTTTGATACCGCGGGACGCACAATGATGGGTGTGACCTCTGCTGCGATGTCAAACATGGTAGACACAATTGATCACGCACCGGTTGCGTTCGGAGCGAATTGCGGCGTCGGGGCCTCCGACCTGCTACGCACTGTTCTGGGCTTTGCCGGCACGGGAACAGAACGGCCGATTATCGCGAAAGGGAATGCAGGCATCCCGAAATACGTCGATGGTCACATTCATTATGACGGCACCCCTGATCTGATGGCGGATTACGCGGTACTTGCCCGCGCCTCGGGTGCCAAGATCATTGGAGGATGCTGTGGTACCACACCAGAGCATCTGCGTTCCATGCGTGAGGCTCTTGAAACGCGCGATGCACGCGATCGCCCGACGCTTGATGAAATTGCAGACGCACTTGGCGGCTTCTCCTCAACTGTCGATGGAACCGAAGCAGATGCGCCCGGCCCCGCACGTCGCGGTAATCGTCGACGTCGCGCCTAAAACAAATTCAACTGATCATCAGGTTTGACGGGCACTTGGAAAAGATCCCTTCGCAGCACCGGCAGGTCTTTGACGAGACCAACGGCCTTACGGGCCCGTTGAAACCTGTCCCTGAGCAGTTTGGAATAGATCCCGGTTCCGGTCGCCCGCGTCCCAAAATCCGCGACATAGTCCTGCCCCCCATGCATGTCGCGCACGCGGTTCATGACCCGTGCTGCCCGATCAGGCACATTTTCCGCAAGCCAGGTGCGGAACAACTCGGACACTTCCAGCGGCAGACGCAGGACAAGGCTTGTTGCGGCCTTCGCGCCTGCGGCGGCACCTGCCTCCAGCAGTGCTTCGATCTCGTGGCAAGTCAGTCCGGGTATTATGGGCGAAGTCATCATGCGAACCGGAATTCCCGCACTTGCCAGCCTTTCCATAGTTTTGAGACGTCGTTTCGGAGACGGCACACGCGGTTCCATCTTTCGCGCCAGATCAGCATCAAGTGTCGTGATCGAAACGGCCACCTGCGCCAGACCGCAGGCCGCCATTTCAGACAGAATGTCGATATCACGCTCCACCAGCCCCCCCTTGGTGACGATAGAAACCGGATGACGAAACCGCGACAGAACCTCCAGAACATCGCGCATAATCCGACGATCCCTTTCGATGGGTTGGTAAGCGTCGGTATTGGTGCCGATCGCGATGACGTCGGGGCTGTAACCCTTTCTCGACAATTCCCGCTCCAGCAAAGCTGCAGCATTGGGTTTCGCGATCAATTGCGTTTCAAAATCCAATCCGGGGGACAGGCCCAAATAGGCATGCGTTGGACGGGCGAAGCAGTAAATGCAACCGTGCTCGCACCCGCGATACGGGTTAATGGACCGGTCAAAACTCAAGTCGGGGGACGTATTGCGCGCGAGAATCGTGCGTGCCGGTTCATCACGAACCTGCGTCCGCACAACCTGCAAATCGTCCTCCAAATCCCACCCATCAGAAACCGCAAATTTTTCAAACCTTTCAAAGCGATTTGTGCGGTTGCTGGATGCTGCCCTGCCTCTACGACTCTCCGGGTTGATTTTGTCTTGCAGCTCCATAGCGAAAAACTAGAACAAAAATGGAACATCTACAAGTTGTGGTCGGGGACAGGATTGCCAATGTCGCAATCCAGCGGGTCGCAACTTGATGGAACATTACATATGTCCAAAACTCGCGGCACACATCATTCACGGAGCCACGCCTCATGTCCGACGAAGAAGACGATATCATCCTATCTGAGTTGCCAGATGATGAACTTGTCCAGCAGATGTTTGATGACCTCTACGATGGTCTGAGAGAGGAAATCGAAGAAGGAGTTAACATCCTTCTCGAACGTGGCTGGGAACCCTACCGAATTCTCACTGAGGCGCTCGTAGGCGGCATGACGATCGTGGGGCACGATTTCCGTGATGGAATTCTCTTTGTGCCAGAAGTCCTTTTGGCAGCAAACGCGATGAAGGGTGGGATGGCAATCCTGAAGCCGCTCTTGGCCGAGACCGGCGCGCCGCGCGTGGGTAAAATGGTAATCGGCACCGTGAAGGGCGACATTCATGACATCGGCAAGAACCTCGTGTCGATGATGATGGAAGGTGCTGGCTTCGAAGTAGTTGATCTTGGCATTAACACCGCAGCCGATGAATACCTCGAAGCGCTTGAAAACGAGCAGCCGGACATCCTCGGCATGTCTGCGCTTCTCACCACCACCATGCCGTATATGAAAGTCGTGATCGATACGCTTATCGAAAAAGGCGTTCGCGACGACTACACGGTTCTTGTCGGTGGCGCGCCTTTGAACGAAGAGTTCGGCAAAGCCATTGGTGCGGACGCCTATTGCCGTGACGCAGCTGTTGCCGTGGAAACCGCTAAGCAATTTATGGCGCGTAAGCACAACCAGTTGGCGGCCAGTTAACGAAGCCCTGTGGCGCTGGGGGACACACCCCAGCGCGGACTTCAATGGCAAGTGCCAGATTTTCGGCAAGAGACGAAACGGAAAAAGACATTTGAGACACCCGGCCTCTCTGGGCCGCGGGACCTGCCGATTGCGTGGACCGGGCCTTGGCATGGTGAGGATCGTGTCGCACAACAAGGTCGCTACAGCGCGCGCATGCACTCTCAAATGCAGTTATGTATATTGCCCCGCTGGCAATGGCCGAAACCCAGAATGCCCAGCATGGGGTGCCTGATCAAGTGGCGTAGACGCTCAGGCTAAGATACACCAAGCTTATGACCCGATCCTCCGGCATGCCACCGCGAGATATCGTTCTCGTTCTTATTGTTGTTGTGGCGTTCGGATCGAACTTCACAGCAATGAAGTTCGTATTGGCTGAGATCCCCCCGTATCTTTTCACCGCTTTAAGAACTGGGATCTTGCTGCCAATTCTTTTCTTCTTGCCCAAACCGGATGTGCCCTGGCTTCGAATTATTGCTATCGGTGCCTTTATCCACGTCGGACAGTTTGGTCTTCTTTTCTCGGCTCTCGAAAAGGATGCAACGGCTGGTTTAGGATCGCTACTTATTCAGGCGCAAGTGCCGTTCACGATGCTGCTTGCTGCGCTTCTTTTCGGAGAGCGCATGCGCCTGCTGCAAGTGCTTGGGGTTGCAGTTGCGCTGTCTGGCTTGGGTATTTTTGCGCTTTCTGCCGGCGGGAACCTGTCACTTCTTGGGTTAGGCCTTATCCTTCTTGGGGCGCTGTCATGGGCCCTTGGCAATCTTGTTTTACGCAAAACACCCAGCGCGCATCCAATGACGCTGCCTTTATGGGCAGGAGTTGTTCCAGTAATCCCAATGACGCTTCTTTCAATGGCGTTTGAGAACCCTGCGCCCATTGCAGTTCTGTCAGAGGTCAGCCTGCAGGGATGGATGTCCGTCGCCTATGTGTCTGTCGCATCTGTGATTGTAGGCTACACACTTTGGTCGCTCCTCTTGTCCCGCCACCCCGCAGCCGACGTCACCCCATTTGCCCTCCTGATCCCGGTTGTAGGAATAGCAACAGCAGCTTTGATACTGGGAGAAACGCTGACACACTTCGAACTGGTCGGAACCGTAACAGTTTTCGCCGGTTTGACCCTCGCCGTACTTGGACCACGATGGCAGGATCGACATCATGGATGACCTAACACTGACGCATGAAGGTTTCGAACGCGCAGGAAACGGGCGTGTTCTGCTTTTGGCATGTGGCGCGCTTGCACGCGAGATCCTTGCCCTGATTGAGGCCAATCAATGGGCTCACCTGGACCTCCAGTGCCTGCCTGCGATCCTTCACAACAGCCCCGAAAAAATCCCCGATGCAGTAGAGACGGCCGTGAAGGCGCATCTGGGGTCTTACGACAACGTCTTTGTTGTCTATGCGGATTGTGGAACCGGGGGCATGCTGCAATCTCGCTGCGCCGAGCTTGGGGTAGAGATGCTCGAAGGACCACATTGCTACAGTTTTTTTGAGGGCAACACGGCCTTTTCAGACCGAGACGAGATGACGGCGTTCTACCTGACCGATTTTCTGGTCCGCCAGTTTGATGCCTTCGTAATCAAGCCGCTTGGTCTCGACCGACATCCGCAATTGCGGGACATGTATTTCGGGAACTATACCAAGCTTGTCTATCAGGCCCAGACCGAAGACCTGGATCTTGATCGAAAAGCCGAGGACTGCGCCAGGCAGTTGGGACTGGCCTATGAGCGACGGTTCACCGGCTACGGTGACCTGCAAACGGCGCTTGCAGCGATCGACTAGGCCGCCGCGGCAGCTATCTCACGAATGCGTTCCACCATCGCACGCAAGCCGTTGGAGCGTTGCGCTGACAAGTGATCGTTCAGGTCAAGACGTCCTAGCTCGGCAAGAGGGTCAACCTTGCCAACCTCCGCAACCGTCCGGCCGTCGTAAAGCGCAATGAGCACCGCAATCAACCCGCGTACGATCATCGCATCGCTTTCACCCCAAAAATGAAAAACGGCGTCTGGCCCGTTGCCCTCTACCTTTGGCACAAGCCAAACCTGGCTCGCGCACCCGTCAACCTTGGTAGCCGGGACTTTCAGCGCCTCTTCCAGGGGGGGCATCGCCTTGCCCATATCGATCACGTGCCGATAGCGATCTTCCCAATCTTCCAAAAACTCGAAAGTCTCCGCAAGCTCGTCAAACTCTTCCTGCGCCATTTCGGCCCCCGCATGATCTGTTTCGCCTTGACCTAAGTCGTTGCCCCGACACGGTCCAGTGTGTTTCACCGTTTTCCAGCAGGCCTTTTCAAATGGAAGCGTCTGCGTTAGCCAAGAGAGAGGCACCCAGACGGAGATTTGAGCAGATGAAATCTCTGGTGACAGCAGCGCTGATCGCAACTTTGGTGGTGGCTGGGTGCAGCACCCGCCTCAATCCGTTCAACTGGTTTGGCGATGATGAAGAGACGATTGCGGCAGCTCCTGGCGAGTTTACAAACGATCCTCGCGATCTTGTTGCACAAGTGACAGCCCTTCGGATCGAACGCGTGGTTGGCGGCGCTATCATCCATGCAACCGGCCTGCCACCCGTCCAGGGGTACTGGCAAGCTGAGCTTGTGGCGCAAAATAACGAGTTGCCAAACCAAAGCGGGCAGCTTGTCTACGAATTCCGTGTATTTCCGCCGCTTTTAACGCGTCCGGCTTCATCGGTTCAATCTCGCGAGATACTCGTGGCGCACTATGTCAGCGACGAGACCCTGTCAGGCACGCGCGGTATCACGGTTCTGGGTGACGGAAATTCAAGAACGTCCCGGCGGTAATCACGCAACGTGACTGACCGACATATTGTTTCATGGTTCTGACTTTATGCCCCTTTGGGACAGGCTCGGTTTATTAAATCGACCTGAGGTGAACGCTTAGATGCCCATCGCACGGAAGGTTGGAAGCACAGTGCGGCAGGCTCTGTTTGCTCCATAAACCTTCTTTTTCTTTGTTGCGTTGGTGGACTCGGACAAAGCGATAGGTAAGGTCGCGCCAGAAATGATGCGTAAAAAGCAGACCGCCACAGCCGCATATTGAAGGAGACGACATGGACATCCGTCCGATAACCGAAACATATTCAGTCGGCCCCCAGATTTCGGTCGAAGATGTGCAAACGCTTGCTGACAACGGCTTTACCACCGTGATCTGCAATCGGCCTGATGCTGAAATTCCGCCTTCGCATCATGCCGACGTGATCCAGCAAGCGGTGGAAGCGCTGGGCATGCGTTTTGTCGACATCCCGATCAATCCAGATGGGCTTTCGCAAGACGTCATCGCGTCTCATAAAGAGGCGATAGATAGCTCCGAAGGTCCCGTTTTCGCCTATTGTGCGTCCGGCAATCGTTCGACTCTGATCTGGGCGCTGACCCAGGCCGGGCTTCAGCCGACGGATACGATCATTGCCGCAGGCGCTGCCCAAGGCTACGATGTCGAAATCCTTCGTGGGTTGATCAATATGATTGCGAGTCAAAGGTCCTGAACAGAAGGCAAGTCCCGCACGATATCAGAGCGTTCGGCATCTGATCTTGCCTCGCCATCACGGGGCGCTACAGCCTTTTCCACGACAAAACCAAGCGAATTTTGATCAAGTGTGGTTCTGGATCCTTCCGGCGCGGCAGCACTTTCGCGCGTTAAATCAACATGGTTTGCTATGTCTGGCTGCTTTGGCACAGTGCCCTTCAAGCGTATAGCACGCGATCCGCTGATCTGACCCAGACGCCCGCGCAATTGTGGACCAGATCCCTTAGGTTCCAGTAACACGTTTTCCAAACACTGCTCAGGCAAGACTATCATACTCCCCTCTCTGAGTGCATTGATCTCATCAAGGCTAATGGGCATCTTGTGTAAGATTGCTGTCAACGCCGCCTGACTTTCCAAAACCGAGTTCCGGTAGTGCTGGGCCCATTCTGGCGCTTCGCGGGCACTAAATGCTGCGCCACCCGGAGAAGAGGCAGCAGGTTCAATGCGGCGCACAGGAAACGCCACGAGGACTTCACCTGCGACGCGACCGCCTAGTTCCACAACGATGGTAAAACGGATCATTTCACCGGGTGGCATAGCAAGCAGCAAGGTGCGCGCAGTGGAAACCGGGTTCCCGATACTGTAGCCGGTAATGAGATCTCCAGTACCGGGGTCCTTTCGACCACGCGCCGAAGACGCTGCGACTGCCCAACTCACCAAGAATAAGGTAAGGAAAGGACGCATCAACGCCGCTTGGATCGACGTTGCTGTCTTCTCGACGTCCTCATCCACTGCTTCAGATCTTGGCAGTACTCCGGTTGTGCGCAGCGAGGTGACAGCATCAACGACCGATGCATCCACCGCGATAACGCCCTGATCCCCTTCTGTGCTCAGCAACCCTGAGACAAGCGATTTAGACGATAGAGACAGCCCAAGATCCGCCGGGATCCCAACATACGCGCGGGCGACAGATGTCACCATAATATCGCTGTCCAATGTCTTGCGACCAGCACGCGCCATGGCAAGCCGAATTGAATGTTCTTCTAGGACATCCATCGGTCCCTGCCCGGGACGGCTTGCGCGTAGTTTGCGTGCAAGCAGGGACATCTCGCCAGCGGTTTGGACGCCAGAACTATCCTCTTCCATCTGATCTCCATTCTGAAGGTAACACGATTTCTCGCGTTAATCTTGATCAAGAATATTGAAAATCAGTTAGCTTTAAGCGCCCTAAGCTGTCTCGAATACGCTCTCAAGCGGCATGGTCACACGGAAAGCACCGCCCTGCCGGTCGGGGAGATAGGAGATGCTACCACCAAGGCGCTCCATTATTTCTCGACTAATTGCCAGTCCAAGCCCAGCGCCACCCGTACTGTTGGCCGCTTTATCGTCATCCAGCCGCGCAAATTTTTCGAAGATCACAGAGTGGCTGTCTTCTGGAATACCAGAGCCGTTATCAACAAAATCGATCTGAATTTTCTCACGTAACGATCTTGTTTTGATGCTTAGTTCTGGATTGGCGTGATCGCAGTATTTCGCAGCATTTGAAATCAGATTTATAAAGACCTGCGCAAGCCGCCCCGTGTCCGTGCGGACCACGAGGTTTTCGTTTTTGCTGTCGCGGTTGATGCTCAATTGCATGCCAGAGCCTGCGGCAGATGCGGCCGCCTGAGCGCGGTCCAGAACATCCCCCAGGCGTTCTTCTTGCGGATCCAATACGACCTGCCCATGTTCCAATACCGAGAGGTCCAGCAGATCGTCGAGCAAACGTGTCAGTCGAATGCTTTCATCCTGTATAATGCGGGCGTATTTGCTCCTAGCTTCAGGCTCCAACTCGCCAGCTAGCAAAATTTCTGAAAACGCCCTGATTGAGGTCATGGGCGTGCGCAGCTCATGGCTAATCTGGCTCAAGAACGCATCCTTCTGGATGGAAAGCTGGGTCAGCTTTTCATTCGCGCGCCACAGTTCTTGCGCCGTGGCCTGCAACTCGTCTGATTTCGCTTCAAGCTGCGTTGAATACTCCATGATCTGAGCAGTTTCATCTGCCACTGCCATCAGATCCGCAACAGAAACCGACACACCGCCATGTACCTGCGCAATCATGGCGTGGGCTGTGCCTGCCCCAACGGATCCAGACAGATTTATCTCTAATTCGCTCAGAAACTCCGGTGTTGGGTCAGGCAGATAGCCAATCTTTCCCTGATGGCGAGCCGTCTTCGTGAAAAGCTCTGTCGCCTCTTCAGGTCCAAGGATTCGTTGCGCCATAACCAACAGATCTTCGGCTTCAGCAGCCCCCCCGGACCAAATACGCGGTGCGGAAGAATGTTCGAACACATTTACAAATTCCGCGCCCTGCAGTCGTTCCATCGGCGATGGGAAAGTTGCGAGGGAAACCGCCATGAACAGCCCCGTATTGACCACCATCGACCACAACATGGCGTGCACCAGCGGATCCAGCCCGGTCAGACCAAACAAAGCCTCAGGGCGCATGAAGGAAAGACCGAAAGGGCCTTCGGCGAGCATGCTTGCCGAGAACACAGCATCCGGCCCAAAGCTCGGTAGGAAGAGCGCATAGGCCCAAACAAGAAATCCACCAACCAGACCAGCGGCTGCCCCGCGTCTTGTTGCGCCGCGCCAAAAGAGGCCTCCGATCAGCGCCGGAAACACCTGCGCAACGCCAGCAAATGAGATCAGTCCAATCTTTGCGAGCGCAGCTGACCCACCTGAGAGCACATAGTACCCATATCCAAGCGCCAGGACCGCAGCGATAGCCAGGCGGCGAGAGTAGAGCACCACACGTCTCACATCCCCCGAGACGCTTGCCCCACCGGCCTGAAGCGACAGCCAAATTGGCATGACGACGTGGTTCGATAACATCGTAGATAAGGCAATAGAGGCGACGATCACCATGGACGTTGCCGCCGAAAACCCGCCCAGGAAGGCCAGTACGGCCAGCGTATTCTGTCCTTCGCTCAGCGGCAGTGTGAGAACAAACTGATCAGGGTTCGCCCCACTTGGCATGCTGCTAAGACCAACAACTGCAATCGGGATCACGAAAAGAGAGATCAGCATCAGGTAAAGCGGGAACGCCCAGCTTGCGGTCGCGAGATGTCGCTCATCTGAGTTTTCGACCACGAGAACCTGGAACATACGTGGCAGGCAGATAATCGCCATCCCGGACAAAGCTGTCAGAACGATCCAACGTCCCCCCTCAACCTTCCAGGCAGAGATTGGTGAGGCGTCAATCTGCTGCAGCATCGGCCCAATACCACCCGCCATGCCCCACACCACAAACACGCCAACAGCAAGCAGTGCAAACAGCTTGACGACCGCCTCAACAGCAATCGCCATAACAACACCATGATGGCGTTCGTTCACATCCAGATTTCGTGTTCCAAATACAACCGTGAACACCGCCAGTCCGATCGCGGTCCAAAACGCCGTCGTATTTCCAGATGCCCCGCCAGTTCCACCGTCATTAAAAACCGCGACGGCAAGAGAAATAGATTGCAATTGCAATGCGATATAAGGCGTCGTCCCAATCACGGCGAGGATCGTCACCAAAATCCCCAAGCCGTTCGACTTACCATATCGCGAGGACAACAAGTCCGCGATTGAGGTCGCCCTTTGTGTGCGCCCAATTCGAACCAGTTTGCGCAAAAGCCACCACCAGCCGATGAAGACCAAAGTTGGACCAAGATAAATCGTGACGTATTCAAGTCCGGACCGCGCAGCAAAGCCAACTGCGCCGTAAAACGTCCAGCCCGTACAGTAGACAGACAGTGAAAGCGTGTAGATCAGCGGGGACCTCAACCACGCTGTCTTGCCTGCCCGCGCCCTGCGTTCAGCAGCGAATGCAACCAGAAACAGCATCCCAACGTAAAGGAGCGAAATCAGAACAAGGAGATCAAGCTGCATCAGTCCTGCGCCTCCTGATCTTCGCTCCCTTTTCTGTCGCGATCATCGGCGTCGACCATGTAGCGAACGATCATCGAACCGCTTAAAATCATCACGATCCAAACGCCAAACAGGAACAACCACATCGAACTGGTCGATCCCTCAACGTCTTGGGGAATTAGCAGCGCGGGAACAAGCAAAAGAAAGCTGCCAAACACGGGCAAGACCCGTGCTGCATCGATCAGCCTGCGTCTACGATACGGCTGCCGTTGCAGAAACAGTGTAGGACCGGTCGGTGCCTTGGGCCCTGTATCAAGACCTAGATTGGGCTTGGACTCAGGCATCCCCGATGAGTGTCTGCACCTGTTGCAGCACTTCCTGATTTGCAAAAGGCTTCGTCATGAATGCAGTGACGCCAAGATGCTCGGCTTGGTCACGGTCATGTTTCTGACCGCGCGCGGTCAACATCATAACCGGCAGATCCTTGGTGGCTGACGCACTTCGCAGGTCACGCAGGATATCAAGCCCCCCCCGTCCCGGAAGCATCAGATCAAGGATCAGCATGTCAGGCGTCTCGCGTGTGACAGCATCAAGCGCCGTTGTACCATCACCATGTGAAATAACCTGATATCCTGCACGCGAGAGGATAAATCCGATCGCTTCAATAATATTCGGCTCATCTTCGATCAGAAGGACCGATTTCGGCATGTACGTCCCCTCCCGACACGACGATTATCGTTATTATTCTGCCAGTTTATTACGCATGTCCGATGGACTGTCAAAACTGCATTGCAGTTTGCGCCTACTCAACCAAAACAGATGGCTCTCGTCGCGCTGCACAATTTTGCCGCGGGCAGATCCTGCAAGTCGTCCCCACCTGAACGGGACGTTCGCCGCTCAGGCTGCCACTATCCAGCGAAACAAGCATGGTCGCACGCAAGATCGGAGCCTTGTCGAATCGCAACCCAGCAACCGGTTCCGCCACAGTCCAGGTTTCCATCTGACGCCCGGGCGGCGTTTCCACCAGCGCCCGTCGCGCAACCATTGGCTGGTTTAATGCCTGATATATTGGCCATACAGCGCAAGCCGCACCATAGCGAGGCATTGGAAAACCATCGAGTGCCTTGCGGAAAAGAAGCGCACCAGCCCCGTCGCTGACAACAAGCCCAAGCTCTTGGCCAAGATCTTCTGATGGTATCGTTGCCAACCGGTGCATTGCTTCGGACAAGGTGACTCCAAATGCTTGCGACAGCTGGGACGGATCAGGGGATTGGGCCCAAAGCGCAATCACATCGCGCATCGGCATCCGACGCGACAAAGAATAATAGAGCTTTAAATACGTCCTGGCCAAACTTCGGGACTGGGGGGTCGTCAGCTCCGCGGCTTCATCGATAAGACCAGTGATCGTTTCGTCGGGCGCTTTCGATTGTTCCAGTACAGGCAGATGATAGTTGTTGGACGACAAATAAACATCCAATGCTTCGAGTGGGGTGGTGAACAGGGTGTCAGCCGCTCGGACCTGATCCTCGAAATATCTCACCAACGCCTGACTACCTTCCGCCAGACGGCTGCTTTCTTCATGTATGTTGCGCGTAAATCTATTGCGCCATTGATCTTCGATCTCAGGTGTTTCAACCAAAATGCCCGCCGTGGATTGAATGGCCGTCACATTTGACAGAAGATCATGCAATGCCTCGCCCAGAAACGGATCATGCGTCAGCCGGTCATTCAGCGCCTCAATGTTGCGATCCTGAGCCACAACCCGACGGTTTTGTGCCGCGATAAGCCGTGCCCATCCTGGAAAGCGGCTGACAAACTCCTCCAATCGATCAACTTCCGCCTCACCTTTTCGAAACGCACCAGCAGCTTCGCGCAAAGCCTCCAGAAGGCTTTCTTCCGCGCCTTCAGTTAATGCGGACACCTCGACCTCAAGCGCACGCGCAATCTGAATCAGGACTTTCCCACCGATCTTACGTCGATTGTGTTCGATGAGGTTTAGATAGCTCGCTGAGATCTCCGCCTGACGCGCCAACTTAGACTGCCGCAGGTTCAACGCCTGGCGGCGTTCACGAATTCTGGTTCCGGTAAGAGCTGATTTTGACACGTCGAATTCCCAACGAAACAATGGCTTGCTGCGCCTGCGTGATAATAACTTTACACATTCTGCAAGCGCATTGACAGATTCTTTTACAAATAAATTGTTTTTCAATGGGGCCTTGTTGAAAGGATTGACCGATCCGTCACTTATTACGGTAGGCCCCATTGGGCCCCGAACGGATAGGTAGAGGAGCCTGTCTGTTCCCTGCATCAAACGGGAGGATTATATGTCCAAACTAGATCTCAGCCGCCGTGGCGTTCTGAAAACCGGCGCTGTTGCCGGTGCCGGCCTGGCGCTGCCAACCATTTTCACTTCGGGCGCAAGCGCGTTCACCAATGAACCAGGCGACAGCTCGGTCACTCTGGGGTTCAACGTGCCTCAGTCCGGCCCATACGCCGATGAGGGTGCAGACGAACTGCGCGCCTACTTCCTGGCCGTGGAGCATCTGAACGGCGAAGGCGACGGCGGCATGCTGAACACCTTCTCGTCCAAGGCTCTGGACGGTGCGGGTATTCTTGGCCGTAAAGTCGAATATGTCACGGGTGATACACAGACAAAGTCTGATGCTGCGCGCGCATCGGCTCGTTCGATGATTGAAAAAGACGGCGCCATCATGATCACAGGCGGCTCGTCCTCGGGTGTGGCTGTGGCCGTGCAAGCGCTTTGCCAGGAAGCCGGCGTTATCTTCATGGCGGGTTTGACCCACTCGAACGACACCACAGGTAAGGATAAGAAGGCCAATGGTTTCCGCCACTTCTTCAACTCTTACATGTCCGGCGCAGCGCTCGCACCGATCCTTGGCTCCAACTATGGCACCGATCGTAAAGCCTATCACCTGACTGCGGACTACAACTGGGGTTACACCACAGAAGAAGCCGTGCGGACGTCGACCGAGGCCATCGGTTGGGAAACTGTTGGTACGGTGAAAACACCACTGACACAGACCGACTTCTCATCCTACATCGCACCGGTTCTGAACTCTGACGCAGACGTTCTGGTTCTGAACCACTACGGCGGGAACATGGTGAATTCGCTCACCAATGCGGTTCAGTTCGGTCTGCGTGACCGTGTGGTCAACGGCAAGAACTTCGAAATCGTTGTTCCACTTTACTCTCGCCTGATGGCGAAGGGTGCTGGCGCCAACGTTAAGGGTATCTACGGTTCCACGAACTGGCACTGGTCGCTCAGTGACGAAGGTTCGCAGGCATTCGTACGCTCCTTCGGCACCAAATACGGCTTCCCGCCCTCACAGGCTGCGCACACTTGCTACGTACAGACGCTGCTTTATGCAGATGCTGTCACACGCGCAGGCTCCTTCAACCCATGTGCGGTTTCGGAAGCCCTCGAAGGCTTCGAGTTCGACGGAATGGGCAACGGCCCAACCCTCTATCGTGCCGAAGACCACCAGTGCTTCAAAGACGTTCTGGTTGTGCGTGGTAAAGAGAACCCAGAAAACGAGTTTGACCTTCTCGAAATCGTTGAAGTCACCCCAGTCGCGCAAGTCACTTACGACGCCTCGATCTTTGGTGGCGAGCTGGGCTCCTGTAACCCAGGCGCATAAAAGCATATACAACTCGGGTGCGCGCTTTCGTGCGCACCCTTCGCCCTGCGCTTCCTCCGCTCAGGGCTTTTCCGCAACTAGTCTCTAGGTGGGAACGATGGACGGTTTTATCCTTCAAATCCTGAATGGGCTCGATAAGGGCTCTGCCTATGCGCTGATCGCGCTAGGCCTTACGCTGATTTTCGGCACACTCGGTGTCGTGAACTTCGCCCACGGCGCACTGTTCATGATCGGGGCGTTTTGCGCCGTTACACTAAACCGTCTTTTGACACTGTCTTACGTCACCGAAGACCCATCTCGAACCGATTTCCTTGGTAATCCCGCAAAGGTTGAAACACCTTACGTGGTTGATTGGTTCGGCGAGAGCGTTGGTCTTGCGATGATCGACTGGGTCGTGCCTTTGGCAATACTGTTCTCGATTCCTATCATGGTCGCTGTCGGCCTGATTATGGAACGCGGACTGATCAAGCATTTCTACAAACGGCCCCACGCCGACCAGATCCTGGTCACGTTCGGGTTGGCGATCGTCCTGCAGGAAATCATCAAGTATTACTATGGCGCAAACCCTATCCCGACCCCTGCTCCAGAAGCATTCGTGGGAACGTTCGATTTTGGCGCTATGCTCGGATTTGAACCTTTCACAATCCTCTACCCCTACTGGCGCCTGGTCTACTTCGTATTCGCGGTCATTTTGATTGGTGCAGTGTTCGCCTTCCTGCAATTCACTACCTTCGGCATGGTTGTTCGCGCTGGCATGGCAGACAGGGAAACCGTTGGGCTTCTGGGCATCAACATCGACCGACGCTTTACGCTGATGTTTGCCCTGGCTGCCGTCGTCGCAGGACTTGCAGGGGTGATGTACACGCCTATTATTTCGCCCAACTATCATATGGGAATGGACTTCCTTGTTCTGAGTTTCGTCGTCGTGGTTGTTGGTGGCATGGGCTCGCTTCCCGGAGCTGTCGCGGCAGGCTTCCTGCTGGGCATCCTCGAGAGCTTCGCATCCATGCCCGTCGCGATTTCAATCATCCCTGGCATCAACCAGATCATAATCTACCTCGTCGCCATCGTGATCCTGCTGACCCGCCCGCGCGGTCTGATGGGACGCAAAGGCGTGATGGAGGAATAATCCATGACCGATCAAACACAAAACCCACCGGCCATAGCCACTGGCGCCCAAAGCACTGTAAAGGCGTCGCGGGGCGGCATGTTGGGCCTCACTGCAAACGACTTCCGGCTTTTCCTGATCGTTCTGGTGATCACTTTTCTCGCGCCTTTCATCCTGAACCCCTTCCCTGAGGGCTCAGCGCTGGCACAGTTCAACGCAGGCTACCCTGACCTGATGCAGCGCTTTGTGATCTTCGGCATCTTTGCGATCGGATTTAACATCCTGTTCGGTCTGACGGGCTACTTGTCCTTTGGACATGCTGCTTTCCTGGGTGTCGGCTCCTACGGTGCGATCTGGATGATGAAGCTGCTGACGCTGAACGTCATTCCTGCAA
Source organism: Dinoroseobacter sp. (assembly GCA_017643385.1). Lineage (GTDB taxonomy): Bacteria > Pseudomonadota > Alphaproteobacteria > Rhodobacterales > Rhodobacteraceae > Dinoroseobacter. The sequence goes on from JAEPNN010000006.1 coordinate 66,485, forward strand.
TCATCATGGCTATTATCGTGGCTGGTATCTTTGCATTGATGGTTGGGTACGTTTCGCTCCGGCGTTCGGGCATCTATTTCTCGATCCTGACATTGGCATTTGCGCAGATGAGCTATGCGCTCGCCTATTCGGTCCTGACACCCATAACCGGCGGCGAGACCGGCCTGCAGATCAAGAATACCGACCGTCCCCTTCTGTCAAACATTCAGGACGGGGAGATTGGGCGTGCGAACCTCTTTGGACTTGAAATGCGCTCCAGCTTTGAACTGGAATTGGGCGCTTGGCTCTTCACGTTTAACGCAGGTTATTACATCGCTGCTGTGGTCATGTTGCTGGCCTTCTACATGTCGATCCGGCTTTTCCGGTCACCTTTCGGAATGATGCTGCGGGCTGTGAAATCCAATCAGCAACGGATGAACTACACTGGTCTGAACTCCAAGCCTTACACGCTGGCGGCTTTTGTCATCTCCGGGATGTATGCAGGTTTGGCCGGAGGTCTGATGGTGGCGATGGATACACAGGTTGGACCAGAGCGTATGTTCTGGACCGCATCTGGTGAGGTCGTTTTGATGGCGATCCTGGGTGGTGCCGGGACTTTGATCGGCCCCGTACTCGGCGCCGGATTCATCAAGTACATGGAAAACATCATCTCGAAGATTAACTCGACGATCCTGCACGAATGGTTCTTCTGGCTGCCGGATGGCTTGGAAAACTTCGTTGTGGCGCTGATCTATCCCTTCATCGGCAAAGGCTGGCACCTGACCCTTGGTATCATGTTCATGGCCGTTGTAATCTTCCTGCCCGGGGGTCTGGTCGAAGGCGGTCAGCGGATCGCAGGCTGGATCAAAAACCGTCGCGGATCAGGCGACGGGCCTGACAAAGATCCCGAGCATCATCCAAAACAAGCCCCGCATGTCGGCGAATAAGGAGGACTGAAAGATGGGAATTCTTGAAGTCAAAGGCGTCAACAAGCGCTTTGGGGGCCTTCAGGCACTGGGGGACGTGAACCTTAGCGTTCAAGAGAAATCGGTTCATGCCATCATTGGGCCGAATGGAGCGGGCAAATCCACGCTGCTGAACTGCCTGATCGGCAAACTGATCCCCGACACAGGCTCAGTCATGTTCGATGGCAAATCCGTTCTCGGGCGTAAGCCCCACGAAATCTGCCAGATGGGGATCAGCCGGGTGTTCCAAACACCTGAGATCTTTGGTGACCTGACTGTTTTTGAAAACGTGATGATCCCTTGCTTTGCCAAGCGAGATGGTGCGTTTCGCTTGCACGCGATCGAAACCGTGATGTCGGAAAAGGACATTGTCGAACAGGCAGAGGCAATGCTCAGCGAAGTGAGCATGCTCGACAAGCGCCACATGCTCGCCTCATCACTCTCGCGCGGGGATAAGCGACGTTTGGAAATGGCGATGTGCCTGGTGCAGCAACCGCGGCTGTTGCTCTTGGATGAACCAACCGCTGGAATGGCGCGGGCAGATACGAACAACACGATCGATCTGTTGAAAGAAATCCACGAGAAGCGCGATATCACGATGGCGATCATCGAACATGATATGCATGTGGTCTTCAGCCTTGCTCAACGCATTACCGTGCTCGCCCAAGGCTCACCTCTGGTGGAGGACACACCTGCAAACATCAAAGGTCACCCGAAGGTACGCGAAGCGTATCTTGGCGAGACCGCATAAGGAGGCGGTGAGATGAACGTCAAACCCGACTTTACACGATCCGCTAACAGGGCCGAAACGGCACCGGCCTTCCTGTCTGTCTGGGACCTACACGCGTATTATGGTGAAAGCTATATCGTTCAGGGCATCAGCTTCAATGTGCACGAAGGCGAGATTCTCGCGCTTCTTGGCCGCAATGGTGCGGGCAAGACCTCAACCTTACGATCCATTGCGCGCCTTGATGACCCGCAGGTGACGCATGGGGAAATCTGGCTGGATCACCAGCCTTTGCACCAGATGAAGAGTTACGAGGCCTCATCAAAAGGTCTGGGACTTGTGCCGGAAGACCGGCGCATCATTCAGGGCCTGACCGTTGAAGAAAACCTGAAACTGGCGCAAATCGCACCACCCATCGGCTGGTCGCTTGATCGTCTTTATTCGCTGTTCCCGCGCCTTGGCGAACGTCGCACCCAAGAAGGCACCACCCTGTCCGGCGGTGAACAGCAGATGCTGTCCATTGCGCGGGCGCTAGCGCGTGACATCAAGGTGCTGCTGCTCGACGAGCCTTACGAAGGTCTGGCCCCGGTGATCGTGGATGAGATCGAAAAGACGCTCCACACCATCAAGGAACAAGGCATTACGACAATACTTGTCGAACAAAACGCAGTGCGCGCCCTGCAGTTGGCGGACCGCGCAGTCATCATGGATACCGGATCCATCGTGTTTGATGGATCGGCACAGGAAGTGCTCGACAACAAGGAGCTTCGCGAAGAATACCTCGCGATCTGATCTAAATTACACCCTGATTCATACCTCCCCTCAGGATCAGGGGCTTCGCCGCGTCAGTTTCTGGCGCGGCTTTTTTTATGTCTGTTCGGCACATCTTCCAAAATCAGATTAGCTCCCCTAGACCCGAATTATGACAGACGCTCGCTCAACATTTCTCGCAAGCGCAATCGTGCTATTCTCCGGCGCGACCTGGGGCATCTATTGGCTGCCAATCCGCGTGATCGCAGACGGCGGCCTTGCAGGGGCATGGGGCACATTGATCATCGTTGCCGCCGCAACCGTGGCCCTGATCCCGAGCGCCATTCGGAATTGGACCTCAATCCGAAAAAGCTCGCCGATCGCGCTGATATCCATCGCACTGGGTGGCTTTGCGTTCGTTCTTTACTCAGTGGGCCTGCTTTATGGCCGTGTTGCGATCATTGTCATCCTTTTTTACCTGACCCCGTTGTGGAGCACACTGATCGGACGCCTGTTCTTGGGATGGTCGGTGTCCCCTTTCCGCCTTTGGGCGCTCGTTATCGGTCTGATTGGGCTGATTGTTATGCTCGGCGCCGGTGGTGAAATGCCAATCCCTCAAGGTTTTGGCGAATGGCTTGGGCTGATCTCGGGCTTCTTGTGGTCGGTCGCCACGACCGGCATTCGCGTCAAAGCCACAACCGGGGCCGGTGCGACTGCGTTTATCTTCGTACTTGGGGCAACATTTGGTTGCGCAATTCTTGCGCCTGTTCTGGATCCGTTTCCTTCGTCCGTTGCGCCCTCCGCCCTGATCCTTGCGATACTGACCGGCGCCATTTGGTGGAGCCTGTCCATCACCGGGCTCATGTGGGCCTCTGCGCGCCTTGAGCCTGCGCGCGTTGGTATCCTTTTGATGACCGAAGTTCTGCTTGCATCCATCTCGGCTGCGATACTAGCCGAGGAAACCCTTGGACTGATAGAGATCGTTGGTGGAATTCTGGTGCTCGTCGCCGGACTGCTGGAGGTATTTCCAAATCAGACCCGCCAGCAACCCCACATCAAAATGCCGCCTGTCAGAGATCCCAAAGACAGCCTTCGAGACAGCCATCGGTAGGCGCACGGAAATGACCTTACGTCCAATTTCCGCAAATCGCCCACTTCCCCTATCGGTTTACCTCCCCTATACGGGAGCGAAACAAATTGGCGCAGTGCGGACTTCTGCGCCTGAAAAACACCATAAAAGCCGAGGGCGGAATGACCAAACCATCTCATGACAGTGACGTGGCCTTCATCAAGGCACTGGCCGAACTGCTGCGTGAAAACGACCTGACCGAACTGCAAGTCAAGCGCGACTATGGCGATGACGACAGCCTGAACGTGCGGGTTTCACGTCAACACCCGCCTGCGGTCGCGCAACAAGTTGTCGCCACCCCTGCCCCAGTTGCAGCCCCTGCCGCCGCACCTGCGACACCCGCCGCGCCCGCTGCTGCAGCGCCAACCACCACAGAAGATCCAGCACAACACCCTGGGGCCGTAACCTCGCCCATGGTTGGAACGGCTTATATGGCGGCAGAACCTGGGGCTACGCCTTTCATCAGCGTCGGAGACACGGTCAGCGAAGGCCAGACCTTGCTGATTATCGAGGCGATGAAAACCATGAACCACATTCCCGCGCCCCGAGCAGGCAAGGTCTCCCGCATCCTGATCGAAGACGGCGCCCCCGTCGAATTTGGCGCGCCGCTTCTGATCCTCGAATAAGGGATCGCGCCAATGTTCAAGAAAATCCTGATTGCCAACCGGGGCGAGATCGCGCTTCGGGTCATCCGGGCCGCGCGCGAGATGGGCGTGGCAACCGTCGCTGTCCATTCTACGGCTGATAGTGACGCGATGCATGTGCGGATGGCGGACGAATCTGTCTGCATCGGTCCGCCCCCCGGAACAGAAAGCTACCTGTCGATACCTGCCATAATTTCAGCTTGCGAAATTACAGGTGCTGAAGCCATCCACCCCGGCTATGGGTTCCTGTCCGAGAATGCTCAATTCGTGGAGATCGTGGAAAGCCATGGCCTGAAGTTTATTGGCCCCTCGGCAGATCACATCAATATGATGGGCGACAAGATCACTGCTAAGGACACTATGAAGACGCTTGGCGTGCCTTGCGTGCCCGGATCTGATGGGGGCGTGCCTGATCTTGAAACTGCCCAAAAAGTTGGGGCCGAGGTCGGCTTTCCGCTGATCGTGAAAGCCACGGCGGGTGGCGGTGGTCGTGGGATGAAGCTTGCCAAAACGCCCGCGGATCTGGAAACAGCCTTTATGACCGCACGGTCCGAGGCAAAGTCAGCATTCGGCAACGACGAGGTCTATCTTGAGCGCTATCTCGGCGCCCCCCGTCATATCGAAGTTCAAGTCTTTGGTGACGGCAAGGGCAATGCCGTGCATCTGGGGGAGCGCGATTGTTCTCTGCAGCGCCGCCACCAGAAGGTCTTTGAAGAAGCACCCGGTCCTGCAATTGATGTGGCCACACGTGCGGAGATTGGCGCGACCTGTGCGAAAGCGGTTGCAGAGATCGGCTACGAAGGTGCTGGTACGATCGAGTTTCTCTATGAGAATGGCGAGTTCTTCTTCATCGAGATGAACACCCGTTTACAGGTAGAACACCCAGTGACCGAAGCGATTTTCGGTGTCGATCTTGTCAAAGAACAGATCAAGGTCGCCGCTGGCGAGCCTATGTCTTTCAAGCAAGACGACCTTGAGGTTGGGGGACACGCGATCGAGGTCCGGATCAATGCCGAAACCTTCCCAGCCTTTGCCCCACGCCCGGGCAAGATCACGCAGTACCATGCCCCTGGTGGTCTTGGGGTGCGGATGGATAGTGCATTGTATGATGGCTACTCAATCCCACCCTATTACGACAGCCTGATCGCAAAACTGATCGTCCATGCACCAGACCGTCCAGCCGCCCTTGCCCGACTGAGCCGCGCACTCGGCGAATTGATCGTTGACGGGGTCGAAACCACCGTTCCGCTATTCCATGCGCTCTTGCAGGAAGACGCGGTTCTGAGCGGGGATTACAACATCCACTGGCTCGAAGGTTGGCTTGACGGGCAAGACGGCAGTTAGCACGTTCAACCCCTGAATGGTTGAGCTTTCCGCAGAACTTCTCTTGCGTGCCTACGCCATCGGGGTGTTTCCGATGGCGCAGGACCGGGACTCTGACGTGGTGCATTGGATTGACCCCCACATGCGGGGTGTCATTCCACTGGATCGGTTTCACGTTTCACGCAGCCTAAAGAAGTCATTACTCCGAGCGGATTACACAGTTCACTTGAACCGGGATTTCAGGCGATGCGTGACAGCTTGCGCAGACCGTGAGGAAACCTGGATCAATGATGAAATCGCCCAAGCTTATGACGCGCTTCATGCCCGCGGATACGCGCATTCGGTGGAAATCTGGGACGAAAACCAGATGGTTGGTGGTGTTTACGGTGTCGCTTTGGGCGCAGCCTTTTTTGGCGAAAGTATGTTTTCACGGCGTCGGGATGGGTCCAAGCTTGCGCTCGCTTGGTTGGTTGCAAGACTTCGCAATGGTGGCTTCACGCTTTTTGACACCCAGTTCCAAACCGATCACCTGCGCAGCCTAGGCGCCATACAAATCTCAAGAGATGAATACCACAAACAGCTGGAGCACGCGCTCTCAGAGACAGCGTATATAGACACCATGCCCCAGACGTATACCGCCGAGACTTTGTTCAGGGGGTCTTAGCGATTTGGACGCGGGCGAGGAACCAACGATGACTCTACTGCTCCTTGTGGCCGGTCAGCGTCTTCCGCTTCGGCCAATGGATCGCCTTCCTCAGCGATGACGTCACCCGGTTCGACCGGTTCTGTGCCAGATACGCAACGCAACGCCCAGACATCATATCTTGGATGATCCAGCGCATTTAAAGCAGGCGAAGACGCCACCATCCACCCTGAGAATATCTCGCCCGCATCAACTTCCTCGAGTGCAAGCAGCATGAAGGCATCAGAGGTTGGGTTTTCCGTCGGATACCGGCACTCTTCTACCTTGACTGTTATCCGACCAACGGCTTGGCTTTCGCCTGCCTCTAAAGCGACATCCGTAACCTTGCCTGTGAGCTTGTCCAAAACGCGGACGCTGCCAGCAAGAGCGTCGCTGACGGATGTTTCCTGTTCAAACGTCTGAAAGTCTTCGTCGTCCAAGACCCGCAACTCATTTCCATCCGCATCGAGTGTTTCCAGAGAAACGCCATCATTTTCTGGAACTTGCAAAGAAATACTCGGCTGATCTTCCAAATCTTCAAGCGGCACAATCACGATCTCTTGCGCGACAATCCACGAAGGGGCGCACGCCAGAAATATCGCGGCAGAAGAAGATCGCAGATTCATCATTCGGACGCACTTTGCGACACAAACCGAAGCAGCAATGTGATCAGGCTTACCGACCCTTGGGTTTCGGCAAAGCTGTCACCGGGTTCCAACGCAAACGGTGATCCCCCGGGTAAAACTTCCACAAAATTGCCGCCAAGTAGGCCTTCGGAACTGATCGCTAAAATGCTGTCATCGGGTATTTCGACACCTCCCGACATGGCCAAGACCGTATCGGCCCGAAATGTTTCTGGATTAAGCGAGATGTCAGAAACTGTCCCGATCTTTACTCCGGCGAGCCGCACGTCCGTGCCTGCACTGACCCCGTCCGCCACGCGGAAACTCGCCTTTAATGGGTAGTCTGCACTTCCGCCAGCAGATCCAAACCCGGTGACTTGGGAGACATAAAATAAAAAGCCAACAGCAATGGCCAGGACCAGCCCGCCGGTTACGACCTCGGTTGTTGAATGCTGCGACATCTACCCTGCCTCACCCAGTTTTGGGACATTTGCATTTGTGATGCCCTGCGATGTCGCTCAGTGCAAGCTTTGGCTTTAGCTCAAACGACGCCACATCGTGCTTATTCCGGGCTCCACGCCTCGTAATCACTGCGATCAGCAGGTTGCGCTCGGCGCAATGACCCTGCCGGAACATAGGCAGCCGCCGTTCCGGTCAAGTTCATTTCATGGGGTTTTTCCCAGTCCTTGTGCGAAAGCGGTGCTTTAGAAGGTGGTTCATCCCATGTGTGGTGCAACCAGCCATGCCACTCTGCGTTCACACGGGAGGCTTCCGCTTCACCCGAAAAGATAACCCAGCGCTTCTTGCCGTCTTTGCTCTGATAATAGACATTGCCGAGCTCATCCTCGCCAACGCGTACGCCTTTGCGCCACGTCATCAGCTGGGTGCCAAGGGTTTGCCCATGCCACCAAGTCACTGCTCGTTTAATGATTCCGGCCATGTCTCTCTCCGCAGCCCTGACTGACAGTCGTATGCCGCAGTGTTCCGCCAAGGTCCAGCGCCAGAGGGTCGCGGGAAACAACTATCCAGACGTTTAGCGCTATTCAGACCAAAGCAGGGAATTGTTCAGACATTTAATATGCTGGCCGACGACCGGCTGTAAAACCCGCAAACCTAAAGCAACCCTTCCCGAGGGACGCGGGCCATTGCGCAAACGCTCAAAGAAAATGCGGTGTGTTGGAGCTGCCAGCAACGCCATACACATCTCTGCGCATAGAACTGAGCGACCTGCCCTTGCAGCCCCCGGGGCGCGGACCTACTCTTATCTAGACGCGCGCTTCGCGCTAAAAGATTCAGCGCACCCCGGTGCCCCCAAGAAGGCGAGACCTAATGCACGATCCGATTGACACCTATATGAACCTCGTCCCCATGGTGGTCGAGCAGACCAGCCGTGGTGAACGCGCCTACGACATCTTCTCGCGCCTTTTGAAAGAACGCATCGTTTTCCTCAATGGCCCAGTGCATGACGGGATGAGCCAGCTTGTTGTGGCGCAGCTTTTGCACCTTGAAGCAGAAAACCCAAACAAAGAAATTTCCATGTATATCAACAGCCCAGGCGGTGTTGTGACCTCTGGATTGTCGATCTATGACACCATGCAATACATCAAGCCGAAGATCTCCACGCTGGTCATCGGTCAGGCCGCATCCATGGGATCATTGCTGCTGACCGCGGGCGAGCCAGGTATGCGCATGTCTCTACCCAACAGCCGCATCATGGTTCACCAACCTTCTGGTGGCTACCAGGGTCAGGCAACAGACATAATGATCCACGCGCAGGAAACCCAAAAGCTGAAAGACCGTCTCAACCAGATCTACGTCAAACACACAGGTCAGGATTTCGACACCGTCGTAAACGCACTGGAACGCGACAATTTCATGGATGCTGAAGAGGCCAAGTCGTGGGGCCTGATCGATGAGATCGTCGAGAACCGCCCAAAGGACAATGACGCATCCGCGTCGTAACGACATGATTGCGGGCGGGGCGGTGAGGTCACGCGCCCCGCTTGCCTCCACCAAAGGACCAAATGGCCATTGCACCCACCATACCGCTGGCCTAGGATTTCCCTTAATCGGCGCATGGCAGGGCATTGGGGCCTTCGTCACCAGCGCAACACGCTCGCAGGCGCGTTCAAGCCTGCTCCCGGTTCGACCCCGATCGGGACACAGTACGAGGCACGAAGATGGCAAACTCCTCCGGCGACAGCAAAAACACCCTCTATTGCTCGTTTTGCGGGAAATCGCAGCACGAGGTGCGAAAGCTAATCGCAGGGCCCACAGTATTTATCTGTGATGAATGCGTTGAACTCTGCATGGACATCATTCGCGAAGAAACAAAGTCCGCAGGACTGAAATCTTCCGAGGGGGTCCCAAGCCCGCGCGAGATTTGCGACGTTCTTGACGATTATGTGATCGGGCAGATTCATGCCAAGCGCGTGCTCTCGGTCGCTGTGCACAACCACTACAAACGGCTCAATCACGCCGACAAATCCGATATCGAATTGGCGAAGTCAAACATCCTGCTGATTGGACCGACCGGTTGCGGCAAGACGCTTTTGGCGCAGACACTTGCGCGCATCCTTGATGTGCCCTTCACAATGGCCGATGCAACGACCCTCACCGAAGCGGGTTATGTTGGCGAGGATGTCGAGAACATTATTCTAAAGCTGCTTCAGGCGTCTGAATACAATGTCGAGCGCGCGCAGCGCGGCATCGTCTATATCGACGAGGTTGATAAGATTACTCGGAAGTCTGACAACCCGTCCATCACGCGGGATGTATCCGGTGAAGGCGTGCAGCAGGCCCTTTTGAAGATCATGGAAGGCACTGTTGCATCTGTGCCCCCTCAAGGTGGACGAAAGCATCCGCAGCAGGAATTCCTGCAAGTGGACACCACGAACATATTGTTTATCTGCGGCGGCGCGTTTGCCGGCCTCGACAAGATCATTGCGCAGCGGGGCAAGGGCTCTGCTATGGGCTTTGGCGCAGAAGTGCGCGCGCCTGATTCTCGCGGTGTCGGTGAGGTCTTCATGGAACTCGAACCTGAGGATCTGTTGAAATTCGGTCTCATCCCCGAATTTGTCGGTCGCCTGCCTGTTATCGCGACCCTGCAAGATCTCGACGAAGATGCACTTGTGACCATTCTGACGGCGCCGAAGAACGCGCTGGTGCGCCAGTATCAGCGCCTGTTTGAGCTCGAAGATGCGGCGCTGACCTTCACAGACGAAGCGCTACGCGCAATTGCCCGTCGTGCAATTGAACGCAAAACCGGGGCGCGTGGCCTGCGGTCTATCATGGAAGACATACTGCTTGATACCATGTTCGACCTTCCCTCCATGGACGATGTTGAAGAGGTCGTGGTCAATGATGAAGTTGTCTCGGGTAAGGGCTCGCCACTTCTTGTGCATTCCGACCGGAAAGAAGAACCGGCGACTGTTGGCTAAGCGCTCTCTTAAGGAGTGACGAAGAAAACGTCCTCGCTTGCACAGGCCATTGAATGTGTCCATGGCGGTATCTTCGGCGGGGGTAATAGTGGTCGTGAACACGGTTGAATTCGTTCAATCGCATTTAGATCTTGCAGAAGAATGGACATCCGTTGTGTTGATGGCCTTTGGCTTTGACTAAATGGTTGCAGCACTCAACATGGCCATGCAGGGTGCAAGGGGCCGAACCGCACCGCCATTCGCACAATCACGCGCCACTTCATCACAGTCATGCCTTCAAAAGTGATATCCACAACCCCAAATGGCCACACTGAACCGTTCGGCCGTTATCACACGGCTGCGCTCATCGCCCATACGCCGGTTCGTTTATCAGGTCGAGCGGAGCGGGAGGGATGAGTAGATCACCGAGTTGGATCGGTCAGCCCATCTGGACGTAAGCAAATAAAGTAGCCCGCTTAACTGCAAACCAGCGAGGATCGACCAGGCAAGAGAGACTGCGATGTATCCAAAATCGACCTTCGCCATCGGTGCGTCGAGGACCAGATTCACGACAGAACCGGCAGCGAAGTACAGCTCGCTCTCCGTATGGTGTCCCGCGCCATGGTCAGCGACATGCAACGTCAGACCACGATCCAGAACGGCGCTAAGTTTCAGATTCAGGGCCGCGTCTTGGCTGGCCTGGTCGATGTAGTAGCCAACATAGCCCGTCATTTCAGACAGGTGATATGACACGTCCGAGGAAAGTGCGTTGCAAACACCAATGGCTATCATCGCATCCAGCGGGGTTAGGAATGGCAACACATCTGTCGACGGATGAAGCATAAAAGACATGGCTTCGGGCTGAACCGGTGCCGTGCCTATCGTCATCAGGGTGTCGGACAGAAGTGCATCGCCAATTCCCCACGTGCCTGCCGCAAAACTGGCATAATCGATAAAGCCGTCCTGCGAGGGTATTATCCGGATATCCGTATCGAATACCCGGAAAAGTGCCTCGGCGTTTGCAGAGATATAGATTTCAGTGTGTGTTGCTGCGCGACTAACAACAACCGAAACCTGATCCGCACCCGCGGGTGCGGATAGTATCACAAATTGAACCGCAAGCGCGGCCGCAATTTTGAGCACATAGCGCAAAAGAAACCGTTTACGCGGAGCTTGGTTCGAGCAAACCCATCTCGGCAGCTTCTTCCCAGATCTCTTCGAACGTTTTCTTGGCGCGACCGCGTTGGCGCACGTCTTGTGCAGCCTCAAGGTTATCCAGTTTTCCCTCGCCTTCAACAACGATGAGGGCGACCATACCTGTTCCCACATGTGGCGTACACTTGTAGCCGTAGATGCCCGGCACATCGAATGTGACTTCTAAGTCTTCGTTTATCCGGCCGCTCCATTCTTCGGCACCTTCTGGGATCATACCATCAATTGATGCACTGTTGTGGCCGCGGTCTGTTGCTTTGAACAACACCTTTTGTCCTGCTGGCACAGAGACAACGCGCGGGTAAAACACATTGCGCAAGCTGCGGTCGGTCGGATGCCTATTCAGCATTTCGATAGTGACAGGTTCATGGCCGTCTGCTGCCAGCGGCAAAGCGGGCAGAAGAGTGGCAGCGGCGGTTCCCGCAAGAAACGTGCGGCGGCTGTGCAATCTTGACATTTTCAGACCTCAGTAGATGGACATTTCCGCTGGGTAAACGTCACAGTCTACCCGCTGTGGATCGTAAGATAGTGTAGGCGGGCCTAGAGTCTACTAATACGGTCAGGTATTTTTTCGCACTCTAAAGCACAGATTAATGGCGCCCTTTCGGCTGACGCTGCCTGTCTTCTTTGCTGTCGCGGAAAGGGCTCTGCAGCAATGCAGGTTGGCTTTGTCAAATCACATGATCAGGCAGAGGCTAATTGAGAATCTACGAGGGGTGGAGGTAAGCCTTCTTCACACAACGCTCGACGATTTCTTCCGGAATGTATCGCTTTCAGGAGTGATGGAGTTTAGGTTATCAACATTTATAGCAAGGGCCCGCGCAACCGCTGGGGCTTTTTTCAGAGACCTGCAGCAAGCAGTTCGATTTCAACCAGAAACTCTGGACGCGTAAATCCGCTCACGATCATGAGCGTAGACGCAGGCAGGTGTTTCACCTCGCTCAGCCACGCATCGCGTGCTTTCATATATCCCGCCATGTGCACGCGGTCAGTAACAAACGCGCTGATCCGCACCGTATTCTCGCGGGTCATCCCAGCGTCGCATAGCACGGCATCGAGATTGGCAAAGCAAAGCCGGGCCTGGGCTTCTGCGCCCCCCGGCGCCACATCATCCGGTCCGATCCCCAATTGCCCGGAAGTGGCAAGCCACCGTGCGCCTGGCGGAACCTCCACCCCATGTGCATAACGGGCAAAGGGTGGGCGGATATCGGTGGGTGTGTGTGAAATCAACACCTTTGAGTTTCCTTTCAACCGAGTCGTCAGCATGCTGCTGATCCTCTAAGCGAAACGCCATATCGCTTGTTTGCGGTTTTTACCGCACCTAGGCATCGCACAACAATTAACCACACCCCACACTATCTGCACGCAAAATGAGCATGTGGCTCGGGTACTGAGAACGAATTGACGTGCTATCTTTCCTCAGAGAGACCGAAAATCCCAGTCTTGCGCATCACGTGCCGCATCTTTCGAAGGAGGTTTCTATGACCCGCTTACTTCCCTTTTCCGCCCTCGCTGCCCTGATTGCTGCGTCTCCGGCCATCGCTGAAAACGAAAAAGTCGTCTTTGGCACGAACTGGCTCGCACAGGCCGAACATGGCGGCTTCTATCAATCGGTTGCCGATGGAACCTATGCTGAATGCGGACTAGATGTCGAAATCGTCACGGGCGGTCCACAAGTGAACAACCGTGCGCTGATGCTTGCCGGTCGCATCGATTTCCACATGGGTGGTGACATGCTGCAAGCCTTCAACGCCGTCGCAGAAGGTATTCCCGTAGTCGCCGTCGCAGCAAGCTTTCAGAAGCACCCTCAGGTCATCCTCGCCCATCCAGGTGTCGCCGACAGCTGGGAAGAACTGAAAGACCTGACCCTCCTGATCGGAGACAATGGCTTTACAAGTTACTACCAGTGGATGGTCGCCGAGCATGGCTTTACCGTCGAACAGCGCCAGCCCTATACGTTCAACCCTGCTCCATTTATCGCAGACGACCAGTTGGGCATGCAGGGGTATCTGTCCTCAGAACCCTACGCAGTTGCGAAAGAAGCCGGGTTCACGCCCAACGTTTTCTTGATCGCAGATGCCGGCTATTCGACCTACGCCACCACCATTGAAACCATGGCTGCCACCATTGAAGAGCGCCCAGAAGTGGTCAAATGCTTTGTCGAGGGCTCGATCAAAGGTTGGTACAACTACCTTTATGGTGACAACGCTGCTGCGGATGATCTGATCAAGTCCGCAAACCCGGACATGACCCAGGACAAAATCGAATTCGCGATCGCCGCAATGCTTGAAAACGGCATCGTCGACTCCGGCGACGCACTGAACCTTGGTATTGGAGCCATGACCGAAGAGAAAGTTGCCGGCTTCTTCAACAAGATGGTCGAGGCAGGCGTGATCTCGGGCGATATCGCTTGGGATGCCAGCTTTACCACTGAATTTGTAAACGCGGGCGTGGGGATGGATCTGAAACCTTAAACGTTTCAGATCCACTTTTGTGTCTGGCCGGGTCGCTCATCAAATTCTCCCTATGCGCCCCGGCCGGGCACATATTTTTCTTTGACACCACTAGCCAATCGCCACGAGACTGCGCTCATGTCCACATCTCCCGCGCCAATCGGCCAGCGCGCACCCGTGCTGCATATGGAAAGCGTCCACAAAGTGTTTGGAGGCCAGGTTGTTGCCCTCAGCGATATGGAATTGCAGGTGAATGAAGGCGACTTCATCTCCCTGTTGGGACCATCAGGCTGCGGAAAGTCAACCGCGCTTCGCTTGATTGCCGGGTTGCTGCATCCCACACGGGGACGCATCACATGGGAAGGTGGGCAAGGCAGCGGCGATCTGGGTGTTGTCTTTCAGGAACCCACATTGATGCCCTGGGCAACGGTGGCTCAAAATGTTTGGCTGCCCTATCGATTGCGCGGAAAAACATATAACCACGTCAAAGACGAAGTTCTTGAGGCCCTTAAGCTTGTTGGTCTAGAGCAATTTCAAAACGCCTATCCGCGTGAGTTGTCGGGCGGCATGAAAATGCGCGTCTCCATTGCGCGGGCCCTCGTCACCAGACCGCGTCTTATTTTGATGGACGAGCCTTTTGCAGCGCTTGACGAAATCACCAGGTTTCGCCTGAACAACGACCTGTTAAATCTCAAAGCCAAGATCGGTTGCACGGTTATCTTTGTAACCCATTCTGTGTTCGAATCTGTGTTTCTGTCCGACCGCATCGTTGTGATGGCAGCACGCCCCGGCAGGGTCATTCGCGAATTGCAGGTTGATGCACCCTACCCGCGCGATGAGACGTTCCGAACATCCTCCGAATATGCGGCGCATTGTCGGGCAGCGTCAGACGCCTTGCATATTGCGATGGGAGAAGCCGCATGACGGTTATCGACCCGGAAAACGCACCACTCACAGCCGATATTCCCGAAATCGACGAGGATGAACGCGCCCGCCTCAAGGCGCGCCAGCTTGAAAAGATCGGGAAATGGATCCTGCCTGCCGTCGTCATGGCGCTTATGATCTTCGGGTGGGACCGCATCGTCGTCTGGAACGAAATTCCGCATTACATCCTGCCCGGTCCAGGCCGCGTATTGTCAACGCTGATCGCAGACTGGGCGATGCTGTTTGACGCACTTCTTGTTACGCTCCAGATCACCCTCTTGGCACTTGCGGTTGCGGTCATCGGAGGTGTGGGGCTGGCGGTGCTTTTCACCCAGTCTCGCCTGGCAGAAATGTCGTTTTATCCTTATGCAGTCATCCTTCAGGTCACACCGATTGTCTCCATTGCGCCACTGATCTTTATCTATGTGGACAGCCGCCTTGCGGGCCTGTTGATCTGCGCATGGCTTGTCGCCTTTTTCCCCATCTTGTCGAACACAACGCTGGGTCTGAATTCCGCAGATCACAATCTGCGCGACCTGTTTCGTATTTACGGTGCCACGCGATGGCAGCGCCTGCGCTTCCTCCAATTGCCTTCTGCGCTGCCCTATTTTCTGGGTGGCCTACGTATCGCCGGCGGACTGTCATTGATTGGAGCGGTTGTTGCAGAATACGTCGCGGGCACGGGCGGAATCGGCTCGGGACTGGCTTTCCGCATTCTCGAAGCCGGCTACCGCCTCAACATCCCGCGCATGTTCGCAGCCCTTATCCTGATTGCCGTGACAGGTGTCGTGATCTTTGCAGGGCTCAGTTTCCTAAGCCACATGCTGCTTCGCAAATGGCATGAAAGCGCCATAAAACGAGAGGGTTAATGGATTTTCGCGCACTGCCCAGCGGCCCCATAACCCTCAAAAATGTCACCATTCCCGCCTGTCTGCTGGACCTGCCCGGAGACCTCATCCGGACAGATATCAGTTTTGACGCTGATGGGTTTATAAGCCCTGCCACCCCGCTTGCCGTTGAAATGAACGGGGCAATGGTTTTGCCCTGTTTCATCGACATGCACACCCATATCGACAAAGGGCATATTTGGAGACGTGCGCCCAATCCGGACGGCACCTTCATGGGGGCACTGACCACCGTGGGCGATGACCGCGTGGCCAACTGGTCGGCAGAAGATGTGTACCGTCGTGCCGACTTCGCCTTACGATGCGCCTATGTCCACGGCACCCGCGCGCTGCGCACGCATCTCGACGCAATCCCGCCTCAGGACGAGATATCGTTTGAGGTCTTCTCTGCGCTCCGATCCCAATGGGCGGGCCGCATTGATCTGCAAGCAGCGTGCCTTATCGGATGCGACCGGATGGATCTGGATGGGGAATTTGTGAAAACAGCTGATATCGTCGCTGCAACAGAAGGCGGCGTTCTAGGCATGGTGACATACCTGATCGAGGATCTTCAAACCCGGCTGGATGGGTTCTTCAAACTGGCCGCCGACAGAGGTCTTGCAGCCGACTTCCACGCCGACGAAACGATGGATCCTACTGTTAACACGCTCAAAGAAATTGCCCAGACCGTGATCGACACTGGATTTGAGCCCCCCGTCACCGTCGGGCATACCTGCTCGCTTTCGACAATGCCCGAAGATGAGGCCATGGCGACGCTCGATCTGGTTGCAAAAGCCGGGATCAACGTCGTTAGTCTGCCTATGTGCAACCTCTACCTGCAGGACCGCCACGCACATCGCACACCACGCAATCGCGGCATCACTCTGGTTCATGAGATGAAGACGCGCGGGATCAATGTCTCCTTTGCCTCAGACAATACCCGCGACCCGTTCTACGCATATGGCGATCTCGATATGCTCGAAGTCCTGCGCGAGGCCACGCGCATTGGGCATCTGGACCACACCGGCACGGACTGGGTGAAAACGGTCCTGACCAACCCAGCGCAAACCTGCGGCTTTGATGCGCCCAGCCTTGCCCCCGGCGCGCCTGCAGATCTGGTGATTTTCAAAGCCCGTAGCTGGACCGAACTGTTTTCCAGACCACACTCTGACCGTATTGTGCTGCGCAAAGGTCACGCGATCCAGCGCAGACTGCCCGACTATTCCGAACTCGACGACCTGATGGAGCCAAGCTGATGCCTCTCGATCTGCCTAAAAACGTTACTGCAGCCAAAGCTGCCCTGTCCCACCTTGAGATGGACGAAAACCCCGCTGCCATTCGGTCCAAATCGCGCGACTTCTTCTGGTACTCTCCGATCCTGAAGGAGAAACTGGATCATCTGGAAGCCGATTTCGTCGTCTCGCCGCGCTCAGAAGCCGAAGTTATTGAGGTGCTGAAGGCCTGTTATGCCAATGACGTTCCTGTCACCACGCGCGGCGCCGGGACAGGCAACTACGGACAGGCCATGCCGCTGCGGGGTGGCTGTGTCATGCACCTGCGCCATCTCAACAAGGTCAAATCCATCGAAATGGGCCGGGTGATTTGCGAACCGGGATGCATCATCAAAGAACTCGACGCAGAAACCAAAGCCCACTCCGGCCAGGAACTGCGCATGATGCCCTCGACCTATGCGACGGCAACCATTGGCGGGTTTATCGCGGGTGGCTCAGGCGGGATCGGATCCTGCACCTGGGGGGCTTTGCGTGATTTCGGAAACATCATTCGCCTGCGTGTTGTCACGATGGAGGCAGAGCCCCGTATCATCGAACTGACCGGCGACGAAGTCCCGCGCGTCTCACACGCGTTTGGGACCAATGGCATCATCACCGAAATCGAAATGCCACTTGCCCCAGCCTATGACTGGGTCGAATTGATGGTCACCTTCGATGACTTCATGGAAGCTGCCAGCTTTGCAGCCGATGTCGCGGGCCAGGACGGTATTCTCATCAAGCTTGCAACAGTGATGGAAACGCCGATCCCTGAAAAGTACTTCATCCGCTTGAAGGACCACATCAAAGGAGGCGAGAACATCGTGCTCCTGCTGGTTGCGCCGCATTCAATGCCGGGCTTTGAAACCTGGCGCAAGGCGACGTACCCGCAAAGCGAGATCCTGTATGACAACACGGACAATGATTGGCCACGCAATCCAGGACCCGTCCCGGAATATACATGGAACCACACAACCCTGCGCGCGTTGAAGGTGGATCCTACGCTCACCTACCTACAGGTGCGCTATGGCGCGCCTGATCACATGGAGAAGCTTGCAGCCATCCGAGAGAAGTTCGGCGATGAAGTCCTGCAACATCTTGAGGTGATGAAAGAAGCCGGTCAGGTCATGTTTGCCTGCCTCCCCATCGTACGCTTTACCACCCCCGAACGACTTGATGAAATCGTCGCGTATCACGAAGAAATCGGCGCGATGGTCTTTAATCCGCATCGCTACACGCTGGAAGAAGGCGGCCGCCAATCCGCCGATGAACGTCAGCTGAATTTCAAGCGCGAAGCCGATCCAAAGGGTCTCTTAAACCCCGGCAAGATGATTGCTTGGGACAAGCCCGATTGGGATTATGCGCGCATGTACGACTATGAACACATGAAAGCCCCGGAATGAGCGACCGCGCCTTTGTCCTTTTTGCCCATCCCTGCCAGGAAAGTTACTCTGCAGCGCTCCACACGACTGTTACCGACACGCTCAGCGCCCGGGGATGGGACATTGACGACTGCGATCTGAATGCCGAAGGGTTCAACCCCGTGCTAAGCGAAGCCGAACGTCGCGGGTATCATGACGAAGCCACGAACACCGCCCCGGTTCAGTCCTATGTTGACCGCTTGCAGGCGGCAACGGCGCTTATCATGGTCTTTCCAGTTTGGAATTTCGGCTATCCGGCAATCCTGAAAGGGTTTCTGGACCGCGTCTTTTTGCCGGGCGTCAGCTTCAAGCTCGTGGACGGCAAGGTCAAACCGAACCTCACCCACATCCGCAAACTTGCCGCGATCACCACATATGGCGGTACGCGAACGCGTGCATTGCTGGCAGGTGATCCGCCACGGCATTGCGTGAAGCGCGCCGTTTGGCATGTCTGTCGCCCAGACAAAATGCGCTACCTCGCGCTTTACGATATGAATCGGGCAACCGATGCAAAGCGCGCCGGGTTCTTAAGTAAGGTCAGTCAGGAAATGCAGGCTTTTTGATGCGTGCGCTTGTGCTCTATGCCCATCCGCTTGAGGGTAGCTTCAATGCGGCAATCCGGGATCAGGTTATCGCGCAGCTAGAGACTGCGGGCGTTGAAACGCGCGTGAACGATCTTTACCAGCGCAAGTTTCAGGCCTGCCTTAGCCCGGATGAACTGTCCAATTACCTCAATTGCCCAGACAACGTTGATGTCGTGAAATCGGAGGTTGAGGATCTGCAATGGGCCGACACACTGATCTTTATCTACCCCACCTGGTGGTACGGCCTGCCCGCCATTCTGAAAGGGTGGCTTGACCGGGTGCTTCTGCCCGACGTGGCTTTCCTGATGCCCGATGCCACCAATGAAAACATCCGGCCAGGTCTGACAAACATCAAACGCATCGGCGTTTTTACCACCTGTGGCGCATCCCGCTGGCTAACATTCATAGTCGGGGCCCCCGGTAAACGCACGTTGCTGCGTGGTGTGCGTTTTATTTGTGCTAAACAGTGCAAAACTGCTTTCGCGGCGCATTACCTGATGGACAGCTCCACACCTGCAAGCCGCGAAAAACATCTCAAGAAGGTTCAGCGCAGCCTCGCTAAACTTATCTCCTGAAGGGGCGCACTATGGACCTGCCGATCCTTGATTTCGACCAGTACCGCAGCGGCGACAAGGCGGGCTTTGCGGCCGGTTTCGGTGCCGCTGCGCGAGGTCCCGGGTTCTTGTTTCTTAAAAATCATGGCTTGACGACAGGACTGATCGAAAGGGTTTTCGCCCAATCAAGCGCGTTCTTTGCCCAACCCGAGGAGATCAAACGCGCCAGGGCCATTGGTCCTGAAACCAACAATCGCGGCTGGGCGTATCTCGGGTCAGAATCTCTCGATGATACCTCTGATCAGATCGATCAGAAGGAAGCCTTCAACATCGGCTGGGACCTCTCGCCAGATGACCCGCGTGTTCTGAAGGCCGAACCGTTCAGGGGCGTAAATCTCTGGCCAGACCTGCCCGGATTCAAATCCACATTGCTCGACTATTTTGGCCAGGTGCATCAACTCGGTGTGGAGATGATGCGGGCCGCGGCCCTTGATCTGGGCCTGCCTGAAACCCGCTTTGATGATGATTTCGATGAACCGCTGGCCACTTTGCGCCTGCTTTCCTACCCCGCCGCTACAGGAACCGAAGGGGCTATTGGCGCAGGCGCCCATACCGATTACGGCGCGCTCACGTTCCTTTTGACAGACGGCACCGCTGGTCTGCAGGTGAAACCGCGGGACGGCGACTGGATCGATGCCCCCGTCGTACCAGACGCATTCGTGGTCAATATCGGGGACTGCCTGATGCGCTGGTCAAACGACACCTACGTGTCCACACCCCATCGCGTGCTTCCCCCCCCAAAGCCGCGCCAATCCATTGCGTTCTTTCTGGACCCAAACCCAGAGGCATTAATCGAGGCCTTGCCGGGGACAGGCACTGCAAAATATCCACCAACCACCGGCGCGCGGTACCTGCGCGAGCGACTAGAGGCGACCTATGGTTAGAAAACTCAATTGGGCCGACTATCCAACCATCGATCTGGCACTGACAGATCGCACAGTCGCGATTTTGCCCACGGCCGCGATCGAACAGCACGGTCCCCATCTTCCTGTCGGCGTCGATACCATGATCATGGAAGGCATGCTTGGACAGCTGCGCGACACATGCCCTGAAGACCTCGATATCCGGATCCTCCCGGTTCAGGCGGTGGGGAAATCAAATGAACACATCCATGCGCCCGGGACGCTGACGCTGGACGCACCCACGGCACTGGCGGCCTGGCAGCAGATTGGTTTGTCCGTTGCCCGCGCAGGCTGCCGAAAGATCGTCATTGTGAACTCCCATGGGGGCAACCTCGATCTGATCTCCATCCTCTCACGCGAACTCCGCGTTCGGGCGGGCATGATGGCGGTGAAATGCCAGTGGGGCAGTTTTGGCAAACCCGACGGTCTTTATTCAGACCAGGAAAATACCTTCGGCATTCATGGTGGCGATCTGGAAACCTCGCTCATGCTGCACTTCCGGTCAGAGCTCGTTGACATGACAAAAGCCAAAGACTTCCGGTCGACCGCAGAGACATCGCCAATCTCTCCAATAGGGCCCATCAGCCAGGGGTGGATCAGCAAAGACCTCAACCCGCACGGCGTCGTTGGCGAGGCACATCTTGCAACGGTGGAAAAAGGTAAAGCCACCTGCGCCCATCAGGTCGCGGGCTTCATTGACCTCCTGCAAACCGTAGCAAATGCCCCGGTCGATCATCTTGAGGCAACCCAACCTCCAGTCTGAGCCAACAATTCTGCAACAGCCGCAGACCCAAAGAAAAACCGCGCGCCCCGAAAGACGCGCGGTTCAAAGCTTTATCCCTGATCAGATCAGTTCAGTGCCTCATCCGTGATCGCATGGGTCCAGGCGCCCTCAGGTGCTTTCGAGATCACAGGATCCGAGCCACCCGCCAGCAGCGTGGCCACGGTGCGCTCATAATCGGCTGGGTCGAGCGAGCCATTGGACCCTGCGGTCAGCTTGGCAATTTCACCCATCATCCGGCGCTGATGCTCCTCGGTCTGAGCACCGGTGGCGTCGTTATCCAGAACGATATCTGCCGCCGCATCCGGATTTTCCTCAGCCCATTTCCAACCACGCATCGAAGCGCGCACAAAACGCACCATCTTGTCGACAAAGGCTGGATCTTCGAGGTTTGATTCCAGCGCGTAGATGCCGTCTTCAAGCGTTGCCACGCCCTGATCTTCATACTTGAACGTGATCAGCTCGTCGGGGGACACACCGGCGTCGATGACCTGCCAGTATTCGTTGTAGGTCATGGTCGAGATGCAGTCTGCCTGGCGCTGGATCAGTGGATCGACGTTGAAGCCCTGCTTCAGGACGGTCACACCATCTTCGCCACCTTCGGTTGGGATACCCACTTGGCTCATCCAGGACAGGAACGGGAATTCGTTGCCGAAGAACCAGACACCAATGGTCTTGCCACGGAAGTCTTCAGGAGAGGTGATCCCTGTGTCTTTCCAGCAGGTCAGCATCAGGCCCGAGGACTTGAAAGGCTGCGCGATGTTCACAACCGGCAACCCGTTTTCACGTGCCGATAGTGCAGAAGGCATCCAGTTCAGCATGATATCCGCGCCGCCGCCTGCAAGCACCTGTGGAGGCGCGATGTCAGGACCGCCGGGCAGAATTGTCACGTCGAGGTCTTCTTCCTCGTAATAGCCGTTGTCGAGCGCCACATAGTAGCCCGCAAACTGCGCCTGGGTCACCCACTGCAATTGCAGTCGAACTTCATCCGCCGCACTTGCCGCACTTGCGCCGAAGGCCATCGCCCCGGCCAGCGCCGTTGTCATCAGTTTGTTCATACCTTTTCCCTCCAAGTTGGATTTTGTTAGCTCTTAGCCTCGTTGTGACGGGTGCCAGAACGTTACCCGTTTCTCAGTATAGGCCACGGCGCCATAAAACGCCGAGCCTGCGACAGCGGCCACCGTGATGGACGCCCAAACCATATCAAGCTGCAATTGTCCGACCGAGACCGAAATGCGGAAGCCCATCCCCACGGTGGGCGACCCAAAGAACTCGGCCACAATCGCGCCAATCAAAGCCAGCGTTGATGCAATCTTCAGCCCGTTGAAAATGAAAGGCATCGCCGCGGGCAAGCGCAGTTTGAACAGCCCTTGCCAATAACTGGCAGCATAGGTGTGCATCAGATCACGCTGCATCTTGTCCGCAGCATGCAGACCCTGCACCGCATTCACCAGAACCGGAAAGAAAACCATCACAACAACAACAGCCGCCTTCGATTGCCAGCCAAAGCCAAACCACATCACTAGAATGGGTGCCGTGCCGATGATCGGCAAGGCAGCCATGAAATTGCCAACCGGCAGAAGACCCGCCTGCAAAAACGGGGATCGGTCGACCGCAATCGCCATCAAGACGGCTGCAGAACACCCGATTATGTATCCAGACAGCGCGCCTTTCACAAAGGTCTGCACGAAGTCCCGCCACAAGATATCGGTAGAGGCCGCAAACTTCACGGCGATCTCGCTAGGCGGCGGCAGGATCACCAGTGGCACCTCATAAAGCTGAACCACCATCTCCCACAGCACTAGGATCGTGATCCCGAAGATCGCCGCCACCAGCAATCTCTGGTTGGACCTGTTTGCCAGCTGCACATTCACAGCCCAGGCGCCGAGCCACACAGCAAGTATAGCCGCCAGTCGCCAATCCCAGAAAGCTATGATGGCAAGGGGCACCCCAAGGACAGCAAGCCACGGCACCCGTTTATCAACGCGAACTGTCGTCTCTGCAAAACTCATCGCAGCATCCCCATGCGGCTCAAAGTCAGTTTCTGTATCCAGCCGATAATCGCAACCATACTTGCGGCCAAAATTGCAGCCCCGAAAAGCGCAGACCAAATCTGGATCGTTTGCCCGTAATAGCTTCCGGCCAGCAAGCGTGCACCAAGGCCCTCAACGGCCCCCGTCGGCAGTTCACCGACAATCGCGCCAATCAGCGAGGCTGCAATGCCAACCTTCAGCGACGTGAACAAAAAAGGCATCGAGGCCGGAAGACGCAAACGCCAGAACACCTGATTTCTGGAAGCTGAATAGGTGTGCATCAGGTCCAGCTGGCTTACCTCAGGGCTGCGCAGGCCCGCCACCATGCCCACGACCACGGGAAAGAAGCTCAAATAGGCAGAGATCATCGCTTTAGGGACAAGGCCCTGCATCCCAATCGAGTTCAAAACCACAATAATCATCGGAGCAATCGCCAGAATGGGAATGGTTTGTGACGCAATCGCCCAAGGCATCACGCTCATATCCATGGCGCGGTTATGCACGATGCCAATCGCCAGAAGGATCCCCGCAACGGTCCCGATGCCAAAGCCCAAAAGCGTGGCTGAAAGCGTGATCCAGCCATGATAGACAAGCGACCGCTTCGATGTGATGCGCTTGCCCACGGTCGTGTCCCATAGTTCTTCGACCACCTGATGCGGGCTCGGCAATCTGGGACGGTCCTGATTGAAGGTCGCGCCCGCATGGTCAAAATTGTTCAGTAGCAGCCCCACCCCGCCAAGATCGCGACGCGCCGCAGCGGTTTCAGGTTGAATTACGGCGCCAGCGCGTTCCGCATCTGTCAGCGCCGTATGGATATTCATAGGCATAACCGCCAAATACCACACGCCGACCAAACAGATGACCACCGTCAGGATCGCAAGTCCGCTTCGCAGCCACTCCAGCAACTTCACCTGAAGGTGTGACCGCCGCATCGAAGGGACGGCAACCGAGGCGCTCAGATCACTCATCTGTGCCACTCCATCCGCAATTCGCCCACACCATCTCCGCGTCCTTCGGGAAGTTCCTCCACGGTTTCGAACCCTTCGCGATGATAGAAGCGCTGTGCCGCCTCATTCGGAATATGGGTGTAAAGCTGCAGGAAATCGCGGCCTTCCTTCACCTTATTGACCAGCGCCTTCCCAAGCCCCAGCCCTTGTTCGGCGACATAAAGACCATGGATCTGGCTCTTCTTTAGTTCGAGAGACACATACCCCTGTACAGGCTCACCAATTACCCAAAACTCCCGCAGAGGAATACCTTTGCGCAGGATCCTCGTCAGCTCTTCCAGATCTGGGCCATTGGCTATCCAATGTGTCCGAAACAGCCAATTCGCTACGATGGCCGCACATGACGGCGCATCTTCCGCCCCGGCGCGTCGTATATTTGGCATCTTGGTCATTCGGCAGACCACGAGGGTAGCACGGGCACCGAGCAATTCATGTGATCGTCACACCGTTTGCCACAGCCTGCGCTTTGACGAACGAGCGTCTGACCTCCGCCAGTGCTCCGTTGCCGGTCAAACAGAGGGGTTTTTGTCAGATCAATCATCTACATGCCCTGCACGCAGCCCTTCACGGACCCGATGCGCAACTTCGATAAACTCAGGCGTATCACGGATTTCCAAAGGGCGGTCCGATGGCAGCGGACTGTCGATGACATCCGTAATCCGTCCAGGTCGCGGGCTCATCACAACAATCTTGGTCGACAAGTACACAGCCTCGGGGATCGAGTGCGTTACGAAACCAATTGTCTTTTCCGTTCGTTTCCAGAGCTCCAGAAGCTGTTCGTTCAAGTGATCCCGGACAATCTCATCCAACGCGCCAAAAGGTTCGTCCATCAGCAAGATGTCTGCATCAAAAGCCAGAGCCCGCGCGATAGACGCACGTTGCTGCATGCCGCCCGACAATTGCCACGGAAACTTCTTCTCAAATCCTGCGAGCTCAACAAGATCGAGGACCCGGGCAACCCGTTCCTCCTGTTCCGCCTTGGAATATCCCATGATTTCCAGAGGCAGCGAGACATTCTTACCAATCGTACGCCACGGATAAAGCCCTGCCGCCTGAAAGACGTAGCCATAAGCGCGTGCCTGTCGAGCCTCGTCCGGGCGCATTCCATTTACAGTGAACGTTCCCGCCGTGGGATGCTCCAATGCCGCCACAGCGCGCAGAAACGTTGTCTTTCCACAGCCCGAGGGCCCAATGAAAGAAACAAATTCTCCTTTATTTATCTGTAGGTTAACATCGCGCAGCGCATGCACTGGACCATCATTAGTCTCAAACGTCAGTGAGACATCCCGCGCCTCAATCACCGCGGGTTTGGTGGCTTCCGCTGCCGCCCCGCCGATCTCGCTTTGGGTCATCATACGTGCATCACACTCCCGTGGCCGGAATACCGGTACGTTGAACCGGGCGCGGTGCGGTCAAATCTTTCCACGTGCTCAGAGCCTTATTAACCGTTCCATTTGGCGCGCGCGCAACAAACTCGCCATGGCCTTCGCGGGTCCGAACTTCGCCATCATGAACAGCGACATGGCCACGTGTCAGCGTGAAGCGCGGCAGGCCCGTGACCTCTTTGCCTTCAAACACATTGTAATCAATTGCTGATTGCTGGGTGCTGGCTTGAATGGTCTTTGATTTCTCCGGATCCCACACCACAAGATCCGCATCCGCGCCAACAAGCACGGCACCCTTTTTCGGATAGCAATTCAGGATCTTTGCGATATTGGTCGATGTCACCGCCACAAATTCGTTGGGTGTCAGACGGCCTGTAGCGACGCCATGGGTCCAAAGCATCGGCATCCGGTCTTCCAATCCGCCCGTTCCGTTTGGAATTTTGGAAAAATCACCAACGCCATATCGCTTTTGCTCGGTCGTGAACGCACAATGATCCGTTGCAACAACCGACAGCGAGCCGCCCATCAGCCCCGCCCAGAGGCTTTCCTGATGACGCGCGTCGCGGAAGGGTGGGCTCATCACGCGTCGCGCGGCGTGATCCCAGTCATCCACGAAATACTCGCGCTCATCGAGCGTCAGATGCTGGATCAACGGCTCACCCCAGACACGCTTGCCCTGCATACGCGCCCGGCGAATGGCCTCATGCGCCTCCTCGCAGGATGTGTGCACCACATAGAGTGGGACGCCCGCCATATCCGCGATCATGATCGCCCGGTTCGTCGCTTCCCCTTCCACCTGACTGGGGCGCGAATAGGCATGGGCTTCCGGCCCGGTATTGCCATCGGCCAACAACTTTGCCGTCATCTCGGCAACCACATCACCGTTCTCGGCGTGCACCATCGCGATCCCGCCCAGTTCGGACAGACGATTGAATGAGGCGAAGAGCTCATCATCATTCACCATCAAAGCACCTTTATAGGCAAGAAAGTGCTTAAATGTCGTAATTCCGCGATCTTGCACGACGCTCTTCATGTCGTTGAAGACCTGCTCACCCCACCATGTCACCGCCATATGGAAAGAATAGTCGCAATTCGCGCGGGTCGATTTATTGTCCCAACGCTTCAGCGCGTCATGCAACCCTTCCCCCTGGTTCGGCAGGCAGAAATCCACGACCATGGTGGTGCCGCCCGCAAGCCCGGCCCGGGTGCCACTTTCAAAATCATCCGAGGAATATGTCCCCATAAAGGGCATTTCCAGATGCACATGCGGGTCGATCCCACCGGGCATGACATAGCAGCCCGTGGCGTCCAGCACCTCATCGCCCGACAAGTTGGGCCCGATCTCGGTGATCACGCCATTTTCAATCAGGACATCCGCCTCGTAAGACAGATCCGCCGTAACAACCGTTCCGCCTTTGATGACTTTGCTCATGCTGGTCCTTTCCGGGCCGCCCGCCCAACTTCTTTCAGTTCAAAATTTCCCGGATTTCGGGGCAGCGCCCCGGTCCGGCGCTAGCTGACAATCTCTGCCGTCTCCACGACCGCGTGAAACAGAACATTCGCCCCGGCCGTCGCCCATTCAGGCGAAATTTCTTCGGCCTCGTTGTGGCTCAGGCCGTCGACACACGGACACATTACCATTGCCGTCGGATAAAGGTCGTTGATCCAGCACGCATCGTGCCCTGCACCGGAAACGATATCCATGTGCGAATATCCAAGCCGTTCTGCCGCATCACGCACAGCCGACACGCAGCCTTCGTCAAAAGCGGGCGGATCAAACTGACCTACGATTTCACAGGAGAACTCCACCCCGATCTCTTCGCACAGTTTCGGCGCGCGCTCCATAAACTCATCCACCATCCCGTTCAGCTTATCCAGAAGATGGGTTCGCATATCGACGGTGAAGACCACCTTGCCCGGAATGATGTTGCGCGAGTTCGGATAAACATCGATGTGCCCAATAGCGCCAACAGCGTTGGGCTGGTTCTTCATCGCGATGTCATGGACCATCTCAGTGATCAGCGCCAAGCCGCGCCCTGCGTTCTTGCGCATATGCATCGGGGTCGAACCGGTATGGCTTTCCTTGCCGGTTACGGTGCACTCGATCCAACGCAGCCCCTGCCCATGCGTGACAACACCCACATCTGTGTTTTCAGCCTCAAGGATGGGGCCTTGTTCGATATGCAGCTCGAAAAACGCATGCATTTTGCGATCGCCTACGGGCTCATCCCCGACCCAACCGATGCGCTTGAGCTCGTCACCAAAGCGTTTCCCGTCCGCATCCACGCGGTCATAGGCCCAATCCTGCGTGTGCTTGCCCGCAAACACGCCCGAGGCCAACATGGCCGGCGCATACCGCGTGCCTTCCTCATTGGTCCAGTTCGTCACCACAATCGGATGCTTGGTCTGTATCCCAAGATCATTGAGCGAGCGAATGATCTCAAGGCCGCCGAGAACACCCAGCACGCCGTCGTATTTTCCGCCCGTTGGTTGCGTATCGAGATGCGATCCCACGTAGACCGGCAATGCATCCGGGTCGGTCCCTTCGCGACGCGCAAACATGTTGCCCATCGTATCAACACCCATCGACATGCCTGCGGCTTCGCACCAGCTCTGGAACAGCGCGCGCCCTTCGGCATCTTCGTCTGTCAGGGTCTGGCGATTGTTCCCGCCCGCAATGCCCGGCCCGATCTTAGCCATTTCCATCAGGCTGTCCCACAAACGTTCGCCATTGATCTTGAGGTTCTCACCAGGTGCGGACATGGGATGCCTTTCTGTCACTATCTTAGGCCTAACACCTCGACCCCGGGGCGAGCCTGCCGAAGGCTTTTCCATCCTTGGGGTTCAAAGTGTTTGACCAATCGGTCAAAGTCACGCTAGCACAGAAGGCCTACCAGTCAAGCATGCTCCAACACCCAAAGTGCTGCGTGTCAGGACTGGAACCAAACACCACATGCTTTGCCGAAACTTTAGGCGCAATTATAATGGGTTGACTGGAAGTTTTGATGTCCGAAGCAAAACCAAAACCACGGAAGACCCGAATTCAACAGCGCAACAGCGAAACCATTATCGAGGCTGCGCTGGATGTGTTCTCCAAACACGGGTTTCGCGGTGCAACACTCGACCAGATCGCGAACGCCGCGGGTCTGTCGAAACCCAACCTGCTCTATTATTTCAGCAGTAAGGAAGCGATCCACGCCGAGCTTCTGGAAGGCCTGATGGACACCTGGCTTGATCCTCTGCGCGCGCTGGATGCCAACGGGGATCCTAAGGAACAGCTGCTCGGCTATATGCGGCGCAAACTGGAAATGAGCCGGGACCTGCCACGTGAAAGCCGACTGTTTGCCAATGAAGTGTTACAGGGCGCGCCGCGCATCGGCGCTGGACTCGGAGGCGATCTCAAGGCGTTGGTTGACGAAAAAGCTGCGATTATCGCGGATTGGTCGCGATCTGGACGTATTGCACAAGTTGACCCGTACCATCTGATCTTCTCCATTTGGGCGCTGACCCAGCACTATGCGGATTTTGATGCTCAGGTCCGGGCAGTCCTAGGTGGCGAAGATCCTTTTCCGGGGGCCGAGGCGTTTCTGGATACACTTTACACAAAGCTTTTGATCCCCTGAAGATGCTGATTTTGTGCGTCTTTCTCAAGAATACACATACTTAAATCGATCAGAAGGACTGCGAAATAGCCCCATTCCTGAAGCAACCGCCGCTTATGCGACAGTTGGCTCGATCTGTGCAATGTCCGCCTAGCACGACGAAGACATCGAACGTATTTTATGCTACTCTGCAGCCTGCGCGCTGGGATTGTTCGGGTGCGTTGTCCAGTTCGCGTACTCTTCTTCAACAACCTTGCCGGTACGCGGATCGACCTCGCCCGGCTCCATCTCAACCATGGTAATGCAGTCCTCAACCGGACACACATTGACACACAGGTTACAGGCCACGCATTCCTCATCGATCACTTCGAACACGCGATCTGCGCTCATTGAGATCGCCTGATGCGATGTGTCCTCGCACGCCGCATAGCACCGACCACATTTGATGCAGGCATCCTGATCGATCTTGGCCTTGGTAACATAGTTAAGGTTCAGATACTGCCAGTCGGTGACATTTGGCGTCGCGCGCCCGATCAGATCATCCAGCGACATCTCTTTTTCATCGAGATATTGCGAGAGCCCAGAAATCATTTCCTGAACAATCTTGAACCCATAGGTCATCGCGGCGGTACACACTTGTACGTTTCCAGCCCCCAGCGCCAGAAACTCTGCTGCATCACGCCATGTCGTAACCCCGCCAATCCCACTGATTGGGAGGTTCGCAGTTTCTGCATCGCGCGCGATATCAGCGACCATATTCAAGGCAATCGGTTTAACGGCTGGCCCACAATAACCGCCGTGCGATCCCTTCCCGTCAATCGAAGGCTCGGGAGAAAAACTGTCCAGATTGACTGAAGTGATCGAGCTGACCGTATTGATCAGGCTCACGGCGTCTGCTCCCCCGGCCTGTGCCGCACGGGCAGGGTAGCGAATGTCGGTGATGTTTGGCGTCAGCTTCACGATGACCGGCATACGCGTGTGCTGTTTGCACCAACGCGTAACCATCTCGATATAGTCCGGGACCTGACCGACAGCCGCACCCATGCCGCGCTCTGACATGCCATGCGGGCAGCCGAAATTCAGCTCAACAGCATCCGCACCTGTTTCTTCCACCAAGGGCAGGATCTTCTTCCAAGGCTCTTCCTCGCACGGCACCATCAGCGATACGATCATTGCCCGGTCAGGGTAGTCGCGCTTCACCTGCTTGATCTCGCGCAGGTTCACCTCTAGCGGGCGGTCCGTGATCAATTCAATATTGTTGAGGCCCAGCAACCGCCGGTCCGCACCCCAGATCGCACCATAGCGCGGCCCGCTTACGTTCACGATATGCGGATCAAAGCCCAGCGTTTTCCAGACAACACCGCCCCACCCGGCCTCAAAGGCCCGGCGTACATTGTATTCCTTGTCCGTTGGCGGCGCCGAAGCCAGCCAGAACGGGTTTGGCGATTTGACACCAGTGAATTCAGAACGCAGATCAGCCATTATCCCTCTCCCATCAAGGATTTATGCATGTTTTCAGCGGCATCGCGGCCCTCGGCCACGGCCGTCACCGTCAGATCATTGCCACCTGTCGCGCAATCTCCGCCGGCCCAGATCCCCGGAACCGAGGTCGCGCCCGCGTCATCTACTTTGATCTTGCCGCGCTCCAGCGCCAGGCCACCGGGCGCGTCAGACAATGTCTGTCCAATCGCGCGAAGCACCATATCGGCTTCGATCTGCTGTGTTTCACCGGTCATGCGCAACTCGCCATTCACGGTTTCCGTGTAGGCAAACTCGACACCTGCATCGGTGATGGCTTCGGGCGCGGCATTATAGAGAATTCTGACGCCTTTCGATGTGGCGAGCTCCTGCTCATACTCAGATGCGCTCATGCCATCTTTGCCGCGACGGTAGGCCATCGTGACCTGCTCCGCGCCCAGCAGTTTTGCCTGCACAGCCGCATCAACAGCGGTCATACCCCCACCGATGACAACCACACGGCGCCCCACTTCAATGTCAGTTTTGTCTTTTGACTGGCGCAGCCCAGCGATGAAATCTACCGCATTCATGACCTTACCGTCATCTCCACCCTGCACGGGAAGCGCATTCACCCCGCCCAGGCCCATCCCCAGGAACACCGCGTCATGGCTGTCCTGAAGCGCCGCAAGGTCGAGTGTCTCACCCAGCTTCGTGTCATAGTGCATTGTGATACCGCCAATTTTCAGCAGCCAATCCACTTCGGACTGCGCAAAATCATTGACGGCTTTGTAAGCTGCAATGCCATACTCGTTCAGGCCGCCGCCCTTGGGCTTGGCGTCATAAACATCAACGCTGTGCCCCTTCATCGCCAGCCTGTGGGCACAGGCAAGCCCGGCAGGACCTGCCCCGACAACCGCAACTTTCTTTCCTGTGTCAGTCGCGCGCTCGAACGGATGAAGACCTGCGCGCATCACCGTATCAGTTGCGTGGCGCTGCAAGCGCCCGATCTCGACCGGCTTGCCCTCCGCGGCTTCGCGCACACAGGCTTCTTCGCACAATGTTTCCGTCGGACAGACCCGCGCGCACATACCGCCCAGAATATTGGAGTCAAAAATCGTCTTCGCAGCAGCCTCGGGCGTGCCCGTCGCGATCTGGCGAATGAACAAAGGAATATCAATATCGGTCGGGCATGCAGTGATACACGGTGCATCATGGCAGAAATAGCAGCGATCTGCCGCCACAGCCGCCTCGTGCGGATCATACTGACCATGCAGGTCTGAAAAGTTCTCGGCTATTGCTTCCGCATCCAGGCGGCCTGCAACCACGCCCGGTGTGAACATATCGTTTGCCATGCTGGCGCTCCCTGTCACTCTCTTGGGCAAAACGCTGCCACGGGTCAAAAATTTTATCAACTGGTAAAATTATTGATGTGTAATTCAAAGCGTTGATTGCACAATGCTTAGGCAAAGCTTGCCCCGCGCGTGCGAAATCTGGACAGATTTCACAATTGAGATCGGACTGCCCCCGGCGAAAATCCTCCGCTGGTAACCAAGATTTACAGTAGTGCTCCATGAAATAGCGGAAGAAAAATTCGACCACGCCATTCTTATTTAATGGGCTCGAGACAGCGCCGCATCCCCAGTGAAAGCACACCAAAATACCGACAAATACTTTGAGACATATAAGCTGATTAAGGACCTAAGCCGCAGCAAAAACCGCAAACTTGACCGACGAGCTGCCTGCGTTGATGGCCAGAACATGGCTCATGAAAGACTGTCTTTATGCGCCTCATAAAGGGCAGCGACGGCACAACTGGCCAGCCGCGCCATTTTCCCGTCAGACCGGCTTGTCAGGATGATCGGAACCGCAGCCCCCATCACAATCCCAGCCTTCTCAGCACCCGCATAATGGGTCAGGGCCTTGGCAAACATATTGCCTGCTTCAAGGTTGGGTACGACCATCACATCAGCGCGCCCCGCAACGACCGAGCTCAGCCCTTTGCCCTGCGCTGCGGCCTGATCAACCGCGATATCCATCGACAATGGCCCCTCGACGATCCCGCCCGAAATCTCACCCGCCTTGGCACGCGCCACAATCTCGGCAGCATCAAGGGTCGAGGGCACGGCTTCGGTCACGCTCTCTACCGCGCTCAGGATCGCGACATGAGGGACCTCCACACCCAGCGTACGCGCCAGGTCAATTGCGTTCTGCGTGGTGTCCGCTTTGGTTGTCAGGTCTGGCAGTACGTTGATTGCACCGTCTGTGATCAACACAAGTCTTTCGGACCCAGGAACATCCGTGACAAACACATGGCTCAGGCGGCGCCCAATCCGAAGACCACCTTCCCGTTTCACGACATGGCGCAGCAGCACATCCGTGTGCAAGTGGCCTTTCATGACGGCCTTGGCCGCGCCCTCATGCACAAGCGCGACGCCCTTTGCGGCAGCTGCATCGTGATTGGGGACATCGATCGAACGGTATGCACTGATGTCGACACCCAGGTCTCCTGCAACCGCTTCAATCTTTGACATGTCTCCAATCAAGATGGGATCGATCAAGCCATGATCTGCGCCCAGGAGCGCCCCCGCCAGCGCATCGGGCTTTTCAGGGGCCACGACCGAGGTGGGGATCGCAGGCAGGTTTGCGGCCTCTTCCAATAGACGGGCAAAATGCGTGTGGTGGGGGGACGTATCTGACATTTTGGGCTCCGGAGCAGAAAGACTTTGCATAGCCTACTATCAACCTTGTCGTCTCAGAACGCCCCTCCTGCGCGCGTCATGTCGCCACACGGGCGCGATATTCACGTGAGACAAGCGGGATCGAACACATAACCGCCTTGCACCCAATCCAGAATTTCACGGCCCATCGGCTCTGCTGCAAGGGGTGTGTAGCGGGCCAACAGTGCCGCGCGTTGCGCTGCGTTCAGATTGTCATGCCCCACCGTCGCAAAAAGATGCAGATCCTCGCGCAGCCGATCCGCCAATTCAGGTGATGCATAGGCCTCCAGCAAAGCATCAAATCCGCTTCCCTGCCCGGCCCACTGGCGCGCCACCGACCCGATTGTGAGACGGGCAAGAGCGGGCTGATTGATGGGATTGATCATCAACCCTGACACACCATCCGCCAAGGGCGCCGCGCGGTCTATCTTCGGGGCAAGCGGTAAGTAGGGTGACAACAGGCGACTGTCATTGACGGCCCCGTTGTCCCAGATCAGGGGCTTTCGCGACAAGCGTTCGGTGATCTCAGCCAGATCTGACGCGGCATACATTTCTGATACAACCTGTTTTCCCGTCCAGAAAATGCGGACCTCTTCGGGCAAAGCACGCCCCAGATCTTCCAGATATCCTTCCGGTCGCGCTCCAAACACCTCATCCAAAATCGGGTCATCGCTGTAATAAGCCGGACACATTGCACATCGCGGTGCCACTGCGGCTTCAGTCACGAGGTCCGTGGCGCGCACATGAAGGTCTGCCAAGCCGGACATTCCGCCATAGGTGTCGTCAAACAACACACAGATCCAGTCAAGATCCAGCGTCCGAAGCTGATCCAGCTTCGCGCGCAATGCAGCCGCCTCGCCTCGCCATGCCTGTGGATCAATGCCAAACGGGGTCAGGCCAATACCGAATTGCACTTGCGCCCTACGTGCCGCCTCACGCGCCTCAAGCAGCCTTGCAAGCTGGTCTGGTGCATAAAGCTTTCGCCAGTCTTGCCGAAGAAAACGATCAGATTTCGGGGCGTAAACGTAAAGATCCACGCCTTCGCGCGCTAAGATCGGGAAATTCGCGATGCGCGCATCCCACCCCCAGTCACGACCAAAAAACCCTTCGATCACGCCAAGCACGGGCTTGGTATCGTTCATTCGGTTTCAACCCTTTCGCGCGTGCATTCATCGGGCTACGCTCGAACAAACTGTCAGCGACCCCGATCAGATAAGTTCTGCACACCTCTCTTCGAATTGAAAGAGCTTGGAAAAGAAGACCATGCACCTTGTTCCCCTCACCGGCAAATTTCAGGTCGCGCTCGTCAAATCCACAGAGCGAATTCGCCCCTGATGAAGCGTTCCCCAGAACACGGCCTGCGCGAACGTATCTGTCTGTTGGGCAAATCCCTCTATGACCGTGGTCTTACCCATGGCAGCACCGGCAACATCTCCGCCCGGCTCGAAGATGGAAGGCTTCTGATTACGCCCACGGGAAGTTCGCTTGGGTTTCTGGACCCAACTGACATCGCACTTCTGGAACCCGGTGGCCGCCATGTCGCCGGACCTGCCCCAACCAAAGAGGTTTTGCTTCACACCGCATTTTACGGTGTCCGCAACGCGCCAACAGGCGCCGTGGTTCATCTCCACGCGCACTACTCCGTTCTGCTTTCGATGCTTGACGATGTGGATCCCGACAACATGCTTCCAGCCCTGACCCCGTATGGGATCATGCAATTGGGACGTGTGCGCTTGCTGCCCTATTTCCACCCCGGCGATCCAGCGATGGGCAAGGCCGTCGCAAGCTTACCGCCCCAGACATCAGCCGCTGTGCTGGCAAATCACGGACCGGTTGTGGCGGCCGAGACCCTCGATAAGGCGGTGTTCGCGATGGAAGAGCTTGAAGCCACGGCAAGACTGGCCATTGATGCCCGAGGACGCGCGGTTACCCCGCTCACCCATGAGCAAATCGCGAAACTGGTCGAAGCATTTAAGATCGACCTTTAAGTCTCTGATAAAGCGATCCAAAGAACGCCCGCAGGCTCAACCGTTTGTCCGTGATACTCCAGCGGCATGGCGCTGTAGTTGAACACAAACCGGTGCGTGTCCGTATCCCGAATGCGCAATCCAGCCGTCAGTCTCTCGGTTGCTATGCCAAGCTCATCACAGGCCTCAGTAACGATACGGTCCCAGAGCGTCGTGGATGGCCAGCCCCCCAGATACCGCAAGGCCCCATCCCCCATCATCACGGGTTTCCCCGTCTCCAGGGCCAACAAGACGGGTGCGGACCCTTCCAGGTCTTCCAGCCAATGCCCAACGCTGCCGCCACCTTGCACATCAAGCCCCGCACTGGGCGGCAAGCTTTCAACGCGGCTCACCGTGATATCGAGCCCCGGCAATGCAGGGGGTAAGGGTACCGGGATTGTAAACTCATCGGTCTTGGAGGCCGAACGCGGTCCAACGACCACAAGTCCATCCAGCGATGCCAGCCGCGCCTTCAACGCATCTGACATGGCAAATTGCCCGGGCGCAAAGACCAGCTTGTACCCATCAAGCTGCGCGTCAGATGAAATCACATCCACAGACAATCCCGCACGACGCAGTGCGCGGTAGCAGGAAAACACCAGCCGGAAATAGTCGAAATCCTGACCCTGAGGTTGCACCTCCCACGCCCAGGCACTGGGGTAATCATAAATCAACGCAACTTTGGCTTTTGCCGTACCCACCTCGGGCAGGGTCTCAATCTCGCGCCCGACCTGTGCGCACTCCGCCAGTCCGGGTGCCGCCACGCTGTCGGGCCGCAACAGCCCCGCATGCATCTGCTCTTGCGCAAATGGCGCCTGTCGCCAGCGGAAATAGCAAACTGTTTCCGCGCCATGGGCAAAGGCCTCCCAAGCCCAAAGACGCGCCATTCCCGGCAAAGGCGACGGGTTCCACGGCGCCCAATTCACCGGACCCGGTTGCTGTTCCATAATCCACCAACGTCCCTTGCCCACCGCACGATAGAGATCATGGTGAAAAGCCTGAAAGTCAGGATCGCCCTGCTGAAGATAGGCCGCTATGTGATCATGAGTTGCATCCAGCCGGTCCATCAGGAACCCCATCGGATAGCTGTCCCACGACGCGATATCGAGATCTGCCCCGACATCGAAATGGTCAAACTCGGTGACCCGCCCCATGTAGTTATGGATCAGAGGCGCCGCGCTATGGGCGCGCAGAATGTCCGTCTGGGCCCTGTTGAACAACACGACCTGATCGGACGTGAAGCGGCGGAACGCCATGACATGGGCCGGATTGGCTTCTGTCACCGTCAGGTGCGGCAGTTCAATCTCCGAGAAATCCGCATATTCCATCGACCAGAACACGTTGCCCCACGCCCGGTTCAGCGCATCGGGCGACTGGTACCGCTGGGCACACCAATCCTGAAAGCCCGTTTTGGCGGCCTCCGAAAAGCTGATCGTTGTGTCGTGGCATCCGTATTCATTGTCTGTCTGCCAGGCCGCAATGCGTTGGTCGGATCCATAACGCTCCGCGAGTTTCAAAACGATCTTGCGGCACTCAGCCAGATAGCCCTGATGCGAAAAACAGTAATGACGACGCGATCCGAACCCAAGCACGCGCCCCTCTGCATCGACCGCGTACATGTCAGGGTGCTTCTTTGTCACCCAACGCGGCGGCGTCGCCGTGGGTGTGCCGAGGATGATCTTCAATCCTGCATCCCCAAGCACCGAGATCGCCCGGTCCAACCACTCAAACTGGTAATCCCCTTCCGACGGCTCCAGCCGCGACCAGGCAAACTCTCCGATGCGCACCCAACTGAGACCGGCCTCAACCATGCGCGCAGCATCTTCAGCCCAAATATCTTCAGGCCAGTGTTCCGGGTAATAGCAAACCCCTAAAGTGCGTTTCATGAATGTACTCTGTGCTCCGGTTGACCCTTGAACGCGGTCTCCCAAACAAAAGTTGCCCCATCCTCTGGGGTGGGTGTTTCCAGGCCTTCATTGGCGCTCGTGGCAAAGAGTGTTTTCAGATCAGGTCCACCAAAAGACGGACAAGTCATCTGCGATCCCGGTGCGGTGAAGCGTGCAACCTCGCTCCCGTCAGGTCCATAGCCGACAACACACCCCGCCCCCCACAGGGCAATCCAGAATGTGCCGTCCGCGCCAAATACAGCGCCATCTGGCCCGCCGGGAGCATCCGTCAGATCAAAGTAAACCTCTGGCGAGGAGGCTGGCCAGCCTTCATCGTCAAGCGCAACCCGCATGATCTTGCCTGTGGGGGTATCGGTGTAGCAGGCTGTCTTGCCATCAGGGTGAAAGCTGATCGCGTTTGAAATCGTGATCCCGCCAAAAAGCTGTCGCAGCTCCCCCTTGTAGTACCGATAGATCGCCCCGGCACCGGGTTCGGCGCCTTTGCCCATGGTCCCGATCCAAAACCCGCCAAACGGGTCTGCACGACCATCATTTGACCGCGTCACGGCGTTATCGCTTTCCAAAGCGCAAAGAAACGCGCTCTCGCCAGTGTGCGTATCAAACACCTGCAAAGCCGTCTCAGACGCGATCAGCAACCTTGAGGCATCAATCCAACCCGCCGCAGAGACATGTTCATCAAACTGCCAATGGTCCAGATCTACGCCCGCGCGGCGATAGAGACGCATATTGTTGATATCAAACCAGTAAAGGCAGTTCTCTTTAGGATGCCAAAGCGGCCCCTCACCCAAGCTGCAAGGTGTTGCATCGAAAATTGCCGCGCTCATGAGAGTGCATCCCATGCTTTCACAATAGCCTCAGCGCGTTCACGCAATTCGCGCATGGTCAGTCCCGGAATATAAAGCGCTGTGCCGATGCCAAACCCATCTGCACCTGCCGCCCGCCAGTCCGCGAAGTTTGAAATGCCTGCCCCCCCGACCGGGTAAACCAAAGTCTCTTTCGGCAAAACTGCGCGTAGGGCTTTCAGTCCGGAAGGCCCCGCCATTGATCCAGGGAAAAGCTTCAGACCGTCAGCGCCTGCCGCAAGGGCTGCAAATGCCTCGGTGGGTGAAAAGACCCCCGGCCAGCTTTGCAGACCTAAAGCTTTGGTGGCCTTGATGACGTCTGGATCGCAATTGGGCGAAACGATCAACTGCCCTCCAGCCGCGGCCACGTCTGCCACCTGACCTTGTGTCAAAACAGTGCCCGCCCCGATCACGGCTTTGTCGCCATAGGCTTCGGACATCGCTGCAATGCTTTGCATCGGTTCGGGTGAATTCAGTGGCACCTCGATCCACGAGATCCCTGCATCCAGCAAGGTCTCAACCGCGGGGACTGCCTCATCCGGCGAAATCCCCCGCAAGATCGCAATGATCGGACGGTTCATGTGGTTTCTTTCTGTTTCATCCGCGCAGCAGACAGGCCCGCCAATGTGGCATCAACCGGCGCGATCATCTTGGCCTCAATCCCTTGGGCCGCCAAAGCAGCACCATAGGCATCCCCCAGCGCGTCCGCGCCGAGAATAGAGACCGGCATGCCCAACCAGTAAGGCTTCGTCGCGGCCAGTTCCGCACCAATCAAAAGGCCCGAAAGCCGTGCACGCGCCGCAGCCCCCGGCAGTCCCTTCAAAAGCGTCTCTGCCCGGATCGAAAAGAGTTTCGATGCAAGACTTTCCGGACGTGACAGCGTTTCCTCAACGGCCTCAGAAAACGCCGCCCCGTCCCAGCCGTCATCCATTGAATGCTTAAGGACCGAGGCTCTCGACAGCAACCCGAACATCTCGCCGGTCATAAAACTGCGAAAGCTGACCACTTCATCCGCGCTGATCTGCACCCATTTGGAATGGGTGCCGGGCAGCACCATGACACCGTCAAAATTTGGGCTCAGCGACAGCGCGCCCGCGATCTGCGTTTCTTCACCCCGCATAACGTCTGCGGGGTCGATCTGTTTCAGACCTGGTACGATTTGCACCCGAAGGCGGACATCCTTGGTGGGGGCAAGCACCGTTTCAGTGTCTGCCGGGGCACAAGGAACCTGCGCGTAAGGGGCTTCCACCCAGCCCTGACGCGATCCGACCATGCCGCAGGCCACGACATCCACAGTGGTAACATCAAGCCAAGGCTCAACAAGGTTCAACAACGCTGCTTCGAACTGGTCTGGACGCAGGCCTCCCATCCCATCGGAAGAGGAAGCTTCTGACAACACCTGTCCGCTGGGCCCGATGGCCCATGCCCGACAGTGGGTTGTACCCCAGTCTACAGCGATCCAGTCCAGAGTGCTCATCCTGTGACCACAACGCCTCCATCAACGACCATCGCCTGCCCTGTCATCGCCCCAGAGACCCTAGAGGCCAGGAACAAGATCGGACCAACGATGTCCTCTGGTTTCAAATGTTCTTTCAGACACATACGTTCCATATGCGCGTCCAGCGCTTCAGGTGTCGTCCACATCTCAAGCTGCTTTTCGGTTAAAACCCAACCGGGGGCCAGCGCATTGACACGGATCTTGTCGGGTCCAAACTCACGCGCCAGGCTACGGGTCATTCCGTTTATGCCCGAATTGGCGGTTGTATAGGCAGGATACCCCGCATTCCCCATCATGTAGCTGATCGAGGTCGTGTTGATGATCGATCCACCACCAGCAGCGCGCATTCCCGCGACCACAGCCTGACACGCAAAAAAGTAGCTCTTGAGGTTGATGGCCTGCGACCAGTCCCAAAAGGCCTCGTCCACCTCTTCGGTCGTGTGCCGCCGATCATTGGCAGCATTATTGACAAGAACCGTTATGGGGCCGTGGGCCAGAGATGCCTCCTCGATACAGGCTTTCAACCGCGCAACATCCGTGATGTCACACTTTAAGAAAAGCGGCCTATTCCCTGTTTTCTCTTCCATTTCCACTGCAAAGTCTGACGCATCAGAGCGCTGAACAAAGGCCACTTTCGCCCCTTGCCGCAAAAAGCCTTCGGTCAGAGACGCGCCAATCCCGGATCCTCCACCGGTGATAAAAACCGACGCCCCTCTCAAGTCTGGATAAACAGCACCCGTCATCAGTGGCTCTCCCGGGTGACAAGCCGCGTGTCCTTGCCCACAAGGAAATCCAGATCGGCCCCCTGATCAGCTTGCAGCACATGATCCACGTAAAGTTTTGCATACCCGCGCATATAGTGCTCCGCATCGGGTTCCCAGGCTGCCCGACGCGTCTCAAGCTCCGCATCATCAACCAGAAGTTCAAGCTCCCCTTTGGAGGCAGAGACCCGAATGCGGTCGCCGGTTTTGACCAATGCCAGTGGCCCACCAGCCTGCGCCTCGGGGCTCACATGCAAGATCACGGTGCCAAAAGCCGTGCCCGACATACGCGCGTCCGACACCCGGATCATGTCCTTGATCCCCTGCCGCACGAGTTTCGCGGGGATGGGCATGTTGCCGACCTCCGGCATGCCCGGATAGCCTTTGGGGCCGCACCCCTTCAGAACAAGGATCGTGTCCGGCGTGACGGGCAGATCATCACGATCAATGTTGGCCTTCAGGTCTTCGATGTTTTCAAAAACAAAGGCTTCGGCTTCGTGCTCCAGCAAACGATCGGTGGCGGCAGAAGGTTTCACGATAGCCCCATTTGGCGCCAGATTGCCTTTCAACACCCTCAGACCAGCCGCAGGCTTCACAGGGTCGTCTACCGTCTTGATCACATCATCATTGTAGCATTCCGCTCCATCCGCATAGACGCTGATATCGCCGCCAAGAACCGTCTTCGAGGAGCGCAACTTGTCCCCCAGACGGTTTAACACAACCGGCATACCGCCCGCGTAGCAGAAGTCTTCCATCAGGTATTTGCCGGAGGGCATGCAATTCACCAGAAGCGGGATTTCAGAGCCCAGTTCGAAATCATCAAGGCTCAGATCGACGCCGACACGGCCCGCAAGCGCTAGCAAATGCACCACCGCATTTGTCGACCCTCCAACCGCCGCATTCGCAAGGATCGCATTCTCAAAGGCTTCTTTCGTCAGGATATCAGACGGTTTCAGGTCTTCATCTACCATCTCGACGATCCGTTTGCCGGTCAGATGTGCCAGCGCCTGACGCCGCGCGTCCACTGCCGGAAGTGCAGCATTCGTGGGCAGGGCCATTCCCATAACTTCGACAAGGCTCGCCATCGTACTGGCCGTTCCCATCGTCATGCACACGCCCTTGGACCGGGACATACCGGATTCAGCTGCCATGAAGTCCTGCAAGGTCATCTCGCCCGCCCGCACGGCTTCCGAGAACTTCCAGACATCGGTGCCTGACCCGATATCCTTGCCCTTCCATTTGCCATTCAACATCGGGCCCGAGGAGACCACGATCGATGGCAAATCGACACTTGCCGCTCCCATAAGCTGCCCCGGCGTGGTCTTGTCACAACCGCCCAGAAGCACGACACCATCAATACCATAGGCCCGGATGCTTTCCTCCACATCCATAGCCAGCAAATTGCGAAAGAGCATTGCCGTGGGCTTCATCTGGGTTTCTCCCAGCGACATCACAGGGAATTCGACAGGGAAGCCACCCGCCTCCCACACGCCGCGCTTGACCATCTCGGCAAGATCGCGAAGCCCGGAATTGCAGGGGGTCAGTTCGGACCAGGTATTACAAATCCCAATGACAGGGCGTCCATCAAAGGCATGATCAGGATAGCCCTGATTTTTCATCCACGAGCGGTGAATGAAGCCATCCTTATCCAGCTTGCCATACCAGTGTTGTGAGCGACGTTTGGTCATGAGGTCCGCCTCCGGCGGGGATTTCGAAAATGTGAAATAATCATAGGCGCTTACCTTCCAGCACCCACATGGTTTCTGGGAACGACCAGGGCAGTGTCAGGCCATGGGCCATCAAATAGGCACCCGACAGCACCAAAGGTCCGTCTTTAAGCGCAGGCGCCCCCCGCGACAATGTTGGTGCGGAATGCCGATTCACAAGGGTGACTTCGTAGTTCGCATCTGCCTCCAGTCGTGTCAGGCGCACCGGACGGGGTGTAATCTGCGCGCTTGTGCCCGCCTTGCCGATAAAGGCAACAAACCGGGTTTGATCCTGGGACAATTGCTGTTCTGCAATCACGGCCGGATCAGGACTGTCGAGACGCAAGATATCTGCCGTTTCCGTCCAAACGCGGTTGTGTTTCCACCAGCTTGTCACTTCGCGTAAAACCGTGGCTTCTTCCTCGGTCAACTCGCGCGGGTCCATCTCGAACCCCATGTGCCGTTGTGCTGCAACCCAGGCCCGAAATGCAATATCGAGCGTGCGTCCAGAGGTGTGGCACCGCCGCGGCCCGACATGCGAGCCCGTCACTGCCATAGGCAGGAAAAGCGCTGCATTGTGCTGCATCTTCAGCCGCTCCAACGCATCGTTGCTGTCTGACAGCCATACCCGCTGCGTCCTCGACAAAATGCCAAAATCGATGCGCCCCCCGCCTGACGCACAGCTCTCAATCTCAACCTGCGGAAACGCTGCGCGCAACCGGTCGATCAACGCGTAGGAGCCTCTGGTTTGGGCCGCATCCGGCATCGGCAAAACACGGTTATGATCCCATTTGATATAGTCGATCGGGTATTGGGTCAGGATCGCGGCCATCCGGTCATAGATGAACGCCCGGACCTCTGGCAGGCTCATGTTCAAGGCCTTTTGCTGCCGGCCGAGCGTTTGATCCTCGCTGCCCAGCGCCCAATCCGGATGCGCACGGTGCAGATCGGAATCCTCGTTGATCATTTCAGGCTCGAACCAGATGCCAAAGGTCATGCCCAACTTGTGCACATGATCAATCAAAGGTCCCAGGCCTTCGGGGTACTTACGCGGGTCGACTTCCCAGTCGCTTAGCGAGGTCGTGTCATCATCACGCTGCCCAAACCATCCGTCATCAAGCACGAACCGTTCGGCCCCAAGACCCGCCGCACGTTCTGCAATTTCTCTCAGAACCGGCAGCTTGTGATCGAAATAAACCGCCTCCCAGCAGTTGTAATGGACCGGACGCGGTCGTCCCGTTTCTGTCCAGGTCACGATCTCGTCGCGCAAATGCCGTTGGAACGCGACCGCGCACCCGTTCAACCCATCGACCGAATAGGTGATGTAAAGGGGTGCTGTCTCAAAGCGCTTAGAGGCAGCATGCTCCATTCGCGCGGCATGCCCGAACTGGATCTGGCGTCGCCCATCGGGCAACTCTTCGGCGATCATTTTATGACCGCCGGACCATCCGTAATGGAAACCAAACGCCTGGCCTTGGGTGTTGGTTGCCCCGCGCTCGGGTAAAATCAGCCCCGGGAAATGCTCGTGGCCCGTGCGACCTGTGCGGTTCTCGCGATAGCGCATCCCCGCGGACCACGGTGTCTTGTTCAGCTGGAACTCCCCGCACCAGCGCCCGGCAAAATCGATCATCTCATCCGATTGCTGGCTGGCAGGCAAAACGGGTGCTGCAAACCAGTGCAAATGCACCGGATGAGCCGCATCCAGAACCGCTTTGGCGGTAATGACGCGTGTATGGCGATTGGTCGTGAAGGTTGCCGTGTAGGTCAGAAGGCTTTCGGTATCTTCATAGACCAGCTCAAGCGCATCATCGCTTTGCCGAGCCGCCTTAAAACAGAACTTCGGCAGCAATGGGGTTCCGTCCC
This sequence comes from Dinoroseobacter sp., assembly GCA_017643385.1. Lineage (GTDB taxonomy): Bacteria > Pseudomonadota > Alphaproteobacteria > Rhodobacterales > Rhodobacteraceae > Dinoroseobacter. Next base: position 110,554 of record JAEPNN010000006.1, read on the forward strand.
CATCCCGCAAGATCAGCCCCGGCTGACCTGGGAAGCTGCGCGTGGCCTCCGGCAAGATCGACAGATCGGGATTTGCGTCAAGCATCCCGCCGGTCACATCAATGGCATGCGCCGCGTGTAACACCGAAAGATCCGCGTCCCCCGGCAAAGGTGGGCCCCAGTAGACAACCTCCGGCAGGCGCGCCCCACACGCCCCAAGCACCAGCGTCTGCCGCCCATCATCAAGGCGCCAAAAGTGGCTTGGCTTGTCAGCCGCACCCATCAGGTCACCGACGGGCGATGCATGTGCCTCGGCATGATCAAAATGGTCAGACATAGGTCGCGTCCGATTTTGGAGGTTTACTTGACCGCACCGAGGGTGAGCCCCGCGATGAAGTGCTTTTGCATCAGAAAGAACATCAGGACAGGAGGCAAGGCTGCCACAATCGATCCTGCACTCATCATGTGGTAGGCAGCGCGGAATTGCGAGTTGAAGCTCGTGATCCCAGCCGTCACGGGCTGCGCATCAGGTCCTTGCGTCAACACGATCGCCCAGAAATAATCGTTCCAGATGAAGGTGAAGATCAGCACCGAAAGTGCAGCAAGGGCCGGCTTCATCAGCGGCATCACCACATACCAGAAGATCCGCCATTCCGCGACGCCTTCCACGCGGGCGGCCTCTATCAGCGGATAGGGCAGCGCACGGATGAAATTGCGCATGAAGAGCGTACAAAACCCGGTTTGGAACGCGATATGAAAGAGGATCAGACCCGTCTTTGTATCATAGAGCCCCATGTTCACAGTCAGGTCACGCACCGGGACCATCAAAATCTGGAAGGGCACAAAATTTCCCGCGATGAACATGAAGAAGATCAGCAAGTTCCCTTTGAACTTGTAAATACCCAGCGCGAATCCCGTCATCGCCGACAAAGCAACAGCACCCGCCATTGTCGGGACCGTGATCATCACCGAATTCAATAAATAGCGCGGCATATCACTGTCGAAGAAGACGCGCCCATAATTGGTGAAGCCTTCAAAGGATGTGGGCCAGCCCCAGAAGTTGCCGGTCGCAAAATCAGTTTCCGGTTTTATCGAGAACAGTGCCACGGCCAGAAGGGGCAGAAGCCAAACGATCATGGCAATGGGCAAAAGCGCCTGATAGGTGATCTGCCAGTTGCGAGAGGACTTTTCGATCGGCGTCGGAAACATCAGCGCGCCTCCTTATCGTCGCGCCACATCGAGTACAGAAAGTACGCGATGAAGCCGAGCATGATGAAGAACAAGACGACAGCAATGGCGGCGCCATAGCCCATGCGGAACCCAAACTCGGACAGCGACTCTTCAAACATGTAGAAACTCAGGACCCGGGTCGAGCCGAACGGCCCCCCGTTGGTCATCACGGCAATAAAGTCAAAGGACCGCAGCGCGCCAATAATCGTCACAACAAACGCAATAAAGGTCGCGGGCTTCAGCTGCGGCAGGATCACATACCAAAGCATCTTGTGCCCTTTGGCCCCATCAAGACGCGCGGCCTCAACCTGCTCGGGATCAACCGCATTCAGACCCGTCAGATACAGGATCATGCAATAGGCGGTCTGCGGCCAGAGGCCTGCAGCAATGATACCGTAAGTCGCGGTGTTCGGGTTGCCCAGAACGCCGCCGCGAATATCGATACCGACCAGCCCCATGATCTGATCGAACAGTCCGGTATTGGGCAGGTAGAACCACGAAAAAACAAGGCCAACCACCACCTGCGAAATCACAAATGGAAAGAAGAACATCGACTTGTAAAAACGGATGCCGCGCACCGTCTGGTTCAGAAATAGCGCAATGAACAGGCCCATCGGGATTGCAAGAAGATACAGGAACAGCCACCGGATGTTGTTCCAGAAGGACACCTCAAACTTGCGGTCTCCCCCCAGCAGACGTTCGTAATTTGCCAGCCCGACCCAGGTCTTTTCACCCAGCCCGTCCCATTGATGAAAGCTGATCCAGAAGGATTGGAAGATCGGCAGAATCACGTAAACCGCGAAGAAGAGTATTCCTGGCAACAAGAACAGCCACGGTGTGACCGCGATCTCGTTGCGCTTGTACCATCCTCGTTGCTGGTGGGATGGGGCATCAGCGGTCATTGTCATTGTGGGCTCCTGGCGGATCAACACATGCGAAAACCGGGCAGGCTCGGCTTGCGGATGGGTTGCTTCGTCTAGCTGGGGGTGACCCCCGACCGAAGTCGAGGGTCGCAGGCCGGCCTGAAGCCGACCAAGAGACAGGCTTACTGGTAGATGCGCTGACGTGCGTCTTCCAGGCGGGCCAGGATGTCGTCCAGATTGTCTGGGAACACCATGAACTCCTGCAGGCCTTCCATGCCAACCGATGCCATTTCGGCAGGGAAGTCACGGTCGAAGAACTGCATGATGCCGCCACCCGCGTTGTTGGACAGCATATTGAAGCCCTGCTGGATGAACTTGTCATCGGAAACCGAAGCCTCCGAGTTCACAGGCAGCTGGCCCAGCGCGTCGCCACCATTGATGCGTGTCTGCACATCAGCGGAGGTTACGAAGCGAAGGAATTCTTTCGCCGCTTCAACGTTCTGTGCGCCAGACGCGATGTGGAACGTGTCGGTTGGGGCATCTTCTGCATAATCAACACCTGGGTTGATGACCGGGAACTGGTAGAAGTCCAGCTTGCTGTCATCGAGACCACCGTCACGCATCGCTGCCACAGCGAAGTTCCCCATCAGGTAGGCGGTTGCCTGACCGTCAGTCATGAACGGAAGGGCTTCCTGCCAGCTGTAGGTCTGGTGATCGTCAACAAACGCACCCATGTTGATCAGCTGTGCCCAGTTCTCGAAGGTCAACCGAACGCGTGGGTCAGTCCACTCAACTTCGCCATTGGCCAGCTGAATGTGGAAGTCATAGCCGTTGGTGCGCGAGTTGATGTAGTCAAACCAACCGCCGGCGGTCCAAAGGTACTTGGTGCCGATGGTGTAACACTTGCGGCCAGAATCGAGGATCGCCTGACAGTTGGAGATCTCTTCGGCCCAAGTTGCAGGCTCGCCAAGACCAAGCTCTTCAAAGATGTCTTTGCGGTAGTAAACACCCCACTGGTAGTAGGTGTATGGCACGCCCCACTGAGCGCCATTCAGGGTCATCGCACCCTTGGTAGAGGCCAGCGCGTCAAAGTGATCTTCGGCCCACAGATCAGAGATGTCCATGAACAAGCCCGCATCGACATAAGGGGTCATGCGGGTTGCTGCGTACCAGTTCACAACGTCTGGCGCGTTTGCAGACAGAGCGTTACGGATCTGGGTCTTCCATGCTTCACGGTCGACGATTTCAAGCTCAACCGTCAGATCCGAGTGCATCGCGTCGAATTCCGAAGCCAGGCCTTCCATGACCGCACGCGGTGCTGGGTTCGACATGTCCGAGATGATCCGGAGAGTGCCGGACAGTTCTGCCGCCGCCGGGGCCGACAGCATTGTCGTGGCAAGACACGCCGCAAGCGACGCCTTCAAAGTGGAACGCATGGTATCCTCCCTTATGCTTCCAAACTTAATGCATTTCAGTTTCATTATTTGAAACCAGGTTTTGTATATTGAAAACTTAACCGCGACTCGCCTATGCTTGTCAACAGGGCTGAATCAAACATGGTGAGTTTGTCAGTCCGTCAGGGAGGAGACTTGCACATGGCCGGTTCAGGCGATGGCACCGTTGGAAAAGCGCTCGAAGTGCTCGATCATGTCGCTGGATTTGCCCGGCCCGTGCGCTTTGCCGAATTGCTCGGCTCCAGCCCCTACCCCAAGGCCACGCTCTACCGGATGTTGCAAACACTTACATCCACGGGGATGTTGTCCTTCGACACAGATCGGCACACCTATCAGCCCGGCGTCCGCCTCGTACGCTTGGCCCATTCCGCATGGGCGCAATCGTCATTGGCCCCTGTCGCGAGGCCTCATCTTGATGCTCTCAGTCATGATCTTGGCGAAACCGTCCACCTTGCACAGCTCGACAGCGGTCAGGTGCTCTATGTCGACAAGATCAACGCCGCACAGCCTGTCGAGATGTTCAGTCAGGCCGGAAAGGTAGGCCCTGCCTATTGCACCGGTGTGGGCAAGGCGATGCTCGCTTTTCTCAACGAATCAGAGCTGTCCAATGCCCTGACCCGCCAGAGCTATTACCGCCATACCGAGCACACGCTCAACACGCCCGAAAAGCTTCGCGTCGAACTGGACGCCATTCGAAACCGTGGCCATGCCTATGACCGCGAAGAGCACGAAATGGGTATCATCTGCATCGCAATGCCGATCCTCAGCCAGTCAGGACGGCCAATGGGTGCGATGTCGATCACAGGCTCAACCAGTCGAATTTCAATGGAAGGGCTGGAAAGCTATCTGCCCCGCCTTCACCAAGCTGCCGACGCTATCGCTAAAGATGCAAGTGCTTGGCGTTTCCCAGACCAATCGGGCGGAGCCCGCGCCGTCCCTCAACAAAAATCGGAGCCGCCATGTCAGGTGTCACCCTAAATTCGGTCGTCAAACGCTATGGCGATGTTCAGGTCATCCATGGGGTAGACCTCGAAATCGCAGATGGAGAGTTCTGCGTCTTTGTCGGTCCCTCGGGCTGCGGTAAGTCTACTCTTTTGCGCATGGTTGCGGGGCTGGAAGAAACGACCGAGGGCACCATGAACATTGGTGCGCGCGATGTGACACATATGGATCCGTCCGAACGGGGGGTGTCGATGGTGTTTCAGACCTATGCGCTCTACCCACACATGACTGTCGAAGAAAACATGGGATTTGGTCTGAAAATGACCGGACACCCAAAGGCAGAAATCCGGTCCAAAGTGGCCGAGGCCTCCAAGATCCTGAAGCTCGACGAATACCTCAAGCGCAAGCCGGCGGCACTCTCGGGCGGGCAGCGCCAGCGTGTCGCCATCGGCCGGGCCATCGTGCGCGGACCAGAGGTGTTTCTCTTCGATGAGCCGCTCTCGAACCTAGACGCGGAACTGCGTGTTGAAATGCGCGTCGAAATCGCCCGTCTTCACAAGGAGATCGGCGCGACGATGATCTACGTCACCCATGATCAGGTCGAGGCGATGACGCTTGCCGACAAGATCGTCGTGCTTCGCGCAGGCCATATCGAACAGGTCGGCGCACCGCTTCACCTCTACCGCGACCCTGACAACAAATTCGTTGCCGGCTTCATTGGTTCACCATCGATGAACTTCATGTCCGGATCCGTTTCCGGCGGCAAAGTAACCTGCGAGGGCGTCGCGAGTACACTCGACGCGCCCGGTGGTGTCGTGGACGGCGGTAAAGTCGAAGTTGGATTGCGTCCAGAGCATCTGGAGATCGACCCGGAGGGCAACACCCATCGTGTCGATCTGACGGAAGCGCTTGGTGGTGTCAGCTACGCCTATGTCATCAGCGAAAAAACGGGGGAGCGTCTGGTCGTTGAAGAGCGTGGAGACACCCGGTCCTCCGAAGGCGATATCGTCGGGCTGAAGTTCGAACCTCGCCGCGCGTATTTCTTCGAAGTCGATAGCGGTAAGCGTCTACGGTAAAATTGCCGATCGGTAATTTGGACAGCCCGCCCGGTGAACCTGGGCGGGTTTTTAGCTTTCATTCAATGGCCTACTGGAGACCAAAATTCTGACAAGCACAGGCGTGTTCTCACCAAGTTCACATTTTGCACATTCGCCTGATGACACAGACCAAGTTCTGTCAACATTTGTATCTATTCCGTTCAAATTCTGTCAAAACGGACCCGATATCGGTCATTCGACCTCTGTCGCATAAATCCGACCGCAAACGTCGCCAACGGACCTGCGAACGCTTGATCCTCTAGCCACCTTGACTTCAAACTGTCAGGTGCAACGGGAGAACATGGCATGAAAACGCATGCACAGGCGGTGGTGATCGGTGGTGGCGTCATCGGATGCTCGATCCTCTATCATCTGACAAAAATGGGGTGGACCGACGTCGTTCTTCTGGAGCGCTCTGAGCTAACATCAGGTTCCACATGGCATGCGGCGGCCAATATTCACGGGCTACACGACAACACAAACATTACCCGCCTCCAGCACTATACAATGAACCTTTACAGAGAGTTAGAGGTCGAAACAGGGCAATCCTGCGGTGTATTCCAGCCCGGTTCCCTGTATCTGGCGCAAACCGAAGACCGCGAACACCAGCTGCGCCTACAAGAAGCCAAGGCCCGCCGGTACGGAATGAACTTCCATGAGGTCAGCCGTGATGAAGCGGAACGCCTTCATCCTCTGGTCAACTATGACGGCATCCGGTGCATCATGTTCGAGCCAGATGGCGGAAACGTGGACCCGTCAGGCGTGACAAACGCATATGCGGTCGGGGCACGCCAGCGCGGCGCAGAAATCCATCGCTTCACGCCTGTGATCGGCACCGAACAACAGCCCGACGGCAGTTGGATCGTGCGTACTGAAAAGGGCTATATTTCAACGCCTTGGATTGTAAATGCGGCAGGGCTTTGGGGTCGTGAGGTTGCGGCGATGGCAGGGCTTGAGCTGCCCTTATTGCCAACCGAACACCAATACTTCGTGACCGAAACCATAGCCGAAATAGATGCACTTGATCGCCGATTGCCGTCCGTCGCGGACCGAGATGGCGAATATTATTTGCGCCAGGAAGGCAAAGGCCTTTTGGTCGGGGCCTATGAAAAAGACGTTCGCTTCTGGGCCGAGGACGGCACACCGCAAGGATTTGGACACGAGCTCTTTGCAGACGACCTTGAACGCATCGAAGAAAACATGATGCGTGCAATAGAACGCGTACCAGCCGTCGGTGAGGCTGGGATCAAACGCGTCATCAATGGTCCGATGATTTGGTCCCCGGATTCCAACGTTTTGTTCGGCCCCGTCCCAGAACTCTCTGGATATTTTTGTTGCAACGGGATCATTCCCGGCTTCAGCCAAAACGGTGGCATGGGCAAATTGGCCGCCGAGTGGATCGTTGAGGGTGAACCGACGCTCGACATGTTTGCGTGGGATATGGCGCGCTTTGGTCATTGGGCCGGACGAGACTTCACGAAGGCCCGTGTCGGCGATCAATATGCGCACCGCTTCAAAATCCACTTTCCTGGCGAAGAACGCGAAGCGGGTCGGCCTGTGCGCAAACGTCCTGCTTACGAACTACAGGCAGGGATGGGCGCAAAATTCGGGTTGAATTACGGCTGGGAACATCCTCTTTTCTTTGATGAAAACACCGATGACAGCGCTGGATTTACGCGGCAGGATTGGTGGCACAGCGTCGGACGCGAGGCAAAGATGCTCCGCGATCGCGCGGGCATCATCGATATTTCTAACTTTGCAAAGTACCGGGTAGAGGGCGCTGGCGCCGAAACCTGGCTAAACGCACTTTTTGCCAACCGGATGCCCCAAAAGGTGGGTCGATCTTGTCTGACGCCGCTGATCGGCAAGCGTGGTGGCGTCGCAGGCGATTTCACCGTCACCCGATTGGCCGAGGATGAATTCTGGATCATTGGGTCTGGTATGGCGGAACGTTTTCATCAGCGTTTCTTCAAAGCCGTCCCTTTGCCAGAAGGCACGCACTTTGAAAGTCAGACCGAAGCCATGTGCGGTTTCAATGTCGCCGGGCCTCAATCACGCAACCTTCTTCAAAGAATGACAAACACGTCGCTCGCGACCGAGGACTTTCCGTTCATGCGCTCGGCATGCATTACCGTCGGGGGCGTTGAGTGTCTTGCACTGCGCGTTTCGTTCACTGGCGATCTGGGGTGGGAGCTTCATTGCGCCGAAGCCGATCAGACAAAGCTTTTTGTTGCGCTTCTGGAGGCCGGGAAAGAGTTTGATGCAGGTCCAGTTGGCAGCCGGGCCTTGATGAGCCTTCGTCTGGAAAAAGGGTATGGATCCTGGGGACGCGAGTATTCGCCTGAATATTGGCCTCAGGAAAGCGGTCTCGCGCGACTTACGAAAATGGACAAGGATTTCCTGAATAAAGCCGCTTATGCGGAAGTCGCGGAAACACCCGCGCGCGAACATATGGTGTTGATGGAAGTGAATGCGGATGTTGCGGATGCGAGCGGCGGTGAACCGATCTTCCGTCCAGACGGCACGCCAATTGGACAGGTAAGTTCTGGCGCATACGGGTATCATGTCGAAAAGTCACTGGCACTTGGATATGTCAAGGACGGGCATGAAGCACCCGGAACGATCGTAGAAATTGCGGTTCTGGGAAAGCCCCACCAGGCCCGCATCCTGGCAGAACCCCCTTTTGATGCAGACGGCTCGCACCTGCGGGCCTGATCGCGGATGAGCTGCTTCGGCTTTAGGAAACACCTTATCCACCGCAGCACTGCATAGCTTGAGTTTCGCGAAGACACTGAGACCTAAAGGTGAAGTTAGTACTTAAAGGGATTGGGCAAAGGCATGGTTTGCGCACCCGTCAGCTAGGATTTCAGAAGGGGCCGCCGTAGCCCAACATGTGATTACCTAAAGATGACAGGTCGGTTTCCCGCAGCCTATTCCATAGAAGCCGATATTTTTGACAAAATTTCAGGTAGATCATCAAACAAGCCGCGCTTTTCTAGCGCCTCGACCATTTGCAGGTTCAGCGTATTCGGCGTGGCCAGAGACCATTTATGCGCTTCTAATTCTCCAGCCTTAGTCTTCTCAAGCGCGCCGAGATAGCCCGAGATCAGGTTAGAGACGTACATCTCACCCGCATCAGGATTATCCGTGGCTTCGCCCAACCATTCCGCGCCAGACTGCATCAAACCCAATACCCCAGAAATCAACGCTGAAGCCGCAAAATAGGATTGCAATTCCGTTTCAGCCGCCAACGGGATGATCGGATTGATGTGCCCGAGCAAACTTGCAAAGGGCTCAACCGGTCCCGCCACCGGTAACGGGCACCCCCCGACTTCCAGAAAACCCAAGGGCAGTGTGGCTGACACATGAGTTGCTGGGGCGCAGGCCAATGCAATTTCAGTCAACGAAACCCCTGCCATCACAGACACAATTTTATGACCAGAGCGCCAGTTCAGATCGGGGGCGACGTCAGACCAAACGGCAGGGCGCAGGCAAATGAAGATTATGTCTGAACTGTCCAGCACACCCTGATTGTCCGCCACCCCGATACGAAGCCCAGATTTGGCCAATGCCCGTGCTGTCTCATGATTGCGCTGTGAAACAGTGACCCTGTGCCCAGCGCGCGCAACAAGACGTGCCATGGGGGCAGCGATGTGCCCGGTTCCTAGAAATCCGACGGTCTGGGGCGTGGTCATCGATTATCCTGTGGGTCAACCTGAGCAGATGCAGGCTCACCCAGAAACGTTTTATCCTCTAGCTGAAAAACGCCTGAATCGCGTCCATCTCAGACCTTGCGATTTCATGCCCGCCAGAATGCCAGTGCGTGGTGGTGTCGGCCCCCTGCCCTTTGAAGTAGCGTTGCAGGGCCTCAGACTGCGGTGCAGGACAGATCGGATCTTGTTTGCCGGCTGTTATCAAAAGGCGCTGTCCGGCAAGATCCGGGTTATCTGCGGGCGACCAGGGGATCAACGGATGCATCAGAACCGCGTCTGTGAAGATGGCGCCTTTGGCCAGCATCACCGCTGCGAGAATATTGGCCCCGTTTGAATAGCCCAGCCCAACCACGCACTTTGCACTGGTACGCGCGACATGATCAGTGACGAACGCCGCCATTTTATCGGTGCGCTGCGCCAGATCATCCATGTCATAGACCCCTTCGCCTGTCCGACGGAAGAAGCGCTGCATCCCCATTTCCAAGACATCGCCTTCGGGCGAAATCACATGCGCATCTGGAATGAGCTGCGTTGCAAGATCATGAAATTGATCAGCGGTTCCGCCTGTCCCATGGAAGGTGAAAACCAGGGCTGCATCCTGCTGACCTATGGTCTCCTTGTACCTGTACGAGGAAGTTGCCAGCATCACGGCGTCCTCACGCAGGAATGGGCTGAAGGCGCGCCTCGAGCGACTGGCGCAGGTGTTCGTGCTGCTTGGGCAACTTCAACGCCTGACCAAGATGTGCGGTATCTTCATCCCGGTTAAAGCCCGGCTCATTGGTGGCTATCTCAAACAAGACCCCGCCCGGAGTGCGGAAGTAGATCGCCCAGAAATAATCCCGGTCAATAACGGGTGTAACAGCGTAGCCAGTATCGAGGAGCGCCTTGCGTACATCAAGTTGAGCAGCCCGGTCTTCAACCGAGAAAGCAATGTGGTGCACAGACCCTGCCCCTTGTTGGGCCATCGACGCGCCCGGAACGGAATGCAGATCAATCGTATTGGCACCAGTGCCATCTTCAACCGCGAAACGGGCAACATTATCCTTCGTATCCACATGTTGGTAGCCCATGAAACCCAGCAACTCTGACATCGCGCCTGTGTCCTGCAAACGCATACCAGCTGAATGGAAGCCGCGGATCGCGTGATCTGTGCCGATGGCATCAGTGGTCCATTGTGCGCGGGGATCATCTGATATTTCAGCCAGCGCAAACCCTTCGCCATCCGGGTTTTGGAAGCGCAGGCGCTTTTCGCCGAAGACGTCTTCCTTTTCTAACCCGTGAACATTGTAGTGCTGCAAACGGTCCGCCCAGAAATCGAGGCTTCCGGCCGGCACCGAAAAGACTGTCTCGCCAATTTCGCCAGCGCCATGACGACCGCGCATCATGTTGGGAAATGGAAAATACGTCATGACAGAGCCGGGCGTGCCAACCTCATCGCCATAATAAAGGTGATATACGTCAGGCGCGTCGAAATTCACGGTCTTCTTGACCCGGCGCAGGCCAAGCACCTCGGTAAAAAACGCGTTGTTCTCGCGCGCATCAGCGGCAAGTGACGTCATGTGGTGGAGACCTTTGATTTGGGTAAGCATGATGAGCTCCTGAAAGTCCTATGCGACGGGTTTCGCTGTTCCGAGGCTCAAAATAGGTCTTGATGTAATTTCGTTAAGCGGGAAAATATGTAAAAGATTATTGCATTTTTTGGAATTATAAATGCCGGGCCATCTTGAACGTATTCAGGCCTTCCTGGCCGTCGCAGAAGCACAGAGCTTTTCTGCTGCGGCCCGGAAACTTAAAGCTTCTGCTTCTGCCGTGACACGCAACGTGGCCGATCTGGAGGCCGAACTTGGTACGCAGCTTCTGGTGCGTACGACGCGGAAAGTGTCTCTAACGCAATCGGGGGTCGCTTATTTCGAAAAAGTGGCGCCATTGGTGGCCGACCTCGAAGCTGCTGATGAAACAGCACGAGTTGCTCAGACAGCCTTGCGCGGATCTTTGCGGCTAAGCTGCCCGCTTTCATTTGGCACCCGCTTTCTGGCGCCAACCATTGCGGACATGAGCGATCTGCATCCTGAGATCGAGCTGCGCGTTACGCTGACAGACCGCTTCATCGACATCATCAAGGACGATTATGACATGGCCTTGCGGATATCGTCAGCCCCCACCGACAAGTCTTCGATCTGGCGCAAGATCAGGCCGGTGCCTCGGGTTTTGGTAGCATCTCCGGACTACCTGTCCGCGGCCGGTTCGCTGGAACGCCCGGAAGACCTTAACCAGCATCGATGCCTTGGGTATTCCAACCTTGCCGAAGGAGAGACATGGCAGTTGGGCCGCGCGGATGGGGTGATGAAACCCATGCGGCTAACGCCGGCCTTTCAGTGCAACAATGGAGATTTGATCTCTGATCTGGCGTGCCGCGCGCAGGGTATCGCTTTGCTGCCGCGCTTTATCGTGACTGATGCCTTAAACACTCGGCAGCTGGTCGAGGTTTTGCCCGATTGGTCTGCCCCCGAAATCTGGCTAACGGCCTACTACCCGCCCTATCAGAAACTGCGCGCAGTTCTCGACCGATTTACGTCCGTGTTTGAAAGTCATGCGACGAAACTGCCGCTCTAAGACCCTCGATACGTGGAATAGCCAAAGGGCGAAAGAAGCAGTGGAACGTGGTAATGTGCGTCCTCGGACATACCAAAGCGTATCGGGACAATATCGAGGAAGCGCGGGTCTTCAGTAGGGGCACCCTGTGCGTCGAGATACGCGCCGCAGTGAAAGACCAGCTCGTATGTGCCTTGGGCAAATTCCGTCGCAGGGAGAATCTGTTCATCCGTGCGTCCATCCGAATTGGTTTTCAGGGTCCGAAGATGCGTACGGCCATCGCCCTCAACCCTGTAAAGTTCGATTTCGAGACCAGCCGCTGGGCACCCTTTGGCAGTGTCGAGAACGTGGGTTGTAAGATATCCGCTCATTGAGGTGCTCCTTTTGCTTGTGGTCAGCTTGCGCGGCGCATCGCACTGGCGCAAGAAGGGATGTAAGTCCAAGGAGTATTTCGATGAACCGTTATCCCCGAGATATGCACGGCTATGGCGCCAACCCTCCTGATCCCAAATGGCCAGGGGGGGCAAAGATCGCCATTTCACTGGTGTTGAACTACGAAGAAGGCGGCGAGAACAATATTCTGCACGGGGATGCTGCGTCTGAAGCCTTTCTCTCTGAGATCGTAGGCGCCGCCGCATGGCCGGGTCAACGCCATTGGAACATGGAGTCGATCTACGAATACGGTGCGCGCGCAGGGTTTTGGCGCCTACATCGAATGATGAAGGACCTGCCTGTTACGATCTATGGGGTGGCCACAGCGCTGGCACGATCACCGGCTCAGGTCGCGGCGATGAAAGACGCGGGTTGGGAAATCGCGAGCCACGGCTTGAAGTGGATCGAATATAAGGACGCGCCGGAAGAGAGCGAACGCGCGGATATGGCTGAGGCTATCCGACTGCACACTGAAGTTGTCGGGCAAGCGCCTGTAGGTTGGTATACCGGGCGATGTTCAGAAAACACCGTGCGGCTGGCGGCAGAAACCGGAGGATTTGCCTATGTTGCAGACACCTACGCCGATGACCTGCCCTATTGGATGGATTTCGACGGCAGGCAGCAGCTGATCCTGCCCTACACGCTTGACGCCAATGATATGCGCTTTGCCACACCGCAGGGGTTCAATGCCGGGGCGCAGTTTTTCGACTATCTCAAAGCCAGTTTTGATGCGCTCTACCGCGAAGGTGAGGCTGGCGCGGCAAAGATGCTGTCGATTGGTTTGCATTGCCGTTTGATCGGCCGTCCCGGTCGGGCTGAAGCCCTACGACAGTTCATCGAATATGCGCAAAGCCATGAGGGTGTGTGGTTTGCAACACGAGCGCAGATCGCCAAGCACTGGTCAGATACGCATCCAGCTCAGTCCTACACGCGCCCCAGTGAAATGGAGCACGAGACTTTTGTGGGGGCCTACGGCGGGATATTCGAGCATTCGCCCTGGATTGCAGAGGGGGCGCATGGTTTGGAACTGGGCCCAGCGCATGACACAGCCGTTGGGCTTCATAATGTGCTGACTCGGGTGTTCCGGACTGCAACCGAAGGCCAGCGGCTTGGTGTCCTGACCGCGCACCCGGATCTAGCCGGCAAACTGGCGCAAGCAAAACGGCTGACATTAGAAAGCACGTCCGAGCAAGCGTCGGCAGGGCTGGATGCGCTTACCGATGAAGAGCGGGCCACGTTCACATCACTCAACGCGACCTATGTCGAAAAATTCGGTTTTCCGTTCATCATTGCGGTCAGAGACCACGACAAGCCGTCCATCCTGAAAGCGTTCAGATCACGGATCGAAAACAGCCGCGAGGTGGAGTTTGCAGAGGCTTGCCATCAGGTGGAACGGATCGCCTATCATCGGTTAAGCGATCTGCTGCCATGACAAATGTTATCAGAGCCCTGCCCCTCTCAGCAGAAGCTTTCGCACCGTTTGGGGAAGTTCTGGAAGCCGTGGGCGATCCGGACAAAGTGATCAATCAAGGGCTGTGCGGCCGGTACCACAACAAGGCGGCGCTGGATTTCGCAGATGGACGCGCTGGCATCAGCGTGTTCGACGCAACGCCCCGATCCTTGCCCTACACCCTCGAAATGGTTGAACGGCACCCCGAAGGCAGCCAGGCCTTTTTGCCAATGCACCAGAACCCGTATCTGGTCATTGTCGCACCAGATGCCGACGGCGCGCCCGGTCGTCCGTTGGCGTTTCTTGCGGCGCCAGGTCAAGGCGTGAATTACCATCGCGGCACATGGCACAGCGTCCTGACACCGCTTCATGCACCTGGGCTCTTTGCTGTGGTGGACCGGATCGGTGATGGCGCGAACCTTGAAGAAGTATGGTTTGATGAGCCGTTTTTTGTCGAAGCCTAAGCCAGCTTCATGTGCCGATTGACGTCCTTATAAAGCAGATATCGAAACGGTCCCGGACCCCCTGCGTAGCAAGCTTGCGGACAAAACGCCCGAAGCCACATGAAATCGCCCGCTTCCACCTCAACCCAATCCTGATTCAGTCGGTAAACAGCTTTGCCTTCAAGCACGTATAACCCGTGCTCCATCACATGGGTTTCAAGAAACGGGATCACCGCACCGGGTTGAAACGTCACGATGTTCACATGCATGTCATGGCGCACATCTTCCGGATCGACAAAACGGGTCGTGGCCCATTTGCCATCAGTGCCCGGCATCGCATTGGGGGCGATATCCGCTTCCTTGACGACAAACGCTTCAGGCGCGTCGATGCCATCCACAGCCTCGTAACGTTTGCGCACCCAGTGGAACCGGGTGAGCGTGTCGGTATCGTTGACGAGCTTCCAATTCGCCCCCGCTGGAATATAGGCATAGCTGCCTTCGCTCATCGCATGGGTCTGGCCATCAATCGTCAGCGTGAACCCGCCTTCAACAACAAAAAGCACACCCTGCGCTTTGGAATCAGCTTCAGGGTTTTGACTGCCTCCACCGGGCTGCACTTCCATAATGTATTGGGAGAAAGTTTCAGCAAACCCGGTCATCGGTCGCGCCAGAACCCAAAGCCGTGTTCCTTCCCAGAATGGCAGAAAACTTGTCACGATATCGCGCATCGTACCCTTCGGGATCACCGCATATGCCTCTGTAAACACGGCACGATCTGTCAGCAGCGTGGTCTGATCCGGGTGTCCCCCTGATGGAGCGAAGTAATTGGCCATTTGTGCTTTCCGGAGTTGTCTTCGAAGGCAATCTAGCAGTGCGCTCGTACGAGCACCAGCAGGAGAAAGGCACGCTCTGTACACAAGTGTCTAGACGGAATCAGAAAGCCATATTAACGTTTCTCGCAAACACGCCGGAAGCGCATGAAAACAAGGGAGGGAAGACATGAATTCGCATTACAGAGTTGTTGTGATCGGCGGCGGTGTGGTTGGGACGTCTGTCCTGTATCACCTGGCGAAATTTGGCTGGACAGACGTATGTTTGCTGGAACGCTCAGTCCTGACCGCAGGCTCGTCCTGGCATGCAGCCGGCGGCATCCACGCGCTTAACGCAGATCCGAATATGGCCGCGCTTCAGGCCTACACGATCGATCTTCTGTCCGAGATACAAGAAGAGAGCGGCCAGAATATCGGCCTGCATATGACCGGTGGTCTCACAATGGCGGGCACGCCCGAGCGCTGGGAATGGCTGCAATCGGCTTATCGCGTATTCCAATCCATAGGCATTGAGGATTGCGAACTCGTCACGCCTGAAGAAGCCCAGAAACGCTGCCCGATCATGTCCACCGAAGGCCTGCTTGGTGGCATGTGGGCCGACCGGGAAGGCTATATCGACACCACCGGCACGGTTCACGCCTATGCCAAGGCTGCCAGGAAACGCGGTGCATCCTATTTCGAGCACACCAAGGTCGAAGCGCTGCGGCAAACCGACGATGGTTGGATCGTCAAGACCGACAAGGGCGACATCACCTGTGAGCACGTCGTCAACGCGGCAGGCCTTTGGGCCAAGCAGGTGGGTCGCATGGCCGGAATTGAACTGCCGGTTTCGCCGCTCAAGCACCACTACCTGATCACCGATAGTATCCCCGAGGTTGCAGCCCTTGATTTCGAGGTCCCGATGACCGTCGATCTCGAAGGCTTCACCTATATGCGTCAGGACCAGAACGGCGTGCTTGTCGGCATCTACGAGATCGAGCACGAACATTGGGCCATGGATGGCGCGCCGTGGAACTACGGTATGGAACTTTTCAAAGAGGACCTCGACCGGATCGAAAACGAACTTACGCTTGGATTTGAGCGCTACCCCGCCATTCAGGATGTGGGCATCAAGACATGGGTGAACGGCGCCTTCACTTTCTCGCCGGACGGCAATCCGCTGGTTGGCCCGGTCCCCGGAAAACGTGGGTATTGGAGCGCCTGTGCAGTCATGGCAGGCTTCCTTCAGGGCGGCGGTGTCGGAAAGACGCTGGCCGAATGGATGATCCACGGCGAGCCAGAGGCGGATGCTTGGTGCATGGACGTGGCGCGTTACGGCAGCTGGGCAGAAAACAAACAGTACATCATGGAAACCACTGGCCAGTTCTACTCGCGTCGGTTCGTGATGACCTACCCCAACGAACAACTGCCAGCTGGGCGCGTGCTGAAAACTGCGCCAGCCTATGGCGATATGACCGAAGCGGGCTGCCAGTGGGGCCAAAGCTGGGATCTCGAAGTGCCGCTCTATTTTGCGGAGAAGGGGTTCGAAGAAACGCCATCGCTGAAACGCTCAAACGCGTTCGAAATCGTCGCGAAAGAGTGCAAAGCGGTTCGCGAAGGTGTTGGTCTTCTTGATATTACCGGTTTCTCGCGGTTCGAGATCAGTGGATCCGGTGCAGAAGACTGGCTGAATTCACTCTTGTCTACCAAGCTGCCGAAACCCGGGCGCGCGCGTCTTGCCGTGATGCTAAGCCCTGAAGCGCGTCTGAAAGGTGACCTGACACTCTTTAATTGGGGCGATGGCACATGGTGGCTGATGGGCAGCTATTACCTGCGAGCCTGGCACATGCGCTGGTTCAACGACCACATCGGGGACGGCGTGACTGTTCGGGATCTCGGCGAGGATACCGCGGGCTTCTCTCTGTCAGGGCCAAAATCGAAAGCGGTGATCGAAAAGCTGACAGACAGCGCTGTCGGAGAACTTCCCTTCATGGGCTGTGGTGTGTTCGACATTGGACTTCTGCGGTGCAAGGTTGGACGTCTCAGCGTGACCGGCGAAGCAGGATACGAGATCCATTGTCGGATGGGCGATCATGCCACGCTGCGCAAAGCGCTGCTAGACGCGGGCGTGGATGAAGGCATTATCGAATACGGCTTTAACGCATTGCTATCGCTGCGGATTGAAAAGAGCTTCGGCATCTGGTCGGCAGAATTCACACAGCTCTACACCGCGGGCCAAACCGGGATGGACCGTTGGATCGATTGGCAAAAACCCGATTTCATCGGTCGGGAAGCTGCCCTTGCAGAACGAGACGGCGAAGGGGCCAAGCAAGTATTGGTCACACTCGACATTGATGCGGATGATGCCGATGCCAGCGGGTATGAACCCATCTGGAAGGACGGCAAGAAAGTTGGATTTGTCACATCTGGCGCTTATGGGCACACAGTTTGTAAATCACTCGCAATGGCCTTGGTAGATCGCGACTGCGCGGCACCGGGAACAGCCTTGTCGACCCATATTGTCGGTGTTGAAAGGCCCGCAACGGTCATTGCACCTTCGCCCTATGATCCTGAGGGCAAGGCCATGCGCGGATGAGCAACGCCCCTGCCCGATCTCGCAGACGGGGGCGCGCCAGAATACAAGACGCCCCCGCGACGCGCGATGTGAATTATCGTCAACTGCGCAATCCGTTTCCGATCATGAACGTGTTTTCCGACGATGAAGCGGCGAACATGCATGTCACGGCGCTGGAGTTGCTGGAAACGCTGGGCATGAAAGTGCTGCTCCCGGAAGCCCGCAAACTTTTTGCGGCGGGCGGGGCGCGTATCGAGGACGAGATGGTTTATATCGGGCGCGACATGGTCGACGCCGCATTGGAAACGGCTCCGAAGTCCATCCATTGTCGCGCAGGGGCACCAGATCGTGATGTGCTTTTGGAGCTTGGGACACTTGCATTTCAACCTGGCGCAGGCGCGCCACATGCGACAGATCTTAGGCGTGGCAGGCGCCCCGGAAGCGCGTCAGATTTCAAAGACTACACGCGACTGGGTCACCATTTCGATGTGTTCCAGATGATGTCACCATCTGTGGAACCGCAAGACGTAGAAACCCATCTGCGCCATTATTTCACTTTACGCACCCAAGCGGTTCTGACTGATAAATTTCCCTTCCTATTTGCGCGTGGTACACCTCAAACACTTGATAACTTTGAAATGTTACGCATTGCACGGGGCGTGTCAGAGGAACAGTTCCGCGCCGGTATCTTCGCTTATACGATCATCAATACAAACAGTCCGCGCACCCTTGATATTCCGATGGCTCAAGGCCTGATCGATTTCGCCCGATACGGGCAATTGAGCATCGTGACACCTTTTACGCTAATGGGGGCAATGGCTCCTATCACCGTCGCGGGTGCAATAACACTAAGCCATGCGGAATGTCTTGCCGCCATAACACTAACTCAGCTTGCCAACCCCGGCGCACCCGTTTGCTACGGCACATTCACGTCGAACGTTGATATGAAGTCCGGCGCGCCAGCATTCGGGACGCCCACGCATTTCCAAGCCTCGCTTGCCGCTGGTCAAATGGCCCGGATGATTGGACTGCCCTGGCGTTCCGCCGCCGGTTCAGCATCCAATCTCAACGACGTGCAGGCCGCCAATGAAAACCAACTTGGCCTTTGGGGGTGTTTGCTTGGTGGGGCAACGGTGATCATCCACTCCGCCGGGTGGCTCGAAGGCGGGCTGAGCGTCTCCTACGAGAAAATTATCACGGACGTCGAAGTTCTGAACATGGTGGCCGAGCTGTGCGCAGGTAACAAAGCAGGTGCAGATGAGATTGGCCTGGCCAATGCACTCGCCCATGTTGCGCCGTCAGGCCATTTTTTCGCGGCTCCACAAACTATGGAACGTTACACGTCCGAGTTTTATCAGCCGGTTGTCCATGACTACGCCAATTTTGGCAAGTGGACAGAACGCGGTGCGCGCGACGCATCTACCCGAGCCACAGATGTATGGGAGGCGATCCTGGACGCGCCAGAAGTATCGATGACAGCACCAGACCGGCTTGCAGCACTTGACGATTTCATCCAACGCCGGACCGCTGAAGGCGGCGCCCCGCCGGAGAGCTGAGCAATGGCGGAAGCGGAACAGCCGGGCAATACGAAGGTTACGCGAGAGGATTGGATTTCCGCCGCGCTTGAAACGTTAATCTCGGACGGGATCGAACAGGTGAAAGTCTTGAGTCTCGCAAAAAAGATACACGTCTCCCGATCGAGTTTTTATTGGTATTTCAAGGATCGACGAGATCTTCTTAATGTACTTTTAGATCACTGGATGAATACCAACACCCAAGCCATCCTAGATGCATGCGACCAACCCGCACCAACCATCACCCAAGCCATCTGCAACGTATTTGTCGGCTTTGTTGATCCTGATCGCTTCCACACGCAGTTGGATTTCGCGATACGCGACTGGGCGCGACGGGATCCAGATGTACGCACGGATTTGGACAGATCAGAAACCAAACGGATCGGTGCGCTTAAAGATTTGTTTGTTCGGTTTGGCTATCCGGAACGCGAGAGCCTCGCGCGGGCGCGGGTCGTCTACTACATGCAAATCGGCTATAATGATGCCGATCTCGACGAACCCATGGCAGATCGTCTGATTTTGGTTCCAGAGTATATATTCGCCTATACGGGTCATCACCCTGCAGAGGGCGAAGTTGAAGCCTTCCGCGCCCTTACGCTAAAGCTGGGATATGCTGAAAAGGTTGCTGATGAATAATGCAATCCGCCCCTTTTCTGCCACAACTCACCGTTATCTTCCGTCGCAGAACCTAGAATTTCTGCACAGAGCGGAGCGAACATGACCTTTTCCGTCCGAACCCTTACTTTTGCGGTTGGTACATTGCTAGCCCTTGGCACGAGCGCCCAGTCGGCAAGCCTTACACCAACTGAAATCACTGACCAGATTATAGGTCAGCGCATACAGGCAAATTACCTTGGTGCCCCCATGACGGTCCTTTACGATCCTGCAGGCGAAGTGCAGGTCACGGGTGCAGACATGTCCGGAACCGGGACATGGCGCATGACCGATACCGAAATTTGCGTTAATATGCTGACGGGCCCGAACCTGGGCGAAACCTGTATGACCGTGACCGCACAAGGCGGCGGTATCTATTCCACATCAAGCGGAATGAGCCTAACGATCGCCAGCCGCTAACCTCCAGCAAAAAACAAAAAGGGCCGCTCCGATCTGGAGCGGCCCTTTCTTTGTATCAGCTGTATCTACTTCAGATCGAAGCGGTCCAGTTCCATCACCTTAACCCATGCGGATACGAAATCAGCGACGAACTTTGCTTCGCCATCGTTGCTTGCGTAAACCTCCGACAAAGCGCGCAATTGCGAGTTTGACCCGAAGACCATATCAACCGCAGTTCCGGTCCATTTGACCTCACCAGTCGCACGGTCACGGCCCTCATAAGTCGCCGGAGCTTCGCCGGACTTAGTCCATTCAAGCGCCATGTCGGTGACAGCGCGGAAGAAATCAGCACTCAGTGTGCCCGGACGGTCCGTAAAGACGCCGGCCTGAGCGCCATCCGTATTCGCGTCCAGCGCGCGCATGCCCCCCACGAGTGCGGTCATCTCAGGCGCCGATAGCGAAAGAAGTGCGGCTTTGTCGACAAGCGACTCCGCAGGTTCGCGAAGCTGCGCGCCTTTCAAGAAGTTACGGAAGCCATCTGCGCGTGGCTCGAGAACATCAAAGCTTGCAGCGTCCGTTTGCTCTTCGGTTGCATCGGTTCGACCCGGCGTGAAGGGCACGGTAATGTCGTGACCGGCGGCCTTTGCCGCCGCCTCGATAGCCGCAGACCCGCCCAGAACGATGAGATCCGCCAGCGAAACTGGCTTCCCATAAGACGCTTTGACACCTTCAAGCGCAGAAATCACGCCAGCAAGCTCTGTAGGACTGTTGGCCGCCCAATTGGCTTGAGGGTTCAGGCGGACCCGTGCGCCATTTGCGCCGCCGCGTTTATCCGATGCCCGGAATGTCGAGGCCGAAGCCCAGGCCGCCCGCACAAGTGCCGAAACCGACTGACCTGTCGCAAGGATTGCGGCTTTCAGTTCCGCCGCATCTGCCTCGCTGATCAGAGGGTGATCGACGGCGGGGACCGGATCTTGCCAGATCAGGTCTTCGGACGGAACGTCTTTGCCATGATAGCAGGCCTTGGGACCCATATCGCGGTGGCAAAGCTTGAACCAGGCACGCGCGAAGGCGTCGGCGAATTCTTCCGGGTTTTCGAGGAAGTGCCGCGAAACTTTTTCGTATGCCGGATCCATTTTCATGGACATATCGGCGGTCGTCATCATTGGACGGTGCTTTTTCGATGGATCGTGGGCATCCACGACCATGTCTTCGTCTTCACAATCGATCGGGTGCCATTGCTGCGCGCCCGCAGGTGAGTGTGACAGCTCCCAATCGTATTTGAAGAGCACCTTGAAGTAGCCCATATCCCAAGCCGTTGGGTTTGGCTTCCATGCACCTTCAATACCCGACGTGATAGTGTCACCACCTTTGCCTGAGGCGTGGCTCGACAACCAGCCAAAGCCCATCGCTTCAATTGGCGCGCCCTCTGGCTCTGGGCCTACCAATGCCGCGTCCCCTGCTCCGTGTGCTTTTCCGAAGGTGTGCCCACCTGCAACAAGCGCAACGGTTTCGTAATCGTTCATCGCCATGCGCCCAAAGGTTTCGCGCACGTCTCGACCGGAAGCGACCGGATCGGCGTTGCCGTCGGGGCCTTCGGGGTTCACGTAGATCAGACCCATCTGCACTGCACCGAGAGGATCAGCCAATTCGCGGTCACCCGAGTAACGGCTGTTTTCCTGATCAGAAGTGGCAAGCCACTCAGCTTCCGGTCCCCAGTAGATGTCCTCTTCCGGCTCCCAGACATCCGAGCGTCCGCCGCCAAAGCCAAAAACCGGGCCGCCCATGGATTCAATCGCGACATTGCCCGCGAGGATCATCAGATCCGCCCAAGACAAGCTCGCACCGTATTTTGCCTTGATCGGCCAGAGCAACCTGCGCGCTTTGTCGAGGTTGCCGTTGTCAGGCCACGAGTTCAAAGGGGCAAACCGCTGTGTCCCACTGCCTGCACCACCGCGGCCGTCATAGGTCCGGTACGTGCCGGCCGAATGCCATGCCATACGAATGAACAGGCCACCATAATGTCCATAATCTGCGGGCCACCAGTCCTGGCTGTCCGTCATGAGCGCGTGCAGATCCGCCTTCACGGCGTCCAGGTCAAGTTTGTTGAAGGCCTCAACATAGTCGAAGTCAGCGCCCATCGGATTGCCGCTAGGCGCGTTTTGGTTCAGCACCTTCAGGTTTAACTGGTTGGGCCACCATTTCTGGTTCGCATTGCTCGCGCTTGCGTTTGGAACGCGTGCGCCATGCATTACCGGGCACTTGCCCTCTTCGTTTTGGCCTCCGTCCATTGGACACTCCATCTTTGGTTAGTTGCAGGTACAGAGGGCTGTAGAGCCGCATTGTGCGGACGCACCTCCCCCCGAGTCTGCACTGAGGTAACAGAGTTTTAGAATTAGTTTAAGTTGGAATTTCTGATAATCTTGATAAGAATAACTTATGCAAGGATTGACGCTTAAACACCTTCGTTACTTCGAGGCACTCGCCCAGCATCGGCATTTTGGGCGTGCAGCAGATGCCTGCGCCATTTCGCAACCCGCATTATCTATGCAAATCCGTGATTTAGAAGAAATGCTGGGGACGCCCCTTGTGGAACGTGGCTACCGGGAAGTCAGGATGACCCAATTCGCGGATATTTTCGTTGAACGCGCCAGAGACATTCTACGGTCGGTTGACGAGTTGGGTGATCTTGCAAGGGCCTCACGCGAAAGGCTTGTCGGACGGTTGAGAATTGGCGTGATCCCGACGATTGCACCTTACCTTTTACCATCCATCATCGAAAACCTGACACGCACCTATGAGGGCCTTGATATCCATGTCCGGGAAACACTGACGCCACGACTGCTTGAAGAGCTGTCAGATGGTCGGATCGATACCGCGATTGTCGCGCTGCCGATCTCAGAACCGTCCCTTACTGAGATACCTCTCTTTGAGGAACGGTTTGTCCTTGTACGTCCAGACAGCGAGGCGTGCGCCCCGGTTCCGAATGCGGAAGGCCTGCGCGAAATGCGATTGCTTCTTCTCGAAGAGGGCCACTGCTTCCGGGACCAGGCATTGTCGTTTTGCAGCATGCAGACGGTGCGGCCGTGGGAAGGCCTCGACGGAAGCTCTTTATCGACGCTCGTTCAAATGGTCGGAATGGGTTTGGGGGTAACCTTGTTACCTGAAATGGCAGTGGATGTGGAAGCGCAGTCAGCAGCCGTGGACGTTGCAAACTTCGCAGAACCTCAGCCGAGCCGAACGATTGGGATAATCTGGCGAAAAACCAGCCCACTGTCAGATCAATTGATGCAGATCGCAGAGCTTGTGCGCGACGCCGGGAAGCAGAGGCGCACAAGCCAACCCGGCACCACCTAGCTCATCACATAATTCAGACCAAGACGCCCACCATCCACGTAGATCGTCTCGCCAGTGATATAACTGGCTTTCTTCGAGCAGAGGAAAGCAACCACATCACCGATCTCTCGTGCCGTGCCGGACCTGCCCAGAGGCGTCCGCGACATTGCAACTTTGAACGCTTCAGGATTGGCATTCACGCCGGCCATCATTGCTGTGTCGATAGATCCCGGACCGACAGCGTTTACACGGATGTTATTTTGGGCGAGCGCCAAAGCCGCCACCTTTGTCAGCTGCATGACGCCGCCCTTGGATGCGCAATACGCAGGAATAGCAGGTATGGCGACCTGCGCATTGATCGATGACATATTGACGATCGCGCCTTCAATGCCACGCTCCACCATCGTTTTTGCGGCGCGCTGGGTGGCAATGAAAACGCTGCGCAGATTGACGTTGATAACCGTCTCAAAATCCTCAAGTTCATAGCTGAGAAAATCGCCAGGCATCGCAACGCCAGCATTATTGACCAACGCCGTCACCGCCCCGTGCTGTGCTTCGATCTTGTCGAACATCGCGAGGATCTGCGCGGGGTCAGACACATCACACGTTAAAGCATCGAGTGCGCCCAAGCTTTCGCCGGCGTCAGTGACACCTTCTGCGTTTACGTCTGCCAAAACGACAGCCATGCCATCCTCAATAAGTGCCTCGGCGCAGGCATATCCAATGCCCTGGGCACCACCAGTGACAAGTGCGATGGGTTTGTCTGTCATGAAAATATCCTATCTTATTGGACGCGGCATGCCGCACGGAGCCGATTTCCTGCACCTTGCCGGAACCGAAGGGACAAGGACAAGAGCCAAGCGCCGTATGCGCCACTGGATATGCTGGACTAAGCTGAGAAAACCAAGAAGGATCGACGAATGACCAACCTGAAAATCTCTTCCGCACAGATGGTCGCCGATGCGCGCGAACGCATTGAAGAAGTTGAAACATCTGATCTCATCGCACAGTTGGATGATCCAAATCTCGTGGTCGTAGATATCCGTGACGTACGGGAGCGTCATCGGTCCGGCTTCATTCCAGGCAGTATTCACGCGCCTCGCGGAATGATCGAGTTTTGGATTGATCCGGAGAGCCCGTATCACAAGGAAATCTTTGCCCAATCCGGCAAACGCTACGTGTTTCATTGCGCCTCCGGTTGGCGGTCTGCGCTCACGGTGGCGACCTTGCAAGACATGGGCTTCAGCGCAACGCATTTGCGAGAAGGGTTTTCAACCTGGGACGCACAAGGCGGACCGGTGGCCTACCCCGAACCCAAAGACTGATGTGTGAAGTTTACTTGGCGTTGTGCAACCTTCCGTGCAGACTGCCCGTGTGTGAG
Organism: Dinoroseobacter sp.; assembly: GCA_017643385.1. Taxonomy (GTDB): domain Bacteria; phylum Pseudomonadota; class Alphaproteobacteria; order Rhodobacterales; family Rhodobacteraceae; genus Dinoroseobacter. Next base: position 135,477 of record JAEPNN010000006.1, read on the forward strand.
TACCAACGTCTTCGAAAAGGAGGATGATGCGATGATCCCACCGGTACACATGGATAAAAAGCCGATCGTCACAGGGTTCTTTGACGAGCAATCCAACACAGTCAGTTACATAGTTCAGGATCCCGACAGTACAGCCTGTGCAATCTACGACCCGGTTATGGAGTTCAATGCTGCCGCTGGTAGACTGACATATGACGGTGCAGATCGCCTTATTAAGTTTACCCGAAACAACGGGCTAACGCTTGAATGGATCATCGAAACGCACGTTCACGCTGACCATCTTTCTGGAGCGCCCTACATTCAAGACAAGATCGGTGGCAAGATTGGCATCGGTGAGATGGTGCTCGTCGTTCAGGACACCTTTGGAAAGATCTTCAACGAGGGGACCGAATTTCAACGCGACGGCTCGCAATTTGATGCCTTGTTTAAAGATGGTGATACCTACGAGATCGGTCAACTACCCGCATTTGCCCTACATACCCCTGGACACACACCAGCATGCATGGTGCACGTCGTCGGTGATGCAGCCTTTGCGGGCGATACGCTCTTTATGCCTGATGGAGGGTCAGCGCGCGCGGATTTCCCAGGCGGAGATGCGGGCGAGCTTTATGATTCCATCCAGCGCATTCTAAGATTGCCCGAGGAAATGCGCCTTTTCATTTGCCATGACTACGGTCCCGGCGGACGTGCAATCGCTTGGGAGACCACTGTAGGCGAGCAAAAAGCCGCAAACATCCATGTCGGTGGCGGCAAAACACGCGAGGACTTTATCAAGTTCAGAACAGAGCGGGACGCACAACTTGCGATGCCCTCGCTGATCATCCCATCATTGCAGGTGAACATGCGCGCGGGAGAGGTTCCAGCCGACAAAGACGGCAACATGGTTTTGAAAGTGCCCGTGAACAAGCTCTGAAGTCTTTTGGGATCAAATCAACCTTCTGTTCCTGCACTGCAGCCAATCATCACAGAGACTGCGATTGTTGCCTGTTGCAAAGCCAATCCGGCACAATATTAGACTCAAATTTGACGTATTTCACGAAAGCCTCGACTGTTCCCGCAGGGGTCCGTGCTTAAGCTTGGTGTGATATGAAATCGACACTCATGACGCAGGCGACCAACCTGCAATTTCCTGCGACATCTTCGCAAACACGCTTCTATTTCCTTGAACAAGCGAATGCAGATTTCAACGGAAACAACCTGGCTATTCAGTGGGAGCTGGTTGGCAATTTTAGCAACGAAAGTGTCGAGCGCGCGTTGCAAACTGTCATCGCGCGCCACGAAATTCTGCGCACCCGGCTCGTTGAACGCGATGGCGAGATTTTTCAGCAAGTCATTGATCATGTTCCATTTCGACTGGGCGTCATTGAGCTGCGAAATCTACCACAAACCGAACAGCAGACGCGCATCAAAAGTATCGCACGCGAACTTTCAGCTGATCGATTTGACCTTACCAAGCCATGTCCGCTTCGCGTAACGCTTTTGCGATTTGCCCCTGATCGTGCGACGTTGCTGATCGCAGTACACCACGCTGTGTTCGACGGGTACTCGATCAAAGTCATGGGCCGGGAACTTGGCGAATTGGTTGCTGCCGCAGAGGAAAGACGCAAAGCCAACCTGCCAGAGCTAGAGCTGCAATACGGAGATTATGCCAACTGGCAAGCCGCGTGCGCAGACGCAGATGCCCGGACAATCTCGGAAGAGTTCTGGCGAAAAACATTGTCAAATGCACCATATTTCGAGGTGCCAGCCGACCACGCGCCGACACCCCTGACGGTACGCAATGGGCAACGCCTTGATGTACCGCTTCCAAAGTCGTTTCACACCAGACTTCAGGCCGCTGCAAAAGAACTTGAACAATCCCGGTTCAGCATTGGCGCCGCCGCGATGGCGATCGCGTTAAACCGACTGACCGGACAGTGCGATTTGTCCTTTGCTACGCCGGTGGTCGGCCGTGACGCGCCTGAATTGGAGACACTGATTGGGGCGTTCATCAATCCACTTGTCCTGCGATTGCCACTTGGCAAAACCAGTGACGTTTCAGGCGCGCTGAATGTGGCAAAAACAGTAGTACAATCAGCGCTGGAACATTCCGATCACCCGTTTGACGACATCGTTCGCGCACTTGGCCAGCGACCAGATCCGAACCGTACTCCATTGGTTTCAATCTTGTTCGGCCTGCAAACTGTATTCTTGGAAGAACAGGACTATGGACCGATTTCATTGGTCTCGATCCCGTCTGCAACGCCCGGGATTACCCATGACCTAAGCGTCCAGATCACTGGTCGCGAGGCCGGATGGCAACTGATGATCGACTTTGATGCCGACCGTTTCGAGCCGGAAACAATTCAAACGCTTGCCGAAACACTCTTGCAGGCTTTTGAGGATGTTTTCGACGCGCGCGAAACAACGCTCACCACAGGTGAAGCGATACTGGGAGCTATTCCTGAAGCGCTTGATAACATTGAAGATCAAACCGACAATTACTCTGAAACCGAAACCAAATCCCGTCTTGCAGATGTGTGGAGCGACCTGCTCGATCTTCCCTCAGATAAATGCGACGCAGATTTTTTCGATCTTGGCGGACACTCCTTACTAGCCCTCAAGCTTCTTATACGCGTCCAGGATAAATTTGGTGTAAGGCCAAGCATCGCTGAATTTTTGGCAAGCCCCACGCTGACCGGTTTGGCTAACATCATTGAAACGCGCTCAGTAGCGCACACAGGGGACGCTGAACCCTCTTGGATTGCCACACATCTAAGCCCTGGCCCCGAGGGCTCTCCAGTCATCGTGACCGTGAACCAACCTTTTCTGTATTATGGGCTCCCGCGCCACGCGGAAGCAGGGGTCATTTCGCTGCAATTGGCAGATCATGTCGAGATCCCTGAAGCCGAAAACATGGTATCACTGTGCCGTGAAGCCGCCAATTTGATCAATGAACAGGTGTGTAAGCGGCCCTTGGTCGTACTGGGAAATTGTGTCGACGGTGTCATGGCACGTGCGATCGCGGAACACTTAAGCGACCCTCCGTTGCTTGTTCTGGTAGATGCTTGGGCACCACGCGCGGCAGAAGAATTGACATCATTTCAAGTTCAAACGCGGAGATGGGCGCGTCGATTGAAGCGCTGGTATCAACACGGACGCATGAAGGCGCGCGGACACCTTTCATGGGTAGAGTTTTTCGCAAAGTTCCGACCACTTGCAGTCGTCCTCAAGGCATCTGGAAAAATTGAAGCCGTTTCTGAAGACATCCTTCGGGAAGAGCGCAACAACGTCAGATTGCACGCTACCTTTCAGTTGATTGAGCTTCCTGCGTATCGCGGCGAAGCCATTCTTTTCCGGACCTCCGCGCAGCAGCGCGATGCAAGGTCCCGGATGTTTGGCTGGAAAGGTAAACTTTCATCAGATACGCCAATCTTTGAACTCGACGGATGGCATGAAGATGCGCTTAGAGGTGACGCGATATCGGGTCTAACCGATGTTTTGAATGCACGTCTCAGGCGCTTACGCAGCTAGACAGACTGTGGAGGCTGGCCCACTGTCGTTGCGCAGCTCGCTCAGGACACAAGCAGTGATAGAACTCGATCTTTGGTACTGGTCACTGGATTTGGCAAACCCTGTAAATACGGATGCGCGTTTTCAGGACTACCTGAGCTCTGATGAAAAAGAGCGTGCAAATCGGTTCGTCAAACCCCGCGACAAAGAACGCTTTATCCGCGGCCGCGGTCGAATGCGCGAAATACTTGCGGGCTACTTAAATCACGAAGCCTCTACGCTGCAGTTTGACATAACCGGAAACGGGAAGCCCGTTCTCGCAGATGGCCCTGCCTTCAACCTCTCACACTCAGGTGGTTGGGCCGCATTGGTGGTTGCTGAAGTCCCGAATGACCTTTTATTGGGGATCGATATCGAAGCCTACCGTCCGGTTGAACAAGGGATCGCCACGCGCGTTTTTTCCAAAGCTGAGCAGTCAGATCTTGACGAGATGCCGAAGCACATGTGGGAATTGGGATTTTTCCGGGGATGGACGCGCAAGGAAGCCGTCATCAAGGCAACCGCGCAAGGCTTCTCTGCGGATCTTTCAAGCTTTGATGTTTCCCTTAGCCAAACCGCCAAAGTTCTGCGTGCCGATCCTCCGCTGCCAAGCCCAGAGAGATGGCACATGCTGGACCTCAATCTTCCGCAGAACTTCGCCGGAGCAGTGGTAGGTGTTACGGAAGGCGAGAAACTCGCCCTCCGCAACGTCGTTGGTCAGATCGAGGTTTGCTGACCGACTCAGGTGCCGGTTCGAGGCGTCCGTGTGAAATCTTTCAACGATGGGCGTTTCGGCTTGTTGGGCTTGGCGGCATCAATATGCGCAGCAAGCTCACGCACGCTTGGGTTTGCAAACACATCGCGTGCTTCGATTTCAAATCCAGCCTCCATTAAGCGCGCCGCAAGGCGGAATATCCCAAGACTGTCAGTTCCCAATTGGAACAGAGTTGCTGTGACGCTGGTATTTTCCAGTCCAAGAACCGTGCCCCATATCGCGGCTATCTTGGTCTCCGTCTCACCAGAAGGAAGATCCACGGCCTTTTTCGGAGCGGAGCCTTCCGTCCTAAGAGATGGCAAAGCCTTGCGGTCGAGCTTACCATTCGTGGTTTGTGGCAGGGCTTCAACCACAGACCATGCGGTCGGCACCATGTAGTCTGGAAGCTGGTCTGCAAGGCTACGTTTCAGCACGTCCTGGTCAAGGTCTTCGTTGTTTTGGGGAACGACATAAGCCGCGAGCTGGTCGATCTCTGAGCTACCTTTCGCCAGGGCAACTGCAGCTGCCGATACAGATGGATGGGCACGCAGTCGTGCTTCTATTTCTCCAAGCTCGATGCGGAACCCGCGCAGCTTGATCTGTCCATCCCGACGTCCAAGCAAACGAAGATGACCATCAGCTTCACGGATGGCGAGATCGCCCGTTTTGTAAAGCCGTGCGTGTTGCCCCGCGATCTTCACGTCTCTGAAGGCAGAAGCCGTCAGGTCAGGCTGACCGAGATATCCCAGGGCCAATCCATCACCTCCAATGTTCAGCTCACCTACCTGTCCCGGCACGCAAAGCTGATTATTGGCATCCAGAACATGAAGCTGGGTGTTTGCAATGGGCGCTCCAATCGTAACGGGCTGTCCAAGTTGGAGGCGCTGCACAGATGACCAGATTGTCGTTTCGGTTGGCCCGTACATGTTCCAGAGATCGACGCCCCCTTTCAACAATCTCTCCGCCAGATCGGCGGCGATAGGCTCACCCCCAGCAAGCAACTTGAGACCCGGTTTAAGGGATAATCCCGCCTCAAGCAGCATGGCCCACAATGTTGGCGTGGCCTGCATCACGGTGATATCGCCAGCTTCAAGACGCTCAACCAGACGGAACCCATCTAGCACGTCTTCTCGTGTTGCGATTTCAACCTGCGCGCCCACCGTAAGCGGAAGGAACAGTTCCAATACCGCGATGTCGAAGGACACTGTGGTGACGCTGAGCAGTTTATCCGATGCGGTAAGCCCAGGTTGCCACGCCATACTCAGAAGGAAATTGACAACCGCAGAGTGTGGGATCTCCACGCCTTTTGGAGTGCCCGTCGACCCAGATGTGAAAATCACATAGGCCGCCTGATCCCCTGAAATATCGGCAGAATTCGGAGTGACACCCGAAGGCGCCTTTGATGGATCGATTGCGATACAATCGGAAGAAAGCGTTAAGTCCACCCCTGCCGTTTCAGGACATAAAACGGCCTTTGCTTCAGCCGTCTTGAGAACTGTTCGTTGACGTTCAACTGGCTGCGAGGGATCTAATGGAACGTATGTGTGGCCAGCTTTGAGAACACCCAGCAACCCGACCAGCAATTCCGTGTCCCGTGGCAATGCAACGCCAATGCGCTGTCCGCTGCCTGAAACTTGGCTCTGAATATGGGACGCAACAGAATCTGACCGCTCAGCAAGTTCGCGATAGGTCAGCGACCTGTCACTGCCAGTGACAGCGATCTGGTCTGGGGACTTTTCCACCTGTGCAGAGATCAAGTCATGCACGGTCATTTGTCTGTCAAAGCCCATCTCGGTCGCATTGAACTGATGCGCGAACGCTTTCTCTTCCTCGGCACTAAGCAGAGGTAAGTTTTTTATCGGTGTTGCCGGGCTCTCGCAGATTGCTTCAAGGACCGAACCGAGATGCTGCGCCCAGCGCGCGACGGTCGATCCATCAAATAAGTCTGCGTTGTGGTCCACTTCGATCCTCAGACCTTTCGGTCCTTCGACGCAATTGAAAAACAGGTCGTAGTTCACCCCTGCTTTTGGATTGCCTCGCATTTCGGCCTCGGCGGTTCCAAGCTTCAGATTTTCGGCAACACGCTCAAGGTTATATTGTACTTCGCTGATTGGCAGCCGGTTCAGATGGCGCGGCATTTTCAGGTCACGCACCATTGTCCCGAGCGTATATGCACTGTGATCCTGCGCCGAAATAACGGCGTCGGCCGCGCGTTTGACGTGATCGCCGACAGCTTCCTCAAGATCGAAATCGGCGCGAATGGGTAGGAAGTTGACGAGGTGTCCGACGAGGGATTGATCATCAAGCTGCGCCTGTCCGCCCATGGGGGTACAAAGCACCACCTCTTGCGATCCCGCGATACGCCCAAGAGTGATCTGAAGCCCCGCAAGAACGGTTGAATAGAGCGTCGCACCAAGCTTGCCACCGGCCTTCTTCAGGCACGCAATCCTGTCCGCAGGAATGTCGATGCTGACCGTATTTCCATTGAAACTGCGCTGCGCAGTCCGGGGCCGATCGGTCGGCAGGTCGGGAAGATCGGGCACATTCGACAAAATGTCTGCCCAGTAATCGCGTGTTTCCTGCTTTGCCGTACGGGTGGTGTCCGATTGCGCATAGGCTGCGAAAGACGGCGCTGCCGCGAGATCCGGGTCAGATTGACTGATGCGTGCACTGTAGATCGCTGCGAGGTCGTTAATGACTGTGTTAAAAGACCAGCCATCACAAACGATGTGATGTGCTGTAAGGACAAACACATGTTTGTCGTCTGTGAGCCTGACCAAGGTCGCGCGGATCGGAGGACCGGAGATGAGGTCGACAGGCCGATGGGCGTCTTCCGAGAGGAATGCACTCAGGGCCTTATCGACATTCGCTTCACCTCGCAGATCTATGATTTCTGGCGTTGGTGTACTGCCTTCTGCAATCCTGAAACTACTTCCGTTCTTAGAAAAACGTGCACGCAATGCGTCGTGCCGCGCAACCACGTCATTCAATGAACTAAAGAGCAAATCGTGATCAAGGGTCCCTCTTATTGTGAGTGATACGCTTTCGTTGAAGCTTGTTGCGGCCGTATCACTCAGTTGATGAACCATCCAGATTTCGCGTTGGGCTTCCGTCAGAGGAATGTCCTGCGCCGCCGCTGGAGACTTCACCGTCTCGGTTTCCGCAGCCAATATTCCCACCGATTGCAGGCGATCCAATGCAACTTCAAACGCTTTCAAAACTTTTGCGCATTCTGCATCGCCATGTTCAGTGGTCAGGAACCCGCAGAACCCATCGAGCAGGTGCACGCCTTGCAGACGCATCAACGGATAAAGCAATGTCGCGCGCGGATCGTGTTGCGTGGTTTTGATTACAAACCAGCTTGAATAATGCTTTACCAGCGGGGGCAGCCCACGCTCTTCCATCGCCGCGTTCATGGAATTGGCGAGCGCCTTTGCGCGATCGGCGCTGTCCACCCAAAGCTTGTCGCCTTGTGTCTCCAGATAATCCAGCACGGCGTCGACGGCCGCCACGACCAGCGGATGCCGCACGAAGGTTCCCGCAAAGAAGGTCGGGGCAACCGTAGGTTCACTGTCATCGGCATAGTTCCAATACCCCCCATCAAGGGCGTCCATGAACCGAGCGTTCCCCGCAAGAACACCGATGGGCATGCCCCCACCCACGACTTTACCATACGTGGCCATATCCGGCTGGATATCCCAAACCCCTTGCATCCCTTTGGCATGGGTCCTGAAGCCTGTGACGACTTCATCAATGACCAGCGCTGCGCCATTTTCCTGCGTCAGGTCCCGAAGCGCGCGTACAAAATCTGCAGGGCGCAGTTCCGGGTTACGACTTTGGACCGGCTCCACGACCACGGCAGCGATGTCGTCGCCATTGGCATTTATCCAATCAAGCGTGCTGTCGGCGCCATATTCCAGCACCACCATGTTCGACACGGCCGCCCGTGGAATGCCCGGCGCTATGGGAAGGGCTGCAGGGTTTGTGCCACGTGTGCGCCCTTTCACCAAAACCTCATCAAATTGACCGTGATAGTCGTTTGAGAAGACAACCACTTGCTCGCGTCCCGTCACCGCACGCGCAAGGCGCATCGCGGCCATGACAGCTTCAGATCCGGTGTTGCAGAACGTCACCCGTTCATGACCCACCATTTTGGCAAATCGCCCGGCAACAGGGCCCGCCTGGTCAGCCTGCGGGCCCAGCGCATAGCCCTTTTCAAGCTGAGCCTTGACAGCGTCTGAAACAAAATCAGGCGCGTGACCAAACGCCGTCTGACCAAATCCGTTCACCAGATCTACAAAACGGTTCCCGTCGACATCTTCGATCCAGGCCCCTTTGGATTTTTCCGCAACAATCGGGAAGGTCAGTTCCTTCCATTCAGGCCGGAAGCCTGCAACGCTGCGAGGATCGGCATGGGCTTTGCGATAAGATTGCGTATGGGCCTTGGACCCCGCGAATTTGGCGGAATATTCCTGAGCAAGGTCTTCTGCAAAGCGCAGTTGTACATCATTCAGGTCCGCACCGCTTGTGTTTGGCCCGCGACCAAACTTGAATGCTTTGGACTTGCCTTGCACAGGCTCGTCATTTGGTTTGGGCTTGGCAGCTTGCGGCTTTGACTGAGTTTCGGTCTGAGGGGCAATGGCTACAGGCTTTGGCTGATGCATGGCAGCTGGCGCTGCAACCTGGCCTCCCGCCAAAGCACGCATTTGTTCAGCAAATACGTTTTGCATGGTCAGCAACTGCGCTTGCGCAACTGCAGCAACATCACCTCGCAAAGATGGGTTCATAGAAGGAGCGGCTGGACTATTCGCCATCTGCGCCTCGATCAAACTAGCCGGTGCCGCGACTTCAATCTCATCCGCCTTTTCTGTAACGTCCTCCGGCAATACAGCATCGATATGTGCAGACAATGCGCCGATCGTCGGGTGGTCACTCAGCATTTCGCGGAACGACATATCGACCCCGTAAGTCTTCGAAATTGCCTGGGATGCCTGCCCCATGAACAAGCTGTCAAACCCAAGCTCGAGGAAAGGAATATCCAATTCCGAGAGGCCAAGTTCCTCGCCTGAAAGATCTGCAAAAAGCTGTGTTAATTCCGTTCTAAGGCGCGCGATTCGAGGTGTGCTTTGGGACATGGACGGAGCCTCCTGGGCGGGAATTGTGGCTGGTGTCGGAACAAAAGGTTTGGGGGGCACAGGCTTCAGGTCTTCTGTCCCTATCGACGCCATTGGTTCGACCCAGTGGCGCTTACGCATGAAAACAGGACCTGGAAGCGAAACTTTTTGGTGGCCAGCATTGGTGACTTTTCGCCAATCTATTGGAACGCCAGCACACCATAGTTCTCCAATCGCCTCAGCAATTTTCTGCGAAGGATCGAACTGTGCATCGGCACCTGGCATCGATGTGGTGGTGCCCGCGTATTGATCGCGCTTGAGCGTTTGGGTCGCAAAAGTCGAAAGCGCGTTTCCTGGACCCACCTCGAGAAGCATCCCTGAGCTGGTGTCGGCGACGCTTTCAAGAGCATCTGCAAACCTTACCGACGCACGCGCCTGTCCCGCCCAATATGCCGGATCTGTCGCTTCGTCCGCGGAAAGGGCTTTTCCTGTGACAGTCGATATGATTTCGATCTGAGGTGGATAAAGCGATACTGTCCGTATCACCTCAAGCAGGCCGTCACCAACGGCGTCCATCATGCTCGAATGGAAAGCATGCGATGTATGAAGGCGTCGGTGCATAAGCCCTGCACCGCTCAACTTTGCCTCCAACTCACCGATCACCTCTTCCGGACCAGACAAGACCTGCAATTTCGGCGCGTTCGCTGCGGCGAGATCAACGATACCAAGATAGGGTTCTATTGCCTCCAGAGACGCGCGCACCGAGAGCATCGCGCCCGGTGGCTGCGCCTGCATCAGCGCCCCGCGTTTGGCCACGAGTGTCAGTGCGTCTTCAAACGACATAATATCCGCTAAGGCGGCGGCCACAAACTCTCCGACAGAATGTCCGAGCATGTGCGTTGGCGTAATGCCCTTCTCACGCCAGAGCTTGGCCATCGCGTAAGAGACCAAAAACAGGGCGGGTTGTGCGCGCGATGTTTGGCGCAATGCCTCTGCTGCCTCCGAAGATTTATCCTCGCCAACGAGCAAATCCCGTAAGCAATCATCGGAACCGAACTGCGCGCGTAACACATCAAATCCAGCGTCGAGCACATGCCTGAAAACCTGATTTTTCGCGTAAAGCCCCGCCGCCATCCCGGGGTACTGCGCACCCTGCCCGGGAAACATGAAGCAAACCGGTACCGTATCTAATGCGCGTCTTGGCGCGCTTGGTTTGGACTGCAGGGCGGCTATCGCGCTTGATTTGGATTTCGCAGCAACAGCGAACCGGAAAGCATGCTGCTGGCGACCATTTTGCAAGGTATTGGCAACATCCGCGAGCACCAAGCCTGTGTCCGCTTCCAGAGCCGCGGCAAGGTTCTGCACCGCGATGCCCAGAGCTTCCGAAGTTTTGGCAGACAGAGGTAAAATCTGAAGATCATCAACTTTGTCGGGGTCGCATACTGCTGGCTCCGGCGCTTCCTCGAGAACCAGATGCACATTGGTTCCACCTACACCAAATCCACTTACTCCAGCGCGCAACGGACCAGTTCCAGTCCAAGACAGCCCACCGTCAGGAACAAAGAACGGGCCGCCTTCGAAATCGATCCGTGGATTTGGCGATGTGAAATGAGCCACGGGTGGGATTTCGCGCGCCCTAAACATTTCAAGGACCTTGATCGCGCTGACAACACCAGCCGCAGCATCAAGGTGACCGACGTTCCCTTTCACCGAACCAATCGCAATTGATCCAGAGGCCGCTGCACCGCCAAATGCCTCGGTCAGCCCTCTGATTTCAATTGGGTCCCCCAAAGGTGTCGCAGTTCCATGGCATTCGATATAGCTGATCGAAGACGGGTTGATGTCTGCGTCTTTGTGGGCCATCGCGATGGCCTCGGCTTGGCCTTGAACAGACGGTGCCGTGAATGCGATTTTGTCTGCGCCGTCGTTGTTGATACCGACGCCTTTGATCACGCCCAGAATGTGATCCTTGTCGCGGACGGCCTTCGATAAGGTCTTCAGCACCAAAACACCCGCACCATGCCCGAAGACGGTACCGCCCGCATCCTTGTCAAATGGGCGACACAAACCATCAGTAGAGGCCATGCCTCCTTCTTTTGCGACATACCCGCGGTTCTGAGGGAAAGTAATTGAAACACCGCCAGCAAGGGCCGCTTCACACTGGCCAGCCCGTAAGGCGGTAACAGCCTGTGCAATCGCGGTCAGCGACGTCGAGCAAGTCGTCGACACCGAGATCGCAGGTCCCTTCAGGTTCAGCTTGAAAGCCACCCGCGTTGCCAGAGTGTCCGCGATGTTGCCCGTGAAGGCGTTGTAGTTTTCCAGTTGAAAGCCTGACGTGAAGCCGTCAACGGCCTTACGGTCGCGTAGCACATTGTTGTGGAGATACGTGCTGTGCGTGGCCCCGGCATAAACGCCGATCGACTTACCCTCGCGTGCAACATCAACTGCAGCATCCTCAAGTGCTTGGGCACAAAGCTCCAGAAAAACACGTGCTTGCGGATCCATTTGATCGGCTTCGGTCGGCAGAATCCCAAAGTACTTTGCATCGAATTGATCGACGTCTTTCAGAACCGACCGCGCTGGAACATAGTTTGGGTCAGAGCGGATATCCGCACCGTGAGTGTCTTCCAGTTCAGAAGGTTCAAAGCGATCAATCAGATTATCGCCGTTTTGGATGTGTTTCCAGAATTCTGCACTGGTTTCAGCGCCAGGTAAGCGTGCAGCATAGCCAATGATCGCGATGGCGCGTTCGTCGTTAATCTCTTCAGTTTTCCGGCGCTTGGACGGTTGCGGCGGTGCATCGGGCGTTCGCCCAACCTGATCCGCGATTGCTCTGGCCAGATCTCCGAGCCTTGGCGTTTCAAACATTTGGGTCATGTCCACTTCGACGCCCAACGCCTTTTGCATGCGGCTCCGCGCCGTAACCAAGGTCATCGAGGTCCCACCCGCTTCGAAGAACGTCACATCGTCAGCGATCTGGCCGCAATGCAGCAAGTCATCCCAGATTGCGCAGACAATCCTACGTATTTCTGAAGCATCGCGCTGGGAGGCGTTCCCGTTGACAGGGTGCTGCATAAACCAGTCCTACATTCCGGCGCGGCCGCTCCTCACAAGGGATCGTGTGCCCGCAAACACAATTGCAGTCTTGCAGTGCCCGCCCCCTGACCCTGGCAGACCCTGCATTCATAGCAAATCAGTGAAATTCCGGCGATAGAATACAGCCTTTTTATGGCGCAAGGATACGTTTTCAGTCGCATCATTATACCGTATCATATTGCTTTTATTTAATTTTAAGTTAGATCTCAGATCTGGTAGCGACTGAACTGATGGAACCAATCAACCAAGTCGTGGTTCATTGTTGCGAAGTACCGGAAAGCCAACCCATTATCTTTGGCTTTGACGGCCTAGGCGACGTTTTTCTTGTACTTAAACCCGATTTCCTGCGCAGCTTTCTGACACAGATTTAGTCAAGCGCGATGATGGCACACATTGTGCATTTGAACAGACTTTGGACAGTGGTAGGAGCAGTGTTCGAGGCCGCGTTTCCGCATTTTTTTAAGATGCGCTTCGACCGTTATGGCTCTCGCATTTCAGCGCGGCTGTTGAGGATCTGGCGCCGTACAAAGACAATGACGAATACAAGCGTCAACAGAAGTATAATCGTCGGTGCAGGGGCGCTATCGATGAAAAAGCTGGCATATGTCCCCAGCAACATCGCGCTCATGCAAACCAGCACGGACACCCAGAGCATTTGCGAGAACTTTCGAACAACAAGAAATGCAATTGCGCCCGGCGCGATCAGGAGGCCGATGGCGAGGATAAGCCCAACGGCAGAGAGTGTGGCAACAATCGTCAGTGACAAAGCGGCAAGAAGCCCATAGTGCAACCAACCTACCCAAAGCCCTGACGCCTTTGCCTGGGCAGGATCAAAACCGTGCAGCAGCAAATCCCGCCACTTCAGAACCAATCCCAGTCCGACAACGCAGGAGATCAGGGCAGACGACAGCAATTCAGACGGATCAACGCCCAGCATATTTCCAAACAGGATGTGGTCGAGATGTGCGTTTGTTTCGACAGAAACGTAGAGCACAATCCCCAGTCCGAACATCCCAGAAAATACAACGCCCATCACCGTGTCTTGTTTTATCCGACTGTTGTCAGATACGTATCCTGTCGCCAAAGCGCAGACCATTCCTGCAACGAATGCCCCAAGCAAAAGTGGCGCTCCAATGACGTAGGCCAAGACGATCCCGGGCAGCACAGCATGAGAGACCGCGTCTCCCATCAAAGCCCACCCCTTCAACACAAGGAAACACGATAGCAACGCGGTTGGAACAGACACGATCATTGAGATCAGAAATGCGTTCTGCATGAACCCAAACCGAAACGGCAACAGAAGCATTTCAAGGTCGATCATGATCCAACCTCGGAACCTAAATCCTCAGAAGGGCCCGCATCATGAACCTTGGATCTTCGACGCGCAGCGATCAGCCCATGCTTCGGCGCAAAAACAAACGCGGCAAGGAAAACAAGCGTCATAAGACACACGATGATGCCACCCGTAGCACCGTCGATAAAAAAGCTCAGATAAGCTCCGAAGAAGCTACAAAGGGCCCCGATCAAAACCGAGACAATCAAAAGTCGGGGGAACCGATCGCACAACAGATAGGCGGTTGCCCCGGGCGTCACGACCATTGCAATCACCAAAAATGCACCAACGGTTTGCATCGCGGCCACGACCGAGGCCGACAACAAAACAAAGAACACTGCCTTCAGCAGATTTGGCCTCAATCCAATTGCGCGCGCGTGGCTTTCATCAAAGAAGGTGACCATCAGATCCTTCCATTTCGCGATGAGCACAAAAAGCGACACAGCCCCGATGATCGCCAACTGCAGCGTATCAGCCGGCGATATGGCCAGAATATTGCCCATCGTAATGGTCTGAACCGACACAGAGACAGGGTTCAGCGATACGATGAAGAGGCCTAAGCCAAAGAAGGATGTGAAGATCAAGCCGATTACCACGTCGACTTTCAGGCCGGATCTTTCTGACAGAAACAGCATTGCAGCGGCCGCAAGCCCTCCCGCGAGAAAGGCTCCCAGCGCAAATGGAAGTCCGAGAATATATGCCCCTGCCACTCCGGGCACGACAGAATGCGCAAGCGCATCCCCAATCAGTGACCAGCCTTTCAGCATCAGATACGCGGACAGAAATGCACAAACTGCGCCAACAAGGGACGACACCCACATGGCGTTCGTCATGTAACCGTAACTGAAGGGCTCAAGCAGCGCTTCGATCATGTCTTGCGGTCCGAACGCTGCGTTTTCTCACCGTATTGAACGAAGGGACGTTCGTCATCGGTGAAGATCGTGACCTCTCGCGCGTCTTCATCATCGTGCAAGGTATCTCCACCCAAAGTGAAGTGGCGAAGGACGCCACCAAAGGCCAGTTCGAGGTTTTCACGCGTGAATGTCGTTTCCGTAGGACCGTAGCCAAGCACCGTGCCCTTCACCAGGATCGTACGATCACAGAATTCCGGCACCGACCCCAGGTTGTGTGTTGAAACAAGCATGACCCGTCCTTCGTCACGCAGCTCTTTCAGAAGCGCCACGATCTGATCTTCAGTCTGCACATCAACGCCCGTAAATGGCTCATCCAGCAATATGACTTGACCGTTTTGTGCAAGAGCCCGCGCCAGAAACACGCGCTTGCGCTGGCCGCCGGACAATTCCCCAATTTGTCGGTGTCGAAAGTCCTGCATGTTGACCCGCGCCAAGGCTTGATCGACGGCTTGGCGATCAGCCTCGCGTGCGCGGCGCAAGAACCCCATATGACCGTATCGGCCCATCATCACGACATCTTCGACAAGCACCGGAAAGGCCCAATCCACTTCTTCTGATTGGGGAACATATGCGACGAGGTTCTTTGCGAGCGCTTCGCTCACTTTCATACCCAAGACACTGATCTCGCCCCTTGAGGCAGGCACGAACCCCATGATCGCTTTGAATAATGTCGACTTGCCTGCGCCGTTTACACCGACAAGCGCGGTCACGGTGCCCCTTGGAATTTCGAAACTTGCGTCATGTAATGCAGTGTGGCCGTTTCGATAAACGACCGTTACATCTTTCGCTGTTATGCCTGATGCGGCTGACGCCTGGTTCTGTGCCTGTGCAGCGCTCATTCCGGTTCCTTGTTGGTCGCAGCGCAGCAGACAAAAAATCCGCCATATGCTTGCGGGGTATTCAGTTTGTCGTCGATGTCAGGCCTTGCGCAACCGTGGTCGCTGTGACGCGCAAAAGATCAAGATATGTGGGAACCGGTCCATCTGCTTCGCTGAGCGAGTCCACATAGAGAACTCCCCCGAAGGCGGCGCCGGTTTCCCGGGCAACTTGCTCCGCCGGGGCTGTGCTGACGGTGCTTTCGCAGAAAACGACCGGGATATTATTCGCACGAACGCCATCAATGACTTTACGGACTTGCTGAGGTGTGCCGACCTGATCTGCATTCATCGGCCAGAGATACAATTCCTGCATTCCGAAATCGCGGGCGAGATAGCTGAACGCCCCTTCGCAGGTCACCAGCCAACGCTGCGGCGTTGGGATTGTATCGATCTCTGCGCGAAGCGGTTCGATGGTTTCGCGCAAACTTGCCTTGTAAGCTTCCGCGTTCGACACGTAAATTTCTGCATTTTCAGGGTCTTGCGCAACAAAAGCGCGCGCGATGTTATCAATGTAAATGAGAGCGTTGTCCAACCCCATCCAGGCATGCGGGTTCGGCTTGCCTTCATAACTGCCGGAAGCGATCGAAATGGGCGTAATCCCATCGGTCAGCGTAACAGAGGGAACGTCACCCACATTGGTCAGGAACTGCTCAAACCACAGCTCCAGGTTCATTCCGTTCCACAAGATCAAGTCTGCATCGAATGCACGCACGATATCGCGCGGGGTAGGCTCATAACCATGAATCTCTGCGCCGGGCTTGGTAATAGAAACGACCTCAGCCGCATCGCCAGCTACGTTGGAGGCCATATCGGCGAGCACTGTAAAGGTCGTGACGACCTTCATTTTGTCTTCCGCCTCCGCAGTTCCCACAAAAACGAAGGAAAGCAACGTAACGATTGCAAGACATGTTTGTTTAGGACGCATCAAACAATCTCCTGAGTGCTAGGCCTAAGTTTTGTAAATGAGAATAATTCGCAAAAGTCAAGCCAGATGCGAATTAGTCGCAATTGAGATACAAACGGTCGAACCTGTCCCTTGCGCCGCCTTGATGTGTTGAATCGCTTGACAATGTTTAACGCTGGCCCCACCACAAATCCGTTGGTGCCTGCAAACGCAGGTGAAAAGGGAATGCACCGGGCGAGCGAAGCTTGCCAAAGGGCAGCCGCCCCCGCGACCGTGATCAGACAAGGTCCGCCAATGCCACTGGCAAATGCTGGGAAGGCAGGCAGACCGTGAAGCAAAGCTTCGAAGTCAGAAAGCCGGGAGACCTGCCAACGCCGAAACTGCAACCGGGCGGGGTGTCCCGGATGTCGGGTTGCCCAAGGCAAGGCCCCGTCATTCGTGCCCCTCTCAACGAGGAGCATTTTTTGCGATGACGCAGAGCACGAAACCGATAGAGGTTCTCGTATGCATTAAGTGCCGTCGTGAAGGCATTGATTCTGAAGGAGAAACCCGCCCAGGCACCAAGCTCCTTAATGCCTTGGAAGGCGCAAACCCTCCGGCCTCAATTCAGATCAAAGCCGTTGAATGTTTGTCTAACTGCTCGCGCGGCTGTTCGGTCGCCCTCAGGGGGCCGGGACGCTGGAGCTATGTCTATGGAAACCTGGACGAAAAGCTTGCAGAAACCGTACTTGAGGGTGCCGCAAAATACCAATCGACGGCCGACGGATTGGTTCCGTGGCGCGAAAGACCCGAACATTTCCGTAAAAATTGCATCGCCCGTATTCCCCCAATGGAGGCCTGATACATGTCTGACCTTTCGAAGCTCCCTGTCACAGTTGTAACTGGCTTTCTCGGATCGGGGAAAACAACGCTCATTCGGCATCTTATGACGAACCCGCAAGGTAAACGATTGGCGGTTGTGGTGAATGAATTTGGCGATGTTGGTGTTGATGGAGAGATCCTGAAAAGCTGTGCAATCCCCGAATGCCCTGCGGAAAACATCATGGAGCTCGCAAACGGGTGTATTTGCTGCACAGTCGCCGACGACTTCATCCCAACGATTGAGGCCCTGATGGCGCTAGAGCCGCGCCCCGAGCACATCATAATCGAAACCTCGGGTCTCGCATTGCCCAAACCGCTCCTGAAGGCGTTTGATTGGCCGGACATTCGCTCAAAAATCACTGTTGATGGTGTGATCGCACTCGCAGATGCGGAGGCCGTAGCCGCCGGGCGCTTCGCCCCCGACGTGAAGGCGGTAGAAGCCCAGCGCGTGGCAGATGACAGCCTAGACCACGAAACACCCCTGTCTGAGGTCTTCGAAGATCAGATCAGCTGTGCGGATATCGTGTTGCTGACGAAACCCGATTTGGCCGGTACTGATGGGCTCGCAAAGGCCAAGGATATCATTGCCGCCGAAGCCCCCCGCCCCTTGCCGGTTGTTGAGGTTGCTGAAGGGATCGTTGATCCGCGTATCGTCCTGGGCCTCGAAGCCGCCGCAGAAGATGACATGGACGCCCGTCCAAGCCACCACGATGGACATGACGACCATGAACACGATGATTTCGACTCTATCGTTGTCGATATTCCTGAGGTTGATGATCCGGCAGATCTGGTCGCCAAGATCGAGCAGATGGCCCGTCAGCAGAACATTCTGCGCGTAAAAGGCTATGCCGCCGTGACCGACAAACCGATGCGGCTACTGGTCCAGGCCGTTGGTGCGCGCGTGCGTTATCAATTCGACCGGCCATGGCGTCCTGATGAGGCAAGACGGGGCCGTTTGGTCGTGATTGCCGAACATGATGACGTGAATACGAACGCAATCATGAATGCGCTCGTTGATAAAGTGGCAGCCGAATAAGGGACGCTCGCCGAAATGCATGTCGTTTTCCGAGAAAGCCACGGGCTGGAGGAGACCGAGACACCGACTGATCTGGGACAATCTCCCGCTGATCTCGTGGTGTTGTCGTTCTCCGACAGTGACCTTGGCGTGTTCTCGGCAGCTTGGCATGGTGGCAAAGACAAGTTGCCGACCCTGAGACTTGCCAACATCGCTGCGCTTAAGCACCCGTTATCGGTCGACACCTACATCGAACAGACCTTGTGTGGGGCAAAAGGTATCCTGATCCGATTGATCGGCGGCCTGCCCTATTGGTCCTATGGCGTGCAGCAAATCAAAGCCTTCGCTGAACAAAACGGCATCGCCCTTGCGGTTTTGCCGGCTGACGGCCGGGTAGATCCCACGCTGGACGAGGTTTCAACACTGCCCGTTTCGACGCTTCGCAGGCTCTCGCATCTGTGCGACACGGGTGGAGAAGTAGCGGCGCGCGCAGCTCTTGCCCAACTCGCACTCGCTGCGGGGCTTTATGCAGGCCCCGTGCGGGGCGCGAAAAGCCTGCCTACAGTTGGCGCGTGGACACCTGAGCATGGGGTCAGCTGCCCACTGATCCGACCCGTTTCAGACAGGCCTCTTGTTTTGGTCACGTTCTACCGTGCGTTTGTAGCCGCCGCGGATCTCGATCCGATCAAGTCAATGTTTCACGCGCTCCGTGCTGCTGGTTTCGACACACTTGGTCTTTTTGCACCGTCGCTCAAAGCCCCCGGGGCCGCCGAATGGATCGCGCGACAGGTTGCGTTTCACAAACCGGCCGCAATCCTGAACGCAACATCTTTTAGCGGCAAAGGCGAGGCTGGCACCTCGCCATTGGATGCCGGGAACGTACCTGTTTTCCAAATCGCGCTCGCCACGTCGACCCGGACTGCATGGCAGGACGCCGAACGTGGCTTATCGGCGGCCGATTTGGCCATGCATGTTGTGCTGCCGGAACTGGACGGGCGCCTCTTCGCAGGGGTGGCGTCCTTCAAAGAGCCCCAGGAGCGTGATCTGCTTCTCGAGTTTTCGCGCTATGCACACGCACCCGTGCAGACCCGGATTGATGCGATCACGCAAAGGGTCTCGGCTTGGATACATCTTGCGCGGCGCCCGCCGGCTGAAAGACGTCCGGCACTGGTTCTGTCCACCTACCCGGGCAAAGCCTGGAATATGGCGCATGCCGTCGGATTGGATGCGCTCGCCTCAGCCGAAGCGATCCTTGAGGACCTGTCAGATGCAGGACACGACATCCGGTCAGGGGGTCCGCTGCAACCTGCGTTAGATGCAAGGACAAGCTCTTGGCCGGTTTCGGAGTATCTTGAGGCGCTGGGGTCGCTTCCGAAATCCCTTCGCGATGATCTATTCGATGTCTGGGGCGCGCCGGAAGACGATCCATCGATCGAGAATGGCACCTTCCGCTTTGCCGCCACCAAGCGCGGAAGAGCCACTGTGGCCCTTCAGCCAGAACGCGCCACTCCAGAGCTGCGCGACGACGAGTATCATGATCTTGGGCGCACGCCACGCCACGGTTATGTGGCGTTTTACCTTTGGCTGCAAAAGCAGTGCGATGCTCTGGTGCATATCGGGGCCCATGGCACTCTGGAGTGGTTGCCCGGCAAATCCGTCGCGCTGTCTGACGCCTGCTGGCCCGAAGCCCTAATCCGGGACACTCCGGTCATATATCCCTTCATCGTCAATGACCCCGGCGAGGCCGCGCAGGCAAAGCGCCGAATTGGTGCGGTGACCTTGGGCCATGTTCCACCACCCATGGCCAACAGCGAAACGCCGGACAGGCTGATCCAGCTTGAAGCCCTACTCGACGAGTTTTCCAATGCAGACGGTCTGGATCCGCGCCGACGCGACAGACTCCAGAACGACATCCGAAGCGAGGCTCAAGCCCTTGGTGTCGAACAGGACTTAGGACTGGACCGCGCAACAAACAGCGCGGAAGCGATTACGCGCATCGACCGGTTTGTGTGTGATATCAAGGAAAGTCAGTTTGGAGACGGTCTGCACATCTGGGGTCGCTTGCCAAAATCCGGGTCTGCCGTTGATCTCGAAGGGGCTGTTTCTGCGGAACGTCGCGCTTTGATCCTTGCGCTTGATGGTCATCGCATCGATGCCGGGCCGTCAGGGTCCCCCTTTCGAGGGCGCACCGACGTGCTTCCAACGGGCCGGAACCTTACGACAATTGATCCACGATCCGTGCCCTCGCGAAATGCGTATGCGCAAGGCGTGAAGCTGGCAGAGGAGCTGGTGCGCAAACACCTTCAAGACCATGGGGACTGGCCACGCGGTCTGATCGTTGATCTCTGGGGATCAGCCACGATGCGCACGGCGGGGGAAGAGTTCGCCATGGCTCTTGCACTGCTGGGGGTACGACCAATCTGGGACGCTGGCACCGAGCGGGTTTCAGGCATCGAAGTTCTGCCGATCGCTGAACTGGACCGCCCACGGATCGACGTGACCTTGCGCGTATCAGGGCTCTTTAGGGATGTCTTCCCCACGCTGGCTAAGCTTTTTGGCACCGCCGTTTCCGCCTTGGCAAAAAAAGACGAAGCGCCTGACTGGAACCCTTACGTCGGAACCGGAAGCGCGCGTGTTTTCGGCCCGAAACCCGGCAGCTATGGCCTGGGCATGGGGACCTCGCTGGAGGATTATAGCGTTGAAGGCAAAGCGCGCGCCGGATCTGCTTGGCTTGCCGCAAGCGCCTATGCGCTCGATGGTGATGAGACCCGTGAAAACCTTGAGGCCCTGAAAAACCTTGTCCGAAAGGCCGACGGGTTTGTGCATCTTCAGGACTTGCCCGAAACAGATCTGCTCATGGCATCGGACTATGCGGCACACGAAGCGGGCTTCGCGGCGGCACAGGCGGTGACCGGCGGCCAAGCCGCGCTTTACCATTTGGACAACACCAATCCCGAAGCGCCCCGGGCCCGCACGCTGAGCGAAGAAATTGCGCGCGTGGTTCAGGCGCGCGCGGCAAACCCCAACTGGCTTGCGGGGATGATGCGACACGGCTTCCGAGGCGCTGCGGAAGTCGCAGCGACGTTGGATCACCTCGCCGCGTTTGCCCATCTCGCGGGGGTCGTCAACGCACACCTGTTTGATCTCTACTATGAGGCAACTTTGGGAAATGACGATGTGCTGGACTTCCTTGAGCGCGAAAACCCGGGCGCATTTAAAGCAATGCAAGATCAGTTCGCGGCCCTAGATGCCGCCGGGCTCTGGCAGTCGCGTCGCAATTCCATCCGTGCCGCGATGGAGGCCGCGGAATGACTGCGCCGGATCCCTCCGTGAAAGGCTGGTGCCCAAGCGCCTACCGTCCGATGATGTCCGGAGACGGTTTGGTCGTGCGCATACGCCCCAACCTGGCAAGGCTCAAACAGGCGCAAATCCTTGAGCTTTGCGATCTTGCCGAACGCTTCGGAAACGGGATTCTTGAGTTTACAAATCGCGCCAATCTTCAATTGCGGGGTATATCGGAAACAGGGTTTCCTGAGCTGCTCGATGCCTTAAACGCATTGCAGGTGCTGGACACCGATCCGGAGATTGAGCGCCGACGAAACATTCTGGTCAACCCATTTTGGAAATACGCAGATCGCACTGTCCGGTTGGCGAATGTTCTGGCTGCAAAACTGGATAAGTTGCCCGATCTGCCCGCAAAGTTTGGCTTTGCCGTAGACACAGGCGAATGGCCCGTACTGGCAGAGGCCTCCGCAGATATCAGACTGGAGGCACTCGCATCAGGCGATATTTTGGTGCGCGCAGACGGGATGCAATCGGGCGTCGCATGCGATGAAAGCAATGCGATAGATACCGTTCTGGCGATGGCAGATTGGTTTGTACGCAACGCGACCAACGAAGCACGACGCATGCGTACGCTGTTGAGGCATATTCATTTGCCAGAACACTGGACCCAGCATCCCGCAGCGACGCCCGCGCCAGTACCGGGACTTGGGCAGTGCGATCAAGGCCAATTGGTTGCAGTCCCCTTTGGCCAGATTGATGCGAAAACTCTGAGGGCTTGCGCGGATTTGGCAGAAGCTATCCGGCTCACACCCTGGCGCATCCTGCTTCTGGAACGCGTCACGGGTTTCAGCCACCCTGATTTGGTGACCGACCAAAATGACCCGTTGCTTCAGGCCGACGCCTGTCCGGGTGCTCCGCTATGTGCCAGCGCCTCTGTCGCAACGCGTGCCCTCGCACGACAGATCGCACCGCTTGTCGCCGGGCGCGTGCATGTCTCCGGCTGTTCAAAAGGATGCGCCCGATCAAAGGCATCTGATGTGACACTCGTTGGGCGCGACGGCCTGTTTGACATTGTTCGAAGCGGCACGGCACAAGCGAGCCCCGAGCGAACCGGGCTCTCGCCCAAAGAAATTTCGAAAGAACTGAGCGCCTGATGCCTTACACCTACGAAACCGATGGGGCTGCGATCTATAAGCAGTCTTTCGCCACGATCCGTTCCGAAGCGAACCTCAGTAGGTTTGCCAAAGACGAAGAACAAGTGGCCGTGCGCATGATCCACGCGGCCGGCATGGTCGGTCTTGAGGAATTCGTGCACCTATCGCCTGGCTTCGTTGATGCTGCGAGAACCGCGTTGGAAGCCGGGGCACCGATCTTGTGCGACGCGCGTATGGTCTCTGAAGGCGTGACCCGCCCGCGCCTTCCCGCAAATAATGACGTGATTTGCACTTTGCATGATGATGGGGTTCGTGAACTCGCGTCAAAGATGGGCAATACACGGTCTGCCGCAGCGCTGGAGCTATGGCGTCCACATCTCGCTGGCGCTTTGGTCGCCATTGGAAATGCGCCCACGGCCCTCTTTCATTTGCTCAATATGCTCGAAGATCCCGACTGCCCGCGACCCGCAGCAATCATCGGCTGCCCTGTCGGGTTCGTCGGTGCCGTTGAAAGCAAGGATGCCTTGTGGGAGGCCCAGCCTGTGCCAAGTTGCATCGTGAAAGGCCGGCTTGGCGGCAGCGCCATCACCGTGGCGGCCATCAATGCGATCGCGAGCAGAAAAGAATGAGCACTGGGACCCTATATGGCGTCGGACTGGGTCCGGGGGCGCAAGACCTGATGTCAGTGCGCGCCGATCGCCTGATCCGGTCGGCAAAGCATGTCGCGTTTTTCAGAAAGGCGGGGCGCTCCGGTCAGGCCCGGCGCATCGTTGAGGGAATGCTGCCAAGTTCTGCCATCGAGTTCCCGATGGAATACCCGGTCACAACAGAAATCCCGCTGTCAGACCCTGCCTATAATGAAACGCTTTCTGCATTTTACGCCCAATGCACCGCACATGTGAAAGGCCTCCTGGATGCCGGAGAGGATGTTGTCGCGCTCTGCGAAGGGGATCCGTTTTTTTATGGCTCCTTCATGCATCTCTACACGCGATTGAAGGACGACGTTCCGGTTGAAGTTGTCCCCGCCATTACAGGTATGTCGGGTGCGTGGACCGCAACAGGAATGCCCGTGACATGGGGCGATGATGTCTTGTCCGTTCTAATGGGCACGCTTCCCGAAGATGCGCTTGTCACCCACATGCGCAACGCAGACGCGCTGGTTGTGATGAAAATCGGACGGAACATAACCAAGATCCGCAATGCGCTCGAACGCGCGGGACGGTTCGACGCGGCCTGGCTTGTTGAATTTGCCACGATGGAAGGCCAGACCGTAACGAAACTGTCCGAGGCTGAAGGCAAAGTTACGCCCTATTTCTCGATCATCATTGTGCACGGTCAGGGGCGACGCCCGTGACCGGCTGGGTCACCATCGTGGGGCTTGGCCCCGGCAATGAAGACATGGTGACGCCCGAGGTGCGCGCAGCCTTGGCAGAGGCCACGGATGTGGTTGGCTATATTCCCTACGTTGCGCGCGTCACCCCCCGCAAAGGTCTGACCCTGCACGCAAGCGACAATCGCGTAGAGATCGACCGCTCAAAACATGCCCTTGGGATGGCGCAGTCCGGGCGCAAGGTTGTTGTCGTCTCGTCGGGAGATCCTGGCGTTTTTGCAATGGCGGCCGCGGTATTGGAGGCTGTCGAGCACGGTGATGTAACCTGGCGCAACCTCGATATCCGCGTTTTGCCGGGGATCACGGCAATGCTGGCCTGTGCTGCCGCTGTCGGAGCCCCACTTGGACACGATTTTTGCACCATCAATCTCAGCGACAATCTCAAGCCTTGGTCACTGATAGAAAAGCGACTGCGTTTGGCCGCAGAAGCGGATTTCGCGATGGCGTTTTATAATCCTCGCTCAAAATCCCGTCCGGAAGGGTTTGCTAAGGCGCTGGATGTCCTGAAAGAGGTTTGCACCCCGCAACAGCCAATTATTTTTGGACGCGCCATTTCTACGCCGGAGCAATCCATCAAAGTTGTACCGCTCAAAGACGCCACACCGGACATGGCGGACATGAGGACGATGGTCATCGTTGGATCGTCCGCGACCCGGATCATCGAGCGCGAGGGAATGCCGCTGATCTATACGCCGCGTTCAGTTGTCTCATGAAGCCAGTCGATTACAGCTTGCGGATCATGAACCTCTGCCCGCGCGGGAAGTACGGGCCGATCGATCATCACGACGGGCAATCTCAGGTTACGCGCGGCTTCGATCTTGGCGTATGCACCAGACCCGCCGGCGTTTTTCGACACGACCGTGTCAATTTCAAACTCCTCCAAAATCGCACGATCCGAAGCCATCGTGAAGGGCCCTCGCGAAACCAATACATGGTGGTGGGGAAAACTCGGTGGAGTTTCAGGCGGATCCACCAGTCGCAGCAGATAGAAGTGCTGCAGGTTTGGGGTGAACTCATCCAGATGCATTCGCCCGACAGCCAGCATTACGCGTTTTGCCTCCCCTTTCAGCGCCGCAACAGCACCGGAAATATCGGGAACCCGGGTCCAAGCGTCTCCATTCTGGGCCGTCCAGGCAGGTCGTGTCAGAGCGACCATCGGAACCTTGGCGCGCGCACAGGCCGTTACAGCATTGCGGCTCATCTGGGCCGCGAACGGGTGCGTCGCATCAACCACATGGGTCACGTGATGGTCGCGCAGATAAATCGCAAGGCCCTCAGGGCCACCGAAGCCTCCTATCCGGCGGGGGATCGGATGCCGCGCAGGCCGCTCGACCCGGCCCGCGAAAGATACGGTGGCCTGAATGCCATCCTCAGCCAGCCGCTTACACAAGGCCGTGGCTTCAATGGTGCCGCCCAGAACAAGGAGGTTTGGGGCCATGTCTGATGCTCCGTGGCTGACCATTATTGGCGTTGGTGAGGACGGGCGTGCCGGACTAGGCGCGGCAAGTCAATCCGCGCTGGACAGTGCAGACGTGGTGATGGGGCCGGAACGGCATCTTGATTTGATAGGCGACACGAAGGCCAAACGTATCGTCTGGCCGGTGCCATTTGCAGACGGACTAGAAACCCTGCTGTCGCTTCGTCCCCAAAAAGTCGTCGTGCTCGCCTCAGGGGATCCATTTTGGTTCGGGGCGGGCAGCACGATATCACGGCATTTGTCGGAACACGAATGGATGGCACTCCCGAATATCTCGACATTTGCAGGCGTGGCATCGCGTTTGGGTTGGGCCTTGGAAAGCACGGCTTGTCTGGGCTTGCACGCAGCGCCCCTGCAAAGACTGCGCCCCATGCTGTCGCAAGGCTCAAAAGCGATCGTTCTGTTGCGCGACGGGAAGGCGGTTGCTGATTTGGCCGACCTGCTGACCACGCTCGGGTTTGGCGCAAGTCTCTTGCACAGCTTCGAAGCATTGGGGGGAGGGCGTGAACGACGGACTAATTTTCGTGCAAATGCCGTTCCAGACACAACTTTTGCGCACCCTGTCTGTGTCGCACTGACCTGTGAGGGAGATGGTAGCCCCATCCCCAAAACCGCCGGCATCGCAGATGAGTTTTTCAAAACAGATGGCACGATGACCAAACGCCCAGTGCGCGCACTGACACTGTCTGCGCTTGCTCCGAAGCCCGGCGAACACTTGTGGGATCTGGGAAGCGGATCGGGGTCGATTGCGATCGAGTGGCTCCTGTCAGACCCCTCCACCAGCGCCACTGCGGTTGAACTTCGAGCGGAGCGTGTCCAGCTGTCAAATGAAAACGCACTGACTCTGGGTGTAGACCGCCTGAAAACCGTTCAAGGCGAGATTGAAGCGTCACTCGAAAGCCTGCCACCTCCAGACGCCGTGTTCATCGGTGGTGGACTTTCAGAAACGCTTCTTGAGCGACTTTTTGATGTTTTGCCGTCTGGCGTGCGTCTTGTCGTGAACGCGGTGACGCTGGAAGCCGAAGCCCTGCTGAGCATCTGGCACACACAGAAGGGCGGTAGCCTAATGAGAATTGAGCTTGCACGCGCCGAGCCGCTGGGATCAAAGCGCGGTTGGCGAGCAAGCTATCCGATTGTGCAATGGAGCGTGACAACATGATCATCGCGGGTTTTGGAGCGCGCGCCTCCGCTACAGATGCCAGTTTCAGGTCAGCCCTTGATGCCGCATTGGTTGGCAAAACACCCGATGCACTGGCCATAATGGAACCGAAATCGGAGCAGTTGCAGCCACTGGCCTCGGCTATGGGTCTTGAGCTGATCAAGGTTCCCGTCGACCACCTCGCAATACAACAAACGATTACGAAGACTGAAGCATCTCAGGCAGCCTATGGCACGGGTAGCGTTGCCGAGGCGACGGCCTGTGCAGCCGCTGGCGCAAAGGCCAAACTGATGGGACCCCGCGCAGTTTCGACAGATCGATTGGCAACCTGCGCAATCGCGATAGGACCCACAACATGACAGTTCATTTCATAGGAGCTGGTCCCGGCGCGCCTGATCTCTTGACCTTGCGCGGGCGCGACCTCATCGCTGCGTGTCCGGTATGCCTTTATGCGGGCTCGCTGGTTCCGGAAGCCGTGTTGGCACATTGCCCGCCAGACGCAAAGATTGTGAACACGGCCTCGCTCGACCTTGATGCGATTGTCGCGGAAATCAAAATGGCAACTAAGGCCGGACAAGACGTTGCACGGCTTCATTCCGGGGATCTATCGGTTTGGTCCGCGATGGGCGAACAGCTGCGCCGGCTGAAATCTGAAGGTATCGACTTTACCGTCACTCCGGGTGTCCCCGCCTTTGCCGCAGCGGCTGCGGCCCTTGGCAGCGAATTGACGCTCCCGGGTGTCGCGCAATCGGTTGTGCTGACACGTACCCCGGGGCGCGCGTCCAGTATGCCGGACGACGAAACGCTGGAAAACTTCGCGGCAACGGGAGCCACGCTGGCAATCCATCTGTCGATCGGAAATCTGGCGTACGTCATTTCTGCGCTGACCCCAAAATATGGCGGTGACTGCCCGGTTGCTGTGGTCTTCCGCGCGAGTTGGCCTGACGAACGGATCCATAGGGCAACGCTCGCGTCTCTGGAGGAAACACTCGACAAGGATATCACGCGAACCGCGCTGATCCTCGTTGGACCTGCACTTGCGGCGGATGGGTTTGCCGAAAGCTGCCTTTATGCACCTGATTATGATCGCCGCTACCGTCCGCAAACGGCAGACAGCCCATGGGCAAGCTGGAGCCATGGCGATGACTGAGCTACCGCGCGGTTTGATGATCTCGGCCCCAGCTTCGGGGACCGGAAAAACGACAGTGATGCTGGGGCTGCTGCGTGCGCTTGCAGAAGATGGTCTTCGTGTTCAGCCCTTCAAGAGCGGTCCCGACTATATCGACCCGGCGTTTCATCTGGCCGCTGCGGGTCGCGCATCTTTCAACTTCGATACCTGGGCGATGGACAACGGGCTTCTGGGCGCAATCGCCGCGCAGGGCCGAGGGGCCGACATCGTTGTCGCTGAGGGATCCATGGGCCTTTATGATGGCGTCGCAACGCGCGGGCAAACAGGCTTTGGATCAAGCGCTGAGACCGCCCAACGCATGGGATGGCCCGTCATTCTGGTTGTCGATGTCAGCGGACAAGCCCAGTCCGCGGCAGCCACAGCACTGGGCTTTGCGCAATACGCTCCCGATTTGCCATTTGCAGGGGTAATCCTGAACCGCGTCGCGTCGCCCCGTCATGAACGCCTGACGCGTGTTGGGATGGAGCGCGCTGGTTTGAAGGTATTAGGGTCCCTGCCCCGTCGCGGTGACCTGAAGCTTCCCGAACGCCATTTGGGACTAATCCAGGCAGTTGAGCATCCTGACCTTGAAGCTGCAATCGCAGGCTATGCAAGTTTCTTGCGAGAAAACGTTGATCTTGAAGCGATCAAGGCGGCCGCTTCAGGCGGCGTTTGCCCTGTGATCGGCACGTTGCCCACTCCACCAGCGCAACGTATCGCCCTGGCCCGGGACGAGGCATTTTCATTCACCTACCCGCATGTCTTGAACGGTTGGCGGAATGCAGGGGCTGAAATCCTTCCATTCTCTCCGCTGGCCGATGAAACACCCGCTGATGACGCCGATCTCGTGTGGCTGCCAGGTGGATACCCTGAGTTGCACGCTGGAAAGATCGCCTCTGCGAACCGTTTTCTGTCAGGCTTGAAAAAACACGCAGAAACCAAACCCGTACATGGCGAATGTGGTGGATACATGGTGCTTGGCGACACCCTGACAGACAAAGATGGCAACCGTCACCAGATGGCCGGACTGCTTGGTCTTACAACAAGCTTCGAAAAGCGAAAATTCCATCTTGGCTATCGCCGCGCGATCCTGGAAAAAGCCATGCCGGGGTTTGCTCCCGGCGCCGCCCTTCGAGGTCACGAATTCCACTATACAACAATTCTGGACCAGCCAGACGAACCGCTCGCAAACGTGTTTGATGCGGACGGAAACCCTGTGCCTGAAACAGGATCGATCCGTGGCAATGTCTCGGGCACGTTCTTTCACTATATCACGCAGGATCAGACATGACCGGCTTTGTAAGCTTCGTTGGCTCGGGCCCCGGTGATCCGGACCTTCTGACGCTGAAGGCGGTCAACCGGCTTCAAAACGCGGATGCCGTGCTTTTTGATGATCTTTCCTCGGGTCCGATCCTGACGCATGTCAGGCAGGGTGCAGATCTGGTTGGCGTTGGAAAACGTGCCGGCAGGGCCTCTCCGAAACAGCACCATGTAAGCCAATTGCTGGTGGACTACGCCTTGGAAAACCAGCGCATCGTACGGCTGAAATCCGGGGATGGCGGGACGTTTGGCAGACTGGAAGAAGAGATCGTCGCCCTCAGGGAGGCCGGGATTCCTTATGAGATCATCCCCGGCGTTCCATCAGCGAATGCGGCAGCGGCGGCGGCTGGCATCCCTTTGACCCGCAGACTGACCGCGCGCCGGGTCCAATTTGTAACGGGCCATGACGTCAGTGGCGTATTGCCGGAAGATCTGAACATCGCGGCACTCGCGGACCCGCAAGCCACAACCGTGGTTTTCATGGGCAAACGGACATTTCCAAAACTCGCGAAAATTCTGCAAGATGCAGGGCTGCCCTCGGAGACACCCGCGTTGCTTGTCGAAAGCGTAAGCACACCCGACCAGAATATCATACGCGGCACCATCTCTTCGCTCTCTGAAAGCCTGTCACAATCGATTGGCACGGCGCCCGCCTTGATCCTCTACGGAGCGTTGGCCGAATGAAATCCCTCACGCTTATCGGGATCGGAACAGGAAACCCTGAACACCTGACCGAACAAGCCAGAACGGCAATCGCGAAGGCAGACCTGATCCTTGTTCCAGATAAGGGCGAAGGAAAATCAGACCTGTCGTCCCTTCGGATGCATCTCATCTCTACCATCCGACCCTTGGACCAGACCATCGTGTCTTTCCAGATGCCGGTGCGCGACCCAGAGCTACCCTATCAGAAGGCCGTTGATCTTTGGCATGACGAAATTGCCGGACGTTGGACGGATGCTACCCAAAGTACTTCAAACGCAGATAATGTCGCCTTGCTCGTCTGGGGTGACCCTTCGCTTTATGACAGCACCTTGCGGATCGCTGAACGGCTTGATCCAAAACCGAAATTGCAGGTCATTCCCGGTCTCACATCACTACAACTTCTGACCGCGGCGCATGCGATCCCACTGAATATGGTCGCTGATGCTGTCACCATCACGACTGGCCGGCGTCTCGCAGATCATGGCTGGCCGCAGGGCGTGAACACGCTTGCCGTTATGCTGGACGGACGCTGTGCCTTTCAGACGCTTGAAGACGGCGCGTATCACATCTGGTGGGGTGCCTATGTCGGTATGGATGAGGAGGTTCTGATTTCAGGACAATTGTCCGAGGTCTGTGACCAGATCATCAGCACCCGTGCGGTAGAACGCGAACGGCATGGTTGGATCATGGATATCTACCTCCTGCGCAAGCTCAAAGGCGCGTAAGAATTTAGGGTTCTCTTGGCGCCTCGATTGCAGCACATTGTCCGCAATCTATACGGTAGAGTTCACCATGCCCCATGATCATTCAGATGGCCCTGAGCATTCGCATCTCAGCGATATCGATGCACGTGTGCGCGCGCTCGAAAGCTTGCTTAGCGAGAAGGGCTACATCGACAGCGCAGCGGTCGATGAAATCGTCGACACCTATCAGACCAAGATTGGTCCTCGAAACGGTGCCCATGTCGTTGCGAAATCCTGGACGGATCCGGAATTTCGTAACTGGCTCGAAAGAGATGCAACCGCCGCCATTCACTCGCTTGGCTACACATCGCGACAGGGCGAGCATATGCAGGCCCTTTTTAACAGCGATCAGGTCCACCACCTTGTCGTCTGCACGCTGTGTTCCTGTTATCCTTGGTCCGTGCTGGGGCTGCCACCGACATGGTACAAATCCCCTCCATTCCGGTCTCGCGCCGTGATCGACCCGCGCGGCGTTCTACAAGATTTCGGCATCAATATTCCTGACGACGTTTCAGTAGAAGTCCATGATTCCACTGCCGAAATGCGATATATTGTTATCCCTGAACGGCCCACTGGCACAGACGATTGGTCAGAAGATGCACTGTCAAAGCTGGTAACACGCAATGCAATGATCGGCACAGGTTTCGCATTATCACCTGCGGAGGTCTCATGAACGGCGCAGCAGATCTGGGGGGGATGATGGGGTTCGGGCCCGTTGATGACGAACCGGAATTCCCAAAGTTTCATAACGCCTGGGAAGAGCGTGTGCTTGGCATTATCGTGGCACTCGGCGCCTGCGGGCAATGGAACCTCGATCAATCCAGATCCGCGCGCGAAAGCATGCCACCGGCCACCTATCTCAGCATCCCCTACTATCAGATCTGGCTGGAGGCAGCGATCACGCTGATGCGCGCGCGCGGGATGGTCACGGATGAGGAGTTGCGCAGCGGTCAGCAATTGATTGATCCGATCGCGGTGAAGGCGACGCTTCACCCTGAGAATGTTCAAAAAGTGTTGTATACCGGGGGTCCTGTGGACAGGCCGGAACAGGGCGAACCTGCTTTCAAGGCCGGCGATACGGTGGTTACGCTGAACAGCAACCCAACCACCCATACCCGCCTTCCCAGATATGCCCGCGACAAGATTGGTGAGATCGAGCGCATCCACGGCTTTCATGTTTTTCCAGACGATAACGCTCTGGGAATAGGGGAAAATCCCACCTGGCTTTATAAGGTAAGGTTTTCAGCGCAAACGCTCTGGGGTGAGGACAAGAACCCCAATGACACTATCACACTCGACTTATGGGAACCCTATTTGCGTGCCCTCGAATGATACCATCTGACACGCATACGGTCCCCGGCTTCGAGGACGAGCCTGTCTTCGAAGAACCCTGGCAGGCGCAGGCCTTCGCCATGGTGGTGGCGCTCCACCAGAATGGGGCATTTACATGGGATGAATGGGCTGCAACCCTTTCTGCAGAGATACATGGTCCCACGAAACGGCCCTACTACGATCACTGGTTGGCGGCGCTTGAAAATATTGTCGAGCAGAAGCGGCTAACCTCGGCATCTGACTTGCGCAAAAGAAAGGTTGCCTGGCACGACGCTGCGGCGCGTACGCCTCATGGTCAACCGATCAGATTGGGTTAGACTAACGCAAAGGTCTGTCTTTTGACGCAGACGATCATGAGGCCGTCAAAGAATTAAGAAATCCCTGCACAGGACTATAATGACTGATTTTTCTAAAACTCGCGCGATGTTCGATATCCCTGAGGGAATGATCTATCTGAATGGCAATTCACTCGGACCGATGCCTAAGGTTGCGCCTGAACGCATGACCCGGTTTCTACAAGATGAATGGCGCACAGAACTGATCAGGGGCTGGAACACCAAGGGATGGTGGATGCAGACAAATACCCTTG
Source organism: Dinoroseobacter sp. (assembly GCA_017643385.1). GTDB lineage: Bacteria > Pseudomonadota > Alphaproteobacteria > Rhodobacterales > Rhodobacteraceae > Dinoroseobacter. The sequence goes on from JAEPNN010000006.1 coordinate 168,196, forward strand.
GTGATCGGGTTGCGAAACTGATCGGCGCTGCGCCAGGAACCACGGTGGTCAGTGACACATTGTCGATCAAGGTGTTCCAGGCGGTCGGGGCTGCGCTTGCGTTGGTTCCGGACCGAAAGGTGATTTTGTCAGATAACGGAAACTTTCCGTCGGATCTTTATATCGCTCAGGGGCTGATCAAGTTCAAAGATGCGGGCTATGAATTGCGCGCGCCCGAACCCGAAGAGGTTCTTGCAAACATTACTGAAGAGGTCGGCGTGGTGATGTTGACCGAGGTGGACTATCGCACCGGTCGCAAACACGACATGGCCAAGATCATCTCACGCGCCCATGAGGTGGGTGCGGTGGTGGTCTGGGACCTCGCGCATTCTGCCGGAGCCATCCCTGTCGATGTCGCTGGTCTAGACGCAGACTTCGCAATTGGCTGTACTTACAAGTACTTAAACGCTGGCCCGGGCGCTCCGGCCTTCATCTATGTGGCCCCGCGTCTGATCGACCAGGTCGAGCCTGTGCTGTCGGGTTGGTATGGGCATGAGGCCCCGTTCGCGTTTGAAACAACCTATAGGCCTGCCCCATCAAAGATTGAACGGATGCGGATCGGTACCCCGTCGATTGCGGCATTCACTCTGCTCGATGCGGCGCTGGACATTTGGGAGGGAGTTGATCTGCAAGACCTTCATGCAGAAACCATTGAATTATCTGAGCTTTTCATCAAAGAAGTGGAGGCGCGCTGCCCGGGCGTCACCTTCGCCGGACCACGCGACCCGGCCCAGCGCGGCGGTCATGTGGCCCTTCGATACGAGAACAGTTATGCCCTGATGCAGGCTTTGATTGCCCGAAAAGTGATCGGAGATTTCCGGGAACCAGATACGATGAGATTTGGCATAACACCACTTTTCATCAATGAATCCGATATCTTAGAAGCCGTGAGCCGAATGGAGGACATCCTTGCAACGGACGCATGGAAATCCCCGGAGTATCAGGTGAAAGCGGCGGTGACTTGAGACTGAACCGGCCATGGCGAGAGATGACGCGCGCGGAACTGGAGCGCGCCTATTCTCCCAGCCAGGCTTTGCCAGATCGCGATCTGACACCGTTTCTTGAGAGATATGAGCACCTTAGCGCGCGCACTTACAGTGCCTTAGCTCATATCGAGACGCCGCAATACGATTTGTTCTTGCCCGAAGGTCCGGGACCATTCCCATTGATGATCTTTTATCATGGCGGGTACTGGCAGCAGCTCGGAAAGCGTGATGCAGCCTTTCCGGCCATGGGTGCCGTGGCGCGTGGGGTTGCTTTCGCAACGGTAGACTACACGCTCGCCCCAAAGGCCAGTTTGGACCAGATCGTTGAAGAATGTGTAGAAGTTGCATCGAATTTACACACGGATGTGCAACATCTGAACCTCGATCCCCAAAAGTTTATACTGGCGGGCAGTTCTGCAGGGGCACATTTGGCAGCCTCGGTTTGCACGCGCTTGGCGGGTCAGATTCCGATCGCAGGCACTGTGCTGTTATCAGGCGTCTATGATCTGGAGCCCCTCGTCGAGACCTACATCAACGATGCTGTCGGGATGGATATTACGACGGCCAAGCGCAACAGCCCTATTCTTGAAAATCTGAGCGCATTTCCACCAAGCATTGTGACCTGGGGCGAAGTTGAGACTGATGCGTTCAAACGTCAGTCCCGCGCCTTTGCGGAAGCGCTCCCCGACGCCCAGACCTTCGAAACCCCCGGCCGCAACCATTTCGATATCGTCGAGGACCTGACCTCGGACAGTTTGCTGGGCCGGGCTGTGTTCGACCTGTTTGACCACCTGCCCTAACTGCGCGGAATTTTCATGTCCGGATCGTAACGCGCAAAGTCTGCGACCGTGGCTGGAATCCTGTGACCGAGGCTGTCGATCTCGAGCGTCGTTCCCAATTCGGTCTGTGCGGCCTTCACAAAGGCATACGCAATGTTCTGGCTGACACGGTGTCCCCATCCGCCTGAGGTGACGGTGCCGACGACTGTATCGCCGGCCATGACCGAGGCACCGGGATGGGCCGGGTTGGCGTCGGTTTCGACCGTTAGGGAGACGAGCCGTGTCGCAGGCGGGGTTTGCACGCGCGTCAGAAGCGCCTCCCGTCCGACGAACTCAGGCTTGTCGAGCGTCACGAACCGGTCGAGCCCGGTCTCAAAGGGATCAAATTCAGTCAGAAGATCGGATTTCCAGTTCAGGAACCCTTTCTCCAGACGCATTGCCTCAACCGCATGCGCCCCAAAGAGCCTCAATCCATGCGCGTCGCCAGCTTCTCGCAACGCTTTGTAGGCCGCATAGAGAGAGGCATTTGGCACGTGGATCTCGTAGGCCAGCTCGCCTGAGAAACTGACCGCCATAACGGTTGCCGGGGCAATCCCCACATAGGCTTCACGCACCGATAGCCAGGGAAACGCCCCGGCTGACCAGTCGCCCCGGCTGACCGCAGACAGAACCGCGCGCGCCTTGGGGCCAGCCAGCACGAGGATGGTCTGATCTTCCGTGAGAGACCGGATTGAAACATTTTCACCCGACCGGATGTGTTGCGTGAGCCAGTCCATGTCATGCAGTTCAGACGCGGCGGCAGAGCCGTACCAAATGCGCGCGGGTCCCCTGTCGGAGGCAGGAAGATTGGCTATGGTCGCCTCGGCTTTGATCATACCGTTATGATTCAACAGATAGGCAAGCCCGACGCGACCTTCCTTCCGAGGCAGACGTCCGCAGATCATCCTGTCGAGAAAGGCTTTTGCGTCTGAGCCCATGATTTCGTAGCGGTTGAAGCCATTGACCTCGGCCAGACCGACTGCGTTTTGCACGGTGGCAACTTCGGCCGCGACGAGATCGAAGCTTTCGTCGAACTGGAACCCATGCGTGATGTGAAAATCCGGATCCGGCGCGAAGAACTCTGCCCGTTCCCAGCCATTTATCACCGTGAAATGCGCACCTTCAGCGGCCAGAACAGGGGTCAGCAGCGTTGTGCGGGCGTTGCGCCCCGCGGGGCGATGCTCATTGGGAAAGTGGAAGCGAAACTCGTTTTGATAATCTTCGATGGCTTTCAGCGCCGTCAGTTCGACATTGGTATGGGGCCCGAAACGGCGCGGGTCGAGACCCCAGGTGTCATAGCACGCCTCGCCATGGACGATCTGTTGGGCAAGAAGCCACCCATGACCGCCCCCTTCACCCAGCCCTGCCCTGAGGCCGATGATGCAGAACGCGTTGCGTTTGCCGGGGATCGGACCAACCAGAGGTGCCCCGTCGATGGTGTAGGTGATGGGACCGTTGACCACAGTGTGAATGCCAACCTCGGTCAGCGCTGGCATCCGCGCGAAGGCGCCTTCGAGCACATCGGTAATCCGATCCAAATCGTCTGGACACAGGGCGTTGACGAAATGCGGATCTATCCCATCCATGCCCCATGTTTTGCAGCCTTGTTCGTAGAAGCCCACGAGCAGGCCGTTCTTTTCCTGTCTGCAATAATAGTCGCTGATCGGGCAGCGGATAAGCGGCATGCGATGGCCCGCGTCCCGAATGGCGGGGATATCTTCGGTGACAAAATACTGGTGCTCCATCGACATCACGGGATGATGGACGCCCATCATCGCCCCGACCTCATTTACGCGGTAGCCGCAGGCATTGACGACGATCTCACACGCGATGTCGCCCTTATCGGTATGAACCGTCCAGCTGTGATCCTTGTGCTGGGTAAGCCCTGTGACCGGTGTGTTGCGATAGACCTCTGCCCCGGCCTTGCGGGCGCGACGGGCCAGCGCCTGACAGAGCTGTGCCGGATCAATATCGCCATCATTGCCATCCCAGAGCCCGCCAATGAGGTTATCGGTTGAGATGAGCGGGTGGCGTCTGGCGCATTCTTCGGCATCGATCACCTCGAACTCGACGCCCATGCCGCGCGCCATCGACGCGAAGTGGCGGTAGCCGTCCATCTGAGCTTCTGTGTTTGCGAGCCGAATGCCGCCATCCCCGTGGTGATAGGTGATGGGATAATCTGCGTCGTCGCGCAGATCTTTGTAAAGGTTGATGGAATGGGTTTTCAGCCCAACCATGGTCTGGTTCATGCCGAAGTTTGTGACCTGTGCCGCAGAGTGCCATGTGGTGCCGCTGGTCAGTTCGTCGCGTTCCACAAGGACCACGTCGCTCCAGCCTTCCCGGGTGAGGTGATAGAGGGTTGAGCAGCCGGCAATGCCCCCGCCGATTACCACAACTTTTGTACTGGATTTCAACGACAATCCCCCCAACCTCTTTTGGTGAAGCGTGCGAAGCTTCTTTGGTCTTGGCAATGCCGTTTGCGCCTTTTCACGACGTCTTCGTGACATTTCCCGCCAAGCGGCGCACCATGCCGGGCGAAGCTCTCGAGGAGACAGAAATGGCATTCTCAAGGTTCGATCTGGCTGCGTTTGAAAACGCGAAGGGGTCTGCGCGTCTGGCACGCGCGGCACAACTTGACGCGATCTGCCGTGAGACCGGGTTTCTGGTGCTGGAAGGACATGGTGTCGATCACGAAACGATCGATGCAATCTGGGCCGCCTGTGACGCGTTTTTTGCCCTGCCTGCGGCGACCAAGTCGGCGCTGACGCCAAAGCCCGGTGATCCCTATGGCTATCTTGGGCCCAAGGCAGAGGCGCTGGCAGCCTCAAAAGGGGTGGAAACACCGCCAGACCTGAAAGAGAGCTTCAATGGCGGGCCCGCACGTGTCCCGGACGGGTTGAGCGATCCTGACGCGCTGGCGTTCTGTTTCTCCAAAACACCGTTCCCGGATCTGCCGGGGTTTCAGGAGGCCTGGACGCGCTTTTATGCCACGATGGAGGCGCTGGCCCGACGCATCATGCGGGCGTTTGCGGCGGCCTTGGGTCTGGAGGAACGCTATTTCGACAACACGATTACTGAGCCTATTTCCGCGCTCAGGGCGCTACATTACCCCCCGACAGGACACGACATCGAAGCGTTGCAGCAGCGGGCGGGCGCGCATAGCGATTATGGCACCCTGACGATCCTTCTGCCGCAACACGGATCAAGCGGGCTGCAGATTTTTCGGGAGGGCAGCTGGATCGATGTGCCTGCACCTGAAGGAGCCTTCGTGATCAATATTGGCGATCTGATGGAACGTTGGACCGCCAACCGGTGGGTATCCACCTTGCACCGTGTCGTCGCGAAACCGGGACAGCCTGCGCGCAAGTCGCTGGCCTACTTTCACCAACCGAACTGGTTTGCCGAAATTGCGCCGCTGGATGGGTCAGACACCTTTGAGCCGGTTTTGTCCGGCCCCTATCTGATGGAGAAGTTTCGATCCACAGGTGTATGAGGCGGCCATCGCCATAGATCAGGCGCCGTCGCAGTGGGCGGCTTTAGGCGGATCCTGCGAGCGCACGCGCCTGTGTCAGGTAATGCGTTGGGACAGCCAGACCGTTTTTGTGCGCTTCAGCGCGCGCTGCAAGGCGACGGTCTCCGGGCAAGCGCGTGCCGTCCATGTCAGAAATCATCGCAAAAAGCGCCTCAAGCCGCTCGGCAAACTGGACGCCATCATGGGGGCGGATTGCGATCAGGGTTTGTCCGACACGTGGCGCGGGACCTTCTGCTGCAAAAAACGAGCTTGCCTCGTGACTGGCAGCGGCACCGGTGAACATCGTCGTCAACACCTCGACCATCAGCGCCAATGCGCTGCCCTTCGCGCCCCCGATGGGTAACATCGTGCCCTCAAGCGCGGCCTTGGCATTGGTGGTTGGATTGCCATCGATATCAAGCGCCCAGCCTTCCGGGATATCCTTGCCAGACTTGTGGGCGTTCATAACCTTGCCCCGTGCAACGCGGGACAGAGACAGATCGATGACGAGAGGATCCCGTCCCGCACGCGGGACAGAAAATGCAATCGGGTTTGTTCCAAAAAAAGCCGTTTTGGCGCCCCAGGGGGCCATGGCCTTGGGTGAATTGGCAAACATCATGCCCATCAAACCCGCATCGGCGATCTTCTCGACCTGCACTGACAACGCGCCGCAATGATGTGAGTTCGTGATCGCCATGATCGCGATACCCTGCTCTTTCGCGGCAGGTACGCCCTGGGCGATGGCGGCATCCATGGCGGGAAAGGCAAATCCGAAATCTGCATCAACAAGCAGCGAGGCTGGCTGGGGCGTTGTAACCTTTATGTCAGCCTTGGCATTGATCTTTCCGCTGCGCACCTGAGCCACATAATCGCCCAACCGCGAGAACCCGTGCCCCACCTGCCCTTCGGCTTCGGCGGCGACCAGCGCATCGGCCACAGATTGCGCGACTGCATCGGACACATCTGACGCCAACAGCGATGCTTTGATCAACTCGACAGCGTCGCTTACGCTGATGTGCGATGTCGCGCTCATATTCGGATCTCGGAAAAAAAGGGGGCGGCCATAAATTTTGGAGGACAAGACCGCCCCTAGGTCAACTTATGCGCTGCGATACAGCTTGGTCATCGAGAATTCCCGGTGTCCAAGAGCCTCAGCAGCAGTGTTGCGACCATTGGCTGTACGACGGATCATTTCGATCAGCGCATCGCCAGCTTCATCGATGGTTTGTTCGCGGCGCAGAACGCCGGAGACGTCGACATCGACATGTTCACCCATGGTGCGCACGGTGCGCGGGTTTGCGGTGATTTTGATCACAGGCACAATCGGGTTGCCGACCACATTGCCCTGCCCAGTTGGGAAGGTATGGATCACGGCGCCGCCTGCGGCCATCAGGGTCACGCATTCTGCTGCGGCAGAGGAGCTGTCCATGAAGTACAGACCTGCGCCCGAATTTGGCGCTTCGGCAGGTTCGAGAATGTCGATGAATTTCGAGGTACGCCCGATTTTCTCGAGATTACCCAGCGCTTTTTCTTCGATGGTGGTCAGACCGCCCAGAATGTTGCCCTTGGTTGGCTGGCTGTCGGACAGATCGTCGGTCTGGTGGGCGAAGATCACATCGTCCTGATAGGCCTTCCACATCTTGTACCAGCGCTCGCCAACTTCTTCATTGATCGCGCGCTTCTGGCAGATGTGCTCTGCGCCGGTGATCTCGGAGGTTTCCCCGAAGAAGCCGGTGATGCCTTCAGGCAGAAGCTTGTCGTACATATTGCCCACGGTTGGGCAGGAGCCAAGACCGGTTGTTGTGTCAGACTCACCGCATTTGGTGGAGACCCACAGCTCGTTGACAGAACATTCTTCGCGCTGGATCTCGGTCGCCATGTGGACGAACTCTTTCGCAGCCCAGCTTGCAGCACGGATCGTCTCGAAGTCACCTTTTTGTTCGATCGAGAACTCGGCAACATTCTTTCCGGTTGTCCGGATGCCGTCAGCGATGCGCTTGGTCCATTCTGGCTCGATGCCGATGACGACAACCGAGTGTACGTTTGGGTTGGCGCCGGTTCCAATAATGGTGCGGAAATGCGTCTCGAGGTCTTCGCCAAACTGCAAACGACCATATGCGTGCGGGATCGCCATGGTGCCTTTGACGTTGTTGGCTACGGCCTCACAGGCCGCGTTCGAGATGTCATCAACGGGCAGAATGACCACGTGGTTGCGGACACCGACGCGTCCGTTTTCGCGGCGGAAGCCCTTGAACGTGATGTTGGAATATTTCGACATCGTGAGGTCTCCTTACCAGCGCTTGGTTTTGACGTTGTGAGTGTGGACATGACCGCCTTTGACGATATCCGCGATAACCTTGCCGATGTCCTCACCGTATTTGATCGCAGTGTCGCCATCCTTGAGGTCTTTCAGCGCGATTTTGTGGCCGATTGGAACATCTGCGCCCGCTGTCAAGCGGAAGGTAGAATTGTCATGGGTAATGCAGCAGAGCATGTCGGTGCCTGCGGTCAGGCCCTCGACCACGACGACGCCGACATTATCGGCCTCTTCATGCACCAACAGGTGTGGCACTTCATTGGGAATGGGGTTGGACATCTTTGTCTCCGGTTAGGCGGGTTTCAATATGATTTTCGGGGCAGAAACGCGTCCCGAGCGTATATCGCTGAAGGCTTGCGCGCCGTCACTGAGGGCGCGTGTTTCAGTCCAGTCAAGGGTGCCGAGGCGCCCGTCGAACATAGCCTGCGCTGTGTCGCGGAAGTCTTGAGCGGTATAGGTATATGTGCCGATAAAGCTGATTTCCTGTAGAGTAATCCGGCGGATATCAAGACCGGCGGTGCCGCCACCCAGTCCCACATGCAAGATCACACCACCGGGGCGTGTGTGTTTAGACGCAGTCGCACGGGTAGCATCATAGCCCACAGCGTCAACGACCAGATCAAACATGGTCTCACCAAGCTGATCCGGGTGGCAAACAGTGTAATTAGCTGTTTTTTCGAGGTATACACGTCGAATATCGTTGGGTTCAACGAGCGTCACGTTTGGCACGCCCTGCGCTACGAAACTGATTGCTGCGGCGACGCCGATTGCTCCGCCCCCGATCACAAGTGCTGTTTCGGAAAGGTTGTCCCCCATCGAGGCCAAACCCAGTTTCACAGCATGCCAGCTTACTGCGACAGGCTCGGCGAGCGCGGCCTTTTCCATGCTGAAACCGTCTGGGACAGTCACGAGATTGCGTTCCGGCATCGCGACGTATTGCGCGAAGGCCCCTTCGCGGGGGGGCATGGAAATGATCTGGCGCGACTCGCAGAGATTGTCGCGGCCTGATTTGCACGCACGGCACACGCCACACGATACGAGCGGATTGATGGTAACGCGGTCGCCATTGCGTGGTCCGCCCACAATCACGCCGGACCCTTCGTGTCCCAGGATCAAAGGGGCTGGTCTGCGATCGTCATGGCCCAGATAGGCATGCATGTCTGACCCGCATATCCCAACACTGTCGATGCGGATCAGGTGAGAGCCTTCGGGCACGACGGGATCTGCAAAATCCTGATAGTCGAGACGTTCAGGCCCGGTGTAAACGAGCGCCTTCATTTCGCAGTAAACCCCCCATCAACCATCAACACCTGCCCCGTGACATACGCCGATTGGTCCGAACAAAGAAAGAGCAGAGGTCCATCAATGTCAGACAAGTCCCCGTTGCGCCCGATGCAGGTTTGCGCGGCATTGCGCGCGGCGCGTTCCGGATCTGCGAAAACCGCTTCAGTCAGTTCTGTCTTAAAAAATCCCGGCCCGATCGCGTTTGCGTTGATGCCATCGCGTGACCAGGCTTCAGCCATGGCACGGGTCAGCTGGCCAATGCCAGCCTTGGACGCGCCATAGGCGATACCGCCGGGGAACGCGCGGGTGGTTTGGAGCGACGCGAAATTCACGATGCGACCCCAGCCCTTGGTTTTCATTGCGGGCACCAGATGCTGGGACAGAAAAAACGGGACCGACAGGTTCAGGTTCAGCGTGATGTCCCACCCTTCCGGCGTGACATCATCAGCAACCTCGCGGGTGTTGATCCCTGCGGCATGAACAAGAATGTCCGGGGCGCCGAAAGGAACTGCCAGCTTTTCAGCCAGATCTTTCAGTCCATCGCGATCTGTTAAGTCGAACACTTCGGCGGCAATCTGACCATTGCCCTCTGCCACAAGTGTTTCCAGCTCTGCTGCACGGCGCGCAACCGCCACGACCTTGGCGCCTGCTCTGGACAAGGCCAGCGCAGATCTGCGCCCGAGGCCGGCGCTGGCCCCGGTCACAACTGCGATGTGACCGGACAGATCGGGATGGTCGCCATTTCCCACTGGATTACTCCTCGGCCGTCAGATCGAAAACCTCGTCAGGGAAGAACTTGGCCAGACGAATATCCGCCGTACGGGCGTGGCCTTCCATACCTTCCAAACGAGAGATGCGTGCGGTGGCCTCAGCAATTGGCTTTGCGCCATCGCGCGTGGAGCGCTGCCAGGTGACGATCTTCATGTATTTATGGACCGACAAACCGCCCGTGTAGGTGGCCGCGCGTGAGGTCGGCAGAACGTGGTTGGTCCCCGAAGCCTTGTCACCAAAGGCCACGGTGGTTTCTTCGCCCAAAAACAGCGAACCATAGCAGGTCAGACGGTCCTGCCACCAATCCAGGTCATCTGCCTGCACTGTAAGGTGTTCGGGCGCGTATTCATCGGACGCTGCCGCCATTTCCTCGCGATCGTCACACAAAATAACCTCGGCATAATCGCGCCAGGCGGCGGTGGCATTGTCGCGATTCACCTCAGGCAGGGCGTCGATCAGGGTCGGGACAAGACGCATGACCTCTTCTGCCAGCGTGCGGTCGTCCGTGACGAGCCAGACAGGAGAATTGTATCCGTGTTCGGCCTGACCAACGAGGTCGGTGGCCACAACCATGGGATCTGCGGTTTTGTCCGCGAGGATCAGGCTGTCGGTTGGTCCTGCGATCATGTCGATACCGACGCGGCCAAACAGGATGCGCTTGGCTTCTGCGACGAACTGGTTGCCGGGACCAACGAGAATGTTGGCTTTGGGAAGGCCGAAAAGCCCGAAGGTCATAGATGCAACGCCCTGCACCCCGCCCATGGCCATGATCTTGTCAGCACCACAGATATGCGCAGCATATATGATCGCAGGTGCGACACCCACACCGGGTCGTGGAGGCGAACAGGCAACAATGTGTTTGCAGCCCGCGACCTTCGCGGTGGTGACGGTCATGATTGCAGAGGCGATGTGACTGTAGCGCCCACCAGGGATGTAGCAACCCGCAGCATCCACAGGGATTGTTTTCTGACCGGCGATCAGGCCGGGGATGACCTCAACCTCGACGTCCTGAAGGGTTGTTTTCTGCGCTTCGGCAAAGCGTTTTACATTGGCATGGGAAAACGCGATGTCCTGCTTGATCTTTTCGGGCACCAGCGCGATGGCCGCATCGATCTCTTCCTGTGTCAGAAGAACGTTACCGTCGTAGTTGTCGAATTTCGCGGCATATTCGAGCGCTTTTTCATCTCCGCCAGCTTCGATGTCATCCAAGATGCCCTGAACAATATCATTTACATTGGAGGCATCGCTGGTTGCGGTCAGATGCGCTTTTTTAAGGTACTCTCTCGGCATTGAGGTGTCCTGTAATTAGTGAATGTCTAAAAATACGTGTGTCGTGTTCGCGGGACTGATAACGATCAAAAGCTTCATGCCAGGCCACGAGAACGCAGGCGCCCTGCTGGCTGCCCTAACGCGATCAAGCATCGAGTTTTTCTGTGCGCGCTCATAGTCTAGCCCTCCCTGTTGTTTATGCTTTCGTTCGTCTCGTGCTTGGCGGGCCTACCCAATCTTTTAGAGACAACCTTCGGTCGCGATCCAAAGACATTCTAGTGGCTATTACGCAGCTTATTGCAGCAGCGCCAACGATGACGAAATCAAAGCCAAGCGTCATTTGCATTAAAAAATGATACTTTTTGCCTCGTTTTTTGATATATTTTGTGCTATTTACATTTACACACAGAGAGGGTCAAGTGGGGGGAACCGATTGTAAGCGCTTACATTTCTGAAAGCAAGAGCGACACGTGTACCGTGTTGGCAATGTGCGATTTGATCCTAATTTCCCCATGGCAAGGTCCAGGACGCAATATGACCTAAGTACGAAAGATGTGAGATGAACACGACCGAACGTAACCCACAGGTACCGACGCTTGCAGACGTCGCACGTCACGCCGGCGTTTCGACAGCGACCGTGTCCCGATGCCTGAATTCGCCAGACCTGGTCGTGGCCCCAACACGTGAACGCGTTATGAGTGCAGTGCGCGAACTTGGGTATTCACCAAATTTCAGCGCCCAATCCCTCGCAGCGAAACGCACGAACACTTTCGGCGCTGTGATTCCGACGATGGACAACGCCATCTTCGCGCAAACCTTGCAAGCGTTTCAGGAAGAACTGCAGCGTCACAAGATCACGCTTTTGGTATCCAGTTCATCTTATCAGGAGGATCTGGAAGCCGAACAAATCCGCGCCCTGATCGCCCGGGGCGCAGATGCGCTTTTGTTGATCGGCCATCACCGGGCGCAAGACGTCTTTGACTTCTTGGATAAACGTTCGGTTCCAGCCTTGGTGTGCTGGGCGTTCACGCCGGACGAAGAGCGTCTTTCGATCGGGTTCAACAATGCTGCAGGGATGCATGGACTGACGCAACTGGTCATTGGAAAAGGGCATAAACGCATTGGGTTCATCTCAGCCGTCCTAGCGTCAAATGATCGGGCCCGCGAACGTTTGCGCGGTTTGCAAGACGCCATGGCAGAAGCAGGGATCAGCCCGAAGAACCTGACGATAGTTGAAACCAGTTACGGTTTAAAGACGGGCGGAGACGCTTTCCGAGAAATTATGAGCGCGGAGACGCCTCCAACCGTGGTGATGTGTGGCAATGACGTTCTTGCAATTGGCGCGCTTCGGGCCGCGAAAGAGATGGGATTGCAGACACCCGCCGATATCTCAATCACGGGATTTGACGATATCGAGCTTGCCATGCTCGCGGAACCCGCGCTCACGACGGTGCATGTCCCCCATAATGAAATGGGACGGCGCGCGGCATGGATGTTGATACAGATGGTGCAAGGCGACGAGCCCTTATCCAGCCTTGAGTTGCCCACAGAAATCATGGTGCGGCAAACGCTTGGCCCGCCCCGCCAGCAGGATTAACCGGCGGGACGAGGGAAAGACCCTCAATCGCCGTCAGCCACACCACGTGCGCGCGCACGCGCACGGCGCGCCCGGAAGCTTGGCAACAGCACCAGCAAGATCGCAAGAACAAGGAGCGCCAGGGTCATCGGGCGTTCGATGATGAAGTCCAGACCGCGGTAGAGCTGCATGGAACGCGAGAAGTTGTCTTCGAGCATCGTTCCCAGGATGAACCCGATCAGCAGTGGTGCCAGCGGGTAGTCCGCAAACCGGAAGATCGTGGCCATCACGCCCAGTCCGACAAGGATCAGCAGCTCTGTCGAGTTGTTCTGACCGATATAGGCCCCCATCAAGGTGAAGAACAAAATAAAGGGGATCAGATAGTTGCGCGGAATTGCAAGGATCTTGGCGATATAGGGGATGAGGGGCAGGTTCAGGATCAAAAGCACCAGATTGCCGATGAACATCGAGATGATAACAGCCCAGAAAATCTCGGGGGTGTCGATCATCAGGCGCGGACCCGGGGTCACGTTCAGGGCAATCAGAGCCCCAAGCAGGATGGCCGTTGTTCCAGAGCCCGGGATGCCCAATGTGAGAAGCGGTACGAATGACCCGGTACATGCAGCGTTATTGGCCGTTTCGGGCGCAGCGAGGCCTTTCACAGAACCCTTACCGAACTCAGCCTGCTCTTCGCCCTTCGCGATGTTGCGTTCGACCGCGTAGCCCAGGAAGGACGCAATCGTAGCCCCTGCACCGGGCAGAACCCCAATGAAGAAGCCCTGAATTGACTGTCGCCCGATCACCGGGATCATCGATTTGCCCTCTTCCCGGGAGAACCGCAGATTTGTGATCTTGTTGCTTTCACCATCGGCAGCACCGGCCCCGCGCAAAGGATTCAGCACGAGAAACAGGGCTTCGGGCAAAGCGAACATGGCCATGGCCAGAGTGATGAAGCTGATGCCAGACTGAAGGTCGAGCAGACCCATCGTGAAACGCGGCATGTTGAACAACGCACCTTCACCCACTGTGGCAAGGATTAGCCCGAGAATGGTCATCATCAGCGCCTTGGCAACCTGACCGGTCCCGGCGAACGCGGCGATTGCCGACAGGCCCACCACCATCAGCGCGAAGTATTCAGCCGAATGGAAGAGCAGCGCGACCGACGACAAGGCCGGTGCAAAAATCATCAGAAGGATCGCACCGATCGTACCCCCCGCGAAACTGGCCACCGCGGCGATCGTAAGGGCCTTACCCGCCTGCCCTTTTCGCGCCATCGGATAGCCGTCGAAGCTGGTGGCAACAGTCCCTGCAACCCCCGGCGCATTGAGCAGAATGGAAGAGGTCGAACCGCCAAAGATGGCACCATAGTAGACACCCGCAAGCAAGATCAGCGCCGCGGCGGGATCTCCAAGCGTGATCGCGACCGGGATCATAATGGCAATGATGGACATCGGTCCAAGACCCGGCAGCATGCCGATGAATGTGCCGATTAGGCAGCCTGCAATGACCATCAGAAGGTTTTGGATTGAGAATGCGGCCTGGAGGCCAATCATAATTCCTTCAAGCATTGCTCAGACCCCCATGAAGAACGGGAAGGGACGCAGGAAGATGCCAAGCACCTCCTGCACCAAATACCAGACGCCCCCGGTGGCCAGCACGGCAACCGGGATCATGATGTGAAGCTTGCGCTCGCCAAGGATCGCACTGCCCGCGATCAGAAAAACGCTGGTGGCGAGCAAAAAGCCTGCAGGGCGCAACATCAGGGCGTAGAGCACCATCAGGCCCAGAAGAAACAGGGTCTGGCCAAGGTGGTAATCCTGCAGGCGACGGTAATTGATGTCGGCAGCACTTGGCTCTTTCTCCGTTGCATCCGATTTCTCGACGCCTAGGAGCACAATCAGGGCCACGATGATCCCGAGCACGGACAAAACCTTTGGAAAGGTCGACGGCCAGACGGGGTTACGTTGCATAAAAGGGGGTAGGAGCTGATCCATCGTGAAGAAGGCTGCGTAGCCATAAAGGCAGCAAAATGCGACGAAAATCAGCGCGATCCAGCGATCCAGCGCCATGAACTCCCCTCCCTGAAGAACTTTGGTCGTGGACCGCCCCGCTGCATGGCAGGGCGGTCCGTTTAGCTTCTGGACGTCTTAGAGGAAGCCCAGAGCGCGCATCAGATCGCCGATCACCTTTTCCTGGTCTTCCAGGAAGGCACGGAAATCATCGCCATTGTTGTGGATGTTAACCCAACCGTTGCGAGCACGTACTTCTTCCCACTCATCGGTTTCGTACATCTTGGTCAGCGCATCCTGGAACGCGGCCAGCTGCGCATCATCGATACCGGGTGCCGCGAAGAAACCACGCCAGTTGACGAACGTGGTGTCGAGGCCCTGCTCCATCATGGTTGGTGCAGCGTCAAAAGCGGCAACGCGCTCATCCGACGTGACACCGAGGATACGCACTTCACCCTGCTGGGCCAGCGCCACGGCTTCCGAGAAACCGGTGGAAAGCGCCTGGATTTCGCCAGACAGAAGGCCTGCCATTGCAGCACCACCAGCATCATATGGGATGTAGTTAAACGCAGTTGGATCTTCTCCAGCTGCCTGCATCACCATCGCAGCCACGAGGTGGTCCATGCCACCTGGAACCGAGCCACCGCCGATGGCAAAGCTCATGCCGTCTGCACGGTATGCGCCCATCAGGTCTTCCATCGAATTGATGTCGCTGTCGGTGTTCACAACCAGCGCCGCATAGTCGCCGATGGTGCCTGCAACGAGGGTCAGGTCACGGAAGCTTTGTGGAAACACACCGGTCAGCGAACGGATCACGATTGGCGTGGAGTTCACCATCATGGTGTTGGCACTGGAATCAGCGTTTTCGATCAGGTGCGCAATAGCGACACCGCCGCCGCCACCAGACATGTTTTCGTAGCTGGCAGAGCCGACGAGGCCGGACGCGGTAAGCGCTTCACCTGTGCCACGTGCAGTGCCGTCCCAGCCGCCACCTGCGCCGCCTGGAATCAGGAAGTGAACTTCTTCGAGAACTTGATGGCCACCGGCCAGACCGGGGTTTGCGAATGCGAGCGTGGCGGCAGCCGCCGCCATCACGACCCGGCGGGTCATGCTGAATTTCATTGGTATTCCTCCCATTTGACAAGGCGGTCCTCCGCCGCCCATGGTCCCTTTACCGCACACCAACCTGACACAAGCCTGACACCATAAGTCAGAAAGTCGAATGGGGCGGAGGAAGGATGTCATGCGCTTCTTGCTGGTCGAAGATAACGCTGAGCTTGGCGATGCAATCGTCGCGCGGCTGTCGCTAGACGGGCACGCCGTCGATCATGCCAGCACGCTTGGTGAAGCCCGTGATTGGCTGGCTGTGGCCGAGTATGATCTGATGTTGCTCGACGTCATGCTTCCCGATGGAGACGGGCGCAGCTTTTTGCGCGAGACACGGACGACCGAGCGGCTTCCCGTTATCGTTCTGACGGCGCGCAGTCAGGTGTCGGACCGGGTCGATACCCTTGATCTGGGCGCGGATGATTATCTGACAAAGCCTTTTGATTTTGGTGAGTTGGAAGCGCGCTGCCGTGCAGTCCTTCGCAGGCGCGGGACACCTGCGCCAACGGTCATTCCGCTGGGCACAGCGCAATTTGATCCCTCGTCGGGAACGCTGACGCATGCGGGGGAAAGTCAGCCGCTCAGAAATCGCGAATTACGTCTTCTGGAGGTCTTTGCCCGAAATCAGGGGCAGATCCTGTCGAAATCGCAACTGCTCGATCGGCTGTTTTCGCAAGATGCCGAGGTGTCTGAAAATGCCATCGAGGTCTATATCGGACGCCTGCGCAAACGCTTGTCGGAAACCGGTGTTCAGATCGAAACGGTGAGGGGCGTGGGCTACAGGATGGTCACGCCATGAGCCGAAAATCTCCACCATCCATGGTCTGGCGATCGATCGGGCAGCGTTTGACGCTGCTGCTTGCCTTGATCGCAGCCGTTCTTGCGGTTCTGTCATGGTGGATGGTGTCGAGCTTTGCCCGCGAGGCGGCGGAACGTACACAGGACAACATTCTTGTCGCGTCAGCCACCACGATTGCGGAAGCTTTACGCAGCGAACAAGGTGTTATCCGTCTAGAGCTGCCCTATTCCGCATTTGCCATGCTGGGTGCAATTGGCGAAGACCGCGTGTTCTACCGTGTTGCTGCCGACGGAACGGTGCTGACCGGGTACGACGACCTGATCCCGCCTACGCTGCCGCAAAGCCCCTCTGATGTTGTGGTGAGCACGCTGGAGTTTCGGGGCGATCCGGTCCGCATGGTCACGGTTCGCAGGACCGTTCTTGCCGGACAACAACCGGTACCGGTGATGGTCAGTGTCGCACAAACCCGGGCAGGCGTTGCCGAAATTGGCTTGGGCCTGTCACGTACCGCAGGCCTTCTGTCTGTTGCGTTCTTTGCTCTTGCCGTTGGTTTGAGCGCGTTTGCAGCGCGCAGTTCGTTGCAACCCCTCAACAGCTTTGCACAGGCCGTGACCCGGCGGGGGCCTTCAGATTTGCGGCCCTTAAGACGGCGCGTCCCGGATGAACTTGAACCGCTTCAGAGCTCTCTGAACCGGTTGATGGAACGCCTGGGACAGTCGATCCGACGCTCCGAAGAGTTCATTGCCGAGGCCGCCCACCGCGTGCGCACCCCCCTTGCCACAGTCCGGGCGCAAGCCGAACTTGCCCTGCACACGGTCGAAAAAGACAGCGAGCGGGAGATGCTGCGCCGGGTGATCCGTGCGGTGGATGAAAGTTCGCGGTCTGCGAGCCAGTTGCTGGATCATGCCACCGTAAGTTTTCGGGCCGACGCGCTGGCACAGGAACGTGTTGATCTGGGCGAGCTGGCCGCGCGCGTGACCGCGTCGTTGAGACCCACGGCAGAAATGAAAGACATCTCGATCCGTTTGGATACCGCGGAAGATGCGCTGGTGCGCGGGGATGCGATCCTGCTCGAAAGTGCGTTGCGAAACGTGCTTGATAATTCGGTGAAGTATTCGCCTGAAGAAACGGAAATTATGGTTTCGCTAACGCGCGATGAGGCGACTTGGCGGCTGATGGTGCGCGATTATGGGCGCGGCTTCTCGGGCGAGCCCTTGCCCGAATTGACGGGTCGCTTTCGGCGCGGACGAAACGTGGAAAAGATTGTGGGCTCTGGTTTGGGCCTGACGATTGCCGAGGAAGTGCTTCAGGCCCATGCCGGGCGCCTGGAGCTTTCAACCCCTGAAGATGGAGCCGGGGCATGCGTCGCGTTGATCTTACCCGCAGCCTGAGCGCTGCCATAGCTTACGTTCTTGCGAGCTTGCCCTTGGGCGCTTTCGAGATCGAAGACCGCAGGCAATATCCCGGAACCGGTCCCGACATGGTCCGGGTGATCTCAACAGCCGATCTTGATGTGTTCGAGCCTTTCCTTCTGCGGCTTCAGCAAGAACAGCCCGAGATCGGCATCGACTATTATGTTGCATCGAGCACCGAAGTGCATAATGCGATCCGTTCGGGGGCGGCGTTTGATATCGCGATTTCCTCGGCGATGGATCTGCAATTCCAACTGGCAAATGACGGATATGCCCAGCTCTACCAATCTGATGTGACGGACGCTTTGCCTGCCTGGGCCAGATGGCGTGATCAGGTTTTTGCCTTCACTGCTGAGCCTGCGGTTGCCGTGATTTCAAGGGCGCGTTTCGAAGGGCTGGAACGGCCGCAAACGCGGCAGGAGTTGATCGCACTTTTACGGGCGCATCCGGATATTTTTGATGCCTCGGTCGGAACCTATGACATTCGGGTCAGTGGGCTTGGGTACCTCTTTGCGACCCAAGAAGCCCGGAACTCGGACACCTTCTGGCGCCTCTCGGAACTTATGGGACAGCAGCGCGCGGCGCTCTATTGTTGTTCCGCACAGATGATTGACGATGTCGCATCAGGCCGACTGGTCATGGCCTATAACGTCCTTGGATCCTACGCGGTCGAGCGGATTGCGCGAGATGATCGCTTGGAAATCCTCGAGCTTGAGGATTATTCGACGGTTATGCTGCGCACCGCGTTTATTCCGCGGACGGCGACGCAGTCAGAAGGCGCCGCCCTTTTTCTCGACCGATTGCTGCGCGAAGGGCTTCGACAGACGCCAGACGCCTGGGTTTTGCCACCGCTTGGGGCGGCGGATCAGCCTGAATCCTCGACATACGGCCCCATCCGATTGGGCCCTGCGTTGCTGGTCTATCTTGATCGGCTCAATCGCGAGGCGTTTCTAAGCGCGTGGAGTGACGCGATGGTGCAGTGAACGAGATAATGCGGGACGTTCTTAGGCGCCCCGCAGCTTTTAGATCCAGAACTGTTCCTGCACGATGCCTGTAACGGGGCCCTCTTGGGTCTCGATCCGCAGTTCTGTGCCCGGATCCCAATGGGTCATGCGCACCATCCCGATCGCAACGGTGCAGTCGAAATCCGGGGACCATGCGGCCGATGTGATCTGACCAATCTTGCGATCTCGATCCATGATCGACCAGGCACGGTCACATGGGGCGATCCGATCTTTGATTGCAATCGGACGGATCTGGCGGATCGGGCCATCCTTGGCCACGCGTAAAAGCGCATCGCGCCCTACGCAGCCCATGGCGGTCTGTGTGTTGCAGAACCGGCCAAGACCACATTCATGAGGCGTGTTGTCCCGGTTCATATCGTTGCCGTAAGACAGCAAACCGCCTTCGACACGTTCGATCCCATTGGGGCAGCCAGCCCTGACATTCAGATCCTTACCCGCCTCAAACAGCGCGTCCCAGATCGGCATGCCGAGATCAGTGCCTTCGACATAGATCTCGAACCCACCCTGCTTGGAGAACCCCGAACGCGCGATGAGCACGTCATGGCCTTCGAAATGGAAATAGCCGTAGCGGAAGAACCGCAGGGTGCGAATGTCTTCCCCAAAGACCCGCGCCGCCAGTTCGTCGGACTTGGGGCCCTGGATCGCCAGCGGGCTGATATCGGGTTCATCCACGATGACCTCGAAGCGATACGCATTGGCGATGCCCTTCACCCACAAGAGCAAGTCGCTGTCCGCAATCGAAATCCAGAAGCGCTCGTCACTGATCTTGACCGCAACAGGGTCGTTCAGCATGCCACCGGTTTCATCAACGATGGGCACATAGAGACACTGCCCCGGAAGCATGCCCCGCAGATCGCGCGGGGTCAGCGTTTGCATCAGACGCATCGCATCGGGCCCGCGCAGTTCAACCTGACGCTCGCAGGACACATCCCAGACCTGAACATGGTCTTTCAGGTGCCGATAATCCGCCTCGACGCTCTCGAACACTGTCGGCAAGAGCATGTGGTTGTAAATCGTGTACCCTTTTACCCCCTGGGCTTCGACGCCCTGAGAAAACGGGGTCCGGCGCAAGCGCCGGGACGGCGAAAGCATTGCCATCTTGCGTTATCCTTCTTCCCGCGCCGCCTGGCGCAGCTTGAATTTCTGAATTTTTCCCGTGGCGGTTTTTGGCAGCTCGCCAAACACAACCGCTTTGGGGGATTTGAAACCAGCCAGGTGCCCCCGGCAGAAGGTCATTATGTCTTCGGACGACGCAGATGCGCCTTCGCGCAGCTCCACGTAGGCGCAAGGTACCTCGCCCCATTTCGCATCCGGTTTGGCGACGACCGCTGCGGCCTGAACATCGTCATGACGGTAGAGCACGGCCTCCACTTCGACAGAAGAGATGTTCTCGCCACCCGAAATGATCACATCTTTCAGACGGTCACGGATCTGCACATAGCCATTTGCATGGACCACGGCCGCGTCCCCTGACCAGAACCATCCGTCCATGAATGCCTCTGCCGTCGCTTCCTCATTCTTGTAGTAATTTTTCATGACCGTGTTGCCACGAATGGCGATCTCGCCCTGAGTTTCGCCATCCATCGGGACGCGTTCGCCCGTCTCGCGGTCGAAAACAGCGATCTCTTCGACCATCGGGAAGGTCACCCCCTGATGGGCCTGCATTTCGGCTTGCTCGGACGGGCTGAGGTCATCCCACTCTTCCTGCCAGAGGCATTGCGAAATGTGCCCATAGGTTTCGGTCAGACCGTAAACCTGCATGACCTCCATCCCCATCTTGCGGGTCTTTTCCAGAATAGCGGGGGGTGGAGGCGCACCCGCGGTGAACGCATTCAGTGGCGGATCGAACGGGGCTGCCGGAGCCGCGGGGCTTTCGGCCAGCATCTGCAGAATAATCGGGGCAGCTCCGATATGGGTGATATTCTCAGCCTCGATCGCGTCAAAGATACGCTCCGGAACCGGGTCGCGCGTGAAGACCATCTTGGCACCAACGAGCGGAAGCATCCAAGGGTGGCACCAGCCATTGCAGTGGAACATCGGAACGACGGAGAGGTAGGACGCATAGTGCGGAAAGGTCCAGCCTGTGGACGTTCCCAGAGCCATGAGTGCCGCACCCCGGTGGTGGTAGACCACGCCCTTTGGCCGACCGGACGTGCCAGAGGTGTAGTTCAGCGCCAGCGCGTCCCATTCGTCTTCGGGCATCCCGTCGCCGTCAAAGCTGGGACCTTCGAGTAAGGTGTCATAATCGCTGTCCCCTGGTGTCCCCGCGTCTGGGCCTTGCGGGTCATGGATCGAAACGAGGGGAAGTGTCGTACCCAGAATGTCGAAGGCCGCATGTACGAGGCTGGAATACGCACTGTCGGTGATGACCAGCTTGCTGTCGGCGTGACCCAAAATATAGCCGATTGTTTCGGCCTCGAGCCGTGTGTTGATCGTATTGAGAACTGCGCCGATCATCGGAACAGCGTAGTGCAGTTCATAGAGTTCGGGGATGTTGGGGCAGATGACAGAGACGGTATCCCCCTTGCCGATCCCACGCGCCTGAAGCGCGCCCGCGACCGCACGTATCCTTGCGTTGAATTCGGTATATGTGCGCCGGATTTTGCCGTAGACCACAGCCTCACGTGGGCCATGGATCGCCGCAGCCCGGTTCAGGTGCGAAATGGGCGAAAGGGGCACGTAGTTTGCACCCACTTTTCCACTGTTGTTGAAATGGATCTGCATGGCGTCCTCCCCTCCTTGAGACGGCGCTTATCTTGGGCCGTGCCAGTCGATCTGGCAAATCTCTGCGGACCGACCTTCGAAATCCCAGACGCGACCGAAAGCCCGCAGGCGTCCCTGGTTTGCTGTCGCCACGGTGATGTCCGGGCCCATCCAGTATTTAGTGTTTGTCACGACGAGGTCATTGTCGGGGTCATTGCCATCAACCGGGACCACTTCGCCCTTGATCTTCTTGCCCACAACAAGGCGGCGGGTCTTGCCTTCGTTTTCGTAAGATACCGGCTGCTTTTCCGCGCCAAGGAATTCACCCACGAGGATTGAAAAGAGCCCTGTGGTGCCACGCGCCTTTCCGGACATGATGTTGACGAGCGCCTCATAGGCTTCATCACTGGCGCGATCATCTACAAAAAGCGCAACCTTCCAGTTGCCGCGCGCCATGCGCTCGGGGATTTCGATCATCAGGCCGAGATTCAGGCCAGAGAGATCGATATCACCGTAATGGCCTTCGTCGATCCGTACCCCGCCCCAAGTCTGGCAGTGCCCTTCGGTGGGCGGGTGTTGGCCCAGCGAAATTACGCAGGGGCAAAATACCGTACAGTTACAATTGAGGATCAGTTCCCCTTTCATCGTCCAAGGGACTGTTCCGATATCACCGTCCAATGCCATAACGCGTTCTCCCGTCGGTGTGTGTCAAATACTCGTGGTCAGCATCCACCCTGCCCCGCCCAGAAGTGCGAAGCCGAGAGGTTGGCTGAGCCAGCGCCCGATATCGGGCAATTTTTCAAGTGTCATGATAAGGGTTGCGAGCCCCATAAAGGCAAGGCTCATGACGCCGCCGACAAAAGCCAGAAGCATCAAGGCCCAGCAACACCCAAGACAAGTTGCTCCAAGGCGCAGCCCCAGCCGCAGCGGTGTTTCGCCCCAATGCTGCATGAAAAAGATCACCGGGGCGCGACACTTGCTGAGGCACGCCTCCTTGAGCGCTGTGAACTGGTAAGCACCCGCGACCGCCAAAAGCAGTGCTGAAAGCAGGCCCGATCGGCTGTCTCCGAAACTCGACACCAGATCGTACCGCAGTAGAACCATCTGCAAAAACGCAGCGAGCAGCGCGAACCCGCCCCAAATGGTGACAAATCCCAAAACGAGGCCTCGCAGGTCAGTCTCGGCGCCCCCGGCCGAGAGATCATCATAGGCTGCAAAGGCAGGTAGGGCCGTCGGCAACATCATCGCCGTAGACATCAAAAGCCACATCAGTGCGACACGCACAAACCCTGCCGCATCCGGCGTGATCGTGCACAGTGCGATCCAGAAATCGGACCCGAAGACCAGCGAGGCATCCCGCAGATCAGCTGGGATGGCCATGGCATAGAGCAGTCCCCATGATCCTAAGATCATGGCGAACAGCATCAACCAATGCAGCCCCAACATAGACCGGATTCGATCTGCGATCATGCGCCCTCCCGTGTTGCATTTTAAATGTCAGACTTTTAAATGTCTGACAAATGAAAATTGATCATGACAATCCAGCCGATCTTTCGGCGCAAATCGCTGAAGCTATCCGTGACTCTATCATCTCTGGCGCGATGATCGTCGACGAGCGTCTGCCTTCAGAATCCGATCTCGCTGAACAGTTTGATGTTTCTAGATCTACGATCCGCGAAGCCTTGAAACGACTTGCGGCCCAATCGCTGATCCGCACGCAGCGCGGCGCGTTTGGAGGCGCCTTTGTCAATCGGTTGTCCTATGATGATGCCCGCGAGCAGCTGATCACCACCTCGACCCTGCTGCTAAGCATGAACGAGGTGAGTTTTGATACCGCCTGCGAGGCGCGGTTTGCCTTGGAACGGGCTTGTGCATCAATGGCGGTGGAACGGCGTCTGGACGCACATCTCGATATCATGGAGCGAGAAATTGCACGTCAGTCGGACGCGGATTTATCTGACGAAGCCTTTTGTGCATCCGACGTGACCTTTCACCGTGCCTTGGTGGATGCAGCCTGCAACCCTGTGTTGTCCTACCAATTGTCAGGCTCCATCGAAGCAATGCAGCCCCTGATGAACATGATCACATTTACGGCCCGTTCGCGCGCTCAGATCATCGAGATCCACTCGGAATTAACCGAGGCGCTGCGGGCGCGGGACACGCAGGCGGCAAAAAACACGCTGAATCGCCTTGAGAGCTATACCAAGCAACTTGCGCACGCAGTGATGTCCGCCAAAAGCAAGAAACGACACTGATCCAACAGCTGGAGCGCCCATGCCCCTGACCATAGATCCCGACAGCTTCCGGAACCTGAAGATCGAGCCCCGTGAGGACGGCATTTGGATCGTCACGCTGAACCGGCCGCAAAAACGCAACGCGCTCGATCTGGAGACGATCGAAGAACTGGTGCGGTTTTTCTCGGATGCGCCGCGCGCAGGTGTAGGTGCGGTTGTCCTTGCGGGGGCCGGAGATCATTTTTGCGCAGGTCTTGATTTGATCGAGCATCACGACGCGGATCGTAGTCCGGCTGACTTCATGCATGTGTGTCTGAGGTGGCATGAGGCTTTCAACAAGATGGAATACGGCGGCGTGCCCGTGATCGCAGCCTTGCAGGGCGCGGTTGTCGGGGGCGGTCTTGAGCTTGCAAGCTCGGCCCATGTCCGGGTCATGGACCCGTCCACCTATTTTGCCCTGCCCGAGGGTCAGCGCGGTCTCTTTACAGGGGGCGGGGCAACCATTCGTGTCACTGATCTCGTTGGAAAATCCCGCATGATCGACATGATGCTGACAGGACGGGTTTATCAGGGACAGGAAGCACATGACCTTGGACTGGCGCAGTACATTGTCGAAGGGTCAAGCTATGACAAGGCGCTTGAGCTGGCCGAGCGCGTCGCGCAAAACCTGCCCTTGTCAAACTTTGCGATCTGCTCGGCCGTGAGCCACATGCAGAATATGTCTGCCCTGGACGCGGCCTATGCCGAAGCCGTCGTTGCAGGGGTGGTGAACACGCAGCCAGAGGCCCGCGCGCGCCTGGCAGCCTTCGCAGACAAAAGTGCCGCGCGCGTGCGTCCGAAATCCTGAGAGACATTCGAAAGCTACGCAGACGGACCCTATGAAACGGACCCAGATTTCGCAAAACACTTGATTGGTTGGTAAAACTGTGGAGGCCTCGTCTTGACCGAGTACTGAGGCCTTGATGGACAGCAATCCGACCAAACGACAGGGACGCCGTGGCAAACACGTCGAACGGGCGAAAAAATCGGCTTTTGCGCCCTGCCCTCCCGGGCAAGTTGGCGGGGTATACAAACCTCTTACGGAACAGGAATGCAGTCGGATATTTGGCGTGGCACTGGATTTGCTTGCCAAGCTTGGCATGGGCGACGTTCCAGACCGATTACGAGACGACCTGTTGCGCGCCGGCGCTCAACAAGGTGATCAGGGCCGCGTGCTCTTTCCGCGCGCCTTGGTTGAAGACGCCATTGCACGGGCCGCCAAAACTTTTCCGCTGCATGGGCGCGACGAGACGCGGACGATCGAGGTCGGAGGCGACAAGGTTTATTTTGGCACGGGCGGCGCTGCAGTGCAGACGTTGGACATGGTCACCGGAACCTACCGGCCGTCGACCTTGCGCGATCTGCATGACTTCACGCGTCTTCAGGACAAGCTTACGAATGTGGCGTGGTTCACGCGTTGCTGTGTGGCGACCGATGTACCGAATAATTTCGATCTGGACATGAACACCGCCTACGCGCTGGTGCGCAACACAACCAAACCGGTGGCGACATCGTTCACCCTTGCCGAGCATGTCGCCCCGATCGTCGAGATGCTGGATATTGTTGCAGGTGGTACAGGCGCATTTTCCAAACGCCCGTTTTTGAAAGCACATATCAGCCCGGTCATCTCTCCGCTTCGCTACGGCGAGGACGCGGTGGATGTTGTCTACGAATGTGTCCGTCATAACATCCCCATGTCCTGTATCACGGCAGCGCAAGGCGGCGCGACGGCGCCGGCAACCCTAGCCGGATTGCTCGCGCAATCGCTTGCAGAAACGCTCGCGAGCCTTGTCATGGTCCATGCAATCAGCCCCGGGTTCCCAATGGTGTTCTCCAACTGGCCCTTCATCATTGATCTGCGCACAGGCGCATTTGCCGGAGGTGGGGGCGAGACCGCGTTGGTCAACGCAGCCTCGGCGCAGCTGTCCAATTGGCTGGGTCTGCCATCGGGCGTGGCCGCGTCTATGGCGGATGCCAAGGCAATCGATGCGCAGTACGGGGCAGAGAAAGCCATGACCTCGCTGGCAGCGGCTTTAGCAGGCGGCAACCTGATTTATGAAAGCTCGGGGATGACCTCGGCACTTTTGGGGGCGAGTTTCGAAGCCTTTGTTCTGGACGACGAAATGCATGCCCACACCTACCGGATGCTGCGCGGTGTCGAAGTAAATGAGGAAACACTCGGCTTTGATACAATTTGCGAGGCTGTGTTGGGTGAGGGTCATTTCCTTGGCGGACAGCATACCTATGAGGCCATGGAGCGGGATCATTTCTATCCACCATTGGCCGACCGCGAAGAACCCCGCACCTGGGCGGAAGCGGGATCTAGGGAAGCCTGGGACCGTGCCAAGGAAAAGGCGCAGAATATTCTGGCGGAACACACACCAGAGTACCTAACCCGCGCACAAGATCGCACGATCCGGGATCGGTTCAAGATCCTTTAACGGGGTCTATTTGGGGCTGCTTGCCCCCTTCGCATCGCTTCGGGCGCGTGGAACCAAAGCTTTCACAAGCTGCTTCATGTTCAACTGTCCGATTTGCGCGCCGTCTTGCATGACGCGATAGACAAGACCGGTATCACCGTCGGACTGCGCAATCAGCCGTTCGAGGCTGCTATCGGCATCCACATCCCCATCAAAGCTGTCCCGATCAACAGGCTCCATGATCGAACGAACCCGAAGCACGCGGGCGCGGTTGATGTCACTGACGAAGTCTTCGATGTAGGGATCGTTCGGGTTTAGAAGGATGTGTTGTGGCTCTCCTTGCTGCACGATCGCCCCGTCTTTCAGGATCACCAGATGGTCAGCGAGTTTCAGCGCTTCGTCCAGGTCATGGGTGATAAAGACGATTGTCTTGTGCAGTTCTTTTTGAAGCTCGAGCAGCAAGTCCTGCATGTCGGTCCGAATGAGCGGATCGAGCGCGGAAAACGCTTCATCCATCAACATGATGTCGGTGTTGGCGGTCAGGGCCCGCGCAATCCCGACACGTTGTTGCATTCCGCCCGATAGCTGGGCGGGAAATCGATCTTCAAACCCGGCAAGCCCCACGCGATCGAGCCACTTCCGGGCATCCCTTTCCTGCGTATCGGCATCCAGACCCTGAACCGATAAGGGCATTTCAGCGTTTTGAAGCACGGTCCGATGCGGCAGAAGCGCAAATTTCTGGAACACCATGGACATTTGCTTTTGGCGCAATGCCCGTAGGTCAGCCTGGCCGAGCTTCATCACGTCCTGACCATCGACGAGGATCTCGCCTGCGGTTGGTTCTATCAGTCGGTTTAGGTGGCGGATCAGGGTTGATTTTCCTGACCCCGAAAGCCCCATGATCACCGTGATTTCGCCGGCTTGCATATCGACGCTGATGTCCTGCAGGCCGAGCACATGGCCGTGCTGGTCAAGTAATGTCGGTTTGTCCATGCCGTCCTTGACCAGCTGGACCATCTCTTTGTCGCGCTGGCCGAAGATCTTGTAGAGCTCTTTGATGGCTACTTTGGCTGTCATCTCATCGCCCTCAATGATGGCCGCGCTGTTTGTCGACACGCGACAAGGCAGCTTTGGAGACGCGATCAAGGATCACTGCCAAAAGGACGATCCCAAGGCCAGCCACAATACCGACGCCCAGTTCGAGGTTTCGAATTCCGCGTAGCACGAGCACACCAAGCCCCGGTGCGGACACCAGCGAGGCAATCACCACCATCGCAAGGCTCATCATGATCGTTTGGTTTACGCCAGCCATGATGTTAGGCAGCGCCAAGGGCAACTCAACCCGCGTGAGCTTTTGTTGTGCGTTCATGCCAAAGGCATTCGCCGCCTCGATCACATCTTTGTCTACGAGACGTATACCTAGGTCTGTCAGGCGGATAACGGGAACGATGGCATAAAGAATGATCGCGATCCCGTAGAGCTTGGACTCGGTCACTGAGAACAGGAAGATCAGCGGGATAAGGTAAACAAACGTTGGAAGCGTCTGCAGCAAATCGAGAATGGGTATGATTATGCGCTGCGCCGTGTTCGACTTGGACATGCCGATGCCAATGGGAACCCCAAACAGCACGGAAAGGCCCGTACAGACAAACACGATTGCCATTGTCTGCATTGCCACGTCGTAGTGATCGATCGCTGCAAAGAAGAGCAGCACCAGTCCCACGAAAGCCGTCACACCGCGCGATCGGCTGGCAAACCAGGACACGATCACGAGGATCGGGATCATGATCCACCACGGGGCGCTTTCAAACACGTAAAGGGTGCCGTCCAGAGCCCAGCTGAGCGGTTGGGTCAGCGGGTCGAGCACGAATTTCAGTTCATTGCGGATCGACAGGAAGCCACGTTCCAGCCCTTCGGTCAGATCACGGGTCTGTCCGATTTGGGCGCAGGCTTCGTGCAGCACGTCGAGTGAAGGAAAGGGCAATATTGGCGCATCTGCTGCGGCACCTTCCTCGCCCTGGGCTTGCGCCAGAAGCTGCGCCATGGACATCGGCGCTTCTTCTTTTTCTGCGTCGCACCATTCGCGAAGCCCCAATGTGTCGAAGACTTTTTCGTAGGCCGCCATATGTTCCCCCGCTGCCTAGCTTCAGAGAAGGCCGCGCAGGGGGCGCCCCGCGCGGCCAGCTCAAGTTCAGTCGTTTATGGAAGCAGTGCCGACAGCTTGCCGCGCGCTTCGTCGTTCAGCCAGGATCCCCAGATATCATTGTAGTTGGTCAGGAAGTATACGGCCGCTTCTTCGTAAGAGGCGCCCTGCCCGTCCTGCCATGCAAGGATCTCGTTCATCTGAGCGTTGGTAAACTGAACATTCGACATCAGCTCAGCGATTTCAGGCTCTTCGTCTGCAAAGGTCGTGGTGGCAACGGTCAGAACGATCGCTGTTGGATAGGACGACATCGCAGGCGTTGCGCAATCATCCGTCACGTTACAGTTATGCGCTTCCTCGTTGTAGTCGCCCATGTCGACCTGCGCCATTGGGTAGGACCCCAGCACGGAAGTCGGCGCCCAATAGTAACCGAACCATGGCTCCTTATCTGCGTAGGCCGCTGCAATCGCGGTTGCGAGGGTTTCGCCTGACCCGTGCTGGAACCGCTCGATCCCTGCATCAAGCAAGCCTGAGGCAATCAGGTTGGAATTGTTGGTGAAGTTGCAGCCCCAACCATCCGGGCAATCATGGAAGCGTCCACCAACCAGTTCAGGGTTCGCCATGATACCTTCGATCGTGGTCAGCTCTGGGTGCTCATCTGCAAGATACTGTGGAATCCACCAGCCTTCGACACCGCCATCGACAAGCACATTGGCCAGCTCGACGACCTTACCCTGGTCTTTGAGGTCAAAATACGCAGGGGTGTACGCCGCCCAAAGCTCGGTCACGATGTCAGGCTCGCCCGTTTCGGCCAAAGACGCGACCGCAGGGGTCGTCGATGTTGGGACGAGCGTGACAGTGCATCCGTAGCCTTGTTCCATGAGGAATTTGGAGACGTAGGTCACAACGGCCGACGAGGCCCAGTCCATCTCGGAAATGGAGACTTCGCCACAATCTGCAGCCGCGCTCGTTCCGAATGCAGCGCCCGCTGCAATCGTCGATGCAAAGATCAGTTTTTTCATTATTTTCTCCCGGTTGGTATCGGTGGGTGCTTTTGTGATGTGTCACCCAGAGAGGCATCTAAAAATTTGATTTTTTTCACGTGTGCCTCAATCTTCACGCGGACGGACCAAACTCGTGTGGTTCGCGCCCTCTCGCTTCGGGCACTTTGAGAGGCCATGCGACTATTAGCAAGCACGCTTTCCGGTTCTGAGGCTGTTTTGCGGATGTAATTGCACCGCCTCCGTGTTCTGCAAAGCCAAATCCGGGGTGCGTTTGGCGGATCGGCAAAGCCCAGATAGCATCTGCACACGTCCATGGACTGGCACCCAATGCCTGTGCAAACCTGACACCATGAAATGGCCGCACCGCAAACAGATGCAGTTTCAACCGCCTCCGGCGGAGCTTTGACGCCCAGGTTTTCCGGACTTCAAAGGACATCATCATGACCCAACCCAATATCGTGCTGATCATGGCCGATCAGCTCGCACCGCACTTCACGGGGGCCTACGGGCACCCAGTGGTGAAAACCCCGCATATGGATGCGCTTGCCGCGCGTGGCATGCGGTTTGATGCGGCTTATTGTAATTCGCCGCTGTGCTCCCCCTCGCGTGCCGCGTTCATGACCGGGCGATTTGTGAGCCGCACAGGATCTTATGACAACGCAACCGAATTGCGGGCCAGCGTGCCGACCTTTGCGCACTACCTGACATCACTGGGGTATCGCACCTGCCTGTCAGGCAAGATGCACTTTGTGGGTCCAGACCAGAAACACGGGTTTCAGGATCGCGTGACGACCGACATTTACCCGGCAGACTTTGCATGGACGCCCGATTGGCTGAACCACGAGACGCGCATCGACAAATGGTATCACAACATGGCCACCGTGCAGGAAAGCGGTATGGCGCAGGCGACCTATCAGATTGATTATGATGACGAGGTTGGATTTGCGGCAAAGCGTTGGCTGATGGACCGGGCGCGGGATCGGACGCTTGGCGACAGTCGCCCGTTCTGCCTGATTGCCAGTTTCATTCACCCCCATGATCCGTATGTGGCGCGGCCTGAATGGTGGGATCTCTATTCTGATGACGAGATCGACATGCCCGTGGTCGAGATGGGCCCAGATGATCATGATCCCTTCGGCCGCAGGGTGATGGATGCGATCGAGGCCAGTGACAAACCCTTGACGATGGATGAAATCCGCGCGGCGCGTCAGGCCTATTATGCCAATACCAGCTATTTCGACAGCAAGGTGGGCGAGCTGGTCAAAACCCTGGAAGAGATGGGCGAGACCGAGAACACCATTGTCATCGTGACCGCGGATCACGGGGACATGCTCGGTGAGCGCGGATTATGGTTTAAGATGAACTTCTTTGAACATTCCGCGCGCATACCGCTCATCATGGGAGGGCCCGGAGTGACGCACGGCGTGGCCCAAAACGCATGTTCCTTGATTGATGTCCTGCCGACGTTCGTGGACATCGCGGGAGGGTCCGATGCGATATTGGGTGAGCCGGTGGATGGGCGTTCGCTGATGCCCTTGGCCCGGGGAGAGGCAGATCCCATCGACGAAGCCATTGGAGAATATTGCGCAGAGATGACGCCGTGGCCTGTCTTCATGATCCGTCGCGGGCGCTTCAAATACATTCACTGCGAGGTTGATCCACCACAGCTCTACGATCTGACCGAAGATCCCCACGAGCTGCGCAATATTGCTGGTGATCCAGCTTACGGGGACATGGTTGAGGCATTTGCTGCAGAGGTCTTTGCACGTTGGGATAGCGCAGCCCTCCGCGACAAGATCATCATGACGCAGCAATCGCGGTTTAAACTTCATGCCGCCATGCAAGCTGGCGCCGGAGAGGCCTGGGATTACAATCCGCCGCGTGATGCCACCCAGGAATATGTGCGCAATCACATGGATTGGGCTGCCGCAACTGCGCGCTATCGCTTCCCGCCCTTGGAGGAAGAGGCCTGATTTTTCGACTTGAAAGATGCACGCAACGGGCGCGGCCTGCAGTCTTTCGTGCAAGGAGCACGCGTCAGCGAGAGCGAGACTTCAAACGTTGATATCCAACACGAGAATGCCGTCGATCCCACCAACGGCATTCTCGACCAACTGGGCGCCCAGCGCCTTGTGCTCGGCATTCTCTGCGTATGCTTTCAGCGCATTCCAATCATCGAAATCAACCACAAAACCGTGCATATACCCGCGCTCGATCTGTTCAGGGCTCTCTGATCGTCCACCTGTGAAATTGGACGCCCCTGTCAGTTTGTCTGTGAGAGCGGCGAGACCCGCGTAGATCGCGGCAATCGTGTCCTCACTCGTATCCGGTTTGAATTTGGTCAGAACGATGTGACGGATCATGTGAATAGCCTCTGATCTTAGCGGTCTTATGTCCGAAGCTTTTCACCGATCATGTTCTGCAAGGCAATCGCAGCCTGATCATACCCATGTTTTTAAAGCCTTTTTTATCGAACAGCGAGGCCCGCAGAATCAAAGAAGTGCAGACGATCTTCTGGGAATAGTAAGCCTACTGTCTCGCCAGGCTTTAAAGGGGTTTCCCCCTCGACCCGAACCGTCAACTGTCCAACCGGCCCGCAATCGAGGATTATGAAGCAATCTGCCCCAAGGTATTCAACAACATCGATCGTGCCGTCGAGTGCGCCGTCTCCCGGCGGACCAATCGAGACATGTTCAGGTCGGATACCAATATGGGTGGCGTCCTGATCCCCATTGAAACTACCGCCGCGCCCGGCTTTGAGATTGTATTTCCCAGCACGTGTCGTGCAGTCCACAACATTCATTTTGGGGGAGCCGATGAATTGGGCCACAAACAGATTGGCTGGGCGTT
The DNA here is from genome assembly GCA_017643385.1 of Dinoroseobacter sp. Classification (GTDB taxonomy): domain Bacteria; phylum Pseudomonadota; class Alphaproteobacteria; order Rhodobacterales; family Rhodobacteraceae; genus Dinoroseobacter. The sequence continues at coordinate 200,512 of JAEPNN010000006.1, forward strand.
CATAAAGCTCGCGTGGTGTCCCCACCTGCGCGATGGTGCCAAATTCCAGCACCACAATCTTGTCGGCCAATGTCATGGCCTCGACCTGGTCGTGGGTGACATAGATCATCGTCGCCCCAAGGCTTTGGTGCAGCTTGGCGATCTCGTAACGCATCTCGACCCGCAGGGCGGCGTCCAAATTTGAGAGCGGCTCGTCAAAGAGAAACGCAGTTGGATCACGGACGATCGAGCGACCGATGGCAACACGTTGGCGTTGACCTCCGGACAGGTCCTTTGGGCGACGGTCGAGATATTCCTCGAGCTTTAGAACCGATGCGGCGTGGTTCACCTTTTCCGCAATTTCGGCTTTTGATGCGCCGGACGTCTTCAGAGAGAACCCCATATTATCGCGCACAGACATGTGCGGATAAAGCGCGTAGGACTGGAACACCATCGTAAGGCCACGCTTTGCAGGTGGCTCTGGGGTGACGTCACGCTCGTCGATCTTGATCGCTCCACGAGAGGTTTCTTCAAGACCGCCGATCATGCGCAACAGTGTCGACTTCCCACAGCCTGAAGGGCCAACGAAGATCACGAACTCGCCATCAAGAATGTCGAGATCGATACCTTTGATGACTTGTACATCGCCGAACCATTTTTCGACGGCCTCCAGCTTGATCGCGCCCATCTATGCAGTTCCCATCGTCGGAGACGCCCAGGCCAGCCAGATAGCGGCGGTCCAGGTAAAGCTTCCCCCGCCAGCAGCATCACCGGTGTGAGGATCAAAATATTCCGCAAATCCATGTTTTGCGATCAGATCACGTGTCGCCAGTCGCAATGCCGCGGCGCGATCTTTATGACCGCACTCATCAAGCCCCAAACCGATCAGCGCATTCACGATCCCCCAAGTGGGTCCACGCCAGTAGCGCTTCGCATCAAACCGATCGGAAGCAGGGTCATAACTTGGAACCGGATAGCGGCAGATCGAGGATATACGATCATACTGTTCCGCCATTTCCGGGCGATCAATACCAGCATACCAGTTCAGAAAAGACGCATTCGACACGCATCCAGCCCATTCTCCGGACCGGACATTGCGCGAATCGTAGGATTTGATCGACGGATTCCAGAGCGTCTCCGCGCCCGCTTCGAGCACCAAGATGTCTTTTTCGATTTCGCCGGTATCTTCGCCAATCGCGCGACCAAGATAGGCCAAGTCCCGTTGCGCACGCAGCAGGATAAAAGTCATTGTCGGGTCGGCCACACGGAAGGGGTTCTGTTCCAGCAAGGCCGCCTCATCCCATTTCAGTCGACGGCCCAGCTGCACAAGCCAGATATAGCGATCATAGTCGTACTTTGTTGGCCGCATTGCGGGGTCAACATGGCTCGTGTCACGGCGCTTGTAGTCCCCCACCCCGACAGGATCGATGCTGGCCATGGCGCTGTCCCAATCAGGCGCGTTGTCGCGACCCGCTTCCCAAGGGTGCGTGATACACGCGGCCCCTTGGTCCAGACGCCATGTCATGAACCACTTGTGCCAGGCAAAGAGCTTTGGGAACAGGGCCTTCACCGCGGCGCGACCTGCTTCGGGATCCATATCGTAGATACGACGCGCAAAGCTGGCCGCAACAGGTGGCTGACTGATGCCTGAAGAATGAACGGGACCCGTTCCTGCCCAAACATCCGGGCCGGGGAAATAGCCGGGATCTGGTTTGTGAAACAGGATATGTGGCACCATCCCGTTGGACCATTGACCGGTGAACAGGGTTTCCATCTCAGACCAGGCCCGTCTCGTGTCAAAAGTCGCGAACCCCCAGGCCGCAAAGGCCGAGTCCCAGTTCCATTGGTAGGGATACAATCCGGATGTTGGTACCGTGTATCCACCGCGGTCGTTTCCACGCAAGATTGCGCGTGCTTGTTCATCATGCGGCGTTGCAGACAAAGTATTCATCCTTTGACGCTCCCTGCTGTCAGACCTTTGGTCATGAATTTCTCCAGGCCCAGGAACAGCACCATGACCGGAATGGTTGCGATCACCGCGCCGGCCATCAAGTGTTCCCTGGGGATTTCAGAGCTGTTGAGCATTGCGACCCCTCGGGTCAGAGTGAAAATCGACGGATCATCAAGCAACATGAAAGCGAGCAAGAACTCGTTCCATGCGATCATGAAGACATAGAGGCTGACCGAAGCGAGCGCGGGAAGCGCAAGCGGCAGCGTTATTTTCCAGATGACCTGCAATCGGTTCAGACCGTCCATCAGGCCCGCCTCTTCAACCTCTGCAGGCAGACCTCGAAAGTATCCCTGCAGCATATACAACGCGACAGGGATGGTCGTGACGGGATAAATCAAAACGATACCCAAAATCGTGTTGCGGAGCCCTGTCACCGAGAAAGCGATGTAGATCGGAAGCGCCAAAACGATCATTGGGACCATGTAGATCAGCAAAATAGAGCGCGAGAAGGCAGCCCGGCCTTTAAACTGCAATCGTGCAACCGCGTATGCCCCGGGGACTGAGAAGGCGAGCGTAATGAGCACTGTCAGGACAGAGACGTAAAAGCTTGTCCACATATAAGTGCCAAAATTAAAGTCGCGGAAAAGTTCCTGATAGCTTCGGAAAAGCGCCCAGCCCTTGTCGATATCCAATGAGAAATCGAGAGGATTCTGCAACAAGGCTGCCTGTGATTTCAACGACGTCATCACCATCACGTAGAACGGGATGAGGACAATCGCGGTAAAGAAAATATATCCGAACCCTGTCAGGAAACGGATCCAGACTTCCTCCATCTCGTGACGCGTGAGCGGTCCCATAGGGCACTTGTCCATGATTTTTGCCATCGACCCGCCCATCGCAGCAGCGAGGATCAGGGCGGCCACGACGCCATTGAAAGCACTGGTTTCCATCACAATCGGTCCGAAACCGACAAGCGTCAGAATAAAGACCACTGCACCAATCACCCCAGCCTTCATGGGCATTGCATTGGCCGTTGTCGCAACCCCGCCCAGTATGACACCGCAAAACAACGAGGCCCAAAGCGATGGTCGGAAAGGATCGCCTGTTGCAAACGACATGGTAATTGAGACGGTCGTAGACAAAACGAAAAGCCAGAGCGCGCCAATAATGGGTCCGGACACGTATCCAAAGCGCAGGAAGCTCACAAGCCTTCCTCGCGACTGATAAATCTAAAGAAGAAGAAACTGAACAAAAGCAAACAGCCAAAGATCACCACCGCGACCGCAGCGCCAGCACCGATATTCGAGATCGCGAAGGCCTGTTCATAGACATTGACGGTCAGCGTGCGCGTACCGGCATTACCACCGGTTAGCAGGAAGATGTCATCGAACTTGTTGAAGGTCCAAATGAAGCGGAGCAGGAACAAGACTGAAAGAATCCCTAGAAGCATCGGGAGGCTAAGATACCAGAACTTCTGAAATGGTGACGCGCCATCCATATCGGCCGCTTCATACATATCCGTATCTATGGATTGCATGCGTGCCAGGATGAACAGGAAGCTAAGCGGGAAGTAACGCCAGATCTCGAACACGGTGACCATGATCAAAGCCAAAGGCCGCTGGCCAAAGAAATTTATGGTTTCAACGGTCACGCCCATTTGCACCAAAAGCGCATTTGCAGAACCAGAAAACGGGTCAAACAGGTTCACCCAGGTAAAGGCGACCGCAATAACCGGTGCGACGTAGGGGAAAAGATAGAGCCCCCTCAGGATGCCTTGGCCTTTGAAACTTTTATTGAGCAGGAGCGCTGCGAAGAGGCCAAAAACCAGAGCGCCAACCGTTCCGAACACCGTATAAAAGACCGTTGCCCACATGACGGTCCAGAATTCGTTGGCATCGAAGACACGCACAAAGTTCGCAACAGTAAACTCAGTATTGGTCAGGATGGAGTCTGCCTCGCCCGTGGCCGCAGCCTCAGTGTCGTCTTCCAAAGCGTCTTCCATCGCCTCCAAATCACCTTCAAGTGTGACAGGTATCAAGAAGGTCAGACGATCACGCGGCTCCAACGTACCGATAACGCATGTCAGCTCCGCACCTGTAAGACTGCAGTCTGGAGGCAGAATACCAAGTGTGGCCCCTTCGGGGATAGTATCTGTGAACACCACATTTTCGATTGGAGTGTCCTGGGATCGGTTCTGTACGCGGTAGCGTATGGCCTGGTCCGGATCTCCGGCATTGCGAAGGTCTTCGCGGACAACCGGGGTAACAGGACGCAAATCGGCCAGCCCAATAGGTTTGAAGCTTATCCAGAAAATCGCAAGCAGCGGCAGGATGACAACCAAGGACACAATACTGATCGTCGGAAGCAGCAGCATCCAAGCCAGACGGGCTTCGCGCCTTTGAAGCGGGCCTGTGCCTTTGGGCGGAGAGGCAACCGTCATGGAAATTTCCTGCTGAAAATGGGTTCTTCTTACGTCCGCCCCGGCCAAGCAGCCGGGACGGAAATTTGCATAAGGGCTATTCGATAGCGCCCAACTGCTCATTCATGGCGGCCACAGCTGCAGCAGCATCAATCTCTCCGTCAATGTACTGACGCACCACGCGGTTGATGACCTGGCTGTTGATCATCTTGGATGCAAGGCTCAACTGACCTTCAGACACACCCCAGCGCTGTGCCACATCGAGACCGCCGACGATCCGGTCAATCATCTCCTGCGCGTAAAGATCGCCTAGCGGCGCTTTGCGATCTACGCCCACAGGCAGAGCCGCCCATGCGTCCTGGAACGCGGTTGGATTGTCTCCAGTCCCGCGGCGGACCGGGAACTTGCCTTCTGGTGCAATTGAGAGGGTCTGGGTATAGCCCTCGTCCATTGAGAATTTCACGAACTCCATCGCGGCATCCGTATCCGCATCATCGGTAATCCCGAAATACCGCACATCACCCCACGCAGCCCCGTCCGGATTAGATGGTCCGGCAAAGGTCGTCACGATACCCGTTTTGGACGCCAGCTCGGTCGAAGTCGGATCATCATTGATGGTGGGTGGTGCGCTGTCACGCAAACCCGCCAGTTCGTCGAGGATGAATGGCGACCAAATGATCATCGCCGCCTGACCCGCAAAATAAAGTTCACGCGACTGCTGCCAGAATAATTCGCCGGGAGGCGATGCTTCTGCGATGGCTTTGTAGAAATCGAGCACTTCGGTTGTGGCTTGCAAATCAAGCTCTGCTGCACCATCGCCATCAACCGGCGAAACACCGTTTGCAAGGAAAACATGTTCCAGAACCTGGCTCATGAAGTTTTCATCGACCTTGGTCGCAGCAACGAAACCATAAATTTCCGGAGGATTGTGAAGCGCTGCCAGAGCGGCTTCTACGTTTGCATAAGACGTTGGTGGCTCAAGGCCTGCCTCTTCAAATTTGTCAGCGCGGTAAACGATCATCTGGGTCCAGCCGTCCACCGGAACAGAGGCAACACCGCCATCGACCGCAGCCATCGCAAGTGCTCCTGGCGCAAAGGTGTCTTCGCCAAGTGCCTCAACCACTTCTGTCGCGGCTTCAGTGTCCAGAATGCCAGCTTCCGCCCATGGCAGAGCGTACTGAAGCGTGTGGTAGATCACGTCAGGAAGATCGCCTGCCGCGAACGCAGCGGTTGCGCGTGTGCCCAGATCGTTTTCTGAAACCGGGATCACCTCAACCGATGTGCCGGTGGCCGCTTCGAACTGGGCTGCCATTTCTTGTTGCTTGGCAAGACGATCAGGCTGCTCTTCGGTTGTCCAAAACCGGATTGAGTCCGCACTGACTGCATTTGCCGACAATGCAAGCGCGAGTGCCGCGCTGGCCATCAGCTTCGTCTTCACGTGAAGTGTCATTTATGGTCCTCCCTTTGGACTGTTTCGATCGGGTTGAGATCAGTTATGTGCTGCGCCAATTCAGACGACGACAGCGCTGGGGGTCTATCCGACCCACGCTCCACGAGCGTGGCCGGGGCCAGCTCGCGCAGCTCTTCGGCGGCGGTGCCGCGAATACGGGCGATGAGCAGACGTGCCAGACGTTCTCCGGCCTGATGGCTGTTCACCGCAAACGTTGTAAGCCCTGGATTGGCATACGCACCTTCGGGAACGCCGTCATAGGCGATCAATGATAGCTCGCGCCCAATCTCTAGCCGCGCCTCCTTGGCAGCTTTGTAAACCCCCAAGGCTGCACGATCGACGGCACAGACGATTGCTGTTGGTGGCTCTGGCACCCGAAGAAGCTGTCGCGTTGCCTCAGCGCCTTCGCGACGGGTCATCGCCTCAAGTCCCACAAGCGATGGATCAAAGGGCAATCCAGCGGCCTCTAATCCCTGCTTGTAACCGACCAGCCTGAGCTGGCTGTAGTAGTACTGTGATCCACCTGGAAGATGGGCGATCCGCTTGTGACCGAGGGCGGCGAGCCGCGTGGTCGCAGCACGCATCGCATCTTCCCCGCGGATATCATACCACGCGCATCCTTCCGGATTTGCTGTGCGCCCAAACATGACAAATGGCACGTTTTCGGCCCGCAGTGTTTCAACGCGGCCGTCGTGGGTCAGGGTGCGCGGTAGAATGAAACCGTCAGCCTTTCGCTCTTCGACGAGACGCGAAAGTGCTGCGCGCACTTTTGGCTCTGTAGGCTCTGCTGCGATGGTAACTGTCCAGTTCTCATCCGATGCCGCCTGTGTAAGGCCTGCTATGAATTCGGCGAGAAATGGACGCGCGCTGTCTTCGCCGTCGATCTGTAGAACCAACCCAAGTGATCGGGTGCGTCCGGTGCGAATGGCTTGGGCATGTGTAAGCGGGCGATACCCCATACGCTCAGCGGTGCGTGCAATTCGAATGCGCGTCCCTTCGGCGATATCGGGATAGCCGTTCAGTGCGCGACTGACTGTGCTTTTGGTCACTCCGAGACGTTCTGCGACGTCTGCGATGGTAACCCGGCGTCGTCCTTGTGCGCCCATGGCTGCAGCTGCAGTCTGCATGGCATGTTTCCTCCCTCAAGCGAAAGGAAGCACTTCCGAAACCGGTTTCGGCAAGGGGATTTTGAAGTTTTACGCTTCTTCGAGACCTGAGCAGTTCAGAGAGCATTCTGTGAATATGTGGCGCAGTCCCAATTTTTATTGGTTTCGCCGCATAGAGATGATCGCCATCAAAACCGCAATTTTTGTGCTTCCATCACAGCCTCTGCGCGCGCGTTATGATCCCGAAACTTCCGAAACCACAGTTTCGGTTACCGATTAATTTGCGTGTTCAGATTAATGATTCTGAAGGCGTGCGCCGTCCTCTAGATCAGTGTCCAGCCAAGACCATACCAACAACGGCACAGTGGCTCAGATGGTGATGCCACCGTCGATATTGATGGTTTGCCCGGTGATAAACTCGGCCTCATCGGACGTAAGATAGGCGCAAAGTCCTGCGACTTCCTCCACCGTTCCCATTCGTCCCGTCGGCTGACGATTGAGAAAGAACTTCCACGCCTTGTCTTCGTCACCAAATTCTACTGCGAGTTCTGCAATGCGTTCGCGCAGCGATGGGCTGTCTATGGTTCCCGGGCAAACCGCGTTGCAGCGTATTCCGTTGGCCAGATAATCGCAGGCCACCGATTTCATCAGACCAATAACGCCCGCCTTCATGCTGCCATAGGCCGCCCGCTTTGGAAGTCCTTTGATCGAGGATACGACAGAGGCGATGGTGACGATGCTGCCACCATGGTCTTTCATGTTTGGCAAAGCGCCTTGCATTACGTTGAAGGCGCTTTGCAATGTTATCTTTTCGCTGCGATTCCAGTCTTCTGGAGTGCACTCTTCAAGAGTTCCCTGGTGAACATACCCTACCGCATGAACAAGGATATCGACCCGCCCGATCCCTTGGAAGTATCGCGCGACCGCATCATGGTCCGTCCCATCGAGCGCGCCCACATTGAGGTGAGCCGCGCCTTCAAGCAATGCAGGGTTTATATCGCTGGCATGGACGGTCGCCCCTTCGGCCGCCAAACGGTCCGCAACCGCGCGCCCGATGCCCTGTCCCGCCGCAGTGACGACCGCGACCTTCCCCGCGTGGCGTCCTTGCGCGATCATGACAGCCCTCCTGCGGCAACCACGGTCTGAGCTTGTCCGCCCAAACCATCGATCTCCAAGACAAGTGTATCGCCAATGTTGAGGTACCTCTGTGGCGACTGCCCCATTCCGACACCGGGCGGTGTTCCGGTACAAATAAGATCACCGGGCTCAAGGAGCAGGAAATCCGACAGGTAAGATACGATCGTCGGTACGTCGAAAATCATCGTAGACGTAGAACCGTCCTGCATGGTTTCCCCATTCACAGCGAGGCGCATCGACAAGTCACCCGGTGAGGGGATGTCGTCCTTGCTGACCAAAATCGGGCCCGTGGGGCAAAAGCTTGGATAGCCCTTGCCTTTGTTCCACTGACCGCCCCGCTCCAGCTGCCAGGACCGTTCGCTGACGTCATTTACAATCGTATAACCAAAGACATGGTCCATCGCGTCTTCCTTGGATACATGCAGCGTGGGCTTTGAAATCACCACGCCAAGCTCGACCTCCCAATCAAGCTTGGTGCTGTTGGCAGCCTTCAGGATCGGATCATTTGGCCCAACGACAGTACTGGATGGCTTGGTAAAAAGGATGGGTTCTTCGGGCACAGGCATGCCAGATTCCGCAGCATGGTCTGAATAGTTCAGCCCGATACACCAGACATTTCGAGGACGGGCGATTGGTGCGCCGATCCGCGCGTTTGCCTTATCCACAATCGGTAAGCTTGCCAGGTCCTGACCTGACAGTCGCGCACCCAGCTGTTCGAATGTGTCTGGAGAAAAGTCTGGCACGACGGAGGACACATCCCGTGCATTGCCTTCCGGATCCAGTACGCAGGGAACCTCGGCGCCGCTCTCACCCAATCTTATCAGCTTCATGAAACTTCAGCCCTCTTGCTTGCGCGAAAAACTTGCGCAGGCCTACGCCTGCAATTTGATCGCAGAATTCAGCACTGTGATGGAACACGCAAGCGGATATCTGCGCGGTCCTTCTTTTCGACTAGGGCACATTACGCGGGTCCTGAAGAGCGTTTGACCGCGATGCGTGCGCAATGGCATGCGTTGGTATGATCCATGAGAAAAGCAAAGCGTGAAAGCGCAGGAAAGAACGCAACATTCGAAGTGGCTTTGTGTTGTATCGGGGGGCTTCAATGACCGCAGAACACTTGGTCCCGATGGACCCTGGGCGCGTCCTACACTAACACTCACGTCGGACCACGCGGGTGGCGCTGATCAGACCCAATCAAAGGACATGCATCTGGTGGGCAATTTGCTTTATGACCAACTGTTTGCACCACACAGTGCAAATCCGACGGTATTTCTAAGTCAGCCCGATGGGCAGGACATCACATATGCAGCGTTCGTGGCCCGGGCCGCTCAGATTGCCCATGTCCTGACCGCAAATGGCGTTGAACCCGGGGACCGCATTTTGGTTCAGGCCCCGAAATGTGTCGAGATGGTCGCCCTTTATGCGGCGACACTTCAGGTCGGTGCAATCTTCTTGCCGTTAAACACAGCCTACACCAAGGATGAAGTGTCCTATTTTGCGGGTGATGCAACACCAAAGCTGCTTGTCGGATCAGATAGCGCGGTGGAGGCCTTGTCTGAAATCGCGCATGAGGTTGGCGCCACGCTTCTGACGCTGAATTCGGATGGGTCGGGCAGTCTGATGGCAAGTGTCGATGCACAGCCCGAAACGTTTCCAACCGCTGCACGGGGCGCAGACGATCTCGCTGCCCTGCTTTACACCTCTGGTACAACGGGCCGGTCAAAAGGGGCCATGATGAGCCATGACAACCTGCTTTCGAATTCCGTATCGCTGGTTGACGAATGGCGCATAACAGATGCCGATCGGCTACTGCACGCGTTGCCGATCTTTCATACACATGGGTTGTTTGTCGCGCTGAACACGGCGTTACTGTCCGGCGCAACGGTTGTCTTCCTGAAGAATTTCGATCTCGACATGCTGTTTGCTGAACTGGCTGACGCAACGATGCTGATGGGCGTTCCGACTTTCTACACGCGGCTTCTGGCCGATCACAGGCTGTCACCGGATATCGTGAGCACTATGCGTCTTTTCATCTCTGGCAGCGCGCCATTGCTGGCCGAAACGCATATCGCCTTCACCGAACGCACAGGGCACCACATACTCGAGCGGTATGGGATGACAGAGACCAACATGATCACGTCAAACCCGTATGACGGGGACCGTCGGGCAGGCACCGTTGGCGCCCCACTCCCCGGCGTGGAGGTTAAAGTCGTTGATCCGGATACCGGAGCCAATCTGGACCCCGGGGAGGTTGGCATGATCGAAGTGCGCGGTCGCAACGTATTTTCAGGCTATTGGCAAATGCCCGAGAAAACTGCCGCAGAATTGCGCGAGAACGGGTTTTTCATAACCGGCGATCTGGGTAGCTTCAGCGACGACGGCTACCTTTCAATTGTCGGACGGGCAAAGGACTTGATCATCACGGGGGGATACAATGTCTATCCCAAAGAAATCGAAGACGTTCTGAACACGGTTGATGGGGTGTTAGAAAGTGCAGTCTTTGGCGTTCCAGACCCTGACTTCGGTGAAACAATTATTGCTGCCATTGTGCCCGAAACGACGGCTGGGGTCAGCGAAGACACTCTTCGGACGGCGGTAGAAAACGGTCTGGCGCGATTTAAACATCCCTGCGTTTTCAAGATGTTGGAGGCATTACCCCGCAACGCCATGGGCAAGGTCGAGAAAAAGAAGCTACGCGACGCGCACAGCTGACGCGATGCAGGCGCGATGGCATAGCCCGTTTGCTCAGATGCCAAAATCTGGATTGGGCACCCGCCCCTTACAGCAGGTTGTCCTTAAGGCGAGGCGTCCAGTTGCCAGCCGTTTGCCCTGACCAATTCGGTGTGCTCCCCCAGCTTTGGTGCAGTACGCTCCAAGGCCAATGCGTTTTCCGAGAACTGGATTGGCGAACGCACCCCCGGAACACCTTGTGGTTCTATGCGCAGACCGCGCGCTTTAATCTGAGGGTCGTCAAACACTTCGGCCACGGAATTGATCGGTGATGCGGCCACTTTTTCTGCGTCGAGCGCCGCAAGAAGCGTTGCCTTTTTCCAGGCTCGTGTTTCCACAGACAATTCGGGAACAAGGATGTCGCGCATCCGGACCCGTTCTGCATTCGTCGCAAAATCCGGGTTTGCACCAAGATCTGCACGATCCAATATCTTGCACAAGCTTTGAAACTGCCGATCGTTCCCCGCAGCGATGATGATGTCACCATCGGCGCAGGGAAAGACCTGATACGGAACGATGTTTGGATGAGAATTTCCCATCCGTGTGGGGGCAATCCCGGTGCTCAGATAGTTCATGGCCTGATTGGCAAGCGTCGCGGTGCCCGCATCCAGAAGGCTCATATCGATATGGTCACCATGTCCGGTGCGCGCGCGCGATAGCAGCGTCGCCTGTATCGCAGAGACAGCGTACAGGCCGGTATAGATGTCCGTGACAGCGACGCCGACTTTTTGGGGTTCATTTTCAGGCGAACCAGTGATTGACATTAAGCCCGACATGCCTTGCACGAGATAGTCGTACCCCGCCCTTTCAGCATAAGGACCATCTTGTCCGAACCCCGTGATGGAACAGTACACCAAGCCGGGGTTGACAGCCGAGAGCGTCGCATAATCGAGGCCATATTTCGCGAGACCACCGACTTTGAAGTTCTCGATAAATACATCTGCTTCACTGGCAAGGTCGGACACCCACCGTCGCCCGTCCTCCTGCGTCAGATCTGCGGTGACGCTAAGTTTTCCACGATTGCAGCCATAGAAATAAGCGGCCGAGCGATCCCCATCACGTTCGATGAAAGGGGGCCCCCAGGTCCGTGTGTCGTCGCCTTTTGGGCTTTCGACCTTGATGACCGTCGCACCCAGATCTGCGAGGACCTGTCCGACCCATGGCCCGGCAAGGATACGGGCCAATTCAAGTACCTTGAGCCCCTCAAGAGGGCGCATCAGAAGAAGGCCTGAAGGCCGGTTTGTGCCCTGCCAAGGATCAACGCGTGAATGTCATGCGTGCCTTCATAGGTGTTCACGGTCTCAAGGTTCTGCGCGTGCCGGATGACGCCATATTCGGCCATGATCCCATTTCCGCCATGCATGTCCCGGGCTGCCCGTGCGATATCCAAGGCTTTCCCACAATTGTTGCGTTTGATCAGGCTAATCGCCTCTGGGGCGGCTGTTCCCTGATCAAGCATCCGACCCACCTGCAGAGCAGATTGCAGGCCCAGAGCGATTTCTGTCTGCATATCGGCCAGCTTCTTCTGGAACAGCTGGGTTTGTGCAAGCGGGCGGCCAAACTGGCGTCGATCCAGCCCGTACTGGCGTGCGCGGTGCCAGCTGTCTTCTGCGGCCCCCATGACACCCCATGCAATGCCATAGCGCGCACGGTTCAGACACCCAAATGGACCTTTCAAGCCCTCAACACCGGGCAGCAAGGCATCTTCGCCAACTTCGACATTGTCCATCACGATCTCGCCTGTGATGGAGGCGCGCAGGCTCAACTTGCCTTCGATTTTAGGGGCGGACAGGCCCGCCATCCCTTTTTCAAGAACAAACCCGCGGATTTTGCCGCCATGCTCCTCCGACTTGGCCCAGATCACGAAAACATCGGCAATCGGGCTATTGGAGATCCACATCTTCGCACCGGTCAGCACATAGCCGCCATCGACTTTCTTTGCCGTGGTTTTCATGCCCGCAGGATCAGAGCCCGCTTCGGGTTCAGTGAGCCCAAAGCACCCGATCAAACTGCCTGCGGCCAATCCAGGCAAGTATTTGTTGCGCTGCGCGTCGGTTCCGTAGGCATGAATGGGATACATGACCAATGATGATTGCACCGACATCATGGAGCGGTACCCGCTGTCGACGCGCTCGATCTCGCGCGCAACAAGCCCGTAGGTCACATAGCCCGCTCCGAGGCCACCCCAGGTTTCAGGGATCGTAACACCCAAAAGGCCCATTTCGCCCATCTCGGCAAAGATCTCGGGCTGAACCCCTTCATTGAGGTACATCGCGTCGACGCGGGGCGCGAGTTTGTCTTGCGCATAGGCCGCCGCACTTTCGGAAACCATCCGCTCATCCTCAGAGAGCTGACCCGACAAGCCCAAAGGATCGGTCCAGTCAAAGCTTGCCAGTGACGGGCCGCTGCCCTGCGATTTTCCATCAAGCATTATGAATCTCCTCGCGTGATTCTTGTGCCGCTGATCGGCCTGCAATGCGCCCTAGCACGACCGCGGATAACAGGCCATTGCCTGACAGATAACCGCTGTCTCCGCTCCCGGAAACACCTACAGCCGCCCCACCCGCAGCAAACAGATTTTTCAACGTTCCACCCGTCTGCAATCGAACCCTGGTCTTGCTATCTATGCCCAGTCCACCTTGCGTGTGAAACAAGGCTCCGGTGACTTTCACTGCGCAATATGGGGGACGTAGCGCGGTCCCAGAAAAAGTCCGGCCAAACTGGTCTTTGGCATTTTCTGGGATTTTTGAAATTGTGTCCTGTAAGCGGTCTGGATCCAGCCCACAGATTTTGGCCAAACCCGCAAGATTTTCGGCAACACGAATGGCACCCACGGCTTCTGCGTCCTTGAAGTCCTGAAATTGCCTTGCAACCCCGGCAATCCGGCTGTCGAAGATGGTCCAGGCGATCCCGTCAGGTTGTTCCATGACGGCGCGTGCGGCTTCCGAGTAGCCTTGGCTTTCGTTCCAGAAACGATCACCGTTCAGATTAACCTGAACGCCCCCTTCGGTTATGACGGCCCATGTGATCAAAATACCATGCGGTGTCGCCACATTACCGTGCCCTTGATACGCACCCAGATGCCGTTGTTCTGCGCCCAGCGCGCTGCCCCAAAGAACTGCGTCGCCCTGGTTGCCAGCATGTCCAAACCACAAGGCATTTTCGATCTGGGGCATATGCTGCGATACCATTTCACGATTGCCGCCAAAACCATTGCATGCCAGCACCAATGCGCGGCATCCGATGCTTTCAACGCCGTCAGGCCCCGTGACCTCGACACCGGCGATTGTCCCCCCATCATCAACGAAAAGGGCATTGGCGCGCCGCTCGCAAACGATGTCGACGCCTTCTGCTTCGCAGGTCGTGCGCAAGCGATCCACCAGCTCGCGCCCGGCGCGTGTAGGCAGACCGTGCATGCGTCGCCGGGAATGGCCCGGGTAGTCGAAGTCGGTGACCACCGAGAAGGGCAAGTCATACGTATCGGACAGCCATTCAATGGTTGCAGCGGCATTTTCGGCCAAAAGATCTACCAGCGCTTGTTCGTTTTCTGATTTGGCCTTGGCTTGAATATCTTGGGCAAACAATCCGGCATCATCTTCGATACCGGCCTCAGCCTGAAATCTGGTTCCGGCAGCTGGGATCAGACCTGCCGACAACGCGGTAGAACCGGAAGGCATCTGGTCTGCCTCAACCACCAATGCATCCACACCAGCTTCGTTTGCCGCAAGGGCCGCCACCATACCGCAGGCGCCCGCACCGATGATCAGCACCGGCACGTCCAAATCAAAGCCTTGTGATGGGGGCGGGCTGAGGCTCATTACGCCCCGGTCTCGTAGCGCTTGCCCTGCGCAAGCATGTCGTTTGTGCCCAGCCGTTCGTTCAGACCATCGAAATCAAACATGCGGTCAGCGAACGGGCGATTGCTGCCATTTTCATACAAACTGGCATAATAATCTTCTGCCGTCCGCGCCAAAGCGCGAACAATACCGCCCGGGAAAATCGCGATCGAATATCCGATCGCCTCGAGACCAGCCGCATCTTTGATTGGTGTCGCACCGCCTTCGACCATGTTGGCCAGTAAGGGCACACGGTCTGCAAAATGCACCGCGATGCTCCCAAGCTCTTCGCCTGATCGGGGTGCTTCGATGAACAGAACGTCGGCGCCAGCCTCGATATAGGCCTCACCGCGCTCCATCGCGGCGGCAAATCCTTCAACGGCAACCGCATCCGTACGCGCGATAACAAGCGTCTCTGAGGACGCCCGTGCATCAGTCATCGCAGCGATCTTGCCCACCATTTCATCTCTTGAAATCAGGGATTTGTCTGAAAGATGACCGCATCTCTTGGGGTAGGTTTGATCTTCCAGTTGCAACGCGTTCGCCCCTGCCCGTTCATAAAGCCGCATAGTCCGCTGAGCATTCAGCGCATTCCCAAACCCGGTATCTGCATCAATGATCACAGGCAGATTAACCCGGTCGCGGATCAATGACATGGTGTCGGCCATCTCGGTGACGGAAGACAGTCCAATATCCGGGCGCCCAAGCTTGGTATAGGCGACGGCGGCGCCGGACAAATACAGGGCCTCGAACCCTGCATTTTTCGCCAACAGGGCGGTCAGACCGTCATAGACACCGGGAGCCACCAAAATCCTGTCCGAGCGAAGCCGTTCGCGCAGGGTCATGACAGGGCCTCCAACATTTCAGAGCATGTCACAATCGGCGTAATCGACCCCAAAGAAATCAAGGTTGCATCGTGAACATCGGGATTGAAGGCAGCGCACCCATCCGACAGCAACACTGTATGAATATTGCGCAGATGCGCATCCCGAACCGTGCTGGCGACGCCACCGTTCGTGACGATACCGCCGACGATGATCGTGTCGATCTCCAGTGCACGCAAAATATATTCCAGCCGGGTTTGGTAAAAGGCTGAATAAGCGACTTTCTCGACCGTGTAGTCCGCAGGCGCAAGATCGTCGACGAGCGCATGCCCAAATGCGCCCGGCGCGAAGTCGCCTTTGCCGAGGAAGGGTCTGAGCTTCTTGAGGTGAGGCGCGATCAATGGCTCCTCTTCAGGTCCCGGAACCAATGTGAATTGGGCGCTAATGTATGTGCCCCCCTTCGCACGAAGCGCAGTTGCCAGCGGCTTGATCCGGCTGGGCAAGGCAGAGATCAGGTCAGAGGTTTGCCCAGCTCGCCCATACGCCCCTTTCGGATGCAGAAAATCATTCTGGAGATCAATGGTCAGCAGCGCGGTGCGCTTGGGATCAATTTCTTCGGTCATATCATGCCTCGCTGGGCTCAATAATGGTGTTTCCAAACGCGTCAACCCGACCGCTCAGCCCGGGATCAATCAGTACCGTTGTATCGGGTTGAACCAGGATTGCAGGCCCTTCCACAACAGCCCCGACGGGCAAGGTCAGGCGGTCGAATATCGCAGTATCGTGCCATGCATCGCCGAAATGCACCGCCCGTGTCCCGGTGCGCGCGGCCTCGATGCTGCCCCCGACGGGCGCCAGCGAGGACAGGTCGAATTTCGGGCGTCGGCCAATGATGGCAGACCGCAGGTTCATCACGCGCCGGGCCCCATTTTTCAAAAGACGTCCGTACGCGGCACGATAGACATCGTCAAAAGCGTCCTCGATTTGCTGAAGCGACGCCGCGCGTACGACACCACCCTTGATCGAAATTTCTAAAGGTACCGCGACAGTGTGGGTCTGCCCGACATATGCCATGTCCAGTTCAACCACGACATCGCGCGCCTCAAACCGGGATTTCGCCGCATCCAGCAAGGCATTCCCTTCGTCAACGTGCCGCTGCATCAGGTGTTTGAGTGCCGCAAGATCAAGGCCTGATGTGAGCGCGTTGATGGTTTGCACGAAGTCCTGGCGCATATCCGCAATGACACAACCCATTGCGCTTGTCACACCAGGGTGACGCGGCACGATCGCGCGGCCGATCCCGACATCTTTCAGCATCGCCCCCGTGTGCAACGCGCCGCCCCCACCGAACGGCATGAACGCAAACCGCTTTGGATCAAAGCCGCGTTCGATACTGACCAGACGGATCGCACCGGCCATGCGAGAATTTGCGACCGTCAGGATCGCTTCTGCCGCCTCTGTCGTCGAAAGACCCAGCTTTGAGCCAACATGAGCGTCAATCGCCCTGCCGGCGGCATCTACATCCAATCGGTCAAGCTTACCTCCAATCGGATTGTCCGGATCAATTCGCCCCAGAACCACGTTGGCATCTGTCACCGTTGGCCGCGTGTTCCCCTGACCATAGGCAACGGGTCCCGGCGTGGAGCCTGCACTTTCGGGTCCAATGTTCAGCAACCCGCCCTTGTCGACCCATGCAATCGAGCCGCCCCCCGCACCGATTGTCGTGATTTCAATCATTGGCGTTCGCACAACCATTCCGAAATCGATCGATGTCTGGGGCGACAACATTGATTGCCCCTTCGAGATCAGCGCAACATCAAAACTGGTGCCGCCCATATCCCCGGTAATGACATCCTCAAATCCCGCAGTTTTGGCGATATGCCCGGCCGCAATCACCCCGGCGGCGGGCCCGGATAGCGCTGTTCGGACGGGCAAGCTGCACGCTGTTTCGGTGCTCATAACGCCGCCGTTGGACTGTACGATCAAGAATTCGCCACGAAACCCGCTGGACTTCAGCGCAGTATCAAGCCGGTCGAGATAGCCGGAAACCTCGGGTTGCAAATATGCGTTCAGAGCCGTGGTCGAAAACCGTTCAAATTCCCGGATTTCAGGAAGGATCTCCGCAGAGCCGCTCACATGTGGATTGGGCCAGAGGTCCCTCAAAACATCCAATGCCAGCATTTCATTCTCGGAGTTCGCGTAGGCGTTTGCGAAGAGAACCGCGACTGCCTCGCATCCCTCAGTTAGCAACTCTGACGCGACCCGACGCACGGCATCCAAGTCTACGGGCGTGTGAATAGTTCCATCTGCCAGAGTTCGTTCCGGAACTTCGCGCCGCAAGTTTCTTGTCACCACAGGCTCGAAATCACCACGCAGACCCCAGGTCCGTGGACGGTCCCTGCGGCGCATTTCTAGTACGTCGCGCAAACCTTCAGTCGTAATGATCCCGATCTTGGCGCCCTTGCGTTCAAGCAATGCATTCGTGCCCGCCGTTGTTCCATGCACAACCACCCCTGCCCCGGAGAGGTCAGGGACCTGACGCGCAATACCATCGAGGAACCCTCCAGACTGATCAGGTCGACTGGTTGGGACCTTCGCGACCTTTGCCTCGCCCGTCGTATCGTCCAGCACAAACACGTCCGTGAACGTGCCGCCCACATCAACCCCGATCATCTGGCTCATGAGGTTACCCCCTGCCAATCGGTTCCATAGGTTTCTGTCGCGGCCTCTTCTGAGAGATATCCCAGCGCCACATCGCGCGCGACGGCTTCGGGCGTGCGATCAGCCGCGGGCCCATACCCACCGCCGCCGGGGGTTTCCAAACGCAGGGCTTGTCCCTTCTTGAGCTTGATCCCCAGCATCTTTGAGGCCAACGGGGGCTGATGCCAGCCATCCTCCTGTTCGTAGTGAAATGCATTCATTGCACCGCTATCTCCGCCATTGACGCCCTGCGGTGCAAATCGACCTCTTTCCCCAAAGAGGAACGCGCTGGCCTTCTCTTCGAGCAGTTCGATCTCGTAGACTGCGCCCAAACCGCCGCGATGGGCTCCGTGCCCTGCGCTGTCACTGCGCAGCGCCCATTGCCTGAACATCACCGGGTAAGCCGCTTCGAGAATTTCCATGGGCGGGATGGTTGCCGTCGAGATCGGAGCGTTGCCGTGGTTCAGGCCATCGCTTTCCGGGCTTCCGCCATGCCCACCCCCGAAGAAACTGAACATCACCCAAGGTTGCCCATTTGCACGCTTGCCCGCGATTGAAAGCGCGTTGATCGTTCCGTATGCGTTGGCAACAACGCGGTCTGGGGCCGCTTGCGACGCAGCCGAGAAAATCACGTCGATCATGCGCAGAATGGTTTCAGTATACCCACCCACAGGCGCTGGAAATTCAGCAGACAGCAATGACCCTTCCGGGACCTTGACCTCAATCGGGCGCATTACACCGGCGTTTGCAGGAATGTCCGGAAAGATGTGTTTGATTGCCACGTAGGCTGTTGCAACGGCTGTGGGCAGTGCAATATTAACCGGTCCCGCTGTTACGGGCGCAGTCCCCTCAAAGTCTAAAATCAACGTATCATCAATAACTTCAAAGGCGACCTTAATTGGCAGGGCTTCGTCTGTGATGCCATCATTATCCAGAAAATCTGTCGCCTCCCAGCGCCCGTTTGGCAAGGCAGCCAATTCTGCCCGCATGAGCGTTTCCGCGCGATCGCTAAGCGCATCCAGCGCTGCCCTTATGGTATCAACGCCGTATTCATCGAGTAGCTCGTCCAGCCGTTTGACACCCAGATCCAGCGCGCTCAATTGACCGTTCAGATCCCCCATGGCCGATTGGGGCAAACGCGTGTTCCGCATCAGGATATCTATGATGTCCTGTTGCAGCGCGCCCTGTTTCACAAGCTTCACCGGAGGAAGGACAAACGCTTCCTGAAAAGCTTCGGTGGCCGATGGATTGTAGTTCCCCGGCACAGCGCCGCCGACATCATGCCAATGCCCAACGCTTGCAAGATAACAAAATAGCTTTCCATCACGAAAATACGGACGCACGAGGCGCATATCACTCAGATGGGTGCCACCCATATGTGCATCATTGAAAATGTAGATATCACCGTCCGAAAGGTCTCCGGCCTCTTCGGCTTTGTCGATGACCGCTTTAACAGCAAACGACATGACCCCAACGAAGATCGGCAGGCCTGATTTTCCTTGGACAAGCGTGTCTCCTGTGACCGCATGATAAAGCCCATGCGACGCATCATGCGCTTCTGCAATGATCGGGTTGAACGCCGCCCGAAACAACGTTGCATCCATCTCATCGGCAATTTGCTCCATGCGTCCAGACAGAACAGCCAGGGTGATCGGATCGATATCAGTCATGCTGAACGCACCTCTGCGATGTCATTCCAGACATCTTGCTTCAGGATTTTGCCGCCAGCGATCTCAAGTCGATCAACAAAACGAATGCCGCTGAACGCCTCTCCATCAGGCCACTCTCCATGAAGGGTGCCGCGGATGTAGACGACCGAGCCCTCTTTTACCGGAAATGCCTCAGTGGCTTCGATCGTCTTTTTCACGAACCGGTACCGTCCCTTGGCCCATGCGATCAGCTGATCAAGGGTCTCCATGGGTTCAGTGCCGGGAAAAACCATCTTGAAATCCGGGTCCAAAAGCGCACTGACAGCAACAAGATCGCGCGCCTCCAGAAACCGAAGAAAGCTTAAGGCAATCTCAACCGGGTCGGGATTCGCAGGCCCGGGCGTTCTGGATCGGCCGCCACGCGAATAGTTATATGAAGCGTATTCATGAAGAAGAACTGTGATCCCCTCTTCCGGGGCCGCAACGCATACACGCACAGCGTTCGTCAGCGCCGAGTGCAGGCGAGCTTTCGCCGCAGGTTCATAGCCTTCGAGGATATGGGCCTCGATAATTGGCATTATGCGCCTCCCTAAAATCTGTACTTTAAATATAACAGATTTTAGTCTATGGAAAGTTCAAAATAAATTTTGAGAAAGAGTTAGGTCGCGTCGACGATCCCCTGACGAACCCTCGTTTCTCGATATTCAACAGGAGATGCGCACGTGACAAGCCACGAGCAAACAGCACTACCTGAAGGTGGCAAAGCCCGCCGTATTTACTTGTTGCTCCGCGACGAAATCTCAAACGGAGGCTTTCCGGAGGGCACGCTAATGCCCGGCGAAAGCCGTCTGGCTGAGCAGCTTGATGTCAGCCGGGTCACGATCCGTCGTGCATTGGAAGCGCTTGCGCAAGACGGTTGGGTCGAAAAACGCAAAGGCGCGGGATCTTTCGTTTTACCAAGGGCAGCGTCTGATACCCGGATCGCTGCAGACTTCGCGGGTTTGATCCCGCAACTGGTCGAAATTGATCGCTCGACCACGGCGCGTTTGCTTGCGTTCTCTTACAGCGCGCCGTCATCGAATGTTGCTGACGCCTTGGGCCTCAATAAGGGTGAAAAAGTACAAACTGCGGTGCGTATCAGGCTTTCGGACGGGCAACCCTTTTCGTACCTCACGACACATGTGCCCGCCGATATTGCTGAAACTTATGACGAAGCAGATCTTGCCACGCAGCCGCTTTTTCGCCTTCTGGAACGCAGCGGTGTGGTCGTCGACAGCGCCACCCAATCGGTCAGTGCCGCCTTGGCAACACCCGAAGTGGCCGAGGCGCTCGGGGTCTCTGTCGGATCACCCCTTTTGTCGCTGATCAGGATCGTTTGCGACGCAGAAGGCCGCGGTGTCGAGTATCTCTCAGCACTGTATCGGCCAGATCTTTTCCGCCTGGAGATGACGCTGGCGCGGATTGGTGCGGGCGAGAACCGCCATTGGGAACCAGTGATCGGGGGAAATAAATGAGTACGCTGCTCGATAAGCTATGGGATACCCATGAGGTGCACCGCCGTGCGGACGGAACGTCGCTTTTGTGGGTCGACCGGCATTTGGTGCATGAAGGTTCACACCACGCATTCGCAAAACTCGCATCACGAGATCTGAAGGTTGCGGAACCAAGCCTGACCTACGGCGTTGTAGACCATTACGCGCCAACGCAAGGAAAGCCTTTAACCCCCGCGATCGCGCGCATGATAAACACGCTCGAGGCCAACTCGGCCGCAAATCATATTTTGTGCTTTGGTCAGGGTGACCCCCGGCAAGGAATTGTCCACGTGGTCGGACCAGAACAGGGACTGACCCTGCCCGGGCTTCTCATCAATTGTGGAGACAGTCACACCTCAACGCATGGTGCCTTCGGGGCTCTCGCTTTCGGGATCGGCGCGACCGAGGTTGCCCATGTTCTGGCGACACAGACAATATGGCAGAAGAAGCCAAAATCCATGCGCATCACGATATCAGGCAAATTCGGTCCCGGCGTGGGCGCAAAGGATCTGGCGCTGGCATGGATATCCCGCCTTGGGTCAGACGGCGCGCGCGGTCATGCCATCGAATACGATGGAGACGCCGTGCGCGGGCTTTCTATGGAAGGACGCATGACCCTATGCAATCTTTCCATCGAAGGCGGTGGGCGCTTTGGGATGATCGCGCCGGATGAGACCACATTGGCTTATGTCAGGGGGCGTCCATTTGCGCCGAGCGGCGCGAACTAGGACCGTGCCGTGGAACACTGGGACACGCTAAACAGTGACCCAGATGCAGTGTTTGACAAAGAAGTTCATCTTGATGCAGCCGAGATTGCACCGATTGTAACCTGGGGCACCTCACCAGATGATGCGCTTCCAATCACTGCAAACGTACCGGACCCTGCATCGCTACCTGCCAGTCAGGCAGAACATACGAGAGACGCGCTCGAATATATGGGCCTGACGCCAGGAAAACAGCTAGAAAGCATCGATATAGATCAGGTGTTTATTGGATCCTGTACAAATGGCCGGCTTGAAGATTTGCGGGTCGCAGCTGCGGTTCTGGCAGGTCGGAAAGCAAAGGTTCCGGGTTTGGTTTCGCCAGGGTCACATCACATAAAAGCGCGCGCAGAAGCTGAAGGTCTCGACAAGATCTTCATTGATGCCGGTCTTGCATGGGTCGGTCCCGGGTGTTCGATGTGTGTCGCCATGAATGGTGACAGCGTACCGCGAGGCAAAAGATGCGCGTCCACCACAAATCGAAATTTCCGTGGACGACAAGGCAGGGGCGCGCGCACGCATCTGATGTCACCCGCTATGGTGGCCGCAGCCGCTGTGACAGGGCATTTGACAGATGTACGCCCGCTCCTCGAAGGGAGGAGCGCGGCATGAACGGTTGGTCCCATCACACCGGCCTTGGCACGGTGCTCGACCTTGAAAACGTCGATACGGATCAGCTGATCCCTGCCCGTTTCATGTCTACACCACGCAGTGAAGGCTACGGCCAGTTTCTGCTGCATGACATGCGAACAGACTTAACCGGAGCGCCCATCGGCAGCTTTCCGATCAACAAATGGCCCGGCTCCACGATCCTTGTCACACGGCGGAACTTCGGCAGCGGCTCGTCGCGCGAAGCGGCAGTCTATGCGTTGGTGGATTTCGGGATTCGTGCGGTAATCGCTCCGAGTTTTGGGGATATTTTTGCATCCAACGCTGTCAACAATGGGCTCTTACCGGCATGTGTTACCGAGAAAACCGCAGAAGTCCTGATCGCGCGCCTGTATGAACGCCAAGCAGAAATGAGTATAAGGCTTAATGAGCAAATCGTCGAGTTAGACGGATATACATTCGACTTTGAGATCGATGCGGTCTGGCGAGAAAAATTGGTCAATGGTTGGGACGATATTGATCTGACACTCGTGCATCGCGCCGCGATTGCAGATCACCGCAACCAGATTTCAAAGATGCAACCCTGGCATTTCCGCGAGGGGGAAATGCCATATGATCGTGTGGCGTGGGAGCGCCGCATCAAATTGAGCCAGGGCACTGGCATTGGGAATAGGAGGAACCACCCATGAAAATGCATTTCGCTGCCGGTCTCGTCGCCGGTTCTATGACAATTGGGGCCGTTGCCCATGCGCAAGAGACAATCACAGCTGTCCACGCGTTTCCCGAAACCCTGATCTACACGCAAAGCTTTCTGTCATTCGTAGACAAGGTGAATGAAGCGGGCGAAGGCGTTGTTCAGATTGAAGTACGCGGTGGCCCTGAGGCCATTGGCATGTTCCAGCAGCCAGATGCGGTCCGCGATGGCATCGTTGACATGGTCTACACCCCAGGCTCGTTCTATGGCGGTGCATTGCCAGAGAAAGACGCACTGGTTGCATCGAACCTGACGGCAATCGAAACCCGTCAGAATGGCGGCATCGCATTGATCGACGAGATTCATCAGGAGAAGATGGGCCTGAAGTACCTCGGCTGGTTCGACTCTGGTGTTTGCTACAACCTGTGGACCCGCAATGAGCCCACCTTTGACGCCAATGGTAATTTGGAAGTTGAAGGCCTGAAACTGCGTGGCAATGCGGTGTATAACGCGTTCTTCACCAACTATCTCGGCGCTCAGGTCATCGACCTACCGACCGGTGAAGTCTATGCAGCGCTTCAGCGCGGCGTTGTTGACGCCACTGGCTGGACACAAATTGGTCTGATCGATCTGAAATGGAACGAGTTCCTGAACTATCGGATCGAGCCCTGCTTCTTCTCGACCGACCTTGGTGTGATTGTGAACCTCGACGCATGGAACAACCTCTCTGAGGAAGCGCGTACCATTGTTCAGGATGTCGCAATCCAGCACGAAATCGACAGCGTCAACGCGTTGCGCGCGAAGCGGGACGAAGACTTTGCCGCCCTCGAAGCGCAAGGCATGAACGTTGTCTCGCTGGAAGGCGAAGCCAAGGCAAACTACCTGCTCGCCGCTCGTGAAAAGAACTGGGAACGGATGGAAGGCCTGATGGCAGAGCACCCAATGGGTACTGCAAACTACGATCGCCTGATCGAATTGTTCTACGACCCATCAGCTGACTAAGACACGTTTTGCAAATGCTCTGGGCGCGCACATGCGCCCAGGGTCCTTTCAATACCCCGGAGCCTGCATGCGTGTGATTTCTCGCGTCTATGACGCACTGCTCTACTTTATGGCATTCATCGCGGCAGCCACTCTGATCTGGCTTATGGTTTCGGTGGTTTTGTCCGTCGCGATGCGTAACCTTGGGATCCAGCCTTGGGCATGGCTTTTCACGTCATCGGAATACGGGCTTCTTTACATGACCATGCTCGGCGCACCCTGGCTCGTGCGCGAAAAGGGGCATGTGCATATCGAACTGGTGACAGCCGCACTTCCCCCAAACACACGCCGCATCGTCAGCCGAACAGTCGCGGCGGGATGCGTTGCAGTCTCACTCATTCTGGCCTGGTACGGATTACAGCTGTTTCTGACCAATATTGAACGCAACGACTATGATGTGCGGGCGTATTTCTATCCCCGCTGGTTGCTGACCATCACCTTTCCAATCGCTTTTTCGTTCATGGCCGTTGAGTTCGCGCGCTTCGTGTTCGGAGAAGAACTGATGCATTCCGGAGAAGCGGGGATCCACGAATAATGGAATGGTATGAAGCGCTTGCGCTGCTGATTGGCAGCATCATGTTTCTTATGGCGATGGGCATGCCCGTCGCCCTTGCTTTCCTCGCTGCAAATATCGTGGGTGCCTGGGTCTTTATGGGCGGTGAGCGCGGCGTGGTTGCCCTGCTCAACAATGGTTGGGGCTCGCTCACGAAGTTTGCGTTGGTTCCGATACCACTGTTCCTGTTGATGGGTGAGATTTTCTTTCACACTGGCTTGGGCGGGCGTATGTTCTCAGCGATCGACCGATTGTTGGGAAAACTACCCGGACGTCTGAGCTATGTAACCGTTCTGGGCGGCACGGGCTTTTCTACGCTTTCAGGATCTTCGATGGGCTCCACAGCCTTGCTGGGTTCGCTGATGGTCCCGGAAATGACCAAACGCGGCTACAAAAAGCATATGAGCATCGGACCAATCCTTGGAACTGGCGGTCTGGCGATCATCATCCCGCCATCGGCCCTTGCCGTGCTTCTCGCAACACTGGCTCAAATTGATGTCGGAGCGCTGCTGATTGCAGGCATTATCCCGGGGCTTATCCTTGCATTTTTTTATATCGCCACGATTTTTCTGCAGA
Source organism: Dinoroseobacter sp. (assembly GCA_017643385.1). Taxonomy (GTDB): domain Bacteria; phylum Pseudomonadota; class Alphaproteobacteria; order Rhodobacterales; family Rhodobacteraceae; genus Dinoroseobacter. The sequence continues at coordinate 226,059 of JAEPNN010000006.1, forward strand.
CTTGGATCGATCCCAGTGCAGCACCTGCATACGACGTACCCCCACAGTCGATCATAGAAAAGATAAAGCTTCTTATGACCGACGTCGTGCCGATGATCGGCCTTATGGTTGTAATCGTCGTGATGATGATCAATGGCGTGGTCACGCCATCTGAAGCCGCAGCTTTTGGCGCGCTCGGGGTTCTGATTTTGGCACTGATCTATCGCTGCCTGTCTTGGGAAGCGGTCAAAGCCAGCATTCAGGGTGCCTTGCGGGTCACGCTGATGGCGTATCTGATCGTTTTTGGGTCAGCCACGTTCAGCCAGTTACTTGCCTTCTCCGGGGCCTCCAGAGGTCTGATCCGTTGGGCAACCGGATTTGAGCTAGACCCCATTTACATGCTGCTTGTGATGTTCGCCGTTCTTCTGATCCTCGGCATGTTCATGGAGCAGATTTCGATGATGCTGCTTACCGTCCCGATCTTTTTTCCATTGGCCACAAGCCTTGGGTTTGATCCGATCTGGTTTGGGTTGATCATGCTGCTTGCCTTGGAGATCAGCTTTACGACGCCCCCATTTGGATTGCTCCTGTTTGTCATGAAGGGGGTCGCCCCATCAGATACAACGATGCGCGAGATCTACCTTTCGGCAATTCCATTTATCGTCTGTTCATTGCTGCTCGTCGCATTGCTGATCGCATTTCCACCCATCGCAACGTGGCTGCCCGGCGCGGGTTAGCGGGGATACTTTCCCCACAGCAGTAGCGTTTCGTGTAATTATTGAACTGTACCGTTGAGGTCACTTCCCGCTTTGACAACACCCCGCATTGTCCTTAAGCGCATTGTATCCAGACGGATACAAAAGAAAGATTGCATGTCGCGAACACCAAACACAGTCTTATCGAGTGGCGCGCGCGCTTATGACAAGATATTGGAATCGCTGCGTTCCGGAGCCTACCAGCCAGGGGATCGCCTGCGCGAAGAAGAGGTCTGTCAGGCCTTAGGGATTTCCAGAACACCCGTCCGCGAGGCCCTGCGCAAGCTCGAGTCAGATGGCATAATCGAGCACCAGCCCCGGATCGGCGCGATCATTCGTGGATTATCGCATACCGAGGTTGTCGAACTCTATGAGATGCGGCTGATCTTAGAACGTGCTGCAGCTGAAATGGCGGCCAAACACGGGACCGAAGCCGAATTCGATACTCTTGAGGCGATGAATGACCGGATTGAGACAGAACGCGACAACCCTACGCTCGGAGCCTCCATAAATCAGGAATTCCACCAGTGTCTCTACCTGGCCGCCCGCAACAGGTTTTTGCTTGAAACGGCAAGGGCGCTCAACAATTCGCTGCTTCTTCTGGGACCGACGACATACAGCAATCCGTCAAGGATCGATGTGGTGGTCAAACAGCATCGCGAGATTATTGACGCGCTAAGAGCAGGTGATGCCGAGGCGGCCGGTGCTACAATCGATGCACACTTGCAAACGTCTTTGCGCTACCGATTGACGAATATGGCCCGATGAATGCTGTAGCTGCTTCTTTCGTTGCTGCAGGCAGCGGTGTCTTTATTTTCTCGCTGCTAGGTCTTCCGCTGCCATGGCTTCTCGGGCCTATTTTCGCCTGTCTGATCCCAGCACTGGCAGGCGTGCCCATGGAGGGAGTCAAGTGGCTGAACGATACGATGCGAACCATTCTTGGGGTCGCGGTTGGCGCCTCGCTGACCCCCGCAGTCCTCGCAGGCTTCCCGTCAATGTGGCCGACGCTTCTTATGGTGCTCGTGATGATTGCCGCCGTCGGATTGATCGGCGTGCCCTACTTCCGGAAACTTTGCGGGTATGATTTCCCCACTGCCTATTATGGCGCCATGCCCGGTGGCCTACAGGACATGATCATATTTGGTGAAGAAGCTGGCGCCAATGTCCGAACTCTTTCGCTGATCCATGCGACCCGTGTCTTGGTGATCGTTGTTGCCCTGCCGTTTTTCTTACAGACAATTTGGCATGCAGATCTCTCAAACCCACCGGGTCTTCCGATTGCTACAATTCCATTTTATGAACTCGGCATCATGGTCGTATGCGCCCTGTTGGGATGGCGCGGCGCAAAATGGATCGGTTTGTTTGGCGCCTCCATTCTTGGGCCACTTATCCTGACCGCTGCTGTAACACTGGCTGATGGATTACATTTTCGCCCCCCTGCCGAAGCAATCTGGGCCGCACAATTCTTTATCGGCATGTCGATCGGTAGCAAATACGCGGGCATCACAATGACTGAGATACGACATGATTTGCTCGCTGCGCTTGGCTTCTGCTTAATCCTGATGGGTCTCACCGTCGCCTTTGTTCAATTCGCATATGCGCTCGATCTCGCACCCGGTATGGAAGCTCTGCTTTCATTTGCGCCAGGCGGTCAGGCCGAAATGACCGTTCTGGCAATCATCGTCGGCGCGGATATGGCGTTCGTCGTTGCCCACCATATCCTGAGGATATTTGCGGTAATAATTGGCGCCCCTATTGCTGCAAGCCTCTCAAAAAACTCAGAAAACTAAAGCGCACATAATCTATCTTGATGACGCGCGAGATTGAGTTTGACACCAACCTGTAAGAACAATGCATTCTAGGTTTGCTTCTTGGCGTCATGTGATCAAAACTTGAGATGTACGATCTATTGGTTTGAGAGGATTTAAGCGTGCCAACCGTAACCGTCGATCCCTCAGGAGCGTTCTTGACGCTCAACCTGCCTTCACAATCCATTCGCTTTCACGCCATCTGGCTTCGTGACAACGCGCCAGATCCTGAGACACGGTCACAACAAAATGGTCAGCGCTTGATTGCACTGCGCGATTTGCCCAAAGACACGCGCATAACAACCGCAGAAGCAACTCCAGACGGGTCGATCTCGGTAGACTTCTCCCCCGAAAACAAGCGCGTGAAGTTCAGCGTGAACTGGCTGCGTAGAAACGCGTATGACACTCCAGCGCCGCGCAGCCCGGGATGGTTGAACAAGGACATCCAGCCTTGGGATCAAACCCTGAAGGACGATGTTCCATCTGGAGATTTTGAAGATCTGCGGTCCACGCCATCGATGCTGCGCGATTGGTTGGAACAGGTTGTACGCTTTGGATTTGCGAAGGTTCAAAACGCACCGATCAAGGAAGGTGGTCTTTTCGAACTGGTAGACCTCTTTGGGTTCGTCCGCGAAACCAACTACGGGAGACATTTCGAGGTTCGGACCGAGGTAAACCCCACAAACCTTGCATTCACCGGACTTGGCTTGCAGGCCCATACAGATAACCCCTACCGCGACCCGGTCCCCACTGTACAAGTTCTATACTGTCTCGAGAGCTCTGCTGCGGGGGGCGAGAACATGGTCGTCGACGGATTTGCCGCAGCGCTACGGCTAAAGGAGGAGGACCCGTCAGGTTTTGCTCTGCTATCAGAACATTGCGCCAGATTTGAGTATGCAGGTGAGGCTGGTGTTCACTTGGCATCCCGGCGCCCCATGATCGAGCTGGCCCCTGACGGGGAACTTCTTGGTATTCGCTTCAACAATCGATCCGCGGCAGCCATCACGGATGTAGCGTTTGAAAAGATGGAAGCCTATTATGCGGCCTATCGCAGGTTTGGCGAGATCATCGACGACCCGTCAATGGAAGTCACGTTCAGACTGGAGCCGGGTGAAGCCTTCATCGTGGACAATACCCGGGTTCTGCATGCGCGCAAAGGATACTCGGGAACCGGAAACCGTTGGCTTCAAGGCTGCTACGCAGACAAAGACGGCTTGCGATCAACCTACCACGCGCTTTTGGCTACGACCCCTTTGGAGGCGTCAGAATGAAACCCGAACTTCAAGCTCTGACATCGGAGAACATCGTAGATTTTCTTGGGTCGATATTCGATCGACGCGGCGGCGAAGAGTATCTTGGGGAACCGGTAACAATGGGGGAGCACATGCTCCAAGGGGCGACACTGGCCGAACAAAATGGTCAATCCGAAGAAATCATTGTGGGGGCGCTACTTCACGATATCGGCCATTTCACGAGCGAGTTTGGGACCTTTACGATGAATGATACCGAGGATCGCCACCATGAAGATGCAGGCGCAGATGTTCTTGAACGCTTTTTCCCAACCATCGTTACCGACTGCTGCCGTCATCATGTGGCAGCAAAGCGCTATCTTTGTGCAACCAGACCTGAGTATTTCAGGCGCCTATCGGAAGCATCGGTTCATTCATTAAATCTTCAAGGCGGGCCCATGACCTCTGAGGAAGCGAAAGACTTCGAGCAAAATCCGAACTTGGATGCCATCATCGCTGTGCGGTATCTGGATGATGCAGGAAAGAAAGCCGGCATGAACACACCCGATTTCTGGCATTTTGCGCCAATGGTGCAACGGCTGGTGGACAGGCAAAAAAAGCCAATCGGCGTGATTGCAGTTCAGTTCCGTGAGTGAACCAAATTTCAAACAACCGTTCCACGACCTCAGCAGCATCATCAACGGCTCAGGGATCTCGCGAGCGCGAATGTCAATATTAGAGCGGGGTATAACGCAGCTAACCCCATCCGAATGTCGGTGGCCTCAGCAACGAACCCAATGACGGGAGGCCCCAAAAGGAAGCCGCATAGTGAGATCTGCGTAAGAATTGCGACATTTCCAGCACTGGATTTACCAGGCAGCACCCCCGCAGCGCTGACCGCAAGCGGGAAGCCTATTGAAATACCCAGCCCCAACATTGCGACGCCGAGATATGTCGCCCAGATCACAGGGCTGAAGAGAGCAATCGTCAATCCGACTATCGCGATCCCCGCAAGATATCTGGCCAATACTGAGACTTCCAAGCGAGCTTTCAATTTATCCCCTGAGAAACGGCCAATCGCAATAAATAGGGCAAATATCGTATAGCTCGCCCCTGCCATGCCAGGCGATACGACGTGGATGTTTGTCATGAAGACCGCAAGCCAGTCAGCCATGGCGCCTTCAGTTGTCGCAACGCCAAATCCAAAAAGTGAGATACTGATCAAAGCTTTTGAGGGCCACTTGCCGTTTTTTTCCGACGCCCCAGTCGCAGGCACCGCGTAGTCACTGATCAAACGCGCAATGCTGAGCATCGGAAAGATGCAGACCACTGCGATCAAAAGCAACGAATATCCGGGGGGCACCTGAAACTCGGCCATGACGGATCCAAGCGCGGCCCCTATCAATACGCCCACGGACCAATATCCATGGCACCCGTTCATGATCAGCCTGTCACTGCGCGCTTCAACCTCTGTTGCCGTCACATTCAGGCTAAGTTGCGCGATGGCCATCGCAACCCCTGCGAAAACCAACGACAGAAAAAGTGCAAACCATGAGGTCGCAAACGCTGGCAATGGCATCGTCAGAAGATAGGCGCCCAATCCAAGCGTCAGCAGACCCCTCGTTCCCAGAGCCTCTGCAATTTTGCTGCCAAAGGACAGGGCGGCCAGTAAACCGAGAGGCATCCCGATCAGCGCAATAGCCAACGCCCCTTCCCCAAGACCGATTGTTTCTTGTACCTGTGGGATGCGGGGAAACCATGCCCCCAAAACGAGAGGCTGCATCAGAAAAATAAGTCGTACAGCTCTGATATCGCTCATTTTTATTGACCCGAAGGCACATTCGCCCGCAGAAGTGCGGCAAGTGATGTGGCCTCAGCAAGATCAAACTTCCGCTCACTCTGGCCAAATCCAAACCCTTGCCTTGGATTAATGACGGGCGTTTCAACGGAACACGACGCATGGAATGACGTAAGACCTGTGTGCGCCAAAAGGTCAGGCAAGTTTGCGCCGTTGATACCACCACCCGCCATGATTTCGATCTTGTTATCTGCTGCCTCGTGAAGCCGCCGCAGCCCATCGATCCCCTCCACAGCGGTTGGTTTTCCGCCAGATGTAAGAATTCGGGTGAAGCCGAGATCTACCACTTCTGAAACCGCGGTTATCGGGTCGTCGACCACATCGATGACGCGGTGCAGTGTCATATCAAGGCCGTCTGCCGCTTTAACTATGTGCTCCAAAGCCCTGAGATCCAGTTTCCCGGCGCGTTCAGCCCCAATGACGACACCCTTGAGACCAAGCTGGCGGGCCAAACGAATATTCGTAGAGGCAGTCGCCAGCTCCTCGTTATTCATACAAAAATCACCAGCGCAGGCCCGGATCAGAACATGTGTTTCTACACCGCATTCAGCCGCAGACACCATTAATCCGTAGTCTGGGGTAAGCCCGCCAAGTTCCAGACCGGTGCAAAGCTCGATACGGTCAGCAATGGAAGCTGCTGCAAAAATCGTTTTCGGTGAATCAACGCATATTTCGAGCGTGTAACAGCTATTCAGCGGCATTTTCATTCATGGCCGACCCGGTTACGTCGGCAAGTAGGCCTATCTGGGAAAGATCTTTAGAAACCACCACGAGGTCCTGGGTCTTGCGCCCAACCAATTCTGTCAGACCAGCGTCCCTAACGACCGACGCAGGTACAGTGACCGCCATACGCAGGGCGCTCTCTAAGGACACACCTATATGCTTTACCAAGCGCGCGACGCCCTGCGCTTGGGTGATATGCGCCCCTGCCAGATTGCCTTCGACATTCAGAAGGCGACCATCGCAAAGATGCACTTCTTGACCATAAAGCGAAAACTTATCAGGCCCGCCAACCGTTGCCATCGCATCTGAGACAAGAAACATCAAATCCGCTTTTGGACGGGCTCGGAGCGCCAAGGCGATCATACGATCATCCACATGATAGCCGTCACAAATAATGCCCGAACAGAGATTCGAGTTCAGAACAGTACCAACCGCACCCGGAGCGCGCCCGGTCATTGGCGACATTGCATTAAAAAGATGCGTTGCACATTTCGCACCCGCCGCGATTGCCGCTTCCACGGTTTCGGCATCGGCATCTGTGTGTCCGATGGACACGATCGCCCCCAATGACGACAACATCGAAATCTGTTGCGGCGTCGATGCTTCAGGCGCAACTGTGATCATCACGTTGACGTCACGACGTCTAAGCCTCGCGACAACCTCCATGGTTCGATCATCTAGGTCGCGAATAAACCGACCGTTGTGGGTCCCACGTCGCGCATAGGATATGTGCGGCCCCTCAATATGTAGACCAAGAATACCTTGGTCACCCTGTGCCTCGATCACGGCCTGAGCGGCGCGGTCCAGAACGTCTGGTGCATCCGTAATCACCGTCGGCAGGATCGCTACCGTGCCAAAACGACGATGTGCGGCGGCGACTTTGGTCATTGCTTGCCTTGTAGGGGTGTCATTGAGCATGACACCGCCGCCACCATTGACCTGCAGGTCTACGAACCCTGGGGTAAGACACCCCTTAAGCGGCAGGGCAGCGCTCGTTGCGGACGCTATCTCGACAACTTGATCATCCAGCAAGCGAAGAGCTTTGCCTGTATGCAACCGTTCCCCGTCAAAAAGCTGTTCTGGCGCAATCCAAATATCTGTCATGCCGCTTCCTCGAAAAAATAGGGTAGCAATGCGTTCTGGATTTCAGCATCAATCAGTCTCTGAACTTGCGTGCCCTTCAGGCCCTCTGCCCGTGCGAGAACTGGTGCATCGAATACCTTGATCAATTCACTGTCTTTTATCGTTCCGTCAAACACTTCCAACAAATCTTGGACGGCCTTTTGTGCTTTGGGCTGCGGCCAGTAATACCGGATCCGATCAGCAAGACCAAAGTGGCGCTGATGGAAAAGGGCGGCCTCATCTCCCGAGTAATGGCCCTGCCAATAGGAAGGATCTTCGGTCATCACCTCTTCCAGTGCTGCCTGCAAAGCGCCCTTCTCTGTGCGTACCTGATCAAGCGCATAAAGCGCTTTGCGATAGGCGAAGGTCAGGGCCGGCCCCACCTTTTGAAAGGCGAACCCCATACCGGCCAATCTCGGGAAGACGTCGGCTTTCTGGTAATCGGTTGAATGCGCTTCCAAGCAAACATTGGGATGTTCTGACAGCGCCAAAATCAGCCCTGGATCGCGCTCCAATGGCATTGCATGAACATGGGTTGGACCGAATTCGACGCCAGGTTGAACGACCAAACCGCCGATCTTTTCAGACAGATCACCAAAGGCCCCGTCATGCTCATGCAATGTGCGTCGCGCCGCATCGGGTGACGTGGGTGGAATGTCACCATCTTCATCGACACGTGCGCCCCCGGGTGGGGGTACTTCGGTACCAACAACAAACAACACGTCGGGATTTATGGAACAACAGATCCGCGCCAACCGTGCAGAGCGCGAGGCCGTTACATCATCACCCAGCTGCGCGGTCTCGCCGGCACACCCTTCCGAGCAGTCCAGATGGATCTTCCCAAACCCCGCCTCGACATAGTCAGCCACCATGTGGTCCGCTCTCGCCAGTGCGGTCTCAGCACCTGCAGCGCGCCAAGCCTGTGGACCAAGATGGTCGCCCCCAAAAACAATGCGTTCGCGGGCCGTCGCCGTTTCATTGGCAAGATCAGTTACAAACGTGACGAAGTCGGCTGGCGTCATGCCAGTGTATCCGCCAAACTGATTGACCTGATTGGACGTCGCTTCGATCACGATTTCTCGGTCAAGCGTTTCTGCCAGCAAAAGGGATGCGCGCAAAACGTCTGGATGCGCAGAACAGACCGAGGGGATCGCAACGGCTGCTCCTGCGCGATTGCGCTTCACAACATTACGTAGCACCTCAACCATCTTGCACCGCCTGCCATGCTGCAAGGGCTGCACCGCGCGCGCCGCTGGTATTTCCGCCTTCCGCCAGTACCAGCGGAGGCGTCGCATAGTTTAACAATTGAGCGTCTTGCGCTGCGTTTGTGAGGTCATCTGTAAGCCCCTCAATCTGTGACAGGCCGCCCCCGAGAACGATAATGTCTGGGTCAACGGTCAGCGTCAGAGTGTGCAACAGATCTGCGGTCAGAGCGCACCATATCTTCCAAACCTCCTGCATTGTTCCAAACCGCTGTTCTGCGATTTGCGGAGGGGTCACAGTTTCACCCGTAATGTGCTTGGCAATGCGGGACATTCCCGGTCCTGCGATATAAGTCTCGATACACCCAAACCGTCCGCAACCGCACTGGATCACAGGGATATCGTAGCCCTGCAATATGTGAGCAGGTGCTGAGGTGTGACCAAACTCCCCTCCCGTTCGGGTGGGACCTTCCAAAATCCGTCCATCAACGCAAACGCCGCCGCCAATGCCTGTTCCCAAAATAAGGGCCATTACAGTTTTGTGCCCTTTGCCCTGGCCAAAGACAGCTTCTGACAGGGCCAAGGCGCGGCAATCATTGACATAGGTGATTGCACGATCGGCGGCGTTTTCAATGTCTGATGGAAAAGCTTTACCCGTCGCGGGAAGGTTCGCGGTCAGCGCCAATTCATCGACAGGGTTGATTAGTCCCGCAGCGCCTACGCCTACAGGAACAGTTCCGCCTGCCATCTGCTCTGCCCAAGCGATCTGATCAGCCATGACCTGAACAAGAGCCGAATACTCGGATGGCGTTTCGCAACGACGCCGTGAGGCCAATGACCAGGTATCATCGAAAACCTGGGTTTCGATCTTGGTCCCCCCAAGATCGATGCCGACGGCCTTCATGACGCCACCTTGTAAAGTTTGACGCCCGACACAACCCTGCTGAGTGTCCGACGATCGGCAAAGGGATCATCGACATTCAACCCCAGATTATTTGCCCAGAAAACACCCCGCACCTGCGCAAGTGCGACGCTCAATGGCGCAGCCCATAAGGGCCCAAAAGGCATTTGCACATCGATGTCACCGCCCGGACCAATTTTCTCGACCGTCGCGTGCGGGAATTGCGCCCGTAGCTCTGCAATCAAATCGTCTTCATAGAAACACGTGGGCTCATGGGGGCTGGCAAAGACCGAAATAGCCGTGCCGTCTGTCACAAATGACTTGGGTCCATGCCGGAACCCCAAGGTGCTGTCCCAAATTGCAGGAATTTGCCCTGCCGAGAGCTCCAGAACTTTCAGTGCCGCTTCGCGCGCGGCATAGGCCATCGGGCCGGTTCCTACAAAAACTGCACGCTCAGGACAGTCCTGAGACGCATAAAGCGGCAACACAGATTCCAACTGATCAGCCAAGACGCTGAAGCGATCCGCGACATCGTAAGGCGCGTCAAAAAGCGCCAATGCCGTCAGCAACATCGTGGAGAAGCTGGAGGTCATGGCAAAGCCTGCATCGTGGGTCTCGTCTGGTAAGACAATGACTTGCGTTGGCGCATTCGATCGGCGCGTCGCAAGTGCCCCCTTTTTGTTGCAGGTAATGTTCAAGCGGGGCGCATGAGGTACAAGTGCATCAAGCGCATCAAGCGTACCAATCGTCTCCGTGCTGTTCCCAGAGCGCCCGAAATTGACAACAAGCGGACGTGCGCCAGTCAGGACATGTGCAGGGTCAGCAACGATATCTGTCGTTGGAACAGATCTTGTTCCCTTGATTGAAGCCGCAACGATATCGCCAATGTAGGCGCTGGTCCCGGCGCCACAGAACCAAATTTCGTGGAAAGATTGGTCTGCAATCCAAGACCGCAAACCAGCCACATCAAGGGTTGCGCCCCAACTGCGCCATATGTCCGGCTGGCGGTGTATCTCGCGCCACGTCGCCCATTTGTTCAACCCGTCTGTCATGTGGTTTGTGTTACCTTTGAGAGGGTTACGGGTGCATCGGGGTCCAGACCAAGCGCCAGCGAAGTGCTCAGGATCACAGGATACAAAAGCATCAGCAAAGCCGCGGCAGCGGCAGCGGGTGCTACATTTTCCAATCCAATGTCACTGATCCGAACCCGGTGCACATCACACCCAGCCGCACGGAAGCGTGCCTCTGCCAGATCGAGGCTTTCCTGCGTTTGTTCCAGACCCGTATCAAGAATGAGAACCATGAGTGGGTTCGTGGCAAGCTGCAGCGGTCCGTGCAACACCTCTGAACTGGAATAAGCTTCGGCATGCAGTGCGCAGCATTCCTTGAGTTTTAAAGCGATTTCATGCGCGGTGCCGTAACCGGTATCGCGACCAATCACATAAACATGCCGAGCCCGTAGGAATGCTGCCTGTAACTCGGCGGACTTTGGATGGTTCAATTCCATATCCGCAAGCGCGTTTGCAGCAGCCCGCGCGTCTTCACCATAAGATGGCTTCAAATTACCGAGCAACGCCATACCGGCGGCCACCGAGCCAACGACAGATTTTGTTGCCGGAACGGCGAGCTCCGGCCCTGCGCACACAGAGAGGCTTATATCGGCGGCCTCTTCCACTGCGCTGTCTGGTTTGTTGGTCAAAGACAGAACGGATGCTCCCATCTTTGACGCCCCTTGCGCCGACAACACAAGATCATGGCTCGCGCCCGATTGGCTGACGACCATCACGGCAGTACCTTCGAGTGCAACACCGTCGCCCAAGGAAAATACCGAGGGGGGCAACGATGTGACCGGAATGCCAAGTTCTCGCATGAATTCGTAGGACAAGATGTTGGCCGCCGCGTCAGATGACCCGCGCGCAACCGTATAGATCGCCTTAGGCATCTTGAGTTCGCCAGATACAGATTGGGTGGCCGACACAGCAAAGACTTCTGGGCCTTCCGAGGCCTCTTTGGCCATCAAGGATCCGGGCGTTTTGCATTCGCTTGTCATTGTCTTAGTCCAAATTTGTCGAATTCGCGCCAAGTATCGGTCAGATCCACCATTTGGCCGCTGATCCGCGCTTCATCCAAAGCCAGTGCGACAAGCCCGGCTTCCAGAGCGTCCACAACACCGACAGGCAAGCTGTCAGTCTCACCGCGCAGAAACGCGACGATATCGTCAACCATCATGTGATCTGCGCCATAGTGAGACGAGGCCCGCGCGTCGTCCATCTTGGTGTAATCATGTTCAGCAATGACCGAGCCATCGCGCGCTGTCGCCTTGAGCCCGCCGCGCACGAAATCGCCTTCGGCCATCCCAAGCGTTCCCATCACGCAGAAACGACGATGTTCGTCAGGGACATTGAGATTGGTATGGAAGGTCATCGAAGTGCCACTCTCAAACTGAAGCGTAGCCGTCTGAAAATCGATGATGTCACCGTCTGAATCGAAAGCATCATCGATCGCGTTCCAAATCGAAGGCTTGTGATGCATGATCTCGTTTTCGAGGTTCGCGCTTGGGGCATTGCCCGGCACAAATGACTTACGCCCCCCAAAGCTCACGACCTTGCTTGGGCGAGACCCGGTGACCATGTTGTAGATATCCAGATCGTGGCAGCATTTCTCCAGCATGAAACCGCCAGACCACGATACCATGCGCCTCCAGTCACGCATGTAAAACGCGCCGTGGTAGGGGGCGATATGTTCGCTGGCCTCCAGTGATACGACAGGGCCGAGTTCGTCGAGAACGGCACGTAAATCGACGACATGCTGCGAGTATCGCAAGACCAGGCCGACCATCACGCTGTCAGTTCCATGTCTGGCCAGCAAGTCTGCCAGTTCCATCGTTTCTTCTTTGGTGATCACAACCGGCTTTTCAGTAAAAATGCGGACCCCGGCGTTCAGGCCGAGTTTGATATGCTCCAGGTGAAACCTGTTGGGCGAGCCGACAAAAAACAGATCTGGTTTGGTTTCTGAGAGCATTTGCTCCAGATCGTCAAACCGCTCGATTTCACCGCGCATCCGCACGCATGCGGCCAAGCCCATTTGCAACTGCTTGACGCTTGCGGCTTTGGGAAAACTTGGAAAGTCCTGATTAGACGCCAAGGCTGCTGCCTCTGCTTCACTTATTGAAGACGCGTCTATCTGAAGCGCTGAATCAGGCTGCGGATCATAGTATCCAACGAAATCTGCCTCAGGCATCGCATCTCGCAGGATTGACAGCACATGTGCCGCCCGCAGTCCCAAACCAGCTGTGACAACTCTCATTGCGTTGCCCTCAATCGATGATTTCAGGGGCAGAGTTTCGGCGCAACACATCACCGGAGCCGTCAAAGACGTGGCAAGCTTCAGGCGCGACCGATAGCGTCAAGGGTTCACCTTCCTTCACCGCCGCGTCGCCCGGAAGAGACGCGCAGAACCGCGTGCCATCCCCGATGGTTCCGTACGTGATCGAAACGCCCCCCAGGCGTTCGAGGACGTTCACAGAAATCTCCAGACCTTCAGTGCCAATATCAACATGCTCTGGTCGAATGCCCACTTCGACTTTGTCTCCGGCTGAAACCGTGCTGCTGTCGACAGGCAGAACCATCTCGTGACCGCCGTTCATGGATATCTTCACGCCGGTCGGATCAACTCCCAGTACGGTGCCCGGGATCAGGTTCATATTTGGCTGGCCGATAAAGGACGCTACAAATTTTGTCTTGGGGTGATGGTAAAGCTCCATCGGTGTTCCGAATTGCTCCACCCGACCGCCATTCAGTACGACGATGCGATCTGCCATGGTCATCGCCTCGATCTGGTCGTGGGTCACGTAAACCATTGTGGCGTCCAGATTGCGATGCAGCTGGCTGAGCTCGACACGCATGTCGCCGCGCAATGCCGCATCAAGGTTCGACAGCGGTTCATCAAACAGGAAGACCTTTGGGTTTCGGACAATTGAACGACCGATGGCAACGCGCTGACGTTGACCGCCTGAAAGCTGACCCGGCTTAAGTTGAAGCTTGTCTTTCAATTGCAGGATGTCTGCTGCGCGTTGGATCCGCGCATCCATTTCAGCTTTGCCCATCTTCTGAACACGAAGCGGGAAGGCAATGTTCTCATAGACACTCAGGTGCGGATAAAGCGCATAGGACTGGAAGACCATCGAAATACCGCGTTCGACCGGGGGAGCAGCACTGACGTCTTCGCCGCCAATGACGACAGACCCGCTTGTCGCTTCTTCAAGACCCGCGATGATCCTGAGAAGCGTCGATTTCCCGCAACCGGAGGGTCCGACAAAAACGACAAACTCTTTGTCTTTGATCGCCAGGCTGATGTCATGCAGCACTTTGGCTGCACCGAATGACTTCGTGATGGCATTCAGTGAAAGCGTTGCCATGGTATGTCCAACTTTTGATGGATGGGTAATGATCCCGGGCGACACGCAGCGCAGGCCGCCCGGGACGGGAGGAAGCCTTTACAGAGCGTCGTCCAGCTCTTCGCCGGCGATCGTCACGAGGTTGTCGACCGTGTCGTCCTCAAGAAGGATGCCCTGCACCATGTTGGTGAAGACAGACTGAAGCGCCTTAAAGTCTTCGACGATGGGCTCTGGACCACCGGTCGGGATTGGCGCTGTGAAGTTTGGCCAGACACCCGAAGAGTAGTAGAGATCTTCTTTGCCCATTGCGGCGTAGTCAAAGATCGGCGTAAGGCCCCAGGAGCTGTCGAGGTCATACTGCGCATCACCCGATGTGATCCGCTGCGCCAGTTCCTGCGCCAGCTCTTCATGGCCAGAGCCTTTGAACACAACAATCGAGTCTGTGATCAGGATCGAACCACTTTCGCCAGAAGGACCAGCAGGAACTGGTACGACGAGTTGATTGATATCCTCATTGTGCTGGCCGTAGCCCCATGGGCCCTGAACATACATGGCGATCTGGCCATCGTTAAACAGGTCCTTCAGCTGGTCACGTTCCCAGGCGGTTGGCCCTTCCTGAGCGACGGTTGCCAACTTGCCGTAGAATTCCAGCGTCTCGCGCGTTTGCTGGCTGTCCAGCATGTTTTCGCCGGTTGTAGGATCGATCACAACACCACCGTTGGAATACAGGTAGTTGAGGAATTGGTGCATCGTGTTGTCGAAGTCTTTACCGGCAAGACCAACACCTGCGGAGTCGGTGTTATCCACCACGCCCTGCGCCATGGCATACATGTCATCCCATGTTGCAGGAGCCGCGCATTCCTGACCCGAGGCTTCGACGATATCGCAGTTGATATAAAGCGCTTTGGTCGAGAAAGCGTGTGGGTAGCCCCAGGTCACACCTTCGATGGTGACGGTGTTCAGAACGCCCGGCTGGTAAGGTGCATCTGCCGCGATGTCGGCAGGCACGATCAGGTCGTTATTGGCCAGCTGGCGCAAAGTCCGCGATCCCATGTAGGCGATCGACGGCGGATCGCCTGCGGCCGCCAGCGTCAGGGATTTGTCCTGGCAAGTGCCCCAAGGCACAGCTTCGAGATTGACCGTGACGCCTTCATTGTCTGCAACGAACTGGTCGACCACTGCCTGGTCAGCCGCACGAACTTCGCCGCCGCACATGATGAAATGCAACTCGGTCGAATGGCTACCGGCATATGCCATGCTTGCCGCGCTCGACATCAGCGCAACACTGAGTGAAAGTTTCGTAAGTTTCATGTTTTATTCTCCCTTGGTTTATACTGGCTATTCTTTGACCGCTCCGGCCGTCAGACCCGCCACGAGGTACTTCTGAAGGAACAGGAAGATGACCATGACCGGCAGAATGCCTGTCAGTGCAGCGGCCATCATCTGGTTCCAGGTGACATCCTGATAGCCAATGAATTCAAACAATCCGGCTGGCAGGGGTTGCAGCTCACGTTGCTGGTTGAACGTGATCGCAAAGAGAAATTGTTGGGCATAGGCGCCAATGAAAACGGCCGTCCCGACAACGATCAGACCCGGTGTCGCAAGCGGCAACACCACGCGGCGCAAAGTGTACATGCGGCTGGCGCCGTCGACAAAAGCCGCTTCCTCCAGTTCGCGTGGTATCTTTTCGAGGTATGACCGAAGAAGCCAAATACCCGTCGGGATCAGGAACGCGACGCCGGGGACGATCATCGCCCAGTAGGTGTTCAGTAATCCCATCGAGCGCAGCACGCGGTAAAGAGGGATCAAAAGAACTGCGCCGGTGAACATGTTCACGCCTAGAAAGATCGCCAGTGAACCGTTCTTGAAGGGAAACTCCAATCGCGCATACGCGTAGGCTGCGGGTACCACGAAAATCATGGTGAGAACTGTCACGGCGGACGCGATGAACACAGAGTTGAAGATGTATCGTCCCAAAAGTGGCACGGTTTCCCACATGTCACTGTAGGCTTGGAAACTGAAATCGTCCGACCAGAACTGGTAGGGACTGCGAAACAGGTGCTCGAGCGGTCGAAGTGATGCCATGAACATCTCGAAGAACGGCAAAAGAATGAAGATCAGGAACACAATGACCGCAGCGTAAATGCCGACCATCTGTAATTTTGTGTATCGATCCATCATCTTACTTGGTTCCGTACTTGCGGTTAACGAGCTTCAGAACATTCAGGTAAAGCAGCGAAAAAATACCAAGCAGGATAACAATAATCACCGCGCGCGCAGACCCTTCACCAAATTTAAAGTTGCTGATCGCGGTCTTGTAGGTATCGACTATAAGCGTTGTTGTTGCGCCGCGCGGACCACCTTCAGTCAAGATCCAAATGATCTCAAAACTGTTGAACGTGAAGATTGCAGACAACAGTGACATCGACACGATCACAGGCATGATTTGAGGAATAGTAATCCGCCGGAACCGATACCAACGGCCCGCACCATCGACCCATGCCGCCTCGTACAGATCACGGCTTACCCCCTGCATCGCAGCAAGAAAGAATAACGTCACCATCGGCGTGCCGACCCAAACATCCGCAACAACAGCCGAATAAAACGCCGATTGCTTGTAAGCTAGGAACTCGAAGGGGCCGTCTGTTATGCCCAGTGTCATAAGCGTGCCAGACAACACACCGAAATAGCCGTTATACAGCCAAAGCCACCCGATCATGCCGATTGCCATAGGGATAATCCAAGGCGGCATGACCAATACGCGAAACAGCGCGCGACCGGGAACGGCGGCATTCAACAACGTGGCCCCGATCAGACCCAGAACCAACTTGAGGCCGACGGACAAGAACATCCAATAGAACGTACGAACAATCGTCTGGTGGAACTTTCGGCTGTCGACGAGGTCCTGATAATTTGCAAGACCTACGTATTTCTCACCGCCCAGACGCGCCTCCATGAAAGACAACCGAATGGTTTCGGCCAAAGGCCATGCAACGATAAGGGCGATAAACACCATTGCCGGTCCGATGAGCAACCAGGCGAAGACAGATTCAGGCAAAGACTTTGACTTCTTCACAGCAGTGAAAGCCGAGCGGTCACCTGCAAGTTCCGTCATGTCTGTCATCGTTCCCCCAGAACAAGGTCGCCTCGAATCAACAGCGTGCAGTCAGGATACGATATAAGTCCATTTATGCTACCAATATAATACCAAAACTTTTTCTGCTATTTTTTTTATAAATTACAGTTTGTTAAACCGCGTCAACACCGCACACCTACAGAAAGGAGGCTCAATATGCTTGCATTGGTATTTAATTAAGATACCACTCAGGCAATCAAAGGAGTGCTAGTGCGATGGCAGACTTCATGACTGTGCTGGACCAGAGCGAGTGGTTTCAGCAAGGACGCGGGCCACGCTATAGGCAGTTATTTCAGCACATAAGCGGTCTTGTCGCCGCTGGCATACTTGCGCCTGACGATCAGCTTCCGTCCGAACGCGACATCGCCGAGATTGCGCAGGTCAGCCGCGTCACCGTGCGGAAAGCGATCGCCGAACTGGTGCTTGAAGGCCTGATCGAACAGCGCCAGGGCGCAGGGTCCTTCGTTCGAGGTGGCGGAGAAAGGTTCGAGCAGTCGCTGTCCTCATTGGTATCTTTCACAGAGAACCTGCAAGCGCGCGGCATCGTCTCAACCAGCGAAGTGCTTCTGAGTGGCGTCTTTCGTCCCGCTCCAAACGAAGCCGTCGTTCTGGGCCTGTCATCCCATCATCAAGTGGCACGCGTTCATCGCTTGCGACGTGGTGATGGCGTCCCAATGGCGCTGGAGCACTCCTCTTTGCCGGAAGACATTCTTCCAAGACCAGACAAGCTGAAAACCTCGCTTTACGATCTGCTCCGCACGCGAGGAAAGGCGCCAACCCGCGCAATTCAACGCGTAACGGCGGTCAATGCGCCTGCGCCCATCGCGCGCCATCTTGAACTGGCAGAAGGAGCTGCCGTGCTTCAGATTGAACGCACAGCTTACCTTGCGACCGGTCGACCAATTGAGTTTACGAGCGGCTTCTACCGCTCTGATATCTATGATTTTGTTTCAGAATTGCGACTAGAATAATATGCAATACGATTGCCGTATCGAAGACAAACTTCTGATTTGCACGCTTACACCAGATCGCCCCCTAGGCGGGGCCACTTTCTGCTTTTCGGGCATGGCCCCTCTTGAACCAGTTGAGGGCGGTCGTCTTAACACAGCTCTGGGAAGCTACACCGAAGTGGATTTGCCGGAAATCCGTGCAGGTCATCCGCACCAAGTCATTCTGAGGTATAGCGACGGCTATTCCCCCGCAAACCGCGCCTGGATGCCGCTGGGCCCCTACTTGCGTCACAAAGGCGAAATTATCGTTTTGCCACCGACACCCGAGGGACCCCGTTACAAGAAACCTCAGGCCAAAGATATCCCTGACCTTTTGTCGATCGTTCCCCTGCCCCAAAGCTGGAAGCCGTCTGGCCAGCACATCAAGGTTGATGGCTTCGACGTCGTTGATGATGATGCCATAGCTGCGGTTGCCGCCCTTGCTGGTCGTCAGAGCCTCCGATTTCTGGGGTCTCACCCCACGACCATCACACATGAAGACCTACCCGAAGATGCATACCGGCTCATAATTGCCCCCGACCGCATAAAGATAGCGGCGTCCAGCTATGGCGGACGGTTTTATGCCGGGATCACCTTGCTCATACTCCTGCGTGCCGGATCACTGCCTTGCGGTGAAATATATGATGCACCACGCTTTGCTTGGCGCGGACAGCACCTTGATACAGCACGACATTTTTACGAACCCACAACGATATCGGCGCTGCTTGATCTGATGGCTATGTTCAAATTGAACCGCTTCCACTGGCACTTTGCAGATGATGAAGCCTTTCGGATCGAACTTGCTGGCCTGCCGGATTTTACTGAGGCACTCGAATTTCGAGGCGAAGGGCAATTCTTACCAGCACTCTTCGCCGGATCACCCGTTCAGGGTGGCAAATACACTCAAGATACCGTACGCGACCTGATCTCTCATGCAGCATCGCTTAATATCGAGGTGTTGCCCGAGATCGAAGCCCCTGCGCATGCCCTCGCACTGGCCCGCGTTTTTCCGGACACGCGAGACCCCGATGATACAGGTGCCGAGACATCGGTGCAGGGATACCAAGCCAATGTCCTGAACCCGGCGATGCCCAGGACTTGGGAAGTTCTGGAGGCCATTGTCGATGAAGTGTGCGATCTATTCCCTTTTGGCCATTTGCATCTGGGGTGTGACGAGCTGCCACAAGAAACCTGGGGGGGCAGCCCGAAGGCCCGAGCCCTCATGGAAGAGCATGGATTGGAAACAACTGAAGACCTGCAGGGTTGGACGATTGCGAAGCTCGCCAAATATACGGCGCGCAAGGGGTGTAGACCAGCGGCATGGGAAGAAGCGGCGCAAGGCTCAAACGGCGGGATTGGAAATAATGCGATTTTGTTCAGTTGGACGGGTCAGGGCCCGGGTTTAGACGCAGCACGGGCAGGCTATGATGTGGTTATGACACCGGCGCAGCATGTCTATTTTGATATGGCCCATTCGAATGATGTCGATGACTGGGGCGCAAGCTGGGCTGCATTCATAGGACTGGAAGACACCGTCGCGTGGGATCCTGTGCCTGATCCGTCACTTGCGAACCGGATTATCGGCGTTCAGGGTGCATTCTGGTCCGAGTTCACCACCCATGACGCAGACCTGTGGCCTATGCTGATGCCACGCATGCTGGGATCAGCAATGATGGCATGGCAAGTTGAAAAACCCGAGGCTGAGAACCTGGTTGCGCTGTCCCAGCGGTTTTCGGTGAATGAGAACGGGCGCCTTTTGTGACTATGAAAGTGGCATGGGTCCGATGATTGGCACGCTAAATTGGTCTTTGGGCATTGATCACAAAATCGGACCCATCATCGCAATTCCATTATGCCACATGCGTGTTGAGGAGCTCCAAGCTTCGATATCGCGTAACGCAACGCGACTTGACGCCTCCACGTAAGTCTCCTGTCGCTGCGCCAGCTCCGAGGAGAGCTTTGCATCCTCCAAAAGGACGTTGTTTTCATAGTTCAATTCAAAGCTTCGCCGGTCGAGGTTAGCGGATCCTATCAAAGCAATCTCTCGATCAACCGTCAGAATTTTAGCGTGCAGCAGTCCCAGCGGATACTCATAAACCTGCACCCCGGCTTCTACGAGTTCGCGATAGTAACTCCGGCTGGCAGCTGCCACGACCCAGCTGTCATTCTTCTTCGGCAGGACCAATGTTGTTCGAACCCCCCTGCGCGCTGTCAGACATAGTGCGTCGTGCATCGCATCTGATGGCACATAATAAGGTGTGGTGACCAAAAGCTCGTGGCGGGCTGCGTGAAAAAGCACCTCGAACATTTCAGGCATCGCGGAGTTGCGGGTCGTTGGCCCCGTACCGATCGCTAGTGTCGCAAGCCCTTCGTTATGTTCGCATTCACCATCTAGAAGGAAAGTAAGATCCTCTTCCGTGTGCGCCATCCAATCAATGACGAAAAGATACTGCGATTGCAGGGCCACAGGTCCCACGAACCGAACCATCGTATCCACCCATGGTCCAAAACGAGCCTTTGGTTTGAACTCGGGATCTGCGCAGTTGGCACTCCCAGAATAGGTAATCTCACTGTCTACAACTGCGATCTTCCGGTGGTTGCGCAGGTCAACCCGCCCGCGAATGGGATGCAGGAGCATTTTGCTGACAGGAAGCGCGCGCGCGGTCTGCACACCTGCTTTTTCCATGTCTTCCCAATGCTTTGACCGGATGAAACTGCGGGACCCAATGTCATCCGCCATAACACGCACGTTCACGCCACGCCGAGCCGCTCGTTTTGCGGCCTCGGCGACCTTCAATCCATTGGTATCTTCCAGCCAGATGTAGAAGAGCAGATGCACAGTTTCTGTCGCCTGATCGATATCCTCGACCAGACGGTCAAATGCAGCATCGGTTGAATCGAGAAGTTCGCCAACGTTACCACCGAGAGGCCCCAATTGGTTTACCGTTTGACCCAGTTTGAAAAGATGTCTGTTCTTCGCTGAAACGCTCTCGAAATCGCCATTGGTCAACACACCAGCTGCGCGGCTTTCGACAA
The DNA here is from genome assembly GCA_017643385.1 of Dinoroseobacter sp. GTDB lineage: Bacteria > Pseudomonadota > Alphaproteobacteria > Rhodobacterales > Rhodobacteraceae > Dinoroseobacter. The sequence continues at coordinate 247,193 of JAEPNN010000006.1, forward strand.
GTTTTTGGACCTCATCGTATTTCTGCAGTCTCTTTTGCCCAATGTTTGTTTCACCGAACAACACGTAGGCAATCATTCCTACGATTGGCATGCTCAAGATAACTAGCACCCAAGCCGCCCGCGACGAGGCCTCCCGGTGGGGTCGCAATATTGCACGTGTGATAAAGGTGAGCTGCAAAACAATGTGAGCTAAAAAGCTCATCAGAACGACGAAATCAATTGCCATACTTAGTTGGGTCCGCTCGCAATGCTGTTAGTATATTTGGCCTGGCGCCAATGCTATGGATACTTACCACCTTTTGCATGGTCAGGGGAATGAAGCTAAAAATTGCCAGTTATAATGTCCACAAAGCCGTTGGTGGTGATGGACGTCGGGATCCTGTTCGGATCCTGAATGTTATCAACGCAATTGATGCAGACATAGTGGTCCTGCAGGAGGCTGATCGCAGGCTGGGTCAAAGGCCCACCGCCATTCCCAGATCTCTGATTACGCAGCATTCCCGATACACAGTGGCTCCACTTGCCAGAAACAGCGTGAGCCTAGGTTGGCATGGCAATGCAATTCTCTTGCGTGATACGCTCCATTGTACTGCGGCCGGACACATTGAGCTCCCGGGTCTAGAGCCCCGCGGCGCAGTTTTTGTGGAAATGAATGGACTGCGCGTGGTGGGCACGCATCTCGGATTGTTACGTCTTTGGCGTCTGAGACAAATGAAATCCATTCTGGATCATGTCTGGCCAGATTGCTCACAAACACTCATCGCAGGCGATTTTAATGAGTGGTCCGACATTCGCGGGACAGAACCATGGGAAAACGACTTCTTAGTCCTCTACCCAGGTCGAAGCTTTCCAGCACGCAGACCGATCACGTCATTAGATGGCTTTGCATACGGCTCATCGATATCGACAATGGACGACGGGGTCTTTCGCGACCCTGCCGCTTCCGTCGCTTCCGACCATTTACCGGTCTGGGCCAATTTTGAAGTGAGCGCCTGAGGAGTCTTTCAGCCGAAGACTTTTCATCGCAAGACATGAACAGCGCAGGTCATGTATCTGACAATACGCTGCGCGGTTGAACCCAGAAAATAGTGCTTCAGTTCCGATCGGCGCGAGTAAATGTCAATTCAATCCACGAACCTGATGGAGCGCTTTCAAATTGGTATCACCTATGTGAACTTTGGAAGAAATTCGGGTTTTAGTAGGATGGGTGATAATGCAGCGAATTGGTTTCATCGGTCTGGGGGATATGGGCGTTCCCATGGCGATGCGGCTCGCAGATGCCGGGCTCAATCCTTTGCTCTGGTCCCGGCGCCCCGAAAGCGCAGATGCGATCATTCCGCGGGGAGCGGAACGCGCCGCATCGGTGAGTGAGCTTTTCGCCCAATGCGATCGAGTTGTGCTCATGTTGGCAGACGCTGATGCAATGGACGAGGTCCTAGACCGCGGCTCACCTGATTTTGCCAAGAAGGTTGCGGGTGTCACCTTGGTTCATATGGGGACCACGCCACCAAGCTACTCTGAGGCGCTTGAAGCGGAGGTGATTGAGGTTGGTGGCCAATACGCTGAAATTCCTGTCTCGGGCTCTACAGGTCCGGCTGCGACAGGTGATCTCGTAGCCATGACTGCCGGATCCCCGACTGCTCTCGCCGCAACTGAAGACTTCGTGAACCACATGTGCCGCACAATCGTGCCCTGTGGCGATGTCCCCAAGGCGCTTCAAATGAAACTGGCCGTGAACACATACCTGACCGGTCTCGTCATGGGACTATTTGAGGCCTTCAATTTCGCACGGTATGCAGATCTTAACCTTCAGACTTTTCAAAAGGTTCTTGAGGCCGGTCCGATGAATTGCGACCTGATGAGGATGAAGCTCCCCAAGCTGTTGAACGAAGATTACACACCGCAAGGAAGCATTCGGCAGGCGTGCAATAATATGCAAATGATCGTCGATGAGGGCGCGCGAATTGGTACGTCAATGCCGACGGCCAATGTTATGCGCGATCTGGTTGAGGAGGCTGCGCAATCAGGCTGGCAAGACGAAGACATGGTTGCGATTGCCAAAGTTCTATCCAAGACCGGCTCAGGAGATTGAACTGACGGTTAGACGCAATACCGGGCGAAGTACCTGATCGAGCTGCAGATGCTTGTCGTATCGGGGCCACCTGTGCGACGTTACGAACGGCTGATTTAGGGAGAAACTACAGATGGCAGATCGCAGTCTAGGACGGAGTATCTGGAACCTCGCGCTGGCGCTTCTGAACGCCACCCTCATCCTCGCCGCGCTGTGTCTCTGGTTTGCCTGGGGCGCGCTTACGACCGCAGAACAGGTCTCAAATCAGATCAACACTGCGGCTGAGTCTGTTCTTCCGATGCGCGCCGAGATCGCCAGATTGACCGAAGAGATTTCCGCAACCCGGACAGACCTTGCGACGCGCGCCAACACAACGCCGAATGTGGATACGTCCGCGCTTCAGGCTCGGATCGCAGGCGCAGAAGAGCAACTTGCGGAACTGACAGCCGCTGTCAGTAAGCTTGCCTCAGACCCCGAGGTGCTGATTGACAGTGCCGTCGCCTCCGCGTTTGAAGGGTTAGGCAAGGAGGTAGCCGAAGCCATTAAGAGCCTCCGAGGGTCCTAGCTCGGCAAGTCAAAGCCATTCTTTAAAATGCCCTTCATCTGCGATGATCAGCGGAACGCAACCGCCGCAAGATCGGCAAGCGTTTGTCCGGCCTCATCAACGAACGTCAGCGTCGTATTTTCATGACGGTAGCCACGCGCGCGCAACAACACTTCCTGCAAGCGACGCTCCAGCGCATCAAGTTCCGGCGGACACGCCATCCTTGTCTTCATTGCTGGCCCGAACGAAATCGCCTCATTGACGGCTTCATACCTTCCGGAAATCTGGTTGCACCCAACACTTGCGGTGTACCGCCCCCCCTCACCCGACAACAGGACCAAGTACGGTTCACGAATATCCGGCGACTTGATAACGGCTTCGTCCAATATCCCGTCGATCCGCCAATATGTATCGGTCAAGGCCGCTTGCTCTGGCAGCGGGTCGCATTCTCGGCCCGGGGCCGTCTCGATCAAACGTGAAATAACTATTTCTGCGCCACCGCCCATCAGATCAGCACCCTGCATGTGCAACATCGCTTCGACACGTGCAAAGAGCGGGTCGTCGGACGCTCCGGAGGCCGTTTCAAAGGCACCAACAAGATCATCGCGCGCCCCATCTTCGGAAATATCGTAGATGCGCCCCGTGAGACACTCTTCAAAGGTCGCGGCGCCAGGCGATAGCCATGCCATACCCGCGAGGAAGATACCTTCTAAATCAGTGGCGGCTAAACCACCCTCGTTTGTTAGTTCGTAATTTAATGTGGACTCGATTGACGTGCCGTCCATCGCAAGTTGGCGCAGACGATCTTCTCCCAAAATTTGCCACTGCAAAGGCATCTCAGACGCCCCATTTAAAACAATAGCTTGCCGACCCGGATCAGCATACCAACGGCCAATTTCGTCCCTCTGGTTATTATCATCACCGCCAAGCCAGGTCCGGCGCATGTGATAAGTTCCATCTGGCCATAAATCCAGATGATGCAAGATACCTTCACAATCGGCACAGGGCAGAGTGCCCGTGAAAGTACCCGGCAACCTGAGCCCATGCGCACCAACAAACGCGCCGTGTATATCAACAACCTCAGAGTTCTGAGTGTTTAATTGGACTGGAACCAGATCAATCATAGTCTGCGCGACGTCTGACCCTTTGAAACCCGCCAGATTTGGTGTGCCAGATTGAAGGTTCGCAGCCTGCCCGACATTCATCATGGAAAAGGCGAACAGCATTGCACTACAGAGTGTTATCGGTTTACCAAAGTAAGTGTTACGCATCGTAGGCTCCGGTTTTGAACGACCAGGCCTTAGTACCACGCGCAAGTTCAGCGACAAAACCTAACCTATATCATTCTCGAAATGTTTTTCGGCAAGGCCACCCAAACCTAACTAGTAAAGACCGATCTCGAGAACATCGATTGCCGCATCATGATCGCGACCATATGCGACCACACCAATAGACCGAATGCTTTCGGGCTTAGGCGTGCGGCGCAGCATCCGCCCAGATGCTTGGAATGCTGTAAATGGAAGACGAAACTCAGTCCAACGCCCCGTAACATCAAAACCGCCTTGGTAGTATTGCCAGGGCAGCAACGTGCCGCTGGTTCGGAGGTGAAGATAGTACCGTTGGTCATTGCCGCGGACGATCAGGCGAATACCCTGAGAGTCTCTCGCTGGCGCCTCACGAAGGTCGATACGCATCTGGATGAAACCGCCATTGTTGGCCGTGCTTACGCGTCCCGTCATCCTCGCAAAACTGTCGCCATCTTCCAACAAGAAGCTTACCGTTCCCGTAGAGACACCCCCCATCACGGTATCCGCAAAATACCTCCAGCGTTGTTCCGGCTGGGTCCTAAAGTCATCGATCAACATATCATTTGCCCCACCAGGGAGCGTCATTCCAACGTACAGAACCACCGCCAGAATGAGGCGTCCAAGATTTCCCACAAGCGTCATTTGCCGTAACCCGATGTTGCCCAAAGTCGGAGCGCACGACCTAAACAGCCCTGCGTCGCATCACATAGGGCGCGGTCAAGCCGCGTCCATTTGCGGAAGAACGCCTGAGGCAGAACAGCTGGGTTTATGAGTTGCGCAACACCAATTGTGGGTTTCTGCGCTGCACGGCGCTACTACCGTGGGCATGAGGAGTTTGTATCAAGAGGATCTATAGCACATTATAAAAAGTTACTATCGTTCGTTAGTTATTTCTGCGATGCAGAATAATGTAATTATGTAAATATATGTTTTTGCGTATTTTTTTGTATTGAAAAGCTATTCTTTCGATACGAATTTGAACCGGCAAACGTTTGCGACTTTTCGGCGCTAGTACATGTAAGCGCTTCAAATCCTGCCACGGAGCAAACAATGACAGAAAAACGCAAACTTGGTTTCGTAAAATCCACAGCGATGGCCGCTTGTTTTGGCCTAGCTTTCTCAGCTTCTGCCGTAGCACCACAAAAAGCCGAAGCAGCTCAGGGATTTTTCGGCTTTTCAACTGAAGCTTGCTACAACAACGTAATTAGTGCTCACGGAGGGGCGTGGGGCAACCCCATGACGTTCATCGCTGACTGGTTTATGCTCGTCCAAGTGATCGAGAACGTTCAGTTTTGGTCGACAACCGTATGTGACGAAAGTGATGCAGAAAGATGGTCAGATGCTACAATCAAAGCAGCATGGGTAGTCTGCGTTGATAATCTGGCCAACAGCGGCGACCAAGACCGCCTGCGCCTTCACAACGCAAACCCTAACGATCCAGCGACAAGCGCTAACATTTGGCCCTACAAGAAATGGTTTAGCTGGAACCCACTACGTAACCACATGGCAGCCGACCATATCTTAAAGATGGCCACTAACAATCGGTCGGCGTTCACCGGTACAACCCACCACCCAACCAGGGTGCTGGACGAAGATGAGCTTACAGCCATGGTGAACAGATGTGCGCAACACAAGCGCAAAAAGATGCCATCGCAAGGCAAGTGCCCATCAACGTCGAGAATGACGACTAACCCAAATCCTTTCACAGGCCGACCGCTGGTTGGCCTGTGAAGACTGGACCACCCCTGTTTTCTTTGGTCTGTCGTCAAAACCCTGACCGCGCACTTTCCCACCTGAGCGCAAGGAAAAAAAGCGATTGTGAATTACTTGAACCAAAGAAGCCATTGTTGATGCAGGGCTAAATGAAATTAATACCGATCATCTGCAAAGCCCTTTTTGCGGTTCTCTTAGTGTCTGGGTGCGATACGCGTATCGCGCCATCTACAACTCAGCAATTGAGTATTAGATCCGGGGATTTCGGGATCGTAGACGAAGCAGTCATTATCTCCATCGACTTCATCCGCTTCGATAGACCTCGCACTCGCTACGCAAACAGTATCTCAGAATTGGCACTGGCTTGGTTAAACAGAGCTGACCCAGACGTGTCGCGTTACTCAGAAAGCTTCGTCGCAAGCGCAACGACACAGTTGACTGATGAGATTGAGGCCGAGATACGATCCCGCAACTGCATTTATGTGGTGAGACCATCTTCCAAAAATATAACCTCGGCTATCGTAGAAGACGTCCAGCGACGTACAGGAACCATCGACGATGAACTTCTTGATTTGGCAACAGAAGATGAGTTGGAGTACCTTAGATCGTTGGACGATGACGCGTTCGAAATAGAATTCGACCGTCTTATTGAGAAATATACACCGGAATACAATGAAACCACCGATGAAATAATTGAGTTTGCGGTGGCATCTCAGTGTATTTTAGATATGCAGGTTGGCGATTCTGTCACGATCGTGAAGTTTGATGATCTCATTTCCATTTCTCCTCCCTTGAGCGAAGACTCATATGTTGAGAGATAGAAAGCTATCGGTCGTGCTTTCTTTTCAATACAGCTAGCTTCTAAATTTGGTAATGAAATCCTAGTTTAGGCAACTTAATTATTAAGCTCTTAGTGCAGTAATAAATTACTTAGATTTTTTTCTGACGCGTGAATTAGCTCAGCGCCTGCTTTGTTTCACAAATCGTGTGAAGGACGTTCTTCCCTTTTCCCCAGACACACTTTGCTTACAGGTTCCGTAACGGGTATGCCAAGAGCTGTGTAGCGATTGAGGTGATCCGCCCCACTTGGGTGGTCCAACTTGCTTATTAGTGCATGATCCACCGATTCCGATTTTGGCTCGTCCAGCCTGTTCAGGGCGAAAATAGTTACGTTCGGCAGGGTTACCCAGCAATGATGCATTCGAAATCTTTGAATGCCGTGCAAACAGCAGGATCGCTGGGTAGAAGCCAAAAGCGAATAAGCTTCGTGAAATCGAATTAGGTCAATATTTTTCTATATAATAATGCCTGGTGGCGGAATCGAACTATCGTCACGAGGATTTTCAAATGGTCTTACATCCTCGTCATCTTTGACCTGCTCCCCTGAAAAGTCCGGTCTTTTGGTTAGCCTGTTCTCCAACTGAGGAGACAGACGATGAAGAAAAGCCGTTTCAGCGAAAAACAGATTATTGGAATATTGAAGGAGTATCAGACAGGGCTTGGCGCGAAAGAGCCGTGCCGCAAGCGTGGTGTCAGGGATGCGACATTTTGCAAGTGGCGGTCCAAATACGGCGGCATGGAAGTGTCTGACGCGGAGAAGCTGAAGGCGCTGGAGGATGAGAATGCCAAACTCAAGAAGCTGCTGGCTGAGCAGATGATTGATATGTCCACTGTCAAGGAAATGCTGGCAAAACTTTTGAGGCCCAGATCGCGACGCAATGCTACGGACTGGGCCATGAAAGAGAAGCGATGCAATCAGAAGCACGCTCGCGCGTCAGCAGGGATCGATCCGCATGTCTATCGCCGGACATCCAAGCGACCAGCGGATACTAATCTGCGGGATCGGTTGAAAGAGTTGTCGTCTGAGCGACGGCGGTTTGGATATCGGCGACTACATATCCTGCTGAAGCGCGAAGGCTGGCCCGTGAATTGGCCTGCATTGAGGGGCTTTGCATCCAAGGGATGTCACGGATCGGCGCGATTAGACAGGTACAGATAACGGAACAGACGTTTTACCGCTGGCGTAAGCAATATGGTGGGATGGGAACCGACCAACTGAAGGAACGCAAACGGCTCCAGGAGAAGAATGGCCGGTTGCGCCGAGAGGCGTCAGACTTGGCGCTGAACAAGCTCATATTGTCGAAGCAAAACGGAGAAATTACCGAGCCCTTCGCATCGTCGTACCCGCATCGATCACATCTGCAATCACATCAGAGTGTCGAAGCAGCGGGTTTGTCGTGTCTTGGGGCAGCACAGGTTCACAAAGAGGCGTTTGACCGGTCAGATTGCAATCAGGTGATTGTCCCAAGCTAAGTCGTGATTGATATCACCGAACTCAGCTGCTCGAGCCAGCCCCGTGCCTGTGGTAACGAAGAAACCGTTTCCAATAGCGGCAACGCCACAAACATCTGCCAAGTTGGAACGAGCGTGCAAGCCGTCCTTTCCAAAGATCTGCACCACACCGCTTCGAGGTGACGTAACCGCGATTTGGTTCACGCCGCTATTAATTGCGATACTGCCTAGGTACCCATGCATCTCCCGTACCGACGCTTCTTCGAACAAATGCGGGTGCTGGCTGAAGCTACGCTGAACCCCCAATAATGGCTGGTCATCTGTCAGATCCCCCTGCCATTGCATAGCAAAAGCGACCTGACCATCCGTTGAAACAGCAAGATGACGGATGGAGTTTTTTCGCAAATCGTTTGCAAGAAAAACTTGCCCCAGAATCGAGCCATCTAAGCTTAGATAACTAAGGTTCGGTCGCATTGTTGGAATGTTGAGTTTGGTACGTCCAGTTTCTGGATGTGTCTCAATCCCACCGTTAGCAACAACCAGCGTTTCACCGTCGGGCATTAGCTTGATATCGTGTGGCCCAGTCCCACCGGACCAGAACTCGCCCACCCGTGTGTATCCCCTCCGAACACTCCAAACGCCAACAACACCCCGTGCTTTGCCGTAGTCATTCTCTGTTGTGAACAACAGTTCTCCACCTAAAGCGAAGGTCCCGTGGCCATAAAAGTGACGGCCAGCCGGAGCGGTAAGCTGTGCTTTCGCCGACCCGTTGGAGCAATCAAGAACGATGGCATATGTTCCTGGCCTACGAGCGAATGCCACGGCCTCTGGTAGTATTGGATGCGCTGCGGCTGCATGCCCTCGTGCTGGGAGCGGTAACCCAAATGCGATTGAGCCGTCCGATCTTAGGCCACACAGCACATAGCTGCCATCCGGTTTCATTCCCGCTGAAATGTAGGCCGCCCCACCCGCATCTGCCCAGGTTGGATTAGGCGTGAGACCAGTAGCAAGTAAGCCAGTGATGAAAGAGCGGCGCGTTCCCACTAGTCACCATCCAGCGAATTGAATCCAGCGGAGATGCCCAATGCAGGGCCAACCTCTCCCGCCAAGATGGTTCGGATCTCTTCAATATTCTGCTGAAGAACTTCGATACGCAAACGCCCCTGTGGTTCCGCAACTCCTGCAAAAACAGGATCATCCAAAGCAGCGGCCCGCCCGATGGCAGTTTGAAATGCTTTACCAAGCGTATCATTCTCGTTCGAGATCAACCCCGCCAATTCCCATATGGCTTCAAGCGAAAGCACTACGTGTCGCAAAGATCGTTCAGATCGCCGGGCTTCCGCCCGGTTAGGCCGAGGACGTTCAAATGTCCCCATCGGACGACCCAGCCGAGTTTGAGACGTGAACTCCAGGCCAGTTGAAAGTGCCGTAAAAAGCTGCCTAGCTGCTTCTGTAGACGTTCGGTAAGTTTCGTTTTCGGCGTTTATCATCAGGTCAGCGTAGCCCTTAACCCATCCCACGTGGATAGCCTCAGAGGTCATGGCGATACCAGTGGCAACTGCTTGAATCAGACGACAGTGGTAGTCCGAAGCATCAACTGGAGAGAACTGCGGATCGAATAGTAAGAACTCAAGGGCGTAGAAGCCACGAGCCGCGATAGAGACCGTACGGAACGCCTGGTCGTCTGAAACCGCTGGATCCTCATTGCGGATCAACACAGACAGAGCTTTAGCCGTTGCGCCCCTCGGGTCAGGCCAGAATGCAAGAGCGAAGGCTCGGTCGTCTTGTTCAGATGGGCCAAAGCGCAGATGGCTGACTTTCACCCAGGCATCGAAAGCTTTGTGGTACGCTTCAATTAGACTCGGGTTTTCGAGTGCGCAGTTTTCACTAGCGGCATCTGCAAGTTCTGATGCCTCAAGAGCCAGTACCTCATAGCCTGGGAGGATATGACGTTCTACGATTGCTCGAATGTCGGGCTGGTCCGCTATCGCGGGGGCCGCGATTATTATTGCTGCGGCGAGCGTCACAAATCGCATTACAGGCTCTCCAAATAGGTAAGAAGCGCCTCTCGATCCTGAGGAGGCATGGACATAACAGCGTCACGTTGTGCTTGTGCTTCTCCGCCATGCCAAAGAACCGCCTCCAAAAGCGAACGAGCACGTCCATCATGAAGAAAGTACGTGTGCCCAGAGACTTGTTCAGTCAGCCCAATACCCCAGAGCGGTGGAGTCCGCCATTCAGAGCCACTTGCGCGGGCCTCTGGCCGATTATCCGCCAAACCCGGACCCATGTCATGGAGAAGCATGTCTGTGTAAGGCCATATCAATTGAAAGCTTTGTTCTGGCTGATCTACCAACCGATGGGTCACAAACGAAGGCTGGTGACAAGAGGTGCAACCAATGGTGTAGAACACCTCTTTACCCCTCAGAACAAACGGGTCATCGACGTTACGGCGGGCCGGGACAGCCAAGTTGCGGCTATAGAATGTCACGAGGTCGAGACCTTCAGCATCAATCTCGAAGCCTCGTTCATCACCGTCACCGTGAGGTGCTGCACGGCAATCTGGCTGTGCTTCAGTGCATTCGCCCCATGCCGCCGGGAACAAGGGGGTTGAGATGCCAATATCGCCGGCGAATGCTGCCGCAGACTGTTCTCGGACTGTTGGCGATCCAGCTTTTAGGCCAAAGCGGCCCAGCATGGGCTGCGCAAACTCTGCCGACCAAACAATGTTGGGCCTGCCGGAGATGCCATCGCCGTTGGCGTCTTCGGGATCAGCTAGCGCGAGGATATTAGCAGCTGGAATCGCCTCCAAAAGGCCAAGTCCGATCATTTGTGGGGCCACCCGAGGGCTCAGTACCGCATCGGGATGCAAGGGCCCGTAGCCAAGATCGGTAGCAGTGTACACTGGACGTCTGAGATAGGCTGTCTCGTTTCCGGAGAGCGGGACTTCAATCTCTTCATAGTCGATCTGAAGCGTGTACTCAGCGGGATGGCCTGCAAGGCTGAAGTCTTGCATCTGGGTTCCATAAGTTGGCTCAGGGAGCGTTGCAATGTACCCTTCGATCACCTGCGCCAACTCGGAGGTATCCGTGGGAACCGACACCTTAAGAAGCATTGAGATTGCGTTATCTTGCAGCCCCTCCGGTGGATGCCCACGACCATCCTTAACGTGACACCGCTGGCAGGATCGAGCGTTGTAGAGCGGTCCGAGACCATCGGAGGCCAAAGTGGACGATGGCGAGGACACCCAGAGCTTGCGGAACATCCCGTTGCCCACCTTGAAGGTAAGTTCGTCCTCGAAAGAAATGTTTCCTGAGGGCTGCGAAAACGCATTTGCGTTCGTCATTGCCCGAACGGTTGCGGCTCCGGCTGAGTTCGCTTCAAACGGCTGGGCCGCATGAAAACTTGTCGCCAAAGCAGTCACCGCAGAAACTCGGGCCGCTTCGTCGTCGGTGCGCGGCACAACCTGAAGGTGTATGTCCGCGAGCTCTTGCGCCGACAGCGAAGTGCAAAAGCAAATTGACATACAAAATAGTGACAGTTTCATCTTGGCTCACCATTAATTCCTGACTAATTTAGTCAGAGTAAGGTGAATATGTCGAATCATTCGACTGCGACGAAAAGGCCATTTTGATGTCAGCGGTGTTGAAACTTCCGGAGAAATGCGCACCGCAGCCTCTCAGGCTTACAGATGACGTCCGTGTCGCGCTAAACCAACTCCGTTTTCAAGCAACAACTTGCCGCGCCTCTGCCTTTCTGGACATTTTCCAAGCATGTCGTGTTTTGGACCCTGATGCTGAGGACGCGACAAACACGCGACAAATTACGTTGTTACGAATCCTGGGGCAGGCATTGGATCATGCGCCGGTATTTTACCGTCCGGGTGAAAAGAACCTCTCATTTGACGAAAAATGGCTGGCAGCTTTGATCGAAGCCTCAAAGCGTGGCGACCATGACAGCTTTGCATTCCTGCTGAATCGTCGCGTTGTGCAAAGCAAGCGGCGCATTATTGGTTCACTGATCGCGAGCCTAGCAATTTCCTGACTCAAAAACTCAGGTTTTTTTCGTTTGAAAACCGTAGCTTCGCCTTAGATAAAGGGAGTGGACAGCCAGCATTACGCCAGCCAAAGAGTTAAGTTTTAACTACGGGAGAGCGACCTATGAGCCAAACTGCTGAGAGCCTGTCGACAGATGCACAATCCGAAATCTGCGAAGCCTTGAACCAATGTGTGGCGGAAACCGCCGTGACAACGATGCTCGCGCAAAATTTTCACTGGAACGTGACAGGGATGGCCTTTGGCCCACTGCATGATCTGTTCCAGAAAGTTTATGAGGACCACTTTGTGGCGCAAGATGACTTGGCGGAGCGGGTTAAAGCTTTGGGCGGACATGCTAATGGCATGCTCGCGGGCATGGTACAGGCCTCCAAGGTAGCCGAACATGACGGGTACGCAACTGCGGAAGAGATGATCGACACTCTTGCGAAAGCGCAGCGAACCGTCGCGAGCACCCTTGCTGGGACTGCTGCAATCGCCGAGAAGCACGGTGACCTCTTGACCCAAGACCTGTGCATCGCACGCGGTCAGACCCACGAAAAGTTCGCTTGGCTAATTTCGGCGCACATTAGCTAAGAAATTTAGGCGGGCGAACGCCCTTTTTCTTGCACTTCTTCTGGTACATTCCATTCCAGGCTGGAAATTTCCCCATTCGCTCTTGCTGGGCGACAAGCATCTCGAGGAACCCTTCAAGGTGCTTCTCTTTTTTTAACTGCTTTGACAACGACTTTTGCGCTTTGGTCATCGAACAGGCGATGCAATGACCGGCCCGTTTGTATTTGCAAACATCGACGCAGGGGCTGGGTAGCTTCTTGGACATGAGCAACCTTGCTTATCATATAGGCGGAGCCCGGAGGCTCCGCTGTATTCTATGGAGAACTATTCAAATACTGCTTCTGGATTATCGAGACTGTCGGAGCCTTCGATCTCAATCGATGTACCCAGAGCCGCGACCACCCGTTCAATGCTGCGGGTCTGATCGATCAGGCCATTCACGCCACCCATGATCAGCGCCTCACCTGCTTCGTTGCCGCGTTCCAGCATCATGTCGTAGGTGAACCCTGCCTCAGCTGCGGTTTTGATCCGGCCCAACGCCATGACTGCAGCAGAGAGTTTCATCTGCATTTCCGCATCAAGGTCAGCATCAGTTGCGGCAACCAAATCAGACAGGGACGGCCCTTCGACAACACTGCCGTCAACCCGGGTATAGCTGCCCAGATAGACGGACTGAATGCCAACACCATTGTAGAAGTGATCGTTATGGGTGTTGTCGGCAAAGCACGAATGCTCCTCCTCCGGGTCGTTCAGCATCACGCCAAGGCGCATCCGTTCCCCTGCAGTTTCACCGTAGGACAATGAGCCCATACCAGTAAGAATTGCGCTAATCCCAGCATCTTCATCGGTAGTTACTGAGGCTCGGGCCGCGCCGCCTTCCGTCCATTGCGCCACGATCCATTCGAGGTCTGAGATCAGGAGGTTTGTCGCCGCCTTTAGGTATTCACCACGACGGTCACAGTTCCCGCCTGTGCAAGCATCGCCGGAAGCATAGTCGGTCCATGGCCGATTACCGGCGCCAGCCGCGTGGCCATTGAGGTCTTGGCCCCATAGAAGAAACTCAATTGCATGGTAGCCCGTGGCGACATTCGCCTCAACGCCATCGGCTTCCTGAAGTGTCTCTTCCAATAGAGCGGGGGTGATCATCGATGCATCTACAGTTTCGCCGGACAACGTGAAACTGGCGTTGGCGATCACATTCAGAACTGCCGCGTCATTCTCATCTGTCGGACCACCGTAGGACGCATCGACGTAGTCAATCAGTCCTTCGTCAAGGGGCCAAGCGTTCACCTTGCCCTCCCAGTCGTCAACTATGACGTTGCCAAAACGGAAGACCTCGCTTTGTTGATAAGGGACCCGAGCGGCCAACCAGGCCGACTTTGCCGCCTCTAAACCCTCTGCGGACGGATTAGCCAGCAGCGCATCTACAGCCGCTTGCAGTCGCTGGGCAGTAATAAGGCTATCTACATACTTCGCCTCAGCAATGTCGGCATAGGTGTCGAGCACGGACGTTTTGGTGATATGGCCACCTGCAAATGTAGCGGTGCCAAGACAAAGAGATAATGCGCTGGTGGCAAGCGTGAATAGTTTCATGGGGTGCAGTCCTTCTAGTATAGCGTAATCTTTTCATAGTTAGATTTTGGGGTGATCTTGCTGATCTGCTGGAGAGCGAGGCCGAAGTGTTAAGCGTAATCGAACGCGATTGAGACAATTTCGGGTCAGCTGGCCGTCATTGCGATAGGGTGAGAGCCCTGTCGTTCACCGTCCGCGGCAGAGATAAAGAAGTTTGAAACGGGTCCCGTATGCTCCAAATCATGCGCAGGCCAATTGGTATCGCATCCGAGAGCCTCGCCCATGATGCAGGCGATAATCCCAAACCACTCGAGCACTCTAACTGCCGCTCGCCTACGCTTTGATCCAAGAGAGGAGGCGCAGTCGTTCCCAGTCTAAGTTTGCGCATCAGGTGCATCGCTGCGATGTGGCAACATAACGTTCATTTCGTCAGTATCAGCTTGCCCGCACGAGTGATACGGAGCGTATAAAGCTGATCTTCAAGTTTGATCTTTGCAAGGTCACCGCCTTTGGTCAGGTCGATGGCGTCATAAACCGGTAGTTCGTCGTCTGGACGAACAAGGAGTTCTCTGGCCACGCTCACCACCATAGCCCACTCCACTCCCCGCGCTCAGCAGCGTCGATAAACCATTCAAAGTTGAAAGGTGCCGGTAGGCCAATCTCAAAAGCGATAGAAAGTGCCTCTTGCAAATTCATCGTAGGAGATAGCGAATTCTCGCAAGCATACTTCATGAGCCCACTCCAATTGGGGTGCTGGGTGGATGGCTTGCCACAGGAACCGTGGTTGGCTGTTGTGTTATAGTTGAGTATTTTTGTCGGGTTTGTCAATCCAATAATTTTGGTGAGAATAATGCGCTGCCTACTTTGCGGGAGAGACAGACATTGGTCGTATGTGCTGCAATAGTTGTTTTGGGCTCGAAGCAGTTGCTCCCGCGATTGGGTTAAGCTTCAGACATAGGCCAGAGCCGACACTAAGCTGCCAGTAGCTCCCTCTCGAAGCGCTCAAACAAATTCAGATATTCCTCCGAACTGGCAAATAGATGCCCGTGCCGGTCCATAGTCATCGTTATGGATGCAGGCCCGAGCAGGGTTTGGATCTTCTTTGGGTTCCAACCTTGCTCAATAAACAAGGACGCCGCGGCATGTCACAGGGTCAGGACTCATAGCCAGTAAATGACGAGTGCAGCGAGGGCGATAGCTGACAGGAAGACCTGCGGGCACCTGTCGTATCGAGTTGCCATACGTCGCCAATCCTTCAACCTGCCGAACATAATCTCGATCCGGTTGCGCCGTTTGTAGCGGCGCTTGTCGTACTTTATCGGTTTCTTCCGCCGCTTTCGACCTGGGATGCAGGGGCGTATCCCTTTATCTTAAAGCACTTCTCGGAACCAATCAGCATCATATCCTCGGTCACCAAGCAACCATTCGACCGTCGGCAAACTGCGCACCAAAGCGCGGGCGCCGGTTTAGTCGCTGACTTGTCCTACTGTTATGAACAAGTTGAGAGGACGTCCCTGGCTGTCGCAAATGGCGCGCAGTTTGGTGTTCATGCCACCCTTGGTTCGGCCAATCAGGCGTCCACGCCCCCCTTTTTCACGGCCATACTGGTCGCTTTGCGGTGGGCTTTCAGATACGTCGCGTCGATCATCACAGTCTTCTGTTCCCTGTCTTCGGCAGCTAAGCCGACCATCATCTGGGCGAAGATGCCTTTGTCGCTCTACTGTTTCCAGCGGTTGTAGAGCGTCTTATACGGGCCGTAGGCAGTAGGAGCATCTCGTCACCTTAAACCATTGCGCTTGATGAAGATAATCCCGCTCAAGACACGTCGATCATCAACGCGTGGTTTGCCGTGCGACTTGGGAAAGAAGGGCTTAAGACGCGCTATCTGCGCATCCGTCGACCAGAAAAGATCAGACATGCTCACCGCTTGTTTTTCGAACCGTGAATCATGCACCAACGCAGAAACCAATGGGTCCTGACCCTAGTCTTAAAAGACTTTTGGAAACAGATTAATTTAGCCTTTGTGGTTACAATAGGCCATGTTTTTCTCAATTATGGATCAACCTATACAAAAGAATAGTGCGATCAACTAATTTTACTAAACTATATCCTTTCCTCTAAGCGACTTGCAGGTTTTCATTACTTAAGAATAAGTCAGACTCTGAATTCCAGTAAGGAATAATCCTGAGGCTTGACTATATTCCCTTCATTTTGAGCTCAACTTTCAAATTAACTCTATTAGTTGAATCTAAATTAGCAATGAGATCAGTCAAGCTAATCTATGTCGGCGCTATATCGATTTAATGCCTGCTTCCCTACGGGCGCGAGGCTTTAGGCTTAGACGTAGATCATTAAAGAAATTCGCTGCGAGTATCGCAGGAAACGGCATCGCACTAGGCGATCCAGGGTCTCATCATTTCGTCAATCGTGTCGGTAATCTCGATGACCGCAACGATACCATTTTCATAGCCGAAGTGTCGGCTTTTCCCTGGAAAACTCAGCAAGATGCAATACCAAATAAATAATTTCAACCTAGAAATAAACCGTACGCTGCCTGTGACTGACGGGCGCCGTATTAGAACTGAAAATGTATTTTGGCATAAACTAAGCAGCGTACGTAATCTGGTGTTTAGTTTACCTTGGCTGCTCTTGGTACTCGCTCTACCGGCTCATGCAGTAACTCAAACGGCTTGGCATAACGGTTTGGAGCAAGCTAGTCATAACGGCCGCGTTATTCTTTCTTCAGCCTATTTGGGTGGGCGGCTTATGGATGAATTGCGCGTTATGAAAAACGAGGAAGCAACAGTTGAAATCAGAGCCAATATCGCCTCATCTGGCGTTGTTTGGTCTTCATATGCTCGAGTCTGCACAACACGGGAGGCTTTGTGGCGGGTACATTTTCCATATAACCCCACAACCGGCGAATTGAACGCAATTAGTGGTTATTACATGATGGCAAACGTCAGCCCAACGATAGCGCAAGCGCTTTTCGATGCCATGATTACTCAAAAAGCGGGAAATCCGACAACGGATATTCCTGGAGCGGTACTAATTGATCGAGGCGAAGTACCAGAGTGCTGAACGCGGCACCGGAAGCAGTCAGAAGAGGCATAATCTGATTGTATGCGTCTTATAGTTGTATTGTGTATGAAAATTGTTTCCCCCCTAGCACTGGGCCATTATGTTTGCCGCGAGAGAAGGGGGGTGAGGAAGCGTCACAAACCAGGAGAGATTATTACGAAGCTGCGGCAGGTCTGCGTTGGGACAACACTTGGGCTTGGAAAGGTAGGCCTGACAGACCTCTTTAAGGGCCCGATAGCGGGCAGTGCCTTTGCCGGAAGGCTCCGGGTTCGGGTCTTAGTAATTGCGCCGGAACTGCTTCAACTCGTGGCCTTCGGGGCAGATGTATTGGTCGTTCTCAGCGTCCCATTCAAAGTCGGCGCTGAAGTCTTCGCGCCGCAGATGATGAAGCATCTTGAGGAGTGTTCGTGGTCTGGAATTTTTTTGGAGCGCTGAAGCTGTATCGTAAGTCCGTTCGGGGAAAGGGGAAGTCCGCTCATACCCCGATTTGTGAAACAAAGCCCCAGCAATACTCTGTTTTTCCACAGACTCGGCTTATTTTGTTGAAAAACTCTTCCTTGATTGAGGCCTGAACTGCTGATTCAATTCTCTCCATATGGAGGGACTGGCGATGATGGGACCGAAGTAGGAAGCTCAGGCGGCGCTGTTCTACGAGTTCTCGATTGAAGGC
>JAEPNN010000002.1 GCA_017643385.1 Dinoroseobacter sp.
GGCGGGCGACACGGCCCGTGCAGCGACGTCGACTGAGGTCAAAGATCTGCGCCGGGAATCTCGTGATCTCAAGGAAGTCGTGGCCGAGCAGGCGCTGGAACTTCGGTTACTCAAAAAAAGCATGATCGCGGATGGGGACGATTGCGATTACGCGGCCCGTGTGGCGCAAACGACGAATTTCTCCTCGCCGCCACCGCACAAAACCTCAGAAAGCAAGCCAAGATCTTTCCTGCACCGCAGCAAATGCGCAAAGCCTGACCCAAAAGGCGCTCGCGCTCTGTTCAAATCACCACTTTCTGCAGCCGCAACACGTTGTTTTTCCACAGAATCGGCCGTTAGTGTCTTAGCGAATTAATTGATGGCTCTTATCGTTACCAGTAATGAGGAAAATTTGGTGGCGGTGCGCCAATGGGCCTGGAGATAGCTCTACTATGACAGCGGTGTATTTCTAGTAGTCCACAGCATCATTGGCGGAATAGTGGAAGTGCGACACAAGTGAAACATAGGTGAGACATAAGTCCCCTATTTTTCAACCGTTTGCACCTGAAATGCGCTGTGTTTGTTAGGAAAAGGGTAAATGGTGGGCGACCCTGGAATCGAACCAGGCGTGCGTCTCCGCGAGGGAGTTACAGTCCCCTGCCACACCTTGCGGCCTGTCGCCCAGCCGTGGCGGCGGAGATATCCAAGCCCGCCTACCCGGTCAAGCGCAAAACGCACGGCACTGGGCGCAATCCGCCACTGTTTTCATTTCGTCCGAAACATACCGGTCTACCGCTCGCCGCCAACACGGGGCGAACGCCTGTCGCGATCAACCCCGCGAGAGATCAACACCTCAGATAGCCATGCACCAACCACGCCCAAAGCCGAACTAAAACGAACGGTTGCGACACTCGTGCGATCCAAACCCATCGCTTTCCCCTCATTCGTTCTATAGAGACGGCTCAATCCTCGTTCACCACTGCCGGACCAGTCATGAAAAAACCAAAATGGGTCGTTGAAAAGGAACAGGCGCGCCGGGCCGCAGCCTCGGAAACCGTCTGGCTCTTTGGCCTGCACGCGGTACGCGATGCGCTTCAGAACCCCGCACGTGAACGCCTGAGGCTTATTCTGACTAAAAACGCGGCCGATCGTCTGGGCGATGCGATACCTGCCAGCGGTATGACGCCCGAGATGGCCGATCCACGAAAGTTCCCGGCCCCGATTGATCCCGGATCAGTCCATCAGGGGGCCGCGCTTGAGGTCAAGGCGCTCGATTGGGGCGACGTCCAGCAGGTCTGCAAGCCCGGAGGCCATGCCTCGCGCGTCGTGCTTCTGGACCGTGTGACTGACCCACATAATGTCGGGGCGATCCTGCGCTCGGCCGAGGTGTTCGGAGCGCGCGCCGTAATCGCTCCACAGCGGGCTGCGGCTCCAGAAACTGGCGCATTGGCAAAAACTGCCTCTGGTGCTTTGGAACGCCAACCTTATCTGAGGGTAAAGAACCTTGCAGATACAATGGAGCGTTTACGTGACATGGGATATTTTCTGATCGGATTGGATGGTGAGGCCGACGCCGAACTACCGGCTGTGCTTCAAGGCCAGACAGACCGTCCCATTGGACTTGTTCTGGGGGCGGAAGGCCCGGGACTGCGGGACAGAACCAAAGCCACGTGTGACGTGCTCGCACGGATCCCTTTTGCGACAGATTTCGGCTCACTCAACGTTTCAAACGCTGCAGCGGTATCGCTCTTTGCAGCGCGGGAGGGTTGAAGCATGGATCGTCGAGACGTCACACGCATGGGCACGTGCTGCTATTGCGGGTCGCGCACATTGTTGCAACTGACCGCGCGCGACGGGCACGAACTGGCTTGCGGGTCTTGCGGTGCCCCCATTCACCATATGAAAGCAGTCCGGGCCGAACAGCACACGCCCAAACATAACCGCCCGCATGCGTCGCGTCCTATCGGCTACCCCGGATACGGCCACTCGGATGAGCGTCCCAAAAAGAAGAAAAACAAGGGCAAGAAGTCCTACAAGAAGAAGTCAAAAGGGATCTTCGATATGTTCGAAGATGTCATTGACGATGTCTTCGACATCTTCGACTGAACATCTGTCGTCTGCGCAAATTGTTACGACACTCTGACGAGGTCGTGTTGTAACACGCGTCACGGGCCCGCGAGGTGGGGTTTTCGAGACCAGTTTGCCTACGCATCTTACACTCAGACGCAGACACGACATCGGAGACGCCCTGATGACATACACCCCCACCCTGTCACGCCGCAGCGCATTGGGCCTACTCGCCGCGGTTCCAGTAACCCTTGCAAGCCCGCTTGTCATTCGCCCCGCGAAAGCAATGGCCCCCGAGACCTACGCCGAAGATGGTGTCGCGATCGATGGCAGCGACGTCATGGGCTACTGGCTGGACGGCGAGCCTGTGATGGGCTCGCCCGACTTCACCTACGACTGGAAGGGCGCGACCTGGCAGTTTGCCAGCGCAGAAACCCGCGACATGTTCATCGCCGATCCGGAACGTTACGCACCCGCTTATGGTGGACATTGTGCATGGGCTGCGAGCCGCGGCTATGTCGCCCCAACCACACCCACCGCCTGGACCTTGCATGAAGAGCGTTTGTTCCTGAATTACAGCCTCGGCGTTCAATGGCGCTGGCGCCGCAATATTCCTGGCAATGTGGCCAAGGGGGATGAGAACTGGCCGGGTCTGCTCGCAGGATAATCACGAGCTTGCGACCAGACCTGTAAACCTGCTCTGGCAACCCTAAATACGACGTATCGCACACGGGGCCGGAACCCCCATGTTGCAATTAAACTGTCCCTCGTTCCGCAACCTCATGCGCCCATCCTGCCCCCTCAGGATTGGGCGCTTTTTTATTCTCTTCGAACACGTTAAGAGCGGGTATGACAAAGCCTACCGATACCCAGCTCCGCCAGATTTTGACCGACACCAAAGTAATTGCCGTGGTGGGTCTTTCTGCAAAACCGGTACGGGCGAGCTATTTCGTCGGACGCTACCTGTCGATGCGGGGAAAACGCGTGATCGGCGTGAGCCCCGGACTCGCAGGTCAGACGCTCTTTGGCGAAGTGGTCTACGGTAGCCTGAAAGATATTCCTGCCGATGTTCCCGTGGATATGGTCGATATCTTCCGGCGTTCAGAACACGTACCCCCGATTGTCGATGATGCAGTCGCCAGCCTTCCGAACCTGCGCACAATCTGGATGCAGATTGGCGTGCAGAATCCAGAGGCACGCGCGCAGGCGGAATCTGCAGGGTTGCGCGTTGTCGAACACCTCTGCCCCAAACAGGAACATCAAAGGCTGTTTGGAGAGCTACGCAAGGGCGGTTTTGCCACTGGAGTGATTTCGTCAAGGCTCTGAACGCGCGGCGCTTCAGGGGCGAGACTCTTTCTCGGCGATACCAGAGGTGCCTTCCCTCCGGCTAAGTTCCACCAGCACGTCGTTGAGCGAAATATCCCGTGAAGCAAGCATGACCAGCAGGTGATACAGCACATCTGCCGCTTCAGCAGTCAGCGCATCACAGTCGCCTTTTACGGCCTCGATGATCGCCTCAACCGCTTCTTCGCCAAACTTCTCAGCGCATTTCTCGGGCCCTTTGGACAGCAATTTTGCCGTCCAACTGTCGGAGGCGTCCGCTCCCTTGCGGGCTTCGATCGTGGCGGCCAGCCGCTCCAGCGCGCTCATGACAGCCTCATGGGCAGACCCGCTGCCGCCATATGCGCCTTGGCCTCGCCGATGGTGTAGGTGCCGAAGTGAAAAATCGACGCCGCGAGCACCGCGCTCGCGCCCCCTTCGGTCACGCCTTCCACGAGGTGATCAAGGTTGCCGACACCACCGCTGGCAATAACCGGAATATTGACCGCTTCCGAAATTGCCCGGGTCAGTGGCAAATTGAACCCTGCCTTGGTGCCGTCACGGTCCATAGAGGTCAGTAATATCTCGCCTGCACCCTGACGCTCCACTTCCAAAGCAAACTCGACGGCGTCGATCCCCGTGGGTTTGCGACCACCATGGGTAAAGATCTCCCACTTTCCTGGACTGACGGTCTTGGCGTCGATGGCCACAACGATGCATTGCGATCCAAATCTTTCAGCCGCACGCGCAACCACCGTTGGATCTGCCACAGCCGCGGAATTGAACGACACCTTGTCTGCACCCGCCAGCAACAGCGCCCGCACATCTTCAGGTGTTCTGACACCGCCGCCTACTGTCAGCGGCATGAAGCAGGCCTCCGCCGTGCGCGTGACGACATCATACATCGTGCCTCTGTTTTCATGGGTGGCATTGATATCGAGAAAACAAAGCTCGTCCGCGCCAGCGGCATCATAGGCACGCGCAGCTTCCACCGGATCGCCAGCGTCAATCAGATCTACGAAGTTCACACCCTTCACGACACGCCCATCTTTGACGTCGAGACACGGGATTACACGGGTTTTCAGCATTTCTGCGTCCTTTGGAGGAGACGCTGACCTCCTAACGGGTGACGGGCCGATTGAAAAGCGGCAGTGCAGCTGCAGGGGGGCCCGATAAGGCTGGTCGGACGGTTCGGGTCAGACGTTTTGGCCCCGCCGGTCCTGTTTTTGCAGCTACGGGGGTCCCGTTTGCTATCACGGTACAGGCGCATGTAAATCGCAGTTCGGTGAAGGTAAGTGGCTTGCCCGGACGTGCAAGCACGACGCGTCGGCCATCGATAAGACTGGCTGCTTTGCGCGGCAAACATCCTGCTACGGTCACCTTCTGGCCCGGACTAACGAGCATATCGCGCGAAGGGTTCCCACGTCCAAATGCATTGCGACGGATCAGGATAGGCTTGTGACGCGACCGACCCAGACGCTCCGGGGCAAACGTAGCGCGCACAACGGCATCCAGCATTTGAACGCTGCCGTTTGCGGTCAAAACCGGATCGCCCGGACGAAGCGACTCCACCAGTTTTGGCCCAAAGAGCGTGTCAATCAATATGCCCGATGTCAGCGACATCCGATTCCTCGAAACCGAGGCCCCCGCGCCTGTCAAAACGTAAAAGCATGGCATAGGAATGGCACGAGGGATAAAAATCAGACTAATTTTGCCGATTTTTGAGCAATCTGGCTGTCCAGACCAGCAAACCCAGCACGCCTACCCCCGTTAAAGGCAACGTCAGGCGCGCGGACCAGATCAGGTTGATCAACCGCTCGGCCACACCGCAGACCCCGGTCATAGGGGCCGCAAATGGCGGGTTTACACAGCCCAAGACCGCATCCAGCCCCAATCCGATCAGTGCAAGGGTAAGCGGCAGCAGCCCAAGCAGGATCGCACCAAGCGAGAAACGGAAGAGCAGACGCATCAGCCCAGAGCGGCCAATGCGGCTTTCAGATCAAGGGCCCCGTCATAGAGCGCGCGGCCCGAAATCGCGCCTGAAATTCCGCCCGCATCGCGCAACGCAACAAGATCGTCGAGCGAGGATACCCCACCAGAAGCAATGACCGGAATCGACGTGGCTTTGGCAAGCGCTGCGGTCGCAGTTATATTTGGTCCCTGCATCGCGCCGTCCCGATCGATATCGGTATAAATAATCGCGGCAACGCCTGCGTCCTCAAAAGATTTCGCAAGATCAGTTACTTGAAGGTCAGTTTCCTCAGCCCAACCTCGCGTCGCAACAAACCCGTTGCGTGCATCCAGCCCCACAGCGACATGGCCGGGAAAGGCCTTGGCAGCTTCGCGCACAAGGTCCGGGTTTTCAACGGCGACTGTTCCAAGGATCACCCGCGTCAGACCCTTGGCCAGCCACATCTCGATCGTGGCCATGTCGCGAATGCCGCCGCCAAGCTGCGTTGGCACCGATGTTTCGGACAAAATCGCTTCGACCGCGGCGCCGTTCACAGGCTTTCCTGCAAACGCGCCGTTCAGGTCAACAAGGTGAAGCCATTGGCACCCTTCATCCTGAAACGCCCGCGCCTGAGCGGCAGGGTCATCATTGAAGACGGTGGCTGCGTCCATCTCGCCCCGCAGCAATCGCACGGCCTGGCCGTCTTTGAGGTCAATCGCGGGGTATAAGATCATAACAGGGCTCCATCGGGCAGCGTTTGGCGGGGGTCTAGGCCAGCACGCCTACCGTGCCAAGAGCCGGTTTGGCGCAACGTCATGCTTGATTGACACGTTTTCTTGAGAGAACCTCTGCCGCATCCAAAGTCTTGGGAGGAGACGACATGAAAAAACTGGCACTCGCAGCCATCGCAACCATTGCTTTGTCAGGTGCGGCACTTGCGGACCCGATCCACGGGACCTGGCAGACAATTCCGGATGACAACGGCAACTATGGACATATCCAGGTCCGCGATTGTGGAGACCGCGGCATCTGCGGTACGCTGATCAAGTCATTTGACAGCTCCGGCGCCGAGTTTGTGTCTGAGAACCAAGGCCGCGCTATAATCTGGGACATGGCCGCCGATGGCGGTGGAGCCTATTCCGGTGGCAAAGTTTACTCTCCGGATCGCGACAAGACCTACAGCTCGCGCATGCAACTGTCGGGCAATGCGCTTACCGTACAAGGGTGCGTGTTCGGGATCTGTCGCGATGGCGGAACCTGGAGCCGCGTGAACTAAGGGTCACGATCTAATTTTGAGGGGCCGCCGCCTTAGGCGGCCCTTTCCTTTTGCTAAGGCATCCAGTTCAGGAAATTTGCGATCAAACGCAAACCCGCACCTTGGCTCTTTTCCGGATGAAACTGGGTCCCTATCTTGGTCCCCTCGCTCACAATCGCCGTAACCGGCCCGCCATAATCTACATGCGCCAACAATTGATCCGGGCGCGCGACCTGCATCGCATAAGAATGTACAAAATATGCGTGATCCCCGGTTACGATCCCCTCCAAAACGGGATGGGATCGATCAATGAGCAGATCATTCCAACCCATGTGAGGCACAGGCATTTTGGGGTCTGACGGACGGATTAGATCCACCTCACCCTCGATCCAGCCAAATCCATCAACGCGTTCATATTCCAGACCGCGCGTTGCCATCATCTGCATGCCGACGCAAATTCCTAGAAATGGGACGGCACGCGCCTCGACCGCCTCCTGCAGCGCTTCTTCAAGACCTTCAAACGCCTGCAACCCGCGTCGACAGGCAGGAAACGCTCCGTCCCCGGGTAAAACAAGCCGGTCTGCCTTGCGCACCACCTCCGGGTCCGAGGTCACGACCACGTTCCCGCCACCGGTTTCAGCCGCCATGCGCTCAAACGCCTTTTGAGCGGAGTGCAGATTACCGCTGTCGTAATCGATCAGAACAGTTGTCACGGTCAGAGAATGCCTTTGGTCGACGGAATGGCATCGGATTTGCGCGGATCAATCTCCAAAGCATCACGCAAGGCCCGCGCAACGGCCTTGAACGCAGCTTCCGCAATGTGGTGGCTGTTGATTCCGTCGATTTTCTCAACATGCAGTGTCAGACCCGAATTCATAGCAAAGGCCTGAAAGAACTCGCGCACAAGCTCGGTGTCAAAGGTTCCGATCTTCGAGGCAGTCATATCCACTTTCCAGACAAGATAGGGACGCCCGGACAGATCCAAGGCCGCGCGCACCAAAGTGTCATCCATAGGCAAAAGACACGACCCATAGCGCACGATCCCGCGCTTGTCGCCAGCGGCCTCAGCAATCGCCTGGCCTAGTGCGATGCCGACATCCTCAACCGTGTGGTGGTCATCAATATGCAGATCGCCCTTGCAGCGCACCTTCATGTCGATCAGCGCATGGCGAGCAAGCTGATCGAGCATGTGGTCAAAAAAACCAACACCTGTTGCGTTGTCGTACGAGCCGGTTCCATCCAGATCGACGGATACTGTGATCGCCGTTTCGGCTGTTTTACGGGTGATCTCTGCGCGGCGCATGAAGGCCATCCTTTCGAAAATCTCGCCGCTCTATAAGGCAGAGACCCGGGATTTGCCAAGCACTTGCGCTGAGCGGGGGAATGAGCGACACCGCGCGGCATGAGACCCGAACTGACCATCGTCATTCCCAGCTTCAACGAACGTCCCAACGTACGCCCGTTGGTCGCCCTGTTGCAGGAGGCCTTGCAAGGCATCGAATGGGAAGCGGTTTTCGTTGACGACGACAGTCCGGACGGCACCGCGGATGAGGTACGCGCAGTCGGCGCCGAAGATCCACGGGTACGCGTGTTGCACCGTGTGGGCCGCCGTGGATTGGCCGGGGCCTGCATCGAAGGCATCCTGTCGGCCATCTCACCGCTTGTTGCGGTAATGGACGCCGATTTACAGCATGACGAGACAAAGCTGACCGAGATGGTCGCAAAGTTTCGTGCAGATGATAGCCTGGATCTGGTGATCGGATCGCGCCACGTTGAAGGTGGCTCAATCGGCGACGGGTTTACAGCGATGCGGGCCTGGGGCTCCGAGGTTGCAACGAATCTGACCAAGAAAATTCTGCGCATCAAAGCCACAGACCCAATGAGCGGGTTCTTTATGGTCAAGCGCGAGAGCTTCAACCAGGTGGTGCAAGGGCTTCAGACCCAGGGCTTCAAGATCCTTGCCGATATGCTGGCCGCCGCCAAAGGCCGCTGGAACGTGGCCGAGGTGGGCTACACGTTCCGGGATCGTCAGCACGGCGAAAGCAAACTTGACGCTGCGATAACGGCCGAGTTCCTTGCCCTTTTGGTGGCGCGTTTTACCGGGGGCGTTCTGCCGATCCGGTTTATTCTATTCCTCATGGTTGGCGCCTCAGGAGTGATCGTGCAATTAGCTGCGATGCGGCTCGCCCTGCTAACCGTAACCGATGTTTTCGCGATCGCCCAGACATTCGGCGTCGTCGTAGCAATGACCACAAACTTCCTGCTGAACAACGTGCTGACCTATCACGACCGGACATTGCGGGGCTGGCATCTGGTCTTCGGCCTGCTTAGCTTCTACGCGGTCTGTGCCGTGGGCGCGGTTGCAAATGTGGGCGTTGCCGGTGTCGCCTTCCAGGCGCTTGGTCAACCTGAATTTGCCAGTTTTATCGGTGCCGTCGTTGGGGCACTTTGGAACTTTGTGGCAAGCGCGTTGGTGACCTGGAGGTCGCGGTAGACCGTTTCGGTCAGGTGTTGCTAGGTCAATTCAAACCGTCCCTACATCGAGACTGTCGCTGTTCCTGTTCCAATTTCAAGATACTGGCCACCCCACAGCGAGATTTTGTTCTGCTTCCGAGCGGCAAGACGAAACTTCGTCCTTCAACACCTCCTAAATCCGCAAGCCTATGTGGACAACTGCGCGCCCTTACGTATGGTGCGGCAAATTTCAAACCGGGGAGACTTCCATGTCCGACAAGCAACTGGGCTTTGACACGCTGCAAATCCACGCAGGGTCAGCGCCCGATCCGGCGACCGGTGCACGCCAAACGCCGATCTACCAAACCACCGCCTATGTCTTCCGCGACGCCGATCACGCGGCAGCGCTGTTCAACTTGCAGGAGGTGGGATTTATCTACTCCCGCCTGACGAACCCGACCGTCGCTGTCCTGCAAGAGCGTATTGCGACGCTTGAAGGTGGTGCAGGCGCGGTTTGCTGCTCGTCAGGTCACGCCGCTCAGATCATGGCGCTCTTCCCTCTGATGGGACCTGGAAAGAATGTTGTGGTCTCAACCCGCCTTTATGGAGGCACGATCACCCAGTTCAGCCAGACCATCAAGCGCTTCGGCTGGTCGGCAAAGTTCATTGATTTCGACGATACCGCCGCAGTGAAAGCCGCGATCGATGACGACACCCGTGCGGTTTTCTGTGAATCCATCGCAAATCCCGGCGGCTACATTACCGACCTGCGCGCAATCGCTGATGTCGCAGATGAAGCTGGCCTTCCGCTGATCGTGGATAACACCTCGGCCACCCCATATCTTTGCAACCCAATCGCGCACGGCGCGACATTGGTTGTGCATTCCACCACCAAGTACCTGACAGGCAACGGCACCGTAACCGGCGGCGTGGTCGTCGATAGCGGTAAGTTCGACTGGATGGCATCGGACAAGTTCCCATCGCTTTCCGAGCCAGAACCTGCCTATCACGGCCTGTGCTTTGGTGAGGTCCTTGGCCCAATGGCCTTCACCTTCCATGGCATCGCAATTGGTCTGCGCGATCTGGGTATGACCATGAACCCGCAAGCCGCACATTACACGCTGATGGGGATTGAAACCCTGTCCCTGCGCATGGAACGCCATGTCGAGAACGCGATGAAAATCGCAGCCTGGCTGGAAAACCACGATACGGTTGAGGCGGTCACCTATGCCGGTCTGCCTTCCTCGCCTTACAACCACCGTGTCGCAAGCGTCTGCCCGAAAGGTGCAGGGGCTCTCTTCACCGTGGCACTGAAGGGTGGCTACGACAGCTGCGTGAAGCTCGTGGATTCGCTGGAGCTGTTCAGCCATGTCGCGAACCTGGGCGATACACGTTCGCTGATCATCCATTCGGCGTCGACCACCCACCGCCAGCTGACCGAAGAACAGCAGGTTGCTGCAGGTGCAGCGCCAAACGTGGTGCGTTTGTCGATCGGGATCGAGGACGCAGACGATTTGATGGCAGATCTGGACCAAGGTCTGGCAAAAGCATCTGCATAAGGTCTCAGACCAGGTTAAAAAAGGGCCGTCCTTTGGGGCGGCCCTTTTCTATGGGATCAACCAAGCGTTTTGCCAGGCGATCATCAGTGTTTGACAGATCTACTGATCCAATTCCCAGGTGATCGACACATTTGCCCGAAACGTCACCTCACCCCCGGCAATGGGCACCGGAGCTGCATCGGCAGCGAACGCCATGGCGGCTTCAGCACGCATCATCATGGGCGGAGCACTGCCGCTTTCGCTGATCGAGCGAATGGGCCCCAGTTCAACCCCCATCGCCTCGGCATAAAGCTCTGCCTTTCGGAGGGCATCCGCCACTGCAGCTTTTCGTGCTTCATCCTGAAGCGGCTGCGCATCCTCAACGCCAAAGCTCAACCCTTGAAAATTATTCGCGCCATCACGGACCACAGCATCCAGAACAGCCCCAAGATTACCAAGGTCGCGCACGCGAACGCTGACATTGTTCGAGACTGTATATCCAACGATCTTTGGAGGCGGCGGATTGTTGCCACGTTCACGTTCCCAGATGGGGCTTATAGACAACCCGCTGGTCTGGCGGTCCCGCCCGTCGATGCCCGCACTGTCAAGGACATCGAAAACAGCGCTCAGCCGCTCCGTGTTCTCAGCCAGCGCTTCTGCAGCGGTGTCACCTTGCGTCACCACACCCATGGTGATCGTGGCCTGGTCAGGCGCCGCGGAAACTTCGCCCAAACCGTTTAAAATAAGGGTTCCAGCGGTTGTGGTGACCTGCGTGGTCGACTGGGCGGATGCCCCTGAAAGTGCCGATGTCAGGACCAACGCGACCACGCCGGCCAGAATGGCGGTGCGACGGGGAAACAAAGTCATGAAGTTCTCCTTAACTTGATCTATCCGTTCAAATTCTATGGACCTCATGTAGGAACCCAAGGGTTCATCTACAAACGTGCTTTTGCTTTCCCTTTGATCAACCACAGGTTAAATATTGCGCCAAAGAAGGTTTAGGCGATCAGCTTTTAAATGGGGCATCTATGAAACCGAGCTTCGCGCTCAATTTGACCCACGAAGGAATCGGGCTTTTGCACCGAGGCCGCAGAGGTTGGTTGAGTGTTGGAGAGGTCGCACTTGACGACCCAGATGTAGCCGAACGAATGGCATGGCTGCGCAGAACCGCAGCCGGATTAGCAACCGGCGGCGTCACGACCAAACTTATCCTTCCCAATAGCGAAATCCTCTATGACGAAGTGCCTGCACCGGGTCCGGGTGACTCCGATCGCGAAGCACAGGTCCGAAGAGGTTTGGAAGGCCGCACACCCTATAGCATTGACGAACTTGCCTACGACTACGTTGTCAGTGGCGGCGTTGCTCGCGTGGCGGTTGTTGCGCGCGAAACGCTTGCAGAGGCAGAGGCATTTGCGGCCGAGCACAGATTCAATCCGGTTTCATTTGTCGCAGTGCCCCCCAGCGATGCCCCGCCGGACTGGTTTTCGGGTGAACCGCTCTTCGGGCTGACCAGTATTGCTCACAGCCTGCTGGACGATGATGATCCCCTTGAGCGCGAAGATGCGCCTGTTCGTATCGTCGGTCAGGTCAATCTGATGGGCATCGGAAATTCTACCCCTGTCGTGGAAGTATCCGACAGTACGCCAGTCAGCGATGTCACCACGATGCAGGCAATGGAAGCTGCAGCCGCCGCGCGGGCACGCCAGCAGGCCGAAGCCGAAGCCCGCGAAAAGGCGGAGGCGGAAGCCAAAGCACAGGCCGAAGCCGAGGCCCGCGAAAAGGCCGAGGCGGAAGCCAAAGCGCAGGCCGAAGCCGAGGCCCGCGAAAAAGCCGAGGCGGAAGCCAAAGCACAGGCCGAAGCCGAGGCCCGCGAAAAAGCCGAGGCGGAAGCCAAAGCGCAGGCCGAAGCCGAAGCCCGCGAAAAGGCGGAGGCGGAAGCCAAAGCACAGGCCGAAGCCGAGGCCCGCGAAAAGGCCGAGGCGGAAGCCAAAGCGCAGGCCGAAGCCGAAGCCCGCGAAAAGGCCGAAGCGGAAGCAAAAGCACAGGCCGAAGCCGAGGCCCGCGAAAAAGCCGAGGCGGAAGCCAAAGCGCAGGCCGAAGCCGAGGCCCGCGAAAAGGCCGAGGCGGAAGCAAAAGCACAGGCCGAAGCCGAAGCCCGCGAAAAGGCCGAGGCGGAAGCCAAAGCACAGGCCGAAGCCGAAGCGCGCGAAAAAGCCGAGGCGGAAGCCAAAGCGCAGGCCGAAGCCGAAGCGCGCGAAAAAGCCGAGGCGGAGGCAAAAGCACAGGCCGAAGCCGAAGCGCGCGAAAAAGCCGAGGCGGAAGCCAAAGCGCAGGCCGAAGCCGAAGCGCGCGAAAAAGCCGAGGCGGAAGCCAAAGCGCAGGCCGAAGCCGAAGCGCGCGAAAAAGCCGAGGCGGAGGCAAAAGCACAGGCCGAAGCCGAAGCCCGCGAAAAGGCCGAGGCGGAAGCAAAAGCGCAGGCCGAAGCCGAAGCCCGCGAAAAGGCCGAGGCGGAAGCCAAAGCACAGGCCGAAGCCGAGGCCCGCGAAAAAGCCGAGGCGGAAGCAAAAGCACAGGCCGAAGCCGAAGAGGACGCGGAAGCCGAACGCAAAGTTGCGGCGGCAGCCGCTGTGCGCAAAAAACTTGAAGCAGAAGCCGCCGCCAAGGAAGAAGCACGCTCAGCGTCTCAAGCGCAGGAAATCGCAGAAGCGGAGGCTTCCGCAGCGGCAGGAGCGGCTGAAACAGAGACCGCCGAACGCGTCGAGGAAGACACAACGCAAGCTGCAGTGGCCAAAGACACGCAGGATGAGGCAATCGAGCCCATTGTGGATCAACCCGCGTCTCCAGCACCGCCCTCTCTCTTCGCAACGCTTTCTGGACGCAATGGCCAGATCGAACCGGCTGATCGTACGTCGCCCTCTCTCTTCGCAACGCGTCGTGGACGCAGTGGCCAGATCGAACCAGCTGATCCTACGCCGCCCGAGCATGTCGCAAGACGCCTGGAGGAGCGGAACACGCGCATCTCCTCTTTTCTCGCGGACGAAGAAGAACCCGTCGGCAACGACCTCGTTGAACCAGACCTTGCTGAACCCATCTTTATTAGCGAAGCGCCCGCGGAAGCATCCCGGCCCGTAGCCCCAGCACTGGCTTCAGATGACCGCCATCAGGAACGTATGGACGCAGCCGCAGCTCGCGTCACACATGACCCGCGCGACACCTACGTTCCCATGGTCGACGATCTGGAACCTGCCGGCCTTGATGCGGCGCGCACGCTCTATGCAGACGCTCCTGACATTCGTGGTAAATTGCCTGTCGGTCTGATGGTAACTGGCGGCCTGTTGGTTGTGCTTCTGTTGGCTGCAGCAGTGGGTGTCTATCTAACGATGGGTGCCGAGGATGACACTGCGCAGGTGACACAACAGGCACCAGAGGTGACAACAGCGTCACTCGAACCAGCTCCGGTAGTGACTGCGCCAGACCAGCTACCCGAAGCAGACGCCGTGCCAGAAACGGTGGTGGAACCGGAACCCGTAGAGGAACCGGATCCAGTGGCGGAACCAGAACCAGCCGTTGAGCCCGAACCACCTGCCGTTGAAG
This sequence comes from Dinoroseobacter sp., assembly GCA_017643385.1. Classification (GTDB taxonomy): domain Bacteria; phylum Pseudomonadota; class Alphaproteobacteria; order Rhodobacterales; family Rhodobacteraceae; genus Dinoroseobacter. Next base: position 14,159 of record JAEPNN010000002.1, read on the forward strand.
CGGCCCTCCCACCTTCGGACGTTCCAGAAGAAGATGTCGTGTCAGATGGGGGTACTGCGGCCGTTGATCCGCCTATTCCAGTACCGGAACCAGCGATACCCACGCTTCTTGATGCAGAGGCCACGTATGCCGAAACTGGCGTCTGGGTACGATCGCCCGAGCCACCAGTTCTTGCAGAAATTGGTGTCGATGACGGCATTTTCCTGTCCGCGCTGGATCCAGAGATACAGGCTGGTGATGCTGTGGCTCTGCCCGAGAGCCAAGCTGAACAGGACCTGAGACCCATTACACCTCTACCACCGGTTGCTCCGGGACAGGTGTTCGAATTTGACGACGATGGGCTTGTGGTGGTGCCTCCTGAAGGCGCCATCACCCCTGATGGTGTTCAGATCCGCCGGGGTCGTCCGCCTCAAGTACCCCCTGAAAGACCTGCATCTGCAGGCGCTGCTGAAGCCGCAGAGGCAGAAGCCGCAGAGGCAGAAGCCGAAGAAGCGCTTGCGTTGTTCCGACCCCGCGGGCGCCCTGAAAACGCGAATGAAATTCTCGAGCGCAGGCGGTTTGGCGGCTACACGCTGGCAGAACTTGAAACCAAGAAGCCGCGACAACGCCCTGAATCCGAACAGGCCTTGGCTGCGGCGGAAGCGCTTGCAGATACGGACAGCGATGCAGCTGAGTCTCCGCTCGCTGTTGCCAGCTCTCGCAGCCCCTTGCTGAGGCCTGGTAACATCGCGCAGATCGTTGCTGCAGCGCGTGCAGCAGCACCTCAGCAGACGCAGGCGGTGGCAGCCGTTGCCCGTGCGACGCCGCGTATTCCAACAACAGCCTCGGTTGCGCGGCAGGCCACTTTAACGAATGCAATTTCGCTGCGCCGTGTGAACCTGATCGGTGTCTTCGGATCGCCGAGCAACCGGCGGGCGCTGGTGCGCTTGTCATCAGGGCGAATTATCCGCGTCGGCGTCGGAGATCGCGTCGATGGCGGGCGCGTCGCCGCGATCGGTCAAGAAACCTTGCAATACGTCAAGTCGGGTCGGAACATCACACTCGGGTTGCCGGACGGCAGCTAAAGCAACTACGCCTCTTGTGCGTCTACCAATGCGCCTGACGCTAGGTGGTTCGTGCGTCCACCCTACCCTGCCTTCAGAACCCCGCGCTCGATCTGATCTTGTTCGATGCTTTCAAACAAAGCCTTGAAGTTGCCTTCGCCGAAACCATCATCACCCTTGCGCTGAATAAACTCAAAGAAGATCGGACCGATGCAGGTCTTGGAAAAAATTTGCAGCAGAATCCGTGTCTCGCCGCCCCCCACGACCCCTTCGCCGTCGATCAGGATGCCATGGAGCGCCATGTCTTGAAGGGGTTCTTCATGACCTGCCACACGAGCCTTCGACATCTCGTAATACGACATCGGCGGCTTCGGCATGAATTTCACACCATTCTCGGCGATCTTGTCGACTGACCTATAAATATCGCGCGCGCCTACGGCGATATGCTGAATGCCTTCGCCTTTATATCGCTTTAGATATTCAACGATCTGCCCCGTCTCACCCCGGTCTTCGTTGATCGGAATACGAATTCGGCCACAGGGTGAGGTCAGCGCACGGCTCAGCAAACCAGTAAATTTGCCCTCGATATCGAAGAAGCGGACTTCGCGGAAATTAAAGAGGTTGCCGTAAAACCTGAACCATGCGTCCATATTGCCCTTGTGGACATTGTGGGTGAGGTGATCGAGATAATAAAATCCAACGCCCTCTGGATGCGCGTTCTCGATCCAGTCGAATTCGTCGTTGTAGGGGTTCGCCTCGTAATACTGATCCGTGAAGTAGATCAACGAGCCACCGATACCCTTTATCGCGGGCCAATCGAGCGTCTTGTCTTCGCCTTCGTAGGGCTCGGCCCCATTTTTCACGGCATGTTCAAACGCGTGCTCTGCATCAACCACGCGCCATGCCATCGACGGTGCACAGGGCCCATGCTCTGAAACAAACCGCAGGGCAAAACTGCCAGGCTCGGCGTTCAGCACATAGGTGATGTCGCCCTGTTGCCACAACTCGACCGCTTTAGTTTTATGAGTGGCGGCATGGACATAGCCCATACGTCCAAAAAGCGCGCGAAGGTCGTCTGGTTTTTCGCTGGCAAACTCAACAAACTCGAACCCGTCAGTTCCTGCAGGGTTTGCGTCAGAAATCGTGGCTTTGGGGGCGTCGTGCGGGAAGGGACCCATGAATTGGCTCCTGTTCATTTGAAATCTCGGATTATCCCGAGTGTAGGAGATATCTTTTGCGGAATTTGCGTGAAATTAAGCTCATATTGAGAAATATTCGCGCAATAACCGCGTGAATATTTATTTTTTTGCGTGAATTTCGCATACTGACGCTGATGACCCTAGACTCGACAGATATCCGACTGCTGGCAGCGCTTCAGCGAAATGCGCATTTGACCGCGCATGAGCTGGGTGAGGCCCTGAACCTTTCACCCAGCCAGGCCGGACGTCGACGGCAAAGACTTGAGAGCGAGGGCTATATCACGCACTATTCCGCTCGGTTACGCCACGAAAAGCTTGGCTTGACCGTTCAGGCTTTCGTTCAGGTTCAAATGGCCCGGCATGGCCCGGATGCCTCACAAGCGTTCAAGCGCATGGTTGAAACGCAACCTGCGATCACCAGCGTCTGGACCCTGACCGGGGACGCCGATTACTTGTTGCGCGTCTACACTGCGGACCTGCAGGGCTTGAACGATTTAATCCAGAATGTGCTTTTGGCCCATCCGGGGATTGCCCGTGTTCAAAGCCAGATCGTGATGGAGCAGCTCAAGGCCGACGCCCCATTACCGCTTTAGGAAAGCCAAGATCCAATGACCGAATTCCTAATGCAAGCAACCATGTTCCTGCTGGCGGCGGTGGTCGCTGTTCCGCTGGCGATGCGCTTCGGGTTGGGATCGGTTTTGGGATATCTAGGAGCGGGCATCCTGATCGGTCCTGTGCTTGGCCTTGTCACTCATAACGTTGAAGAACTTCAGCATTTTGCAGAGTTCGGCGTAGTGATGATGCTATTTCTGATTGGCCTTGAACTGGAGCCGCGCACGCTGTGGGACATGCGAGACCGGTTACTGGGACTGGGAGGTGCACAGATTGCATTGACCATGGCGACCGTGACAGGGGCGATGATCTTGCTTGGTTACGGGATTTCCATCGCTCTGGCGGTGGGTACGATCCTCGCGCTGTCCTCCACCGCGATCGTGCTTCAAACGCTGACAGAAAAGAATCTGATGCCAACGCAGGGCGGGCGATCTGCCTTTTCAGTTTTGCTGACACAGGACATCGCCGTGATCCCAATGCTGGCGTTCCTGCCACTTCTGGCGCTGCCCACTCTATCACAAATTGCACCAGACGGGTCGATTGTCAGGCCCGCGGATAGCGGCGCCGATCATCACGGTCCGGAACTGCTGCCCCTTTTGCAAGATCTGCCGGGATGGGGCCTGACCCTGATCACAATTGCCGCCATTGCTGGCATTATCCTTGGTGGGCACTTTCTGACGCGTCCGGTGTTCAAATTCATCAACATGGCCGGGCTGCGCGAAATGAACACAGCAGTGTCGCTCCTTTTCGTGGTTGGTGTGTCTTCAATCATGCTGGCGGTAGGGTTATCGCCTGCGCTTGGAGCGTTTCTGGCAGGCGTCGTGCTGGCGAATTCAGAATTCCGCCACGAGATTGAGGCAGATATCGCGCCCTTCAAAGGTCTGCTGTTGGGGCTCTTTTTCATCACCGTTGGCGCAGGCATCAATTTCAATGCATTTTTCGCCTCTCCGCTGACGATGCTGGCCCTCGCGCTGGGGCTCATCATGATCAAGGGGGTGATCCTGTTCGCCCTTGCTCTAATCTTCAAATTGCGAGGACGTGACAGGTGGCTCTTTACGCTAAGCCTTGCGCAGGCGGGCGAATTTGGCTTCGTGTTGATCAGTTTTTCAGTCAATACCAACGTTCTGCCAATTGGGCTAAGCCAGACACTGCTGTTGGTGATTGCACTTTCGATGCTGTTCACCCCGCTTCTGTTTATTGCCTATGAGCGCCTTGCCCGTCGCCATAACGAAAGCACCGAGCAACGCGACGCGGACGCGATAGATGACCCACAACCAATCATCATCGCCGGGATCGGACGGTTTGGACAGATGGTGAACCGGCTGGTGCAGATATCGGGCTTCAAGACAACGGTTCTGGATCATGATCTGAGCACGATCGAATTGATGCGCAGCTTCGGGTTCAAAGGGTTTTACGGTGATCCGACACGACCGGAACTGCTGCACGCGGCAGGTCTGAAAACCGCCAAAATTCTGGTAGTTGCCCTCGATGATACGAAGGCCGCGACCAAGCTCGTAGGTCATGCCCGACGAGAGCGACCCGATCTTTTCATTGTGGCGCGCGCCCATGACCGGGTGCACGCTTATGAGCTTTATTCTGTTGGGGCCAACAAGATTGTGCGCGAAGCCTTCGACAGCTCGGTACGAGCCGGTCGCTACGTCCTGGAGGAAATGGGTCTGACCGATTACGAGGCCGCCCATCAAGCCGAAGAGTTCTGGAAGCACGACCGGCGCGCGCTTCTGGAGCTGGCCGAGCTGTGGCGTCCGGGTGTGCCTGTCGCCGAGAACGCCGAATACATGGAGAAGTCGCGCGAGCTGAACAGCGCCATCGAAGCCGCACTCGTCAGTGCGCTTGGCGAGGAAAAACCGATCAGCGGCGAGGGCTTCACTCAGGAGCGGACCTTTTCCAATTTGCCAAGGAAACCTTCAACCTGATGTCCACCGTTTATCTGAACGCCGCATCCCACGGTTTACCTTCGACCGAAACGCTTGCCCGTATGCGCGACTTTGCGACGTTGGAGGCACAGATCGGTTCCATGGCCGCTGCAGAACAGACAGCGGACGAAATCATGTCCGTGGATCGCGCCGCAGCCGATCTGATTGGTGCGAAGGCCAAGGATGTCGCAATTGCCTCGACCACCACGGCTACATGGATTGGGTTGGCGATCCGAGCTGTAAAGCCCGGCCAAAAGGTCTTGGTGGCGGCGCAGGAATGGGGCGACAATATCCGGGTTCTGGAAGCGCTCGGAGCGCAGGTCATTGCCTTACCGTTGAGCAACGACCTCAGCCCTTGGCAGGATGCACTTCAGGAAGATGTGGCCGCGATCTGCGTTCCTCTGGTCAGTAGCATTTCGGGGGCTCATCTACCCGTTAAGAAGTTGGGCGCCCTGCCCCGTCCGGAGGGATGCGCGCTTATCGTCGATGCTGCACAAGCTCTGGGTCAGGTTCCCGTCGATGTTACAGCTCTGGGTGCAGATGCCGTGGTTGGCACCTGTCGCAAATGGTTACGCGGGCCAAGGGGCACTAGCCTTCTGTGGCGATCGCCAAAATCAGAGGCGCAATTTCCCATGGCCGCACTGCGCCCGAATGATAGCAATCTGATGCTGCGGCTCGGACTGGGTATGGCCCTGAAACAGGTCCTGACGCTGGGCATGGATCAAGTTCAATCGGAGCTCCGGACACGTCGCGATACAATTGTGAACGCGGCAAAAGACATAGGAATTCAGCCCTGGGCGTCTCTTCAAACAGGTGCAGTTTGTCTCGCAGTTCCGGGAGCCCTAAAAACCAGCGTATTCACCGCGCTCAAAACTGCAGGCGTCGTTGCGAAATTTCCAGCGCCTGACCGTGACGAACCGCTTGGTCCGGCGGGTCCGCCAGACCATGTTCCATTGAGATTTTCACCGCATCTTTACACAACAGATGCCCAGATCGATATGGCGATGGCGGCCTTGCGCACAGCGCTTTAGCCTTCGGACACGCCCGCATCTGCAAAGCTTGCCATACCGCCGTGGCAGGCAACGGCCCCCCTTAGGATACCCAGCGCCAGGGCGGCACCGGAGCCTTCCCCAAGACGCAGACCCAGATCGAGCAACGGTGTTTTGCCCATCCTGTCCAGCATAACTTTATGCGCAGCTTCATCCGATTTATGCGCCGCAATCGCATGATCCAGCATCCCGTCACCCAAAGCATGAAGAACGGCTGCTGCAGACGAGGCAATAAAGCCATCAATAAGCATCGGAACACCGGCAACACGGGCGTGGGCCATTGCACCAAACATGGCAGCGATCTCACGTCCACCCAGACAGCGAAGCGCTGAAATTGGATCCTGTGACGCGGCAGGATGGCGCGCGAGACCTCTTGCGACCACATCCGCCTTGCGCTGCAATCCCGCATCATCAACGCCCGTACCGCGCCCGACCCAGGCGTCGGGGTCACCACCGTAAAGCGCGCAGGCAATGGCCGCGGCAGAGGTCGTGTTCCCAATTCCCATCTCGCCTGTCAGCATCACATCAACAGAGGTGTCGAGCGCATTCCAGCCCGCCGCGATTGCCCCAAGGCAGTCTGCTTCGCTCATGGCTTCGGTCTGAGTGAAATCACCCGTTGGCGTCTCAAGATCGAGCGCATGCACTTCGAATTTCGCGCCAAACGCATTTGACAGCTGGTTGATGGCCGCACCACCATGTTCGAAATTCATCACCATCTGCGCAGTGACTTCTGCCGGGAACGCGGACACGCCCTGTGCAGTGACGCCATGGTTGCCCGCGAAAATGAGCACTTGCACATTGTCGAGCGTGGGGATTGCCTTTCCCTGCCATCCGCCGAGCCAGATGGCGATCTCTTCCAAACGTCCCAAGGCTCCGGGTGGCTTTGTCAGGGTCTCGTTACGCGCCTCTGCGGCGGCGATGGCACCGGTATCAGGCGCCGGCGCGCCTTGGAGGGTGGCACGCAAGGCTTCAAAACTGGTCGGGGCGGAAGGCATTTGGGTTCGCTTTCGTTGCGTTTCGTTTGCAGGATGTTTACCCGTGGAGCCGCTGACGTCTTGCGACAAAATGGACCGTTTGAATGCCTGTTTCCGACCAATTGATCGATATGCGAGATCCACGCATTGCATTGGGGCTTCTAACCCGCCTGCCATTTGGGGCAGACCTGCGGGTTGCTGCTGATCGTGGCCCACATTCGGCCTGGGCATTTCCGTTCGTCGGCCTAATCATAGGGGCGCTTTCGGCAGGGATCGGGGCGCTCGCGTTCCTCGTTGGTTTGGGTGCGGGCCCCGTAGCGGTACTTGTCGTATTGACGCAAGTGATGATGACAGGCGCGATGCATGAAGACGGGCTTGCCGACAGCGCCGATGGTCTTTGGGGCGGGTGGAATCCTGCGCGCCGCTTGGAAATCATGAAGGATAGCAGCATCGGGGCCTATGGTGTCATTGCGCTGCTGTTGGTCCAGACACTGCGCATCATGGCATTGTCGGCACTGGCAACGAGCGGATTTTGGAGCTTGATGGCAGGGATTGTCGCGGCTGCTTGTATCAGTCGCACATCTATGGTCGGCGTCATGACGCTGCTCGCGCCTGCACGTCGGGACGGTTTGTCGGCGAGCGTCGGCCAACCCTCACCGCTTACTCTGGTCCTGGCCATCGTGATTGCAGGGCTTACAGCCGTGGGACTGATCGGGCTTTATACCATCCCCGCAACCATCGCGGCTGTTGTGTGTGCCTTCGTTGCAATGTCTCTGGCAAAAGCCCGGATCGGTGGGCAGACCGGTGACATTCTGGGCGGCACGCAACAGATCACCGAGATCTCGGTCCTACTGATTCTGACAATCAGACCTTGATGGTTCAAGCGTTGCGAAAGCTCAAAGGACCCTGGCTCAAAAAAAGAGGCCGCCCGTTTGGGGCGGCCCAGACACACGAGGTCGTCTCTTCTTTTTTTCTCAGGCGGCAGCCTGACGGCTGACAAGCACATCATCGATGTGTTTTTGCGCGCCACTTTCATCGAGGCCATTCACGGCCGCGATTTCTCGGGTCAGACGTTCCAACGCCGCTTCGTAAAGCTGACGTTCGGAATAACTCTGCTCACGTTGGTCGTCAGCGCGGTGCAGGTCGCGCACCACTTCCGCTATCGAGATCAGATCGCCCGAATTGATCTTCTGTTCATATTCCTGCGCACGACGTGACCACATGGCCCGCTTTACACGCGCTTTGCCCTTAAGTGTATCCATCGCCTTCGAGACAATCGCCGGGCTTGACAAACCACGCATGCCAACTTCGGTGGCTTTGTGTGTTGGGACGCGCAGGGTCATCTTGTCCTTCTCAAAGGCAATGACAAACAGCTCCAAGTGCATGCCAGCGACTTCCTGTTCCTCGACAGAGACGACCTTACCAACGCCATGCGCGGGATAAACGACGAACTCATTGGGACGAAAATCGAGTGACTTGGACTTGCTCATTCATAAAACTCCTATTCAGGGAGATTTGCGCAGTTCATGAGGTTAAAGATCCGACTCGGTCCCAAAGGCACCGGCAAATAGATCATTATGTCTCGTAAGGTGTTTCCCGGGCGCGCTTTTTACAGCCCCCAGAGCGCGCGTCTCCGACTTCTACAAAACAACCATATCAAAAAAACCGCATAAGTGAAAGTATCTAGATCAACAAAACAATCTAAGCTGCTGTTCTTAATATATTTACTGCCAAAACAACGCCCGATCATCACATAGAATGCTTTGTATCGGTGGTTTAATGCACCGAATCGGATGGCGGCAAGACTGCTGCAATGCAGCGATTATCCACCTTCACCTGGTGCTTCGGAAAAGTATTTCTCCAGTTTACCCGTTTCCCCGTCACGTGTTTCCGCTTCGGGCAACTGATCTTTTTTCGTTATGATCACGGGCCATTGCTCGGAATATTTCCGGTTGAACTCCACCCATTTTTCCATATCGGGCTCGGTATCAGGTCGGATGGCATCGGCTGGGCATTCTGGTTCGCACACGCCGCAATCGATACACTCGTCTGGGTGGATCACCAGCATGTTCTCACCCTCGTAGAAACAGTCCACAGGGCACACTTCGACGCAGTCGGTGTATTTGCAGGCAATACAGTTGTCGATGACGACATATGTCATAGAGGAAGCTCGCTGTCAGTCGGTCGTTTTGCTGTGCCTACGCCACTCGCGCCCGTCACGCAAGACGACCTTAGCTCTCGTTGCGATCCCGTAATCCATCAAGGATGCGTCGATCCTTTTTTGTCGGTCTGGCGCCGACGCGGGGCGGCGGCGGACCTTCGGGGGGCGGGCTAAGATCTTCGTAAAGGGCCTGCGCTTCGGGCGCTGGCCCACGCCGCTTTGCGACATCTTTCAGCTGCACCACGCGCACCTGCCGCCCTTGAACAAATGTCAGCGTATCCCCGGCTTTCACCGCGGTCGAAGATTTAGTCACGCGCGCGCCATTCACGCGCACGCCACCCCCTGTCACAAGTTTGGCCGACAGACTGCGCGTCTTGAAGAACCGCGCCATCCAAAGCCACTTGTCGAGGCGTTGGGCAGGTCCGGCCTGATCGCTCAGGTTTTGTCCTTCAGGCCCATCAGAGCCTGCGCGAAGGGGTTATCCGGATCGATCTGCTTTTCGCGCTTGGGCGGCCGGGATTCGAACTTACGAGGTCCGTCATTTCCCTTTCCACCTTTGCCGCGCTGGCCATGCTTGCCACCTTTGCCCTTGGGTCCGCCCTTGCGGTTGCCTCCTTCAGCACGTTTGCCATCGCTGTGCTGCGGGCGACGTCCGGTGTTGCGCGGCTTTGGGGCCCAGCGGAAGGTGTAGAAAACCTCCATCTCGGGCTCATCCGCTTCCGTGATTTCAGCTGCGGCTTCGTTTTCCTCACCGGCCTCTGCTTTGACCTTCGCCAATTCCTGCTCGGTAGCTGCGGCGGCCTCGGCAGCGATATCCTCGGCCGAAAGCTCCTTCGGGGGCGCGGTCACCTTCACCTTCTCGCGGCTGCCCGCTTCAGCGGCGTATCCAAGCCCCTGCATCAGATCGGCAAACTGTTCGAGCGTCATGCCGGTGATCGACAACATGTCTGCAGTTGCCTCAAATCCACCACGCGTGTCGGCGTTGCGCAACATGTCTGCCAGACGCTCCAGCATATCGATACGGATCGCGCGTGACCCTGCTGCGCGGTACCCTGATTGAGTGTAATTGGCAGGATCAATCCCTTCCACCACAGGAATGGTCACAAGACCGGGCGGGGGCGATTCCGGGAAGACCTCAAATCCCTGATCGAGCGACCAGAGCACCAAACGCAAGCGCGTCGGTGCAGGCTTCAATAGCACTGGCAGGAAAATGGTGAACTGGCCAAACCGCACACCATGCTTGCGCAGGACTGAACGCGCATCCTGATCAAGCGCCTTTACGTCCTGCGCAACCTTCTCACGCAGGATGATGCCCAGCGCCTCGACCAATTGGAACGCAAAACCACGCGGTAAACCTGTCAGGGTCTCGTCGCGGCTCATTGCAAGCAGAGGTTCAAACAAGGCCGCGATCTTACGGTCGATGAAATGTTGCAGACGGCGCTGTACTTTCTGCGCGACATCGGCACCAGCTTCGTCATCGACGAAGGCCTCGACCTGCGGCTTCATCGGATCGGCGCCTTTGACAAGCTTGCCGACCGCAAGCTCGCCCCACATTAGGCCACCCTGTTCCGTGAAATCTATCTCGGTGTCCGGAGCGTTGTAGAAACGATCTGCGCGCAGATGGAACTCGGGCGCAAGCGCAGCCACAGACGCAGCACGCAGCGCCTTTTCTTCCTCTGGTGTCGTAGATTTCTCGGGCCGGAACCGGAACCCTTCGAGCTTTCCAATCAGCTCGCCCTCGACAATCACTTCACCAGTTTCATTCACCTCAGCCACAAGGCTCTCCTTCTGCTTCAACCGGCGCATAAGTACACTCGTGCGCCGATCGACAAATTTTTCGGTCAAACGCGCATGAAGCGCGTCAGACAGGCGGTCTTCTACAGCGCGCGTTTCCCCGCGCCAATGGCCTTCGTCTTCGATCCAGCCGTTACGCTGCGCGACATAGGTCCACGTGCGGATATAGGCTAAACGTTTCGACAATGTGTCGATATTACCATCGGTTCGATCAATTCGACCAACTTGTGTGGCAAACCAGCCCTGCGGGACCCGGCCATCATCATGCAAAAAGCCGTAAATCCGTCCCAGAAGCTCTGCATGCTCACCTTGAGATATCCCTCGGAAATCCGGAATTCGGCAAACATCCCAAAGCAGTTGAACATCCTTAGGCGTCGAAAGCCGGGCCGCGACCTCGGCTTCCTCCGAAACGGTTCTGAACGCCACCTGATCGTCGGCCTCACGCGCCCGGGTGAGCCATTCGCTACGATTGTCTTCCGGATCCGGAGGCGCTTCCAATGATGCGATCAGATGCTTGGCAGATCCGAAACGCAGTTTGTCGTTGCGCCATTGCAAGCGTTTGATCGGCGTGAAGCGACTGTCCTGAATGGCCTCCACATATTCATCCGGTAAAGGCGCAGCCTCTCCGGTTACCCCGAACGTGCCCGGCGTGGTATAGCGTCCTGCTCGCCCGGCGATCTGGGCCATCTCATTGGGTGCAAGGGCGCGGATACGCCGTCCGTCAAATTTGGAGGTGGCCGAAAACGCCACATGGGTCACGTCGAGGTTCAACCCCATGCCGATCGCATCCGTCGCAACCAGAAAATCCACGTCCCCGTTCTGGTAAAGATCCACCTGCGCGTTGCGCGTGCGCGGACTAAGCGCGCCCATCACCACCGCACAGCCCCCGCGTTGTCTGCGGATCAGTTCGGCCATGGCATAGACCTGATCAACCGAGAAGCCGACGATGGCGCTGCGTGGCTTCATCCGGCTGATCTTTTTCGACCCGGTATATGTCAGATCAGAAAAGCGTTCGCGTTTCAAAAACTGCGCCTTCGGGACCAGAGCAGCGATGGCGCTGCGCATGGTATCTGCACCCATGAAAAGCGTCTCATGATGTCCGCGGGCATTCAGAAGCCTGTCGGTAAAGACGTGACCACGGTCTGGATCTGCACATAGCTGAATTTCATCGATCGCAACGAAATCCGCACCAATTTCGGTCGGCATCGCCTCAACAGTGGCGACCCAGTACTGGACACGATCCGGGACGATGCGTTCTTCGCCTGTGACCAGCGCCACAACCGAAGGTCCCCGCAAGGCAACGATCTTGTCGTAAACCTCCCGTGCAAGAAGGCGAAGCGGCAAACCAATCACGCCTGTGCGATGTGCCAGCATGCGTTCTAAAGCATAATGAGTTTTGCCTGTATTCGTCGGCCCCAAGACCGCAACGATCCTGCCAGGCGATACGCCTGCGCCAAGAGTGCCAGCCATGTCTGTTTGCCCCTAGAATGGCGCCGGGATCAGATGTCCAATTCGCCCGACGTATTTTCCAACCGCTCAAGCAAGTCTTTTAGATCGGGGTCATGGGGATGTATAGCCGCTGCCATCTTAAAAGCGCGCATGGCGAGGTCTTCTTGTCCCAATTCGCGCATAATCAACCCCAAACCTTGGAGCGCGTTGAAATGGCGTGGCTCAAGGGCAAGCACACGCTGAACATCCGCAAGCGCAAGGCCAAGCTGATCATTGGCAAAGAACGCTGTGGCGCGCGTGTTCCACCCCTCAGCGAAATCAGGTGCGTGATCGGTTAACGCTGTCAGATGTTCAATCGCCGCTTCGAAATTCTGTGCCTCCATCGCGTCGCGTCCACGCTTGAGCAACAGATCCATCGCGGGCGAGCCGCTTTGCGACCAAATCCGGAAAATCTGGTTTTCAATGGACTGCCATTCCGCCAAACCCGGTGTTGCCAACCGTTCAAGTAACGCATCCACGTCCGGTTCAGACGTCTGTGCGGTAGAAGGCGCGAATGGCGCCAATAAGAAAAGTGCCGTGACGGCACAAGCGAGAGAGACTTTTACAATGCGCATCGTAGGCTAAATGTAACGCAACAGCGGGCGATGACGAGTCTCCGCTTGATCACAAACGTAGGAGAAATGGGATGAGTGATATTGTAAGCAAGGCCGTCGAAATTCTGGCCGAAAAAATTGGTAATTTTGACGGGTCGGTGAAGTTCGTCATCGAAGACGAAGGTGCAATCATGCTTGACGGCGACGGCATCCGTGCGGGCGACGAAGACGCGGAATGCACGCTGACCGCCTCTTCTGATACGTTCGAGGGCATCCTGTCTGGTGATGTAAACCCAACCACTGCCTTTATGACAGGAAAACTGAAGCTGGATGGTGACATGGGGCAAGCCATGCGTCTGGGCGGCGCTCTGTCCTGATAAATGGAAGCGGCCCCGTATCATCTGGACCTTGCCGAGGCGCCACCTCAGACCCGTGCGGTTTGGGCGCAGGCCTCTGATGGGTTGAACATCAGGATTGCCCTGACCCCGGTTGAGGGCGCCAAAGGCACGATCCTGATCTTCCCCGGGCGCACGGAGGTGGTCGAAAAATACGGCCGTGTCTCAGCCCGGCTCGCAAACGCCGGCTGGGCAAGCGCATCAATCGACTGGCGGGGCCAGGGACTGGCCGATCGTATGCTCGACGATCCGTCAATCGGGCATGTGGAAAAATTCCCAGACTACCAAATGGACGTGGCCGCATACGAACAGATCGTGCGGGCACAGCTTCCGGGTCCTTACATGTTGCTCGGGCACTCCATGGGTGGAGCGATTGGACTGCGAGCCCTGTTGCAGGGCATAGATGTGCGTGCGGCCGCGTTTTCTGCCCCCATGTGGGGCATCGCGATGCCACCTCTGCAAAAGCCCTTCAATCACGCCCTGTCCTTTCTGATGCAAAAGACAGGGTTTGGCGCGCAGCGCGCCCCGACAACACCAGTGGAAGCTTATGTTCTCGAAAGCCCTTTTGAAGGCAATACGCTGACCGGCGACCCCGCAGACTGGGAGTACATGAAACGCCAGCTCGAGGCCGTGCCCGGACTACGTCTCGGAGGTCCAAGCATTCACTGGCTGCGCGAAGCCATTGCCGAATGTCGCTGGCTTTTGTCGCGCACGCCACGCGACCTGCCAATCCTGACGGGAATGGGGTCCAACGAGGCCATCGTGTCCAAGTCCGCCATCCGTCAGCGCATGTCACTTTGGCCGCGAGGCGAGTTTCTGGAAATCGCAGGCGCTCAGCACGAATTACTTATGGAGCTTCCAGAGATACGCGATCTGTTTGAAGCGCAGATGCTACGGTTGTTCGATAGCAATCTGGACAACGTGTGATCTTACGCTGCCGCACGGAACGGCCGGCGACAGCGTCGAGGTTGCACCGTAATCCTACCTCTTCGTAAATCTGTCCGCTGACCTTAACCGTGTCTTCAAGCCGGGTGTCTCTTTCAACGCAATCCAGAGCGGAAAATCGGGCAGGAGGATCTAAAGCCCGTACAGCTCGCGCATGACAAAGCTTACAAGGTCGCCCCCTGGCACGGCAGGCAGTCCGCTTCTGCTTGATCCACTTAGAAAGCATCTTGCGCCGACCCGATCGCACGCCTGTTTCATTTCAACGGCAAAGCGCGGGTGGTGCACCTCATCTCTAGCACCAGCGAGCGTATGGAGGAAAAGTGGGGGCATATCAGAATAAAACCGAGACTGTGAATATTCGCCGCCACGCGGCTGGTTGATAGCGATGGCCGCATCGACACCAACCGGTTCGATATAGGCCAGGTACTCGGTGATCAGTGAACCGGCGGAACTACCTGCAATGACAATTGAGTCCGGGTCGACCCCAAGTTGAGACGCATTTGCCTTTATAAAATCAATCGCCAGACTGGTCTCTTCCAGAACAGCGAAGATGCTTTCGGTACTACGATTTCGCTGGCCCGGTATAAGCGGGTAATTCACGCTAGCAAAAGCAATCCCCCGACTAGGAAGCCTCAAGAAATCAGGTTTGAGCTGGATCTTTGATTTGTCACCTCCGATAAAGCCGCCTCCGTGAAAATAGACAACGATCGGTGCGGATTGCGCACCACGCGGCAGCCAGACATCCATGACAGATCGTTCATGGTTGTTGCTATAGCGAAGGTCGGCCCGGGTTGGTTCCTGCGCCATCGCAGTCGTCAGGGGAACACATACAAAAACAAAAACAACAAGAAGGGCTCTACAGGTTTGAAGCATGGGTTCGTGCCACCGTGTTTGATTTCTTCGGTCGAAAACTAGAGCATGACTGTGCCGTTTTCCATTCGGAGGATGATTGCAGGAACCTTTGTTTTTAAATGTGGCGGTCATCCGGGCTATTTTCGAAGTCCGTTGTAAATGTCTCGCGCAAACGCTGAATGATCGAGCGCGGGACCTGAGGCATATATGCAGGTCTCTTCAGATCAATTCCGAAGGTGTAGCGCGCCACGGATTTTTGCAGTGCGTGCCACAGATATTTGCAGCAGACACCTGGACGCAAGCATTAGGGTTAGAAATCTACATTGGTGCAAAGCGCGAAGTACAAGAGCTTCCAATTCTTAGGGGGAAAAAAAAATCCCATCGACTGTTGTCGCAGAGCCGGACCAGAACATGCCAGGTTCAGGTGACCTTATGGTCGACGGGGTTCAGTACGAACGGTTATCTCGATTTGAAGTCGATGCTTCTGCAGGCCCTGGAGCAATTCGTTCCGTCGATCAAACGGTCGACTCGATACTTGTCACGTCGAGCTGGTTAAACAAGCTAGGTGTATCTGGGGATCTAGCGGGGCTTGTTAACGTTCGCGGTGACAGCATGGTGCCGACCATACCCGACCACAGCAGAGTATTAATCGACTTCGCGGACCGAGAGTTACGAAGGGATGGGGATATATTTGCTGTCACGTTGGATAACGACTTCTTACTGAAAAGGCTGTCTAGGTTTGAGGTGGAGGGCAAGGCTGGTTACGTGATGACGTCTGACAACCCTAGCTACCCTCCGCGATCAGTTTCGGCGGAGACGCACAATTACTTCAGAATTGTTGGAAGGGTCAGGGCTATAATCAGCGAGGTGGATACATGAACGAAGTAGATCACAAATCAAATAGCGCGCTCGGTTCTCTTCTGGACCACCGCAGGAATTCTGCTGCTCTTGGCGGGTTACCTCTACATTACTGACGGTCCCAACAGAATTGCATCTCAGTTCGAACCTGCGCTCGAAGAATGCCAACGAAGTGCAGCTTTGGCGCGAGCCCAGCTAAGAACTTTGCTCGAGACTTACGAGATCAACGAGATCCCGCAACCAACCAAGCAAGAAATCCACGACTGTTTGGGCTGAGTTCAAGGTGGCGTTAAGCTGGCTTTAAGCCTAGGGTCAGGACTCATAACCAGAAGATGATTGCTGCTGCGAGATATATTGCGGATTGGAATGTATGGGCGCATCGGTCCTGGCGCGTAGCGAGGCGAGAGGAAACCTCTCTATCGAATGTCGGAGAGGCGGACTTTGCTGCCGTTCGCCAAACCTAAGCCTACGGCAGCACCCAGCCCAAAGCGGACAGTAATATCTGGCGCAGCATGCGCTGGACCATCGACAGGGTGGGCGGGAAGCGGTCATTCGCTGTAACTGCAAAGATGAACAGAATGTCTTTGCAAAGCGGAAGTTGGTCTTACAGGGCAATTCGGATGGGCGAGCCTTACGCGATCCATTCACTTCCACGGCTAGAAACTGCGTCAATAAGTGTCTAGTTTTCGCGCAAACTCTCTGAGGTGTAAGTTGCAAGAAAACTTGAGGCTAATTCGCGTCTTCATCGGGTCGCCCGGTGGATTGGACATGGAACGTGAAGCAGCTCACGCTGTGGTCAAAGAGATTAATCAGCAAAACGCTGATCACTGGGGCTTGCTCTTCAAGCTCATGGGTTGGGAAGAAGCAATTCCCGGCTATCAGCGCGCGCAAGACAAAATAAACGAAGATCTTGATCGATGCGACTATTTCATTGGCGTAATGTGGGACAAATGGGGGTCAAAACCTTCAAATGATCCCGATGGGTATACATCCGGATTTGAGGAGGAATATCACCGTTCTGCACAGCGCATCCAAAATGGGCTAATGAAAGACATGGCCCTCTTCTTCAAGGATATCCACGTACCCCCAGGAATGAAGCCCGGTCCAGAGATAAAGAAAGTCCTAAATTTCCGCAAGAAGTGCATTGATGAAAAGACCATATTCTTTCAGGACTTTGGTGAAATCGACACGTTCAAGAGTGCCGTCCGTGCAAAACTAATGGAAATTGGCTGGAGAGAGTTTACTGATCGAGTCATTGCCGAAGAGGATAGTGAAGAAGACGATCAACCGCCAATGGCCCAAATTGAAGGCGAAAGGTCGTCCGTAAATGCATCTGGATTGCTTAATGAAGAAGCAAAGTACTTTCTGTCAGGGATACTCGACCGATCGGACGAATGGGATGCCACCGCACCAAGTGAGGTAGCTCGACTTCGCCTCATAGCTGCATCCATCTCGAGATCAGGTAACGATGAAACGCATTTGGGCACACATGATGCAAATCTGGTATTCCGACATTATCGCAATGCTGACTTGTCACATCAGGAACTTAATGCACTTCTCGATTGTGGTGTGGCTGGCTTCGAGCACCAAAATACTCCGCTGTGGCGGTGGTTGTCAAAAATTGATTTGGGCAGCGACTACCTTTGTCGGCTTCGCATCCTAGCCACTGTAGGCACAGTTTCTGAACAGGTTGGTGCAATAAGAGTTCTGCAACTTTTCGGATCGCCATTGCCGACGCACGACGGAGACTACAAAAAGCATGGCGTTCTCAACGACTGGCTGTCGGAAAATACTGAGACGAGTGTTCTAGACGCGGTTGTCTCGTTCCTCGGGACAAATGGCTCGGAAGAGGACATTGTTATGGTAGAAGCGGCTTCTGCCAACCTTCCGCCGTATAAGAAATCCAAAGTAGATGCGGCCATTGTCGAGATAATTGCACGGCGAAGCGTTGAAGACGCAATAAGGCGCATTTGCGAGACGCAGTTGTCCAGCATTAAAAGCAAACTCGCGAACAGACTTTTGGACAACCCGCAATCTCTGACTACTGAAGTCCTCGAGTTGTGTCTTTCGGCCAAATCTGACGAAATACGTGTTGGCGCGGCCAACGCCCTGTTCGAACGTGGGGAGATCGGCGAAGAGAGAGCGAACGATCTTTTGACGGACGATAGCGTAGAGTTGCGACTCATCGCGGCAGAAACACTCTACCGAGATGGCAAAGAACTCGAAGATGATGTCTTGGAGAAGGTGCTAAAGACCCAGAAGCCCAGGACCTTCGGTTTATTTGGTATGTCCGGCGGAACTGACGCAAAACATTTGGAATCGTATCGAGCGAACCGACGTGCAGAACTCTCGCCATCGGAGCTAGTGAAGCGGGCTGAGAACGATGCTTTGCAGTACAGATGTCTAGACACTCTTTTCCAGTTATACCCAAGCAAGGCTGTCTCTCGAATGAGGGAAGGACTGCAAGACATGTTCGCCGAATATCTCGATATCTCTACATCAGGTTTTCGCGAGAAGTTCGCCTCTGAAAAGAAAGTATTAGAAATTCTTGATGATCTAACACCTTCTTACCAGACGGCTCTATGTAATTCGGCGATCAAGGCGCTCTGTGGCTTAAGAAAATCTGAAGACTTGAATCTCGTCAGAAGATGCTTGGATTCCATGGAAATTGATGCAGACGCTAACATCATAAAATTCTTTGAACGCTTCGGAGAGTGGCAGGACATTGACCGACTTCTAGAGCTTGGCGAGAAGAATGCGTCTGGGTTTAACGCTCTAGCAAGCCCACCTTTGTCGTTTGCGGAAGAGCGGGCTGCAGCTCTTCTCTCAATCGGCAAGAACCGAGTCGTTGACCTTCTTGTTTTGGAGCTGGACGCTAGGGTTCGCGCGCATTTGCTCAAACAGGTTCCCAATTCAACGTTAGCTTCACTGTCCAATGAGGTTGTTCTCCGCGAACTTGCACACAGTAATGCAGAATGCCGGGCAATCGTCGCATTGCGGTGCGTTCAAGCCCTTCCAAAGTCTCGGGTTAAGGATTTGCTCGAGAGCTATCTCGACCATACCGACTACCGATATTACAACAGCATACATTGGCTTGATCTGGGTGCGTCATTGCCAAAAAAGCTAAGTAAAGACTTGGCCTCAAGGGAACTTGCCAACCGTTAACTCAAGTTCATTGCAAATTTACCCCGACGAAGGAATGAGAGGGCTGCAACTGTAATACTTGAACTGGCGGTCTGGGTTGCGATTTGACAACATGCTTGCGGCCAACGTCCGCAATGCAGGACACGGGCGCAGCATCTTGGCTGCTCAGCGAAAGGCTGCTCAGGGCCGGGCACGTTTCCCATGTTTCCGTTCGGCGGCGACTTTGCAAAGTTCATTAACTGCGCAAAGCTGCCGTAGCGACCACGCGCAGCATACAGAACTCTAGGCTCAAAGCCGACCTTTGAAATTCGTGAATTTATAGGTCCTGACCCTAGTTAAACAGCTCGTCGGAGTTGCATGTTAAGGTGCGTATTAATCGGGTGCGCTTGTCGTAAAAATCTTTATTAAACAGTATGTTAGCGCGAACCTGCAACTGCCTCACCAAACATGCAACTGAAGTTGCATGTTCTGGCACCCTCGCGTTAGAGCCGAATTTGCACAATCGCCCTTATTCTTAAGGCTTTCGCTGCTCTCAACCAGAAATGCAGTCAGCGCTCATGGACAGCACAAACTAGCCATTTTGGGTTTCACTGCAAAAACGCCACTTGCACCACCACCATCACCAAAAGCCCTTATTTTATTGGGTGATCCGGTTACTTCCGGGTTCTACCGAGCTCTTCCGGTTACTGCAAATATCTATGGTGCATTACAATTACACACGTTGTAGCGCGCCACGGATTTTTGCAGTGCGTGCCACAGATATTTGCAGCAGACACCTGGACGCAAGCATTAGGAACAGTGGCTAGACTCCGGAGTGGATCGAAAGCAGCACCTCGTAGACATTCGACGCTTCCTCATTCAACTCTTCTCGAGAGATGAGGTCGGCTGCTTCAAGTCGGTGGGTTTGCGGATTGCGCTCCTCGGAAAGCCGCAATCCTCCCATCGGTCCCAAAATATGATCGCAACTGAGGTCAATCATTTCGACGTCAAATTCTGCGTAGTCGCCTTGAACGTGATTGACGTGCATCAGCGATAGAAGGACATTTATCGCTCGTCCTTCCAACGGAGTTCGGCGAGGGTAGACATATTGAAATGCACCCCTCTCCCCTTCGACGATGTGATGTTGGATATCCATCGTGACCCTGCGGTCTGGAGCCATTTTCAACGAGTACCTTGGATGGTCGTCGTAAGCGGAAACACCTGGCTTACGGACATAGTCGAACAAGACGCGTGCGGCTTCTACATTGAAACCTAAGTCATCTCGGTGACCTCTCATCCCTTCGCAAATCTCATCGATATCTTTCATGCCGGGATCCAAACCGCGCTGAACACCGACGATGTCAGGAATTGCTGCTCGAAACCCTTTGTAAGACTTCCAACGGCCTTTGCGTTCCCGATCTACAAAGGCCGTCAGATGCGCTGTGCGGCTTGCTTTCGGTGTTGCGATGGCTTCCGCTAAATCTTCGAATTTGTATCGCTGCAATAGTCCAGCGATCTTACCTTGTCTCTTTGTGGGCACTCAGACCTCAATACACGGCTTTCCGCTCGAAACGTTCACGAATCAGTTCACTGCTAATCCTCATTCCTATGTTAGCAGAATGCTTGGCCTCTTGCATTGTCACCGACCACGGTGTGTTCTCATCATGTGTAATATCGACCATGTCGAATGCGCCCATCTCCAGGTAATCGTCAAGGAAACGATCAATTGTCTCGCTCACGCTGTTGCTGGAGATTGAAGGCAGCGTCTTTCGCTTTCGCCGTATTGGGTCAAACGCGACGGCAAATTCGGTGATTGGGCCGTCTTCAAACCTGCGAAAACTATCAAGGAGAATTCTCTGGACTGGTCCGTACTCCCAAGCCTCAAACTCACCTTCGACCATGGGCGTTCCATGCTCGACAAGGTGGTGTCCATTGAGGAAGTAAACTATCTTTTGAATATCGACTTGGGTTAGATCGATGTCTCTGTTCCACGCTTCTTCAAGCACATGGTTCGCGATCACTCTGGGGTCATACATGCTCGGATCCTCGTTTGTGGCGCTCGACTTTTCGTCAAGTTGGCAGTTCCCTGCATAAGGTAATAAAGCACAGAAAATGCAGATTGCTTCAGAAAAATCCACAAGACCGCGTCTGTTTCATCATTTGGGTGCAGAAAGATTACATCGAAGCTGCCTTGTCCACATAGGAACGAGGCCCGTTCGATGAAATTATCAGCTCCGGTGCTCGAGTGTTCTTCCCGCTGCGTGAACTGATCGAATAGCTGACCTGGACCTCTTCGATATCAAAGCGGATGAACAGTTCTCGGACCTCTGGTCGGTCATTGATCGAGAGGATGAACTCGCCTTTGATCTTCGCCAGCTGGTCAGCCAATTTGCCAAACTGCGCTTGATCGAAGAGCCCTTTCCCATAATCGCTCTCACCGCCCCAATAAGGCGGATCGAGGTAGAAAAGCGTTTCTGGACCATCATAGCGGGCGATGAACTCGGCATAGTCCAGGCACTCGATAACCACACCAGAGAGCCGTTCATGGGCGTCTTCAAGCATGGGTTCAAGGGTCGTTAAATTGAACCTTGAAGGCCTGTCTTTAGAGACCCCGAAGTTCTGCCCGGATGGCTTTCCACCAAAAGCCGTTCGCTGCAGATAGAGGAACCTGGCAGCGCGTTCGAGGTCGGTCAACGTGGTCGGGTCTGTCTTAGTGAGGCGCTCGAATTCTGACCTGGTCGTGAGCTGGAAGCGCAGTGTGTCGAGGAACTGCGGATAGTGCCGCTGAAGGATCCGAAAGAGGTTGCTTACCTCTCGGCCGCGATCATTGATAACCTCTGATCTCGGCTTTCGCGTTCGCCTGAAGAACACGCCGCCCATTCCAACGAAAGGCTCTGCATAAACACTGTGGTTGTGAGCGTCGATGCGCTTGCAAATCCGAGACGCCAAGTTGCGTTTGCCACCAAGATATGGAGCGACTGGGCGGATGGGCTCGATAGTTTCCTTTGACATGATGTGTCGAATCAATCTCTTTGGCCTTTCCTCCGCGCGGGGAGGGAGCGGCCTTGAGTTTTCTTGGGTCGGCGGGGCTTCTTCACAGGTACCCCGTGTTGGAGGGTGTTCGCGCACCCTCTGACCTCCCTGGGAGGTATTTTAGTCCACCACCAGCGACAGCCCGTTGAGGCTCTTCATCGCCTGCCCGTTGCGCACATAGCGCCCTGCGTAGCCCGAGAACGCGTCCTCTGTCCCTTGGGTCAGCCAGAGTGCTTGAACGGTGTAGATGTAGCTGATCCCCATCCGGCGACAGGCGTCCTTGAGACGGCCAAACACACTGTCCGGGGCGGTCTCGCCTTCATCCAAGCCAAATTCCTCTTCAAAGGTCTCTGGCGTGGCAGACGCAGCAATCGCCGCTTGAGCATCTTCGTCGGGCGGCGGCCGCTGATTGTGGGGTTGGATGCGCAGGCGGTATGCCGACATAGGCAGAAGCACAGCGCCATTGGTCACGGCCCCGTCCGCGTCAAAGGCGGGCTCTTTGTCCCATAGTCGCTCAGCATTTTTTAAGGTTTTGCCCCTGCCCTGATGCTCGATGCTGGCAACCAAAAGGCCCTCTGCATCGGTCAGTCCTACCTCTGCGCAAACCGCCTGCATAACAGCGGGCAGAGCAATAATCGTGATGATGGTTCCGTGTGACATTGCTTATGCCTTCGCTGGAGCGAGTTGAAGAAGCTCGGCGGTGGTGGTTTCGCGGCTCATCAGGACAAGTCTTTGCACCTTGAAACACGCTGGTTCCGCTGCCCCTGTGTCCGCCGTGAGAACGGCAAGGGTGGTATAGTTCCCCATAACAGCGGTGGTATCCAGGGCGCTTGCAACGCCATTTGCTGCGGCTTGCACTTGGTCTTCTGCCGCCGAGAGCGAAAGGTTTGCGGGGCCGTCCACCGAAATTACAGAACCACCGCCATCGCCGCCAGCTTGCCCGACATCCGCTGTACGTGTTTCGCCCCAAAGTTTGTCGATTGAATTGTTCATCAAGATTGATGCTCGGGTGATCGAAGACCCGTCGCTGAGTGAAACAATGCGGGCCCACGGAGCTTGCGCAGATGCATCGTCTATCAGCGACCTCCCACCGGCAGCTATCGTCCATTCGCCCTGCTGGACTTTGCGGATCGAGATGGCGATGGTGCCAGCAGCGTTGGCAACGCCCCCGGTAATATGGATTTGCATCACGCGGCCATGCTCTACGACGACTTGGTGCTTTCCGCTGTAGCTAGGGTGGGTTGATCCCCATTGCGCGAAGTTTGTGCCATTGGCTGTTGAGGGTTCTTCCAGCGCGACGTTCCCTGCCAGTCTGGACATCGCATAGTCGATTTCAACGACATCTCCATCTTGAAGACCGAGGGGCGAGGCAAATACCGTAATTCGCTCGGCAGCAATTCCCGGTGACAATGTGATGACGTTCCCGACGACTGAGAAACGACCTTCGCCCGTGTCGGAGGACCATGGCGATCCGCCTGTACCAATCGCCCCACTCTGCCCAAGCGCCGAGTAGAGATCAGGCTCCAGCTTGGCGAAGGTGGAAATATCACCATAGAACGGTTGGGCAGCGTGGGTGTCCTGACCACCGGGGATGGACGGGATCAAAGGAAGACCGATGATATTGCTGTTGTTCACCAACTGAGGCCGTTTGATGATCAAGCGCACGGTGTCGGTGTCACCGTCTTGGACGGTGCTTGGAACCTGCACGGATAACCCGCCAGTGTCGCTCGTCGCAGGAACGGTCACGATTTCCGCGTAGTGTCCGCTTGAACCAACCGCTAAATCTGGGGTTACAAAGCCGTCGCCAACGTAAGAGCCTTTGTTCCTGAAATCGACGCTTGCGCGGACAACACCAGCCGCGCTGTCGTTGGTCACTACCTCAATTTCGATCTGCCCAACCATGCTCTGACCGGGCGTTACGGCATCCAACAGATGGTCACTCAATCGGATGCGCGGATAAGCCTTTTGACCCACGGCCTCGCGCCAAACCGTAATTTCCATTTCATCGTCGGACAGCCGGTGAATTTCAGCGCCAGTTTCGCTCGTTAGATCAACCCCTTCAGGCAACACTCCGCCTGCGCCCAAAATACCGACAGTGCCTCCCACAAAGAGCGGATTGTTGACGAGGTTCCGATACTCCGCGCCGAGGCCCAGATGGTCTGGCAACCCAGTCTCTTTGTTGTAGACGACGCCCAGACCATAGGTCAGATCTTCGGGCAGGTTGTCGATGGTGAAACCTGCAAGGTTCTGCATCGGCCATGCGCCGAGGCCATAGGTCTCGAAGTATAGCCACGCGCCAAGCACCTCGACATCGCTTGCCGCGTTGCCGTCTGAGTTCTGGCCGATCCGGGCATCCACCCGTGTTGCGTCTGCATTCAGGGTTAACGGCGTGACAATAGTTTGCTCGGTCCCATCCAGATCAACTCCGGCTGCAACGGTGTTTGCGCCTGTCGTGGTGATCTCCACAGTGGTCCGCTCGCCATTGGTGCCTTTGAGTTTCGTCACCAGAGCAATCTTGGTGCCGTTCGGCACATCAAGGGTCGTGTGCTTGTAGATGTAATTGCCCGAGCCACCGAGGCCAGAGATAGCACCATAGGCCCCAACAGCGGTCCCACTGTCTGTCCATTGGGACATATCCTTGAAGGGAACGAGGTTGTGCAGAGGAAGCTCAAGCCCACCGCTTGCCCCGACGAACGCAGCCGCAAGACCCGTCGCAGTCAGAGCGGATTGGATGCCGGGGATGGCGTTGGGGTCCTCGTAGATCTGGAACTCGAACCCATTGGTCCAATCCATCGAGACATAGAGACCAAGTGGAACGTCAATGAGCAGGCAAAGCTCATTGTCTGGCAGCGGATTGAGCACAGGCTTGAGGTTCATCAGGATATTGTAGGTCAGCATGGAGCCGTAGAGGGTTCCATCGCCCGCCTGGGGGATCGGCCCGGAATACATCCAATGACCGCTGGCAAGGAGCGTGACGTCATGATCGAGCCCCTGGAACGGCGTCGAAATATTGAGAAGCCGAACCCTACGCATGGTCAATCCAGTACTCGCTCTGGAACTCTACCGCGCGGCCCCAGAGACGTGTTTTTCCACCTGACGGAAAGAGCTTGTCCAGAGTGGTCGAGAAATCACCATAGAGGTCATCTACGACAAACCCTTTCTTGGTTCTCGGAGGCTGGGTTGCGTCGGTCGTTCCGACAAGCTCGATCCGACCCGAAAGGATCTGGAAGCTGAAGGCTCCGCCAACTGGCCCGTCGGTGAGTTCTTCGTACTCATCGCCTTCGAGAATGTCGGTGTGTTGATCGCGTGGCATGGCAATCTCCTTTGCGATTGCATTCTAGGTGAGCGCAATCCGACCGCTCACCCGGAAGTGTTTCTGGGCTTATCGCGCGCGTACCGTGAGGCTGAAGCTGGCGTCGTTCGCTTGTAGAATGACGCCTCCCGCCGCAAAGAAACGGGAAGTGTTGGTGCCCGATTGGAGGATGATCTCGGACTTGCTCATCTTGACCGTGTGGCCGTAGACATTGGTATAACTGCCGCTGTCCCAGATGTTGCTGTCATAGGCAAACTGCGTCAGCGGCATGATCACTGCATCGCCAACGACGAAGCCATTCGTTGCAGTCTCACAGACCAGCACAAGCTCTACGGCCTTTGGCATCGCGCCGAGCCCATGGGTGAGCGTCATGGCCGCGCTGGGTGCTGGCCAGGTGAGGTCTTCTGCAGTGTAAACCCAAGCGGTTGGGTGAAGATCCAGGACCTGCGCCAAGGTAACCAACTTGGCGACATCGTCCTGTGCCAAGACCTGAGCATCCGTGGCCAAGTCAACCTTCGTCAAATGCGCATAGTCGTGCGTGACGTCGTCGTCGATCACACGGCCGTTCGTGATCGGCTTCGCTGGATTGAAGGTGCCGACGTAGTGATAGTCCCGGCCTTGCAAATCGATCTCGAGAGCGTCACTGGCGAGAACTGCGTCGAGCGCACTTGTGTCATCCGCAACACCGTCGCCTGTCGCCCCCAGCATCATGGGGCTTGCTCGGTCCTGGCTTAGCCGAAACTGCGTACTTGACGCAGCGGTGTAGTGAACGGTTCCGCTGCTGACGACAACTAGATCAAAGCGGCCGTGCTCAAGGATGCGCACGCGCTGGCCGTCTGTCATGCCGACGGTGACATCGTTTTCTGCGATCAGCTCCGAGACCGTTTCAAAGGCGATCTCGGCGGTCCCCAAGGCATCGAGCAATTCCGTATGTCGCTTGAGCAAGGCTTCGAGTTTGGTGAGGCTTTCTGGGACGGTCATCCGTAGATCTCCTGTGCAGTTGGGTCGAGACGGGCGACGGTCTTGCCCGCTTCAAAGGTGCTCAAATCGGTGCGGAAATAGGTCCATGCTCCGCGCAAGAGCGGGCCCACGGCCGCGACGCGGATCATGACGTTCTCACCGTCGGTTTTCGGACCGTCGAATGTCGGGTCTGTTGAGGTTCCAAGCGACGTCCAAATGGTATCGCCTGACGTTGGGGCCCAGTCGGCCGTGTACCCGATTGCGCCCGGAACAGATGGGCCTTCGATCAGGTGTTCGACACGGAACGGAAAACCGGCTTGTGGGTTTTGGGTGCCAACGATGACCACATCCGACCAGGCTGGACGCCCATCGTTGCTGAGTGAGCTCGTTTCGCCTGGCGCATCGGGCACTGCCGCTTGGTCGGCCGTGTGTACGTTCTCGCTTTCCTCCACCGCCAGAACTTCGACCTGACCGCTGTCGGATGGAATGACTTCTACGATCATGCAGCGAAGCGTCGCGACTTCTCCGGTACCGACGCTTGCGCGGGTCGCCTCGGCCTGGTGCCCTCCCAGAGTTTCACTGAAACCTTCAGGACCAAGCGGAGCTTCCTCGGTAATGATCCAGTCGCGCGGATCCATCGAATAAACGCTGCTTGAAACCCCCTTTAAAACATCGTTGAAGTCGTCCTCATCGATGAGCAATCCGTTTGACGAACCATTCATCCCGCGCACTTTGACGGGTCCCCAAGGCGCGCCGTTTGGCATGGCAAGCGACAACCATGCTTCATCTCCAGCGTTCAGACCCGTTTCTTCCGAGAGCCAGAGGTTGGGCCAGTCGGCCATCGTGAGCCTGCCAAAGTGGCCATACTCAGGGCGTGGGTGACAGACGTCGACGATCTGACCACGCAAGAGGCTCTTGCCCCCTGAGATCATGATCCAGCTCGGATAGCGGCGGCGCTCATTGTTGCTTGCCGCGCGGTACATGCCTTCGCGGAAGTTCTGATCGTGATCGACCATGGTCTGGCTCACAATCGTGACCGGCCGAGGATCGGTGACGCCTTCAGGACGGCATTCAACGCTGCGCATGGAACCGTTGCGATCCCGGTACCGCATGTTCACCACATTGGGTATGTCGCGACGATGGTGGCGGCGCTCAACCGAGAAGGAGCCGCGCACCATATCGGCGGGCGTGATAAGCCGCGTGGCCGGGCGTTCTTCATCCCGCACGAAGGTCACGGTTGCGCCGATGAACTCGGGCTTGGTGCGACCTGCCGACAAAACCTGCTCGAGCGCCTCCCAGCTCGACAAATCTCGCTCAATCGCGGTGCAACAAACGTCGCCGCGCTCCGACCATGTTGTGGCAAGCCGCCGAAGTTGCGGCAGATCGAGCTGCTCGTCGTCGAGCTCCAACCCGTAAACCGCTTTGCAGATGTCCAGAGCAGCAGCGTCAATTGCTTCAGTAGGTCCGGTGACCAGCTGGCCATCAGCGTCGTAACAGGGCAGAACGCGAGTCGAGCGAACCTGCCACTCCTGAAGCGCAGAGGTTGAGGTTGCATCGGCTCGTACCTTGAGCGCGAGAGCAGTCACTTCGTCGTAGGGCGTCACGTCTGATCTTTTGGCCTTCAGGCTTAACCAAACCAGTCTGTCTTGCGCTCCGGTACCGGAGATGGTGCTCACTGACGTGCGTGTCACACGGGTCTGGTACCGGGCCCGGTCGACCTCATAGCGTTTAGTCAGCCGAACAGGTGTTATCGTGGCTTGGGTCTCAGTGATCGTCTCCAGCGTCTGCCAAAATCCCACAGGGTTTCCGACCGCGTCGATAGCTTGGACTTCAATGGTCCAAGTGACTGACGTTGCGCCTACGCCGCTTGCGGCCGTAAAGAGCCCGCCTGGGAAGACAAAGTCATAGATTAGCTCATTGGCGGTGGCGTCTGCAGGAACGGCCACGAAAGGACCGATCAACACATTGCCATCCACCGGATCAGGAACCGGCAGGTCCAGCGCCTCGACTTCGCTGACCACATCTACGCCCGATGGAAAAAGCGTCACATTCTGGCCCGGCAGAACAAGCTCGGTTTCGATATCTTCAATGGCTCCGGTGAACCCACGCTCTTCTGTCCAGACCGGGGTGTCACCGATCAGGATCTCGCGCAGATGGTGGGTGCCTTGGCCAAGGCAAAGCAGAATATGGATGATCTGATCGTTTTCGACGAACTCGGCCCAAGGGGCTGCCAGCAGGTCAGGCGCGCGCAGCATGGTGCCGTAGATCACTGGCACCATTGCGCCAGGACGAAGCTGGTTTTGAACCTGCCCGAAGGAATAGGTCGGATCGGGATTGGCCAGATCGGCCACGGTATCACCCGAGGGCATGAAACTCGCCACCAGAAGATTGGCCCCGATGGAGATCCCCGCCGAGAGGAGCTTGCCGCCAAAGGAGAGGTTCGCAGCGCTCTTCCCAAGGATTGCCCCGGCAAGGTAGGGCGCGGCAAGGCTCGCCACGATGGTCAGCACGGTTCCCAGAACGGCGCTGCCCCGGTCATCATTAAGCGGTAGAGGCGGCATGGCCCAAAGCACATCTGCAGGACCGAGTTTGCGATCCCATTCGGCCTCACCCGTGGCCCGGTTGAGCCGCAGCAGGGGCGTATCATTGAGGATCACCCAACGCTGCTCGACGTCGGGAAGCTGGCTCATGGCCTCCAGGACAGTGACGCTGTTCTCGAGATCTACGACTTCGACGTCCCGCAATGGATTGAGCACATCTGCCACAACAACCATGCTCGGCCGCCAAAGAGAGCTCAAAAACGGGTCAGCATGTATCTGGGCGATGGCGTCAACGGATGGGCTGACATAGCGACGAAACTCCAGACGGTTCCAATCTGCGCGCGCTTGCGCGAGCCCATCGCACACAACGCCAGTCATCCGGGTTGAATGGATTATGCCATGCAGTCGATGCGCAGGATCCTCAAGCCAGGTGCCGATGTGCTTAGGCCGCAGCCCGTCCCACATCAAAACGAGATCGCCATGGGCGGGGCGCGTGACCGGCTGCCAGCTCCGCTCGATGTCGCTGGCCTTCAGGGCCTCGATCACATCGCGGAGCTGCTTGCCTGCGGTTTCACCGTTGGACCATGGCAGGTCGCGGTCAAAAAGCTCGCGCTGCAACAAGCTGGCCAGCCCCCAACAATCATAAGCGTCGGGGCCGGTTCCGCCTGGAGCCCAGGGGGTGCCGATCAGATCGACCACCCATGCGCTCTGGTCAGCTGATGCCAGGATACTTGCTTGGGTCATAGGTCGTTCCGAATTTGCGATCCAAACCAAAGAACCCTGCCGTCGCTGTGACGGTCAGATCGTTGGCTTCGGTCTTGTCGAGTTCTAGTTTGCGGATGATGCGAGAGGGCCCTTCAAAGGCCCGCTCTCGGATGTACTCACGGGCGGTGAGCTGCACCGGGCTGTCATGGGACAAGGCGAGCTCGAGATAGGGTTCAAGGATGGTCGCGGCGTTGTCGATCGACAAATCGATCTGGGGCCAGCGACCTTCGCCTTGGGTCGGACCAGCATGGGTGAAGGCCACAGCCTGAAACGTCACCAGGGTGCCGTCCTCTAACACGGCTTCAAGGTCCGCATTGTCAGCCACCACATAGGCGGGCGTGTCAAAGCTCACATGCTCAAAGGTCAGCGTGACCACTTCCATCAGGCCCACCGGGCGGTGCTGGCGGATTTCATCCTGGGCGCGTTCGAGGCGGGATTGCGGGGTCAGGCTCATTCGACTGCCGCCTGCCATGCATCGACCAGAGCAGTGTAGCGGGCCACGATGCTGTCATACTCGTCTGGATAGGCCAGATAGACCTCGACCGCTGCCGCCTCGGTCGCGCTCAAGCGCGGAAGATCTCTAACCGCGAGCTCAAAGCTGAGCTGGAAAATGCCTGGCGCAGGAGACACCCCGGTCCAGGGCGGGTTGGAGACAAACTGGCAGAGCTGAAGGGCAGTTTGGTGACCTTCGACCACGGGCGCATAGAACCACGCTTTGCCCGCATCGAGTGTATCCGCCCAGAAGGCCTTGGCCTGCTCATACTGAAGACCCGAGAGCTCCCATGTGATCGTGTAGATCGTTCGCAGGCGATGCAGTTTGCGCTCAATGGCCTGCGCGCCGTCATCCATTTCGGTGCGACGGTGCGGATCGATGGGTTGCTCCTGCCAGTCGTCGCGCAAGGCACAAGCAGGAAAACCGACAGGCAGCATGGGATAGCTCATAGCCTGCCCTTTCCATAGCCTCGGTCCTGAACGCCTTTGATCGCCCGATTGAGCGGTGTTCCGTTCTGACCGGCGCGGGCCGCCATGCCGCGCTCAATCCGATCCAGGATGTTGATTTCAATCCCGCCATCAGCGTTCTGCCAGGTCTCGACTTGTGCGCTTGAGCTGTAATTGTTGATGACAGGCTGAACGACGACGACACCGGTCTCACGACCATGCGCGGCGGCCATGGCAAGTGCATCAATGATGGCGGCGCCGTTTTCGAGCTGGCGCGGGGTAAAGACACGCTGGCCTAGCTTGGTCACGGTGAGCTGTTCGTCCCGGCGCAAGGGCCCGGAGATCGTGGTGGATAGCGAGGAAGTCCCGATCACCGAGCCGGAATGGCTCTGCCCGGCTGCGCCGCCAAACAAGCCTCCAATGCCTTGGGATATGAAATCAAAGATCCCGTTAACGGCCGGTTGAACGGCCCGTTGATAGGAGAGCCGCAAGAATTGCTTGAGGGTGTAGTCCACTAAGTCTGCCACTGAGGCTTTGCCGGTCATGGCCATGTCAACAAAGGCGTTCTCCAGACCATCCGACCATTTGCCCACGATGCTTTCGCTGACATCGGCCCAGCTCAGCATTTCGTCATTGACGTCCTTCAGGCCACGCGCAACGCCCGCTGCCCAATCCGTCCGATTGTCCAGATCTGCCTCATAGGCCTGCTTCAGACGATCTTGGAAAATCGTCTCCACGTCCTGGGTGAAGCTCTCGTATCCAACCTTGGCAGGATCCAGGGCGGCAAGTGCTTCCTCGCGCCATTTCTCGGCCGCTGCCACCTGGTGGAGGTATGCCCCATCAAGGCGCAGCATCGAGCGCTCGATCTCCGTGACGACCCGGTCATGAGACCGCGTGCTGGATCCCCCACGCCCGTGCCGGGATTGAGCGCGCTGCCATTCCTGAAGGGATTGGGTGTAGCGGGCGGCCTCAACTCGTGCTGAGACAAATGCACGCCGCTCGGCTTCAACGACGGCTTGCAACGTGGCGTCGGATCCCGCAGGGAGGCCTGCGCGGCTGTCGAACTCCAACCCGGCGAGCTCGGCTTCGCGCCGGATAGGATCGTCCCGAAACTCGAAATTGATCCTGGCACGGTCAGCTGCTCCGACCCCCTGGTTTGCAAGGGCGATAGAGGCATTGAGCGCTCGGCCGAGCTCGTCCGCCATGCCCGAGGCGGAGCGCCGGGCCTGCTCGAAGTTGATCGCATCGGACGCGGTTCCCAATCGCAGCGCTTCTTGACCTGCAGATTTCAGATTGTCGTGAAGCTTGCGAGCCTCGGCATTCATTTCTTCATACGAACCAAACGAAGATACCAGATGCAGCGCGATCCTCTGCGCAGCCTCTGCTTGTTCTTCAAGCCCTTCTGCATCGCCGAGCTCGCGGATGCGCAACGCAAGAACCACCGCCTGGTCGGTTGTAAGTTCCATGTCCCGCTTTATTCGGCGCACAGCGTCTTCAAAGTGGGTGCTGGCAATGCCCCGGCCGTCGTCTCGGAGCACATCATCCAATCGACCAAAGCTGTCGACGATGGCGTCGAGGTCTTCTCTAAGTTGCTCGGTGCTCTGGACCCGGATGGACTCCGCTCCAAGCTCGAGGAATATCCGGCCAAGCTCCGTCGCTTCCCCAAACGCCTTGGCCAGATCATCGGTATCAGCGCGCGCTTCGGACAGGGCGGAGCGATAGGCGTCGACCATTGCCGTAAGATCTTGCAGGCGGTCCTCCAGCGATTGGACGTCCTCGCCTGCAGATCTCGAAGTATACCCCAGCCCGAAGATCGCGGCGCTGAGCGGCAGGATCGCAGCGGCCGCGACGCCAAGGATCGCGCCGACCTGGCCGAAACCGGAAAGGATCTGGGGCGCTTGCTGGCCGAGCGAGATCATCAGAGGCACGCCCATGCCAACTTGGGTGAAGATATCCTGCAGCTGGTACGAGAAGTTCTGAACACCACCCGCACCGCCAGCCGTTGCGGTGGTCAGACCGCGCATACCAGCAGCCATGCGTGCCTGGGCAAAGGTACTTGCCGAGTATTCAGCGCGCAGCGCCTTCAAGAGCCGGTCGCGTTCAACGAGCTCGATCTGCCCTAAGTCAAATGCGCGGGTGAGCGCACGTTCCCCTACCGTCAGACGTTGGGTCGCTGCCCACATCGGATCATAGGTCGCGCGCAGACGGTTAACTTGCTGGCCCACTTGTGCGAGCTCTTGCTCAAAGGTACCAGCGCTGAGTTTCGCGGACTTGAACTCGCGCGAGACGCCTGAGGTCTTATTGATAATGCCCTGAAAGTCGCCCTGTGCTTTGCGCGCTGCCGCCGACAATGTGCCAAAGTTGGCGGTGACGGTTATTTGTGATCGCATTTCCGTCATGTCTTCGCCCTTCGCATCAGCTGCAGGGCTTCCGCTTCGATCAATCGAAGGTCTCCAAAAAGCTTCGGCGTGATGTCGATCTTCAGCCAGCCCGCCACATGCGCCACGGCGTTCAGGTCAAAGCCCATAGGTCCACCGCCACCAAGTCCGGTCATGACACGCCACTGATTGTGGACACCATCAACGAGGCTCACCAAGGGCTCCAGATACGCAGGAAGCCGGACCACATCAGGCAGCTCGTCAGACGCCATCGCAAGCGCGTCTGTTTCACTCATGCCACCCAATGCCATCAGATCCTCCACCAACTCGGATTGGGTCGCGCCGCCAAAAAAGACCGACGCGACCTCTTTCAGTTTTTTCGGTGTGCACCGCCACGCAGCGTGGCGTCGAAATAGGCTTCAATGACCGCCCGGCGGAACGGGCCATATTTGAGCATCTTGCCCAGAGCCTTTTCGCTGAACGCGACGTCCTTGCCCTTGGCGCTTTTGATGCCAGTCCATCCGATCAGAACCCGCCGAACACGCGCGATCTCGATCTCGAGCGCGGTCTCCCCGCTTTCGTCGGCATCGAGCTCAAACAGCTCGTCATCGGGAAGCTGCTTGAACTTACCGGTAAACTCATGGAGCTCTGTTGTACCATCTGTCGGCACAGGCACCATGACGGGCCAATCGAACGTGTGGTGTTCTTCAAAGACAAAACTGGTCATGGCCGCCTCACTTGAAGATCAGGGCGATCTCATCGTCGCCGGAAACAGGGGTGAAAACGAGGTCCAGATTGGCCCCCATGGTGCCATCAATGTCCTGCTCACCGGCAAACTTGATCTGCACAGCAGGAGCGGCCACGCGGACGATGTCGCCAGCAACGCTTCCGAGCTGCCAGACAAACGCATGGGTTGAAGCAGCGGCACAAAGGGCGATCAGATCCATCGTTGAACGATCCGGCCACTCAATGGTCATCCGACCGGTGAACCGGCGATGGGTGATATCGGTTCCATCGCAATTCATGAAACGCCCCAGACGCGGCGTGCGACCGTCGGTGAAGGTGAAAGACCGAACGCAAAGCGTGGTTCCGTTGAAGGTAAAGGCATTCATGTTTGCAGGCGAGCATTCGAGCGCCTTGCGCCACCCGGTGAAGTCCAGGCCATTCAAGACGCCATCGGTTGGACCCTGGTATTCCCCCAGTATGTTGAAGCCGATCATGGGTTTGCGATTGGTCTCAGCCGTAAAGGTCAGCGCGCCCCGAGCTTTGCGCACAACACTCGTCGCAACACCCGAACGCAGTTCAAGGCGCGCCTCGGCCTTTGCGGCCCCCATCGGCGTTGGTGAGTAGCTCACGCTTGTAGCGTCCACGATGGTTTCTGTCAGACCGCAGGCCTTCAGGAGATCGGCATATTTGGGCGGCGTGTCGGCAGCGCCGCCGCCTGCGGCCTCCAACATGAACTGAGCGCCAGAGTGCTTATTGTAGAGCTCTTCGATTTGAGCGCCTTCATCCCCGGTCGCAAACTCGCGCGCCTGGTAATCGCCTTCGAGGAAGCGAAGGGTCAGGTCATTGCACAAGATCGCGTTCTTGGCGACAAGCGGATCGGCAGTGTCGGCGGCAGCGCGAATGGCGCGGGTGCGTGAGCTGGCCATGGGTTAGGTCTCCTGAGTAATGCGTCGGTTGAAGTCGACGGCGTAGTCGTCTTGCCAAAAGAAGCGTCCGTCAGCGTCGATCCCGCTGACCAAACGCCCCCGGCGCGGGATGCAGGCGCTATCCGCACCTGGTGGAACATGATGTCCCAGAACGGCCATGACCTGGCCTCGCACACGCTCGGCTTCAGAAACGGCGCGCGCGCCTGCCGGATCGCCAATATCGCGGACCGCGAGAACCACACCGAAGGTCGCTGTGACGCGCTGATCAACGAGGGCATGGGTCTGATAGCGGTTTGGGCCTGCTGTCTCGCCGAGGGCGATCAGCCAGGCCGTTGGATAGGCAATAGTGGCGGCCTTGGCGGCACCGAGATCACGCGCTGTGCCGATCTCCATAAGATCGGTCTCGGAAGCCGCAAGATGGGCGCGGATCGGGGCAATCTCGATTAGGCTCATTGAACCGCGCCTCCGGTTGCCTCAGAGACAAAGTCGCTGACGAGTTCTCCGATCTCCAGCTCGTCCTCCTCGGAGATCCCGAGATAGGGACGCGCGGGAATGGTCACCTTGCCAACGGTCACGAATTCACCATTGGGGAGCTGGAACTGAAGCGCGCGACCAGACGTCGGGGTGATCGTGGCCCCGGATTGATGCACACCTGCATAGATCAGGTTTGACCCAATGCGCGCTTCGCGGCGGTCTGCTTCATGGGTCAGAGAAGCTGCCAGACGGCCGCTTTCAAATAGTGTCCGTCCACCGTCTTCGACCGCGCGCATGGATTGTGGCCAGGGCGATCCATCTGGACCGACATTGGTGCTTTCAATGCGGGTGCGCGCAGACTGCTCCAGGAGCGCACCGATATTATCCATTAAGGGCGTCAGATCATCGTCGAGATCAGTCAGACCGTCCAAGGCCTGGACGGTTCCGAGATCGAGCAGGTTGATGTTGAGCTGGACCATCTCAGAAGCGCTCCAAGCTCTCACGAGTCATGACCCGTTCCGGGCCTTCCTCCATGACAACACCAGGTGACGTGGGCTCTTCGTCGCCGCCGGTTTCGTCTCCGATAGAGAGCTCTCCGTCAGCCACTTTCTCCAGGTAGGTGATGCCAGCGTCGCGAAGCTTCTCTTGGGTCTCGGTGACGCGACCAGCATTGGCAAAAAGACGGTAAACCGCCAGATCGCGGGCCACGACCAGAAGCATGCGCGGTGGCTCGGAAAGCGGCAGGCTTGCGCGCTTGGCGATGTAGCCATTGATCTCGGCCGTGGCGTCATCAAGCGCTTCCTGCAGCTTGGTTTCGTCGATTGTATCTGCAATACCGTCCCAATCGGTGAGCAGCTTCAGGTCCCGATCTGGAATGACGGCTTGGAGATCTGCAGGCGTTGCGTAGGTCACTTCTTCGCTCCGGTTGGTTCGGTTGCGCTGCCCGAGTTGCCCCGGACAACGCGTTGGCGACGAGCGTTCCCCCCAAGAACCCCGTAGAGACCTATTCGTCGGGTGCGATCACCTGAAACAGCGGGTCCGCTTCCAGAACCTCGAGTAGCTCGTCGGTCATTTCCGCGACCGGAACTTCCGTGCTTCCTGCCTTCCAGCGACGTCCGCCTCGACGCATGCCCGCAGCGACGGAACACACGACGCGAAATACGGGCGCAGATCTCTCCGCTTCGGCCTGTGCCTTGGCGTCCGCTTCAGCTTTAGCTTTGGCATCCGCTTCGGCTTCTGCCTTGGCTTTGGCTTCCGCTTCGGCTTTTGCCCTGGCTTCCGCATCGGCCTTCTCCATAGCCGCTTTCTCTTCGGTGGCTTTGGCGTCCTGGGCCTGTTTGGCCTTAGACGTTGCGGTCGCGGGTTTCTTGGTTGCGTCAGTCATGGGTCAGCACCTCAGCTCAAACGGGTTTCGACATGCAATTCGGCGGTGTTGCGCCACGTGTTGGTCGCACCAGCCGCATTGCGCTCGTTCAGCAGGATCTCGCGCGCCGCGCCTTCATTGGCTGCAGAGACAACCAGAAGGTTTGGCTTGATTTTGAGCTTGCGACCACGATGGCCACGCATCTCAAGCATCGCCTGACGCGCGGCTGCATAGTTCGCTTCGGTCAGAGGCTGCTTGCTTGCATAAACCAACTCCCACGCACCAAAGCCGGTCGCGCAGCGGCGCTTTGCACCCCACTGAAACTCATCGAGCTCGAACACGTTCGGATCGTTCAGGTTGGTGCGCGGCGTGATCTGCGCAGCCTGTCGATCCTGAAAGATGATCGGTTTGATCGCGCGTGAGGTGTCAATGAGATACCAGGCGGCCCCTGCACCACCACCAAAGTTCGACACGGACTTCTCGACACCGTTTGCGTCCACAACAGGATGATCGGTGTCAAAGAAGAACTGGCCATCGACATGTGTGGTGTCGAAGCCCTTGGCGATCTGTTCCCAAACCAAATCATCGGGCAGCTCGCCGGCGGTCTGACCAAAATCAGTCGCGAGCGTCGAATAGAGGCCCACCTGATCGTCAGCGATGTCGTCGACAGCAACGGCGATGGTGTTTTCGAACTTACGGTTGGTGATCGAGAACGCGTCCATGTCGAGGCGGTTGATCACGCGATCCCCCAACCATTCCCGCATTGCCGGAATGTCCGACAGCTTTGGATATGACTGAGTGCGGGTGGTCGACTGCACCGTCATTGCGACCCGACCGTAGGTCGTTTCAACACCGGTTAACGAGGTATTAAACGCGGTCGTAATCGCGATGTTAAGCGCAGCAAGGCTTGCGGCGGTAATATCCATCTTGCTCAGTCCTTTCAGTCGATCCGGACCCAAGCGCCTGCGGCGTCGAGATCCACGAGTGTGCCCGCCTTGAGAGCCGCTGAGCCACCAACGGTGGCGTCATCGGTTACAGAGACGAGAGTTTCGATGTCAGTGCGGGCGAGACCGGTTTGGGCCACGTGGCCCACGCCTTTGCGCAGAAGGCAGGTCAGATCACCATCTGCGCCGCCGGTGTTATCGACCTCTTGCATGGCAAAACCACGCATGACCGAAATGCCAGCGGTAGCGGCGGGTGCGAGATAGCCCGACGCGTCCAGACCCACCATCGCACCTTCATAGATGTGCACACCGGCTTTCACGGGGTCGCTGAACTGAACACCGTCGCGGTTGGTGAGTTTGTTATTGGCTGAAAGCGCTGCCATGGATTAGGCCTCCTCTTTCTTGAGCGGCTTGCCCTGTTTGGTTGCCAGGAAGGCCTCCTCGGAGATGCTCATCGCCGTGCAGACCGCCTTTTCTTCATTGGTCAGTTGACCGTCCTCGGCAGGCTTCAGGGCGGGGATCAGTTCGTCACCGTCAGCGATGACCGGTGCCGAGGCGGCCCAAGTCTTGAACCCGTCGAGATCCTTGTCGGCATAAGACGCCGCCCATTCGGCCATCGCCGGAGAGAGCTTGCCATCGGCCTTGGCGGCCTCGACGGCCTGTTCCGCCGCTGATTTCGCGGTGGCCTTGGCTTGTGCCTCGACCTTGGCTGACAGCTCATCAAACATGGCTTTCGGCACATATTTGGACGGATCAGGCGCATCACCGGCACCTGCGATCTTGGCGCAGATCACGGTTGCAGCGGTTTCGTTCAGATCGCCAGCGAGACCGGCAGCCTCCACGATCTTGCCTGCCTCGGCCGCCGCAGCGAATTTCGCCTGGGCGGCCTCCTTGATTTTCGTCTCGTCGGTCTCATCGGTCATACCGAGTTCGACCGCGAGCCACTGAAGCAGCGGGTCCACGGTGTCAGTCTCCTTGGAAGCGACCTGTGCCAGGTCATGAATTGCGGGATTGTTGGTCAGGCCAGCGCGCAAAATGCGGGTCACCCGGCGGTCTGTTTTTGACCGCGTCAGGAACACTGGTGAAATGAAGCGGTAGATTTTGTCTGCGAGGGCAGCCTTCCCAGCGGAAGTCCACTCGACAGTTGCCATGATCTTTCCGCCTTCCACTTCCATGGCGGTGATCCAACCGGCAGCGCGACCATCCTTTGTGTGAATGGCTTCCAACCCATGATCGAAGTCGATGGGCAGGACTTGGCCTGCGGCAAGGGCAAATGAGGCTTTGATCACTTCATCGGACTTCTCCAGGTTGAACCCGCTTCCACGGCGGTCATTCAATGCGAACTTGCCAACTGGGATCAGTTCGATGCGATCACGCACGTCGCCTTCGCTGTTGCACACAACGACGGCATTTCCTGCGAACTGATTTTGCGGTGGTCTCGCCATGCCATCGGTTTAGGCCGACGCGAAAAAGCGCGCCCCCCGGAAACGCTTCCGGGGCAAAACCGACGATGCTTGGAGACACGCCCACCTTGGGCCGAGATCTGCGCCCGATCAAGCGCCACGACGCCCAGATCCCAAAACCTGACAACGTAGATCGAGGGAAGATCTGTTAATACCGTTCAAATTCGCCTGGGAGCCGCCACAGGGGCGTGAGGCGGGTTTCTACGCCCGGTTGGCCCGGATCGGCCTCCAAACGGCTCCTGAGCGATTTTTTAGGGGGGTCAGTTTGAGCGCAATTGAACCAGGCTGTCCTTTAGGCGCGCCTGGCGCTCTTCATCGGTCAGATCAAAGCCCGCGATCATTTCGTCTGCGCGCTTGAGAGCCTCGGCCTGGTCGGGGAGCTGATCGCCAAGTTCGACGAGCTGATCGCGATGCGCAATCCAGCCTTCGCGATCCAGAGCATCGGGCTCGTCAACAAAGAGCGGTCGGTCCATCAAAGCTCATCCAACCAGTTGCGCATCATCGGACCCAGCTTCGTTGCGAGATCCAACCGGATGCCAGAAAGAGCGTGGCGATATTCAATCACGCCCATCGTATCCAAGGCCATGGCAAAGAAATGGGCGCTGATCCGGTTCGCTTCAAGCCTGTTAAGCGATCCGGCTTTGACCTCGATCTCCAGAATGTCCTGAATGGCACGGTAGGCGACGCGGGCGTCGGCGGCCTGCGTACCCGCCCGCATGCGATAGATCGAGCCGTCCAGGCCGACCGCAACCACCTCGGTCAGGCCGGGAAACCGCAGAAGTGTGTTCACATCCGTTGGCGAGAACGACCCGGAGCTTGGGTGATCGTGAATGGCGACAAGCGAGCGCTTCGAATCGGTCATGGCTTCGGCCATGGCCGGAGTTGCCCCCACCGAATTGGGTCGGCCAGCTACGCTTCGGTTCCAACCGATGATTGCGCCTTCAGGCTCTGCGTTGAGATCGTAGTAAACAAGGCTTTCGTCGCGATCCCGGATGCCTCTGGTTCGCACCTCTTCGATCAGCGCTCGATCCAAGGCGCTGTGGGTTTGTGGGAGCCACGTCGAGGCGCGCGCATGGGCGGCCCGCAGATCGGTCCAGATCCGGCCGGGGTTGGTGTCAAAGCCGGGATGGACACCAACGGGCAGCTCCTCGGTCCTGCCGGTCCTCCGGTTCTCATAGGTCTCGAGCTCCAGCTCCAAGGGTTCAGAAACCTGCTTACCCTCGCGCTCAAGCGAGCGGGCAGTGTGCTGGACCACGGTGCATCCACAGAACCAACCGTTCGGCGGGAATATCTCGGCCCAGATCGGATCTTCAACAGGCCGGATCAGACCGTGATAGCGCGTATGGTCGTGGCGTTTGGTCGGCCGGTCGATCTGGCGGTACTCAAGATATGGAAACGCAGCTCGTGTGCGCCAGATCCTCTGCCAGCGCCCTGCGGCATAGGACGTGCGCAGGTTGGTGTCGAAGATCACCTTCAGGCGGTGGCGCGAACCAAGCTGAACAGAGATCTCTTCGCCCGTCAGCGGGTCCACACGTTTCTCTCTGCCCCACCAACCTGCCGCTCGGAGCTTGGGTTCCAGCTCGTCCCGGAACTGCTCAAGCGTGGTGCCTTCTGCAATGGCTCTGTCCACGGCCACGCGGATGGTTTGGAGCAGATCATCTTGCATGGCCTTGGCCACGACAAAGGCGCGCGCATGTTCCTCACGCCAGTGATCGCGCCAGTCAAAACGGTTGAGCGCTGGTGCGAGGCCTTTGGACCGAAAGAAGTCTATGGCCTCGCGAGGTGGTAAGGGTGAGAGGTCAATCTGGGTCACGCTGAAAGTGCCTCTGCCGAAACTCGCCAAGCCAACCCTCACCCAGATCAAAAAGTTCTGGCTGGCTCCTACAAGGCATAGCACTTCTGGTTTGGGGCTCAGGAAGGTGAGCCAGTGCTGTGTGTCCACAGCGCCGACAATCCCCCATAACCACCCAGTCAGGTTGATAGTCTTCGCAAACCATCAACTGCCCCCCACATCTGCACCCAGCTCACCAGCCATGCGACCGGCGAAGGTTACCTGGGCGACCAGTTCCTGGAGCGCCTCGTCGGGCGCTTCAAATGCGAGTTGCTCGAGAAGATCGCGCACCTCTCGCAGCGAGCGTGCACCTGCAATGGCCTCCAGATAACCCGCAACAATCGGATCTGCCGAGGCCGCCACGATGTCGTCTGCCATGATCCGCTCGATCATCTCTTCCAGACTGTTCGGACGAGGCTCGCCCTGAGCTGATGCAGCCACCGGTTCAGGCGCTGGCTGAGCTTGGGGCAAGACCAGGACGTCTTCGCCGTCCTCGGGTTCCCGAATGGCAAAACGTTCGCGTACAACGGCCGTTGGGATCTTCAGCCCCATCTTCACGAACTTCTCAGCCGCCACGGCAAGCAGACGCGGATCGTGTTCTTCAGGCGCGACGAAACTCAGGCTTGGAACCGCGACATCGGACCCAAAGTTGAACGCAACCAACGGTCCTGCCAGGTCGCGTTGCAGGCTCATGGCGAGCTGTTCAGCATCGGCATCCCGGATATCGTCGCGCACCTGGTCGTGGACCCTGCCAACAGCATGGCCACCAGCAATCGCATCCGTCGTCGAGACCTGACCCAGAACGGCCTTCGAGAGCTGCTTGTCCCAATACTCGGCCGATGCCTCGTAGAGCGGCCCTGCGCCGGTCACGTTGGCGTTGATGATCTCCATTTCCATCGAGCGCGGAATGATCGCGGCCATGTCGGTGCCAATATTGCGCACGGCCCGAAGCAAGGTCAGCCGGTCTTCACGGGTGGCATTCGCGCCGTACTTGCCCAGGCGCACCGGGTGGCCATAGGCCTCCATGAAGACCGCCCAATCCTTGATCGTGTAGTTCTTGAAGATGTAGCCCCACGCCGCCAGACGCGCGAGGCCAGAGCGGATCGGAAGGCCCGATTTGATCTTGGCGAGGTGGCTGATGAACTTCGCAGGCTTCAGCTCCTGATCGCCCTCGTTGGAACGCAACAACAACCGTCGCCCAGTGTCCTGGTCAAACTTGAACCAGCGGGGATCGCGATGCTCGATCTTCTTTGGCTTCCATTCTTTCTTCTTAGGATCGTCCCAAATGATCTCGGCAACGCTGAAGCCTTTGCCAATGGCGTCCAGCAGGTCGATCAGGACAAGCCGAACCGGCGCGGACTGCATCACATCGCGAACCAGTGCGGCTGCATTAATTTCGTGATCACTTGTTCCGGCTGGTTCGACCTGCACCTCAAGCGAGCGGATCGCGCGTTTGCGCACGCCAAGAACCGCGGCGTAGTGAAGATCGCGCTCCTCCATCTGCTCGGCCATTTCAAGATAAGCCGTTGCATCGCCCGTTTCCGCCTCGCGCAGGATCATGCCCAGGCGCGCCGGTGTTAGACCATCGGCAGGGTGGCCCGCTTGAATGGTTCTCACGGATCCCATGGACGGGGCAGAAATTTCCTTTGTCAGCTCACGCTTGGTGGTCGGTTTCATCGGGCGGCCATGTTGGTCAAGAAGTTGCATAAATGGGTTGCTCCTTTCCGGATCGCAGACACGCGGCACCGCGCGCATGCGCCGCGTCAGCCGGTCTCCAGCCTTGGTTGGTGGCTATCCCCATCACCAATCCCTCCGCTCGGTTTCCTGAAAGTCGTCATCATCGTCGTGACCACGGGACGCACCGCCCCAGCGATCCCTCGTGGAGCGAGCGGCCTGGTAGCCAAAGCGCTCTTCTTCACCTTGCGCCACTGCTGTTGCCAACGAGCCTGCCCAGAAACGGTCGGCATGTCCGTCCGTATCGCCATCGGCAACCAGGCGTCGGATGCCCGTCAGGCCTGTGGTCGACGAAATCGCGTGCAGATCCGCGCGCAGAACCGGGTCACCTTGCGGAACGTGGATCGTTTGGTCTTCGAAGTTCTGCTTAAACGTGGTCGCCAGATCGAGTTTGCTCGCCACGCTAAAGAGGACGCCTTCGACGCGTTCGTCGCCATAACGTTCTTTGGCATCTTCGACAGGCTTCTCGCCCATGCCCGTTTGGTCCATACCGATCCGGGCGACATTGTAGAAATCCACCACGTTGTCGAGCAACTCGTCTTGCTTGGCAAACTTGATCCGCTTCTCGG
The DNA here is from genome assembly GCA_017643385.1 of Dinoroseobacter sp. GTDB lineage: Bacteria > Pseudomonadota > Alphaproteobacteria > Rhodobacterales > Rhodobacteraceae > Dinoroseobacter. The sequence goes on from JAEPNN010000002.1 coordinate 57,098, forward strand.
CGATGATCTCACGGGTCACGAGGATCCCGTTGACGTCCTCCAGAACCCAGATGACGAAGAGGTCGTTGCGAGCTGCAATATCAACGCCGACATAGCAGGTGCCGCCTTGGTAGTTCCCGCGCATGCCTGCGCCTTTGACCTCACAGGACGAGATCAGCTCGTAGGGGAGCCAAGCACTCGCAGCATCGAGCCAGGCGAGCTCGAATTCCTGCGCCCAGGCATCCTCATCGGCCATGCCTGCGCGGAGCTCATCAATGTCGATATCAAGGCCCTGTTTAACGGCCTCGTAAATGTCCACGATATGGCGCGACCAGGTGCCGTCCTTTCCCGTCATCAGTTCGTAGAACTTGTTGCCTTTGCCGTTCGGCGTCGAGATCACGCGGATCCGGTGTCCACCGCGTGCTGCGACCGGAAAGGCAGAGCCCCAGATCCTGCGGCTGTCGGCATGGAAGGCAAACTCATCAAAGAGCATATTGCCGCCAAAGCCGCGCGCTGCGTCAGGAGAGGCGGAGATCGCAGTGATCCGAGAACCTGCCGGGAAGCGCACCTCCTGGGCCTTATACGTCGCTTCGGGCACGTCCAGCAGATAAACGGAGCCGTTCTGCACCACCTCCCGCTTATGGGCCGGAACATGGAAATCCTCGACCGTGAACTCGGGCTGAGCCTTGCGTGAGAGCTCTCCGACAATCGAGTAGTACGCCTTGATCATCGGCTTTAGGGCGTCTTCCATCGCCTCTTTAGCTGTGGCCTCAGAACGCGACAGGATCGTCCAGCGCTCGCGTCGTCCCGCGATTTCTGCCTCTATGCAATCATTGGCGATTTCACCGCTTGCGCCGAAGGTCTTGCCACCGCGCCGGGTGAACATGCCGATCTTGAAGCGGGACTGATCTTGGAGCCAGGCATTTTGATAGGGCAGGAATGTGATGATGGGTTTGCGTTCGGCCATGTCAGCCGTCCTTGCGGATTTGCTGGATGAGTTCCTGATTGGTTTGTTCCATCGCTAGAACCCGAACAGGATGCGCTTGGCTTCGGCCCCAACGGCCTCGCTGGCCTCCCCATTGGCGACGGCCTCTTCCAGCTTGGCGAGCTGCTCGCGGTCGCGCTCTTCGCGGATCCGTTGCCGCTCGCCTTCCAAAAGTTGCTCGCGAAGCCCTGAAGAGGCCATCAGATCCTTGAGCATGCGGCCAAGCGCCATCAGCCCCTTGGCGTCCATCACTTCGCCATTCTCGCGCACGGTCTGGATCAGTTGCACGGCGCTGGCAGCAAGCATCTGCATAAGCGCTTTCTGCATCATGCTTTCCTGCTCGATGTCGAAGTCCGCCAACACCGCTTCGGCGATGGAAAACGCATCCCGCTGATCCTTCAAGACACGGGAGAACTCGCCCACTGCCGACTTGCCGATTGAAAGCTCCAGGCCCTCTTCTTCGAGCCAGAAATTGAGCTCTTCGGTAACCTCGACAATGTCGGCAAAGCCACGTTCAGCAAGCAACGATTTCAGGCGTTCTCGGAGCGCTGCTGGCAGAAGGTCGATCTTCTTTGCGGGAGGCATATCAGCTCCCTGGACGGCGCTTGGCGATCTCTGGATGACGGCCGACGCCGTTGGCGATCTCGACACCGCGTTCGGTCGCCTCGGCGACCAAGACTGAGCCTAGATCGTCCAGTTCGACAAAGCCTTGATCCTTCAGCCAGGTCAGCTCGGTCACAATCTGATCGCGGGTGTAGACAACACCAACGCCGGGCAAAAGCTCGGCCAGCATGGAGGCGTTGGAGGTGTGCTGCGGTGCATCCTCCAAGAACCGGAGAATGGCCAGGCGGGCATGTTTGCGGAGGGTGCTCGAATAGCCGGTCACTTCTTAGCTCCTAAGAGGTACTCTTCTTGTCTGGCGACGGTGGTCTGAAGGGTGCGCAACAAATCGTTGGTCCCACGAAGTTGAGAACCGATTGCCTTCATCTCCCCGTTCATTTCTGAGATGGCGAGATCCAGCTTGTGCATTTCGTCTTTGCCCGGTGCCAAGCTGACCTCGGCCTCAAGCGTTGTGAGCCTGCCTTCTAACTCGCCCAGTCGATTATCGTGCTTTTCGAAGCTTTTGCTGACATCTGCGCGTCGGGTTCGAAAGAAGGCGTATCCGGCGCTTGCGATGGCAAAGACCAGGCTCAGCGTGACCGTCATATCAAATGCAAAAGTCACGTAGCCTCCCTCCGAATACGGGAGGCGAGCGCATCCATCAGCCCACCTGTTTGCTGAACCCCAGCGAGTGTCTGCTTGTCCGTCGAGCGGCGGTAGGAGGTGACACCCAAAACCGAGAGCCCGATGCCAAAGATCATGGTCACCGAGGCCAGCGCTCCGAGCAGCGCGGGATCTCCATTGGTCCAGAGCACCTTGGCAATTGCCAGCAGGACAGCGCCATAGCTCACGGCCGTGATGTAGCCGAAGGTCGGCCGCCAACCTTTTTGGTACCAATTGCCGTGAACCAGCTCGGCCCGCATGGTTTCGTTGACCTGCTCGAGGTCATTCGTCTCGGCCTGAAGCTGGAGCCGGAGGATCTGCTCGCGATGGGCATGCTCGGCCGCCTGGAGTGCAGCCGTGGCTTCAGTGGGGTCCAGAAGATCCAGGGCGTCCAAGACCAAGTCCGGTTGGTCTTCCACGCCCAGGGCAGAGCCCACGATCTGCCCGGCAAGCCGACCAACGCCTGCACCGAGCGGCCCACCCAATGCACCACCCAGCACTGGCGCACCGAGCGCTGCAACGCGTGCAGCGACATTGCCCCAATCAACGCCCATCTTTGACCTCCTTGAGATAGCGGCTCACAACCCAGCCGCGCTTGCCGCCGTATTCGACCTGGCTCCAGCGACGGTTACCGAAATGCCCCTTGCGCAATGGAAAGAGAACGGTGCCATCTGGAATGGCTGCCAGAACATTCGGGTTGAAACTTGGCCAGCTCCGCATGTTCAGCGTGTCGCCACCTGTGGAGACCGCATAGCCCTTCGTGTCCCGGCTCGACCGGCTCCATTCAGAGCCGTCAACGAGATCCTCAACATCCTTTTCGGGCGTCTCATCGCGACCAAGAACGATGTTGCGCACTTGCTCCATTGGAAAGAGCGGGTTCGTGTCCACCTTGCGCCCAGGGCTAACATACCAATGCGCGCGAATGTCCTGAATGTCTTGATGGGCTTTAAGAAGCGCTGCGCAGAGGGCGATAACCGCAGCAATCTGCGCCTCGGTGTAGGGCATCCACATCCCCGAGCCATGCTCAGGCGTCGAGGCTGCTGTGATACCGAATTCGTCGATGTCATAGGGATGGCTAAACCAAGGGATAGCCGTTCCGTTTCCGCCAGCCCGCATCTTGCCCGGATTTACGATCTCAATCCCAATGGAGAAACCGTTGCACCATTCCTTCCCGTGATACTGGGAGCGACCGGCGTGGTTCGCGCGACGATTGGTGGGTACGAGTTGGATAACTTCACCATCGCGCTCGATCACGAAGTGGGCGCTGGCCTTTCCCGGATTGTCGCGGAGCCAACCGACCGAATTGCCCTTTTCCAGACGGCCTGCCGTATCGTGCAGAACGATCAGTTCTGGCTCGATCTTTCCGCCGATATGCTTTGAAGGCAGATACTCGGCCCGATCCAGCTTATTTCGTATGATTTGCATAAGAGAACCTGTCTTGGTCGTGACAGGGTCCAAATTAGGCGCTTCGCTTGGCCGCTGCCCCCCGGAAGCGTTTCCTGGGGAGCTTAGATCTCGAAGAGTGGTAGAGGGGCAGGTTTGGACCTGCGCTTGTCGAGCTCGCCGAGCTCCTGGCGGATCTGGCGAATGCGCCGGACAGTCACACCAAACTCACTGGCAATATCGTTGGCCGACCGAGTTGGGTTGGTCAAGCCCGCATCCATCACGGCGACCCGAAGCAAGCGTGCCTGCTCGTCGACGTGGCGTTGTCTGGAAGAGGGAAATTCAACCTCGGCCGCCGCATAGCGCGCTGAAAGCCAAAGCGCGATCTCTGGGCCGAACTCTTGATTGATCGGCGATCCGGGCACATTCTCAGGACGCGGAATATACCGGCATTGCCCACCCGCATTCGCGAGAACCCGCAAGCGAGCTGGTTCGCCCAGATCGCGGGCGAGCTCTTCGAGTGAGCAATACTCGCTCAAGCGTCGATCTCCGGCTTTCGGCGGAGTTTGCCGATGTGATTGGCGGTGCGGTTTTGGCACAAGACGGTGGTGATAACCCCATCGACAATCGGGTAGCGCAGGCCATCGACGATCACAGCGGTGGCGTCTTGCTCCAACCCGTTCTTGGCCTTCTTTGCGATCTCGGAGCGAACACCTTCAATGTCTACTCCTTGTGACCGCTCAAGATAGCGTATGACCGCATGATCCGAGACCTTTGGAAGCTTCTTGCTCACCGCCTCCGAGCCTCCTGATCCACAGACACGCCTTTGCGATTGCACCACGCCAGGAGCGCCTGGATGATTGCGTCGATCTTCTGGTGATCGCGCAGATCGTCCACGTCGCGCGGCACAACACCCCAACTCGGTCCGAACTGAGTGCGGATGAACGTGTTCAGGCCTGACCGGTCTGTCTTGTCGAGAGCGCCTGCCTCGCCCAGGAGCCTCCAGAGCACATGCACAAAGCGCAGATCGGCGCGTGGTGCCGTCTTGTGACGCCCCTTTGAACGGCCCTTTGAAACGGGCTTGAAGCCGCTCTCTTTCAGGCGGTTCACCACGAGCTGGAGCTCGGCGGCATTCATTTCGCTGAGAGAGGCTTTGCCTGTCGCGGAGAGTTGCAGGTCACGACGCGCGTCTTCGTCGAGGCCCAATTGGCGGCAACCGACAAAGATCTGTCTTTGAAGAGCGCGGTCGGTCATTGCGAAGCGACCGGTACCGCCTTCTCGACCAATGACGGCTTTGCGGCGCGAACAGCCTTGGTAAACTCTTCAGCCCCGGTCTGATCGGCAAAGTACAAAACGACGGCAACGCTATCATCGCCGACGTAGGGTTTCCCTTGGTCTGCTAGTGCATTTCGGAGCGTCCTGATCTCCCGAGCCGCCTCTGCGCAGTCGGCGCATGACAATCCGAAGGCCTTCACGTCGCTCGGAGCGAGACCCGGCTTCTCAATATGCGCTGCGCGTTGCAACTTTTCAGCGATATCTAACTTGTCGTGGTTCATACGCGCTTCTCCTAACTGTCAGACGGTATCTTGCGCAGATCGTCAGCCAGCGATTGCATGATTGCGATCCTGCGATTTGCATCCGCTTTGCTCATGAGTTTCCAGTCGACCATTCGCGGATAGACCCGCCTCCTTCGGCTGAGCTCCCGGCCAACTTCCGCGCGCATTTCCTTGTTGCTAAAATTCTTCTTCATCACTCAAGCCTTCGCCAGATCGATTGTGATGGTTTCGAGCGGTGCTTCGGGGTGCGGGCGATGCTGGAACCGCAGATAGGTCTTGGACCCAACAACGCGCATGGCATCCCGTAGAGCCTTCATGGCCTGTTGCCAGCGTTCATCTTTAATCTCGAGCCGCATGAGCGTGAAGATCTCGGAGCGGTTAATCTGGCCGGGCTTGTCGGTATTGAAGGCACGCGTGACGATGGCGCGGATCTCTGGGCCAGCTTCTGCAGACCATTCATTGAGGCATTCGTCGATCAGCGTCTTGGCGATCTGCAGCTCAGGACCAAAGTCGATGAAATCAGCAATCCGAACTTCAATGCGCCAGAGGCCATCATGGCTCATGAAGGTTTTGTTTCCCTTCGCACCTCCAATGGTGACCCCGTATTCCTGGGCAAGCATGCCGTCGAGCGAAGCCAGATCCTCAAATGTATGACCTTTGAACCTCGCGATCTGTTGCGAGAGTGCCAGGGCGTGACCCATTATTTTCCGCACCTGCTCGTCGATCAGCAGATCTTGCGGCTTGGCCATCTCAATGGGCGTCCAGCCGCCTTTGGCGTCGCGGATATACTCTTTGTCGTCGATTGTTTTGCGGCCGTTTTCAATTTCGGCCGGAACGAACTTGCTGGTCTGGGCAGTCATTGGGCTGGTCTCCGTACAATGAAAACTTCGGGGATCGCGGGTTGCTCGTTGGTGCTGCGATAGGGCTGTAGACCGAGGCAAACCAACAAAGCGGCCATTGCGAGCACTTCAGTTTGGTTGACGTTTGTCGCTCCACGCTCGCCGTCACGATCCACCTTTCGGACCGCCGAGGAAGCGTGTTCTATCAATTCGTCGTGTGAAAAGGGCTTTGGATTTGTCATGCCTGGCCCTCTGATGTGATCAGCGCATGGCAGGAACGAACGGATTGCAAAAAACCTTCCGTTTGGACAGCTGGCTCCACCTTCTCAAAGGCGGCTTGTTGAGCCAGCGTTATCGCCGCACATGTCAGCAGGATCCGTCTGGCTGTTCGGTCACACAGCGCGAGGCGCACCGCCGCATGGGCTGCGGCTTGGATGTCCTCTTCGCTGTTGGCGTTCACGGTGCAGAGCAGCGCGACGAGCCGATCTGTGGCGGTAAGGGAAAGGGGTTCAAGCATTGAGAAGTCCTTTTTGGGGGGCTGTTTCAGTGGGGGAGGTGTTGGCCGAGCTGCTCGGCGATGGCCGCGAGAATGGCCAAGCTTGAGGTCGCAAGGGCATCTGCCATGTGAACAACCGTGGGCAACGAAATGAGTAGTGTAAGCGCGAACTCAAACATCGTTTGATTTCTCCTCTTTCATGAAGCGTGGGCACCGATTGCAGGCCCGAAACATCATCGCGCGCATGGGGCTGCTGCTGACGAATTTCTGGGCCTTTTTCTGCCAAGCAACGCAGGCATCTGCGGGGATCTTGCCTTGGGCTGGACAGGGGACGTGCTGGCCCATCAAAGCGCCGCGAACGCGCTGCTCTGCAGTCTCGAGATCGCCTTTGTACTTGTTGCCCAAGATGTAGCTCACCATTGCGGGTGAGACCCCAAGGCGCGCAGCAACTTCGTTCTGGCTCGAGAGGTGGCAAACACGCGCAAGCTCTGCGACCCAGTCGGGCATATTGTTGCCCCAGGCCTCTTGCGCACGCTCAATTGGAGAGTGGGGTTTCTGGCGTCCGGCGTTCATGCGAGCTCGCTTTCTGCGAGGTGCATCAGCCGCTTGCTATTGGGATCAAACAACATCTGAACCTTGCGCGGCCGGGGCGTGCGCGGACCAATGTCATTCGAAAGCCTGTAGGTCGCCCTACGATGCCCAGGCACAGCTTTGCGCAGCGGCGCCAGCAGGCCAGCCGAAACCAAAAGACGGCAGTACTTGTGGGCTTGCGCCTCAGTCACCTGCACCTGGCCGGTCGTGGCGTGGATAGCCAAATCGTGAGCCGTGTATCCGCGAGACAACGTGCGGATCGCGCGCCAAAGATTGCGCTCTATGCTTTGTGGTTCATCACCTTCAAACTCGACCTGCTGGCCTTTTGCAGCCTCGTCCAGGATGAGGCGATAAACGAAGGCCCGGTTCTCACGGCGCAGCGTCTGCAGCTTGCCCTGGCGTTCCCAAATCGTGATCGCCTTTGGCACGGTGTATCGGCTCAGGCCCGTATCCTCCATCAAGCTGCGCATGGTGAACTCGCCCAAGCGCGCAGCAGCGTCCCAAAGCTGACGTTCCGTCTCTGCTCCGATGTTGTTCTTGGACCCCCTCATGCGCTCCTCCGTGGGGCAGGTGCCTCACCTGTAAAGAAGGATCTCTCGCCCCAATCTTCGCTGGTGACGATGTCCAGGGTCTTGGTGCTGGCAAATTCGTTCACGGCGTCGAGCGAATTACACATCCGTCTGATCGACCCGCGCGTGTCTCTGAGAATGCGGTCTAACAACACTTCTTCTAGTTCAATCTCTGGTGTATGCAGGCTCGCCAAGAGCCTTAGATCGCCCATGTCGCCGGGCTCCGCAGCAACCCACTGAAGGATACGACCGTGGACGCGCTCCCAACGCTGAAGCGCCTGTGGTAGCTTCTCTTCGCCAATCAGCACGATCACGCCGTCGCTTTGATCGTGAACGTCGCGGACGATCTCAACCATGTTGCGTTTGACCAGAAAGTCGGCCTCGTCGATCAAGAGCGCGCGGCCTGTTCTTGCAAGCTCTTCTGCGATCTGATCGACCATGTCTGAAATCGTGCGCCTTGGGGCGACGCCGAGCTCAAACAATATGGCCTTGCAAAGCTTAGCCTGCGTCCAAGTCGATCCCATGCGGACATGGATATCATTGGAGGCCACCACCGCGTGGCACGCAGCGCATGTTTTTCCGTAGCCTGAGAACCCGTAAAAGGTCCCCAGGCCTGGAAGCCCGTATTTCCGATGCTTCAACTGCTCGATCAGCCTCCAAAGCGCGGACACGTTGCGCAGAGGTTTGATGGAGTTGTATGCAATCTGCTCGTCTATCATATCTCCTCCTGTCGTTGACACCGACCGGGGTTAGGGGTCCTGTCCGCCCCGGTCACTTCACCCCAGCGCTTCATCTTTCCCGTGCAACTCGACCAGTTTGGCGAGCGCCCGATATTCTGCGGTGCTGGGGTATCTGGTTGCAAAACGCGCTTCGGCTTCGCCAATTTCGTCGCCAGCAGCTTCGCGTTCTTTGATTTCGAGATATCGCTTGAAACGCTCTCGATCCGTCTCTTCGCGTTTGGCATTCTGCTGGGCCTTTTCAGCGGCTTTGCGTACGAAATCCTCATGGTAGACCTTTGCCTCGGCGCTTGGCTGTGGGGGTTCAAAGGCGGGTGGCTGCACCAAAGGCGCTCGGTGCGCGTGCTTACCGAACTCGGGTGCCACAACCTTGCTCTCAAGCCGCTCCGGAATTTTGGAGCCGAGCGCGCGGAGATCATCGGCGAGCTCTTGCGGTGTAATCGGCTGCAGCTCCTTGAGGCGTTTGCGCTCGGCGCGGCGGACCTGTGCCTTCATGCTGGCTGTGGCTTTGGCCTCGAGCACATCAAAGAACCCGACGGCCTCGCGGACAGGGGCAAAGCCCATGAACACACCCGCTTTGTCGTAGAGATAGACGCCCGCATGGAGGTTCTCAGGATCAAAGCGCGCGACCACATCTTTGCCCGCGTACTCAACCATCCAGTCGGCGTAGTAGCTGTTGCCATGGACACGGGCCTGGGCGTCTTTGGCATGCAGTTTCACTTTCGACTGACCCATCAGCCAAAGACGCCGCTGCTCCTCGGTTGCTTTCCGAATGGGTGCGGTCGCATAGGAGGCCGCGAACGCATGATCAAAGGACTTGCCCTTGGCGGTTTCGGTCAATCTGCCCAGGCGCGCATTGTGCTCTCGGATGCCCTCTTCAAGCACTTCCAGAAATTCAGCGACCGGAACGGCGTGGCTGCGGTAGTTTTCGGGCTTGGCGTCAGGCTTGTGGCCGACATAGGCCCCTGCAAAGCGGGGATCTTTGGCCACGTCGCTCGCGATGTCGCGGAAGGCACGTTCAATCGGCTTTGACTGACCGCTTGCAGGGCGCGCCCAATGAACCTTGATGCCTAGGAGCGGCAGAACACCGAGCGGGTCTTCGTCGCGGACCTTGAACCGAAAACGAGTGGGCGCGCCGCCGGTCATCCATTTGTTGGCGAACTCGCGCCCGTTGTCGAACAGGCAATTCCGGGGAATGCCATATTCCTCAACCATATCCCCGAAGGCTGCCATCACGGCCACCTTGTTAGGGTGATGATCGACGCGCCATGATAGGATTTTCCGAGAGTGGATGTCTTGGAAGGCCACGATCTGAGGGCGGTTGATGATCCCGCTGGGCCATTCGACAAAGACGTCGCTCTTGTGGCAGTCGGCGTTCACGCCTTCCATCGCCGTCATCGACCAGTAGTCCCTGATCTGAGGTGGGAAACAGCGTTCCAGCCCATTCACGCCCTCCCGCGCAAACACCATCGTGGTGCGCGGCACATCGCGCTTCAGGTGGCGGCGCGCGGTTGAGATCGGAGGAATTGCGTTGATCCGGGCGTCTTTCGCCAAGCGGCAAGCTAAGCGGTAACTCTGGTTGAACGTAGGCTGTTCAAGACGGAGATAATCGGCCTTTAAATACCCCATAAACGCGCTGTAGTCGGGGCGTTCGGGCTGCTTGCGTTCGGCAAAGCGGTGACGCGGCGCGAGATAAGGCAGACGGTCATCTGGTGCCACGCCTTCAATGGCATCAAACCAGTTGAAGATCGAGCGTGAGGACACGCCTTCCTGTCTCGCCACCTCTCCAGCGGCCAACACTTTGCCAGTGCCACCTTGGACCAACGCTTCAACGGTCTGGATCATCCGAAGGCGGTTGATGGCCTTGGCTCGGGTCGCATCGGGGAGGTTCTCATACGCCGCCCAGAGCTCGCCACGCCCGATTTCCTCTTTTGGAACTGCGACGCGCTCCAAGAGCTTCTTGCGCGCCGTATGAGGGAAAAGGCTCCAGTGGTACTCCCAACCACCGCCTCGGCTCTTGCGTCGCCGGGCCCGTTCTGGGTCGGAACGCCAGGCAAGCGACTTAACCACTTTCTCAAGTCCTTGGCGTGATCGGGGCAGGTCAGGCAATGCCGCCTCGGCGATCTCATTTGCTGTCCACCAGGTCTGATCGGGGGTTGCGCTCATTATTCACCCCCGGCGGCCAGGAGCTCGTCTGAGGCCTCTCGAACAAAGCGCTGCCTCACATTCATAGGCGCACGCTTCCAAGCTGTCATAAGCGCCTGGTAAGAGACCTCTGCGGGCGGCTTCTTCGGGCTCGTGTTCGTGTTTGCGATTGCCTTCTTCAGCGAAGCAGCATCGCCGTTCGAAAACCGGATGATTGCTTGGCTTCGTTCGTGCTGGTCTCCGACCTTTGCGAGAGCTTCAAGATCGGCGAAGGTTGGACGCTTTTCGGCGTTGCGGAGCCAGCGAATTTCATCATGCGTGAGCGCCTCACCAGCGGTAATCAGCCGGTTGACATGCCTTGGAGAAATATCGCGTTTCTCGGACACGGTTTCTGCAAAGGACACGATGTCCGTTGCAGAACCGTGCTTGGCCAGTGCCCCCGCCACGCCCCTCGCGGCCTCTGGGTTCATCTTGAGGTAGAGGCGCTTTCGCTCGGCTAAGAATATGGCGAGCTCGAGTGCGTCGAGCTCCGCATTGGCCAAGTTGTCGTCGATCTCCATCAAACGCGCCCAATCGGCGCTGCATTTCCAGACTTTGGCTGGGATCGCCTTCCAGTCTAAGCGCTTGGCGGCTTCAAGCCGGTGTCCACCAGCAATCAGCACAAGCCGGGAGTTTTTTCCGCCGACCTGTCGCAGGTGAACCTCGTCCTTCATCACGCCGAGCTCGCCGATAGAAGCCATAAGGCTTACAAGGGCGGTTTCGCTGACCGGGCGCAGGCGCTTTTCCGCGTGAATGTCGGCAACCGGCACCGGACCGGTCGAAATAAGTTCAGCCATGGCCCCTCCGCCAGTCGGGTGGGCTGCTCTGCAGGGTGTAGCGCCAGCGTCGACGGCCATTACCAGCGGTTTCCCGTTCGCAATGGATGACGCAGCCGTTGGCCCGTAGTTCAGCGATGATTGAGTTGACCGCACAGACATGCGCGCCAGTAACGATTTGGCGAGTGGTCACGCTTCTGCGTTTCTCAAGAAGGTTTAGGACCCTCCTTAGCCGTTCGCTTTTGGCCAACTTTGCGTGTTGCATTTCAGATCAGCCATCCGTCGAGAGAGGTCTTCCGACAGTCATTGCAAAGGCGGTTGTGCCGTCCTTCGCTCTGAAACTGCGCTTTGCAGCACATGCAAGTTCGGGTGACGAAACTCCGTTCGAGCCGTTCTTTCTCGATCCGATCAATCAACATTTCGGCGAACTGATAGGTGCCACAAATCGCCGAAACAGCATCGTTGCCGTCAAAGACGCGGTAGACCGGCCTATGGGATCCAGCGACCGGAATTGTTTTGATCTCGAGTTTACTCACGGTGACAGCACTCCAGCGAAAAAGACGAGGATGTAGGCAAAGCCAAACAGGCAAACTGCTCCAATGAGGTCGGCGACCCATTTCGACAGGGGCCAGCGTGGCTGGCTTAGGCTATGTCTGGCCGAGGAAGAAAAAGCCCAAGCGCCAACCAAAAGGGCTGGGCGTTTAGGCAGTTGGTTGGGGCCTGACTTTGAGGCCTCAACAGGCGCGCGATCCACGAAGGCAGTAAGTGGAGGCACGCGCTCAAGGCAATCCGCATGGCGACCAAGGTGGTTGCTCAGATTGCGGAGTTCGTGATGGAAATCAGGCGGGACCGAGCAGGCCAAACGGCGCGCTAGAAGCAGACACTCAACCGGGCTGAGGTCTTCGGTCGCTGCGTTAAGGAGGGCGGTTTGGGCACGGCTCATTGCACAGCACTTCGCGGTGGGATCAGAGACGACTTGCGCTTCAGTTCGTCAAGGTATTCCTGTGGTAAACGCCGATCCCAGTGCAGGAATCTTCTTCTCGGGCGAGTTGGGGGGTAGTCGAAACACCAGACCAACTTCATCGGTCGAGCCCCTGCCAACACCCAGTCTATGTCGACACCAACTTGTTTAATGTCGACGAGGTACATCGGGTCTGGCCAATAGACGCCAGTTTCAAACTTCTCTTGCGTGTCCGCAGAGCAGAAGCCGACTCGACCAAGCAAACGCTTACTTAGTCCTAGCCGCTCTCGCTCGATCCATAGCCGTTCGCCGACTGTTTCTTTTGGCGCAGACATCATGCGACGTCCCGACTTGAGGTAGGGCGCGGGATGTTCGGAGGCCACTCAAGATCCATTGGCCAGTTGTCGCTAAACCACTGAAAACAACGATCAGCGTTACGTGTATGGAGATCGCTTCCGTCCATTCGACGTTTGAAGAAGTCTCCCTTGCCGCAGAACCTCATAGAGACGGCCCAATGTGTTACTCCGTCGTGTTCTGCCAGCGCGAGGGCCAGATCGACCAATTGTTGGGGTTTACTGCTCATAGACCTAATTAGCCATTTTGAGCTCATCTAGGCAAGCTCAAAATGGCTATAATTGCTCTTTTAGCTCAGTGTGGCTAATGCGGGTGTTATGGACGACGTTCTCACAGTGATAGATCAACGCCTGCGTGAGCTAGGCTTGTCAGATGCTGCTGCATCCAAAATGGCTGTAGGAAATGCGTCTCTAATCAAGAACATGCGCCTAAATCGGGGGAAGAAACGCTACAACTACGACGCCATAAATTCGCTCGCCGAAGTGCTTGGTTTGGAACTTTATTTCGGCCCAGTGCGCGATTCGGCTTGGGGTGCATTCGAAGTTGCACACGACAATTTTGTCTCAGTACCATTTCACCAGACCGAGGCATCAGCGGGCCCTGGAATTGTGTCTCAAGATGGCGATCCTATTGGAGATCTCGCATTTGAAAGAAGGTGGCTAGATCGTCTCGGTCTATTGCCCGGTAAAACGGGCATTGTGCGCGTCCGGGGCGATAGCATGGAACCGACTATCCGATGTGGTTCAATCGCCTTAATTGATGAGACAAGCACTGATCCAAATGGCAAACCATATGCGTTTGTTGAAGATGGAGAACTAAGGATCAAGCGGCTTACAAAAGACAATCAGGTTCTGGCGATATCTAGCGACAACCCAAACTACAGTCCCGAGATACGGCTGGGCTTAGACATGAGTTCTATCCGTATCTTGGGAGAGGTTGTCTGGACAGCTTATAACTGGCGAGATGACCCAAAGTTGAGGATAACCACATGAATTCTGTTGATCACAAATCAAATGCGCGCTCGGTTCTCTTCTGGACCACCGCAGGAATTCTGCTGCTCTTGGCGGGTTACCTCTACATTACTGACGGTCCCAACAGAATTGCATCTAAGTTCGAACCTGCGCTCGAAAAATGCCAACAAAGTGCAGCTTTGGCGCGAGCCCAGCTAAGAACTTTGCTCGAGACTTACGAGATCAACGAGATCCCGCAACCAACCAAGCAAGAAATCCAAGACTGTTTGGGCTGAGTTCAAGGTGGCGTTAAGCTGGCTTTAAGCCTAGGGTCAGCACTCATAACCAGAAGATGATTGCTGCTGCGAGATATATTGCGGATTGGAATGTATGGGCGCATCGGTCCTGGCGCGTAGCAAGGCGAGAGGAAACCTCTTTATCGAATGTCGGAGAGGCGGACTTTGCTGCCGTTCGCCAAACCTAAGCCTACCGCAGCACCCAGCCCAAAGCGGACAGTAATATCTGGCGCAGCATGCGCTGGACCATCGACAGGGTCGGCGGAAAACGGAAGTTCGCTGTGAGTGCATCACTGAAAAACCAGGCATACTGAAGCGGACCTACATATTTCTATTAAAGCGGACCTACATATTTCTATTAAAGCGGACCTACATATTTCTATTGAAGTGACACTGAATGACCCATTAATGTCTGATCCCGCAAAAGCTGTTGCGAGGGCTTCATTTTCAACCAGAGCTCTGATGTAAGTTTCTTATGATAAAGTAAGAGTATAGGGCGGCATGGAAATCCTTGAACTAGACGATTCTCGGAAAGTAGCACGACTTCTAGAGCGCTACATTCAGTCCGCTCACCTCAATTTCCTATTCGGCTCTGGTGCATCGATGCCAGCGATTCAACTTGCTGGCAATGTAGAACAGGAAATCGATCAGCACTTAGCGGCTTCCGAAGATGACGAGGCAAACAAAAAAGCTCTGACGTTCATTGAAGAACTTGAGTACCAGCATGGCTTTCTGCCCGCTGGGTACACGGAGGGCGACGATACTTATGTTACGCTCCAGAATTACCTTCATTTTTTGGGTTCTATCGACCGTATTCTCTTTGAGCGTAAAAACATCCTTTTGCCTCGCCAAGCCAACGTCTTCACGACGAATTACGACGAGTTTTTCGAAGTTGCGGCATCTCTCCTTCCTTCATTGGTTCTAAACGACGGCTTTAATCGACGCATAGGTCACTCAGGCTTTGAGTATGCACCGGAATTGTTTTTCGACCGTGTTTACAGGTCGGGTACGGTATACCAGCATCAATCGGAAATACCGTCAGTGAACCTAGTCAAAGTTCATGGATCGATCTCATGGAAGCGTAAGGCTGACGAGAAAATCATGCTTGGAGAGCCAGAAAAAGTTCAATTGACAACGATCCAGAAAGACAACCCAAATGAAGTTAGGGATGCGCTCGAAAAGCGAGCTGTGATCTTACCCAACATGCGGAAATTCGAGTCTACACTATTGGATCGAGTGTATTTTGACCTTTTGCGTTTATACACAAACGTAATGGAAATGGAGAATGCCTTGCTCTTCGTTTTTGGTTTCTCGTTTGCTGATGAGCATATCTTGGACATCACTCGGCGAGCACTGCGCAACCCCACCGCAAAGGTTGTAGTATTCGCCTTTAGTCAAAATGGTGCCGTCGACCTTGAAACAAAATTCTCAGCCTACCGTAATGTTCTAATTATAAAACCTACGGATGATCAAAAGATTGACTTTCCGGTGCTAAACTCTCTGTTCGATTTGATTGGTGCTATCCCCGATGCAATCCATGACTAATGCCCGGCTTAAGCAGGAAGCGGTACTCAGGGTTGGCGAGGTGACAGAGGTCACAGGCCGCAAAATTTCAGTAACTGTAGACAAGGATAAGAACCTATCTGAACTATTCTTTGACGGTGAGTTGATCCGCAACGTAGCGGTGGGCAGCTACATTGATATTCGAAAAGGCTTCGTTAGCTTAATTGGAAAGGTAGATGGTGAATACGCTCGTCCCGACGCGTCCTTTCTTGCTGAAGCCACCAAAGTGCCTAATTCAAAGAGGTCACTGTCAATTACTCTTGTAGGCTATGTGGACCGTTCCGGGACGTTCTTTGGGGGAACCAAAGAGTTACCCTTAGTAGGCAACGAAGCCTACTTGCTTACTAGCGAGAAAGTTCATCAAATACACAATCTCGTCGCGAAAGACGCAATACCTTTGAATGTCGCGGTTTCGGACTATGAGGGGTATAAGATCAGCCTTCCAGTCGACGGATTGATGAATAGTCACATCGCGATTTTCGGCAATACAGGCAGCGGTAAATCGAACACGGTTGCTTTGTTGTATCAGAGCTATATCGAATCTATGCGAAAGAGAAATCAAGCCTTGTTTGATCAGCGGGTGCGAATTTTGTTCTTCGACTTCAACGGGGAGTATTCTCGGGAGAATTGCCTAACCCCAGATAAGACCGTTTATAATCTATCCACCAGACATGATCAGGGTGATAAGGTTCCGCTGTCCAAAGCTGGGTTTCTAGATTTTGAAACTTTGGCCATACTTTCGGATGCGACCGAGAAAACTCAACGTCCCTTTATACGAAGAGCCCTAGGTCTTACTAATCGTATAGGACAGGGCGATGATGGCAGGAACCATCTGCGAAAAATGCTGCGTATGCAGATCTCTCAGGTTTTACAGATGGCGGACAAGGAGCGCGCATTTCTCCTGATCGACTACATGCGTCAGATATTGCCTGAGCGCGAGGTAGAAGGGGTCGATGTGCCTCTCGAAAGCGATCTAGAGTGGCATAACACGACGGCTCAGTTTAAGGTTGCTGGCGAATATTTGACGAGTAATCCGGACGCGATATCAAATACAGAGATCTATCAACGCGTTGAAGCCTATGAGTTTGCGAACGATATTATTCTCGACTTTATAACAATTTGTTACGTGCAGCTAGTTTGGGATGTTCTCAACAATCGTGCTCAAAACGAGCATATTGCTCCAGCAATAAACAAACTGAAGAGCAAGCAGGCAGACATAAGAAAAGTCTTTGATCCTCGGAACACAGGTGATGTCTTCGGTAGCAATGTGGTTGTCATGAACCTACACGACGTAAATATAGAAATGAAGAAAACCCTTCCTTTATTGATTTCTAAACGCGTCTATCAGGAGCAGAAAGACCGCGCTGACACGGACACTGCGTTGAGCATCGTTATTGATGAAGCTCACAACATTCTGTCTTATGAGTCATCTCGAGAAGCGGAGAGCTGGAAAGACTACAGGCTGGAAACCTTCGAAGAAATCATCAAAGAAGGTAGAAAGTTTGGGGTCTTCATAACCGTCTCGAGCCAACGCCCGAGTGACATATCCCAAACGATCACATCCCAAGCCCATAACTATTTTATTCACCGGCTGATCAATAACCGTGATTTACAATCCATTGCTACGGCCGTGTCTTACATAGACAAAGTCACCGAGGAGTCGGTCCCGACGCTGCCAACTGGAACTTGCATATTCAGCGGGATGGCAGGCCAGATGCCAATGAAGCTAGCTATGCGGCCTCTACCCGATATGCAGCAGCCAAAGAGCACGACGCGAAAGTTGTCTCACATCGTACCCTCGGCACAAGCTGATGTGATCGATCCAGACACTTAGGCTATGCCCACTCTTGGCAGTTCGGCGGTGGCAGCTATGGTTTTGTAGCTATGCTTTTGGGAAACTCACCCTGCGGCATTCGCTCACGCTTGAATGGCCGGAATGATCTCATTCTCTGACAAAGGCCCTCAGCGTATTATGCCTTATCGTCGCAGCCCAATTCTGTGACGTCACTCGAAACACTAAATCTGGATTGGTGTATCTCAAAACCCGACGTTGACACAAGGCGCATAGCCAACTGTCTTTCGAGGCCGCTCTATTGACCTATTTTAGCCGAAAGCAAGTATCCGCTTAATTTCTATCTATGCGGAGACTTCGCTAACAAGGTTAGTCTGCGATATCACTTCAGCAGTAGCGCGCCTGGGGCAACCTCGAACGTGCGCCTGCGGGCTCCAAGGATCGATAGCGACCGCCAGAGTAACGACGGCAATCAAGTGCGTGTCCGTTTGCAATGATTATTGCTCCGATATCGGTGGTTTGACCTTCCAAATCTATATAGCAGGTGCCAACCCAACGATCATGGGTGCGATCACCATTAAGCCTGCAAACAACAGTCCGCCCACGAAGCAAGCGGTTCATGAAGTTTGAGGCATCTCTTCCATACTGGTTAGACAGCTCAGGTGCATCAACTCCGTTTAACCGAACCGGTGTACCAGCCACGACTATTGTGTCCGCATCGCGGACAGATGCGGTGCCTCTGATGTCTCGCGCGCCGGCTGGCGCGGAGAGCACTAGGATGGCTATGCAGAGCGCCAAAGTTTTCTTCATAAACGCAAATCTCATTTAGAACACATCGTAGGTCCAATAATTGATCTTAGGTTATGACTGTGCATCAAGTCTATGCGACCCAATTCACATCAGGAGATAGCTGACGAGTAGGCTAGTCTGTTCTAATAATCTGATCCCATAGCCGACTTTTGGAAGATCAAATGCTGCGTGTCGGTTCTTTGTCCCCTTTGCGCAAGCGGCACTGCGGCTGCTCTGCTTAAAACGAAAGCAGCTCAGGGCCGGGCACGTTTCCCATGTTTCCGTTCGGCGGAGACTTTGCAAAGTTCATTAACTGCGCAAAGCTGCCGTAGCGGCCACGCGCAGCATACAGAACTCTGGGCTCAAAGCCGACCTTCGAAATTCGTGAATTTATAGGTCCTGACCCTAGTTAAACAGCTCGTCGGAGTTGCATGTTAAGGTGCGTATTAATCGGGTGCGCTTGTCGTAAAAATCTCTATTAACCAGTACGTTAGCGCGAACCTGCAACTGCCTTACCAAACATGCAACTGAAGTTGCATGTTCTGGCACCCTCGCGTTAGAGCCGAATTTGCACAATCGCCCTTATTCTTAAGGCTTTCGCTGCTCTCAACCAGCAATGCAGTCAGCGCTCATGGGCAGCACAAACTGGCCATTTTGGGTTTCACTGCAAAAACGTCACTTGCACCACCACCATCACCAAAAGCCCTTATTTTATTGGGTGATCCGGTTACTTCCGGGTTCTACCGAGCTCTTCCGGTTACTGCAAATATCTATGGTGCATTACACACGTCAAAGAGGGTGGTACCACCTCCCCGGCTCGAACGGGGGACCTCCTGATCCACAATCAGGCGCTCTAACCAACTGAGCTAAGGCGGCACTGGGGCGGAATTAACGCGGGTTTTCCAGCATTGCAAGGGGCGCGATCACTACAAAACCAATTCCCAGGTTTGGTTTTCGACGGTTTGACCAAAGTTGGTTTCAACCTTCTTGGCAACGCAGACAAACCCGGCGCGTTCGTAAAGTTTGATCGCCGGCAGCAGCAGGGACATCGTCCACAGGGTCATCTTCTTGGACCCGGCATCGCGCGCAAACTGGATGCATCTGTCAATAAGCTCAGCGCCGACACCTTGGCCCCGGGGCAGAGGATCAACAAAAAACAACCGTAAATGCGCAACTTCTGGATCGTCGCCGTAAGCGCACATAATGGTGCCAAGCTTCAATCCTTCCCGATAGGTAATCTACCATAATTCGCCCCACCAAGGCCTCGAGGCTTTGGTCCATGTCGTAGGTCAGGCGCGCAAACTCGGCAAACCGGTTGGTGATCCATCCCGTTTCACCCGACGCAAGGTCACGAGAAATCACGGGGGCCTTGGCAACCTCTTCCGGCGCCAAATGAAGGGGCAAGCGCCCGATAGCCTCGTCGGTGTGGCGCGCATTTATATCTGGACCATCGCCCAAAACGTCATGGGCCCGCGCCCGTATCAACCCAACCATCTCGGGAAGCTTTGCCTTCCCTTCATCAGTAGGGATCAATTCGCGGCGGCGTCGGTCTGTCTTTGATACCGCACGCATCACCCATCGGTTTTGCTCAAGCCGGGATACGATGCGGCTGACATAGCCTTAATCGAGGCCCAGGCATTCCGCCAAAGCGCGTCCTGTCCAGGGTTTCCGATTGATCTCAAAGAAGACACGCGCGTCCGCTAGAGGAAGATTGCGGTTGGTAAACCCCGAGCCCAAAAGCCCCACGACCCGGGTCAAATCGCGTGTCAGGCCCTGAAATTATCAATTCGGTCCATATCACCCCCAACAATGCTTGCGAATATCAAGCTTTGTGGGCTTGTCGTGCTTCGAGCCACGCAATAGGTCTATCCCGACGTGAAAGGATCATCGGCATGGGTATCAACAGCGAAAGCACCGTCGAAGCGAATCTACAGATCGGCCCGACCGACCAGGGCATGGTCAGGCTTTACGTTGAAGGGAATGGTGTTGAATTGCCTATGGATTTCGATCCTGACGAAGCGCTTGAGATCGCCGAGGAACTCACAGCCGCAGCCGAGCGCGCCCGAGCGGTTGCAAAGAAGCGCTAATTTTCCAGATTAAGATCCCGATAGCCCAACTGGCCAAGTGTCGCCGCATAGGCGGGTGACCATTCCGACGCCTTTCAACGCGTCAGGAAACCCAGCTCATACCCCCAAGCGAACTAACAGGTTTCCGCTCGGGCCGATTTTTGATGATTTAAAACGCGGTCCTAACGGTCGCGCTTAGCGGGAAAAATTTAACCGAATTGCGAGGCGCCGTTGACAAGCATGGCCGCGTGACTCATGTGGTCAGCACACATACCCGCAACCGGGCGTTCCGTGGGCGCCAAACTGACGAGGAGAGCCGAATCATGGCCCCGATTTCTCTGACCTTCCCCGATGGCAATGCGCGCGAATTCGATGCGGGCATAACCCCTGCCGAAGTGGCGTCCTCCATAGCAACATCACTGGGCAAGAAGGCGATTTCCGCCACTGTGAACGGTTCCCACTGGGACCTTTCATGGCCTCTTGAGGCAGATGCCTCAATCGCGATCAACACGATGAAAGACGAAACTCCGGCACTTGAACTCATCCGGCACGATTTCGCACACGTGATGGCGCGCGCTGTGCAGGAGATCTGGCCAGATGTGAAAGTGACCATCGGCCCGGTTATTGAAAACGGCTGGTATTATGACTTCGACCGCGAAGAGCCGTTTACGCCAGAAGATCTCGGCCAGATCGAAGCGAAGATGAAAGAGATCATCAACCTACGCGATCCGGTCCGCACCGAAGTCTGGAGCCGCGCAGATGCAATCGCCTATTATCAGGAACGCGGCGAGAACTTCAAAGTGGAGCTGGTCGAAGCCATTCCCGATGATGGCCAGCCGATCCGCATGTATTGGCACGGCGACTGGCAGGACCTGTGCCGAGGGCCTCACCTGCAACATACCGGTCAATTGCCAGCAGATGCGTTCAAACTGATGCGCGTTTCGGGGGCCTACTGGCGCGGAGATAGCGACCGCGAGCAGCTGCAGCGCATTTATGGCGTGGCGTTCCAGAACCGCGAGCAACTTAAACAGCACCTGCATTTCCTTGAAGAGGCCGAAAAACGCGACCATCGCCGCCTTGGCCGCGAAATGGACCTGTTCCACCTGCAACCCGAAGCCCCCGGTCAGATCTTCTGGCACCCCAACGGGTGGACCGTTTACACCGAACTGCAGGACTATGTGCGCCGGGTGCAGCGTCGGGGCGAGTATGTAGAGGTCAACACCCCTCAACTGGTCAATCGCAGCCTTTGGGAAGACAGCGGACACTGGGAAAAATACCAGGAAAACATGTTCATCGTCGAAGTGGATGAAGAACACGCCCGCGAGAAAGCCATCAACGCGCTCAAGCCCATGAACTGCCCCTGCCATGTGCAGATTTTCAATCAGGGTCTGAAATCGTATCGCGACCTTCCCTTGCGCATGGCCGAGTTCGGGTCCTGCGCGCGTTACGAGCCATCAGGTGCACTGCATGGGATCATGCGGGTGCGCGGTTTCACGCAGGATGACGGTCACATCTTCTGCGCCGAAGACCAGATCGAAAGCGAAACGGCGGTCTATATCGAGTATCTGACGCAGGTTTACAAAGACCTCGGCTTCAGCAATTTCCGGGTAAAGTTCTCAGACAGGCCAGAAACCCGCGCTGGTTCCGACGAAGTCTGGGACCGGGCTGAAAAGGCGCTTCTTGATGCCACCCGAGCCGCCGGGATTGAGCCGGAAATGAACCCCGGAGAAGGCGCGTTCTACGGCCCCAAGCTGGAGTTCGTTCTGACCGATGCCATCGGGCGGGATTGGCAATGCGGAACGCATCAGGTGGACTTTGTTTTGCCGGAACGGCTGGATGCGTCATATATCGGTGCAGATGGCGAAAAGCATCGCCCGGTAATGCTGCACCGCGCCTGTCTTGGGTCGTTCGAGCGCTTCATTGGAATTCTGATCGAAGAACATGCAGGCAAACTGCCCTTCTGGCTGGCCCCGCGTCAGGTTGTTGTGGCGTCGATCGTCTCGGATGCCGACGACTTCTGTCACGAAGCGGTTGCTGCCCTGAAAGCTGCGGGTATCCGCGCCGAAGCCGATCTGCGCAACGAAAAGATCAACTACAAGGTGCGCGAGCATTCGCTCGGCAAGGTTCCAATGATCCTGGCCATCGGTCGCAAAGAGGTCGAGGACCGCACGGTCACGCTGCGCAAACTTGGTGAGAAACAGACCAAGGTTGTCGCCCTGGATGACCTGGTTCCTGAACTTGTGTCTGAAGCCACCCCTCCGGATCTGCGCCCGTCCTGATCAAGATTGCCCAGGCTCCGCTTTGGGTCGAGCCCGGATAAACCCCACCCAACTGGGGTCGCCGCACTCGGTGCCGCTCAGGCGGTGTCAGTGCGCTCTGCCCGCCGGGCCAGTTTGGCCGCAAGGTTCACCCCGATCCCTGGCCGTGACCATGGGCAGACCGCGATACAGATCGCACATCCATGGGTCTGATTGAAAAAGGGCAGACACTTGTCGAAATCGACATACCATTTCTGTGCGCCCCGGACGGTTTGCTTTTCAGGAAAAAGTGCTTCAGGCGGGCAGGCATCCTCGCAGATGCGGCAGTTCTGACAAAACGCATCAACGCCATGCGCACGCGCAGGCGTTGGGGCAAAAGGCGCATCGGTCAGCACCGCAGACAGCCGGAATGACGCGCCAAATTCAGGGTTGATGATCGAGCCATGTTTGCCCAACTCGCCAAACCCGCACGCCAGCGCTGGTGGGATCATCGCCAAGGCACCGGTCATGGGGCCTGTCACAGCTTCGGCCTCCCACCCCTGCGATCTGATCCAGCCGGCAACCGTTTTCGCCGCAGCGGCAGCACGAATGTACTGGTCAACAACCTCCAGCCCGGCGCTTGGTGCGGGGGCTGTGGCAATCGCATCATAATCGTGTTGCACGCCAAGCATGATTACGCGGGATTGCGCAATCTCGTGTCCTTCAAACACCCAATCGGGGCTCATCTCGGCAACCCCTGTCATATCACACACTTTCAACCGGACGAACTGGTCCAGATCAGCGGTCCATTCTTGCCCAGACGCCTCACGTTGTGCATCAGCCAAAGACGGCATCGGTGCGTCAGACACCTTCATCCGCTCTGTGCGCTTTTCGCCAAAGGCAGGTACTTTCGCGGATTGCTGGTAGAAATAGCCCTGCATGTCACCATGCGCGATATCGCGGGGATCAGGTGCCCAATAGACCATCCGTGGGCGATTGAAATCAGGATCGCCCAGACCATTGATCTCATTGCCGCTAATTGCAGGCTGAAGCGCTGTTTGCGCAGGGTCCGGTTTGAACGGGCGATGCTTGTTCGGGCGAGCCATGGCAAAACGCTATATCAAGAAGCCAAGTTAAAACAGGTTGGTCTTCCTGTAGAGCGTGCAGTCACTGATCGGATAAGGAGTGATACGTCTAAGTGGCGGGGCACGTCTCGGCTATCGCGCCACATCCGGAGCCGGCGCACCAAGCACCAGAAGACCGCCCAAACCCGCCATGGCAATTGGGAACATCGTAAAGATACCAAAGCCAAAGGCTGCCGCCATGCCGACGGCAGAGACCAACATCAAGGCACTGCCGAGATAGCGTTGCGAATGCGCCATGGCACCGCCGGCAATCGCAAGAACCGGCGCAATCAATCCTGCGGCCCGCCACAGATCAGGATTGTCCGGCAGCAGGAAAAACGTCTGTTGCGGATCAACCTCAGACGAAACCCAGTCCACAAACATCAAATATCCGGACGCAAAAAAGCCGACGATCATTCCGACCATCCCTGCAATGATCCCAAGGATCAGCCCCGCATTTCTCATTTGAACCCTCCGTTCGTGGTGTCTCGAATCGATATAGGAAGGATTGCGCTGTAACGAAGTCGCTTCAGACCGGGGAATTCAGATCTTATTTCCCCCTAGGCCTGCGCTGTATTTCAAAAGTCGGTCACGTAAATGGACAATACGCACACGGCTGATAACGAGGGCGTGAGAATATAGGCCGCGATTACAGGAATTCCTGTAACATTATGTCACACCGGTCACGCCCGCGTGCCACACGGGCCTGTGAGTGGCGTTTGCAACGCAGTGTCTGCTTTGAAGAGGGCATCGGACCGGGCCAGATCCCGGACGAAACGACACACACACTGTTCCAATCTGGAGAGACAAAGATGTCCGCTACTATCAAATCCCTTACCGTTGCATCCGCAGTCGCCGCCGCCCTCTCAGGTCACGCAACGACCGCGACCGCTCAGGCACAAGAAAAGTGCTTCGGTGTTTCGCTCGCCGGCGAAAACGACTGCGCCGCGGGCCCCGGCACCACCTGCGCCGGCAGCTCCACGGTTGATTATCAGGGCAATGCCTGGACCCTTGTGCCTGCAGGCACCTGCGCGACCATGGAGCTGCCAGACGGACGCATGGGCGAGACCCTCGCCTCGTTGGAAGCTGATGGCTATGCAGGCCTGAACCGCGATCTGCCCGAAGGCACCGACGCTTCGAACCTGAAATCCCTCGATATGTAATCAATCTCGCCCCGGTCCTTCACAGGTCCGGGGCACCCCGCTGCGCAGGAGAGGCCCGATGCTGGACACGACCCCCATGACCACATTGCCCCTGGCCCCCGGCGTCGGCTTTAAATCCTCGCATTTTACTGCAATCTCTGAAGATCCGGGCGATGTTGCTTGGCTGGAAATTCATGCCGAAAATTACATGGGCGATGGCGGTCGCCCGCTAGCGCAGCTTAACGCGCTGGCCGAACGGTTTCCGGTCTCGGTGCATGGCGTCGGCCTGTCGATTGGCGGCACCAAGGCTTTGGACACCGACCATCTGGAACGCTTGCGTCGCTTATGCGACCGGATCAATCCGGCAAGCTTTTCAGAACATTTGGCTTGGTCGACCCATGATGTGGGGTTTCTCAATGACCTGCTTCCCCTGCCCTACACAGAAAAAACACTGACCCATGTCGCCGATCATATCGATCAGGTGCAAGACACGCTTGGTCGCAAGATGCTTCTGGAAAACCCCTCGACCTATCTAGCCTTTGCCGAAAATGAGATGTCCGAGATCGACTTTCTGAAGGCCGTTGTCCGTCGCACGGGCTGCGGACTGCTGCTGGACGTCAACAACGTTTTCGTGTCCGCCACCAATCAGAACACGGACGCTTACGACTATATCAACGCGTTCCCCCTACATGCGGTCGGAGAGATTCATCTGGGCGGCCATGACGTGCAGGAAGACGAACACGGCGCGCCGCTTCTGATCGACAGCCATGGGGCTGCGGTCGCAGATCCGGTCTGGGCGCTTTATGCCCACACACTCAAAACCGGCGGTCTGCGCCCGACCCTTATCGAATGGGATACTGATGTTCCGGACTGGCCCATTTTGCGCAATGAAGCGCGCCTTGCAGCCGAAGTCCTGGAAACCGCCAAATGAGTGCGATGGACGGGTTTGCAGAGGCGCTTCTTGATCCTGCGCAAGCCGTGCCAAAGGGGCTCGTCGACCCGGAAGGGCGAACCGCGGGAAAGCGGTTTGACGTCTATCGTAACAACGTGGTTGCAAGCCTGTCTCGCGCCCTCGCCGAGGGCTTCCCGACGATCCAGTCTCTTGTCGGTACAGAGTTTTTCAACGCAATGGCAGGGGTTTACGTGCGCGCGCACCCACCGACCGACCCGCGCATGATGTATTTCGGTGCTGAAATGCCTGTGTTTCTGGCAGCCTTTGGTCCGGTGCAGCACCTTACCTATCTTCCCGACATCGCCCGGCTGGAACTTGGGTTGCGCGAAAGCTACCACGCGGGCGACGCACAGGGCCTGACCGCAGAAGTTTTGGCCTCCCTGCCTCAGGATAGTCTGGAAGAGTTGCGTTTCCCGATGGTGCCATCGGCGCGACTGATCAGCAGCGGGCATCCCATATTTTCGATCTGGACACGCGCGCGCGACCCGCAGGCACCCGCCCCTGTGCCAGGAGGTCAGGATATATTGATCGCCCGCCCGAGCTTTGATCCTGAACCGCACCTGCTGGGACCCGGAATGATGGCGTTTTTTACAGCCCTTTCCCAAGCTGCCTTACTATCAGAGGCGATCGCAATTGCAGCGCAGACCGCTTCAGAATTCGACCCGGGCCAAGCCCTCACATTGGCTCTTTCCACTGAAATCCTAGAAGTCCCGGAGGTCTCATGAACCGCCTGATCGCCCTGCACAACACCGTTTTTGGCGCGCTTGAAAGCCTCGCGCCGTTCCTTTTGACTACATTGGCGCGAACTATTTTTGCCGGTGTCCTCTTCGTTTATTTCTGGAACTCGGCAATGACCAAACTCGGCGATGGAATCACCGGCCTTTGGACCCTGTCCTTCGGGGCCTATGCGCAGATTTTCCCCAAACAGTTTGAAGCCCTTGGATACGACCCATCTGCGCTTCCTGTAACCTACAAGCTTGTGGCTCTTGCCGGCACCTGGGCCGAAATAATCTTGCCCATCTTGATCGTGATTGGTCTCTTCACACGTTTGGCCGCGCTCGGAATGATCGGCTTTGTTATTGTGCAGTCATATGTGGATATATCCGGCCACGGCCTGAACGACGCCAGCATCGGCGCCTGGTTCGACAACAATGCCTCCGCGTTATTGCTGGATCAGCGCGCGTTCTGGATGTTTTTACTGGTCTTTATCGTGCTGCGCGGCGCGGGGCCAATCTCGGTTGACGCAATCCTGCGCCGTCAGAGCAGCGCGTCTTTCGTGGCAGAGCCCCAACCAAGGTAAAGCTGACCATCGTGATCGATCACTGGACGTTTCATCAACGTCGGATGATCTTCCAGAAGCGCGTCCGGATCCCGGGCGCGTTCTTCGTCAGAAAGGGTCCGCCACGTGGTTGAGCGGGTATTGAGCAGGTCAGCCCCGAATGCCTCAAAAAACCGCGAACGTTCCGCTTCAGACAATGGATCTACCCGTATATCGCGCAATTCTGCGCCTAAAGTTTTGATCGCTTTGCGACAGGTATCACAGGTTTTGATGCCATAAACGATCATTCCAAGTGCCTCTTCTGTGTTCACTTGATTGCAAAATCGACTGTTTCAGGCCGGTTTCAAGGGAAAAAACTTGCTTTTCATCAAAACTGATCCAGTGTTTCGCGTGTGAAGAGAGACTTCTGCGAACCGTACCCCTCAGGGCAGCCGGAACGAGAATAGAAGCTACGGCTGCACCACCTCGCCGCATGTCGTGGGCGGGATACTAAAAAAGGAGATCGGGGTCATGGCTACTGGCACCGTAAAATGGTTCAACACCACCAAAGGATTTGGGTTTATCGCGCCTGACGCGGGAGGCTCGGACGTGTTCGTGCACATCTCTGCTGTAGAACGTGCGGGTCTGACGGGACTCGCGGACAATCAGAAGATTGAATACGAATTGCGGGAGGGGCGTGACGGCCGGTCCTCGGCCAGCGAACTAAAGCTGCTCGACTAATTTTCAGACATTTGAGTATGAAAAAGGCCGCCTCGGCTGGGAGCGGCCTTACTGCTTAAATCCGAGCGGACCTATTCGCCAGTTCCTTTGATACCTTCGGTATCGAAGTAACTTGACGAAAAATACTGCGAACGCGACGTAGGATGCTGCATCATGGCTGAATAGCTGGTGTGTTGGTTCGGTGTGCCGCAACATATCACGCCGTTAACGACAATAGGCTGCGTGCCGGTCGGACAATAATTTGCGCTGGCATTGTAAGGATAAAGCCGAGGTTGGTGACCATCGGCGCAAGCGGAAGTTGCCCCACTGACCAAAAAGGCCAAGGCAAATGACAGGCGAAGCGACATAGAAATACCCCCCGAAAACGGGTTAATTCGACTTACCCACATGCTATCAATAGTATTGCGATCTGGAAAGCAACAGACGCAGGAGCTGGCGTCCTCAGCAGGCATTGTGCCCCATTTTGAGACAGTTTCGGCAAAAATGGGGGATTGTCGGCGCAAAGACAGACTTCAAGCGCCAATCACCTTTATGATTTACAGCGGACATCTGAAGCTTATCCCGCGAATACCGCCGCGAACTCCCGCCATTCTCCTTTACTCATACCGGACGTTTCTTGGGTCACCTCTTCACCAGAAAGACGTCGTTTGATCACCTCGATTCCTTTGGCGCTCAGGTTCACCCCGCCCATCCGGTAGTCTTCGAACGCGCCGTAGGCAGCGGGCACCCAGTCAGCGACCAACTTGCACATCTGTTCCGCATAAACCCGGATTTCATATTGCGCATGTGCGTCGGCCCGCAGGCGCAGGAAGTGGAAAAGATTGTGAAGATCTACCTTCCAGTACCATTGGGTATAGATGTTCGCAGGTAGGTTCATCCGTGCGAGTTCCCGTGCCAGACCTTGCTGGCCGTCCTGACTGATCATCTCTTCATAATGATCATAGCTTCGAGCGGCATCGTCTTGCAGATAGCGCAGCACGCGCGCAGCCTCTTCCCCGGTCAGCGCCTCACCCCGGCCCTGGTTATTGACCACGGATTGCGCGGCGAGATCTTCGGCAGCAGGGATGTAGAACTCGCGGTCGAGGATCGAATAGCGTGCTGAGTATTCATTGACGTTGGCGGTCCGGTGCCGGATCCACTGACGCGCCACGAAGACCGGCAGTTTAACGTGCAGCTTGATCTCGCACATCTCGAACGGGGTCGAATGCCAATGACGCATTAGATACCGGATCAGGCCACTGTCATCACGCGCAGCCTTGGTGCCTGCCCCGTAGCTGACGCGTGCGGCCTGCACGATGGCCGCATCATCGCCCATGTAGTCAACAACTCGGACAAAGCCGTGATCAAGCACTTTGTAGGGCGTATAAAGGTGCTGCTCCATCCCAGGGGAAACTGCCCGTAGCGTTGGCTGGGGATTGGCGCGCAAGGCCTTGATCTGATCCTCGGGGGTCTCTTGCAGGGTCGGTGTGGCCTCGGCGTTCATGCTCGGGTCCTTTTTGTCGTCTGTATCGGCGTGAGGCGGGTGGGTTCGATCCGTGCCGATCTCCGCGAAAGGGCCTTCGCGGGACCTGGGAATGGCGCGTCTCAGGCTGGGGCCACCCGCCCTCACATTTCTAAATGTGGTGTATGTCGTAACGGCGGTCCACCATAAAATGCGTCATACCCCAAGATAACAGTGGATAGTTTGTGAACCAGAGTGCCTTGCGGTTGTACGCGAGGGCGCTAGGTTTACCGCAAGTGACCGGAGGATTTTAAGTTATGACGCTGCGCTATCTACACACCATGGTTCGTGTAAAGGATCTGGAGGCGTCGATGGCCTTCTATAGATTGCTGGGGTTGGAAGAAACGAAGCGGTTCGACAACGAAAAGGGCCGCTTTACCCTAATCTTTATGGCACCTCCCGGACAGCCAGAATGCCCGGTCGAGCTGACTTATAATTGGGACGGCGATGATGGGCTGCCTGCAGACAGCCGACACTTTGGCCATCTCGCCTACCGCGTCGGCAACATCTACGAGGTTTGTCAGCACCTGATGGACAACGGTGTCACAATCAACCGTCCGCCGCGCGACGGCCATATGGCGTTTGTGCGCTCTCCGGACAACATCTCGGTCGAACTTCTGCAAGAGGGGGACGACCTTCCCCCGGCTGAACCCTGGATCAGTATGGAAAATACTGGTCATTGGTAAGGGCGGCTGCATTCGCAATTTTGTTAGGGGCCACCCCTGCGGCGGCCTCTGAATGCCGTTTGGCGCTGCTTCTGGGGCTTGATGTGTCGACCTCTGTCGATGCTGAGGAATATGCGCTGCAAAGAGACGGCCTGGTGGCCGCACTTGGCGCACCCGAAGTACAGCGAGCCTTGTTTTCACCTGCCGGACATGTGGCGATTTCGGTGTTTGAGTGGAGTGGGATCGATGAGCAATCTTTGATTTTACCCTGGACGCGGGTCCGCGACCCGGCCGCGCTGGAGACCGTAAGGCGCAAGATTGGCAGCAGCATACGAAGCTACGACGACCGAACCGCACTGGGTGAAGCGCTTGCCTTTGCGGAAGGGGTGTTTGCGCGCGCACCTGCTGATTGTGGCGCCTTAACACTCGATATTTCTGGAGATGGTCGGTCCAACACCGGACGTCCCCCCGCCCAGATTTATGCCGAACTTCCGGCCTATGACAGGATCTTGGTCAACGGTCTTGCAGTGGGCGGTGAACTTGAAGGCGTGGATCTTTACTACCGCGATGAACTTCTGCACGGATCTGGCGCATTTCTGGAGATCGCCAATAACTACAAAGACTTCGAACGTGTGATGCGGCAAAAGCTCGAACGCGAAATGGGGGTCTTTGTGTTGGGCGCACTGCAATGATCCGTTTGCTGATCATCTTTGCCTTGGCGTTTGGGATCGGGGGGGCCGCACGGGCAAATTGTTGGTTGGCATTGGCGCTGGGTCTGGACGTATCCCAGTCCGTCGATGCGTTTGAATACCGCCTGCAGCTCGATGGTCTTGCGAACGCGCTTGAAGACGCCGAGGTACAATCTGCGATTTTTGCTTACGCTCCCGTCACGGTGCGTCTGATGGTCTATGAATGGGGGGACGCCACGCGCCAGCGGGTCTTAGTCCCCTGGACTGACATCACCGCCGCAGAAACTCTTTCACATGTCACCCAAGGCTTGCGCAGGACCACGCGCATCAGTGACGAGGAACGCACAGGTCTTGGGGCCGCGGTTCTTTTTGGTGGGCGCGCCCTTCAACAACAATCCGATTGCTGGCAACTGACACTGGATGTGTCCGGGGACGGATGGAACAACAATGGGCCAAACCCCGAAGATGTGCGGACCTATCCTGATCTGGCGGGTGTAACCGTCAATGCGCTGGTGGTGGGAGACGACAGCACATACGCGGGTGTCTCCGATCACAGGCAAGTCGAAATCAAAGAACTGCTCAGCTACTACTCAACCCGGGTTATTTCAGGCCCCTTGTCCTTTACCGAAGCTGCAATCAACTTTCAGGACTTCGAAGATGCCATGAAGCGTAAGTTGCTGCGGGAAATGGCCAGCATGGCGGTGGCAGACGCAGATCCACTTCAAAC
Source organism: Dinoroseobacter sp. (assembly GCA_017643385.1). Classification (GTDB taxonomy): domain Bacteria; phylum Pseudomonadota; class Alphaproteobacteria; order Rhodobacterales; family Rhodobacteraceae; genus Dinoroseobacter. The sequence continues at coordinate 88,263 of JAEPNN010000002.1, forward strand.
GCCTTGGCCCAAAACTCAGTAAATATACCTGATCTGATCCGCCCAGAAGCGTTCGATACGGCGTAATCCGACATTGATGTCCTCAAGACCTTTTTGATCCAGCGCGCCTTTGCTCTGCATCCCTTCCGCATGGCGGGTGAAGAGATCTGCAACGATATCGCGTATGCGCCGACCTTCGGGGGTCAGCCGCACGCGAACAGAACGGCGGTCAATTTCGCAGCGTTGATGATGCATATACCCCATCTCAACCAGTTTCTTGAGGTTGTATGAAACGTTCGAGCCTTGATAGTAGCCCCGGGATTTCAGCTCCCCGGCCGTCACTTCATTTTCGCCGATATTGAACAGAAGCAAGGCCTGTACGGCATTCACTTCCAACACCCCAACCCGTTCAAATTCATCTTTGATCACATCCAGCAGCAAACGGTGCATCCGCTCCACAAGCGCCAGGCTGTCAAGATAGCCTGTGCGAAAACTCATCTGGCGGGGATCACCCAACTGCGAATGAATGCTCATATTGGTCTCCGTCCTCGAGATACGCTGTTCTGGCATAAGCAATGACGGCAAAGTCCCAATAAGGCGTTAATCGTGACAATTTTTCCGCAAATCAGCGCGGAACAAGACTGGCAATCAACGCGGCAAAACGCTCTGGCGGGGTGCCTTGACCGGACACCCATTGGTAGAGGTCCTGGTCGTTTTCCTCCAGCAGATCATCATAAAGATCGAGCGCCGCCTCATCCATCTGCGCGAGATTAGCATCAGCGTAAGGCCCCAAAATCAAATCCATTTCCTTGGTACCACGACGCCAGGACCGGATTTTCATTCGCTTTAGTCGCGCTTCTGGTGTCTCGCTCATAGCTCGGCCTGAAGTGACGCGCGCAGGCGCTTTTCCAAACGGCCAAGACGGGCAGCGCCTTGTTCCATTTCTGTCCGCATCTGGCGCATCTCAGTCAAAACCTCGGTCAGGTTGGTCGGGATTTCGGTGGGCTCGCTCGGCCCATCCAGCCCTTCGCCCTGCCCGGTCATCAGCCATCGCATCGAGACACTCAGAATGCCGGACACCATCGTCAGGCGGTTGGCACGGGGCTCAGACAAGTCTTCTTCCCAAGACCGAAGCGTCTTGACCTTGACGCCCAACCGCTTGGCAAGGTCGGTTTGTTTCAGGCCGGCGGCTTCGCGCGCACCGGCCAGTCGATCTCCAAACGTCGCGTTCTGTTCGCTGAACCAGTTATTTCCATCGTCCATCCTGTGTCCTCGCTTGGAATTCGTCTTGATCGGACTTCTAGCGCATCCTATGAGGGCGCCGCCCCCCTTTTATTCACCGGAGCGACCAAATGCCCTTCCTGTCCGACAGTCTTGCACGCGTAAAACCTTCACCAACGATCGCGGTGTCCACGAAGGCACGCGAATTGAAGGCCGCCGGCCGCGATGTTATCGGATTGGGCGCAGGCGAGCCAGATTTCGACACACCAGAAAATATCAAGACGGTTGCCAAGGCAGCCATTGATGCCGGTGATACCAAATATACTGCGCCCGACGGGACGCCTGCGCTGAAACAGGCCATCGTGGCCAAGTTCAAGCGCGACAACGGGCTGGATTACGATGTGAACCAGATCACGGTGGGCACCGGTGGCAAACAGGTGCTGATCAACGCATTGATGGCGACGCTGAACCCTGGAGACGAGGTGGTGATCCCTGCGCCTTACTGGGTCAGCTATCCCGACATGGTCCTGCTTGCAGGTGGGGAACCGGTGATCGCAATGGCTACAGCGGAAAATTCCTACAAACTGACGCCTGAAGCTCTGGAAGCAGCCATCACTCCAAAAACCAAATGGTTCATTTTCAACTCGCCCTCAAACCCAACCGGTGCCGGTTACACACGTGACGAACTGAAGGCGCTGACCGATGTGCTGATGCGTCACCCACATGTTTGGGTGCTGACCGACGACATGTACGAGCATCTGGTCTATGACGACTTCGAATTCTGCACACCGGCTCAGGTCGAGCCTGCGCTCTATGACCGGACCCTGACCTGCAACGGTGTCTCCAAGGCCTACGCCATGACCGGCTGGCGCATCGGCTATGCTGGCGGCCCGGTAGAGCTGATCAAAGCGATGGGCAAAATCCAGTCGCAGACGACATCAAACCCATGCTCAATCTCGCAGGCTGCAGCCGTTGAAGCGCTCAACGGAACGCAGGACTTCATTCCTGCCAACAACGTAACCTTCAAACGCCGTCGCGATCTGGTCGTGGACATGTTGAACGCGGCAGATGGGATAGAATGCCCGAAGCCGGAAGGTGCCTTCTATGTCTATCCCAGCGTGGCAGGCTGCATCGGCAAGACCTCCGCAGGGGGTACGTTGATCGAAAATGACGAAGTGTTCGCGACCGCCTTGCTTGAAGAAAAAGGTGTGGCCGTCGTGTTTGGTGCCGCGTTCGGTCTCAGCCCATGCTTCCGGGTCAGCTACGCAACAAGCGACGAAGCGCTGACCGAGGCCTGCACGCGCATCCAGGACTTCTGTGCTGGTTTGAGCTAAAATAGCAGCTCTAATCACAACGATCTCGCATCGGAGCGCCCCAATAGCAGGCGTCAATAGCAAGCGTCATGAAATTGGGCGGCCGCCCAACGGTTCGTAAAATCTCAGCAGGTATCCGTCCGGATCAGCAACCACAAATTGGCGGTGACCCAATCTGGTGTCATCGCAGCGGTACCAGCGCTCTTCAGGCGGCAGGTAAAGGGACCATTGTGCTGCATCAAGCGCAACAAGCATTGGCGCGATGGCGGGCACTTTGATCTGAACATTCACACCTTTGTCAAATGGATATGTTCGCGGCAAATGCCCATTGTCGAAACTGCGACCCTGACCAATTTGATCGATCATCAACTCAGCTTTGCCCAATGCCAGATACGCAAAACCATCCTCTGGTCTCTCATACACGCAGGCGAACCCCAGATGACGACAATAGAACCTTTTGGAAGCTGCGAAATCAGAGACCGCAAATTCCGGCACAAGCGCGTTTGACATGGCCTGGCCTCTTCCCCGGCGATAAACCTTTGCGCCAATGAAGCTATTTCTTGAATTGCATACAACCTCATGTCTTGCGCCTAAAGCCAATCGTGACCGGTTTGCGCTAGGCAGCCAACGCCCCCTGAGCTAAAGTTTGCCCGAGGCTTATACTTCCTAGGATTTTCATCATGTCAGTTGAATTACCCGAGCTCTTTTACCGCATCAAAGACAACGGCGCGGCGGTGTTTCGCGTGGTACCAGAAACCCGACAGAAACGGATCGATCTGGAGCAGATTGCCACCGTGAACACGCGAAATAGTGAAGTGAAGGTTCAGAATAAAGCCGAGGTTACCGACGCCGAAATGACCGCAATGAAGGTCTGGATTAGAGAGCGGCAGAGTGTGTTGGCCATCCGCGAGATCGATACTATCCACCGTACAATCGATGACATGAACAGGACCGCACATTGGGTCCAATCAAAAGCCTCGCCGGAACAGTTAGACGCGGTCACCGACAAATTGCTTATGGCCATATACGATCTGCGCCAGGTGCTTGTACGCAAGAAAGCTGACAGCATGAGTGGGCGCTCCTCCTCTTCGTGATCGGCAGACACCCGTCCTTAGGTCTCGATCAGACGATGCGTCCAATGACGCTGACCCCAGAAGCGCCAGCTTAGAAGGACTGCGGCAACCGCCAGCCCCACCACCAGACCGAACCAAATGCCAACGGCCCCCCAGCCGACGATAAACCCAAAAATATACCCTGAAGGGGCACCAACCGCCCAATAACTGAACCCTGCAATGATCATGGGCACACGCGTGTCCTGGACGCCGCGCAAAAGCCCCAGCACCAGCACTTGCAACCCGTCTGCAAGCTGAAACAGCGCAGCCATGGTAAGAAGCGCAACACCCATTGAAATGACCGCCGCCCGCTGTGCCCCGTCGGGATCGGTAAAGACACCAATAAGAAACTCCGGCATTCCCAGAAACAGCATCATGGTCAGAAAGATTGTTCCCAGTGACAATCCAGTGATCGCAATAGATCCACGCATCAGGTTGATCTGGTCTTTCCTGCCCAACGCGCGCCCTGCGCGCACAGTGGCGGCCTGTCCCAGACCCAGATGCACCATGAAGGTGATCGATGCGATTTGCAGGGCAATGCCATGCGCGGCAAGCGGGATTGTTCCGATCCATCCCATCATGATCGCGGCAGCAGTGAAAAGCCCGCTTTCAGCCAAATGCGTGAAACCGATCGGCCAGCCGAGGCGAAAAACCTTCCCGAAAGCTTCCCAATCAGGACGCCAGAATCGGGCAAACAACTCATGCTCGGGCAAAACGCGCAGCGCGTACACCGCCAGCGAGCTCGTCATCACCAGATACAAACCAACCGACGCCCAGGCAGCGCCCTTAATGCCAAGCTCCGGAAAGCCCCAATTGCCGAAGATCAAAAGCCAGTTCAGCCCGGCATTGCCAACCGCACCGGCAACCGTAACCCAGAGCACGACCTGAGCGCGCTCTAGGGCGGCTAAATAGCTTTTCAGAACCCAAACAAGAAGCGCAGGCACCATGCCAAGCCCTGCAATACGCAAGTAATCCTTGGCGAGCCCCGCAATCTCTGGCTTCTGGCCCAGCGCCAGCAGCAATGGCTCAGAAAACCAGAAGACCGGATAAATGAGCGTCCCGAACAAAATGGCAAGCCACAGCCCCATGCGTGTTACCCGCCGGACTTGGACCTCATCACCAGCACTGGCAGCAGAGGCGACCATGGGCATCACCGCAAACGCAAACCCTGACCCCAGAACAGATGCGGTGAACCATGTGCTGGCCCCTAGAACACCTGCTGCGAGCGCTTCGACCCCGTACCATCCCAGCATAAGCGTATCGGCCACGTTCACCATGGATTGGGCAAGATGGCTTCCGGCGAGGGGCAAGGCGAGAAAAAGCGCGGATTTTACATGGGCGCGATAGCGAAGGGGTTGGATGGTCATCCCGCGGCTTTAGGCGCAGCGCGCTGTAGGATCAATCTCGTTTGCGACCTTTCACAGAAGCCGCAGAAGCAAGCCAACAGACAGGACGGTGACACCAAGCCCGGCAAGGATCTCGATCACGCTTGCAAGCCGGGCAGCCCCCTGCCCATCACCGATGGCTCGCGCGAGGCTTTCGCGAAACAGGACCGCGCCTCCAGCCACCGCCAATGTCACAGAGGCCGTTCCGAGTGCCATAGTAAACGCCCCGGCAATAGCGGCCATTTGCAGATCCATCCCCCAGCCAAGGATCAGCAGAAAGAGCGCACCGGTGCACGGCCTGATCCCGATCGCCAAAATCAATGCAAGCGTTGCGCGCAACCCCGCCGCCTGCGCAACCTCTCCTGGATCAGGGGCATGAACATGCCCGCAGGTTTCGCAAACACCCCCGTCTGAGATAGGCGCATGCCCGTCGTAATCATGTGCCTGAAAATGCGCGCGTTGGGATGCACCAAGCAGCCTGTGCATCCCGCGAATAGCCAGCCATACGCCGACCAGCGCAATCGCAGCAAGGCTTGCAGGAGCGAGCCAATAATCCCCCGCATCTGTCATCTGGGCGCGCGTCAGGCCCAGAAGCCAAACTCCTGTTGCCACCAAAACAATCGCACTGACCGCCTGCATCAGAGATCCCGCCAGAGCAACAATGGACAAGCGCCCCAACGGCACCTTTTCGGCAACACCGTAGCCGCCGACCAGCATCTTGCCATGCCCCGGTCCGACCGCATGAAAAAATCCATAAGCAAAACAGACAGACATCAATGTGGTCAGCGCGGCCGGATCACCTGCGCGCAGGGCGCGAAGGCTTCTGGCCATACCATTCTGGACGTCGCGTTGTGCAGCAGCAGCCCAACGGGCAAGTTCGTCCATGCCGCCTGTCCAAAGCCAAATCCCGAAGGCAAGCACAAGGGCGACAGCGCCGAACGCAACCGGGCGGGTTATGGTGCGCATATCAGCCGTACCTCATCGGCAAAGATCGCGCCAACCGCCGGGAAATTCATCTCGACATCCATCCCCGCAGCTTCCGCCTCGTCCAAGCGGTCTTCCAAATAGGCGTAGGCAATTTCCGGATCGAAGCGTTTTGCCTCTGCAAAGCAATCTGGGGCACCCTCGACCAGATGGATCTCGGTCGCGGAATAGGCTGTGTAGAATGTCGGGTCATAAATACGGAACACCAATTCGGTATCACGCGGATCAACCCGCTCAGCCAAGGCCCGGACATGGGTCGTGATGATCTTACCTTCCTCGAAGGTCGCGCTCCATTCTACGGGGCGAGACAAATCAAGCGCTTGCTCGTTCGAAAAGCCCCTGACATCTCCTGCAAATCCTTCATCCCAATTCATATCGAAGCCTGACAGCTTCTCGACTTCGTCCGAGGTGAGTTGCCCGTCAAAATCCTGATCCAACCCAAGATCTTCAGTAATGAGCAGCGAATAAAGCTCATCATAAATCCATATGATACGAACGCCTGCGAGCTGTTCGTCACTGTCGAACAAAAACTGGATCGACGTGTCCACAAAGATATGCGGATGTGCGCCGGATTGAGCCGGGAACAAGGCCAGCAGGGCGGCCAAGGGAAATGCAAACATACGCATGCGCCGAAAGTAGGGGCCGCACCCCCGGGGCGCAAGCCGCGCAGGGAGCCTTGGTTGCGCGAACTACTGCCGCTTTGCAGACTGTTCTGACTTCAAAGAGCAGAAAAGTTTCGCCTATTGCGCCGGGCAATGCGCGAGCCTGCGTGACGTCCGCACGTGTTCCGGGCAAAGTCCGATCTTTGCCATCACAGTTTCGGTATACTCCAGCACCGCACAGGACGCCGCATTTCGCCTGCATTCAAGGATACGCATGACCCAAAGGGCAGTCGCCGCCAAGCGCCTGAAAAGCGACACTGTTGAGCGATGGCCACCCTTCCAGTCGAAAAATCGTCAGAACCTTAATTTCCGCGCTATCCTGCGCGGAGAATACTGTCCTTGCGATCGGTCAATTTCTGAAGAAAATGCAGCAGCTTGTGTCCGTGAGCGGTACAGGCAACTGTGGACAACTGCGCACCCCCCCTTCCCGCCGAGCGCGCACCCTGCTTTAATGCCTCTAACCAAACAAAACAGAGCAGACATGGGTAACGATCTTCTATCTGGCGCCGCCACCCAAGAGACCTATGACGCCTCCTCCATCGAGGTGCTTGAGGGGCTGGAGCCTGTACGCAAACGCCCCGGTATGTATATCGGCGGCACGGATGAGCGTGCCTTGCACCATCTGGTGGCCGAGGTTCTAGACAACTCGATGGACGAGGCTGTCGCGGGCCATGCCAGCCGGATCGAGATCGAGCTGCATGAAAATGGCGCCTGTACCATCCGGGACAATGGCCGCGGCATACCAGTTGATCCCCACCCCAAGTTTCCCGACAAAAGCGCGCTTGAGGTGATCCTGTGCACGCTTCATGCGGGGGGCAAATTCGAAGGCAAAGCCTATCAAACCTCCGGCGGCCTGCACGGCGTGGGGATTTCTGTGGTCAACGCGCTGTCGGACACCCTCAGGGTTGAAGTGGCGCGCAATCGTGAGCTGTTCGCGCAAGAGTTCTCGCGCGGGCTGCCCTTGGGCGGCGTCGAAAAGGTCGGTCCCGCCCCGAACCGGCGCGGCACGACCGTCACTTTCCATCCAGACGCCGATATTTTCGGTAAACTGTCTCTGAAGCCCGCCCGCCTGATGAAGTTGGCACGCTCAAAGGCCTACCTGTTTTCGGGCGTCGAAATCCGCTGGAAATCCGCTATTGACGATGGCCAGACCCCGACCGAAGCGATCTTTCACTTTCCAGGCGGCCTGTCTGACTATCTCAACGAAACACTTGAAGGGGCCGCGACCTATGCCGACCAGCCCTTTGCCGGGAAGGTGGAGTTTGGCGAGAAGTTCAACGCGCCGGGCTCTGTCGAATGGGCGATAAACTGGACACCCTCGCGGGACGGCATGATCCAGTCTTACTGCAACACAATCCCGACCCCCGAAGGCGGCACCCATGAACAGGGCTTCTGGGCAGCAATCCTGAAGGGCCTGCGCGCCTATGGGGAGCTTGTGAACAATCGCAAAGCCGCACAAATATCGCGGGACGACCTGATGGGCGGCGGCACGGCTCTGGTGAGTTGCTTTATTCGCGAGCCAGAGTTCGTCGGCCAGACCAAGGACCGACTGGCCACGACCGAGGCCGCGCGCATGGTCGAAGGCTCGGTGCGCGATCACTTCGACAATTGGCTTGCGGCGGACACGAAATCTGCTGGCGCGATCCTCGACTACATGGTTTTGCGCGCCGAAGAGCGCCTGCGCCGCCGGCAGGAAAAGGAAACCGCACGCAAATCAGCCACCAAACGGCTGCGCCTGCCCGGCAAACTGGTGGATTGTTCGGCCACGAACCGGGCCGGAACCGAGTTGTTCATCGTGGAGGGTGACAGCGCAGGCGGGTCGGCAAAGATGGCACGCGACCGCAAGACACAGGCCCTTTTGCCCCTGCGCGGAAAGATCCTGAACGTATTGGGTGCAGCCTCCTCCAAGCTGGGGTCAAATCAGGAGATCAACGATCTGACGCAAGCTTTGGGCGTGGGGCTGGGATCACGGTTCAATGTCGAGGATCTGCGCTACGACAAGATCATCATCATGACCGATGCAGATGTGGACGGGGCCCATATTGCAGCCCTTTTAATGACGTTTTTCTTCACCCAGATGCGGCCCATGATTGATCAAGGGCATCTCTATCTGGCCTGCCCCCCGCTCTTCCGGCTGACCCAAGGGGCCAAGCGCGTCTACTGTCTGGACGAGACCGAGCGCGACACCTGGCTCGACAAAGGTCTGGGCGGGAAAGGGAAAATTGACGTCTCTCGCTTCAAGGGTCTGGGCGAGATGGATGCAAAAGATCTCAAAGACACCACCATGAACCCTGCAACGCGCAAGCTGATCCGGGTGTCCATCGATGAGGACGAGCCGGGAGAGACCGGAGATCTGGTAGAACGGCTGATGGGCAAAAAACCCGAGAAACGGTTCGAATATATTCAGGCCAATGCGCGGTTTGTCGAGGAGTTGGATGTTTAGGCCTTGGTCAAGTCCATCGCCGAATTTGCTTTAGTCGTCCGCTCCCGCACCCCCAGCTAATACACCACCAGATCCGCCACACTGCGCATGGTCAGCAAAGTCTGACCCCTTTCGGCTTGGATCACCGCATTGCCGCGATTAGAGCGAAACTGCCTTGATCCGGATCACAACCGTTTGACCACAACCCTCTTCGCCAAAGCTGCCGCCGCCTCACGCTCGCAAAGTGCTGTGTCGGGCGTTGTGACCGCACTCGCAGCTGCTGCAACCCCTTGAATACAGGCAGATACCGGATCGAGCCCCTGCGCCAGCCCCAGAACAAAGCCCGCCACATGGCTGTCACCGGCCCCTACCGCGCTGACCATCTCTACCTTAGGTGGGGCGCAGTGCCAGACACCACTGCTTTGCGCGATTACCGTGCCTTCGGCGCCCCGCGCGATCTGAACAACCTCAGCAACCTCTTCGGCCACCATGCGGACCGCGAATTCAGCGCTTGCAGTCACATCCTGCAACGGTCTGCCTGCAAGTATTTCAGCCTCCGCCCCATCCATACGCAGCGCATAAAGCCCGCGCCGCGCAGCAGCGACAGCCAGAGCCGGACCTGAAGTGTCGAGCACCATTTTCACCCCGCGCCCCAGCATCCAGTCGTTGAAATCAGAAAATACCGTATCCGGGACACCCGGCGGCAGACTTCCGGATGACACCAGAAAATCGCCATTCGCGCACCAGCCTTCGATGCGGGAAATCGCATGCCCGATGTGATCGGCCTGCCAGTCCGGTCCCGGCATCACAAACCGATATTGCGCGCCTGTAGAGGTTTCGATCACCGACAGGCTATCGCGGGTCGGCAGATCAAGTCCCAGATCACGGGCCTCCAACCCTTCGGCCTTCAGCAGTCTCAAAAGCGTCGCCCCTGCGGATCTGCCCGCGGCGACGGCGCAAAGGCTCTCTCCGCCCAGCTTTGAAATTGCGCGGCTGACATTGACCCCGCCACCCCCGGGATCGATCCGAGGCGCCCCGCACCTTAACTTAGGGCCCGGCATGACCTTCTCAGTCTCGGTCGAAAGATCGAGCGCCGGGTTCAGTGTCAGCGTGACAATTCGAGACATGATAAGGGTTCTCGGACAAGGTCTTGAACCATATGGTGAACCTGTCAAAACAATCTGACAAGACCACAATCGCGCGGGAACTTTCATGGAAGATTGGCTCGGCAACACGATCACCGGCGGGACAGAAACAACCCGGCTTGCGATAGATGATTTCTGTCAGGGATTTCTGGCCTATGAAACGCGGGCCGTGAACGTTCTGCAGGCCGCAGATGCGGAACCCGGGCATGGGCTGGCAAATACCTACGCCGCCATGCTGCATATGTTCGCCGAAGACCCCGGCGCCCCAGAGAATGCGTTGCCCTATCTGAAACGCGCTGAAGCCACAGCCTCTCAACTTTCAGAGCGCGAACTGGCGACAATTGCCCTGACACGCGCATGGGTCGATGGAGACATGGCGCGAGTCTATCGTTTGGGTCAGGACGCAGCCCGGGCCTTTCCGCGCGATCTGACCCTGATCAAGATCGCGCAGTATCACGAATTTAACCGTGGCAATGCAGCCGGGATGCTGGCGCTTGCCGAGCACGGAAGACGTGCCGCGCCCGAGATCGCCTATGCCCACGGCATGGCCGCCTTCGGATACGAACAGTGCCATCTGCTCGATGATGCTGAAGCAGCAGCCTGGAAAGCCGTGGATTTAAGGCGCAAGGAACCATGGGCACATCATGCGCTTGCCCATGTGATGCTGACCCAAGGGCGCATCGAAGAAGGGCGTCAATTTCTGGCCGATGTCGCTGACACATGGACCGATCTGAACAGTTTCATGATCACGCATAACTGGTGGCATCAAGCTTTGTTCTTCATCTCGCTGGGTCGTTTCGACGACGCTTTATCCACCTATGACAGTCAGGTCTGGGGAGTATGGAAGGACTACAGCCAAGACCAGATCGGGGCCGTATCGCTGCTGGCAAGGCTGGAACTGGCCGGCGTGGATGTCGGTGATCGGTGGCGGAATGTGGCGAGCTATCTGGCTGCCCGAACCCATGATTTCGTGAACCCGTTTCTGACCCTTCAATATCTTTACGGGCTCGCACGGGCCGGCCGAAGCGAAGCCGAAACGCTGATGGAAAACCTGCGCGGGCATGCAACATCGCCCGGTGTCGATCCTGTCTGGTCAGAGGTGGCGTTGTCTGCCGCAGAAGGTCTGATGGCCCATGTCAAAGGCGATTATGAGGTTGCTGTGAAACACCTTGGCATGACCACCGGGCGCATGCTGGAATGTGGCGGCAGTCACGCGCAACGAGATCTCTTCGAACAGATTTTACTCGATGCGGTGATCCGGTCCGGGCGCGATAGCCTCGCCCAGCAGATGCTTGAAATGCGACGTGGATATGAACCGAATGCAATCCCCACGAACCGCGCGCTGGCTAAAGTGTATGAACGGCTCGGTCTGTCCGAAGAGGCCCGCAAAGCCGCAAATAGAGCCACACTGCACCCCCAAAACTAGAGTATACGAAGTATATACGCCAGAACTGTATCTGCACAAATATCACATATCTTGCATTTTCCGGCATCTCGCACCTCTATCGCATGCCCGCCTTACACGATCTCAATGAAAATGGAGAGGTCCCACACGCACAGACCTTACTCCTTTTTGTCCGCCGCTGCGCTCAGCCCCGCAAGCTTCACAGGCCTCGCTCTTGCGTAGTCCGGTTTGGAAGGGCCCTTCACTGTCGATAACGCCACCGAAGAAAAAATCATCGTCGGCTTGTACGTCAGTACGGATCTTGAAACCTTCTCGGAGAACTGGTTGTCCGAACCTATTATACACGGCGCGAGCGGTTCTTCCGCGTTCTCCGCCGACAGCGGAGGGTATATCTACCGCCCCCTCTTAGGCTGACTTGGCTTTGATCGGGAAAACGAGAGCTTCTTTGATAAGGCTACAGTCTAAAGACCAGCCAAGGCGCGCACGCTGCCCCAATCCTTCTCGTTCACCGAAACCGCCTCGGCACGGCCCCGCGTTGTGCCGGGAACCCGCGTACCAGGTTGATCGATGATGGCACCCGTTAGGCGTCCAAGACGTGCAAAAAACTCCGGAGAGGTTCCGGGATCAACCACGATATAGAACTGCCCCAGATTGTGTGGCGCGCCATCGGCAAGCTTGAGCCCCGCTACGTCAACGGAATTCACGGACCCCGTCATGCCTGCGGCAAGCACTTCCGCAATCAGACCCAGACCGAACCCCTTCGGTCCACCAAGCGAGGTCAACGCCCCCTTAAGCGCCTCTGCCGGATCGGTTGTGGGCGCGCCGTCAGGACCAACGGCCCAGCCTTCCGGGATCGCTTGCTTGGCCGCCTTTGCATCCTTGATTGCGCCCAGCGCAACGTTGGAGGTTGCCGCATCAAAATGCAGAGCAACACCGCCCGCCCCGTCTGGCACAGAAAACGCCACCGGGTTTGTGCCGATCACCGGGATCGATCCGCCCGGAGGGGCCACAACAGGTGACGCGTTGGTAAAGCCCAGCGCCAACAGACCCTCAGTAGCGATCTGTTCCGTAAAATAGCCAAGCGACGTGCAGGTGTGAGAATTGGAAATCCCAAGTGCTGCGATACCATTGGTGCGCGCGGCTTCTACAACAGTCGGTAATCCCCGGACGAAGGCAGGTTGCGCAAAGCCCTGCTGCGCATCGACCCGGATCGAGCCCGGGCGTAGTACCTCGACGACAGGCTCTGCCGACCCGTCCACGCGCCCTGTGCCCAACGCCCCACAGTAGCTTTCCATGTAACTCAAACCGCAGATCGTATTGCCAATCTGCTCAGCCCGGGCTGTTGCATCCGCTACATGCTGTGCAACCCAAGGCTCCGCTCCGGCTTTCTCCAGAGCACGCGCACACACGTCGCGAATTTCGCTGACCTCAACCATTTGCACAGCCTCTTTCGCTTTTACACATATCCAATGTGACGTTTCCTCACGCCAGCGCCCCATGCTCCAGCCTGAGCGTACGGTCCATGCGTCCGGCCAAATCATGATTGTGCGTAGCGATCAATGCCGACAGCCCCGTCTCGCGCACAAGACCCATCAATGCCCCGAATACAAGGTCGGATGTTTCGGGGTCCAGATTGCCTGTGGGCTCATCTGCCAAAAGCAACTTTGGTCTGTTCGCCAAAGCGCGACACATGGCAACACGCTGCTGTTCCCCCCCGGACAAGGCGGCTGGACGATGATCGGCACGGGCACCAATTCCCACGCTGTCCAGAAGCCCTCGCGCCCTGCCCTCTGCATCAGAACGACCAACACCGTTTGCGAGCTGCGGCAAAACGAGGTTCTCGGCCGCCGTAAACTCCGGCAGCAGGTGATGAAATTGATAAACAAACCCGATGTCACGGCGGCGTGCTGCAGTTCTGGCCCGATCAGGTAAGCCCGTCATATCCACACCGCCTAAATTGACTGAGCCCGAATCGGGCGTATCCAGGAGCCCAGCAATATGCAGTAGGGTCGACTTTCCGGCCCCTGACGGCGCAACCAGTGCAACCACTTCGCCCGGCTGCAGGGACAGGTCCACGCCGCGCAACACGGCAATGTCACCATCCCGGTAGCTTTTCTCGATGCCCTGAAGGCGGAGCACAGGCTCACTCATACCGCAGCGCCTCAACAGGGTTCATGCGTGCGGCACGCCGTGCCGGAAAGATTGTCACGACAAAGGACAACCCCAAGGACAAGATCACGGCGGACATCACATCCCCGAATTCGAGGCGCGCGGGAAGTTCGTAGATGCCCCGGATGGACGGATCCCAAACGCCGCCGCCTGCCACGTAGTTCACAAACGAAAATATAGGTTCGATGTAGATTGCAAAGAGGCACCCTAAAACTACTCCAGCTGCGGTGCCAATCAGGCCCGTGAACGCCCCGCAGATAAAGAAGACCCGCAGGATCGATCCCTCACTTAGCCCAATCGTACGCAGGATACCCACGTCTCGCCCCTTATTTTTCACCAGCATAATCAGCCCCGAGACGATGTTCATCGCAGCGATCAGCACGAGGATCGACAGTATAATGAACATCACGTTGTCCTCGATATCGAGCGCGCGCAGGAACGACCCGGACGCGTCACGCCAGGTCCAGAGCAACGTGTCCTGGCCGCCTGCATTCAGGATCGGCAACAGATAGTCATCGATGGCGTCAGGATCCTTGACCATCACCTCGATTTCATCTGCGGTATCGCCTCTGTTGAAATACGCCTGCGCTTCGGCAAAGGGCATATAGATCCGGGTTCGGTCGATGTCGAAACGCCCGACGCTGAAGATGTGAACCACCTCGTAGGATTTGACGCGTGGACTTGTCCCAAAGGCCGTTCGAACCCCATCCGGACTGATCAGCTTGATGCGATCCCCAACAACGGCATTGAGCTGCAAAGCGACCCCTGAACCGATCGAGATCCCCTCTGGAAAGCGGTTCAAATCCCCTTGTTCGGACTGCGGATCTACTATCCCCGGAAGACTGTTGAGATCGCTTTCCGAGATGCCAAAAACCTCGACCCCGGCATTTCGGTTGCGCAGGGTCGACATCACCTGACCGCGCACCAAGGGTGCTGTGCGTGTCACGAAGGGCAATGCAGCCAGGCGGGCTGCGCGGTCTTCGTAGTCTTCGATGGCGCGTGTGGTCTGGCCGGTCTCTGTCACACGCAACGTTGTGTAGACCGTCACATGGGCGTTGGCGCCAAGGATTGTGCCAACGAACTCATGTCTGAAGCCTGAACGCACTGCCAGTGTCGCGATCAGTGCGAACACCGCCAAGGTGATGCCGATCAGGCTGATCCAGGTCATCACGCTAACCCCACCTTCCGCACGGCGCGCTCGCAAATATCGCCAGGCGATCATCCACTCGAAAGGGGCAAACGGGCCTGGGGTATTGCCTTTTGATCTGGCCATTGCGGCCTCCGGTCTGAGCTGCTCGGACGGACCGTGAGGCTTGACGTGCAGGAGGTCAAGCTTTGGCGCCTCAAGGAGGGCAAATGCACGAAATCGTGCTCTGCCAAGAACGCATGTTGTAGGATCACATTGTTTCGGCACGCACCCCTAAGACCAGGTTACTGGACGGTTCGTTTCGCAATCAGCGGGAATAAGACGCAATTTTCTTCAAGTTTTTGCGCGTTCGATCCGAGTGAAGCTAGGAATACGGTGAACAGATTGTGAGGGAATGGAAATGCCGAAAGATAATGAGTTCAGCCCGCAAAACATCACCCAAGATCAGAAAGCAATCTTTTCCTGCGATGCTGAAGTGTTTCGCAAGGACTTTACCAAGCTTCCTTTCATGTTGAACCACAGTTTTGTTGACAGCCAGCTGTTTACGCTCCCCAGACTTGCGCGCGCCGCAGAGCAGCTGATCGAACAGGGACGCGGCCACCGCTTTATGGCACGCCAGGGACAGAATGATATCGGCGCAGGTTGGGGCGCGATGCCAACAGTCAAACAGGTTGCCAAAGCAATTGAATCGATCGGTGAACAAAACAGCTGGATGAAAGTGTCGGCGCTGAACGAAGCCGATCCTGAATATGTTGAATTTCTCGATGCGGCGACACAACAGATCGAGGATATGCTGGGACGCCCGTTCCGCGAGAACATCACCCACGCACAGATGACCGCCTTCATTTCTTCGCCAGGCGTCGCAGCGCCCTATCACATCGATCACGAGGAAAACTTCTTGTGCCAGGTGTATGGCGAGAAGGAAGTCTGTGTGTATGATCCTTCAAGCCGCGAAAATCTTCCAGACAATGAAATTGAGCGGTTCTATTTCGGCAAGATTGACGCCGCGCAGTACCGTAAGGACATGGACCATCATGGCAAGGTCTTCCACCTGACCCCCGGCACAGCGGTGCACCATCCTTCGCTTGCCGGACACTGGGTAAAGAACGGGGACCAGCCTTCTGTCAGTGTGTCGCTTGTATTCTGTACCAAGCAAATCGATCGACGCGCCTACACCTACCAAAGCAACTTCCTGCTGCGCAAAATGGGGCTTCGCCAGAAGACGCCCGGGACCTCGCCCCATTGGGATGGTCTGAAAGCCAATGCGATCCACGCGATTTCAAAGCGCAATCCACAGTCCTATCAGGAACTGATTTTTTCCGGTCCGTCACGTATCAAGGCCCCTGCACGCCTTGCAAAACGTCTGATCAAAGGCGCGCCCCCAGCCAACTAGACGTGACTGGTTGCAGAAAAGAAAAAGGCCCGACACCTGCCGGGCCTTTTGAATTTCGCTTTTCAAAGACTACGATGCGTTGTCGTAGGCTCGTTCACCGTGAACGCTCAGGTCGAGACCATTGACTTCGGTCTCTTCATCTACGCGCAGCGGCGTGACCAGTCCCACCAGCTTGATCAGAACCACAGTCACAACAATGGTATAAACCCCGACGACGACAAGGCCGCCAGCCTGCGCAACAAAGCTGCCAGCCCCGAAAACCGCAATCATCAATGTGCCGAATATACCGCCGACACCGTGGACAGCGAACACATCCAGCGTGTCGTCGATCTTCAGACCGTTTCGGATCAGGTTCACGGCCTCCTGACATAAGACCCCCGCAATCGACCCGATGATGAGCGCTTCCACAGGTCCCACGAACCCGGATGCTGGGGTGATGGACGCCAGGCCTGCGATTGTACCTGTAACGATGCCCACGAGTGAAGCTTTGCCGAACTTGATCTTTTCCCACAGAGCCCAGGTAAGCGATGCGGCCGCAGCAGAAATATGGGTGACTGTCAGCGCCATGGCTGCACCGCCATCAGCTGCCAACTGCGATCCACCGTTAAATCCGAACCACCCGACCCACAGCATCGCAGCGCCGATCATAACAAAACCAGGCGAATGCGGAGGTGTGGTCGAATTGCGGCGGCGGCCAAGGAAAACTGCCAGCAAAAGCGCCGCGATGCCTGCGGTTTCGTGCACGACGATACCCCCCGCGAAGTCCCGCACACCGGTCTCTCCGAAGATGCCGCCATCTGCCAACATCCCACCTCCCCAGACCCAATGGACAACAGGCGCATAGCACAGCAGCATCCAGAGGGCCGAGAAGAGCAGAACGAACCCAAATCCGATCCGCTCAACATACGCGCCAACAATCAGCGCAGGCGTGATAATCGCGAATGTCATCTGGAAGGCGAAAAAGAGAACTTCTGGCAGGGTGCCTGAGAGGGTTTCCGCATCGATCCCGGACAAGAACATCTTATCCAAGCCGCCCCAGAAGCCGGTCGTTCCGCCACCAAAAGCAATAGAATAGCCCGCGACGAACCAAAGAATGCTCATCAGGCATGCGATGGCGTAGCAATGCATGAAAACGCTGAGCACGTTCCGGGCCCGCACGAGCCCCCCGTAGAACAAGGCCAGCCCCGGCAATGTCATGAACAGCACCAAAGCCGTTGCAACGATAATCCATGCGGTATCTGCACCGTTCATGGCGTTCCCCCCTTTTCCATACCTCAAGTTGGTGCCGCAAAAAGCGGCAGTCACGCGCGAGGAAAAGAAGCAAAGAGAGAATTGACCGCCTAAGAATACATCAAATTGCAAAACGATTAGGATGTAATCACATAATCAGCGCATTTGCATAATATTTAGACATTAGAGAAAACTGCAAGACGCGACCCAGCGCTATCCCAAAAGGGTCCTGACAGGGTCCACAAGCGCCTCCCCAAGTGCCCGACTTCCCAGCGCGTCAAGATGTACCCCATCAGGCAAAGCCCCTGAAGTTACGCTGGCCGCATCGAAGAACCCGCAGCCCGCTTCATCTGCGAGACCCTTAAGGTATCCCGCGAGCTTTCTGGGCTCTTCAAGATCGCGCGCGGTAAACCAGCCTTCGCTGTCCTGAACCGGGCATGGCGGCGAGACGATCAGGATCTGAGGAACCCAAGATGGGTCGAGATAGGGATGATTTCGCACAATCTCGACAAGCCGGGTCACCCCGCGCAGAGCCGCGCGCGCCGATTTTTCAGCCACCATGATATCGTTGATCCCCAACATCACGATGAAAAGGTCGAGCGGTTGATGACTGTGCAAGAGCGTCGGCAGCACATCGCAGCCTGCGCGCAGATAGCTGGCCTTTGGGTCTCCAAAGACGGTCGTGCGCCCATTCAGCCCCTCGGAAATCACCTCATAGCTGAGACCGAGACCGTTTTGCAGGGCGATGGGCCAGCGGTCGCTACGGGCATGGCGCAGACCAGCGTCGGGTGGCGCGCCGAAGGTGAGGCTGTCGCCAAATGCGAGGATCGTTTTCATCGCACAACGATAGGGCGGCGTCGCGCTCGGGTACAGCAAATTGCGTACACGAAGTGTGGTCCGGTCGACGGTTTGCTTAGTATGAAAGATAAGGAAATAAGCGGCACCATCTCCGAAGGATGTCCATGATAGCTTTAAAACCGAAGCGGATTGCCGCGATTTTCGACCCCTTCCCGGAACGCTGCCCGGGTCGTCGCATCTGGTTCGGGAATCCCGAGGGTGATAGCCTCAAGGAGAACCCAGTCTTGTTTGGTGCTCACAGCGATTTCATATCGCAGCCCGCCCCGGATCCGATGGGCGGTGGTTAAGATCCTGTGACGTGAGAAACTGTAAAGCCTGCGCGTGCAGGCATATGGAAATTCGCAACCTATCGACTCTAGGCACGTTCATGGCGAAGTTGCCCCAAACAACGGGGCCATCAATTGTCAGCTCTCGGCAGCCGAGACCAGTCGTCTGGCCAAAATCAGGGTCAACACAACAGCTACGAACAAAATTCCGGCCCCGACACACCATGCTATGGGTGTAGAGTAGATTTCAGCAACGCCTCCGGCCAGAACCAGACCCGATGCAGCCCCCAACTGTTGTATCAACGATCTGAGCGACAGCATGGTCGAGCGCTGGCAGTCTTCTACATGGCTATGAAGAATGCTGCTCGCAGGCGTTTCACTGACACCAAGGATCACAGAATACAGGACGAATACCATCACAAAGCCAATGATTCCGCCTTGCAATGCCAATGCGATCTGAACGATTGCCAAACAAGCGAAACTCGCCGCAAGCGTTATGGCGTGTCGCCGCTGGAATATCCGGCTGATGTATGGAGATAGACAGGCGCCAAGAGCGACTGAGAAGAAATAGGTCGCGGTTATGACACCAATAACGGTGTTAGCGAAGCCCTCATCCAACATGGGTATTGCATGGGTCGGCCAGATCACTTCAACAGGGTTTGTGGCCATCAGAAAGAACGCTAACGCTGCCAGAAGTATTGTCAGTGCGGGGTGTTGCAGGGCCAAAAGGCTCACGTCCTTTGTAAGTGATGGGACATTTGCTAAACTGTGCTTGAGTGTAGAGATGCTCAATGGGCGCGCGTTTTCGACAATGGCCAACATAGTGAAAACAAAGACGCCCAGCATCACACCGAAGCTTGCCACGTACGACACATCATAAACGCTAAACCCGAGGCGTTCCGCGACAGGGCCGAACATATCAGGCAGAAATCCTCCAAGGACGGCACCAGTAGCCAAGCCAACCGCATTTGCCCATTGCGCTTTGGCCAGTGCGGGCTGGACATCCACATTTGGCGCAGCAGCTTTGAAGGTTTCTACGAACCACGCATCAAGCGTACCTGAGCGAAGCGCACGCCCAAAGCCGATAAATGCAAATGAGAGTGCGAGAACATAGAAGTCACGTGTCGAGAGAAAGAGCGCAAGCGACATCAAGCTTGCGACGACTGCCATCAAAAAAACTGGCTTGCGGCCAATGCTGTCGGCTAGGCCGCCAAAAGGTAGCTCCATCGCCATCGTCATGAGCGCGTAGACCCCAAAAAGAAGCGAGATTTGAAAGAGGTCCATTCCGCGGTCGGTCAACGCCAAAGCAACAACCGCGACCGTCAAGCCCATCGCAAAACGGTCAAGGAACTGGTGGATCTGAAAAACACGGATGTGCCTACGTGCAGAACCGGTCAGTGCTGCGAAGGTGAATTCAGTTTCAGTTACCACCGTTTCAGCATCAACATTGCTGTCACCGTTTGCAATAGCTTAGGTTCGGAGAGTTATCCGGCGCAGGCAAATGCGATCGCCCGAAGACGCGCAGCAAACAAGCGGTTTGTATTGTAAATCAGCAAATCCATAATCGCAGCGCGCAAGTACCAAACGCTCAGCCATCCGATAGGCCTCAAACGCCTGCGTAAATCTCTACGACGCGTGCCACGGCATCCTCCGCACTTAGCTCAACGCTTTCGCCGGTTTTGCGCGAGGTCAGCTCGACAACACCGTTTTTCAGACCCCTTGGCCCCACGGTGATGCGCCATGGCAAACCGATCAGGTCCATCGTGGCAAATTTGCCCCCTGCCCGCTCGTTCCGATCATCGTAAAGCGGTTCCAGCCCGGCTTTGGTCAGAGCTGCATAGAGACCTTCGCACGCCGCATCGGTATCCCCATCGCCCTGCTTGAGGTTTACAATGCCGCAATGGAACGGTGTGACGCCCTCGGGCCAGATGATACCCTTATCGTCATGGCTGGCCTCAATGATCGCCCCAAGAAGGCGTGACACGCCGATGCCGTGGCTGCCCATGTGAACGGGAACCTTATTACCGTCCTTGTCCTGCACAGAAGCCCCCATGGCCTCGGAATACTTCGTGCCAAAGTAGAAGATCTGGCCAACCTCGATACCCCGCGCCACACGGCGCCGCTCTTCGGGGATCTCGTTGAACGCAGCCTCATCATGGGTTTCATCGGTGCGGGCGTATTTGGTGGTGAACTCTTCCATGATCGCCTGGCATTGCTCCACGCTGTCATAGTCAATCTCGCGATCACCAAAGGTCAGATCGGTCACGGCGCTGTCGTAAAACACCTCGGACTCGCCCGTTTCTGCCAGAACCAGGAATTCGTGGGTGTCATCGCCGCCGATCGGGCCGGAATCTGCGCGCATTGGGATAGCTTGCAACCCCATGCGTTCGTAGCTGCGCAGGTAGCTGACGAGGTGACGGTTATACGCATGCAGCGCGTCTTCCTTGGTCAGATCGAAATTGTATCCGTCCTTCATGTAGAACTCGCGGCCACGCATCACACCAAAGCGGGGGCGGATTTCGTCGCGGAACTTCCATTGGATGTGATAGAGCGTCAGGGGCAGGTCTTTGTAGCTGGTGACATTGGCACGGAAGATGTCCGTGATCAGCTCTTCGTTTGTCGGGCCGTACAGCATGTCGCGCCCATGCCTGTCGGTGATCCGCAGCATTTCCTGGCCATAGTCGTCATAGCGTCCGCTTTCGCGCCACAGATCGGCCGATTGAAGCGTTGGCATCAGCATCGGGATGTGGCCCGCACGGATCTGCTCTTCATGGACGATATCTTCGATTTTCTTGAGCACTTTGAAGCCCAGAGGCAGCCAGGAATAAATTCCGGCGCTGGCCTGTTTGATCATGCCGGCACGGAGCATGTAGCGGTGGCTGACGATCTGCGCCTCGGCGGGCGTTTCCTTGAGGACGGGCAGGAAGTAACGGGTCAGGCGCATGGGCTCTCTCTCGGGCGGTGACTGATTTGGGTTTCGTCTAGGCGATTGGTCTTGAACGGGCAAGACGGGCGCAGGGTTTCCCAGCCAACTGCTTGCTCTTTCCTGCGCCACGGCCCATGTCTAAGGCAATCTAGGAAGGTAAGGCGCGCATGGGACTGCCAGTAAGACAACAAGCCGTGTATTGGGGGATCGCCGCTGCGGTGTTCCTACTTCTGCTCTGGGCGCTTGGTGACGTCATCCTACCCTTTCTGGTGGGTGGCGCCCTGGCCTATTCCCTCGATCCGCTTGCCGATGCGCTGGAACGTTTGGGACTTTCACGCATTCTGGCGACAATCACGATCTCGCTTATTACGATCGTCATCTTTGTCCTCGCAGCCCTGATCGTCATCCCCCTTATGATCGATCAGTTGCTGGCATTGGTGAATGCCGCCCCGGAACTGTCCCGGCAACTGCAATCGGGCCTGTCAGAACGCTTCCCAGCGCTCGAAGATCCGGACTCAACTCTGCGCCAATCGCTCGCCAGTTTCGCAGCTTTCATTCAGTCCAAGGGCGGCGCTTTATTAAACCAGGTCCTCGCGTCTGCCGTGTCGGTCATCAACGCTGCGATCTTCATTATCGTAGTCCCGGTTGTGGCCTTCTATCTGCTACTGGACTGGGACAACATGATCGCCCGGATCGACGCGTTGCTGCCGCGCGATCATGCGCCGGTCATCCGAGATCTCGCCTATCAGATCGACCGCGTACTGGCGTCCTTTGTGCGGGGCCAGCTGACCGTATGTGTTATTCTCGGCAGCTTCTATTCGATTGCGCTGATGATGACTGGGCTGAGCTTCGGACTGATCGTGGGCGCTATTGCAGGGCTTCTGACCTTCATCCCCTATGTCGGATCTCTGGTCGGAGGCACTCTGGCGATCGGGCTTGCACTGTTCCAATTCTGGGGCGACTGGCTCTGGATCGCGCTCGTTGCAGTGATCTTTTTCGGCGGACAAATAGTGGAAGGAAACATCCTGACCCCTAACCTCGTGGGAGGATCGGTTGGCCTGCATCCTGTCTGGCTGTTGTTTGCCCTATCGGCCTTTGGTGCGCTCTTTGGCTTTGCAGGCTTGCTGGTCGCTGTGCCTGTTGCGGCCTCGATTGGCGTTCTGATCCGCTATGGGACGAGCCGATACACGTCCAGCAGATTGTACCGGGGTGTCATCGGACAGGATGACGGAGACGCCTGATGGCTGAACAATTGCCGCTTGACCTGCCTCTGCGTCCTGCGCTTGGGCGTTCTGAGTTTGCGGTGTCTTCGGCAAATTCCGACGCAATGCGGCTGGTCGAGGGATGGGAAACATGGCCCCAGGGCAAGCTCGTTCTCTATGGCCCGGAAGGGTCAGGCAAAACCCATCTGGCCCATGTCTGGGCGGACCTTTCCGGCGCGGTCGTTCTTCAGGCAAACGCGACTGAAATAACCGAGACCACGGCCAAGTGCGTTGTCGTGGAGGACGTGCCTGAAATTGGGGGTGAGGTCGCGCTTGAGGAAGCCCTGTTCCATCTCCATAACCGCATCCTTGCGCAAAACGGACGTCTTTTGCTGACTGGGCAGGCCACTCCCGCTGCCTGGCCGATTGCACTGCCGGATCTGGCCAGTCGCGTGCAGGGAACCCTGTCTGTCGCCCTTGATACGCCCGACGAGGACCTACTGTCATATATTCTTCTAAAACTTTTTGCAGACAGGCAGCTGACCCCATCCCCAAAGGCCCTTGCGACATTGGTTTTGCACATGGAACGTTCATTCGCCGAAGCCGGTCGACTGGTCGCCGAGATGGATCGAAGGGCATTGGTCGGGCGGCGCAAGATCTCTGATGCGCTGGCGCGTGAGGTACTTGGACTGTCAGAAGCAACAGCGCGCCCCCTTCCCTTGGACGACGCAGACACTTAAATCTCTGTCATGACCACTCCTGCAAACTTTCTGAAGGCTTCGTTCCCGTCCCCGATCGAGAAGCCCAAAGCCGAACGTGAAGGCCCGCAGCGCTATCTGAACCGCGAATTATCCTGGTTGGGGTTCAAC
Source organism: Dinoroseobacter sp. (assembly GCA_017643385.1). Taxonomy (GTDB): domain Bacteria; phylum Pseudomonadota; class Alphaproteobacteria; order Rhodobacterales; family Rhodobacteraceae; genus Dinoroseobacter. The sequence goes on from JAEPNN010000002.1 coordinate 111,951, forward strand.
TGGCGCGTGTTGGAAGAGGCCAGCAACCCACGCGTCCCCTTGCTGGAACGTGTCCGGTTTCTATCGATCAGCGCCGCAAACCTTGACGAGTTCTATTCTGTTCGTGTGGCAGGTCTTCGGGAATTGGCACGCGAAGGAAACCAGACGCCGGCGGCAGACGGTCGAACACCGGCGGAACAGCTGGTCCTGATCCACCGCGACGCGCGTAAGCTGATGGCGGAACAACAAGGCGTTTGGTCAACCTTGAAAAAAGAAATGGAACGTGAAGGCATTTCCTTGCTGACACGCTCGAAACTGACCAAAGGCGATCTGAAGCACCTTGAAGACGTTTTCCTGTCGAACGTCTTTCCAGTTCTCTCACCGCTTGCGATTGATCCGGCACACCCTTTCCCGTTCATCCCGAACACAGGCTATTCCCTTGTTCTTGGTCTGGAACGCGCGCGCGACGGCAAACAGCTGCAAGCGCTGCTGCCCATTCCGGGCCAGATCGACCGGTTCATTCGCTTGCCCGACAGACGCGGAAAAATCCGCTTTCTGCCGCTGGAAGAACTCCTGCTTCTGAATGTGCCGCTCTTGTTTCCGGGCTATGGCCTTGAAGCGCATTGCAGCTTCCGCATCCTGCGCGACAGCGATCTGGAACTGGAAGAAGAAGCCGAAGATCTGGTGCGTGAATTTGAAACCGCGCTCAAACGCAGACGGCGTGGCGAGGTTGTGCGCTTACAGTTTTCAGCGGGTGCGCCAGAAGAATTAACCGAGATTGTCACAGACGCGTTGCATGTGCTTCCTGATGAGGCGATCGAGGTCCGCGGGATCATTGGGGTCGCTGATCTCAAAGAGCTTGTGATTGACGAACGGCCAGATTTGCTATGGCCGAACTTCACCCCGCGCGTTCCCGAACGTGTTCAAGACCACGAAGGCGACATGTTTGCAGCGATCAAGCAGAAGGACATGCTGCTGCATCATCCGTATGAAACCTTCGATATGGTGATCCGTTTCCTGCAGCAGGCCGCGCGTGATCCCAATGTCGTAGCGATCAAACAAACGCTCTACCGGACATCGCGCGACAGTCCGATTGTGGCGGCGCTCTGCGAAGCCGCGGAAGATGGCAAATCAGTCACCGCCCTTGTAGAGCTGAAAGCCCGCTTTGATGAGGCTGCAAATATCCGGCAGTCCCGACGCCTGGAGCGGTCTGGCGCCCATGTTGTCTATGGGTTCATCAACTACAAGACACATGCCAAGATCAGCACTGTGGTACGCCGAGAGGGTAAAAAACTTGTGACCTACACCCATTACGGCACAGGCAATTACCATCCGATCACGGCGCGCATCTATACCGACCTGAGCTTCTTTACCTGTGACGATGCACTGGGTCGCGATGCCACGAAGGTGTTCAACTATGTCGGCGGATATGCGCAACCCTCAGAGCTGGAGAACCTGTCGATCAGCCCGATCGACATGAAATCCAAGCTGATTGATATGATTGGTCGCGAGGCAGAATTTGCCCGGCAAGGCCGCCCTGCAGAGATCTGGGCCAAGATGAACTCGATCATCGAGCCCGACGTGATTGACGCGCTATACGACGCCAGTCAGGCGGGCGTGAAGATCAACCTTGTGGTACGCGGCATTTGTGGGGTGCGTCCCGGCATTAAGGGCCTCAGCGACAACATTCGCATCAAATCAGTGATTGGCCGGTTCCTCGAACATTCGCGTATTGTTTGTTTTGGCAACGGCCACGGTCTGCCGTCAAAGAAAGCACGTGTGTTTATCAGCTCGGCCGACTGGATGGGGCGCAACCTGAACCGCCGCGTGGAAACGCTTGTGGAAACCAGAAACGCCACCGTGAAAGCCCAGATCGTCAACCAGATCATGGCAGCTAACCTGGCCGACGAGGCGCAAAGCTGGGTGCTGGATGCTGATGGTGGTTTCACGCGGTATCCTGTGCCCGAGGGCAAAACTGCCTTCAATTGCCACAGGTTCTTCATGGAAAATCCGTCACTTTCCGGTCGGGGTAGTGCGGGCGCATCCGATGTGCCTAAACTGGCGCATAGCCGCGACGATTGATCCCGTTCCAGAAAAACTGCATTTGTTTCGGACAATCCAAACAGCGACTGTCATCGCGGGACTCCAATTATGCAAGAAAACCAAAGTCGCTTCTACTTTATCACGATGGCAGCACTGCTGGTTTATGCCGTATTTCTTCAGTGGGCCGGTCAGGTCAATATCGACATTGATGAACAGCATTCTGGAATGACGGGAAGTATGTGGAGCTGGGTCGTCGACCGGCACCCTCCGTTTGCTGGATTTGTTGGCTATCTTTGGGGTGTTGCAACAGGTTTTTCGACCATTGCTTTCTTTGCGTTGTCCAAATTGAACGCACTTCTCGCATTGTGGGTCATCTACCTTTTAAATCTTGAATTCCTAAAACCACGGCTGGCCCTATTGGGAGTGGCTGCTTACGGTGCAACGTTCCCCTTCGTTTCAATGATGACGACCCTAGATAACAACTCAGTTCTACATGCGCTGTGGCCTGCAACAGTACTCTTTACATGGCGCGGTTTGAGCCATGGCCGATGGTTGGATTGGGGTTATGCCGGGATCCTGATGGGGCTTTGTTTTCTCAGCAAGTACCACTCGCTAATCTTTGGCGCCTGTCTTCTTGTCGCCTGCTTTTTGGTCTTCGCTGTAAAGCGCAATTGGCAATGGGCGAAGCTAGGCTTGGCGTGCGGCTTGGCTGTGGCACTTTTTGCACCGCATGTATTATCCGAGTATTCTCACGGCTTTCAGACGCTGGAGTGGGCCCAATCCTCGGCGGATGGGGTCACAAATGCGGGGCCAGACGGTCGTCTGTCGATACCCACTTTTTTGGCGTCCAACGCACTGTATAACTTGTTCGGAACCGGCCTTTTACTGTTTCTAGCTTGGCGACATGGCTGGCTAAAGTTCACCACCCCCAAAACTGCAAACGACAAATCCATCTGGCATTTCTTGCTGGTTATGGCGGCGCTCTTTCCTGCCTTCCCCGTCTTGTTATCTGCAGTTTTTGGCATAAGCTTGAAGGCAACATGGGGATTTAATGCATTCTTTTTACTTCCCACACTGGTCTTGTGGGTTGGCGCACGAGCCTCAGTAGACGCCTTTTCTGAAGTAACATGGCGTCGCTTCGTTACCGTTGTACCCGCATATTTGGCTCTAATGACCACTCTCGTGATCGCAAATGGATTTACAAACGCTTCGCGCCCATTGGCACTGCAAGACACAATACATGAAGTTGACAGGATCTGGTCCATTAACACAGACGTCCCAATCGAATTGTCAGTTGCAATGTCAGAAACCGCCGTCGGCATGACCTTTTATAGCAAATTCCACCCCAAGCTAAAACTTTCGGGTACGGATCCAGAGCGCGGAACATGGCTGTTGAATGAAGAGCGATGCTATGAGCGGGGAACGGTCGTACTCTGGGGAGAAGGCACGGACTGGCGCGATCGCAATGGCCAGCAGCCAGCGTTTGATGCAGAAATTGAGATGCCTGCACGTTGGACAAACCTTACGTGGACCAAGCCCGTGTACATGTACATGCAAGCCTTCCCCGATGGCATATGCTTCTGATCCAAATGCTCAGTGAACAACGCAAACCTAAAAATTAGATATGTGTTATACGGACCCATACAAAAGAGAACTTGGGTCTGAAGGATAAGTTTTTTGGTCGAGAACGAATACCACGAACCGTTCGATACTATGCCTGAAAGCGTCCTATCTTAAGGGCGCGTATCCGATGTGCCTAAACTGGCGCATAGCCGCGACGATTGATCCCGCCTCTCAAGGGTTGCTTGACCCGGCCAACCCGCAGTTCCTAGTGTTAAGTCTGAGGGGTCAGGCGCGAGGGGGTGCGCGTGGACGAAGAGGTTGCTACGCAAATGGACTGGTCCCCATTTTCGCATCAAACACTATTGGACCCAGAGGCACGGGCGCTCAGCCGCGTCGGTGTTATCGATGTCGGCTCGAACTCTGTTCGCATGGTCGTTTTCGATGGCGCTGCGCGTGCACCTGCATATTTCTACAACGAAAAAGTCATGTGCGCCCTGGGCGCGGGTCTGTCGAGCTCTGGCATCCTGAACCCAGACGGTCGCATCCGTGCGAAGGCCGCGATCATCCGGTTTGTGAAACTCGCAGGTGGTATGAAAGTAACCCCCTTACTGGCCGTTGCGACCGCAGCTGTACGCGAAGCCACGGACGGTCCGGCCTTCTGTGAAGAGATCGAGGCCGAAACGGGCCTGAAACTTTGGGTGATCGATGGGGAACAGGAAGCAAGGTTCTCGGCTCAGGGAGTTTTGCTTGGTTGGCCCGGTGCAGAAGGCCTGATGTGTGATATCGGCGGATCGTCGATGGAAATCGCCGAAATTCAGGACGGCGAGGTGGGGCGGTGCGCAACTTCATCCCTCGGCCCCTTGAAACTTGCAGATGTCAAAGGCGGCAAAAAAGGACTTCGTGACCATGTCCGGTCAGAGCTTGCGCAACTGGCAAAAACTGTCCCGGTGCGGCACAAAAGGCTTTACCTCGTTGGAGGATCCTGGCGTGCTTTTGCCAGACTCGACATGTTGCGCAAGGGATACCCCCTTGCTGTTTTGCACGAATACGAAATGTCACCTAAGTCCATTCGCGCCACAATCGATTGGATAGAAACGCAAGATCTCAATGACTTGCGGCTCCAGACTGGCATTGGACAGGCCCGTATTTCGCTTATTCCCAAGGCAATTCAGGTCCTGCGTCCATTGCTTGCAACGTTTAAGCCAAGCGCCGTCGCAGTCTCCAGCTTCGGTATTCGGGAAGGCGTGCTTTATGAACAGATGTCAGACAGGCTGCGCCGTCGTGATCCGCTAATCGAGGCCAGTCGGTTTGCCGAAGCGCGCAGCGCACGCATGCCCGGGTTTGGCAAGGTTCTCTTCGAATTCATATCGCCGCTCTACAAAGGGGCACGCGAAAGCGAGCGTCGGTTGGTGCGCGCGGCTTGCCACCTGCATGACGTAGGCTGGCGTGCCCACCCGGACTACCGATCCGAAGTGGTCTTTGATACCGCGACCCAGGCCAACCTCGCGGGTATGACCCATGAAGAGCGTATCTTTCTGGGGCTATCGCTGCTTCACAGGTACAAAAACAGCCGGGCCGGCAGCCGTTTTGAACCCTTCTTCGACATGATTACGCCGGAAGAACAAATACGCGCCGAAGTGTTGGGAAAAGCGTTGCGTTTCGGGGCAATGTTTGCAGCTGAAGACGGTGAATTTCTGGGCAAGCTCAAATGGTTTCCAAAGAAAAAGATCCTTGAGGTACACATGCGAAAGGACCTTGCCATTCTGCTCGGTGAGGTGGCCCAGGCCCGCTTCAATTCGCTGGCAAAATCACTCGAAGCACAATCACGCGTGGTGATGCGGTAAGATACCAAACCCTATAAATCGACGTCCCAGGACACGGGAAAATGGTCGGAGGCTGTTAACAATGCCTCGCGCATTTCAGGGTCGGCATAGCATTGAATGTCATCAAACGGATGCCAGATCCGCCAAAGTCCGTTGAGTGCCTTCAGACCAGGTGACACCATAATGTAATCCAGCAGCACGCTGAGCCATTGTTTTGTGTCGCGATTGAAGAAGCGCGCGGTCACTGGGGTGGCAGCCAGACGCCGGCGAAGCCCGAGTTCGACATGAGGGTCGTAAAGCTGCTGCTCTGGCGCGCCATCATGACCGAGGACAATTTCAACACCGGAGCGCCCGAAGAGTTCCTCAAACTCGTCAAGCCCCGGACCATCATTCAGATCCCCCAGCACCACAAGGGCATCGCCTTTGGCCAAATCCGCCTCCACGCGTTTGCGAAGCCAGATGCATTGGGCAAGTTGCTTGCGCCGGTTCTCAATTGAAATCCGCTTCGCTTCGTTTGATGACTTGGCCCCATGGGGCGCCTTTGATTTGGCATGCACCCCAATCAGCCGTAGCGAATTGCCCCGTTTGGTTTGAAGCGAAACCTCAAGCGGCGGCTTGGAAAACGCGATCGTCTCGGGCGCATCGTCGACATCAAGATCACGTGGCATTGTCAGATCAAAACGCGGGATCAGCCCATCGGCTCTTGGATCATGGCGCGCACTCATCGCGTCGGGATCGTAAAGCAACGCGATTTCCTGCTGGGTATCATTGGTGAAGCCGATCAACGCTTCGCGCGCCCGCAATCCGTAGATCTGCGCAAAATTCTCCAGCGCGGCGACCGTTGACCGGTGCGGGCTTTGATCAGGTGCTTCGATCACCATGACAGCATCTGCATCAATGGCCCGGAACACATGACCCAAGGCATCTGCCTGCATTTGCTTGGTGACATTGTATCTTGCCGACCAGCTTCCGTCGCGTATCAGGGCACCGTCATCTTCGAAAAGGCTGTTGAACCATTCGACGTTATAGGTGGCGAGACGCATTCAGGCGGCGGACTTCGTGCTGATTTCTTCCCAAGCGCGGTTGATCGCGATCAGCCGTTTTTCGGCCAGCTTGATCGCTTCTTCAGGAACTCCGCGCGCCATCATTGCGTCCGGATGGGTTTCACGCACCAAGGCCCGCCATGCCGTTTTGACGTCCTCCATCGGTGACCCCGGACGTACACCCAGAATTTCATATGGATCACGCGGGGCATCGGGGACAAATTGCGACCGGATCGACCGGAAGCAGGGCTCTCCCAATCCAAAGATTTCCGCGATACGGGACAGGAAGGCATCTTCTGCGGGGTGATAGCTGCCGTCAGCCACCGCGATATGGAACAGACCTTCCAGAAGATCGGTGAGCGGGCGTTTGTCATCGCCAAACATCCGAGCAATCCGCTGCGCATATTCTTCAAATCCCGCCACATCTTCACGGGCAAGATTGAACACACGCGCCGCATTGGCTTCCTCAGAAGGCGGAATGGTGAAGACCTGACGAAACGCTGCAACCTCAACACGCTTCACCAGACCATCGGCTTTGGCCATCTTCGCCCCAAGTGCGATCACGGCAATGGCGAACGCAACGGTGCGCTCCGGCGGGGTGCGCAAACGGTCAAACACCTGCGCAAGGCTTTCGCCCTGGCGCAATGCAGCGAGCGCTTCGCTTATACGGATCCAAATCGACATAAGCCTAGGCCTAGCTTATTGCACACGCCCTGTCAGGGGGGCCTCACAAAACCTTGCGCATCAAAATGAGATCCATCCATCGCCCGAACTTTCGACCCACTTCAGGCAAGACCGCGATCTCTTCATAACCTAGGGCTGCATGAAAAGCCTTACCGTCTGGGTTTTCGCTGCTGATACCCGCCCAAATGGTGTGAACACCCGCGTCACGCGCATGATCTTCGACCGCTTCCATCAGACCACGACCGAAGCCTTTTCCTCGGGCATCGGGTGTAAGCTGGATCGTGTGTTCTTTGGTACGCGCATATCCCGGTCCGCTGCGAAACGGGAAGTACGTCGCAAATCCCACGACCTTGCCGTCTTGTTCTGCAACAAAAAAAGGACGCCCCGCTGCCTTGGCCTGCACCAGTTCCGCGACCTCTTTCTCGGCGTTTGTGAATGTCGCTGCCGTATCACGAATGATCTGGTTCCAGATCTTGGCGATCTGGGGGAAATCATCTTTTACGGCAGGACGGATCATAAGGAGACCTCTCCTTTCGGGGTGTCAAAACGGGCGGACATCTTTGGATCACCGGGCGTGATTATGACCCGCTTATCAGGCAGATCAGGCAGCAGTGCCGCCTCTGGGTGCGCCACAGAAACCTCCAAAAGCGACACGCCAGCGTCAGGCAAACGCCCCTGAGGCGTTTCTCCGTGCCAATACAGAACCGAGGGCGCAAGCAAACCCAACGGGCTGTCGATGGGGGTTGTCATGTCCCAACGCAAATCGCCACGCGTTCGCGTCTCGGGTACGGGATAGTGGCCGGGCAACTGGGCATAGTTCTCTATTGGATCTGACGACCAGACCCATGCCACAAGCCGGGGACTGCCCGAAAATGCATCCAACCCAAACCATCTTGCCTTGGCCGGATGTGGCAAGCTGGGATCAATGGCGATGACCTCAAGATAAGTTTTCGGGCCCAGTGACAAAAGACGGTTATGGGTGCCCATGAAATGATGCTGTCCGCCCGGGGCCAGCGGAACACCCAGCAGATCTTCGGTGAACTGCGTGCCCTCATCGAGGGTTTCAGCGGCGATAACGATATGGTCGAGTGCAAACATTGCAACACGCTAGCGCCACGCCTTGCGCAAGAAAATAGAGCTATCGAAGATGCGTCGAGAAAAAGTGCGTTAACCTGCGCCAAAGCTCGGGTTCGGTGTCAAAATCAAACCCATGCCCCTGCCCCTCGGCCTGCCACAGCTCCACCGGACGTCCTGCATTTTCGCGCCGCGCCGCAAGCCTTGCTGTCATGTCTGGCGACCAGACGTCATCTGCAAGACCGACAGACAGGAACATCGGACCCTGATAGCGCTCCACTGCAATGTCCGTGCCCGGCGCCAGACGCGTGTCCTCGCCCTGCATCACCCAAGCCCGGGGCGCATCCGGCTCAAGTCGACGCCAGGATTGTCCGGCGCGAAACGCGGCAGGATCGAACGCCCCCATCACAACATCAGACGGCGCATGGGCGGCAATGCAGGCATAAGGTTTGGTCGCGGGAAGAAGGCTCGCCAAAAGCATCGCCAACTGCCCTCCCATGGACCATCCAAAGAGCCCAACCTGCCCCGAGCACCAGTCATGCGCTGCGAATTCGTGCCCTGCATCGATCATAGGCTGAATGGGAACGTCCTGAATGGGACCCGCCCCCCAGAAATCCCCGGTGCCATAGCTGAGAGGCAGGGCCGCAAACCCGTGCGCCGCCAGGATTGCGGCAAATCGGTGGGACCAGCCCGCCATCGGACCCTCAGATCCGTGCAGGATCACGATGCCGGGTGCAGGTTCATCAGGGGCGTAAATCGGACCATGAGCCCCAAACTGGCAAAGTCGCATTGCGTTCTCCCAATCGCGCCGGGTGAAGGCCACGCCCTGCGCGACCTTCTAAACTGCCTGACTAGGCGCGCGCGGCGCGGATCAGATCGAGGATGTCTCGGGCGGCAGACGGAATATTTGTCCCCGGCCCAAAGATTGCCTTCACGCCGGCCTTTTCCAGAAACGCATAATCCTGATGCGGGATCACACCCCCGCAGATCACGATGATGTCGCCCGCGCCAGCGGCCTCCAACGCGTCTATCAGCTTGGGGGCCAGCGTTTTATGTCCTGCGGCCTGACTTGAGATCCCGATCACATGAACGTCATTGTCGATCGCATCCTGGGCCGCTTCCTCTGGTGTCTGGAACAGCGGGCCCACATCCACGTCAAAACCGATATCAGCGAACGCGGTCGCGATCACCTTGGCACCACGATCATGCCCGTCTTGCCCCATCTTGACGACGAGCATCCGGGGGCGCCGGCCTTCATCATTTGCAAAGCTCTCTACATCACGTTGGATCTGGGCAAAGCCTTCATCGCCTTCATAGGCGGCTCCGTAGACGCCTGCGAGAGTTTTGACCTCTGCCCTGTGGCGGCCAAATGCATCTTCCATTGCCATGCTGATCTCTCCCACCGTTGCGCGCGCACGCGCGGCTTCCACAGCTGCTTCCAACAAATTGCCGCCTTCGTTTGCGCGGCGTGTCAGTTCTGCCAGTGCGGCATCGCAGGCCGCACTGTCGCGTTTGCCACGGACGTCACTGAGCCGCGCGACCTGCGCGCTGCGCACCTGCATATTGTCAATATCGAGAATGTCGATCTGGTCTTCTTTCTCCAGACGGTACTTGTTGACGCCCACGATCACCTCTTCGCCGCGATCGATCATGGCCTGCCGTTTGGCAGCACTTTCCTCGATCCGCAGCTTAGGCATGCCGGAGGCGACCGCCTTGGTCATACCGCCCAATTCTTCGACCTCTTCGATCAGCTCCCAGGCTGCGTTGGCAAGATCAGACGTCAGCTTTTCAACGTAGTAAGACCCAGCCAGGGGATCGACGACCTTGGTCACCCCGGTTTCTTCCTGCAAAATCAACTGCGTGTTGCGTGCAATCCGCGCTGCGAATTCGGTCGGCAGCGCAATCGCCTCATCAAGCGCATTCGTGTGCAGCGACTGCGTTCCGCCCAGAACGGCACTCATCGCCTCATAGGCGGTCCGGACCACGTTGTTGTAGGGGTCCTGTTCGGCCAAGGACACGCCTGAGGTCTGGCAATGCGTGCGCAGCATCATCGATTTGGGGTTCTTTGGTTCGAACTCGGACATGATGCGATGCCACAGCTGACGCGCCGCACGCAGCTTTGCCGCCTCCATGAAGAAGTTGGTCCCGATGGCGAAGAAGAACGACAGGCGGCCTGCGAATTTATCGACATCCATGCCGCGTTCGAGGGCCGCACGCACGTATTCGCGCCCATCTGCAAGCGTGAAGGCCAGTTCTTGGACGAGGTTCGCCCCAGCTTCCTGCATGTGGTAGCCGGAGATCGAGATCGAGTTAAACTTGGGCATTTCGTTCGAGGTATATTCGATAATGTCGGCAATGATCCGCATCGATGGCTCAGGCGGATAGATATAGGTGTTGCGTACCATGAACTCTTTCAGAATATCGTTCTGAATGGTGCCCGAGAGCGCCGCACAATCAACGCCCTGCTCTTCCCCGGTTACAATGAAATTGGCGAGGATCGGGATCACGGCCCCGTTCATCGTCATCGAGACACTGACTTTTTCCAGCGGGATCCCATCGAACAAAATTTTCATGTCTTCGACGCTGTCGATGGCCACGCCGGCCTTGCCGACGTCGCCCTCCACCCGGGGGTGATCGCTGTCATATCCCCGGTGCGTGGCAAGATCGAAGGCCACAGAAACGCCCTGCTGGCCCGCCGCCAGTGCCTTGCGGTAAAACGCGTTTGATTCCTCGGCGGTCGAGAAGCCCGCATATTGACGGATGGTCCAGGGCCGGCCGGCATACATGGTGGCTTTGACGCCACGCGTGAACGGACCGAACCCAGGCATCTCGTTCAGTGCAGGCAGGTCTTTCACGTCTTCCGCCGTATAGATCGGCTGCACCGGAATGCCCTCTAGGGTCTGCCAGGTCAGATCCTCAAGCGGGCGGCCGCGCAATTCTTTGGTGGCAAGCTCAGCCCACGCCTGTTTTCCTTTCGTCATAGTGAAGTCCTCTTCCTGGTCGTACCGAGCCCTCGATGTCTTCCGGGCCCTCGATGTAAGACGCCAGACCATCTGCACCTGCGCGCAGCCAGGTCAGATCCTCGGCATAATCCAGCCGCATCTTGGCATTCTGTGTTTCGGAAAATGGGAGCCAACGCCCTGACCCAAACCCCAAACGGGACAGGACCTCTGGCGGTGCACCCTGTTCGTGCAACAGCTTGCGCAGTTCTTCTTGTGGCAGGCTTGAATGATGCCACTCTCTGGTCGCTTGAAACCTCAGATCCAGCTTTCGGCCAAGCAGAGCGCTGAGCTGTACCTCGGGCAAGCCAATCAGCGCCTCGAAGGGCCACACCACCCGGTCGGCATCCGGAAAGGCCATAGCCATATCGGAGACAAGATGGGACCATCGCCGTGGTTGGATCGTCATGGCATGAAGCGCCGCCGCATTGGGTGGTGCATGCCCTTGCTTGAGGCAGAACGCCAATACCGATCCCCAATGTCGTTCGTAGCTGCGGATTCCCAGTGCGACCCGTGTCGGATAGGGCTGGAACGCTTCTGCAACCCGCGACATGCGTGCCCAGGCCTGCGGATAGAGCACACCGGATTTGGCACAATGGGTCAGACCGCCGTTCATGTTTTCTTCCGACACGATGAGCGTATGAAACCCCTGCGCTTCCAATCGCGAAATTTCGATCGCGATCAGACCGCGCGCCCGACGTGCACGCCGATGATCGTCGCGGGTCAGCTTGTCGGGTGCCTTGATCAGTCCCGTAAACAACCCGCCTCGGGTTTTTCCAGGTCCCCAAAACGCGATCCCATTTGCTTTGAGAACGCCACGATTGGTGTTTAGGAAGCGCTGCAGCGTTGTGGTGCCCGTACGATGGGCCCCGATGTGTAAAATAACGTCCAAGACATACCCCCATACCCGGGACCCGCATTGTGCGGTGTCGAACTGGGCTGAGGATCAGCATGCGCTGCACTTCTTAAATGTGAGTTTCACACACGTGTTCTCAAAAAACATCGCAAGGGACTTCGCATTGCGCAGGCGCACCCCTATATCCGATATGACCGGAGGCCCTATGAGATACGTTTTTTCCTTTGTTCTTGCGTCACTACTCGCACTCGTCAGTCCGGTGCTTGCACAGGATTCGGACGCTGAAGCTGTACCTGAACTGCAGATCTTGCAGGCCGATAGTATCGATTTGAATGATTTTCTTTGGGTCGCGCGCCCTCTGATTGTCTTTGCCGACAGTCCAGCCGACCCAAGGTTTTCCGAACAACTTGAACTGATCGAGCGACGCCCGACCCCGCTGCTCGAACGCGATGTGGTCGTCATTCTGGACAGTGACCGCAGCTCGGAGAGCGCTTTGCGGACCCAATTGCGCCCACGCGGCTTCATGCTGGTGATCATGGGCAAGGATGGCGAGATCGAGCTGCGCAAGCCCGCCCCATGGAACGTGCGCGAGATTACCCGCACGATCGACAAAATGCCGCTGCGCCAGCAGGAGATCCGCGCGGGCGAGTAAGCTGATATGATGGCGTGACTGCGCATCGAACCTGCCTTAACGCCGAGGCGTTATTCGAACTCCATGATCACGTCGTCGACGGCAAGACTGTCGCCCGCGCCAGCATTAATCTTGGAGACAGTGCCCTTCCTTTCGGCGCGCAGAATGTTCTCCATCTTCATCGCTTCAATCGTGCAAAGCGCCTGACCTTCCTGAACCTCGTCACCTTCGGCAACATCGACCTTCACAACCAGACCCGGCATGGGGCACAGCAACATCTTGGACGTGTCCGGAGGCAGTTTCTCGGGCATCAGCTTTGCCAATTCAGCCTGACGCGGGCTGAGGATCGTAAACTTCAGGTCGGCACCGCGTGCGCGCAAACGATAGCCACTGGTGATCTTATCGACCTTGAAAGTCAGTCCAGCCCCGTCAACTTCAAACACTGCGAGGCTGTCGCCTGGGGTCCAGTTACTCGAAACGCGGTGGCTGGTCCCATCATCAAAGCTGACTGTGGATCCTTCGCTGTCAGCTGCGATTGTGACAGCGAAGGTGCTGTCTTGCAGCTTCACAACCCAATCCGTTCCTACGATGCGTTCATGGTTGCCCAATGTGCCTGTGATGCGTGCGCGTCGAATTTCGGCCACGCGGTACATAGCAGATGCGCAGGCCGCGAGTTTCTTCAGCGCCCCCTCGTCCAGCGTGACGCCCTCAAACCCGTCGGGGTATTCTTCCGCGATAAACGCGGTGGTCATGTCCCCCGAGACAAACTTTGGATGGTCCATAACGGCCGCCACGAAAGGCAGGTTGTGACCGATCCCCTCAACCTCGAAACTGTCGAGCGCATTGCGCATGGTTTCGATCGCCGCGCCGCGGGTTTCCCCCCACGTGCAAAGCTTGGCGATCATCGGGTCATAATACATGCTGATCTCACCGCCTTCGTAGACGCCTGTATCATTGCGCACGATGCCCTGCCCGAGCGGTCCTTCGACCGGCGGACGGTAGCGCGTCAGGCGTCCGATTGAGGGCAGGAAGTTCCGATAGGGGTCTTCCGCATAGAGACGGTTCTCGATTGCCCAGCCATTGATCTTCAGGTCTTCTTGCTTGATCGACAGCGGTTCGCCATTCGCGATGCGGATCATTTGTTCGACCAGATCGACGCCCGTGATCAGTTCCGTCACCGGATGTTCTACCTGAAGGCGGGTGTTCATTTCCAGAAAGTAGAAGTTGCGGTCACCATCGACGATGAACTCGACCGTTCCGGCGCTGGCGTAACCCACGGCATGCGCAAGCGCGAGAGACTGTTCTCCCATCGCTTTGCGCGTGGCTTCATCGAGGAAGGGCGACGGTGCTTCTTCAACAACTTTCTGATTGCGGCGCTGGATGGAACATTCACGTTCATGCAGATAGACACCATTGCCATGCTGGTCACACAGCACCTGAATTTCGATATGACGCGGCTGGGTCACGAATTTTTCGATGAAGATGCGGTCATCGCCAAAGCTGTTGGCAGCTTCGTTCTTGGAGGATTGGAAGCCTTCGCGCGCTTCCTCATCGTTCCAGGCGATGCGCATACCCTTGCCCCCGCCCCCGGCGCTGGCCTTGATCATCACCGGGTAGCCGATGTCGTTTGAAATCTTGACGGCCTCATCCGCGTCTTCGATCAGGCCCATATACCCGGGCACGGTTGAAACCCCGGCTTCCTGGGCGATTTTCTTGGAAGTGATCTTATCACCCATGCTTTCGATGGCGCCCTTTGGCGGCCCTATGAAGGCGACGCCGGCAGCATCCAGAGCCTCGGCAAACTTCGCATTCTCAGACAGAAACCCATAACCGGGATGAACCGCCTGGGCGCCAGACTTTCCGATCGCCTCCATGATCTTGTCGATCACGATGTAGGACTGGTTTGCAGGTGGTGGCCCGATGTGTACCGCCTCGTCTGCCATGTCGACATGCAGCGCATTCTTGTCCGCGTCAGAATATACCGCGACCGTTTTGATCCCCATTTTCCGCGCCGTCTTTATGACGCGGCAGGCGATCTCACCCCGGTTGGCAATCAATATCTTCTCAAACATCGGTCGTAGTCCTTTAGCAGAAAATGCCCGCACAGCGCGGGGCGCTGGCGGGCAAAAAAGTAAAACCACCCCGCAGGCTTAGCCCACGCGGTAATTGAATTTCAGATTGACTTATCCGTGAGTTATGGTCGGCAGACGCCCACTCAGTTTGTAAGTGCGCCCGCGGCCGCGCCGATTGCTGCGCCGGTGACAACATTACCGTCCAGAAGCGCAGCGCCCACGGCGCCAATACCGGCACCAACTGCAGCGCGCTCACCTTCCGGCGAGAGGCACCCTGCAAGAAGCGCGACGGAGCCCGCTGCGAGAATAAGTTTGATCGATGGCATTTATGCTCTCCTTTTTGACCGCTCTGGGCGAACTCTGCCCTTGCTTGGGCCCTCATTTCAAGGGGAAACAGAAACACATTCTTGGGAATGGCCGTGCGTTGCAAGTCCTCAATCCCCTTTTGGGCAGCGCGAAACACCCAAATAAGTCCGGTCAAAACGATCATGGCGTCCACCCATCCGCGAAAAGCTGGGGGAAGCTTGCCCTTGCGGCACGATAGTCAATCTGGAGAAGCGCTTCGTAGCTCGCGGGATCAAACGGGTCTTCGGCGGGCATTACTTCGCGTTCAAAGAGCCACGACAGACGGCCTGCATCTAGGTTCCCACGCTCAAACGGCTCTTCCCCGAATTGATGGAGAAGTGCTTCCATGAACCCTTCATCGGCCCGCTTGTCAGCCGGCTTGCGATCCGGATGGCGTTTGCGCGCAATCAAAGGTGTCGCCCCCTTGGGGTTCGCACGGCGCAGGGTGAACTGGAAGTCGGTGCCGGGAAGACGTCCGGGGAACCCCCGGTGCTTGGTCATATACGGAAGTGCCATCACACCCCTCCGACACAGGCGGGGCGGGACAAGCGGGGCGCACTTACGCGCGCCCCGAAGTTATCAGTTGTACTTGCCCGTGAAGACAGGTTGTGGAGCAACCGGAGCAGGATCGACATAGACGATCTCTTCCTCGGGTGCCGAACCGCCACACGCGGCCAAGAAGCCAACCAGCCCGAGGGCTGCGGCGAGTTTAAGGGTGTTCGACATGTTTCTGTCCTACCTATATGACGGCGCGCCTTAGGGCCCCCGGCCCGCGGCGTGCTTCTTGACGAGATACAGATCACCGGAAGGTAATCCACATAAAGAATACCGCACAAGATAACGAAAATAAACGATTTATTGAGTTGTCCACAGAATTTCTTGCAAATCGCTATATATGGGGTCTTCATCAGAAAAACTCCAAGATGCAGCGGTTTTCATCGACGGAAAACTCTCCAATGAACTGGGTCGCCTTGGGATCAGGGATGCCCCGAATGACATTTCGATCCATCATGACCACGAGAATCTGGTTGATTTGTTCGCCGGTCGCAGAAATCAACGGCAGAGCGATTGCAGCGCAGACAGCATCGAAATCCGCCTCAACGCTTTCGTAGCTTCTTGCGACGCCGTCGCGTGCAATTTCTGGTGTCAGCAACCGGATTACCAGAACCGGTTCCCCTGCGGGCGCTTCCCACAGAATATCCACGGGCGCAAAGGGCTGGCCACTGGGCAAAGTCAAAGGTTCGGCCATAACCGCAACCGGCATCAGAACGATGGCGACCAAACAAAGGCACCATTTGAAGAAAGCTCTGAAAAGAAGAACGGGTCCGGCCTGAACCGGACCCGTGACCAGCGCCTTACCACGTACCAAGCCACGCGTGTTATCGCGTGCTCCTCCCTCGGATGTGTGGTCGCGCCGTGTGCGAATCGCTAATGTGTCCATGTTCTAATCCACAGCCTCCCTGCGACGCAATGCCCTTGCGACCGTTCGTGTCTTAGGTGCGCCGCCGAGCCTTGCATGCGCTATCCAGCGTTGACGCAAATCAGGTTGCGCAAGAAATTCCTCGATTGCGGGCGTCAACCCCCGTGGGAAATTGCAATCCATCCGACCTCCGGCACGAACGTGCAGCTCACCCCCGGCATCCCGCACTTCAACAACGGGTGAAAACCCCCGAACGGCGCGCAACCGCCGCCAAAGATCCTGACGGATCTGCTGCGCCAAGCGCCCCTTTCGAAGTGGTGGAAACCGAGTTTCGGCCACAATGTCGAAGCGCGCTGGCAGATGTCGGGCGACCGTCACGCTGTCAGCATCGCGTTGAATATGAAAGCTACGTCGGCTCACGGACGGCGTGCCACGCAGTCGATTTCCACCAGCGCACCAACCGCCAAAGCGGTCACGCCAACGGTGGTTCGGGCTGGACGACGGTCTTCGGGGAAGAAGGTCTGATAAGTGTCGTTGAAAGCGGCGTAGTCGCGTTCGAATTCTGTCAGATAGGCGCGCATCTGCACGACGTGGGACAGATCGAGTTCCATGCGGTTCAGAATTAACTCGAGGTTCTGCATCACGCGGATGGTCTGCGCCTCAACACCTTCGGGCAGCGGGGCATCCGGCGCGTCCGGATCGGTTGGCATTTGCCCGGTCAAAATGACCCATCCGTCCGTTTCAACGGCATGGGAAAACGGGGCCACAGGGCGCGGGCCATCCGAGAAGAGGTGGAAGGTTGGGATGGTCATTCGATTACCATGTCTTCGTGTTCCGCTCTATCACGGAGCTCAGTCAGCGTTTGATCTTCGAACTTCCAATAGCGAGGGCCTTGTATCTTGTCCCAGTGCTTACCGCTTTCCTGTGCAACGATCAGTGCAGAAGAAGTTAAGCTATGATCTTTTCCCCGAAAAAGGACACGCTCGTTTTCCGCAACAACACAAGTAACTTCGCTATCAAACACTGACTCTAGTTCCGCTCCTAATGGCACCCCAGCCATTTCAAATCGGAAACGTGGGCGTATCGATCTTGCGCGCTCCAACGCGCGACGGTCATTTTCGTCCTCCACGGGATCAAGCTCTGGTGTCACATCCCGTGTAGATAGGAGCTTTAGAACCGCAGTCGGCTTATCAGGTGAAATACGGAAAAATTCTCTCCGTTCACGGACTCGATGATCGCCAAAAGCTAAATGCAAAGCAGCCTCAGCCTTCTTGGCGTCCGGAACTTCGAATGCAGCGAAACATTCAAATGGAAGCGGCACGCCTGTTGTGTCTAGTTCGCGCATCCTTCCCTCCACGGTCCGGTCAGTGCGCCCGATCTTGATCAGATCTGGCATCGCTTGATTGATCAAAATATAAACTGCTTCTGGCAATCGTTTGCCCTCACAACGGAATATTGTCGTGTTTCTTCCAAGGGTTCTGCAGCCGCTTGCCCCTGAGTGATGCAAATGCCCGCGCGACCCGTTTGCGCGTGGATTTGGGCTGGATGACCTCGTCGATGAACCCGCGCTCGGCGGCAACGAACGGGTTAGCGAACCGGTCTTCATAATCGGCCACGCGACCCGCCACCTTCTCGGGGTCTCCAAGCTCGGACCGGTAGAGGATTTCAACCGCGCCCTTGGCCCCCATCACCGCGATCTCGGCTGTGGGCCAGGCGTAGTTCACATCGCCCCGCAGGTGCTTGGACGCCATCACGTCGTAAGCCCCGCCATAGGCTTTACGGGTGATGACCGTCACCTTGGGTACTGTCGCTTCGCCATAGGCAAAAAGCAGTTTCGCCCCGTGCTTGATCACCCCACCATATTCCTGCGCCGTGCCGGGCAGGAAGCCAGGCACGTCGACCAGCGTCAGGATCGGGATTTCAAACGCATCGCAAAAGCGCACGAACCGTGCGGCTTTGCGCGAACTGTCGATGTCCAAACAACCCGCCAGAACAGTCGGCTGGTTGGCCACGACGCCTACGGTCTGCCCTTCGAGGCGCACAAAGCCGGTGATGATGTTCTTGGCGAAGTCTTCCTGAATTTCGTAGAAATCGCCTTCATCAGCCAGCTTCCAGATCAGTTCCTTCATGTCATAGGGCGTGTTTGTATTTGCGGGGACCAGCGTATCAAGGCTGTCTTCGACCCGCGCCACATCGTCAAAGAACGGGCGTACGGGTGGCTTTTCGCGGTTCGAGAGTGGCAGGAAATCGACCAGACGGCGCACTTCGGCCAGAGCCTCGACATCGTTTTCAAACGCGCCATCCGCGACCGAGGATTTCTTTGTATGGGTACTGGCGCCGCCCAATTCCTCGGCCGTGACATGCTCGTTGGTCACGGTCTTCACCACATCCGGCCCGGTCACGAACATGTAGCTGCTGTCTTTGACCATGAAAATGAAGTCGGTGATTGCAGGGCTATAGACCGCGCCGCCTGCGCAAGGCCCCATGATCACGCTGATCTGCGGGATCACGCCCGAAGCCATGATGTTGCGCTGGAAGATCTCGGCGTAACCCGCCAAAGCGTCCACGCCTTCCTGAATGCGCGCACCACCGGAATCGTTCAAACCGATCACGGGCGCGCCGTTTTGCATCGCCATGTCCATGATCTTGCAGATCTTCTGCGCGTGCGTGGCCGAGACCGACCCGCCGAGCACGGTGAAATCCTGGCTATAAACATAGACCATGCGACCATTGATCGTGCCCCATCCGGTGATCACGCCGTCCCCAGCAGGGCGCTGGTCGGGCATCCCGAAATCGGTGCAGCGATGGGTGATGAACATGTCGTATTCTTCGAAACTGTCTTCATCGAGTAAAAGCTCAATGCGTTCGCGCGCCGTCAGCTTACCTTTACTGTGCTGACTGTCGATCCGTTTCTGTCCGCCCCCTAGGCGCGCATCAGCGCGGCGGTCTTCCAGTTCCTGAAGAATATCTTTCATCGCAATGTCCTCTTCTGCCGCAATCGGCCCTGCGGCTTTCGAGCCTTTTACGCGCCGCACGCGTAGCCATAAAGGTTGTATTCGCATATTTGCAAATCATTGCGAATAATGATTTTGATAACTGCAAATTTGCTAATAATTAATTTGTGCGGCACTGCACAGAAGTGAGCATAGATTTGCATGGACCTTAGCCAAACGCAGGCGTAGAGGAAGCGTATGCCCAAAACACGTTATCTGGACCGCAGCACGCCGCCGCATGTCACAACCCTTGTGATCATCGCAGGTCTTGGCGCAATGAGTTTGAATGTCTTTCTTCCGTCCTTGCCCGGTATGGCAGCGTATTTCGATGCCGATTACCGCGTCGTTCAGCTGACGGTTTCGCTCTATCTCTTTGCCACAGCCGTTCTGCAAATTTTCATTGGTCCAATTTCAGATCGCTATGGCCGCCGTCTCGTCCTTCTTTGGACCACAAGCCTGTTCGTCCTCGCCACCGTGGGATGCCTGTTGGCCCCAACCATCGAGGTCTTCCTGTTCTTCCGCATGTGCCAGGCTGTTGTTGCGGCCGGCTTCGTCATTAGCCGCGCAACCGTGCGCGATATGGTCGGGCCAGAACAATCGGCATCCATGATCGGGTATGTCACGATGGGCATGTCGCTTGTGCCCATGATTGCCCCAATTTTGGGTGGTGCATTGGAGGCTGCCTTCGGCTGGCGCGCCTCCTTCCTGCTGCTGCTTGGGAGTGGGGTCATTATCCTGCTGATCGTCTGGGCGGATATGGGGGAAACAGCCCATTCCAGAGCCGCGAGCTTTCGTGAACAGTTCAAGCAATATCCCGAACTTCTCACCGCCCGGCGGTTTTGGGGATATTGCGCTTGCGCTGGTTTCTGTGCGGGAGCATTTTTTGCCTTCCTCGGTGGTGCACCGTTTGTTGGCACAGAAGTGTTTGGTTTGTCGCCAGCGGTTCTGGGCTTTTATTTCGGCGCTCCGGCGATTGGCTATGGTCTAGGGAACTTTTTTGCGGGCAGGTATTCGGTAAGACTTGGGCTGAACCGGATGATCATGATCGGCTGTGTCTTGTGCACAATTGGATTGATTTTCCCGCCACTTCTCTACGCCTCAGGCATGACCCATCCGGTGGGCTTCTTTGCTTTTGTGACCTTTGTCGGTTTGGGCAATGGCATCGCACTGCCAAACGCCAATGCAGGGATGTTGTCGGTCAGACCGCGCCTCGCCGGCACTGCGAGCGGCCTTGGCGCAGCCATCATGATCGGTGGCGGATCCGCGTTGTCCGTGCTTGCATCATCCCTGCTCGTTCCGGGATCTGGCCCATATCCACTGCAGTTCATCATGCTGATTTCATCAGCGATGTCGGTCGTTGCGATCATCTACGTCATTCGCCGGGAAAATCAGCTCGCGCAGCAGTAGCTTGCACGACAGCTTTGCAAACTACACAATGGGTTTGCAAAGTTGAGGTAGGTGATGCGGACCCAAAAGCTCTATGCAGGCGCGAAACTGCGTGAAACCCGTCAGCGTCTGGCCCTGACCCAAAAGGCTTTCGCCGAAAAGCTCGGTGTCTCGCTCCCCTATCTGAACCAGATGGAAAACAACAACCGGCCCGTCTCGACAACGGTTGTGCTGTCTTTGGCACGCGAGTTTGGCTTTGATGTCACCGAGCTCTCCCAAGGCGATGGTGAGCGTTTGGTGTCAGACCTGCGCGAGGTTCTGACCGATCCGGTCTTTACCGATGAAACCCCAGCTTTAGCCGATCTTCGCTTGACCGCCTCCAACGCCCCGACCGTTGCGCGCGCCTTTCTGGAGCTGCACCGGGCCTATAGGGACAGTCAGGAACGCCTTGCCAGTCTGGACGCCGCCCTTGGTCGGGAAGGTACGGGTGAAAACACCTCGCCATGGGAAGAGGTTCGCGATTTCTTCCACTATTGTGATAACTACATCGACGCCGTTGACCGCGCGGCCGAAGCCACAGCTGCGAAACTGGGGCCCGATCCGGAAAAGGGTGCGATCCAACTTCTGGCCTCAAAAGGTGTGTCTGTTGTGCGCACTGAAGACCCTGACCCGAGGCGATATGATCCCGACACGAAGACGCTTTTTCTGTCGTCACGCAGCGCGCCCGCAACGCGGCGCTTTCAGCTTCTGTTTCAGATCGCACTTTTGTTGCAGGACAAGCTGCTGGAGGTGACGCTCGATCTGGCACGGTTCCAGACCGCCACCGCGCGCGACATCGCCAAAATAGGTCTCGCCAACTATTTCGCGGGCGCGACCGTAATGCCCTATATGAAGTTTCTCGAGGCAGCTCAGGAAACGCGTCACGATCTCGAACTGCTGGCAGATCGGTTTTCCACCTCGATCGAACAGGTCGCACATCGCCTGTCGACGTTGCAAAGACCTGCGGCCAAGGGCATTCCGTTCTTTTTCGTCCGCGTGGATCAATCCGGCACCATAACCAAACGCCATTCGGCCACGCGTCTGCAATTTGCGCGATTTGGGGGCGCCTGCCCGCTTTGGAACGTCCATCAGGCCTTCGAGACCCCGGGCAGATTTCTGCGTCAGCTTGCGGAAACACCCGACGGCGCCCGGTATTTTTGCCTGGCAAAAGACGTCTCCAAGCCCGGCGGGCGATGGGGCGCCCCCACCAAGCGCTATGCGATCGGGCTTGGCTGTGAAGTGCGCCATGCCGGGGCGTTGGTCTATGCCGACGGATTCGATCTGAAATCAGGAGCGTTTGAGCCGATCGGGATTTCCTGTCGGATCTGCGAGCGAACCAAGTGCCACCAGCGATCCGTTCCACCACTAGAACGCCGCTTGACCGTCGATCCGGCGCGACGCGGTGTTCTGCCGTATGAGGTTGAGCCGGGCGCATGAGGTATGGTGAAAGTCTTGGAACAGGCTGTACTGCGCGGCTGGCAAGTTTGATCTCGCCTGATCGGATGGGCCTCGAACCACCTTTCACGTCAATACCAGATACTGCTCCAGAGGTTTCTGCCCCTTAGCGGCTGGACACACGTTTCACCAATGTCTGGAGCATCGACCAAGACATTCAATCTGTGACTACGCCGCTTTGACAGAGATCAAATCGGAGAAGTTTTACTGCCGCGCGACGCGCCATCCTGCGCGTTCTGCCGCTTGCGTGGTGCAGAACCAACGCTCGCCACGGTCTTCGTTTATGACCGTCGCATCATAATGTTGGTGATGCGGGAGATGATATATCCGCCCGTTGTCGGAAATATTGCCCTTGATCACGCAATCCGGGTTTGGGGCGCTTGGTGTCTGCCGATCCTGATTGCGGTGATCCCATGGGCGCAAGCTGGACATTGCCCACAGGCCTAGCCCTTCGATCGCAGCCGCTTTCTCGGCACCCACGAGGTCCTGAGAGAACCTTGGATCCACCCAGGCGTACCCACGCGCAACTAAGGCGGCTGACAAGTCGCGCCCATCGACTTTGCACGCCCCCAGCATCCGACCGTAGCCGCCATCGCCTAGATCTTCACAATAGACGGTTTGCCCGCGCAGCATCGCCCTGAGTTCCTGCGTCACCCATTGGCCGCACCGCCAATTGACACCGTGCTCTGTTTGGCAAGTCTGATCATTTTCAGGCGCGTCCATGCCGGCAAGCCGGATACGTAGCTCTCCGATGACAATCGTGTCGCCATCAATGACACGCGCGTTACCCGTCACATCGGCCGCACCAATACTCACCCCGGCGATCCAAAGCGCCACACCGTATATCAGACCTCGCATGCTGCAAGCATCGGTCTAAGCAGCGGACCGAACAACCCGACAAACAGAAAAACTTAAAAAAAGGTTACCAGGAAAACGAGCACGAAACGCATTGATCACATAATAATTCACAGTGGTTTTGTCTTCAGGCTAGCCCACAATCTGATACGAACCTAGCTCTTCGTTTGCGGAACCGCTGGCGTCACCGCACCGCGCCTGAGCTGCGCCTCGCGCCACGTGATAAACGAGACGGATGCGATGATCATACCACCCCCCAAAAGGACAAAGGAATCCACAGCCTCACCGAAGACCACCACACCCAGCAGCGTCGCCCAAACGAGCTGCAAAAACGTGACGGGCTGGGTCACTGTCAGCGGCGCGGCTGCAAATGCCATTGTCATGGTCAGGTGTCCGAGGGTGGCAAAGCAGGCGACGATAAAGAGAATTCCGAGATCGGTCAGGGTCGGCGTCACCCAAACCGCAAACGCAAAAGGTGCAAGCCCGATGGTCACTGTGACGGACAACATGCCCACCACCACCGAAGCCGGAACCTCGTCCGAGAACTTCTTGGCCATCAGGTAGCTGAGCGCAAAAAATATTGCCGTACCAAGCATGGTCAGGTGACCATCGTTCAATTCCCTGAAGCCCGGGCGCAGGATGACGAGGGCACCCAAAAGCGCAATGCCCACGGCAAGGATGCGTCGTGCAGCCAAACGTTCCCCAAAGAAGATCGCAGCGCCCAAGGTCACATAGACCGGGCTCAAATAATTCATCGCAGTGACCTCGGCGATAGGAATGCGTGTCATTGCGTAAAACCACATGATCACGCCGAGGCTATGGACAAATCCGCGTACACCAAACTGTATCATCATGGGCTTGGTGTAGGTGACCGCGCGCATTGGCTTGATCATCGGGATCAGGAACACGAGCCCTAACACATACCGCAGGAATGCTGCCTGTGCGGCAGGAACACTGTTATCGAGGTACTTCACGAACGCCGTGACAGCGACAAAACAAGCGCCGGTCGCCAACATCCAGAATATGCCGATCAGGGGCCGTGTCGGGGATTTCATGGCTCCGACAAATCACGCCATGTCCCCCGTCGCAAGTCCCGTTCAGGTTAGGACCAGTTTGGCCGCCAAAAGCCACATCACAAGACCGATACCGACATCCAGAATACGCCACGCTGTTGGTCTTGCGAAAATCGGCGCCAATGCCCGTGCGCCATAAGCAAGGCCAAAAAAGAAGACGAAAGAGGCGATGACTGCACCAAGCCCAAAAAGGCTGGCTTGCGTACCGTATTCGGTCGAGATCGAACCGATCAAAACAACAGTATCCAGATAGACATGCGGGTTGAGCCAGGTTAGCGCGAGAAGCGTTGCGATGGCGGCTTTCAAGCTGCCCGCATCCTCCTGGGCTGCATTTAGCTGTTCACCCCCAATCCAGGCTGCTCGGAACCTAAGGGCGCCGTACACGAAGAGAAATGCAGCACCAGCCCAAACCATGAATGGTGTGATTTGAGGCAGCCGCGCAGAAATTGCCGAGAAGCTGGTGACGCCCAACACGATCAGCAGCGCATCAGAGAGCGAGCAGGTCAGTGCGACGGCAAAGACGTGTGATCGGCGCAAGCCCTGGCGCAGCACAAAAGCGTTTTGCGCACCGATCACAAGGATCAGCGAAAACCCGACTGAGAACCCAGCGATCAGCGCAGTCACGACACAATTCTCCAAAACTTTTGAGGCCTCATGCCGTGGATTTACGGGCAAGACAAATCAAAAGACCCCTGCAAGTCAGAGCATTACTAAGTGCTTTGAGTGTTGGATTACACACCTTACGTGGCAGCCGGTCGATAACCCAACCATTCAATCGGAGTTCGAATGGCATCTGATCGGCCCGCAGCAGCCGTGTATCTTAACGAAGCTTGGGCAGCAGGCGTCCGGTGCGCTCTGCGTAGGCGCCCCAACCGGGATGTCGCGATAAGGATCGTTCTTTGGCCGCGATATTGCTGGTGAAATACAGGCTCCAGATCACCGCGAGGATCAAGACAGGTAGCCAATGCCACGCCACCAACGCGAAGCTGCCATAAATCATGATCTCCCCAAGGTAGTTGGGATGGCGAACCCGCGCGAACATCCCATCTTCGATCAGACCGGATTTGAGCCGGAGCGTGAAGTACTTCTGCGCATCCGCCCCGATCATCAGCGCGACGCCCAGCGCGTAGACAATGATCGCAAAGGCGAGCCCGGCGAGATTCTGAAGCCCTTCGGAAACGCCTGAAAACACCACCCAACCGATCAACCAATACGGTCCCAACACCACCAAGAAAGCGATCAGGCCAGCGCCAATGGTCACCTTTCGCTGCCAGTTGGGGTCCGGAAAAGCCAGATCTTTCATAATCCAGATCAAACCGTAGGACCCGTGCAAGGCAAGCATGATCCAGACGGCGGGGCCCGATGCGCCATAGGCCCAGATCATCGCCAGATAAACAATTAAAGTGCCACCTTTTTGCAGGTTGACCACCCACGCAAGTTTCCAGGGACGCGGTCCACCCAGAAAATCATTACTCAGGTAATGGATCAGTTTTTCAAGTCTTTGCATGTGTTGACCTTGCCTCTTGCGCGGCGCGCCGCATATCAGCGTTAGATAGTCGCAAAAGGAGCATAGCGCGATGCCCAAGTACAACCGGAACTTTACGCTGTCGCTGCAAGATATCGATCAGATCGAAACCGCCCTGCGCACTCAGAAAAACCGGCTATCCGAGCGCCGTCTGGCTCTGCTGAATGGCCAGAAACCTGAAGAGATCAATATTGTCGAAGCCGAGCTTGTCGACATCGCCGATTTACTCGGCCGTCTTCATGACCAGAAAATATTCTACAGACCCGAAACGATTGGCGAAGCGCCTTACGTAAGCGGCTGATTGATTATAGTTGCGCCATTACCTCATCCGAGAAGTCGGCATTGGTGGTGACATTCTGAATGTCATCATCGTCTTCCAGCGCCTCGACCAGTCGCATCAGCTTCTGTGCGTCGTCTAGCGAAAGATCAGTGGTCGTGGTGGGCCGCCAGACAAGCTTGGTCGACTCGCTTTCCCCCAACTCAGTCTCAAGCCCGCTGGACACCTCGTTCAGATCTGTATCTGCGCACCAGATCAGATGGCCGTCTTCGGAGCTTTCGACATCTTCCGCGCCCGCTTCGATTGCCGCCATCATGACGGTGTCCTCGTCACCAGCGTCTGTCGGGTAAACAACCTGTCCCTTGCGTTCGAACATGAAACCCACCGAACCCGTTTCGCCCAGGTTTCCACCATTTTTGGTGAAGGTTGAGCGCACCGTGGACGCGGTACGGTTACGGTTGTCTGTCATCGCCTCAACGATCACAGCGACGCCGTTGGGTCCATACCCCTCATAGCGGATCTCGTCGTAATTCTCGCCATCACCGCCCGAAGCCTTGTTGATCGCCCGTTCGATGTTGTCTTTGGGCATAGACTGCGATTTGGCCTCCTTCACAGCCAGGCGCAAACGCGGGTTCTTTTCAGGATCCGGGTCGCCCATCTTCGCGGCAACGGTGATTTCCTTGGAAAGCTTTGAGAACAGCTTGGCGCGCAGTTTGTCCTGCCGCCCCTTGCGGTGCTGGATATTTGCCCATTTTGAATGGCCGGCCATTGGTGCCTCTTGTCTTCAAGTCTCAGTTTGATCGCTTCTATAGGCGAGCCGAGATTGGGCGGCAAGCGACGGGGCATAGCGCGCTTGAAAAATTGGCGAAAACGCGGCGTGTCCGTAGCAGCCGCGGCGCGTTTGCAGGACCGACCAAGTGCGCAATCACGTCTGCTGCCAGTCCTAAGTATCGCCGCGCCATATGAATGGCATCGAACGCCTTCGTCAGCCCCCACAATACGGTTCAGGGGCTGCCCGAATGATATCCTGCCCGTTGCCCTCTACGGCCTGTCATGCTTGGGTTTGTTGAAACGTATCAAAAGGCCGCCCTTATGACCTTATTTCAGCTCGCCAATGTTGCCGACCTAGGTGCCGCAGCAGGTATTGTCGGAACGCTTTCTTATCTCGCCTTTCAAAACCGCGACGCCGATGAAGACAAGGGGTTGAACAATCGGCGACAACTGCGTGCGTACCTTATGCGTTACAAAGCGGTCTCAAGAGTGCCTTATAGGGTCGATCTGATGAAAATAGCTAACGCGGGCAGACGTTTGAGCGTCTTTCGAGCCACATCCTTTTTCTCATGACCCAAGACCAAATCATCCTTTTCAGTTTGTTCGCGGCTGTCTTCGCCATGCTTCTTTGGGGGCGCTTCAGGTATGATCTGGTGGCCTTTACCGCGCTTTTGGTGGGCGTGGTTTTGGGTGTGGTCCCCACAAAGGATGCGTTTTCAGGCTTCGGACACCCCGCCACCATTATTGTCGCCTTGGTCCTAATTGTCTCGGCTGGCCTTGTAAGGTCAGGAGCCGTGCTTCTGATCACGCGCACACTTGTTGATGCCTCGCGCAATCTTGGAACACATATCGCCATCATGGGCGGGATTGGCGGTGTCCTGTCTGCTTTCATGAACAACGTTGCCGCACTGGCGTTGCTGATGCCGGTAGATATCGCAACTGCGCGCAAAGCAAAACGGGCGGCCGGCCTGACCCTGATGCCGCTGAGCTTTGCCACGATTCTGGGTGGCATGGTTACGTTGATCGGCACACCGCCCAACATCATCATTGCTTCCATCCGGGAAGAAAGCCTGGGCGCACCGTTCACCATGTTTGATTTCGCGCCAGTGGGAGGCGTTGCAGCGATTGCAGGACTTATGTTTGTCGCTTTGATCGGCTGGCGCCTGATCCCGTCTGGTCAGCAAGACGCTGGGACTGAACCTTTGGAAGCCCTTTCAGGTTATCTTGCAGAGCTAACAGTTCCCGAAGGTCACCCCATGATCGGGGAACGCATGAGTGCAATGAATGAGGCAGCTGAAGCCGCCGATGTCACACTGCTGGGGCTCATTCGAAATGGCAAACGCATGCGGGGCCGCGCTTTACGCCAAACGATTCAGGCGCATGATGCGCTTGTCCTTGAGGCGGAACCAAACGCACTGGACGAATTCCGGGTGGCCCAAAAACTTGCAACTGCTGACGCCAAGCGCGCGGATTTGTTAAAAGGTGGGGATACCGCGCTGGTTGAAGTGGTGGTGAACGATGATGCGCGCATTGCAGGCAAATCTTCGCAATCGCTTGGGCTGGGTTGGCGTAAGCGGACCGTTTTGATGGGGATTGCGCGCAGCGGGCGACGCATCACATCGCAACTGCGCAAGACCATCATCAAGCCCGGTGACGTACTTTTGTTGCAAACACCTGCGGAACACAAAGACGAGGTTGTCGATTGGATCGGTGGCCTGCCACTGGCCGAGCGAGGGTTGTCGGTGACGCAAGACACCAAAACATGGCTTGCCATCGGCGTTTTCGCCGCGGCGGTTGCGGCTGCGAGTTTTGGTCTGGTCTACCTGCCCGTTGCATTGGGTCTGGTGGTCGTGGCGTTTGTCCTATCGGGTATTTTGCCGATTAGGGAAGTATACGACCATATTGAGTGGCCCGTGGTTGTCCTGCTGGGGTCGATGATCCCGCTTGGAGCGGCTTTGGAAACCTCCGGAGGCACCGAGTTGATCGCAAGCGCCCTGATCGGTTTGACCAACGGACTTCCTGCATGGGCCATCCTGACGGTGCTAATGGTCGTGACCATGACCTTGTCAGATGTTCTGAACAACACCGCGACCACAATCGTAGCAGCCCCGGTCGGGATCCAGATGGCAAACACATTAGGCGTGAACCCAGATCCGTTTCTGATGGCTGTGGCTATTGCTGCAAGCGCGGCGTTCCTCACACCCATCGGGCACAAGAACAACACCCTTATACTTGGCCCCGGCGGGTACCGCTTCGGAGACTACTGGCGCATGGGTCTGCCGCTGGAGGGTATCATCATCGCGGTCTCGATACCGACATTGATGATCGTCTGGCCTCTTTGAGGCTTAGCGGGTTTCGCCAATCTCAGTCTGTTTGCGGGGGTGAGACAAACACAAACTCCGTCCCATCAGACGGATCAACGATTGTGACCGTGCCCAAAGCATTCAGTGTGACCAACCCATTGGCGGGCTGGAAAATCGCTTCGACCAGCCGGCGCAAGATGTTACTGCGCGTATCGAGCTCGACCGTATAAGGCCAATTTAGCGAGCAGCCCTGTAATTGTCCGCTCCAGGCTGCGCCTTCAGGTCTGGCCATTTCGCAGCGGCTCGCATCGCTCAGTGTTACCACCAGTTGATCCTGGGTCAGACTGACCTGTGCCGGGCGGGGCGACATGTCGAAGCCTGCACACCCCGCAAGGCCCAATGCCAGTACACTTCCCAAAGCTATTCGTAGCATCGCGGCACTCCTTAAAGCGGCCAAATAAACGGGATCAGCGCAGACGCGATCAACCCGATGGACAGGTTCAGCGGAATGCCAACCTTCAAGAAGTCAGTAAACCGATACCCCCCAGGACCGTAAACTAACATATTCGTTTGGTACCCAATCGGTGTGGCAAAGCTTGCGCTGGCCGCAACCATGACCGCCACCACCAGAGGGCGTGGATCAATGCCCATCGCGTGCGCCAAGCCGATGGCAAGGGGCGTCACAACAACCGCGACCGCATTGTTCGACACCAGTTCGGTCAAAATGCTTGTCAGCAGATATATCGCCCAGACGATCCAAAAGGGTGGCAAGCCAGCCAGATACGGCGCAATTCCATTTGCGATCAATGCGACAGCGCCCGTGTGATCGAGGGCGGCCCCAACCGCCAACATCGAAAAGATCAACGCAAGAAGACGCCCGTCAACGAACCCGAAGGCCTCGTCTGCGTCAATGCAACGTGTCAGTAGAACCACTGCGACCGCGACCAAGGACAAGGCAAAAATAGGGGCAATGCCCAACGCCGCAAAAATCACGATGCCCGCCAGCGCCAAAAGCGCAATCGGGGCCTGCCTACGCCGATAGGCCCGTTCTGTGGGTTCTGCGACATCCACCAGCCCCATATCCTGCGCAAGCCGCTGAATATCCTCCGGAGCCCCTTCCAAAAGCAGCGTATCTCCAACCCTTATGATCAGATCATCGAGATAACCGCCGAGGTTCTGGTTTCGCCGGTGCACGGCTAGCGGATAAACCCCATAGCGCCGCCGCAAGCGCATTTCACCGAGCGATTTGCCCACCATCGTGCAGCCCGGCGTGATCAGAACTTCGACCGTGTTTGTTGCCGTTGAGCTGAGCTTATCAACCATTCGCACATCCTTGCTGGCCTGAAGACCCAGCAGTTCAGACATTTCAGACCGCAACACGACGCGGTCGCCCGCCTCCAGCACGACAGCCCCCATGTCCCGACGCAAGGATGCGTCTCCGCGCAAGACGTCGATCAGACGCACGCCACCGCGGCGAAATTCGTCCACCTCGCGCGCCTTCTGACCAATCAGGGAACTGTCTTCGGGGATGGCAACTTCAGTGAAAAATTTCATCTTGCCGCGATTGGTCAAAAGCCCCGCCAAAGAGGCGCGATCCGGCAACAGCACTTTCCCAAACAGAAGCAGATATCCCATGCCCCAGATCACGAGGATGATGGCCAGAGGTGTAATTTCGAAAAGACCGAAGGGCTCTAACCCGCCCTCGCGCGCAACCCCGTCGACCAGAAGGTTCGTGGAGGTCCCGATCAAGGTCAGCGTGCCACCGAGGATCGCCGCATAGGAAAGCGGGATCAGCAAGCGCGACGGAAACATATCCATCGACTTACAAAGCTGCACAAAGACAGGAATCATCACCACAACGACCGGCGTATTGGACACGAACGCCGAAGCCAGAATGACAAAGCCCAGCATCACCGCGATCCCAAGCATCGGGCGCCCGACAGAACGCCGTTTGGCTTCTTGCGTAAACCAGTCGAGCCCACCCGTGCGCACCAGCGCCCCCATGACCACAAACATCGCCGCAATCGTCCAGGGCGCCGGGTTTGACAGCACGGCCAGCGCATCCTGATAGGGCAGCAATCCCAACACCAGCAGCAGGGTCGCCCCGCCCAACGCAACCACTTCTGTGGGATAGGTTTCACGCACAAACAGCACAAACATCAGCAAAACCACCGCCAGTGAAAGCTGGGCTTCGAGATCTGGGGTCAAACCGAGTGGTATCATCGCGGCCTTAGTGCGTTACATACGTTCAAGCATGGCTCTTGCCGCTCTCGCTGTCCACAGAGGCGTTCGGACGCGGCTGCACCAGAAAGACGCCCACAAACATCAACGCCATGGCAGCCCAGATCCAGACCGAGTAGCTTTCGTCTAATATCAGCTTCGCCCAAAACACACCAAAGCCCGTCACAAGGTAGCTGACCTGAACGGCAAAGACCGGGCCTGCGCGCGCAACCAGCCAGAAATAGGTCGCATAAACAAGACCATGAACGACGCCCGAGGCAACGAGCGAGAAGTCAGCAATGCTGTAAGGCGGCAGCGGTGAAATGAACGTGCCCGTGGCCAAGGCAATTGGCGCTGAAACCACCGCACCAATCACGGATGCGCCCAGAAGCAACTGGACAGCATCCAGTCCTTGCATTCCAAGCTTGGCAAGCAAGTTGCCTTCAAGCGCATAGAAAAGTGGGGCGATCAATGCGAGTGGAACAAACACCAACATTGCGCGATCTGGCAAACTAGCCTCGGGTGCCACGATCAGCAGAACACCTGCCAACCCGCAAGCAAGCCCCGCCAGTCGTATCAGGCTGAACCGATCGACACCCAGCATCAGTGCGACCGGGAAAGCGAGCATTGGAACGGTAGACAGCAAGATGGATAGAAGCCCGGAAGGGACATGCCGAATGGCCTCGTAACTTGCGCTGTTGGGCAGGATGGTCCCAATGAATGCGACCATGACATAAAGCCCGACCTGCGCCCGCCCCCATGGCAACCGTTTGCCCTTTGCGAAGGTGATTGCACTAAGGACGATTATCCCAACAACAAACTGCCAAAATACAAGTCCAGGAGCCCTGTATCCCGTTGAAACAGCGAGTTTTGCAAGCGGCTGGGTAATCCCCCACCCTGCCCCCAGAACTATAAGGATCAGGATGAACCCTAAACGCAGGTTCATACAGGACCCGTTTGCGCCAGGCGCCCGCCTTGTCGGACCATCTCGACCCGCGTTGCTTTGCCAGTCCGGTCATCTGTTTCGATATAAAGCCCACTAAGTGTGGCTTCGCCAAGCGCAGGCGTGAACCGGCCCTTTGGCATGCCTGTAATGAAGCGGCGCAGGGGCTCTGTCTTTTCCATGCCAATGACCGAATTGTAATCGCCACACATACCGGCATCCGCCTGAAAGGCAGTGCCCCCGTTGAGGATCTGCGCATCCCCGGTTGGAATATGTGTATGGGTTCCGACAACCACGCTCGCGCGCCCGTCGCAAAAATGCCCTATACCCATCTTTTCCGACGTTGCCTCGCAATGGATGTCCACCAGAATTGCATTGGCGAGCCCCCCCAGCGGGTGGGAGCGCAAAACCGCATCGAGCGCTGAGAACGGGTCATCGAAAGGGCGCTTCATGAAAACCTGACCCAGCGCCTGAGTTACAAGGATTTTCTGACCGCGCTGCGTTGAAAAAAGGCGGAACCCTTTGCCCGGCGCATCTTTTGCATAATTCAGAGGGCGAATGATGCGGGGTTCATTTTCAATGAAGCCCAACATTTCTTTCTGGTCAAAGGCGTGATCACCTAGCGTAAGCACGTCCGCGCCTGCACCCAGTAATGTTTTGGCATGATCACCTGTTAGTCCCATGCCGGCAGACGCGTTTTCTGCGTTCACCACAACGAAGTCGAGTTTCCAATCGGCGCGCAATTTGGGAAGCCGCTCTACGACTGCTTTGCGACCCGCGCGTCCCATAACATCACCAAGAAAGAGTATCTTCATAACAGCGCCTTACGCGCACGCACCTCTGCGCGCAATCCCTACTAGGTATAGCTAGATCGCCACCAAAATTATCCACAAATAGTAGTTAACCTTGCATTAATACTATTTTGGGAAGACTATAGAGCTTACAGGGTGAGAAAGCAGGGAGGCGGTTATGACCGATGCGTTCTCCGAACAAGATGACGAAATCAAAGGCTTTGAGCTTCAGAAAAAACACTGGCTCGCTTTGGTTGCGGTGTTTGCGGTTATAGAACTCGCAGTGTTGATCGCACTTATCTCGTAAAAACCAGTGTTTCGCTTTCAGTAACAAGGGCATCAAGCGGCTGGTCTGTCGGCTCTAACGGCACGTTTTCAACCTCTTGGGCCGCCCAGGCGTAGCCTACGGCATAGACAGGGCCACGAGACCGAAGCCCTTCAAGTGTGCGGTCGTAAAATCCCCCGCCATACCCCAAACGCCCGCCAAAACGGTCAAAGGCGACCAAGGGAACAATTACGACCTCAGGGATCATTTCAATACCTTCAGCCGGTACGCGCGCCCCGAATGGTCCATCAACCATTTGGGCCTCGAGGCTCCATCGATGGAAGATGAGTGGTTTGCCATTCGAGATAATCACCGGAACGCCAACGGGCGCATCAACCGCAAGATCGGCCATCGCAACCAGTGGATCCAACTCGGACCGCATCGGCATATAGCCCGCCACCGGTTTTCCGCGATGCGGCTCTAGCAGGCGCAAAAGACGATGTACGGCTGGTAGAGAATTACCCGCATCAAAGGCGATCTTCCGGCGCTTGAATACCTCTTTGCGCAATGCTGTTTTGTCGAGGCTCATAACAAAACCGCCGCTGCCAGTCCGAGAAATGAGAAAAACCCAACAATGTCAGTGACCGTGGTCACGAAAGCGCCAGACGCCAGTGCCGGATCAATCCCCAACTTATCAAGTGCGATCGGGATCAGGAGACCCGCAAACCCCGCGACAACCATATTGATGACCATCGCAGCCGCAATCACGTACCCCAAGCGAAAATCACCGAACCACACCACGCCGACCGCGCCAATCACAACGGCGAAGATAAGACCGTTGATCAGGCCAGCGATCACCTCTCGGCGCAGGACACGCCACGCGTTAGCACCGGTCAAGTCACGGGTTGCTATGGCGCGCACGGCAACCGTCAGGGTCTGGGTGCCTGCATTGCCCCCCATGGAGGCCACGATTGGCATGAGAACGGCGAGCGCCACCACAGTTGCAATCACGGCCTCATACTGGGCGATGACAATTGAGGCCAAAACCGCGGTGACCAGATTGACGGCCAACCATGGAAAGCGCCGCTTTGCGATGGCAAACGTGTTGTCGCTTAGGCTTTCATCGCCCACGCCTGCGAGACGCAAAATATCTTCTTCATGCTCTTCATCGAGCACCGCCATGGCGTCATCGATGGTGATCACGCCAACGAGCCGCTCGTCTTCGTCCACCACGGGCGCGGAAATCAGGTGATACTGGTTAAAGGCATAGGCGACGTCTTCTTCCGGCTGAAGGACTGATATCGTGCGGAAGCTGTCTTCGGTAATGTCGGTCAGCGGTTTGTTGCGCGCAGACGCCAGCAGCCTGCCAAGCGTGACATAGCCCACCGGCTTGGTGCGCGGATCAACCAGGATGATATGATAAAATTGCTCAGGTAGCTCGTTGTCATCTTCACGTCGCAGAAAATCGATCGCTTCGCCCACGGTCCAGTGCTCGGGCGCTTTCACGAGTTCGCGCTGCATCAGACGACCAGCTGAATATTCTGGATAGCTGAGCGCCTGTTCCACCGCGACCCGATCAGTGCTTTCCAGCGCATCAAGGACTGTTTGCTGATCGACAGCCTCAAGGTCCTCGATCAGATCAACGACATCGTCGCTTTCAAGATCACGAACCGCTTCGGCAAGAACCTCGGGCTTTAGTTTTGAAATGACGTCGACGCGGAGGCTTTCATCAAGTTCCGACAGAACCTCGCCATCCAGCTCGATCCCCCACAGATCGAGTAGCGCGCGCCGCTGCTTGCCATCGATCTGCTCAAGCAGGTCAGCAATATCGGCGGCATGGAGCGGCTCCAGCAGGGCCTCAAGACCCCCGGCATCTCGCGCTTCGACCACATCCAGAACGTCAGACACGGTCTCCCGGTCGAGCGCATAGCCCTCGTCGGTGCCGTCTTCGATTTCGCGAATGTCTTCCGCCATGGCCTGCCCCTTGCCTGTGCTGAGACTGATAGCGGGTCTGGCGTTCTCGCAACAGGGGTGTCAGACCGCAATCCACGATTTACCCGGCCTTTTTGACCCGCTACGGTTTTGCGAATGACAAAGACACTTCTGCTGGCCCAGACCCTGCGTTTTGACGGCAACCCATTCCTGAACGGCGTGGAGGCGGCACGACATGAACGCCACGGCGCCGTTCTGGTCGAAAACGGCAGGATTGCGGATGTTGGGTGCGCGGACGATCTACGTGCGGCCTACCCTGAAGCAATGATCCAGGATCTGGGCAAGGCGTTGCTTTTGCCGGGCTTTGTCGACGCGCATATGCACTACCCTCAGACGGCTATTATCGCGAGTTGGGGCAAACGCCTGATTGATTGGCTGAACACTTACACGTTTCCGGAAGAATCGCGGTTCGGCGATCCGGACTATGCTCGTGAAATAGCGGCACGCAGCTTTGATCTTACGCTCGCATCTGGCACCACGACGCTGTGCAGCTACGCGACGATCCATCCGGAAAGTGTCGATGCTTTTTTTTCCGAGGCGCAACAACGTGGCCTGCGCGCTTTGAATGGCAAAACCTGTATGGATCGCAACGCGCCAGACACGCTGCGCGATACCGCGCAATCTGCTTATGACGACAGCAAAGCCCTGCTGGAGAAATGGCATGGCGTGGACCGGCTATCTTACGTGATCACGCCCCGGTTTTCGCCAACCTCGACACCCGAACAGCTTGAAGCACTGGGCGCGCTTTGGGCTGAACATCCCGATTGCCTGATGCAGACCCATCTGAGCGAACAAACCGACGAGATAGCATGGGTCCGTGACCTGTTCCCTGAGGCGCGCGATTATCTCGACACCTATGAAAAACACGGCCTCTTGGGGTCACGGGGACTTTACGGCCATTCCATCCATCTGGAACCCCGCGAGCAGGACCGGCTGAGCGAAACGGGTGCAGCCCTGATCCACTGCCCGACGTCCAATACCTTCATAGGCTCCGGGCTCTTTGACTTCGCTATGGCACAACGTTTACGCGTGGGCCTTGCCACTGACACCGGTGGTGGATCGAGCTTTTCCATGCTGCGCACCATGGCTGCCGCGTATGAGGTCGGACAGCTGGGCGGAACCGTACTGCATCCCGCGCATCTTTTGTGGCTGGCCACGGCCGGTTCTGCACAGACGTTGCACCTTGAAGACAAAATCGGTCGCCTCGAGACAGGGTTAGAGGCCGATCTGGTCGCGCTTGATCTGTCCAGCACATCCGCCATCGCACAACGAAGTGCGCGAGCCGAGGACATCTGGGAAGCTGTCTTCCCGACGATCATGATGGGCGATGATCGGGCGGTTCAGCAGGTTTGGGTGAAAGGTGTGCCGGTCAAAACTTAATCCGGTTGTCACGCTGCGATCTTGTAAAGATCAGAAATTGCGCAGCCGGTTCCTGATGCGATCACTCACGCGCAAAACATCACAGCGTTCTATTTTTCTGTCTATTTACCAAGATTTTTATAAGATTTCAGAGGCCACACCTCTGGTCACTGCAACTCCCCGGCCAGACGATTTTGCGTGGTAATCGCCTTTCCCATATCGGCCGTCACAATCACGCCGTCCGACACAATCCTGCGGCCTTCGACAAACAGGTCGCGCACCTGCATCGGTCCCGCCAATACCAGTGCAGCCACAGGATCCCACGCCCCGGCCGATGCCAAACCTCCGACATCCCAGATTGCGATGTCAGCGCGCTTGCCAACCTCAAGCGCACCAATGTCATCTCGCCCGAGCACCTGTGCGCCACCACGTGTTGCAATCTCAAGTGCTTCGCGCGCGCTCATGGCATCTGCGCCGTTTTGCACGCGCTGCAGCAGCATTGCCTGACGTGCCTCTCCAATCAGACTGCCGGCATCATTGGAGGCCGATCCATCAACCCCCAATCCTACGCGCACCCCCGCATCCCGCATCGCGCGAACGGGGGCTATGCCCGAGCCCAGACGACAGTTGGAACAGGGGCAATGCGCAACCCCCGTGCCGGAACGTGCAAAGAGATCAATCTCGCCTGCATCCAACTTCACACAATGGGCATGCCAGACGTCATCACCCGTCCATTCAAGGTCTTCTGCATATTGGCCGGGCCGGCACCCAAAGGTTTCAAGGCTATAGGCAATGTCTTCATCGTTTTCGGCCAAATGCGTGTGTAGTCTCACACCCTTGTCACGCGCAAGGATCGCTGCATTGCGCATCAGATCTGTCGACACCGAAAACGGGGAACAGGGCGCCAGACCTACTCGGACCATCGAACCGGGTGCAGGATCGTGGAAGGCATCAATCACCCGGATCATGTCCTCTAGAATGTCTTCTTCTTTTTCAACGAGGCTGTCCGGCGGCAAGCCGCCTGCGCTTTCGCCGATGCTCATCGCGCCCCGCGTCGGATGAAACCGCAACCCAAGCTCGGATGCTGCATCGATGGTGTCTTCGAGCCGCGCGCCATTGGGATAGAGATAAAGATGATCTGAAGAGGTCGTGCAGCCTGTCATCGCCAGTTCGGCCAGTCCGACAAGCGCGGAGACCCGCATATGATCCGGTGTGAACCGGGCCCAGATGGGATAGAGCGTTTTCAACCATCCAAAGAGCAACGCATCCTGCCCGCCGGGAACCGCCCGGGTCAGGGTTTGATAAAGGTGGTGGTGCGTATTCACCAGACCGGGTGTAACAACGCAGCCAGCGGCTTTTACCACCTCGGCCCCATCTGGCGGCAGGTTGGACCCAATCTCGGTGATCACACCGCTTTTGATGCGTAGATCAGCTCCAGCCAGTTCTCGCCGCGTCCCATCCATTGTGACAAGAACCTCAGCCCCTTGGATCAGGATCGCCATATCTCGCCCTTCTTTGCTGCTCTAAATGTCCAACGCCGCGATCACGGCCATTGCCTCCGCATGGAGCGCGGGCGTTGCGGCAGCCAGTACGCGTCCTCCGTGATGCGCGGGCCCACCAGACCAGTCTGTGACAATGCCGCCTGCGGCCTCGATGACCGCGATTGGTCCGCAAATGTCATAAGGCTGCAGACCCGCTTCCATCACCAGATCAATCTGACCAGCTGCAAGTAATGCGTATGCGTAGCAATCCATTCCATACCGAGTCAGTTTGCAACGGGACGCAACTTTGCGAAACGCATTTGCTTCCACAGCAGACCCGACCTCTGGAAAGGTGGTGAAGATCGTTGCGGCCTCAAGAGCGGTCGTGCCCCGCACCACGAGCTTCGATTTGCCATGAGGACCGACAAAACCATTTTGACCCAATCCTCCGAAGAATCGCTCGCCGATATAGGGTTGGTCAATGACGCCAAGTTTAGGTCCGGTTTCATCATTGAGTGAGATCAAAACACCCCAGGTTGGTGTCCCCGACACAAAACCCCGCGTTCCATCGATCGGGTCCAGCACCCAGGTCCAGCCCGATGTCCCTTCTTTTACACCTTCTTCTTCGCCCAGAATTCCGTCATCCGGGCGCTTTGCTTCGATCAGGCTGCGCATTGCCCTTTCGCTGGCCCGGTCAGCCAGCGTGACAGGATCATAACCGTCCGAAACCTTGTTTTCCGTGCCCAACACTTGTCCACGAAAAAGCGCGAGCGTTTCCACTCGCGCTGCATCTGCCGTAGCGTGTGCCAGGGCCCAGACCTCTTCTACGTCAATCTTTGACATCTTTGACCCGTCTGCTGCGTCCGTGTCAGGTGTCGCCGTGCAAACGACGCGGGTCAAGACAATTGACTGTCTTTTCAGGCGGCGTCTGACAGAACACGAGCCAAGTCGAACAAGCGGCGACGTTGGTTTTCTGGAATTGAATAATAGGACCGGATGAGTTCCAACGCCTCTTTATCCGCCAGCAGATCTCCGGGCAGATCATCCGAAGGCTTATCAGCGGCTTTGTCGCCGA
The DNA here is from genome assembly GCA_017643385.1 of Dinoroseobacter sp. GTDB lineage: Bacteria > Pseudomonadota > Alphaproteobacteria > Rhodobacterales > Rhodobacteraceae > Dinoroseobacter. The sequence goes on from JAEPNN010000002.1 coordinate 151,286, forward strand.
GACCTTCGAAGAAAAAACTGACCGTCACCCCAAGAGCGGACCCGATTTCCCAGAGCCGCGAGGCGCTGACACGGTTCATCCCGGTTTCATATTTCTGGATTTGCTGGAATTTAATTCCAACGCGCTCTGCCAGTTGCTGTTGGGTCATGCCAACCATCCATCTGCGATGGCGAACGCGCTTGCCGACATGGACGTCTACGGGATGCTTCATTTGCTATAGTCCTTTCGCTCCATAACTTTTTAAGCAATTTCCGTGCCAATTTTTTAATAGCAGCAAAATTTTTTCCTTTGCGCAGATAAGACGGGCACCTGTACGAAAAACTCAGGGCTTATGAAACGAGCGGAGCAACCGCAAGTTTCGTCATAAAGTGTATCAATCACACGCAGAACTCTCCCCAAGCGTGTTTCGCACATGTCATTGCATATTGCAATACACGTTAAGGTTTAGTTTCAGAATACGGTACCTATCTTAAGATGTTATTGAACTATCAAAAGGTATCCCCGGTCGCTTGCCAGAAAGGGCACGGGCATTTACCGAAGGTGACCGACCCTGGAGTATCTAAAAAATGAAGGCATTTGTCGCCAAATCCCCCGAAACGCCACCATCTCTAATCGAGATTGATTCCTCCGAACCCGTAGAAGGTGAAGTTTCTGTCGTTATCGCGGCCTGTGGCTTGAACTTCGCCGACCTACTTCTGGGAAAAGGACAGTATCAGGAAAAGCGGCCCCATCCGGTTACGCTTGGCATGGAACTGGCTGGAACGATTACAGCTCTTGGAGCGGGCGTTGAAGGCTTTGAGATAGGCGAAAAAGTAGCAGTGTTCGCAGGCGCCGGAGGACTGGCTGAACAGGGCTGGTTTCCAGCCGAGCGCTGCGTGAAGCTTCCGTCGAACATGCCGATGGATGTCGCTGCTGGATTTCAGGTCGCCTATGGCAGCAGCCACCTTGCTTTGCTCGAAGCACGCCTGCAGCCAGGTGAGACGCTTTTGGTGCTCGGCGCAGCAGGTGGTGTCGGCCTAACCGCGGTGGAGATTGGCAAACTTATGGGTGCGCGCGTGATCGCTTGCGCCCGCGGTGTTGCCAAGGGCGAGATCGCGCGCAAAGCCGGCGCGGATTACGTTTTCGAGAGTGAAGATCCCGACCTGAAGTCAAAATTGAAAGACCTTGGCGGCGTAGACGTTGTCTTTGATCCCGTGGGTGGCCCGGGGTTTCGTACTGCATTGAGCGCGACCAGACCGCGCGGTCGAATCCTATTGATTGGCTTTGCAAGCGGTGATCTTCCCGACATTCCGGCAAACCATCTGCTTGTGAAAAACGTGTCCGTTCTGGGTTTTTGGTGGGGGGGCTTTGTGGGGTTCGCGCCCGAGGCCCTGACCAGTAGCCTGACGCAACTTCTCCGCTGGTACGCACAGGGCAAGCTAAACCCTCATATCAGCACCGTTTTGCCTCTCGAACGCGCCTCTGAAGGTCTCGATCTGATCCGCTCCAGAAAAGCGACCGGAAAAGTGGTGATCTGTTGCGATGGTTCCGACTAAGGCATTCACTTAAAATGTCCGATATCCTTCGCGCAGAAGCTCGACCAAATTATCTGTAAGAACACCTGATGATTTAGGCGCGCGATAGAGACAAATTTTCTTGTTGCCCAATTCGGGAAGCGCGCCTCCATGATCGATGGGACGACCATAAATGAAGGCCGTGCCCTCAAGCGCGGCATGTACTGCAAGATCCGCACTAACGCTGGCTTCCACGGTACGTGAGCTTTCCGATTCTACCGCCATTTGCCAAGGAATGCCTGCAGCATCCAGCGCACGCTGAACAGGTTGGCGGAAAATACATCCGAATTCGAAAGCCAAACGCAAAGGCCGGGCGCGCCACGCCTCTCCGCCCAGCGCCCCGATCCAGACCAGCGGCACAGTGCTGAGCACCTCGCCTTCGCCATCCAGTTGATCTTCCGTAGTCAGGATAATGTCGCATTCACCACGGTGATGAAGCTGCTTGAGACGGTTGGTAAAGGACGACACCAACTGAATACGAACGCGCGGGAACGCTGCATTGAACTTGTGCAGAACCTCTGGGATCGCCGGATAAACGATGTCGTGAGGCACTCCGAGAGTGACGACACCTTCGTAATCGCGCGCCGTCAATCGGTTGTATACTTCATCATTTAGAACGAGCATTCGCCGGGCATAGCTGAGCAATTGCTCCCCTGACCCGGTCAGCGAAACTCCACGCCCGGTACGATCCAGAAGATCAAGTCCTAAGCTCTCCTCCAAACGCTTCAATTGCATCGAAACAGCGCTTTGGGTTAGGTTCAAAAACCCCGCGGCCTTGGTCACGCCCCCTGTTTCGGCGACCGCAACAAAGCTCCGAAGAGCCGTCAGATCAAGATTTCGGGGCATATCAAAATTCCTGATGCATACTCTAACAATCATTCGTTTGAAGAATTGATCACATAGCGTCAGATATATCAAGTAGCTTGATTGAAAAGCATTAAATTATCACAAAAACCAAAGGTATCACTATGTTCGTCTATATCGCAGGTTCGGCACATCCGCGCCGGGCGAGTCGCCGTATGTCATTGCTTTCTTTATTTTCTCTTTGGAAATCCCGGCGCCAACTTAAGCTTCTGACCGCTGAACAGCTGCAAGACGCGGGTTTGAGTCATCGTGATGCGGCCACTGAAGCAGCGCGTCCAATCTGGGATGTTCCAGCCAATTGGCTGCGCTGACGCATCTTGGTCTACCATCCCTGCGTATGTTTAGACTTGAAACACGCCGGCCTCACAACGATATTTCATTGTGACGCCGGGCACAGTTTGTCTGGACTAACGGAACTTACGGAGGGTTCTTATGGCAGAATATGAAACGATCCGGTCCGCGAGCGTAGGCGCACGCGCATCCGCCGCGATCGACGCGGGTCTGAAGGCCCACATGAACAAAGTCTACGGCACCATGTCGGTCGGCATGGTTCTGACGGCGCTTGCGGCTTGGGCCATCGCTGGTCTGGCTGTAACCACCGATCCAAGTGGCGCAACTGTGGCGCTTCGTGAAGGGCAGTACCTGACCGGTCTGGGCGAGCTGATCTACACCACGCCTTTGCGCTGGGTGATCATGTTTGCACCTTTGGCGTTCCTGCTGTTCGGTTGGGGCACACTGATGCGTCGTGGCTCTGCCGCGACCGCGCAATTCGGTTTCTTCGCCTTCTCAGCCTTTATGGGTCTGTCCATGAGCTCGATCTTTCTAGTGTTCACTGGATTCTCGATCGTTCAGACCTTTCTCGTGACAGCGATCGCCTTCGCCGGGCTCAGCCTCTATGGCTACACCACGAAGCGTAACCTGTCGGGCATGGGTACATTCCTGATGATGGGTGTGATCGGTTTGCTGGTCGCAATGATCGTCAACATCTTCCTGCAGTCTCCTGCAATGATGTTTGCCATCTCATCGATCGGTGTGCTGATCTTCGCGGGTCTGACCGCGTTCTACACCCAAGATATTAAGAACACCTATGTCGCGATGGCGTCCCATGGCGATCAGGAGTGGTTGGACAAGGCTGCTATCGATGGCGCGCTGAGCCTCTACATCAGCTTCTTGAACATGTTCCAGTTCCTGCTGATGTTCATGGGTCAGCAAGAATAGGCTGACAGCAATATGTACGAGAAAGGGCTGGTTTCAGGACCAGCCCTTTTTCATTTCAGGGACCGCTCCATCGCTACAGCTGGAAACGAGATGCCCGGGCGCAGGGGCACGTCTATCGCGCCGCGTACTTTAAAACCCATGGCCTCATAGAACGGCACCGCAGTACGCGTGGACTGGCAGACCATGTGGTGGATCCCTGCGCTGCGTACCTGCGCAAGTGCGTACCGAATGAGCGTGCTCGCCACGCCCTGCCGGGTCACGCGGTGATCCGTGATGAGATGACGGATTTGGCCGGTGTTGCTGTTTGGCCGACCACTATCTGGCCCCGTTTTTGTCCACCCCCCTGCCCCAATAATTAGACCCTCTCTCTCGGCGACGTAGTAGGTTCCGCAGGTGATCAGAGCAGGCTGCGCCCGGCTGATGAGAGGAAGCGCGGTGACAAGGACCGAAGGCGCGTAATCTGGTTTCAGAAGGATGGGGTAGGAGCGCGCCAGCAACGCATCGATCGCAGCGATATCTGCGCGGGTGGACGCGCGGACAGTGAGGGTATCTGGGGCTTTCATAGCCTACGACTTAATAACTGTACGCTACTCCTCAACACGATCCCCAAAAAGAAAAAACCGCGCGGGGTGTCCCTGCGCGGCCTCATCCTCGAAGGTTGGAAAGATTACTTAATCTTACCTTCCTTGTATTCGACATGCTTGCGCGCAACCGGGTCATACTTCCGCACAACCATCTTTTCGGTCATGGTGCGCGCGTTCTTCTTGGTCACATAAAAGTGGCCGGTGCCTGCGCTGGAGTTCAGGCGGATCTTGATCGTGGTTGGTTTCGCCATCTTGGCACTCCTCAAACGGGGCCGCGCGTATCGCCGCCTGCGTGAATTCTAGGTGGCCGCTTTTACCGGGACGCCCGGTCCTGTCAACCACATATATATGCGCGGAAGGCCTGTAAGCCGGATTCTGTTCCCCGAAGGGTGATGACCATTCCTCTGGGCGGGGTGTTGCCACCCGCGCTTTAGCTGCCAACCCGGATCCCTGAGCGAAAAGCGCGCCCAATGGCGGGATCCCTATTTGGCATTGCTCCCGGTGGGGCTTGCCATGCCGCCGCTGTTGCCAGAGGCGCGGTGGGCTTTTACCCCACCGGTTCGACCGGACCCCAACCTGCGGGGCGGTATATTTTCTGTGGCGCTTTCCGTCGGGTTGCCCCGCCCGGGCGTTACCCGGCACCGTTGCTTTTTGGAGTCCGGACTTTCCTCGACAGATCCAGTCTGCCGCGGCCATCCAGCCTTCCACGCGAGGAGTGACCTAAGCGGTTCGCGCCCTCAGGTCAATTTGGATATTTACGAAAACTTGCCAGCAAGCGCCTGCGCCTGCCCCATATCGACCGCATTGAGCGGCCCTTTCTCCTGCGATGCGAACCGCAACCGAAAGGCGTGCAGGCGGGCCTCTGGATCAGCGTCTGGATACCCTAAGCATGTGAGTAATTCAAAAAACTGGTCAGAATCCGGCACGGCAGGACTTGCCGCAAACGATGGCCGTGCGAGACCCTGAAGCGCCAAACGTTGCCAGTCAAACCGAGGTCCGGGATCAATCTTTCGTCCAGGTGCCATATCGGAATGTCCGATCACACCTGCCGCTGGGATGTTCCAGCGCATCAAAATTGCTGACAACAAGCCCTCAAGGCTGCGCATTTGAGGTTCCGGATAAGGTTCTGCGCCGGTATTGGCCAGCTCAATGCCGATGGAACGGGAATTGACATCGCCTTTGCCCCTCCACCCGCCAGCCCCGGCATGCCAGGCGCGCATGGTCTCATCAATCATCTGGATGACGGTGCCGTCGCGATCAATCAGGTAATGCGCGGAAACCTCCGAGGCCGGATTACATAGCCAATCGCGCGCGCCCTCGCAGCTTTGCATCGCGGTGTAGTGCAACACAACAAGTTCAGGCTTCAGGCCGTTTCGGCGTGCCCCAAAATTGGGCGAGGGATGCCAGATCGGGGTCAGTTGCCAGACTGGGTTTGCGACGCGAGACGGAACGGGCGCGGATCCCATCCGCATGCAAAGCCATCGCCATCCGGGTCAAGCCCCTCCGGATCTCGCTGGGGACCCCCTCGCTGCAAAAAGCGCTCCTGTGCCTCGTTGGCATTGCTGTAGCGGTTGCAATTTCGCCCATCGCGGGTCCCAAAGAGATTTATGCGATTGTAAAGTTGCTGACCGGGCTGATTGGCCGTGGACAACGCGTACTGTACGATATTTGGCGCAGACGAACCTTCGGGTCGATCCGGCACGGCTGTCGGTGCAACCACCTGAAATTGCTCGCGTTGCTGTTCAAGTCGCTGACGATCGCTTTCAATGGTTTCACGATTTGCCACAGCTTCAAAATTCTGCTCGTCTGAGAGACCGGATTGACCTGCGGTTGCACCAAGCGCCGCACGCGTCTGCGCGGCAAGCGTTGCTGCATCTCCAGTTTGCGTAGGTGATCCCGGATCCGTTCCAAGAGCAGAAAGCGGCGCGCCCAAGACAGCCTCAGGGGACACCGCCCCATCGATCCCGGCCACGGCCTGACCCTCAAGCGCTGCGTTACGGGCTTCGCGTTCGGCTAGATATCTGTTCGGGTTCCCAAACCCTACGCCGGTTGCTTCCGCTCCACTGTCGGGGATCGGAGTCATGTTGCAGGCGGCCAGTCCTACCGAAATAGCCATTAGGATCGAGACACGCATGATGGATCTGCCCTCAGTTTGCGTCAGACTTACCACCAGCGCTGGGGTTTTTCCATGAAGCCCGCAGCGGTTTCGAGCGCATAAGCGGTGTTCAGCAAATCGCCTTCTTCCCAAGGTTGACCGATGAGCTGAAGACCCAAGGGCAGACCTTGCCGGTCAACGCCCGTAGGCACCGAAATACCCGGTAAGCCGGCCAAGTTTACGGTGACCGTGAATACATCATTGAGATACATCTGCACCGGGTCCGCATCTGCCATTTCCCCGAGGCCAAAGGCAGCGCTAGGCGTGGCTGGCGTAAGGATCGCATCAACACCCGAAGCGAAAACGTCTTCGAAGTCTTTCTTGATCAGTGCACGCACCTTGCGGGCACGGTTGTAATAGGCGTCGTAGAAACCTGCAGACAAGACATAGGTTCCGATCATCACGCGACGCTGCACTTCAGGCCCAAACCCTTCGGCGCGGGTCTTTTCATACATCTCGTTGATGCCGTCGCCCTGGGAAAGCTTGGCACGGTGGCCAAAGCGCACCCCGTCGTAGCGGGCAAGGTTTGACGATGCTTCCGCCGGCGCGATCACGTAATACGCGGGCAACGCGTATTTGGTGTGGGGAAGCGAGATGTCGCGTAACTCTGCGCCTGCGTCTTTCAGCATCGCTGCACCATCCGCCCAGAGCGTTTCAATCTCGTCGGGCATACCGTCCATGCGGTACTCTTTCGGGATACCGATGACCTTACCCTTGATATCTCCGGTCAGCATTGCTTCGAAATCGGGGACGGGCAGATCGGCAGAGGTCGAATCCTTTGGATCATGACCCATCATAGCAGCGCCCATGATGGCTGCATCGCGCACAGATTTGACCATTGGCCCTGCCTGATCAAGCGAGCTGGCAAAGGCCACAACGCCCCAGCGCGAACACCGCCCGTAGGTTGGTTTCAAACCTACAATCCCGGTAAAGGCTGCGGGCTGACGAATGGAACCACCAGTGTCGGTACCCGTCGCACCAAGGCAAAGGTCAGCGGACACCGCAGAAGCGGACCCACCCGACGACCCGCCCGGGGTCAGCGCGGTATCATCATTGCCCCGACGCCACGGGTTCACAGCGTTGCCATAGGTGGAAGTTTCGTTGGACGAGCCCATGGCGAATTCATCCATATTCAGCTTGCCCAGCATCACGGCGCCCGCATCAAAGAGCTGCTGCGTGATCGTGGATTCGTATTCCGGCTTGAAGCCATCGAGAATGGCAGAGGCCGCCTGGCTGTTCACGCCCTTGGTGCAGAAAAGATCCTTGATGCCCAGAGGAATGCCCGTCATCGGTGCTGCAGTTCCAGACGCAATCCGCGCATCTGCGGCTTTGGCCTGATCCAGCGCGACCTCAGGGGTCTTGTGCACGAATGCCCCCAGCGCGTCGGCCGCCTCAATGGCGTCGAGGCAGGATTGGGTGAGCTCAACAGCTGTGATCTCTTTCGCGGCCAGCTTGTCGCGCGCGTCAGCGATTGTCAGTTTGGTCAGCTCGCTCATTATTCCACCACCTTCGGCACGGCAAAAAAGCCTTCGCGCGCATCTGGCGCATTGGCAAGAACAGCAGGCTGCTGGTCGCCATCAGTGACCACGTCCTCGCGACGTTTCAGACGCATCGGCGTGACTGACGTCATAGGCTCAACGCCGTCGACATCGACCTCGTTGAGCTGCTCCATGAAGTCGAGGATGCCGGACAGGTCCTCGGCCAGCTTGGGCAGGTTTTCATCTGGAACGGCGATACGGGCCAGTTTGGCAACGCGGCGCGCGGTTTCGGTGTCGATGGACATGGGGCAGTTTCCCGTGAATTGGATCGCGCGACATTTAGCTTTGGCGGGCGCCTGCTGCAAGCATGTGACGGCGGTAAACCTCGATCATCCAGCCCAACATCACACCATTGAGGATATGCCACCACAGATGCGTGCCCATTGGCCAGTTTTCGCAGTAGATTTCGTCCACCGAACGGAACAGGAGCGAGGTGACAAGAATAAGTGCTCCGATAATCAATCCGCGACCGGTTTCGGGATATCTACGCAGCAGCGCGATGCCATATGCGCCGATCATGATCGGCAAAGGCCAGTACTGGCCCGAGATCGCAAAAAACGGGTGCTGCCCTAGCGTGGCCCCGATCAGCGCTGCGTACGGAAAGTAAAGCAGGGTCGCGATGATCGCCCAGGTGAGAGAGAGGTTCCAGAACCTGTAATTCGCAACGAAGATGTAGAGGAGGACAAACAGCAGGATTGGCAGAACATCAAGAATGACGGCCCAGACCGTGGCGTGGGTGTGAAACAGATAGCTGCCAATGCCGATTGCAAAGAGGATCACGCACAGCGCACGCCCAAATGGATCAGACACCCTCCGCCACATGATGATGGCTGCGACAAGGAACGCCGCATTGGTCACGGCATTTAGAGGTTCGGCCCAATAGGTAAAGTCGGTACGCTCGCAATACCCATCAATCTGTTCGAACAAGCCTTCCATTTTGGCCTCCATAGTTTCAGGCTAAGAAATAACACTGGTGTATGGGAGGAACAGATGAAACTGACCTGGCTTGGACATTCGGGGTTCAGGATGGAAATCGGCGATCAGGTGCTCTTGATCGACCCATGGCTCACCGGCAATCCCGTTTTTCCGGAGGGCGCCCGCGATGCAGCAATCAAGGGCGCGACAGCCATCGTCCTAAGCCATGGTCATGGCGATCATGCGGGCGATGCCTTGGGGCTGTCAAAGGATCTGGATGTGCCAATCATTGGCATCTACGACCTGATGTCTTACTGGGAAGATACCGAAGGAGCGAATGTAATAGGGTTCAACAAGGGCGGGACCGTTACCTTAGGATCGGTCTCCCTCACAATGGTGGCTGCCGTGCATTCCTCGTCAATGCGCGTGGATGGCAAGCTGACCTATGCTGGTGCAGAAGCTGGCTACATGATCGAAGCGGGTGGTCGGACTGTCTACTTCTCGGGTGATACGGATGTCACCGCGGATATGGGCGTCTGGAACGACCTGCACAGTCCTGAAATGGGCATTTTATGCGCCGGCGGGCACTTCACGATGGATATGAAGCGCGCCTCTTACGCAGCAAAGACCTTCTTTAATTTCAAAACTGTGGTGCCGTGCCATTACAAGACTTTCCCGCTGCTGGAACAATCCGCTGACGCCATGAAAGCCGCTTTGCCGGGGGTAGACGTGGTTGAAATGGATGTGATGGTCCCCAGAGAGTTCTAACTGCGGCGGTTCGCAAAAAAATCCTTGAGCAGCGCCTCAGATTCGCTGGCGGCAATTCCGTCGATAACTTCTGGCACGTGATGTGCTTGGGCATGACTGAAGACTTTGGCGCCGTGAAGGACACCGCCTGATTTCGGATCGCTCGCGCCGAAGACAACGCGCGCAATCCGTGCGGCGGCTATAGCTGCTGCACACATCGCACAGGGCTCCAGCGTCACATAAAGCACAGCGCCGGGAAGACGCTCGGAACCGGTGGCGTTACACGCGGCACGGATGACAAGAATTTCGGCATGGGCTGTAGGATCATTTGCTGCCCGCGTCCGATTGCCATCCGCAAAGATCTGCCCATCCCCGGTGATCAGAACCGCGCCCACGGGCACTTCGCCGCGTTGAGCAGCTGAACGCGCCTCGATCAGAGCCTGTTGCATATGTGAAGCAAATATCGACATGGGGTTCTTCCTAGCGACGTTTCGCGGTAGGGCGAAGATCAGAGTTGGAAATTTTCGGAATAACGTAATGAACGAGACGGCGGGAGAACGCATCGCAAAGCGTCTGGCGCGGGCGGGGCTGGCCTCGCGGCGCGGGGCGGAGGCAATGATCCTGGAAGGGCGCGTCTCGGTCAACGGGAAGATCATCGACAGCCCTGCTTTGAATGTCATTGAGACAGACAAAATTGAAGTTGATGGTGCGCCGCTGGCGCCGCCAGATCCGCCCCGGTTGTGGCGTTACAACAAACCAACCGGTTTGGTGACCAGTGCAAAGGACGAAAAAGGACGCGAGACCGTTTTCGATGCGTTGCCCAAGGACATGCCGCGCGTGATGTCAGTTGGGCGGTTGGATCTCAATTCCGAAGGCCTGCTGCTTTTGACAAATGACGGTGAGATAAAGCGCAAGCTGGAGCTTCCATCGACCGGGTGGCTTCGACGTTACCGCGTACGGGTCAACGGCGTTCCGACAGAACCAATGCTGGCGCCATTGCGAAAAGGGATCAGCATCGAAGGCGAGCGTTTCCAACCGATGGAGATCACTCTGGACCGGCAGCAGGGTGCGAATGCCTGGCTGACGATTGGAATTCGCGAAGGCAGGAACCGCGAGATCCGACGTGCCTTGGGTGAGATTGGCTTGACCGTGAACCGGTTGATCCGCCTCAGCTATGGCCCATTCCGGCTCGATACCCTCAAGCCCGGCGAAGTAGAGGAAGTGCGCGCCCGCGTTATGCGTGAACAATTGGGTCTGGAAGCGCCAAAGCCAAAAGAAGACGCCAAAAAACGCAAACCAGCGCCGCGTCATGGACGAAGCAGGCCTCCGTTGAAAGGGGGAAAAAACCTGCGGAAATAACCCGCGTTGCGCGGTAGCGAGAATGAAAGACTTCGCCTATATTTGACCCGAACACAGAAAAGCAGGCGGGGAATTGATGTCAAACAAAGGTCTCAGCTACGTGGCCTATGCGCTACTATTTGCGCTGATCCTTTACGTCGGATTCGGGTGGGGGGTCGCATGAGCCAGCGCTTTGGGGGCAAGTACAGCCCTCCTCCTCAGAATAACATCACGTCGGACCAAGACGTGCCCAGAGCCGATGCGCCACAGCTTAGGGCTGATGTAAAGGCCTCTAAGGTCGGTGCGCGGGCGAACTTTATGTTCATTGCACCACTTCCGATTGCGGTCTTCGCCTTTGGAAAGGCGCCTATCGCAATGGCCATCGCGCTGGCAGGCTTTGGCCTTTTGATGATAGCCGCTTGGTTGCTCAGGGAAGGCCTGAAAGCCGAAGAGGCATACGAGTCCCGAAAAGTTGCCCGCAGGCCAGCAATACCTCGAAAAATCATGGCGTCGGTCGCAACCGGTTTGGGTTTGGGGCTGGCTGGGTTCGCCTCGGATCAAGGCTTGGTGGCTCCAGTTATTTACGCAGCACTGGGCGCCGTTCTGCATTTCGTGTCGTTTGGCCCTGATCCACTCAAAGACAAAGGCATGGAGGGTATAAACACCTTTCAGACCAACCGCGTCGCTGAGGCGGTCGACAAGGCCGAGGCACATCTTCAGGCGATGACAGATGCAATCTTGCGAGCAAAGGATCGCGAAGTAGAACGTAAGGTCGAGCAGTTCCAACAAGATGCTCGAACAATGTTCCGCAAAGTCGAAGAAGATCCGCGTGATCTTACAGCCGCGCGGAAATACCTGTCGGTCTATTTGATGGGCGCGCGCGACGCGACCGTGAAGTTTGCCGACTATTATGGTCGCTCTCGTGATCCACAGGCGCGCAAAGATTACCTCGCGTTATTGAACGATCTTTCTGGACAATTCCGCAGCAAAACGGATGTCATGCTCCTGGACGATCGAAGCGACCTGGATGTTGAAATTGAAGTCTTACGCGATCGCTTGGCCCGAGAGGGCGTCACGAGCGGATCGTAAACCAGAAACAACTGTTACCCTTCAGGAGGGATTTTGATGTCAGAGAATGTGCGTACAAAGGCAACAGAGGCGCTCGCAGAAGTCGAACAGGTCACGCAGGCGCTCTTGCCCGAACCAACGACCGCATTGGTCCCGCTTGCCGATGCCGACGCCCCTGTCGCGGCCGAGATCGAAAAGGCCATGGGCGAGATCGACATGACGGATACGAATTCCATCGTGCGATTTGGATCAGGCGCACAAGCCGAGCTGCAGGAAATCAGTCAGGCGATGCTCGCGGATGTTAAGAACAAAGATGTCGGCCCCGCCGGTGACAGCCTGCGCGATATCGTCAGCACCATTCGGGGTTTTAACCTGGATGAGTTGGGCGTTGGACGGAAACAAAGCTGGTGGGACCGGCTGTTGGGTCGCGCAAAGCCTATGGCAATGTTTGTGGCAAAGTTCGAAACCGTGCAGGGCCAGATCGATAAGATCACCGAAGATTTGCTCGAGCATGAACATGTGCTGCTTAAGGACATCAAGTCGCTCGACAAGCTTTATGAAAAAACGCTGGAATTCTACGACCAACTTGCGGTGTACATCGCAGCTGGCGAAGAAAAACTGCGTGTCCTCGACGAAACCGAAATCCCGGCAAAAGCTGCGGAAGTGGACGCCGCGCCTGAAAATGAACAGGTCATGAAAGCACAAGAACTGCGAGATCTGCGCGCGGCGCGCGACGATCTGGAGCGGCGTGTGCATGATCTAAAATTGACCCGACAGGTTACCATGCAATCGCTCCCCTCAATCCGTCTGGTTCAGGAAAACGACAAATCGCTCGTGACCAAGATCAACTCGACGCTCGTGAACACCGTACCGCTTTGGGAAACCCAATTGGCGCAGGCGGTCACAATCCAGCGCTCGGGCGAAGCCGCCAAAGCCGTACGCGAAGCGAACGATCTTACCAATGAACTGCTGCAAGCCAATGCGGAGAATCTACGCTCAGCCAACAAGGTCATTCGCGAAGAGATGGAACGCGGCGTGTTTGACATCGAAGCTGTGAAAGCTGCAAACGCCAACCTAATCGCGACGATCAACGAATCGCTACAGATTGCGGACGATGGCAAGGCGAAGCGTGCTGCAGCCGAAGAAGAGCTGCAGAAAATGGAAACCGAGCTGCGCGACACGCTGGCATCTGCCAAAGCGCGTCAGGACGGCGTTGGTGATACCGCGGCAACGTCGGTTCCGGACGCCTAAGGACGCAGGAGCAGGTATTGAAACGCGTTCTCACAGCGGCAGTTCTGGTGCTTGGCGTGGCAGGGTGTGACGGGGCGGGTTTTTCGTCCTTTTCCCGCGGCACGTCCATCAGCCCAGCTTCGCGCGCAGCACCAACCGCACCTTCGGCAACGTCGGTCGCGTTGGCGCGATATTATGAGAGCACCCAATCTCGAATGCTGGCCCAAGGTCTCTTGCGTCAGGACAGGGGTGGCGCGGACGCACAATTCAGCGCTGGAGATCTCGCGGAGAACTTCGAACGGATCGCTTTGTTCAACGAGTATACCGTCCGGCAAGGCCGCTTCGTCGCGCAACAAACCCCCTCACGCCTGCGGCGTTGGTCGAACCCGGTGGTTATTCAAACGGTGTTCGGTCCTTCAGTAACCGAAGAACAGTCACAAAAAGATGTGGCCTCAGTGGCGCGCTATGCACAGCGTCTGTCACGCGTTTCGGGTCATCCGATCCGAGTGACAGGCGGTGAGAACGCTAATTTTCATGTTCTTTTTCTGAACTCTGATGAATTGTCCTCAGCCGGTCCTTTGCTGCAGCAGCTATTGCCTGCAATCAACGGGGCCAGCATTACGGGCATTACCCAAATGCCGCGATCAACCTTCTGCGCGGTCTATGCGTTTTCCGATCGCACAAACCCGAACTCCCATGTTGCAGCTATCGCTGTGATCAAGGCCGAGCACCCTGACCTTTTGCGCCTTTCCTGCATCCATGAGGAGATCGCACAAGGCTTAGGCTTGGCCAATGACAGCCCCGCTGCTCGACCTTCGATTTTCAACGATGATGACGAGTTTGCACTTTTGACGCAGCATGACGAGCTTCTCTTGTCGATGTTGTACGACCCCCGCCTGCGCCCCGGCATGACGCCAGAGCAGGCCCGCCCAACTGTTTCGCGTATTGCACGCGAAAAGCTATCGGGCGCGAGCTAAGGAGACCCCCAATGCCTTTTTTCGATTTTCTGTCTGGTCAGTTTATCGACGTCATCCACTGGACAGATGACACCCGTGACACGATGGTCTGGCGGTTCGAGCGTCATGGTCACGAGATCAAGTACGGCGCCAAGCTGACAGTGCGCGAAGGTCAATCAGCGGTGTTTGTGCATGAAGGCCAGTTGGCGGATGTGTTCACGCCGGGTCTCTACATGCTCGAGACCAACAACATGCCTATCATGACCTCGCTCCAGCATTGGGATCACGGTTTCAAATCGCCGTTCAAATCCGAAATCTATTTCGTCAACACAACGCGTTTTAATGATCTGAAATGGGGCACCAAGAACCCGATCATGATGCGCGATCCAGAATTCGGCCCAGTACGCATCAGGGCATTTGGCACCTACTCTGTCCGCGTCACCGATGCAGCGAAGTTCCTGACCGAGATCGTAGGCACCGATGGTGAGTTTACGATGGACGAGATCAGCTATCAGATCCGCAACATTATCGTGCAGGAATTTAGCCGGGTGATCGCAGGTTCTGGTATCCCGGTACTCGACATGGCTGCAAACACAGCGGATTTCGGAAAGATCGTTGCAGAAGCTATCTCTAGCACAATTGCAAATTACGGCCTGAATTTGCCCGAGCTTTACATTGAAAACATCAGTCTTCCACCCGCTGTAGAGAAAGCTCTGGACGAACGTACGTCACGCGGTGTTGCCGGAAATCTAGATGATCATATGAAATGGAAAGCTGCCGAAGCGCTCGCCACAAGTGGTGCGGGCGATGCCATGGGTATGGGTATGGGGGCTGGTCTTGGCATGCAGATGGGGGGTGCACTGGCGGCACAAAACAACCCTTGGGGCCAGGTTCAAGCGCCCGCACCAGCGGCACCTGCTGCTGCAGCCCCACCACCGCCTCCACCGGTCGAGCATGTCTGGCACATAGCCGTTGATGGTGAGACCTCAGGGCCGTTTTCCAAAGCCAAGCTGGGACGCATGGTGACCGAAGGCAGTCTGACACGCGAAACGTTTGTATGGACTGCAGGACAGGATGGTTGGCAAAAGGCCGAAGACGTGGCGGAGTTGGCGCAGCTCTTTACCGTGTTGCCCCCCCCGCCCCCCGGCGCGTAGGGCACCATGACCGAGGAACAGGTTTCAGCCGCCCCACACGCTGAACATCGCTTTCCGTGCCGTACATGCGGCGCAGACCTCCGATTTGCGCCGGGCGAAACGGATCTTGTGTGCGATCACTGCGGGACACGCGCGGAAATCGAAGGTCTTTCCCAAGGACCTGCGGAGATCTTCGAGATCAACTATGAACGCGCGCTCGAGGGGCTTGAGGAATCCGAAACAGAAGTTACCCGTGTTTCGAAATGCCCAAATTGCGCAGCGCAGGTCGAATTCGATCCAAATGTGCACGCAATGGAATGCCCGTTCTGCGCAACACCTGTCGTGACCGACACCGGCGAGCATCGCCACATTAAGCCAAAAGGATTGCTACCGTTCGCGCTCGATGAACGCGAAGCCAAGGGAGCAATGACAAAATGGCTTGGGCGTTTGTGGTTTGCTCCGAACGGCCTGCAGGAATACGCTCGTAAGGGGCGGAAAATGCAGGGAATTTACGTACCATATTGGACGTATGATGCCCAAACAAAAAGCAAGTATAAGGGCCAGCGCGGAACTATCTATTATGAAACCCAAACCGTTATGCGGGACGGGAAATCCGAGCAGGTTCAGGTGCAGAAAATCCGGTGGCGTTCAAAATCAGGCCGTGTCTCACGCTTCTTTGACGACGTTTTGGTGCTGGCGTCCCGCGCCTTACCAAAGGATATGACAGACAACCTTGAACCTTGGGATTTGTCAGAAATGGTGCCCTATACGCCCGAAGTTCTCGCGGGTTTTCGCGCCGAAGGCTACACGGTTGATGTCCACGAAGGGCTTGAGGAAGCACGCGCTTGGATGGATCGCGTAATCCTGCGTGACGTCAAATTTGACATTGGCGGCGATCGGCAACGGGTGGACCGTGTGGAAACGGATGTCAGCAAGGTAACCTTCAAGCATATCCTGCTTCCGGTTTGGCTCGCCGCTTATAAATACAACGGCAAAACCTATCGGTTTGTGGTCAACGGGCGCACAGGCCAAGTGCAAGGCGAACGGCCCTGGTCAGGCTGGAAGATTGCGATTGCGGTTGGTCTGGGGCTGATCGTGGTCGTATTGTTGGCGCTGATATTCGGAAATGCATGATTGAATTCAAAATAGCGCTCCGTTAACGCTAACATTATATAAAACCTGATCCCGAGGCTCCCCATGATCCTATGTGCCGGCGAAGCGCTGATCGATATGCTTCCTCGCGATACAAATGACGGCAGCGCCGCTCTTGCGCCGTTTGCAGGCGGGGCTGTGTTCAATACGTCGATCGCATTGGGGCGGCTCGGCACTCCCGTCGGCCTGTTCACAGGCTTGTCGACAGACATGTTCGGCAAAGTGCTCGAGAACGCGCTTACGAACAGTCACGTTGATACGCGGCTCGCCGCTCGCAGCGATCGCCCCACCACTTTAGCGTTCGTCGAGCTGACAGACGGTCACGCAAAATACGCATTTTATGATGAAAATACGGCAGGTCGCATGCTGGTCGAAGCGGATTTGCCAACAGACCTGGGCGACACAGCTGCATTGTTCCTCGGGGGTATTTCGCTGGCGGTAACGCCGTGCGCCGAGGCCTACGCAGCATTGTGTTTGCGCGAAGCAGATCAACGAACTGTTATGATCGACCCCAATATTCGTCCCGGTTTCATCAAGGATGAGGCTGCCTACCGTGCACGCTTGGACAAGATGATAGCGGTTGCTGACATCATCAAGCTGTCGGATGAAGACCTTGTGTGGCTACGTGGCGAAGGCAATATTGATGAGCTTGCTCAGCAACTTGTGGCCGAAGGTCCAAAGCTGGTTTGCATAACCAAAGGCGCTGAGGGCGTGACAGGATACACGGCCGGGTTTGCGACCCATGTTCCCGCAGATCGTGCCGAAGTCGTCGATACAGTTGGGGCAGGCGATACCTTTAATGCTGGTTTTCTTGCAGCGCTTCACCAATCAGGGAATTTGAGAAAAGCAGATGTCGCAAGGCTTGACGAAACGGCCGTGCGGAATGCGCTTGGGCTGGGCGCGCGCGTCGCAGCTGTGACGGTTTCGCGCGCGGGCGCAAACCCACCCTGGGCACACGAACTATGAGGGCGCTTTTGCAACGTGTCAGCGAAGCAAGCGTTCGCGTCGATCATGAGGTCATTGGCGAGATCGGACCCGGACTGTTGGTTCTGGTCTGTGCCATGCAGGACGACCCTGACGATGCCCCGCACCGTCTGGCGGCCAAGATCTCAAAACTTCGAATTTTCAAGGATGAAGCCGGAAAGATGAATCGCTCGGTTGTGGATATTTCAGGATCTGCATTGGTGGTGAGCCAGTTCACCCTCGCGGGCGATACATCGCGTGGAAATAGACCCGGCTTTTCGACCGCAGCGCCTCCTGAACGGGGCAATACGTTGTATTTAGAGGTGGTTCGGGAGTTATCTGCCCTTGGCATCCCGGTTCAAACGGGTCGCTTTGGGGCCGACATGGCCGTATCTCTTGTCAATGATGGGCCGGTAACCCTTTGGCTTGACGTTTGAAGAAACTAAAAGCCGGAACCTACGAACCGATAGATTGAAAAATTGTGTGCCGTCCGCGCCCTTGCTTTTTGGAAGCGTAGGTCGCCCGGTCTGCATCCGACAATATTTGTTCGACGTCCAAGGCAGTGTAGAATTCCGAAACGGTTGTACCGATGCTTGCTGAGATGTGGCAGGTTTTCCCATCGAACAAGATTGGATCCTCCAGCCTTGCAATTATCCGCTTCGCAATCTTATCCAGCGTTTTCAGGTCGGTGCAGCCCTCCAGCAGCAATAGAAACTCGTCGCCACCCACGCGCGCGACCGTGTCTTCCTTTCGTGTCTCTGACTTGAGAACTCTTGCGACCTGCAAAAGGACTTGGTCGCCTCCAGCATGACCGAGGGTGTCATTCACCTTCTTGAAATAATCTAGATCAATTTGCATGGCACCGAAGCCCACCTTTGGGTTTTTAACAGCACTTTCAAGCGCTCGATCCAAGGCACGACGATTTTGTAATCCTGTCAAAGTATCGGTCAGAGCCTGCGCTTCTGCGCGTTGTTTGGCGTCCTCTAGACGTGCGTTGAGTTTGCGCGATTCCCCCAGCGCAGTGGCGTTGGCCTCTATCAGGAATAGCATTTCAGCAGTTAGATCAGTTGGAGAGAAATCTGCCAGCGTCAGTTCATATCGGCTTAGAAAATTCAGCAAGCTGGACCCCGGAGACAAATTGAACATGACGCCAGCCCCATTTGGCAAGGTCACGGAAACTGCCTTAAACGAAAGATCAGGCACTGACTTCAGCGCCAACTTCATCCTTTCTGTTGTAGAGTGCTCCAGATCGTCGAAAGATGCTATGTTTGGCGGCCGCTTCAAATCGAAAATCAGGTCAAACCGTGCCTCTTGATCCAGGGGCGCTCCCAGAATCTTAATTAATGTTGGGCCAGCATGCCTAATCGTTCCATCCCTCAAGACCCAAAGATGCAAAGGCATAAATCGGTCAAAAACAGAACCCATTGCATCGATTATGGCCATCGATGGGTCGGAATACGCTCCTTCTAACATTTTGCGACGCGCGCCAGATCAAACTTTTTCCCCGCCATAAAGCTGGGGGCCGGGATTGTCAGCGAAATGAACTCTCTCCCTTGGTCACATATGCCGACTTCCATCACCACTAATGCCCCGTAATCATCAGCCATTGCGCGTAGCACACCGGCTACGACATGCGCCGCCCCCGGAAGTGGATAATCAACGCTGAGTTGGAAGTCCGTTGGGTTACTTTGTCTTAATTGCAGCTCCGGCAGGTCCAGATCCGGAAGGGCCAGTTTTGCGCGTTCAGGCAGATCTTCAAGTTCCGTCAGAAATTCCGTGAAATACGTTCCTGAAAGCCGAAGCAAACGCCGGACATGATCGAAACCAGGATTCTCGACCAGATAGGTGCCCAAATCTTCTAAAGTTGTGGCCAACGGCTTATTGAGGATTGCACTGCTTGAAGCGATCAACTTGACAGTTAGGGCATCATCAAAGGTATTGAATGCATCAAACTCGCGAAAACCAATCTCGGCGTGATCGACCACCTTGCCCCAGACATCGCGACCATAAGTATCTGTAATAAAATACTGAATCGATCTGTTTACAAGGCCATGCATTGTCGGACTCCCTGTCTCTTCAGAGCCCGGCTTAAACATTAGGTCTTAATAAACCTCCAAAACCACCGGCTCAGAAATCGGTGGGTGCCCCACCTTCTTCCTTCCGCCTTGCCACGAACGCGGCCAATTCTTCTTTCACCGCATCGTCCATCGGCGGCGCTTCAAACTCGACCATAATCTGTTTGAAAAGGTGGTGAGCCCGTTCAGCTGTCCAGATTCCACCTGCGACTTCCCAGGCCTCGAAATTTCGCCAATCGCTGACAAAGGGCTGATAGAAGGCCGTCATGTACCGGTCCTGCGTGTGCTGGATGCCAAAGAAATGCCCATCCGATCCCACTTCGCGGATTGCATCCAACGCGATATCCTCAGGACCTGTCGCGAATGTTGCAGGCTCCATGTAGCGCTGGATCATCTGGATAACCTCACAATCCATGATGAACTTCTCAGGGCTTGCGATCAGACCACCCTCCAACCAGCCGGCGGCATGGTAGACCATATTGGTGCCTGACTGCACTGCCGCCCATAGCGAGTTCGAAGTTTCCCACATCGCTTGCCCGTCAGGGACATTCGCAGCACAGACCCCTGAAGAGCGTACCGGCAATCCGTAAAAGCGCGCCATTTGGCCCGTCATCTGCGTTGCTCGCATGTATTCCGGCGTCCCAAATGCGGGCGCACCGGATTTCATGTCGACATTCGATGTGAAAGTTCCGATCACACAGGCGGATCCGGGCGCAACATACTGGAAGAGTGCAATCGCACTGAGCGCTTCTGCCAGAGATTGCGCAACCGCGCCGGACATGGTCACCGGAGCCATTGCACCAGCAAGCGTAAACGGCGTCACGACGACCGCCTGCCCACGACGTACACATCGCAGACACCCATCAATCATTGGAATGTCGTGCTTTAGCGGGGAGGTCGAGTTGATGTTGGTGTACATCCGCGGTGAGGCTTGGAATTCTGCCTCGGTTAGTCCACCGGCAATCTTGACCATTTCCATGACGTCTTCGACCCGCTCTTTTCCAAGCGCGTAAGCGTGCATGACTTTGTCCGATAGCGTCAGCTTGTCATAGAGAACATCAAGGTGGCGAACCGATGCGTGAATATCGACCGGTTCTACAGGGTACCCGCCCGCAAAATGTATGCAGTTGAAGTATTGGGTCAGCTTCAGAAGATCCTGGCATTGCTTGCGTGATCCAGAAACCTTTTTGCCGATTTCAAGGTCGAAATAATTGGGTGGCGAGCTGACATTTCCGAAAAGAATATGGTCATCGCCAACGA
Source organism: Dinoroseobacter sp. (assembly GCA_017643385.1). Classification (GTDB taxonomy): domain Bacteria; phylum Pseudomonadota; class Alphaproteobacteria; order Rhodobacterales; family Rhodobacteraceae; genus Dinoroseobacter. Next base: position 172,035 of record JAEPNN010000002.1, read on the forward strand.
TCAGCCCGCGTTCGGTATTGCGCGGTGTCAGCGTAAAGGAGGCAGGCGCTTTGCCAATCATCTCCATGACCCAATCACGGCCCATGCGCACGTTGGTGCCGTCGACCGTGCAACCAGCTTCCTTGAAAATCTCGAGGCTTTCTTCGTTGAGAAACTCGATACCGATCTCTTCGAGGATCCGCATCGCGCCGTCGTGCATGGCCGCGACACCCTCTTCGGTCAAGGGTTCCGTTGGCCGATCAAGGTTTTTCGGTATCCGCCAGGGCATTTGATGAACCGCTGCCCCACCGCGACGGCTCGCGCTCCCAGCACGCCCTCCGGCGCGGCGACGTTTCTCACGTTCTGCCATGGCTTAGCCCTCCCAAAGCTATACCAAAACAGAATGCCCACTCGGCCCGAAGCTTATATGCCAACCACGACCAGGTTTGTCGTTTTTCTTTCGTCCAGGCCTTACTGGCGGTCGAGCCATGCAGGCAAATGACCGATATGTGGAAGCACCACATCGGCGTAAGGGCTCAACTCAGCGGTTTCTGCTGGTCCCGTCAGAACACCCATCGTCGACATACCAGCGGCGCGTCCCGCAACCAGATCATGCGTGCTGTCACCCACCATAAGCGAGCGTGCGGGGTCCACACCCATTCCTTTTGCACATGCCAACAAGGGATCGGGCGCAGGCTTCGCACCATACCCTGAGTCAAACCCGACAATGATGTCGAAGGCATCCACGACACCGGCCTCTGACAAATGTGCTCGCGCAGGTGCCACGGCATCGTTCGTCACCACCCCAAGCATCAGACCACGAGCCTGCAAATCAAGGATCAAGGGCACCAAAGGAGCGGCTTCCACCAATTCTACTTGCGCGGCAGCCTCGTTGATTTGGTCCAGCAGCTCCGGTGCATCCCGATGCGGAATTTCATCCGCGAGAACCAGCGCAATGGCCTCGGGCGTATCGGCAATCACAAAGCTGTCAGAGTGAAAGCGTGTCGTCTTGAGATCGAAGCGCAAGCACTCAGCAAGACGATGAAGCAACATTTGATCCCCTTGCGCCAAATCCGTGAGCATCTTGCGCGCCCAGGCACCCCAGCTTGCCTGGAAGTCAAAGAGCGTTCCGTCTTTGTCAAAAATTACCGCATCAATCATCGTATCACGTCCAATGTGTGTCCGCGCCTCCCGGCAGGGAATGCCGGGCCTGCATCGGGGCCTCGTAGGGAAGATTCTCCTGGCTGCAGAAGGACTGTATCCAGTCATCTCGCATCATTAAGAAATCAAGGATAGCAATTTGCGTTTCCGCCTGTCCGGCGGAGACTTTCAGCGTGGCAATATCAGTTCCAGATGCGCCAAGAAATTGTTCTAAAACATCGTCTTGGCTTGCCATCCAGCCAAGTGCATTCAACGCCAATACCTGAGCCTGATCTTCTGTCATTCTATGACATTCCCAGAGGTCAAGAAAAGCTTCAAGTAAGAACTTGTTAACCATTTGGACAGAAACTTCCATGACGAACAAGTGAGGAGCTTGGAGACGCTGATGGCCTTTGTTGGTCCTGCGGATTGGCTCTCAGGAGATGCGGATGTCAGGCAAAATTCTCGTTGTTGACGATGTCGCAACCAATCGCATCGTCATGAAAGTCAAGCTGGCCAGCGCTTGCTACGAGGTGTTGCAGGCGACGGGCGGTCGACAGGCGCTTATTACAGCAAGGCGCGCGCAACCCGACCTGATCCTCCTCGATGTCATGATGCCAGATCTCGATGGTTTTGCGGTTTGCTCGGCGCTCAAGTCCGATCCAAATACCGCACATATCCCAGTTATCATGGTCACGGCGATCGCGGACAGCGAAGCGAGACTGCGTGGCCTTCAAGCCGGAGCAGAAGATTTTCTAACCAAGCCTCTCGATGAATTGACGCTGCTAGCGAGGGTCAGAAGCCTGCTGCGCCGCCAGTCCAGCCCAGATGATCGTCGTATGCTAGATCAAACACGCGAAGTGCTTGGTCAGCCCCGGAAACAAGACCTCACCGAGTTCGACAAGAACCAGCGGATCGGCATTCTCAGCGCAACAAAACGAGAGGGTCTGATTTGGCAAAGGGTTCTCGCAGGACGCATGGGATGTGAATTTGTAATCACCACGCGTGAGGCGGCTTTGGCTGCCAGTAAGAACCAGCCCGACCTTTTTCTGATTGAAGGCAACAAGGATATGCCGTCCGATGTCTTGCAAACCGTTGCGGATTTAAGGGCACGCCCGGCGAGCAGACATGCGGCGCTGGTTGTTCTACTACCCGAAACAGCCCAGCGGGTCGGCGCACAAGCGCTTGATCAGGGCGCCAACGAAGTCTTGTTACACGGTATTGAACCGGAAGAACTTGCATTCCGGCTGCACACGCAATTGAGGTCAAAGCATGCCGCCGATCAACGGCGTGCAGAAGTAGAGGCTGGCTTGAAGCTGGCCGTGATTGATCCGCTGACGGGTTTATTTAACCGCCGGTATGCTTTGAACCATCTGGAAAATATCGCCACCCAGGCCGTACGCACGGGGCGCGACTTTGCTGTCATGATGATGGATTTCGATCATTTCAAAGAGATCAACGACAAACATGGGCACAGCGCCGGTGATCAAGTGCTCGCCGAAGCCGCCATGCGTTTGCGGGAAAAACTGCGCGCCATGGATCTGGTAGCTCGACTGGGTGGTGAAGAATTCCTTGTTGTGCTCCCCGACACAAGTCCCGAACAGGCCGAACGGATCGCAGACCGTTTGTGCAAACTGATCAGCACATCACCGGTAAAACCCTACTCTACCGAGGCGGAGATCCATGCCACGGTCAGTATCGGGTTGGCAATGGGCGGACAACGGATGGGCGTAACCGATGTTGCAGCGCTGCTCGATCATGCGGATAGGGCGCTTTATGTGGCCAAGTCCTCGGGTCGCAACCGTGTCTCAATCGCGCCTGTTTCTAATGAAGACCGCGGCAAACCCACTTTTGAACAGCGCGCCGTTTAGATTACGGCTGCCGAGGGGGACGATCGCCATTTCGCGGTGGACCACGTCGTTGGAGCGAGTCCTCCAAGCGATCAGCAAACGCACTGCGTTCATCGCCATCCAAGGTCAACAGATGCGTTACAATAGCATCCTGACCCAACTGAAGGCGCGCGTTGTTAGCCGCAGACATCTGGTCGAAGGCGCCACGCAAGGTGTCTTCGGTAACGGTTTCTGACCGCAACTCGTTAAGGATGGTAAACAGGGCTTGGCGCCCTGTTTCCCGAGATGCACCCAAAGTACTCTCGTCAGGCCGCAATAAACGGCGCATCCGTTGCGCATCCTCGCGTGTCATCGCGCGCAGAAACGGGTTTGGTCCATCCACAGAGATACGTGTCTTGTCACCGTCTCCATCGCGCAAATTGTTGTACGCCACACCGCCAACCACGCCCAACACCAGTAAGTTCAAGCCCAAGGAGCCAATCAGCAACAAACGCATCCAGAGAGGCGACATGGGTTTTTGTGTTTCAGGAGGAGATTCCGTCATTGCTTAGCCCTCCAAAAGACTGCTGTCGAAAGTCCAAAGCACGTCCTCCAAGTTGGGCGTGCTGCTGCCCAGAAAGTCCGATGTCAGGCTCGTCACCGCGTCGGGTGGGCTTATCCCTATTCCAAAGCCAACAACCAACGCTGCGGTAAGCCCACCAAGCGAGGACCAGCCAGCAAAACCCAGATGCCAATCGAACCAGCCACGTTTTTCGGCCACTGGCGGTGTAAACGATCCCGCTTCCACTTGCATGGGCTGCTCGGCAAGGCTTTGAGCTTCTATCCGTGCCAGAAAGTCTTCTGAGGGCACAGGCGCATTCTTGCGCGCCTCTGCAAATAGAGCCTCCAGCTCGGCGTCCAAGTCGGCGTCCAACTCGAATTCTTTTGGGTCATTACTCATCGCTATACCCCAAGTCGTTGCGGCGCGCGGCAAGAGCCGTGGCCAGGTTGCGTTTTCCTCGCGCAGTCAGACTTTCGACCGCCTCGGTGCTGATGTCCATGATCTCTGCAATCTCAGGATTGCTCAGACCTTCAAGGTGGCGCAGGGTGACAGCCTCGCGTTGTCTGTCCGGCAAATCCGCAAGGGCATCGGCTAGCGCCGTATTTCGGGCCGCCTCGGTCAAGCGTACATCTGCGGCGGGGCCAGGATCCGCAGGTTCTGCGATGGCATCGATATCGACCGCAGCCCCTCCTCGAGTTTTCACCCGTCGGATACGATCCATGCACAGGTTTCGTGTGACCGTGTAAAGCCAGGTCGATACCTTCGCTTCATCCGCGCGCCAGCCGGGGGCTGCTTTCCAAAGCCGCAACATGGCGTCTTGGGCAACGTCCTCGGCTTCGGCCATATCGTTCAGCAGACGCACTGCAACACGTAAAGCCATCGGGGTCAGTCGTCGCGTCAAAAGGCGCGCAGCCTCCGGAGCGCCTTCGGCGTAAAGCCGAAGCAGCTCTGCATCGCTGGCGTCTTCGAGGGCGTCTAACGGCATCGTCATAGACCTCTGGCGTATCCTCATTTAGGCTCGAAAGCCAAAAGTTTCGCGCATCCCGGTCCAGTGGGATGGGGGACCGGGATGCGCAGCGACAACAAGGGACCTTAGTTGTCGTCGCCTGTACCACCGCGACGCTCCAGGAGGACGGCGCGGGCGGTTTCGAACTCGTCCTTGGTCACAACACCATCCTCGTTGTCGTCAAACAGACGAAAGAACCTGGCACCTGGCTCGCCACGACGACCACGATCTTCCTGAGCCGCTTCCATTTCAGCTTGTGAGATCATGCCGTCACCATCTGTATCCGCTCGCTCAATCAGCCGGGTAGCGCGGTCGACAAGTCGCTGACTTCTGCGCAGTTCCGCCGACTTAATAAGCTCCTCTACGGTCGCCATGCCATCGCCATCGGCATCGATTTCTGCAAAGCGGGCTGCACCCTGACCTTCAAGCTCGGCTACGGTCACCGAACCGTCACCGTTCAGATCAAGCCGCTCAAAATTGACGCCGCCACCGCGGGGCCCGTCACCGCCGCGACCTTGGCCGGCGGCATACGCTGAAACAGACCCCAGCAACAGTATGGTTACCATTGCGCCGGTCATAAGTTTGGTCTTGGTCATTCGCTTGCTCCTTAGTGAGTGTTTGAACCGCCGCTTCCTGGCGGTCTCACAAGGTCAAACGAGAAACATTCAGATTTCCGTCGTCGTTTCTGAAATTTTTTAATGTCCACCGCAATTTTTAGTGCTTGCGACAGGCTGACCCATGACAACCTGTCTAGTTCAAACCTCTCTTATCGATGTTATTGTTTAGGGCGATCAAAGCAAAGGGACCGCAATGTCTGTTGAAGGTACAGCCGATGGAATTCGTCTGTTGAAGCCAGCGTTTCTGCGTGGCTGGCGTCGGCGTTGCCCCAAGTGCGGGGCGGGGCCAATGATGCGTGGCTATCTTTCCGTACGTGAAAGCTGTCCCGTTTGTGGAGAAGAATTTCATCACCATCGCGCTGACGACGGACCCGCATACCTTACGATCCTGATTGTCGGACACCTTATGGCGCCGGGTCTGCACATCTATTTCGTGACTTTCCGTCCTGAACCGCTAACGCTGGCGTCGATCTTCTCCGTTGGCTGTGTGATCTTGTCGATGTACCTGCTGCCGCGCATAAAGGGTGCACTGATTGCGTATCAATGGGCGCGGCGACTGCATGGGTTTGGAGATCAAACCTGACCCCCGGTCCGCGAAAGAAGCGGGACACACCTTGGTGACGGACAACACAGCCATACGGGACGCAGCGACGGTGATCCTTGTCAGGGACGCTGATCGCAACCCTGCGATCTTGATGGGCCAGCGCGGTGCGAACGCCGCTTTCATGCCTTCGAAATTTGTCTTTCCCGGAGGCGCGGTCGATCCTGACGACGCCTTTGTCCCCATGGCGCGGCCAATTGATCCCATCAGCGCATCGAAACTTGCGTTGCGGCCTGTTACACAGCTCGCTCCGGCGCCAGAAGCGCTTCTTGGGAGTGCGATCCGTGAGGTTTGGGAAGAAACGGGATTGCGGCTTGGGGCAGACGCCCAGGTAGATATGCCAAATGGCTTGGGTGAAAGCTGGCAAGCCTTCCTGCGCACGGGGCAATGCCCAGACCCAAGCGCCCTGCGTTTCTTTTTCCGTGCGGTCACGCCTCCTGGTCGCCCCCGCAGGTTTGATGCGCGCTTCTTTATCGCCCCGGTGGATGCGCTAACCGATGACCCTGACGATTTCTCAAACGCCTCCGACGAATTGAGCCATTTGCACTGGGTGCCATTGCAAGAAGCCCGCCAACTTGACCTTGCCTTCATTACAGAGGTGGTTCTGGCAGAGGTACAAGCAAGCCTGCCCAGTCTGGAAGCGCCTGAGTTGGTGCCGTTCGTTTTGAACGATATTACTAGCCGAATTGAACGGCTCTAGGACATAGCTTTTCAGGTCTATGCTGGACAGCCCTAACAGACCTGACCGGTGCACCCAAGGTCAGGAGCAAAACAACAAACGGGACTGACACCAGACGCTACATCAAACTATCCTTTCCGTGTCCGACAAAGATCATCCCGGCGCGATCCATTCTACATCGCTCGGAAGCTGAAAGAGCGTGTCCGCCTGATCGATGCGAGCAATTTCGGTCAGGACCAAAGAGAACGTCCAGGCAACAAGATCATCCTGGCCTTCCAAATCGTGGTCGCCGGACAACGCCATTCGCACGGGAATTCCATCATCCGTCACGCAAACCTCGCCAGTGAGCGTGAGATCCTCGCCCTCCACGCCCGCAAACGCCTGAGATATCCCATTTAAGGCATAGCAATGCCCCATTTCTCCCAAGATTTCTTCTGTTTGCAAAAAATCAGCGGAAACATTCAGCTCCCGAAGGACTTCCTCGGGAAGAAGCCAAGGATATCGCCAGTCTGGGTCTACGAAGCCGAATGTCTCACCATCGGAAAATCGGTAGACGCGCTTATCGGCCAGGAGGTACAGCCAACTCGTTTCTTCGTTGTCAGACGCAAACCGCAAGCGGCCGTCAAAGCTATGAAGAGTTCCCTTGACGCCATTTCCGAACGCAACACGCGCCTCCCAGGATAGTTCCGAATTCCATACATCATTTAGAATCTCATCGTGATCGAGATTGCTCACGTCTGCGAAAGCTGTCGAAACAAGAAATGTCGTTACGGCCACAAGCGAGACTCTGACCTTGTGCGCCCCCCTAACAACCGTTCTAAGGCTACCACATTCGACCATTTTGCGTGTTCCCAATATTTATGAACTCTCACTCATAGATAAGATCTGAGAACGCATCCGAGTCAATGTCGCCCGCATAGTTGTCGCGAATGTCGAGCCCATGCCCAGTTCAACCGACCGCCACGAACCAAGACACCTATTGCGTTGTCCGCGATCCGTGTGGCCAGCAAGCTTACCGCGGCTCTTGAGACAAAATCCTCTCCGGCCACTTCGATAAATTTGGCTGCTGACCATAGATCCGTTGTTTGCTGCTCAATTTCACGGTTACGTCCATTGTGTTGGCCGTCGAAGTCGCGCGGTGCTTGTCAGGATCGTGCTCATCATTGTCTTGGTGATCGTCGTCTCTGACAATTGAAACTTGATGGTTCTGGCATGTCGGACGACCCGTGCTCCAATCTTTATCAGTTTGAGTTGCAAGCTGGTCAGTGTTCAGCCGTGCACCTCCTCTGTAAAAATAAAACAAGACTAGATCTCGCATCCATCATTTTGCACGTGCCACTTGGGGAATGTGGGCTTAAGACTTTCGCTTTGATCGAACACAAAAAGCAGAGCTTCAGTGGCTCAACGAGAACGCAAAATGCGTTAGTAGGGCATAGGATGCGCTTTGTGCACGGCATCCAGGTCCTTCATGACCTCGTCGCTGAGCGTTAGGTCCGACGAACCAAGTGCGATCTCAAGCTGATCCAGCGACGTTGCTCCGAAAATGGCTGATGTCATGAACGGGCGCGTCAAACACCAGGCCAACGCCATCTGGGACGGATCTAGCCCATATTTCTCAGCCACTTCACAATAGGCTTCAACGGCAAGCTGGGCGCGAGGCTCGTACCGACCTCCAAGCGACGGGCTGATATCAAGTCGGGACCCCTTCGGAACCACACCGTTGCGATATTTTCCTGTCAGAAGCCCCACCGCGAGCGGCGAAAACGCCAGAAGACCGATGTCTTCATTCACACTGGCCTCAGCTGCATCAGTATCGAAGATCCTACACATCAGCGAATATTCGTTCTGGATTGAGGCCATGCGTGGCAGACCCTTTTCTTCCGCAACGCGCGCCCAGGTTGCCATGCCCCATGCACTTTCATTGGACAGTCCAATCGCCCGCAATTTACCCGCCTCAATCAGCTTCTCAGCTGCGGTCAGGATGTCCTCGATCTCATCCCGCACTTCATCGGCGCTGTCACGCCCCGATGGATCGTAAGACCAGTACTGACGGAATTGAAAACTACCACGGTTTGGCCAGTGCAATTGGTATAGGTCAACGTAATCAGTCTGCATTCGTTCCAGCGACCCTTCGAGCGCCTCTGCGAATGTCTTGCCTGTTATCCGCGCGCCACCGCGCGTATGCTGCATCCCTGCCCCGGAAATCTTGGTAGCAAGTACGTAATCGCCACGACGGCTGGCATTTGCCGCGTTCCAGGTTCCAATGATACGTTCGGTGTTTCCAATGGTTTCTGCCGCTATCGGGTTCACCGGATACATTTCAGCCGTGTCGACAAAATTTATGCCGTATTCAAAGGAGCGATCGATCTGAGCATGCCCTTCGGCTTCGGTATTTTGGGTACCCCAGGTCATAGAACCAAGGCAAAGATTGGTAACCTGGATCCCTGTTCGGCCCAGCGGGTTCATCTTCATGATCTGTCCTTCCGCGTTCGACTGTCTGCGAACCTAAGGATTGTCCGGGGAAGGACAAGCCGTGTCAGGTAATCTGAGCTTTCAAACCGATAAGGTAGTCGGGCCAATCCCGGTCGCTCAGGTCTGCCGCCTGGATCAAGCCGTCGAACTGCCGCGTTATAAGCTGCACGCGTTCGATATCCCGGAAGGCCATATAATGCTTTCCCAAATAGACCACAGCCATAAGCGGGCCAAATACCGTGATGGGTGCTGAAAACACGTGCTTGGCGTCAAAGAGGAAGATCCGCAGAGTTGGATATAACTGCTCGTGCATGGTCAAAAGCCAATCGATCTGCTCAATCCGTACATCTATTGGAACCCCCTCCCAATACCCATTGCCATGGGCAAAGCTGGACATCTCATGGAGGGGTAGCGCAATTTCATAGTCTGACCGACTGGCACGCATCCAGTCGAGCCGTTCCTCGCCCGCAAGAATAGCCTGGTCCGGGCTTCGACGCAGGGTTGGGGCATATTCCCAACGATTCACAGCCCGTGTCTTCAACATGTCAGGCAATGTCGCTGGAACGTGACGGATTTTGTAACCCTCCGCCTCACGGTGCCACCCAAAGATCATTTCATCCACCAACGTTCGCGGAGCTTCAGGCATATCGATTTCGGTGGGCATCATATCCGTTGCCGTCTCGGGTCTGTCAGACAATCCCAGCAGCCAGTCCGCCGATACACCCAGCGCACGCGCGGCTTCGCCAACCACATGCGCATTGGGCAGACGAGCACCTTCGTCTCCGAGAAGTTGAGACACAGTGGATCGGTCCACACCGATGTCGCGCGCGAGGCGCGCTTGGCTTAGTCCTTTTTGAACGACCGCCTCCTGCAGGCGCTGACGAAACTGCGCAGCGCGATCCCGTTTGTCTATTTTTTCCATTTTCGATTAGTTTTTTAAACTTCGTTTGGTTTTATGTTTACTAATTACACGGCGAAACAGGACGTGCACAAGTGTAATGGGGGTCTTGCGTTGTGTTGAACGATGCAGTCCCAAAACGTCACGAAAGCGCCAAATGACCGCACGCGTATTGCGCCTATTCTCTGGAATTGAATGGGTAACTCTTGTCCTGATTGCAGCAACTTACGCAAGCTGGGGCTGGGCCACGACGAGTTTGGCGACCATGTCTTTGCCCACATCGATCCTTTTGCTGACACTCGCACTGGTGCTGCACGCTTCGCTGACCCATGAGGTAATTCACGGGCATCCCACGCCGTGGACGAACTTGAACGGTGCCTTGATGCGACCAGCGGTGGGTCTTGTCATTCCTTATGGCCGTTTTCGGGATATGCACCTTGCCCATCACCATGACGAGAATCTGACCGATCCCTATGATGACCCTGAAACCAATTTTATGGATCCGGCAATCTGGACGCGCTTGCCCGCGCCATTGCGCTTCTTACTTCGGGTGAACAATACCCTGCTGGGACGGTTAATCCTCGGACCCATGATCTCAAATAGTATATTTATTACCAATGACTTAGGAAATATCTACAAGGGTTATCGCGCTGTTCGGAACTCATGGCTAGCACATGGTCTCGCCCTGATACCGATCGGGATCTGGCTGGTCTATGTCGGGTCTATCCCAATTTGGGCTTATCTGATCGCCTGTTACGCGAGCATGTCGGTTCTGCGATTGCGGACGTTTCTGGAGCACCGGGCGCATGCTCGCGCACGCGCGCGAACGGTCGTGATCGAAGACCGTGGAGTTTTTTCTTTCTTGTTTCTTAACAATAACTTCCATGTCGTTCACCACATGCATCCGCGCGTAGCCTGGTACAAGCTACCCGCACAATATTACGCCAACAAAGCACATTATCTGCGGCGCAATGACGGTTATCTTTACCGATCGTACTGGGACGTTGCGCGCGCTTACTTGTTTCAGGCTAAAGATCCGGTTCCGCATCCAGAATGGCCCCAAGTGGCGCCAATGACCTTGTCAGCCTCACCATTGAGCACGTTGGATACGATGGGTAAACCCCAACTAATTGCACGGCAGCCCATTGTAAAGACGAAAGAATAATATTTTTCGCTTGGCAAAGAATAGGCATGAACGCAGGCCTAAAATAGGTCGCGTAAAACTGAACCATAACCGACAAATGGCGCGTTTTGTGACGGTGCGGCGTTATCGATCCCATTTGAGGCTAAGCCTATGCCCTGGCTATATGTGGCAGAAGTGCCGAACAGGCTGACTTCATCTAGCAAGCAACACGATATATAGTTGATCGCGTCCAACCCGGCATGTAGACGGTCCTTACAGGTGCTGGACGCGGAATTGCATCTCTGACGCAGGCGAGGCTCGTGAACCCCAAGATTCACGAGCCTCGTTTCATTTTACCTGCCCGAATTTTTAAGCAATTTCATATAGAAAGAGGCGCCAGGTGCTCGGACGCGGTCCATGCAACGTGCTCCGAAGAACACTCCCTGACGCCTCTCTGAGCAGGTCGGGTCCGAAGACCTTCGTTACCCAGGTTCGACTCCTCCCCTTGCGGTTCGGCGCCTAAGATACCAGTCCCCTCTTGCGAGCTTTCCGATATCCACATCAGTCCTTCCTTGCGGAACTTCCGATGCTGTCTCGTTCTCCTCTTGCGAGGGTCCCGACACACACGATCACCCGTTACCGAACGCTGACCTGACCTCAAGTGCCTTGCCAATGTTCTGTCCTTGTGACGCCTTCTAACTGATTGGAACTAGGTTCTTTTCTGTTAGCGCTTGCCCTTCAGAGGCTTTCGTCCCGGAGCTTGGAGCTGGCCCTTACTCCGGTATAAACACAGTCCGACAAGTTTCGATTTCAGGCAAGAAAATAGCACTGCAGCATGGAAATTTCTTGTGAGAGAATCCGTGGGCAAAGTTGTGGATAGATCGAAATTAGACAAGCAAGGGCGCATTTTGGCCGTCCTGTGAAAGACAGATTAGGAAAAGGTGAAATTGCTGCGCCTGCGAAGGGATTTTCGCCAAATGTTCCCCACACCGTACGGTCGGTTCAGAGAATCTTGGCAGATGTTTGCGCAAATTCACATGCGTTTTGACAGAATGTGAACCTGCGAGGAGCCCTGCCCATGACACTGCCTGACCCCACCGCCCGAGACCGACAACGCGACGGACGACCCCATAGCCGATCCATGACCATGACACAGTTTCGGAGAACGCTCGCGGTTCAGATCGAACATGTCGCCAGCGGAGGCCTAGGGGTGATCGTCCATCGCTATGGCCGACCGGCGGCGGTGCTGGTGTCTTATGAAGATTACGAATGCATGTGCGAGCTGCAGGATTTCGAAGACTGGGGACCCTACGAAGCCAAGACGGGCCATAGGATGGGGACAGCGCTCTGGAAGAAGATGCGCCAGAAATTTGGGATCTCGATGTTCCCACCAGCGAAGCGGCACCCGTTCGGGCCGATGATGGAGGACACTGCCCCAGGGGATGCGGCACAGCCAGGCAAGTGGGATCGGTGGAAATGAGACGGCGTTCAGGAACATGAGCATTGGAGTGGCTGGTTGTTTGACGAGTAAGCTGAAGCGGCCGCGGTTGAGACCTGGCAGGCTTAGGGCAATCAAATAAGGTTCGTCTTGCTGGCGCGCGAGATAGGCTGAGCCGCGCAAAGTATAATTTGGAGTTAGTTGAACAACTAGAGCTGTCACACTTTCAAAGCTTTGACCCATTTCCCGTCTCGCGACGCCGATCGGGTCGTGTGAACACTTTTTCTGCGACGTAATGTGATATTGTTTTAACGCGACAGACTCCACAGATGTCTGATACCTCAACTGATAGTTTATGGTATCAAGATATTGAATACGGTCATTTTTTGCCACGGCATGCCTGGTAGCGAAGCGGATGCAGAGCTGCTCCGCCAAACCAACCCAGACGCCAAGATTATTGCTTTGCCCCTGTTGGACGCTGTTTCCGAGAATTTGGACTTGGGAATTCAAAACGCATTTGATGCCGCATTGGATCAGGCTGGCGAAAGTCAGGTGCATTTGGTCGGTTTTTCGATCGGCACAATGGTCGCGATCAAACTGGCGGCGATGCGTCCTGAAAACGTGTCTCAGCTAAGCTTGATCTCAGCAGCCGCCCCTCTCTCACTCGGTAATTTCTTGCCAAAGATGGCCGGAAAACCTGTGTTCGACTTGGCTATGAAGCATCCCAAATTGCTGCGGCTTCTGACATGGTTTCAGGGTGCAATTGTACGTGTATCCCCTAACACGTTGATCAAAATGCTTTTTGCCAACAGCGGCCCCCGCGAGAAGGAGCTTTTAACTGATCCTTCATTTACCGAAATTCTGATCCAGGGACTGTCCGCCAGTCTCGTGAGACGGTCGGCAAGCTATATTGCCTACGTTTCAGCCTATGTCACCGATTGGAGCGACACTTTGCACCGCGTAAAGAGCCCGGTCACCCTTTGGCATGGTACAAAAGATACCTGGTCCCCTCCGGAAATGGCGGAAGAACTGGAGCGTGTGTTTGGGCAGAAAACGACTGTAAATCTGGTAGAAGACGCCGAGCATTATTCGACGCTTAAAGCAGCTCTGCTTTGATACAGCGTGAAAGCGGCTGTTCACCCGCAAGGTAGCCTGCAACGCTTTGGGATCGGCGCAGACATCCGCAACGCTTCCCACTCGGCTACACTGCGGGCCGTTTCGACCTGTTCACAAAAAACTTGAAGCGGTCTGAATAGGCATGGCTTTCAAAATCAGCGGCGTGCGGCGATCCTCAAGCCTCCGACCAATCCGCGCGAAAAATACCCGGCCATCTTCGAATAAAACGTCTCGATGGTTTCATACGCCTCACTTCCGTGGACGGAGACGTAATGTTCCTGAGAATCGCGAAAACTCTTGAGGCGGTCAGATGTAAACTCTGTCCAATCCTCCGTCATGTCTTCGGCCATTGAGACATCGAATCCAGCGGATTCTAACGATGAAAAATAGTCGCTCTTACTGACGAGTGAATTCGGAAATAGATGCTGTTTAAAATCGTCTATTTCGTGATAGTCAGGGTCTTTTATCCTATAAAGATCTTCTACGAATAAGGTTCCGCCAGATCGAAGTGATCTGTGCAGTTTTCCGAGATATTCCGACCTGCGAGGGATGTGAAACAAGGCGAGCCAACTGACCGCGTGATCGTAGCTTGCAGTTTCAATGTCTAATTGAAGAAAATCGGCGTTCACATGCGCAACACAGCCGACGAGGTTCGTTCGTGCCGTTAATTCCCGCGCGACGCGATCATAGTCGGCTTGTAGCTCGACGGCTGTCAGGGTTGCACCTGTGGCATTCGCTATGTGACGAGCACATCCGCCCCAACCGGATCCGACTTCCAAAACGCGATCTTGTGCTGTGATCTCGCAAGCCGCGATTGCAATATTGAGCGCTTCGGTGCCGTGATAATGGAGCTGGTCAAATCGCGTGAGAACATCAAGGGAGAGAGGCTTGTCCTTCCCATACCCGAGCGCTTCAAGATCAGAAAATATGCGTTCTGGCCTCGGGTAGAGCTGCATCGACTTAATATCGTTTTTCAACTTCTAGACCCTCATAAGTACGCGGGACAGTATGAAGGCTTCCCGAAATGGTGCAAATCTTTCTTTATCTTTGGATCGTTTGCATCACATACGCGTCCGGGCCGACGATCCAATCACCGATCTCTGCTGTCTTTCGCAAAAATACGGCTTCTCTGGCGCGTTCCTACTTAGCGGTGGCCTCGTCGTAAGCCTCCCGGGCCGCATCAATCTTGCTTAAGTGTTTCAACGCCCAGCACCCCAAAACACTGACGGGCTCTCGGAAGGACTGACCCATTTCGGTCAGGGTATATTCGACCTTGGGTGGGATCGTGGGATACTGGGTCCGCTTCACGAGCCCGTCTCGTTCCAGTTCCTTCAACGTCAAGCTCAACATACGTTGTGAGATACCCAGGTTTCGCTTGATCTCGTTAAAACGCATCGTCCCGTATTCGGTAAGGGAGATCACAACGAGCACGCTCCATCGGTCACCAACGCGCGACAGCACCTCGTTGATGCGTGTGCAATCCGGACATCGTTTGTCATCCAACATAGCGGTTCCCTTTGTGTTACCGAGGGTCAGAAATGTGCCTTCTTGCGACGCAAATCAGTTCCTCATAGATAGTCGGTCACTAATATATACTGCTTCACTGAACTCCTGACAATAGGACCGAACACATGACCCCAAAGCCTTTGAATGATCTTTTGAATTGGCGTTACGCCACCAAGAAGATGGACCCCTCCAAACCTGTGCCACAGGAAAAGGTCGACGCGATTATCGAGGCGATCCGTATGGCCCCGACCTCCAGCGGCACCCAGCCGTTCGAAGTTTTTGTTGTGACCAATCCCGATGTTTTGGCAGAGGTCCGCAAGGCGGCATCGGATCAGTCGCAGATCACTGATGGCTCTCATCTTTTGGTCTTTGCGGCCTGGGACAACTATACGTCAGAGCGGATCGACACTGTGGTGGATCTGAACGTGCAGGCCCGAGGTGATCTGCCGATGCTGCACGCTTATTATGACAGACTGAAGTCTAATTACCTGCCGCGCGACGCCGAGGTGAACTATGCCCACGCCGCGCGCCAGGCCTATATCGCGCTGGGTATTGCGCTGGTCGCAGCCGCCGAGCAGGAGGTCGATAGCACGCCGATGGAAGGCTTTGACCCTGCCGCGGTGGACGCGATCCTTGGGCTGAAAGAGCGTGGTTTGCGGTCTGTCGTCTTGATGCCATTGGGCTATCGCGATGCAAGCGGCGACTGGCTGGCCCCGATGGGCAAGGTTCGCAAATCCCGCGACACCATCGTCACGGAAGTGAACTGATATGGGCATCCTACGCAAACTGTTCCGCGCGACACCGACACCCACAGCCGACGGCGCGTTCAGCCCGTCCCCTTTGGCGATCAGGTTGGGCACATCGCCCACCACGGATTATGATGGCGGGGTTTATCCCACGCTCTACACGGGCAGCAACAACCGGATCCTGATGATCTGTACCGAAGAGCGCAACATGACGATGGCCAATGGCAAGACGTTCTCGACGGGGAACCATCCTGTCGAGATGGGCCTGCCGATGCTGCATCTGATAAACGCAGGCTTCGAGATCGATATTGTCACCCCAACGGGCGCACCCGTTGTCATCGAAGAATGGGCAATGCCTGCGGATGATGCGGATATCAAAGGGCTTTATCGAGATTACGCAGAGGCCTTTGCAAACCCCGGCAGCCTTGCGGAGTTCGTTGCGAACAAGATGGAAAATGCAGGGTCTTATGCCGCTGTCTACATTCCAGGGGGGCATGGGGCGATGCTTGGCCTGCCCGACAATTCCGACGTCGGCAAAGTGCTGCACTGGGCTCATGAACAGGAGATGTTCACACTGGCACTTTGTCATGGCCCCGCAGCGCTGTTGGCCGCGAAGACGGACGAGGGGTTCTTGTATGACGGCTACAAGATGACCGTGTTCCCGGATGCGGTGGACAAACAAACCCCTGTGATCGGCTACCTGCCGGGTCCGATGCCATGGTGGGTGGGTGAAAAGCTGACGGCCTTGGGCGCGCAGATCACCAACACTAAGGCGGATGCATCCTGCCATGTTGATCGTCGTCTCGTCACGGGCGCGAGCCCCAAAGCGGCGAATGCGTTTGGACGGCTGGCCGCGGAGACATTGCTGAAATAGGCGCGCAAACTTGAAACTGACCGCGAGGTGCCGTGCAGATATGCAGGCGCCTTGCGGTATTCGTTTTAGGGGGTGCGGGGCAGATGGGTGGTGCTGGGCGTGTGGATGACGGGATGGGCGCCATGGCGGAGGCTGCGCAAGTCGCTGGGGATCTCGGTCTATCCGCCGCATGGAACGGCAAATTTTGGGCCTATGATGGAGAACGCTGCGCGGGGGGATGAGGCCCAGCCGGGGACGTGGGATCAGTGGCAGTGAGGCAGCTTCCCGGAAACCTGCCAGTGGCACGTTTCGCTGCCGAACGGGCGGAGCCCTGAGAGGCGCAGGAGGATCTGGGACGCGTCCGACCCGGGGGCCTGAAGCGTCTCGGAGAAGGTCCAGTGGACCTTCTCAGCGGAAGACGGGCTTTAGCCCCGGGGGCGTCGCAGACGCGCCCGCCCTGGGGGCGGGTCGGGCGCGGCCCAAAGCCGGGGGCTTTGGGCGGGCGGTTGTGACGAACCATCGGTTCCTTTAGCGTTGCGGTAGGCCGGACAGCGAGCGAAGAGGTACTCGACACGTGGGAGAGCTAATCAGCGAACTGTTTCAATTGGCCTTGGAAACTGGTGTAGTCCTGGGCATTCTCGTCGTGATCGGTTACCTTCTGAGAGATTCAATTCTTCATTGGCTCGCAAACAAGGTTGAAGAGAACACTCAGACGCGGCTCAAGATACTGGAACAGTCGTTAGAACTCGAAAAATCCAGAATAGACTCAATTAGGCAGGTTGCCGTATCTGGTACTGTCGCTCGGAACGTTCAGCTCGCTAACAAACATGTAGACAGTGCAGCAGTACTGTGGAGTGGATTAATAGCGAGCAACAAACGCTCTATGGCAGTTGAGCTACTCAAGAGTCTTAGAACAGAAAAAATCGATGAGCTCATAGCCTTCCCAGATGGCACCCAAATAATCGACGCACTCTCGGAAATGGCTGGTGTCGATAGACTACTTGAGTCAGTTGGTTCAAAGGACCCTGAAGCACTCAAGAAGACTGTCGATGACTGGAAGGATGCTACACATGTTCGGCCATTCGTGTCAGGCCGCGCTTGGAACCTCTATGCTGCCCACTCCATGATCACAACTCACGCGATAACTTCGATAGTTGTTTGGAAGAATGGGCTCAAGAGTGAATTTATGAGTCACGATGAACTCAGGAAAAGGGTCCTAGTGGCTTTGCCACATCAAAAGGTATTACTTGATAACTATGGCGTCTATGCGTCTTACTACCTTTTAAGCGAGCTGGAAGAAGCGCTTCTAAAAGAGTTAAAAGAGTTCCTACTCTTCGGTGAGGACATTCAAAATAATGTCAACCAAGCAACGGACTTAGTCGATTCAATCGAATAATTGTTACAGCGCCATATAAGTTGCCTTAAACCTACCCATCCATTTTCAGCGCCGAAATAAACGCTGTTTGTGGAATTTCCACTTTCCCGAACTGCCGCATCTTCTTCTTGCCCGCCTTCTGCTTCTCGAGCAATTTCTTCTTCCGCGTCGCATCGCCCCCGTAGCATTTCGCGGTGACGTCCTTGCGCAGTGCGGACAGGGTTTCGCGCGCGATGACGCGGCCCCCGATGGCGGCCTGGATCGGGATTTTGAACATGTGGCGTGGGATCAGATCCTTGAGCTTCTCGCACATTGCACGTCCGCGCATCTCGGCCCGGTCGCGGTGGACCATCATCGAGAGCGCATCAACCGGCTCTTCATTGACCAGCACCTGCATTTTGACGAGGAAATCCTCGCGGTAGCCGATCATCTGGTAGTCAAAGCTCGCATACCCTTTGGTGACGCTTTTCAGCCTGTCGTAGAAATCGAACACGACCTCATTGAGCGGCAGATCATAGACGACCATCGCGCGCGGACCGGCATAGGTCAGGTCCAGCTGGATGCCGCGACGGTCCTGACACAGCTTGAGAACATCGCCCAGATAATCATCCGGCACAAGGATCGTGGCCTTGATGCGTGGCTCCTCCACATGGTCGATCAGGGTCGGATCGGGCATGTCGGCGGGGTTGTGGAGATCGATCATCGAGCCGTCTTTCATGAAGATATGATAGACGACCGACGGGGCCGTGGTGATCAGGTCGATATCGTATTCGCGTTCCAGACGGTCGCGGATGACCTCGAGGTGCAAAAGCCCCAGGAAACCGCAGCGGAAGCCGAAGCCCAGCGCGGCGGAGGTTTCCATTTCATACGAGAACGACGCGTCGTTCAGGGCGAGTTTTTCGATGGCATCGCGGAGATCTTCAAATTGGTTTGAATCCACGGGGAAGAGACCGCAGAACACAACAGGCTGGGCGGGCTTGAACCCCGGAAGCGGCTCTTCGGTGCCCTTCTTCTCGGTTGTGATCGTGTCGCCAACGCGTGTGTCACGAACCTGCTTGATGGACGCGGTGATAACCCCGATCTCACCCGGACCCAGCTGCGCGATATCCTGCATTTCGGGACGCAGAACCGCGAGCTTGTCGATGCCGTAGACGGCCCCCGTTTGCATCATCTTGATGCGGTCGCCTTTCTTGATCGTGCCATCGATGACCCGGATCATGACAACGACGCCGAGATAGGGGTCGTACCAGCTGTCCACCAGCATGGCCTTCAACGGCGCCGCAACCTCGCCTTTCGGCGCGGGCAGGCGCGCAACGATCGCTTCCAGCACATCTGGAATGCCGACGCCGGTCTTGGCGGAAATATGCACCGCATCAGAGGCGTCGATGCCGATCACATCCTCGATCTGCTCGCAGACGCGTTCAGGTTCGGACGCGGGCAGGTCGATCTTGTTCAGAACCGGCACGATCTCGTGGTCGGCATCAATCGCCTGATACACATTGGCCAGCGTCTGCGCCTCGACCCCTTGGGTGGCGTCAACAACCAGCAGTGAGCCTTCGACGGCCTGCATGGAACGGCTGACCTCGTAGGCGAAATCAACATGCCCGGGGGTGTCGATGAGATTGAGGATATAGGTCTCGCCATCCTTGGCGGGATACTCAATGCGCACCGAGTTGGCCTTGATGGTGATGCCGCGTTCGCGCTCGATGTCCATACTGTCGAGAAGCTGTGCCTTCATATCCCGCTCGGCCACGGTTCCAGTGAGCTGAATCAGCCGGTCAGCCAGAGTGGATTTGCCATGGTCGATATGGGCGACGATGGAGAAATTACGGATATGCGCGAGGTCGGTCATGGGCGGGATATGGCGGGCAGAGAGGGGTTGGTCAAGCGGGGTGTGCGGTGGAGTCTCAGCTGCGTGTGAGATGGGTCACCGAGTTTGTCGCAAAGACCCCGCCTTTCCAACCTGAAAAGCGGGGAATTTGTCCATGAAGAATGCGTCTGTCCAGCCCTCTCAACTGATCGCTCAAAGAGGATCAGGCGGTGGCCTTTTCCAACCAATCAAGGATCAGACGCGTTGTCTCATCGGGCATCTCCTGCTGGATCCAATGTCCGCAAGGCAAGGAGGCCACGTCCACATTTGGAACGACCGTGGACAGGGTTTCGGATCTGGGGATCATGTCCTGATCTCCGTAGATCATGAGTGTGGGCATCGGAATGATCGGATCAAAGCCCGCCAAGATGTGCCAGTTGCGATCCATATTCCTGTACCAGTTGATGCTGCTGGAAAATCCGCTGGCCTCAAAGGCCGAAGTGAAAACCGCCAGATCAGCATCGTTTACGATCGGATCACCGAGCGGTTGTTCGGCCTTTGCGAGATTTATCATCATCATGCCGGGCTCAGGCGGTGTGACGGGTAGGTTCTTACGAAACAGATTGCGCAGAAAACGCGCGGTGTTTTCATCAAGAATGGCATCAGCGAGGCCGGGGTGTCGGTTGAAATGCACGAAGTAGTTCTCGGGTCCGAAAACGGCCTCCATGAACGCAATCCAGGGCATTTCGGTGCGGTCCTGATAAGGAAGCGCCAGATTGACGATCTTCTCCACCCGTCCAGGGTGCAGAAGTGCCATGTTCCAAACGACATTCGCACCCCAGTCATGGCCAACAAAAACCGCCCTTTCGTAACCGAAGTGATCGAGCAGCGCAGCGAGGTCATCGGTCAGATGCGTGATGTCATATGCTGCAACTTCGGAAGGACACGAAGAGTTTCCATAGCCGCGCTGATTGGGAACGATCACGTGAAAGCCTGCCGCCGCAAGCGCTGGCATCTGATACCGCCAAGAATAGGCATGCTCGGGCCATCCGTGACAGAGAATGATCGGGTTTCCTCGGTTTTCTATGCCGGCTTCGAAAACCTCCAGATGAATGCCGTTCAGGGAGATATGTGTAGGGGCGGGAAAATTGGGAATCAGTGCCACGTCAGTTCTTCCTTGTGGGGTCAAAGGGCTTTCCGATAGAAGATAAAGGTGCCAAAATCTGTCACCTTTTATGACTGGAAAGCAAATGAACAGTCGACTTCGTCAGGACGCTATTGTGAGGACCCTGCGACGCAGCGGAGCGACGACAATCGCGGCATTGGCGCGCGATGTTGGCGCCTCGCGTCGTACCATCCTTCGAGATCTGATTGCTTTGCGCGATGAAGGGTATCTGATTGACGCAGAACCGGGTCGTGGTGGAGGAATTTCGCTGGACCCTGGCTCGTTACAGACAGCCGCGCGACTGACAGTAACCGAGGTGTTTGCATTGATTATAGGCGTATCGAGCATGCGCGCCGGCGGATCACTGCCCTTTGCCAGTCTGGCCGATTCAGGCCTGGCCAAAATCGAGAAGGCATTGCCATCCGATAAGCTGCGCGATTTACGCCGACTTCTAGACTGCCTTTATGTTGGACCGCTCGCGCCACAAGTCGACATTTCACGGCTTGGGAGCATGGACCCCGCCCTGTTGACGGCCTTTGAACGCGCCTTTCTGGATCGGTTGCGTTTAAAATTTCGGTATCGCGATGCGGGGGGTAAAGAAAGCGACCGCGAGGTTGAACCACAAGCCATGCTGATCCTGCCCCCGCTTTGGTACCTCGTTGCATGGGACCCGGCGCGAGACGGGTTTCGTCATTTCCGGATGGATCGGATCAGGTATCCGGAGCTGGTCGAGGGGCTTACATTTCGGCCGAGACGGGTACTTTTTGAGGCCGGTGTGGAGCGGATGCGCTATGCATGAGCGGGATATGAGCAGGCTTTGGGCCTTGGTCAAGCGGGGCGGACCCGCTAGGGTCAGCGAGATTGATTTTGCGAGGCTGTGATGCGCAAACTCCCGGATTTTTCCAATGAAGATGCGGTAGAAGCATGGTTTAAAACACAACCGCCCGAGGTCGCCATCGCAATTGCGGCGCGGGCCAGTTTGCGGTTGCTGCCCACAGTGATGGGGAATTTTGCGCCAAACGCCAACGCTGACAAAGTTTTGGGGATGCGTTTGGCGGTGTTTCGGGCCACTCTTGTCTCAGCGGCTAGGGCGATGTGTCCGGCCGACCAGATCCAACAAGCGAAACGGTTGCAAGACGCCGCCCGCGCCGCCGCCCGCGCCGCCCGCTTCGTTTACACCGACGATTCTGCTGGCGCCGCCGCCCGAGCCTTCCGCTCCGCCACAGCTGCCGAACGTGCCGCCAAGGCCGAGGCCGCCGCAGCCATCTCCTTCGTCCTCTCCAGAGGCTCCGCAGGCGCTGCCGCCACCCCCTCCGCCAGTGCCACAGATGCGGCGCGCGCGGGCGACGATCTGCCCGCGGTCTTTGACGCGGCTTTGTGGCCTGACGAGTCAGAAGCACCAGAGCTTGCGCAGGGATGGGCCAGCTTCCGCGACACCTATGAACAGGATCCGGTCTGGGGCTTCTGGGTGAAATGGTACGCCGCGATGTGGCACGGCACGCCGCTGGATTGGGCCCTGCAAACCCAAATCGCCCTGATTGACAACGCCATCTGGGAACAGGGCCCAGAGGCCGTCGCCGATAAGATCCGCGAGATTGAGGCGCGTTCCGTCGCGAACATGCTTGCCGAACGAATTGACGTCACGCCCGCAGGCCGTTTAACACTTGTCCCGCAACCGTTCAGCAGCTCACCAACAGTCGGTCTTTTACTTCAAACGCTCGAAGACGCGCTCGACGATGGGACCCGCGAAGGTCAAAATTACCTGACGGAGCAATCTTATCAAGTTGTGCTTTTGCGGCGCACCTTGACCCGCTACGGCAACGACCCACAGCGCATTGAAATGGATGTGGAACGTGCCCGAACCAGTTTACTCAAAGACATTGCCGAGGACATCTTACCGGCCACCACAGGCAATCAAGACCTTGTACAAGTTCTGGAAGATATTGGCGGAACGTTGCGACTGGATGACCCAGAGATTGCCAGGAACCGAGAACGGTTGAACAAGGTTCGACTCGGGCGAATTTCTGAAGATGTCGGACGGCAAATTGCGAAAGTCGCTGTCGATGTTGCCGCGATATCCGACGGTTTGCTTCAAGAAGATCTGCTCGAGGACCAATATCACTTGCCGGGTGTGACGCAAGAGACAGCAGAGCTTGACCCCATCATATCGCTTGGCGCCGCAGAACGAAATTCCGTGTTAGAAGCACAAGCCGCCCAATTGCGTTTGGCATCACGACTGACGCGAGTTTGGCTATACCTAAAGGCCAATAAGGCCCAAATTATTATGAACGGGGTGTCCGTTCTTGGCGGTCTTGCAAGCATAATCGGCCTCTTGTTAGTCTTCGTAGGTTAGTCAACAAGCACTTCGCCCAAGGCATGCAGATGGCATGGATGACTGTGCTGAGACGGAACGCAGACGCCTTGGCCGCGTGGCCGTTTTGGGGGCGGTCATTTCCGGATGGATCGGATCAGGTATCCGGAGCTGGTCGAGGGGCTTACATTTCGGCCGAGACGGGTACTTTTTGAGACCGGTGTGGAGCGGATGCGCTATGCATGAGCGGCATATGAGCAGGCTTTGGGCCTTGGTCATCTGGCACTGAAATGACATAGGCGGGAGGCACATTCTGATGCCAAAGTTTGATCCAATATTTGTCGTCTAAAAGAGAAATCATGTCCTACACACGTTTTGCGATCTATTATGTCCCCCCCGCAAGCGCGCTGGCTGATTTCGGTGCGGCATGGTTGGGATGGGATTTGATCCGTGGGATACCAGTTGAGGCACTGGCGATTTCAGGGCGAGACGGGGTAACCGCGTCCCCCCGCAAATACGGGTTTCATGGCACTTTGAAGCCCCCCTTCAGACTGCGCAACGGGTATGATACCGCGCGGTTGGCGCAAAGCGTTCAAGAGCTTGCGGCCTGCACCGCTCCGGCGGCATGCACGGGATTGAAACTGTCGCGACTTGGTCGGTTTCTCGCCTTGACGCCGACGGGCGATACAGCCGCGCTGGGACAGCTCGCTTCCGTTTTCGTCACGCAGCTGGATGCCTTTCGTGCACCACCAACCGCGCAGGACTTGGCAAAGCGGCGTCAAAGGCGGTTGAGCGAACGCCAGGACGCCAATTTGGAACGCTGGGGGTATCCGTATGTGTTGGATGAATTTCGGTTCCATCTGACCCTGACCGGCAAATTGCCCAAGGACCAGATAGAGAACTGGATTGCGGTTCTCGAGAATGCGTTGCCGGCATTGCCCGAACCCTTTGAGATCAACAGCGTTGCGCTGGTCGGAGAGCGGGCGGATGGGCAGTTCGAGTTGATCGAACGGTTCGATCTGACTGGATAACGCCGTTTTCACACCGCGCCCGCGTGTTCCTACCCGCCAGCCTCTTCCAGCCGATCTGTTGCCGGGGCGGGACGGGGTGAGAGCGCGCTGATCCGGTCATGAAGTTCATCTGAGAGTTCCAATTGGCCAGCTGCCAAAGATGGCTCCAATTGGCGCACGTCGCGCGCGCTGATGATCGGTGCGGAGACCGACGGGTGCGACTTGGCCCAGGCCACGGCAAGGGTTGCAGGATCTATTCCAACCTCGCGCCCCAACTCTGCCAGCGCATTTGCCGTCTCAAACATCCACGACTGGCCGTAGCGTGCGGCATAGCGCTGGTCCTCGACCAACCGCCCATCCCCGCCCGCGCGGTATTTGCCTGTCAGAAGCCCTCCGCCCAAGGGGGAATAAGCAGCAACCTTGAACCCCTCCGACAGGGCCATCGGAAAAAGTTCAACCTCGGCCTGACGTTTGACCAGCGAGTACATGGGCTGAAGGATGTCGATCGCCGTGCCCAGAGATTGCGCGACGGTTTGGGCCTTCATCACCTGCCACGCTGCAAAATTTGACACACCGATCTGTCTGATCTGACCGTCTGATTGCAGTCTTGCCAAGGTCTCGAACGTTTCTTCGAGTGCAGTCTCAGCATCCCAGCGATGCAGGTAAAGGATATCGATGACGTCAAACCCCAGGCGCCTGCGGCTTTCCTCAAACTGGCGCAACAGGTTTTGTCGGCCACTGCCCCCGGTGTACCCGGCCTTGGTTGCAATGATCAGATCATCGCGAGCAGATCTGGCGAACTCTCCCAGCCATGTCTCAGAAGTGCCGTCGGTGTAAGCATTGGCCGTGTCGAAGAAATTTAAGCCTGCATTGCGGCACGTCTCAAACATCGCAAGGCTTTCGCTATGGTTTGCGGTTCCCCCAAATTGCATACAGCCAAAGCATATGTCTGAGGCGGCATGACCGGAGAGTGATTGCAATTCAGCCTTTGGCAAGGTGCATTCCTTCTGGTTTTGCTATGCATTAGCGAGATACTGGAGCGCGTCACGAGATCAAAACAATTCAT
This sequence comes from Dinoroseobacter sp., assembly GCA_017643385.1. Lineage (GTDB taxonomy): Bacteria > Pseudomonadota > Alphaproteobacteria > Rhodobacterales > Rhodobacteraceae > Dinoroseobacter. The sequence goes on from JAEPNN010000002.1 coordinate 197,337, forward strand.
GCGCAGATGAAAGGAAAAACAGGTCGGCTGTTCAGAAAAATTTGAAAAAACATGAGGCGGATTGCCTCCTTTTGATGTTCAGGACCTTGCAAATCGCCCGCATTCCAACGCATTCCTCCCGCCATCCAGACACCTGACCTCTTCGGCCCTGACCGCAAGACGAGGCGCTACATCAAAAGGACCGCTCTTTCATGTCCGAACGCACTTACGAACCGATGACCAAAGAAGACGTCACCGCCGCCCAAAACGCCTGGGTGAAGTACGTCACGGAGCAGGATGTTGAAAACCTGCTGGGTCTTTATGACTTTGGCACACCTGATGCGCCTTTGCTGTTCAAGCCGACCCTTACGGATGTCATTCGCATCGATCGTGATGGCGCAAAATCCTATTTCATCGGTGGGAACCCAAGCTATCCCAACGATCATGGCTTTCTCGCGAATGGCTGGACGCAAATCGAATTTGAAAGTGCTGCCGGTCCTGTTCTGAATGCCGGAGGGCTGGGCTACACCGATATGGGTCAGTACACCTTCGTCAACGGTGAAGGAAACGCGACCAAAGCGGATTACACCTTCTCGTATCACAAACTGAACGGGAAGGTTCTGATCTCGCTGCACCACTCGTCTGTGACCTGGCAGCCACCAGTTTCAGAGTAATCCGCGCCAAACACGCGTTTGATCACGCTGCGTGCCCTCGACAGGCGCGCAGGTTTCCCGGTAGCGTCGGTCCATGAGCCGTAAGGAATGGAACCACACACCCGACGCGTTGCCGCTGACAACAAACCCGCTTTATCAGTGGCCTCCGAACCTTCCGGGGGCTGTCAGATGGTATTGGGACAGCTGGCTGCCGATTTCGGTCAATCTTTGCATCGTCGGATTGGCGACGCTGTCCTATTTCTACGCAAGCCCGACGCTGGATCAGGCGGCCACCCCAGGTCTCTGGATCGCAGAGATCCTGTTGCGCAACCTGATCATCGTGACGGTTCTGGCGCAGTCCTTGCACCTGATTTTTCATCGTACTGCGTTGCAGGGTACGGATCATAAATATGACCCCCGCCCGTTCCCGCGATCCGGACGGATGTTCACGTTTGAGGACCAGTATTGGGACAATGTGTTCTGGACACTGGCGTCCGGCGTTACGATCTGGTCGGCCTATGAGGCGCTGGTCTGGTGGTCGATGGCCAACGGATACGCTTCGGTGTGGCTATGGTCGGATGGATGGGTCTGGTTTCTTGCGATCTTTTTCCTGATCCCGGTCTGGGAAAGCTTCTATTTCTACTGGATCCACCGGCTGCTGCATTCCGACCTGCTCTATAGGTTTCATGCGCTGCACCATCGCAACACTGATGTCGGCCCGTGGTCGGGGCTGTCGATGCACCCGGTGGAGCATGTATTCTATTTTGGCACAGCCCTGATCCACTTTGTCGTGCCGACCCACCCTGTGCACCTGATATGCCACCTGATGTTTTACGGGCTTTACGCGATCAGCACCCATACCGGCTTTGAGGGGTTTTGGGTGGCGGGGCGCAAGCGGCTGCATCTGGGCAATTTCCATCACCAGATGCATCACCGGTATTTCGAGGTGAACTATGGCACCTTGGAAGTGCCGTGGGACAAAGCCTTTGGTACATTTCATGATGGCACAGAGGCCGCAAAAGACCAGATGAAGGCGCGGCTGGCTGCCCGGCGACGCACACCCTGAGATAAGTGTTTTCGACGTTGTCGACGCCTTGGACGGCGCGATGCGGCACGAGTTATGCCTTGCGCGGGCGAAATTGTTGGACTACGAGCGCTGCCATGCAAAGCCCGTTCGCCCTCCGACGACCTAACCGACGCCGCGCCTGATCCGCGCGACCGCTTTGCCTTGCCCGGCTTGGGCACCCTTCTTCTTGACAACATGATCTTTGCGCGCGTTCCTCGCGTGCCTCTTATCCAAAGGATTTTTCCGATGATCCCGTCCCTTCTGCCGACCTACAACCGTGCGCCCATGTCTTTCGTCAAAGGCGAAGGCAGCTGGCTGATCGAGGCGGATGGGCGACGCTTTCTGGATCTGGGCGCGGGGATCGCCGTGAATGCGTTGGGACACGCCAACCCCAAGCTGGTCGGGGCGTTGACCGAACAGGCTGGCGCCCTTTGGCACACATCGAACCTGTACCAGATCCCGGCGCAGCAGAAACTTGCAGACCTGCTGGTGGAACAAACCTTCGCTGATACCGTGTTCTTCACCAATTCAGGCACCGAAGCCTGCGAACTTGCCGTGAAAATGGCGCGGAAATACTGGTTCGATAAGGGTCAGGAAGACCGCGTGGAGATCATCGCGTTTGAAGGCTCTTTCCACGGTCGGTCGGCTGCGGGCATCGCCGCTGCGGGCTCGGAAAAGATGACAAAAGGGTTTGGTCCGGTCCTGGGCGGATTTACCCACTTGCCCTTCGGCGATCACGACGCGCTGCGCGCAGCGGTCAGTGACAAGACCGCGGCCGTGTTGGTGGAGCCGGTGCAGGGCGAGGGTGGGATCCGCCCCTTGCCAGATGCCTGCCTGAAGGGATTGCGTGACTTATGTGACGAGACCGGCGCGCTTATGATACTGGACGAAGTGCAATGCGGCGCAGGCCGGACCGGAAAACTCTTTGCCTATGAATGGGCAGGGATTTCACCGGATATCATGATGGCCGCCAAAGGCATTGGCGGAGGCTTCCCGCTTGGCGCGGTTCTTGCGACCGAAGACGCTGCAAGCGGCATGACGGCGGGAACGCATGGGTCGACCTATGGCGGCAACCCGCTGGGCTGTGCGGTTGGCTACGCTGTTATGGAAACGCTGTCTGACCCAAGTTTTCTGGCAGAGGTCAACCGCAAGGCGGCGCTCTTCCGGCAAGGTTTGGAAGGGCTCGTGGCGTCACATCCGCAGGTTTTCGAAAGCGTAAGAGGCTCTGGTCTGATGCTGGGGCTGAAATGCGTGGTGGCAAATACGGATATTGTCACCGCTGGCTATGCCGAAGACCTGCTGACGGTACCTGCGGCCGATAATGTCGTTCGGGTGCTGCCGCCGCTTACCATCAGTGATGACGAGCTGAACGAGGCGTTGGCGCGGCTGGAAAGGGCGGCCAATGCAGTATCGGTTTGAAACGCTGACGCGGGATGATTTCCCGATGATCCATAGCTGGCTGGCGCAACCGCATATCGGCGGTTGGTGGGGCAGCGGTCCGGTCGAAACCAAGCTGATGGACGAAGACATTGAGAGCGGCAAAACCGATATGCGGATCGTCTGGGACGTCCCTGCAGATCATCCGTTTGCCTATATCCAGGACTACGACACGCAGACCTTCGATATGCCGCATTATGTCGATCTGCCTGCCGGAGGGCGCGCCATAGACACGTTTCTGGGCGATCCCGAATATCTCGGGAAAGGCCATGCCTCTGGCTATCTGCGCCAGCGCGCGCAGCAATTGATCGACGCAGGTGCACCTTGCGTTGTCGTCGATCCGTCACCTGAGAATGCGCGTGCCGTGGCAGCCTATGCCAAGGCCGGCTTTGAAGGCGACCATACCGCCCCTTGCGAGGATGGCGATCCGGTGCGCATCATGCTGTTTCACTGATCTCAGGCACCTTTTCCAGTTTAGACCTCTTCCCAATCTCCCAAATTCGGCTCTTGTGCCACAGAAAGCCCGTTATGAACCATTTCCTAGACATCCACACCACAAGCCAGGACGCCCTGCGCGAGATCATCGACAATGCCGCCCGGATGAAAGCGGAGCGCGCCGGTAAGCTGAAGGGCACGCTGGACAGCGAGCAACCCCTTGCCAATCACATGGTGGCACTGATCTTCGAGAAACCTTCAACGCGGACACGCGTGTCTTTTGACGTTGGCGTGCGCCAGATGGGGGGCGAGACGATGGTTCTGTCGGGCGCAGACATGCAGCTGGGCCATGGAGAGACAATTGCAGACACCGCACGGGTGCTGTCGCGCTATGTCGATCTGATCATGATCCGGACCTTTGAGGAAGCAACGCTGCACGAGATGGCAGAATATGCGGACGTTCCCGTGATCAATGGCCTGACAAACCGCTCGCACCCTTGCCAGATCATGGCGGATATCCAGACATTCGAAGAACATCGCGGGTCCATCAAAGGCAAAAAAGTGGTGTGGTCTGGCGACGGCAACAACACTTTCGCCAGCTTTGCCCATGCTGCAAAACAGTTTGAGTTTGATCTGGTATTCACCGGGCCCCCGCCGCTTGATCCAGAGCCTGCGCTGGAGGGGATGTATACAATCATGCGGGATCCAAATGAAGCCGTGGCCGGCGCCGATCTCGTTGTGACCGATACCTGGGTGTCGATGCATGATCCACAATCCGCGCGGGAGCGGCGGCATAATCAGTTGCGCCCCTATCAGGTGAATGCTGCGTTGATGGCAAACGCCAAAAGCGATGCGCTCTTTATGCATTGTCTGCCCGCACATCGCGATGACGAGGCGACGTCTGAAGTGATGGATGGACCAAACTCGGTTATCTTTGATGAAGCCGAAAACCGCCTGCACGCACAGAAGGCCATCATGCGCTGGTGCCTGGGGGTTTGAGCAAATTTTCTGATAATTGCCCACAATAGAGCGTGTTTCTGACGGAATTAACCGCTATATTTGGCACAAATACTGCTTTTGTGTTGGGACCCCTGATGTTTCGTGCCTTGCTGATCTTCACAACAATGGTGTTCGCTGCGACAGCGTTCGCTGAGGAACCTGCACCAGAGACCGTCGATGACGATCGCGCACCTTATGCACCTGACCGGGTCTACCTGACGTTCAGCGCGCGGCATCTGAACATTGACCCGACGAATTTTGGACGTGCACAATGGAATGAAGCCAATCCAGGCGTCATCCTGACTTGGGAAGATCGCGGACTGCTTGGGGAAGATTTCAGTCTGGGCGCCGTGATCAACAGTTATGACGACCCTGCCATCTTTGCCAGTATCGGCAAACTTTGGGACCTCGGCGACAGCGACTGGCGGTTGGGCTATGTCCTGGGCGTCGCAAATTACGGCCAGAACGCGCGCCTGATCGGAAGTCAGATCAGAAGTAGCGACTGGATCGTGATTGGCGGGGCGCAAATCGAGTATCGCAACCTCTTTTTCCAGTTGCAGCCAGCAGGCACACAGCCCGGTGGCGGCTATGGTGCCGTATTGGTGACAGGTCTGACCTTTCCCTTGGGCGGCTGACCCCCTAAGGGAGTGGCCAAACGCAGACGGAGACCCCCCTTGGCAGATATTGGATTGATCGGGCTTGGCACGATGGGCAGCGCATTGGCATTGAACATGGCCGAAAAAGGAAACGACGTGGCGGTCTGGAACCGGACACGGGCACGCACGGATGAGTTTCTGGCAGAAGCCGGAGATCTTGCATCGAAGCTGAGCGCGCCTGAAGGCTTGGATGACTTCGTCAACTCTATCAGATCGCCCCGTGCTATTGTCGTCATGGTCAAGGCAGGCGCACCCGCGCAAGCCGTGATGGACAGCCTGAAGCCTTACCTGGATGCGGGTGATATTCTGATCGACGCCGGGAATGCCGATTTCAACGATACCCGTTCCACAGAAGCAGCGCTGAAGGCCGAAGGGTTCGACTTTATGGGCATCGGTGTATCAGGCGGCGAAGAGGGCGCGCGACACGGGCCGAGCATCATGGCAGGTGGCTCCGTTGCTGCCTGGGAGCGCCTCGCGCCGATCCTAAAGTCGATTGCAGCCAAATTCGAAGACCAGCCCTGTGCGGCGCATATCGGGTCTGATGGTGCAGGCCATTTCGTCAAAACGGTCCATAATGGCATTGAATATGCCGACATGCAGATGATCGCAGAAGTTTACGGACTGATGCGGCACATGAACGGGATGTCACCTGCGGGGATTGGGGCACAGTTCGAGGCCTGGAATTCGGGGGCCTTGGCCAGCTATCTTGTTGAAATCACGGGACAGGTTTTGCAAGCGGACGATCCCGAGACGGGCAAGCCGATGGTGGATGTGATCCTCGACAGTGCCGGACAAAAGGGTACCGGACGCTGGACCGTGATTGAAGCCCTGAAGCTGGGACAATCTGCGAATGTGATCGAGGCCGCCGTTGGGGCGCGTGGCTGGTCAGCGGCACGTGATCTCCGGGCCATGGGCGCCGAAATGCTGGGCAGCGATGTCGCTGTGGCGCCAGTGGATCTGGAAGATCTTGCGGCCGCTCTGCTGAGCGCGCGTATCCTGGCCTACGCGCAAGGCTTTACGCTGATCGGCGCAGCCTCGGACGAATTCAACTGGTCTGTTGACCGGGCCGAAGTTGCGGAAATATGGCGTGCGGGGTGCATCATTCGATCGGCGTTGCTGGACACGATTGCTGGCGCCACACGGGCGGGATTGCCCGGCGATGCGCTCTATCTGGCGGATGGTTTGCGCGAACCCTTGCTGGCGGGCTTGCCGGCCCTGCGCCGGATCGTCGGTGCAGCTGTTGCCGCTGGCTTCCCGGTCCCGGCCTTGTCAGGCGCGGTGGCGTATCTCGATACCATGCGCCAGCCACGGGGTACGGCAGATCTGATCCAGGCCCAGCGCGACTTCTTCGGGGCGCACGGGTTTGGTCGCGTCGACGCGGAAGGTCAGCATCACGGGCCCTGGGGAAGCTGAAGACCCCTTCAGGCGGTCTATTTACGAGGTTTCGCCCGGAGCGTCGGGTCGGCTTGCGTCGGATCTTCCGGCCAGGGGTGCTTTGGGTATTGGCTGCGCATGTCCCGCCTGACATCGGCATAAGACCCGGCCCAGAAACCGGGCAGGTCAGAGGTCACCGCGATCGGGCGCCGGGCAGGCGACAGAAGCGTAAGCTTCAGCGGTTGGGTTCCGTCGAGAATGCTGGGGTGGGTGGTCTGCCCAAAGAGCTCTTGCAGACGCACCGCGATCCCGGGGGGCTCGCTGGCATAGTCGATGGGGGTTGTGTTGCCCAAGGGTGTGGTGAACCGTGCTGGTAAGAGCCGATCAAGCGTTTGCGTCCCCTCCCAGCCCAGTAGATTTTGCAGCGCAGGCAGGATGTCAAAGCCCTGAATATCTGCAGCGGTGCGCAGATCGCTTATGTAGGGCAGAAGCCAGTCTTCGGCGGTTTCCATCAGGCTGTCCGGGCGCGCATCAGGCAGGACTGAAGTGCTTTGTCGGGCGCGGTTGATACGATCCATGAGGCGCTGCGCGCCCTTGCTGATGGGCAATCCCAGATCGCGAAACCCTTCCAGAACTGCGTGCGCCAGATATTCCGGCGGCGCGTCTTTCCAGTTTTGTTCCGCAAGCACAATGGCATCGAGACGCTCCTGCTGGCGGGCGACGACGCGTCGATGGCGCTTGTCCCAGTGGTAGGCGTTTTGCCATGAAATGCGATCCCCATAGAGCGCGCGCAGCTCGGATTCAGTCATGGGCAAGGCTGCGCGAATACGGGCCTCACGCGCATCACCATCAAGATCAGCAGCCACCAAAATACGCTGTCCTGCCAGACCATCCGACGGGTCCAAACGCGCGCCCTTGCCCCCAGAGAGCAGATAACGGGGGTCATCCCCCGGACGGCGCATTGCGATACGGTCGGGATAGGCCAGCGCGAGCATCTGAGCGGCTGAATGGCCATTTGCCTTAGGCGCAACACCGCGCAAACGTTTGGCCTCAGCGCGCAATTCCGCAACGGCGCCGCGTTGGCCTTCAGGGGCGTTACCTCCTTTCAAAAGACGTAGACGCGCGGTCATGTCCGCCGCGTTGCCCGGCAACGGGCGTCCTGACAGAAGCGCTGCAAGATCAGCCGCATCTTTGCCCGCGACGGTCAGCATATGCGCAAGACGCGGGTGCAGCGGCAGCTTTGCGAGCCTTTCGCCATGTCGGGTCAGCCCCCCGGTTTCATCGAGCGCGCCCAGATCCCGACACAGCGACTGGGCTTCGGACAAGGCGGCTGCCGGAGGGGGCGTCAGGAACGCAAGGTCGTCAGGGGGCGTCCCCCATGCCGCGAGATCAAGGGCAAGGCTTGCCAAATCCGCGCGCATGATCTCTGGCGGAGCGGCTGCGGGAAGGGCGCCTTGTTGTCCCTTGGTCCAGAGCCGGTAGCAAGTTCCCGGTGCGACGCGCCCTGCCCGGCCCTGACGCTGCTCAGCTTCCGCCCGGCTGACCGGTTCGGTGACAAGCCGCGTCATGCCAGAGCCCGGATCGTAGCTGGCCCTGCGGGCGCGCCCTGCATCCACAACAACCCGGATATCGGGGATCGTGAGCGAGGTTTCCGCGATTGCCGTTGCAAGTACGAGCTTCCGGCAATCGTTGAGTGGACGTAAGGCTGCGCGCTGCTGAGCGAGAGGTAATCCACCGTAAAGCGTTTGAAGCTTAACATCCGAAGGCAAGGTTGGGGTGAGGAGGTCACTGGTCCGTCGGATCTCGCCTGCACCGGGGAGAAAGACGAGAACGCCACCTTCGGTTTCCGCGAGCGCTTTGCGCACCAGATCCGCAGTGTCGGCACAAAGCCGATCGAACCGATCAGCGCCTGAACCGCGTGGTTTTTCAAGAAAACGGGTTTCGACCGGGAAGGCGCGACCTTCCGAAGTGATCATTGGGGCGTCACCGAGAAGCTTCGCGACGGGCGCAGCATCAAGCGTTGCGGACATCACCAATAGCCAAAGGTCGGGGCGCAGCGTGTCGCGCGCTTCGAGGCTCAGGGCCAGACCCAGATCTGCGGTCAGGGCGCGTTCGTGAAACTCGTCGAAAAGGATCGCGCTTATCCCCGGCAGTTCGGGGTCCGATTGAAGCATCCGGGTCAGAATGCCCTCGGTCACAACCTCGATCCGGGTGGATGGGCGTGTCTTGCTGTCCCCACGCACCCGGTATCCCACGGTTTGCCCAACCTCTTCACCGAGCATCTGAGCCATGCGTTCGGCGCTGGCACGCGCCGCAACACGCCGGGGTTCGAGCATTATGATCTTGCCGGGCAAATTGGCCTGCGCGAGAAGCGCAAGCGGCACTTTGGTGGTCTTGCCCGCGCCGGGTGGGGCCTGAAGCACCGCGCGACCGGAGGTTTTCAGGGCCTGAGTAAGCGCCGGCAGACTTGACTCAATCGGCAGATCCGGGGTTCGAGACACGCCTTTAACGCCCCGCAAGCCGGTAAGCGAGCAGACCGATATATTCGCGGACGGCAATGCGCAAAGCGTTGATCTGTCCATGATAGCCGCCGCCGTATTCCAGCGTTGTGACCTGAAGATCCACCGGGTAGGGGACAAGGTCGGTCCAACCGGCACGCTCAAATGTCGAGACAGATCGCGCCATATGAAACGCGGATGTCACCAATACCCAGCGTTGCGTTTCATCCACCAGATCTGCACTGAGACGGGCATTCTCCGAGGTATTACGCGCAGCGTGTTCGAGAATGATCTCGGTATCCTCAAGTCCGAGCTCTTCATACAGGCGCCCTGCGACAGCAGCGCCAGACCGCGGGTTGCCGATATCGGACAACGCCCCCGTCCCGCCTGTGTAAAGCAGCTTCGTTCCCGGGTTTGCTCGCGCCAGAACCGCGCCCATCGTGACCCGCTCGCCCGCAGGTCCAAGATTGACCTGGTCAAAAAGTTCAGTGGCATGAATATCTTCACCACCGCCCAAAACAATAATCCCATGGATGTCTTCAAGCTTGGGATTTACAGGAAAACGGGTTTCCAGAGACTGCATTGCGATGTCGCCAACAGGCAGGACCGTAAGAGCCAGAAAGTATATCAGCGTTGTGGCCAACCAACGTTTTGCCCTTCGAATGTCACCCGTTCTCGCCGCAAGAAATGCCAGCACCAGCAAGAAGAAAATCCAGTTGGCTGGATCCACCAGGAACCAGACAAGTTTGCTGACGAGATTGAACAGAAAATCCATGGTCTGTTATCGCCTGCGAATGGTCACGCGGCCGAACGTGGTCTCGGTGATCACGCGAGTGACGCGAAACTGATCTGCGTCCTGTGGCGTGTAGGTCAGCGTGAAGGGAAAACGTTGCCGCTCTGCCATTTGCTGGGCTGAGAACCCCTCCAACCGTCGGTATTCACCGGAGCAGTCAATTTGACCGTTCGACTTTACGATGGGTTGAGTGAGTGTAATCTGTCCCCGGCGCACCCCATCAAACATCTGCACAGAAACGTCGCACACAGCATCGCGCGTTTGATCGCGTAAGACCGCGAAGATGACCGTCATGATGTCGACCGTACCAGCCTGCCCTGCCGGATTAAGCCCGCTTTGCGGTGTTGCAGAGTTTGGCGAGTACCCTTTGGGTTGGGGAACGCCTGCGCGATATCGCATTTCGGCGCTATAGGAGCCATCATCGTCTCGGGCTGTTTCGCGATAAAGGCTCGGTTCAAACCTGTTGTTGCGGTATCGGCCTTGGACCTGCGCGGTGTACCCCACATCTGTAACAAGCGAGAGAAGACCCGTGGTGCGCAACGCCCCGCTGGCTGCGTACTGTCCACGCTCGATCTTTCCCGCATAACTGAGTGTCGCAGCGCGGACCCCAAACAAGAGCATATCGAAGGTCCCGCTTTCTTCGGCACGCACTGCGACAGGGGATATGAAGAGGGCAATCGCCGAAGCTATCACAGCTCTGCGCAGTATCGTGAAAGCCATCACTTGTCCTTTGAGCGGCCCAATCGCGTTGGTCGCACTGGACATTACCCGCGCGCTCAAGGCAAGACAGGGCGCAGGTTTTGTGCCGGAAAAGGCAAGGTTCTGATGCGTGAAACGTTGGACATCGAAGAACTGGCAGAGCGCCTGATCGCGGGTGAACGGCGGGCGTTGGCACGTGCAATCACGCTGGTTGAAAGCGGTCGACCAGACCATCGCGCTGACGCCGTATCCTTGCTCGAGAAGGTGACCGGGCATGGGCGTATGGCGTTGCGGATCGGGCTGTCCGGGACGCCCGGAGTTGGAAAGTCGACCTTTATAGAAAGTTTTGGACTGCTTCTGACAGGGGCAGGATTGAAGGTCGCAGTTCTGGCGGTCGATCCTTCAAGCCAGCGATCCGGTGGCTCGATCCTTGGCGACAAAACACGGATGGAGCATCTGAGCCGCGATCCAAACGCATTTATCCGCCCCTCCCCATCGCAAACAGAACTGGGGGGCGTCGGACGCAGATCACGTGAGGCTGTGGCGCTGTGTGAAGCCGCGGGATTTGACGTTGTGCTGATCGAAACCGTGGGTGTCGGTCAGTCGGAAACGCTGGTGGCAGAGATGTCGGACCTGTTCATCCTGCTGATGGCCCCGGCCGGCGGAGATGAACTGCAAGGCGTAAAGCGCGGGATCATGGAAACCGCCGATATGATACTCGTGAACAAGGCCGATGGTGAGTTGAAAGCAACCGCAACACGCACCTGCGCAGATTATGCGGGCGCTCTGCGATTGTTGCGCAAGCGCCCCGAGGACCCGGATGGATTTCCAAAGGCGCTCATGGTGTCGGCGCTGGAAGACCGCGGGCTAGAAGCGGCGTGGGACGAGATGAAAGCCTTGGCGGACTGGCGCAAGGCAAACGGGCATTGGGACGTGCGGCGTGCCGCCCAGGCGCGCGGTTGGTTTGAGGCAGAAGTCCGCGCCGGTTTGCTGGCCCGCCTGACCGCAGATGCCGAGGTTGCGGCCGAGTTGGAGCGCCTGGGAAATGCGGTTGCCGAGGGTAATCATGCCCCCGGTGCGGCTGCGACAGAAGTTTTGGCACGCTTGAAGTCGGACTAGCCACGTAAAGGCATCTCAAAGCGCGCTATCAATTTTGATTTCGGACACCGAGGCTATTGAGCCTCTAAGCCAAACGTCGCCGAATTGAGGCAAATTTACGGATCTTTCCGTTTCCAAAACCTATCCATTAAGGCTGTCGCTGACCCGACTGTTGCCATACCGGGAACGTATTAACACTTATTAACGCTTTTTGGGCGTTGGTGTTTCTCGTTATCCACAGTTCAGCCATAATTTTGCCAGATTCTTTTTTGCGGACCGCTCCGGGGATCTTTCAGCGGTAGGGCGAGGGTCTGAGTTGTACGAAACAGTATATGCCATTCAGTCTACAGACGTTTACGATTACTTGTTTTTTTGGTGCCTCGCGATTTTTGGCGGTGTACTGGGATCATTGCTATCCCCCCTCGAGAGGCTGTCTCGCCTTGCCTATGTCGGGGCGGTCCTTCTAACGTATCTCGTCGCGTTTTCCGTGTTCGTTGCCATTGGCAACTCGGGCAGCATCGCCTTTGTATTTTGGGGTTACATCTTGATTGGTATCGGAACCGGGCTTTTTACAGCCTGGTTTGCACGCGCACGGTCCACGGATATTCGCGGAGACGGTCGTGTTGCCTATCTCGCCTTTATCCCCGTGATCTCAATTTATCTGATGGTGGCCCATTCAAAGCACGAAGGGCAATCGTTTAGCAAAACAGACCCGATCGAGATCAACATTGCCCTCGCTTTGGCGGCAATCGTCGCGGTTTCTGGCGCCAATGCCTATGTCGAATACGCCAAGCGCAATACCGATCCAGAAGCCTTTGCTCAGAAAATTGCGTCTATGGTTGAGCCACGCTGGCTGAACACCATGACGCTGCTGAGAGGCGCTGAAGCTGTAGGGACGCGCGTCACGGTCTATCATGTTATCAAGGGCCGGGATCGCTTCATAACTGACGAAGCGCTTAGCGCAACACGCCGGACGTTATGTGAGACCGAGAGCAAAAGCGTTCTGTTTGATCGGATGGGGATGGAGCGTGAGTTCGTCTACCTTGATGAGGACGAGCAGGTTTTGGGCTCATTCATTGCCGGGTGCATCTAGTCCTTTGCGTGTTCTGCATTGAGGGGGTTTGCACCAGTCATATACACTGCAACCCTCGTGAAGCAGCCGTCTTTTTCATCAAAAAAATTGCAGTTTGACTTATGGGTCAGGCTTCCATCCAGTTCGGTGTTTTGCACTTTGAACTGGCTTGCAATGCGTGCGGCCCGGGGGCTTGGGATATGCGTAAAGTCATAGTGCCGTACAGCTTTGTGCGACGTCCATAAGCGTTCGAACATGGCCGCAATCTCGGTATATCCCTTTAAATGAACGCCATGAGTTTCGACCGTGAAGGTGCAATCATCGGCGAGCGTTGAAAGCACCCCATCGATATCCTCTGCATCAACAGCGCGGAAATATGTTTCCACAAGCGCGATTTGTTCATCTGCATCTAACATCTCTGAACCCTATTTATTCTTGTACATTGCAGCATGTGTTTCTCAACCTAGCTCTACCAGGGAACAGGAAGGATCATTCGATGAAAAAAGTGCTGGTGATCGTCCCCTTCCCCATGTCGGAAGACAATCGCGCAAAGCGTCGCGCGCAAAGCGATGCCGTTGAGTTGGGCCCTGACATTCGCTTCGATTTCCGATCTGTAAAGGCTGCGCCTAAAAACTATGTGAGCGCCTCTGATCTGGCCCTTGCAGATATCGGGATGCTGGAGGCTGGGCTGGATGCCCAGACAGAAGGGTATGACGCCGTTTGCATCGACACGGTCAGTGACAGCGGTGTTGCGGCCTTGCGATCAGAACTTACGATCCCCGTGATTGGACCCGGTCGTGTGGCGATGCTGACTGCGATGATGTTGGGCAATCGGTTCTCGATCGTGACCATGTGGGAGCATTGGAGGCATCTATATACGAAAACGCTTGGAGATCTTCGGCTGGAGGCTGCCTGCGCTTCAATCCGGTCCCTCGATATTGCGCCAGACAACATTTCGCTGATGAACGGCAAGGAAGACGAAATCTTTCCTGCACTTGCAACACTTGCCGAGCGCTGCGTCGAAGAAGACCGCGCAGAAGTTATCTTGTTGGGATCAACAACGATGCACCAGGCCCATGCGTATCTCGCGGAACGCTTGCCGGTCCCTGTGATAAACCCCGGCCCGTTATCATACAAAATTGCAGAAAGCCTGCTTGGGTTGGGATTAAGCCATAGCCGCGCCGCCTATCCGCGCTCTCCGGTTCCGCGTGGGGACATGATCCATGCAATGCTGGATGGCGTTGCCGATTACGAGCACTGAGATGCGAGACCTCCTGCCTGATTTTGAAACGGTCGACATTGACCTGCCGGGTGCGACGATCCATGCACGGGTCGGAGGCTCTGGTCCGCCTCTCTTGTTGCTGCATGGCTACCCGCAAACGCACGCAATGTGGCATCCGATTGCAGTAGAGCTTGCGAAATCGCACCGAGTTATTGCAACGGATCTTAGAGGGTATGGCGCATCGGTCTGCAAAGATGACAACTTTACGTTTCGCGCCATGGCCACAGATCAGGTCAAGGTGATGCAGGCTCTGGGTCATGATCGGTTTGACGTGGTATCCCATGACAGAGGTGCACGAACTGCGCACAGAATGGTTCTGGATCACCCTGAGGCTGTTCTGTCGGTCGTTCTGATGGATATCCTGCCGACGCTTGATGTCTGGCAAACAATGGATGCCTGGCTCGCCAAGCGCTACTTTCATTGGGTGTTTCTTGCGCAACCAGGCGGTATACCAGCAGATCTGATCCGCAAGGATCCCATCCAATACCTACATGCGAGCCTGAAGGGTCTTACTGGCGGTGCAGATATTATGCATCCAGATGCCATGAAAGCCTATGAGATCGCGGCAAATACACCGGGGGTCGTGGAAGCCTGGTGCGGAGACTACGCCGCTGCCGCAACCATCGATCTGGACCATGATCGCGCGGATGAAGGCCGAACAAGCGATATCCCCTGTCTGGTGTTGTGGGGGAGCAAAGGTGTCGTTCACCACCACGTTGACCCGCTGAAAACCTGGCAGGCATGGTTTCCAAATGCGACCGGACAGGCCATCGATGCGGGACACTTCCTGGTGGAAGAAAGGCCGGTCGATACACTGCAAGCAGTGCAGGCGCATTTATCAGCTGTCCGGTAGCGGGACGTCCGTTCCGGCAGTGGCTTGGATGGAAACGGCAGCAGTTCCCTTCTCGGTTAATCGGTATACGCCCTTCTCCACCTTCTCGAACCATCCATAATGGTCATCGCGCATCATACGGGTCGCATGCTCGATCCCTGTCGCCTGCTTTACGTCTTTTCCACGGCTGGCGCCCTGCTGCGCGAGATGAGTGGCAATGCGCTCCATGTCCTGTCTGTATGCGGTCACGATGCCGCCGCGCGTACCGCCCATATTGGGATCCCCCTGACGACGCGCGAATTCCCGCAGCAGCTGCGCGCGCTTGGGCTTGGACGGACGCGGTGCGTAGGGGCGGGGATCGACATGGACTTCCACCAGCCCATCACGAAGACGAACGGTTAGAAGGCCCAAGCCCAAACGCCGCGCGAGCTTCAAATTGGCGGCGAGTGCTTTCTGGAACGGGCGCCCGGATTTGCGAGGCACAGCGACATAAACCGTATCGGTCAACGCAAGCCGATCGATTGCCTGATGGAACAGCGCCAGAGAGAACTGCGTTTTCAGTTCGACCACCACAGGCAGCTCGTCCCCACGCATGGCCACGACATCAGCCGGGCCGACCTCGGCCTTGACCTCATATCCCTGTGCTTCCAGGAAGGCCTTAATTGGCAAATACAGGTCCGTTTCCCGGATTTTGGTGCTGCTCATGGATAAAGCCTAACTTGGGGCTCGCGATGACGCAAAGAGAGTGAGTTCACGCTTGACGCGCAATGGGGATCAGGCTAGCAGACGGCCTCAGCTTTCAGGGCGCTGGAATACGCGCCTATATTCCGTGTAGACGGGCCCGTCGATCGGGCCAAAAACAAGATAGGAGCGAGCCGATGTCGCGCCGCTGTGAACTGACTGGCAAGGGTGTAATGACTGGCAATAATGTCAGCCACGCAAACAACAAGACCAGGCGTCGGTTTCTGCCGAACCTCAATGATGTCACACTGATGTCCGAGACCCTGGGTCGTGGCTTCAAACTGCGCATCTCTGCGGCAGCCCTGCGCACCGTGGATCATCGCGGCGGTCTGGACGCATTCCTTGCAAAAGCCAAGGACGTCGAGCTGTCCGACAAGGCCTTGAAGATCAAGAAAGACATCGCGAAGGCCCAAGCCGCCGCGTAACAGCCTGATCTTTCTGAAAGATTACGAAACGCCCCGCGGCACGCGTGGGGCGTTTTTGATTCTTGTGGCGCGTGTTTGTCGCAGCGCGCTTAAGCACGGGGTCGCGTATTTAATGCCCATGCTCGGTTCGGGGATCACTCGGCGTTTGGTCGCCTCACTGCTGGTGATAAGCTTGATCGTTACAAGTGGCACCATGGCAGTCGCACGTCATACCACTGATATCGGCACGCTACTGGTGATTTGCTCTGGGCATGGCTACGCGACAGTTCTCGTCGACAACACTGGGAAACCCGTTGAGCGTCAGGTGGTTTGCCCGGACTGTGTTTTGTCTTTCCCGGACTTTGCCCATCAGCCAGCGATTCTCTCCACTATCGCGCGATACATTCTGACGCTTGAGATCACGGTGTACGCCCAGTCTGTGGTGTCGACGCGGTATTCCAGTCTTTCGGCCCGAGGTCCTCCGGCACAGGTGTGAAATTTCCATCATACCTTTTGATCCACTGGAGACCTGATATGCGTATCTTCGCACCCTTTATTGGCGGCATCCTCGTCGCGACCTTTTCTGTCATTTCACCTTCTTATTCTGCAAGTGTCGAAACCGACGCGCTGCACCACGGAACGCAGCTGCACATGCTGCAAAACGCATCCGGCATGGACCATTCTTCCCATGCGATGACGGATGGTCCGATGATGGTGATGGATGCCTATGCACGCAGCTCGCGCCCGAATGCCCCGACAGGTGCCGCCTTCATGATGATCAAGAATGCCTCAGACGCTGCGGACCGGCTGGTGGATGTGCGCTCTGACATCGCGGCGCGGGTTGAACTTCATACCCATGAAGACGACGGAAATGGCGTGATGCGCATGATGCATGTGGAAGACGGTTTTGAGATTGGCGCCGGTGAGACGCTGATGCTAGAGCGGGGCGGCAAGCACGTCATGTTCATGGGCCTGAACGAGAGCCTCGTGCAGGATGCGATGGTGTCTGTAACCCTGATCTTTGAGATCGCGGGCGAGCTCGATGTCATGATCCCTGTCGATCTGGAACGCCAGACGTCCGGCGGGCATGGCACCCATTCAGATCACTAACGCCAGATCACCAAGGCGGCCCCTGCCCCGATCAGGGCAACACCCGCAACCGCCTGCCATGTGATTGCGCGGGTCTCCAAGCCGAAGGCGCCTGTCTGGTCAAAAATTAGGCTGGCTGCCAATTGGCCTGCGATCACCGCAACAATGTAGCCAGCAGCACCCAGCCGCGGGACCGCAGCTATGGACAACAGCACAACGCAGATTCCGAGAATGCCGCCAACCCAAACCCAAAGAGGCAAGTCTTTGATCTGTCCCAGTGTCGGGAATGGGGTGCGGCTGACCAGATGCAATCCGACCAGCACGAATGTCGCGGTGCTGAAGGCCAGCAATGTGGTGCTTAGCGGATGACCTAGCCCTTCGGTCATCCGCAAGTAAATCGGACCCTGAGCGGCAATGATGATGCCGGCAAGCAGAGACAGAAAAACGGGATAAAGGGCAGTCATGTCAGCCTCTTGTAGAAATATGTGGTGGGCTGAAGCGAGCCGTCACTGGGATGGAGAAAGAAATCTGGAATACGCCCTGCAGCTCTGTATCCGAGGCTGCGATAAAGCTTTTCTGCGGGGCTGCCGCTCCAGGTGTCGAGTGTAAGCAGCCAACGCCCCCGAGCCTTTGCCTCTGCCTCCACCGCTTCCATCAAGGCTTTGGCGAGCCCTGCACGCCGGGCGTTGGGATGCACCAGAAGCTTGGCAACATCTGCACGATGCGGCTGGTTGGGCTGCTGCGCCAGATCAAGGCTGACCGTCCCCTTCAACACGCCGAACTGATGCGCCGCAAATAAGAGGCGGTGCCCGGTGGCAATCGATGGAAGAGCATCCTCGATCCAGTAGGCCCGGGCCTCTTCCGGGCTGAAAGGCGCGCAGAAATTGACGCTGCCTCCTGCCAGAACGGTGGCATGAAGGATATCTGAAAGCACAGGCGTCGCCGCAATGGCTTCGGCGTGAGAGAGGATGCGGATGCTCATAAGGACCCTAGACGAGAATTTGGAGGAAGCACGGACAGTCCGGATCAGGCTTTTATGGCATGAACGCCCTCGGCAACCGATTTGGCGCCTTGAAGCATCCAACTGTGCTCTGATGCGACGAAAAACATTGTGAACCCAAAGCGTTCATACCACTCGGCAGATTTTGCGACATTGGGCGTGAAGGTCATGTAGGTTTTGCCATGGGCCTTTGCAGCCATACCAACCCTTTCGATGGCCCGCATAAGATCTTCACTGGTCTGATGATCGTGACCGTAAGCAACCGACAGATCCGCCGGGCCAAGGAAGATGCCATCAATCCCTTTGGTGGCTGCAATCGCATCTGCATTATCCACCCCTTCGATATCCTCGATCTGGGCAATAACAATGGTCTCCGTTTTTGACTGCTCAAGAAGCTCGGGCATACTGCGCGTGGTGTAGCCTGCCCAGCGCGTGGACCCGGCATACCCCCGACCGCCCGGGCCAAAACGGCTGGCTTTCGCGATTGCGGCAGCCGCGTCCCCGTCCATGACGTGCGGTACGACAACGCCGACAGCGCCGGCATCCAACACCTGAAGAATATCCTGAGGCAAGGCGCTGGGTACCCGAACCAGCACGGGGAAATCCAGCGCGCGCGCGACAGCAAGGCAGGCATCAAGGCGCGCTCGGTCGAAAGGGGCGTGTTCGGCATCAAGGCATACGAAGTCGAGGCCAGACTTGGCCATAACCTCGATAATGTCGATGCTGGCGGTCTTCAGAAATGTGCCTGCAAGCATCACGCCTGCGGCCATACGGCTGCGTAAATCGGCCATTTGGCCCTCCGAGTGTTTCTGTTCCCGAAGACGTGACCACAGGCTGCGTATTGATGCAATGACTTCACGATGGGAATGGTGGACAGCGCGATGCCGACCGCTAAGCTGGGTTCCATGGACGGCGTCTTGCGCTACACAGATCGCGGCATCTATTGCCCTGCTGGGGATTTTTTCATTGACCCGTGGCGTCCCGTTGAGCGGGCTCTGATTACGCATGCCCATGCAGATCACGCGCGCGCAGGCATGGGGCATTACCTTGCCACTGAAGGGACGGCGCCGGTGATGCGGCACAGGCTCGGTGAGATTGACCTTGAGACAATCCGTTATGGTGAACGCAGGGTCATCAATGACGTCACCATATCATTTCACCCTGCCGGGCATGTGCCGGGGTCTGCGCAAATCAGGGTTGAGCATCGCGGAGAAGTTTGGATTGTCTCGGGGGACTACAAGGTCGAGGCCGACGGATTGAGCGAGGCTTTCGAGCCTGTGCCCTGTCATACTTTTATTTCGGAATGCACCTTTGGCCTGCCGGTGTTTCGCTGGGCGTCACAAGACAAGGTTGCCACTGAGATCAACGACTGGTGGACCGCCAACCGCGCGGAAGGGCGCGTCTCGATGTTGGGAGCCTATGCGCTTGGAAAGGCCCAACGTCTACTGTGCATGCTAGAGGCCGGAAACGCGCCTATCCTGACACACGGAGCAGTGGAGGCCACAAATGATGTTCTGCGCAACACCGGAATAGACTTGCCAGACACGATACCTGTTACGCCTGAAACCGACCTCAAGGCCTACCCCGGAGCCCTGGTAATTGCGCCTCCCAGTGCGCTTGGATCGGCATGGGCGAAGCGGTTCGGACCTGTGTCTAACGGCTTTGCAAGTGGTTGGATGCGCTTGCGCGGCGTGCGCCGGAGACGCGCGATGGATCGGGGCTTTGTGGTTTCAGACCATGCAGATTGGGACGGGCTGAACCGCGCGATCAAGGCAACCGGTGCCGAGCGTGTCTTTGTGACCCACGGATACACGTCAGTATTTCGCCGCTGGCTGGAAAGCCAAGGGTATGATGCAGGGATCGTTGAGACCGAATTTTCCGGAGACGCCACAGCGGAGACAGACGAGGTATGAAGTTTTGGGTTTGACAGAAGGGCAAGGCTTGGAGTGGGCTGATCGCTTCGCATTGTGGAATGCGCGCTATGTGCAAAAGCCAGTGTTGGCGATGGGACTGCCAACGCCAGTTTTGCGCGCGCTCTTTGCCTTCTCGATCCGCCTGACCAATTGGGTACCGCGCGAAGTGCAGGTAACGAAGGTTGAGCTGGCAGGTCTCCCAACACGAAAGATCGTCCCCGCGGGCGCGGGTGCCGCGCAGCTTTTGTTGCTGCATGGGGGTGGTTTCGTAATCGGAGGACCGGGGGCGTACCTGCCCATGGCAGCCAAGTTGGCGCTGGCCTCGGGCGCAACTGTCTGGCTACCGGATTACCGCCTAGCGCCCGAACACCCCTATCCTGCAGCACCAGAGGATGTGTTTGCGTGCTACCGCGCGCTTACGGCAGAAGGGCCTGTGGCAGTTGGTGGGGACAGCGCTGGGGGCTGTCTTTCCCTGGGGCTTCTGCATCAGTGTGCAGCCGAAGGCATACAAGCACCCGCAGCGCTAGCACTGATGTCACCTGCGACGGATCTGCGCCCCAAGGCGCAGAAGGCGCTGCACGATGGACCTTCTGATGCCATCCTTGCCAAGCGTTGGGCGCGCCAATCAGTGATCGACTATATTGGTGATGCTGATCCGAGCGACCCGGTACTTTCTCCCATAGCAGCGCCGTTCGCATCAGGCCCTGCCACCATGGTGCAATTGGCTGAAGGCGAGGCGCTAGAACCGCAAATCCAAGCGGGAATTGAAGCGTTGAAAGCAGCTGGTGCCAAGATTGACGTGCGCAGATATCACGGGACGTTTCACGCCTTTCAGATCGTCAAAAGTCCGTTATCTGAACGCGCAATTACAGAAATGGGCGGCTTTTTGAAAGCCACCCTCGAATGAGGGATTTCGCGGCGCTTTTCACTGCGCTCGATCAGAGCACACGGACAAGCGTCAAAGTTTCAGCGCTGGCAGAATATTTTGAAACCGCCAGCGAGCCCGACCGTCTCTGGACGATCGCGATCCTTTCGGGGCGACGGCCTAAACGGACGGTGACCACAACCTTGCTGCGGGCCTGGGCGGCAGAAAAAGCTGGCATTCCATTATGGCTCTTTGAAGAGGCTTATCCCGTTGTCGGCGATCTTGCAGAGACGATCGCACTGGTTCTGCCAGAGGGAGACAAAAGCTCTAACAGGAGCCTTTCGGAATGGATTGATATCATCCGGAGCTTGAGCGCGGTTGAGGAAGGCGACCGGAAGCGCGCAATCTTTGAGGCATGGGACAGTCTGGGTCAGACAGAAAGGCTGGTTTTCAACAAGCTGATCACAGGGGGCTTTCGCGTCGGCGTCAGCCAGAAACTGATGACGCGCGCGCTGTCTCAGGCCACGGGCGTGGACGAGGCCGAACTGGCGCACCGCCTGATGGGCGATTGGTCGCCTGACACGGTCACGTTCGAAAATCTTGTTCTGACCCGCGACCCCGAAGCAGATCTGTCAAAGCCCTATCCGTTCTATCTGGCCTATGCGCTTGAGGAGGACCCAGGCGCGCTCGGCGCTTTGAAGGACTGGCAGGCAGAATGGAAATGGGACGGTATTCGCGGACAGGTCATTCTGCGCGGCGGGCAATATTTCGTCTGGTCCCGCGGCGAAGAACTGATGACAGATCGCTTCCCGGAACTGTCTGTTTTGAAGGATTTCTTGCCCGAAGGGGTCGTGCTGGATGGAGAGCTGCTTGCGTGGGATCACGAAGCAGAGGCCCCCCTGCCCTTCAACGATCTGCAAAAGCGTATCGGTCGCAAGACGGTGCCCAAAAAGCTGTTGCAGGAGGCGCCAGTCGTTCTGCTGGCGTATGACCTGTTGGAAAAGGATGGCAATGACCTGCGCGGACAGCCGATGGCAGAGCGGCGCGCGGCGTTGGAAACCTTGGCGAAATCGGTACCGGAGCATGTACCCCTGAAGGTCGCTCCTGTTCTTCAAGCCGGGGATTGGCATGGTCTGGCCGCACAGCGCGAAGCGTCTCGCGAAGCCAGGGCGGAGGGGCTGATGCTGAAACGCCTGAGCTCGCCTTATCTGTCGGGGCGCAAGAAGGGCGATTGGTGGAAATGGAAAGTCGATCCCCTGACCTTTGATGCGGTGATGATCTACGCCCAAGCCGGACATGGGCGACGCGCAACACTGTTTACCGATTACACCTTTGCGGTCTGGCATGACGAGACGCTGGTGCCGGTAACCAAGGCTTATTCGGGCCTGACTGATGCGGAGTTCAAAGAGATCACCTCGTGGGTGAAGAAAAACACGATTGATCGGTTCGGACCGGTGCGGTCGGTCCCAGGCGAGCTGGTTTTCGAGATCGCGTTTGAGGGTATCGCAGAAAGCCCCCGGCACAAATCCGGGGTCGCCCTGCGCTTTCCCCGCATGGTGCGCTGGCGGCGAGACAAACCCGCCGCCGAGGCAGACACCTTAGAGGGGTTACGGGCGCTGTTGTAAGGGACGTTTGACGTCGCTGTTCCAGAAAAAAAGGGCGTGGTCGCGGGTTTAGAGTCCGCTCGTTGTTGGTTGGTGTAAATTGGTTTTCGATTGATCAAACGGCACAAGTCGGGTCATCGATCGATCTGACTTGGTATGAAGCTCGCAGGGCCTGCGCGTAAGTGTATCACCGGCTGAAACACTCCACGCGCGGTAATCCTGTTCAGAACCTGTCTAAGGGGCAGTTTCATGGATGGCCATGGCGCGCGCTTTTGGATGATTCCTCCCTTGACCAAAGACCAGGATGAGCCCAGCGTCATCGAACGGTTTGGAAGGTTCGGATTATAGAAAGACCAAATGACAGACAGGGTAGAAGACACCGATGTGCTTGTGGTCGGAGGCGGCACAGCTGGGTTTGGCGCAGCAATAGCGGCGGCGCGGCAGGGTGCTCGGGTCACGCTGCTGGAAGCAACCAGCAAGGTTGGGGGCGTGATGGCGTTTTGCCCGGGCATGCCTTGGGGCGGGGCCTATCCGATGGATGAAATCATCGGCGGGCTTATCGAAGAACTAACCGTCCGACTGGCCTCCATGGACCCGCCAGCGGCGGAAAAACGCAACTGCACCTTGGACAACTTCGGACCCGAGATCATCTACGACCACGACCTTGCCACCCTGACAATGTTTGAGATGCTTGAAGAGGCCGGTGTCCGCGTGAGACTTGGGACAATCGCGATCGCCCCGGACATGGATGGCGACACAGTTTCCGCTGTCCAGTGTTGTGACAGGCAGGGCCCTTTTTCGATCAAGTCCAAATACGTGATCGATTGCTCCGGCGATGGCGATATTTCTGCGAAAGCCGGTGTGCCTTACGTTCTGGGTGACGCGTCAGGCAACATGATGGCAGTGACCATTTCCTTTTTCATGGTGGGCGTAGACTGGAAGCGCGCCTTCGCCGATCCCGACCCGTATTTCGAGAAATACGCAGCGAAGGGCGTTGCCGAGAACAGGCTGCATCGCGATCTGGCAAAACTCTATCTGATGCGCGGATTTCACGAGGGGACGGTGTTTTGCAACTCAGTGCATGTGCGCGGTGTGGACGGGACAGACCCCGTGGCCGTCGGTGCCGCGACCCAGGAAGGGCGCAGGCGCTGCCGTCAATTGGCGCAGTTTCTGCGCAGCGACGTGCCGGGGTTTGAAAACGCACATATGTCGATGCTGTCGCCGACAGTCGGGGTGCGCGAGACGCGCAAGCTGCAAGGCATATATCGTTTGAAAGGCGAGGATCTGGCGCGAGCAACCAAGTTCGAGGATGGCGTTGTGGCCTGCGACAATCCAATAGATGACGTGATGCGTGCGGAAGGCGAGATGACCCATGACGCCGCAATCGGCTCGGGTCAGTATTACACCATTCCATTCAGGTCCCTCGTTCCGGAAAAGGTGACGAATTTGATGTTCGCAGGGCGGATCTTGTCGGCGGATCCAGCGGCATTTGCATCTGTTCGCGGCATGCCGCAATGCATGGCGATGGGACAGGCAACCGGCACAGCTGCGGCACTCGCCTTGCGATCTGGAGCCACTGTTCAGGAGGTTTCGCGCGAAGAGCTTGTGCGCTGCCTTTCGCAACAGGGCATCAACCGGTTGAATGTCGTGGAGATGGCCGCGCAGTAACGGCGCGGCACAAGGTACCAAATCTGCCGCCCATTCTGATCTGTGCGGGCCGAACTTTTTGAATGTTTCCCGTCCGCCAGAGGACCACATGACGCTTCGCGCGACCGACAGCCTGCACTATGCAAAAGGCCGACCCGGTCGGGTCGGCTGTAATTCGAACAGGTCTCAGAGGTTCGGGAAATAATCCTCGCACTCCCCGTCGCGATAAACATCTGCGGTGCAACAATGCAGCCCACCGCCAAATGCGTATGCGTCACGGAGCTCAACCTCGACGACTTCCATGCCCAGCTTGTCCATTTGCTCAGCCTGATACACTTCGGACTTTTCAACGCAGACCGTTTTAGGATCCAGAACGAGCACATTCATCGACAGCCAGGTCGAAGAATAGCACAGGGGTGGCGGCGCGTTATGGGCCGGCTGTGCTGAATCCACGATTTCCCAGCCATTTCGTTCAAACATACCGCGCTGCTCTTCGGGCAGGCGCCGCTGCGGGTTGTTGAGGATCAGGCCCGGGCGCAACGGTGTGAATGTTGCGTCGATATGGATCGGATAGGGATCGCCCGGGAAATTCACCGTGTGCACGCGGTGGTCGGGGAAGTGGCGCTGCAGCCACTCAATCCCTTTCAGGTTGGTGGTAAACCCATGTTGAACAACGAGGTCGCGGCCAAAGCGCAGTACGTCGGCGGCATCAAAAAGCGGTTCTTCCTCGGTCGTGACAAAGAACTTCTCGGCGGCCCATTGCAGACGTTTCTCGACGCCAATTTTGTCACTGAGATAGTCGGGGTGATAGTCTTCGTCGGTCAGGCGCGGCTTGGGCGCGGCCTCATGACGGAACTTGGGATCTTCGTCCCAATACTGCTGCATCAACGGGCGATAATTCAGGTATTCGAACCAGCGACACCGGTAAGACATGGTCGCTTCAAGAATTTCATGTCCGACGGTCAGAAGCACATCACGCGGGGGCATGCAGCCAAACTGGCTGTCGGTATGAAAATCTGGAGTTGTGGCCGGTTGGGAGTGATCGATGGAGGTCGGACGATCCACCCGAACACCGCGACCACGCAACTGATCTGCGAAATTGTCCAGAAGTTCGTTGGCCCGGTCGATCGTTTCCTGTGGCCGTCTGCCCCATTGGCCGCGCATGTCGCTATCTTCGGGGACTTTGGCATCCAGCGCAGGTTCAGCGGGCGGTATGTGACAGTCATCTGCCCGGCCCACGATGACATGGCGCAGAGTGTCCCATTCGTTCCAGCTTTTGACTTCGGTTTTGTCAGGTGACCAAGCCATGAATGCCTCCTTTTGCGGCGGAGACAAGGCTGGGCCCTCAATCTCCCGATCGAAAGTCCCGGCGTACAGGATCTAATACTTTTCAATAAGTTAACACGGCGACGCCATCGCCGGGTCAGATTGAGAGAATCTCATATCATTGCTTCTTGACCTTGGAAAGATAAGGAATGGTCGGCCGCTGGTATGCTTGGCGCAACATTTGAGTAAGGCGTGATCCTAATCCTGCATTGCGATCAAACCGGCCTCGGCCAGCGCAACGCAAACTCACCCCATAGTATCGACCAGTGTGAAGATCGCAGTTATGGCGAGAAAACACAAAATAATCTCCCTGAGCCTGAGGCCTCCGTAGGTGCGAAACAACATGGACCCCACCCAGACGCCAAGAAGGATCCCGGGGGTCGCGAGCGCGGCGTAAAGCGCAAGCTCGGCGGTAATCAGGTCAAGCACAACAAAGCTGATCACAGAGAAAAATATGATCCCACACGCCAGAGCACTGATGTTGGCGCGGGTGCGGACACTATCATCACCCCGCGCAATAAGGGCAGTCACGAAAAGGGGACCTGCCATTCCCGTCAGCCCCTGTGTGGTGCCGGACAATGCGCCCACCACGTAGTTCGCTTTTGGCGACATCACCTGCGTGACACGCTTTTGCTGCCATATCAGGACGATCGCAAAAAGGACGAACAGGCTGATCAGGATTTTCACCAAATCAGGATCAATCACGGTCAACAACACGGCACCAACCGGAACAAACACCATGAACATGGCAATCATCGGCAGGATCGTGCGGCGCTCTGCGTGTTTGATGGCCGTTGGCAGCAGACCGAGACAGACAGGAACTTCGATCAACACTTCAATCACAACAGCCTGAACGGGACCATAGATGAAGGCGAGTGCCGGGACAGCCAGTAATGCTGAGCCAAATCCGGTGAAGCCGCGCACAATGCCCGCAAGAAACACAACGAGCATCATGATCGCGAAGCGTGCGTCGAGAGCGATGCCTGCATCGGCTATTGCGGTCGTAAAGCCCAAGCGAGTTTCCGTTCAGAGTTTTGGAGCATCGATACACCAACGCGAAGAATTCCGACAGTTACGATGATCAGAACTGCGCTTTGAGCATGAAAAATCAGAGTGACATCAACAAAAGAGGCTCCCATCCTGCCTCGAGCACTTCATAGGTCCCGGCACCATCCAACAAGCAGACAAGCAACTGCGTACTGCGTGCAGGCTCGTGAATGTTGCGTATGTGACCGCTGAAATGCACATCAGTTCCGAAACACCCCTACCCCTTGGCCGGTTGCCGCCTTATGTCAGGTGAAACGACTGATGATGTGTGACCTGAAGGCCAATCCATGACCCCTCTTCCCCTGCCCTTTCCACTCTTTGATGCCAACGCGACCGCTGGAGGAAAGCCCTTGGGCAACCTGCCAGACTGGGATCTGAGCGATCTCTATGCGGGCGAAGATGCGCCGGAGCTGGACCGCGACTGGGCCTGGCTGGAAAAAGCCTGCGCGGAGTTTGCGTCAGACTACGAAGGCAAGCTGGCCGGTCTGGACGCAGCGGGTCTTCTAGAGTGCGTGTTGCGTTATGAGCGGATCGACAGTGTTGGCGGACGGATCATGTCCTTCGCTGGTCTGCGCTATTACCAAAACACCACCGACGCGGACCGTGCCAAATTTATGGCTGACGCGCAGGACCGCATCACGACTTACACCACTCCGCTGGTGTTCTTCTCGCTGGAAGTCAACCGGATCGAGGATGACATTCTGGCCGCGCATTTCGAGGCCAATTCCGATCTGGCGCGCTACAAGCCAATCTTTGATCGGATGCGGGCCATGAAGCCCTATCAACTGTCGGATGAGCTGGAGAAGTTCCTGCATGACCAGTCGACTGTCGGCTCAGCTGCATGGAACCGTCTTTTTGATGAGACGGTCGCGGGGCTCGAATTTGAGGTTGACGGCGAGACCATGGGTATCGAGGCCACGCTGAACCTGCTCAGCGAGCAGGATCGCGACAAGCGCGAGGCAGGTGCACGTGCTGTGGCAGAGGTGTTTGGCGAAAATCTGAAAATCTTTGCGCGCGTTCACAACACGTTGGCAAAGGAAAAAGAGATCACTGACCGCTGGCGCGGTCTGCCGACCCCGCAGGCATCGCGGCATTTGGCAAACCATGTGGAACCGGAAGTGGTCGAAGCGCTGCGCAATGCCGTGGTCGAGGCCTATCCCAAGCTGAGCCATCGCTACTACGCGCTGAAAGCCAAGTGGCTGGGTCTGGACAAGTTGCAGGTCTGGGATCGCAATGCTCCGCTGCCTCAGGCCGATGATCGGCTGGTTAACTGGGACGAAGCGCGCAAAACGGTGTTGGACGCCTATGCTGATTTCGATCCGGAAATGGCCAAGCTGGCAGAGCCGTTTTTTGACAAAGGCTGGATTGATGCGGGGGTAAAGCCGGGCAAGGCCCCCGGTGCATTTGCCCATCCCACGGTGGCCGATGTGCACCCTTACGTGATGTTGAACTATCTTGGGAAACCGCGCGATGTGATGACGCTGGCACATGAGCTTGGCCACGGCGTGCACCAGGTGCTGGCGGCGGGACAGGGTGAGTTGCTGTCCTCGACCCCGCTGACCCTGGCGGAAACGGCCAGTGTCTTTGGCGAGATGCTGACCTTCCGTAAACTGCTCGACGCGGCAGAGACCAAGGAAGAAAAGCGCACAATGCTGGCGGGCAAGGTCGAAGACATGATCAACACGGTCGTGCGCCAGATCGCGTTTTATGATTTCGAGTGCAAATTGCATGACGCGCGCCGCAAGGGCGAGCTGACACCCGATGACATCAACGCATTGTGGATGAGCGTACAGGCTGAAAGCCTTGGCCCGGTCTTTGAGTTCATGGACGGCTATGAGACCTTTTGGGCCTACATTCCCCATTTCGTGCATTCGCCGTTCTACGTGTATGCCTATGCATTTGGCGATGGGTTGGTGAACGCGCTTTATGCGGTCTACGCGGAAGGCGACCCGGATTTTCAGACGAAGTATTTCGAGATGCTGAAAGCAGGTGGCTCAATGCACCATTCAGAGCTTCTGGCCCCGTTCGGACTTGATGCGAGCGATCCCAAATTCTGGGACAAGGGTCTGTCCATGATCTCGGGCTTTATCGACGAGCTTGAGGCGATGGAAGACTAGAGACGTCTCGCCCGGTCAAACTGCGCTTCCATCCAGTGTTCGAACTGGATTTGGACTTGATAAATTCTGGCGGCAACGTCTGATTGGTGTGAGACGAGTTGAGACGGATCACACTATGCGTAACGATGTAAGCTATTGGCAAAAATTGCGTGTCCAATGGCAGGCAGAGAGGTTCACCCGAGCGCGGGTACATGAAATTCTATCGGTCTCAAACGACCCCGAGGACCGTGTCAGCAAGGTTGCTGACATGTTTCTGGTGGTGTTGATCGTTCTGAACGTGATCGCAGTGATGATCGAATCCGTCCCCGCGATTGGCGATCCCTGGGCCATGGAGTTCTTTATCTTCGAAGGCGTCTCGGTACTGATCTTCCTGGCAGAGTACATGCTGCGCATCTGGTCCTGCGTGGAAAACGAGCGCTGGGGTGAGATGGGCCCCGTCTGGGGGCGTATCCGCTATGCGCTCTCCCCGATCGCCCTGACCGATCTGATCGCGATCATCCCGTTCTTCATCATCTTGTCCGGCACCAATTTCTTCGATCTGCGGTTCCTGCGCATCCTGCGTTTGCGCCGCGCTTTCAAGCTGACACGCTACAGCCCGGATATGTCCATCGTGTTGGGCGTATTGCGAGACGAATTGCGGCTGCTTCTCGCACTTGGATTTGTCCTGATCTTGCTGGTGGTGATGGGATCGAGTTTCATCTTCGTCCTTGAAGGCGCTGAAACGGGGCCTTTCAGTTCTATCCCAGGGGCGATGGCATGGGCGCTGCGCCATCTGACGACCTTGGGAAATACCGATTATTTGCCGTCCGGCGAAGCAGGTAAGACGTTTGGAATGGTGCTGGGAATTGTCGGGGTCGTTGTGATCGCAATGATTTCGGGGATTTTCGCAAGCGGCTTCACAAATGCCCGTAACAAGCGCCACGCATCCCTGCGCCGGTTCGTGAAGATCCAGCTTGTGCTGAATGACGGCGAGCTGAACGCATCAGCGATGGATGCAATTGCCCTGCAACGCAAGACGCTTGGCTTTTCGGAACCCGACGCGTTGGAGATTATCAATGAAGCGCTGGAGGAACAGGCGGGACTTGATTTGGCGGCCCTTCGCGCATTGGCAAAACGCGATGACAGGATGCTGCTGGAAGACTGAGACCTTTGGTGTGAAACGACTCAAGCGATAAATGCCAAACTGACATAACAAGATGCACCAACCCTTGCGGCTGCTGGATTTTATGTCATTTGGGCTTGCTCCCACCCGCCGATGCAAAGCCTAAAAGAGTGTGACAGGGGGCTAGCGCGCGAATGGGAGCAACTGGGTCAGTGGGCCACTTTGGCGGCCTCCTGAATATCGGTGCGGGGCGCATAGCGTTGGGACCTCGCTTCACCCTCTGGATAGAGTAGCTGCACGAGGGTGAAAGCCGCACGCACCAACGGAACGGTATCGTTGCCCTCGCACAGGATCATGGCATGGCCTTCTGCAGCCTCTGCGTTGTTTGCAGCAGCAGCTCGGATAATAGACATAAACGCACGTTCGGCCGCGGTCACGTAAACGGAACAGGTCCTGCATTCAGCGCAGTTAAACTGAAAAACCGACATACGAGAGCGGCGCATCGTTTGCACAACGGCCAGAACGGCAACAGCGATATTCGGACCATCCTGGTGCCCGAATTGCTGTAGGGCGTGACCGACCGCATTTAGCCAGGACTGATCCTGGGGCTTGGTGAATGACTGAAAATAGAAACGCGCAAGAGTGAGCACACCGCGTTCATCCGTGGTGTAACCCAAAGTGACCACATCGCTTTCATTCGACGTTCGGTGGCACGGGCGGGTCATAGTCCCGCACCTAAATCCGTTTTAACGTACACTGGCATCTTGTTGCCTCATCCATCCTAAGTCGTTTCCGGGATAGCGGCGGTGCCGCATCCAAGTTGTCGCCGCCCCAAATGGCACCGCTGGCCATCCCGAAACTGTAAATTTTTGTTGCCGAACGGTCTGCTAATCAGACGGTTTGTTCGGCTCGCATATTTCTTGACTATTTTTGTCGACTATTCAAGGGAAAACTTTTCGCGGCTGTAAAAAATTAAAAAGGCGGCCCGAAGACCGCCAATTTTTTCTTGTTTTGCCGCCCGAATTTAGTCGAGTTCAGTCCAGGGCCAGGGTTTCACATTGCTGGCTGCGGTCTGATACCGGGCAGCTTTGGCGATCCAGATCCCCAGATCAGTTCCGAAATCAGCCAGCCTTTCGTTCGGTTCACCTTTATTGACGAGCATGATCACAAACTGGATGACCGTCATGACCCCCAGCACGGTTTGCGCGAGCTGTATCATGATCCAGACAATAATCATGAAGATCAGGCGCGAGCCGATACTGTCTTTTTCTTCTGGCTCGAATTGTTCACCGTGAATTCGGCCATCCACCTTATCGTCATTCATCTTATTCACCTTATCTGAGCGGCCTCGAACGCCGCATCGATTACGGCTTGCGACCCGCGCGAGAACTCCAGCGGCACGGGATAAGCCGAGTTTGAGCGAAGACTATCGCAAAATGATTCCACTTGCAGCACGTATTGGCGTTCAAAAGGGTACCGCCAAGTCTGCACGCTATAATCCGGGTGATGCAGATCGATCCTGCCCTCACCTTGCACACCGGAATTGAATGGAAAGGGCATGCGGATCAGCCCGTCGTTACCATGAAACACCATTTCCTGATGGCGCATCTGACTGAGCCCGGACATGGCATGCATGACGACATCCCCAAACCTGCACCGGATTTCCGCCAAAGTGTCGACCCCGTTATTCATCTGTATATGCGCCGAGATGTCAGTAGGATCTGCGCCCATTGCGTAGCGTGCCATGCCAATCGGATAGATCCCAACATCGCGCAAACCACCCCCGCCCAAGTCAGCTTGAGCACGGATATTACCCGCATCACCAAGCTTGAAAGTGAAAATGCCTCGGATCACTTGAAGTTGACCAACCGCACCTTCGGCAAGAAGTTCTTTCAGTTTCACCCATTGCGGATGATGCACAGGCATAAACGCCTCAGCGCAAAGCTGGCCGGTCTGTTTTGAGACTGTGATCAATTGGTCCAAATCACTGACCTGCATGCCAATTGGCTTTTCTACCAACGCCGCTTTTCCAGCCTCCATCGCTTTGATGGCCCAAGGTGTGTGGAGCGTATTTGGCAGCGGAATGTAGACTGCATCAATTTTAGGATCAGCAAGAAGAGCGTCGTAGTTGTCGTGTACCTGAAGGCCCGGCGCAAATTCCGCAAAGGGCCGTGCTTTCGCCGGATCAGAGGTGGCAATAGCTGCCAGTCTGGCCCCACGCGCCTCGTTGATCGCACGCCCCATATACTCGCGGGCAAATCTGGCGGCGCCGAGAATGCCCCAGTTGATGGTCTTCATTATTGTGGCTCCAAATAGTACCTGCGCCAACAAAATCCGGGGTGCAGCCTGGTTGCAAGCAGAGACTGGACCTGAAAAAGCCGGGCGAAGGGAGGGCTCGCCCGGCTTTGTCGAGACGCTTAGGCCGGATGAGGGAGTAAGACCCGACCATGGCGTCTGAAGTTATGCGTCCACGAGACCTTTTTCACTTGCGAGCGAACGCATTCTGTCCTGCAGTTTTTCGAAGGCACGCACCTCGATCTGGCGAATGCGTTCACGGCTGACATTGTACTGGCCGCTGAGGTCTTCCAGCGTCACTGGATTTTCCATCAAACGGCGCTGCGTGAGGATGTCCTTCTCACGATCGTTGAGCACATCCATGGCATTTACGAGCAGCTCTCGACGGACCTCCATCTCGTCCTTCTCAGCATAATCGCCAGCCTGGTCGGCGTCTTCATCTTCCAACCAGTCCTGCCATTCGGTCGCGCCTTCGCCATCTGAACCAATCACGGCATTCAGCGATGCATCCCCACCAGAAAGGCGACGGTTCATCGAGATCACTTCGGCTTCGGTCACGCTTAAATCGTTGGCAATCTTTTCGACGTGTTCCGGACGCAGATCACCATCTTCAAGCGCACCAATGCGGGATTTCGCCTTGCGGAGGTTGAAGAATAGTTTCTTCTGCGCGCTCGTGGTGCCAAGTTTCACGAGGCTCCAGGACCGCAGGATATATTCCTGGATTGAGGCCCGGATCCACCACATCGCATAGGTCGACAAACGGAACCCCTTTTCGGGATCAAAGCGTTTTACCGCCTGCATCAAACCCACATTCGCCTCGGCAATCACTTCGGCCTGTGGCAACCCATAACCGCGATAGCCCATCGCAATCTTGGCTGCGAGACGCAGATGCGATGTGACCATCTTATGTGCCGCGCCACTGTCCTCTTCTTCGACCCAGCGCTTGGCGAGCATGTATTCTTCTTCGGGTTCCAGCATGGGAAAACGACGAATTTCCTGGAGGTAGCGGTTCAGGCCACCTTCCGGCGTCGGCGCTGGCAGATTTGCGTAATTACCCATTACTGTCCCCTCCATGTTGTGCGCTTTGTTGCAGCGCAGCGTGATGTTAATCGAATTAAGATTGCGCTAACAGGTTTTCAAGAGCCGTTACCGAAAATTCGTTAAGCAGTAGTTAAACCCGCAGCTGACGCACATAAAGGGCGAAGAAACACAGCTCACGTGCAAGTGCGCACTTGAAACAATTCAGTTGGATGTGAGCCGCAAAGCATAAAGCAACTCACGCATATCTGTGGGCAATGGCCCCTCAAACCGCATATGCGCCCCACTTTCGGGGTGTATAAACCCCAGTGTCGCGGCGTGAAGCGCCTGTCGTTGGAATGCGCCAGCCGCAGACCGTGCAGTTTCGCTCAGGGCTTTCGCGGATAGTTTGCGCGTGCCGCCGTAAGTGGGATCGCCCAAAAGCCCGTGCCCGATCTTTGACATATGCACACGTATCTGGTGGGTCCGACCTGTTTCAAGCCAGCAGGTGACACGCGCCAATGTCGGCGGTGCGCCAAAGGTTTCGTCGATCCGCGCACGGGTGACAGCATGTCGGCCGCCGGGAACGACATCCATCTTCTGACGATCCGCACGGTGACGCCCAATCGGTGCGGTAACTTTCAACACACCGCCAGCCTCGAACCGGACAATCGACTGGCCGGCAAGGCGCGGGTCTGCGGCATCAGGGACACCGTAGCAAATGGCGATATATTCGCGTTCAACCGTATGGGCTGCGAATTGAGCCGCAAGCCCCGCATGCGCCTTGTCGGTCTTGGCCACGACCAGAAGACCAGAGGTTTCCTTGTCGATGCGGTGTACGATACCGGGGCGTTTTTCTCCGCCGATGCCAGACAGGCTTTCCCCACAGTGATGCATAAGCGCATTCACAAGCGTTCCCGACCAAGCCCCCGGCGCTGGATGCACCACCATCCCGGCAGGTTTATTCACCACGATAAGGTGGTCGTCTTCGTGGACCACGTCGATCGCAATGGGCTCTGCCACCAGATCAACCTCTACCGCCTCCCCGACGGTGATCTCGATCACATCGCCTTCGGCAACGGCCGCCTTGGGCGAGACCAGTGGCGTGCCATTGCGCAGAACTGCCCCTTCCCCAATGAGTTTGGCAATCCGAGTGCGCGAGAGCTGCGCTTCTTCTGGCACATCACGGGCAAGCGCCTTATCAAGACGCGAGGGCGGGTCTTCCCCGATGGTGACCTGCACAACGTATCCGGCAGAACTGGTGGCAGACATGAACGACGACCCGGTAATGGACCCTTTGCCCCCTGAAGACCAGGGCAACATCCGGTTCCTGAGAATACTGGTGACAGTGCTGACCGCCACGATGATCGCCGGGTTGATAGCGATCTTCACGGTGATTGTCATCCGCTTCCCGAGCGGAACCGATACGCTGCCCCTTCCGGATCAGATCGTGTTGCCCGAAGGTGTGAACGCGGATGCCGTGACCCTTATGGAAAACCGGATCATCGTGGTGTCTGGGAATGAAATTCTTGTCTTCGACATCGAAGGCGCCCTTCAGCGCAGGATTTCCCTTTCGGAATAAGAATTTTCACGCAGGGCAGAATAACGTCAGGCCAAGCCAGCGAACTTATCCGATCAACTCTTGTACCCAATTGGGAACGACTTCGGTTGCCGGACCGTAGCGCGCGTCGTGAAAGCGGTGCGAGATATCGGACGCTTCAAGGTTGATCTCGAGCGTTTGTGCGCCGCTCTCCCTTGCAAGATCTACAAGGCCTGCGGCGGGGTAAACCTGACCCGATGTCCCGATGGCAACGAAAAGGTCACAGCGACTGAGCGCCTGTTCGATCTCGCCCATATGTTCCGGGTATTCGCCAAACCAGACGATATCGGGCCGGGTCGTAGGGGATGAACAGTTCGGGCAAGGGTCCTGCGGAGACATGACACGCAAAGCCGGAAAGCGATGCCCGCACGACGTGCATTTCGCACGATCCAATGCGCCGTGCATGTGAAGCACATCGCGAGCGCCCGCCGCCTCCAGCAGCGAGTCGACGTTCTGGGTGACGAGCGTGAGCCTTTGACCAAACACAGTTTTTAGTCTGGCCAGCGCTTCGTGGGCCGCGTTGAAAGCAGCGTCGGCTGCATTTTTTCGCCTGGCATTATAGAAGCTATGTACCTTTTCAGGGTCCGCGGCGAACCCTTCGGGTGTGGCCACTTCGGCGAGATCATATTTTGTCCAAAGACCGTCCTTGTCGCGAAACGTCCCCAGCCCGCTTTCTGCCGAAAGGCCTGCGCCTGAAAGAACGGTGATGTGCATGCGTTGGCTCCGCGCTAAACTGTGACCAGTTTAACTGCGGGATACGCCATGACCACCTCTGTCCTTTACGTTTGCCTCGGCAATATTTGTCGCTCGCCAACTGCAGAGGGGATTTTGCGGAAGCTGGCGGGCGATCGTGATCTTATCATCGACAGCGCCGGCACGGGCGCATGGCATGTCGGTGATCCACCCGATCCCAGAGCGATCGCCGAAGCCCGGCAGCGCGGAATTGACATCAGCGGGTTACGTGCGCGTCAGGTTCAGGCGGAGGATTTTCATAGGTTCGACCAAATCCTTGCGATGGACCGCAGCAATCTTAGAGACCTGGAACGCATACGCCCGAGCGGTTCCAAAGCGGACCTGCGTCTATGTCTAAGCGATGCTTCAGGATTAGGCCAAACGGATGTGCCGGATCCCTATTACGACGGTGGCTTTGAACAGGCCTATGAGCTGATCGAAGCTGCAACCAAAGGCCTACTGCAGAGGATCTAGCCGCAATAAACCTCGGCCGCTTCGCCAAAGGCCTTGTAGCGATCCCAAAATACACGGTCGGAATTGCGCGAGGACTGCCGAACTTCTTGAGCGCGGTGAGGATCACGGAAGAAACCCGCAGCCTTGCGTTGGTCCGAATTGCGCAGTGTTAGGTTAGCCACATCCTGGATGCAGCTGCACAATCGTGGGGTGGCGGCATCACGGCCGGCCGTGTTGCAGGCACGCTCAATCACGCCCGATTGCGCGGGAAGCGTAACTGCCACGAAGAGGATCATGGTCAGGAATATTTTTTTCATCGGTTCTGCTCGCGATTTTAGTGTCGCTTTTTGATTGCGCAATTTATGCCTCAGGTCGTCCCAATTTGCAAATTGAACGCATCATGATCGAGACAGACCCTCCGCCCAGTCGACCAGCCTATGCCGTTGGCGCCATGCTTGTGGCCACCGCGTTCATTGCCGCGACGACCTTGTTGGCGAAAGCTCTAGGCACAGATCGGCTGGGCGATCCGCTGCACCCGTTTCAGGTCAGCCATGGTCGTTTTGTATTTGCTGCCCTCGGATTGGCTCTCGCAGCGGTATTTCTTCGTCCGCAGATCACACATCCAAATTTGCGGCTGCACCTAACGCGCTGCCTCTTTGGCTGGGCAGGCGTCAGCCTGCTATTTGCCGCAGCTGCGCGGATACCGCTATCGGATGCAACCGCCTTGAGCTTTTTGAACCCCGTCTTTGCCATGTTCCTCGCCATCCCCATTCTTGGCGAACGTGTTGGACCCTGGCGGTGGTTTGCAGCGGCTATTGCGCTGATCGGTGCGGTGGTTCTGCTGCGTCCTGGTGCGGGAAGTCTGCAACTGTCGGCGCTTCTTGCGGTTGGGGCTGCCGTAATGATCGGCATCGAGGTGATTTGCATCAAACGTCTGGCAAACCTTGAAAAACCAATGCAAATCCTGTTGATCAACAATGCGATCGGGGTCTGTATCGCCACCACTGCTGTCATCGCGGTGTGGCAGGCCCCCAGCCCGCAACAATGGGCAGCACTTTGCGCTTTGGGTTTGCTGATGGCGTGTGCTCAGACCTGCTTTATTCAAGCCATGCGTTCGGCGGATGCAACGCTCACCTTGCCCATCACCTACGCTACACTTGTGTTTGCAACGCTCTATGATGCGTGGCTCTTTGGGGTGATCCCGGATGTCGTCTCAGTGATTGGGGCCACAATCATCGTAGGCGGGGCCGCGCTTCTGGGATGGCGTGAGATTCTTGCTGCCCGTGGTTAGGGTTTCAAGCGATAACCGACCCTGAACCAGTTCCAACACACCGCGATGACCGCTGCGGTTGTTCCAAGACATACCAAAAGCCCAATCCAGGGCGAACTATCAGATGTACCGATAAAGCCGTAGCGCACACCATCAATTAGGTAAAAGATGGGGTTCAGGTGGGTCAGCGTTTGCATCCAGCCGGGCAGACCTTCGATGGAATAGAAGGTTCCAGACAAGAAGCTGAGCGGCACGATAATGAAATTGGTAACCGCTGCCATCTGATCGAACTTATCGGCGAATACCGCTGCAACAATGCCCAGCGCGCCAAGGAACATAGACCCGACAACGACAAATGTCAGAACCCAAAGCGGGTGCGCGACACCGATACCGAGCACAACAAAAAGTGCGCATGTGATGGCAAGCGCAACCAGAATACCCCGCAAAATACCCCCGGCCAGATAGCCCGTGACAAGTTCGCCCGCCGACAAGGGCGGCATCAACGTATCCACTATATTGCCCTGAACCTTGGAAATGACGATCGACGAAGACGTATTGGCAAACGCATTCTGAATGACCGTCATCATCAGGATGCCAGGCGCCAGGAATTCAACAAAAGGCACGCCCATGACGTCGCCTCTCCGGGGACCGATGGCCAGCGCGAAGACAGTCAGGAACAGTCCTGCCGTGACCAAAGGTGCCGCAAGTGTTTGGGTCCAGACAGACAGGAACCTGCGGCTTTCCCGCCAGATCAGGGTGTAAAGCCCGAGCCAGTTGATCCGCCCGAACCGGCGAACACCCATGCCAGTGAGATCACTCATTATGCGCTCCTTTTGCGGCGCTCCTTGTATCCGCTGATCGCATGGTTACAATAGGGGACTGAAATTTCACCGCCGTGCGAAGGGCCGGGTTATCACCCGGTCTTTATCGTTTGAGCGAGAGGCGAAAAAAGGACAGCATTCATGTCGTGGACCGACGAGCGTGTAGAGACCCTGAAGAAGATGTGGGGCGAGGGCAAAAGTGCCAGCCAGATCGCAAAGGAGCTGGGCGGCGTAACGCGCAACGCCGTGATCGGCAAAGTGCATCGCCTGGGTCTGTCAAACCGCAATGGCGGTGGCGGCAGTTCCGCGGCCAAAACGGAAGCGAAAGAAAAGCCTGCCGCAGCGGCAAAACCCACACCAGCCCCAAAGCCAGTACCAGAGCCCAAGCCAGAACCCATAGCGGCAGCGCCATCTGCGCCAGTTCCATTCCGCAAGCCGATCGTTCCCGCAGGGCAGCCTTTGCCGCCCCAGCCTTCGACAAACGAAATCAGCCCTGAAGCGCTGGCGAAGGTAAACGAGGTTGAAAAGAAAGCCCTGAAGCTGTCTTTGATGGAACTGACAGAACGCACGTGCAAATGGCCTGTCGGCGATCCGGCAACAGACGATTTCTGGTTCTGCGGCCTACCGAGCCAAGCTGGAAAACCTTATTGCGAAGCCCATGTTGGCGTTGCCTTCCAGCCCATGAGCGCGCGACGGGATCGTCGCCGCTAAGGCGGATCATAGATTTCAAACCAACATTCGGACTGCCCCTGACGGGCCGTTATGACAGATGGAAAGCCTGTACGTTGCCCGCGCGCATCAGGGCGCGGGCTGCGACAGTAGTTGTATAGTAGAGGTGATCAGTTGCAGGACAGGCAGGGTGTCCGGCGCGGTGTCACGATCGGCCCAGAAGGTCCCATCGGTTGCCGAAAGGATCGCGAAACACCGCAACCATTCCGTACGGTTCCCTGCGCGGCGTTTCTTCGAATAGAACGCCCGCGGCAACAAAGTCAGCGTGATCTTTATGAAAATCGCGACTTTCCAAAAAGAAGCTGACACGCCCTCCCGTCTGCTTGCCTATCGCGGCCTCCTGTTTACCATTGACTGCCTTGGCAAGAACAACAGCGGACCCTCCGCCTGAAGGCCGAACCACAACCCAACGCTTGCCACCACCCATGTCCGTGTCTTCAAGAAGATTAAAGCCAAGCTTGCCGACATAGAACGCGATCCCTGCATCGTACGACGGCACCACACTCGCAAACGCCCCGATTCGCATCAATTTCCGCCCAACAGGCGCCCAAGACCCTCCCGAAGTTGGTCTTCGACCTGATTGCGCAACTCGTCGGCCTGTTCATCGACACGGTCACGCACGGCCTGTTCGACATTTCCACCAGCCCCCTCCACGTCCACACCCAATTCCCGCTCCAGAGCCTCTTGCGCCTGAGTTCGCAGCTGTTCTTCAAGCGCTTCACGCTCCGCCGCTAGGTTCTGGTTCACCAATGCTTCGAGGTCAGGTCGGAACGAAAGATCACTCCACGGACCTTCGATGATCACAGGCACCGAAATGCCCGCGCCCCCGGTCAAGGCAACCGGCGTCAAACGGTAGGCCAGCGATTGATTGCCGATATCTATAGTGCCTTCTCCAGTTGCACTGATCAGCGGCGCGTCGAAGATCAGATCCGAATTGGACGCCACGCCGTTTGTTATCGATGTGCTTGCGGTGATTGTATTGAAAACTGTTTTTGATCCTTCACCGCGATAAGACGCATCTAGATTTCGCAGCATCCCCGCGAGATCGAGACCGAGAAGTTCTCCCTCCCCGATTGAGATGGACCCAGAGCCGGACAGGGAACGTGCTAAGGCATCCATCGTATCGCCAACAGCAAGGTACTGAAATTGCAGGTCGGCAGTTCCGATCAAACGGTCCTGATCCGCGAAATCGGTTAACAAGGGCTGGAGAGCGATACCATCTGCACGCAGATTACCCCCAAGAGACAAGCCTCCGCGCCCGTTGACCACCAACTCACCGGAAATGCCCCCTTCATAGGCCGCAACCTGACGCAAAGTCGTCACAAGTCGGGATTGATCGAGCGCGAGCGTCGCATCCACCGCCCCGAGCTTCATTAGGCCAAGATCAATTGAGCGCGCCGACAGAGCAATGTTGCCATTCAGGAAGGCAAGTGCCGATGTGTCAATGAAACTGGTCGGCCACCCCGAAGAAATGGGGCCCGAAGTCGTCGTTGTGGAGCTTGCAGATTGCCCACCCCCTGTAAACGCGCTGAGATCGAGATCCCCTGCCGAAACGCGCGCGGCGAGCGTGAGCGGCTCGCCCAGTGCGATATCTGCATCCAGCTCTACCGTGTTGCCTGCCGCCTGTACCTCGCTACCGCGCATGAAAACGCGGCCGGCACCGTCCGGGGTCATGGTAACCTGACCTGAAAACGCGAGGTCGCGATCCAGCCCCCCCGGCAAGGCCGGCGCAGCTTGCCCTACCAAGGCAAAGACAGGGGTCACTTGCGGGGCATCAAGCGTGGTCTGCCCATCCAGCGTAAAAGGCGACAGTCCCGCTCTGCCCTCGAAATCAAACTTGATATCAGCCAGTTGGGACTTCAACGAGACACGCTCTACCTGCCCGGCAAGCAGCGCGTTGATATCGCCGGTAACAAGATTAAGCCTTACCGTCTGCCCGTTGAGAGCACCCGAGCCCGCAAGCGTTGCAGCACCGGTTGCACCATCAAGTGCCATGTCGATTGTCAGCCCCGTCAGAGAGATCAACACCCCGGTGCTGTCATCACGAAACTCGACGGACGTGTCGGAGAGAGCGCCTCGGGCCAGGCTGATACGCGGCAATCCTCCGCTGGGTGGGGTCAGCCCGTTGGCAGAGCTGTCCACCTCATTGGACGCATCAGTCGACGCGGTTTCAAACACCCAGTTGGACTGACCGTCTACATTGCGCTCCAGACTGATGCGCGCACCTTCGACCACAATCTCTTCGACTTCCACGTGGCCTGACAGGAGCGGCATGAGCCGCACACCTACGGACAAACGGTCCGCGGTTAGCATCGGCCCTGTCTGTGACCAGTCGGCATTTGCAAGCTCCACCCCGTCGGTGCGCACCCCGAGAACCGGATAAAGCGTCGGCCTGACGTCACCGGAAATTGTCAGCGCGCGTCCTGTTGCGGCCGTGAACTGATCCGTTGCGATGCGGGCAATCCGCTCGGTAGGAATAATGAAGAGAGCGGCAACAAAGAGAAGTAGGATGGCAAAGATAACGCCGAGAAGGCGAAACAGAATACGCATGGTAAGACCCTCAAGACTGCGTGGCCCATGCTATTGGCTCAGGGCGGGATGACAATGGGGCTCGCCCAATTTTGACTACAGCCTCGACGTTTCTGATCAATCCTCGATACACCGGCGGAGCAAGCCAACTGCACGCTTTCCACGCTGTGGAAGCACGGGTATACGGCGCTCATGTCACAGAACCCTCCAAGCCTTCGCCCGGATATTGCACCCTCCATCCAGATGCGTGACGCACCGCGTCCTGGTCAGCCGACGATTGGGATGGTGTCGCTGGGCTGTCCCAAGGCCCTTGTGGACAGCGAGAGGATTCTGACGAAGCTCCGCGCCGAAGGCTATGCAATATCGCCTGACTATACCGGTGCAGGCGCGGTGATCGTGAACACATGTGGATTTCTCGATTCCGCCAAGGCCGAAAGCCTCGAGGCAATCGGCGAGGCGTTGAACGAAAACGGCAAAGTAATTGTCACGGGGTGTCTGGGGGCTGAGCCTGAATATATTACGGGAGCGCATCCAAAGGTTCTGGCCGTCACAGGCCCGCAACAGTACGAAGCGGTGCTCGACGCTGTCCATGGCGCTGTTCCTCCAGATCCGGATCCGTTCATCGACCTGATCCCGGCGCGCGGAGTGTCACTAACGCCAAGGCATTACAGTTATTTGAAAATATCCGAAGGCTGCAATCATAAATGCAAGTTCTGCATCATACCGGATATGCGCGGGCGCCTGGCGTCTCGACCTGCACATGCAGTGATCCGCGAAGCTGAAAAGCTCGTCGATAATGGCGTGAAGGAATTGCTGGTGATCAGCCAGGATACCAGTGCCTATGGTGTTGATATTCGCCACGCGGAGGATCGGGGGCATCGCGCGCATATCACTGACTTGGCCCGGGATCTTGGGACGCTGGGAGCCTGGGTACGGCTGCATTATGTTTATCCCTACCCCCATGTACGCGAGCTGATCCCGCTGATGGCCGAGGGTTTGGTGCTGCCCTACCTGGACGTGCCCTTCCAACATGGCCACCCCGATGTGCTTCGGCGCATGGCCCGTCCGGCCGCAAGCGAGAAGACACTGGACCGTATCGCAGAATGGCGCTCAATCTGTCCGGACATGACGATCCGCTCGACCTTCATCGTCGGGTATCCCGGCGAAACAGAGGCCGAGTTTGAATACCTTCTCGATTGGCTGGATGAGGCGCAATTGGATCGCGTGGGCTGTTTTCAGTACGAAAATGTCGCCGGCGCCCGCTCGAACGATTTACCGGACCATGTGGCTGAGGGCGTAAAACAAGAGCGTTGGGAACGCTTCATGGAAAAGGCGCAGGCCATTTCGGAAGCGAAACTCGCCAACAAGGTTGGCCAGCAGATGGAGGTTCTGGTCGACGATATCGACGAGGATGGCGTCGCGACCTGCCGCACCAAAGCAGACGCGCCCGAAATCGACGGAAACCTGTTCATCGACGAAGGCACCGAGAACCTGAGCGTGGGCGATCTGGTGACGGTCGAGGTTGATGAGGCCGGTGAATATGATCTGTGGGGGCAGATCACCAAATAAGAAGACTTTCGCCTGCGGCAAACCTGATCTTGAATGTGCCCGCCTTTCAAAATTTGCCGCAGAAGTTTCTGAAGCTCAAAGCGTCTCAACCCACATCTTCGCCGCGTCGCGGACATGGCGAAAGCGATCTCCGCCAAGATGCTTTCCGCCGAACCATCGCGTCACGATGACCAACTGACCGTGAACGTCCGCTCCTTCGAGAACCGAGAGGATCACGTTTCCAGCCCCAGCTTCGCCATCATCGGCTTTCAGCGGGCCTTCGGGCAGCAAAACGCCCCAGGAATTATGAGTGGCTTTTGCGAACTTCTTATTGCGTTTCAATAGTTTCAGAGCTGCGTCGACCTCAACCCGGGACGATACCCCAATGCCTGAGACGCTGTATTTCGAGCCCCGGTCTGAGATCACATTGTCGAGGACGCGAAGGTTAGCCAAAAAGCACCACCAACCACACGATACCGGCGGTCAGAGCCGCAACCGCAACGCAGGCAGACCCCGCATCTTTGGCTTTCTTCGCCATATCGTGAAATTCGGGACCAATCCGATCGATCGTGTTTTCCACGGCTGTATTTATCAGTTCTGCGACCAGAATGAGCAGGCCGAACCCAATGATCACCGCACGTTCCAGACCGCTGAGATCAAGGTAAAAGGCCAAACCCGCCGAGATCACATTGGCCAAAGTCCATTGCCGGAGGGTTTTTTCTGTGGCCCAGGAGGCGGACCAACCCTGCCAGCTCCATATGATGGTGTTTTTCAGGCGATGGTATTCGGAGGCAATCGTATCCTTCATAGTCCAACATTTGAGCGCAATTTCGGTGCGTTGCCAAGGTAGGTGATACGTCAGAAGCCCTAAGCTGGTGGCGGAGCCCAGTATCGTGCGGGGCGATCATGCCGTCAAAAGGGGCGAGCTCTGCGCCGGAAAGTGCATTCACCTTACGCCAGTTTTCACAAGCCTCCGCGCCAATGCACCCGGGCACCAGATCAGACAGGTCACCCATTAGCAAATCCCTTCGCATCGTGGCGTCTGCGAGATCAACAGCCAACGTAGTTGCCATTTCGTCAACCAATCGTGCATGTCGTTTCATCAGTTTCTGGCACATGGCTAAGTCTTCGTCGTCACACCCCTTCTCAGACCAATCTAGAGGTCTGCACAAAGCATGCCTTGACGCAGATCAATTACTCCTTTGTCGCAAATCAACCAAGCTAAATGCCCCTTTGACGCCGCAATCCTGTCGAGAGGGTTGCACAAACCTCATTCAAGAGAACGCATAGCCCCTTCAACGGAGACCCCGATGCGCGCGCAACTTCTGGACTTCTGGAATGACGAATCCGGTGCAGCCACCGTGGATTGGGTTGTGATGACGGCCGCAAGCGTTGGACTGGGTGTTGCCGTGATGGGTGAGATCAGCGACGGGATCGAAAACCTTGCACAGGATAT
Source organism: Dinoroseobacter sp. (assembly GCA_017643385.1). Taxonomy (GTDB): domain Bacteria; phylum Pseudomonadota; class Alphaproteobacteria; order Rhodobacterales; family Rhodobacteraceae; genus Dinoroseobacter. The sequence goes on from JAEPNN010000002.1 coordinate 241,515, forward strand.
CGACACCGTTTTGCGCCAAGATATTATTCGGACCAGCTTTGACGCGGTCGAGCCCAATGGGGATGATCCGGACTAACGAAAGTTAGAGACCGGCGGCAACGTTTCTGACTGTCGCAAGACGCGCCGCGTTGGGAGGATGGGTTCCCAAGAACTGGTTGCCCGGATCGGGAATGCGCCCAAAAAACTGGGACCCTAGGACAGGATCATATCCGGCGCGCGCCGCGATAATCGTTCCAAGCGCATCGGCTTCCAGTTCGTGATCCTGTGAAAACCGCCGTGCCCCGACAAAGCTGCCCAATTGCAAACCCTGATCAATGGCGGTTGGATCTCCGCCCCCTATGATTGCTCCCAGAAGCGCGCCTGCGATTGCACCGGCTTGGGCTTGGGACTGAGTTTGCGGGATATGTTTTTCTATGTGATGTGCAGCCTCATGCCCCATCACAAACGCGATCTCGTCCGGGTTCCGAGCCTCAAGGATCAATCCAAGTGTGAACCCAAGAATAGGCTGCCCGGACCGGTCAAGTGTTTGAAATGCATTGATCCCTTGCCCTTCACGATCATCAATGACGACCTTAAAATCACAATTCTCACGCGGCAGCCTGCTTCTGCACATGCTTTCGGCCACAGGTTCAACGCGGTCCACGACCGCCAAGAAATTGCGTGCAGCAACATCAGGTGAGAGTGCTGGGGACGCTGATGCAATGCCCGGCGAAGGTGTCTCAGGGGGGGCGCTTGGAACCTCGCACGCTGAAAGTCCTAAAACCATCAGCCCAATCAAAGCGTATCGCATTGCTTTCTCCTGCCTTGTCCTTTCGATCTATGACATAGCGTCGCGCGGGACCAGCATGACTTGGCGAACGCGGCCTTTCAGCTACCTTCCGCACATGATGAAAGAAACAGAAGTTCTCTACAATGCGTCCTGCCCAGTGTGCTCGTTCGAGATTGATCACTATCGCAGTTACGCGGACAAACGCGCGCTTGCGCTCCGGTTTGATGACCTGAATTCCTGCGATCTTGCCCGTTGGAACCTGTCTGCGGACGAGGCTGCGCGTCGGCTATATGTCAGGCAGGGTGATCAGCTTTTGTCAGGCATACCGGCATTCCAAGTTCTATGGGAAGAAATGCCGCGGTACAGATGGCTTGCCCGGCTCACCCGATTGCCCGGGGTCTTCTGGATGTCGTGTAAGGTATACGACCATATACTGGCCCCTTTGATCTACAACTGGCACCGGCGACGCGTTGCCCGCAACACGGTTGAAGTGCTGAACAAATAAGGTATCGTCCGGTTCATGTTTACGATCGAACATGAATTTGACGCGACCGTCGTGACTTTGGTCGATGAAGGGTCGGAAACGCTGGGCGAGGATGTGATTATTCACGCGTTCGAAGAGTGCGTGACGCTGGAACAGCACTGCCCACAGACAGATCGGAAGATGACGGTTACGCTGTCGATTGCGCAGCTGAATGATCTCGGCGCTGCGCTTGATCTGCCCGAAGGGGTCTATCGCCTGCGCCAGGCCGCTGAAAACGTCGACTGAGCCGACATGCAAACGGGCTTTTTCCATAATGAGCGATGCATGTGGCATGGCGGCGGCAACTATGCTCTGACCCTCCCCGTAGAAGGTTTAGTCCAGCCAATACCTGATGGGTATCCAGACAGTCCGGAAACCAAACGTCGGTTGCGCAACCTTTTGGATGTGACCGGTCTGATTGAAGACCTTGATCTTCAAACGGCTGAGGCAGCAATGTTTGAAGACCTGCGCCGTGTGCACCCGCAAAGCTATCTGCAACGCTTCAAATCCCTTTCTGATCAAGGAGGGGGCGAACTGGGGCCCAGGGCGCCTTTCGGCGCAGGCGGATATGAGATCGCCGCCCTGTCTGCAGGACTTGTGAAAAGGGCACTGACCTCAGTTTTGCAGGGCCGTCACCGCAACGCATACGCCCTGTCGCGCCCGCCAGGCCATCATTGCCTGCCAGAAACGCCCAATGGGTTCTGTCTTTTGGCCAATATCGCAATTGCGGTTGAAGCAGCGTTCGAAGCGCGCCTGACCGAACGCGTCGCGGTGGTCGATTGGGACGTGCATCACGGTAATGGTACGGAAGCCGTATTCTATGATCGGGAAGACGTCTTGACGATTTCGATACATCAGGAACGCAACTATCCGATGGATTCAGGGGATGCGGAAGATCAGGGCGCTGGCGCCGGTGAAGGCGCGAATATGAACATCCCTCTACCGCCGGGTGCGGGTCATCGCACGTATCTGGAGGCGATGGAGCGTTTGGTGATCCCAGCTCTGCAGAACTTTGATCCTGACTGCATCATCATCGCCTGCGGATTTGATGCCTCAGCCGTTGATCCTTTGGGACGGATGCTGGCAAGCGCTGAGACGTTCCGCGAAATGACCCGGCAGTTGATGGAGGTTGCCGAAGAGATTTGCGACGGTCGCATCGTTGCCGCCCATGAAGGGGGTTATTCTGCAGCCTATGTCCCGTTTTGCGGACACGCGGTGCTGGAAGAAATGTCGGGCAGTGCGATTACAGCACCAGACCCGATGGGAGACACAATTCGGTTGCGTCAACCTTCTGTTCAACTTGAGAACATCTACAGTCATATGCTTAGCGATCTTGAAGAAATGTTCTTCTGATCTTCTTCGGACGGATTATTCCCTATATCCCCTTTGCATACCCAAGCTGCATCCTTAGGTAACGCAGGACACAGTCCCAGAGGTTTCTCATGATTGCCCCCCTTCGAGCAAATGCTGACGTTCTCGACTTTCTGATGACGCGGCGGTCCCGCCCGGCCAAAACGCTAACAGCGCCTGCCCCTGATCGCGAGACCTTGTTGCCTCTGCTGACGGCGGCAGCCCGGACGCCCGATCACGGGAAACTGGAACCGTGGCGGTTTATCGTTTTGAAACGCGCAGCGCTTGACCGGATCGCAAGGGACGTTGAGATGCGCGGACGTCAGCTGGAGGTCGATCCGGACAAATTGGCCAAGACTGTTGCAGAATACAGAAACTCTCCGCTTGCGGTGGTGGTGGTGTCAGCGCCAAAACCATCGGAGAAAATTCCGCAGATCGAACAGGTTTATTCAGCGGGGGCCGTCTGTCTTGCACTTGTGAATGCGTGCCTGGCCGCTGGCTGGGGCGCGAACTGGCTTTCTGGCTGGGCCTCCCATGACGAAACCTTCCGCAAGACCGGGTTTGGATTGTCTGACAGCGAGCGGATCGCGGGCGTCATCCATATCGGAACCGAGGGCGCGGTTCCACCTGAGCGGCCACGCCCGGATGTTGCGGCCCTGACCAGCTGGGTTGACGTTTGATGGGTCAAATTTTCTCCAGTTTTTTCGCGGCCCTATCGCAAGCAGGAGACGCCAGATTTCGTAATGTGCTGTTCATCGGAATCGCACTGACGATCGGTTTGTTGGTGTTGGTTACCCTTGGTACAATCTGGATCCTGAACTTCTTGTTGCCTGAAACAGTCTCATTACCTCTGATTGGCGAGATCACTTGGCTGAATGAAGTTCTGTCCGGTGCGTCCTTGCTGGTGATCTTGGGAATGTCGGTGTTTCTGATGATCCCTGTGGCCTCAGCCTTTACGGGTATCTTCCTCGAGCGGATCGCGGACGCAGTGGAGGCCAAGCACTATCCCGGGCTACCCGCGGCGACACCCGTGCCTTTACTGGATACCATGCGCGACACCTTTGGCTTTTTGGCCTTGATGATTGGCGTGAATCTTCTGGCCCTAATCCTTTATGTGATCTTCGCGCCGTTTGCGCTTTTCATCTTTTGGGTGGTGAACGGGTTTTTGTTGGGACGAGAGTATTTCCAACTGGTCGCGATGCGCAGGATTGGCCGGGCAGGCGCGAAGCAGGCCCGCAGCAGACACGCCTTCACCATCTGGGTTGCGGGCACATTGATGGCAATTCCGCTAACCATACCAATTTTGAATCTGGTTATCCCGATCATGGGTGTAGCAACGTTCACCCATCTTTATCACCGCTTGGAGGACGCTTAGTTCGATCCGGGTCCAAAACGCGAGTAGAGGTCGAAATCTTCGACCGAAATCCACCCCGAAAGAATAATCGCGCATGTCGGGAGCCATAGAGCTATTGCGACGATGGTGACCCACCGTAGCTTCTTCCGAAGGTGAGTGACTTCCGGAGATCCTGCTGACGTTCCAACCAAACGCTCACCGCGATCGCCTTGGGTTTCAAGTTTGATCGGCAGCGCGATAAACAGGATCATGAACCAGAAGACGGCAAACAGAACGAGCGCAGAAGTGATGCCCATGATCAGACCTGCTCCAGTTCGACCAGAGTGCCAGTAAAGTCCTTGGGGTGCAGGAACAACACGGGCTTTCCATGAGCCCCGATTTTGGGCTCACCGGTTCCAAGAACCCTCGCGCCACTGGCCATCAACTTATCGCGGGCGTCGATAATATCATCGACCTCGTAACATATATGGTGGATCCCGCCCGAAGGGTTCTTTTCAAGAAAACCCGCGATGGGGCTATTTTCACCAAGGGGATAGAGAAACTCGATCTTCGTATTCGGAAGCGTCACAAAAACAACTGTGACGCCATGGTCCGGTTCATCCTGAGGCGCACCCACCTCTGCGCCAAGAGTATCACGGTACTGGGCCGCGGCAGCTTCAAGATCCGGCACGGCAATAGCCACATGGTTCAGTCGTCCAATCATCTTCTCTCACTCCGAACGCGCAAGTCCTGCACGTTATGTAGAACGCATCTTTACCCTGCAAGAGACGCATTCGCGCACCCTCTTCCTACTGCTTAACCTTGCGTTCACCCTTTTCCGCTCAAGTGTCAGCGATCTTTGGTTGAGAGTTGAGATATGACCGAACAAGATGACCCGTTCGCCCCGCTACCAGCGATGCTGCGCCGCCGTCCTGCGGGACGACCTTTGTTGGGGCTGCGATTGCTCTTGGTGGAAGATAGCCGTTTTGCAGCAGAAGCGGTGCGTCTGATGTGTCTGAAAAGCGGTGCGCGCCTCCGGCGGGCGGATAGCATCGCGACAGCAAAGCGCCACCTTTCTGCCTACGCGCCAGCAGTGGTTATAGTTGATCTGGGTCTACCCGACGGGGAAGGCGAAGACCTGATCGCAGAACTGAACACAATCGACGGACCCGGTGTTCTCGCGTTGAGCGGAGATCCGGATCGCGAAGGCACTGCACGTGCGGCGGGTGCACATGGATTCCTGCACAAACCTTTGGGTGGCGTCGCAGAATTTCAGATAGCAGTAAGTGCCGCCCTGCCAGCAGACCTTCAACAACATGGACCAAGAGCGCTGACCTGCGAGTACGTCGTGCCCGATCTGCTCGCGTTGAAGGATGATTTGGCGCACGCGGTCGAATTACTAGATGCCGCGACGGACACCCAAACGCGAGACTACCTTGCGCATTTCCTGCGTGGGCTTGCCACAAGCGCAGGCGACCAAAAACTAGCACAAGCCGCTTCTGAACTGATTGAGCCGGACAGGCAAGGGGTTCGGACGCAACTTCGGGATATCCTGACCAAACGGGTTCAGGAAACCTCGCGAATTGCCTAAGCGCGCAGTGCCGGATCTTCGCTGACCCTCACAAGGCGGGTCATATCACCCAATCGTTCGCGTTGTTTCCCATTTGCATCGAAATTGCTCGGCGCGAGCCAAGTCTCATAGGCACTGCGCATGGCAGGCCATTCCTTATCGATCATAGCGAACCACGCAGTGTCTCGGTTTCGGCCTTTGACCACTGCAGCCTGCCGAAAAACACCTTCATAGCTGAAGCCGAACCTTTGCGCAGCGCGCCGTGAGGGCATGTTCAATGCATCGCATTTCCATTCAAAGCGGCGATAACCAGCTCCAAACAGCCAGTCCGCAAGCAAGAATATCGCCTCGGTCGCCGCTGGTTTACGCTGCAGGATGGGCGCATAATTGATATGGCCGACTTCAATGCTTCCGGCCTCAGGCGCGATGCGAAGGAAGCTTAAGACGCCCTGTGCACGCCCGCTGGTTTTTTCCCGAACGGCATAGAACATCGGGTCCTTCGACCCTTCGGTCACGCTACGCACCCACTTATGGTATGTCGCCGCGGAATGAAACGGACCATATGGAAGATAATCCCAAATCGCATCGTCTGCTTCGTTGGCCCGGTGAAGGTCCGCGGCATGAGCCTCTGCGCGAAGAGCCTCCAACCGGGCATACCGGCCATCGAGAATCGAAACGTCAGGCCAACGGGGTGGAGTCCAGTTTGGAAGCGACTCACCAAATCGCTTTGATTGGCTCATATTGTTTCTCCTAGTCGGACAGTCCTGACCCGTTTGTCATCAGTGTTTCAACAGTCATAGCAGTACCGCCGCTTTGCCAGCAAATGGCGCGATACTGCCCCAATTTGCGCCCGTTTTGATCCTTAGCAAAGACGGACATCAGCCCCTGGGGGGGCGTCTGCACAAAGGAATACGCGCATGGCTAAAAAGGCCAAGGCGCGGACGCGCCGCAAACAAAAAAGCGGTGGGTCCGGAGCTGCCACATTCATCTTGCTCGCTGCCATTGGTGCGGGATTGTTTATCGGAATAGCCGGGTTTGAAGCCGGTTCTGCTTTTGGTGAAGCCGCGCGTGCTGCGGAAGCCTCTAGCTAGACGCGCAATAGGTTTGGATCTTCACCAAGATCGACGCCGGGGAAAACCGTCTGCTCAAGAAATGCCCGGTCAAACCCGAAACTGCCCCTCAGCGCCCAGGCTGCAAACCGTCTGACATCATCTGTCGGTTGGAGATCGCGGCGCTCCAGCAGGTCGGCCTCCGCAACACCGGGCCAGGTCCCATAAAGCTTTCCACCACGCAATGCCCCTCCTGCCATCAGCATCGTGCCCCCGGTTCCGTGATCTGTTCCCCGGTTCCCGTTTTCGGCCACGGTGCGCCCAAATTCCGTCATAGCAAGCACGGTGGTTTTTTCCCAAACCGGTCCCAGCCCGTCGCGCAAAGTTAAGATGGCCTGACCCAGCCGATCCAATGCGGTGCGCAACCCCCCGAGTTGATTGCGATGCGTGTCCCACCCCGTCAACGAGAAGGATGCGATGCGCGTTTCTTCGCGAAGGCGGTTGGCTGCAAATTCCGCCAGCTTAGCAGGCCCCGCAGCACTGCGCGTATCTTCGAGGGCCTCACCCATCATCATCTGCTGCTCGCCGAGACTGTCGATCTGCGTCGAAACACCCAAGCTTTCTGCCAGATCTATGGCGTTGCTCGCGGCCGCGTGAAACACCGGATCGCCTGCATAGATATGTTCCAGAAGCAGTCGCGCCTGAGGCGTAAGATCCAATCGTGTTTCCGGCGACCAGCTGCTTATCGCATTTTGCCCCGTCAGAATAAGCGGCACTTCATGACCAATGGCAAAAGCCGTTTCGCTTTCTGCGCCTGGCAAACCAGACAGCATCCGGTTGAGCCATCCCCCCCGAAGCGCGTCTGGTGCAACATCCATACCGGTTCCCGCTTCAAGCATGTCTTGTCCGTCAAAATGGCTGCGCTGGCCGCGATAGGGGGTTGAAACTGCGGGCGCAAAAGCGAGCTCTCCCGCCGCCCACAATGTACGCAATGGATCGAGAGCACTATGAAGCGCGAAGCCATCGGTTAGGGGATCACCAGCATTTTCACGCAAAAGCACCGGTCGCATTCGAGCCAAATTCGGATCATTCATTGGGTGCAGCACGCCAAGGCCGTCCATTCCGCCACGCAGTACGATGACAACAAATCTCGCATCACCGGGGACGGAGGCAAAGGTCATGGTCGTGGTCAAAGGATGTGCTGCCAGTGAACAGCCCAGCGCAGTGACGCCCTTGAGGATATCTCGCCTGTGCATCGTCCCCTCCTATCTGCGGTTGAACTCAGGCGCGGACAAAACCAGACCGATGCCTTCCCACCGGGTTTCTGCGGCACGCGCTGCAAGCTTCGTTGCCTCGCTGGCAAGCGGTCCCAGAGCTGTTGTCACAAACTCACGTGGATCAGGAAGGTCGCGACGAAACGCAACCGGTGCGGCCATGGCCCATCCGATCCGGGCCGCCAGCCCCTGTGGCGTGATCCATGCCTCAGTGGCTTCGGGCCAGCCATCTGGACCAGGTGCGCGACGATAGGTCTGTCCCATGGCCTGCATTGGTCGGTCAAACAGGTTTCGAAGATCGGTATTGCTGAGTGCTGTAAGCCGATCGGCCGGCGGCGCCAGCGCACGGACACCCGACAGTATGTAATCCATCGGTCGCTTGGCCTTTGCGCCAAAACTATCTTGTCCAAGGGGGTGATCGATCAAGACGGCAGTAACCACATTGAGATCGCCATCGCTGTCGCGAAAGCTGTGTGCCAAATCGGCTATGAGCCTCGGGTCGGGCTGGTCTGAGATAAAATGCACAGCAAGTTTGCGGGCGATGTGCAGTGCCGTCGCGGGGTGGCGCGCCAGATCATCGAGTACTGCGTCGATATCACTAAAACGCGCGCGCGGTCCGGCCCCATAACGGACACCAAGCACTGTCTCATAGCCCGGCTCAGCCATGTTCGGGCGAAATCGAAACCCGGAGTGATCGGCGTGAAGCCCCGTGAAAAGTTCCGCCAGTTGTCGCACATCGTCCTGCGTGTAGGGTCCATCAACCCCGAGCGTGTGCAGCTCGAGCACCTCACGCGCGAGATTTTCGTTAAGACCGCGGCCCGTGCGCTGTCCAACAGGACTGTTTGGTCCCACCGCAGTCGCTTGATCGAGATACAGCAGCATCGCAGGGTGCGTTACGACCGCTTTGAGCATATCGGCGAAGCGCCCCGCAACGTGGGGACGAATAGCATTGGCGGTCATCAAAGGCACCCACGCCCGCAAGCGCACGGGGGTGACCTCCACCGTAAAATGGTCCTGCCAGAACTCGGTCAACCGGTCATGAAGCGGCGCTGGCACATGTGCGGCCCGAATAAGCGCGGTACGCACCCCGTCGAAGACGAAACGCAAAGACGCGCGCGATGCATTTCTACGCGCGCGTCGCGTCGCGGCATTGTTGTTTCGGCGCTCCAAGCGGATCGCCTCCAGAAAGGCGGTCATAGCGTCAATTGCGGCTTCTCGATCTGGACCGGGGAACGCAAGACCCGGGTCAGCAGCGCCAAGCAGATCAATCCAACCCGCCGCCCCAGCAGGCGGATCAAACTGGGGCGACAGGCCATAGCCGTAACGCGCCGCAAGCTGAGCAGACATCAATCGCATAGCCACGGATTAAAACACAAATCCGACCAGACTATGAACGCCAATTTGGAGGCTCGCGCAGATTTGCGCGAGGGATCGCGCATTATTCAGGTTTGACCACACGCAAACCGAGTTCACGCAATTGGGTGTTGGTTGCTTCTGTAGGCCCACCAAGCATCAGGTCCTCGGCGCGTTGGGTCATGGGGAACATGATGACCTCACGAATGTTCGGCTCGTCGGCCAGAAGCATCACCATCCGGTCGATGCCGGCCGCACAGCCACCATGGGGCGGCGCACCATATTTGAAAGCGTTCAACATGCCGCCAAAACGTTTTTCGACCTCATCCGCCCCGTACCCCGCAAGGCCAAACGCCTTGAGCATGATTTCCTGTTTGTGGTTCCGGATCGCGCCTGAGACCAATTCGTAGCCGTTGCACGCGAGGTCGTATTGGTAACCAAGCACCTCGAGCGGATCGCCGTTAAGCGCATCAAGCCCCCCTTGGGGCATCGAAAACGGATTATGCGAGAAATCGATCTTCCCGTCGTCATCTTCCTCATACATCGGAAAATCGACGATCCAGCAAAACTGGAAGCTGTCTTTATCTGTCAGCTCCAGTTCTTCACCGATAACGGTACGGGCACGCCCAGCGACGCCCTCAAACGCGTCTGGCTTACCGCCAAGGAAGAAAGCGGCGTCACCAACCTCAAGGCCCAGTTGCTGACGGATGGCTTCGGTACGTTCCGGACCAATGTTCTTGGCAAGTGGCCCGGCCGCTTCCATTCCCTGGCCCTGGTCACGCCAGAAGATGTACCCCATGCCCGGCAGGCCCTGCTCCTGCGCGAACTTGTTCATCCGATCGCAGAACTTCCGACTGCCGCCTTTGGGGGCCGGAATGGCGCGAATTTCGGTGCCCTCTTGTTCGAGAAGCTTTGCGAAAATGGCAAAACCGGAGCCGGCGAAATGTTCCGATACCACCTGCATCTTGATTGGGTTGCGCAGGTCAGGCTTGTCAGTGCCATACCAGAGCGCTGCATCACGGTAGGAAATGCGTGGGATTTCCATTTCAACCAGGCGATCGCCTGCAAAGCGTTCAAAACAGCCCAAAATGACAGGTTCGACAGTGGAGAACACATCTTCCTGTTCGACAAAGCTCATTTCGACATCGAGTTGATAGAAATCGGTCGGTGAGCGGTCAGCACGCGGGTCTTCATCGCGGAAACACGGCGCAATCTGGAAATACTTGTCGAAGCCACCAACCATGATCAGCTGTTTGAACTGTTGTGGCGCCTGTGGGAGCGCGTAGAACTTGCCGGTATGCAGGCGCGAGGGCACAAGGAAATCGCGTGCGCCTTCCGGGCTCGAAGCAGTGATGATCGGTGTCTGATATTCGGTGAAGCCACGCTCCCACATGCGTTCGCGCAGGTCTTGCACGACACGAGACCGCAGCATGATGTTCTCGTGCAGCTTCTCGCGGCGTAGGTCGAGATAGCGGTATTTCAGGCGGGTATCTTCAGGGTAATCTTGATCACCGAAGACCTGAACCGGCAGATCACCTTCGACATGTCCCAACACTTCCATGTCGCGGATAAAGACCTCGATTTCCCCTGTCGGGATCTTGGGATTGATCAGGCTTTCGCCACGAAGTTTGACCGTACCGTCGATCCGGATACACCATTCACTTCGGACTTTCTCGACTTCGCTGAAGACCGGGCTGTCGGGATCGCAAAGAACTTGGGTCATCCCGTAGTGATCACGAAGGTCAATAAACAGAACACCACCGTGGTCACGCACCCGGTGCACCCAACCAGACAGGCGGATGGTTTCGCCGACATTGTCTTTGGTCAGTCCGGCGCAAGTGGTCGAGCGATAGGCGTGCATGTGGGCGGCTTTCGGCTATAGATCAGGTTCGCGCCGATACACTAGGAAGGGCCGCAGAAGTCAAGGCGGATAGGATGAAAGTCGGTGCTTATAGCGTTTCGGCGTTATGTCGAACCGCGAATTCGATGCCACTGGCGTGGCTCAATCACGAAATGCGGGACCGGGTGTTCTAACGAAACCTCGAAGCGTTTAGCACGCCAGCTCACCAAGACGGGCATCGATCTCTGAAATAGTAACCGTTGCGAGCACATCATTCGTGGTCGGATCCAGCAGCCTTGCCTCGTCCGTGTCCAGCACAACAACAACCATGCGCCCGTTCATGATTAGAGTCCAACGCGACTTATCCGCCTCGATCGAAGCTTTGGAACTGACACATCCAAAATATGCGATTGGTCCTTCGATCTGGGCGCGCTCGAGTAAGTCATGAATGACAAAGCCCAAGTTTCGTCTATCGGCATGATCACTGATTGCATCAATTTCTGCCATATCTACGCTGATCAGAAGTGCGCCTAAACAATCGAGCGCATCAAATGCTTCATCATCGCCGAAGACTTGGAGGCTGTACGCGTCGTATTGATGAATCCGTATCTCATGCGGTGTAACAACCGCGCACTTCCCCCCGTCAAGCGTATCGAGTGGAAACATCGGGCATTGGCAACCGTCCAACTCAATCAAGGTCCCGACGTGGCCATCGGCGAAGACATCGGGCTGCTCTATGCGCAGCAACGCTAATGCGATACCGATCTGTTTTGGATCGTGAAAATGCCCAAACTTGGCGAGAATGTCGCGCTTATTCTGTCGTTGAACAAGGGCCGAATTGTCTGCAGCAGCCTTGAGGTAAGCCGCATCAAGTTCAGCCGCTGCAACCTTCTTCACACCAGAAAGCCTTCGAACCTTCTGTGCGGCGAATCCCAAAAGCGGATTGACACTGTCTTGTTGTTGGAACGGGGCATCGAGTGGTTTGAGATAGTGCTCGATAATTTCGGGGTGCGTGATATCGAGAGACTGGTCTTCTTGAAGGCGGATTGCCAGAGCCTCGAAGGCACGCGCGATTGGCATGAAGGGTTTGGCGCGTACCAAACGAAGTGCCGCTTTGACCTTTAGCCAGCATTCTGTGAAGTCGGCGCCAGTATTCAGAAAGTAATGTGCGTGCCCTCTCGTCGTAACCTGGTGAAGATAGCGTTCGAGTTCGCAGATCTGGAGCGCGGTCTCCGGAAGCTCTGCGGCCGTATAAAAAGCCTCGGACTGGATACGTTTGACATAGTCGACAACAGCCTGAACAGCACCTTCGTCTGCACCTTCGCCGCGTGCGTCCAACAATTCAGCACACAAGATGAATGGCGTTTGGGTAGCCCCAAAAAAACTATCCAGTCGAAAAAAAGTGCTCATTGCGTCCTCGTCGCGCCCCTACTGCTCTTCTATTCATTTTACAAAACAACTCGGCAAGAGTTGGGCCGAGTCGAGAAGAATTGAGGACCTTGCTCGGGACAACGGGCCACAAGACCCTTCATTGGAAGGGTTTGGGCCAAGTCGTAAATGACATCGTCTGGCGTTTGGGACGTGCATAGGCGGTACAGGCATTTTCATGTCAGGGACTAATCACCCTAAGCACATAGATTTTATCGCCTACCGTCTTCGATATTCGGTTAATTCAGTGGTGTATGAAGCGGTTCAGGTCGAACGGAGCGACCCTAGTCTCCATCGCCGGCAACAGGGAAGGTGGTGGAGATTGTGCGCGTCTCGATCGTGTTGTTCAGAAAGCCGACATTGGTGGTCAGGCTGTCCCAAAGCAAAGCAATGATTGCAAGCGACAAGCCCATAATGGCAGCGGTCAATACCACCCAGTCGATAGTTACTGCACCATCTTCATCGCGCAAAAATATCCGTAAAAAACGTCGCGGCATCACAAGCACTCCAGACATTATCGAGCAGGTATAACGTGCTTGCGCCTGGAGTATGGCAATCCGTCGACCAAAATGCGGCGAGACTTGGACGGATCGCGTCACATTTTAGGTAAACAAGAGCTTACAGGGTGTGAGGCAGCTACAAAAATCACCAACACGCTTTAAAGAAGAAGCATCGTTTCGGGTCTTCCAGTACTCTTGGAAACATAGGTTCCAAAGCTGCACCACGCAGCATGCAACGGAGGCTGGCACTTCTGGGACTGAAATGAAGAACCATCCAGTTCTTTGTGCCGCATGACGATGCCATCAGCGCCAGCGGCAAATTTATGCCTGAGCATGATGAGAATGGGCTCAATATTGATAGGGCTTCCGACGCGCGGATCTCTGAAAATTAGTTGTGAAGTTCAGCGGAAGACCGACAAAACTGTAGAGGGTGACGGGATCTTGAAGCGTTGAAGTTACTGGCTCACAGATCTCAGTCGCGATTGGTCACAGAACGACTTAAGTAATAGCCTTTGGCGATCTTTAAATTTTTCAGAAATTTTACGGCTTAGCCTTCCACACAACACCCCAATTTCCGGGTCGTTGACGAGGCAGTACACCTTTAGCGGCAAACTTGCGTCTATTCACTTTCAGGCCAAGCCTTGCACCCCGACGCGCACCGCGTATAACGCGCCGAGTTTGCCTGCCGCCCAAAGGGACCGACCGATGCCAAAACGCTCCGATATCTCATCCATCATGATTATCGGCGCAGGGCCTATCGTGATCGGACAAGCTTGCGAATTTGACTACTCGGGCGCTCAGGCGTGTAAGGCCCTTCGCGAAGAAGGCTACCGCGTCATACTCGTCAACTCGAACCCAGCCACAATCATGACAGATCCGGGACTGGCGGATGCCACCTATATCGAACCGATCACGCCAGAAGTTGTCGCCAAGATCATCGAGAAAGAGCGTCCCGATGCGCTGCTGCCCACCATGGGCGGCCAGACAGGGCTGAACACGTCACTGGCATTGGAAGAAATGGGCGTTTTGGAAAAATTTGGTGTCGAGATGATCGGCGCCAAACGTCCTGCCATTGAAATGGCCGAAGACAGGGCGCTTTTCCGTGAGGCTATGGACCGGATCGGACTTGAAAACCCCAAGGCAACAATCGTAACCGCACCCCAGCGCAAAGACGGGTCACGCGATCTCGATGCGGGAATGGCACAGGCGCGCGCGGCACTCGAAGATATTGGGCTACCCGCGATCATCCGCCCAGCCTTCACACTCGGCGGAACCGGTGGCGGCGTCGCCTATAACCGCGATGACTATGATTATTACTGCCGCACGGGCATGGACGCATCACCCGTAGGACAAATTCTGATCGATGAAAGCCTGCTTGGTTGGAAAGAATACGAAATGGAGGTTGTTCGCGACAAAGCTGACAATGCTATTATCGTCTGTTCAATTGAGAATGTGGACCCGATGGGTGTGCATACTGGTGACTCGATCACTGTCGCGCCTGCCCTGACGCTGACCGACAAAGAATACCAGATTATGCGAAACGGCTCGATCGCCGTGTTGCGCGAGATTGGTGTCGAAACTGGCGGGTCTAACGTTCAATGGGCGGTCAATCCGGCCGATGGACGTATGGTCGTGATCGAGATGAACCCAAGGGTTTCAAGGTCATCGGCCTTGGCGTCTAAAGCAACGGGTTTCCCGATTGCCAAGATCGCAGCAAAGCTGGCCGTGGGCTACACACTGGACGAGCTTGATAACGACATCACCAAGGTTACGCCTGCAAGCTTTGAGCCGACCATTGACTATGTCGTCACAAAGATCCCGAAATTTGCCTTTGAGAAGTTCCCCGGCGCGGAACCGTCCTTGTCGACGGCGATGAAATCGGTTGGCGAAGCGATGTCCATTGGGCGTACGATCCATGAGTCTATGCAGAAAGCGCTGGCCTCAATGGAGTCCGGGCTGACGGGATTTGATGAGATCAATATTCCTGGAGCACCGGATGAGGCAGCGATCATTGCAGAGTTGTCAAAACAAACGCCGGATCGTCTACGAGTAATCGCACAAGCTATGCGTCTTGGACTTTCGAATGATCGGATCCAGTCAGCAACCGCATTCGATCCATGGTTTCTCGCGCGCATTCGCGAAATTATTGATGCCGAAGCTCGGATCGCCCAAGACGGACTGCCCGTAACCGAGGATGATCTGCGCGAGTTGAAGATGATGGGGTTCACTGATGCTCGGCTCGCGACCTTGACCGGACGCGACGAAGGTCAGGTCCGTCGTGCACGTCAGCGTCTCGGCGTGAATGCTGTCTTTAAGCGGATCGATACCTGCGGTGCAGAGTTCGAGGCACAAACGCCTTATATGTATTCCACATACGAAGCTCCAGTAATGGGCGACGTCGAGTGTGAAGCCAGACCATCTGACCGCAAGAAGGTCGTCATCCTTGGCGGTGGCCCAAATCGGATCGGACAAGGTATCGAGTTCGATTACTGCTGTTGCCACGCTTGTTTTGCGCTCACAGACGCAGGCTATGAGACCATTATGGTCAACTGCAACCCTGAGACCGTATCGACTGACTACGACACGTCAGATCGCCTTTATTTCGAGCCTCTGACCCTGGAACATGTTCTGGAAATTCTGCGGGTTGAACAGGAGCAAGGAACCCTCCATGGCGTGATCGTGCAGTTTGGTGGACAAACGCCACTGAAACTGGCGCGTGCACTGGAAGCCGAGGGCGTTCCGATCCTTGGAACGACACCGGATGCTATTGATCTGGCCGAAGATCGCGAGCGGTTCCAGGCATTGGTGAATGAGCTGCGGCTAAAACAGCCAAAGAATGGGATCGCATCAACCGATGCAGAAGCCCTTGCCATCGCAGAGGAAATTGGATTTCCGCTGGTCATCCGCCCATCATATGTTCTCGGTGGTCGTGCAATGGAAATCGTGCGCGATATGGCTCAGCTGGAACGCTATATCCGCGACGCGGTTGTCGTATCCGGTGACAGCCCGGTGCTGCTCGACAGTTACCTTTCGGGTGCCGTTGAGGTCGATGTAGACGCGCTGTGCGATGGCGAGAACGTGCATGTCTCCGGCATCATGCAACATATTGAGGAAGCAGGGGTTCATTCCGGTGACAGTGCGTGTTCTCTGCCGCCACACAGCTTACCCGACAACATTGTTGCCGAGCTTGAGCGCCAAGCGCATTTGCTCGCCAAGGCGCTGAAGGTTGTTGGCCTTATGAACGTCCAGTTCGCCGTAAAGGATGGAGAGGTCTACCTAATTGAGGTGAACCCACGCGCCTCTCGGACGGTACCTTTCGTGGCCAAAGCGACCGACTCTGCAATTGCATCTATTGCGGCGCGCTTAATGGCCGGGGAGCCACTGTCGAACTTCCCGCTGCGCGACCCCTATCCGCCTGCGGACGATCCAATGGAAGTGCTGCCGTTGGGCAACCCATTCACACTCGCGGATCCAAAGACCCCATGGTTTAGCGTGAAAGAGGCTGTTTTGCCTTTCGCGCGCTTCCCCGGCGTAGACACGCTTTTGGGTCCTGAAATGCGCTCCACCGGTGAGGTGATGGGGTGGGATCGATCCTTTGCGCGGGCCTTCCTGAAGGCCCAGATGGGGGCGGGAACCGTCCTGCCCAGCTCTGGCACAGTGTTTATCTCCATCAAAGAAGACGACAAGACGGATGTGCTGGTCGAAACAGGTAAAATATTGAATACGCAGGGCTTTAAGTTTCTAGCGACACGCGGAACCGCAGCTTTCCTCGAGACGCATGGCATCACTTGCGAGGTGGTCAACAAAGTGTATGAGGGGCGCCCGCATATTGTCGACCGCCTGAAAGACGGTGACGTAACGCTGGTTCTGAACACCACCGAAGGCGCACAGGCTGTGGAAGACAGCCGATCAATGCGGACAGTCGCTTTGATGGACCGGATCCCATATTTCACGACGCTTGCAGCAAGCCATGCTGCAGCTCAGGCCATCGAAGCACGCGAAGGCGGCGATGTAGATGTGCGCAGCTTGCAAGGCTAGGTCTTTCTCTGCGAGACCGTTTCTCTGATCTAGGAGCAATTTGAAATAGAACGCCCGTTTAGAGCGTTTGTTCTTGTTTCCAACGGAAATCGATAACCGAACGCCACCACACCGCCCCGGTACCGTCATATTCGCGCCACGCTGATAACCGAGTGTTAAGCCTCGAAGGATTACGGGTGGCTTGGTATGGATCAATACGTCAACCTCATACTTAATCAGTATCTGCTCCCGTTCCGGGAGCAATTGCAGAGCCTTTCTGCGGAAGGCTGGGCCATCGTTGCTGCGATCTTTTTTGGCACCGTGATCATGATGCGATGTCTGCGCATGGTTCGTCGAGCCGATGCCGCAGTAGCGACAGAATATGTCACCGAAGAAAGTGCAAAACCCGCGTTAACCCCAAAACGCCCCAAACGTGTCACGCGCCAGTCGATGCGGGAAATGCCGACCAATGAAACTTACGACGACGGCCATCACCATGCCTCGCAGGCACCTCGCCCGGCTCCTGTGGGAAATGCTGCGCAAACGCGTCCCGCGCCAGAGCCTGCGGAAAAATACCAAAGTCCACGGGCCACTGGCAAAACAAGCCTTACCCCGGGTGAAATCGCAGATGCGTTGAATTCAGTGCATTTTGATGGTGTGTCGCTTATGAAATGGCAAGAATATTGTCTGTTGCGCGATATCGAAGGGCTACTCCACCGACTTGGAAGCGGACACCGACTGTTTTGCCATGTCGCACTTCGCGAGTTTTTTGAGCCTTCCAGTGATAAGCATTCGGCTGCTTTGCGCAACGCAGTGGAAAACGCAATCGGACCTTACAGGGCCGATTTCCTAATCATTGATCGCCATGGATATCCCGCAATGGGTATTGGGTTTGGCGAAACCGATCCGGTTGTCAGAACTGTATTTGTGCAAGCGCAGTTGCCCTGTCTGACGGTAGAGGCCGACTATGATTGGGCGGAATTGGAACTAGAACTTGTTGACATGTTGGGGGTGGCTCCACGGCAAATGCGTAAAACAGCGTAGAGTCGAATGCGCAACGTCCATGCATGTTTTTCAACGGTATCTTGTGACGCGATTGATTTTGAGAACGTTGTTCGGTCTCGTGACCAGCAAAAGAACATAAATAAGGTGGCAGTCTCCAATGGACTTCTCGATTATAAGTAATTTCGTTCAGGCCTTACCGGCGAGTTTTCAGAAATTGCCGGCATCGTTTCAAGACTTGGCGGCGCGCGACCCTCAAGGACTGCTGTATGGTGCAGCCGGACTGCTTTCCGCAGTTTTACTGCTTCTTTACGTGGTGCGTGGCCGACGTAGCCGTGATGGAAAACCACTAGAGCAGAACACAAAGACCAGTCACATGGACCGTCGTACGGCTACAAGTCAGACACAGGCCGATACCAAGGCGAGGATCGCTTCCTCCGCTGATGGCGCTTCAGAACTGCAGAAGGAACCTCAGCCCGCACCTACACAACACGTAGGACAATCGCGAAGGGCACCGTTGATGCTGGCCAGCACCAATGACATCGTTTCAAGTGAAACACGGGCGCTGGACCTGTCTGAGTTCGGTGTTTACGCCCCGCATTTTGATTTCAACGACAGCGATGCATTTAAAATGGCCATAAAGGAAGTTCGTGAGGCGCAGAATAAAGTCGCATCCGACGAAGGCATTACAATCGCTGATCCGGAGGCGACAGTGCAAGAACCCGCCAATATCGCGCTCGATCGCCTTGCCGCGCGGGCATACAGAGCGGATTGCGATGCCGCCATCGCAACGGTCACCTGGAATACGATCGAGCAAAGAGAAGAACGCCTTTCCAAGACACAAGCCTCCATCGACGCAATGCTTCTCAGCGCAGGGCGCATTATCAATCCTGCATTCGCCACGTTGAAGCTGAAAGAGCTGCGGCTCACACATGAACAGCGCGAGAAACTGAAAGAAGAGAAGGAAACTCGTGCGGAACTCGCGCGGTTGAAAAAAGAAGAAGCCCTTCTGACAAAGGACGCGACACTCGCTGAAAAGGAAGAAGTCCGTTTGCAGCAAGCTGTCGCCAAGGCAAATCAGGCGGCCCAAAAAGCAACGGGCGAGGAAGCGTTTGAGCTGGAAGCCCGCGCTGGTGAGCTGACACGCGAACTGGAGACTGCGCATCATAAGGCCGAACGAGCGCGAGACATGGTTCAACAGTCCAACGCCGGATACTTGTATGTTATTTCAAATGTCGGGGCTTTTGGAGAAGGCGTTTTCAAAATTGGAATTTCGCGCCGCCCGGACCCAGATGCGTATATTGAAGACCTTGGGCAGGAAAGTGTCCCCTTCCCCTATGACACCCACGCAACGATATACTCAGATGATGCCGCGTCGTTGCGCGACACCGTCTACGCCGCGCTTGACGATAAACGCATGAATCGCACAGGTCGCCACAACGGGTTCTTCACAGCCACTCTCGACGACATCACAACTGAATTGACGCGTCTGGTTCCGGACGCTGAAATCTCGAGTAGCGCTGAGGCCCAAGGATATCATCAGACCCTGGCGCAGCTTCGCCAAAACGAAAGTGGCGCGGCTTGAAAAAGCAAGGATATAGCGATTTGAGGCTCATACATGACCCATTCCCTGTATGGGCGCGGTCTGGTTCACATCTCTGAAAACGCTTTTATCCGTCTACGCGCCCATGGTCGGTTTCGAGGTTAAGTTTCATCTCGAGCAAAACCTGTTGAATGGCAACCGTTTCGCGAAGCAGACGCTTTGCTTCGTTGATTGAAATAACGCCATCCTCAATCGATTGGTTGTATTCAGCCATGAGCATCGCGAACCGCTGTGAAAGCTTAATCACATCCGCATTCACACCCCCCGAACGTGTATTGCGACGTTGCGTGTCATAACTCAGTGTGACCCCGCGAAGCTCCGCAAGAGCCGTGGTCACATGAGGAAACCGCGCAGCTTCCTCTAGCGCGGCGACTGTATCGACCGGCATGAACCGGTCGGCATGCTCTGGGTGATCTGAGTAATATCGCCCAAGTGTCGCTTTCGATTTTCCCGATATCTCTGCCGCGGCTTCCACACCAACGTCTTTGACCAAAGCTTCGGTGTGCTTTTTCAAATAACTTCTGGGATCTGCCACTGGAACCTGCCTTCTTTCCCAAACCGGGGCGCGCTGAATGCCCACACCTAACTCTGCACCAACCCTGCGAAAAAAATCCGATCAGGACCAGTCTCTGATGATCACTACCTGCAAGCAAACGCCTTTGAAGACCAGTGCCCCCTGCCGACGGCAATACAGGCAAGTTTCCATCCACAACTAAGGTTCCCGCGATCTACGCTCGCGTCTTGCCCTTCCCGGTCTCACCGCGCTAGGCAAAGCCATGGCAAAGCTCTACTTCCACTACTCTACGATGAATGCAGGGAAATCTACGATCCTGCTGCAAGCCTCTCACAACTATATCGAGCGCGGTATGCAGACATACCTGCTGACGGCGCAATTTGATGACCGTGCGGGACAAGGACGCATTGGAAGCCGGATCGGAATTGGCGCAGACGCCGATCTGTTCAACCCGAACACAGATCTCTTTGCAAGAATTTCAGAACGACGCGCCGCTGGACCTTGCGCGTGCGTCTTCATCGATGAAGCACAGTTCCTGACAAAGGAGCAAGTTTGGCAATTGGCGCGCGCTGTGGATGATCAGCGCATTCCCGTAATGTGCTACGGCTTACGCGTAGATTTCAGGGGCGAGTTGTTTCCCGGATCAGCTGCATTGCTCGCGCTGGCAGATGAAATGCGTGAGGTTCGAACAATCTGCCATTGCGGGAAGAAGGCGAGCATGGTTGTACGTCAGGACGCAGAAGGCAACGTGCTTAAAGATGGGGCTCAGGTTCAGATCGGTGGAAATGAAACCTATGTTTCTCTTTGTCGGCGGCATTGGCGTCAGGCGATTGGCGATCTACCTGAAGATGCTTAGAGCGTTGCCTTGGGTTTTGCTGCTGGGCAGCTTGGTATGGATCGCCAATCTGTCCCTGAGCCTTTGGGATACCCGCGGTGTTCTGGAAGCCAATCGCGCCACTCACAAATTTTTTGTCGAAGTGGCCCGAACGAGTTGCGCGACTGCAGAAGATGCGCGCGCCGCTGCCCATCTGCGCGAGTGGCCTATTACAGAGGACGCTCCCGATTGGTGCGTGGCACCTGAAAAGCCTGTTCAGCGGTGGCTGCGCGTCGAACCATCACCGCCCTTGCCAATGGCAAAAGACAACGGGATGTATATGGCGTTTGATACCGAGGGTTGCTGGATTGCCTGGCAACCCGGCACCAACTGCTAAACGAGGTTAGGAAGCTCTTTCCCTGCTGCTAAGGCAATGCAATTGTCGAGCGCCATTTGACCCATAGCTTCCCGTACTTCCAAGGCAGCTGTTCCCAAATGCGGCAAGAGAACCACGTTTTCCATTGCAATCAATGCGTCCGGAACCTGCGGCTCAAACTCATAAACATCCAGTCCCGCACCGGCCAAGGTTTTAGCTTGTAGCGCAGAGATAAGGGCAGCCTCATCAATCACGTCTCCGCGTGAAATATTCACAAGGATCGCATGAGATTGCATCGCACCAATAACCTCAGCGTTGATAATGTGGTGTGTAGCAGCGCCGCCTGGAACGGCTACGATCACAACGTCAGACTGCTGCATGACATCGTTCAGGCCTTCAAGCTGCTGCGCCGGTACATCAATCGTTTTCTGGCTTCGGTTGAAATAGACGACATCCATCCCAAACCCGAAATGGCACCGCCGCGCTATGGCTTGACCAATACGCCCCATACCGACAATGCCGACCGTTTTGCCCGACACGTGCAAGCCGAGCATCTGGATGGGATGCCATCCCTGCCACTTGCCGGCCCGCACCAAACGCTCACCTTCAGATGCGCGGCGTGCCGTGGAAAGCATCAGTGTCATAGCTATGTCGGCGGTTGCATCGGTGACAGCACCCGGAGTGTTGGTGACCGCGACACCCGCATTTGCAGCCGCACTGGCATCAATGTGATTGTAACCCACCCCAAAATTGGCAAGCAGTTTGCACCGAATTTGTCCAGCCTCGCTGAAAGCGCTTGCGGTGAACGCATCCCCCAGTGTTGGCAGGATGATATCTTGTTCGCGCAAAGCCCTGACACATTCGTCGTGGGTCATGGGTTGAGTGGTTGGCCGCAACGTAACGTCGAAAAGACCGCGTGCCTGCGCCATAACGCTTTCAGGGATTGCCCGAGAAATAAGAAGCTTGGTCAATAGAGTCGTCCTCCGATCGGAACGTCGAGATCGGGTTTGATCAAAACAACCTCGCCGTCGTCATCTGGCACCCCCAGAACTAGGATTTCAGACATAAACTTTCCAATCTGGCGGGGCGGAAAATTCACAACTGCAAGCACCTTACGGTCAACAAGACTTTCAGGGGCATAGTGCTTGGTAATTTGTGCACTAGATTTCTTCTGACCGATCTGCTCGCCAAAATCGACCCAAAGCTTAATGGCGGGCTTACGAGCCTCCGGAAAGGGCTCCGCGCGCACAATTTTTCCAACGCGTATGTCAACTTTTTGAAAATCATCAAATGTGATCTCGTTCATCCGCGCAACTCCCGGCTGCGGTCAGAAGCAGCTTTCACCGTTTCCTTCATCAACTCCGGCAACCCGTCTAAGGGGTTCATTAAGATTTTAAGACCAGCCTCCGTGGTTCCCGCCGGACTGGTCACGTTGACACGCAACTGAGAAGGGGTTTCGTCCGCGACCTCAGCTAAGGCCCCTGCCCCGGCAACCGTCGCCTTGGCCAATGTCATCGCTAGATCTGGTGCCAGACCTTGCGCCTCACCAGCCGCTGCAAGCGTTTCGATCATATGAAAAACATAGGCAGGACCAGAACCCGATACCCCAGTTACGGCGTCCATTTGGTCTTCATGATCAAGTCGCACCACCTGACCAATCGCAGACAGCAGTGTTTTGGCCAACTGGAGATGGCTTTCTGTGGCAGCCTGATTGCCCACAATGGCCGTGATGCCCTTTCCAATTGCTGCAGGTGTATTAGGCATTGCGCGAATAATGGGCGTGTTCTCACCGAACGTGGCTTCATAAACTGAAATGGGCGTACCAGCAGCTACCGATAGTATCAGTGTTTCCCCGCCGCCCAGCGCAGCAACACTTGGCAAAGCATCGCCCATCATCTGCGGTTTGACGGCCAAAAGCGCGACTGCAGGTGCATCGGGAACCCCAAGGTTCAGGTTTACATCCTGGTCTTTAAGCCAATCTGACGGAAACGGGTCTATGACATGCACAGATGACTTTGGCATTCCGTTGCCGAGCCAACCGGCGAGCATTGCAGATCCCATCTTGCCACAGCCCAATAGAAATAGACCGCGACGCGATACGTCTTCAATTGTCATGAGGCGCCTCCCTGAGTTCAGGCGCGACCGTATGCTTCTGCGATGGCAACTTGCAAGGCATCTTCGGGATCGCGACCGGCCCAGCACACAAGCTGGAAGGCAGGATAATAGCGTTCACAGTTCGACACCGCCGCCGTGAGCATGGTGTCAATCTGCTCGGGGCTTGCCTGCGCCCCGCCCGCGAGCATCAGACCATAGCGGAATACCATCATACGTTGCGGTTGCCAGAACGTGAACGCGCCGGACCAAAGCCGGTCATTGGCCGCATTCAGTACATTGTGCAAAGCATCCAGTCGGCTTTCGGGGGGTTCCATCTCAAATGTACAGACAAGACGCAGTGTCTCATCAAACCCAGACCAGGCGAGCGTCACAGAGTACGAGCGCCACTGTCCCTGAACGGCCATAGCAATTTGGTCATCAGCAATTCTGTCGAATTCCCAAGCGTGGAACTCGGCGAGACTTTCCACGATATCTATCGGATGGACGTCTTCTGACTCCATCAGCTGCTCAAGGTTTGACATGCCCGGCCCCGTATTTTTTGGCCCGCGTGGGTTAGCCCCACTACAGGCTGGGTGTCCTCGCAAGACAGCGCGTTGCCTGCGCGCGTGCCTCACCAGATAAGGTGGTGTCCACACTTGAATCTGTAAAGGGCTTTCGTTGTCCAGGCAATAGAATCAGGCAGTTTCCCGTGGCTTTCCCACAAAAAACTTCAATGACTCCAATAAGATGTTGGACAAGTGCAAGTTTGCTGCGCTGCGGCATTGTAGATGTGCAAGCCATACAACCGCAGCTTGCGCATCAATCTGGGCAAGTTATTTGGATTTGGCTTCCAGCGCTTCGATGCGTGCAGCGAGTGCTTCGTTTTCTTCGCGCGCCTTTTGCGCCATGGCACGAACCGCATCGAATTCTTCCCGCGAAACGAAGTCACGATCGGCCAACCACCGATCCATGAATCCCTTCATAGCGGTTTCCGCTTCTTCCTTCGCACCTTGGGCAACCCCCATCGCGTTTGTCATGAGTTGGCTAACGTCATCGAGGATCTTATTCCGGCTCTGCATCGGGGAACTCCTTGGATTGTTCACACATCTTTGCCTCACATATGGGGCGGGTCTTCTGAAAGCTCAAGGTTGACTTCGTCGCGCGCGCTGGCCAGCAAGGGGACAGCCGACGGAGTCACCTATGCTGCTCGCCATCCCCTTCCCACCCATAGCACCCGAAGTCTTTACGATTTCGTTTGGGGGCTTCGACTTTGCACTGAGATGGTACGCGCTGGCCTACATCGCAGGTTTGTTGGTCGGGTGGTGGATTATGGCCGCATTGATGAGACGTCCTCATCTGTGGCCAAATGAAACCCCGCCCATGACCGTTCCCCAGGTCGAAAATTTGCTAACTTGGGTGATTGTCGGTGTCGTGTTGGGTGGGCGACTGGGTTATGTTGTATTCTACCAGCCCGACTACTATCTGGCGAACCCTGGCGAAATCTTGATGATCTGGCAGGGCGGTATGTCATTTCATGGCGGGTTTCTGGGCGTTCTCATTGCGGGATTGATCTATTGTTGGCGTATAAACGCGCCAGTCCTTCAGGTGGCCGATGCAATGGCCGTCGCGACCCCCATCGGTCTGATGCTGGGGCGGACTGCGAATTTTATCAATGCTGAGCTTTGGGGTCGCCCAACAGAACTGCCATGGGGTGTGATCTTTCCAGGATCCGCAGCGCAGGATTGCGGGCCAGAAATCGTGGGAATCTGTGCGCGCCATCCCTCTCAGCTCTATGAAGCGCTCCTTGAAGGGCTATTCCTGGCCGTACTTCTGTTTTGGCTTGCATATCGCAATCGATCTTTAATGCAGCCCGGTGTCCTTGTCGGGGCTTTTCTATCGGGATACGGGGTTTCGCGCGCTTTGGTCGAACTTGTGCGTCAGCCTGATCCTCAATTTGTCACGGAAACGAACCCAATGGGATATGTCACCTTTCTTGGAGACATTGGCTTCACAATGGGACAGGTGCTTTCGGCACCAATGATCGCGATCGGGGTTGGCTTGATGCTTGGCGCATATCTGCGCCGACGACGATGACAACGCCTTTGTCAAATGTCCTGAAGGCGCGGATTGAACAAACCGGGCCAATGGGCATCGCAGAGTTTATGACGGAATGTCTGCTGAACCCGAATTACGGGTATTACACCACACGTGATCCGCTGGGTGACCACGGTGACTTCATCACAGCCCCTGAGATTTCCCAGATGTTTGGCGAATTGGTTGGCCTAGCGTTGGTGCAGTCTTGGCTAGAACAGGGCGCACCTGAAAATATCGTGTTGGCAGAGCTCGGGCCTGGTCGCGGAACACTTATGGCAGATGCATTGCGTGCAATGAGCGCTGTTCCGGGCGCACGTTTCGTGCCGCATCTTGTTGAAGCCAGCCCTCACTTGAGAAAGGTTCAATCGGAGACTCTGTCTGACCATACTCCTATCTGGCACGATCACATAGATGATTTGCCTGAAGGACCATTGTTTTTGATCGCAAACGAGTTCTTTGATGCGCTTCCGATACGCCAATACATACGCACGCAGGATGCTTGGAGCGAGCGGCAGGTTGGTTTGGTGGACGGCGCGTTATCATTTGGCTTGGCCCCGCCTGTTTCGCGTGCGGAATTAGAGGACTGGTCTGACCGCGCCAAAGAAGGTGACATGATCGAGATCTCACCGGCCGCTCCAGTATTAGCAGAAGAAATCGCCCGCCGAATTCAATCCGATGGTGGTGCGGCGTTGATCATTGATTATGGCAGCTTTGGGGAAATGGGAGATACCTTCCAAGCTGTGCGTGCGCATCAAAAGGAATCTCCGCTTGTTAACCCGGGCGAAGCAGATCTGACGGCGCATGTAGATTTTGCGGCAATTTCAAAAGCGGTGGAACTCAAAGGCGCGCAACCAAGCGGGCCGGTCCCGCAAGGTGTCTTCCTGGAAACCCTAGGCATAACCCAAAGAGCGCAAGCCCTCGCTAAGCGAATGTCTGGAGCGACGCTAGAGACCCATGTTCAGGCGCATCGTCGCTTGACCCATCCCAAAGAAATGGGGAGCCTGTTCAAAGTGCTTGGGATCACACCAAGCAACGCCCCACCGATCGCAGGCACCGTAGGAGTATCCGAGACGCTATGACCCTTCGCGTTCTAACATCTGATGTGTTGGCTCCTGTGTGTCATGGGTTTTTCACCAGAAAGGGAGGTGCGTCTTCCGGAGTATTTGCGGGTTTGAATTGCGGTGCTGGATCCTCAGACCAAAGCGAAGCGGTCGCCACAAATCGTGCGCGCGTATCTGAACACATGGGTGGCCCATTGGTAAGCCTGCACCAAACGCACTCAAACAAAGTCGTTACGGTTGGCGCACCACATTCGGGGCCCCCACCAGAAGCTGACGGCATCGTAACCACGACCCCTGGCCTTGTGCTGGGTATTCTGTCTGCTGATTGCCAGCCCGTATTGTTTGCCGACCCTACTGCGGGCGTCGTCGGGGCAGCACATGCAGGTTGGAAAGGTACGATGGACGGCGTGCTTGAAGCAACGGTTGATGCGATGGAAGCCCAAGGAGCAGAGCGCGAAAAGATAATAGCGGTCATCGGGCCAAGCATTTCGCAACGCGCCTACGAAGTGGGACCCGAATTTCTGGATCGGTTCCTAGATGACGATCCGGATAACCAGCGTTTTTTTACTGGCGGTCAAAAAGATCGGGTGCAGTTTGATTTGATCTCCTACGGGTTGTACCGCTTGCGTAAAGCAGGGGTTGGGCATGCCGAATGGACAGGTCATTGCACTTACTCGGATCCTGAAAGTTTCTTCTCATACCGACGTGCCACACACGCCGGCGATGCTGATTACGGTCGCCTGATCTCAACGATCCGACTTTAAGGCTGCCATAGAATGGCCATTGTTCATGTCGCGTTAATCGCTCACTGATCTCGCTAAACGCGAACAAAATATGACGAATTTGATCCTTCAGCTTTAGGCACGCCAAACGAACGGGAAAATACGATATCCCGCAAGTACCGTGCTCCTGTCCAAAACCCGCCTCATTGCCGCGCCATTACTTAACCATCAACGCTCCATCTGCGGAGGGTTGGTGTTCGTAACGAGTCCATAGGGCCTGCGTATTCAGGCCCGAGTGCTTGTCCGGGGGGGCAAGTAAGTAAGGAGTAAACAATGCGAAAAACACCGCGTTGGCTGAAATCGGTCATCGCAGAGGCTGACAAAACAGCAGTCAAACTACCCTTTGAGCGTGGCAACCGCCGCCCTTCCTGGGTTCGTGAGACCGCACAGCCCGCTGCCATTAAAAAGCTAAAAACAGCCTGACCTGTTCACCGGCAGGGCGTGGCCCGCCGCCGGCACCTGATCTTTTCTAGGAAAGTCTGCTCAAGAACCACCAGAAAGACGACGCGCCTCGCCAGGCGCGTCTTTTTTATCAGCCAGGCTCATAACTGGCCAACTGAAGACCAAACCCAACGAAGACAAGTCCAGTGACAGCTTTGAGGCCACGCTGAAAGCGCGCGGACCCCGCAAAATTTGTCAAATGGCCAAACATCAAAACCATCAATCCGAACCAAACCGCATTGAGTATTGAATGCAGGAACACCAGGAAGAAGGCCGGAAACGCAGACCCCGCGCCTTGTTCTATGAACTGTGGGAAAGCGGCGAGATAAAACATCGATACTTTTGGGTTCAGCGCGTTTGTCAGGAAACCTTCGAAAAATGCCTTCCCTAACCGGCGTCTTCTGCGCACAGGTGCAACCTTGGTGCGTATTTGATTGCCCTTCAGCGACGCCATCAAGGCTTGTAGACCAATCCAGCACAAGTACGCGGCACCCAGATACTTCACGACCGTAAACGCCGTGGCCGACTGAACGAGGATAAGCGAGATGCCCAGGATCGAAAGCGCGCCGTGAAGATAGAAAGCTGCGACAAATCCCGCGACATTCGCCAGACCTGCCATGCGTCCTGAACTTGGGACCGTTTTTGCGATGAGCACTCCGTTCGGTCCAGGCGACATTACCAACAGGCCCGCAACCGCGCAGAAGGCCAAGATTTGCGAAAGCTCCATCGACGCACCTCATTCTCAAGTTCCGACGCGTCTTAGCAAATAGGGTATCGCCTCGGCACCCCATTGTTTGTGATCCGTGCCATTACACGCGTTGGAGTGATTCGCGACCCATTGCCATGGATTCCAACTGATCGTTTACGCGTGACGCACAATACCGCATCGTACTCGTCCGCTTGTTTCCACGGTTTGTTCAAAATCCAACGATTTTTGACAGGTAGAGTTTTTTGGAGTTAGTGGAATATGTCTGCAAACGGTGGGGGCCGTACTAATCCTTGAAAGGATGAGCCCATGGCTCAGTTGCCCCCAATGCCGGCAGCATTTACCGCTGCATCCCCCGCTTCCTCTGGCCTGCGCGCCGCTCTGGCGCAGGCGCGAGTTGAAAGTTGTTGCCGGGTAGGCGACGCACTACGACGAACGTCTCGTACGATCCCTGTCGTTCCCGAACTGTTGACGGCATTTGCTGCCTACAGCCACGGGACAGAGTTTGCGACGCCGGCAGGCCCTTGTGTCGCGGTCGAGGACGTCGAACCGGGAACCGAACTGCGCGCAATGGACGGGTCAGTTATCCAAGTTCTATGGGTTGGTATGCTTGATCTAACACCCCAAATGGCGAGCCGATTGTTTACTGAAGGCAACGCGCCACTTGTTCGCATTTTACCCGATCGCTATGGGTATGCCCGTCCTTCTCGCGACCTGATCCTTGGCGCACGTGCGCAAGTCGGACAGTCAAAGCAGTTTGCATTTGAATGTGTCGACGGAGAACAGGTTTTGCCAGTGACGCCGCCTGGCCCGGTACGCCTGTTCCAGCTCGTATGTGATCGTCCCGGTGCTGAGCTGATAGCAAATGGTCTGGGTGTGCCCGGCTTCACTTTAGGAGGCTGGCTGGAACAGCAAGATCCACTGGTTCAGGGAATAATGCAAAGCTTCCTGCCAGGAGGCAATCGTCCGGGAATAAACGGGGTGCGAGTCGCTTGAGTTCAGCCGAATGATTAGGCGTCCTGTGCCAGACGTGCCTCCAGCACATCAAACGGGACGCCAGGATCATCCTTACTGCCTCGGATCACCAATGACGTCTTCACGCTCGCCACGTTTGGCGCAGAGGTAAGTTGTTCGGTCAAAAAGCTCTGGAATGTTGAAAGGTCCGGGGCAACGCATTTCAGGATGAAATCAATCTCACCGTTTAGCATGTGACATTCTCGGACGAGCGGCCAATCACTGCATCGCGCTTCGAAGGCTGACAGATCAGCTTCTGCTTGGCTGTTAAGACCAACCAACGCAAAAACCTGTACTTCAAAACCCAAACTACGCGCATCCACTTGCGCATGGTATCCGTTGATAAAGCCTTGCTCTTCCAGCGTACGCACACGTCTCAGACAGGGCGGAGCAGATATCCCGACGCGCTTTGCCAATTCGACATTGGTCATGCGACCATCAGCCTGCAGTTCGGCTAGAATCTTTCTGTCGATCTCATCAAGTCGCGATCCCGGCATGTAACTTATTGTCCTATGTTCCCAAGCGTGACCTTATGCGGCAAGGTCACTACGCGCAATAATATTTCGCATTACAGCAAGAATAAATCGTATCTGTTAATCTTGGAGAAGCAATTCTCCGCAATCTGTTCCGCTGTGGAAATGCGTTTGGGTCTCTTTAATCAGCCCAGCAAGGCGGATATATGAAACTGTAACTTCTGCTATCCGGACACAAAATGACAGACGCTGCAAACACCCGACATACCCGCCTTTTGATCATCGGTTCTGGTCCAGCGGGCTACACCGCAGGCGTCTATGGATCGCGCGCGATGCTCAATCCAATTCTTGTTCAGGGCATTCAACCGGGCGGTCAGCTGACGATTACCACCGATGTTGAAAACTGGCCCGGCGACAATTCGGTCATGGGGCCGGATCTGATGGTTCGCATGGAAGAGCACGCCCGTGAGATGGGCACTGAAATCATCAGCGATCACATAAACAGCCTTGATCTGTCGACGCGCCCATTCACTGCATATGGTGACACCGGCACGAACTACACAGCCGACGCCGTGATCCTTGCAACCGGGGCACAGGCGAAATGGCTGGGCCTGCCGTCTGAGGAGCATTTTAAAGGCTTCGGGGTGTCCGCATGTGCTACCTGCGACGGCTTCTTCTATCGCGGGAAGGAAATCGTTGTAGTTGGCGGAGGTAATACCGCCGTGGAAGAGGCTCTCTTCCTTACGAATTTCGCATCCAAAGTGACGCTGGTTCACCGCCGCGACAGCTTGCGTGCGGAAAAGATCATGCAAGACCGTTTATTCAAGAACCCCAAGGTCGAGATTATTTGGGATCATGAAGTAGACGAGGTTCTGGGCGCGCATGAGCCGCGCGGCGTCGAAGCGGTGCGCCTGAAAAACGTCAAAACCGGTGAAACTCAGGACGTGCCCTGCGCCGGGTTCTTCGTCGCGATCGGCCACGCGCCGGCAACCGAGCTCGTCAAAGACAGCCTGGAATTGCATAACGGTGGCTATGTGAAGGTCGAGGCCGGCACCACGCGCACCTCTATCCCAGGTGTATTTGCTGCTGGCGACTTGACCGATCATGTTTACAGACAGGCTGTTACGAGTGCTGGCATGGGGTGCATGGCGGCTCTCGATGCCGAAAAATTTCTTGCCGAGCACGAGGAAGAGGACGAAACCGCTCACGCCGCAGAATAGGCAGGTCCCGTCCAGCAAAGGCAAACCAAACTAACATCTGCTGTCTACTGTCTAAAACCTGAAACAATTTGTCCGCCTTATGCGGCGGTTTGGCCCTTTGCGGAACAAATCTTTTATGCAATATGTTCACGCGTGAACATACTTTTGACTGCGGCCCATGCCAAAATCCATACTCTCTAAAGACGATGAGCTGCTCTTTCGGCTGTTGCGCCAGTTGGACACTCAATCAGACGCGTCCCAGCGCGCGACAGCGGAAGCTTTAAGCGTGAGCCTTGGCTGGCTGAACAAAGCTCTCCGTGCGTCCTCAGAGGCTGGGTTGATTACCATCGCCGATCGCTCGGGCAGCGATGCGCGAATGAGATTTGCGTATTCTCTCACACCCAAAGGCGCGGCTGAAAAAGCGCGCCTTACCAACCGTTTCCTTGAACACAAACGCGCAGAATATGACGCGCTTCACGCCGAACTCACCGGACGTTCAAGCAATTTGAGCCGACCGCTAAACAGGACGACAAACATGCTATCTTCCAATCTTACGCCTATCCCTGAGCTGTATGTATCTTACGACAGCGCGCAAAAACTGAAAAAAGAGGCGGCAGAGCTAACCTCCTGGGATCTGACAGCTCGGCAAACGTGCGATCTAGAGCTGCTCATGAATGGCGGCTTCAATCCGCTGACGGGATTTCTAGGGAAGGACGACTACCAAAGCGTAGTTGAGAATATGCGCCTTGCCGATGGCACGCTCTGGCCCATGCCAATTACGCTGGATGTGACGGAGGACTTCGCGGCTACGATCACTGAAGGCCAAGACATTGCGCTACGTGACGCCGAAGGCGTTATCCTCGCGACCCTTTCGATCAGCGACATCTACACCCCCAATAAATCCCGAGAAGCAGAGATGGTGTTTGGTGCAGATGATATTGCGCATCCGGCCGTGAATTACCTGCACCATACTGCTGGCAACATTTACGTAGGCGGCACCATCACCGGCATCCAGCAGCCCGTTCACTATGATTTCCGCGCCCGTCGCGACACGCCCAATGAACTGCGGGCCTATTTTCGGAAGCTTGGCTGGCGCAAAATCGTGGCCTTCCAGACCCGAAACCCACTGCATCGTGCCCATCAGGAACTGACTTTCCGAGCCGCGAAAGAGGCGCAAGCCAACCTGCTGATACACCCCGTCGTTGGCCTGACAAAACCTGGCGATGTTGACCATTTCACCCGCGTGCGGTGCTATGAGGCGGTGCTTGACCAGTACCAGGCTGCCACCACCACCATGAGCCTGCTCAATCTGGCCATGCGTATGGCGGGACCTCGTGAGGCCGTGTGGCACGGGCTTATTCGAAGGAACCATGGCTGCACGCATTTCATTGTCGGCCGCGACCATGCAGGTCCGGGAAAGAACTCGGCAGGTGAAGACTTTTATGGCCCCTACGACGCGCAGGAGCTATTCCGAACGCATCAGGACGAAATGGGGATCGAAATGGTCGACTTTAAGCACATGGTCTATGTGCAGGAGCGCGCCCAATATGAACCCGCTGACGAGATCAAAGATAAAGACAGCGTCACAATCCTAAATATCTCCGGTACCGAGTTACGCCGCCGTCTGCGCGAGGGCCTCGAGATTCCCGAGTGGTTTTCCTTTCCAGAAGTTGTTTCAGAGCTGCGCCGCACCTCTCCGCCTCGCTCCAAACAAGGCTTTACGGTCTTCTTCACCGGACTGTCCGGATCAGGCAAATCGACGATTGCCAACGCGCTAATGGTAAAATTGATGGAGATGGGCGGCAGACCGACCACCTTGCTTGACGGTGACGTTGTCCGAAAGCATCTCTCGTCCGAATTAGGGTTTTCCAAGGAGCACCGCGACATCAACATCCGCAGGATCGGCTACGTAGCCTCGGAAATCACCAAAAATGGCGGGATTGCGATCTGTGCGCCAATAGCCCCCTACACAGCAACCCGTCGGAACGTTCGGGAAATGATCGAAAACTACGGCGCATTCGTTGAGGTACATGTGGCAACATCGCTGGAGGAATGCGAGCGGCGCGATCGTAAAGGTCTGTACCAACTTGCACGGGAAGGCAAAATCAAGGAATTCACTGGAATTTCTGATCCTTATGAGTCACCGACCAGCGCTGAGCTGGTCGTCGACACTGAAGGTACCGAGGTCGATTATTGCGCCCAACAAGTACTTCTGAAACTTGAGAGCATGGGGCTGATCGCAGCTTGAACCTCCCAATACTTTTCTAAGCGGCCCCGCATGGCGCGGGGCCGTTTCTGTTGTTAATCCAATGCACACAAATCGGCAGGATTTCACCCAATTGAGCGCACAATTGGTCGGTAGCGTTCTTTTAACACACGCCTAATATCGTGGATCCAACCGATGATGACCGACCTTAAAATTATCTATACCGCGATGGCCTTTGGGCTGATTGCAGGGCTCGCAACACAAGCAAAAGCAGGTGAATTGGTTGTCGACGCCGCAGTGGACGTGGCTTCCACAATGCCAATAGATCAATCGGCAGAAGATGCTGCAAGCCAATCCGTTTTTCCTGAACGGCTACGCCTTCACGGATCTGGTGTGGCCGTGTCGGGCACCTATGGCGATCTCGGGCTTCAGAAAACAGCCCTGGAAATTAGTGGCGCCAATCAAATCATCGGCGTAGACGTCCCACTTGCGTTGAGCTTTTAGAGCCTAAGATCGCCAGACATGAGAACGTAGCCCGCTCCTTCAACCTCTACAGAGGTGGGAGTTTCTCGAGATCCGTTTATCTTGACCTTCGCGGCTCCAGGCCGCCCCATCCAATGACCCTGCTCTGCAACGTAAGTCGGCTGATCGATCAGTCCGTGATGCCAAAGATACGCCGCAGCGGCTCCAGTGGCTGACCCCGTGAAAGGATCTTCCGGCGGTGAAGGCGGTCCGAGCAACAGGCGCGAAAAGGTACGACCCGCATCAGTTGCGCCAGAAAGCGTGACAAGATAAGGCTCATGCATTTGCCCGTCTGGTATACCATTTTTTGCGGTATAAGCCTGCAGAAGCTCCCAATTCAATTTCGCCCGACGAAGTGCGTCATGCGATGAAATGACGGCAATCGTGAAGCCAAGGCCTGTGGAAACAACTTGAGGTGTGCCAAGTATATCTTCTTGGGCTAGACCGTAAATCAGCGCAATCTCGCCCGGATCGGCAAGCGCGCCAAACTCTGGTTTAGCTTGGGTCATACGCACAACGATCGCGTCGCCGTCTCTACGCACCGTTATTGGCAAAACGCCCGCACCGGTTTCAATTGTCAGATCTCCTTCAGCAACCTTTTCTCGGTGCAAAAGAGAGGCGACGCTTGCGACCGTCGGATGGCCTGCAAAAGGGATTTCGGAAGGCGCAATAAAGTAGCGGATCCTGATATCTGCAACATCTGATGGTTCCAAAAATGTACACTCAACCAACGATGTTTCGCGTACAAAACGCTTGCAGGTTTCCGCATCCAAGGCGCCTGCATCATGCACAACCGCACACCCGTTTCCGCCAAAAGCGCGGTCGGAGAACGCGTCGACCCAATCTACTGCATAAACCGCCATACTAGTGTGCAAAAACCGGGTTCATATCATGCTGACGGGCCAACAAAAATGCCATTTCACGGTCACTGACCAAAGCCAGCCTGCTTCCCTCCGTGTCATGCACGGCATATAGCTGCTCCGCACCTGCCGCTTGTTTTTGAACATCCTTCGGCAAGTCCGCGACCTTGACGGTGCGAACATACACAATGGGCGCCTCGGCATCGGACTCAAACTCAAATGGTGTGTTCATTGGACTTGACCTTCCTTAACCCTTGGGACTGATTTTGATTGTTTGCACGACGGTTTCCGGAACTGCCCTGTGAAGATCTACGTGCAGAAGACCGTTCTCCATCTCTGCGCCTGCGACCTCGACACCATCCGCAATCACAAAGCTGCGCTGAAACTGTCGGGTGGCGATTCCCCGATGCAAAAATGCGCGCCCTTCGGCGTCATCAGCTTGACGGCCCCGGATCACCAACTGACGATCTTCAAGTGTGATGGATAGATCTTCCTCACGAAAGCCTGCCAAGGCGAGCGTGATGCGAAAACGTGTCTCACCAATTTGTTCAATATTATATGGAGGGTATCCGTCATTTCCAGATTTTGCGGTGCGTTCTACCAAGCGTTCCAGCTGATCAAACCCAAGCAGGAAAGGATGAGCGCCGAGGGCCATTTTGGTCAAAGCCAAACTCCTTTTTTCGTGTCCTTGAAAGCCAAGCAACAATCTATGAGGTCCCGAACCGGCAACCTCTGGTGTTAATATGGGCAGCACGGGCAGACGCCGCAAGAGGTCGGGGGTTTTCGGATGGTCCGGAAACCCCTAAGTAAAAGAATAGACGCACAAAGGAGCACGCCGCCGAATGAACGCCCAAGGCAATGGTACAATGAACCATGAGGAGGTTCTGCGCATCGAACTTGAGGTGCTGCGCCGCGAACACCGTGACTTAGATGAAGCGATCGAAGCCCTCCATGCTGGCGGACGTGCTGATGCACTCACCTTGCAACGCCTCAAAAGAAAGAAACTGTCCCTCAAAGATAGCATAACACGTCTCGAAGACGAGTTGACGCCGGACATCATCGCCTAAAAAAGCCGCGTGAGACTGGCATCCTGCGCGTTCATACCGTTAAACAGTTTCCAAACACGATAAGGAACCACCATGACCGCCCCAGTTGGGATCATTATGGGCAGCCAATCGGATTGGCCAACCATGCGCGAGGCTGCCGAACTACTTGAGGCTCTGGGTGTTCCGTTCGAAAAGCGGATCGTGTCAGCCCACCGCACCCCCGATCGGTTGTGGAGCTACGGTAAGGAAGCCGCGGGGCGCGGATTGAAGGTGATTATCGCAGGTGCAGGTGGGGCCGCGCATTTGCCTGGTATGATGGCTTCAAAAACGCGTATCCCCGTGATCGGAGTACCTGTTCAAACTAAGGCTCTGAATGGGGTAGACAGCCTTTATTCTATCGTCCAGATGCCACGCGGTTATCCAGTTGCCACGATGGCTATTGGTGCTGCCGGCGCGGCGAACGCGGCGCTGATGGCGGCTGGAATCCTGGCGCTTACTGATCCTGAATTGGCTGAAAGGCTTGAGACTTGGCGCGCCAATTTGAGTGCGTCGATCCCCGAGGAGCCCTCAGATGAGTGATCAATCCCTGCGCCCTGGGGAAATCCCTGCGCCTCTTGGCACCGGTGCAACCATTGGCATTCTTGGTGGCGGTCAACTTGGGCGTATGCTTGCCTGCGCGGCTGCTAGACTGGGGTTCAAGACCAACATATTTGAACCCGCCATGCGATGCCCTGCAGGCGAAGTTGCAGCGCAGGTCTTTTCCGCGGCCTATACGGATCGAATGGCACTGACCGCCTTCGCAAAATCGGTGGATGTGATCACCTACGAGTTCGAGAACATCCCCACATCAGCTCTCGACCTGCTGGGTCGTCTCAAACCCATTCGCCCCGGACGACGAGCGCTTGAAGTCAGCCAGGACAGGCTTACTGAAAAGGACTTTCTGAATGAAATGGGATGCCAGACGGCTCCCTACGCCGCCGTGGATGATTTGGTCTCGTTTGAAGCCGCAATTGAAAAAATCGGGACGCCATCAATCTTGAAAACGCGTCGTCTGGGTTACGACGGTAAAGGGCAGTTGCGACTGACCAAAGCTGAGCAAGCGCAGGTAGCCCTTGATTACATCAAAGGGGTCCCGGCGATCCTCGAAGGTCATGTGAACTTTAGCCACGAGGTGTCCGTTATTGCTGCACGCGGTCTGGATGGCTCAGTGGCTGCATTTGATCCAGGCGAAAACGTCCATCTAGGTGGAATTCTGTCGACAACTCAGGTTCCCGCGCGCCTGACGCCGTCGCATCAACAAGATGCAATTCTGATGGCCGCAAAGTTATTGAATGCGCTTGATTACGTGGGCGTTTTGGCCGTGGAGCTCTTCGTGACCAATTCAGGTCTGATCGTGAACGAAATTGCACCACGCGTTCACAATTCAGGACACTGGACACAAAACGGATGCACCGTAGATCAGTTTGAACAGCATATCCGCGCTATTGCGGGCTGGCCTCTGGGCGATGGCAAGCGGCATGCTGATGTCATCATGGAAAACCTGATCGGGGACGCAGTGGAGCAAGTAGACTCCTTGGCGCGGGAACCAGGAACAGCTGTGCATCTGTATGGCAAGGCAGACGTACGCCCGGGTCGAAAGATGGGCCACATCAACAGGGTACGCCCAGCCCAAGCCTAAACGATGCAGGCCAAATCTGACTGCCCGATTATTCAGATGTCTGGGCGTATTCAGCTACCCGATCACAAAGCCATTCCCAAACGCGTAGAGTTACGCCAGTTTGAGCACATGAATATGCCGCTTGATCAAATTGTGGATCTGTCCACCTACCCAATATCCGAGCCCAGCTTTGGCGCAGATTGCAGATCCACCTTGGACAGCGAGGGGGTTCTTGTCCTTCCCAGCTTCATTCGCACCGAAGCGCTCGCTGAAATGCAGAGCGAGGCGCGTAAGGGTCATGGCAAGGCTTATTTCTGCGCCCAGAGCCATTCGGTATACCTGACGCCGCCCGATCCGAACCAATCGGACGATCACCCAGTTAATCGGCAGGTTATCTCATCAAAAGGCTGCATCTGCGACGACGATGTAAGCGCGGCCTCACCTTTACGAACGCTCTACGACGCTGAAGCGTTTCGAACGTTTGTGAAAACAGCAACCGGAGAACGCGCCCTGTACCCCTACGCCGATCCGCTGTCTTCGATCAATATTCACTATGCTGAACGTGGGCAGGAACTTGGTTGGCATTTCGACAACTCTTCCTTTGCGATCACACTGCTTATCCAGAAACCAGAAGCCGGTAGCCGGTTTGAGTATGTCAAAGACCTGCGCGAAACAGACAGAGGCGAGACGAACTTCGCCGGTGTCGGCGCGCTGCTTGACGGGGAAACACAGCCACAGGTTCTTAGCATGGATCCGGGAACGCTTGTGTTGTTCCGAGGTCGAGACTCGATCCATCGTGTCTCCCCAAATGAGAGTGATACGACACGTATGCTCGCTGTTTTGGCGTACAATTCGGAACCTGGCATCTCACTTTCAGAAAGCGCCAGGATGACATTCTATGGCCGGCTCTCATAGGCACACCGACACCCTAATCGTTCCAGCGAACGCGACGGGTAAAGTTCTTCAACTGACTGAGGGCCTTAGCTTCTGGGGTGGAACCGACCCCAAAACCGGAAACATAATAGACGCGCATCACCCGCAAGCTGGATGCAGTCTGGCGGGACGCGTCGTTTTGATGCCGACTACTCGCGGATCCTGTTCCGGCAGCGGTGGTTTGCTAGAACTTGCTTTGAATGGGGTCGGGCCTGCGGTTTTGATTTTCAGTGAGCCTGAAGACATCGTTACGGTTGGTGCCTTTGTGGCTACGCAAATGTTTGACCTGCCCATTGGCGTCGTTAGGCTCGACGAAGACAGCTACACCGAAGTCGCGCGCGCTGATGAGGTGACCTTGTCTGGCAAAACGCTCTGCGCCGATGGTAAGACCTTTGACCTTGAGCCGCTTTCCGTGGACGGCCTGAACCTGTCCCAAAGTGATCAGGATATGTTGGACGGCAAACAGGGAGTGCCGTCGCAGATCGCTATGCAAATGATACAAACCATCGCTGCGGTACAGGATGCAGATGAACTTACCGATGTTACCCGCGTCCATATCGACGGGTGCATTTATGGTGGTGGTGCAAACCTCGGTTTTGCAGAAAAGATGGCGGATATCGGAGCTCGGATACGCGTTCCAACGACAATGAATGCGATCTCAGTGGATCACGCACATTGGCGTGACCAAGAGGTTCCCCCGACTTTTGGTCAGCCAGCCCAACGCCTCGCCGATGCTTACCTTCGGATGGGCGCAAAGCCGACATTTACCTGCGCGCCATACTTCTCTGAAAACGCACCCCAGCAAGGCGAGGAAATTGGTTGGTCCGAATCCAATGCGGTGATTTACGCCAATTCTGTGCTCGGTGCGCGCACGGCCAAGCACCCGGATTATTTCGACCTTTTTGTTGCTTTGACAGGACGTGCTCCAAAGTCCGGCGTTTACCTAGACGCGCATCGGCGGCCTTCAATCATCTTGGACGTTTCACTGCCCGAGGCGTTCGACGATGCAATTTGGCCTCTGATGGGGTGGCTGATCGGGCAAGCTTCACCTGCGCAAATTCCGCTAGTACACGGGCTTGAAGGTTCTGATCTAAGCAAGGACGATCTTCGCGCAATTTGCGCAGCTTTTGGCACGACATCGGGCGCACCTATGCTGCATATCGCTGGGGTGACACCGGAAGCGGATTTGCCACCTTTGGAAGGGTCAGAACGAAAAACAATCGGGATTGACGCCCTTCGACGTGCTTGGCGCGCCTTCAATACCGGCAGTGACGACGTTGATCTGATCGCCCTTGGGAGCCCGCATTTTTCACTAACTGAAACCCGTAAGTTTTGTGAATTTTTAGGGGACGCAAAATGCAATGATGGCGTCAAGACGATTGTAACACTGGGTCGTGAAACACTGAATCTTGCGCAAGAAGAGGGCTTACTAAAGCGGCTTGAAGCGTCAGGTGTACGTGTGCTTCCGGATGTGTGTTGGTGCTCTCTTACCGAGCCCCTTTTTCCATCTGACACAAAGACCGTGATGACCAATTCGGGAAAGTACGCGCACTACGAGCCCGGCTTACATGGACGTTCAATTCGTTTTGGGGGACTAGCCGCTTGTGCGCAAACCGCAAGAACGGGCATTTCAGCGAACGTAATGCCTGACTGGTTGATGCAATAGCAATTCTCAGGAGTGATGCGCGTTACGGATCTGGAACGGTGTCAGGTGCGAGCAACCCATCTTCGCTCAAGGTTTCCTCAAGATCAAACCCGTTGAGAGCAATGTCGTAGAGCACCTTACCCAATTGTAGCCCAGCCTCGAACTCTCCTTTCCTAAGGTAATGCACCACCTGTGCCACCACGAGTGGGTTATTCATCATGAAAGTATGCGTGACAGGCAACGTTATATGCGCCTGCATGCCCTGCAAATAGGTGCTTTCCACCGACACTTTTCCGTCATCCTTTCCTTCAATCAGATTGGAATAGATCGGGTTCAGTGATCTCGACCCTGCTATGATACCGAGATCAAAATTTGCAGGTCCTAACTGGTTCGGTGTGCTGTCCGGGCCAGTGTGCAATTCCAGTCCTGCGGGCCCATTGAACCAAACGAATGGCTGCAAATGCGCAAATTCGTCCACAATCTCTGAACCATGATTGGGCGGTCCCATCATCACTACACGCCCCAAACGCGGGATAGTGTTCTGGCTCAGAAACTGACGCACAAGAATGCCGCCCATGGAATGGGTCACGAAGTGAATGCGCTGGTCTCCGCATGCGGCAAGCGCTGGAGGCAGAGTGTGTGCCGCAAGACGTTCGATAGTCTCTTCCGTTGACGCATAATCCGGTGAGACAGTCGTGTAGCCAGCCGTCTCCAGCACCTCTTCCAACAGCTCGAGCGATGCATCACTGCGTCCCAATCCATGAAGCAGGATAACGCAATCGGCGCGGGCCGCTTGCGGCACGCTTAAGATCAGCATCGAAAAGATCATTATCCAGCGCATGGGTCTAAGATAATGTGGGTCGCGCGACCTTTCGAGGGGATTGCGCAGTCCCGGACGCTGCGTCAGTCTTGAGCCCATGACCACTCGCCCAGTTCGCACCGCCGTGCGCGCCTTGATCCTGCACAGAAACCGCTTGTTGTTGGTGAATGCCTGGGGCGGTGGCGTCTCTGACCTATGGTGCGCGCCGGGTGGTGGGGTCGAACCCCATAGCTCGCTCCCTGAAAACCTGATCCGGGAAGTCCATGAAGAAACGGGTTTGCAGGTCGAAATCGGGGCGCCTGCAATGATCAACGAGTTTCACGAGCCTAAACAAGGGTTTCATCAGGTCGATGTATATTTCCATGCAACGATTGTTTCCGGGACCATCGATACCGAATGGCGTGACCCTGAAGGTATCGTCACAAAACGCCAGTTTTTCTCGCGCGAGGAGATGGCCAGCATACGCTACAAGCCTGACACCTTGCCAAGGGCAGCCTGGGACGGCGAACTCGTCTATGATCCGCTGGAATTGCTGATCAAGTAGCACGCGGCATTGAGGCGACGCCAACACCAACCATGATCAAAAGCGCGGCAAGCACTGCGCCAATGGTGATCGGCTCGGCTAGGAATATGGCACCGCCGATAAGCGCCAGGGCCGGTGCGCTGAGTTGTGCAACAGCAGCCCGAGTGGCCCCAAGCGCAGGCATCAGCGTGTACCAAAGCGCATATCCAAGCCCACTCGTGATCGCCCCGGATATTACCGCAAGAAGAACGCCATATGTGGAATAGGGCGTCGGATCGAGCATCCCCCACGGGATCAACGCGGTCAGAACCGTCGCAAAGCCAAAATTGACCGCCGTGTCTGGCAGCGGTGCAGTCGATTTCTTTCCAACCAATGAGTAGATCGCAAATCCGAAGGCCCCAAAAACCATCATTGCAGCCCCTGATAGATCCGGGGCCGCGCCAATCCGGGGGAGAAATAGAAAAATCAGGCCTCCTGTCGCGATAAACATGCCGATCCATCGCGTGGTTGGAACTTTTTCACCGCTGATCAGCCCGCCTGTAAACATTGTGGCCTGCACAACTGCGAAGAGGATCAATGCCCCAACACCTGCATCAAGCCAGATATACGCGATCGAAAACCCGACCATGTACGCCCAGAGCCCAATCGTGGCCTGCACGCGTCCTGAAGAGAGGAGTTTGGGTCTTTGGCCCGTCACGAGCACAAGCAAAGCCAGCATCAATGTCCCGGACGCAAGGCGCACCATACTGAACTGCCCTGCCCCAATCGCGTTTTCGGACAGCGCAGCCCGTGTCAGGACCGAATTTGCCGCGAACATTGCAATCGTCAATGCGGTCAGGATCAGAAGGCGAAAGCCAGTCATAAACCGTTGATTACCCTTTTGATGATCCGCAAAATGCACCGCTGGTATAGGCAGCAGTTCAGTAGAAGACAATTCGCCTCCAGCTGAGACTGGCTCATGCCCATTGCATCAAACGATCTGCGACCGGAGAGCTGAGATGGGCGATCTCTCCTGCCGCGACAGTCAAGCAAACGCGTCCTGTTTCGGGCTCGAGCACGATGAAATCGGCGCGGCACTCAGATTGCAGTTGCCCCCGATCAGAAAGACCAAGCACCTCGGCGGGTCCGCTGGACACAAGTTTCCATGCTTGCCCCCAATCGCAAACGCCATCACGAACCAAGCGTCGCACTGCGCCGACAAGCGATGGGTAGTGGTAGTCCGAGACCAAGGCATCGCAGAGCCCGTCCGCAACCATCTGGGTCGCATTCACATTACCTTTGTGGGACCCGCCCCGGATCACATTGGGTGCCCCCAATAAGACAGGGTCGCCCGCAGATCTGGCCGCTTCTGCCGTTTCTCGGGTTTCTGGAAACTCAGCGACGTTGACACCCAAGTTCCGAAAGCGCGCGCGGCTGTCCGGTGTTGGGTCGTCATGACTGCCCAGACGGACACCTTGCGCCTCCAAGCGTTCTGCCAGAGCCTGCAAATCTGGCCAAACATCTCGACCCGCAAGCTCGATCAACAGGGCATGGTGCACCTCAGGTGACCGGCCGGATTTCAATGCTTGTCCGGTGAGCCTAGGAGGCTTCCTACCTTTTGCAAGCGCCTCGTGAGGCAGATGGTCATTGAACACGAGATATCTGATATCGTGCTTGGCAATTAATTCTTCGACCTGGGCATAGACCTCGGTCAGGTTCATCTCCAACCGGATCTGAACCACCAGATCAAGTAGCCCGAAAAACCGAGACACGGCTTCGACCAATCTTGTACCAAACTCCGGACCGCGCATTCCGCCTTCCCAACTGAAAAACTGAGCAAGAACAGCGGTCGTTATTCCATGTGCGGCAAGTTCGGCTTCAGTCGCACGCAAGCCGTCCTGCATATCCATGACTGCCCCCCTGCGCGGGGCAAGATGGCGCTCGAACCCATCGCCATGAAGGTCAACGATCCCGGGCAGAATTTGGAACCCAGACAGATCGAACACAGGCGCATCAATATCATCCGTTATAAAGCTGCCATCAACCAACAGATCATTCTGTGAAAAGCCATAGGGACCAAGCACGTCTGCATTCTGAAATCGGGCGCGCATCAGTAAAAGCTCTGTGGATCAATATCGAGGGTAAGTCGCACGTTGGGTGGGCGCTTCACCTGACCAACCCAGCGTGCCAAGGCAACCTGCAAAGGGGCCGTTTTTTCCGCTTTGACGAGAAGACGCACGCGAAATTGACCCCGAATGCGCGCTATGGGGGCCAAGGCAGGACCGAAAACCTGCGCGCCGATCTGCGCGATTGACCCTGAGTTTCGAGCAAGCTTTTGACCAATCTGCATCACGACATCCTGATCGGGCCCCGTCAGCACAACGCCCGCGAGCCGCCCGAAAGGTGGCATCCCAGCAGATTGACGTGCCGCGGCTTCCGCTTCCCAGAACGCTTCATCCTCACCCGTCAAAATAGCCTGCAGAACCGGGTGTTCTGGCTGGAAACTTTGTAACAGCGCCTCCCCTTTCGCCTCGGCCACGCGCCCCGCGCGTCCCGCGACTTGCCGCATCAACTGAAAGGTTCGTTCAGACGCACGCAAATCAGAGCCGTGCAATCCCAAATCAGCATCAATCACACCTACAAGGGTGAGCTTGGGAAAGTTGTGACCCTTGGCGACAATCTGGGTCCCGATAATGATATCCGCACCACCCCCTGCAATGTCTTGTATCTGTGCCTTCAAAGCCCGCGCTGAACCGAAAAGATCAGATGACAAGATAGCGGTTCGCGCCTCAGGGAAGAGATGGGAAACCTCTTCGGCGAGCCGTTCCACCCCAGGGCCAACAGGCGCAAGCTTGCCTTCTAAGTGGCAATTCGGGCACTCGGTTGGCATGGACCGGGATGCCCCGCATTGGTGACAGATCAGGCGCTTCTGAAAGCGATGTTCGACCATGCGCGCATCGCATTCATCGCATTCGATCTGATGGCCGCAGGCGCGGCATAACGTCAGCGGTGCGTATCCACGACGGTTCAGAAACAGCAAGGACTGTTCGCCTTTTTCAATCCTTTGCCGAACGG
This sequence comes from Dinoroseobacter sp., assembly GCA_017643385.1. GTDB lineage: Bacteria > Pseudomonadota > Alphaproteobacteria > Rhodobacterales > Rhodobacteraceae > Dinoroseobacter. Next base: position 285,960 of record JAEPNN010000002.1, read on the forward strand.
CCCCAACAAGCGTCGGAGAAATCCACGTACCCGAAACCAGATCTTCAGTTCGCATATCAATCGCCGCCAAGCTTGGCATCTGTGCCTCGCCAAAGCGTGACGTAAGATCAAGCCGGGCATACTTTCCCGACTGTGCGTTCGCCCAGCTTTCAAGAGATGGCGTTGCTGAGGCCAGCACAACCTGCGCCGAACACAGTGTGGCACGCAGCACCGCCATGTCGCGCGCGTTGTAATGGGCACCGTCTTCCTGCTTGTAGGAACTGTCGTGTTCTTCATCGACGACAATCAGGCCCAGATCCTGAAAGGGCAAGAACAGGGCTGATCTGGCCCCAACCACCAGCTGAGCGTTTCCGTGTGCGACCTGCCCCCAGCAACGCCGGCGTTCCGCCTGCGTCACTCCCGAATGCCATTCAGCCGGACGCGCGCCAAACCGTGCTTCGACGCGGGTTAGAAACTCTGCAGTCAGGGCAATTTCAGGCAAAAGGACAAGCGCCTGACGACCCTTCGCAAGGGTCGCTGCGACAGCTTCAAGGTAAACCTCCGTTTTTCCTGATCCCGTGACGCCCTTCAGCAGTGTTGCGCCGTATTTGGCGTCATGGGCTGCATGGCGCAGCACTTTGGCCGCGTAGGCCTGATCCGCCGCAAGCTCTTTTCCTGGCAACATTGGATCAAGTCGGGGGAACGGACCATCCCGGGGGGCTTCGACCTCAATCAAGGTACCAAGTTGCACCAGCCCCTTTACAACACCGTGGCTGACACCGGCTGCATTGGCCAGTTCTGAAAGCCCCACGGCAGCCCCATCAAAATCATCCATCGCGTCGAGGACACGAGCGCGTGCATCGGTCAATCGCGCGGGCGGACCTCCTGCAAGCGCATAGACTTTTCGCGCACCCGGCGGATCACCAAGCCCGGACACGCGCGTCGCCAAACGCAGCATCGCTTCCATGGGGGTCAACGTGTAAGCCGCGGCACGTTCAAGGAAGGCACGCATTTCGTCCCGCATGGGCGGGACATCCAACTTACGGTAGGCTGCACGCAGCTTCGACGCGTCAAACGTACCTTCGCCGTCACCCCATACAACGCCTATGATCTTACGGGGCCCCAATGGCACCTCGACAAAATCACCGACCGAACAGCCCGATTCAGGCGCACGGTAATCCAGTACCCGGTCCAAAGGTTGAGTGGTCAGCACTCCAATTCGTGTCCCGGGCAAGAAGTCCGGTCTGATCACAACACGCCCCCTTTCGAAGCGTCACGCTCTGAGGTAGGAGTGCCGCGAAACGAAGCCAGCCAGAGGGCCTGCCTGATGAAATTCTTTGTCGATACTGCTGAAATTGACGCCATTGCCGAGCTGAACGACCTGGGCATGGTTGATGGGGTGACCACAAACCCCTCACTGATCATGAAATCAGGTCGTGATATTCTCGAGGTGACCAAAGAGATTTGTGATCTTGTCGATGGTCCAGTCTCCGCAGAAGTGATTGCAACCGAAGCGGATGATATGATCGTTGAAGGGCGCAAGCTCGCAAAGATCGCTGAAAACATCACCGTCAAAGTGCCTCTGACCTGGGCCGGTCTGAAAACCTGCAAAACGCTTTCCGACGAAGGCACAATGGTGAACGTTACGCTCTGCTTTTCGGCCAACCAAGCATTGCTGGCAGCCAAGGCAGGCGCAACCTTCATTTCGCCTTTCATCGGGCGTTTGGATGACATCAACCTTGATGGCATGGACCTGATCGCGGACATTCGTGAAATTTACGACAACTATGCGTTTGATACGGAAATCCTCGCTGCATCCATCCGCACCGTCAACCATGTCACCGAAGCTGCAAAGATCGGTGCCGACGTTATGACCGCACCACCGGACGTGATCAAGAAGATGGTCAACCACCCGCTTACGGACAAAGGGCTCGATCAGTTCCTAAAAGATGCGGCAAAAGCTGGCATCAAGATCGTTTAATCTTCCAAGCGATGCACCCGAACCAAATCGAGGGTTCGGGTGTTTCCGCGCGAGGATAAGTTAAGCTGGGCGAGCCTTGCAAAGAACACGAAGCCAACATTTGATCCTAGAAAGGTGAATGGTGGCCTTGAGCCCGTAGTTACCTGACTGGCACAGCAATTCGACGACAGTTTTCCGACCAAAATCGCGTACGAGTTTCCACGGAAGAAGACGGACGTGAAAAAAGCACGGGCCTCACACCAATCGTATGCCGATTGCAAACTTTCAGTGCCCGACTTTTTTCATTTGGTTGGCAGAGTAGTCAGGCAACGTAGCTACAACTGGGATATCAACATAAATTACAATCTGAGTAGCCGCCAGAGACGGTCCAATTCTTGTGGATTAAGGCTTCTTCAGGCTCTAATTCAGGATTTGGATGGATGGCGTTAGGCTTGCGCGTAAACATTACGAGAGCCTCGTGTCCGAAATAGGCCAATCGCTGAGACGACGGCAATCAGCAAAAATATTGTCCAAGGTATCATAAGAAAAACTGTTCCCAGCCGGGTTATGCCGTAGAACAGGAACAGTCCCGCAAATGCCAAATAATCTGCGATCACCAAGCTGGTCAGAACCGTGCGATGCGTTTCTGACCGAGCCGCCATCATAAGCATGAAGCTACATATGATTAGATTGACGGTAACGCCATGAAATGAGACGGCAATAAAAGCCTTCACTAAATCGGATGCATCACTTTCGAGTGCTGGGACAAGAGCGCTCTGGCCTCCCCCAGTGACATGCAGAGCGAACAATCCAAAAGATAGAACACCTGCAACAGCAATCGTTTTATTGGTCATAGACATACCTCTGAGAAAAATATACGGTGCCGTATAATTTTAGAGATCAACTTCGTCAATACGGTGCCGTATAATTTATGAAAGCAAAAAAGGATCTGACACCTGACGCTTGGATCAAAGCTGGTTTTCGCGCTCTGACCAAAGGCGGTCATCAAGCTATCCGCGCAGAGGCACTTGCGCGTGACCTGAAGGCTAGCAAGGGTTCGTTTTACTGGCATTTTGGGGATGTAGCCTCTTTAGAGACGCACATGCTGCAGCAGTGGAAAGCGGAAGCATCTGAGGCCAGTATTGCTGCGGTTGAAAGTCGCGGAGGGAGTGGGGCGGATAAACTACGATATCTAGTTGAGATCGTAACCGGCGACGCAAATGAGCCCTACGGCGGATTGTTGGTAGAAGCGGCTATTCGGGATTGGGCGCGATACAACGAACTGGCCGCCGCAATGGTCAATGAAGTGAACATTCTGCGGATTGGATATCTAGAAACCCTATTTAAGCAATGTGGTGCAAATCCTGCAGTTGCTCGAACAAATTCGGTGATTTTATATAGTGCGCTGATTGGCATGGAAGCTTTGACACATGCCGGATTAGCGGACCTGCGAAAAGACTTGCGCAGCCTGCTTGAGACACTTTTGGCTACCTCGTGAACTTACGCGCAGAATACTTTATGCGCCTGCAACAAACGGAGAAAGGTGCCGCAGCTAATCTTTGTCTCCAGCGTTAGAAATATCCGGCGAGCGTTCGTACAGGGCAAATACCCCATAAGTTTGGAAGCACGCCTGCGGCTCAAGCGTGCATATGTCGCAAATCGATCGTGCGCGCCCCTGAGTCCTCACCGCATCACCTGTTTGCCTGCAACCCTGCCGCATAAGAAAACGCGCGCATTTTCTCACGACCCTCGCTATAGTGCGGGCAACTACAAAAAACCCATGGAGGCAGCCATGAGTGCCGAGCAGGCAGATAACACCGGCATAGCGGTGCGCGAAAAGATTCTCGCGAAACCAGAGGTCGTTCTCGAAGATCCAGAACTCATGAAGGCGCTGATTGCAGCGAACAAGCAAACGCTTGGTGGAAATGTCGTCGATCTGCGTTCGATCGCTATGGAACGGCTCGAAGCACGGCTCAACAGGCTTGAAGATACCCATCGCAGCGTGATCGCAGCGGCCTACGAAAATCTATCGGGTACAAATCAGGTTCATCGCGCCATTCTGGCAATGATGGATCCCATGGACCTTACGAGCTTTCTTCAAAACCTAGGATCCGAAGTCGCCGAAATTCTGCGCGTTGAACGCATTCGGCTTATGCTGGAGAGTGAAGAGGCGCACACCGGACCAACACCCGAACCAATCGAAGGCGTTCTGTTGCCGGTAGAGCCAGGCGCCATCGACGCATACATCACCGACTCCCGCAATATGCCAGTTCGCAAGGTGACACTACGCCAAGTGAGTTCGGTCCGCGAAGAGGTCTACGGACCGAAATCTGATTTCATTCGATCCGAAGCCCTGATGAAGCTAGACTTCGGGACAGGACGCTTGCCGGGCCTGCTTGTTTTGGGATCTGAAGATCCACATCAGTTCCGCCCAAACCAGGGCACCGAACTGCTAACGTTCTTTGCCAGTGTTTTCGAACGTCAAATGCGTCATTGGCTAAACTAAATCCATGTCATTGATCGCCCCTGGCGTGGCGGACGCGCTGGAAAGTTGGTTGGAAAAAGGGCGCGCGCTTGACGCCAAATCTGACGCCACGCTTATCGCTTACCGTCAGGACGTCATGGGATTTCTGACCTTCCTGGCGGATTATCAGGGAGGCCGTTCAGGACGCGGCGCACTGGCAGAGGTTGGACCGACAGAAATGCGCGCTTGGATGGCCCGAACCCGCGACGCAGGCGTGAGTGCCCGCTCGCTCGCGCGTGCATTATCAGCACTGAAATCCTTTTACAGATGGCTGTCGCGCGAGGATGGTTTCGATGCGACCCCAATTCTGTCCACCCGCGCGCCCAAATTTTCCAAGCCACTTCCTCGCCCTCTTGCACCGGATGCCGCGAAGGCAGTTATCGATACGGTCGATACTCAAGCCCGAGAAGACTGGATTGCGGCCCGTGACGTCGCCATTGTGACGCTGCTTTATGGCTGTGGTTTGCGAATATCCGAGGCGCTCGGTCTGCAACGCTCAGATGCCCCATTGCCCGATGTCTTGCGCATACGCGGCAAGGGCGACAAAGAGCGCTTGGTTCCAGTTTTACCCGCAGCTCGTTCTGCCGTGGATCGCTATCTCGGGCTTTCTCCATATCCTCCTGCCGAGGGCCAAGCCTTGTTCTTGGGTCATCGTGGAGGTTCGCTAAACCCGCGACAGGTAACGCGTGCGATGGAAACTGCCCGCGCCCAATTGGGGCTTCCCCCATCGGCTACCCCGCACGCGCTGCGGCATTCCTTTGCAACCCATCTTCTGAACGCCGGGGGGGACTTGCGCACAATTCAGGAACTTCTTGGACATGCCTCACTCTCATCAACACAAGCGTATACCGCGGTCGACACGACCCGTTTGATGGAAGTCTATCAAAGCGCTCACCCGAGGGCCTAAGCGTTCACATCTTGATCCGGACCAATAAATCCTACATGACGCTTCCATGACAACCGTAGCCCTCCGCGCCCTCTCGGTGCATTTTCTGACTGCAACTGGCGCCGTATTTGCGATGCTCGCAATGCTGGAAGCCGTCAAAGAAGACTGGCCAATGATGTTTGTTTGGCTCGTTGTTGCATTTGTCGTGGACGGGATCGACGGGCCATTGGCCCGGAAGTACGAGGTCAAAGTACATGCGGCCCAGTTTGATGGCGTGCTGCTTGATTTAATAATCGACTATCTGACTTACGTGTTCATTCCTGCCTTTGCGCTGTTTTATTCAGGCCTGCTGCCCGGCTGGACCGGATGGTTCGCACTTTTGATCATCACGTTCGCCAGCGTGATCTACTTCGCTGATACGCGGATGAAGACCGCGGACAACTCGTTCCAAGGATTTCCCGGTTGCTGGAATATGGTCGTTCTGGTGCTCTTTGCGCTGGAACCGCCAACCGGGCTAAGCATGCTGATCATTGCCGCACTTGGAATCGCGATGTTCCTGCCATTGAAATTTATACATCCCGTGCGCACTGAACGTTGGCGGACAGTCAGCTTGCCGATGGCACTGGCGTGGACTTTTTTCGCCGGGTGGGCGGCCTGGGTCGAGTTTGATCCGCAAAGCTGGGCGCATTGGGGTCTCGTAGTGACCAGCATCTATCTGGTGTTCGCAGGTGTTGGGCAGCAATTGTTTCCGAAAAAAGCCTAGAACCGGATTAGCACAACGCCTGCCACAATCATCAGGGCTGCGATTGCTTTTCCGCGATCCATTTTCTCGCCAAAGGCCAACCAGCCGATCAGGACCGCAAAGAGGATCGAGGTTTCACGCAGCGCCGCAACCAATGCAATAGGCGCTTGTGTCATGCCCCACACAACGATTGCGTAAGCAACAAATGACGCAACCCCGGCTAGATATGAGACCCCCCAGGTTTTCAATGACGTTCGCGCCATCACGCCCGGCTGGAGAACCAGAGCCAATGGCGTGTAAAGCACCGCACTGCCCAACAAGATCCAAGCGACATATCCGGTGGCATCACCCATGACTCGGGCACCGAGCCCGTCCACAAGCGTGTACCCAGCGGTGGCGCAAGCAGATCCAAGCGCAAAAGGCAGCATTCTGCGGCTTTCACCACTGAAAAAAACCCCTCGCGCCATCAAAAGAATTCCAAAGCCCAGAATAAGACTGCCGAAGGTTTCAAGCGCGTTCACCGCTTCAAGCGCAAAGGCAAGAGTGATAGCCAGAACAATCATTGGAGCGGAGCCTCGCGCGATGGGATAAACCCTGCTCAAGTCTCCTTCCTGATAGGCGTATCCAAGAAACATCTGGTAAGCGAGATGGATCACGCTGGAGGCAAGTATCCACGGCCAAACATGTGCGTCAGGCCATGGAACAAAGAAAATCAGGACAAGCCCAAAACTACCTTGGCAGATCGTAAAACGAAACATCGCCTGAAGCTTGTCGCCACCCGATCTTATTGCAGCGTTCCAGGCGGCGTGTAGGAAGGCAGCGGCCAGTACCGAAAGGAATACTGCCAGGGTCATATCAGGAACCCGCCCGCATGTTCGTGCCGCAAAAGCGCGACTTTGGTCTCAACCCCGCCTTTGCCAGAAAATCCAGTCAGACCCTTCCTGCCCATGACCCTGTGGCAGGGAATAATGATCGGTATCGGGTTTGCGCCACACAGCTGGCCGACGGATTGGGAGGAGAGGCCAGTGGCCTTGGCGATGTCGCCATAGGTGGCAGTGTTTCCATGCGGTATGGCACTGATCTCCGCGAGGACGACTTGGAGCGCGTCAGAACCTGCGGGGACGAGGGGCAGATCGAACTCAGTGAGCGCGCCCTCGTTATAAGCGGCAAGCTGCGAGAGGGCCTCACGCAGGAGCGGCGTGTCATCAAAGGTGGCGGTGGCTCCCCAGTGCAGCGCAGTGATGGCGTCGTTTTCGGTGACGACGGTGAGGAGCCCGAATTGAGTGTCGATGGAAGCGCGGTAAGTCATCGCTGTTTTATCCAGACGATAGGCCGGGCTGCGCCTGCCCGCTCCCCGGCAGGCGCATTCGTGCCAGCCCAGTCAGGCACAGCGCTATACATTAGATCGCCAAAGCTCCATTACCCTCCAAAATCCGCAGGGTTCATCCCGGCTTCGACCAGCGCATCATTGTCGCGCTTACACACACCCGGGAAGGCGTGGGTGCCGACGTCGGGCAGAATCTTCCAGCTGCGCTGGCATTTCTGACCCTCGGCCTTGGCAAAGACCATCTGTACGCCCTCTAGGTCGTCAATCGTGAAGGAGCCTGCCGGACCCGGGCCATCTTCAAGCTGGATGGATGACACAATGCAAATATCCGCAAAGTCCACCGAAGCGATTGTGTCCTTCAACGATGGGTCTTCAAAGTAGAGCGTTGGGCCCGCCTCTAGGCTGGACCCCAGAGATCCTGCCTCGCGATGTACTTCGATGCCTTTTGTGACCAGTCGGCGCACGCGGCGTACATCCACCCATTTTGCCGCCAAAGCGACGTCGCGCCATGCTGCTGGCGTCTCGGGAATATCGACCAAATGCACTGAGCTCTCCTCGCTCGGATAGCGTTCCAGCCAGACCTCTTCCATAGTGAAAACCAGCACCGGCGCCAGCCAGGTGGTCAAACGATGGAAGAGGATATCCAGCACGGTGCGTGCCGCACGACGCCTTAGGGTGTCCCCATCACAATACAAAGCGTCCTTGCGGATGTCGAAATAGTAGGCTGAGAGGTCTACGGTCGCGAAAGTGAAGACTGCCTGAAAGACGCCCTGGAAGTCGTACTTCGCATAGCCCGCACGTACGACCTCATCCAATTCGGCCAAACTATGCAGCACCCAGCGCTCCAGCTCGGGCATATCCGCAGTCTCAACGCGATCAATTTCCGTGAAGTCCGAAAGTGAGCCCAACAGGAAACGCATCGTATTGCGCAAACGGCGGTAGCTGTCAGCAGTCCCTTTCAGGATCTTGTCACCGATGCGCAGGTCGACAGTATAGTCCGACTGCGCCACCCAAAGCCGCAGGATATCCGCGCCATACTGGTCGATCACCTGTTGAGGCGCTACGGTGTTGCCGACAGATTTGGACATCTTCATGCCCTTCTCATCCAGCGTAAACCCGTGCGTCAGCACCCCACGATAGGGCGCACGTCCGCGCGTCCCACACGATTGCAGCATCGAAGAATGGAACCACCCACGGTGCTGATCGGTACCCTCAAGATAAAGATCCGCCAGACCGTCTTCGGACCCATCTTCGCGGTCGCGAAGAACAAACGCATGGGTTGAACCGGAATCAAACCACACATCGAGAATGTCGAAGACCTGATCATAATCCTCAGGATCGTACTGGTTGCCGAGGAAGCGCGCCTTGGCGCCTTCTTCATACCATGCATCCGCGCCCTCTTCCTCAAACGCGGCGTTAATACGCGCGTTCACTTCCGGATCGCGCAGCAGGAAGTCCTCATCCGTGGGCTTTGTACCGCGTTTCGTGAAGCAGGTCAGCGGAACACCCCAAGCACGTTGACGCGACAGAACCCAGTCAGGGCGTGCCTCGATCATAGAATAGAGCCGGTTGCGCCCAGTTTGTGGGGTCCATGTCACCAATTGGTCGATGCTGGTCAGTGCGCGTTCGCGGATGGTGGTTCCGTACTCATCCATGCCGTCCCCGACAGCTCTGTCGATCGCGGCGAACCACTGTGGGCGGTTCAGTCGGATTACAGGAGCTTTCGAGCGCCAGGAATGCGCGTCTGAAATCTTGATCCGACGACGTCCCAGAAGGCCACCGACCTCGATTAGTTTCGCGATCACGACCTTGTTCGCACCACCGGGCTTTCCGTTTGGCTTGATGATGAATTCACCGCCAAAGAACGGCAGGTCGTCCCGATAAGAACTGTCGTCAAGCACGTTGAAAGTCATTGGCAGACCATGCTGGACACCAATGGCATAGTCGTCGTCACCATGAGACGGCGCGGTGTGCACAAAGCCTGTTCCGGCATCATCGGTGACATGCTCGCCCGGGAAGAGCGGAACATCAAAATCCCATTCTCCGTTGGCCTCTTCAGCACCGCTCAGAGGATGCGCACATTTAAACTCGGCCAGCATCTCAGGAGAGACATCAGCAACGCGACGGTACATGGTGTTGTCCAAACGCATAGCGTGCAGGGCTTCGTCGGCCAATGCATCTGCGATTAGGTAGCGTGCGCCAATTGTCGCCCAGCACTCTTCGGGACGACCCGTTACTTCGTAAAGCCCATAACTAATCTTCGGACCGAAGCAGATTGCTCGGTTTTGGGGGATCGTCCATGGGGTCGTTGTCCAAATGATAACCGAGAGACCGGCCGCACCCGTTACGTCGCCCGCAAGACCGTCAGGTGCAGAAGTCACGGCAAACGGAACCCAGATCGCGTCGGTGTCACGGTCTTTGTATTCCACTTCGGCTTCAGCCAATGCGGTTTTCTCAACCGGCGACCACATCACAGGCTTGGACCCTTGATACAAAAGCCCGCTCATCAGGAACTTCTGAAATTCCTCCGCGATGACGCGCTCCGCATGGTAGTTCATGGTCAGGTAGGGATTTTCCCACTTGCCTGTCACGCCAAGACGCTTGAACTCCTCGCGTTGCACGTCAATCCAGCCATTGGCGAAATCCCGGCACTCACGGCGGAATTTCACAACTGGGACGGTGTCCTTGTCGTGCCCCTTCTGGCGGTACTTTTCCTCGATTTTCCATTCGATTGGCAGCCCGTGGCAATCCCAACCCGGGATATAGCGTGCATCTTTGCCCATCATTTGCTGGGAGCGCACGACCATATCTTTCAGGATTTTGTTCAACGCATGACCAATATGCAAATTGCCGTTTGCATATGGCGGACCGTCATGAAGCGTGAAAGGGGTGCGGCCCTCTTTCTCTCGCAGACGGTCATAAATTCCGATCTTCTCCCATCGGGCGAGCCAGTCGGGCTCGCGTTTGGGTAAACCGGCCCGCATCGGGAAATCGGTCTTTGGCAAGTTCAGAGTGTGTTTGTAGTCGGGGGCTTCAGGGGTGTCAGCGCACATTGCGGACGTCCTTTGGAATACGTGTCGTATGGTCGGAATGGGGGGCGGCGCGAAAGCTCAAGCGCCTTATCCCGGCGGCTCGATTGCTTAGAGCGCCGGGCATATAATTCGAATAATGATCGCCGTGTGATGCGTCATGACGGGGCTTATAGGCCCGCAGGAACGGAGCGGCAAGCATGGCAATGCGGCAACCATGCGGGTGTGGCATTCCGGCGATTTAGGACACACTGCTACCTGCTGCACATAGATCGGTACATTACCGGCAAAGAGGCGCAAAAAGGATTGCAAGATGGGACATGTGGGAATTGTGGGCTGCGGCATAGGAGGCCTCGCGCTGGCCATCGCTTTGCGGCAACAAGATCTTCCTGTCACCGTGTTTGACAAATTCGACGCGCCGCGACCTGTAGGATCGGGTCTGGTGATGCAGCCAGTTGGTCTTGAGGTCTTGGCTGCGCTAGATTGCGAAATCGGTGTTCGGGCCTTGGGAACCCAATTGAACCGGATGGTGGGCCATGAGGCAGATAGCGGCCGGGTCGTGCTTGACGTTAACTACGACAAAAGCGGCGTCGAAACCGGCCTCGCGATCCATCGGGCCAGTCTCTTCCATGTCTTGTACCAAAAAGCCCATCAGGTCGGTGTGGAGATCGAACACGGCGCCGAAATCGTGAACCGCGAAAAGAGGAGACTGGTGTACGCAGGCGGAAAACGCACCTCAGAATTTGACCTGATCGTCGATGCCGCCGGGGCTAGTTCACCGCTGTCCCCTCTTAAGCCACGTCCCCTACCCTATGGCGCTGTCTGGGGAACCGTTCCTTGGGCAACCGGGACAGAATTGCCAAGGGATGAACTTCGCCAGTGCTATCGCCGTGCCAATAAGATGATGGGTATTCTTCCACTTGGGCAATTGCCCGATGATCCTTCTCCAATCGCCGCAGTCTTCTGGTCTTTGCCTTTACGAGGTATCGCAAACTGGGAAGCCGTGGAACTGGAGGACTGGAAGCGCGAAGCCCGCGCGCTTTGGCCTGAAGCGCAAAAATTCCTCGAAACGATCAATTCGCCCACGGATATGACACCTGCCACATATTCCCATGGGCAGCTGGCGCGCCCTTATGGCGATGGCATCGTTCACATCGGGGATGCAGCGCATCGCGCAAGCCCACAACTTGGACAGGGCGCGAACATGGCGTTGCTTGATGCATTGGCACTAGCGCGTGCAATTGAGCGGGGGCCACTGAACGAGGCCAGGGAGCGTTATCATCGTGCACGCCGCATGCATGTTTGGCTCTATCAAGCGCTTTCGAGAAGTTTTACGCCGCAATACCAAAGCGACAGCTCGGTACTCCCAATCCTCCGCGACCACGTCCTGACGCCGATCAGCCATATTCCACCAACGCCCAGATTATTGTCATTGCTCGTACGTGGTAAGTTGGCGACCCCGCTTGGTGACCTTACGCATCCGAGCTGAGCTGTATGGAAGTCCGCTCAATTCCATTACGTCAGGATAAACCCCGATTAGGTCGCCTGGTTCAGTTATGAAGCCTTTCCAAAAAGGCCGGTCAGCGCCCGTGAGACCAACTTCGAAACACTTGGACGTGTGTTTTCAGTGAAAGGAAGCGGACGGCAAACCTCCATTGCAGCGACGCCAACCCTCGCGGTCAGGGCCCCGTTAACAACACCTTCTCCGAAACGGCGTGATATTTTCGACAAAAGCCCGCCACCGGCAACCGAACCGATCAGATCGTCACCCACCGCAACTGCACCGGTTGCAACGAGATGGGTCAGGACAGTTCGGGTCAGACGCCAGCTTCCCAGAGTTCCGGCACGCCCCCCATAGACCTCTGCAATGCGGCGGATCATGCGCAGGTTTGCGGTCAAGGCCGCGACAACATCCGCAAGCGCCAGTGGCACAAGCGCAGTGACCGTCGCAACCTGACGGGCTGCAGCGGCCACTTCTTCTTTCGCGCGCGCATCCAACGGGGCAAGTAAGGTGTGTTCCGCGATGCCAAACACTGTCTCAGCATCAAAAGCTTCTTCGGTTCGAGTTTTCACGCGCTGGCGCGCGTCGGCAAGGGCAGGCCTGTTGGCATAAAGCGCGCTCAAATCGCGGGCCAACGCGCGCGCTTCATTGAGGTCTTGTGCCCCGACCGCTGCCTCCGCCCGGCTCTTAAAGCGGTCAAGCCGCGCGAGACGCGAATACCCAACCCATTCCTTCAACGCGAGCCCCAGGGCCGCAAAAATCACCAATCCAAAAAGAACTGTCGCGGTCCAACCAAGAACAGGATTCGCCGCAAGAAGGCCCATTGCGAAATTCCAAGCCGAGACTGACAGGATGAACGCGAGAAGAGCAATCAAACTGGACCAAAAGAGGCGCACCAAACGATTAGGGCGTCGGGCAGAAAGGCGCGCCAAAGTTTGCATCGCTTCACCTTGAGGAACGGCGCGCTGTTCCGCGATTGGCGGCGCCACAGCAGGCGACATTGGCGGTTCACTGTCGTCAAGTTCGATGAGAACAGGTTTCCGAGTCATCGCAAACGATCTCCGATCAGAAATTCAGCAGCACGGTCGAGGCGGATATGTGGTGGACCTTCCCCCGCCCGCAGGGACATTTTGCCAGGCGCAAAACTCATCGCCTGCCAATCCCCATCCAACCAGGCTGGATCGCCATCTGCCGGTGCCAAAAGCACCGAAGGATCATCGGGTAGTTCACCCGGATGAAAGGCTGCGTCTTTGCCGGTCTCCAGCAGCCTTCCTCGCACCATTGGCAGCGTTGCACCCTTATGGGCGCGTTCTTCTTCAACCGTTGCGCGCAGTGCAGCGATAGACATCGCGGCTGTTTGAGCCCCTGCAAAATCGGCACGGCGGCGGGCGTCAGTTACAAGTGCGTCCATGATGGCGGTCAGCTTCGCGTGTTGGCTGTGGTGAATGTGGTCAGCCTTCGTCGCAGCAAAGAGAATGCGATCCACTTTGCGGCCTAGCAAAGCCGTCAGAAACGTATTCTGACCCGGGCGAAAGGCGCCTAGAAGATCGCGCATGGTCTGGCGCAGATCGGCAAGTGCTGTGGGCCCATTATGAATTGTGCCAAGTGCATCAACGAGAACGATCTGCCGATCAATCCGCGCGAAGTGATCACGAAAGAAGGGCTTCACAATCAGGGATTTGTAGGCCTCAAAACGTCGCTCAAATTCGCGATAAAGACTACCACGTCGCGCGCCTTCGCAGGGCGGAAGTGGGGCAAAGGTCAGCGCAGGAGAGCCTTTCAACTCGCCAGGTAGTAGGAAGCGGCCCGGGGTGCAGTCTGAAAAACCTGCTTTACGCGCGCTATGCAAAGTCTCGGTGAAACTGGCGGCGAGCGTTTCTGCGAGGGGCTCGTCATGTTTGGTGTCCGGCGTAACCTCTCCTGCCTGTGTTAGGTAAGCTTTGGTATCGGGGCGCACCTCCATCCGGGTCAGGGTATCTTCAGACCATGCCGCATAGGTCTTATCCATAAGCCCAAGATCAAGAAGCCATTCACCGGGATAATCCACGATATCAAGATGTACTGTGCGGGGGCCCGAAACCGCCCCTAGCAACCCTTGTGGCTGGACCCGCAGCGAAAGACGTAGCTCTGAGATTGCCGATGTGGGCGTTGGCCAGCGCGGGTTGGCCCCTGTGAGCGCTTCAAGATTAGCTTCAAATGGAAAACGCGGGATCGTGTCGTCCGGTTGTGGACGCAGGTAGGCCGCAGAGATCGCGCCGGAACTGGCAGCCGATAAAGCAGGCATACGCCCCCGGTCCAGCAAATTTGCCACGAGCGACGTAATGAAAACAGTCTTGCCAGATCTGGCAAGACCGGTAACGCCCAGCCGTATCACAGGCTCGAACAGCGCCTCGCTGACTGCGCCCTGAACGGTTTCCAGACCGCGCGCCAACTCATCAGTAACTCGTGTCAGAACCACGACTGTCCTTTCTCGTATCCCACCCCTAGATAGGAAGCCATGCCAGCGCTGTATAGGGAGAGGGGAAGGATTGTGCCCGCTTCCCCAGAGCGTTAGAGCGTGAGATATGCCGAGATTTGCCATGAAAATCGAATATGATGGCACGCCCTTTGCCGGATGGCAGCGTCAGAAAGACGTTGCGTCGGTGCAAGGCGCGATCGAAGCTGCGTTGGAGAAGCTGGAAAGCAATGTACCATCCTTGGCGGCGGCGGGTCGTACAGACACAGGCGTCCACGCGACAGGTCAGGTTGCCCATGTGGATCTGAAAAAGGACTGGTCCCCTTTTCGGCTATCTGAAGCGTTAAACTACCACTTGAAACCCCAACCCGTGTCAATTGTGGATTGTGCTGAGGTTGGGCCTGACTTCCACGCCCGGTTTGATGCCCTTGAGCGACGCTATATGTTTCGGCTGATCTCGCGTCGCGCACCGACGGTGTTGGATCGTGATACTGTCTGGCGCGTGAACCATCCGCTTGATCTGGACGCAATGCAGGCGGGCGCGGCACATTTGATCGGCAATCACGATTTCACAACCTTCCGCGCCACTCATTGCCAGGCCCTGTCGCCTGTGAAGACCTTAGATCGGCTTGAGGTTACACAACACGCCTACCCTGGCGGCGTCGAGTATCGGTTTGAGGTGGTGGCCCGATCGTTTCTGCACAATCAGGTTCGAAGCTTTGTAGGAACGTTAGAGCGGGTCGGCGCGGGTGCCTGGTCCCCGGATGACGTGAAAACTGCCTTGGAGGCGCGCGATCGTGCGGCCTGTGGGCCCGTTTGTCCGCCACAGGGCCTTTATCTTGCCGATGTTCGGTATCCGGAGGACCCGTTCGCGTAACCCAGCTCCGGAAGACCCAAATAAGAGGCCAGCGGCCTCCTCTGGATTGCTCAGGTCTCGCGACGTTCCGCCCAGCCAGCAAAGATGCGCTCAAGAAATACCACAACGTAAAATAACAAAATCCCGAGCGCCGCGAGCACAATAAGTACCGCAAACATCAGCGGATAGTCCGAGTTGGTCTTTCCGCTGTCAAAAAGCGCACCAAGACCGCGCCCATGAGGCGAAACAATCTCCATCAGATTGGTACCGATAAAGGCGAGCGTCACAGCAACTTTGAGAGCTCCGAAAAACTCGGGCAGCGTTTTAGGCAATGCGATCTTCCAGAAAATCGTGAGTTTTGAGGCACCGAGCGATCGCAGTATATCCCGATATTCTGGCTCAAGCGTTGACAGTCCAATAGAAACAGAAACTGCAATTGGAAAAAATGAGATCATGAAGGCAAGCATCACTGTGTTGAAGTCATGCTGGCCCACAAAAAGAAGCGCCATGATAGGTACGACTGTGGCCTTTGGAATAGCATTAAAACCCACGAGCAAAGGGTAGAGCGCATCTCTCATTGTGCGCGAAAACCCCATGATCATTCCGATTAAAGTGCCAAATATGATCGCAAGACCCAACCCCGCCACGGTCCGCCAAAGCGTTTCCCAAGACGCTTCGACAAAGAGGCCACTGAAGCGCACATAGGCCGGCCAGAGATCGCTGGGCGAGGCCATAACATAGTTTGGCCAACCGTTGGCCCAGACAAGCAGCTCCCAAAGCAGCAGAAAAACAACGACCGCAATGGTTGGCACTAGAATCTGGTTAAATTGCCGTCTCGACATCAGGCTGCCTCCCCGCCGGAATTGTCATTGGGCACGCGGCCTTGTGCGATCTCGATTTGATGGCGCAAGATCGAGAGCATGTCGGTGGCCTTCTGCGTGTAAAGATCATCAAGCTTGCGCTCACCTTCGAAGGTGACCTTCAGTTTGTATTGCGCAGTGGCGGGACGGCCCGAAAGCACGACGACCTCATCCGCCAGAAAGATCGACTCGCGCAGATCGTGTGTGATCAGAAGCGCGGTAAAGGGCTCTTCAGCGCGCAGATTGTGCATCGTTTGCCAGAGGTCCTCACGCGTGAAAGCGTCAAGCGCTCCAAAGGGCTCATCAAGGATCAACACCTCGGGTTTGTGAACGATGGCCCGGCAAAGCGACGCGCGCTGGCGCATGCCGCCTGATAGCTCAGAGGGGCGCTTATCTTCAAAACCCCTAAGCCCCACCAATTCCAGCAAACTCATGGCACGTTCGCGCTGCTGAGCCTTCGTCAGTTTAGTCGGTACGATTTCCAACGGCAAAAGGACGTTGTCCATGATCGTGCGCCATTCCAATAAAACTGGGTTCTGGAAGGCCATCCCAACGGTGTTCTTTGGACCTTTCACCATTTCACCATGCAGGATCACGTCACCTTCATCTGCTCGCATAAGACCTGCGATCAAGCGTGTCAGGGTGGACTTGCCGCAGCCCGACGGGCCAACGACAGCACAGAATTCCCCTTCTGGAATGTCGATGTTCAGATCTCGTAGAACCGGAAGCGGACCGTCGTCTGTCTTGTAGGCATGGGTGACGTTGCGCAGCGCAATCTGGGGCATGTCGGTCATGAAGGATCTTTCCGTCAGTAGACACAAGAAGGGCGGGACCACTGCCCCGCCCTTCTGTTTTGGGTTTATCTTACTTCAGCATCAGGCTGCCATCGGTGGGCAGATACGCATCCGTGAAGTAAAGATCCGGGGTTGGATCGTTCTGGAACTCGAAATTCGCAGTCAGCTGATCAATCGCTGTCGCGAACCGGTCCGCATCAATCGTGCCCAGACCATTGGCCATGGTGTAATCCGTCACCACATTGGCGTTGATCGACAGCTCCAGACGGCGTTGTTCCAAAGCCACATCAGCCGCCGGGTTGCGTTCGATAACGCCCGCGGCACCTGCTGCTGGATCCGCGATGACGTCTTTCCAGCCATTTGCAACGGCGCGCAGGAAGCCAGTGACCGTATCAGCGTTTTCAGCTGCCCACTCGGTGTTGACGAGGATCGCGTTGCCGTAAAGCGCCAGACCATAATCCGCCATCAGGATGGTCGAGATGTCATCTTCTGGCACGCCAAGACGCACGAGGTTCAGATAAGAGCTGAACGAGAAACCGGTGACCGCATCAACCTGACCTTCGGCCAGCATCGGTTCACGGGTTGGAAAACCAACGGGTTCGACGGTGATCGCATCGACATCAAGGCCATTTGCCGCGGCAAATGCCGGGAACTGCGCCCAAGCGCCATCAGGGGGCGGAGCACCAAGGATGCGTCCTTCGAGGTCCTTGGGTTCTGATACCCCTTGGCTGTGACGTCCTACGATGGCAAATGGTGGTTTGTCATAAATCATCATGACAGCGGTCACTGGCGCGCCAGGGTTCGCATCTAGGAATGTGATCAGCGAATTGATGTCGCCAAAGCCGATGTTAAAGGCGCCTGTGGCAATTTTTGGGATGGTCTCACGGGACCCAGAACCGGCCTCGATGGTCACATCCAGACCTTCAGCGGCAAAGTGACCGTTATCAATGGCCGCGAAGTAGGCCGCAGATGGCCCCTCGAATTTCCAGTCCAAAGCAAATGGGACAGAGGTTTGAGCAGACGCAGCGCCGGCCATTAGGGCAGCAGCAGCGAAAGCCTGAGTGAAGCGTGCAAACAAAGCGATCTCCTTCGATGTGTCGGACTGACCCCCTTAGGCGGGGATCGCGCCAGACAGCGTTGGCGCGATGCTATGGCATCGTCAATTGAGCGGGCCCATGTCAGAACCCAGCCCTGTTAGAAATGCATAAACACTAAGCGTAGCGCAAATGTTTTGAGCAGACGCGTGAGCCGAGCACTCAACCAGAAGGCAAAGGATCGTTGTGCACAATAACGCGAGTGCCCAATGGAACACGTTCGTACAGGTCCTCAACATGGCTGTTGAAAAGTCGGATGCACCCGTTTGAGATCGAGCTACCAACTGTGTGCGGCGCATGGGTGCCATGAATCCGATAAAGGGTGTCTCGCCCACCCCGAAAGAGATAGAGCGCACGCGATCCCAGCGGATTTCCTGGACCGCCAGGCATTCCGCCTGCGTGAGGTGCGTAAAGATCGGGACGACGTCGGATCATGTTGCGTGTCGGCGTCCAGCTGGGCCATTCTTCCTTACGCCGAATTGTTGCAGAACCATTGAACTGGCGTCCGAGCTCACCGACGCCAATGATGTACCGGATCGCAGTTTTCTGATCGCCAGGCTCAATCCAGTACAGCAAATGGTAATTTGTGAAGACGTTGATTGTGCCTGGGGAAAACCCTTCGGTTATACGGACCCGGGTCGGCAAGTACTCGCGCGGGATCACAAAAGGCTCTACGGCCTGTGCACGCGTTGAAACAGGCATCATGGCCGTCAATCCCAGTGAACCAACCCCTGCAATCATCGTGCGACGGTTCACAATAGGGCCAAGGATGTCGCTCTCAATCGGCATGACGTGATCCTCCAAAAGTACGCGCCTCAGTCTACAGACGCCCGATTATTGTCCACCTTGGTATAGAGGTAACGATGCAATTGATGATCCGGCCACACCTTTTTGTGAGGCGAGAATTTTTTTTCTCAGGCGCGGCGCAGATGCCAGCCTAAGGCTTGATTCGGTAACCGGATTTGAAGATCCACCAAATGATGCCCAAACATATCAGTAGGAAGAGCGTGATCATGCCCAAGCTGAACACAAGGCCCACATCCGCCGTGCCATAAAAGCTCCACCGGAAGCCTGAGATCAGATACACTACCGGATTGAATAACGTCACGGTTTGCCAAATCTCTGGCAACATGCTGATCGCGTAAAAGGACCCCCCAAGGAAGACCAATGGCGTGACGATCAACAAAGGTACGAACTGAAGCTGCTCGAAATTGTCGGCCCAGATACCCAGAATGAACCCCAGAAGCGAAAAGCTGATGCAGGTCAGAACAAGGAACGCGATCATCGCAACCGGGTGCAGGATTCGTACATCGACAAAAAATGACGCCGTCAGCAGGATGATCAGACCAATCATCAGTGACTTGGTCGCAGCGGCACCGACATATCCAATAACGATTTCGATGAAAGAGATCGGTGAGGACAGCAATTCAAAGATCGTTCCTATGAACTTTGGAAAGTAGATCCCGAATGATGCGTTTGAAATCGCCTGTGTCATGACAGTCAACATAATCAGACCGGGCACAATAAATGCCCCGTAGCTTACGCCTTCTACGGATTCAATTCGGCTTCCGATGGCCGACCCAAAGACAACAAAATAGAGCGAGGTCGAAATGACCGGCGACACGATAGACTGCATCAGGGTCCGGAACGTGCGTGACATTTCGTAGACGTAAATGGCGCGGATTGCTTGCCAGTTCATGCTGCAGGCTCCTTCACCAGATCGACGAAAATCTCCTCGAGACTGCTTTGGCGGGTCTGCACGTCGATCAATTCCAATCCCTCCCTCTGCAGATCACTCAGGAGCGGTGCGATCCGCGGAGGCGCATCATGCGCGTCGTAGCTGTAGATCAACCGTGAACCATCACCTTCGACGCGAACACCATAAGCGGCGACGGATTTTGGAAGATCGGTAACGGGTTCTGCAAGTTTGATGCGCAGTTCTTTTTGGCCCATCCGCTCCATCAGCGAGTCTTTTTCTTCCACCAGAAGGATCTGCCCCTTGTTGATAACGCCGACGCGATCGGCCATCGCTTCAGCTTCTTCAATGTAATGTGTGGTCAGTACGATCGTGACACCATCTTCCTGCAACGTGCGGACGATGGCCCACATATCCTTGCGAAGCTCCACATCCACGCCAGCGGTGGGCTCATCTAAAAACAGGATCTGCGGGTCATGGCTAAGCGCTTTTGCGATTAAAACCCTGCGCTTCATACCGCCAGACAACGCGCGCACGGGCTCATCCCTTTTATCCCAAAGCGAAAGCTGCCTAAGAATTTCTTCGATACGGGCATCGTTTCGCGGCTTGCCAAACAGACCGCGTGAAAAGCGAACGGTATTGTGAACCTTCTCGAACGGCTCCAAAGCAACCTCTTGAGGCACAAGGCCAATCATTCTCCGCGCGGCCCGATAATCGGCGACAATGTCATGCCCACCAACGACCGCAGTTCCAGAACTTGGCGAAACAAGCCCACAAACGACTGAAATTAATGTTGTTTTCCCCGCGCCATTCGGACCGAGCAGGGCCAGAATTTCCCCTTTCTTTAGGTCCAACGACACTTCGGAAAGTGCCGTGAAACCACCTTCATAAGTCTTGGAAAGCTTCTGCACTGAAAGGATTGGGATCATCACATATACCTTGTCAATTTGCCCCTAGCTATCGACGTCCGCGAAAAAGAGAAAGGTGCGCTGCAACACAAGTCGCGCTGTGCACCGCGCGAAAACCGCTAGCATGCAGTCACAAGCACGATACTCTAAATATGTCTTGGTCTTGGGAGAAGAAACGTGAACCTTGCAATCTGGCTGAACCGTAACGCCAATTTGCGTGGCGATGCGGCTGCACTTTGCCTTGGAGCAGAAGTTTGTGAAACTTATTCAGGCTTTGCCCAGAAGGCTGCAGCAGTTGCAGGCGCTTTGAAATCCAAAGGCGTCCGCCCCGGGGACCGAGTGGCGCTTTTTGCCAAGAACATTCCCGAATACCTGATTGCGTTTTATGGGATCTGGCATGCAGGCGCAGCGGTGGTGCCGGTGAATGCAAAGCTACATGCCCGCGAAGCAGCTTTCATTCTGGAGAACTCGGGGGCTGAGCTTGTATTTGTTACCGAAGATCCCGGTGCGCCGTTGAGCAAGATCACTGACGTACCTTTGGTCGATTTGAAAGGTGAAATGTTTAGCGAAATGTCCTTGTCAGATCCGGTCCCGCTCACCGATCGCGCGCCAAACGACTTGGCATGGCTGTTTTACACCTCTGGCACCACGGGGCAGCCCAAAGGCGTTCAGATCACCCATGGTATGCTGTCAGTGATGACGTTGAATTACCTTGCGGATGTGGATCAGGTATATCCTGATGACGCGATACTCTACGCCGCACCGATCAGTCATGCCGCCGGCATCTACAACATGGTACACGTTTTAAAGGGCGCTCAGCACCTTTTTCCGGTCTCGGCCGGATTTGATGCCGATGAAGTGCTCGATCTGGGCAATGAACACGGACCTATTTCCATGTTTATGGCACCAACAATGGTCCGGCGCTTCACCGACGTGGCCAAGGCAAGGGGCGACCGAGCGGATGGCATTCGCACCAT
The DNA here is from genome assembly GCA_017643385.1 of Dinoroseobacter sp. GTDB lineage: Bacteria > Pseudomonadota > Alphaproteobacteria > Rhodobacterales > Rhodobacteraceae > Dinoroseobacter. The sequence continues at coordinate 307,548 of JAEPNN010000002.1, forward strand.
CGTTTACGCCGGCGGCCCCATGTATAACGCTGATATCATCGAAGCGGTGGATTGGTTCGGATCGAAATTCGTGCAAATTTATGGACAAGGCGAGTGCCCGATGGGGATCACAGCCCTATCCAGGGACGATGTGTCGGATCGCAATCACCCAAGATGGCGTGCGAGGCTTGGTTCTGTCGGTCGTGCACAAGCGGCAGCTGAAGTCGCCATCGGCGATGACGATGGCACGCACCTGCCAGCGGGCGAAATTGGCGAGATCATGGTGCGGGGGTCCGTTGTAATGCCGGGTTACTGGCGCAACCCCGACGCAACCGCAAAAACGCTTATCAATGGCTGGCTACGTACCGGAGACGTGGGAAGCCTGGACGCAGAGGGGTATCTGACCCTGACGGATCGATCGAAAGACATGATCATCTCGGGTGGCTCAAATATTTATCCACGCGAAGTGGAAGAGGTACTTTTGACCCACAAAAGCATTCGCGAAGTCGCAGTGGTTGGCAGGGCAGATCCTGAATGGGGTGAGATCGTCGTTGCCTTCGTTGTCTCCGACAGCGCAATAGACGAGGCGGCATTGGACAGGCATTGCCGTGAACATATCGCGCGGTTCAAGCGACCCAAGACGTATCGGCAAATCGATGAACTGCCAAAAAACAACTATGGCAAGGTGCTGAAGACCGAACTCCGCAAAATCGTTGATCAGTAATTTGGCAAAAGCCTTTGTTGGATCTTGATCCAGGCGGCTCGAGCGCTCCTCCGGTGTCCAGTCGGACCAGTCCGACACATTTTGCGACTTCCAACTTTCGAGTGCTCGCATTCTTCGAAATGGTCAACCTCGCGTCTGAGAAGCCACATAACGCATGTCCATGCGATATGGAGCTTCATGATTTGGATCCGTTATAAACCTTTCAGCCCGGCCGAGCTGCCATGCATCTGGCACCAGATCATCCCGTCCTCTGTAGTATTACGTAACGCCAGATTTTTCTCACGTGTAAAGGTTGTGGGTGCAAAGTGATGAGGTAAGCTGATTGATGCCATTGAACAGGTACTGAGTGAGGGTGAGGGATTGACCGACGACATTGGTGGGAGCGTCAGGCCCCACGAAGTCGGTGCCGCTATTAAGGCCGCACTGGAATGACACGCGTTGCCTGTCTGGGCGCGGGTTATTTTGCGCAATTCCACATCGAAGCCTGGCAGCGTTTAACGGGTGCAGAACTTGTTGGCGTTTCAGATCTCAACCCCAGATTGGTCGAAGCTCTTGATATACCAGGTTTTGGCGATCTCGGGACCATGCTGCGCGTTGCAAAGCCGGACATTGTCGACCTGATCATACCTCCACATGCACAGGCGCGTGCAATTCGAACATGTCTCGCGGCTGGCGTCCAAGCCATCATTTGCCAAAAGCCCTTTTGCCAAGACGTTGATGAGGCCGTAAATATTACTGCAGAGGCCCAGGCAACGGGCATCCCTCTGATCATACACGAGAACTTTCGATGGCAGCCCTGGTATCGCAGCCTGAAAGCCGCACTTGATACGGGACGGATTGGCGAATTGCATCAAATCACGTTTCGGTTCCGCACCGGCGATGGTCAGGGCCCAGACGCGTATGCAGACCGCCAACCCGCGTTCCGGGACATGGAACGTCTGCTCATCCGTGAAACCGGAGTTCACTGGGTAGACACCTTTCGGTTTCTCCTCGGACGCCCTCTGGCGGTGTATGCGGAGTTACGCCAGATGAACCCAGTGCTGATGGGAGAAGACGCCGGGATCATAATCTTTGACCATGACGGCGGTGGATACCCGGTTCGCGCAATTTTTGACGGAAACCGTTTGCTGGACCACGCCACAGAAAATCCAAGGCTTACGTTTGGCGAGCTCTACGCTGAAGGCACCGAGGGGACAATCACGCTCAGCGGGGACGGTGCATTGCGGTTACGGCGGTTCGGACACAGCGAAGCTGACACATTGCTGCCGGCCCGTGGATACAAAGGGTTTGCAGGCGATTGTGTCTATGCCCTTCAGAACCACGTTCTGAACGCACTCAAAACCGGCGCACCACTTGAAAACACTGCAGCGGACTATCTGGAAGTTTTAGAAATCGAAGCTGCGATATACGCATCTGCTTCGGAACACAGAAAGGTCGCGCTTTAGGACTTGGCGCGCAGGCGGATCACCACGTCGACTTTGGAAATTTCTGTTCCCATGGGTGGGGTCGGCAGACTGGCGATCTCCAGGGCTTCTTTTGGCGCGTCTGTCAGGCGACCGTCTTCTTCCCAATAGAAATGGGGGTGATCGTCCATGCGGGTATCAAAATAGCTCTTGGAACCATCAACCGTTATCTCTTGGATTAGGCCCGCTTCGCAAAAGGCACGTAGCGTATTGTAAACTGTCGCAAGAGATACACGCTCACCGGTCCGGCTGGAAGCTTCATAAAGACTTTCCGCTGTCACATGGCGTGGTTTGCCGTCTCCGACCAGAAGAGCCGCAAGGGCCACACGCTGACGCGTGGGGCGCACACCACCGGCGTTCAGCCAATCAGTGCTGCGAATGATGGGATCGTGGCGCATCGCGGTTCCTTTGTTCTACGACATATATATGCGCGAATTTCGCGAGATTTCAATTGCAATTGGCTCGCAACTGGCATGTTGCGTTTGAATGAAGCGGTCTTGTCACTGCCCGAAAGGCGGTGGTAGATCGGCCAGAACGATCCGAAACCTACAATTAGTGCCTCAGGGAGGGCGCCCCGCATGACTCAGTACCCCACCTCGTTCGACAAGGAAGGTCTTCTACAATGCGCCCGTGGCGAACTTTTTGGCCCCGGGAATGCACAACTGCCTGCGCCACCGATGCTGATGATGGACCGGATCACGGATATCTCAGGTGATGGCGGCTTGCATGGGAAGGGCCATGTGGTCGCCGAATTCGATATCACACCAGACCTTTGGTTCTTCGACTGCCACTTCCCAGGCAACCCGATCATGCCAGGCTGCTTGGGGCTGGATGGTTTGTGGCAGCTGACCGGGTTCAACCTAGGTTGGCGCGGCTGGCAGGGGCGTGGGTACGCCCTGGGTGTTGGCGAGGTGAAGCTTACTGGAATGGTACGTCCTGACCGGAAAATGTTGACCTATAAGGTTGATTTCACGAAGGCCGTGCAGACGCGGCGTTTGACCATGGGGGTCGCCGATGGGATCGTCGAAGCGGATGGCGAGGTCATTTATCAGGTGACAGGGATGAAAGTTGCGCTGAGCGAAAGCTGAGACACCTACTAAAATGCGCTATCCTTGGCGGGCCAGCGACTAACGCAGCTCGCCTTTTTTGATCTACAGACGATAGGGAACGTGCCGAGAACAGTGTCGCTGCGTAAGCTAAGTCCTTAAGCTCAACTGCCCTATTCGATCCTTCCCTCCCCTTGCCCCCAAACTTGTGCTCCCCTACACACGAGGCCGTCATACCAGAAGGAGAGCTCCATGCGCCGTGTCGTTATCACCGGGATCGGGATTGTCTCGCCCATAGGCAACAATGTCACCGAGGTTGAAGACAGTCTGCGCGCCGGGCGCTCGGGAATTTCGTTCTCAGAAATCTATGCAGAGAACGGGTTTCGTTCACAGGTTCATGGCGTCCCCAAGATCGACCTCGCTGAAAACATAGACAAGCGTCAGTTGCGCTTCATGGGGCCCGGAGCTGCCTTCAACTTCATCGCCATGGAGCAGGCGATCGCGGATTCAGGACTGGAAGACAGCGATGTGTCGAACGAGCGCACTGGTCTTGTCATGGGGTCTGGTGGTCCATCGACATCGAACTTCTTTACTGCATTTGAGACCGTGAAAACCAAGAAGTCGCCCAAGCGCATGGGACCATTCATGGTGACACGCTGCATGTCGTCTACCAACTCGGCCTGCTTAGCGACGCCCTTCAAGATCAAAGGCGTGAACTACTCGATTACATCGGCATGCTCGACTTCGGCGCACTGCATCGGCAATGGCACCGAACTGATCCAGTTTGGCAAGCAGGACATTGTATTTGCAGGTGGCGGTGAAGAGATTGACTGGACGCTATCATGCCTCTTCGATGCGATGGGTGCCATGTCCTCAAAATACAACGACGCCCCTGAAACCGCGTCGCGCACCTTTGATGCGACCCGCGACGGTTTCGTAATCGCAGGTGGCGGTGGCGTAGTCGTGCTTGAAGAATTGGAACATGCCAAGGCGCGTGGCGCGAAAATCTACGCCGAAGTGACCGGCTACGGCGCGACCTCGGACGGGCATGATATGGTGGCCCCATCCGGCGAAGGCGGCGAACGCTCGATGCGTCAGGCCGTGGCGACGCTGCCGGAAGGTCGGAAGATCGACTATATCAATGCGCACGGCACTTCGACACCTGTGGGTGATGTAACCGAAGTCGAAGCCGTACGGCGCGTCTTCGGCAAAGGTTCGACCCCTCCTATGGCGTCAACCAAATCGCTCACCGGACACTCGCTTGGTGCGACAGGCGTGCATGAAGCAATTTACTCCCTGATCATGATGGAGAAGGGCTTCATCGCGGCATCTGCAAACGTCAAAGAATTGGACCCGGCAATCGAGCCCGAAGAGATCGTCACAGAGCTGCGTGACGGTGTTGAGCTGGACAGCGTGTTATCGAACAGTTTTGGGTTTGGCGGAACAAACGCAACCTTGGTAATGTCGAAATTCAAGGACTGACCGGGAGTACAGCAATGACAGGTGTGTTAAGCGGAAAACGGGGTCTCGTCATCGGGGTCGCGAACGAACGGTCGATTGCCTGGGGGATTGCCAAAGCTTGTGCGGAAGCTGGCGCCGAGCTGGCCTTCTCGTATCAGGGAGAGGCGTTTGGCAAACGCGTCGAACCACTGGCTGCCTCGCTGGGGTCCGACATTCTGGTGGATGTTGACGTGACAGATGATGCGTCGCTGGACGCGGCCTTCGATGTCCTGCGAAACCGCTGGGATAGGCTCGATTTTATCGTCCATGCGATCGCGTATTCCGACAAGGCCGAACTGACGGGGCGGTTTCTGGACACGAGCCGGGCCAACTTCAAGAATTCACTGGATATCTCATGCTACTCGCTGATTGAGGTCACGCGTCGGGCGCATGCAATGATGACAGAGGGCGGTACGATCCTGACCCTGACCTATGGCGGCTCAAACCGGGTCACGCCTTTCTATAACGTGATGGGTGTCGCCAAAGCCGCGCTGGAAGCAACAACCCGTTATCTGGCGAATGATCTGGGTCCAGACGGGATACGCGTAAATGCGATTTCGCCCGGCCCGATGAAGACCCTTGCAGGTGCTGCGATTGGTGGTGCACGCAAAACCTACCGACATACCGAGCAAAACGCGCCGCTTCGTTCGAACGCAACGCTTGAAGCAGTGGGTGGTACGGCGGTCTATCTGATCTCGGATGCTGGAGCCTGCACAACAGGTGAAATTGTACGGGTTGATGGTGGCTTCCACGTATTGGGCATGCCGCAGGTCGATAACATCTAATCGCCCACGGTCAGATGATAGGGATACAAGAAAGGGGTGCTGCAGCGCCCCTTTTCCTTTAGTCCACTGCATGGCAGATTTCAGTTCGGGGGAAAGGCCATGACCATTACAACTTGTGTTTTTGATGCTTACGGAACGCTGTTTGATGTCGCCGGGGCAGCCCGCTCGATGGCCGAACAACCCGGCCGAGAGGAATTTGAAAAACATTGGCAAAAAGTCGCCTCGGACTGGCGCCTCAAGCAGCTGGAGTATTCGTGGCTACGCACGGTTTCCAACACACATTGCGACTTCTGGGATGTCACAAAAGACGGCCTCGACTGGGCCTTGGAAGCAAGCGGCTTCACCAATGATCCGGTACTGCGCGAAGACCTTTTGGCGCTTTACTGGGAATTGCCGCCCTACCCTGACGGATTGCGCACGCTGGCCTTGCTGAAAGCGCAAGGCTTCAAGACCGCAATCTTGTCGAACGGGTCCAAAGATATGCTTGATGGGGCTGTGACCGGCGCCGGACTGGAAAGCTTGCTGGATGCCACGTTGAGTGTCGATGACGTGGCGGTCTTCAAACCGTCCAGAAAAGTTTACGACATGGTCGGAGATCACTTTGGCTGTACGTCAAATGAAGTCCTGTTTGTTTCGTCCAATGGTTGGGATGCAGCCTATGCTGCACATTATGGGTTCATAACGGTGTGGGTAAACAGGATGGGTTTGCCTATGGACCGCTTGCCTGGCACGCCAACCCATGTATTGAGCGATTTGACGACCATTCCCGATCTCGCAAAGGCCTGATCCATGCCCCACATTACAACGCCCGGCGGCACGCGGCTTTTCTATTCCGACGAAGGCGAGGGCCAGCCAATCTTGTGTCTGGCAGGCCTGTCGAGAACAACGCGCGATTTCGACTACGCGATGCCAGCCCTTAAAGGCTACCGCGTCATCCGGATGGATTATCGCGGTCGCGGGCAAAGCGACTGGGCGGACTATAAAACATATACGATCCCGCAAGAGGCGCAGGATGCTTTGCGACTGCTCGATCATCTGGGATTGCGCGAGGTTGGAGTGATAGGCACCTCGCGCGGTGGATTGATCGCGATGGGGTTGGGACTTGCGGCGCGTGATCGGCTGCGTGGCGTTTGCCTTGTTGATATCGGACCAGAGCTCGATCCGGCAGGACTTTCGGTGATCAGCGCCTATATCGGCAAGAACCCAGCCTTCAAATCTCACACCGAGATGGCCGCCGCGATGCCAAACCTGATGAAGGGCTTTGCCAATGTGCCCACTGCGCGCTGGATGGAAGAGGTCCGAAAGCACTATGTCGAAACAGAGCGCGGATTACAGATCACCTACGACCCCAAGCTGCTCGACGCCTTGATCGATGCAGGCGCGCAGCCAATGCCGAATATGTGGCCGTTCTTTGATGGTCTGCAGGGTATGCCTCTCGCGCTGATACGGGGTGCAAATTCGGATCTCCTGACCTTAGAAACCGCAAACGAAATGCGCAAACGTCAACCGGATATGTTGTTTGCTGACGTCCCTGATCGCGCACATATTCCTTATCTGGACGAGCCGGAAGCGGTGTTCATCCTTCAAACTTGGGCGGCAATGCTATGAACCTGAATATGATCGAAGCTGCAGCAGAGCGCCTGCAGGGACACGGGCGTGTAACCCCGCTCTTGTCCTCTCCATTCATCGATGAAATTGCTGGACGGCGCGTCTTTATTAAGCCTGAGTGCCTACAACATACGGGCAGCTTCAAGTATCGCGGAGCCTGGTCTGCAATCTCTGCCCTTGATCCTGACATTCGTGCAAAAGGGGTAATCGCCTTCTCAAGCGGCAACCATGCACAAGGCGTGGCACTGGCCGCACGGCAACACGGTGTTCCCGCGGTTATCATTATGCCTGAAGATGCCCCTAGGCTTAAGATCGACAACACCCGCGCCCTTGGGGCTGAAGTCGTACTGTATGATCGTGCAGGCGGCGTTGATCGCGATGAAATCGGTGCACGCCTCAGTGCCGAACGCGGACTGAGCCTGATCAAGCCATTCGACAATGAATTTGTCATCGCGGGCCAGGGCACAACCGGGCTTGAAATTGCCGCTCAGGCCAAGGCTGAAGGCGTTGAGGCGGCAGATGTTCTCGTGTGTTGCGGCGGTGGTGGCCTAACCAGTGGAATCGCGCTCGCACTGGAAGGTCACGCGCCGAGTATGCGAGCGCGCCCAATTGAACCAGAAGGCTTCGATGATGTGATCCGATCAATCGCTTCTGGTCAGATCGAGGAGATTACCGGGCCCGCCATAGGATTGTGTGATGCAATCATCACCAAGTCGCCCGGGCAACTGACCTTCCCGATCATGAAGCGGCTTTGCGGGCCCGGGATTGTCGTAACAAACGCCGAGGCGAAAGCCGCAATGCGGATCGCCTTTGAACGCTTGAAGCTCGTCGCAGAACCCGGAGGCGCGGTCGCATTGGCCGCAGCACTTTATCATGGCGATCAGATAGAAGGCGACAACGTCATTGCGCTGATCTCTGGCGGAAATGTTGATGCCGATCTTTTCGCGCAGGTCCTTGGGGAAAGTTAAGCCATGCCATTGATGGATCTGAACGACACGCGTTTGAACGTAGTTGAAACAGGGGACCCTAATGGTGCCCCGGTAGTATTTGGTAATTCTCTGGGAACATCCCTGGAACTTTGGAAACCTCTCTTGCCACTTTTGCCAAACGGTCTTCGGATCGTACGCTGGGACAAGCGGGGGCATGGCGCCTCTGATGCACCACCGGCCCCCTACAAAATGGGTACGCTGGTGGCTGATGCAGAAGCCATCATGGATGCTTTGGACATGAAGGATGCGCTCTTTGTTGGGCTGTCCATTGGTGGGTTGATTGCCCAAGGCCTCGCGTCCAAACGGATGGATCTGGTGCGTGCAATGGTTCTTTCGAACACCGCGGCGAAGATCGGAAACCGGGCGATGTGGGAAGAACGTATCGCTCTGGCACGCACAGATGGGTTGGAACCGATTGCGGATATGTCGATGGAACGTTGGTTCTCTAAAGGGTTTGCCGCCAGCCCCGCAGTTGAGCCTTGGAGAGACATGTATCTGACGACGCATGTTGAAGGTTTGTGCGGATGCGCTGCGGCGATTGCGGGAACGGACTTTATCACGCCCACAAGTGGATTGCGCTTGCCGTCACTCGGGATTGCCGGTTCCGAAGATGGATCCACACCTCCTGACCTTGTGCGCGAAACACTTGATCTGATCCCAGGCTCGAAGTTCGAACTGATACGCGGCGCAGGACATCTACCGCATGTCGAAAAGCCTGAAGAATATGCCCGTATTCTGATCTCTTTCATGAAAGAAACGGGCCATATCTGATGGCGAAGTTCCTACTGGTACACGGTTCGTGCCATGGTGCATGGTGCTGGAAAGACACGATCCCGGCACTTGAAGCGTTGGGGCATGACGTGCAGGCCATTGACCTTCCAAGTCACGGCCAGGACCGCACGCCACTCGCCGATGTAACACTTGCATCTTACGCTGACGCGATTGTGGATGCGCTCGAGGCCCCCTCGCTCGTTGTTGGGCATTCCATGGGCGGGTTCCCAATCACTCAGGCAGCTGCGAATAGGCCAGACCTGGTTCAGGGGCTGATCTTTCTATGCGCCTACCTTCCAATTGAAGGACACAGCCTGAGCGACATGCGCCAGCTTGCCAATGATCATCCCCTGCTTCCAGCCATTCGGCGAAGCGATGACGGCCTGAGTATGACCTTTGACCCCAACCAGATTGAGCGTCTCTTCTACCATGACTGCCCGCCGGCAACCTACGAGTTCGCTTCAGAACATTTGTCGCCTCAAGCTCTGAAGCCACAACGAACGACAATCGAAGGGCTGGAAAAAACCAAAGACATTCCCAAGGCCTATATTGTCTGCGAGGAAGACCGCGCGATCCCCCCGGCATTCCAATATCAGATGGCTGCTGTTTTACCCGATGCGCAATGCTTTAGTCTGCCAACTTCACATTCTCCATTCTTTTCCGCTCCCAAGGCATTGGCGCAACAGTTGTCTGATATTGCTCAGGTGGAGTTGATGTCGGTTTGAGCATGCTTAGGTGAGCCATAGTCCCAACATACGATATCAATCATGAAATCGCGTCTGCCCTTTGTTTTCATTTTTCTGACCCTTGTGCTTGACGCGATCGGGATCGGATTAATCCTGCCTGTGATGCCGGATCTCATTCGCGAGGTGAACGGTGGCGCGCTTGGGGAAGCTGCCATTTGGGGCGGGATTCTCGTCACCTCGTTTGCCGTGATGCAGTTTCTGTTCGGACCAGTTGTGGGCAACCTCTCAGACCGCTTTGGAAGACGGCCAGTGCTGTTGGTTTCGCTCGCAGTGATGGCGGCGGACTATATCGTTATGGCAGTCGCGGGATCCATTTGGCTGCTGCTGGTTGCGCGCCTTGTCGGTGGGATCACTGCAGCCACTCAATCTACTGCGCTGGCCTTCATTGCTGATATTTCAAAGCCTGAAGAGAAAGCCAAAAACTTTGGCTTGATGGGCGCTGCCTTCGGTATCGGTTTCGTGATTGGTCCTGCAATAGGTGGCGGGCTTGCGGAATTCGGGACGCGTGCGCCATTTTGGGCAGCTGCCATTCTTGCGATACTGAACCTGCTTCTCGGCTGGTTCGTGATGCCTGAAACGGTGACAGATAAAATCCGCCGCAAGTTCGAAATTCGGCGCGCAAACCCTTTTGGCGCCTTTAAGGCTCTGAACAAACTGCCCGGGGTGACGCGCTATTTGCTGCTATTCTTCTTTTATGAACTGGCCTTCATCGTCTACCCCGCGACCTGGGCCTATTTCACTCAGGAACGCTTTGCGTGGGAACCCGGTATGGTTGGTCTATCGCTTGCCTTGTTTGGGACAGCCATGGTTGTGGTCCAGGGTGGTCTGATCCGACTGGTACTGCCCTGGTTTGGTGAGCGCGGAACAGTCCTTTGGGGATTTTGTTTTAACGCTCTGGCTTTCTTGTGCCTGGCGGTCGTGACCTCTTCGACGCTTGTGCTGATCCTGACGCCATTGACGGCACTTGGCGCGGTGGTGACCCCAGCACTTCAGGGGATAATGTCGCGTAAGGCGGAGGATAATCAGCAAGGCGAACTTCAGGGGATCGTTTCCTCCATCCGTTCTGTCGCATACATAATCGGCCCCTTGGTCATGACCCAGACTTTTGCAGCCTTCACGCTGTCGCCATCGCTGCCTTATCTGCCAGGGGCGCCATTTGTACTATCGATGCTTCTGATGGCCGTTTGTCTGGCAATTTTCCTCACACGGCCCCGAAACTCATCGCTGACAAAGAGCACGGAATCGGGCTAGCCTCTGGTGTTCCCAGAAGGAGTGCCAAACATGCCCGCCCTTAACGCAATTGCTGATTTCGCAGACGAAATGACCGCATGGCGGCGGCACCTGCATCAGTACCCCGAGATAGGTTTTGAATGCCACAACACGGCAGCGTTTGTGGTGGAGCGTTTGCGTGAAATGGGCATCACAGAAATCCACGAAGGCATCGCAAAAACCGGCATTGTTGCCATCATTGAAGGCCAGGGAGCTGGTCCGACAATAGGTCTGCGCGCGGACATGGACGCTTTGCCGATGAACGATGAAAGCGGCGCTGAATACGCCTCAACAATCCCCGGCCGCGCGCACACTTGCGGGCATGATGGGCATACAACCATGCTCTTGGGTGCCGCGCGCTATCTGAATGAAACACGTAATTTCAGAGGGCGTGTTGCCCTGATTTTCCAGCCGGCAGAAGAAGGCGGCGGCGGTGGCGAAGTGATGGTGCAGGAAGGCATCATGGATACGTTCGACATCGCCGAAGTTTACGGGCTGCATAACGCACCTGATATCGAAGCGGGACGGATTGAAACGCGCCCGGGGCCGATGCTGGCAGGGGTGGCCGAGTTTAAAATCACTGTCACGGGCAAAGGTGGTCATGCCGCCAGCCCACATGAATGTATTGATCCGGTGGCTGCAGCGATGCAAATCGGAACAGCGATCAATACGATCGTGTCTCGTAATGCCGATCCAATTGATCAACTGGTGATCTCGCTCACGATGTTCGAAGCAGGCACCGCCACAAACATCATTCCCGAGACTGCGGTGATGAAAGGCACGGTTCGGCATTTCAAACCAGAGCTACAAGATCTTGCAGAGACCCGTATTGCCGAGATTTGCAAGGGAACTGGAACAGCGATGGGTGTCGAAGCGACACTCGAATTCAGCCGTGAATATCCCCCAACAATAAATGATGCGGAAAAGACAGCTTTCGCAGCCGAGGTCGCACGCGAACTGGCAGGCGACGACATGGTCTCAGATGATGCTAACATGAGTATGGCATCCGAAGATATCAGCTACATGCTGAACATGCGGCCGGGATGCTACCTGAATGTTGGGCAGGGTATTGGACCGATCTGTCATCACCCTGAATTCGATTTCAATGACGAGATAGCCCCTCTGGGCGCGTCCCTTTTTGCCCGGCTCGTAGAACGCGCGCAGCCTTTAGAATAAAACAAGACCGCCGAAATAGTCTTCAAACGTGAGCGCCCTGTTTTCTGGCACGGGGCGCCCGTACATAGCGTGAGATTCTACCGTTCAAATGTCTTGGAAACTCACATCTTAGGGACCGGTTTCTACGCTTTTGCGAAGCTCAGCGCTTCAGGTAAAAGTTGCCCTGACCGAAGCAAGGCCGCCAAAATCTGCTTCGAGTATCTGTCCGGGCTTGATTGGCAAAACCCCCGTGCATGTTCCCGTCATGACAAGATCACCTGCTTTCAATGGTCGCGACATTTTAGACTGCTGCGCGGCCAACCAGGCGACAGCATCAAAAACATGCCCCCAGCCAGTGCCAGCACCTGTACCCTCAGCGGCTTGTTCCCCATCAACGCTAAGAACGACCGTTATATCCGATAAGTTTTCCCAATGTTCGCGCGCAATCGGCTGGCCCAGGACGGCACCGCCATTCACTCCAAAATCTGCCACGACAAGATTTCCAGCCCCAGCCAACCCTGACTGCAACCGGCAGGTCACAACCTCGAAACTGGCCTGAACTGACCCTATCGCATCAAGGATCTCAGCAAATGTGTAGGGCTCTTCGCGTTCCGGCAGATCTTTCGCCAACCGGACGGTAAACTCACTCTCGATGAAGTTGCCCTGCTCAGGTTGCAATGGAACCTCAGAAGCGTCCTCATGGACAGTTCCATCCGCAACAGGACCAAATACGGCAGTATCCAGGCCCAATACTTGTTTGGCGGCGGCACTTGTGGCGCCAATCTTCCACCCAGAAACGCTCTCTCCCGAAAGCACCAACTGCTCGGCCTGAACTCGGTAGGCGGTTTCCAGATCAGTCACTGCCTCAAGCGCGTCCGGCGGAACAAGGCCGCCATTTTTTCGAGCGTTCAACAGGGCAAAGGCGGCTTTGGTCATAATTATAGTCCTGGTAGATAACTCGGCGCACCCTATGCAGCCCTGCCCCGCACAGCAACTGGCTTCACACACCCGGAGCCTATCCAAGCGCCGCTTGCACGCCATCTAAGTCGTTTTTACACATGCAGGGACGCGTTTGCGTGACAGGCTGTGCGAAATACCGGGAGGCCATATGTCTGAAATCCAAATCCGAGCTGCAGTTTGCACAGAGTTCGCCGCGCCGCTTGAAATCGAAACGCTTACGTTGGCGGCCCCGGGCCTTGGTGAAGTTCAGGTCAAACTTGCAGCCTGTGCAGTTTGTCATTCCGACATTACCTTCGCTGATGGAGGCTGGGGCGGTGATCTGCCTGCGGTTTACGGACATGAAGCGGCCGGCCATATCAGCGCAGTCGGTGATGGCGTTTCCAGTTACGCGGTCGGCGATCCGGTAATGGTGTCCTTGATCCGGGCCTGCGGCACCTGCCCGTCATGCTCTACCGGTCGTCCTGTTCTTTGCACGACGCCAAACCCCGGCGGACCTCTTTCACGCGCAGATGGTACCCCGGTTGCGGCGGCGATGAACTGCGGCGCCTTTGCAGATCACGTGACCGTGGATGCAAGTCAGATTGTAAAACTGCCAGAGGATATCCCACTGGATGTGGCTAGCCTCCTCTCTTGCGGTGTGATCACTGGGATCGGAGCAGTGGTCAACACGGCCAAAGTTCGCGCAGGCGAAACCGTCGTTGTCATTGGCGCCGGTGGCGTCGGTCTGAATGCAATTCAGGGCGCACGAATTGCTGGCGCGGCACGGATCGTTGCCGTGGATATGCAACCCTCGAAACTGGACGATGCCCTTGAATTTGGCGCAACAGACGGGATCGTGGCGACGGATGACAAGCCATGGAAAGCGCTGCGCAAGATCGCACCGGCAGGCGCAGACGTTGTGTTGGTGACCGTTGGTGCAATCCCCGCCTATCAAACCGCTCCGAAATATCTCGCCTTCGGGGGACGCCTTGTCGCCGTGGGCATGCCTCATACAGGACACACAGCACAATGGGCGCCGGACGTGGTCGCTTACATGGGCACGCAATATACCGGCTCGAAGATGGGCGATGTCGTAATCAGCAGAGACATTCCCTGGATGGTCGACCTCTACAAACAGGGCCGATTACAACTCGACAACCTGATCTCGGGGCGTTGGTCGCTGGATCAAATCAATGAAGCCATCGCGGATACAAAGAGTGGCAAAGCGCGTCGGAACGTGATCCTCTTCGATTGAACCGGAGGGAGACGATGAAGTTACAGGACCTTGAAATCATCGTCACAGCTCCCCCACCTCCGGGCTGGGGCGGTCGGTATTGGCAGTTTGTGAAGCTGACAACAGATGACGGCATTGTTGGCTGGGGCGAAGTTTACGCCGCAGCCGTGGGTCCGGACGCAATGCGCGCGGTGATCGAAGATGTTTTTTCGCGGCACATGCAGGGTGAAAACCCAGAGAATGTCGAGATGATGTTTCGTAGGGTCTATTCATCCGGCTTCACCCAACGTCCCGACCCCACGGTAATCGGTGCCTTTTCCGGGCTGGAAATGGCGTGCTGGGACATTGTCGGAAAATGCCAAGAGCGGCCAGTTTGGGCCTTGCTTGGCGGCATGATGAACGAGCGCATAAGGGCCTATACGTACCTTTACCCGTTAGATCATCACAATCCATCCGATTTCTGGACGTCGCCGGAAATGGCAGCCGAAGCCGCTGCATTTCGCGTCGATCAGGGCTTCACCGCGGTTAAGTTCGACCCAGCCGGGCCCTATACTTTACGCGGAGGACACCATCCCGCAATGAGCGACATCGATCGCTCTGCCGCCTTCTGCAAAGCCATCCGCGAGGCTATCGGTGACCGCGCCGATCTTCTTTTTGGAACCCACGGTCAATTTACCACGGGTGGCGCCATTCGTCTTGCGCAAGCAATCGAACCCTATGCACCCCTTTGGTTCGAAGAGCCCATCCCACCAGATAATCTGCTTGAATTTTCCAAGGTGGCGCAGGCGACATCAATTCCTGTGGCAACAGGCGAACGGATGTGCACAAAGTCCGAATTCGCCACGGTCCTGAGATCAGCCGGCGCCCAAATCCTGCAACCTGCATTGGGGCGTGTTGGCGGCATCTGGGAAGCCAAAAAACTGAGCGCAATTGCCGAAGTGTTCAACGCTGAAATGGCGCCGCATCTATATGCCGGTCCCATTGAATGGGCCGCCAATGTTCAGCTGGCTGCATCGATCCCAAACCTGCTTTTGGCCGAGACGATCGAAACCGGTGGCAGCTATCACCGCGCTCTCATCGGAGATACCATCAAATTTGACGATGGCTTTCTGATCCCGCCCACTGCACCAGGTCTGGGAATTGAAGTGAACGAGGACCTCGCACGTGCCAATCCATACACGGGAAACAACCTGCATCTCGAGATGCAAGAAGCACCTTGTGACTGGCGCAACGGAAACGCCTTTGAAGGCGGCGCACCTGCGGTTTGGGAAGATTAGCCTGTTCCGTCGCTTCCCGCGTCCCGCCCAAAAAATGGATCGCCGTGCCAATGCATCAACAGATGTCGCGCTTTGATCGGCTGGTCTTTTGCCCAGCCCCGCACCTCTAGCACAAGTGTGTCGACCGCAACGAGTGTGGCCATCCGATAAAGCACACTCGCTTCACGACTGCCGCCTGCGATTACTGCGTCCAAACCCTCTGCGGCTGAGGCAAGGGCAAGCGTCAATTCCAACGCGCGAATGTCTGGGAAGGCCATTGCGAGCCGCACCACAAGCTCGGGCTGAGGGTCACCACGCCCGTCCAGACCTTCCAGCACAAAGGTCGTCAGCTTGTCATCAAAGGCGATATCCATCTAATTCGCCCAATCCCTCCCAAACACAATACCGGAGGGTATACGCACCGCCCAAAAGGACCTTTAAGGCGCGCGCGAATAATATCTGTAATTCTACTTAACTATGCAGCATGTCCATTTGCCATCTCTGCAGCTTGTCTGATTTTGGCGATATTTGACCCATAGGGCTCAGGATTGCTGACTGATCCGCCCTTGAACACAGCAGATCCCGCAACCAGGACGTCGGCACCCGCAGCCGCCACTAATGGCGCGGTTGTGGGGTCTACGCCCCCATCAATTTCAATATGGATCGGACGATCCCCGATCATTGCGCGCAAATCACGTACCTTTTGAACCTGAGAGTGTATAAACTTTTGACCGCCAAAGCCGGGGTTCACGGTCATAACACAGATCAAATCGACCATATCTAGCAGATGCTCGACATCCCCCACGCCCGTGCCGGGATTGAGCGCAAGTCCGGCTTTGGCCCCTGCGCCGCGAATGGCTTGCAACGTACGATGGATATGCGGTCCAGCCTCGATGTGGGCGGTCACGATATCAGCCCCTGCACTGACAAATGCATCGATGTAAGGATCAACTGGTGCGATCATCAGATGCACATCCATGATACCCTTGATATGCGGGCGGATCGCGGCACAGGTCGCCGGGCCAAACGTTATATTGGGCACAAAGTGACCATCCATGACGTCCACATGGATCCAATCCGCCCCCTGGGCTTCAGCCGCAGCGCATTCCGCACCAAAATTTGCGAAATCGGCGGCGAGGATGGATGGCGCGATCTTTATGTCGCGCGAGAAGGGGATTTGGGTCATGACGCACTCCAGCAAGCTGGGTCGCTTCTATCGTAAGGCCGCTTGCGACCTCAAGCGTGATCGGAACACCCCGAGGCGAAACGCTTCGCGGGCGGCAGGATCAAACACTATCTCGCAGACATTGTTCGGGGCCGGTTTGTGAACTTGACCCATCTTTTGATCTGGATCAGCGCTCAGGATCACGACACCAACGCGAGATGGTGGAAAGATACCCTGTCTCGAATGACATTGCCCTTGATCGCAGGCCGGAAAACCTGTCACATTTCCTAGCTTAGTTTTACGCGCATATTGCGATGTCCTCGCATATCATGCGTAAGAAACGTCAGGTCCAAAAGGTCGAGCCTGCCTTGCACAAGGCACGCGGGCATGAAAAGGATTTGACCAAAGAGTAAAAATATACGGAGACGCATGTCGTGCCGACACTCGAGACAAACACTGACACGGTCGTCACAACAGACGCAGCCCAACTGCCGCAGACAACGCAGGCGCGCGTTCCGATTTTGCCGCTTGATCTGGATTGGGCCCTGTCTGTCGCCGTGAATACATCGGCGGTTGAGCGTCGATGCGCGACCTTACCGGGCAGGCGCAGCGTGAAGAAAGCCAATCAGGCCGCCTGGCTGTGTAAAGCGATCTCGTTGATTGATTTGACCACTCTGGCTGGGGATGACACTTCGGGACGCGTCAAACGACTGTGCGCAAAGGCAAAGCAACCTGTTCGCGCCGATATCCTTGATGCGCTGGGGATGACGGGGCTGACCACAGGCGCCGTTTGTGTCTACCACGATATGATCGAAACCGCGGTACGCGAACTTGACGGAACGGGTATTCCCGTCGCGGCTGTTTCAACAGGATTCCCGGCCGGGCTGTCCCCATTTCATCTGCGCGTTCAGGAAATCCGCGAAAGCGTTGCGGCAGGCGCCGATGAGATCGACATCGTGATCTCTCGTCGGCACGTCCTGCAAGGCAACTGGCAAGCGCTTTATGATGAAATGGTCGCTTTCCGCGAAGCCTGCGGAGACGCACATGTAAAGGCAATCCTTGCGACCGGCGAACTGGGCAGCCTTCGCAATGTCGCACGTGCCAGCCGCATTTGCATGATGGCCGGAGCCGATTTCATTAAAACGTCCACCGGCAAGGAAAGCGTGAACGCAACCCTGCCTGTGTCCCTGACAATGATCCGCGCCATCCGCGACTATCATCAGAAAACGGGCCACTATGTGGGATACAAACCTGCTGGCGGCATTTCAAAAGCCAAAGACGCACTGACCTATCTGGCGCTTCTGCGCGAAGAGGTTGGCACGCGCTGGATGCAACCAGACCTCTTCCGCTTTGGCGCATCTTCCCTGTTGGGCGATATCGAGCGCCAACTGGAACACCATGTCACTGGCGCCTATTCCGCCAGCTACCGCCACGCCCTAAACTAAGCCGACCGGGTATTTGGAGAACAATGAGATGACGGTTCAAGAGATATTCGAAACGCTCGATTACGGGTTGGCGCCGGAGGCGGATGCGGAAGCCCGGGCCTGGCTCGCGGCAAATGATGGCCGGTTCGGTCATTTCATCAACGGGACCTTCACCGAACCCGGCGCGCTGTTTGAAAGCCGCAACCCCGCCCGCGACGAATTGCTGGCAAAAGTGACCCAAGGCACCGAGGCCGATGTAGACGCCGCAGTTGCAGCCGCCCGAAAAGCATTTGGCCCATGGTCACGTCTGAGCGGGCACAAACGGGCACGCTACATCTACGCGCTTGCAAGACTGCTGCAGAAACATGCGCGCCTGTTTGCCGTGTTGGAAACGCTCGACAACGGCAAACCCATTCGCGAGGCGCGCGACATCGATATTCCGTTAGCACAGCGCCATTTTTACTATCACGCAGGCATGGCTCAACTGATGGAAGAAGAGCTGCCTGATGCGGCGCCGATCGGTGTCTGCGGACAGATTATTCCATGGAACTTCCCGCTCCTGATGCTTGCGTGGAAAATCGCCCCAGCACTGGCGATGGGCAACACGGTTGTGTTGAAGCCCGCAGAATACACGTCGCTGACGGCGTTGCTTTTTGCGCAAATCTGCAAGGAAGCAGGACTTCCAAAGGGCGTAGTCAACATCGTGACCGGCGATGGTGCGACAGGGGCTGCAATCGTCAATCATCCCGATGTCGATAAAGTGGCCTTCACCGGGTCGACCGAAGTGGGCCGGCGCATTCGCGAGGCGACAGCCGGTTCCGGCAAGTCGCTGACACTCGAGCTGGGAGGCAAGTCGCCATACATTGTCTTTGAAGATGCTGATCTCGACTCCGCGATCGAAGGGCTCGTGGATGCGATCTGGTTCAACCAGGGACAGGTCTGTTGCGCGGGCTCGCGCCTGATCGTGCAGGAAGGCATTGCCGAGACCTTCTACACCAAGCTCAAGGCCCGCATGGCCAAGCTGCGGGCAGGGGATCCGCTCGATAAATCGATCGACATCGGCGCGGTCGTCGACCCGGTACAACTGAAAACCATCAACGATTTGGTTGCTGGCAATACCGAAGGCGAAACCCATCACGCGCCCATCGAGATGCCAGAAAAAGGGTGCTTCTATCCGCCAACACTGATCACAGGGCTCTCACCCGCGGCGCATCTGATGCAGGAAGAGATCTTCGGCCCGGTTCTTTGTGCAACAACCTTCCGAACGCCTGCCGAAGCCGTCCAAATCGCCAATCAAACGCGTTATGGGCTTGCGGCGACCGTTTGGAGCGAAAACGTCAATCTTGCACTTGATATTGCGCCCAAGCTTGTCGCGGGCGTCGTTTGGGTGAACGCGACCAACCTGTTTGATGCGGCAGCTGGATTTGGTGGGGTTCGGGAAAGCGGCTTTGGGCGCGAAGGTGGCTGGGAAGGTTTGCGGGCCTATACCAAATCGAAAAGTACGCCAAAGATCCTAAGGCCAATCACTGCCAAATCCGCCCCCAGCGATCTCGAAATTACCGATCCGTTGGACCGTACCGCAAAGATGTATATCGGCGGCAAACAAACCCGCCCTGATGGAGGACATTCACGCGCAATCTATGGTCCTCGCGGCAAACTCCTAGGGCATGTGGGTATCGGCAATCGTAAGGATATCCGCAACGCCGTCGAGGCGGCCGCCAAAGCGCGCGGTTGGGCCAAAACAACCGGCCATCTTCGCGCTCAAATCCTTTACTATATTGGCGAGAACCTGTCCGCCCGTGCCGCTGAATTCGAGGACCGTCTTGCCGGAATGACAGGCGCGAAAACTGCAAAGGCCGAGGTAGAGGCGAGCATTGATCGTCTTTTCACCTACGCCGCTTGGGCGGACAAGAACGATGGTGCAGCCAAAGGCGTGCCCATGCGGGGCCTTGCCTTAGCCATCAACGAACCTGTGGGATTGATCGGGGCGCTTGCCCCTGACGAAGCACCATTGCTCGGTGCCATCTCACTGATTGGTCCAGCCATTGCGATGGGCAACCCGATCGTTCTGGTGCCCAGCGCGCCCTATCCATTGGCCATGACCGATTTCTATCAAGTATTAGAAACATCGGACGTACCAGCAGGTGTCATCAATTTGGTCACAGGCGACCCAGCCGTTCTCGCACCGACATTGGCGGAACATCTGGAACTAGATGCAATGTGGAGCTTCTCTTCAGCGGATTTAAGTAGGTTGATTGAAGCAGGTTCAGTCGGCAATCTAAAGCGTACTTGGGTCAACAACGGTAAAGCACGTAATTGGTTTGGACCCGAGGGACAGGGACGTCAGTTTCTGAACGCCGCGACCGAGGTAAAAACGATTTGGGTTCCGTATGGTGAATAAACTTGCGAGCGCGATACTGGTTCTTTTAATGGCCGTGCCTGCAGCAGGGCAGAGCGTCGAAGAACACAAGTTTGTTGTGCACCTTATGAATCGGCTGCAACCCCCATCGTTTGCGCAAAGCCGCGAATATTGCGGTTTCATCATTCGCGATGACCGTGGGAAAATCACGACAGGGCGGATCAGTCCAGGCACGACTGACTCCTGTGCGCCACAGCGGCCCGAACGAGGGCAGGTTCTCTCAAGTTTCCATACACATGGCGGTTTTTCCCGCGTGCACATAAACGAAATCCCGTCAGTTCAGGATTTGGAAGGCGACATAGCCTCCCGCACCAACGGCTGGGTGGCAACTCCCGGAGGGCGTCTGTGGTTCAATGATTGGCGGCGGGGGACGGCTCAGCAGGTTTGTGGCGTCGGGTGTCTTTTAACGGACCCCGCCTTCATCGAAGGCGACCGGGGCAAGGTTGACAGGGTCTACACGCTCGACAAGCTCGTCCGTTTGATGGGCCGATAAGGCAGCATCCCTAAACGCTTGACCTGATGCCAAGCACAGCGCTTGGATATTGGTATGACTCGTTTCGTCCCGCTCGCCGCTTCCGCGTTTCTTGTATTGTCAGGACCTTCTGTAGCCCAAGACAATTCCGAAATCCGTTATATCAAGGCGATCTTCGCTCAAATTCAGCCGCTTAGCTTTCGCGATAACGTTGAATACTGCGGCTACATCGGATTCGACGCAAACGACAATTACGTGGCGTCCCGCATCATCCGCGGAAAAACCGACGAATGTGCACCTGAATGGCCAGATAACTTCGAACCGTTCGCTTCATTTCACACACATGCCGGTTTTGACCACGAAGCTTATTCCGAGGTCCCATCAGTGACAGACATGGAATCTGACGAAGACGAGGGCGTGGATGGCTGGGTTGCAACGCCCGGTGGGCGGCTTTGGTTTATCGACACAAACGACATGATCGCTACGCAAATCTGCGGGATCGGGTGTCTGGACAAGGACCCGAAATTTGTGCGCGGCGCCCAGGGCCCGATTGGGGTTTCTTACACGTACCGCGAATTACAACGCTACGAGCAGGAATAAGTCGTCACTTCTTCTTTCTGAAGCGAGACAGCAAACGTTCACGAAAATTATCGGCGCGTTCGTCCGCGTTATCTATGGCGATGGTGATATTGTCGACGATGGGCTCAATCCGTGCCTGGCGGAACCTGTCCCAAACACGCCAGAGCCAGAAGACCACACCCAGCAGAACGACAATCAGGCCTATGTTGAAATAGGGGATCAGGCGTACATCCGGCGTATCAACCGCGCGTACAGCAACAGCGTTGGGAAAGGCAGAAAAAATCTCAGCGCGCCAACCGTAATGTGTGATCACGACCCATTGCGGGTTGGCAGATGTGCTAACGAGATCTGCCGCTTCGGTTTGCAGATTACTTGAATCCAACTTGAAGTAAGGGGGCCACCCCCAACCGGTATCTTCGTTGCGATACACCCGAATAGCCCCATTTTCTGCAACTGCATTTATGAAGCGCACATCTCGGCTGCCCCCAGACGCACCAGCCCCAACATCAGGTTGTGCCCAGAAGACAGAATTCTCACCAAAGTCCACGCGACGTACTTCGGTTTCCACAATCCGAACCACATCGCGATCCGGCAAAGTATAGTTGAAAAACAAGAAAATCGCGATCGCTATGACCGCCAAGAAGGTCCACTTCACATAACGCATCGGGCCGCCCCCCTTCAGGCGAAATTCACAAAATATACGATCGCAGCCAGAAATGCCGTAGGCAGGATATAAACGCCAAAGATCAATCTACGCCGCATGGCACGATTGTAGGATTTCATCTGGCGCTCCAAATAGGTTTCCCAATCAATCCTTGTGTCAAGTGCCTCCCAAGTCTCACGCGCTTCGCGCTGCGCAGTTTGGCGCAACAGGAAAGACAAGACCAAATAGATCAGGGTCAGCACAACAAATAACAAAGCAAAAAGGCGCAGCGCGGCGATCATAGAAAACTCCTATCCTTACATGCATATAGGCACGACCGCCCCAAGAACAGAGGGGCTTTTGCTTGAACATTCCCCTCTCTTGGCCCTAGCGTGACTATATGAGCCATTCTGACCTCAAAGCCGAGATAGACGCCCGGCGCGACGATCTGATTTCTCTTACGCAGGATCTGATCCGCATTCCGACGCTGAACCCTCCGGGTCGCAACTATCGCGAAATCTGCACTTATCTTGCCGACCGCCTTGGACCTCAGGGGTTCGATATTCAGCTTATACGTGCGGAAGGGGCCCCTGCCGACAGCGACGAGAACCCACGCTGGAACATCATCGCGCGTCACGAGGGCTCAAAACCGGGCGAGTGTGTTCATTTCAACAGTCACCATGACGTGGTCGAAGTTGGTCATGGATGGACCGTCGATCCATTTGGCGGCGAGGTAAAAGACGGGCGTGTCTACGGGCGCGGTGCATGCGATATGAAGGGGGGCCTTGCCGCGAGCATCATCGCCGCCGAGGCTTTTATTGCGGCCTGTCCCGACTATGCCGGTGCAATTGAAATCAGCGCAACGGCTGACGAGGAATCCGGTGGCTTCGGGGGCGTTGCGTACCTGGCCGAGAAAGGCCATTTCGACCCAGACAAAGTCCAACACGTCATAATTCCCGAACCGCTCAACAAAGACCGCATCTGCCTTGGACATCGCGGCGTTTGGTGGGCCGAGATCGAAACCAAGGGGCGCATCGCCCATGGATCCATGCCGTTTCTGGGAGACTCGGCCATCCGCCACATGGGCGCGGTGCTTCATCAGATTGAAACCCAGCTGTATCCACTGCTTGCAACCAAACGCACCGAAATGCCGGTGGTGCCTGAAGGCGCGCGCCAATCCACGTTAAACATCAACTCGGTCCACGGGGGCGAACCAGAACAGGATCCAGACTATACCGGCCTGCCCTCTCCCTGCGTTGCAGACCGTTGCCGCATCATATTGGATCGACGATTTCTGATCGAAGAAGATATCGACGAGGTGAAGGCCGAGATCACGCGATTGCTGGAGTCGGTCAAAGCCGTGCGACCGAATTTCGAATACGAGGTGCGTGAACTCTTCGAAGTCCACCCGACAATGACCGAGAAAGACGCGCCAGTTGTCCGATCAACCGCGGCTGCAATTGAACGCGTTCTGGCGCGCCAACCTGATTATGTCGTCAGTCCCGGCACCTATGACCAAAAACACATCGACCGGATCGGACGCCTGAAAAACTGCATTGCCTATGGCCCCGGCATTCTCGATCTGGCGCATCAGCCGGACGAATGGGTGGGCATTCAGGACATGCAGGACAGCGCACTTGTTATGGCGCTTGTATTGCAAGACCTGCTGACCTGACGGATCTATTTGGGTATTAGCGAAACCTATCGCCTGCAGAGTATTGAGTGTTTTGCCCTGTCCGACCGTCTTGGTTTTGAGCATCGGCGCAGACGGAACAATTTCAAAACCAGTTTGTTGTCAGGGTGCGATCCAATTTTAGAGTGCTCATTAAGCAGGGCTTACTTTCCCTGCGCGTGCTCTCCCAAGAGCGCCACCTCAACGATCAGGCTTGCGCCAAGCCTGTGCCGCATCTTAGGCTCACTGCAGAACACTGCCGACAGGGAGGCCTTAAAGATGTTCAATCACTTGAAGATTTCTGTCTGCGCACTCGCGCTTCTTAGCGCGCCAGCATTTGCGCAACAGACAAGTATCACAATCGGGATGGCACTGGAGCCGCCAAACCTTGATCCGACCGGGGGCGCCGCTGCCGCAATCGACGAAGTGGTCTACGCCAACGTCATGGAAGGCCTGACCCGGTTTGGGCCCGATGGTTCCGTTAACGCAGCCCTCGCTGCAAGCTGGGACATTTCTGAAGACGGCACCGTATACACGTTCTCGCTGCGCGATGGGGTAACTTTCCACGATGGCACCACAATGGACGCCGAGGATGTGAAGTTCAGTCTTGACCGCGCGCGTGCGGAAGACAGCACTAATGCCCAAAAGGCGCTCTTTGCAGGCATCGCGGATGTGACTGTAGTCGACCCTTTGACCGTTCAGGTCACGCTGTCAGAGCCAAACGGGAACTTCCTGTTCAACATGGCATGGGGTGATGCGGTCATCGTGGCGCCTGAATCGGCGGCTGATATGGCAACAAATCCGGTTGGCACAGGCCCGTTCCAATTCTCCGAATGGGTACAGGGCGACCGGGTCGAGATCGTCGCCTATGACGGGTACTGGGGAGACAAGCCTGCCTTGTCAGAAGCGACCTTCAAGTTCATCTCAGACGCCACCGCTGCATTTGCA
The DNA here is from genome assembly GCA_017643385.1 of Dinoroseobacter sp. Taxonomy (GTDB): domain Bacteria; phylum Pseudomonadota; class Alphaproteobacteria; order Rhodobacterales; family Rhodobacteraceae; genus Dinoroseobacter. The sequence continues at coordinate 332,334 of JAEPNN010000002.1, forward strand.
GCCATGATGGCGGGTGACGTGGATGCCTTCCCGAACTTTCCAGCACCAGAAACTCTGGCCCAGCTTGACGCGGATCCGCGTTTCAACGTGATCGTGGGATCGACCGAGGGCGAAACGATCCTCTCCACCAACAACGCAAATGTTTCCGACGTTCGTGTGCGCAAGGCAATCGCCCATGCGATCAACCGTCAGGACATTATTGACGGCGCGATGTTTGGCTATGGCACCCCCATCGGCACACATTTTGCGCCGCACAACCCGGACTACATGGACCTGACTGGAAACTCGGCCTACGATCCGGACCTGTCTCGCCAAATCCTTGCGGATGCAGGCATTACCGATCTGAAGCTGCGTCTGGCCCTGCCACCGCCCACTTATGCCCGTCGCGGTGGCGAGATTATCGCCGCGCAACTACGTGAGGTTGGTATCGAAACCGCGATCACCAATGTCGAATGGGCACAGTGGATCGAAAGCGTGTTCCGCGGTAAGGACTTTGATCTGACGATTGTCAGTCATACCGAGCCGATGGATATCGGGATCTACGCGCGGCCAGACTACTATTTCCAGTACGACCGGCCTGAATTCCAGGACCTGAACGCGACGCTCGAGGTCACCGCCGATCCGGCCCAGCGCTCGACCCTTCTGGCCGAGATGCAGCAGATCATCGCGGATGACTATGTGAACGGGTATCTGTTCCAGCTCGCCAAGACCGGCGTGGCCAATGCCAATATCGTTGGCTTGTGGGAGAACTCTCCGACCCAGGCCAATGACCTGACAGGCGTCAGCTGGACCCAGTAACCACACATCGAAACCTAGCTAAGGGCGCGTCGCTTCCGGCGCGCCCTTTTCTATTTCGTCATTTTGGATTCTCGCGCTGATTTCTTCTGCATGAATACAACATCCATATCCTTCAGGCCCCACTGGACGCTGTGCGCCCACCCCCCTAACCTCGCCCCATGACGCGCTTTCTGCTCACCCGGCTGACCTCACTTATCCTGACGCTGCTTGCGGCCAGTGTGGTGATTTTTCTGGTGGTCGAAGTGGTGCCCGGAGACGTAGCTTCGGTGATGCTGGGTCTGAACGCAGAACCAGAAGCCGTCGCCGCCTTACGCGAAGAGCTGGGCCTGAACGCGCCCGCCCATGTTCGGTACCTGACATGGGTATCGGGGCTTTTCACTGGCGATTTCGGGCAGTCCCACACATACCGTGTGCCCGTATCCGAACTGATCGCGGACAGGCTGTGGGTCTCGCTTCCACTGGCGATTTACGCGCTCGCCCTGTCCACTTTCATCGCCATTCCCGTGGGCCTGATCGCGGCCACACGCGCGGGCAAGGCAACCGATACAGGCATCATGGGGCTGACGCAGTTGGGCATAGCCGTGCCCAATTTCTGGTTCGCGATGTTTCTCGTTTTGATCTTTGCGATCAATCTGCGCTGGTTTCCTTCGGGCGGGTTCCCGGGGTGGGACGAAGGGCTGTGGCAGGGCATCATCGCACTCACGCTGCCTGCGATCGCACTTGCAGTGCAGCAAGCCAGCATCATGGCCCGCGTCACCCGGTCGGCAACGCTGGAAACACTTGGCCAGGATTATATCCGCACCGCACGTGCCAAGGGTCTATCTCAGCGCCAGACCGTTATCAGACATGCCATGCGCAATGCCCTGATCCCGGTGCTAACTATCTTGGGGCTTCAGTTTTCCTTCCTGCTGGCTGGCGCCATCATCATCGAGAACGTGTTTTTCCTGCCCGGGCTTGGACGGCTCATCTTTCAGGCCATTACCCAAAACGATCTGATCGTTGTGAAATCCGTGGTCATGTTGCTGGTCTTCGCCATTGTCACCGTGAACTTTCTAGTCGATGTGGCCTATGCCGCCGTTGACCCCCGCCTGAGACGCCGCGCATGAAACGGAACCTCATCATAGGGGGGGCGCTTTCGACGCTCTTTACGCTGGCGGCGCTTTTGTCGTTCCTGTGGACGCCCTACGACGTCACCGCCCTGAACATTGGCGCGAAATTCGGCACACCCAACGGACAGAACCTTCTCGGCACAGACCATTTTGGCCGCGATATCCTGTCGATGCTGATGGTCGGTGCACGCATCTCGATTGCGGTGGCCCTTGCAGCCGTCAGTTTTGGGATCCTTCTGGGTGTTCCACTGGGGCTCCTCGCCGCCGCCAGACGCGGGTCTGTGGTTGATGAGATCATCATGCGCTCAAACGATCTTGTCTTCGCCTTTCCGAGTCTCGTCATCGCCATTCTGATCACCGCCGTTTTCGGCCCTTCTCTTTGGAATGCAATTCTGGCCATCGGCATTTTCAACACGCCTGTTTTTGCGCGCGTCACCCGGGGCGCGGCCCTGTCTTTGTGGACGCTCGATTATATCATGGCAGCCCGCGTGGCGGGCAAAGGTGCGTTCAGGATCAGCTTCGAACACATTCTTCCAAACATCTTGAACCTTCTGATCGTGCAGGCAACGATCCAGTTTGCCGTGGGGATCATCATAGAAGCCGGCCTGTCCTATGTTGGACTTGGTGCCCAGCCCCCGATCCCAAGCTGGGGTCGCATGCTGGCGGATAGTCAGACGATGATTTCTTTTGCCCCCCATCTTGCGCTCTTCCCCGGCGCCGCGATCGTGCTGATGGTTCTGGGGTTGAACCTGCTCGGTGATGGTCTGCGGGACGCGCTTGATCCCAAAATACGGCGGGCGCGCACATGATTGACACCCGTAATCTGTCGCTTTCCATCGGCGAAACCGAGATCCTCCACGATGTGTCCTTCAGCATCGCCCCAGGCGAGGTCTTTGGCCTTGTTGGGGAAAGCGGATCAGGCAAATCCATGACCGCACTGGCAATGATGGGGTTGTTGCCCAGCGGTGGGATCGCCACGGGTCAGATTTCCTTGGAAGGAGAAGACCTGCTGCACCTCAGCGAAACACAGATGTGCGATCTGCGAGGACGCCAGCTGGGCATGATCTTTCAGGAACCCATGACCGCGCTGAACCCCGTGCAGACGATCGGTGATCAGGTTGCCGAAACGCTGATTGTTCACGGGGTCGCCCAACGCTCAGAAGCAAAGGAGATCGCCCGCGAACGTCTGAACCGCGTCGGCCTGACAGAAGACCGTTTCCCGCTTTCCCGATACCCCCACGAACTTTCCGGCGGTCAGCGCCAGCGCGTTTGCATCGCACTTGCTATAGCTCTGCGCCCCAAAATTCTGATTGCAGATGAACCGACCACGGCGCTGGATGTCACCACACAGGCGGGCATTCTGGAGCTGCTGCTGGAGCTTGTGCGCGACGAAGGCATGGCGCTGATGCTGATCACGCATGATCTTGCGGTAACGGCTCAGATCGCTGACAGGGTCGCTGTGATGGAAAAGGGCCGGATCGTGGAGCAAAACACCACCCGCACGCTCTTCGAAACACGCAAACATGCCTATACACGGGCGCTTTTCGCCGCCTCGACCCACCAACCTTCGCGCGAGGCACGGGTCGAGGACACACCGCTATTATCGGTCACAAAAGCCGTTCGCGATTACCGGCTGCCCCGCCGCACCGTCTTTGGCAAGACGCCGCTCTTCCGCGCCGTCAACGAGGTCAGCTTTGACATTCGGCGCGGCGAAAGCCTTGGCCTTGTGGGTGAATCCGGATGCGGCAAGTCCACTTTGACCCGCGCCATTCTGGGCCTCGAACCGCTTCAGGGTGGGCGTATCACCTTGAACGGCGATGATATCTCCACGGGCATGACGCCAGATCTCCGCGCCAAAATGCAGGTTGTCTTTCAGGATCCTTATGGGAGCTTCAACCCGCGCCACACAGTCGCCCGCATCATCGCCGAGCCGTTCCACCTGATGGGCCGTCCTGTAGATGCAGAAGACCAGATTGCGCGGGCCCTGACCGAAGTTGGTCTCACCCCGGACGACATGCGGAAGTACCCTCACGAGTTTTCCGGCGGTCAGCGGCAGCGCATTGCCATAGCACGCGCCCTGATCACGCGCCCTGAACTTATCCTGCTCGACGAAGCCGTCAGCGCGCTCGACGTACGGGTACGGGCCCAAGTGCTCGACCTTCTTGCCGACCTGCAGGCCAGCCATGACCTCAGCTACCTTTTTGTCAGCCATGATCTGTCTGTCGTACGTCGGATTACGGACCGCGTGATGGTGATGAAGTCTGGTGAGATCGTCGAAAGCGGCGAGACCGAAGCGGTGTTTCAAAACCCACAACACACCTACACGCAAACATTGATCGCCGCCGCGCCGGCGATCCCCGAAGACTGGACGCATGGAGCGCAAGATGCTGGATGAAACATGGTTCCCCACCGACAAGGTGATGATTGACGGAAAGTGGCTGGAGGTCTCCGACCACCTGGCACTCGAAGACCCTTCCACCGGACAGCCGATTGGCCAGATCGCCCGAGGCGGCAGCGCCGAAATCGACGCGGCGGTTGTGGCGGCACGCAACGCGCTTGATGGCGATTGGGGCAAACTGACAGCCACCGAGCGTGGGCGGATCCTGAGCAAGCTGGGCACATTGGTTCTGGAAAATGTCGACCAACTTGCGGCGCTGGAGGCAACCGATGTTGGCAAACCCCTCACCCAAGCCCGAAACGATGCAGTCGCGCTCGCCCGTTACATGGAATTCTACGGGGGCGCGGCGGATAAGGTAATGGGTCAGACCATCCCTTATCTTGATGGCTATACCGTTTACACCTTGCGCGAACCCCATGGCGTGACAGGGCATATTGTGCCCTGGAACTACCCGATGCAGATTATCGGCCGTTCTGTCGGGGCAGCCCTTGCGATGGGCAACGCCTGTGTTCTGAAACCTGCAGAAGAAGCTTGCCTGACTGCGCTCGCATTTGCCGATCTTGCCATGCAGGCGGGTCTGCCCGCAGGCGCGCTGAACGTTGTCCCGGGATTGGGAGAGGAAGCAGGCGCGGCGCTGTCGTCACATCCCGGTGTCGACCATCTATCGTTCACCGGATCGGTCAGCGTTGGTGCGCTCGTTCAGGCTGCCGCAGCCCCTAATATCGTACCCGTCACGCTGGAACTGGGTGGCAAATCCCCTCAGGTTGTTTTTGAGGATGCTGATCTGGATGCAGCGCTTCCGTTTCTCGTGAATGCGGGCATTCAGAACGCTGGCCAGACCTGTTCAGCTTCCTCGCGTATTCTGGTGCAACGTGGGATCTACGATGCGGTGCGTGACCGGATGGCCGAAGCCTATGGCGGGCTTACAGTCGGACCTGCGCGCGCAGATCTCCGAGTGGGTCCTCTGATTTCCGCGCGACAGAAAGACATCGTCAACGGGTTTCTCAGCCAGGCGCCAGACGCGGCAATCGCAAGAGGTGTCCTGTCAGACGAAGCCGCCCAAACGGGTCACTTCGTTCTGCCCCATCTGCTTGATGGGCTGGGGCCTGACCATACGCTGGCACGCAACGAAATCTTTGGACCCGTTCAGGTGATCCTGCCCTTCGATGAAGAAGAGGAAGCCGTCCAGATCGCAAATAACACCGACTACGGCCTTGTTGCGAGCGTCTGGTCACGCGATGGCGGACGCCAGATGCGTCTCGCGAAACGTCTGCGCGCAGGACAGGTTTTTGTGAACAATTATGGTGCTGGCGGAGGGGTCGAATTGCCCTTTGGCGGGGTTGGAAAATCCGGTCACGGGCGCGAAAAGGGCTTTGAGGCGCTCTATGGCTTTTCCCAGCTCAAGACCGTCGCAACATTTCACGGCTAATCCGTTAACCCTTCCGTAAACCCTTCGCCCCAAACCTTGATGGAACAAGGTTAACGATAGGTTTCAGAGTGGTTGTGCGTACCTACACGGTTGCGTTTGAGGGTGTCGAGGCGCGCACTGTAGAGGTACAATGTGCGCTATCCTCCGGTCTTCCGGCATTTTCCATTGTTGGCCTGCCTGACAAGGCCGTGTCTGAAGCCAAAGAACGCGTCCGCGCCGCTCTGATCGGACTTGGTCTCGCCCTGCCTGCCAAACGGATCACGATCAACCTATCGCCCGCTGATATTCCCAAGGAAGGGTCACATTTCGACCTGCCCATCGCGTTTGCCCTGCTGGCAGCGCTTGGAATTGTGCCGCCCGATGTTGCGGAATCGACGATCGCGCTTGGTGAGCTGTCCCTCGATGGCACTCTGGTACCGGTATCGGGCGCGCTTCCGGCTGCCCTGACCGCCTCTAGCACAGATCGCATCTTGTTGTGTCCCGAAGCATCTGGTGCTGAGGCAGCTTGGGTCACCGAAACGCAAGTGATCGCTGCGCGATGCTTGCAATCCGTGATCCGACATTTCACTGGCGACGCCCCCATCGCGCCCTCAAGCCCCGGCGACGCAAGCACGCCTAACGCAACCCGCGATTTTCGTGATGTCAAAGGCCAGCACCGAGCCAAGCGCGCGCTCGAAATTGCGGCCGCAGGGCGCCATCATGTCCTTCTCGTTGGGCCACCTGGCTCTGGGAAATCCATGCTGGCCGCCCGTTTACCAAGCATCCTGCCCCCCCTCACACCAGCCGAAGCCCTCGATACATCGATGATCCATTCTCTAGCCGGGACGATTGAGGCCGGCGGGCTGTCCCGAATTGCGCCCTTTCAGGAACCCCACCACACCGCTTCGGTCCCCGCAATCGTAGGGGGTGGACGACTGGCCAAACCCGGCCAGATCAGCCTTGCACATAATGGGGTTCTCTTTATGGACGAGTTCCCTGAATTTCCTCGAGCCCTTCTAGAAACCCTACGCCAGCCGATCGAAACCGGGCAGGTCGTGATCGCGCGCGCGAATGCGCATGTTCGCTATCCTTGCCGTTTCATGTTGATTGCCGCCGCAAATCCTTGCCGCTGCGGATATCTCTATGATGCCTCCCAAGCCTGCGGGCGTGCACCCAAGTGTGGGGATGACTATCTTGGGAAGATATCCGGCCCCCTCCTGGATCGTTTCGATATGCGGCTGGAAGTCCCGGCGGTTGATCTGGACGCGTTGCAGGACCAGGCAGATGGCGAATCCTCGGCAGAAATCGCGAAACGTGTCGCCGCTGCGCGTGCGCTCCAAAGCGAACGCTTCGCATCATCTGAAGAAAACACCAACGCTGATATGGAAGGTCAGGTTCTTGAGTTGCACGCATTCCCTGACGCAGATGGATGCGCCCTACTAAAGTCTGCAGCAGAGAAAATCGGGCTCAGCGCGCGTGGCTATCACAGGGTACTTCGGGTTGCGCGCACAATTGCAGATCTTGATGGATCAGACACAGTTGCTCGCGCCCATCTGGCAGAAGCCTTATCCTACCGGCTTCCAGCACAGATGACTTAAAGCTTTTGCTCGATTGCGTCCCAAATAAGTCCGGCACCATTGGTGCCATCAAACCGTTCCAGTTCCTGGAGACCCGTGGGGGATGTCAGGTTAATCTCGGTCAGCCATTCACCAATAACATCGATCCCGACAAAGACCTGCCCGCGTTCGCGCAAAACTGGCCCCAAACGCGCACAGATTTCACGATCTCTTTCACTCAGGGCAATTTTCTCTGGTCGCCCGCCCACATGCATATTCGATCGCGTCTCCCCTGCTGCAGGAACGCGGTTGATTGCACCGATTGGTTCACCGTCAACAAGGATTACGCGTTTGTCGCCCTTGGCAACTGCGGGCAGGAATTTCTGCACGATCAGCGGTTCGCGATTGATCGCGCTGAAGAGCTCATGCAGCGAATTCATGTTGCGGTCTTCCGGCGTCAGGCGAAATACGCCCGCCCCTCCATTTCCGTAAAGCGGTTTGAGAATGATATCGCCATGTTCCGCCTTGAAGGCTTTCAGTGTCTCAAGCGACCGCGCGATGGTTGTGGGCGGGGTCAGATCCGGGAAATCAAGCACCATCAGTTTTTCAGGCGCGTTGCGTACCCAAAGCGGATCATTCACCACAAGTGTCTGATCTTTTAAGCGGTCGAGAAGGTGCGTGGTCGTGATGTAGCCCATATCAAACGGGGGATCCTGACGCAGCCAGACAACATCGACGTCGGCAAGGTCGATCACTTCTTCGGGCCCAAAGGACGCGTGGTTTCCCTTAACACGTTGCAGCTGCACACGGCGCGCCCGCGCGGTTATGCGCCCGCTTTCGTAGGCAAGGTCGTCGGGATGATAAGTGCTGACGTTCCAACCCCGCTCCTGCGCCTCCAGCGCCAGCCTGAAGGAACTGTCACCGTCGATATCGACAGCTTCCATAGGGTCCATCTGAAATGCGACGTGTTTGGCCATGGGCATCACCTCCGACCCTCGATGTGCCGCAGCGCGACCGAAGGTGCAAGATGTCAGCGCTCCCCATCAATGAAGCGTGACGTTTTCCACGACTTCAACCTGACCGAGCGTGGAAACGACCGCGACGTCGATCCGCATATTGGTGTTGAGTGGACGTTGGGTTGCGACCAAAAAGTCCAGACTGGCCGCCGCAACGCGGGACAGCTTGTTCAGTGTTACCCGCGCAAGCGCTGTTTCAATCCGATCGCTTGATTTTACTTCGACCATAACGATCTGATCTTCCCGCATCATGATCAAATCAATCTCGCCACTGCGTCCACACCAACGCCGTTCAAGACAACGATACCCCGCCTCCTGATAGTATCGCGCGACCACTTGTTCCGAGGCCTGACCGGTTTGATAGGCGCGCCGCCCACGCCGAACCTTTGCTGAATCGGGCTGCCACATCGAGGGTTTCAAACGTTCAAACCTCACGTCCTTCTTCGCGCCCCAGTGCCAGGCCACGTTGATATACTGCCCGACGCGGCGCACCCAGTTCGCTTGTCACTTGGTCCACCGCGTCTCGCATGGACCCGTTTGACAATGCCACAGCCAGCGCCGCATCAATCTCTTCATCACTCACCACCTTTGGCGCGCCACGATCAACAATCAGAACGATTTCCCCTTTCGGAGGGTCGATCTGAACACTGGAATGCAGCTGCGCCAAAGTCCCGCGCCGCATCTCTTCGAACCGCTTAGTCAGTTCGCGTCCAAGACCTGCGATACGTGTCTCTCCCAATTCCTCGCACATCTCCTCTAACAACCCGCTAACGCGTTTTGCGGTTTCAAAGATCACAAGCGTTGCCGGAATGTCGTTCGCCTCGCGCAAGAATTTTCTTCGTGCGCTCCCCTGCTTTGGTGCGAATCCTAAAAAGCAAAACCGATCAGTCGGAATCCCTGCGATCGACAATGCCGCCACGACCGATGATGCACCAGGCAGAACTGTCACCTCCAACCCCGCTTGATGGATCGCCCGCACAAGTTCAAATCCAGGATCTGCAATCAAAGGCGATCCCGCATCCGAACAATATGCAACCGATTTTCCATCAGCGATAAGTCGCACGATCCCGTCGCGCGCTTTGGCGTTGCTATGATCGTGATGGGCAAAGATCGCACGATTGCCCAACGAAATCCCGTGAATGTCGAGGAGTTTGCGCAGCGTACGGGTGTCTTCAGCTACGAGGACATCTGCAGACCGCAAAACATCCAGCGCACGCAAGGTAATATCGCGCGCGTTTCCAATCGGTGTAGCGGTCAAGTACAGCCCGGGCGCCAAAGGGTCTGCGTTCATTCGAAGGTCTCTTTCATTCATGCGGATTTCGTCCGATCCGGCAGAGGGTTGCCCGTTTACTTGACGTCTCGAACGCCTTACCTTGCGCCGAACTATTCTGTGTCCCCGGGGGGAAGAAGCGACTTATGGGTATTTCGGTGAAATCTACACGGCTCACCTTGCGTCGGACGGCGTTGATCTTGGTTGGCTGCATGTTGGCCGCCTGTCAAGCGGGACCGCTCGGTGGAAACGGACCCAGCATCAACACGCGCGCCCCTGTGCCCGTGGCGTTGCTTGTACCTTACGGGTCCGGAGGGGCAGGCGAAGAAGGCCTCGCGCGCAGTTTGGAAAATGCCGCGCGTCTTGCAATCGCTGATCTTGAGGGCGTTACGATTGAACTGAGCGTTTATCCAACTGCAGGGGATGCCAGTCAGGCTGCGGCTGCAGCTGTACAAGCCGTCAACGAAGGCGCCAAGATCATCCTTGGCCCTGTCTTTGGTGATGCGGCCAACTCTGCTGGCGTTGCTGTCGCAAGCCGCAACGTGAATGTTCTTGCGTTTTCGAACAATACTCGCATCGCAGGCGGGAATGTTTTCGTCCTGGGCAATACGTTTGAAAATACTGCGACACGTCTGATCGATTTTGGCGTCAGCCAGGGCAATGCGAGCATCGCCGTGGTGCATCCGACCACAACCGTCGGTGAGATTGGTCGCGATGCAGTACTTTCGGCAATCTCCAACACGCGTGCGAGCAGCGTCGGACAAGTGGGGTATGAAGCCTCTCAGCAGGGTGTTGTCTCTGCGATCCCCACGATTGCTGATCTGGTGCGCGACGCAAGTGCGGATACAATATTCTTTACCTCCGACACGCTTGGTGGGCTTCCGCTGTTGACGCAGATGCTGCCTGAAAACCGCATCTCTCCGAGCGAGGTTCAGTTTATGGGACTCACACGCTGGGATATTCCGGCAGGGACATTGGATCTACCGGGCGTTCAGAACGGCTTGTTCGCCCTGCCAGACCCAGCCCTGACGGCACGCTTTGCGCAGCGCTATGAAAGCGCCTACGGATCCGCGCCGCACCCAATTGCGGGTCTCGCTTATGACGGCATTGCCGCAATCGGGGCTCTGGTCGCCTCGGGTAATTCCAGCGCACTGACCCGTGGCGCACTCACGCAATCTTCTGGGTTCCGGGGCGTGAACGGCGTGTTCCGCCTAATGGCAGATGGAACGAACGAACGCGGACTTGCAGTGGCCCGGATCGTCGATCGCGGTGTGACCATCGTGTCGCCAGCACCCACTGGATTTGGCAGTGCTGGTTTCTGATCTAAAGTTTTTTGGAACATCACAAACACCGCCGGACAATCTCATTTGTCCGGCGGTTGAGCTTTTTAATGCAGCTAGATTTGCAACCGATGCCAAAGCGATCATTGAAAGTTCTGATCGAGGCAATCGGCGCAATGCCTTTGTTGCGCTCCTCAAAGACGTACAAAACGCAGGTCGCAAGAAAATTGCAGAGCGGTTCAAAGAACGCCCATTTGAAGCTCGTCCCACAACCCGCAGCTATGCCTATCTGACAGACGTCATTGTCACCTCTACATTTCGATTTGCCCGCGACATCCTGCAGGAAAGCCCGTCCGACAACTCGGCGGACCGACTAAGCGTCGTTGCCGTTGGTGGCTACGGGCGTGGAGAAATGGCACCCTTCTCCGACGTAGATCTACTCTTTCTGACCCCCAGCAAAATTACCAAACGCTCTGAGCAGGTGATCGAAGCCACGCTTTACATGCTCTGGGATCTGAAGCTGAAAGTTGGTCACGCCAGCCGGACTGAAAAAGAATGTCTGAAGCTCGCACGTGAAGACTACACAATCCGCACCGCCCTTCTGGAAAAGCGATTTATTGCAGGCACCCCGGAACTTGCTGATGCCTTGCACGACAGGCTGCTGAATGATCTCTTTCGGGGCACTGCGCCCGACTATGTCGAGGCCAAACTGGTCGAACGCGCCGAAAGGCACTCAAACCAAGGCGGGCAGCGCTACATGCTGGAGCCCAATGTCAAAGAGGGCAAAGGCGGCCTGCGCGATCTCCAGTCGCTTTTTTGGATCGCGAAGTACGTTCACAATGTCGACGATACTGCCGATCTCGCGAAACTAGGCGTTTTCACAACGCCCGAGTATCGCAATTTTGAGCAGGCCGAAGACTTTCTATGGGCCGTACGGTGCCACATGCACCTCGTGGCAGGTCGCGCAACCGAACAGCTGACGTTCGACATGCAGGTCGAGGTTGCAGAGCGCATGGGTTTTGTCGATCAAGGTGGTCGGCGCGGTGTTGAGCACTTCATGCAAGCCTATTTCCGCCACGCCACCCGCGTTGGTGAGCTGACCCGCATCTTCCTGACAGCGCTTGAAGCGGACAACGTCAAGAAAGCCCCCTCGCTGACAGACATGTTTCGTCCCAAACGGCGCAAGAAGCTGAAGCCGGGCTATGTAGAGCGCCAAGGACGCTTGGACATTGCGTCCCCCGAAACCTTCTTTGACGACCCAGTAAACCTGATGCGCTTGTTTCAGGAAGGACTACGATCGCGTCTTCTGCTGCATCCCGATGCAATGCGCGCCGTGACGGCCCATCTTGATATCATCAACGCGGATTTCCGCGCGATGAAAGAGACAAACCAGATCTTTCTTGATTTGTTGCTGAAACACGGGAACCCCGAGCGCGCCTTGCGGCGTATGAATGAGCTGGGCGTCTTGGGAGCTTTCATCCCTGAATTTCAAAACATCGTCGCGATGATGCAGTTCAACGTCTACCATCACTACACGGTAGACGAACACACAATCCAATGTGTCTCGACACTTGCACAGATTGAGCGGCATGAACTGGTCGAAGAGCTACCATTGTCGAGTGGTATCCTCGACAATGGCGTGAACCGTCGCGTTCTCTATGTGGCGCTTTTGCTGCACGATATTGGCAAGGGTCGCCCCGAAGATCATTCTGTGCTGGGCGCCAAAATCGCGCGCCGGATCTGTCCCCAATTGGGGTTGAACCAGCGCGAGGAAGAGACCGTTGTCTGGCTGATCCGCTATCACCTTTTGATGTCGGACATGGCGCAAAAACGCGACCTGAGCGATCCGCGCACTGTGCGCGACTTTGCCAAGCTTGTGAAAACGCGCGAACGGCTCGATTTGCTCTGTGTATTGACGGTTTGCGATATTCGTGGAGTTGGTCCAAACACCTGGAACAACTGGAAAGCTCAGTTGATCCGGGCCCTTTACAGGCTCACCGCTGAAGCGCTTGAAACAGGGCTAGAGGATCTCAACCGCCAACATCTTGGCGCCGAAGCCAAACGTCTTTTGCGCGACGCGCTCAAAGGCTGGCCAACAAAAGACCTTCGGGCAGAAACAGCGCGACATTATGAACCCTATTGGCAAGGCTTGCCGCTTGACGTGCATGTCCGCTCGGCTGAACTGTTGCGAGATATCGGAACAGACGATCTGCAGCTTGATCTGAAGCTTGATGTCGACAGAGACGTCACACAGGTTCTTTTCGTTTTGCAGGATCACCCCGGTATCTTCAGCCGCTTGGCTGGCGCTCTGGCGTTGGCTGGCGCGAACACAGTGGACGCGCGCACCTATACGACAAAAGACGGTTTCGTCATTGCGGTTTTCTGGGTGCAAGACCCCGATGGGGCGCCGTATTCCGAAGAACGCCATCCGCGCCTCAAGCAGTTGATTGGCAAGGCGTTGAAAGGCGAGGTGGTGCCCACCTCGGCTCTGCAAAGCAGAGACAAAATGCGCAAGCGCGACAGCCAGTTCCGCTTCCCGACATCCATTAGTTTCGACAACAACGGCTCGGACATTTTCACAATTATCGAAGTCGACACCCGCGACCGTCCGGGCTTACTTTATGACATCACCCGCACGCTGGCGAATGCCAACATCTACGTCTCCTCGGCGCAGATCGCGACCTACGGCGCGCAAGCGGTCGATAGCTTCTACGTCAAGGATATGTTCGGTCTGAAGATCACCACGAAGTCCAAGCAAGATGCGCTGGAGAAGAAGATACGCGCCGCGATCGAGCTGGCAACGGAGAGGGCGCAGGCGTGACACCCCGGCCCATCCGTCTGTTGACGGGGTTTTTCACCGTCGGCGTCTGGACCATGGCGAGCCGCATTCTGGGTTTTGTGCGCGACATCCTGATCGCGGCCTTCCTGGGGGCAGGCCCTGTGGCCGAGGCGTTCCTGATTGCGTTTAGCCTGCCCAATATGTTCCGTCGTTTCTTTGCCGAGGGCGCCTTCAACATGGCTTTCGTGCCGATGTTCTCCAAGAAGGTCGAAGGCGAGGAAGACGCGCATGGGTTTGCCAATGATGCATTTGCGGGGCTGGCCGCACTTCTAATTGTCTTCACCTTGATCGCAATGGCGCTGATGCCTTGGTTGGTTCTGGCCATGGCGAGCGGCTTCCGCGGAGATGAACGTTTTGATCTTGCAGTGCTTTATGGTCGAATCGCATTTCCCTACATTCTGTTCATCTCTCTGGCGGCGCTGCTCTCGGGTGTGCTGAACACGCTTGGACGTTTTGCGGCAGCCGCTGCCGCGCCGGTGCTGCTCAACGTTCTATTCGTAAGTGCAATGCTTTTGGCAGATCTCAGCGGATGGCCCATCGGCGATGCTCTCGTCTGGACCGTTCCTTTCGCGGGAATTGCACAGTTTGCTTTGGTCTGGGTTGCAGCCGATCGCGCGGGCTATCGGTTGATCCCGCGCCTTCCGCGGCTCTCTCCAGATCTCAGGCGGCTTGCACTGATCGCGGCACCAGCCATACTTGCGGGCGGTGTTGTGCAGGTAAATTTGCTGGTGGGCCGACAAGTTGCCAGTTTCTTTGACGGTGCAGTGGCCTGGCTTGCCTATGCCGACCGACTTTATCAACTTCCCCTTGGCGTTGTTGGCATTGCCATTGGCGTCGTGCTGTTGCCCGACTTATCCAGAAAATTACGCGCTGATGATGTTGCCGGAAGTCGAGATGCATTCTCACGCGCCGGCGAAATCTGCCTTGCGCTGACGATCCCAGCGGCTGTTGCGCTTGTCGTGATCCCAATCCCCCTGATTTCAGTACTGTTCGGACGCGGTGCATTTGGCCCTGACGATGTCGCCGCGACCGCGCTTGCGGTGGCCGTTTATGGCGCGGGTCTACCAGCTTTTGTTCTGCAGAAAGTGCTACAACCCCTCTACTTCGCACGCGAAGACACAAAGACACCTTTGAGGTTTGCAGTTGTCGCCATGGTCCTCAATGCTGTCTTTGCAATTGGTCTTGCCCCCATCATCGGATACATTGCAGCGGCGCTCGGGACGACTTTTGCAGGCTGGGCTATGGCTTGGCTTTTGTGGCGAGGAGCGCGGTCCATGGGCGAAGCGGCAAAGCCAGACGCACGGTTCAAGTCTCGTGTCTGGCGCATTATTGGCGCATCAATAGTGATGGGCTTTTTCCTCGCTGGTGGCGAATTGTTCCTAAGCCATGGTTTGGGACAAAACGGGGTTCGCTACATCGCACTCGCCGCTCTGGTCGCGATCGGAATTGGAAGCTACGCGGTCGCAGGCCAGCTATTTGGCGCGTTCAAACTGCGTGAGTTCCGTTCGGCATTACGTGGTCGCTAACGATGCCTTAGCCTATCGCGAAGGCGCTGCCAGCCGCCTGGGACCATCACGAAGCTCAGCAAAAAGCCAACGACAAATCCTGAAAGATCGGCAACCCAGTCGGCAGGGCCACCAAATAGCGCGGCCCAAAGCAGTTGCAGCCCCAGGAAAACACCGATCAGAACAAAGGCGCGGGCCTGGTTTTCACCGGCTGCGGCCAGATTGACCCATAAGACAAATGTATAGGCCCCTATCAGGCCATAGACCCCGGGATACCCCCCGACCAGAGGCGCCTCTGCATCAAGTAGAACACCATAGGCGACAGCGCCGAGTATCGCCGACACGAAGAACGTCACAAGCATCTTGAGGCTTCCGAACGCCTCACTGACCAGCTTGCCTAGTGCGAGCACGAATACGATCACAAAAAGCGCATGCGTAAAGCTGACATGTATCAGCGAATAACTGACAAATCGCACAAGCTGTTCTGCCGGGTAGACCCCCAGGAGCAGCATCTGATCGAAAACCTGATCGAAGAACGCGTAGTCGCGCACCGCATTCAGACGCCAGCCAATTGCGTCCGGACCACCAATGTATCCTTGGCTCGCCAGCGTGAACAGCGCCTCTATACCCAGTATTACCGCCGCCAACGCAATCACTGGCTTTGGTAAGGGATTGAAAGGAGGCTCGACAATGTCGTCGCGCTCTGGATCGTGATCAGACATTGGTGAAGCCTTCACATTGACGAGGTCTCACCGCATGGGTAAGCCCTGCGCACCCTTAGGTCCAGACGGAGACGTGGCCCATGAGCGCCCCTTCTTTCACCCCACGCGTTTTTTCAGGCATCCAGCCTTCAGGCGGACTGACGCTTGGCAACTACCTAGGTGCACTGAAGCGCTTTGTGGATATGCAAGATCAAGGGACACATGAAACCGTCTACTGCATGGTCGACCTGCATGCGATTACCACCTGGCAAGACCCGGAAGACCTGCGCCGAAACACACGTGAACTTTGTGCTGGGTTTATCGCATCAGGCATCGACCCCGAGCGCTCGATCCTCTTCAATCAGTCGCAAGTGCCTGAGCATGCGCAACTGGGTTGGATCTTCAATTGCGTCGCCCGCATGGGCTGGATGGGGCGCATGACCCAATGGAAAGACAAGGCGGGCAAGAATGCTGAAAACGCCTCGCTGGGACTGTTTGGATACCCTGCACTGATGGCTGCAGATATCCTCATCTATCATGCAACCCACGTGCCTGTGGGCGAAGATCAAAAACAGCATCTTGAACTGACACGCGACATCGCAGCCAAGTTCAATCATGATTACAAAACTGATTTTTTCCCAATCACCGAACCCGTAATCGAAGGTGCCGCAACCCGCGTGATGAGTTTGCGCGATGGGTCCAAGAAGATGTCGAAGTCAGATCCGTCTGACGCAAGCCGTATCAACATGACTGATGACGCAGACGCGATCGCAAAAAAGATCCGCAAGGCAAAGACTGACCCGGAGCCCCTGCCAGACAGCGTAGAAGGCCTCGGCGATCGACCCGAAGCACGCAATCTTGTCAATATCTACGCAGCGCTCACGGACCAAACCGTAGAGCAGGTGATGACAGAAGTGGCGGGCCAACAGTTTGGCCAATTCAAACCGCGCCTTGCCGAAGTTGCGGTAGCTAAACTCGCCCCGATCGGCAGCGAAATGGCACGGCTAATGAACGATCCAGCCGAGATTGATCGCATTTTAGCACGCGGTTCAGAACGCGCTCGAGAGATTACAGCGCCAATCCTTGCCAGAACCTACGAAATCGTTGGGATGGTTAAGTAAGTGCCGCACAAGCCATTGGTAAAATAGTATTAATAGGGAAATTCCCCGTCTTATTGTTTCGCACGTATAATAATAAGACAGGCACACTGACTTATTTTTGCAGAAAGAAGTTCAAGAACACGTTTTTCGCGCGCTGGATCGCTCGACAGGCGTGTAAGCCTGTGGATAAGCTTGCGTATTGAACAAACTCGAATGCTCGTTAATTAATTGTTTTAATTTAATTTTCTTTCCAAGAAATTTATGTCAAGCTTAGAATTTCCTGAAGTTTGCTGGACGAACATGCCTTCTGCGCTTATATTTAAGACACTCAAGAAACTGCAGATCATTACGCAATGGAGGCCTCCGATGACCTACCAAAATAAAACCGTGTCTCCGGATGACACCACCCCAAGACCACAGACCCAGCAGCAACAAAGCGAGATTTCTTCCCCTCGCTCCTCTAAACCAAGTTCGCCAATGAGCTATCAGCTTGGTTTCACGTCTGGACCTGCCGGATAATTCTGCGCATGGTCGCCCTCGCGATACTTGCGAAGGGCGACCATGGTAGTCGGAACAAACATCAAAACTTATTTCGAAGGCGCTTGGCACAATGGTGATCTGCCTGTGATGCGGGCAGCAGATCATGGATCCTGGCTCGGCACGACAGTGTTTGACGGCGCACGGTATTTCGAAGGTATCGCCCCGGACTTGGGCGCACATTGCGAGCGGGTAAACAACTCTGCCAGAGCTCTTGGACTGAACCCTACCGTTTTAACGGACGATATGGTGTCTATCATCTGGGACGGTCTGAAGGCCTGCCCCAAAGAAAAGCCAGTTTATATCCGGCCAATGTACTGGGGCATAGATGCGGGCTTCTCGATTGTACCCTCAACAGAAGCAACAGGGTTTTGTGTCTGCCTCGAAGAGATTCCGATGGCCCCGCAAACAGCAGCCACACGTCTTACCACCACGCAATTTCGCAGACCGGTTCTGGAAAGCTCGGTGGTGAACGCAAAGGCAGGATGTCTTTATCCCAACAATTTGCGGATGCTGCGCGAGGTTAAAGCAAAGGGATTTGATAATGCCCTTGTCACCGACGCCATGGGCAACGTCGCAGAAACGGCAACCGCAAATATCTTTATGGTCAAGGACGGTGAGGTTTTCACACCCGTTCCAAACGGCACTTTTCTAGCTGGGATTACCCGGGAGCGTCATATAAAAAACCTTCGGGCCGCTGGTGTGACGGTACATGAATCTGTTTTGACCTACGCGGATTTTCATAATGCCGATGAGGTCTTCATGTCCGGCAACATGATGAAGGTGACCCCTGTGACCGCATTCGATGCAACACAATATCAAATGGGCCCTGTGACGCGCCGTGTGCGGGACATGTACTGGGACTGGGCACATAGCACTGCCTGACACTGAACATTAAGACATATCTAGCGCTCATCACTTTGAAATTGCGCCACTGACGGGCTCACGCCATCATCCCGCAGAGGGAGAAGGACATCATGCGAAAGTTTTTGGTTGTGCTGGATGACAGCAAAGAATGTCTGAACGCCATGCGTTTTGCAGCAATGCGCGCCGCACATACGGGCGGTGGCGTTGTGATCTTGTCTGTTATCCCGCCAGATGAATTCAACCATTGGATTGGGGTGAGCGACATCATGCGGGCCGAAGCCCGCGAACGGATCGAAGCGCATTACGAGGTATTTGCCAAATGGATGCGCGACAAGCAGGGCGTTGATCCTGAGCTGGTGATCCGCGAAGGCGAACCGGTTGATGAGATTCTGAAGCAGGTGCGCGAGGATACCGATGTTGGCGTGCTGGTGCTGGGGGCATCTATAGAAGGCAAAGGTCCCGGTCCGTTGGTGACGCAGTTGACCAAGAACGCAGGCCTGCTTCCAATGCCAATCACGATCGTACCGGGGGATCTGAGCAAGGATCGTTTGGAAGCCATTACCTGACTGGACCAGTCGGAAATATTTTTTGGAACCATTCTAAATCCATTGACGACAACGGGTCGCATGAGCATATATGTCGTTCAATCGGAGGGCTGCTAATGTTCATTCAAACTGAATCCACACCGAACCCAGCAACGCTGAAGTTTCTGCCGGGTCAGGAAGTTCTGGATGTAGGCACCGCTGATTTCCCAAGCGCTGAAGCGGCTGGAGACTCACCCCTCGCATCCCGCCTTTTTGCTGTCGAGGGCGTGACCGGCGCCTTTTTCGGACTTGATTTCGTGACCGTCACAAAAGCTGACGCCGTTGAGTGGGACCATATCAAACCGGCGATACTAGGTGCGATCATGGAACACTTCATGTCAGGTGAGCCCGTTATGGGAGCGTCGCATAAACCCAGCTCTGGTCATGCGGAGCACGACGGTGAAGACGGCGAGATCGTGGGACAGATCAAGGAACTGCTTGATACGCGCGTACGCCCGGCCGTGGCTCAGGACGGTGGTGACATCACATTCCACGGATTTGATCGAGGTATTGTCTATCTGCATATGCAAGGTGCCTGTGCGGGGTGCCCCTCGTCCACGCTGACGTTGAAAATGGGCATCGAGAACCTGTTGCGACATTATATTCCTGAAGTATTAGAGGTCCGCCCCGTCGCGGCCTGACCCCTGCATGCTCTATTTCCAATAATCCATGGGTGCTGCTGCGGTGGCACCTTTTTGCGTTCAGACAACGCGTCACGGCGTGAGGCATCCAATTGAACAAGCCAATCGTTCTTGGGTTTGACACCTCCGGGCCATATTGCAGCGCTGCGGTCTTTGCCGGGGATGATGTGGTTTCAGCTTTTTATGAAGACATGCAA
Source organism: Dinoroseobacter sp. (assembly GCA_017643385.1). Classification (GTDB taxonomy): domain Bacteria; phylum Pseudomonadota; class Alphaproteobacteria; order Rhodobacterales; family Rhodobacteraceae; genus Dinoroseobacter. The sequence continues at coordinate 352,140 of JAEPNN010000002.1, forward strand.
CGCGGGCAGGCAGAGCGTCTGATGCCGATACTGGAGGATGTTATGGCAGATGCCGGGCTGGATTGGTCCGATCTGTCTGCCTTGGGCGTAGGCGTTGGCCCGGGGAACTTTACGGGCATCCGGATATCCGTCGCAGCAGCGCGCGGCCTCGCAATGGGTTTGGGTATTCCGGCAGTTGGTGTGTCTTTGTTGGACGCCCTAGCGTTTGGGACAGATGGACCAATCCTGTCCTGCATCGATGCGCGAAGAGAAAGTGCCTACATCTTGGGCCATAACGGGGCCGGTCCTGCCGAAATTACACATGTCGAGATGGATGCACTGGACCCCGCACTGCTTCCGGAAGGCACCGTCGTGATTGGATCTTCGAGTGAGGTAATTGGAACGCGCTACGGCTTTCCACAACGCCCCGCTGCCTACGCACCAGCATCGGCCATCGCCAGCCTCGCTTCACAACGGTTCGGTCCAGACACGCCAGCGCCAAAGCCTCTGTACATCCGCTCAGCAGATGCAGCGCCATCGAAAGAGCGCGGGCCGGTGATACTGTCATGATGCGTGCTCGGACTCTTGCAGCGCTCCACGGTCGCTGTTTTGTGACCCCAAGATCTTGGACGGAAGCCGAGTTTGAGTCACAACTCGCTGATCCAAAGACCCATCTTGTTTGGCACGGCCTCGGTTTTGCGCTGTCCCGTGTGGTTTTGGACGAGGCAGAACTTCTGACTTTGGCAGTTGATCCCCCAAATCAGGGCGTAGGTCACGGCAGAGCATTACTGGAACAGATTGAGGCCATTTCGGCAGCACATGGGGCAAAGCGAATGTTTCTGGAGGTTTCAGCAGGGAACGGCGTGGCCCGCGCTCTTTACGAAAAAGCGGGTTACGTACAAAAGGGAATGCGTCCACGATATTATCGTACGCCCGAAGGCCGCCGTGTGGATGCATTGATCCTATGCCGGTCTCTGGACACATAACCCGGGGCGAAGTTGCTCAAACACGGGGCATTCGCCCGACTTCTCGGCACATATCCACCAGAATCCGGTTGACCCCTAGGCTGCAAGCAGTCCTAATCAGCGGCAGAAGCACGAACTCTGCTTTCGTGCTTGCGTAATCGGGGGTGACGGCCCCCGGGTATAAAAAAACATCAGGGAGATACCCAAACATGACCACGATGACCAAACTTCTTGGCGCTGCAACTGCATTGGCGTTGAGTGCAGGAACGGCAGCTGCCGATCCGGCGCTGATCTTTGACCTCGGCGGTAAGTTCGACAAATCCTTCAACGAAGCCGCCTATAATGGCGCGCAGCGTTGGGTCGGTGAAACCGGTGGTGCCTACCGTGAGATCGAAATGCAGTCTGAAGCACAGCGTGAACAAGCGCTACGCCGTCTGGCTGAATCCGGATCTAACCCGGTTGTGATGACCGGCTTTGCATTCGGAAATGTCCTGAATGAAGTCGCACCTGATTATCCTGACACCTCGTTCGTAATCATCGACATGGTCGTGGACCAGCCAAACGTGCGCTCTGTTGTGTTCAACGAGCACGAAGGATCCTACCTTGTCGGCATGATGGCTGCGATGGCATCAGACTCTGACACCGTTGGCTTCATCGGTGGTATGGATATCCCGCTAATCCGCAAGTTCGCTTGTGGCTACGCGCAGGGTGTGATGGCGGTAAATGGTGACGCGACCGTCATCGCGAACATGACCGGTACCACGCCTGCGGCATGGAACGACCCGGTTAAGGGCGCAGAACTGACCCAGGCCCAGATCAGCCAGGGCGCTGATGTTGTTTATGCAGCAGCAGGCGGCACCGGCGTTGGTGTTCTTCAGGCCGCAGCGGATGCGAACATCCTGTCGATTGGCGTGGACAGCAACCAGAACTACCTGCACTCCGGTCAGGTTCTGACCTCGATGATGAAGCGCGTGGACAACGCTGTTTACAACGCCTTCACCGACGGTCCTGGCCTTGAAACCGGCTTCCGCGTGATGGGTCTGGCCAATGGCGGCGTGGGCTATGCGTTGGACGAGCATAACGCGGAGCTCGTCTCAGATGAGATGAAAGCAGCCGTAGATGCCGCAGCCGCGTCGATCGCCTCTGGCGAGCTGATGGTTCATGACTACATGTCTGACGAAAGCTGCCCAGCCATCAGCTTCTAAGCTGATCTGAGCTACAGAAAATTTGGGCCGCGTCGCATCTCGCGGTGCGGCCCAATACATTACTGCTCTGCGAAAGCCCTCCCATGACTGATCAAGCCCCTGCCATTGAATTGAAGGGTATTTCAAAAGCCTTTGGCCCTGTTCAAGCCAACAAGGATATCTCTATCCGGGTGATGCCCGGCACAATCCACGGGATCATCGGTGAAAATGGTGCAGGCAAATCGACTTTGATGAGTATCCTTTACGGCTTTTACAAAGCCGATAAGGGCGAGATCTTCATTCAGGGCAACAAGACAGAAATACCCGACAGTCAGGCCGCGATCCGCGCCGGGATCGGGATGGTTTTTCAGCACTTCAAATTGGTGGAAAATTTCAGCGTCCTAGAAAACGTGGTGCTGGGTGCTGAAGATGGCGCGCTTTTGAAGCCTTCTCTTGCGAAGGCCCGGTTTGAACTGATGCGCCTTTCAGAGGAATATGAACTGAACGTGGACCCTGATGCCTTGATCGAAGAGATCGGCGTTGGGATGCAGCAACGCGTGGAAATCCTGAAATCATTGTACCGCAAGGCCGATATCCTGATTTTGGACGAACCCACCGGCGTGCTTACACCATCTGAAGCTGACCACTTGTTCCGCATCCTGCGCGGGCTGAAGGAGGAAGGCAAAACCATCATTCTGATCACACATAAGCTGCGTGAGATCATGGATGTCACAGATACAGTATCCGTGATGCGGCGCGGGGAAATGACGGCAACCGTGAAAACCGCGGAGACCTCGCCACCCCAACTGGCGGAATTGATGGTGGGCCGAAAAGTACTTCTGAGCGTGGACAAGCAACCCGCATCACCCGGAGAAACAGTTCTTGAGGTCAAGAACCTGTCGGTCACGGATGAAGATGGCGTGCAGCGCCTGAAGAATGTGTCCTTCACTGTGCGCGCAGGCGAAATCCTGGGCATCGCGGGTGTTGCCGGGAACGGCCAGTCCGAATTGCTGGAGGTCCTGGGCGGCATTGCCAAAGGCACGGGCGAGATCAACCTGAACGGGGACGCCATTGATCTGACGGGCAAACATTCTGATGGGCAGACGCGCCGTGCACGCGGCATTGCCCATGTGCCCGAAGACAGGCAGCGACTGGGTCTGATCATGGATTTCATGGCCTGGGAAAACACAGGCTTCGGGTATCACAACGATGAGCGCTATCAGAAGAACAGTCTTTTGATGGACAACAACGCCTTGCGCGCAGACACCGCCGAGAAGATGGAACGCTACGATGTGCGTCCGCCTAATCCAAAGCTGATGGCCAAGAGCTTCTCGGGCGGGAACCAGCAGAAGATCGTTGTGGCGCGCGAGATTGATCGCAACCCGGATCTGCTGCTGGTCGGACAGCCCACGCGCGGCGTCGATATCGGCGCGATCGAGTTCATCCATAAGCAGCTGATCGCACTTCGGGATGCCGGCAAGGCAGTGCTGCTGGTATCGGTTGAGCTTGACGAGATCATGTCCCTGTCTGACCGCATCGCCGTGATGTTTGATGGTCAGATCATGGGGGAACGCGATCCTGGCGAAACCAATGAAACAGAACTTGGCCTGTTGATGGCCGGTGTCACCGACACGGAGACCGCCGCCTGAGCGCGGCGCGAGAGGGAGCAATATAATGGACGTAATGCCCCGTTGGGTGGATGTGGTTCTGGTTCCACTCCTGTCGCTAATCATAGCTTTCGTGATTTCAGCGCTGGTGATCCTGGCAATCGGGGAAGACCCGATCGCGGCCGTGAACCTGATGGTCACCGGGGCTTTGGGGTCCACATATGGCTGGGGTTACACGCTATATTACGCGACAAACTTCATCTTCACTGGTCTGGCCGTGGCCATCGCCTTTCATGCACGGATGTTCAACATCGGCGGTGAAGGTCAGGCTGCCATTGGCGGACTGGGCGTTGCCGTGGTGTGTCTTGCTTTCCCCTGGCCACACTGGGCTTTGGCCCTGCCTGCGGCCATGCTGGGTGGCGCAATCTTCGGGGCGGCCTGGGCAGCGCTTCCTGCTTATTTGCAAGCAAAGCGTGGCAGCCACATCGTGATCACCACAATCATGTTCAACTTCATCGCGGCTGCGGTGCTGAACTATGTACTCGTTAATATCCTACGTCCTGCAGGCCAGATGGACCCGGCATCAGAACGGTTCCCTGAAGGAACCAACCTACCAACGATGCACGAAATTCTGGCGCCTATTGGGATCGAGTTCTCCCGCTCTGCCCCTTTGAATATCACGTTCTTCATTGCCGTTATCGCCTGTGTGCTGGTGTGGATCTTGATCTGGCGCACGCGGCTTGGCTTTGCCCTGCGCGCCTATGGTCATTCAGAGCCTGCCGCGGTGTATGCCGGTATCTCACCCACGCGGATCATCATGGTTGCGATGCTTATTTCCGGGGCGTTGGCCGGATTGATGGCGATCAACAACGTGATGGGCGAGGCCGAGCGCCTTGTTTTGAACTCGGTCGAAGGCGCAGGGTTCATCGGGATCGCCGTCGCGCTGATGGGGCGCTCGCATCCGTTTGGCGTGTTTCTCGCAGCCATCCTGTTTGGGTTTCTGTATCAGGGCGGTGCCGAACTCGCGCTTTGGACATCGATCCCGCGCGAGCTGATCGTTGTGATCCAGGCGCTTGTGATCCTGTTTACAGGGGCGCTCGACAATATGGTCCGGATGCCGATCGAACGCTTCTTTCTCGCGATGCACCGCGCACGTAAAGCGCGCGAAGCAGGATCTGCAGAATGATCGAGCTGGCCCCCTTTCTGCCGGGCTTTGTCGCCGCCTACGCCATCTTGTTTGTGGCGGCTTCTTCACCGGGACCTGCCGTGGCCATGCTGATGGGCATTGGGCTGACACAAGGCCGTGGCGCGGCCCTGATCGCGTCACTGGGGATTGCAGCTGGCAGCGTCGTTATCAACATTGCAACGCTCGCCGGTGTCGGTCTGTTGCTGGAACAAGCCGCGTGGGCCATGAGCATCCTGCGCGTGATCGGTGCCACGTATCTGGCATGGCTTGCCTATGGGGCTTTCAAAAAAGCATGGAATCCGCCGAAAATGGATGCCGTTGAGGTGCCCCGTCAAAGTACATCGAGACTGTTTCTGATGGGGCTGCTTTTGCAGATCACCAACCCCAAAGCCATCGTTTTCTGGCTTGCGATTGCTTCGATTGGCGCAACCTCGGGCGGCGGTATTGTGATCGTGGCGCTGTTTGTTCTGGGGGCGTTTTTGATTTCTTTTGGATGCCACGGTGCATGGGCGCTCGTGATGTCAGCGCGCACCGCTCGACAAACCTATTTCCGCGCACGCCCTGCCATCGAAGGTATTCTGGGCACATTCTTTTCTTACGCCGCATTCCGGCTTGCGACTGAACGGAGCTGACGCAGATGGATTTTCTAACTCTCATCCAGGTGCTCGATTCCAGTGTACGCCTTGCAACACCTTTGTTGCTGGCCTGCCTTGCCGGTCTGTTCTCGGAACGCGCCGGCATTTTTGACATCGGTCTTGAAGGCAAAATGCTGGCAGCGGCATTTTTCTCAGCCGCAATTGCCTACATGACAGGGTCGGTCTGGGTTGGGCTGTTGGCAGGTATCGGATCATCCATCGTGCTGTCGCTACTTCACGGCGCCGCATCAATTACCTTCCGGGGGAACCAGTTGATTTCCGGCGTAGCGATCAATTTCCTCGCTGCAGGTCTGACAGTTCTGATTGCACAAAGCTGGTTCAACCAAGGGGGCCGTACGCCATCTCTGATGGGTGGGGGGCGCTTTGAGGGTATCGAACTGCCCTTTGCGCTTGGCCCCAAAGATGCAGAAGCCACAGGCCGATCATTGTCAGAATTGATCGCAGAGGCCGGGCCCATCTCGCAGCTTTATTCCGAACTGATCTCGGGCCATTCGATTCTTGTTTATATCGCTCTTCTGTGCGTTCCCGCGACTTGGTACATCCTGTTCCGGACAAGGTTTGGCCTGCGCTTGCGCGCTGTCGGGGAGAACCCGGCTGCCGTGGATACCGCCGGAATTTCGGTGATCGGCTTGCGGTATGCCGCTGTGATGATCTGCGGCGTTCTTTGCGGCATAGCTGGCGCCTACCTTTCAACCGCGCTGCAGGCTGGTTTTGTGAAAGATATGGCGGCTGGACGTGGTTTTATTGCTCTTGCCGCATTGATCTTTGCCAAATGGCGGCCGTGGCATGCGCTCTATGCATGCTTGCTGTTTGGATTGCTTCAAGCTCTCGCCCTGCGTTCGGATGTCGTTGAAGGTCTGGTACGGGTGGAAGTACCCGTGCAAGTGCTCGATAGCCTGCCATATGTTCTGACCGTGGTGATCCTTGCAGGCTTCGTCGGCAAAGCTATCCCTCCGCGTGCGGGTGGGGAACCTTACGTAAAGGAACGCTGACGAACCCGACCTTTTGCGATGCTCTAGGATATTGTGACAATCGATCCGATTTGTCGCAGTCCGGGGCCTACACTTTGGTTCACGCACAGGCGTAAAGGGGGCGCAACGAGCGGAGTCCCCAAATGAATATCTACCTACCAATCGCCGAGGTTTCGGTGAACGCCTTTCTCCTTTTGGGATTGGGCGGCATGGTGGGTGTTCTGTCAGGTATGTTCGGCGTTGGCGGCGGTTTCCTCATGACACCGCTATTGTTTTTTATTGGCATTCCACCCGCGGTTGCCGTGGCCACCGAAGCCAACCAGATCGTCGCATCTTCCTTTTCAGGTGTGCTGGCGCATTTCCGGAAAAAGACTGTCGATTTCCGGATGGGGGCGGTGCTGCTTGTCGGGGGCCTGATCGGCGCTGCCCTCGGTGTGCAGCTCTTCAACCTTCTGAAAGCGGCAGGCCAGGTCGATCTGTTGGTACGACTTTGCTACGTCGTCTTTCTGGGCATCATCGGCAGCTTGATGTTCATCGAAAGCCTGAATGCCATTCGAAAAACCAAGGCAGGCGCTCCGCCACCCAAACGCAGGCAGCGCAGTTGGGTACATGCCCTGCCCTTCAAGATGCGGTTCCGAACATCTGGCCTTTATATTTCCGTTATCCCACCGTTGATCGTGGGACTTTTAGTGGGTGTGCTGGCCGCAATCATGGGTGTTGGTGGCGGCTTCATCATGGTGCCTGCGATGATCTACATCCTTGGGATGCCCACAAAGGTCGTTGTTGGAACTTCCCTGTTTCAGATCATCTTTGTCACCGCTTTCACAACCTTGCTCCATGCAACTACCAACCAGACCGTGGACATGATGCTTGCGGTTTTGCTGTTGGTGGGCGGAGTGATTGGCGCGCAGATCGGAACCCAGATCGGTACCAGATTGAAAGCGGAACAACTGCGTATCTTGCTGGCACTGATCGTACTGGCCGTTTGTGGCAAGCTTGCTTTGGATTTGCTGGTCATGCCATCCGAGCTCTACTCACTTGGGGAGGCAGGGCATTGATCTGGTTACGCGCGCTACTCCTGATCTTGGCTCTCGTGCTGCCCGTACAGGCGGAAGAGATCGTCGCAGACATGTCTCAGGCGCGGGTTGCGATTACGGCCGATTTCGATGGGTCCGAGATTTTGATCTTCGGCGCGATCCGTCGTGAGGCCCCCCTGCCAGCAGGACCAATGTCGGTTGTCATCACGGTCGAGGGCCCATCTGCTCCTGTCACTGTTCGCAAAAAGGACCGTGTCGCAGGCATTTGGATCAATACCGAAGCCGTTGATGTGGACGCGGCGCCATCCTTCTATGCGATTGCAACCAGCGCACCGCTGCGCGATGCGATCACCGAGACCGAAGACCTGCGGCATCACGTGTCGATCCCACAGGCTATCCGGGCGGTGGATGCCGCCACCGGGGCGGAAAATGCTGAGGACTTTGTAGATGCATTGATCCGCATCCGCGCAAGCAACGACCTTTACCAGTTGCTCGAAGAGGAAATCACAGTTTCAGCGGATACGCTTTTTGATACGTCGATTTCTCTGCCTTCAAACCTGACAGAGGGCACCTATCGCACGCGTATCTTCCTGACCCGCGAAGGGGATGTCATTGATCAGTTTGAAACCGCGATCGACGTGCGCAAGGTCGGGCTTGAGAAGTTCATTTACAACCTCGCCCATGATCGCCCCCTGATCTACGGGTTGTTCTCGCTCTTTATTGCGATCGCTGCGGGCTGGTTGGCCTCAGCGTTCTTTCGCTACATCCGGGGCGCCTGACCCGATCAGCCACGCCCAATATGGGGCATCTTTGACGCCATCACCATCATGGTTTGAACATTCGCTTCTGGTGGCAGATTGGCCATGTGAAAGACAGACCGCGCCACATCCGCAACATCCATTGTTGGAAGTGGGTCGAGCCCTTCTGCAGCGCGTTTGACCTCCAGCTTCTTGACCAGATCGGTGCGTGCGTTGCCGATATCAATCTGCCCGCACGCGATATCGAACGCGCGCCCGTCCAGAGTGATGGTTTTGGTCAAGCCGGATACGGCGTGTTTGGTTGTCGTGTAGCAGGTAGAGCCTTCGCGCGGCGTGTGCGCCGAGATTGACCCGTTGTTGATGATGCGCCCTCCTTGCGGGGTCTGGTGGCGCATGATGCGAAACGCGGCACGGGCGCAGAGAAACATGCCGGTGAGGTTCACGTCGAGAACCTGCTGCCAATCGCCAAGCGAGATCTCGTCAATGCTTGTCTGAGGGCCGAACATTCCTGCATTGTTGAACAGCACATCCAGCCGCTGCGTTTTGGCGAAGCTTTCAAAGGCAGCGTCGACGCCTGCCTCGTCCGTTACATCTGCGGGCAAGGGCACGGCAGTGTCGTACCTACTGGCAAGGTTTTCCAAAAGCTCCGCCCGTCTCGCAATCAGACCTACAGTCCACCCTTTCTTGAGGAAGTATTCCGCGGTTTCGTACCCAATGCCGGAGCTTGCGCCAGTGATGATGATACTCGGCATTTCAGGTCTCCCTCAATCTTCAGTCTCAGACGTATCTAGCCCGGCCAGTCCCGGTTCGTCGCTTTGTAAGGTCAGGGGTGCGGGCGTGGCATCCAGATCGGAAACGGTCAACGGCGCCTTTGGCAAAGCGAGACGATTGCGCGTAACCCAGATCAGACGCTCCTGCGCGCGGGTGATGGCAACGTATGCAAGCCGTGTCCAGAGCGGCTGACCTGCCTCACTGCGCCCAGCCCAGGCGGCGGCGGACAAATCCGGCGCATAGACCTGCACGGTGTCCCATTGCGATCCTTGTGCCTTGTGGATGGTCACTGCGGCACCGTGGAGAAAAGCGGCCCCCATGCGCGCGGCAGACGCAATATAGGGTTCATCCGTATCAGGCAGTTCGATTTTGATAATAGAAGCCGCCGAGACCCTAGGGTCTGGCGCTCCCATGACATGAAGACGCGAAAACCCGGCTTTCTTTCCGGGACCCAAGTAGATTACTTGCGCCCCCTTGATCAGACCGCGTGCTTCCAAATCGAGACGTTTGCGACGGTGTTTAAGCGGCAGTTCGATCCCGTCACAGATGAGCGGTTCGCCCTCCAACAATGCTTCTGCTGGCGCATGATGGGCTTTGCGAAAGGCCTGAATTAGCCGAATACGCGTCGCATTGCGCCAAACCAGAGCGGGAGAACGCGCCATCAACCCAGCGTCGATACGCGGGCTGACGACGATGCGGTCGTCTTTTTCAGCCGCGCGGTGCACCATCGCGTCAAACCCATCATAGGTGAGATCGGGATCACCGAGGGCATGGGCAAGATCGAGGATTGGGTTGTCCGCCGCCTGACGGTGAATGCGGGCCAGGCTAAGGACCTGTGGCGCCGGGAGTTTTTCAAAAACCATCTCACCGGATTGCCCGACAGGCGCGAGCTGGGCCGGGTCGCCAAAAAGGCACAAGGTCGGGAAGATCTCTGTCAGATCCTCAAATTGCTTGGCATCAAGCATCGAGGCTTCGTCGACAAACCCGATATCGAGCGGGTCTTCGCGACGCTTCCAGCCGGTGATGAAGTCTGATCCGCGCAGCCCGGCGGCGGCCAATGCCGCAGGGATCGAGCCATGCTGACGATAGCTGGCCTCGGCCCGGTCGAGTGCTGCATCAGAGACGTCTTCAAGCTTCGGGCGCTCTTCTCCTTCGCTTAGCCATTCGGCGATCTTTTCGTATTCGGGATCATAAACAGGTGTGTAGAGGATACGGTGGATTGTGGTTGCAGGGACACCCCGCAATCGCAAAACGCTCGCGGCCTTGTTGGTGGGCGCCAGGATAGCAAGGGTACGCGTTGCTTTGGTGCGCCGTCCTTCCCAGTCACCTGAGACGGTTTTGACCCCTGCGGATACCAGGTCCTGCGTCAGTCGTGCCAGAAGTGCTGTTTTACCCGACCCTGCTTTGCCGATGACCGCCAAGACAGAGCCATCTTCGGTCTCCTCCGGCGGCAATGTTGTGCCTTCTAGCAGGTCAACACCGGCTTGCGACAACGCCTCCGACACCTGGTCGTAGGCCTCAGCCTGATCTTCAGAAAACTGTGCGTCGGTCAGGGACATAGGCGGACCCTAGCCCGCAGGGCCAAGACCCACCAGCAGGTTTCGATTACGCCACTAGGCGCGGTCCGAAAGCGTTCAGCATCCAAGTCTGGCTTTCCTCTTCCTGAATGCCTGACTTCGACCGAAGCAATGGCAAAACGTCTGTTGTGAACGCCCAAAGACCCACACTGACGGCATCACGCCCCGCGCCTTTCGTTCCCAAAATTGCAGGCGACCAGCCCAACCGCCGGTAAACGGGAATCATGCGTGCGTCAAAGACACCAACCGCATGGCTCAGACCCGACGCCAAGCCCATTTCCGCAGCCCCCAACATCAGCTTTGCGGCCGTATCCCGAGGGGCATCCGGCGACAGGCAGAACCGTGTACATTCCCAAATGAACGGACTCTCTATTCGGACACCGTCGGTCAAACCTAGGAAGTGCTCGTGAACCATGTTTCTTCCGGTGGTCGGCAAGAACCGCATGGAACCCGCATGACGCCCGTCGGGTGTACCCGCGATAAGGTAAAGCGGCGCTTCCCCGTCATATTGGTCGCGCTCATGACCGTGCTGGTCTACGTGCACCTCCCATTTGAGACGGTCTTTGAATTGTGTAGCACGGTCAGAAAACATGCTGTCGCGCAACTTTGGATAATCGTTGAGCATGTCGGCAAAGATATAGTGGATCAAGGCAACCCCCCGCTGTGATCAGAATGACCACGAGGCGTCGCAGGGCATGGTTAAGGAGTTCTCACCGAACGATGATAGATTTTTTCAGCAACAGGCGTGGTTTGGGGACGACTCAGACGACAATCAAGCCTTGCGAGATCGCGCGCGCGACGGCGTGGGTCGTGTTTGCTGCGCCAAGTTTGTGACGCGCGCTTTCGATGTAAACACGCAGCGTGTGCTCTGAAATCGTCAGACGATCAGCGATCTCGGCGCGACTGCAGCCAAGCGCGAGGAAACTTAGCGCGTCGACCTCGCGCGGAGAGAGGGACTTATGATCCGTGATGTTCCCGCCCAGTTCAATCTCCAGCGCTTTGTTGTTCAAAAAATGCGATGTCAAAATAAGGCTTTCCAGAAATTCGGCGCGGTATCCGGCCCAATCTTCGTCGTCGGTGCTCTGGTTCACAGTGAAGACCGCAAAATGGCCTGTCGGGCCGCGCACAGGCATGGAAAGCCCCTGATTGCCAACGCCATGATCGAGGGCTTCATGCAGAAACGCACGGGAGGCTTTGGCTGACCAGTCGAGGGATTTCCAATCGATCGGGTGAAATCTACGGAAACAACCTTGTACGACCGGGTCAACGCGCTCGTAGCCCTGCTCTATATAACGATTGACCCAGTCCAGATCGTAAGACAGCGCGGCGTACTGACCGCCAGCCGCATTTACTGAATGGTAAACGAGGTGTTCTACCTCGAAGAGGTCACGCAACCCAAGGATGTGTGTTTGCAAATCGTCAAGAGTGCCCACCGAAGCCAGCTGATCCAGCACCGTCTCCAACCGAGTATCCAGTTGCCGTGACGTGCCCGCCATGAGCCCCCTGTGAAAGTTCGGCTGCCGCAACAAGTATGGTGTCATCCAACTGTTCCGACAGCGTTTTCATTCCGTTTTGCTGCGCAAAGCTGCGCAGGTCCGCCAGAACATCAATCATCCAATCTTGTCGCATATGGAGGTTCCGTAAGAATGGTTAACAAAGTGTTAATACAACTATAACACGAACATAGTTTTCTGCGATATTCACGAAAATAAGCCCCCCTAAAGTAGCGAGGGAATGATTTTCAAGCGCCTGACCAGAATAGATCAGCAACCAAAAAAACAAACGGCGCCGCAAACCGAGGGAGATTCGCAGCGCCGCTCAAGAAGAAACCTTGTTTTAGGTCAGCTCTTACGACTGGCTTCCAAAGTGTCTTCGAATGTTCGCAAGCCCGTGTAAGGCGCCTGGACGAGCACAGACATGTTTCCTGGCTTGTGCTCGTTGCGCAGCATCTTCATGTGCGCCTCAGGCAAGTCGTTCCATGCAAAGACTTCAGACATGCACGGATCAAGGCGGCGCTCCAACATAAGCTTGTTGGCTGATGCAGCTTGCTTGAGATGCGCAAAATGCGAGCCCTGTAGGCGTTTCTGGTGCATCCACATATAGCGTACGTCGAAAGTACAATTGAAACCAGTTGTTCCTGCGCAGATCACGACCATTCCACCCTTCTTCACCACGAAAGTGGAAACCGGGAAGGTGGATTCGCCGGGATGTTCGAACACCATATCGACGTTATTGCCTTTGCCGGTGATGTCCCAGATCGCCTTGCCGAACTTGCGAGCTTCCTTGAACCAATCAGCATATTCGGGAGTGTTCACTGTGGGCAGCTGGCCCCAACAGTTAAAATCCTTGCGGTTCAACACACCCTTCGCACCAAGGCCCATTACAAAGTCACGTTTGCTTTCATCCGAGATCACGCCAATCGCATTGGCGCCAGCAGTATTGATGAGCTGGATCGCATACGACCCCAAGCCGCCCGATGCGCCCCAAACCAAAACGTTCTGACCAGGTTTTAGGTCATGGGGCTCGTGACCAAAAAGCATCCGGTATGCGGTGGCAAGGGTCAGCGTGTAGCATGCAGCCTCTTCCCAAGTCAGATGCTTTGGACGCGGCATCAGTTGCTGCGCCTGGATGCAGGTGAATTGAGCGAAGGATCCATCAGGCGTTTCGTAACCCCAGATACGCTGGCTAGGTGAATACATCGGATCGCCACCGTTGCATTCTTCGTCATCGCCATCATCCTGGTTGCAATGAATAACAACCTCGTCCCCGACCTTCCAGCGTTTCACCTTGGCACCGACAGCCCAGACGATACCGGCGGCATCAGATCCAGCGATGTGGAAGGGCTGTCCGTGACCGTCAAATGGGCTAATCGGCTGGCCCAGTGCGGCCCAGACACCGTTATAGTTCACCCCTGCAGCCATCACGAGAACAAGGACTTCAGTATCGCCGACCTCTGGCGTGTCCACCACTTCAAGCTGCATCGCGGTGTCGGGATTACCATGACGTTCACGGCGGATTGCCCATGCATGCATATGTTTTGGCACATACCCCATCGGTGGCATTTCACCCATCGCGTAGAGATCTTTCTCAGGGGCTTCATACGTCATGGGGGCTTCTGAGGTATCGAGCGCCATGATGTCCTCCTTCAGGTTTCAGGTGCTGCGCCGCAGAATCATTCTGCGCTGCGCGAAACACCCGTGACTTACGAATAGCTTCGCAACAAAGCAACCCAAAATTGCTAATCTTTGTAATTTTATGTCGTAGCCACTTTGATGTCTTTGCAATCAGTAGCAATGGGGCCCAAGTCATGCGGCGGCGCAGAAGGCTCAGGCATCAATTGGAGAACGGAGTTTGCATAGTACTCAAGAACAGGACGCTCATTCGAAAGCGAGGAGTACCCCGCCTTGTCTTCTTTTATCAAACCCTGCCGCTTTAGCTGTCTAAGTCCGAATGTGACCTCATAATCCGGATCGTCGCGCGGCAAATGTAAATGCGCCCCGTGCCTCTGCAGGTCTTTACGAAGCGCCGTTACCCGTGTGACGATTTCATCCCGTGTGAGACTAGAGGCTTCAGACCGCACAAGGACGGCAGCAACAAGTGGCGCGGGCAGAACGGGAACGATCTCGCGCACCCTTTCGATAAGATCATCTCCGAGATCGCTGACGGGGTCCGCACCTGTATTCTTTGCAAGCTGTTCCTTCAAAGAAACCGGCGTCCCAAAACTTACAGCGGCATAGCCGAAGCGGTAGAACCTGCCCGTCAGGTGTCGCCCGAGCTGGCGGATAACAGCCCACAATGCCTTGCGTACGGACACACGGAAACGTCGTTCACCCGTTTGCAACGCGTGTGTCAGGAAGCGGTCTTCGATCACACGGTCGTAGTTGATCCCAACAGGGACAAAGAAGACATCTCTTGGACCGCTTGGATCAAACGTATTGACGACATAGGACAATAGACCGAGCTTCGCGGGACCAACTCGCCCGTCAAGGGACAAGCCACCTTCTGGAAAAATCGCCTGTGTGACACCGCCCGCCGTCGACATTTGAACGTACCGCGCAAGAACACGGCGGTAGAGCGCGTTCCGTGATCTTCGTCGAATAAAGTAGCCGCCCAGCGCCTTGACCAGGCTACGCAAAGGCCAGACGCGGGCCCATTCGCCAACCGCATAGGCAAGTGCGGATCGACCCGCCACCAGATAGGTCACCAGTACGTAGTCCATGTTGGATCGATGGTTCATCACGAAGATCACTGTTGCATCGGGATCGATCTTGCGGATGGCTTCTTCGTCATAGGCCCCAAGGCGGACCCGGTATAACGCCCGGCTGATCACCATCGCAGCCCGTGTTGCGAACCCAAAGTAAGCAGCAGTAGAAAACCCAGGAACGATTTCACGCGCATAGCCACGGGCTTTTTCGAAGGCGACCTGCTCGGGCACACCAGTTTCCTCGGCATGCAGCTGAACCGCTTCCATCACTTCGGGTGAGTAAACCACGCGGTTGATAGTGTCTGATCGCTTGAGCAGTTTGAAAGGTTGGATCGGTCGGTCGAGACGTTTGTTCAGACGTTCAACCGCGCGTTCCATACGCTTGCGTAGGAACCATCGAACCGACGGGAGAAGAAAATGGCTAAGTGCTGTGACCACCGCAAAAAGCAGGATGAGTACGAACAACCAGAGAGGAAGGGTCACGACCTGGGACATCGGCTGACTGTCGCAGGAAGGAGGCCCAAGGTAAACGACCGTTTTCGCCGCGACGCAGCGAATTGACAGCGATATATCCTGTCGCATATATAGCTTCTGACGTAATTTAATTACGACACCGACTCGCGAGGACCTCATGACCGACATTGCCCAGAAGCCCCAAAAAGACCGTCCCTGGCTTTTTCGCACATATGCGGGACATTCTACGGCCAAGGCTTCGAATGCGTTGTATCGCTCCAACCTCGCAAAAGGGCAGACAGGCCTTTCAGTGGCCTTCGATCTGCCAACTCAAACGGGGTATGACAGTGATCATGTCCTAGCGCGCGGCGAGGTAGGCAAGGTTGGTGTCCCGGTTGCGCATCTGGATGACATGCGCGCCTTGTTCAAGGACATCCCATTGGAGAGCATGAACACCTCAATGACTATCAACGCCACTGCTCCGTGGCTGCTGGCGCTTTATATCGCAGTAGCCGAAGAACAGGGTGCAGATACGTCCAAGCTGCAGGGCACGGTTCAGAATGATCTGATCAAGGAATACTTGTCGCGGGGAACCTACATTTGTCCGCCAAAACCCAGTCTTAAGATGATCGCGGACGTTGCCGAGTACTGTTATCAGAACGTCCCGAAATGGAACCCCATGAACGTGTGTTCATATCATCTGCAGGAAGCCGGGGCGACACCAGAGCAAGAACTTGCTTTCGCCTTAGCCACTGCAACAGCTGTTTTGGACGAATTGCGGCCGCGTGTGCCTGCGGAAGATTTTCCGATGCTTGTTGGCCGTATTTCTTTCTTCGTCAACGCAGGCATCCGGTTTGTGACCGAGATGTGCAAGATGCGCGCGTTTGTCGATTTATGGGATGAGATTTGCACCGAACGCTACGGTGTAGAAGACCCCAAAATGCGCCGCTTCCGATATGGTGTTCAGGTCAATTCCCTTGGCCTGACGGAACAACAACCTGAGAACAACGTCTACAGAATATTGCTCGAAATGCTTGCCGTGACGCTCTCCAAAAAAGCGCGCGCGCGTGCGGTACAACTACCTGCATGGAATGAAGCGCTCGGTTTGCCACGGCCTTGGGACCAACAGTGGTCTTTGCGTATGCAGCAAATCGTGGCCTTTGAAACAGACCTGCTGGAATATGACGATCTATTTGATGGGAACCCCGCGGTAGAGCGCAAAGTCGACGCGCTGAAAGTTGGCGCTCGTGCGGAACTGGCAAATTTGGAGTCGATGGGCGGTGCGATTGCATCAATCGAGTACATGAAATCACAGTTGGTCAATTCAAACGCAGATCGCATCAATAATATAGAGCGGGGCGATACGGTCGTAATCGGCGTCAATAAATTTACTCAAGGTGAGCCATCGCCATTGGTGGACGAAGAAGGCGGGATCATGACAGTGGACCCCGCGGTCGAGGCAGAACAGATCGCCCGCCTAGACGACTGGAGAGCACAACGTGATCCAGAAGCAGTGCAATCAGCGCTTGCGGCTTTAAGGGCTGCGTCAGCCAGTGGTGAGAATATCATGCCCGCGTCCATCGCAGCCGCAAAGGCTGGTGTCACAACGGGCGAA
Source organism: Dinoroseobacter sp. (assembly GCA_017643385.1). Taxonomy (GTDB): domain Bacteria; phylum Pseudomonadota; class Alphaproteobacteria; order Rhodobacterales; family Rhodobacteraceae; genus Dinoroseobacter. Next base: position 369,103 of record JAEPNN010000002.1, read on the forward strand.
TGGGCAGGCGTCATGCGCATCGCGCACGGTGAATATCGCGGTCCCACTGGCGTGAGCCGGTCGGTTAGCAACAAGACCGAGGGTCTCGAAGACATTCGCACTGCAGTGGATCTGGTCAGCGATAAGCTTGGTCGCCGATTGAAGTTCCTGATGGGCAAACCGGGCCTCGACGGGCACTCTAACGGAGCCGAACAGATCGCTTTTCGCGCACGCGACTGCGGGATGGAAATCGACTATGCCGGTATTCGTTTGACGCCTGAAGAAATCGTAAGCGCCGCACGCGAAGGTGAAGCGCATGTTATCGGGCTCTCAATCCTGTCTGGTAGCCACATACCACTGATTGAGGACGTAATGCGGCGCATTCGATCGGAAGGTTTAGGTCATATCCCGGTCGTCGTTGGCGGAATAATTCCAGAGGAAGACGAAAAATATCTACTAAAGATGGGCGTGGCAAATGTTTACACGCCGAAAGATTTCGAACTAAATAGTATAATGTTGGATATTGTTTCTCTTGCAGATCAAAATCAAACCGCAGCGGAATAAAAGACCCTACTCTTTTGTCAATTGCATTTGCAATATACAAAAAATTTGAATATGAGAATAATTATACCTTATGTAACAACCAATAATTGAGGGAGTGTAATGAGTATTGATCTAAACGCTCTATCCGGCGCCGAGCTTGTCGCTCTGAAAAAAGAGGCAGACAAAGCGCTCGCCTCGCTGGAAGCACGTAAACGCTCAGAAGCCCTGAAAGCGGTTGAAGCCGCCGCAAAAGAACATGGATTCACATTGAAGGAGCTCATGGGAGGAAAACCTGCAGCATCAAAATCAGGTGGCGTGGCGCGTTACGCCAACCCATCTGACAGCAGCCAGACATGGACCGGAAAAGGTCGACAACCTGATTGGTTCAAGGCTGCACTGGACGCTGGTCAATCCCGCGACGATCTCGAAATCTAATTGGGGATTTCTGCAATAAACGGGGCCGGAGCGTTAGAAATAACGCTTCGGCCCTTTGTCATTGCATCCGTCTCTAACACGCGCTTTTCTAGGCGAACACAAAGCGTGATGAGGGACATCCATGACAATTCACATTGGCGCCGACCCCGGTGATATTGCTGAGACCGTTTTGATGCCCGGAGATCCACTTCGGGCGAAATGGGCAGCTGAAACCTTTCTCGAAAATACGGTATGCATCAACGAAGTGCGTGGCATGCTCGGGTTTACCGGAACCTGGAAAGGGAACCGGGTTACGATTCAGGGATCAGGCATGGGAATGCCGTCCCTATCGATTTACGTCAATGAACTGATCAAAGACTTTAATGCGCAAACCCTGATTCGAATTGGATCAGCGGGAGGCATGCAGGACAAAGTGAAGGTTCGCGATGTCGTACTTGCAATGACCGCGTCTACGCTATCGACCCCTTCGCGTGGAATTTTCAAAGAACTGAATTATGCTCCCTGCGCAGATTTTGATTTGCTAATGGCAGCCTATAATGCCGCACAATCCAAAGGATCTCCGACGCATGTTGGCGGGATCTATTCTTCCGATGTGTTCTACGACGAACGACCCGATTTGAATGAACAAATGGTGCGACACGGCATCCTTGGTGTCGAGATGGAAGCGGCAGAGCTCTATAACCTCGCGGCGCGTCATGGGCGACGGGCGCTTGCCGTGCTGACCATCTCGGACCACCTTTTGACCGGAGAAGCGCTTCCATCATCAGAGCGGCAGTCGAGTTTCTCCGACATGGTTGAAATCGCGCTTGAAGCGGCCTTTCCTTAACAAATATGGCTTTGAAATGAGTATGACATTGAAACGTGAATTGGCAGGCCGCCAAGTCGGCGCGGTTGGACTAGGCTGCATGAGCTTTGGCGGCATCTTTGGGTCGACCAATGATGAAGACAGCCTCGCTTGCCTGGATGCTGCTCTCGAAATGGGTGTTGACCACCTCGATGTTGCCGAAATCTACGGTTCAGGTGTTTGCGAAACACTATTGGGCACATGGCTCAAGCGCACTAAGGCAGATGTTTCCATCGCAACCAAAGCCGGCATCTATCCCCACCCAAAGCGAGATTTCCGCAATGACGAGGACAGCCTGCGCACCTCATTGGAGGGATCACTGAAACGCCTTGGCCGTGACCATGTCGAGCTATTCTACATTCATCGCCGGGACCAGCGTATCCCCATTGAGGACGTTGTTGGAACGCTCAAGCGTTTCATCGACGAAGGCAAAATCGGTGCGATAGGGTTTTCGGAAATCGCACCAACGACATTGCTAAAAGCTCACGCAGAACATTCCGTTGCAGCCGTGCAGTCAGAGTATTCGCTTTGGACGCGCCAGCCGGAGCTTGGTCTGATCCGAACCTGCGCAGAACTCGGCACAACATTCGTTGCGTTCTCGCCTGTGGCGCGCGGCATGCTGACCGACAGCTTCCCACCGCTGGAGCAACTGGGCGAAGAGTCCTTTCGAGGGGTCATGCCTCGTTTCCAGGAGCCAAATTACAGTGCCAACATGAGGATCATCGAAAAGTTTCAGGCGTTTTGCCAATCACGCGGCTGGTCAACGGCAGGAACTGCCTGCGCGTGGACGCTGGATCAGGGAAACCACATCCTGCCGATCCCCGGGACCCGGACTGCGGCACACCTGCGCGATTGCGCTGAGGGCGCAGAGATCAAGTTTACGGATGAGGACCGCGCCGAGATTTCGAGGCTCCTGCCGACAGGCTTTGCTCATGGCGACAGGTATACGGTTGATCAATGGGTTGGGGTAGAGCGCTACTGCTAGGCAGCACGGCGCTTTGAGCGGCGGCGTGGACCACCACCTGCTCCACCGCCTGTGCCACCTTTAAAGCCGCCCTTGGGGCCACCGCTAGGACGGCGACGTGGTCTTCGACCGGGGCGTTTTGGTTCAGCTCCGTCCGGTGCGTCCTTCGGCCCAAGCCAGGCATTTCCACCCTCAACCGGCAAAGCGAAACCAAGAAGCTTTTCGATCTGCCGCAGCTCTTTCATCTCATCCTGACCGCAAAATGCGATGGCACGGCCATCATTGCCCGCGCGCGCGGTGCGGCCGATCCGGTGTACATAGTTTTCGGGCACATTGGGCAGGTCAAAGTTATAGACCACCTTCACAAGCGGAATATCGATGCCACGCGCGGCAACATCTGTAGCCACAAGGACATCGAGTTGACCGGCCTTAAACGCCGCCAGCGCCCGGTCGCGTTGGGCTTGGCTTTTGTTGCCGTGGATCGAGCCTGCCTTGAAGCCTGCACCGTCAAGGCTCTTCATGAGACGCTCAGCACCATGTTTGGTGCGGGTGAAAACGATCGCTTTTTCGCCGCGATGCTCTGCAAGCAAGGTCTTTAGATGACCTACCTTCTCGCCTTTGTCGACATAGTGGAGACTTTGCGTGATCTTGTCTGCAACTTTTCCGGGGGGAGCCACCTGAACACGCACAGGATCCGTAAGGTATGTTTGTGCAATTTCGTTCATCAGCTTTGGCATGGTCGCCGAGAACAGCAAGGTCTGACGCTGCTGCGGTAAGAGCTTCGCAATTTGGCGAAGCGCATGGATGAAGCCCAGATCGAGCATTTGATCTGCTTCGTCCAGAACAAGGTATTCAGTCTGGCTCAGATCTACGGCTTTGCGTTCAGTCAGATCGATCAGCCGCCCCGGTGTTGCAACCAAAATATCTGTACCGCGTTCCATACGTTTGATTTGGGCACCAATGCCGGCGCCACCAACGACCATGGTCACTTTGAGATGCGACTTGCCAACATAGTTCGCCAGATTGTCCATGATCTGGCGTACCAGTTCACGGGTGGGCGCAAGGATCAGTGCGCGCGCCGATCTGGGTGCGGGTTTCTGTCCTTTTGAATGTAATGTCTGCACAATAGGCAAGCCAAACGCTGCAGTTTTGCCAGTTCCGGTTTGCGCGAGCCCCATGATATCGCGACCTTCAAGAACACGAGGGATCGCCTTGGACTGAATGGGGGTTGGTTCTGTTAGGCCAAGTTCGGCCAATCGGTCTGAAAGCTTTTGGCTAAGACCCAGTTCAGCGAAGTAATTCACAAATATCCTTCCGGGTTTGGACTTAGGTCCAGCACCCAATTTCTACAGCCAAGCCGACTGCAACGCTTCTCCGACACCGTGGCGCTCGCCCCGCCCCGATTGGGCAAAGGCCGACCCGGTGTTAAGGATCCCGCGCGTGAGGGGGAAAATCCTGTACCCGGAACAGTCGGGCGGCTGAGAGAGATCAGATCCCTCTGTGGCATGTCGAGAGGAGCAAAAGCTCTGTGGTCCGCTCACGCGGCGGAACTCACACTACGAACGCCATGTGCGCGCTGTGATGACCTAAGTCAATGGGGCAGCTTCGGGTTTTAGCGCCACTGCGTCCTCTTCGCCCTTTTTGCGCTTCTTTTCGCGGGGGGGACCGTACCAATCTTCGTTGCGCGTCATATACATCGTCCCTGCAAGCGCCGCGAAGGCGAGTGTGGCTCCTGCAAGCAGCGCATAATCGGCTGAGCGCAAAATCAGGTAGAGTACGGCGTAAAGCAGCACCAACATAACTGCCAGAACTGCGGTGCGACTGCCCAGTTTCAGCCCGACCGCACCGAACATCGTCAAAAGGCCAATCGTCGCCCCAGCGCTCAGCGCATAGGCAGGTCCAAACCCTATCTGTTCGGCATAAGCCACCATTAGAAGGACAAAGAGCGACTGAGCAATCCCGATCAGTATATACTGAACCGGATGCGTCGGCTTTTGTGTCCGGTTCTCGATCAGAAGAACGGTCAGGAATGTGAGTGCAATGAAAAGGATGCCGTATCGGGCCGCACGGTAGGCTTTTTGGTAAAAGTCATTGGGTTGAAAAAAACGAACTCCGAAGGCCGTCTGCCCCCGCGCGTTTAAATCGGAATCTGCACGTGCAATCTGGGGCAAAGCCCGCGCCAGATGCGGAATGGTCCAGGTTGCACTGAACCCTTTTTCTGTAATCTCGGAACTGTCAGGCAAAAACGCTCCGAAGAAACTGGGATGCGGCCAGTCACTCTTAATCTTCACGCGGCTGGTTCGCCCGACAGGCGCGGTCTGAAACGATTCTGCCCCATTTAGGCCAAGGATAAGCTTGTACGTGCCGGAGCGGCGCGGATCGCCAAGATCAGCGGTAATGCCGCCTGCGTCGCGATTGCTACCAAATACAGGCTCAAGTGGCCTCGCAGTGCCGTCCACCAAAAGCTCTGCAGCACCCCGAAGCGCCCGATTGGTTGTCAGGCTGACACGCAGGAAAGTGTCATCCCAATGGATGGTTTCGTCGGGTGATACGGTTTGCGAAGCCCCAGAAAGGTCGAAGGAAAAGTCTAGCTCTGCTTCACCGCTGTAGACAGGAACCGCGAAAATGCCGCGACGGCGAATTGTTGTCTGGGTGTCGAGCGCAAGATCGAAAGTTTCGGGAAGAATGTAGATGGCAGATTTCGCCATGATTTCTGTGACTTCAATTTGCTCAGTGCGGATAGCCCCAGTGTTGGGGTCAGTCACTTCGCGTGTTTGCGCCCGGGTTTGCGGCCCTGTCACAGGAACGATCATTACTGGCCCGGATAGTAACTGCGCCCCACCCCATTCACGTCCAACCTCAGTCACCGCTTCCCGGCTGTACTCCGAGCGGCTGTCGATGATGGCCCCGACAAAAAACAGCGGAACAAACATCAAGAGCGCCAAAGCCGCGACGATCAGATAGCGAATACCTGCGGACCTGAGCATAACAAACCCTCCCAAACACTAATTTCAGGGAGGTTAGCAATGCGAAATTCGGCGTAAAGCGATTTAGATCACGACGACTGCGAGTGGCGGAAAACCGTTAAAACCGACGCTTGCATAGGTGCTGGTATAGGCACCCGTCGCATGGATCATGACCTTGTCACCAGCTTGCAGGCCCAAAGGCAGCATGACGGGACGTTTTTCGTAAAGCACGTCGACGCTGTCGCAGGAAGGTCCCGCCAAAATGCATGGGCCCAAGGCTTCGTGATCGCGCTCGGTGGTAATTTCGTAGCGGATCGCTTCGTCTTCGGTTTCTGCTAACCCAGAAAATTTACCGATGTCGAGATAGACCCAGCGGCAAAGATCGCTGTCAGACTTTCGAGAGGCAAGGACGACCTCGGCGGCAATAATGCCTGCTGCGCCTACAAGTCCGCGCCCCGGCTCTGCCATGACCTCAACCTGATCGCCAAAGCGCGCACGCACCATGCGCATCACTTCTGCAGCGTATGTACCGGGCGCTTCGGCTCCATCGCCATAATCCACAGGGAAACCGCCACCGATATTGATCATGCGCAAAGCGTGACCTGCGCGATGAGCCTTTGCCCAGACAGCTGCGACACGATCCAGTGTCTCGACCCACATGTCCGCCCGACGCGTCTGGCTACCCACATGGAATGATAGACCCAATGAGTCGAGCCCCAGCGCGTTGGCGCGATCCAGCAGTTCAAGTGCACGCTCTGGTGCGCAACCGAACTTACGCGACAGCGGCCAATCGGCTTCGGTGGCGCCAACAAGAAGTCGGATGTAAACCTGCGCGCCCGGCGCATGCGCAGCTATTTTTTCAAGCTCTTCTTCTGCATCCGCCGCAAAAAGGGTGACACCCGCCTGATGCGCAAACGCAATATCCCGCGCACGTTTGATCGTGTTGCCGAAGGAAATACGTGATGCAGGAATACCCAAAGCGAGGCATTGTTCAATCTCGCCGCGGCTGGCGGCATCAAAACCAGACCCGAGATCGCGCAAGGTTTCCATGATCTCACGCGCCGGGTTTGCTTTCATGGCGTAGTGGATCGTTGCGTTTCCCAAGCCATGGGCAAGGGCTGCGTATTGCGCCGCAACGAGCTGACGGTCCACAACCAGCGTTGGCTCCTCAAAGTCCGTCGCGCTGATGAACGCTTCAAGTCTCTCGGTTGTCGGAATTTCAGGCAGCGCGAAAGCTGTGGCGCCGGAAAATCCGGAAAAGGTTACGTTCATGGTCATCTCCAAAAGACCCGGCCATGTCCGATTTCTCGGCTTGAGACCGCTCACTTCCAAGGGAGACGTTACCGTCGCTACGTAACCGCGTGGGTGCATTGTCTTATGACATGCTTGCCCACCTCGCCAGAGGCGCGTGCGTTGGCGTCTGTGAGGCGCGATATGGGACAAACCCATTGTCAAATCAAGACGATTCGAAGCTAGTTTTCACACAATTTGAGACATACTGGTGCCGTAATCCCACGCCATGGCTCCCACCCATGACGGTCGTACCGACATCCGAGGCAAGAATTGCCTATCTGGACAACCTTCGCTTTGCGTTGGTGGCGCTCGTCGTACCGTTGCATGCCTACTATATCGGCTTTTCGGAACACCGCTGGATCACCGTGTTTCATGACAGTTTTCACATGGCGGCGCTGTTCCTGATCTCGGGATATTTTGCGGCGCCCGCAGTGCAGAAACTCGGCGCTTCCCGATTTGTCACGACCCGAGGACGGACGTTGTTACCGCCGTTGCTGTTTATTCTATCGCTGAGCCTGCCAACGCTTGCCATGCACCAGTATCTCAAGTCCGGCACGCTCGACGGATATGCATCCGCGCTGTCCAATGCGGTCGCATCAGGCAATATTTTATTGCATGGCTGGTTTCTTGCAGCATTGCTTGTGTTCGTATTGATTGCCGGGTCCATCGATACCGCCATCAAATCGGAACGTTTACGCGCATTGGCATCAAAGGTGCCATCTCGCTACATCGGGCTGGCGCTTGTGGGAATTGCCTTCGTGACAGCGTGGCCTGCCGAAATACTGTGGTCTGGAAGTGTAGGCCCCCTTGCGCTGCCCCTGTTTGTGTATGAAGCGCTTCGGTATTTCTGGGCCTTTGCCCTTGGCCTTGCCTGTTGGCATGCCCCTGCCCTGTTTCAAGCCCTGCACAAGATCGATCCACTTGTCGTTCTGATCGCGCTCATAGCATGGGCACTGACCCTGGCACCGCTCGGCCTTTCGAATGCGGAGTGGGAAGCTGCATGGGCCTTGCGAAGGGTTACGTCCGCTCTGGTTCTGATCCCCGCATGCCTATGGCTTTTCCGAAGCGTTCTGAATTTTGAAACGCGACTGACGCGCGCGCTCAGCGAGGCCGGAATGACCGTCTTCGTCAGCCAATGGGCATTGCTCTATGTTTTCGCACTGACGCTCCCGCTCGGCTTCTGGGGCCTCTCCGCTCTGGCGCTTGTTACAGGTCTTGCACTCCACCATCTCATAGTGAAGCGTTCATCGTTTGCATCTAAATGGATTGCCGGGATCAGACGTGCCGATCCACCATCATATGCTTGATAGACGCGATGGCCTTTGCCGGGTTTAGACCCTTCGGACAGGTCTTGGCGCAGTTCATGATGGTATGGCAGCGGTAAAGCTTGAACGGGTCTTCGAGATTGTCCAATCGCTCACCCGTTGTTTCATCACGCGAGTCGATGATCCAGCGATACGCATGTAGCAAGGCAGCAGGTCCAAGATAACGATCACCGTTCCACCAGTAGCTTGGGCATGACGTCGAACAGCAGGCGCACATCACGCACTCATAAAGACCATCAAGTTTCTCGCGATCCTCGATCGACTGCTTCCATTCCTTAGCGGGACGGTTCGTCTTGGTTTCCAGCCATGGCATGATGCTTTCATGCTGTGCGTAAAAGTGGCTGAGGTCAGGGATGAGGTCCTTCACCACAGGCATATGCGGCAACGGATATATCTTCACATCGCCCTTCACCTCCTCCATGCCATAGATGCAGGCTAGAGTGTTGATACCGTCAATATTCATCGCACAGGATCCGCAGATGCCCTCGCGGCAAGACCGCCGGAAGGTCAGCGTCGGATCGATCTCGTTTTTTATCTTGATCAACGCGTCGAGGACCATGGGACCACAGGTGTCCATATCCACGAAATAGGTATCGACCTGGGGGTTCTTTCCATCATCAGGGTTCCAGCGATAAATCTGGAACTTCCGGACATTGGTCGCGCCCTCCGGCTTCGGCCAGGTTTTGCCCGTCCGAATGGTCGAGTTCTTTGGGAGCGTGAATTGAACCATGTCAGTCGTTCCTTCGTATCAAGCGCTACCCAAGCACTTGGACTAGCGTCCGCGTCGGCGCCTGTCCTGAGCGTTGGAATACGCAATTGTCGTAGAATTCTTCAGGGGTGGTTGGATTAAAAATCCGGTCAGAGACTGTAATCCTCAGGCCGCCGCTCGGCCCATTTGTTCCGATGCCGGCTCTCACCTGGCCTCGAAAACCGTCAGACAGATCAGCGTCTTTTGCGCAGGTCTCTTCTGCGTTGCGAACACTGGTCATTCCTGAACACGCACTCAGCCCAATCAAAGCCACCGCAAACAAAGCTAAACTCGACTTCATAGTGTGATCCTTTCTGCAACAAACGCTTCAGCTTGTGCCTGAGCGATGCACCGAACGGTATCGGGTCGAGCTGCGATCGCAATCACAACACGGTGTGTTTCACTGGTTGGGCCTAGAGTCGCCGCTCGGGCGAGCTCGAGAACTTCGGAAAGGCTGGCATATTGGATCACGCAGTCCACGATCGGCGCCACAGGCAGACCGGGGTAGCGTTCTTGGACAATGGGGGTCACTGCAGACTTTGCAGCCTCACGGGCACGGTTGTCGGCAGCATCCGTCAGCTCGGTGCAGCCCGAAGCGGTCAATAGAACCAATCCTGTCAACAGAACCCAAAATCGCATCAGCTTGACCTGGCCATGCAGCGACGGAAGGTGCGGGCTTCTTCGTCTTCCAGCGGAGCTGTCCCGCTGCCAAGCCCTTCCGGTAATGGCGGCAAGCCTTGGGCGACAAGGCAGTCATTTATTTGCGCACGTCGCTCAGACACGACGGCCTGACTTACGAAAGGCGCAAGCGGTCCAATCTCACCTTCGATTGGTGCCAAATCCGGGCGCGGTACGGAGATTTGTGTATTGGTCTGGCATGCGACCAGAGCAACACACACAATACCAATCCAGAGGGCGCGCATCAGTAAACCCGAGCTTTTGGTGCGATCTTTTTCAGATCGATGCCACCTTCATTATGGCCAAGCAGCGGGTTCAGGTGCACCGGACGATAATCTAACTTCACGCCGCCATTAACCCAGGCCAAAGAGTGCTTGCGCCATGTTTCATCATCACGATCTGGATAATCCTCATGTGCGTGCGCGCCACGGCTTTCTTTGCGTGCCTCAGCAGACACAATCGTAGCCAATGCATTCGGCATAAGGTTCGTCAATTCCAGCGTTTCCATAAGATCGCTGTTCCAGACAAGACTTCGGTCGGTGACCTTGATATCATCCATCTTGCCCGCAACGCCCGACATCTTCTCGCAGCCTTCAGCCAACGTCCTGTCTGTGCGGAAAACAGCTGCGTCTGCCTGCATGGTCTTCTGCATCTCGAGGCGCAACTCTGCAGTCGAAGTGGTGCCTTTTGCGTAACGAAGCCCATCAAACCGGCCCAAAGCCTTATCGAGTGAGGCCTGGTTTGTGGTTGGCGTCGCAGATCCGGGATCAACGACGTCACCCGCCTTGATGGCGGCAGCGCGTCCAAAGACCACAAGATCAATCAGGCTGTTCGAACCAAGGCGGTTGGCACCATGCACTGATGCACAGCCCGCCTCGCCCACGGCCATCAAACCTGGCGTGATACGGTCTGGGTCTTCAGCCGTCGGGTTCAGCACTTCGCCCCAGTAATTCGTCGGAATGCCACCCATGTTGTAGTGCACCGTGGGCAGAACCGGAATCGGCTCTTTGGTCAAATCAACACCCGCAAAGATGCGTGCGCTTTCGGAGATACCGGGCAAACGTTGCGCCAGTGTTTCCGGCGGCAGGTGGTTAAGATGCAGGTGGATATGATCTCCATCTGCGCCAACCCCGCGGCCTTCGCGAATTTCCATCGTCATGCAACGCGAAACCACGTCGCGAGACGCAAGGTCTTTATAGGTCGGTGCATAGCGCTCCATGAAACGCTCACCTTCGGAGTTTGTCAGATAGCCGCCTTCGCCGCGTGCGCCTTCGGTGATCAAGCAGCCCGACCCATAGATGCCAGTCGGGTGGAACTGAACGAATTCCATATCCTGAAGGGGCAGCCCGGCACGTGCGACCATTCCACCGCCATCGCCAGTGCAGGTGTGCGCAGATGTGGCCGAGAAATAAGCACGTCCATATCCGCCCGTCGCAAGCACCGTCATCTTCGCGTTGAAGACATGGATCGTGCCGTCGTCGAGTTTCCAGCAGACAACGCCCTGACACTCGCCATCTTCACTCATCAAAAGATCAATGGCGAAGTATTCGATAAAGAACTCAGCCTTTTGTTTGAGGCTTTGCCCGTAAAGCGTGTGCAGGATTGCGTGGCCAGTCCGGTCAGCAGCAGCACAGGTACGTTGCACGGGCGGGCCTTCACCATATTGGGTCGTGTGACCACCAAATGGGCGCTGGTAAATCTTACCTTCTTCAGTGCGCGAGAAAGGAACCCCATAGTGTTCGAGTTCGTAAACGGCCTTGGGAGCTTCACGCGCAAGGTATTCCATGGCGTCGGTGTCACCCAGCCAATCGGACCCCTTCACAGTGTCATACATGTGCCATTGCCAGCTATCGGGACCCATGTTGCCCAAGCTTGCGGCAATACCACCTTGTGCGGCCACAGTGTGTGAACGTGTCGGGAAAACCTTGGAAATACACGCCGTGCGCAGACCTTGTTCGGCCATGCCTAGCGTCGCGCGAAGGCCAGCGCCACCAGCGCCAACAACCACAACGTCGTAATCATGGGTCTCGTAGGAATACTCGGTCATTTTCGTTCTTTCTCCCTCAGAGGGCCATGCGCGCAAGAGCGTAGAGCCCTACCGCCATTGCACCGTAACTTACAGCGACCATCGCAATCACCATGAGCTTTCGAGTTTCGCCACCGACATAGTCCTCAATGAGGACCTGCACCCCGTGGCGGAAGTGGTTCAGACCGACTACGAGCATGGCCGCTGTGACAAGTGCCGGAAATGGACGCGCAAAATGGGCGATGACTGCTTCATATGGCTCACCAACAATGGGGCCGAACGCAAACAGGAAGAGCGGCACTAAAATAACCAAAATCCAACTCGTAAGGGTCATATGCCAATGATGTGCAGTTCCAGTCTTTGCAGACCCAAGGCCCGCAGCGCGTTTGCGGTCGGTTAAATAAGCCATCAGATCCCCCTCACAACACAATCACGGTCAATGCAGTCAACACGACCGATCCAATAATGCAGGCCCAACCCAGCTTTTCTGCAGTCGGGATATCGAGACCTCGCCCAGTGTCCCAATAAAGATGCCGCAGGCCCGCAAGCGAGTGATACCAAAGCGCCCAGATTGAGCCGAGGAGTACCATTTTACCGAACCACGACGTGACAATCGCGTCTACAAAATTGAAATATGCTTCACCGCTGGCGGCGGCCAACAGCCACCACACGATCAAAAGCGTACCCACGAGAAGCGCGTTGCCAGTAATCCGCGTCAGGATCGAAGACATCGAGGTTAGCTGCGGTCGATAGACCTGCAAGTGTGGAGACAGGGGCCGATCGCCCCGGTTTACGTCGGCCATGGTGGGCCCCTTTCAACTCTACATGACTTTTCTAAGTCGCGTCACGTAACTTGATAGCGTATTCTCCGCTCCTGTCACGCGAACGCACCTGTTTAAGGCGCGGTTTTTTGGCGCAATCAATTAGAATTCTTAGGTTTGTGATCACAATATTCTAGCGCGTGATCACAAATATTGTATAGTCAGAAAAGAGTTCGATCATAGGCGCATACAGCAATTCCGACGCCGATTGAGACTTCAAGACGCTTGGAAGCAAAAGTTAGCTGGACGCATCCGAGAACATCACAGCAAGGCTGGGCTGTCCCGATCGCATCGGGAGGTATCGAAAACAATCACAATGACGGTTCACCTATCTTAACTGCCTCTTCGCGGATCAAGTTGGGACAAGAACCCAATAATCGAGGTCCAGAAGTACTCCGGGAAGGTACTTTCCGTCTTCACCTTTAAGCTCACCCACACTGCCGTCCTTGGTTGCAACCAATCGCAAGCGAAGGGCTCCAACGCCTGGGGCTGCAGTATCTTCTTTGTCCAGCACTTCGCTCCAAGCTTTGATCGTGTCTCCGGCAAATGCCGGATTGGCATGCGCCCCAGCGTTAATCCCTGCAATTATTTGTGCGTTCGCCAGACCGTTGAAGGATAATGTCCGTGCCAGGCTGATGATATGACCACCATAAATCAGGCGCTGCCCATCAGGTCGGACCGTCGCATCAAAGTGCACTTTTGCTGTGTTCTGCCATAGGCGCGTGGCCTGCATGTGTTCAGCATCTTCCAATGTGACGCCATCAACATGATCAATCACTTCGCCGATATTGTAATCGGCCCAACGATGAGGCTCGCCTGCCAAAACGAAATTATAATCAGAGAAGTCCAATCCATCTGGCAGGACCAAGTCGTCATGATCAACGGTTTTGGCTAGCTCGGGAACGACCGCTTCAGGCGCGGGCGCATCCATATCGCGTTTCCGCACCATGACCCAACGTACATAGCTGAGCACCGTCTCATCCCGCTGATTCACCCCGTTCGTTCGGACATAAACCACACCGGTTTTTCCGTTAGAGTTCTGTTTAAGCCCGATGACTTCGCTTTCAGACCTCAAGGTGTCCCCGGGATAAACAGGCTTCAGGAACCGTCCTTCAGCGTACCCCAAATTGGCCACTGCGTTCAGCGATATATCCGGAACGGTCTTACCAAAGACCACATGAAATGCAGCGAGATCATCGATCGGGCTTTCCGGCAAACCCGATGCGCGCGCAAATTCGTCCGATGAGTAGAGAGCGTGTCGCGCCGGATAAAGCGCATGATAAAGCGCGCGCTCGCCACCCGATACCGTTCTGGGAACTGCGTGACGGATAACCTGGCCGACCGAATAGTCTTCAAAAAAACGGCCGAGATTAGTCTTGCTCATCTCATTGCGCTCCAAGTTTCAGGTCCGAGCTGTAATCAAGATCAACTTCTTTCGTCACCGCCTGTCCGCAGCGCATCACGCCACGCGCGGCGTCAAAACTCATGACCGGGTCGCCGTGCAAAACCCACCCCTTAGCCAATGCGTCAGAAACTTTGTGGCAGAACTCCGAAGTATCATCCTCGGTAAGTAGTCGATAAAGCGTCGTCATGCGGGAAACGGCCAGTAACCGAGCCAGTTGTGAACACCGGCAACAACCGAAAACAATACTACGGAGATGATCCCAAGGTGGATATACGTGCGCTCTGATGCGGTTTCAGGTCGGGTCCATTCGGGCTCAGCCTTGTTGATCATAATGACGCTGACGACTGCCCAAGCCAGCATGCCACCAAACAAGATAATCGATGCCAGATCACCGTTCACCAACAAATGAGCCAAGGTGAAAATCTTGATCGCCGTTAACTGTGGATGACGGATCCGATTGGCTGGCCAGGCCTTTGCTCCTTGAGCGGCCGACGATCCAAAGACCCAAAACGCAAGCAGCATCAACAAGTTGTTGATGTGGATCATCCAAGATGGTGGGAACCAAACCTGCACTAAACCGAGCTCGGTGTTACGATACCCCACGATGATCAGCGCAAGGCCAGCAAGTATCAGTACCGCAACGAGACCCTTGCCCGGCTCACCCAGCTTGGCGCGTGCATCCGGTGCTATGCGTTTGAAATAGTGGGCCCCGATCCAAAGGACCAGACCTGCAATCATCATTAGGGTGTACATGGGATCACTCCACGCTGAGGGCTTCGATTGCCTTAGATGTTGACAGAATTTGGCGTGCAGTCACAACATGCAAATTCTCGACAATCTTGCCGTCCACAACCGCAACCCCTTGCCCGGCAGTCTCGGCCTGCTCGAAAGCTTCAATCTGGCGTTTTGCAAGGTCAATTTCGTCCCGAGAAGGCGCGAAGGCTTCGTTGGCAATCGCAAGCTGTGCAGGATGGATCAGAGTCTTCCCGTCAAATCCCATGTCGCGCCCCTGCGCGCATTCAGCCCGCAACCCTTCTTCGTCCTTAAAGGCATTAAATACGCCATCAACAATCGCGATACCTTCAGATTTTGCGGCCAGCAGGCACAACTGAAGCGAGGTAAGCAATGGCATCCGATCTGGTCTGAAGCGCATCTGTAAATCTTTGGCCAAGTCGTTCGTGCCCATCACAAAGCCCACCATTTTCGGGTGCGCTGCAATCTCCAAAGCATTCAGCATTCCTCTAGGCGTTTCCATCATTGCCCAAACCGGAAGATCACCTGTGATTGAGGCAAGTTCGTCGAGTTGTGCAGCGCTATCCACCTTGGGCAGAAGGATTGCATCACAAGCCATTTCGCAAACAGCTTTGGCGTCGTCTGCGCCCCATTTGGTGTCCAAACCATTGATGCGCACGATCCGAAGTCGTCTGCCATAGTCCTTCTCGGCCAGCGCTGTGCGAAGCGTGGTGCGCGCATTAACCTTTTGGTCGGGCGCAACCGCATCTTCCAAATCGAAGATGATCGCATCAACCGCTAAGGTCGTAGCCTTTTCCAGTGCCCGTTCTCTGGAGCCAGGAATGTACAGGACCGAACGATAAGGGCGATTGTTCATGAATCTCTCCAGTGAAGTGCGCGCGAAAAGAACCAGAACAAGCACCTAAACGCAACAATATTTCTTCTGCATTGCAGAATCACTTTGGTGCAACATCCAACGAACGGTTCATTAACCAGTTTTGAACGCCTTTTCCTGAGTTTGATCGCTATCGTTTTCGTCAATTTAGACGCTTTTTGTCCGGAAAGGTCGGCCCATGCATATCACACGACAAATTGCCATCTTCCTCGCGCCTTTCGTTTGCTTGGCCGCTTGCTTACCCGCGCATGCAGCGAGCTGCGCAGATCGTCAGACGGTGATCGAAAGGCTCGCAGATCGCTTCGGGGAACGCGTGCAAAGTATGGGACTTGGGGCAAATAATGGCATCGTAGAGGTGTTCGCCTCCGATGAAACCGGCACGTGGACAATCACAATCACCATGCCAGATGGAATGACCTGCCTTGTCGCCTCCGGTCAGGCATTCGAGACCATCAATGCTCCTTCTGGTACGCCAGCTTAGACAATTGGGGCGCTTCGCCGCGCTCGCACGACTTGCCACGGCCCGGGTCCGGCGCTAGCAACGCGCCAACTCAAACCGACCCGGAGACCATTCCAATGGCAAGACCCAAGATCGCCCTGATCGGCGCGGGACAAATTGGCGGCACGCTCGCACATCTCGTTGCGCTGAAGGAACTGGGGGATGTCGTCATGTTCGACATCGCTGATGGCATTCCACAAGGCAAATCACTCGACATCGCAGAATCCGGCCCTGTTGACGGCTTTGATGCCGACCTGAAGGGCACCACGGATTATGCGGATATCGCGGGTGCAGACGTCTGCATCGTCACAGCTGGTGTCGCGCGCAAACCAGGCATGAGCCGGGATGATCTTCTGGGCATCAACCTGAAGGTTATGAAGTCTGTTGGGGAAGGCATTGCCGCCCACGCGCCAAACGCATTTGTCATCTGCATCACGAACCCGCTCGACGCGATGGTCTGGGCACTGCAAAAATTCTCAGGACTGCCGTCCGAAAAGGTCTGCGGTATGGCCGGTGTTTTGGACAGCGCGCGTTTCCGTCACTTCCTGTCGGAAGAATTCAATGTCTCGATGAAAGACGTCACAGCCTTCGTTCTAGGTGGTCACGGCGACACCATGGTTCCATTGACCCGGTATTCGACCTTGGCTGGTATCCCACTGCCTGATCTGGTGAAGATGGGTTGGACCACTCAGGAAAAACTCGACGCAATTGTTCAGCGCACGCGCGATGGTGGCGCAGAGATTGTTGGGCTTTTGAAGACCGGTTCTGCGTTCTACGCACCTGCGGCATCCGCTGTGCAGATGGCTGAAGCCTACTTGAAGGACCAGAAGCGCCTTCTTCCATGTGCCGCACATCTTGATGGCGAGTTTGGCCTGAAGGGCATGTATGTCGGCGTCCCAACCGTTATCGGCGCCGGGGGCATCGAACGGATTGCGAATATCGAACTGTCCAAAGACGAAAAAGCGATGTTCGACAATTCGGTGAATGCGGTGAAAGGCCTGATGGACGCCTGCATAGGGATCGACGAGTCGCTGGCGTAATCGACACAACTCATTTTCATAAAGGCCTGTGGCACAACCCGCCGCAGGCCTTTTGTTTTGGCATGCGTTGACTTCCTTGAGAGCATCTGCCCCATTTCGTGCCAAAGGGAGGAGCCAGTCTGATGACAGATGCTTTCGACAAAGAACTGGAACAGCGACTGGTGCGCTATGCGGCCATCGACAGTCAGTCGGACATGGACCGTGAGGGCAGCCCTTCCACCGAATGTCAGCATGAAATGCTCAACCTTATGGTCGCGGAACTGACGGAGATCGGCGCATCCGATGTCGTCAAGTCAGACTATGGAACGGTTATTGCAACGATCCCGGGCAATACCGAAGGGCCGACCATCGGCTTTCTGGCGCATGTCGACACGGCCCCACAATTCAATGCGACCGGTGTAAAACCGCGCGTCATTCACGGTTATAATGGCGGCGACATTACCTTCCCCGACGATCCTGACCTAGTGCTCAGCCCATCAGACTTCCCATACCTTGCCGAAAAGGTTGGACAGGACATTATTACAGCCTCCGGATCAACATTGCTGGGTGCGGATGACAAGTCGGGCATCGCAGTGATTATGACAGCCGCACGACATTTGCTTGAGAACCCCCATTTACCGCGCCCGGATATCCGGATTGCTTTCACGCCAGATGAGGAAATCGGACGTGGTGTCCATGCGAATTTGCCAAAGGACTTAGGGGTCGATTTCGCTTACACGTTTGACGGCGGCGATTTGGGAGAGGTCGTCTACGAGACCTTCTCTGCCGATTTCGCGACAGTCACTGTAACCGGTGTATCAATTCACCCCGGTGAGGCGACAGGAAAGCTGGTGAACGCGATCCACTTGGCTTCGCGGATCGTCGATACACTGCCGCAGGCAACTCAGACGCCGGAAACCACTGCAGACCGTGAAGGGTTCCTTCATTGTGTCGATATGAGTGGGGACGCTGCGCAAATGACGCTGCGGCTGATGCTCAGGGATTTTGAACTTGATGGGCTGGAAGCGAAAGGCGCATTGCTACGTCAGGTCTGCGCGGTTGTCGGCGCCACGGAACCGCGAGCGCAGATTGAGGTCGAAATCACGCCCCAATACAGAAACATGCGCTACTGGCTGGCAGACAATATGGCGCCCGTAAATGTGGCCCATACTGCGCTGGACGATATTGGTATCGAACTGATCGAAACGGTTATTCGCGGCGGAACCGATGGATCGCGCCTGACGGAGATGGGCGTACCGTGTCCAAACTTATTCACAGGGCAACAAAACCTTCACGGCCCTCTGGAATACATCTCGGTTCAGGATATGGCGCGCGCGACAGAGTTCATGCTTGCGATCGCTGCGCGTAGCGTAGACCAATCCTGACACGAAACCGTGTCTTTCTGAGTCGCAGATTCGCCCGACTTAGAGCCCAAAAATTACAATCACATACAGCCCACTTATCATTTGTGATCACAAATTTTTCTGCTGTGATCACAAATGTCGGTTTTCCGTCCTATGCGGCGAATTGGTGTTTTCACTGTCCGTTCCCATATGCCATCCCGATCAGGAACGAGAACCAAAGACGGGACAGTTTCATGAACATTCATGAGTATCAGGCCAAGGCTCTGCTGCGCTCCTACGGCGCGCCAGTGTCTGACGGGCGCGTCGTGCTCAAGGCCGAAGACGCAAAAACCGCCGCAGGAGAACTTGATGGCCCGCTTTGGGTGGTCAAGGCACAGATCCATGCCGGCGGTCGCGGCAAAGGCACCTTCAAGGAGGCCGACGCGGGTGAAAAAGGCGGCGTCCGTCTTGCCAAATCCGCATCTGAAGCCGCGGAAGAGGCCAGGAAGATGCTGGGCCGCACTTTGGTGACACATCAGACGGGCCCCGTAGGCAAGCAAGTGAACCGCATCTATATCGAAGATGGGTCGGGCATCGAGACCGAGATGTACCTTGCCCTTCTCGTGGATCGTGCGACCAGTCGCGTGTCCTTCGTCTGCTCCACCGAGGGCGGAATGGACATCGAAGAAGTCGCTGCAGAGGCGCCTGAGAAAATCCTGTCCTTCACTGTCGATCCAGCCACCGGCTACCAACCCTACCATGGACGCCGCGTTGCCTTCGCACTCGGTCTGAAAGGCGCGCAGGTCAAGCAATGTGTTGGCCTGATGGGAATGCTATTCAAAGCCTTCATGGATAAAGACATGGAGATGCTTGAGATCAACCCGCTGATAGTGACCGACAAGGGTGATCTGAAAGTCCTCGACGCCAAAGTGGGTTTTGACGGAAACGCGGTTTACCGGCACGCCGATGTCGCTGCCCTGCGCGACGAGACGGAAGAAGACCCCAAGGAACTCGCTGCCTCCAAGTTCGACCTGAACTACATCGCGCTTGATGGCGAGATTGGCTGCATGGTGAACGGTGCAGGCCTCGCTATGGCCACGATGGACATTATCAAGCTTTACGGCTCCGAGCCTGCAAACTTCCTTGATGTGGGCGGCGGTGCCACTACCGAGAAGGTGACCGAGGCGTTCAAGATCATTACCTCTGACCCGAACGTCAAAGGCATCCTTGTGAACATCTTCGGCGGCATCATGCGCTGCGATGTGATCGCAGAGGGCGTTGTGACGGCCGTCAAGGAGGTTGGCTTGCAAGTGCCCCTCGTTGTGCGTCTTGAGGGCACCAATGTCGAGAAGGGCAAGGAGATCATCAACACCTCCGGCCTGAACGTGATCGCGGCGGACGACCTGAAAGACGGCGCCGAAAAAATTGTGGCTGCGGTGAAAGGCTAAGACCAATGGCAATTCTTGTAGACGAAAACACCAAAGTCATCTGTCAGGGCTTCACCGGAAGCCAGGGCACGTTCCACTCCGAACAAGCAATCGCGTATGGTACGCAAATGGTCGGTGGGGTCACACCCGGCAAGGGCGGACAGGAACATCTGGGTCTTCCCGTCTTCGACAGCTGCTTTGAAGCCGTTGAAAAAGCGGGCGCGAACGCGTCGGTGATTTATGTCCCACCGCCCTTTGCTGCGGACTCGATCCTCGAAGCGATCGACGCGGAAATTCCGCTCGTGATTTGCATCACTGAAGGCATTCCAGTGCTCGATATGATGAAGGTCAAGCGCGCGCTGGAAGGCTCCGCCACCCGACTGATCGGCCCGAACTGCCCGGGTGTCATTACACCTGACGCCTGCAAGATCGGCATTATGCCCGGCCACATTCACAAGCGCGGGAGCGTGGGTGTTGTGAGCCGCTCGGGCACCCTTACTTACGAGGCTGTGAAACAGACCTCAGACATGGGCCTCGGCCAATCGACCGCTGTCGGAATCGGCGGCGACCCGATCAAGGGCACGGAACATATCGACGTGCTTGAGATGTTCCTGACGGATGATGAAACCGAAAGCATCATCATGATCGGTGAAATCGGTGGGACTGCGGAAGAAGAAGCGGCCGAGTTCCTCGCCGCCGAGCGAAAGAAAGGTCGCTGGAAGCCAACCGCTGGCTTCATCGCCGGTCGCACGGCACCTCCCGGACGCCGCATGGGCCATGCCGGTGCCATCGTGGCAGGCGGCAAAGGCGATGCCGAGAGCAAGATCGAAGCCATGCGCAGCGCAGGCATCGTGGTGGCGGACAGCCCCGCGACGCTGGGCGAGGCCGTGATGGAAGCGATCGGCAAATAATGAACGCAGCCGCCCATAACCAATCGGGCTATCGCAACTCTGCCCAGTTCTCCGGTCGCGCCTTGCGGCCGGAGTTTTGGGTTTCGATGGGCAACCAGCTGATTGCCCGAACATTCAAACCCTTGGTCGCGCAGCTGTTGGCCGCAGCGCTATTGGTTTTCCTGGTTTTCCTCGGTGGAGCTGCGTTGGCGTCGACCGAAGACATCGATTTGTCCGCATTTGACGCCTGCGTTTCAGCGCAAAGCTTTGCGGCCTTCCCAGAAAATGAATTGCTTTCGGTAGGATGGGCGGAAAGCCTAACCGTTGCCGATACGGACGAGGCTTGGTTGGTCGATGGATCGATCGCTGCGCTCAGCACAACACAGGATCAGCCCATCGATTGGGAGGCTGCAAACGCGAGCGCAACGGATATGATCCAAAGCGTACGCAGTTTTGTGCGAATGGGTGCGGTGAAACTTTTCACCCACCAGCCTGCCGACGCAAGCCTTCTTGTACTGACTTTTCCAGATGACGGTTGGCATATCGTACATTGTATCTATGGCGGACCGATGAGCCCGCAAATGGAAGAATTGGCTGAAACAATCAAATCGATGGACGGCCAGGCCGGGATCACTCAGGCGACGCCCGAACTTAGCATCTTAAACATCCGCAGCAAAACCGAAACCAATGGCGAGCCCTCCAAGACCCGCGCCATGGAAGCCCAGCTTGGCATATTTCTTGCATCCGAGTTGCCTCTTTTGGGCCGCGCGCCCCGCGTAGAGCTGGGCATGTCAATCTACAGCTACACGCAAAAATGAGGCTGAAATGACCGACCAAAGCCCCAACGACCAGTTCCACGCCTCGAGCTTCATGCAGGGGCACAACGCGGAATACCTCGAGCAGCTTTATGCTCAGTTTGCCAATGACCCGGGCGCAGTAGATGAGGCTTGGCAGCAGTTCTTCCGCGCGCTTGGCGATACGGAACTGGACGTTAAGGCCGAAGCGAGCGGTCCAAGCTGGGCGCGCAGTGACTGGCCTCCGCAACAGGCGGACGATCTGACCGCGGCATTGACCGGCGAGTGGGCACCAGATGTAGCCAAAGCCGAGATCAAGGCAGCCACGCAGAAGATCAGCGAAAAAGCGGCTGAGAAGGGCGTCAGTCTTTCGGATGACGCAGTGAAACGCGCAGTCCTAGATTCCATACGCGCACTTATGCTGATCAGGGCCTATCGTATCCGAGGTCACCTTGTTGCAGATCTCGATCCGCTGGGAATGCGTGATCAAACACCGCATCCTGAACTGGACCCCAAATCCTACGGATTTTCTGAGGCGGACATGGACCGCCCGATCTTCCTCGATCAGGTTTTGGGGCTTCAAGTGGCGTCGATGCGCCAGATCGTCGAGATCGTCAAACGCACCTATTGTGGCACATTTGCTCTGCAATACATGCATATTTCAAACCCAGAAGAGGCCTCTTTCCTTAAAGAACGCATCGAAGGGTTGGGCAAGGAAGTGCAGTTCACCCGCGAGGGACGAAAGGCGATCCTGAACAAGATGGTCCAAGCCGAGGGCTTCGAGAAATTTCTCCATGTCAAATACATGGGCACAAAACGTTTTGGTCTTGATGGCGGCGAAAGCCTAATCCCAGCAATGGAACAGATCATCAAACGCGGCGGCAGTCTTGGCGTGAAAGAGATCGTCATCGGGATGCCCCACCGGGGTCGCTTGTCAGTGCTCGCAAATGTGATGAGCAAGCCTTACCGCGCGATCTTCAACGAATTCCAAGGCGGCAGCTTCAAACCAGAAGATGTCGATGGCTCGGGTGATGTGAAATACCATTTGGGCGCGTCATCAGACCGCGAGTTCGATGGCAATTCTGTCCACCTGTCGTTGACCGCAAACCCGTCCCACCTTGAGGCCGTCAACCCGGTTGTTCTGGGTAAGGTTCGCGCGAAACAGGATCAGTTGAATGATGCGGAGCGCGTTCAGGTCATGCCAGTCCTGCTGCATGGCGACGCCGCTTTTGCAGGGCAAGGCATCGTGGCCGAGTGTTTTGCGCTGTCAGGTCTGCGCGGTCACAGAACTGGTGGCACGATGCACATCGTGGTCAACAACCAGATCGGTTTCACGACTGCGCCACACTTCTCAAGGTCTTCTCCTTATCCGACTGACAATGCTCTTGTTGTGGAAGCTCCTATTTTCCACGTGAACGGTGATGATCCTGAGGCCGTTGTCCACGCTGCGAAAGTTGCAACAGAATTCCGCCAGAAGTTCCAGAAAGACGTTGTCATCGACATCTTCTGCTACCGCCGCTTCGGTCACAACGAAGGTGACGAGCCCATGTTCACCAATCCGGTGATGTACAAGCGGATCAAGACCCACAAGACGACGCTTTCGCTTTACACAGAGCGCCTTGTCCGCGACGGGCTCATCCCCGAAGGTGAAATCGAGGATATGAAAGCCGCCTTCCAAGCACATCTGAACGAAGAATTTGAAGTCGGAAAAGACTTCAAGCCCAACAAGGCCGACTGGCTCGATGGCAAATGGTCCCATCTCGACCGTAACCAAGAAGATTACCAGCGCGGCACAACCGCAATCTCTGAAGATACGCTACAAGAGGTTGGCGGCGCGCTGACCCGTACGCCTGATGGCTTCCCATTGCACAGAACAGTGGGCCGTTTGCTTGAGGCGAAAAAGGAGATGTTCAAATCCGGCAAAGGCTTCGACTGGGCCACTGCCGAAGCGCTCGCGTTTGGTTCGCTGTTAACCGAAGGCTTCCCGGTGCGTCTCGCTGGACAAGATTCTACGCGCGGAACCTTCTCGCAGCGCCATTCCGGACTCGTGAATCAGGAAACCGAGGAACGTTTCTACCCGCTCAACCATGTCCGCAAAGGGCAAGCGCAATACGAAGTGATTGACAGTGCGTTGTCTGAATATGCGGTGCTTGGTTTTGAGTACGGATATTCACTGGCAGAACCCAACGCGTTGACCATGTGGGAAGCCCAGTTCGGCGACTTCGCAAACGGTGCGCAAATCATGTTTGATCAGTTCATCAGTTCTGGTGAATCAAAGTGGCTTCGGATGTCCGGTCTTGTGATGCTCTTGCCTCATGGCTTTGAAGGTCAGGGACCAGAACACTCGTCAGCACGACTTGAACGCTTCCTGCAGATGTGTGGGCAAGATAACTGGATCGTGGCCAACTGTACGACACCTTCGAACTACTTCCATATCCTGCGCCGGCAAATTCACCGCAGTTTCCGCAAGCCGCTCGTTCTAATGACCCCAAAATCGCTTCTGCGCCATAAATTGGCGATCAGCGAGTCCAAGGACTTCACAACCGGCTCCAGTTTCCACCGTGTGCTTTGGGATGATGCACAGAAGGGCAACTCGGACACCAAACTCGTTGCGGATAACAAGATCAAGCGCGTCGTGATGTGTTCGGGCAAGGTTTACTATGACCTCCTCGAGGAGCGCGATGCCCGAGGCATTGACGACATCTACCTGATGCGGGTTGAACAGTTCTATCCGTTCCCGGCGATCAGCCTGACCAAAGAACTTGAACGCTTCAAGCATGCTGAAATGGTCTGGTGCCAGGAAGAACCAAAGAACCAAGGTGGTTGGACCTTCATTGAGCCCAATATCGAATGGGTTCTGACCCGCATCAAAGCCAAACACACACGTCCAAAATACGCTGGACGTTCAGCCTCGGCCTCGCCCGCAACGGGCCTCGCCAGCATGCACAAAGCCCAACAAGCCGCGCTCGTGAACGACGCGCTGACGATCGAAGGATAAGACCTATGACTGTAGAAGTGCGCGTGCCCACGCTGGGCGAAAGTGTCACCGAAGCCACCGTTGCCACCTGGTTCAAGAAGCCCGGCGATGCCGTCGCGGTCGATGAAATGCTGTGCGAGCTGGAAACCGACAAGGTCACCGTCGAAGTGCCCGCCCCCGCAGCAGGCACCTTGGGCGAGATCGTTGCTGCAGAGGGCGACACTGTCGGCGTTGACGCGCTTCTCGCCACGCTGACCGAAAGCGCGGGCGCCGCTCCCGCCTCCACCCCTGCAACTGAAGCAACTGCTGCTGCGACCCCTGCTGCAGGCGGTGACAGCACCGATGTGATGGTACCAACCTTGGGCGAGTCGGTCTCCGAGGCCACGGTCTCCACATGGTTCAAAGCCGTAGGCGATGCCGTGGCGCAGGACGACATGCTGTGCGAGCTGGAAACCGACAAGGTCTCCGTCGAAGTGCCTGCGCCTGTGTCAGGCACACTGACAGAAATCCTCGCCCCCGAAGGCAGCACCGTGGACGCCTCCGCCAAGCTTGCGGTGATCGGCGGGGCCAGCGCCACCGCTGCCGCCCCTGCACCTGCACCTAACGCAGAAGCCGCGCCCGCTGCCGCCAGCACTGGTAAAGACATCAAGAACGCGCCCAGCGCCGAGAAAATCCTGGCCGAGAAGGGCATTGACCCAAGCCAGGTTCAGGGCTCTGGTCGCGATGGACGGGTGATGAAGGAAGACGCGCTGAAAGCCGTGATCGCCCCTGCGCCCGTCGCCGCCCCCCCCGTCGCCGCTGCCGCGATTCCGCGCGGACCGGTTTCGGCCGATGACGAGGCGCGCGAAGAGCGGGTGAAGATGACCCGTCTGCGCCAGACGATTGCGAAGCGTCTGAAGGACAGCCAGAACACCGCCGCGATGCTGACCACGTATAACGAGGTCGACATGACTGAGGTCATGGCGCTGCGCAAAGAATACAAGGAGCTTTTCGAGAAGAAACATGGTGTGAAGCTGGGCTTCATGTCGTTCTTCACCAAGGCCTGCTGTCACGCGTTGAAAGAAGTGCCCGAGGTTAACGCCGAGATCGATGGCACCGACATCGTTTACAAGAACTTCGTTCATATGGGCATCGCCGCGGGCACGCCTACAGGCCTTGTGGTGCCCGTAATCCGGGACGCAGATTCAATGAGCTTTGCCGCCATTGAGAAGGCGATTGCCGAAAAAGGCAAACGCGCACGCGACGGCAAACTGTCCATGGCTGAGATGCAGGGCGGCACCTTCACGATCTCGAACGGCGGGGTCTACGGTTCGCTGATGTCCTCACCGATCCTGAACCCACCACAGTCGGGTATTCTAGGGATGCACAAGATTCAGGACCGCCCGATGGCCATTAACGGCCAGGTTGTGATCCGGCCGATGATGTATCTCGCGCTTAGCTACGACCACCGGATCGTTGACGGCAAAGGCGCCGTGACCTTCCTCGTGCGGGTGAAAGAGGCGCTTGAGGATCCTCGGCGGTTGTTGATGGATTTGTGAGTTTTGCGAGTTCAGGCGATATTTCTAATTGAGGGAAGCGGGCGAGCAACAGAAGGTCGTAGGCTCGCGTCGCTCGCTTTGCACATTCAACTCGCCATTGTCTTTGTAGGCTCGTTTCTTCTTTCAATTTTCGGCGCTACGACTGGTCCACTCCTTTCAGGAGCTCTTGGATCTGCGTTCATTGTATTAGGCATATGGGCCATTTCTCGAGAAATTCTCTGGATCGCACTCGTTTTTGCTGCGCTCTCGGTTCTTGGGATACTTGGCTCGCTCAATGCGTTTCAGCTTCCTCC
The DNA here is from genome assembly GCA_017643385.1 of Dinoroseobacter sp. Taxonomy (GTDB): domain Bacteria; phylum Pseudomonadota; class Alphaproteobacteria; order Rhodobacterales; family Rhodobacteraceae; genus Dinoroseobacter. Next base: position 395,537 of record JAEPNN010000002.1, read on the forward strand.
TTTATCGGCAGCTTCGACACTTTTCGCAGCTGTAATCGACTTCGTCTTTGTGAGCGGCGTCGCGATCTGGTTGCGTCATTTGCCCGTAGAAAAGGCCACTCAAAATACAACCCATAAGCACACCCACCCTAAAGAAGGCTTAGACTCGGAAACGCCATTGCCTCAGCACTGGAAATTGCGCGAATGACCCCCGAACTCACCGCCCTCACTCTCGCGGCCCTTTTACAAGTCGTTCAGTTCTGCCTGGTGTCTGTTCCTGCAAATATTGAACTGGGCCTCGGCAAAACCTCCTCGCCCCGCGACCGCGCACGGCTTGGAGGCAGCCTCGAAGACCAACTGTCGGAAAAAACTGCGCGTCTCTACCGCGCCATGAACAATCACTTCGAAGGGCTGATACTTTTCGGTATCGCCTGTACTGTGATTACTTTTTCGGATCAGTCCGACCTTTTCACCTCCGCTTGCGCCTTCACCTACCTTGGTGCGCGCGTTCTATACATCCCCGCGTACTATTTCGGCTGGCGCCCATGGCGCTCGCTGATCTGGTTCGCGGGTTTCATTGCAACTACGCTGATCCTGCTCGCCGCTCTGTTCTAATCTTCCGTTTGAAACTCTCAGGGTCTAAGGCACTACCCCAGTCCGACCCCAAACCAAAAAATACCGACGTGCTCCCGACGTTCAAATTGAAAGGCAAACCCAATGGCAAATTACGACGTCATCATCATCGGCTCCGGCCCCGGCGGCTATGTCTGCGCCATTCGCTGTGCGCAGCTGGGTTTGAAAACTGCCTGTGTTGAAGGACGCGAGACGCTGGGTGGCACGTGCCTGAATGTCGGCTGTATCCCGTCCAAAGCGCTCTTGCATGCCTCCCACCAACTGCACGAGGCCGAGCACAATTTCGCCAAGATGGGTCTGACCGGCGCGGCACCAAAAGTCGATTGGCAGCAGATGCTGGCCTACAAAGACGACGTGATCGGTCAAAACACCAAGGGCATCGAGTTTCTGTTCAAGAAGAATAAGGTCGACTGGCTGAAAGGTTGGGGCAGCATCCCCGAGGCCGGCAAAGTCAAAGTCGGAGACGAGGTTCACGAAGCGAAGCACATCATCATTGCTTCAGGTTCCGAACCCGCCTCGATTCCCGGCGCTGAGGTCACGATCGATGAGAAGATCGTTGTTACCTCCACTGGGGCGCTTGAGCTGCCAAAAATACCGAAATCGATGATTGTCGTAGGAGGTGGCGTCATTGGTCTCGAACTGGGATCGGTTTATGCGCGCCTGGGCACCGAGGTGACCGTAATCGAGTTTCTGAACGCCATCACACCTGGCCAGGATGCGGAGATCGCTAAAACCTTCCAACGGACACTAAAAAAACAAGGTCTGAAGTTTGTCACAGGGGCTGCCGTACAAAAGGTCGAGACGCTGAAAACGAAGGCCAAGGTGACCTACAAGCTGCGCAAGAACGACACGGAAGAGACGGTCGATGCAGAGACTGTACTCGTTGCAACGGGCCGGAAGCCTTATATTGAGGGCTTGGGGTTGGAAGCGCTTGGTGTCGAAATGTCTCCACGCGGGCAAATCGTGACTAACAGCTACCGTACCAACATTCAGGGGGTCTATGCCATCGGGGACGTTATCGACGGCCCCATGCTGGCACATAAGGCCGAAGATGAAGGTATGGCTGTCGCCGAGATGATTGCAGGACAGCATCCGCACGTGAATTACGATGTGATCCCCGGGGTGATCTATACGCACCCCGAGGTTGCGAGCGTTGGGAAGACGGAAGAAGAGCTCAAAGAGGAAGGGCGCGCCTACAAGGTTGGCAAGTTCTCTTTCATGGGCAATGGACGTGCCAAGGCTGTGTTCGCAGGTGACGGGTTCGTCAAACTGCTGGCAGATGCCGAGACGGACCGTATTCTTGGCTGTCACCTGATCGGCCCTGCTGCCGGTGATCTAATCCACGAGATTTGCGTCGCGCTGGAGTTTGGCGCCGCCGCCGAAGATGTGGCGCGCACCTGTCACGCCCACCCAACCTTCTCCGAAGCTGTCCGCGAAGCGGCACTTGCCTGCGGAGACGGCCCAATCCACGCCTAAAATCAGATTCAAGCAGAACCGCTTTCGTTAGCGGTCCTGCCATCCATCCCCAGCAAAAAAGACACAACGCTCACTGCAGTCGCGCCCCAATGCTACCATGGGTTGTATTTTGCTTCTGCTATATGGCCAAATACGTGTTGTAAGGTTTTCTTTTTCCCGGGACTGGAGAGGGTATGGCCGAAGTTTTTGGAACCCCCGAACAACGTGAGATGCAAAGGCGTGCGCATGCGCTTTGGACGCTCTTAAAGACGAATAGACGCATAATGTGCCACGGACGTTTACTTTCGGTATCATTTGAGACGCCTGACTGCGTCGATCTCGTTATGTCGCTTGCTCAACTTCAAGGCAGTGCTGGCTTTGAGAGCGTGCCAGATGACGCGGTTAAACTTGTCCAGAAACCGTTGCATGACGCAGGGTTTCAAACGGAAGCAGCCGTTGAGTGGTTGGCAGGGTCGAGCGCGATCCGCTTTGCCGAAAAAATCATAAACAGCTTTTCGCTTCCAGACGGCGTCACATTGCAAAAAGTCGATACAAACACACCAAGTGTCACGCTCGAGGCAATGTCTGACATGGCCACGCATTGCGGAGAGTGGTTGGCCATGGGGGATTTCGTGCGCGGCCACGCGCGCCCCTCTGCGTTCCATTATCTCGCTGATGCACAGGCCAAACCGATTGCTATGGCAGGGTGTGTGGTTCACGCAGGCCGACTTCACCACCGAGAGGAAGAAGGCTGGTGGGGCATGGTCGCCGTAGATGACAAATGGAAACGAAAAGGTCTTACGCATTATGTCGGCGCTCAGGTCTTGCGATCTATGCGTGTTGATCACGGGATCGAAAAATTTTCGACCGTCGTGCGCGAGTCTCAAGCGGGATTTGCCAGTCTGATCGCAGATCTTGGCTTCAATCCTACACGAAACTCCTCCATCTATGTGCAGAACCCTTCAGCATTTGCCATGGTTGGATAAAAATATGCAGCTTCACGGAAAAACAGCGATTGTGACAGGCGGTGGCTCTGGCTTCGGCGCAGGCATCGCAAAGATTTTCGTGGAGCAGGGTGCAAAAGTCCTTATTGCAGACATAAACTTGGACGCAGCACGTGAGATTGCAAAGGAGCTTGGGTGCGACTACGCGGAAACAAATGTTGCAGACAGCTCAAGCGTGGCCGCGCTTGCTGAAACAGCAGACGCACAATTCGGGTCAGCGCCTGATATCTTGGTGAACAATGCGGGTATTACTCATCTGCCCAAACCCATGGAAGATGTCAGCGAGGACGAGTTTGACCGCGTGCTGAATGTAAACGCAAAGTCTGTATTTCTGACCACAAAGACCTTTGTCCCAGCATTCAAAGTTCGGGGTTCTGGCGCGATCCTGAATATCGCCTCTACTGCCGGGGTCAGTCCACGTCCACGTCTGAACTGGTACAACGCTTCCAAGGGTTGGATGATTACCGCTACGAAAGCAATGGCTGTTGAGCTTGCCCCCTTTGGTATCCGCGTGAATGCGATCAACCCTGTAGCCGGTGAAACCCCGCTTCTTAAGTCTTTCATGGGCGAGGACACGCCCGAGATCCGTGCCAAGTTTTTGTCCACAATTCCACTTGGCCGCTTTTCAACGCCCGAAGACATGGGCAACGCCGCCGCGTTTTTGTGTTCTGATGCAGCCAGCATGATCACGGGCGTCGCCATGGAGGTTGATGGCGGACGGTGCATCTGATGGTGCGCGTCGCGGCAGAAATCCCAATCGCATCGGGGTGCTTTGCAAGCCAACCCTTGGTTTTTGCCCACCTCCTTGATGAACGCCCTGGCATTAACGTCGACCAGATCGACGTAATCCAAGGAGCGAATATGAGAACGCGTCTTGGTGGATATTTTCCACCAACGTTGATTACAAAAATTCTGACAGAGATGGAGGCAGATGATACGCTGGTTTTGTTTCTTCCAAAGACGCCGCTCTTGACCAGCGCGATGTTACGCTTTTTGGGCACCTACACCGGAACAGTGGTACGCGCAGGATGAAACCCGGACCCAGAAATTCAATGACGGATATCGAGGGGCTGCGCATCGGCAATGCCCAAGATCACGCATTGAAATCTGGAGTGACCGTGTTGGTGGGTGATGCGCCATTTACCGCGGGCTGCCATGTCATGGGCGGTGCGCCCGGTACACGCGAAACAGATCTTCTTGCACCCGACAAACTGGTGCAGCAAGTCGATGCGATCGTTCTCTCTGGAGGCTCGGCATTCGGTCTGGATGCAGCCAGCGGTGTCGCAGACAGTTTGCGCGAGATGGGACGTGGTTTTGTTGTTGCCGGCGGGGTTGTGCCAATCGTACCCGGGGCGATCCTCTTTGATCTGGCCAATGGGGGCGACAAGCAATGGGATGCAAACCCTTACAAAACACTTGGCGCTGAAGCCCTTAAAGCGTCCTCAAGCGATGCCCCACTTGGTACCGTCGGCGCAGGTACTGGGGCCAATACAGCAACGCTGAAAGGTGGTCTTGGTTCTGCCTCGATACAGATGGGGGAACTGACAGTGGCCGCCCTTGTCGCCGTGAATGCGCTGGGGAGCGTAACCATGGGTGACAACGCCAATTTCTGGGCTGCCCCATTTGAGATAGACGGCGAATTTGGGGGGCTTGGACCTGCGCTCAACAATGACCCAACGTTTATGCCGCCTTCAAAACCATTACCCGGTGGAAATACGACAATTGCGATTGTGGCAACGAACGCGGCGCTGACACAGGCACAAGCCACGCGCATGGCAATCGCTGCACATGATGGGATGGCACGCGCCATCGTCCCCAGCCACACGCTTCATGACGGTGATCTGGTGTTTAGTGCAGCTACGGGAACGGGAACTGCGGCCAATCCGCAAACCGAGGCCCTTCTTGGGCATCTGGCGGCGACTTGTCTAGCACGCGCCATAGCACGCGGCATCTATCATGCAGCCCCCTGCAACGACGATCTGCTTCCAACGTGGCAATCAAAGTTTGGGTAGCACGGAACGGGTTTGAATTTATCGCTTAATCGGCCTACCTGTCGATACGATAAAACCGGGAGGCTTCCATGCTCGATACCGCCACCAATCTTAAAGACATGCTCAATGATCCGTCTCTGCTGGCGACGGATGCCTACCTCGCCGGTGATTGGGTCGCAGCCGACAACGGGACACGCTTTCCAGTAACCAACCCGGCGCGCGGTGACATCCTGGCCGAAGTGCCGGAAATCGGTCGCGCTGAAACGCAACGTGCGATCGCCGCGGCAGAGGTTGCGCAAAAAGAATGGGCAGCGCGAACCGGTAAAGAGCGTGCAGCCCTATTGCGACGCTGGTTTGAGTTGATGATGGAAGCCCAAGCTGATCTGGCGATGATCCTGACGGCTGAACAAGGCAAGCCTCTGGCCGAAGCGATGGGCGAGATCGCGTATGGGGCCTCTTTCGCGGAATGGTTCGCGGAAGAAGCCAAACGCATCTACGGTGAAACCATTCCCGCGACTTTCCCGGGCACACGGATTACCGTCGCAAAGCAACCAGTTGGTGTCGTCGGCGCCATTACCCCGTGGAACTTCCCCAATGCCATGATTACACGCAAGGCAGCACCTGCGCTGGCTGCCGGGTGCGCCTTTATTGTTAAGCCTGCCGAAGATACACCGCTGTCAGCGTTGGCACTGGGTGTTCTGGCGGATCGCGCGGGACTGCCAAAGGGGCTCCTGTCGATTTTGCCAGCTTCCCACGGCGCTGAGATCGGTAAGGAATTCTGTGAAAATCCCACAGTTCGAAAGATCACATTTACTGGTTCGACTGAGGTTGGCCGAATACTATTGCGCCAAGCCGCGGATCAGGTGAAAAAATGCTCTATGGAGCTCGGAGGCAACGCGCCCTTCATCGTCTTTGACGATGCCGATTTGGATGCAGCCGTTGCTGGTGCGATGCTGTGCAAGTTCCGTAACGCGGGCCAAACCTGTGTCTGTGCAAACCGTATCTACGTGCAATCCGGTGTATACGACGCTTTCGCGGAAAAGCTCGCAGCCGCTGTTAATGCACTGAAGCTTGGCGATGGCTTTGCAGATGGTGTCACGGTTGGTCCGCTGATCAATTTCGATGCCGTAGCCAAGGTTGCGGACCATCTGGCCGATGCCAAAGCCAAAGGCGGCGTCGTGCTGACTGGCGATCAGGATGCGGTTGAGGGCGGAACTTTCGTCACCCCCACAATTGTCACGGGCGTTACACAAGAGATGAAAGTCGCATCCGAGGAAACATTTGGGCCGCTGGCACCACTCTTTAAGTTTGACGACGTGGATGATGTGATTTCGATGGCAAACGACACAATCTTTGGGCTGGCGGCATATTTCTATGCCAAGGACCTAAGCCGCGTCACGAAAGTTGCCGAAGCGCTTGAATATGGGATTGTCGGGGTGAACACAGGCATCATCTCGACTGAGGTCGCGCCATTCGGCGGCATCAAGCAGTCAGGGCTAGGTCGCGAAGGCAGCCACCACGGGATCGAAGAATACCTTGAGATGAAGTACATCTGCACCGCGGTCTGACGCTCGTTCCTTTGGTCCACAACAAGCTCAATTCAAAAGGCGCGCCAGAAATGGCGCGCCTTCTTTGCTTTCGGGGTATTCACGATCTAGGCGGCTGATCTTTTCTTCTCGACCGCCTTCACGTTCAGCGTCTTCGGACCAGAAATTTCGATCCGGCGCGGTTTCAGCGCCTCTGGAATTTCCCGCTTCAGCGCAACTTCAAGAATACCATTCTCAAGGCGCGCGCCTTCAACACGGACATGATCGGCCAGATGGAAGCGCTTCTCAAAGGCTCGCTCGGCGATACCACGATGCAGGTAAGTGCGGGCTTGGTCGCTATCTGCCTTCTTGGCTGCAATTACGAGCGTGTTCTCACGCACTTCAACCGACAGGTCATCTTCAGTGAACCCTGCTGCTGCAAGGGTGATGCGATAGCTATCATCGTCCGTTTTCTCGATGTTGAAAGGGGGGTAACCAGTTTGTGCACTCAGGTCGTTGGTCAGTACGCGATCAACCAGATCAGCGAAACGGTCGAAGCCAACAGTGGCACGGTAAAGGGGTGTCATATCAATCTGACGCATGATGCATCCTCCATTGAGCGATGGTTTGCGGTTATATGTCACGAACCCTCCTCATGGAGCGGTCCGCAGGTTTCGCCCCGGCCCCCTTCTGGGCCGCCAGGACAACATTGCATTTGGGTATCGATTTTCGGGTTTCAAGACCCTAAGTTCAGGGACGCAAAAACTTCGCACCTGCGCCAGTTTGAGACGCTGTCGAAACTCCGGATCGTACCTGCGGCAAGCGAATGGCAGATGCATTTGCCGTAAAACCCTCGCGCAAAACGGCGATCTGATCTAGGACCTGCGCTGCCAGTGCAACCTTTTGACCTTGATAACGCGCTTTCGCCGAGACGACGCTTACAATACGCAACGCGCCGTCCTCCAAAGCGATCACAGGCGCACCTGATGATCCAAAATCTACATCACAGGACAATACCTGTGCTGAACCTTCGCTCGCCAACACCCTGCAGGACTGTTCCAGAGACGGCACGTCTGCACGATCATGAGCATAGGACACCAAAGCCACTTCATCAAATTCGCCGGAATGTCGCCCAACTGACATTGGAACAATACCGTTCTGATGAATAGGTTGCGAAAGCTCCAGCAGCGCCAGATCGTGGCTCACGCGTCGCACCGGATCCTCCGCATCGCGTTCGTAATTCTTATGCACAGATGCGCGTCGGATATGTCGAAACGCAGCAGCGCGACCATTGCGGAATGCGGGCGCAAAGGACAGACCTGCTAGACTGATCTTTTCACCCGTCTCCTGATCGTAGAGGCAATGTGCTGCCGTTAAAACGAGACCGGGCTCAATCAGTGTGCCCGTGCAAAAGCCACGACCGGCGAGGTCAATTCGACCAACCGCGCTAAACGCGCGGCCCTGATCGCTGGTCTCTAGCGCAATGAACGGGGTTTCCTCTGCCAAGCCCCGCTGACCTGCGATAATCAGCAGGACAAGCAATACAACGCGACGGAACCATACAGACGACTTCATAGCCACCGTTCTAGGCGCGCAGATTGGCAGAATTGAGGCGTCAGTCAGCCGAGATCGGTTCTGATGCAAATTGCCCTCGCTCAATCGCCCCTAATAGGCACATGATCGCGAATGCCCGTTAAAAGCACAAGGTGCATGCTGCTTGAAGCGCATTTCGCAGAGCAATCACGTCAGGCAATCAATTTCGAAGCGAGAATGTTTCCCTTAACGCAGAATCGGCACCTGTGGCGCAACCGGTGCTGGCACCCCTTCACGATACTCGAACAAGGCGCGCGGTTCTGGTCCACCCGTCGCCCAGTCAATTAGCTCGACCGTGTGCACAATTGGCAACACGGTTCCACTGCCGATCTGCATCATGCAACCGATATTACCAGCTGCGATCAAATCAGGGCTCTTCGCCTCAATCGTCTCAATCTTACGGGCCTTCAATTGCTTGGAGATCTCGGGCTGCATTAGGTTGTACGTGCCTGCAGATCCGCAGCAGAGGTGACTGTCGGCAGGTTCAACGACCTTAAAGCCAACCTGCCGCAAAAGATCCTTGGGAAAGGTCTTGATCTGTTGTCCGTGCTGCAAGGAGCAGGCCGCATGATACGCAACGGTCAGGTTTTTCTTGTCACCCTTGGGAACATCGAGCTCCATCAAAAGCTCGCTGATATCCATTGCGAGATCGGCAACGCGTTTTGCGTCCTGCGCCAGGGGCTCATCGCGGAACATATGCCCATAATCCTTAACCGTCGTGCCGCAGCCCGATGTGTTAATCACGATCGCATCGAGCCCCTCGCCGTCCATCTCTTTCGCCCAGGCACGAATGTTCTTTGCAGCGGTGGCGTGGCTTTCGTTGGTTTTACCCATGTGATGGGTCAGGGCACCGCAACATCCAGCCCCTTCTGCAACCACAACCTCGCAGCCCAAGCGTTGCAACACCCGAATGGTCGCGTCGTTGATATCTGTGTTCAGCGCCTTTTGTGCGCAGCCCGTCATAAGCGCTACGCGCTTTTTTCTAGGTGACAGCGCAGCAAAAGTTTGCGGATCATCATTTCGGCTGACCGGAGGTATCACCTTCGGCGCCATCTCCAGCATGGCCTTCAATCTCGCATCTGGCATTAAGAACGCAAATGGACGCCCAATCTTTGCTCCGAGCAAAGCCAATCGAAACCGCGTGGGATACGGCAGAATATGCGCCAAAACCCAGCGCAAGGCACGGTCGGTGAAGGGGCGCTTGTAGGTCTGTTCGATATAATCACGGGCGTGATCGACAAGGTGCATGTAATGCACGCCCGACGGACAGGTGCTCATACAGGCCAGACAGGACAGGCAACGATCAATATGTTTTGCCGTTTTCTCGTCTGCTGGACGGCCGTTTTCCAGCATGTCCTTGATCAGATAAATCCGGCCCCTTGGGCTATCCAACTCGTCCCCCAAAACCTGATACGTGGGGCAAGTGGCGGTACAGAAACCGCAATGCACACAGGTTCGCAAGATTTTGTTGGAATGCGCGGTCGCACTGTCTTTCAACTGTTCGGGCGTAAATGTAGTTTGCATCGTCCTATCCCATCAGTCCCGTGTTCAGAATGCCGCGTGGGTCAAATCGATCACGCAAGCCCTTTGAAATGGCGGCCAAGGAAGGAAGTTCTGGCTGGAACACATCAAGCTCGGATCGGGTGGCTTCTAAAGCGCGTATCAAAGTCGCATGTCCTGAAAACGCGCCAAGCTTTGCGCGGGCATCGGTACCCACAGGCATTTCCGCCCAAATCAATCCCCCACCCCAATCCAGAAGAACCTGATCTGTTCCAAGCGCAGCCACGATACCCGGCGCGTCTGAGGGTTTGACCGAGATACGCCACAAATCGCCAGATGTTCCAGCGAACTTTTCCACGTCGCGCACCCACTTCCAGCCCGCGCTGGTCTTTTCAGGATCACTTTCGATTGTACTGGCGCCAAATTCAGAAAGCGCGGATCGAAGTTCATCCGCACGATATGCAACCGAGGCGGCAAACCCTTCAATGCGGATCATCGTGATAGGTTTTCCATCAAGGCCCACAGGAACATGTGCGGCGCCAGATACCTCATAGGGCGATCCGAGCGCCATGCTCATAGCACGCACACCATCTTCAACTGAAAGGTCCTCGATCAGCAAGACCGAGCACGCTTCCACGCCAGGAAGCACTTTGAAAGACACCTCGCTCAAGACGCCAAGCGTGCCATAGGCACCGCTCATCAGCTTAACCAGATCATAGCCGGTCACGTTTTTCATAACGCGCCCCCCGTTCTTGATGGCGGTGCCATTGCCATCAACAAACCGCACCCCAATCAAGCTGTCCCGACACGCTCCCGCCTGAATTCGGCGCGGGCCGGAAATATTACCAGCTGCCACTGCCCCGATCGTAGGTGTACCCTTTGTGCCAAGAATTGCTCGATGATCCATTGGTTCAAACGGCAGACGCTGATTTTCAGCAGCCAGCGCGGCCTCGATCTCTGACACCGGGGTACCCGCTTTCGCGACTATGGTCAGCGCGCCCGGTTCATACAGCTCGATGCCAGACAAACCCGACGTGCTTAAGACTTCCCCGGTGACGAGATTACCCACGGGCCGTGTGCCGCCACCACGAACACGCAATGTGCCTTCCGCTGATTTGATCGCTTCTGACAGCTCAGTTTCAGTTGTCGGTGCCAACATTGCGCCGCTCACTTCCGTTTCAAATATCGTGGGGGTGGTGGGGGCGATGCCCCCACAATCTATTCTGCAGCCATTGCCAAGGCGCGACGATTTTCGGTCACGCTCAGCGGAAACACCTTGGCAGGATTCAAAAGCCAGCGTGGGTCAAACACATCTTTCACCAACAACTGCACTTCCATGTCTTGTGGATCAAACTGCGAGAACATCAGATCGCGTTTCTCAATCCCGACCCCATGCTCGCCGGTCAGGCAACCGCCGACCTCGACGCACAAGCGCAAGATATCCGCACCCATCGCTTCACAAAGCTCGAGATCCCCGGGTTTGTTCGCATTATAAAGAATTAGGGGATGCATATTGCCGTCGCCGGCATGGAATACGTTGCCGACTTCAAGTCCGTATTGCTCGCTCAACTCCGCGATACGCTTCAGCACAAAAGGCAGTGACGACACCGGGATAGTCCCGTCCAGACACATGTAATCACTGATCTGTCCGATCGCACCAAACGCTGATTTACGGCCCTTCCAGATTGCAGCACTTTCCGAAGCAGACTTGCTTTCGCGAAGCTCCACAGGATCATACTTGCGTGCAATCTCCATGATTTTACCAAGTTGAAAGTCGATTTCCGCATCAGACCCTTCAACCTCGACAATCAGGAGCGCTTCGCAGTCCGGATACCCAGCGTTGGCAAATTTATCTGTCGTCTCAATGCAAAGGCGGTCCATAAATTCAATCGCGACAGGTAGCACACCTTCCTTGATGATTTCGGCAACGCATGCACCTGCAATCTCGTTATCGTTAAACCCAATCAAAACCGGGCGAGCACCTTCTGGTTTACGCAGAATGCGCAGCGTTGCTTCGGTTACGACACCCAGTTGCCCCTCAGAGCCACAGACCACGCCCAACAAATCAAGTCCGCCTGCATCAAGATGTGCCCCACCAAGTTCCACAATTGTCCCATCCATCAGCACCATCGTGACGCCAAGCAGGTTGTTTGTGGTCACACCATATTTCAGGCAATGCGCACCGCCCGAATTCATCGCTACATTGCCTGAAATTGCGCAAGCCAACTGGCTCGACGGATCAGGAGCATAAAAGAACTCCTCTTCCTCAACCGCGCCAGACACACTCAGGTTGGTCCGTCCCGACTGTACACGGATGTAGCGATCATCATAGTTGGTCTCGAGCACCTCGTTCAGTTTCGCAACGCCTAGGATCACGGAGTCCGCTGTGGGCAGCGCACCACCTGCAAGCGAAGTACCAGACCCGCGCGGAACGACAGGGACCCCTTCTTCAAAGCAAATCCTCAAAACAGCGCTGACTTCATCGGTTGAAGCGGGCAGCACTGCTGCCAAAGGCGGACATTTATAGGCTGTAAGAGCATCGCACTCATACGCGCGTGTTTCTTCTTCAGCATGGATAACGGCATCCTTTGGCAAAACCTCCAGCAGCCGCGAGACGACATGGTCCTTCTTCGCAAGGATGTCTGCGCTGGGCTTCGGCATTTCCATAGAATTGTCCTCCATCAAGTATTGGTAATATATTATGACCAATTTCAAAAAGTCCAGTAGAGATTGTGGGAACCCCAGAAACTACCTCTTAGGCCTTGCGGCATGTAGAGACCGGATTGGTTTTGCAGTGAACGCAATGGTTCGATTCGACGGCGTAGCCTTGCAGTGGCGTCAAGATACCCACGAATATCTGAGGTCGATATCTGCATTTCTAAGGGACATGATCCGCTCGACTTTGGGGCAAGGTCCGTTTGTAGAACTTCACCTAATCCAAGGCGCGTTGCCTTGGGAAAATCGAATGTCAGTCAGGTTTTCATGACGCTTAAGGCAGCGAGTTTGCATTACAGCCAAAGCGACGGCTTCAGGGTGGTACAGAACTAGGCCCGTCGACCCTCGCGCAACCACGCAAGCAGTGTCAGTCCCGACACCAGCAGCAAGAATAGCCAGGCCGCAATCAGGGGGGTCACACTAAGGTCAGTCGTAACCGCTGCGTCTCGTGGTGTCAGTCCTATCCATCCACGTCCCGATGCTGCACGCCCAGCGCGTACGTTGCGTACTGATGGCACACCCTCAGACAAAGACAGAATGCCTCCACCGCTTTGGCGGACAATATCGCCAAGTGGTTCGCCGCTCGCGATCGTGGCTTCAAATTCGCGTGGTGCCGCAGGCCCAAGCGCCGTAACCGCCTCAAGGTCACCTTCGGCCAAACGGTAGAGCCCCGGTTCAGGAGCCTCGAATACTGCCTGCAACCGTCCTGGCGCTATCTCTTCCATTGGTAAAATCACAACAGACCCATCTGGCCCCGTCACCGCCACCTCGCGCGCTTCATCATCCAGCGTTCTGCGCGTGATCATCATTGTCTGCCCGACAGCATCAGCCATCAGCGCATCCTCTTCGAGATCTGGTTCCCCCATCATCCAGTGCGCGAGTCGACGGAGAAGCTCCAACTGCGGTCCCCCCCCTTCGAAGCCACGATCCCAGAGCCAGGCGTGATCCGATGCGAGCAGCGCGATCCGCCCCTCGCCAACGCGGTCAAGCTGAAGCAACGGGAGATCATCCGGACCTGTCATTACAGTGTGACCGGATTTCGGCTCCACCTCAATCAGGCGCATCCATCGCCCCCAGTCCGGTGTTGCATCAACAGCGGCTATCAGACCAGCGGTAACCGGGTGCCGGTGGCCCAGTTCCGGTATCTGAGGCTGGAACCCCTGTTCGATAACCTGTGCGGTCGGCGATGCAGGAATGATATTACCGAGAGGTGAACGGTAGATCGACTCCGCGGCAGCAAACCCCGGTCCTGCAGCTATCAGAACCGCGCCCCCATTTCGCACATAATCAGCGATATTCTCAAAATAGAGGCCCGGTAGGATACCACGTCGTGTGTATCGATCGAAAATGATCAGATCGAATTCATCAATCTTTTCTAAAAACAGCTCTCGCGTGGGAAAGGCGATCAAACTCAGTTCAGTCACTGGCACGCCATCTTGCTTTTCAGGCGGGCGCAGGATCGTGAAGTGCACAAGATCCACAGCGGAATCTGACTTCAACAAATTGCGCCAAGTTCTTTCCCCGGCATGGGGCTCTCCGGACACCAAAAGCACCCGGAGCCGGTCCCGTACACCGTTCATCTGAACAACAGCAGCGTTGTTACGATCTGTCAGCTCGCCTTCCAGAGCAGGCAAGGTGAACTGTACAACGTTCAAACCACCATGGTCCAAAATCAAAGGAACCTCGATATCACGCCCCACCGGGAGCTGCGCGATGAAGGGTTCGCTTCCATCGATTGAAACCGCCAAATTTGCGCGCTGTCCTTGTATCTCATCGGGTACAGCGCCTTGATCCTCAATTCTGATGGTCAGTGAAAGTTCTTCACCGATAATCCCGAAACTTGGAGCTGTCTTTATGACCAAACGCCGATCCCAATCTTCAGGTTCACCGGTCAACAGCAAATGCAAGGGCGCAGGCAAATTTGGCGCCCCTTCGATATCGTGAACCTGACCATCGGACAAAAGGACAACTCCGGCCAATCGTGCGGCCGGGACCTCCGATAAGGCATCTGAAAGCGCCCCCATCGCCAGCGATCCGCCATCACCTGGTGCATCTTCCAGACGAACGAAACGTAATTCGGTGTTTCCGCGGCGTTCAATGGCACCGGTCAGCTCAGCAAGCGCGGTTTCGCTTTGCTCCTGTCTCCCTGCAATTCTTTGGCTTGCGGTCTCGTCCACCAAGATCACAACGATATCGGCAAGTGGTTCGCGCTGTTCTTCCTGAAGCGATGGGTTGGCCAGGGCCAGTAAGATTACCGCAACACCGAGCGCCCGCATCCAGGCACCAAGCAAACCGCGCCAGCCGGCAAATATCAGCAGCAACGCAAAGGCTGCACCTACGGCACCAAGCGCTTCCCACGGCAGCAGCGGATCAAAGATAATGGCGGTGCTCATTGCCCCAGCCTTTCCAGCAAGGCAGGCACATGTACCTGATCGGACTTATAGTTGCCGGTCAGAACATGCATAATCAGATTTACCCCGAAACGGTAGGCAAGTTCACGTTGCTGGCGCCCGGAAAAGCCACGACCGACCGGGAACATAGGACGTCCCACTTCGTCGACTGCCCAAGCCGACGCCCAATCGTTTCCACCTATGACAACAGGTGTCACGCCATCGTTGAGATTTCTGAATGGCATGCCTTCGATTTGCTCAGCATCCTCCGGCGCAGCCTCAACCCACACGTTGCGTCCCGCGTACCTGCCGGGAAAGTCCTGCAACAAATAGAATGTCCGGGTCAAAACATGATCTCCGGGAATTCTCTCAAGGGGCGGAATGTCAAGCGACGCCGCAAGGCGCTGCAGGCCTCTCAACCCGTCAGTCGCTCGCCCAGAAACGGCGATATCCGCATCTCGCGTATCAAACAAGATCATACCGCCAGTGCGCAGATAACGGTTTAGCTTTGCATAAGCTTCCGCTGATGGCAGAGGCTGGTCAGGCGTTACTGGCCAGTAAAGAAACGGGAAAAACGACAGTTCATCAAGTTCTAGGTTGATACTAACTGGTGGTGCAGGCTCAATAGACGTCCGGCGGAACAAAACTTGAGACAGACCAGTCAGTCCTGCTAGGGCCGCCTCATCAAGTCGCCGGTCCCCCGTTAGAACGTGGGCGAGGACAACGTCTGCAGTTGCAGCCAACGCAAATGCGTCATCCGTGTTATCTTGCGCCTGCCCAACCTGCGGCGAGACCAACACCATTGCCAGTGCAAAGGCTACGACTGCCGCGGCCCGGGGACCGCGCAACCTGCCTGAAAGTGCAAGGGCGGCGAAGATATCAAGCGCCAGCAGCATGAGGGCCACGCCCAAAAGCCATGCCGTGAGGTTTTGCTCCTCGGTGAAAGCGATACCTTCCACGACTACCGAACCAGGCCAAGCCGCTGGCGCCAAACTTGTATCAGGCCCCGCCACGTTCAAAGCCAATCGTCGGTCCCCACCAACATAGAGCCCCGGCGGCAACTCTGCGTTCAGCACCGGGTCCACAAGGTTTTCACCCGGCACACCCTGAAGCGTGCCTGCGTCTTCCAACTGACCAAAGGCACCTAACCGCTGGTCCGGAATCCAAGTCGTGCCCACCAACGCCTCAGCCGACATCGCCGTTGGACGCGTCGACACAGCCAAGCGTTCAAGCATTTGAACAAACAACACCGACAACGGCAACGAAGACCATTCAGCGTTTGCAGTGACATGCATCAGAACAACCTGTCCTTGCCCCAGCGCTTTGCGGGTCACCAAAGGCGTTCCATCGGCGAGCGACGCGATCACGCGGTTTGGCAAATCAGGGTCGGGTTGCGCCATTACCTGCGCCGTCACCGTAACCTCTGGCGGCACCTGCAGCCCAAAGAAAGGAGATCCCTCTGCAAATGCCCGCAGGTCCTTTGGTTCGCCCCAACTCATTGCGCCGCCCACACTGCGACCACCCGCACGCAATCGTACAGGCAAAAGAGGATCTTCTTCGGTTCTGGCAACATTCGACGCCGCGAGGCGTGGACCTGCAAACCGCAGCAGCAATCCGCCATTTTCCACCCACTCGGTGATGCCTTCGGCTTCGACCTCGGCAAGCTGTGCGACATCAGCCAGAATGATCACGTCTGGGTTCGCGGGCAGGACCTCTGACAATGGCAATTCCAGCAAATCCGCCGTCGGCGCCAACGCGCGGCGTAGATAGTGCAGCGGTTCAAGCAGCTCGAGACCTTCGCTTCCATCACGACCGGTGTAGAGCGCGATTTCGCGTCGTTGCAGCGTGTCATCGGTCAAACTGACCGCACCAGCTGTGCTGTGCCCCTCTATCTCGAATTTCGTAATCCTGTTGCGCAGCTCCGATGGCAGTTGAAGTTGCCCGACAGCTTCTCCCGCGCCCTCTTCAAAGGTCAAAGGCAGTCGCGCGAGCACCCGCTGAACACCGCTTGGGTCAGGACCTCGCGCCAATACCCTGACTTCCCGAGCACCAGACATGGGACTGCGAACAGCCGTGATTTCAAGAGCACCTTCAACAATGCTGGCGGGGCGTAGCGCAAAAACCGTCCGCAGCCCTTCGACGACGCGAAGTTTTCCGCGTGCCTCAAAGGTCTCTATCAACTCAGCGCGGCTCTCCCTTTCCACTCCATCCGAAAGCCATAGCGTATCAAAATCGCTTTCCAGCCGGCCTGCCCATGCGGCGACGGCATCTGGCACAGGTTCAAACGGCGCAGGTCTGAAACCAGGGAGGTTTGTCAAAACGGCTTCAGCAGGTTGGAAACGCGGCGGTTCGGGTGGCAAATCAGTCAATGACACCAATGCTACGGGCCGACCCGGACGTGCAGCTTCGCGCAAAGCGCTTTCGATCCGATCCCGTCTTGCAGGCCAGTCCCGCGCGCTTGCCCAACTGCCATCCGCCACGATCAACAACGGTCCGTCACCTGCACCCTCATCTTCGGGGTTCAAAAGCGGCCCTGCAAACCCAATGATCATTGCGGCGACAGCCAAAGCGCGTAAAAGCAACAGCCACCAGGGCGTTTTGTCCGTCTCAGTTTCAGGGTCCGTGAGGCCAAGCAGAAGCGCAACACCGGGAAAGCGACGCACGATGGGTGCAGGCGGAACTGCACGCAAGATCAGCCACAAGATCGGCAAGGCGATTAGGCCCAGCAAAAGCCACGGCGAGACAAAAGCAATAGGTCCGATCGCAAACATCAGGTTGCGCGCTCCAAGGCTCGATGCAGCCACATCAAAGCTGGCTCAGCAGGCGAACCCGTGTGATGCGACAGCATCTGCCAGCCTGTGCATCTCGACAAGGTCGCAAGCGCGTCTCTGCGCGCTGCAAGACGGTCTAGATAGGCTTCACGCAGGCCCTTAGCTTTTAGGGTTTCAAATCGCAGACTGCCTTGCATGGACTCAAAAACGGTTCGTCCATCAAAAGGAAAGGCTTCTTCGTCGGGATCAAGAACCTGCACAATCGCGCCTTTGACGCCACGATCCGCGGCGCTGGTCAAAGTGCGTTCTATGGCTTCGATCGGCCCTAAAAAGTCTGAAAAGAAAACAGCGCGGCTCCCTGAAGGCAGCGTCCTTGGCTTGGGTGCACCGTAGTCTATGGGTTCTTTTGGATCCATGAGAGCCTGTGCCAATCGAATAAGCTGCGCCTTCCCGCCCTTTGGAGGCTCATTCAAGGTTGTCAGGCCCACGCGTTCACCCCCACGAACTGACAGGACTGCAAGCGCCATTGCCAAGGTTTGGGCACGGCGCAGCTTTGACGGTCTAGACTTATGTCCGGTGAAGGCCATCGACGCGCTGTCATCTACGCCCAACATCACGGCCTGTGCAGCTTGCCATTCTGTTTCGCGAACAAAGGCTTGATCCGCGCGCGCGGACCTCCTCCAGTCGACGCTGCGAAAGCTGTCACCGGGTTCAGCCGGGCGATATTGCCAGAACTCGTCCCCCATGCCCGCACGTCGCCGACCATGCACACCAAGCAGAACCGTTGCCGCCAGATGTTCTGCGCTTGCCATGAGCGCAGGCAAACTTGCGGCGACGGTCTCTGACCGATGCCTCAACGTCTCTGGAGAATGAAGCGCAGTTGGCGAATGGGATGTCACGCGGCGACCTCTATCCGAGTCACCTGAGCCGTAACAGTGTCAATAAGTTGTGTGAGCACTTTGCCCTCGGCACGAGCGGCAAATGTCAACGCCATCCTATGGGTCAGAACGGGACGAGCTAACGCCGCGACGTCATCGACCGATGGGGCAAGTCGGCCCTGAATTAGTGCGCGGGCGCGCGCGCAAAGCATAAGCGCTTGCGCAGCCCGCGTGCCAGGACCCCAGGCGATCCCGTCGGTGACCTCTGCCGTTGCTTCGGGGCCACCGGGGCGACAGGCGCGGACAAGGTCCAAGATTGCCTCCACCACAGCGTCGCCTACGGGCATGCGGCGTACAAGTAGCTGCGCAGCGATCAGCGCTTCACCCGTGAATACCTGATGCGGCGCGGCCTCTTCGGTTCCTGTTGTCGCCATCAGAATTCCGCGCTCTGTATCGCGATCAGGATAATCCACGTCGATCTGCAAAAGGAACCGATCAAGCTGTGCTTCTGGAAGCGGATAGGTGCCTTCTTGTTCAATCGGGTTCTGCGTGGCCAAAACATGAAATGGCGCGGGCAAAGGGCGGTGCTGGCCTGCAATTGTTACTTCCTTCTCCTGCATCGCCTGTAGCAAAGCAGACTGGGTCCTCGGCGAGGCGCGGTTGATCTCATCTGCCATCAAAAGCTGGGCAAAGATTGGTCCTTCGATGAACCGAAAGCTCCGTGCGCCATCTTCGCTGGTTTCAAGGACCTCCGAGCCCAAAATATCTGCTGGCATGAGATCGGGGGTAAACTGAACACGATTGGCGCTGAGCCCCATTGTGGTGCTTAATGTATCAACAAGAAGCGTCTTGCCCAAACCGGGCAATCCCATCAGCAACGCGTGGCCGCCTGACAGCATCGCAGTCAGCGCAAGATCGACAACTTCCTGCTGTCCGATGATACGAGTTGCGATGCTTTCCTTGGCTTCGCCAAGCTTCGCACTTAGGGCCTCGATCTCAGCTACAAGATTTTCGCTTTCCGCCATTGGTCGTGCTCCGCGCTGGAATTAGGTATGAGTTACTTACCAACCTATGCTTAGCGGTGGAAATGGCAAAAGAGATGAGTGCACAAAACATTGTTACCCCGTCGGCAGAGGGCATTGCCGCCTCTGCACGTGCTGTCGGCAAGAAGGGTCTGCCACCTGTTGATCTGTGGAATCCACCCTTTTGCGGTGATCTCGATATCCGAATTGCACGCGATGGGACGTGGTTCTATTTGGGCACGCCAATTGGACGCCCCGGACTGGTCAAACTGTTCTCTTCGATCCTGAAAATCGAGAATGGGAAATATTTTCTGGTTACACCCGTTGAGAAAGTCGGCATCCGTGTGGATGACGCGCCCTTCGTCGCTGTTGATTTTGAGGTGAGTGGGACTGGCGATACGCAGGCGCTTACCTTCTTTACGCAAGTGGAGGATGAAGTGCATGCCGGTCCGGACAATCCGATCCGAATTGTGCGTGATCCCGAAACAGGAGAGCCCTCACCCTATGTTATGGTGAGGCGAGGCCTTGAAGCGTTGATTGATCGTAAGAGCTTTTATCGTTTGGTTGATCTTGGTGCGCATGAGGACAATTGGTTCGGAGTTTGGTCCAGAGGCCAGTTCTTTCCCATTATACCAAGCGCCGAGCTGGACGACTAACGCCACAGTCGGTGAATGATCGTTAAAATATCAATCCTACAGGTCATCACCGAAAAAGACCCAAAATTTATGCTTCACGCCAATCTCCGGGGGCGAGGCCATCTATTGTCCAATCACCGATGGAATAGCGCACCAGGCGCAGCACTGGCAGTCCGACCGCGGCACACATCCGACGTACCTGTCGGTTCTTTCCTTCTGTGATTGTCAA
This sequence comes from Dinoroseobacter sp., assembly GCA_017643385.1. Taxonomy (GTDB): domain Bacteria; phylum Pseudomonadota; class Alphaproteobacteria; order Rhodobacterales; family Rhodobacteraceae; genus Dinoroseobacter. The sequence goes on from JAEPNN010000002.1 coordinate 415,858, forward strand.
TCGCAGCCAACTATCGACAATCGATTTTCGCACCCGTACCGGGGGATCACGAGGCCAAAGCCAATCTGGTTCCGGAACGGAACTCACGCGCGCGGGTCGCGTCTTGCCATCTTTCAATAGAACGCCCTGCCGCAACCGTTCCAGCGCAGCGCCCTCTGGGACGCCCTCTACCAGCGCATAGTATTTTTTTGGCGTCTTGGCCTTTGCAGAGGAAATCCGTGCCTGTTGCCTTCCATTGTCGGTCAGCAACAAAAGCCCTTCACTATCACGATCAAGCCGCCCAGCCGCATAAACGCCTGGCAAATCAATCCAACGCTTCAACCCCGGCCACTGACCTTCATCCGTGAACTGAGACAGCACATTCATCGGCTTGTTGAAGGCGATCAGCATTGGTTTCGTTGCTTTCTTAATACCACTTTGGGGCGTGCGCCGTTTACCCTCTCGCGCTTCGGATCAATGGGCGGCTGCCCAACTGTCCCCCACACCGGAATCTACGACCAATGGAACATCCAAACGGATTACAGGGTCGCAAGCCCCCTCCATCACCTCCCGAGCCCGCTCGGTCAGATCATCAACCGCATCTTCAGCCACCTCGAAAATAAGTTCATCGTGAACCTGCAAAAGCATTTTCGCAGAGACACCTTCAATGGCATCTTCCATGCGGATCATCGCGCGTCGGATGATGTCAGCCGCTGTCCCCTGGATCGGTGCGTTGATCGCTGCGCGTCGCGCGAAACCGGCATGAGGTCCTTTTGAATTGATCTCAGGTGTGTGAATGCGGCGCCCGAACAGGGTCTCGACCCGGTTATGCTCTTTTGCGAAGGCTACGGTATCGTCCATGTAGGTTCGAATACCCGGGAAACGTTCAAAATACCGATCTATAAAGCCCTGCGCCTCGGCTCGCGGAATGCGCAGGTTTCGCGCCAGTCCGAAGCCTGAGATACCATAAATGACCCCGAAATTGATCGCCTTGGCCTGACGCCGCACGTCCGGGGTCATCTCATCCAGAGGAACGTTGAACATTTCCGAGGCTGTCGCTGCATGAATGTCCTGACCATCACGGAAGGCTTCTTTCAGCGAGTCGATCCCCGCGATATGGGCAAGGATACGCAGCTCAATCTGAGAATAATCGAGGCTGACAAGTACATTGCCCGGTTCGGCAACGAAGGCTTCGCGAATGCGGCGACCTTCCTCGGTTCTCACCGGTATGTTCTGCAGGTTCGGATCCGTGGACGCCAAACGGCCCGTATTTGCGCCTGCAATTGAGTAGCTTGTGTGAACGCGTCCAGTGTCAGGATTGATATGTTCCTGTAACGCGTCAGTGTAGGTTGATTTCAGCTTCGAGAGCTGACGCCAATCGAGCACCCGTCGTGGCAGGTCATGTTCGGTCGCCAAGTCTTCCAACACCTCGGCACCGGTCGAATACTTGCCGGTTTTTGCACTCTTTTTTCCGCCCTCGAACCCCATCTTGCCGAAAAGGATTTCGCCCAGCTGCGCAGGGGAGCCGACGTTGAAAGATTCACCTGCGAGGTCGTGTATCTCAGCCTCTAGCCCAGCCATTTTCTGTGCAAAGGCATTCGACATGCGCGAAAGGGTATCGCGGTCCACCTTGATGCCATGCATTTCCATGCGACCCAAAACCGGCACAAGTGGTCTTTCCAGCCCCTCGTAAACACGGGTTACCTTGTTTGCGTGGAGCTGTGGTTTGAATTGCTGCCAAAGCCGCAAGGTAATGTCGGCATCTTCCGCTGCATATTTCGTCGCTTCCTCTATCGGAACACGATCAAACGTGATCTGCGATTTTCCAGTGCCCAGCAGCGTTTTGATCGGGATCGGTGAATGCTGCAGGTACCTCTCGGACAGGCTGTCCATCCCGTGATTGTGCAAGCCGCCATGAAGCGCATAGGACAGAAGCATCGTGTCATCGATCGGGGCAATTTCGATCCCGACCCGTTTGAAAATCTTGGCATCGTATTTCATGTTCTGCCCGATCTTCATCACGCTCGGGTCTTCCAGCAGCGGTTTCAACATGGCCAAGGCAGCATTGAAGTCCATCTGCCCTTCCGCCAGTGACGCATCACCAAAAAGACCGTCATCTGATCCAGCTTTGTGGATCAGGGGGAGATAAGCCGCCTCCCCAGGCTCAATGCATAAACAGACACCCACAAGATCCGCGCGCATCTCGTTCAGACCGGTCGTCTCGGTATCTACAGCGACGTATCCCCGTCGATGCGCCTTTGCGATCCACTCAGCCAAAGTTTCAGTATCGCGGATGGTGACGTATTTTCCCGGATCGATTGGGGCGACTTCCGGAACATCGACGACAGGTGGCGCCACGTCTTCAATAACAGGTGTCTCAAGCCCCAGTTTGTCCGCAATCCGCTTTGTGATGGTTCGAAATTCCATCGAAGCGAGAAACCCAAGCAAAGCGTCTGGTTCCGGGTCGCGCACCTCAAGATCATCGAGTGCAAAATCAAGCGTCATCCCGCAGTCCAGTTGCACAAGTGATCGGGACAACCGGATCTGGTCCGCGTTGTCGATCAGCGTCTGGCGACGTTTAGGTTGCTTGATCTCCTCAGCGCGCTCCAGCAATCCGTCAAGATCACCATACTCGTTGATCAGAAGGGCCGCTGTTTTCACACCAATACCGGGGGCTCCCGGCACGTTGTCTACGCTGTCGCCTGCAAGCGCCTGCACATCGACAACGCGCTCCGGGCCGACTCCAAATTTCTCGAAAACGCCGTCGCGGTCGATCCGCTTGTTCTTCATCGGATCGAGCATCTCGACCCCGTCGCCCACCAGTTGCATCAGGTCCTTATCGCTGGACAGGATCGTTACCCGACCGCCTGCATCCCGCGCCTGACAGGCCAGCGTTGCGATAATATCGTCCGCTTCAAACCCTTCCATTTCGTGTGTCGCAATATTGAAAGCACGGCTGGCATCACGCGTCAGTGGAATCTGAGGGCGCAAATCCTCGGGCATCTCGTCCCGGTTCGCTTTATACTGATCGTAAAGGTCGTTGCGAAACGTGTGGCTGCCTTTGTCAAAGATCACAGCAACATGGGTTGCGGCATCCGGACCTGTGTTTCCTTCCACATAGCGCTGCAACATGTTGCAAAAGCCACTAACTGCACCGACAGGCAAACCATCAGATTTACGGGTCAAAGGCGGCAGTGCATGAAACGCCCGGAAAATATAGGCGGATCCGTCGATCAGATGCAGATGATGCCCTTTGCCAAATGCCATGATACGTGCGCTCCCTTGGTCCAGACTCATGGTTTGCCATGGGGGCGCGCAAAGGGCTAGGGCCTCACTGACCAATCCGATGATCTGCCGCGCTTCACCTAGGTTCTCATCGGATCGATTACTCACGTTACGCTAAACGCATCAAGTTGCCCGCTTACGACTGCGGTCAGTTTTCACGCGTCCGCTTAAGGTCGGCTCTTGCTTTAGCTGGCTGACTGTTTCGCAATCGAACACATTCCTGCGAGGATGGTCAGATTATCCCGCGCTTTGCACCAAATGCATCATGATTGCGATGAAAAATACCAGTGACGCGACCATGACGAAGACGTGCCAGATGGTGTTGTGGTAGCGCCAGCGTTCGACAACGAGAAAGACCGTTCCCGCAGTGTAGAGCAGGCCCCCCGCGAACATGAGCGCCACGACCGCCGGAGAGAGGGTGTTCAATATGTCCCATCCACCAATCAAAATACCCCAGCCCATGGCAAGACACGTCATTATACCCAACATCGAATTTCGTTTGGGAAGGAACACGGCGAGGGCTGTGCCAACGAAAGCGGCGATCCATATCCCCGCCAGCATAACAAGACCATGACCGCCAGAGAGCAAGGCGAATGGCGTATAAGTCCCTGCAATCTTGAAATAAATTGCTGAGTGATCGAGCCGCTTCAGGAAGGGTGTCCAGTTGGGGATGTGCAGATGATTGTACATCAGAGAACATAAGATCATCGCGATCAGTGTCGCCCCATAGATACTGGTAGAGGTGACGGCAGCTGCATCACCGCGCAAAACGGCGGCGAGCGTAATCATGACCGGAACAGCGGCAACGGCCATAACAAGTGCAATAAGATGAACGGCAGCGTCGCTGATCAGTTCTGCTTTGGTGTATTGGCGGAATCGTTCTGTAGCGTCGGACATATCCACAGTTTACACGGCGAATGTGATCCCGAAATGGGATCGGGAAGCTGACGTAGCGTTAGGTTACGTAAAGTAGGCCGGCTTTGCAGCCTCGCTCGCGAAAGCGTTACGACTGTGCAGCCTCATGACCTTCCAAAATGTAGCGCTTGTCGCAATACGGGCACTCAACCCAGCCCTGATCCTCTGCAATCTGCAACCAGACCCTTGGGTGCCCCAAAGCTCCCTCACCCCCATCACATGCGATGCGGCGGCTGCTGACAATTTCGGTTTCGGGAACTTGCGTTGTCATCTAAGGCGTCCTTCATTGCTTGCCGAGGGTAGGCTGGCGCGTTACGTGGCGCGCATATTACCCGGCCCTGAAGGCGGGGCAAGAGCGCAGAAGAGGACGCCATGTCACACAATGCCATTTCGATCCGAAACTTGCGCAAAACATATGCTGGCAACCGAAAAACCAGCCCGAAAGAGGCGCTCAAGGGCGTCGATCTTGATGTTCCTGCAGGCTCAATATTCGGCTTGCTTGGTCCAAACGGAGCGGGCAAATCGACCCTGATCAATATTCTCGCCGGATTGGTGACAAAATCTTCAGGGCAAGTCGAAATCTGGGGCTTCAATCAAGATGTCAATCCACGCCAAAGTCGGGCGGCAATCGGGGTTATGCCACAAGAGTTGAACCTAGACCCCTTCTTCACGCCACGCGGGGCGCTCGATGTACAAGCCGGGCTTTACGGCGTTCCCAAAGCCCAGCGACGCACCGAAGAGATTTTGAAAATTGTCGGGTTGGACGACAAAGCAGAAGCCTATGCACGTACGTTGTCAGGCGGCATGCGGCGACGTTTATTACTGGGCAAGGCGCTCGTTCACACCCCCCAGGTGCTGGTGCTTGATGAACCAACCGCAGGTGTGGATATCGAATTAAGACAGATGCTTTGGCGCAATGTCCGGCAACTGAACCAAGATGGGATGACGATTATTCTGACAACGCATTATCTCGAAGAAGCCCAGGAGATGTGTGACGAGATCGCAATCATCAATCACGGCCAGAAAATCACCCAGGACAAGACCGAAAACCTGTTGGCACGCCTTGACGCGAAAACCTTGCTCGTAACACCGGCGGCTCCAGCGGACAAAGAATTATCGCTTCCGGCTGGTGTCACTCTGTCAAAGCGTGGCGAGATACTCGCGCTGAGTTATCGGAAGGGTCAGATCAGCGTGGAAGACCTTCTGAGCGCGGTGCACGAGGCAGGTGTCTCCATCCGGGATGTGGCGACCGAGGAGCCAGATTTGGAAGACGTCTTTCTGGAGCTGACTTCGACGCCTTCATAGTCCGCGCAAACAAACAAAATTCTTCGTTTGCCACCAAATACTGTGTGATTAAGGCACAAGTGAAAACAGCGGCGAACTACAATTTTCGACGCGGGATTGAAGTCGCTACTTGGGCGCCATCATTTCTCCACGACAACGACGCCGATCACCTGCTTCGCGATGAAGCAGGTGTCTTTAGACTTTAGCCAGCATTCGCCCAAGGCCACGTCCCCCAAGAATATGGACATGCAAATGGGGGACTTCCTGGACCCCGTTCTGTCCGGCATTCGAGATCATCCGCCATCCATCACCTTCCACCCCAAGCTTCTTACAAATGGCGGCAACGGTCCGGGTATAATCCAGAATCTCCGCATCAGATGCGTCGGATGCAAAATGGTCATAGGTCACGTAGGGCCCTTTCGGGATTACCAGAACGTGGATTGGAGCCTGCGGATATATGTCTTCAAACGCGAGCGTATGTTCTGTTTCCATCACGGTGCGGTTAGGAATCTCGCCGCGAAGAATTTTGGCGAAAATATTCTCTGGGTCGTAAGTGTAGGCCATCGATCGGCTCCTTGGTCGTATCAGTCCTGGAAAAGAGTTGGATCACTCGCGATCCCATGTGCCTGTTCCCATGAAATGCGGAAAAACTCAGCCAAAACACCCGTATTGTTTTCGGCGCTTTCGCTTTCATCAATATGGTAGACATCGCTGAAATTTGCTTCGCGTATCCGGTCCTGATCCAACGCCACTTCCTGTCGCAGGGATGGAAGCAAGCGTGCCTTGGTGTCAGCCGACGGTGTATCCCCTGCCAAGCCGATACGTCGTGCATGTTTCAGAAGATAGGTGTCGCTGTAGCTGCATTTGATCTCCAACATGCGCGTACGCACCTTGTCAGAGTAAAAATCACGCATCAGGTCGATGTCTGATGGATCAAGGCAGATCACAAGTCGCTCAGTCTGGTGGTAATCATAAAGCATCCGCAGAAGCGCACGACGATGGCGGGTACGTTTATCGAGAGAACTTTCAAGCCCGCCCAGATCAGGTAGGTCAGCGTCCAGCTCTTTAAACAGATACTCCACCCCTTTCAGGCCAAACGTCGATCGCGCAATACCAAGCAAGCGTTTACCGATGTGCCATTTCTTACAGGCGAATATCAGCAATTCACGATCACGGCCTACGCTTGACTCCGTTTCCCAGAACCTTGGCGCAAAACGGCGACCAATCCGTCCACGCCCTGTCAGGAACGCATGAAGCTTGCGGCCTTCATTGGACAAATCAAAACTATCTCTTTCTGACGACCAGACCTCCCCAAGACGCTGTTTCAAGTCTATGGCCTCAGGACTAATCTTACGCGCAAACAGGTAGTCCTGACTGAGCAGCAAATCATAGTGATCATCGTAGAATGTGGCCGGCATGCCGTAGTCAGTGAACATAAGAAAGGTGAGCGTACGGCTTTCAATCTCGGCATCTGCGATGAGATGTCGAACAAGGGTCTGAAAAAACGTCTCATCCGGTATCCAGGTTGTACGGAAGAAGCTGACAACATCAGGACGTTCATCAACAAACTCCAAAACCGTATCAACTGTACTGCGACGCAGGCACCACCACTGGCTTCCGATCATGATTTTCAGATCCTGAGGCGGTTCCCGCTTCATCCCAAGCCGCTTCTGAGTGTTCCACGCCAGATAAAAACGCTTGGGTTGTGTACGTTCGTTAAACCAATGCCGGTAGATCAGCCGGTCTTCCTGCATCCCGGTTTTGATCCAACCAGAGGTAAAGAAATCCACGCTCTCTATGTAATCGGTCTGCCCGGGCGCTAGCATGGCATGCGCAAATTTCGCGGATTTGATCGACATGCAGTCGCCCGACAACATGTAGAAATGCGTCGCATCCTTGAATGTGTCGCGCGCAGCTTTCAAGCTGATCAATGTCGCCTCAACGAGGCTCCATTCTCCCCAACCGCAAGAGACACGACGCGGTGCAAGAATGATACTGGGATCGGTTCCTAAAGCGTCACGAATTTGAGAGTAGGCCTCATCTGAAGCGTTTGCGTCGAAATGGATTGCAATGACGTCCCCTTCTGCCGTCAAACGGCGCGCCTGGGCAATGACCGCCTCGGGATCCTTATGACACAGAAGTATGAACGCAATACGGGTCATGAATAGGTCACGGTTTCAAGTTATCTGATGCTGCAATGGCATGTACGCGTTGCACCAACATCCAATAGTTGGTTCTTTTTGAATACAGTCTTGTAAGGGCTGATCAAGCGCTGCGGGCAAAATGCAGACAATTTGAGGAACACGAGCCATGGGTTTTCCAGGTACCTGGATGACGACAAGTGAAAGCGTAGTATACCGCGTGGTACCAAAATGTGCCTGCTCCTCTATCGGCCAGATCATGTATTACACCGACAATGGACGCTATTTTGACGGTGATATCCACGATGCCAAAAACGGACTACACAAATGGGCTCTGGACGAGAGCCAAGCGTTCATCAGCTCGAATATAAAGCAACATAAATCCTACACGTTCACCTGTGTCCGCAACCCGTATACACGCATACTCTCTGCATTTTTCGACAAAATTGCCGGCATCCAGCGCAATGGGAAACGCTACCGCGGAAAGCTCGTTCCACAACTTGCACACGCCTACGGCATTGAGGTGGGCAGTCCTGAGGACGGCTTCGATTTTGACCAGATCGCAAACTTTCGAAGGTTCCTATTGTTCGCGCGCGACACCATCAGATTTCGTCGCCCGATGGACCCAGACATTCATTGGTCACCTGTATCGGGACATGTCAGCACCCTGATTCACGGCGGTGGGCGCTACGACCACATCTTTTTCACTGAAAAGTTTAACGATGGGATGCGCACCGTGCTCGAGAATATCGAGATGAAACACCCAATTTCCGTCGAGGAGGTACCACGGTTCAACGAAAGCGAAGGCCATGGTCCGAAGCGTGTTCATCCGGTCGAGGATTACTTCGACGATCTCTCCCGCCACCTGATATGGGAGATTTATCACAAGGACTTCCAGCTCTTCCGTTACGATTTCGACGACCCTTCAAACAAGCTGCCGATGGGCGAGATTGACTTGGATGAAGTGCATCTAAAGCTTGGGGCCAGCGCGCCTTAAGGTATGGCCCTTCCCCCAACCCGGACTAAAGCGTGCACGAACGATCGGAGCTACAATGACAACCGTATTGATCCTCGGAAGTGGCCCCAATGCCGTTGCGTGTCGAGACTGGCCTGAGCAGCCTTTCGAGCATCTGCTTGTGATCAATAATGCGTGGCGTGTGCGACCGGACTGGACACACTTGATCTACGCTGAGGACTTCCCCGAAGAAAGGCGACCGGACACTTTCACAAAAGCCCAATGCAGCGTCGAAGCGGACCAATTTGTTCCTGCCCAAAACGCATTTGGTGGCTTTGTCTGGGCAGGCGGAACAATGGCTTTCACGGCGGGTTACTGGGCCTTGCATGCACTGAAACCAAAAATTCTGGCGTATCTTGGCTGCGACATGGTCTACGCGCCATCCGGCAACACACATTTTTACGGCTCTGGAACGCAGGACCCGCTGCGTAAAGACGTAACGCTACGGTCATTGGAAGCCAAATCCGCCCGTTTGCAGGCACACGCAGCACTTCAGGATTGCGCCGTAGTCAACCTTTCAAAAGATCAAAGCCGTCTCGTCTTTCCGCGAGCAGACCTTTCATCGCTTGAGGTTGAGAAGCCTGTTTCTTTCAATGAAGAGGCCATTGCGCTGGCTCAGGACAAAGAGCGCGCATTGGGGTATTTCGTCGCCTCAGGTCGGTACTGGGAAGAAGAAGACAATTTCGACCCGGTCGAAATCGACCGGATCGATGCGCTCTGGCGCCAGGTTCATGCGGCAACCGAAGACAGTTCCTGATCCCGTATGTTCAAAGCAATCACGCCGCGCCGGCGTCGCGTTTCAACCGCGCGATGTGCTTCAGAGATTTCGTCCAAAGGAAAGCGTGCCTCAATTACCGGGCGCAGCAAGCCGCCTTTTGACATGGCTGCCAGCTCTTCAAGCTCAGCTGCATCGGGTTCAGAAACACCAAATTTTATCCGATGTCCGTTCTGTCGCCATGGAACCATCATCTGGAACACTTCGCGCCATGCACCTTCTGTGACCAACAGACGTCCGCCCTTGCGTAGAATCTTACGCGCCTTGGCAAAGTCAAACAGCCCAATTGTGTCAAAGATCGCATCGTACACCGGGCCTTGGGACAGCGGATCCGTAGTTTCATAGGCTATCATATGATCAGCGCCTAGCTCTTTGACGAAGGCGTCGTTACGGGCAGAGGCCACCCCTGTCACTTCAGCGCCCAGCGCCTTCGCCATTTGGACAGCCAAATGGCCGACCCCACCGGATGCGCCGGTGACCAGTACCTTTTCACCCGGTTGCACGCGCCCCATTCGTTTCAAAAAATGGTAAGCAGTCGCAGCACCGAAGGGTAGTGCCGCTGCTTGCGCAAAATCGATCTCCGCCGGTTTGACCGCGATCGCGCTGTCTTCAACCACCGCGATATATTCTGCGTGCCCGCCCTTATTTGCGACACCAAAAACAGGATCGCCCTTGGCGAAACGCGTTACTTCTGAACCCACCGCAACAACAATCCCTGAAAAGGTTACGCCCGGAATTTTATGGCGAGGCTTGAAGATGCCGCTGACCATACGGCCCACAAGCTTCAGTCCTCTTGGGTAGGCGGCCGCTCTCAGGCGCCAGTCGCCAGTGGTCACGACCGAGGCATGGATCTGCACCAGAACCTCTTTCGAACTTGGCTTGGGGATAGGACGATCTTCAATCTTGATCACATCAGGTGTGCCATATTGCGGTACGATTGCAGCTTTCATCTTTCTTTTCCTTATTTGGTATGATGGCTACATATCGATGCATTATCGCATAATAAATTGACCTATTCTGCAGAACATTTATGCATTTATGCATGAATTGGCAGATGCTACAGTTCGATTGGGCCAAAGCCCGCGCCTTCTTTGCGACGGCAGAAACCGGTAGTCTGTCGGGTGCGGCGCGCGCGTTGAACTTAGCGCAGCCCACGGTTGGCCGTCAGGTTGAAGCACTCGAACAAGAACTTGACGTGGTCTTGTTCGAGCGCATCGGCAAAAAACTTCTTCTCACGCCTGCCGGTCTTGATCTGCTCGAGCATGTGCGCACTATGGGCGAAGCGGCACAGCGAATTTCCCTGATTGCATCGGGGCATAGCCAGACGCTCGATGGTCCGATCCGCATAAGTGCAGGTGAAGCGGTGTCTGCCTTTCTGCTGCCACCTATCTTGCGCCGTATTCGCACCGAGCACCCAGAAATCGAGATCACAATCATCGCCACTGGGACACAGAGCGATTTGCAAATGCGCGAAGCCGATATTGCCATTCGCAATGCTCAACCCACACAAAATGATCTAATCGCACGGCGAACGCCGGATCGGATGGCAGGGCTCTACGCCAAGACCACCTATCTGGAAGAGATCGGTCATGATCTCGCAAAGGCAGACTTTATCGGTTTTGAAGGCAGCCAGAATATGGCGGCGGCCCTGACCGAACGTGGGTTCGCAATCTCTGCAGATCAATTTCGAATTTTGTCAGAAGCGCATCTCGTACAGTGGGCCTACGTCAAAAACGGGATGGGTATCGGACTTATGATGAACGAAGTGGCAAATGCCGATCCCGAAATCAGCCGGGTGGCGCCTGATTTTGAGCCCGCAGTACCGATGTGGGTGCTCGCGCACAGGGAGGTGAAAACCTCCAGGCGTGTGCGCGTGGTTTACGATCTCATCGTCGAGGCCCTTAGTTAGGCCAGTCCGTTTTCTTTGAACAATGCCGTCAGATTTGCTTCAGGTCGTGGTCCGATATGCTGGATCACCGAACCCGCCGCCACGTTTGCCATTTTGCCTGCGGTAGGCAAGTCGGCGCCATGTGTGATCCCCCAAAGGAACGCTCCTGCGAAGGCATCCCCTGCTCCCGTCGCATCCACGATTTCAACGGGGGTTGCCGGGACATGCCAGGATTGATCACCTTGGTGAATGAAACAGCCATTTTCGCTATCTGTGACGGCAAGAATGTCCACCTCTGCCGCAAGTTCGGCCCTTGCAGCTTCGAAATCGTCCCTCTGCACCATCGACAGTGCCTCAGCTTTATTGCAAAAAAGCAGATCCACACCGTCGCGGATCATGTCGCGAAAAGCGTCCCGGTGGCGCGAGATGCAAAACGGATCGCTGAGCGTCAAAGAAACCTTGCCATGTGCAGAACGGGTCGCCTCGATAGCCTTGGCGAAAGCGGCGTGACTGTCGGGACCATCAAACCGGTATCCCTCCAGATAGATCCATTCCGCTTCCGCCATTTGTGCGGGATCAATATCATCTGGGGTCAGAAATTCGGTCACACCTAAATAGGTGTTCATCGACCGCTCCCCATCGGGCGTTACAAGAACGATGCAGCGTCCAGTTTCGTCTTCGGCAGTCTTTGGGGCCAGTGCAGTCTCGTAGACCGCGCCTTGTGCCCGCAAATCATGTGCAAAGATTGCCCCAAGCTGATCGTCCTTGACCTTGCCGACATATGCGGTGTCCCCCCCCAAGGCTGCGATTACGGCAATCGTGTTTGCTGCAGAGCCCCCTGAAACTTCCTGTGCAGGACCAATCTTGCTGTAAAGATCAATGGCCCGTGGCATGTCGATAAGCTGCATGATCCCCTTCTCAATCCCCGCATCTGACAGAAACGCATCATCGCAGCGCGCCAGAATATCGACCATCGCGTTGCCAATGCCCACAACGTTGAATTGCTTGCTCATTCTGTTTTGTCCTCAAATTGACAGAGATCGTGGATCACGCAGGCTCCGCATTTGGGCTTGCGCGCCACACAGATGTAACGCCCATGCAGGATCAGCCAATGATGTGCATGATGTTGAAATTCGACCGGGATGTGATCTTCAATTGCGCGCTCGACCGCATCGACATCTTTGCCCGGACAAATGCCTGTACGATTTCCGATACGAAAGATGTGCGTATCGACGGCCTGGGCGGGATGACCGAACCACATGTTCAAAACCACATTTGCGGTCTTACGCCCAACGCCAGGAAGCGATTGCAGCGCAGCGCGTGAGGATGGAACCTGACTATCAAACTCATCCACCAGCTTCTGGGACAGTTTGATCACATTCTTCGCCTTGTTGCGGAACAATCCGATGGTCTTGATGTGCTGGATTACACCTTCTTCACCCAGTTCAAGCATTTTTTCAGGCGTGTCAGCTACTGCAAAAAGTCCGCGCGTGGCCTTGTTCACGCCCGCATCAGTAGCTTGCGCTGACAGTGCGACAGCGACGACCAATGTAAAGGCATTCGTGTGTGCCAATTCACCTTTTGGTTCCGCCTCTACATTTTGGAAACGCGTGAAGATCTCCTGGATCACCGGATATGGAAGCTGCTTGGCCATGACCTGGGCGGTATGCCTGTGCTCTCGCGTTACAGCAAGCGCAAGATGCGCAGGAACCGGGTCGCCAAATGTCTCACCTAAGGCCTAAACTGCTCCCAAGACAGGAAAGAACGATGACCGACACGGAAGACAGATACCATTACGCCCTAGTTCGTCGCGCGATAGAGACACTGGACGCTGCTGGTGGCGCCAATGTTGCGTTGGAAGACCTCGCTGCAGAGGTTAATCTGAGCGCTGCACATTTTCAACGCGTCTTCTCTCGCTGGGCAGGCGTAAGCCCGAAAAAGTTTCAGCACTATTTGGCTTTGGGCCATGCAAAGGCGCTACTCGATGACAGGTTCACCACCTTGGAAACAGCCCACGCCGTAGGACTGTCAGGACCAGGACGCCTGCATGATCTATTTGTAAAATGGGACGCCATGAGCCCAGGCGAATACGCGTCTGGTGGGTCGGACCTCACTATTCTCTGGGGATGGTTTGAAAGCCCCTTCGGCCCGGCGCTCATTATGGGTACTGAAAAAGGAATCTGCGGAATTGGATTTTCTGCAGAGATGGGATCAGACGCCTGTCGAGACGACCTTGTGGCGCGTTGGCCCAACGCGACGTATGTCAAAGACGAGGATGCCTTGCGTCCGCAGGCTGAGCGCGCGTTTCCCGCAACAGGCCCATCACAAGCGCAGCTTTATTTGATCGGGGCGCCGTTCCAGATCAAAGTTTGGGAGGCTTTGCTGCGCATACCGTCCGGTCATGTTACAACTTATTCGGAGATCGCTACATCGGTTGGGAACCCTCGTGCCGTTCGCGCGGTGGGCACCGCTGTCGGACGCAACCCGATCAGCTGGCTTGTTCCATGTCATCGCGCATTACGAAAAACCGGTGGGCTTGGCGGCTATCATTGGGGACTGCCAATGAAGCGCGCAATGCTTGCTTATGAAACGGCGCGGCTGGAAGACGACCCTATGCTGGCGGAAAACCGCGCGTAGCGTCGAAAAGGAACCGCTACCCTTTGCCCACTTACCAAACCTGATTAGCTGTTAGCCAACAGATTTAAAACACAGGTAAACCATGCCACAAATTCGTTACACCGTTCTTGCCCTATCAGCTTCTGCATTTGTTCTGGGGGCTTGTACAGACCCCAACACTGGCGAGCGCAGCAATGCCCGCACGGGCGCCATGATCGGCGCAGGCCTTGGCGGGTTGTTTGGATTAAGCCGCGATGGTGATGCCCCTGCAGAGACCGTTATCGGCGCGGCAGTTGGCGCAGCGATCGGTGGGGCTATCGGTAATGAGCTTGATAAACAGGCTCAGGAGCTTCAACGCGACCTTGGCGGAAGCGGCGCAACAGTTGTGAACACCGGTGATCGTCTCATTGTGACTATGCCGCAAGATATCCTATTTGACGTAGACAGCAGCGCGGTACGTCCGGGCTTGCGCACTGATCTTGCGACACTCGCGGCCAGCCTGAACCAGTACCCCAATACGACCGTGGATGTGATTGGTCATACCGACAATACGGGTTCAGCCGGATACAATCAGAACCTGTCGCAACGGCGTGCTCAGGAAGTGACCGCAATACTGCAGTCGAACGGTGTTGCCTCGAACCGGCTACGCAGTATCGGACGCGGAGAAGATGCACCCATCGCTTCAAACCTGACTGCAGAAGGACGCGCACAAAACCGTCGCGTGGAGATCATCATCCGACCCAACGCATCCTGACACGGCGTTCACCAGAACTGGGTTGCTGGGATTCTGATTTGGTCATATCCTTTGACCAATTCGGGAGGGAAAATGCCATTTCAGAAGGTCCAGTCTGAAAAGCTGAGCCAGGCAGTTGTGAAGCAAATCGAATTGCTGATCCTGCGCGGCATCTTGCGCCCAGGCGAGCGATTGCCGTCCGAGCGAGAGCTAGCTGACAAAATGGGCGTATCGCGCCCAAGCCTACGGGAGGCAATTGCAGAGCTGCAAGCTGACGGTTTGCTGGTTAGCCGAGCCGGCGCGGGCGTTTTCGTTGCTGAAGTTCTTGGGTCAGCTTTCTCTCCCGCTCTGATCCGGCTCTTTGGGTCGCATGACGAAGCGGTTTTCGACTACATCGGCTTTCGACGGGATCTGGAAGGCCTAGCGGCTGAACGCGCAGCCCAGAACGGGTCAGACACTGATCTTAAAGTCGTCGACACCATCTTTCGCAAGATGGAGGCGGCCCACTCCAAACGCAATCCTGATGATGAGGCGCGTCTGGATGCGCAGTTTCATCTGGCGATTGTTGAAGCAGGTCACAACGTGGTTATGCTGCACATGATGCGATCGATGTTCGAGTTGCTGCACGGCGGCGTGTTTTACAACCGCCAGATCATGTTCCGGCATCGCACGACGCGCGACATTCTTTTGGATCAGCACAAAGCGATAAATGACGGTATCCAAGCCCGCGACCCAGTGGCCGCGCGAGAGGCGGTCGAGCGTCACTTGGATTACGTGCGCCACAGCCTGAGCGATTGGAGAGAACTCGAGAAAAACGAAGCCATTGCAAAATTGCGCTTCGAACACGAGACCGAAAAAACATAAAAACCCGGCCATTGGCCGGGTTAGATTTTTTTGACGATATTAAACAGTTAGTGGAGTTTATCACCAACCGTTGCGATCGCTTCGTCAACCAGCTTGTTGCGATCGCTCGCCTTCATTGAAGCACCGATTACATCGCCGGCAGCAGATACAGCAACCGCAATCGCCTGATCACGGACCTGCTTGACCGCCTTGTCTTCTGCGCTCGCTATCTGGTCTTCCGCGGCCGCCAAGCGACGCGCAATTGACTTTTCCAGATCAGCGCGCGCCTGCTCCGCAGCAAGCTCAGCCTCTTCCTTGGCCTGTGTCACGATACGCTCGGCCTGATCCTTGACCTCGAGACTCTTGCGCTCGTAGCTGGCTAGGAGTGCCTGCGCTTCTTCACGAAGCGATTTCGCTTCATCCAGTTCAGCTTTGATCCCATCGGCGCGCTTGTCCAGCATACCACCAATCAGTCCGGGCACCTTGAAGTACAACAGAATGCCAATGAATACGATGAAGCCCAACGTGACGATGAAGTCCGTGTTGCCCAACGAGAAGAATGGCTTTCCCTTTGCGGCCAGTGCTGGCGTCGCGCTCAACAGGAAAGCAGCAAGAGCCGTAAAACGAATGTTCATCACCTTGCCCCCTTCAGCTTTGCATCAACAGCATCGTTGATCGCCTGTTCTTCAGCCGTTCCCGGTGCAATCGCGGCTACGATAGCTGCGGCGGTGTCGCGAGCGACCACGCCAACGTTTTCCATGGCACTAGCCTGGATCTCGGTGATACGTGCTTCCGACTCTGCAGTGCGCGCTGCAATTTCAGCATCGGCCTTGGCAATGGCCTCATCTAGACCTGCCTTGATTTCGGCACGCGTTTCCGCTGCAATCTTCGCAGCTTCAGTCCGAGCGTCTGCAAGGGCCTGTTCGTAAGCCTGTTCAGCTTCGACCGCCTTTAGCTTCAGTTCTTCTGCAGCAGCGATGTCGTTAGTGATCGTTCCTTGGCGTTCGGCGAGAACGGCCGCAATTCGTGGTAGGGCGACACGCGACAAAATGAAATAAATGATGACGAGTGTCACTACGAGCCAGAAAATCTGGTTCGGGAATGTCGAGAAATCCAGCTGCGGCATACCTGGTGCGGCGGCTCCAGCGGCCTCGTTTGTTTCAGTGGCCATCGGTCCCTCCTGGCTCCTTTGATCTATCGGGGCGGCACATCAGCGTGCGCACGCCCCGACCGTAAGGATAGCGAGTAGGATTAGACGGCGAACATCAGCAGCAGAGCGACGAGGAACGAGAAGATCCCCAGTGCTTCTGCAAATGCGATACCGATGAAGAGGGTCGCGGTCTGGCCAGCTGCAGCAGATGGGTTGCGCAGAGCGCCTGCCAAGTAGTTGCCAACAACGTTGCCCACACCGATTGCTGCGCCACCCATGCCAGTGCATGCCAGACCAGCACCAATCAGGGCGCCCATTTCTACGATAGAACCTTCCATGTGAATTCTCCTTACGATGGAATTGGTAGATTTCTAGTGTTCTTGAGTCAGACCTTAGTGGTGCGGATGCAGCGCATCTTTCAGATACACACAGGTCAGAATGGTGAAGACGTAGGCCTGGATGAAGGACACCAGAACCTCGAGACCGTACATCGCGGTTACCGCAAGGACCGAAAACGGGCTGATCGCGGCGATCGCAGCAAAACCTGCGAACACTTTAATGACCGCGTGGCCCGCCATCATGTTGCCTGCCAGACGAATGGAGTGGCTGATGGGGCGTGCGAAGTACGAAATAATTTCAATGACCGCCAGAATCGGGCGGATGGCCAGAGGCGCGGCGCTGACCCAGAAGAGGCTCAGGAAACCAACGCCGTTTTTTACGAAACCCAAGACCGTCACCGTCAAGAAGACGCCCATCGCCAGCAACGCAGTCACTGCGATATGGCTGGTCGTGGTGAACGCAGTCGGAACAAGGCCAAGAAAATTCGAAAACACGATGAAGAGGAATAAGGTCATGATGTAGGGGAAGTACTTCAAACCATCTTTGCCAGTGATGTCTTCAACCATCTTGTAGATGAAGCCATATCCCAGTTCCGCAATCGACTGGCTGCGGCTTGGAACAACTGCACGGCGTGATGTACCCAAAACAAACATCAAAACAACACAAACAATGGCCAGCGCCATCCACAAAGTAACGTTGGTCACGGTATACCAAGCCACGGGACCCGAGCCGAACAAGGGTTCAACAATGAACTGGTCCATCGGGTGAAATTCGAGACCGCCGCCTTCTGCTTTTGCTTCATCCGCCACGTTGCGTGTCCTCTTCTTCAGCCGGGCTTTTCGGCCCGAGAATATTTTCGTCCTGAAGCTCCTGTGCGGTACGGACCATTGTTTTCACGCCCGCTACGAACCCCAGCAATGTAAAGATGACAAGGAATATGGGCAGTGTGCCCAGAACCCAGTCGATCCCGTATCCCATCACGAAGCCAATTCCCAAACCCGAAACCAGCTCTATGACCATGCGCCAGGCATGTTGGGCCTGACTGTAATGCTCTTCGACCTTGGGTCCGTCTTCCTTAACTTTTAGAGCGTCGATCTTGGCCTGAAGCTCATCCAAGTCCTTCGGCTCCGGCGCGTCGCTCATGGAAGACAAACCCTTGTTCAGTCTGCGCGGAAGCTAGGCACGGGCGCGCCTTGAGTCAACGCGTGAAAGCATCAGTCAAAATTACCTTAAAATACTGTTTTTAATAATTATTTTAAGGGTGCGACAGTCTGGCCACCCTTAAAGGGCGCGAAAGCTATATTCAACCAATCGGTTGACCATATGCACCTTGCCTGCCATCTGGCGTCTTATGACAAGCGATCTCGATACGGCCTTCGCCGCTCTGGCTGACCCGACACGGCGCTCTATCCTGACCATGCTTCTCGAAGACGACATGGCCGTAACTGACGTCGCCGATCCTTTCGAGATGTCCCTTGCAGCAATTTCGAAGCATCTTACAGTGCTGTCAAACGCCGGACTAATCACACAAGAAAAGCGTGGACGCGTGAAGTGGTGCAAGCTAGAGCCAGACGCGTTGCGTGCCGCTTCAGTTTGGATGCAGGGGTTCGGTCAGTTTGAACCAGTGAACCTTGATGCGTTTGAACGGTTCCTCGAAACAGAACTTACGGACGAACCTGACGAAGCTTAGCGAAGCGCCCACGCCAAGGCTTACGCTTTCCAACCTTCAGCTGCCTGATTTTTGAGAAGCAACAACAACGCTATAATCGTCAATCCAACGCCCCCCAAAATAAGTGCGGGCGGCGCTGTGTTCCCCAAAGCCAGTTCCCAGAGCACAACCCAACTTGGTGTAAGATAGGTGTATGCCATCACTTTCGCGGATGGCAGCCGCAAAGTCGCATATTGAAGAAGGACGAATGTGGCCGAAGAGGCGAATACAGCAAGATAGGCAAGTGTTATCCAGACAATCGACGGCAGTGCAGTCCAGTCGATGCGCATCAACTCCGGCAGAGCGATCGCAAACAGCACGAGACTGCCGCCCATGAGGATGCCAAACGTGTACGGAAAAGCGCCCTCCCCTCGGTTCAGTCGTCGAGACAGTGGTGTGTAGAGCGCATGGGCAATGCAGCCCAGAAAGTAGATCACCTCCCCGCGTCCCACATCAAACGCCTTAAAAGCAGCCCAGTCCGCACGAAAAATCACCCAAAGCGCGCCAATCCCACCGATCACCAAGGCCAGCGCCATACGCTTTGTGGTGACCTGGCGCATCAGCATCCACCCGAAACCCGCGGCAAGGATGGGCGTCAGCGTAAATACTGCTGCCGCTGAAACCGACGGCGCAGTTTTCAACCCTTCAAACATCAAAACGAAATACAAAGCGAAAACGCCACCCAGTACGATGTAACGCCATGGTGCTTTCATCGCACTCCGAACGCCCGTGCCCAGCGCCAGAAGAACGGCCCAAAGGATCAAAGCAGACAATCCAAAGCGCAAAGCGGTTAATGCTGTTGGGTCAATTTCGTTGGCTGCTCTCGTTCCAAGCGCGAAGCTGCCTGCGACCAGTGCGGAAAATGTCAGCATAGCCAGATGGCCGCGCGCGGCCTCGCTCATAGATTGCGCCAGTTCTTGGCGGCAGCCTTCAATGCTGCCGTCGCGCTTTGTACTTTCGCCGTGCGGTGCAAATCAACATGAGTGACCAACCAGATCGGGGCGATCCATTCTTCCAACGGAGGGCAAAGTTGGACAAAGTTTGGGTGCCTGCGTGCATGCCACGTCGAGTCAAACCCAGCGCCCACGCCTGCAGAAATCGCATCCACTTTACTACGGGTATCCGCGGTACGGTAAATGATCTGCGCACTTGGAACGTTCGATTGCATCCATTGCATGAAGCCCGCTCGGGGGTTTTCCTCGATGGTTCCTACGAATTTGTGTCCAGTGATATCCATGTCAGGGCCTATCAAGCCGTGCTTGTCGACATATTCTTGTGTCGCAAACAATGTCATGCGCTGTTCAAAAAGCTTCTGGACAACATTGTCGGGGTCATCGGGCGGTTTTCCTGCACGAATTGCAACATGTGCTTCCCCATACTCCAGACGAAAGAGTCGCGGGTCTGTCAGGAGTTTGATGTTCACATCTGGATGTTCCGACTGAAAATCTGCCAGGACAGGGGCCAATAACGGGGACAAAACTTCCAGGGTTGTAATAAGCAGCTCGCCTGAGACCTTCGCGGAATGACCATGAAGGCGACCTTCTAGCTGATCGAATTGTTCGGCCGTTGCCTGTGCGACTTGCAGCAAGTCCCGACCAGCTTCCGTTGCGTTGTAGCCGCGCGCGTGGCGCTGAAAGAGTTTCACGCCCAACCGACCTTCCAAGGCATCTATGTGCCGGATCACGGTTGCATGGTGGACGCCAAGCGCATCGGCTGCCCCACTGACTGTCCCCAAACGCGCAACATGAAACGCAGTTCGTATCTCATCCCAAGTCTCAATGGGCATCTATGTGCATCCTCTCACACTTAATGCGCAATTGAAGGCATTGCGTTCATTTTTGCAATAGTCATTTGTGCTGCATACCGTGATTTCAGCCAAGGACAAAAAAATGGCTCTCTCCTCTAACATCCTGCGTATCGACAGTTCCGCGCGCAGCGACGGCTCTGTTTCGCGCAAACTTGCCGATCAAATAATCGAACAGGTTGGCGCAGCAAATGCGCAGATCACCTATCGCGAACTTGGCGCTGGACTTGGCGCCATTGACGGTGACTGGCTCGGGGCGAACTTTACCCCCGAAGCAGACAGGACCGAGGCGCAACGCGATCGTCTTGCACTTTCAGATGCACTGATTGCCGAAATTAAGGCCGCAGAGACGTTAGTCATCTCGTTACCCATCTACAATTTCGGAATTCCGTCCGGATTGAAAGCGTGGATCGACCAGGTTGCTCGCGCAGGCATTACTTTCAAATACACACCGGAAGGCCCCGTGGGCCTGCTAGCAGGCAAGCGGGCCATCCTCGCGGTCGCCTCTGGCGGAACCGAGGTCGGAGGTCCAATCGATTTCGCGACAGATTACCTGAAACACGTACTGGGTTTTATGGGCATCCATGACGTTGAGATTGTTGCGTCAGACAAATTGATGATCGACGCCGATGCCAGCCACACCAAAGCCCAAGCCGCGCTCAATGCGCTAGCTGCATAAGGAAAATTGAAATGGAAATAGTACAGAAATATGGCCTGTGGGTTTTGAAGATTTTGGCAGCATTAGCCTTTCTTGGGGCTGGCGCGATGAAACTGATCGGAAATCCCGACATGGTTGCCGTTTTTGAAGCAGTCGGTCTGGGCCAATGGTTTCGATACCTGACCGGCGTCATTGAAGTGGGCGGCGCGATCCTGCTCTTTGTACCCGGGCTACAGCTTTTCGGCTCCGGCATTTTAGCAATCACCATGGCTGGTGCAGTTGCAGCGCATCTACTTATCTTGGGTCCAAGTGCCATTCCCGCGTTGGTCCTTTTAGTGATCGTATCGCTCATCGCCTATGCCCACCGCCCTGCGGTCAGCTAACGGTCGGCCTTTGGCGACGAGTTTGGAAAACGACGAGATGCTATCTGAACCCCAAACCGTCATCGCAGACTAGCTCTTCGGGTCAGGCGGCGACGCGATTATCAAAGCGAAGAAGACAGCGTTCTGCCTTGGTCTGGCAGGACGCCATTTCCGTTTTCTCGATATGTATATATCCACTTTGAGCCACGTGACTTGACTCCATGCCCTGAATAGCCCTAAACGCGCGCAACTTCCGGAGCGCTTTGCCCTCCGGTCCTCTGGCTTGCCCAAGGATCGCCACCCGTCAGCGCGTTGCGCCCACGGGTGCGTTTTTGGTTTTGGCTATGGGGTCCGCGTCCCCATATTGGGGGTTGATGTAGAAACTGAAGGACGACGCCTATGTTCGAAACCCTGTCTGACCGCCTGTCTGGCGTCTTCGACCGGCTGGCCAAGCAAGGGGCTTTGTCCGAGGCTGACGTCGAAACAGCATTGCGCGAAGTCCGTGTTGCCCTGCTTGAAGCAGACGTTTCGCTGCCGGTGGCACGTTCGTTCATCAAAGCCGTAAAAAAGAAAGCAACTGGTCAGGCGGTCACCAAGTCAATCACCCCGGGCCAACAGGTCGTCAAGATCGTCCATGACGAGTTGATTGCGACCCTACGTGGCGACGATGATCCGGGCGCGCTAAAAATCGACAACCCACCTGCGCCGATCCTGATGGTTGGTTTGCAAGGTTCCGGCAAAACTACGACGACAGCGAAGCTCGCCAAACGTCTGAAAGAACGCGAGGGCAAGCGCGTCCTGATGGCCTCGCTGGATACCAACCGCCCGGCCGCAATGGAACAGCTTGCCATTCTCGGTGGCCAAATTGGCGTTGATACTCTCCCAATTGTCAAAGGTGAGGACCCCGTCACAATCGCCAAGCGCGCGAAAACGCAAGCATCACTTGGTGGCTACGACGTCTATATGCTCGATACCGCAGGTCGCCTGCACATCGATCAGGAGCTTATCGCACAGGCAGCGGCCGTACGTGATGTGGCCAACCCCCGCGAAACGCTTCTCGTGGTCGACGGGCTGACAGGTCAGGACGCAGTTAACGTCGCACAGGAATTTGACGACAAGATCGGTGTCACCGGTGTATGCCTAACCCGTATGGACGGTGATGGTCGCGGTGGTGCGGCGCTTTCCATGCGTGCCATCACTGGAAAGCCAATTCGCTTTGTCGGTCTCGGCGAGAAGATGGACGCGATTGAGACCTTCGAGCCCGACCGGATTGCGGGTCGCATTCTTGGCATGGGCGACATCGTCGCGCTGGTTGAAAAAGCGCAGGAAACGCTAGAGATCGAACAGGCCGAGCGCATGATGAAGCGCTACCAGAGGGGCCTGTTCAACATGAACGACCTGCGCAGTCAGCTTGAACAAATGCTCAAAATGGGCGGCATGGAAGGCCTTATGGGCATGATGCCGGGCATGGGCAAAATGAAGGGTCAGCTTGATCAAGCGGGTCTCGACGACAAGGTGCTCAGGCGTCAGATCGCATTGATCAATTCGATGACCAAGAAAGAACGTGCCAACCCGCAAATTCTGCAAGCCAGCCGTAAAAAGCGCATTGCAGCGGGGGCCGGCATGGATGTGAGTGACCTGAACAAACTTCTGAAGATGCAGCGCCAGATGAGCGACATGATGAAGAAGATGGGCAAGGGCGGAAAACTGAAACAGGCCATGGCGGCGATGACCGGCAAAGGTCTTCCCGGAATGCCGGGTGGCGGCATGCCGGCAGGTATGGACGCCAAGGCACTGGAAGCCGCAGCAAAGCAGATGCAACAAGGCGGTGGACTGCCCGGTTTGGGCGGCGGCCTGCCCGGCGGTCTTTCAGGATTTGGGAAGAAAAAATGAGATATCCCGTCCTCGAAACCCGGAACCTTTTCTTGCGCAAACCGATGACGCAGGACTTCCCGGCACAAATTCCCGGAACCTGTAACTGGTACGGCGTAACCGAAACCTTCGCGCATTGGGACTGTCATGGGTTTGGCCCGTTTGCGCTGATCTGCAAGGATACCGATCTTTGCCTTGGCCTTGTCGGTCCATGGCACCCGGAAGATTGGCCAGAAGCAGAACTGGTCTGGCATCTTTGGGACGCGCGCACCAAATCAGAGATCGCACGCGAGGCGATCACCGAAGCCTATGGCTTTGCCCGGCGCACGCTCGGCTGGGATGCTTGCGTGAGCTATCTGGGCTTTGCCAATCGCACGGGCATAGCGCTGGCTGAGAAACTTGGGGCAACGCGTGACCGCTTCGCCGATACGCCTTTGGGCCGCGATTGTCTGGTTTATCGTCACCGAGGAACGCTGGCTGCGTGATGAAACCCTGGCTTGTCCCCTCCAACGGTATCCCGGCCGATGTAACTGCGAAGCTGCATGCACAGCTGCCGCAGCTGGAGACCGCGCGTCTACTCGTTCGGCCTGCACGTCTGGTAGATTATCCGGTGTGGGACGAAATTATGAAGGGTCCAAACGGGGTATTTTTAGGTGGGCCTTGGGATGATCGCGGCGCTTATCTCGACTTTGCACAATGCGTTGGCAGCTGGTTCTTGCGTGGCTTTGGACTTTGGGCGATCGAGGACCAGCAAAGTAGCAAAGTGCTTGGCTTTGTCGCGCATGGGCACGAATATGGCTGCCTTGAAGCAGAGCTGGGCTTTCTACTCATAGAAACAGCCCAAGGTCGCGGGATCGCAACCGAAGCTGCCCGTGCGGTTCGAGACTACGCCTTTAGTGTGCTAAAGCAGCCTTCATTGGTCCTTTATTTCGATCCGCGCAATGGCGCCAGCCGTGCGGTTGCCCTGAAACTTGGTGCAACGCAGGACCTTGCAGCAGAAACACAAGCCAAGGGCGCAGCGATCTACCGCTTGGTCCCGTCAGATGGTGGAATGGAGGCTTACACGTGAGCTTCGATTTTCCAAGTTTCTCTACAGATCGCCTGACGCTTCGGGTGCCGCAAGCACAAGATCTTGCGCCATGGACGGCCTTTTTCATGTCTGAGCGCTCCCAATATATAAGGGAGACTGAGCCGACAGAAGCCTTAGCTTGGCGCGCCTTTGCCCACGCTGCTGGCATGTGGATGTTGCGTGGCTATGGCAGCTTTGTGATTACTCATATGGACGTGCCTGACACTGCGCTAGGCATGGTGGGCCCGTGGTTCCCAGTAGGCTGGCCAGAACCCGAGCTTGGCTGGATGATCTGGACGCCTGAGATCGAAGGCCAGGGCATGGCATTTGAAGCGGCGGTCGAGGCCAGACGCTATGCCTATGAGGTTCTAGGCTGGGAGCGTCCTGTCAGCTACATCGACCGCGAAAACAAACGTTCGATGGCGTTGGCCGAACGTCTCGGCGCAGTGCGCGATCCGGACGCGGAAAAGCCATACGAGAATAAAGACGACGTGGTTTACCGGCACCCTGAGGTGTTGCCGTGAGCCGCATTGAAATCCCGACACTTCAGACGGAGCGCCTGACGCTGTGCGCGCCCAGACCTTCGGATTTCGAAGCCTGGGCTGCGTTCCGTGGTGGGCCGCGCTCAACCTTCGTGGGCGGACCCTTTGACCGCGTTCAGGCCTTCAACCAGTTCTGCGCAGTCGCAGGGCACTGGGATATGCGTGGATTTGGGCGCTGGATCGTGACCGAAACCGATAGCGATACTCCGGTCGGCCTTGTCGGGTTGTTCCATCCTGAAGATTGGCCCGAGCCCGAATTGGCCTGGACCATGTTTGATGGGTCCGAGGGCAAAGGCTACGCGTTGGAAGCCGCTCGTAAAGTCAAATCGCACGCTTTCGACGACCTCGGTTGGGATCGTCTGGTCAGCTTCGTGTCGGTCAACAACACGCGCTCCATCGCACTGGCAGAACGTTTAGGTGCGCAACACACGACCGGCTTTGAACACCCGACCTTCGGCGAACTTATATGTTTTGTTCACCAACCGGGTGGAGGCGCGTAATGGGCCATCGCGACATCCCGGTGTTGGAGACAAAGCGGCTGGTCCTGCGTGGACCATCAGCCGACGACTATCCAAACTTCAAGGCAACCTTCGCGTCCTACCGTTCCCGTTTCATGGGCGGTCCGCTAACGCCTTACGAGACCTGGATGCTCTACGCGGCGGAGATCGGACATTGGGAGATCCGCGGATTTGGCATGTGGATGATCCACGACAAGGCGACCGACGAAGCGCTTGGCATGGCGGGTGGCTGGCAACCGGCTGCCTGGCCGGAACGCGAGATCGCGTGGATCATTTTCCCGGGCAAGGGCGGTCAGGGTTACGGGCTTGAAGCAACCGATGCATGCCGTCGCTACCTCTATGTCGAACAGGGCTGGGACGGTGCGGTCAGCTACCTTGACCCCAAAGACCTCGCCTCGATTCGTTTGGCAGAACGCTTGGGATGCAAGCGCGACGATGCAGCCAAGACCATCGACAACAATGACAGCGCTTATCGGCACCCGGTGCCGGGTGCGCTGAAGAACAGCCAGCTTGCCGATGGCATCGCGCTGGAGATCGCACATTACGCCGATCCCGCCTTCAAACCGGAAGGATGGGCACTTGATTAACACTTTCGCAAAAACCGCGCCACGCACCGACGCGATACCGATGCAATACCGACGCAATACCGACGTTGCGTTCGCCCCGTTAAGGATTTGCCAATGACTGACGTTGTGACCCGCGCGCAAGAGGTGCTGAAAGAACATCGTGAAAGCATTGATCGCCTTGATGCGATTCTCGTCTACACCTTGGGCGAGCGCTTCAAACATACCCAGGCGGTTGGCAAACTTAAGGCAGAACACGACCTGCCTCCGTCTGATCCAAAGCGCGAGGAAAAACAGATCGCGCATCTCGAAGAGCTTGCGAAACGGGCTGACCTCGACCCGGAATTCGCCAAAAAATTCCTGAACTTCATCATTCAGGAAGTCATCCAACACCATAAGAGATTTCAAGAATAACGGGCATTTAGCCCGTCACGCCATCAAAGGAGAAACACAAATGGCAATGAAAATTCGTCTGGCCCGCGGCGGCTCCAAGAAGCGCCCCTTCTACCGCATCGTGGCCACTGACAGCCGCATGCCTCGCGACGGTCGCTTCATCGAGAAGCTGGGAACCTACAACCCACTTCTGCCAAAAGACAGCGAAGAGCGTGTAAAGATGAACGTTGAGCGCGTTCAGTACTGGCTCGGCCAGGGCGCGCAACCAACAGACCGCATTTCGCGCTTCCTCGAAGCGGCAGGTGTTGTAGCAAAGAAAGAGCGCAACAACCCACAGAAAGCCCAGCCCGGCAAGAAAGCTGTCGAGCGCGCTGAAGAAAAGGCGGCCAAAGCAGCCGAAGCAGCTGAGGCGCCCGCAGAGGAAGCGGCAGAGGCATAACAGCAAGGGGGTCCGTCCATGCGCGACGGTCTTTACCTACCTACTCCGCGGTGGTCCCAATGAGCGGCAAAGACCTAGTCTGCGTCGGGGCCATCGCCGGATCGTTTGGCGTGAAAGGCGAGGTGCGGCTGAAGAGCTTTTGCGCCGAGCCTGCCGCGATCAGCATTTATGCCCCCCTCTCGGATGAGAGCGGGAACAACTATGATGTAAAGATCACAAGAACGATCAAAAACGGTTTGGCGGCGAGATTATCTGGTGTTTCCAGCAAAGAAGCCGCGGATGCTCTGAAAGGAACCCGCCTGTTTGCTCCACGTGACCGGCTGCCTGAACTTGATGATGACGAGTTTTATCATGCCGATCTGCTCGGTATGGCTGTACTTGATACTGGCGGAACAAAACTTGGGTCAGTCAAAGCCGTACTGAACCACGGTGCTGGCGACTTGTTGGAGGTCAATACAGGTCAGGGCGTCGTTCTTTTGCCTTTCAGCCTTGCAGTCGTGCCGACTGTTGATCTGGCTGGACGCCGCATCGTCGTGGATCCTCCGGATGGGACGTTCAGCGATGACTAAGCCCACCCCGCGCCGCGTTCTGGTTCATCCGGGTTTTCACAAGACCGGAACCAGCAGCCTGCAGGGATTTTTGGTCCAACACCGTGATCCACTCGCCGGATATTTTTATGGGTTCGGGCGCGACAAAGCCCCCGAATTGGATCTCGCTGCAACACAGTACTGCCAACGCCCTTTCCGGTGGCGCCTTTGGGCGTTTCAGCGCGTTCTTCGGAAGACACTCGCGGCCTGCCCTGCGGATCGGGATATCGTGATCTCAATGGAGTCGCTTTCGGGTCTCATGCCCGGACACCGCATTTTTGGCGGGTCAGAAGCCCGCGACTATGCCAAGACAGCTATCCCAATGGGCAAAGCAATCGTTCAGGAAATCCGGGCGATATTTGGGTCGCAAACCGAAATTATCTTCCTCTATACGACGCGAGAAAAATCCGACTGGCTACGGTCTGTACACGGCCATCTTTTGCGCTCGATCCGTTTCACTGATGATCTGGAAACATTTCGAGATCGCTTCGAGACCATGCCGGATCTTAACGCACAAGCAGACCAAATCGCATTGGCGTTGCCGGATGTTCGTGTCGAACGCGCTGCATTGGAGGACTACACGCTGGCACGCACAGGACCTGCGCGTGCGGTTCTTGATCTGATGGGCGTACCGAAAACAGTACGGAAATCACTTGCGCCGACACCACGCGCAAATGTCGGTCAACCCGGTGACCTACGCGACAGTTTCCTGCGATTGAACCGTGATATTTCCAACAAAGCGGAGCTCCGAACCCGAAAAGAAAGCCTTCTGGCCGCACACGCAAAAGGTCTAATTGATGTCTGACGACAACACTCCTGTCCGCCGACCATTGGCAACGAAGTCTCATGGGCGTTTGAGCATCGGCGCGAGCCTGAAGCCGCGCGAACTGATGACCGATAGGCCTGTGTTAAAAGAAGCGTGGACTGCAAAAGTGATAACGCTCTTCCCGAGTGCCTTTCCTGGCGTTCTGGGGGAGAGTCTTACAGGTAAAGCCTTGCAAGATGGCCTTTGGCAGCTGCAAGCGATCGACTTGCGCACCTTTGGCAAAGGCAAACATCGCGATGTGGATGACACACCGGCGGGCGGAGGCGCAGGCATGGTAATCCGCGCTGATGTCTTAGGCGAGGCATTGGAAACAGCCCTCCCTCGGGACAGAAGCCGCTGGCCAGTCGTGTATCTTTCTCCGCGTGGAAAAAGGTTCGACCAGGCAATGGCAAGACGCTGGGCCGCCGGTGATGGGATCACGATGATCTGTGGTCGTTTTGAAGGGGTCGATCAGAGGGCCGTTGACCATTACGAAGTTGAAGAAGTTTCCCTGGGAGATTTTGTTATGACCGGCGGGGAAATTGCTGCGCAAGCGATGCTGGATGCCACAGTGCGCCTTCGCCCTGACGTACTGGGGAACGCTGCTTCAACAGAAGATGAAAGCTTCTCGGATGGCCTTCTAGAGCATCCGCAATTCACCCGCCCTGCCGAATGGAAAGGTCGGACCATTCCCGACGTGCTGACGTCTGGGCATCATGGCAAGGTCGCCGAGTGGCGAAAGTCGGAATCCGTGCGCCTGACGCGAAAACGCAGACCCGATTTACTGGCTCCGGATCAGAGTGAAAACGACACTTGATCGCCAGTCGTTGCCCGCCTATACACCGCCTGACTTAAGAAAGTCGCATTTTGTGCGGCCTTTTTTCGTTTGGCAAAAGTGGTTTCGGGTTCTTTCCCCAGCAACATCTGCACACTTGAGCCGCTGGCCTTCGGGCTAAAAGGAATAGACGCCGCGATCTCTGGCGGGCTTGTGATACGTTCACAGGGACCCGAAGAAAGACCAAGAGCTCTCGAGGATGTCCTCACCGCGGGCAAAACCGCGATAGACAAAGGAATATGCGATGGATTTGATCGCACAGCTCGAGGCGGAACAGATTGCCGCCCTCGGTAATGACATCCCCGATTTCAAAGCCGGCGACACCGTGCGTGTTGGCTTTAAAGTAACAGAAGGCACGCGCTCGCGCGTCCAAAACTACGAAGGCGTTTGCATCGCTCGCAAAGGCGGCGTCGGCATTGCGGCCAGCTTCACTGTACGCAAGATCAGCTTCGGTGAAGGCGTGGAGCGTGTGTTCCCGCTGCATTCGACCAACATTGACTCGATCACAGTCGTGCGTCGCGGTCGCGTGCGTCGTGCGAAGCTCTACTACCTGCGCTCGCGCCGCGGTAAGTCCGCGCGTATCGCAGAAGATACCACCTACAAGCCGAAGAAGGGTTAAGTCGATGAAAGCAGATACGCATCCCGACTATCACATCATCAACGTAAAGATGACGGACGGCACTGTGGTGCAGATGAAATCGACCTGGGGCAATGAAGGCGACCAGCTGGCGCTCGATATCGATCCATCGGCACACCCGGCATGGACCGGCGGCGGCACCAAGCTGCTTGACACTGGTGGCCGTGTTTCGAAATTCAAGAATAAATACGCAGGTCTGGGTTTTTAATCCCAACAACGCGTGGACATTCGAACGCCGCTCCATCGGGGCGGCGTTTTCATTTCCGGAGCAGAACACTTCTTTTCACTCCAATCGCGGCGACCTATATTGCGCGCATCCGGGAGAAGTCGTCATCCCGGGACGAGGTAATTTTTTGGCACACATCATAGTTTTCGGAAACGAGAAGGGTGGGTCGGGCAAATCCACGACCTGCATGCATGTTGCAACAGCACTTGCACGCATGGATCATAAGGTTGGCGCGCTTGATCTCGATATTCGTCAACGCAGCTTTGGCCGCTATCTCGAAAATCGTGCCGCGTATAAAAAGACAACCGAGCAACGGCTTGCGAGCCCGAGGCTTATTGCTTTGCCTGAAGTGGACGAAACCTCGCTTGGTCCAGGCGAAAATGTCTACGACCACCGGTTATCAATCGCGATTAGTCAACTGGAAGCCAGTTGCGATTTCATTTGCATCGACTGCCCGGGCAGCCACACGAGATTGAGCCAGGTTGCGCATTCCATGGCGGATACTCTGGTCACGCCCATGAACGATAGTTTTGTCGATTTTGACCTACTGGCAAAGACCGACGTTGAATCGGAACGGGTCCTTGGCCCTTCGGTTTATTCAGAAATGGTCTGGAACGCGCGTCAGTTGCGCGCTCAGGCAGGGCTGCCACCGCTCGACTGGATCGTTCTACGCAATCGACTGGGCACGCAATTCATGCATAACAAAAAGAAGGTCGGCGATGCCCTGGCCGGTCTTTCGAAGCGCATCGGCTTTCGGGTCGCCGCAGGATTTTCAGAGCGGGTTATATTTCGGGAACTGTTTCCCCGCGGTCTGACACTGCTCGACCTACGAGATATCGGGATCGCAAACCTAAACTTATCCAATATCGCGGCACGACAGGAGGTGCGCGATTTAATGAAAGAGCTGAAACTTCCCGGCGTAAAAGTTACGATCTGAAACAGAAACTGTAACAATTCGGCCAAAAGTTTCAGGATTTTGGCTAGTTCTCTCGCTTCTGTGAAGCATCCATCAACCGGGCGTGAAAGCTCTCGTAACCCATCCCCAAAACCATGAGTTATGTGGTCAACAGGAACCTGACCACAGGACGACGGGCCCATGACCATGACCAACCATACTCCAAGCAAAGGTTTGCCGCGCTGGCTTCCATTTGCCGTAATTGCCGCTGGTGCAGCAGGCGCATTTTATTTTCTGGGTGACGCCCTTTCTTTTCAGGCGCTTTCTGACAACCGAGAAACGCTTCTGGAATTTCGCGACAATAATTACTTGCAGACCGCCCTCGCCTATATTGCGATCTACGTGGGGATCGTGGCGTTTTCCATTCCGGGTGCAACAATCGCGACCTTGGCTGGCGGGTTCATGTTTGGACTTTTAGCCGGAACCGTTTTGACCGTGATCGCGGCAACGATCGGTGCGTCGTTGATTTTCCTTGCTGCAAAATGGGGCTTCGGAGAGACGTTAAGCGCCAAGATGAATGCAAGCGATGGCGCCATAAAATCCTTCAGCAATGGGCTGAAAGAAAACGAGCTTTCTTATCTCTTTCTTATCCGGCTGGTGCCTGCCGTCCCGTTCTTTGTGGCTAATCTGCTTCCCGCTCTCGTCGGCGTCGGTTTGGGTAGGTATGTCTTCACAACCTTCATTGGCATCATACCGGGCACGGCTGTTTACACTTGGGTTGGCGCGGGCCTTGGTGATGTCTTTGCGGCCGGCGCAACCCCCAATCTGGGCATCATCTTTGAGCCGTACATCCTCGGACCGCTTCTGGGGCTCGGCGCGCTGGCGCTGCTCCCAGTGGTCGTGAAACTATTTCGCAAGGAGAGCTGACCGATGAACCGCATCAAAACAGATATTCTTGTGATCGGCGCGGGTTCAGGTGGATTGTCCATCGCCGCCGGTGCCAGCCAGATGGGCGCCAAGGTAGTCCTGCTTGAAGGTCATAAGATGGGCGGTGACTGCCTGAACTATGGCTGTGTTCCTTCAAAAGCGCTGCTGGCCTCAGCCAAGCAAGCCCAAGCCATGCGAACGGGCAAAAAATACGGGGTAAGCCCCGTAATGCCAGAGGTAAGCTACGGCGCGGCCAAAGACCATGTACACGAAGTAATCGAGACGATCGCTCCTGTAGACAGCCAAGAACGTTTCGAGGAGTTTGGCGTTCATGTGATCCGCGAGTTCGGCAAATTCATAAGTCCGACCGAAGTACAGGCTGGCGACAACGTTATCACGGCGCGCCGCATTGTCATTGCAACCGGCTCTCGCCCCTTTGTACCTCCAATCCCCGGCGTCGATTCCGTGCCCTATGAAACCAACGAAACGATCTTTGATCTGCGAGATCAGCCCGAGCACCTGATCATTATCGGTGGCGGACCTATCGGAATGGAGATGGCGCAGGCTCATGTGCGTCTGGGCTCCAAGGTCACTGTTCTGGAGGGGGCCAAGGCCCTTGGCAAGGATGACCCGGAATTAGCCGCAATCGCGCTGGAGCGTTTGCGCGCGGAAGGTATCGATATCATCGAAGGAGCGCTTGCGGAAAAGATTGAAGGCAGCGCCGATAAAATCACTATCCATACTAAGGACGGTCAAACCTTTCAGGGCTCCCATTTGCTAATGGCGGTTGGCAGAACCCCGAACGTGGACAAGCTAGACTTGGAAAAAGCCGGCATTGATTACGATCGAAGCGGTCTGAAAGTAGATGCGTCGCTGCGCACCACAAACAAGCGCGTGTACGGCGTTGGAGACGTTGCCTCAAAGCTGCAATTCACCCATGTGGCGGGGTATCAAGCCGGTGTTCTGGTACGCCAGATCGTCTTGGGCATGCCCGCGAAGAACCGGGAAGACCATATTCCCTGGGCAACCTACACAGACCCGGAAATCGCGCAGGTTGGCCTTACTGAAGCCCAGGCACGCGAACAATACGGCGAGAAACTTTTTGTGGCCCGTTACGCGTTCCACGAAAATGACCGTTTAATTGCAGAAGGCAAGACCACGGGTCTGATCAAAGTGATGGTCGTAAAAGGTAAACCCATCGGCGTATCTATTGTGGGTGCACAAGCAGGTGAATTGATCGGAATGTGGGCCATGGCCATCGCCAACGGCTTGAAAATGAGCGCGATCGCCAACACCGTTTTGCCTTATCCAACGGTAAGTGAAGTGAACAAACGTGCTGCCTCGGCTTACTTTACGCCCAAGCTCTTTGAAAATCCGTGGGTGAAGCGTATCGTTCGTCTCGTACAACGGTTCTGAGGCGGACCGACGGAGCGGAAAAGCGTGCTGAACTCACTATCAGGTCGATTTTTGATCCTGACCACGGTCTTCGTAATGTTGGCCGAGGTCTTGATCTTCGTCCCCTCGATTGCACGCTTCCGCGAAGACTATCTACTGGACCGGCTGGAGCGCGCGCAGATCGCGTCCCTTGCCCTTCTTGCCTCTCAAGACACGATGGTTGCTCCGGAACTGGAGCAAGAGCTTTTGGTAAACGCTGGTGTTATGACAGTTGTCCTGCGTCGTGACCAAGTTCGGGAATTGGTCTTGGCCTCGCCAATGGCCGGCGCGATCAGCCGACAGTTCGATCTGCGTGATGTCACAGCAGGTGAACTTATACGCGATGCGATGGTTCAACTGTTCGACACCGAGAGCAGGGCCATCCTCGTGACTGGAACACCGGTGCAGATGGCCGGTGAAGTCATCGAGATTTCGGTCGAAACAGGTCCATTGCGCGATGCAATGATCGATTATGGATTGCGAATTTTGCTCCTCTCAGCGGTCATCTCTATCATCACCGCGGGTCTTTTGTTCTTGGCGGTGCGACGTTTCCTTGTAACGCCAATGGCCCGAGTGGTGGAACATATGAGCGATTATGCCGATGCTCCTGAAGACCCGAATCAAGTGATTATGCCCACCTCCGGGCTGAGGGAATTGCGTGCAGCAGAAGACGCACTTCAAAAACTTCAAATTCAGCTCACCGGCGCGCTCAAGCAAAAGGAACGCTTGGCACAGCTCGGCACTGCGGTGGCAAAGATCAGTCATGATCTTCGCAATATCCTGACGACAGCGCAGCTGTTCGCGGACAGGATGGAGATGAGTGACGACCCCAAAGTGGTCCGTGCGGCTCCTAAACTGGTGGGCGCCATCACACGCGCGGTGAACCTATGCGAAGCTTCGTTGGCATTCGGTAAGGCTGAAGAGCCCGCCCCTGCGCTGACAATCGTGAAGTTGGCACCGCTCGTAGAAGATGCGTTGGATGGAGAAAGACTGGCGGCGGCTGATAACGACCTCGTATCGTACCGCACGGATATTCCGATCGATATGGATGTTCGCGCAGACCCCGAACAGCTGTACCGCGTGATTACGAATATCGTTCGCAATGCCCGCCAAGCCATCGAGGCCAGCAAGCTAGAAGGGACCATTTCAATACTGTCTGACGCCACAGAAGAGTACTGGAACATCCGCATTCAGGATGACGGGCCTGGCCTTCCAAAAAAAGCGCAGGAAAATCTCTTTACCGCATTTCAAGGCGGCGTACGCAAAGGTGGAACAGGACTTGGGCTTGCGATTGCTGCAGATCTGATACGCGGCCACGGGGGAAGACTGGAGCTTACCGAAACCAATGAAAATGGAACAGTATTCACCATTTCATTGCCACGTAAGTCTGAATTTCTGTCGACTGCTGCGCAATAGAACTTTCGGGCAGAAAACCGGAAAACCCGCTTGCATTGAAACTCCTGCAGGGCTAGGAGACGGCCTCACGCGCTGGTAGCTCAGCTGGATAGAGTACTTGACTACGAATCAAGGGGTCGGGGGTTCGAATCCTCCCCAGCGCGCCATTTCCTTCCCAGACCGGGAAGACATGCTCCCCAAGCGTCCGGCTTGGGCCCATGAGATAGGACGAGATAGATGAAACGCACGTTTCAACCTTCCAATCTGGTGCGCAAGCGCCGCCACGGCTTCCGCGCACGGATGGCGACCAAAGCTGGTCGTAAGATCCTGAACGCACGTCGCGCACGCGGCCGCAAGTCGCTCAGCGCTTAAAGTCATTTGGGCTATGTCCGCAGGACAGCCTGAACAAAACCTTTCGCACCCCGCCGCATTGTCGGCGGGTTTGCCTTTGCGACTGTATGGTTTAAAGAAGCGCTCTGAGTTTCTCGCCGCAGCTCGAGCACCCAGAATCGCGACACCCGGATTCGTCCTCCAAGCGAGGAAACGCGACGAAGGTGCGGAAATTCGGGTGGGTTTCACCTGTTCCAAGAAAGTTGGCAATTCTATCGCACGAAACAGAGCGAAGCGGCGTCTGCGCGCGCTGGCGCGTCTCATTCTTCCGACTGATGGGCATGCTGGCACCGATTATGTTCTGATAGGTCGCGCAGGGAATACCGGTGAACGCGATTTCAAAATGATGCAAGACGATCTGCGACGCGCACTGCGGAAGCTTTCGTCATGACCCCCTTCGCCTGGCTCGTGTCGCTACCTGTTCGTGCGTACCGGGTCGTCCTGTCACCATGGGTTGGCCATGGATGCCGATATCATCCGACATGTTCTGCCTACGCGTTGGAAGCGCTAGAGAAACACGGTGGAATCAAAGGCAGCTGGCTTGCCGCCAAACGCATTGCCAAATGTCATCCATGGGGTGGATCCGGGATCGACAACGTCCCGGACTAAATCGCGCGTGTATGAACCAATACGCGGCAACACTTGCGATCGGGAAAGCGATACCCGGGTTGAACGCTCATCCTTACTGTTTTTCGAACATGATCGTTACTTCACCCACGAAAAGACCGAAGCGGTACATGTAAGCTTTGTTCAGAAGGCGATCTTCACTTAGCAACCACATCCAGTCGTCGAAGCTGACCCGAACGGTCTCTCCACCAGCGATTGGTAAATCTATTGTGTATGCCCAATTGAAGGTATCGCCGTTTTCGGTTCCTGTTGCGACGCCCTGGACGCCGGGTGCTTTACCTTGCCAGCTGTCCTGAGCGGTTTTCTGCAACGTCCAAACACGCTGCTCTGTGGATTTATCTTCGTAGACGAAATCCTCCACCAAAGTTAGCGTTTGTCCATCCCACCGACCATTTATCTGAACTTCAAACCGTCGGCTCACATTCCCAAAAACATCTTGAAACTGGCCGTATGCAACGCTGTGCCCCGCAAAGAACTCTTCTAGGTTCAGGTTGCGGTCACTCAGCTTTTCGCCCTCTAGGGTGGGCGTTCCACACGCTGTTAGTGTCAGCAGCAATACTCCGATTAACCAGCGCATGTGTCTCATCCTTTTTTGGTTACCCCAGACCTAGCAGGAAAGGCCGAATTGTCATTGGCAAGTTCTGCAAAAATAGGGCATCAGGCCCACATGCTGGACAAAAGCGACGATATTCACCCACTTTTTCACGGGGCGCCCCAAACCACCGAGTTTCGTAAGCTGCGTAAACGCATCGTGCGCAACACGAGAGAGGCAATCGAGTCCTACGGGATGATTGAACCAGGATCGCGCTGGTTGGTTTGTCTGTCTGGCGGCAAGGACAGCTACACGCTTCTAGCAGTCTTGACTGAACTAAAGTGGCGCGGCGTACTGCCAGTTGAAATCCTGGCCTGCAATCTGGACCAGGGGCAGCCCGGTTTTCCCGCAACGGTTCTGCCTGATTTTCTAGAAAGAATGGGCGTTCCGCACAGGATCGAGTACCAGGACACGTATTCGATCGTTGTCGATAAAGTACCGGCAGGGCGTACCTATTGTGCGCTGTGTTCGCGTCTGCGTCGTGGCAATCTTTATCGGATTGCTCGGGAAGAAGGCTGTTCGGCTGTAGTTCTTGGCCATCATCGAGACGATATTCTCGAGACATTTTTCATGAATTTGTTCCATGGCGGAAAGATCGCAACCATGCCGCCTAAACTTGTGAATGATGAAGGGGACCTTTTTGTCTACCGTCCGCTGGCACATGTCGCTGAAGTAGATTGCGAGAAATTCGCGAACGCCATGCGTTATCCAATTATCCCATGTGACTTATGTGGCAGTCAGGATGGGCTGCAGCGTCAGCAGGTTAAAGCGATGATCGATACATGGGAGCATAACCATCCAGGTCGTCGGCAAAAACTTTTCCGTGCGATGACCCAGGTGCGCACGTCGCACTTGCTTGATCCCAACCTCTTTGACTTCGCGGGGCTCATCCGACCCAAGCCTGCAGAACTTGAACAAAATCCTCCACATAATGCGGCAGAGGATTAACCCTTTGGCGTAGCCTGCAAATCAGACTCTCCAGAAACGGCCCTTCTTGAGGGCTGCTCTTGTGTCTGGTTGCTGGGGTGCCCGCGTGTCTTTCAAATCGTCGAACTTCCACTTGCCATCTGAGACATGGCTCATGGCCTTATTTTTGATGCCACCATTGGTCTGGCTGGTTTCTTCCATCGTGAACCTGTACGTGGCGTTAGCAATTTCGACGTGCGGTCCACTGCTCGTCGCACTCGGAAAATGGGCCCACGACCGTAAACGTCTGACCCGCGCAGACGTGGGTGAGCGGGACAGGTTGACCGGTTTACCTAGACGGTCAGCTTTCACAAACGCGATGACGTTTGCGTTGAAAACATCCTCAACCCGGCTCGATATTGCAGCATGTATCGTGGTCGATCTTGACGACTTTCACGGGTTCAATGACCGTTGGGGACGGGACGCAGGGGATGAATTATTGCGCATCTGCGCTGATCGTCTAAGTGCAGTTCTGCGGAAAAACGATCTGGTTTGCAGATTGGATGCTGACGCATTGGCGATCTTTCTTGCGCCGTCAGCGAGCCTGACTTTCGATGCTGTGCTTGGTGTGGTCGAGCGCGTGCAGATTGCTCTCGCTGAACCGGTGCGGATTGACGGAACTGCAAGATATGTAAGCGCATGTATGGGCGTTGCGTTTCGAAAACATATTAATCCCTCGTCTGCTGAACCTGGTGATAAGCTGCTGCGCGCCGCAGAACGCGCTATGGTCGAAGCGCGCAATTCTGGTCCTGCAACGTATCGCGTGTTCTCCCCCGATCTAAGCGCGGTTTCCGATGCAAATCATTCGCTTGCCGAGGATGTCACACGAGCCCTTGAGGCCGGAGAAATCGAGGCATGGTTTCAACCACAGCTTCGAACAAAAGATGGAGCGATTGCCGGCATAGAGGCACTCGCCCGCTGGAACCATCCTACTCTGGGGCCAATCTCACCCGGGCGCTTCCTTCCTGCGGTAGAGACTGCCGGGCGCAGCGAACGACTTAGCGATATCATGCTCTCAAAATCACTGAAGGCCATAAGCGCCTGGGACGCTGCAGGTGTTGTAGTTCCCCAAGTCGGTGTGAATTTTGCGGCTCAGGAACTGCGCTCGCCAAGCCTGGTTGAAAAGATCAAATGGGAATTGGATCGGTTTGGGCTTGAACCAGACCGACTGGCGGTTGAAATCCTCGAAACGGTGATCAGCCAAGGTGCGGATGACCTAATGCTTCGTAATTTATCTCGTTTGCGGGATTTGGGTTGTAAAATCGAACTGGACGATTTTGGAACGGGTGCCGCTGCGATCACTTCCATCCAAAGGTTTGGGGTTAACCGCATCAAGATTGATCGGAGCTTTGTGACGCGTTTGAACCGCGACCCCAAGCAACTGAGCATGTGCGAAGCGATCGTAACCTTGGCAAAACAGTTGGGAATTGGCGTTCTTGCAGAAGGTGTTGAAACCATCTCGGAAGAAGCTTGTCTGAAACAAATAGGCTGCGGGTATATTCAAGGATTTGGAATTGCCCGCCCAATGCCTGCGCCGGATACGTTGGCTTGGTTAATCAGTCAGCAAAACAAACGTGGAGAGAGGAAAACATTCCTAGAGGAAGACGCCGCAACAGCGGTCGCCTCAGGAACAAAGCTTGAGACGAACAAGGACCGCCCGCAGCATCCTCCACCCGATGCGCCAAAGCCACAGAAACCTTCTGGGCTTCCAGCCTTCCAGAGCAATCGGATACGTCCAAGGCGCTTGAACTGATCAAGACGTGGCTTCCACGGCAGAAATCAGGGCATATCTCCACTGTCACTGAAAACCGCTTGACCTTTGGGGGCGTTCTCGGTTGAACCCTGCAAACGATTTTCCGAAGCTTCTTCAAAGAACGGTGCGCCTCCATGGACGACCAGAACAAGAACTTGATCCTCGCGACAGCGCTTAGCTTCCTGGTCATCCTTGTGTGGTTCTTGTTGTTCCCTCCCGAACAACCAGAGGTCACGGAAGCGACCACGCAATCAGGCGTCAGTACGCCAGCAACTGATCAGACCACTGGCGCAGAACTGGCTGTAACTCCACCAGCGGCGAGCGAAGCGACAGCAACCACGTCTACCACAACAGACACGGTGTCTGCGGTGGAAGACATTGCCCGTCTACCGATTGAGACACCCAAACTGGAAGGCTCCATCTCGTTGCTTGGCGGGCGGATCGATGATCTGTCATTGCGGGACTACAACGAAACCCTGGCTGAGGACTCGCCCATTGTTCGGCTGCTTTCCCCGGTCGGATCGGTAAATGCCTATTACGCCCTCTACGGCTGGACCCCAGGCGGCAATCTCACCTTTGACGATGTGCCCGGAGCAAATACCGAATGGCGTGTTGAATCTGGCGAAACACTGGGCGTCGGATCCCCTGTTACACTGCGCTGGGACAACAGCAGCGGACTGATCTTCCGTCGCACCGTCTCTGTGGATGAAGACTATCTGTTCACGGTTGACCAGACGGTCGAGAACACGACATCTGATCCGGTGCGCCTGCAGCCCTATGGTATCGTCGCGCGCCACTCCGAGCCCGATACAATCGGCTTCTTTATTCTCCATGAAGGTATCGTGGGCATGCAGGATGGGGAACTGATTGAGGCGAACTACGACGACATGACCGAGTACGACGTAGTGCAGCGCGAGGCCGCGCGTGCGGAAGTGCGTGATGTCGAGGCCAACGGATGGCTAGGCTTTACCGATAAGAACTGGATGACCACGCTGATGCCGCAGCCCGGTCAAGGCTTCACGGCGGTATCAAAATACGTTCCAAGCGCTGATATTTACCAAACTGAAATACGTCTGCCCGCAGTAACGGTTGAAGCCGGAACAGAGGTATCGGTAGAAACAAACCTATTTGCAGGCGCCAAAGAGTGGCAAACAATCCGGCGTTATCAAAATGATCTCGGGTTTGATCGCTTCCTTGACTCCATTGATTGGGGTTGGTTCTTCTTCCTGACCAAGCCGATTTTTGCGGTTCTGCACTGGCTGAACGCCCTGATCGGCAACATGGGCGTCGCGATTATTGCGCTGACCCTGATTATCAAAGCACTCCTGCTGCCGCTCGCTTACAAATCTTATGTGTCCATGGCACGCATGAAAGAGCTTCAGCCCGAGATGGAAAAGCTGAAAGAAAAGGCCGGCGACGACCGCCAAAAGCTTCAGCAGGGCATGATGGAGCTGTACAAGAAGAACAAGGTTAATCCGGCTGCCGGCTGTTTGCCGATCCTCTTACAGATCCCCATTTTCTTTTCGCTCTACAAGGTAATTTTCGTCACGATCGAGTTGCGTCATGCACCATTTTTCGGACCCTTCAGGGACCTGTCTTCGCCTGATCCAACCTCAATCATAAACCTCTTCGGCCTGCTTCCAAATTCCGCACCAGAACCGGGATCCATTATGGCGCTGGTGTTCATCGGAATCTTGCCGTTGCTGTTGGGTATCTCCATGTGGCTGCAGCAAAAGCTGAACCCAGCCCCCACCGACCCAACGCAACAGATGATCTTTGCGTGGCTGCCTTGGGTTTTCATGTTCATGCTTGGAAGCTTTGCCAGCGGTCTGATCGTCTACTGGATTGCCAACAATGTGATCACTTTCACGCAGCAGTATCTGATTATGCTGAGCCATGGATCGCGGCCAGACCTGTTTGGGAACATCATTTCTGGGTTCAAGCGCGGCGAGAAAGCCGCAAACAAACCTAACGAACCGAAGAAATGAGCGCGGCTCTCGCGACGATTTATCGGCATCCGATCAAAGCGATCGGGCGCGAAACGTTGAGCGAGGTTCTCCTAGAGGCTGGCAAACCACTGTCCTGGGATCGCAGCTTTGCGGTCGCGCATGAACGTGCTCGCGAAGCTGATTTGACCCGAACATGGGCCCCGAAGGCCAACTTTTTACGTGGTGTGACCGGCCCCGAACTGATGGCGGTCGAGTGCACGTTTAATCCGTCAAACATGCAGATTACGCTGACCCATCCGCGAGCCGGCAAGTTTGCCGGAAACCTGAACCGGGCCGAAGACGAGCGCGCCCTTCTTGAATGGCTCGATCCGCTCTGGCCAAAAGACGCCCCGAGGCCGACGCATTTGGTCCATCACGAAGGCGCGGCACAGACCGACGTGCCTGATCCGTGGCTGGCTCTAAACAGTCGTACAGCCCACTGCATGGTTGCCGAAAAGCTCAATCGTGCAGACCTTTCCATTCATCGTTGGCGCGGCAACCTTTGGATCGACGGCTTGGGTCCCTGGGAAGAATTCGAGTGGATTGGCAAGTCTGTTCGTATCGGTGAAGCTGTCCTTAAGGTCGAACAGAGGATCACGCGCTGTAAGGCCACAATGGCGAACCCAGAAACCGGACGCCGCGACGCTGATACGCTCGGGGCTCTCGAGAATGGTTGGGGACATACGGATTTTGGTGTTTATGCCGAAGTGACTCGAACTGGCATGATTCGACCCGGCGACAGCGTCGAGGTGATCTAATGAAGCTAACCTTTCCACTTGCCGATATTGACGACGCGACCCTTGAGGCAGGGCGTAAACTTTTTGCTGGACCGGTTGATTTTCGCAAGGGCGTTGTCGCTATGTCCGGTCTTCCACCAGATGATCGGTTGGAAGTGTGTTTCGCAGGGCGTTCGAATGTTGGAAAATCAAGCCTGATCAATGCCCTAACAGGTCGCAAAGCACTGGCTCGCGCATCCAACACCCCCGGCCGCACCCAAGAGATCAACTTCTTCGATCTCGGTACCGAACGTTATCTCGTCGATTTGCCAGGCTATGGTTTCGCAAACGCTCCGGTCGCGGTTGTCGAGAAATGGCAACGCCTCTTGAAGTCCTATCTGTCAGGCCGCGCAAGCTTGCGACGTGCCTTTGTCTTGATCGACGCACGCCATGGGGTCAAACCTGTAGACGCCGAAATCCTGTCCCTTCTGGACAAGTCAGCCGTTCCCTTTCAGGTAGTTTTGACAAAGGCCGACAAGATTAGCACCACACAGCGTGAACAGGTACTTGAACAGGTCCGTGAAAAACTTGCAAAGCACCCAGCCGCGTTTCCAGAATTGGTTCTGACGTCATCTGAAAAAGGCGAAGGGATCGCGACCCTGCGCGGGATCATTGCAGGACTAATCTAGCGGCGGCTTGCCCCATCCATTGCCTTGGCGTAATACGCGGCGAACCTGCCGACGGGCCCTAGCATGAAGTCTCGCAAAATCATGAACAGCGATTGGATCGCCACAGCACGTACGCTCAATCAAGCGCTCCCCTATCTTCAGCGGTACGATGAAGCTGTCGTCGTGGTGAAGTTTGGCGGAAACGCGATGGGCGATGACGCCGCCATGGACAGCTTTGCGCGGGATATCGTTTTGATGCGCCAGATCGGTGTGAACCCGGTGGTGGTGCACGGCGGCGGACCGATGATCAACGCCATGTTGGAAAAGCTAGAAATCGAGACGAAATTTGTCGGCGGCAAACGCGTGACCGATGAGGCCACCGTTGAAGTTGTCGAGATGGTTCTGTCTGGCCGCGTAAATAAGCGTATCGTGCAGGCCATCAACGGACAAGGCGGACGTGCAGTTGGCCTGTCAGGCAAAGACGCAAACCTTATGGTCTGCGATCCGGCCAATCCCGAACTGGGATTTGTTGGCGAGCCGGTCGAGGTAGATCCAAAGCTTCTGAACGAGCTTTTTGCAAATGAGATCATTCCGGTTATCGCACCAATTGGAGTTGGCCGCGATGGCGAAACCTTCAACGTGAACGGGGATACCGCCGCGGGGGCAATCGCGGCGGCGCTCAAAGCAGATCGCTTGTTGCTGCTAACAGATGTGGCCGGTGTCAAAGATGCCAGCGGGGAAGTTGTCACGGCGCTGACGACAGCGCAGGTCAGTGAGATGACCAGAGATGGCGTTATTGCAGGCGGCATGATCCCAAAAACAGAGACAGCTGTTGCTGCGCTGAACGGGGGCGTACGCGCCGTTGTGATCCTTGATGGGCGGGTCTCCAACGCATGCCTGTTGGAATTGTTCACAGAACACGGTGCCGGTTCAATGATCCGCGCGGAATGATCACTGCGCAAACCCTCGCCAAGGGCGCAGCGGAGCGTCACCTTTCTGTACTTGGCATCCTCGATATCTCCGACGATCCTGACACACCTGCACAATCCAATCGGTTGGCCTTGCTTGGCCCTGCCCCTGACAGCTTTTGGCCGGCCTTTCAGCGCAGCGAAGAAGCGCGCGACGGAAAAGCTGATCCTATAGATCGCTGGTCGCGGCGCGTTATTGGCAACTGGGCATGCGACCTGAAAGGCAAAGCCCTGTTCCCGTTCGGAGGACCGCCCTATCGGCCATTCCTGCGATGGGCAGTGGAAAGCGGGCGCGCCTGGGCATCCCCCGTGGGCCCACTGGTTCATGACCACTTTGGATTGATGGTCAGCTACCGTGGCGCCATAGCGCTAGATATGCCCTTTGAGCTGCCGACAGCAGGGGTCAACCCGTGCACCACTTGTGACGGCAAACCATGCCTGTCAGCCTGCCCCGTCGGCGCTTTGGGGGCCGGCAATTACGATGTGTCCGGTTGCAAGTCACATATTTCTTCTGATGCAGGTGCAGACTGCCTGTCAGCGGGCTGTCTAGTTCGTTGCGCCTGCCCGATAAGTCTTGGCGCGGGGCGCAATCCGGCACAATCTGCGTATCATATGAAACTTTTTCTGGGGGCGTGATGAAAACCCTTCTGCTGCTGCGCCATGCTAAATCGAGCTGGGGGAACCCAGATCTTCCGGACCACGACCGTGCCTTGAACAAGCGTGGCCAACGTGCGGCACCTGCAATTGGGTCTTGGATCAAGGAAAACGGGTTCCTACCGTCTCAGGCCTTCGTATCAGATGCGAGACGCGCGCTGGAGACGTGGGGCAGGCTTGGGATTGATGCAGATGTTTCGAT
Organism: Dinoroseobacter sp.; assembly: GCA_017643385.1. Taxonomy (GTDB): domain Bacteria; phylum Pseudomonadota; class Alphaproteobacteria; order Rhodobacterales; family Rhodobacteraceae; genus Dinoroseobacter. Next base: position 460,014 of record JAEPNN010000002.1, read on the forward strand.
CCGCCCGGAGATGTATCATGCAACGCCGGACACCCTGCTTGATCTCGTCAACGGCGCGACAAGCGAAAGCATCATTCTTGTGGGCCACAACCCCGGGATTGGGTTGCTGGCTCAGGGGATTGTCCAATCGCCACCTCACCATGAGCGATTTGACCAGTTCCCAACGGCTGCTCTTTTAGTCGCCAGTTTCGCCGTCCCAAGATGGGGGGATGTCACACCGCATTCAGGCAAGGTCGAAGCCTTTGTCACACCACACGACCTGAACAGTTCGTAACAAAAAAGGCCGCGTCGGAACGCGGCCTTTTGATACTCTTGTTTAAGCTCAGTGTCCGAGAATCTGGCTCAGGAACAGCTTCGTCCGATCCGACTTTGGATCGTTGAAGAATGGCTCAGGCTCGTTCTGTTCAACGATCTGACCCTGGTCCATGAAGATCACCCGGTCCGCGACCTGACGGGCAAAGCCCATCTCGTGGGTCACACAAATCATTGTCATACCCTCTTCGGCGAGCTCGATCATGGTGTCGAGCACCTCTTTGATCATCTCAGGGTCAAGCGCAGAGGTCGGTTCATCAAACAGCATGATCCGTGGGCGCATGCAGAGCGAACGCGCAATAGCCACACGCTGCTGCTGACCACCCGAAAGCTGACCTGGATACTTGTCGGCCTGCTCCGGGATTTTCACCTTGGTCAGGAAGTGCATCGCTGTTTCTTCGGCTTCCTTCTTTGGGATCTTGCGAACCCAGATCGGCGCCAGTGTGCAATTCTCAAGGATTGTGAGGTGCGGGAACAGGTTGAAGTGCTGGAACACCATTCCAACTTCTGATCGGATCTTATCGATGTTCTTCAGATCCGAAGACAAGAGCGTACCATCCACTGTGATGGAGCCTGCCTGGTGCTCTTCCAGAGCATTGATGCAGCGGATCAGCGTGGATTTGCCGGAACCGGACGGTCCACACACAACGATCCTTTCGCCCTGATACACGGTCAGGTCGATATCGCGCAGAACGTGGAACGTACCGTACCACTTGTTCATGTTCTGAATTTCGATCGCGACCTGATCCGAGATGGCAGAGGCCTTCGCTTCAACTTTTGCAGCTGTGTCAGACATTGATCAGCCCTTTCTTATCGATGATCGGTGGCAAGCTGACGCTCGAGCCACTGCGAGTATTGAGAGATGCCGTAGCACATGATGAAGAACAGTAAGGCGGCAAAGCCAAACAGTTCCCAGTAAACGCCGTTCCAGTCCGTGGAAGACAGAATCGGTCCTCGGATCATGCCAACAAGGTCGAACATGGAGATAACCGAAACCAGAGTGGTGTCTTTGAACAGACCCACCGCAACGTTCACGATGCCCGGGATCGAGATCTTCAAAGCCTGAGGCAGAATAATCAGGCGCATCGACTGCGGATAATCCAGACCCAAGCTGTCAGCGGCTTCGTATTGACCGGTTGGGAGCGCCGCAAGGCCACCCCGGATCACCTCGGCGATATATGCGGCGGCGAACAGCGTGATCATGATGATCACCCGGACAACCAGATCGAAGTTTGCTTCAGGCGGCAAGAAATAAGCCAAAACCACGTTTGCCACGAAAAGTAATGTGATCAACGGCACACCGCGCACAAACTCAATGAAGACCACACAGATCCACTTAATGATTGGCATGCTGGACTGACGCCCAAGGGCTAGGATGATCCCGAGCGGTAGCGCCAGCGAAAGACAGACCACGCCAAGGATCATGTTCAACATGAAACCACCGACCTGACGACTTTTCACAAACTCCAACTCGATAGGAATTAGGTTTGCAAGAACCGGCGTGATGAAGTCGGCGATCCACCAGAACACGAAGGCCCCGACAATCGCCCCGAAGAACGCAATTGCGAAGGACCGCGTAATGAACTGGCGGTACACCATGTAGCCAGCGACGAAGCCACCTGCAGCGAATACAGGCACCCAGATGCTTCCACCCCAGATCAGCCAGTACCCTAGGAAGGGGTAAACTGCCGTCATGATCAGTAATTTGCGGGGCAGCTTGTAGAACATCACTGGTGCAAACGCGACGAACAGTAAAATGAACGCAAGCGTTGGGCGCCAATACTGATCGCTTGGATATTGGAAACCAAAGAGCAACTGGTTCCAACGTTCCGTCAGAACCGCAAAGCACCCACCCCTGGCTCCATCAAGAATGGTGCGACAATCCCGGATAGAAGGTGCATCCCAAATGCCGTTCAATAGCCATGGAAGCGATGCAGCCAGGATCAGGTAAATCGCCCAAAGCGAAAGCACCGTAAGGACACCGTTGGTAACCGACGAGAACAGGTTCTCGCGCAGCCATTTGATCAGTCCACGCTCTCCCAAGGGCGGTTCGCGCTCCGGAATTGTATCATGTCGTACGAAGGCGACAGTGGAGTTGGCGTTGGTATCGCTCATCTCAGCGCTCCTTCAGTTTAACGGCATTGTTGTAGACGTTCATAATCGCCGAGATCCCAAGGCTGATGAGCAGGTAAAAGAGCATCAGCAGAAGGACGGCTTCGATCGCGCGACCGGTCTGGTTCAGGGTAATCCCCCCAAGCGTCCCGGTAACGTCCATGTATCCTACAGCAATCGCGAGCGACGAGTTCTTTGTCAGGTTCAGGTACTGCGAGATCAGCGGCGGAATGATAATCCGGAGTGCCTGAGGCAGGATCACAAGGTTCATGATCCGGTTTGGGCGCAGCCCCAACGCTCCGGCGGCTTCGGTCTGACCTTTGGAAATCGCCATGATACCTGCACGAACGTTTTCAGCGATAAACGCACCGGTATAGAGCGACAATGCGAACCAAAGAGCGATGAGCGATCCGCGGACTTGGATGCCCCCCTGAAAGTTGAACCCGCGAAGTTCCGGATAGTCCAATCCAATCGGCCGACCCATAATGAAGAACATCAGGATTGTGGGAAGGAAGAAAATCGCAATCGAGGGCCACAGTGTTGGCAGCAAGCGACCCGTGTCGTAGAGGACCTTTGTGGCATAGCGCCGATAAGCGATCATCGCGATGACAGACAGCACAAAGGTCAAAACCACGATAAGTGATCCTGAGCCCCACACGGGTGCCGGGACGTAGACGCCTCGGTTTGTGAACGCAAAGGCGTCAAACAACATTGTGGCTGTGGCGTTGTCTCCCCTGAAGGACCGTGGACCAGGCAGTGAAACGGTCATGATCGAAAAAATAATCAGGATCCAGATCAAGACAGGAACGTTCCGGAACGCTTCGACGTAAACCGCCATTAATTTGCTCACAACCCAGTTGTTCGACAACCGCAGAACGCCGGCAAACACGCCGAGGATGGTCGCAGTAATGCAGCCAAGGAAGGCCACGATCAGCGTGTTCAACACGCCAACAAAGGCAGCCCTCAAATGAGTGTCTTGGCTCGAGAAGGAAATCGGTTGTTGGTTGATATCGTAGCCAGCAGGATTCCCAAGAAACCTATAAGAAATGTCTTGCCCGAGATTCTCCAGGTTCACCACCGCATTGGAAATCAACCAAGCGATGAAGAAGCAGAGCCCAAGCAGAGCGATGAATTGGAAGGTAAGTGATCGATACCGCGTGTCGTTGATCAGCATACTCAGCTTGAAGCTGGTCTGCGGCGGTAAATCTGTGGTGTTGCTCATGCCAGCGGTCCCTATGGCGCAATATGTATACTTACGGGCTCAATACGACCCGACGAGGTAATACGAGGAGCGAGATGTGTTCGAGAGTAAAAAAAGGGCGCGAACGAGTCGCGCCCTTTTCTTCATAAGGACTTAGCGGAAGGGTGGGCTGTAAAGCAGACCGCCGTCTTTCCACTGGGCGTTGAGGCCGCGGCTCAGACCGATTGGGGTCGCTTCGCCGATGTTGGCTTCAAAGATTTCGCCATAGTTGCCGCCAACCATCAGAGCGCGCTTGGCCCACTCACCGTCGAGGCCGATCATGGCGCCAAGTTCACCCTCGGTACCGAGGATACGGTTGATCTCTGGGTTATTGGATCCCCCGCTCAGCTCACCAATGTTTGCCGAGGTGATGCCCAGCTCTTCAGCCGAGATCAGCGCGTTCAGGGTCCAGCGAACAATATCGCCCCATTCGTTGTCGCCGTGACGTACAACTGGTCCGAGTGGCTCTTTGGATACGATCTCTGGCAGAACGACGTGATCGCCAGGGTTTTCGAAGTTGGCGCGTGTTGCGGCCAGACCCGAAGCGTCGGTGGTGTAAACGTCACACGCGCCAGCAAGATACTGCTGCTGCGCTTCTGGGTTGGTTTCGATCGGAACCGGATCGTAAGACATGTTGTTCGAACGGAAGAAGTCCGCCAGGTTCAGCTCGGTGGTTGTACCGGTCTGAATACAAACAGTCGCACCGTCCAGTTCGGTTGCCGAGGACACACCCAGTTCACGTGGAACCATGAAGCCCTGACCGTCGTAGTAGTTAACACCCACAAATTCGAACTTCAGGTCGTTGTCACGGCTGAAAGTCCATGTGGTGTTGCGGGCCAGCATGTCGATCTCGCCAGCCGCAAGCGCGGTGAAGCGGGTCTTACCGGTCAGCGGCACGAAAGTTACGGCGTTGGCATCGCTGAGAACAGCGGCTGCGACAGCGCGGCAGACGGCGACGTCGAAGCCACCCCAAACGCCATCGGCGTCAGGTGCTGCGAAGCCCACGAGGCCCGTGTTCACACCGCAGTTCAGCACGCCGCGTGCTTTCACATCGTCCAAGGTCGCGGCGGCGGAAGCACCTGCTGCGAGACCGGCGACGGTTAGCGCGCCTAGGAATACTGTTTTTTTCATATTTACCTCTATCCTGATGGTACGCCCAAAATGAGCGTGTAAGTGCCCTGTTGACCGGGCGTATGCGAAATCGGTCATGAGTCCCGAAAACGCCCCTAAATTGGGCAAATTCCAAGAAAGAGGCAAGGGTAGCCTGCGGAAACAATCAAGGTTGACATCAAAAACGGCAAATATTTTGGGCAATGCCTCTTAAAATGAAGGTTTCGGTGAGATGTTAGCTAAGTGACCTAGGGTAAGGAAAAACCTTTAAAATAGTAATTGATATAAGTATAACAACTATTGATTGTTTTTTATGGCCTCTAAGTAGAAATACCGAAGATCTCAATCGCCCGCAGAAAGTCCTGACGCTTCGATTCTGCCAGTTCCTCAGCCGCCTCATCCGCGCCCCATTGCTCGATTTGCCAAAGCTCATCGAGACGCGCAATCGGCCACGCATCCTGCGCGGAAATTGCCCCATCTGTCACCGCTAAGGCCAATATTAGGGAACCGGAAATCGTGATCAAATCATGCATACCGGTGAGCTGAAACGCCGTCATTTTCTCCAGCGGTTCGCGCAAGCGCAACATGCTCTGAGGATCTTGAGAGATCGGCACAATGCCCGTCGTCACGATCATCGGTGAGGTGTAACGTTCATGGACCCAGTCGAGCCATGGCGACCACTGGGCCCGTTGCCGATCAACCAGCTCTTTCGGCTGATCAGCATGGTAACACAACAAGTCGCTCTCCCCATAGGCGGCCAACATATCGATGATCTCAGCGCGTTGAGGCGTGACCTTGTCGATCGCAGAATTCGCGGCCCGGGTGAATGGCATGGAATTTGGGTCAACAGCTTCTTCGACCGCGTCCCATTCAGCTGCAAGCCGCTCGGCAAAGGCGCGCGTGGGCAACGATAGCTCAGACTTCAGCGGCGTACGTACAGTCCTGCCATCCAGCGCGACCGTGAACCCATTTTCGGCGTCTACAACATCGACCGACGTCCAGAACTTTTTTGCAGCCCAACCTGTCATCTCAGGAACCCCGTCTTGCAAAGATAAGGGATCAACTCCCTAAAATCCTTCAGTACCGTTTGCGTGGCCGCAACGCCTTCGAGAGCGCTCACAGAATGGTAGCCCCACGCAACGCCGATACCCGCGATCCCCGCGTTTCCAGCCATTTCCATGTCGTAGGTCGTGTCGCCGATCATGACGGTGTCAGCAGCCTCCACCCCCGCCTCAGCCATAGCGTCCATCAACATAGACGGGTGCGGCTTGGAAGGATGCGTGTCGGCGGTCTGGGTTGTTACGAAAACCCTGTCCAGCTGATGTGCCTCGATGATATGTCGAACGCCACGTCGTGATTTGCCTGTGGCCATCCCGAGCAAAACGTCATCGCGATTTGAAAGGTCTTCCAACACGTCTTCGGCGTAGGGATAGAAAGGGGCGGCGTCTTTCATTTGTATGCGCAGCTCCGCGTAGCTTGCGCGGTATCCGTCAACAAGTGCATCAATCTCAGAAGGGCTTGCCTGAGGGCAGAGTTTGGACATTGCTTCAGGCAAAGATAGTCCGACAATGGAAAGCAGAGCATCGCGTACTGGAAGCTCGATACCTGCCCTCGCAAAAGCAAACTCCATCGCAGCAACGATATGGGCCTTGCTGTCTACCAGCGTTCCATCGACATCAAATATGATCAGTTTCAATCCCAGGCGTCCTCGGCAAAGGGGTCCGGCGGGACATCACGCGCATCCCAGCCAAGCTCATCAAAGGTGCGCGCCATGTGGTCAGGAAGCGGTGCAACCAGGTTCAGTATTGCGCCCGTCACCGGATGCTCCAGCGTAAGGCTGCGCGCATGTAAGTGCAGTTTCTTGGACATCTCGCCCCCGAGCATGGCACCCCAACCGTCGCCAAGGTTCTCTTGCCCTGAGCCGCCATACTTGCCGTCACCAATGATCGGATGGCCCAGTTCAGCCATGTGGGCACGCAACTGATGTGTACGCCCTGTGACCGGGACAAGCGCGGCCCAGGACACCCGCCGCCCCAGCGCGGACAAAACCCAGTAATCGGTCGTGGCACGCTTGGCATCTGGTGTACTGTCAATGTCGCGCGGGTGGACGCAATGCATCTTCTCGCCCTCGCCTTTCCCGCCATGTCCGGGCGCCTTCACCAGTCCAAACCGGATCGTTCCTTGTTTGGGCTGCGGAACGCCAGCAAGTGCGGCCCAGTAAATCTTGCGCGTGGTGCGTGCACGGAACGCCTCGGTCAGCTTTGACGCGATGGTCCGGGTCCGCGCCATGATCAGGACACCCGAGGTATCTTTGTCGAGCCTGTGGACGAGGCGCGGCGGTTCATCTGCATCAAACTGAATCGCGGAAGCCATACCATCAATATGCCGCGTCATCTTGCTGCCGCCTTGCACGGCAAGACCCGCAGATTTGTTCAGAGCAATGATCTGATCGTCGCGATAGATCACAGAGTTCCGCAACATCTGCGCGTCGGCATCTGTCACTCTGGGGCGCGCCGGTGCCGTTTCTGGGCCCCTCTCAGGCAAAGGTGGCAGTCGCACGGTCTGCCCGGCGGAAACACGTGTGTTCGCTTTCACGCGGCCGCCATCAACGCGGATCTCGCCCTTGCGACACATTTTTTCAATGCGCCCCTGCCCGACATTTGGAAACTTTCGGCGAAGCCAACGATCTAGTCTCTGATCCGCTTCGTCAGGTGCAACAGAAATGTTCTGAACGCCGCTCATACCATCAGCCCCCGCGCCAGCAGTATTCCGGCCACCAGGCCAAGGATTGAGAGCACTACAGACAAAATCACATACAAAGCCGCCAGCCCTGGCTCACCACGCTCAAAAAGCGTGAAGGCCTCGAGCGAGAACGCTGAAAAGGTTGTGAACCCGCCTAAAATGCCCGTCACCATCAGGGGTGACAGGCTGGTCAAGCCCCGAAGACCAAGCCACACGACGCACATACCCATCAGGAATGAACCAACGACATTGACGCTGAGAATTGCCACAGGAAATGCGGTAGTGCCAATCAGACGCACCAAGGCGAGTCCAACACCAAATCTCAGCATTGCACCTAGTGCACCGCCAAATCCGACCTGAAGAAACATGTAAACCATAGCGCGGCTCATGCGTCCGGGCATGGCGCTTGTCAACCGCGTCGCTTTTCTCGAAGTCTGTTGAAGTAAGAAAGTCTCTTTGCAAGCTCACGCTCAAAGCCACGTTCTACGGGGAGATAAAACTCTGGTCTTTCCATGGTCTCAGGAAAATAGTCCTGCCCCGAAAATCCGTCTGGCGCGTCATGATCATAGGCATAATCAGCGCCGTATCCCTGATCTTTCATTAAGTTCGTTGGAGCATTCAGTATGTGCTTTGGTGGGGCAACGGATCCGGTTTGCTTGGCTTTGCCCTTTGCGGCCTTGTAGGCCACGTATGTTGCATTTGATTTCGGCGCCAGCGCCAAATAAAGCACAGCTTGCGCCAACGCGAGCTCGCCTTCAGGACTGCCAAGTCGCTCGTAAGTCTGCCAGCTTTGCAAACAAACCGACTGCGCCTGCGGATCGGCCAATCCTATGTCCTCAACAGCCATGCGCGTTATGCGACGGGCAAGAAACCTTGGGTCCTCACCCGCACTGAGCATCCTTGCCAGCCAATAAAGCGAAGCGTCCGGGTCAGAGCCACGCACCGATTTGTGTAGCGCAGAGATCAGGTTGTAATGGCCGTCGCCAGACTTGTCGTAGGACGCGGCACGACGCATCAGTCTTTGACCCAGTTGTTCCGGATCAATCGATTCGTCCAAACCCCAAGCCATAATCTGCTCAATGAGATTAAGCAGGGTGCGACCATCCCCGTCTGCCATTTCGATCAAGGCTGCGCGAGCTGCGCTGGTCAGAGGGAGCTCCTGTTGCAATTCGGTTTCTGCACGATTTGCGATCCGCTCCAGCGCTTCCTCGCCGAGCCTGTTCAAAACCATCACCTGTGCGCGGCTCATCACAGCTGCGTTCAGTTCAAATGACGGATTTTCCGTGGTCGCACCGACAAGGACGATCGTGCCGTCCTCCATATGCGGTAAGAATCCGTCCTGTTGTGCCTTGTTGAAGCGATGGATTTCGTCAACGAACAAAAGCGTGCCCTTGCCAGACGATCGACGGATTTTGGCTGCCTCAAACACTTTTCGAAGGTCGGGCATTCCGGTGAAAATGGCACTGATCTGAACGAAATCCAGATCACTTTCATGTGCCAGAAGCCGCGCGATTGTGGTTTTTCCGACGCCAGGCGGCCCCCAGAAGATTACCGAACCGATCTGTCCACTTGCCAGCATAACAGCCAAAGGACCCTCTGGCCCCAACAGGTGTTCCTGGCCAATGACGTCTTGAAGTTTGGCAGGACGTAGCGTGTCGGCCAGCGGTCTTGGTCCTGCACTACTCTCCGTGTCGTTATCGAACAAATCTGTCAAAACCACCCTCGGCTGACCCAGTTTAAGACACAGGGCAGGGGCCCGATGTTAGGCCGTCTGCCCCGTGTCCACAATCCTGAATGGGGTACAGGATTGCTGGGGTTCGGTTAGTTAGTGGAGGTTTTGAACCAGATTAATCGACACGCATTGATTTTCGATTCCATCGATTTCCATGACGCGCCCAGCGGCCTTTGCATCCAGACCACAGCGCGAGGCCCATCGCGGCCAGTTAGCTGGAATCAAACCCAAAACCTGGGTAGCCCCCAACTCACGGGCCGTGCGGGTCATTTCCGTAATAAGGAACGCATGGACCCTTCGGCGAATCTTCATCGGCGTGGAATGGGACACAAACACACGGCTTGATTCCCAAATATAATCTGCAACAGGGGCCTCTTCATAAAGCAGGTCCTGCGGGATCGTATCCAACAAGCCCATTTGTGCGTCCCGGATCATATAGCTGTAGATCCCGCAGCGCGCAGTCGTGGGAGTCAACCGAATGCCGGCGAGAATTTCTCCGAACTCGTGAACTGCCACCCAACGGCTTGCAGGCGTGTCGTACTGATCGTACTCCATTCCCATAGCCTCTGGCAGGTCCCAGTTATTCTGAACAATGAACGACTGTCGCCTTGCGCGAAAAAGGTTTGCAAATAACTCGCCATGGTTGTGTAAATTTGCGAACGAAAGGGTGGTAGTCTGCATTGGGTCAATCTCCGTTGGATAGTGTTGGCAGCATGTAGTGGTGGTGGAGCCGATGCCTGCGGTTTTGAGTTCCGCTACAACATTCGGTAGTCTTTGGCCCTCTGAATTGCCTCAGCAGTCGTCCGAGCCAGAAGCTTTTGCCGCGCCGAGGTCAGGCGCGCTTTCAACGCACTTTCAGAAATACCCAAGGCAGCAGCAGCCTGGGCATGTCGGTCGCCCGCCGCAATGCGTTTAAGCGCATCGATCTGAGCCTTCGTAAGACTTTCAGGTGGGATAGTCGCATTGTGCAATCGACGTACGATGACCTCGATGCGTTCGATCTCTTCGTCTGTGAATTCGCGATCATCGCGCGCAGATCCGGCGATTGTACGCGAACTAATTTCACCGCATGACACTGCAACGCCGTAGCGCAACCCAAAGGTCGCTCCGGCTTCGAGGATCCCAAAAGGGTCAGGGATACCCAGATTGCTCCAGCGCGCTGAACCAGTTGGGCCAAATCCCCACGCCAAGAGTGGGTCACGCAACGCGTATGCAGCCTCTGTGTAGTGGTCGCGCCATTCCTGCGGATAAGTCTGGAATGTCATCAGCGGCACAGCCATTCGAATATGCAACCCGATGAAGTAGCCCGAGGGTGAAAGTTCACCCAATTCCCTTAGCTCGATTTGGAGGCCTGTTGGTTTGGACATGTCTTTTTAGATAGGTTGCGGTAGCTATGAGTCAACCGTAAATTGTTTCTCATAAAATATGCAACCACAGGTTTATTGATGTCTAACCAACTAGCGCCAAGCATGTTCACCCGTGTGATGTCTCTACCAGAAAACGAACGGGCCGACGTGCTTGAAATGCTCGGTGCACTAACCGTAGATGAAGCTAAACTATCTATAATACTTGAAGAAATTACTGCGGACCTAGAAAATCGCAAAGACGACATCCGGCATTGAATCCTTCAAAACTGCGAAAATAGAAAGCCCCGGCCAATTACCGAGGCTTTTTGCGTTTTGCAAATTCTTATGACTGACTGTCTTACTCTGCGGCGTCTTCTGCAGCGACTCGCGCCTTATCCGCAGCACCCTTTGCATCTTCGTCACGATCGACAAATTCAATGATCGCCATTGGGGCCATATCCCCATAACGGAAGCCAGCTTTCAATACGCGAACGTAGCCACCCTGACGGTCCTTGTAGCGCGGGCCAAGGATTTCGAAGAGCTTGGCCACGTCTTTATCCTGCTTCAACTGTGCAGCGGCCTGACGGCGTGCATGAAGGTCACCACGCTTCGCAAGCGTGATCAACTTCTCGACAATCGGGCGCAGTTCCTTGGCCTTAGGCAAGGTGGTCTTGATCTGTTCGTGTTCAATCAGTGACCCAGCCATATTGGAAAACAGGGCTTTCCGGTGTTCGTGGGTCCGGTTTAGTCGGCGGTAACCGCGGGCGTGACGCATTTCTCTATCTCCGTTTCAATGCTTTGTCTGGATCTCGTGCGTTGCGAGACCCTCCTTATTGGGCCGGAACTGGCCATTTGAGGCACTCCGAATCGCGCCGGAGCACCTATCCTTTAAAACTGGTCTTCGAACTTCTTCGCAAGATCTTCGATGTTTTCCGGGGGCCAATCAATGATGTCCATGCCCAGATGCAGACCCATGCCCGAGAGCACTTCCTTGATCTCGTTCAACGACTTACGGCCAAAGTTCGGTGTGCGCAGCATCTCAGCTTCGGTCTTTTGGATCAGATCGCCAATATAAACGATATTGTCATTCTTCAGGCAGTTTGCCGAACGGACCGATAGTTCCAGCTCGTCTACCTTCTTCAGCAGAAGCGGGTTGAATTCGAGTTCGTCTTCTTCGGACGGACCACGTGCCGCTTCCGGTTCATCGAAGTTCACAAAGACCTGCAACTGATCCTGCAAAATGCGTGCCGCATAGGCCAACGCGTCATCAGGCGTCACAGAGCCATCGGTTTCCAGCTTGAGGGTCAGCTTATCATAATCAAGCACCTGACCTTCGCGGGTTGGCTGTACGTCGTATGACACTCTTTTGACCGGTGAATAAATCGCATCGATTGGCATCAGCCCGATGGGGGCATCTTCCGGACGGTTCTTGTCAGCAGACACGTAGCCTTTGCCAGTCGTGACATTCAGTTCCATGAACAAATCCGCACCTTCATCGAGGTGGCAAATCACGTGATCACGGTTAAGAACTTCAATACCCGCGCTGTCGGAAATATCGCCAGCGGTCACAACGCGTGGACCCTTCGCGGAAATCGATAGGCGCTTAGGGCCTTCGACTTCCATGCGAATCGCAACCTGCTTGAGGTTCAATACAATGTCAGTGACATCTTCACGAACGCCTGAAACAGACGAGAATTCATGCAAGACATTGTCGATCTGAACCGAAGTGATAGCCGCGCCTTGCAGCGACGACATCAGAACGCGTCGCAATGCGTTTCCAAGCGTCAGACCAAAGCCGCGCTCCAGCGGCTCGGCCACGACTGTCGCCTGACGCGACGGGTCATTGCCCGGCTTTACGACGAGTTGGCCTGGTTTGATAAGCTCTTGCCAGTTTTTGTGGATCATGCTGTCGCCTCCATTCTTGTTCTTGACTTGGACCCAATGCCAAGAACGCCCGAGGAAAAAATGACGTAGCGAGGTCGCGCAGTCATGCGCAGCCTCGCGGAGTTCTTAACGGCCTTAGACGCGGCGGCGCTTAGGCGGACGGCATCCGTTATGAGCCATCGGTGTAACATCACGGATCGATGTAATCGTGAACCCGACAGCCGCCAGTGCGCGCAGGGCGGATTCGCGGCCAGAGCCGGGCCCTTGTACTTCGACCTCAAGCGTCTTCACGCCATGATCTTGTGCTTTCTTGCCCGCGTCTTCCGCAGCCAGCTGGGCTGCGTAAGGGGTAGACTTCCGGGAGCCCTTGAAGCCCATCGTACCGGCCGACGACCAAGAGATCGCATTGCCTTGAACGTCAGAAATCAGAATTTTGGTATTGTTGAAGGTCGAATTCACGTGGGCAACACCCGTCGCAATATTCTTGGAGACCTTCTTTTTAATGCGCATCTTTTCGCGTGCCATTGGTCTGACCCTCTATTTCTTCTTGCCAGCGATTGCCTTCGCAGGACCCTTACGGGTGCGGGCATTCGTGTGGGTACGCTGACCGCGCACAGGCAGGTTCCGGCGATGGCGCAGACCGCGATAGCAGCCCAAGTCCATCAGGCGTTTGATGTTCATCTGCGTTTCGCGCCGCAGGTCACCTTCAACCGTAAAGTTTTCGTCGATATGCTCGCGGATCGAGAGAACTTCAGCATCGCTGAGCTCATTAACGCGGCGGGTAGCATCGATGCCAACAGACTCGCAAATCGCGTTTGCGGAGCTTGGACCGATTCCGGTGATGTAGGTGAGGGCGATAGGAACGCGTTTCCCAGTGGGAATGTTCACGCCAGCAATACGTGCCAAGTCTGGTCTTCCTTTGGTTGCGGGTCCGTAATCCCGGACCCTTTTTTCACAACTGAAGCCCGACGCGGTTCGCCGGGCTGAGTAAGCGTCTCGCAATGATGGGAAAGCACTCTTGTGCGAGTCACGTCACGCGGGATGCTGTGAGATAGGGGTGAACCGCGACGCGGTCAACCCCCCGGTTTGGAATAATCAAAAGCTGTCAAGCGTTTTTTCGATCTCACCCGATACAGCTTCAATTTCGGCCAACCCATCGACCCCTTTAAGGCGCCCTTTGGCATAGTAATAACCGATCAGGGGTGAGGTCTGTTTGTAGTAGGCCATCAGCCGGGTCTTCAGTGCCTCTTCGGTATCATCGGCGCGCGGCGTCTGCCCCGCAGCAACCGCATCAGCGGCCCGCTTCAGAATGCGGCCAACGAGCACTTCGTCGTTCACCTGCAGTTCGATCGCCGCGTCCAGCTTGGCCCCGTGGCGTGCCAGCAGGTCACCCAGCGCATCTGCCTGCGCCAAATTCCGTGGGAACCCATCGAAGATGAAGCCACCGCCCTGGTCGCCTTGCAGCTTCTCCTCGATCAGACCGATCACGATCTCATCGGTGACAAGCTCGCCCTTGTCCATAACCTCCGCCACGCGCTTGCCCATTTCGGTGCCGCTGGTTCTAGCTTCCCGCAGCATGTCGCCGGTCGAAAGCTGAACCATGTTTCGCTCGCTGACAAGGATTCCGGCCTGCGTGCCTTTGCCCGCTCCGGGCGGGCCGAGTAGAATAATATTCATCAGGTATCCGTATTATCGACGCGATGGTGCGCGACGACCGCGCTTTTTACCACCTTTACCACGCAACTGAGACTTCTCAATGAGACCTTCGTACTGGTGTGCCAGCAAGTGCGACTGGATCTGTTGCACAGTGTCCATGCCAACCGACACGATAATCAATATCGAGGTGCCGCCAAAATACGCCGTGATCGCCAATTCGGTGCGAACCATTTCGGGGATCAGACAAACAAGCGCCAGGTAACCTGAGCCTAAAACGAGAATACGGGTGGTCACGTAGTCGAGATACTCGACTGTTTTCGCCCCAGGCCGAATGCCGGGAACGAAGCCATTCTGATTCTTCAGATTCTCTGCAACGTCTTCCGTCTTGAAGGACACGTTGGCCGTATAAAAATATGTGAAGAACACGATCATGCCTGCAAAGAACAGCAGGTAGAGCGGTTGCCCCGGGCCAAAATAGGCCAAGATCGTGGACATGATCGGGCCCGTAGAGCCACCAGAGAAGGTGCTGATCGTTGTCGGTAGCAACAAAAGCGATGACGCGAAAATGGCTGGAATAACGCCCGCAGGGTTCACTTTGATCGGCAAATGGCTGGAACCACCGTCATACACCTTCATCCCAACCTGTCGGCGCGGATACTGGATATGTATCTTGCGTAAGCTGCGTTCCATGAAGACCACGAACGTCAGCGTTGCAAGCAACATAATGATCACACCCAGAATAACAGGTGTGGAAAGCGCGCCGGTGCGGCCAGATTCGAAAAACTGAGCCAATGCAGCGGGCAGTTCAGCAACAATACCGACAAAGATGATCAGCGAAATACCGTTGCCGATGCCGCGCTGGGTGATTTGTTCACCAAGCCACATCAGGAACATGGTACCCCCAACAAGGGTGATCACGCAGGCGGCCCGGAAGAACCAGCCGGGATCGGTCACAAGCCCACCCGCTTCAAGGCTGACCGCAAGCCCGTAGGCTTGGAAAGTTGCCAAGAACACGGTGCCATACCGTGTGTATTGGTTGATCTTCTTGCGGCCTTGCTCGCCTTCTTTCTTCAGCTGCTCCAGCTGTGGGACCATTGCGGTCAGAAGCTGCACGATAATCGAGGCCGAAATGTAGGGCATGATACCCAGCGCGAAGATCCCCATCCGGGAGATCGCACCGCCAGTGAACATATTGAGCACGCCGCCAAGACCGGCCGCAGCCTGATCCATAAACTCGCGCAATGCGCCACCATCGATACCCGGAACCGGGATGTAGGTGCCAAGCCGGTATACGATCAAAAGACCGAGGGTGAATAGAATGCGCTGTCGAAGCTCAGTTGCCTTGCCAAAGGCAGACCAGCTCATGTTTGCGGCCATTTGTTCTGCTGCAGATGCCATGCGGTACGGGGTCCCGTTGCTTTATGTCATGCAAGCGCCGCCAAACGGTTTCCCGGTCGGCGGCGCCAGAAAATCTTGTGCTAGATGTAGGTGGCCTTCGCGCCACCCACAAGCGTTCAGGCGTCCGCCGTCTCTTTGGTCGCGGGCTTTGTGACCGTAAGTGATCCACCAGCCGCTTCAACAGCCTTAACAGCGGCACCAGAAGCACCGGTTACGGTGATTGTAGCTTTGGCGGTGATTTCACCCTTGGCCAAAACACGCACACCATCAAGCTTACGGCGTACAAGGCCGGATGCCACAAGGGTGTCTTCGGTGATGTCAGACGCGTTCAGCTTCTTCTCGTCGATGAATTTCTGGATCAGGCCCAGGTTCACAACTGCGAAGGACTTCCGGTTCGGCTTGTTGAAGCCACGCTTCGGAAGACGCTGATACAGAGGCATCTGGCCGCCTTCGTAACCATTGATGGCTACACCCGACCGGGATTTCTGACCTTTGATACCACGGCCACCCATTTTACCGGTGCCGGAACCGGGACCACGGCCAACGCGCTTGCGGGCTTTGGTTGCGCCAGGATTGTCGCGCAGTTCATTCAGTTTCATGTCGCTTCTCCTTTGCCGGACATCCCTTCCGAAGCGAGTGAAGGGCACACGGCGTTTGATTGTTAAAGGTATGTGACCCTTTGTAGGCCACCGGGGGGCGTATAGGGGGAGTCTCGGGTTGGTGCAAGAGGATTTGGGACGCGTCAGACCCGGTGGTCCGTAGCGCTACGGTGACTTAACAACCGTTGATGCCATGGAGCCTTTTCTATTACCTTGTTTGATGGCACTTGTTTAATTGTGCGTGGCTTCCCAAATTGCAGGTTCAGACAATGAGGGAGATCCACCGACATGCTCGGTACGTGCAAGTTGTGCGGAGCTGAAAACGCCAAAATGGCGCGATCTCACATCATTCCAAAAAGACTATATGGCAAGACCCTCGCTCCTAATCCGAAAGGCAGCGTAGATACTGTGATCGCACGCTTTGACGGTCTGGAGAAGCCGAAACGCTCACCCAAAGGCGAGTATGATACAACGCTACTTTGCTCAGATTGCGAGGCCCGATTTCAGTATTTGGATGGCGTCGGCGCAAAGGTGCTATATCAGTCACATTGGAGTGGCGTCCATTTTGACTCGACTACGAAACGGCCCAAGCTTTTAGAAAGCGACTCTGGAAGAAGCAACGACTTTCGCCTTTTTCTGGTGTTCCTTTTGTGGAGGATGTCTGCAACGCAGCGGCAGATGTTTTCGAACGTTAAGGCCCAGAAATTGGAAAGCTTGTGGGCCCGAGCTCTCCTTGAGCAAGACGTGTCAGTCGCGCGAAATCTAGATTGCATCTTGGTGAAGTTCGAGCGATCGGACAATCCATTGATGGGACCCGCTAGACAAAGACATGATGGAGTCAATGGCTACAAAGTGCTCTTCGCAGGATACTCGATTTGGCTAAAAACAGATGAGAGACCTTTACCGACGGTCTTTAAGAAAGCCTCTGCATTCAAAGGTCAAAAGATCAGAGCTTTACATATGAAGTTTGACGATAGCCCTGAAAAGAGAGCACTACTTAAATTTATTGATGCCGACACTGGCGTCGATGGGCTCAAGTTCGGAGAGTGGGCCGAGATCAACAGCAAACTCGACAAATGAGGAACGCCCCCACCTTTCGGCGGGGGCGCTCCCAAACTTTCACAAGAGCAGGTAGCTTACCCGCGCTCCTCTACGATCTCCACCAAGTGTGGGATCTTGCGGATCATACCGCGTACGGAAGGGGTATCTTCCAGCTCGCGGGTCTTGTGCATCTTGTTCAGGCCCAGACCGATCAGCGTCTGGCGCTGCTTTTCAGGGCGGCGGATCGGGGAGCCGATCTGTTTTACAACAATAGTTTTTGCCATGTGTCTCAGGCCTCCTCAGTCGCGGCTTCGGCGGCGGGAGCTTCGTCCTTCTTAAGGATGTCAGCAACTTTCTTACCGCGGCGCTGTGCCACCATACGGGGGCTGCTTTCGCTGGTAAGGCCATCAAGTGTTGCGCGGATCATGTTATATGGGTTCTGCGAGCCAATGGACTTCGCGACAACGTCCTGAATGCCCAACATTTCGAAGACAGCACGCATTGGACCACCTGCGATGATACCGGTACCTTGTGGTGCAGTCCGCATCACAACCTTGCCAGCACCGTGGCGTCCTTTGACGTCGTGGTGCAGGGTGCGACCTTCTTTGAGCGGCACGCGGATCATCTGGCGCTTCGCTTGCTCGGTGGCCTTGCGGATCGCTTCAGGCACTTCTTTCGCTTTGCCTTTGCCGAAACCGACGCGACCGCGCTGGTCGCCAACAACCACGAGGGCTGCGAAGCCAAAGCGCTTACCACCTTTTACAGTTTTCGACACACGGTTAATCGCGACCAGGCGGTCAGCGAATTCTGGGGTTTCCTCTTCGCGGTTGCGACCGCGACGGTTCTCACGCTCTGCCATGAAAGGCCTCCTGAGCTAGCGTTGTTACCAATCCTAGTGGCCAAAGGGCCCTGGATCATCGAGGGCGCAAGTTTCCCCGCGCCCTTCAAGTCGTTATTAGAACTTCAAACCACCTTCACGCGCAGCGTCGGCCAAAGCCTTCACCTTGCCATGAAAGAGGAAACCGCCACGGTCGAAGAAAACCTCTTCGACGCCCGCCTTCTTCGCGCGCTCGGCAATGGCCGCACCCACTTTGGAGGAAGCTTCGACGTTGTTCTTGCCAACCACACCCAGATCTTTTTCCAGGCTGGAGGCTGCGGCCAAGGTTACGCCCTGAACATCGTCGATCACCTGTACCGAGATGTTCTTGCCCGAGCGGTGCACGGACAGACGAGGACGACCAGCGGCCATTTTCTTGATTTTGTTCCGAACGCGCAGGCGGCGCTTCAAGAACAGGTCTCGTTTGCTGTTTGCCATTTTTCGCGTCCTTACTTCTTCTTGCCTTCCTTGCGGAAGATAAATTCGCCTTTGTAGCGAATGCCTTTGCCCTTGTAGGGCTCGGGCTTGCGCCATTCACGAATGTTTGCAGCCACTTGGCCAACAAGCTGTTCGTCAGTGCCTTCAATGACCACTTCGGTCGGCTTTGGGCAGGTGACGGTCACGCCTTGTGGCACATCGAAGTTCACTTCGTGCGACAGACCGAGGTTCAGTTTCAGGGTGCTACCCTGGATCTGCGCCCGGTAACCAACGCCCTGGATCTCAAGCTCTTTCTTGAAGCCCTGCGTTGCACCCTGCACCATGTTGGCAACCATCGTGCGGCTCATGCCCCACTGCTGGCGCGCCCGTTTGGACATCCCCCGAGGGGTCACGGTTACAGCGTTGTCTTCAATGGCGATTGTCACATCGTCAGTTGCAGTGAAGCTACGGGTCGCTTTCGGGCCCTTCACTTCGATGGTCTGGCCGTCCAGCGTTGCCGTGACACCGCTTGGCAGCTCGACCGGTTTTTTCCCAATACGAGACATCAATCAGTCCCCCTTAGAATACGGTGCAGAGCACTTCGCCACCAACGTTCTGCTGGCGCGCGGAGGCATCGGACATTACGCCTTTCGACGTGGACACGATCGAGACACCCAGACCCTGACGGACCTGAGGGACATCCTTAACGCCCATGTAAACACGACGACCAGGGGTCGACACGCGCTTGAGCTCGCGGATGACGGGGGTGCCGTCGAAGTACTTAAGGCTGATCTCGATTTCGGGGTGCTTGCTGTCAGAAACAGCTTCGTAGCCGCGAATGTAGCCTTCGTCGGCCAGCACATCGAGAACCCAAGCGCGCAGCTTGGAGGCCGGGGTGCGGACGGTGGATTTGCCACGCATTTGAGCGTTGCGGATCCGGGTCAGCATATCACCGAGAGGATCGTTTACAGACATATTCCTAAACCTCCCTTACCAGCTCGACTTGACCATGCCGGGGATCTGACCTGCGGAACCAAGTTCACGCAGCGCGATCCGGCTGATCTTCAGCTTGCGGTAATAGGCGTGTGGACGCCCGGTGAGTTGACAGCGGTTGTGCAGACGGGTCGCCGAGCTGTTGCGCGGCAGCTTTGCCAGTTTCAGGCGCGCCTTGAAGCGCTCTTCCATTGGCAGGTTCTCGTCGTTTGCGATCTCTTTCAGCGCTGCACGCTTGGCGGCATACTTTTCCACCAGCTTCTGACGCTTCACTTCACGCGCGATCATGGATTTCTTCGCCATGGTTGTTTTCTCCCCCGGCTCAGCTGTTGAAGGGCATGTTGAAATGCTTCAACAGCGCCTTGGCTTCGGCGTCAGTCGCCGCGGTGGTGGTAATCACAATGTCCAAACCCCAAACTTCGTCGACTTTGTCGAAGTTGATCTCGGGGAACACGATGTGTTCTTTCATGCCCATGGCATAGTTGCCACGACCATCGAAGGATTTACCGGAAACACCACGGAAGTCGCGGATGCGAGGCATTGCGATGGTGATCAGACGGTCGAGAAATTCGTACATCCGGTCGCCGCGCAGGGTGACTTTGGCGCCCAGTGGCATGTCTTCCCGAACGCGGAAGCCTGCGATCGATTTCTTTGCTTTGGTAACCATTGCTTTCTGACCAGCAATCGCAGTCAAGTCTTCTTGAGCGGACTTGGCTTTTTTGCTGTCTTTGACGGCTTCGGCCCCACAGCCGATGTTCAGAACGATCTTGTCCAGACGCGGGATCTGCATGTCGTTCTTGTAGCCAAACTCTTCCTTCAGAGCGGCGCGGATTGTATCCTGAAACGCTGCTTTCAGGCGCGGGGTGTAGGTTGCATCGTCAAGCATCAGACGGCCTCCCCAGTGGTCTTGGCGAAGCGCACTTTCTTGCCATCTTCCTCGCGGAAGCCGACGCGGGTGGCTTTGCCGTTGCTGTCAAGAAGCGCCAGGTTGCTCAGATCAATCGGCATTGCCTTTGGCAAGCGACCGCCCTGAGAGGACTGGGTCTGACGGGTGTGACGGATGGCGATGTTGATACCGTCCACGATAGCCTTGCCGTCCTTGGGCATAACGGCGGAAATCTCGCCTTCTTTGCCCTTGTCCTTGCCGGCCAATACGACGACTTTGTCGCCCTTACGGAGTTTAGCAGCCATTACAGCACCTCCGGCGCAAGCGAGATAATCTTCATGAAGTTCTTGCCACGCAGCTCGCGAACAACTGGCCCGAAGATACGGGTGCCAACTGGCTCGTTGTTGTTGTTGAGGATCACTGCGGCGTTGCCGTCAAAGCGGATGGCAGTGCCATCTTCACGGCGAACTTCTTTTGCGGTGCGCACGACGACGGCCTTACGGACGTCACCTTTCTTCACACGACCGCGCGGGATGGCTTCCTTGACCGAGACGACGATAATGTCGCCTACGGACGCGTACTTACGCTTGGAACCACCCAGAACCTTGATGCACTGAACACGGCGGGCGCCGCTATTGTCAGCTACATCCAGATTGGTCTGCATCTGGATCATTGGTTTCTCCCGACCTTTGAGGACTTAATCTTTGCCCCAGGGTTTCGATCAAACCGGGCGTGACACCTTAAGCGGTGATCACCTCCCAGCGTTTCGTCTTAGACTTTGGCGCGCATTCCTGAATGCGGACCGTATCGCCCACTTTGAAGCTGTTGGCTTCATCATGCGCGCGATATTTCTTGGATTTACGGATTGTCTTTTTCAGAACCGGATGCGTGAAACGACGCTCAACGCTAACTGTTACGGTCTGTGCATTTGCGGCGCTGGTCACAACACCAGAGAGAATACGCTTAGGCATCAGGCAAGCTCCTTATTCAGCAGCCGCTTGCGCGGCTTTTTCGTTGAGAATGGTGTTCACGCGCGCAACGTCGCGGCGCACCTGACGCATACGCGCGGTGTTCTCAAGCTGGTTGGTTGCTTGCTGGAAGCGCAGATTGAAGGCTTCCTTTTTCAGCGCAGTCAGCTCATCACGGAGCTGATCTGGCGTCTTTTCACGCAGTTCCTGGGCGTTCATCGCCATTTTCCTTTTTGCAACATCACTGGCTGGCCCCTCCCTTTTGGCGGCGGGTCACCCTGATTCCAGTGGAGTTCGTGGATGAGGGGGTCGTATAGGAGTGTGCCGGAGATAACGCAACCCCTTTATTTCTTGGGTGCAGCAGCGCTGCCCTCGCACATTTCGCAGGAGTAATCTATGGATCCACTATGGCCAATATATCATCTCTTTTTGTCACCCGCCTTTACCACGCCGCATTGTCCGAAAAGGGACCAAAGGCTGATCCTTCGGAATTAGAAAACGCATGTTATGCTATCGCCGAAGATGACGAAGCTGGACAGGAATGGTGCGAACAGAACGGTTATCCCGGTTATACCTCCTACGCATCGCTCGACGATTTGCCCTGGCGGTTCCCTATTTTCGGTGATCTCAAAAAAGCACTCGACAAACATGTCGCGTCCTTTGCGAAGGACCTTCATTTCGATCTGGGCGAAAAAAAACTCAAGCTCGACAGCCTTTGGATCAACATCCTGCCCGAGGGCGGCATCCACACCAGTCACCTCCATCCTCATTCCGTAATATCCGGGACGACCTATGTCTCGATGCCCGAAGGCACCAGCGCGCTAAAACTGGAGGACCCGCGCTCTGCCAGGATGATGGCGGCTCCCGGGCGCACCAAGGACGCTCCGCAAAAGCTGCAACCCTTCGTATACATCCAGCCTTCGGTTGGCGATGTTTTGCTTTGGGAAAGCTGGCTGCGTCATGAAGTGCCTATGAACATGTCCGAAGACGAGCGGATCAGCGTGAGTTTCAACTACGCCTGGGCCTAGGCCCTTCACTTTCAATCCTTTTCCGGACTAGCCTTGACGGATGGTCAAGTTGATGTCCCTGCCCCGGCGTCTCGCTGCCCGCTTCGTGGGGCATGCCTTAACGTTTATCGCGCGCTTTATCATTGCCGCCCGGGCGGACTGGCGAGGGATCGAACCCGTCCCCCGACAGCGTGTTTATTTCGCCAATCATGTCAGCAATGCCGATATGCCCATGGTTTGGGCGGTCCTTCCCCCTGCCCTGAGGCGACAGACCCGTCCGGTAGCCGCGGCCGACTATTGGCTGAAAAACCGCCTGCGCGCTTTCGCAGGGCGAGATGTCTTCGGCGCTGTGCTGATTGACCGTCGACCGGAAGCGCGTGTGGAAGACCCCATGGAAAAAATACTGGAGGCGCTCGACGAAGGCGCTTCACTGATCATATTCCCGGAAGGTAACCGGAACATGACGGACGACCCGCTGTTGCCCTTCAGGTCAGGTCTTTACAACATGGGCAAGGCGCGCCCGGAGGTAGATTTGGTTCCCACATGGATCGCGAACCTGAATGAGATCATGCCCAAAGGGGAAATCATCCCACTTCCTTTGATTTGCACGGTAACCTTTGGCGCGCCCCTGCACGTTGAGAAGGACGAAGACAAGGATGCGTTCTTACAGCGCGCAGCCGCTGCGTTGGTCTCCCTGTCCGACCCGACCTTCGATGAGATCACATGACAGATACCACCTCTGATATCCTGCTCCTGAGCATTGGGGTCATAATCCTTTTGGTCGGGCTGACGCTGTTTGGCGAATTTATGCGTGGTCGTTACCCCGTCGGGGAAAGCAATCAGGTCGTCGAGACCTTCATACAAAGGGTAAATTCCTGGTGGGCGATCGTCATTCTGACATCAAGTGCGGCTTTGCTTGGGGAACTGGCCCTGCTCTTGCTGTTTGCGTTCGCGAGCTTCGCGGCGCTGCGTGAATTTCTGACATTTTCCTATAAACGGCAGGCAGATCACCTGTCTCTGGCCCTTGGATTTTTCGTGATCCTACCCTTGCAATACCTCTTCATTGGGCTTGGCTGGACGGGTCTATTTGCGGTGTTTATCCCAGTTTACGCCTTTCTTTTGTTGCCGATTGTCAGTGCCTTACGCGGGGATTCCAACCGGTTTCTGATCCGTGTCGCAGAAACCCAATGGGGTTTGATGATTTGTATCTTCTGCATAAGCCACATCCCCGCCTTGATGACATTTGAAATGGGAGATGGAAGATCGGTCCTTCTGATCCTGTTCTTCGTCATGGTTGTGCAATTCGGAGATCTGATTGAGTACTATGCGGGCCGGAAATTCGGGGTCCGCAAGATCGCGCCTCATCTGTCACCTAAGACAATTCGTGGGATGATCGCAGGTGTACTTGGGGCAACGGTTATTGGTGCCTTGCTCAGCTGGATCACACCATATGGAATAGTGGGTGCTGCGATGATGGCAGCATTGGCTTCGCTGACGGGAATGTTTGGAAGCCTCGTTTTCGCAGCAATCAAACGCGACAAGGGTGTAAAGGACTGGTCACATCTTATCCCGGGTCAAGGAGGGTTTCTGGATCAGCTTGATAGCGTCATCTTCGCGGCCCCGGTTTTCTACCACGTTACCATGTTGGTTTGGAAATAGGCCAAAGTTCACACATTTTGGCAGAAGTTGCACCGCTTTCGGCACTGTGTTGAGAGAATGTGAACCGTTTCAGCCCGAATGTTAGGGCAGGCTTAGACCGCCCATGTGATCGATATCGGTGATCCAGAGAACCGTCGCTTTGTCCTTGTAGGTCGTGATCAACTAGCGCCATTTTGGCATCCACTCCTCGTCGATCTGCCAAACGGTTTTGAAGAGGTCTTTCGTAGGAGGCGGGGTGTCATGGCCGCCGGGACGCAGCGCGGGCGAGTCGGTCGGACATGGTTCCGATGCGACCGGGGCCGTGGAGAATTCAGGCGTCCTCTGCGATCAGCTTGGCATGGGCCGCGTTGTAGATCTCGGCGTCGGTGGGGGGGCAGTCGGCGTTCCATTGCAGAGCATCGACCTCGTGGCGCGGAAGCCCATGCTCCTCGGCGAGGTGCTTGGAGAGGGTCGACTTGCCGCTGCCGGGGTTCCGATGAGGGCGATGCGCATATGGGCCTCGTTTGGTAAGATGCTCTCTCAATAACAGAGCAACGCGCCCGAACCGAGGGGCTGGTGCTGAAAGCGCCCGCCCCGTGGGGGCGGTTCGGGCGCTGCCATTTGCGAGGCAAATGGCTGTTCACGGTTCCCTTATCAGGTCCTCTTCCGGAAACACTTTCGATAATTCGCGAGGCAAATCAGGTCGCACAGGCAACTTGACGTTACCTTCCGCATACCTGTTCGCCTTTCGTATCGGACCACAGACAACCGAGAAGTATTCTTCCAAGTCAACATTGCTCTCAGCGCTCCCGCGCAAGGCCGCTAATGGAAATCTCCAGTGTTGGATTCTTTCAGTTCCACGGGCGCTTCTCCTAGTCATCAGGGTGAAGTCATCGCCCTCAAAGCAAACCGCACGAAACGTTGAGTTGTGAACAATGAAATTCCTGTTCCTCCTCGCTAGATCGAATGCGAGTGCCGAGAACTGAAGTTCATCCGCCCACCAGCTATCACAGCCCTCTTTGCTTGCCAGATACCTAGCGGCGTCGCTCAACGTCACATTACCCACATGGGCAAAGACGCCAAATGCCGCTGTATCAAGCCCGGCCGCCATCCCAACAAGGTACTTGAACATCAATTCAACACTATTGAACGACGTCACAACCGTTCCAATGGCTTCATGATGCTCCCCAGGGGTGCGGGTATTTTCATCGACCATTGGATCAAGCCAATGCGGCCTGACCAATCTGCCATGCGGATTGGCTCTTATGATCTTCGGCTCAGGCATCGCTGCGCCTACCAAAGCACTCCTTGCCCGATAAATCCAGAAATAGCCTGAGTACCACCCAAAGCAAAACCCCCGCCTGTTTCCAAGCAGGGGTCTCTTAATTTCAAACCGGTTGCGGCCCGGTCGGTTTCTTCGAAACCGCCAAACGCTTACACGTTTTCGACCTCACCAGTCTTCCCGAACGACCGTACGGGTCTTCACCGGCAGCTTCATCGCAGCAAGGCGCAGGGCCTCACGGGCGATTGGCTCGGACACGCCGTCGATCTCAAACATGATACGGCCTGGCTTGACCTTCGCGGTCCAGCGGTCGACCGAGCCCTTACCTTTACCCATACGAACTTCGATAGGCTTTGCGGTAACGGGCAGATCCGGGAAGATCCGGATCCAGACACGGCCCTGACGTTTCATGTGGCGGGTCATCGCGCGGCGTGCCGCTTCGATTTGACGAGCCGTGATACGTTCAGGCTGGAGTGCTTTCAGACCGTAGGTGCCAAAGTTCAGATCGGAGCCACCTTTGGCTTCACCCCGGATCCGGCCTTTGTGCATCTTGCGGAACTTTGTGCGCTTTGGTTGCAGCATATCGTCTACTCCTTAGCGGTCGCGACGGGGGCGCGGGCCGCCGCCTTCCTGGAGCTCCTGATGGCGACGGTCACGGGCAGCAGGATCGTGCTCCATGATTTCACCTTTGAAGATCCAGACCTTGATGCCGATGATCCCATACGGGGTCGAGGCTTCAACAGTTGCGAAGTCAATGTCAGCACGCAGAGTGTGCAAAGGCACGCGACCTTCACGATACCATTCTGTCCGTGCAATCTCGGCACCGCCAAGACGACCTGCAACGTTCACCCGGATGCCCAGGGCGCCCATACGCATGGCGTTCTGCACGGCACGCTTCATTGCGCGACGGAAAGAAACACGACGTTCCAGCTGCTGGGCGATGCTTTCGCCAACGAGCTGTGCGTCAAGTTCCGGCTTGCGGACTTCAACGATGTTGAGGTGCAGTTCGCTGTCGGTCAGGTTCGCCACTTTCTTGCGCAGGCTTTCGATATCGGCGCCTTTTTTGCCGATGATCACGCCAGGACGCGCGGTGTGGATGGTGACACGGCACTTGCGGTGCGGACGTTCGATGATGACCTTCGAAACGCCAGCTTGCTTGCACTCTTTCTCGATGAACTCACGGATCTTGAGATCTTCAAGAAGAAGGTCCCCGTAATCCTTGGTATCGGCGTACCAGCGGCTATCCCAGGTGCGGTTGACCTGAAGACGCATACCGATCGGGTTTACTTTATGTCCCATTAGGCTTGCTCCTCAATCTGGCGCACCAGGATCGTCAGTTCTGCGAACGGCTTGGTGATCTTGCCGAACCGGCCACGCGCACGTGGACGACCACGCTTCATGGTGAGGTTCTTGCCGACATAGGCCTCGGCCACGATCAGCTCGTCCACGTCGAGGTTGTGATTGTTTTCTGCATTGGCAATTGCCGACTGCAGGCACTTTTTCACATCCACTGCGATCCGCTTCTTCGAGAAGGTCAGATCGGACAGCGCTTTTTCGACCGACTTGCCGCGGATCAGGCCCGCAACCAAGTTCAGCTTCTGAGGGCTGACGCGCAGCATGCGCAGCTTCGCCATCGCCTCGTTATCCGCCACGCGGCGGGGATTTTTATCCTTACCCATGGCTTATTTCCTTTTGGCTTTCTTGTCCGCCGCATGACCGTAATAGGTGCGCGTTGGAGAGTATTCGCCGAACTTTTGACCGATCATGTCTTCGGTGACGTTTACCGGGATGTGCTTTTTCCCGTTGTAGACAGCGAAGGTGAGACCAACAAACTGAGGCAGAATGGTCGAGCGACGCGACCAGATCTTGATGACCTCGTTGCGACCCGACTCGCGGGCTTTTTCGGCCTTCTTGAGGACATAAGAGTCGACAAAAGGACCTTTCCAGACAGAACGCGACATCTATCAGCGCCCCTTCTTCTTGGCGTGCCGCGAGCGGATGATCAGCTTCGAGGACGCTTTGTTCTTGTTGCGAGTACGTGCACCTTTGGTTGGCTTGCCCCAAGGGGTAACCGGGTGACGACCACCAGAGGTCCGGCCTTCACCACCACCATGGGGGTGATCGACGGGGTTCATCACGACACCGCGCACAGAAGGACGGATGCCCTTGTGACGGTTGCGACCCGCTTTACCGAAGTTCTGGTTGGAGTTGTCGGGGTTCGAGACCGCGCCAACGGTTGCGATGCATTCCTGGCGCACCAGACGCAGTTCGCCCGAAGAGAGGCGGATCTGGGCGTAGCCACCGTCACGACCAACAAACTGTGCGTAAGCACCGGCTGCACGGGCGATCTGACCGCCTTTGCCTGGCTTGAGTTCGATGTTGTGAACAATGGTCCCGATCGGCATGCCCGAGAACGGCATCGCGTTGCCAGGCTTGATGTCGGCTTTCGCGCTTGAGATCACCTGATCGCCAACGGCGAGGCGCTGTGGCGCGAGGATGTAGGATTGGGTGCCATCTTCGTACTGGATCAGTGCGATAAAGGCAGTCCGGTTAGGGTCATATTCAATGCGCTGTACCGTTGCGGGCATATCCATCTTGGTGCGCTTGAAATCGACGATGCGGTAGAGGCGTTTTGCCCCGCCGCCCTTGCGACGCATCGTGATCCGTCCGGTATTGTTCCGGCCACCGTTCTTGGTCAAACCCTGTGTAAGGGATTTGACCGGACGGCCTTTCCAAAGCTCCGAACGGTCGATCAGCACCAGCCCGCGCTGGCCCGGCGTCGTCGGCTTATACGACTTGAGTGCCATGCTTTCTGTCTTCCGTTTGCTTCGCGGGGTCTTGAGACCCCTGTCTGTTTAAAGGGCCCCGAAGGTCCCTGGTGGTCAGTGCGCTTACGCGCAACGAAACCGCCCCGGACGAATCCGGGGCGTGTTCGATGGGGTGCGTTTAGGGTGTGTTGGCTGGGCGGTCAAGGGGACACCGCTGCTATCTATGCGACGGTATCATCCCCGCCCTGCTCGTAGGCCCAACGCACCAGTGCTGCGGGATCTTCTTCTAGCAGACCCGCCGCGTCCATCGCCTCTTCAAACCCTGCATAGGTGGACAGAAGAGGCGCAGACAGACCATGCGCATCAACAATTTCGCGGAAGATGGCGTTGTCCTTGAAGGTTCCGCTCATCGCAAATCCAACCTCGGGATCTTCACCCAGAATCTTGGGCAAGCGCGCTGCGATCATGGGCAGACCGGCAGGGCCACCGCTGAGGATTTTCAGCGTGGTATCGAGCCTCATGCCAGCACGCTTTGCAACCGGCAGAAGCTCGGCAAGCCCTGCGATATAGACCTGCAGCATCCCGTTGTTGATCATCTTCATGATCTGGCCGGCGCCCGATGGCCCCACGTGGAACACCCGTTCCGTGATCCTGTTCAGAACCAGATTGGCCTGTTCTGCGGCTTTATCCGTCCCGCCCATGAACACACCGCATTGACCGGCGAGAACCAGTTCGGGGCCACCTGCGATCGGAGCATCGACAATGGTGGCACCAGCAGCTTCAATCTGATCCGTACGATCCTGCAGCACACGCGGTGAAACGGTGCTGGTATCGATGATCTGTTTGCCAGCCAGATCAAGCGCCAGCGCTGCGTCCAGCACGTCAGCCACCGCGTCATTGTCAAAAAGGCTAAGGAGGATCGTATCGCTTTGGGCGACCAGTGAGGCCAGATCAGGGGCGGAGGTGATCCCGTCTACGGTACGCCCGCTGCGGGTCCAGCCGATGACTTGAGATGCGTCATTTGCCGACAAGCGCTGCGCGATGGCCGAGCCCATGCGCCCCAATCCGACGATACCAATATGTTCCATAACTTTCCCCATTTTGGAAGAGAATGGACGGGTGAAAGGTATCCGGCAACAGGTTTGCTAAAGGGTAAGAAAGGGGGAGCCAGAAAATGGTGAGCTACTAGGTCAGCGCTGGCCCGGCGTCGTCGGCTTATACGACTTGAGTGCCATGTTTTCTGTCTTCCGTTTGCTTCGCGGGGCGTTGTCGATGGGGTCGTTCAGGGGGTGTGGGGGCGGGGGTCAAGGGTTTCCTAGGTGCCGCCGCTGCTTTGCGACTTCGACCAACAAAAACGGCAAACGGGCCGACCACAGGAATGAAAAAACACCAAGAAAGGCACCAACACCTGCGCTTATTTTCACAAAATTCCCAGGGGTCTGCACTGAGGGATCATACAGCCATTTAAAGACTAGCGCTCCGAAAAGTGCCGCAAAAAAGAGCATGAATACAACAATCTGACCAACTACGAGTGCCTCATCATCGTTACTAACGATGTTATTCATCCTCTGTGCTTCAAACTGATCCTTTAAATGTTTCTTAGCTATTGAAACTGGCACGACTAAGACAGCCACTACCGCCAGCGAAACACCGACCAAGATTGAGATAATCGCGGACAAAAGATCTACTATTGACGCGAACTTCGAAGGATCACTGTATGCTGACATACAAAAAGTAATGGAAACGCCGACAGTGACCGCGAACCAGACAAAAGTGACCTTGCTGTTTCCTTTAACCACTGAGGGCACCGTGAGACTTTAGATCAATGTACCACTGCGCTAGTTCAGATTTAGCACTGGAAAACGAAAAACTGTTTGCGTGTCGCTTAAGAAGAACTTGCTTTGAAACCTTAAGGGATGCGTTGGAGATCTTTGTTCCGTCTTCCAATTTAATCTTGTAGCGATCTACGGAGCCAGCAACCATCAACTCTTGCCCGATGTCGGTAAGCCACTCGTCCTTTGGCACCTCATCCTTCACAAATTTCCCACGGGTTAACACCATCCTTCCGGCTGCGTTAGCGCGATGCTTCAGATCATCAGTTTTCTTAGGCGATCCAAAGATCATTTGCATGACCTTTGCGCCTGCTTGGTTTCTTGTGTCCAAGGCAAGTGCTTCAAAGTAGCTTTCAACATAAAACTCCACTTCTTTGACACCGACTTCGCGTATTGTTTCAAGTGTGGTTTTGTCCGGAACGTCAGTAATCTTCATCTTCACGTCTTCACCGAGCACTTCAACTTTCGCAGCAAGTGCTAACACGTTCTGACAAAATGTTCCACTTTTGTTTCTCATATTGCAAGCGACCAGGTGGTCCGCGACAATGTAGCAAACTAATTCACTCTTGAGGAAGTGGCGCTTGCCTGGATGGAAGAACTCTTCAACAGCGGCGGAATTATCCTCCGTGTCTAGATTGACAACCCCAATCGCACCCGGCTCAAACTCAACCACCCGCACAAAAATACCCCTACCGTTTGGCCCCTCATCCAGGCCAGCGAAGAACTGATTTGAGATTAGGTCAATTGGAACAATTCTATCTTTGGCATTCGGTAGTCGTTCAAAGGCACTTCTGAGCACTTCCTCAAGGCTGCCGTTAAAGCCTTCGTTAAAGTACGATCTCTGAAGCGTTAGTGTCTTTTGCCTAACTCCAACCAACTCAACTACCTTTTAAACAAACTTTACCGCACCGCACCTTAACAGGCTTAGTCAGTTCGCCAAACAAAAACCCCGGCTGCATCTCTGCGACCGGGGTTCTTGATTTCGTATCGGCGGTATCGCCAGACTGTTAAAGCCCGGTGCTCACGTCGATTGTGTTGCCCTCTTCGAGCGTCACATAGGCTTTCTTGACGTCCTTGCGCTTGCCGAGTTGGCCCCGGAACCGCTTGACCTTGCCTTTGGTGATCGTCGTGTTGACCGCCTTCACCTTCACACCAAAGAGGGTTTCAACCGCCTCTTTGATCGCTGGTTTGTTCGCGTCGATGGCGACCTCGAACACCACTGCGCCGTTCTCGGACGCCATTGTGGCCTTCTCGGTAATGATCGGCTTGCGGATCACATCGTAGTGCTTTGGTGCAGTGCTCATTTCAGGCGAGCCTCCAATGCTTCGACCCCTGCTTTGGTCAGCACGAGCGTATCGCGCCGCAGGATGTCATAGACGTTTGCGCCTTGCGTTGGCAGGACGTCGACCGTGTCGAGGTTTGCCGCTGCTTTGGCAAAGTTCGCATCGATCTCGGCACCGTCAATGACCAGTGCACGCTTCCAACCAAGGTTCTTGACCGCTTTGGCCAGCTCGGACGTTTTACCCGAAGCAGACGCTGCATCGATCACAACCAGTTCGCCCGCTTTTGCTTTCGCGGACAGCGCGTGGCGCAGGCCCAGCTTGCGGAACTTCTTGGTCAGGTCGTGACCGTGGCTGCGCGGGGTTGGGCCCTTGTAGATACCACCACCACGAAAGATCGGAGCATTCCGGTCACCATGGCGTGCGCCACCGGTGCCCTTCTGGCGATAGATCTTCTTGGTCGAGTAGCTGGTCTCGGACCGGGTCTTGACCTTATGGGTGCCAGCTTGTGCGTTGTTACGCTGCCAGCGCACGACGCGGTGCAGGATGTCAGCACGTGGCTCAAGACCAAACAGTGCGTCGTCCAGATCAACCGTACCGGCTTTGGACCCGTCGAGGGTGATTACGTCGGTTTTCATTCTTCCGCTCCCTCAGCTGGCGCTTCCGCCGGGGCTTCAGCAGGTGCCTCGGTTGCTGCAACTTTCAGCGCAGCAGGCATTGGCAGCCCGTCTGGTGCCTTTTTCTTCACGGCATCCTTGATGGTGACCCAGCCACCCTTGGAGCCGGGAACGGCGCCCTTGATCATGATAAGACCACGATCGGCGTCGGTCTTGACGACCTCAAGGTTCTGGGTGGTAACACGGGCAGCACCCATGTGACCGGCCATCTTCTTGCCTTTGAAAACCTTGCCCGGATCCTGACACTGACCCGTAGAGCCGTGCGAACGGTGCGAAATCGAAACACCGTGGGATGCGCGAAGGCCCCCAAAGTTGTGGCGCTTCATTGCACCGGCAAAGCCTTTACCGATGGAGGTGCCCGACACGTCAACCTTCTGACCTTCGAGGAAGTGCTCGGCGGAGATTTCCGCACCGACTTCGATCAGGTTCTCAGGGCTCACGCGGAATTCGGCGACCTTACGCTTCGGCTCAACCTTTGCAGCGGCGAAATGGCCGCGCATGGCCTGGCTGACGCGCTTGGCTTTGACCGAACCGGTACCAAGCTGAACTGCGGTATAGCCGTCACGATCCGCGGTACGCTGATCGACGACCTGCAGGTTGTCGAGTTGAAGAACGGTCACAGGAATCTGCTTGCCGTCTTCCATGAACAGACGGGTCATGCCCATCTTCTTTGCGATCACTCCAGAGCGCATAATCAGTGCCCTCCTTAGACCGAGATCTGAACGTCGACGCCAGCAGCCAGGTCGAGCTTCATGAGCGCGTCCACGGTCTGTGGGGTTGGGTCGACAATGTCCAGAAGACGCTTGTGCGTCCGGATTTCGAACTGGTCACGAGATTTCTTGTCCACGTGAGGACCACGCAGAACGGTGAACTTCTCGATCTTGTTTGGCAGCGGGATGGGGCCGCGCACGGTCGCACCGGTCCGCTTTGCCGTGTTTACGATTTCCTGGGTGCTTGCGTCGAGCACACGGTAATCGAAGGCTTTTAGCCGGATGCGGATATTCTGGCTTTGGATGGCCATCTTAGTATCCCCTTCGAGGGCTTGAGACATGAGAGGAAGAACCGCGCGCATCGCGCCCCTTCATCAAGTCTTGTTGTTTTTGGCGAGGCGGCGGACCGCCTCGCGAAATCTTTCGAATAAGGTTTATGTCTTATTCGGTGATAGCGGAGACGACGCCTGCACCGACGGTGCGGCCGCCTTCGCGGATCGCAAAGCGCAGGCCCTGCTCCATCGCGATCGGCGCGATCAGCTCAACGTTGAACTTCAGGTTGTCGCCAGGCATCACCA
>JAEPNN010000001.1 GCA_017643385.1 Dinoroseobacter sp.
CCCGAAAGCCGCCTGGCCGAGGCCTGAAACAGGCTCTCTTCGCCAACAAGCTGGGTGAACTGCTTGGGATAGCTCTTACGGCTCAGCGGCCAAAGCCGGGTGCCAGATCCGCCACACAAAAGAACGGGGGTGATCGTCATATGCGACAACTCCACCGCATTAGCGCTAATCCTGACCCGTTTCTAATGTTTGGAATACGATTTCCATGAACGAGTTCATCATGAGACCCATCCGAGAGCACATTTCTGTTCCTCGCGAAACTAACCCTTTCTCTGGCCTAAAACTCATGGTTTGGAAGATGTAGAGAGCAAGCCTCGTTTGCTGACCAATATAAAGGAAATTCCTAATGCCCGGCGCCCTCCTCACTGGTTCCACCAAATTCATCGGGTATAATTCATGCAAGTTGCTCCCGTCGGAGGGGTTTGAGGTCATCGGGCAGGATGCGATGACCGACTACTACGACATTTCTTTGCAGTTGCCGTTTATTTCAGCATGTCCCCCGTACCTGCTCAGCTACTACGTAAAACTTTAAAACTTAGCATTGCGACTGGAGCCGCTTTCACGAGACGCGGTCTGGGCTGCAAGGTTCAGGCTTTCTTCGTTCAATCTCGTTAGGTTAACATGGATGAGAGAGTTAAATATCATCGAACCTGAGGAGATCGCAAACCAGTATTCAGCCTTGTGAACGGAAGTCCGTCTCTCAACCTTCGAGCATCCAAGCTTCTGACCTAACAACCGCACCGGTTCAAAACAGATCGCAATCGTCATGAAATCTTTCTTAACCGGGATGCTCACTCAAATGGTCATCGCGGAATAGCCGCCATCTACTGCGATCTCGGCCCCGGTTACGAACCCGGATGCATCTGATGCCAGCCAGATCATCGCTCCGTTTAGCTCTGAAGGCGCCCCGTAGCGGTTCATGGGCGTGTGACCGAGGATCGCGGCCTCACGTTCGGGTGTGATGAAGTTCTTGCGGTTCCAGTCGGTAGGAAAAAACCCGGGCCGGATCGCGTTGACGCGTACACCCTGAGTTCCCCATTCGCGTCCAAGGTTTTGGGTTAGGTTCAAGATGCCCGCTTTGGCCACCGAATAAGCATAGGCCTTCGACAGGGGTGGGCTGGCACTGGCAGAGCTGACATTGATGATAGAGCCGTAACCGGCCTCCAGCATATGTGCCCCGAAAACCTGACATCCCAGGAAGGTCGAGGTGATCTGGCTGTCCATAACCGCCTGCCAATCGTCCTGCTCGATGTCCAGATAGGGCGTTGATGCGTTGATGCCGGCCCCGTTCACGGCAATGGAGACAGGGCCGTAGGTTTCGACTGCTTTGGCCACAACAGCTTCGAATCCCTCTTTGGAGGTCGCATCAAGCTGCAGACCAATCGCCTGACCGCCCGCTTCGGTGATCTCGGCGGCAACGGTCTCAGCCTTCTCGACCCGCAGGTCGGTCACGACCACATTGCATCCGGCGCGCGCGTAGTTTCGCGCCATTTCCCCGCAAAGATGGCCGCCAGCGCCGGTCAGAACGGCGGTGCGGCCCGCAATCCCGAAAAGTTCGTCGATATAGCTCATGCCCGCACCTCTGCCATGACCGCTTTCATGTCTTCGGCCCATTTCCACAGGATAAAGAGATCACTTCCGAGGATCATGAACGTAAAGCCCTGATCAAACGCATCACGTACTTTGTCAGGGGAGACATCGGCGATCTGGGTGCAACAGGATTTACCGGCACGTTTGGCGGCCTCAATCACTTTGGCACCCGCATCGTGCACCAATGGATGCGTTGTTTGCCCCGGCACACCGAGGCTGCCGGAGATATCATAAGGACCAACCATCACCCCGTCGACTTCCGGGAAGTCGAGAAGTGCATCGATGTTTTCAACGGCCGTGATGCTCTCGATCTGAAGGATCAGAGACGAGCTGTCGTTCCATTCGGTGATATAGGCGTCAAAGTCGAAGCCGTACCCATGAGCCCGGTTCACCCCGTAGGAACGCTTGCCCACAGGCGGGAACTTCATTGAATCAATCAGCGCACGAACCTGCTCGGGGGTCTCGACCATCTGGATGAACATGCCATCGGCGCCGGCTTCCAGAAGGGGCTTTAGGACATCGTTGGTGTGGCTGACAGGGCGCGGAAGACAGCAGGCGCCTTCCGACTGGGCCGAGGTGATGATTGTGCGCGCATCTGTCAGCGAGAGTGTCGTGTGCTCCATATCAATGGCAATGAAGTCGAAACCGGCCATGGCGAAGGTCTCAGTGATGGCAGGATCGCCATAGGAGACCCATCCGCCGAAGACCGGTTCACGGTTCTGGAGTTTTTGTTTCAGGGCACGGCGGCGTGCCAGGCGGGAAGGGTACGACATGGGGGTCTTTCGTATCAAGCATTGGTGACAATCAAACTGAACGCCCATCTTGGGGCTCTTCCCGTGCCTGATAGGAAAAAACCGCCACCAGAACAAACAGAAACATGTAAAATGTTGTGTTCAGATCGTGAAACAGAACGGTCTCGGTGATGCCCAGCAAGAACAAACCGGACGCGCATGTGACCCCCAGCCAACGTACCATCATGGAGGGCTGGGCGCGGCGAAGCGCCATGTACAGGGTGGAAATGAACAAGGAAAGCGCGGCCAACATACCGGGGATACCAGCAGCGGTACCATGGGTGAGAAACAGATTATGCATATGGGTGTAATATGCATAATCGGGGGGCTGAACCGCATAGTAAGGTAAGACACCTTCATAGCGAAGATGTTGCCCAAGACCGATCCAGGGATTATCGACGATCGCAAGTACCGCGGCACGATAGAGTGTCAAACGCGTCCAGTGAGATGTGCTCCAGTTTCCGAACTCGGGATCAGCGACTTCAGCCATTGTACCGATGATCTTGCCATAGATGGTGGGCAGCACAAAAAAAACACTCCCAAGAAAAACCAAGAATAGGATGGAAAGTGTCATACGCCGGATCTGGCGCGTTTGCGTTCCGGACCAGAATAAAAGGCTGATGAGTGCCAAAACGCCAGCGGCCAAGCTCGCTCCGATGCTGCCGGCGCCAAACACCAGCCCCACACACCCGATCGCAGCGCAGCCAAAGGCAAGGTGCCGCTCCCGACGGCTTATGTCGTTCCAGCCCGCAAGGCACAGGAATGTTTGCAACAACAAAAGCGCAGCCAGAACATTTGGGTTTCCGGTCGCAAGACCCGGGCGATCTGAGGCACCTGCCATTTCGCTGAAGGCAAGTGCGAGCAGCGCTGTCGGTACGGTGCCGATCATAGCGGCACGTCCCACGCCTTTTAGAGAGATGTCGGTGCATCGGGCGGGAAGGATCAGCGCAAGCGGAATGAAATAGATGAACGGACTAATCAGAACAAATTCGATGAAGCGCGTTGGATCTGGTCCATTCAACATCGTAGTTATGGCCAAGACAGCAAAGTAGCAAGCAAAGATAATCGAGAGCCAAATACCCTCTTTCGGAAATGTCACTGGAGGGTGCCGAGCGAGAGAGACGCATGCCACAAAGCTTGCCAGGAATGCCAAAAATGTGACGAAGCTACCTGTTAAACTGGCTAATGCGATCATCGCGTAGCAAAAAAGAGTCCAGTTCGATTTAGGAAGACGATGCAAGGCTTTCTCAATTAACTGACTTCTTGAGCGACGCGATGTCTCAAAGCGGTTTTGTTCATATTCCCTTTCTAAAAAGCCAAAGGCAAGCTGTCATTGCGAGTGATACCACGCAATCATAGGACTAGGCTCGATTGACGCCTCTGTGCCAAAAGCCCGCAATAATTAACCACTCGGCGAGGGGCATCATCGGAAGTTTCCAGTTTGTTGCAAACGCTCTAAATTTGCTGAGCACCCTCAAGGCGCGAGGACGCTGCATCTCCGCGCGAATATAAGCATACAAGCCTCCAAAATACCGATGTCCCAAGGTATCAGGCCCGGGTTTGCAAGAGCGCTTCCCAAGAGCCGGGGATTTGGATTGTGAAGTCCCAATTTCTGCATTACTTGGCCAGAACAGATGGGACGGATGGTAGGATTTGAGGCGTTCATATCCACCGCATACATTGCCGACTCCGTGGCAAGCCGAGTTGCTATTGTAATCGGACGCGGCTATTGGCATCTGAAGACAAAGCCGTGCATGGTATCATCGTCCTATTGAGCATGTCGCAGCTCGAAAAATGGATAGTCGAACCATTGAGCCAGTAGAAGAAGGCCGATTATTGTGACTCCGCAAAAGCTCCCAAAGACATTCACTGTTGGCTATGGCGATGTCGCCAAAGTTGCAATCGGTGGCACGGAACCTCTGGCCTATATTGGCGGTCCATGTGCTATCGAAAGCAGGGATCACGCCCTTATGATGGCAGATAGGATCTCCAAAATCTGCACCAAACTGAACGTCCCTTGGATCTACAAATCCTGCTACGACAAGGATTGCCGATCATCACCAGACAGCTTTCATGGGATTGGCCTCGAAAAAGGTCTGGAAATTCTCGATGAAGTACGCCGCGAGTTTGGCGTGCCTGTTGTCTCTGATTTCTCGGTACCGGACTGGGCTACTGCGACTGGCGAGGTCTGCGACCTCGTACAGGTCCCTGCCTATCTTTGCCGTCAGACGACTATCCTAAAAGCGGCTGCTGCGACGGGGCGCCCTGTACATCTTAAAAAGGGCCAATACATGAGTCCTTGGAACATGAAGAACTCGGTTCGAAAGCTGGAAGCCGCCGGGTGTTATGAAGTCCTTTTGACCGATCGCGGAACGTTTCTTGGTTACAATATGCAGGTTAACGATATGACCTGTTTCCCAATAATGGCGCAAACTGGGTATCCCGTTTGCTTTGACGGCACGCATTCTATCCAGATGCCGACGTCAATGGGCAATATCTCCGGCGGGCAGCGAGAGTTCATCCCCCATTTGGTACGCGCTGCAACAGCATGCGGCATCAACGCGCTCTTTATGGAAACGCATGACAACCCGCCTGCTGCGCTTTCGGATGCAAATACCGTTCTCGATATTCAATATCTGGAAACTGTACTGTCCCAGGCGCAGATCGTGCATGCGACGCGGCTGGAAATTCTGGGAAAATTTGGAGCAGACAATGTCCACCCCTCAAGCTGATTTGACGACTGTTTCAGATGTTGCGCTACCGTTGGACAGTTTCCCGGTGGTTGAGCCGCGCACCTATCTCAAAATTGCACTCGAGAGGATGGAAGAGTGTG
Source organism: Dinoroseobacter sp. (assembly GCA_017643385.1). Taxonomy (GTDB): domain Bacteria; phylum Pseudomonadota; class Alphaproteobacteria; order Rhodobacterales; family Rhodobacteraceae; genus Dinoroseobacter. Next base: position 5,215 of record JAEPNN010000001.1, read on the forward strand.
GCTTGGGTGTCGTATGTGTCTGTGACGCGGACAACACCTTACTGGGCGTTCTGACCGACGGCGATCTGCGGCGCAAAGTTCTACATATTCAGAAACCCTTTTCGGCGCTTTTTTCGGACGATGTGATCATCCATTCGGTGCAATCACCGACTACCGTCACCCCAGACAGCCTGCTGAAAGACGCGGTGGCTTTGATGGGCAAGAAACGGATCTGGGACCTGCCTGTCACTACAGCGGATGGAAAACTGGTCGGCTTGCTACATTTGCACCCGGCGATTGAGGCAGTGTTGAACCAATAGCCACCGACCATGATGAAACGCCTGTTTGATTTGTTTGCAGTCGGCATATTTGCGGTACTTCTCCTTCTGCCTTTTCTGGCAGTGATGCTCGCGGTGAAGTTCACCTCTAAAGGGCCTATGTTTTACTGGTCTCAGCGAGTCGGACGCGACAATGTTATGTTCTGGATGCCTAAGTTCCGTTCCATGCGTGTCGACACACCCAACGTCGCAACACATCTTTTGAAAGACCCTGCAAAACACCTCACACCGATTGGGGGCTTATTGCGCAAAAGCAGTCTCGATGAGCTACCGCAACTGTGGTCGATCCTACGCGGGGACATGAGCTTTGTAGGACCACGTCCGGCCCTTTTCAACCAGGACGATCTGATTGCGGCACGGACTGAACGTGGAATTCATGCGCTTGTACCGGGCTTAACAGGGTGGGCTCAAGTCAACGGGCGAGACGATCTGCCTATTCCAGACAAAGTCGGCTATGATGCGGAGTATCTTGAGTGGCACTCTTTGGGGTTTGACCTCAAAATTCTCTGGATGACAGTACAGCAGGTTTTGCGTCGCTCCGGGGTGTCGCATTGAAGCCCGCTCCTCGAAAGGCTTGATCCAATTGTCCGCCCCGCCCCTTCAAACAGGCTTCTTTATAATGGTCTTGCAGCTGATCAATTACCTGCCGAAGCGGAGGCGCATGCAATTTTATGCGTTGTTTGGATTGATGATTGTGGCCGCCTTCGCCGAGATCGTAAGCCTTGGAGCGGTACTGCCCTTTGTAACTGCGATATTCACTCCTGAAACCGTTGCTAACCAACCGACGCTTTCCCCGTTTATCGAGCGGTTTGGACTGCAGGACACGCAAGACTTCATTTTTGCCGCTACTGTTCTTTTTGTCTCTGCCGCGATCAGCGCCGCGATTTTACGGATCTTGTTTTTGCGCCTCAGCATTCGCTTTGCTTACTTCGCGGGGGCTGATCTGGGTCACGAAATCTTTGTACGTACGCTGTATCAGCCCTACGAAGTGCACATGATGCGCAATTCGGCGGATGTTATCAGTGGGATCACGCGCAAAGTGGATGGCGTGGTCTCAGGCGTTCTACTGCCTGTTTTGAATTTTTGGGCGAATACATTGGTTTTCTGCGCGATCTTGACTGGTATGATCCTAGTCAACAGCGCGGTTGCCTTGGGCGCGATTATATTTTTTGGTACCGCCTATATCGGAATTACCCTGATGGTACGGCGGCGTGTGCGCATCAGCGCAAAGCGTATCTCTACTGCGCAGAAAGGCGTATTTAAATCGCTTAATGAAGGTCTCGCGGGCATTCGGGATGTTTTGCTGGCAGGAACACAAAACCATTTTGCGACCTATTTCCGCAAATCAGATGTTAGCCTGCGCCTCGCCCAAGCCGATATCCGGTATCTCAGCCAGTTCCCCCGCTTTGTACTGGAAGCCTTCGCCATCGGTTCTCTGGCCATCTTTGCCTATCTCTGGGTTAAAACTGCGGAGGATCCAACAGACGCCCTTCCTGTTTTTGCAGCTCTCGCTTTTGCCGGACAACGCATGATGCCGGCCCTACAACAAGGATATGCTGCCTTTATTTCCGCCATGGGATCTGCTGCGATCCTTAAAGATGTCCTAGAATTGGTCGAACAACCTCTACCACCGCGGCTCAGTACCAACCCTGACACGCAAGCCGTAGCTCTGCCGTTTAAACGCTCGGTTGCGTTCGACGCAGTGAGTTACACCTACCCAGGCGGCTCTCATCCAGTCGTATCGGAGGTCTCACTTGAAATCCCCAAAGGCGCACGTGTCGGTATCATCGGAGAAACGGGATCTGGGAAAACTACGCTTGTCGACATTCTGCTCGGCATGTTGCCGCCTAGCTCTGGTCAGATCCGCATTGACGGCTTGCCCCTATCCGCATCAGATATATCCGGATGGCGTGCAAATATTTCATGTGTGCCACAATTGGTATTTCTGAGTGACACAAGTTTTCTCGAAAACATCGCATTAGGAGTGAAGGCTGAAGATATCTCCCGCGAGCGTGCCTATCTCGCTGCACGGCAGGTCAACCTTGTTCAAGCCATCGAAAGGTACCCTGAGAAGATCGACGCCTTTGTTGGGGAAGCCGGCGTCAATCTATCTGGAGGACAACGTCAAAGACTGGGAATAGCCCGGGCGCTCTATCGCGAGGCTCAGATATTGGTTCTGGATGAAGCCACCAGTGCGCTCGATACTATGACTGAACGTGAGGTGATGGAGGCAATTTCGTCTTTGCGCACTGATCTTACGATAATCATGATTGCCCACCGTCACAGCACCTTGCGGGGCTGTGACATGATCCTGCGGGTAGCCAATGGCAAAGTGAGCACTTTGGGTTCATTTGATGAGGCGAGGGTCCATCTTGATGTCTGAAGGCACCTGTTCCTCTATGTCATTTGCGACGCGTTTTGACCGGTTGGCAAACGCTTGCTGTACATTGTTGCAAGACGCAGGGACTACACCGGAGAGGGAAGCGCATATTGCGCTAGCACCCCTTCATTTGCGCAACGCGCATCCTGAAACGCTAGCGCATTATCCTGACTTATTCACGGCCAAAGCATCTTGGAGGGACCGTCTCAGGGCAAGACTTGGACCGTATATTTTGTCTGTCCTTGCCATCTTGAAAAAGCAGCCGGATTGGATGGGAGATCCGCTTCCGAAAAACGCAGACATCCTATTTTTGTCTCATCTGACCGACCCTGAAGAGGCATCAACCGGGCGGGATTTGTATTTTGGCGACATCCCCGCACAATGCGCTGCCCATGAGAGCACGCGAGTGGTGGTCGCCCTGCTGAACCATACCCAAGTATCTCCAGATGCATTGCGGACGCTTTGGAACGCAACAAAAATACCAAGAATCGTATTAGGCCGTCTTGCGGGGTTTCGTCAGGAATGGAGGATGGCAGAACGGTTGCGGGAGGCTGTGCGCAACTTACCGGAATCCAGGTCACAAGGGGAGCTGGAGATTGCAGCATTTCTGAAGGCCACACCAGTAACCGGACGCAGCCTGACGGCTTTACGGACAGCAGATCAGGTTGAAAAACTGGTTCGAAAGCTGCGCCCAAGTCTATTGGTACTCACCTTTGAGGGTCATGCTTGGGAACGTCTGGCGATGGCTGCGGCACGGCGCGCCCATCCGGGAATTCTCTGCCTTGGGTATCATCACACTATTCTATTTCCGAAGACCGCAGCCTCTGGCTGGAAGCTTGGCGGCGGGTATGATCCTGATGGGGTTTTAACTGCAGGTGAAGTGTCTGCTAAATGGTTTGCCACTGAGACTGCTTTGCAAGGGACACCGGTGATGCCTTTGGGGTCGGTGCGGCGACAGTTCGATGCGCCTAGTGTTCGCAGTGATTTCCAACCGGATAACCTGATCTGTCTTGTCGCTCCTGAAGGCATTCTTGGGGAAACAAAGCGGCTCTTTCAAGCAGCACTCGAGGCTGCAGAACACAGCCCGGACCTGCGCTTACGCTTGCGTTTGCATCCGGTTCTGTCTCGCACTCTTGTTGAATCGGAGATGCCTGAATTGCGGGACCTGCCCACGAATGTGAAATGGTCTGTAGCCCCTCTTGAGCAAGATCTGGCCCTGTGTGACGCTGTTCTTTATCGAGGCAGCACAGTTGCGCTCACCGCAGGGCTGTCAGGGTTGCGGCCGATTTATTTGCGTGCGGAAGGGGAGCCTGTTTGCCTTGATCCCCTGGAGGCCTGTCTGGGTGCATGGCATAATGAAATCGGATCAGGCAAGGCGCTCTCGGCAGCCTTGCGGAGAGAAACATCTCAACAGGCACGCGAGGCGCTGCAAACCTACTGCCAGAGGTACTTCACCCCACCCCGGGCATCCGCATTGCGCGAGATCACCGAACTTATACATACAAGCTCAAACAGTACTGGGACGTCCCATGACGCGCGCACTTCAGTCTGACGAGATCTGTGTGATCACCCCCACGAAGGGGCGACCGGTTCAGCTGCGCAAGATGCTGGAAACCTTGGCAGCCCAGACTGCGCCGCCGGGTCAGGTCATCATTGCTGATGGAGGACAGGATGTCGAAGACCTGGTGGTGAGCTTTGCGGATCGTTTAAACGTGATGTGGCTGCCCTGCCCTGAGCCGGGACAGATCGTGCAACGCAATTATGCCATGGGATCTCTTGCTCCGCAGATCCGAGCGGTGGCGCATATCGACGATGATATTCAGTTCTCTCCGGAGGCGTTTGGAGTGATCCGAGAGTATTGGAATGCGCAAGAAGAAGACCCTGCAGGGATCAGCTTCAATCTTACAAATATGCCGGAGCAAGCCCCTTCGATGTTCCGAACACTCTTTGCGATGAACTCACGCCCTTTCGGGCGGGTTTGGGTCTCTGGGTATAATGCACCGTTGTCAGGCATTGATGTGTCGATCAAATGCGATTGGCTACTGGGTGGAGCAACGCTTTGGCGTCGGGATATATTGGAAAAATATAAAAACCCTGTCGGATCTGTCCCTTGGGCTATTTGCGAAGATCTGATCTTCAGCTATCCGATCGGTAAGTCGCATGTCTTGCTGGCCTGTGCCGAAGCTCGTGCATTGCATGTCGATGATATTCTGCCGCAAAGCTATGAACGCGCGCGGTCGCGAACGCGGACGGCTGTGTTATGGCGCGCCTTCTTCGTGGAGCAGAATGCGGATCTGTCCAAGGTAGCGTTTTTTTGGATGCTTTTTGGCCAGATTCTAGGGCGCAGTCTTGGATTGCGTCACCCAACGGCCGAAGTACGCGGGCAATGGGTGGGAACGGTGCAGGGATTTGCCCATTGCATGATGTGCAGTTTTCGCAGGCGAAGAGTGGCCCCATGACGCTCACGCCTGCCACATCCAACCGCCCGAAGATTGCCATGATCGTTCACGCGGCTTTCATGGTGCGCTCTTTCTTGATCCCGCATCTGCGACGGCTGGGAGAGCTGTACGATTTGACACTCATGGTGCCGGCCGATGCGCCGGAAGCGCTGGCACCATATGATCTCCCAGTAAAGATACTGCCCATTCCCATTCGCCGTGAGGTCGCTTTGGCGGCTGATCTACAAGCCCTTTGGGTCATTTGGCGCCTTTGTCGTCGCTACAAGTTCGAAATGGTGCACACCATCACCCCCAAAGCCGGACTATTGGGTATCTTGGCGGCTTGGGCTGCGCGCATTCCGATCCGGGTTCATACGTTTCAAGGCGAGGTCTGGTGCAACAGTACGGGTCTGAAACGCCGCGTATTCCGGGCTTTGGATATGCTTGTCGCGCGCTTGTGCACCGACGTTACCGTAGTCAGTGCCTCTGAACGCAATTTTCTTCGATCTGAAGGGGTGCTGAGGTCAAGGCAAGGCCACGTTCTCGGAGCGGGATCGATCGGTGGGGTCGATCTCGAGCGCTTCCGACCCGACGCCACCGCGCGCGCGCGGCGGCGGGCTGAGCTTGGGATCGCAGGCGATGATGTCGTTTTCATGTATCTGGGACGTCTGAAGCGCGACAAAGGTGTCATGGTGCTCGTCGACGCATTTGCCAGGCTTGCCAAGCATTATTCCAATCTCAAGCTCTTGATCGTCGGACCAGACGAAGATGATCTTGGAGAGACTATCCGTTCCAACCTGTGCTCAGATGCGGCAGACCGACTGCTCCTGCTGCCCTATACCGCCACGCCTGAACAAGAAATGATCGCAACCGACGTGCTGGTCTTGCCCAGTTTTCGGGAAGGGTTTGGCGTAGTGGTTATAGAGGCAGCAGCACTTGGCCTGCCAAGTATCGGATCACGCATATATGGGATTTCAGATGCGATTGTCGTCGAAAAAACCGGTCTCATGTTCTCTCCGGGGGATGCCAACGGCCTGTCGGAGGCGATGGAAAGAATGATCAAAGATGCAAGCTGGCGTAGAGAACTCGGCCGCGCCGCGCTGGTTCGGTCGCAAGAAGAATTCTCACAAGATGAGATTTTGGACCACTTTGTGGGCTTTTATGAAGATACGTTAGGCCAGCTACGGGACTAAGCATCGTGATAGGTACTAATGGTTAGCTGCGTCTCTGCGACTTGCCGATAAAGGCCCTAAACTGCGCAAACGGGAAAGGAAACGCCTTTAGATGACAACTAGAAAATTCCAAGCCATTGCCTCCGTTTTACGCTCTGAGATCCCCCAGAGCGATATTCAGAAGTCATCGCATTGGCAGCATTATACCAACGAACGAACGTTAAATAGGGACGGGACCGTTAGCGGAATTTCGGGGTTTGGTGGCCGCGCTAGGCGCACTTGGTTGCATCAGAAAGTACACGACCACTTGCAGCGGCGTGTGCTTGGTAAAAACCACCCTGTGTTTGAAGGACCAGCCTATAGGGAGGCCTCAAATTATACTAAAACACAGGGCCGTGCGTTGGATATGGACTGCCTTAGACACGCCTGTACGTTGGACTTGCTGAGAGCACACCACCAGAAAATGAGCAGTCCTCGAAACGTAACGGTCATCGGGGATGGGCAAACCAACTTTGTGGCGGCGGCTCTGGCAAGTGGTCTCTACCAAAAAATAGTAAGTATAAATCTCGCTGATGTCTTGCTAAGTGATCTCGAACTTCTGGAAGCCTTGCCAGGTCTCGACAAGAATTCCGTTCAGATTTCAAATTCTGCTGAAAATCTTAGAAGCGCGTTAAAACAACCAGACACCAAGGTTGTCTTGGTACCAGCCCAACACGCAATAGAGCTGGGTGCTTGCGACATCGATCTCGTGGTCAACATAGCGTCCTTCCAAGAAATGAACCACGATATTGTCCAATCCTATTTCCGCTTCATCCGCGCTAATTTTGCTTGGCACTACAATTGCAACAGACTCCGCAAAGTTCTTCCCGCGGGTGAAGTTTTAGATTTTATGACTTGGGACTGGCAAGGTGCAGAGTTCTTATTGGATGAGATCTGTCAATGGCATCAACTGTGGTACACGTACCGCCCGCCCTTTTTACGCCCATATGATGGCCCAGTCCAGCATCGCCTAGCAAAGTTCGGGTGATTAGACGTGATACCAGTTTGCACTATACCTGAGACTGGTCGGGTGCCATTAGGCTCTGCATCCGCTTTTGCAGGTCAGTCTCAACATGTGGTTGGTCCCGCTGACGTACTTGTTAAACCACAAATGCGCTTACTGTTTTACCAAATGCAGGATTAGACCTTGTAGAGCGTAGAAGCATCCCGCTAACGGGTGAAATAAATTAAGCAGAAGGTCGTGGAGCTAGTAAGTCCGTGCGAAACACTCCAAAGAGATATTTTTAACACAAAAGCCCGAGCTGTGCAATATGTCTCACAAAAAATACCGTTTTATTTCATTGTGTTATATCTAAAAATGCCGTCCAAAAGGTGAAGATTTTCAAAGAACAAGCAGGAGAGCCCTATTTTCTAGCCTACTTTTTTCACATCTGCTGGAAACAAATTAAAAGCCCAGATAAGACAGTTGAGATTAATAGTCGGGTGAATGGATGCTGGAAAATTCGATAATCTTAATTACCGGTGGGACCGGATCCTTCGGCCATAAATTCGTTGCCATGACTTTGGCGCGCTACAACCCGAAGAAGATCATCATCTTCTCGCGCGATGAAATGAAGCAATGGACGATGGCGCAGCGCTACCAGAACGATTCTCGCGTCCAGTTTCTGATCGGTGATGTGCGTGACCCGGAGCGCTTGAAACGCGCTTTGGATGGTGTCGATTACGTTGTGCATGCCGCAGCAACCAAGATTGTTCCAACGGCCGAGTACAATCCGATGGAATGCATCAAGACCAATATCAACGGGGCGATGCATCTGATCGATGCTTGCATCGACCATGGGATCACCAAGGTGGTGGCCCTGTCGACAGATAAGGCCAGTAATCCTATTAACCTTTATGGTGCCACGAAGTTGGCCTCTGACAAGTTGTTTATAGCCGCCAATTCCTACAACAACCAGCATAAGACCATGTTTGCCGTTGTGCGTTATGGAAATGTCATGGGTTCACGCGGGTCAGTAATCCCCTTCTTTCAGTCCCTCAAAGATACGGGTGAGCTGCCGATCACCGATCCACGAATGACACGTTTCATGATCACGCTTGAACAAGGGGTTGAACTGGTTTGGCACGCTTTTGAAGACACTAATGGTGGTGAGATTTATGTCAAACGCATCCCCTCTATCGGTATTGGGGATATTGCGCGTGCAGTTGCACCTGAAGCATCTCACAAGATTATCGGCATCCGCCCCGGTGAGAAGATCCATGAGCAGATGATTGGGCCGGAAGACGCGCCCTTCACCTATGCTTATGACGGGCATTATAAGATTCTGCCTGCTATCCACGGCTGGGCCAGTTCAGCAGAGCGCATTGGCGATGGCAAACTAGTGGCCTCGGACTTTGTCTATTCTTCAGACGTCAATAACGAATGGATGAGTGTCGAAGAGCTGCGCGGCTGGATCGAACAGAACGCCACTGCGATCGGGCGAATCTGATCCCGATGTCACGACACCTGCTCATAACTGGGCGAATTCGCTTTTTCGAAATAAGCTATGCTTTGACTAAGATGCGGGCTAGTTGGAAATTGATGGCGCTCATTGGAGACGAAAGACCGACAAAGCCTTCAAACTTTTGAGGTAATGCAAACAAATGAAAGCAAGGTATGAAAGTTCTAGTTACAGGCGCCGACGGATTCATTGGATCGCATCTGGTAGAAACCTTGGTCGATGACGGCTTCGATGTTCGAGCGTTTTCTTTTTACAACTCTTTCAATTCTTGGGGCTGGCTGGATCGTATTGATCCTAATATCGCAGACAAATTCGAGGTTATTACTGGAGACATCAGAGACCCTGATGCTGTGGATTCTGCTGTTAAAGGATGTGACATAGTTCTCCACCTAGCGGCGCTAATTGCTATTCCATTTAGTTACCAAGCGCCACATTCGTACGTGGAAACAAACGTCTCCGGCACACTGAATGTTCTACAAGCCTCCCGGCGACACGCTGTTAGTCGTGTGGTGTGCACGTCAACCTCAGAGGTTTATGGCTCGGCTCAGTTTGTACCGATTACTGAGCAGCATCCGCTGAATGCTCAATCACCTTACGCAGCGACAAAAGTTGCGGCGGACCAGCTTGCACTGTCCTTCCACGCTTCGTTTGAGCTTCCGGTCGCAGTTCTCAGGCCGTTCAACACTTACGGACCGCGACAATCGGCACGCGCCGTCATTCCCACCATCATCGGGCAAATCGCAGCAGGGGCACAAGAGATTAAGTTGGGAGCACTCAGCCCCACACGAGATTTTACCTATGTACGCGACACCGCGCGAGGGTTCGTCCAATGTATGCAGTGCGACGCAACTGTTGGGCGTGTCACGAATATTGGAAGTGGGTTTGAGATCTCGATCGCAGACACAGCGGAGGCGATCGCAGAGGCCATGGGGGCAAACATCAAAATAGTTGCCGACCCCACGCGCATGAGGCCTGAGGCGAGCGAAGTTGATCGTCTTTTTGCTGGAACTGCCGATGCCCAGGCTCTCTTTGGCTGGAAGCCAAAACACGGCGGAAGGGACGGTTTTAAAGAAGGTGTCAGGTTAACCGCAGAGTGGTTGAAAGACCCCAAAAACCTCGCGGGTCTCAAGACCGATATGTACAACGTCTGATGACCTCGCGCATGCCATCCATATCCAAAGACATCGTCGAGAGAATAAATCTGGTTGTTGGAAATGCACCAAGGCCTGTGCCTTTGCATGCGCCGGAGTTCAACGGGTCGGAATGGGAAAAGGTTAAAGATTGTCTGGACACTGGGTGGGTGTCCTCTGTTGGCCGCTACGTTGACGAGTTCGAATACAAGGTCGCGGAATCCTGTGGCACAAAATTTGGTGTCGCGTTGGTGAATGGGACCGCCGCGCTTCAGATGGCTCTGCAAGTGGTCGGGGTGAAGCCGGGCGACGAGGTGCTCGTACCTTCTCTGTCGTTTGTGGCGACAGCAAATGCCGTTGTGCATCTGGGAGCCAAACCGCATTTCATTGATATCGACCCTGACACTCTCGGGCTATCGCCCACAGCGCTTGAAGAACACCTTCGGCAGAACTGCCGCGCGCAAAATAGCGCTCTGATAAACAAAGCGACCGGGGCGAGAATTTCTGCTGTGGTCCCTATGCATGTGTTCGGACATCCCGCTTCCATGCGTAAAATTTGGCAGGTCGCCGAAGAGTTTGGTCTGCATATCGTTGAAGACGCTGCCGAAGCTTTGGGAAGCGAGTATTTCGGAAGCCCTTGTGGCAGTTTGGGTCATGTCGCCGCTCTGTCGTTCAATGGGAACAAGACACTCACCACTGGTGGTGGTGGTGCGATCGTCACGAACGACGCAACGCTTGCGACGCGGGCAAAGCATCTGAGCACGACTGCAAAACTACCTCACCAATGGGAATTCGTTCATGACGAGGTCGGCTACAATTTTCGCATGCCCAACCTGAACGCAGCCCTGGGGTGCGCCCAACTTGAGCAACTGCCTGAGCGTCTCCTGCAAAAACGTGCGCTTGCTGATAAATACTTTGAGGCATTCAAAGATTTGGAAGACATTGAGATGTTCCAAGAGCCTGCAAACTGCAAAAGTAACTTCTGGCTAAACACGCTTGTATTGAAGACCCCCGACTTGGAAGTTCGCGACGACATACTCCGCGCCACAAACGCCGCGGGGCTTCAGTGTCGACCTGTCTGGCGGGCATTGCATACATTGGAGTTTTTCAAAAGCAATCCTCGGTCCAAACTTCCAGCTACCGAGAGCTTCGAGAAGAGGCTGATCAACGTGCCTTCGTCTGCATGGCTTGGTGCTGCATGAAGGTCCTTTTTGTATCAGGGACCAGAGCAGATTGGGGTTTGTTGCAACCGCTGCTCAGCCTGATCAAGGACCAGAGCGATTTCGATGCAAGGCTTTGTTTGACTGGTCAGCATTGCGAAAGCGACCGAGCATCAGCTCAAGCCATCAAAGACGATGGTTTCAACGCGGATTTCATAGTGGATATGTCAATCGGCGCGAGCCCGTCCGAAAGCGAGATTTGCCACGCCATGGGCAGGTGTATCGCTGGGATTGGTGAGGTCTTAGCCTCGTTTGATCCAGATCTGATGATCGTCTTGGGCGATAGGTATGAAATCCTCGCCGCAGCATCAGCCGCCCTAGTGTCGAGAATCCCGATCGTGCATCTTTGCGGCGGTGATCTAACTTTGGGCGCCTTTGACGATGCAATTCGGCACGCTGTTTCGAAAATGGCATCTTTGCACTTTCCAACAAGCGAAGGCGCCGCCCGTAGACTGATCCAGATGGGTGAAGACCCCGACCGTATCACCGTCAGCGGCAGCACCGGAATCGACCGCATCAAGGCAATTCCGACATTTGGCCGGAAAGAGTTTGAACGGCTTCTAGGGTTTGATCCGGATACAGAGTTCTTGCTTGTTAGTTTCCATCCGGAGACACTCGCTCAGAACTCCAATCAACACCTCGAAGAGCTGATATCTGCACTAGAAGCGCTTCCTGAGGTAGGGCTCTTGCTGACAGGAAGCAATGCGGATCCCGGGGCGTCTAAAATAGATATGGCGTTTCAGGATCTTGCGGGTCGACGGCAGAACGCAATCTACAGAACAAACCTAGGATCAAAGCTCTACTTCTCTGCATTGAAACACGCGTCTGCCTTGGTCGGGAACTCGTCAAGCGGCCTTTACGAGGCGCCCAGCTTTGGGGTTCCCACGGTGAACATAGGAGATCGGCAAAAGGGACGCGAGCAAGCGTCCTCTGTTTTTAACTGCAAGCCACAGAAGGCGGAAATCCTGAGCACCGTAAATGCGGCAAGGGCTTGGGCACAGACGGGGCAGCGTTCAGAGGTGAGCAATCCTTATGGGGATGGAAAAGCCGCCGAAGCTATACTGGACAGATTGAGACCTATCGACGATCCTAAATCTCTGATCCGAAGGGAACTTCAGGAGCGCGACGTATGAGCCAGAAAACAACCGTGATTGCTGAAGCTGGTGTAAACCACAATGGCGAAATCGAAATGGCTCTGGAACTGGTGGACGCAGCAGCGGAAGCCGGCGCAAACGTCGTTAAGTTTCAGACCTTCAAGGCAACTGATCTGGTAAGCAAGAGCGCTCAAAAAGCCGATTATCAAAAACGGTCAGCGGACGGCGACAGTCAACTGGACATGCTGCGCAAGCTTGAGCTTGACGCCGCGGATCACAAGAAGATAATCCAACATTGCCAGAAGCGTGGGATACGCTTCCTTTCCTCCCCATTTGACGGGTCTAGTCTTGAACTCCTCATCTCGGAGTTTGGGTTGCGCGACATCAAACTGGGTTCCGGAGAACTGACCAATGGACCGCTGCTTTTGGACGTCGCGCGCACAGGAGCCAATGTGCTTTTGTCGACGGGGATGTCATCCCTATCCGAAGTGGAGGAAGCGCTTGGTGTCCTGGCTTTTGGCATGTCGACAGATGCGTCCCCGCGATCCAGGTCAGACTTTCTGATGTCGCTGACAAATCAAGGCGCCTGGACCACGTTGCAACAGAAAGTCACCCTGCTGCATTGCACATCCGACTATCCGGCTTCTCCGGAAGATACCAACCTCGCGGCAATGGACACTCTCAAACAGGCCTTTGGGCTGGCTGTAGGGTACTCTGATCATACTGTTGGAAACGAGATTTCATTTGCTGCCGTTGCGCGCGGTGCAAGCGTTATTGAAAAACACTTCACCCTGGACCGATCTCTTCCAGGCCCAGACCATGCCGCCTCGCTGGAGCCCGACGAATTGCGTGATCTGGTTCAAGGCATTCACAAAGTAGAGCAAGCGATTGGCTCTTGCAGGAAACAGCCTACCGAAATCGAGCTTGAGACGCGAAAGGTTGCGCGCAAATCGCTTCATGCAGCGAGAAATATCTCCAAAGGTCAAACTCTTGCCGCAGGCGATCTGTCTTCGCTGCGCCCGGGTGATGGCGTTTCTCCAATGGAGTACTGGGATTTGCTCACGCGACCTGCCGAAGACGACGTAGAAGCGGGGGCGAAGCTGCCGTGAACAACCCCAAACGAGATGTTGTGATCCTTGGGGGCGGCTCTCATGCCAAAATGCTTGGTGCAATTTTGTTGAGGCGCGGGATCGCCGTCAAAGGCTACATCTCCAAGCTCAAACCATCGGACGATATGGTTTGGCTGGGACAAGACGAGGTCTTGGAGAGCTTCGCACGTGATGGAGCCGTTTTCATCAACGGGATTGGTTCCGTAAAAAACTGCGAGCTCCGAACGAGAGTTTATCTGAATGCCAAGGCCTCAGGTGCGGAGTTCATGAGTATCCAGGATACCTCCGCACAGGTCCATTTTGATACCGCAATGCCAGAGGCGATCATACTTCTCACAAACGCTGTCGCTCAAGTCGGATGCAAAGTTGGGGCCAACGTCTTGATCAACACCGGGGCAATCCTTGAGCACGATGTCGAAGTCGGACCGCACAGCCATATTGCTCCCGGCGCAGTCGTGTGCGGCGGGGTCAAGATCGGCGCAGGCGTTCATTTTGGAGCAGGCGCGGTTGCGCTTCAAAATCTACACATTGGAGGTGGGGCAATTGTTGGGGCAGGTGCCGTGGTGACGAAGAATGTCGAGGCTGGAACAACCGTTGTTGGCAACCCAGCGCGCGCGATCTAGCCGTATTGGCTTCATCCATTGCGCATGCCATAGACCTCTAACGCGATACACTACGTAGCAAAAAGGCCTAACGGTGGAAAACGAAGTAAATTCTGAGCTTTCCAGCAAAGACTTGGAAATGTGCACGCTTGGTCCGGGCGCTTCCATGAAGGAAGCGATCGCCAAGCTGTCTTCAAACAGAAGACAGATTGTCGTTGTTGTCGATCAAAGTTCCAAAGTCGTTGGAAGCGTCACTGACGGTGACATCCGCAGGGCCTTGCTGAAGAACTTTCAGATGGATTGCCCTGTCGAACAGTTCATGAACCACGCCCCAAAAACTGCACTTACCGGCAGCTCTGACGCAGCGATAAAGCAGGTGATGATTGTCAATCAGATCGAGCATGTTCCGCTAGTCGACGAGGAGGGCCACTTCATTGACCTCAGGACAATGAAAGACCTCATAAACCAGCCCCATGTGCCAAACACTGTGCTGCTCATGGCAGGGGGGTTCGGGAAACGCCTGCTACCGCTGACCGCTGACACTCCAAAACCGATGTTGAAGATCGGCGACCGTCCAATGCTTGAGGTCATACTGCAGCAGTTTTTGGATGCAGGGTTCAGCCAGTTTGTGATCTCTACGCACTATCGCGCAGAAATCATTAAAGAGTATTTCGGAGACGGGAGCGGTTGGGGTGCGCATATCGCATATGTCGAAGAAGAAGAGCCTTTGGGAACGGGTGGGGCTCTCTCGCTTCTTCCAGATCAGTCGGCCCCCATCGTTGTCGCCAATGGCGATGTCATAAGCTCTGTCAATTTTCTGGAGCTTCTGGAATTTCATACACGCCAGAAATCTGCTGCAACAATGGCGGTCAGAGACCATACCGTTCAAATACCGTTCGGGGTCGTTGAAGGACGTGACCTGCGCGTTGAATCTATCACAGAGAAACCTGAGTATCGGTATTTTATCAACGCTGGCATCTATGTGATCGATGCCCGTATCGCGAATGGTATGACCGAACCAAACCACGTCGATATGCCGGATCTTCTAAGGGATGTGGTCGCTTCAGGGGACACGGTTTCAATGTATCCCATACATGAAAACTGGTCAGATGTCGGCCATCATGAAGAGCTTGTTGCCGTTAGAAACAAGTATGATAAGTGACGTAGGCGACTTACAAATTTGTTGGCAGGAAGATTAGATGCGCCCCCCAGCTTACCCAGCACGACGCGACATAAACCTGGATGACTTCGCACCCAATCAAACGCCGCATAAAGCCCTATATGGGCTCCCCAACGAGATAAGCTTCTGTTCATCATGCGTTATCTCGAACCAACGGCCGAACTCAGCTGTTGAAACAGCCCACACCAAGGACAGTTTGAAGAAAACAATCGCATTCGATAAACATGGTGTCTGCGACGCTTGTCGGACGACAAAACGGAAGAACGATGAAGTCGATTGGGACGCGCGGGAAGAAGAACTGCGCGAGCTTTGTGATCGCTATCGCAAAAATGACGGAAGCTACGATTGTCTGGTGCCAGGATCGGGCGGAAAAGACAGCTTCTTCCAGGCGCATATTCTGAAATATAAATATGGGATGCACCCTCTGACGGTGACCTGGGCACCCCACATCTTTACCGAGTGGGGGTGGCGCAATCTCCAGCGCTGGATACATGCCGGGTTCGACAACTATCTGGTAACACCAAATGGCAAAGCGCATCGCCTGTTAACACGGCTCGCCGTTGAAAACCTGTTTCATCCCTTTCAGCCATTCATCTTGGGGCAAAAACAAATCGGCCCTCAGATGGCACAAAAGCTTGGTATCGAGCTTGTTTTTTATGGAGAAAACGAGGCCGAATATGGCAACCCGATCGAGGACAATGAAAGCAGTATAAGAAGTTTTAAGTATTACTCTTCAACCGACAAATCGAGTGTATTCTTAGGCGGAACCTCCGTTCAATCGTTGGTCGATGATTTTGGTATGGATCAGGTCGATCTCGATTTGTACCTGCCCAATGACCCACAGCTCTTGATCGAAAGTGGCGTGCAGGTTCACTATCTTGGCTACTATCTAAAATGGCACCCCCAGGCAGCTTACTACTATGCGCATGAGCATGGAGGGTTCGAAGCTGCTCCCGAACGTACCCCGGGAACATACAGCAAGTACAACTCAATCGACGACAAGATCGACGACTTCCACTACTACACAACCCACATCAAGTTCGGGATCGGGCGGGCGACTTATGATGCCTCCCAGGAAGTCCGAAGCGGCGACATCGACCGGGACGAAGGCGTCGCATTGGTGAGGCGGTTTGATGGTGAATTTCCAGATAGGTTCGCTGACGAAATCTTCGAATACTTGTCTATCCCAGAGACTGAATATCCCGTCGCTTCCGAGATGTTCGAACAGCCGATTATGGACAGGAGCTATTTCGACAATTTGGCGGATAGCTTTCGGTCGCCTCATCTTTGGACCCACGACGATGGAAAGTGGCGCCTTCGCAAAACCGTGTTCGACGGCTCCTAAAGGTCATGCCGCAACTGCGCATAATCCCTCGTTTGGACATCAAAGGCAGCTTCGTCATTAAGTCGGTGCAGCTTGAGGGGTTGCGAAAGGTCGGCGATCCGGCAGAATTTGCTAAACGATACTATGAACAGGGTGCCGACGAGCTCATTTTTTCTGACGTCGTCGCCTCGCTCTATGGACGCAATAGCCTTTACGATATCGTCAGGCAGACGGCCGCTGAGGCCTTCGTTCCCCTTACTGTCGGGGGCGGCATTCGTAGTACAGAAGATGTGTCCCAAATGCTGAGATCTGGAGCCGACAAGATTTCCTTGAACTCCGCAGCACTCGAGCGGCCTCATTTGATCTCTGAACTCTCTGCGCAGTTCGGCTCTCAGGCTATTGTGGTCGAGATCCAAGCCAAGTCCCGCGCGGGTGTTAAGGGGTGGGAAGCCCTTTATGATAATGGCCGTGAACACAGCAACAAGGATGTCGTGGTTTGGGCGCAAGAAGCTGTGGAACTTGGGGCCGGGGAAATCTTGTTGACCTCTGTTGACCGTGAAGGGACCCGCAAGGGCTTCGACACAGATTTGATCGAAGTTGTATCGCGCGCGACATCGGTTCCGGTCATCGTGTCAGGTGGGCTTGGCCAGCCAGAGCATATGCAGCAGGCGGTTTCTCATGGAGCCGACGCAATCGCTGTGGCGGACATGCTGCACTATCAGCGCGCATCTCTGCCCGACATAAAAAAGGCTGCGCAAGAGCTAGGTTTGGAAGTTCGGACATGAAGACCGTCGCAATCATCGATTACAACTGCGGCAACATTTTTAGTATTTGCAATGCGCTCAAGTCTCACGACATCCCATTTGCGATCGTTGAAACTGCGACCGAACTCCAAAAATATGACCGAGCGATTTTACCTGGTGTTGGGGCTTTCCCGAATGCAATAAAGTTACTCGATCAACTTGGCCTACTCGATGGCATTACAAAATTTGTCGCCTCGGGCCGCTTATTGTTTGGGATTTGCGTTGGCCTCCAAGTGATGATGGACAATGGTCTCGAACAAGGGAAGACGAACGGTCTGGGGTTGATCGGAGGCGATGTTGCCCCTTTGCCCTTGGTTGCCTCGACAGGAGAACCGCTCAAGATCCCACATATCGCGTGGAGCGGATTGGAGCCCGGACCGACTTTCGGACAGGAGTTTGGTCAGACTTCACCTCTTCGAAGCTGTGCGCCTGGAAGCCAATTCTACTTTGTGCATTCATTTGCAGTACGGCCAAATGACCCCAAACACATCTTAGCAACAGCCCAATACAACGGCATTCAATTCTGCGCCGCTGCCGGTCGGGACAACATTTTTGGAACCCAGTTCCACCCTGAGCGCAGTGGCGCAGTTGGGCTGCGCTTGCTTAGAGAGTTTGCAACACTCAGCACCTAAATCTATTGACTTACTTCAACCTGCGCAGCTCTTTGATTTCAGGTAACTCAGCATCCGCGAACATGGCGGCAATACTGTCGGCGAGGCTTGGCGCACCAACTCCCAAAGTCTTTGATAGTTTGTCCGGCGACAGCGACATGTCGAGCGGCCTCTTCACGAGTTCTTCGCGATCCGTAAGGCGCGCCCGGTTGATCGACTGGCTGGGGTAACCAACGGCTTTGGCAAGGATCAACCCGAACTCATACTTTGAAAGTCGATCGTTCCCACAACAGTTGAACAAACCGTGTCTCTCGCTTCGGAGCAGTCGGTCTACAGCTTCGAACACGAACCGAATGTAGATTGGGCTAAAGAAGGCATCTTCGAACAGATTTAAATCCGCGCCGGCATCTAGCGAGGATAGGATCCAGTCGGAAAACGAACGGCGATATGTCGTACCCCAACCGAAGAAATTGGTTCTCGCGATGATCGCATTTGCATTGGTCTGCAAAACCGCAACTTCGCCTGCCAGTTTCGACTTGGCATACTCATTTTGCGGGTTAACCGGATCAGACTCTCGGCTGAACGATGACGCACCTGAAAATAGGTGATCTGTGGAGATTTGGACGTAAGCCACACCTGATGCCTGGCAGGCGGCAGCCAAGGTTTGTGGCAAGTCAGCATTGATTGCATGAGCCATCGCCGGAGCCGCCTCGCAGGCTTCAACGCTTGTCATCGCCGCGCAGTTCACGAGCACATCCGCTTCATGCTCAGACAGCATCCTACTGACTGCCAAGTGATCGGCCAAATCGACTTGGATACTGGAGGCAAAGCTCACCTCGACCAACCGCTGATGTAGAACCAGTGTCACGTCATAACGGTCGGATGCAAACGCCGCCCAATTGAGCGCTAAGAGCCCAGACCCGCCAGTTATCAATAGCTTAGGACGCGACACCCTCTAGAATTGGCCCGACTTCGAACGGTTAATATTCCTGCGCCCAAACAAGACCACTCCACTCGTCAGTAAAATGTCGGTATTTCCAAACATCCAGGCGCAAACCTTTTAATCCCGCAAAATCACATCGTAGCATTCAAGCCTTGCAAAGGCCAAGGCCCGCCAGCCTCATTGAGCAGAATGATTCTCCATTGACAAACATCAAGAGGGCTCAAATAACTGAACAAAATGGCTCTTCGAAACTATCTACAGCCGGATATATAGTACCCCAGCACGAGTGATTTGCGACGTTATGCTAGTCTTCGAACTTGTGTAATTGCAAGGAGATTAAGCCACCTGCAGTTCGCAAAAAGCCAATAACCTTAAGCATCATCGCCCAGTTGATACGCTAGCCCAAAGAAGGCAACCAATGGAAACGATACAAAAAAATATTTTACTTACGAACACAATGCGGAGTGGTTCATCTTATCTTTCCAGAGTAATCAGCGCAAACTCTCGTGTATCTATGACATTCGATACGCTAAATTTCTTTCGGTTTGGGTATAATCGATATGATCCAATAGAGGATCCAAATAACTTTGAACAACTCATATCCGACTTCAGTTATCGTATGAATAATCGTTTTGGGATCGAGATTTCAACATCAACTTGCATGAAAACCGCAGCGTCGCTTGGGTATAGTTATGCAACGGCAAATAGTTTGATACTAAGACAGGTTTATCCAGATGCGTCCAAGGATGTTCTCGGAGACGCGGAGTCTCTCGTTTGGACAAAAATCCCAGAGTTTTTGAAAATGTATCCAAACGGAAAAGCAATAGTAATTGCTCGCGATCCGCGAGATATTGTAAACTCTTTTCGCAAAATTACAATTGCACCCAACTATGACTACTTGATTGCACTATTCAACGCCATTGATGCAATTGACTACGGAACCCGCCTTTCACAGGAACGACCCGATCAGGTTCACTTTCTAACGTTTGAGAATCTTAAGACTCAATGCGAACGAGAGATCAGAGGTATTTGCGACTTCCTGGAAATAGATTTCGAAGACCAAATGCTGAACCCTGAGAATTATACGGATCACTTTGGCAACCCATGGGACGATCAAAAAAGCCGTTCGTTCGTGGAAGAAGTGGATCCACTAGCAGCAGTTGGACGATGGCGAAAGAAGATCGACCCGGTTGACTTATGCCTAACAGAATGGCTTGCCAAAGATCAGCTTGAAAAAATCGATCTTGAACTGTCAGGCCAGACGTTTGATCAAAGCATATTCGACGAAGGCGTCGCACGGCTTACTTCCAGCTCGCTGTTGCGAGAAGCTTTTTATAGGAAAGCCGTGTTAGGTATTGGAACTGAGCGCTTTCCACTAGATCCGACGAAGCCTGGTAACTGGGATCCACAAGGGGTCGCCAATAAGACTGCATTCAATTAAGAAGGATATCCGCTACAAATGGCGGCGTGTAGTGCTCGCAGTCACATTTCAGCGGGTGCAGTAATCATCTCGAAGTAGGGTGAACTCAAATTGCGCATTCGAGATGTCCCAAGAACTTCGCGTTTTATCTGTAAGAAGAAATGGAGCGGCAGTGTATCGAAATACAAGACCTTACGCTCCTGTCGTTGGTAGTCCAACACCGTAACGTCCGTATCATAAGTTGGTTCGATCCAAGGTGCGCTGACAAAACGATTTGCCAAATATGTGCGGCTAGCTTTCCGAAAAATGTCGCTGTCCATGTAGCCATTGCAAATTGGTCTTCGCATCTCGCCAAAACTGAAGAAGTTGCTGGCCAGATCTACTTTCTGATCCGCTATCGCATCAAAGTTCTTGGCCGGAACGTAGGTGATCGACCCCTCAGGGAGAGATCTCAGGTCAATGCCCGCATCCACCTGATCTGGGAAGACATGCGTCGCATCTTCGAATAGCTGCGACAGATAGATATACGCCCTTGCGAGTTGGTGGTGAAAGTCCACCATAACTATGCTCGTTTTGGGGTGATATTTACGAACCAACCCTTGCAAGCCACCGTAGTAACTGCCCACATCGACCCAAACGCCGCTTTCTGGAAGTAGCGCTTCAATTTCCATCCTTTTGAGAAGGTAGACATAGCGCAAAAACCGCATCGAAACTGACCTTCCCTTGAGAAAATAGAACTCACGGGCACCAGGCGACAGATGGGCTGGGTTTTCATCGATCAGACTCCCACCTCCAAGCTCATCAATCAACGCAACATCGTCTTCTAGTACATGGCGCAGATTACGATCTTGTGCTCGCCGAAAGAGGCTACGATATCCCCACTTGGCTATGCCCAAGCCAAATCCTTGAGCTTTCAGGTAAGCGCTAGAAAGCTGTGCGGGCACTGTCAAATCAGACTGTTCGCCCCAGCTGCGATAGTTAGCGCCCACCCTTCCGGTTGCAGCTTCAAACTGAGCGTAGGCCTGGGCAACAATTCGTTGATGTTTCTTATCGAGGTTATCGGCATCGAGATCGTCAAAAAACGCAGGCGAATGCGCAACGAAATTATCGAAACGCTCCTTATTAGATGTGACACGCATTAACGCTAAGCCTTTCGGGAGCCTTTACTTGATGGCAAGTATGCCTTCAAAGCAAAGGTACTTTTGGATGGAGTTGATGTCCGAGAACCCTGCGCGTGCCAGCATGTCATAGTTGCCCTGCGTGGAAAACGGATCGAGAATGCCTTTGAGGCTGCGGGACTTCGACACGATGTCTTGGGGTGAATAGCCACGCCGCAGTTTATAGTCGGTGTAAAGCGCAGTTAGGATGTCTTGAAACCGCGCATCTGCTCCTCGAACTTTTTCAAACAAAAGCAGCGCACCGCCCCAATTCAATGAATTGTAGAATTTGTCTATCACTGTTTGCCGATGTGCCGGATCTATGAATTGCACGGTGTAGTACGCAACGATCATATCGCACTTGTCCAAAGGGTCGACGATCACGTCACCAACGCCAAACTCAACATTCAGGCCTTCGTGCTCAGGCAGCCTGCGCTTCTCCTCAGCCACGCGAATCATGTCACCTTCGAGATCAATTCCGACAAATCCCGCATCGGGTTTAGACCGATTGTGCTGGGCCATCTTGTACGTCAAAGTCCCGGTCGAGCAGCCAATCTCGTAAACCTTAGAGTTGCTCTTAACGAAGAAGTCAGACACGTCACACACCAAATCGTGCCCTTCGTGGTACAAGGGAACTGACTTGCTCACATGCTCATCGAACTTTGACGGGGTATCACCTGCGAAGCTCCATGCGCCCGGCATCACAGAAATTCCATCTCCGACCGTACCCATTGCAGCTTCCCCCGGTTTGAACTCTTGAGAGTGCTACAGTGACCAAGGCAAAGCGACAAGATCATTTTGCGGATCAGGTATCTGCATGGGACAGAAAACCGAACAGCTTTGAGGCCGTGGAAAACAGTTTAGTGGGCTTGTAGTGTACTGCGAGTATTGAAAGAAGCTAACTAGAAATCTGTGCGGCGCGCCGGCCATCACGGGATGAGTATCTCTGCATCGCTTGAGGGAATTCCAAAGGCGACTGCGCTCCCCAATTCTGGACTTTCGGTGGACGGACAATCTACATGAGGAGAGCGCTGAATGGTTATCTGGATGATTGGTATGTCTGGGTCGGGAAAAACGACGCTTGGTCGTGAAGTGGTGCGAAAATGGCGCGAGACCGCCACCAATGTGGTATTTCTCGACGGCGATGAAATGCGCGAAATATTTCGCAGTAACAAAGGTGAACATGCCTATACGATCGAAGGCCGACGAGAAAACGCAGACCGCATCGTAGCCCTATGCGAATTGTTGGATCGTCAAAACATCAACGTATTGTGCTGTATCCTCTCGATATTTGATGACATGCGCCTGCAGAACCGTTCGCGTTTTTCAGAGTATTTCGAGGTGTTCATGGACGCCCCCGTTGAAACGCTGCGTCGGCGCGACGTCAAAGGCATCTATGCAGCATTTGATAAGGGCGAAACATCAAATGTGGTCGGCATAGACATCCCGTTCGGAACACCGACCTCCGCCGACATGGTGATCGATTCTTCGGGTGACGATCCTGACCTCGTGCGCCTGGCAAATGAAGTTCTTACCAGAGCGATACCAAGATGACGGACACATCGGTGTACCACTACGCCTCGGGCAATCTGCTCGAAGAACGCAACACTTACTTCTATTCTGCGTACCATGGCGAAAAGCTCCTATACGATTGGCAAGCCCGTCGCCTTGGGGGATGTGATTCAAGCATTCAAACCAGCGCAAGCGTGCTTGACGCAAAAACCCAAACCGACCATCTGATAAACGGTTTGATCCACGCCTTAGACGAATCGCCGGAAGAGGCCGCAACGGCTCTTTCCAGAGTAGACAGGCTTGTTCAAAACTTCGAAGTCACCAAGCGAATTTTTGATGGATACGACGATTCTTGGCGCGCTTTGGATCGTAAACGTTATCACAACAGTGTATCTTACGCACTCTTCGCAGTCCTCCTAAGTAAAGCCTATGAGAAAACGGCGAGCTTGACCTACATAAACGCCCTGCTGAAATGCAGCGACATTCTAAATGCAATCGACTTGCCGCCGGACGTGAGGGCCCACCTACCTGCCTTGTTCGCCAAAGAACGCAGATATGTGGAGAGTCTCCGCTCGAGTTTGCCTCCCAGTTTGGTATCGGAAGCGGAAACCAAGCCGCCCACCACAAGCGAGAAAACCAAGGGCACGCACTGCCAAATCCTAGCCGGTGTGATCATGATCGCCTGTGCGTCTGCCCGCTCCCAAGCCTACATTCAAGCACTGCTTACGAATGGAATGGCTCCTGAGGAGGTGATTTTCCTAGGACCGGACCAGGAGCGCGCTCAAAACACGCGGCCGCCTGTTCGCCAGTGGGCTGGATTGGCCTTGCCAGATCTCGCGGAAAGCTTCTCCACAACCTGCGCCAAAGCCGGCATCCGGGTCCGAAAGATCACATCACCTGACGTCAACTCAGATGAAGTACTGCAATCACTGGAGCAAACTGATGCACGGCTGGTCATGTACTCAGGGATCGGCGGCCAGATCGTACACAAGCGCATCATTGAGGCCGGGCCTCGTTTCTTGCACATGCACGCTGGATGGTTGCCGGAATATCGCGGCAGCACGACTGTCTATTACTCAATTCTGAATATGGAACGTCCCAGCGTGTCTGCAATTTACCTTGATGATAAGATAGACACCGGGCCAATCCTTAAGCGTCAGTCCTATCAGGCTCCGCCATCTTGGATGGATGTCGATCTTGTCTATGACGGGGCCATACGGGCGGACTTGCTTTGCCAGATCATGGGAGACTACCAAAAGCACGGTGAGCTGAACTCGACAGCCACACAGATGCCAGAGGTGGGCCGGACCTATTACGTGATCCACCCCGTTTTGAAACACCTTGCGTTGTTATCTATTGGAGCGAAGCAAAACGATGCCTGACACTTCATCTTTCAAGTTTGGCACCAAGGCAGAAACGCTGGAGGCTCTGCTTGGAAAGGTCACTTCCGCAATTGTTCCGCAACTGGCATATTATGACGTGCAGTCTTGGCATGATGATCCCGGCGCAGTCTTGGAGGACATTCACTCAAAGTTCGCGGGACTGACGTTGATCATACGCTCCAGCTCGCTCGCAGAAGATCAAGCGGCAACCTCAATGGCCGGCTGTTTCGAAAGCCTTCCCAATATTCCCGCCAACGATCGGGAAGCGCTCTCGACCGCAATAGGCCAGGTCAGCGCGTCTATGTCAGGCTCCGGCGCGGATCAGATCCTTGTCCAGGAAATGGCCGGCGATCAGGTCGTCAGTGGTGTCATCATGACCTTTGATGTCGCACGTGGCGCGCCATACTATTGCATCGATTTCGATGATGAAAGCGGTCGCACTGACGTGGTGACTAGCGGCAGTGGGGCCCACAAAAGCCTCTATGTACACCGCGATGCACCCGCCAGCTACATTCAGTCGGAGCGTGTTGCGAGCTTTCTGAGACTTGCGCAAGAACTAGAAGACATTTGCGATTGTGCTACGATCGACATTGAGTTCGGCATGGATAAGGCGGGACAGCTTTATCTCTTTCAGGCAAGACGTATCGTATTGGCGCGTGGTTGGCATCCCGTCGTTGAGCGGCGAGTCCGGCGGCAACTATCATACATCAAAACATTCCTTGAAGCCCGCAGCCAGCGCCGTGATGGCGTTCTGGGCGAAAGGAGTATCTTTGCGGTGATGCCGGACTGGAATCCTGCCGAGATCATTGGCACAACGCCGCGCCCGCTGGCTGCTTCGCTATACATGGAACTCATTACCGACAGCATATGGAGCCAATCGAGGGCATTCATGGGCTACAGGGATCTGGGCGACAGGGATCTGATGATTGTGATCGCCAATCACGGCTTCATCGACGTAAGGCACAGCTTTAATTCGCTGATCCCGGCTGGTGTCCCAAACAACGTTGGCGAGAAACTCGTGAACGCGTGGCTGGATCGTCTCGAAACGCACAAGGAGCTCCACGACAAGGTCGAATTTGAGATTGTTCCGACCTGTATTGATTTTAATTTTGAAAATCGGTTCCTTGATGTTTACCCTGGCCTTCTAAGCGAAGAGGAATTCGTGGAATACCGCACTGCGCTACAAGAACTGACGCTGCGGAGCCTTGCGCCGGGATCCGAAAACAGCCTTAGCAAAGCCCTTCAGCTGGCCAGTCAATTGGAAAACGACCTGTCAATATACGGACAAACCGGTGACCCCTACACCAGTCTTGACCGTGCAAGAAGCCTATTGGAGCTTTGCCGAAAGAAGGGGACCTTGCCGTTCGCGATCGCAGCCCGTCATGCTTTCATTTCAGAGGCCTTGCTCCGGTCAGCGGTGTTGAAAGGTGCCTTGACCGAAGATCGTTTGAGTTCGTTCAAACGCAACATTCGGACCAAGAGCGGCACTATGGTAGAGGAGTATTCTGCCGTTTGCACCGGCGACCTCGATGTGAATACCTTCAACCGAAAGTATGGCCATCTTCGACCGGGCACCTACGAAATTACCTCGTTGCGCTATGACGAACGGGAAGATCTGTTTCAAAGTCCAGCAACGACCCGGCATGTGCATACCGAACCAGACTTCCAGCTGACGGACGATGAACGGGCCGCTCTCAACAAGCTCCTCCAGGAGGCCGGGCTTGACGTTTCATCTGCGGATCAACTCTTTGAACATGCCGCCCGCGCCATCGCCGCACGCGAAGATATCAAGTTTGAATTCACACGCGCGCTATCGGATGCGATGTCACACATCCTCAAGTGGGGTAATTTTCATGGCTTGTCGCGCGATGACCTGTCGTTTCTTGAGTGGAATGAGATTTCGCAAGGCCTAACATCGCCATTGCTGGAAGAGCTCGATCGGCATTTCCTCGACGTTGCGGACAACCGGCGGCGAGAGGCTGCAATGTCGCAGACCTTTAAGCTAGCCCATATCATCGCTGCCCCGCAGGATATTTACGTCGCCACCCTCAACAGAAGCATGCCGAATTTTGTTGGCTCAGGCGCCTCCTCAGGCCGCGTCGTACAGCTTGAGGCGAATTCGCCAAGCCGCATCGACCTGGAAGGGTGTATAGTTTGTATCGACAATGCTGATCCCGGTTTTGACTGGATTTTCACTAAAAACCCAAGCGCACTGGTTACGAGGTTCGGGGGCGCAAACTCTCATATGGCCGTCCGGTGTGCTGAACTTGGAATCCCGGCGGCAATTGGCTGCGGAGATCAGACTTTTGAGCGGATCGCGCGCGCCGCGCGTGCCGAATTGGATTGCGGACAGCATACGATTAGGCCGCTTCATGGCTGACTCAACGCCACGGATAGGTCTAACAATGAGGGTAGTGGAGGCCCCAACCTATTGCGAACCGCGAGATGCGATTGCACATGACTGGTCACGCTTCTTGAAAAGTGCGCTGCCAGACGCGCCTTGGCTTCTTGTGCCAAATCTTGGCGCGGAAGACGCAATAAGGTTTTGCAAAAAGTGGAAGATCAACCGGTTGATCATAACGGGTGGCGAGGACATAGGCGTGTCTGAGCTGCGCGATGACACTGAAACCGGCCTGCTGAATTGGGCAGGGCGCGCATCCTATCCAGTGCTTGGCATCTGCCGGGGCATGCAATTGATGGCAGCTCGTGCTGGCACGTCATGCCGCCATGTCGAGGGCCATGTCGCAACGCACCATTTGGTGACTGGCGAAACGGAGCGCAAGGTCAACAGTTACCACAGTCAGGCGCTGTTGGAGTGTCCCACAGGCTTTCGCGTCACGGCTCGCGCGGGCGATGGCACAATTGAAGCAATCCGCCACACTTCTTTGCCGTGGTTCGGTTGGATGTGGCATCCCGAGCGCGAAGACGTGCCTAAACTTGAAGATATTCATGCACTTCAAAGGGTATTTCTATGAAAGCCATAATTCTGGCCGCTGGCCGTGGGAGCCGTATGAACGATCTCACTGACGATCGTCCCAAGTGCATGGTTGAACTTGACGGCAAGACGCTTTTGTCCCGCCAAATTAACGCTCTTCGAAGCGGTGGAGTTACCGAAATCGCGATCGTAACAGGGTATCGCCATGAGATGCTCGGTAACCAAGCTGACCACGAGTTTCACAATCCCCGCTGGAGTGAGACAAACATGGTCTCATCCCTTGCAACCGCCGCTGAGTGGCTGAAAGGGTCGCCCTGCATTGTTAGTTATTCGGACATCTTCTACAGTGCCAAAGCGGTTCGACAACTCGCCAGTAGCCCCGCACCACTGGCCATCACCTTCGATCCCAATTGGCAGAACCTCTGGACCCAGCGGTTCGGAGACCCTCTTCTAGATGCCGAGACATTCCAGATTTCGCAAGACGGCGATATACTGGAAATTGGGAAGCACCCGTCGAAACTCGATGACATTCAGGGCCAATTCATGGGGCTCCTAAGGTTCACGCCCCAAGCTTGGACAGAACTGGAAGCAGTACGCATGGCCATGTCCAACGCTGCATCCGACAAACTGGACATGACCAGCTCTTTGCAACACATCATTGAACGCGGGAACATGCCCGTCAAAGGCATTCGCTACGACGGAGACTGGGGAGAGGTAGACAACGAACAAGATCTGATCGTTTATCAATCTTATGGACCTTAAGCGCTGCTAAGATCTGAATAGGCATCCTCATTTGAACTCGTTGCTCGCCAAACATTGGTGACAAAAAGATAATTTATAACGGCTCAATACCGGAGCACGGAGGGGACGGAGCAACGCCAAAACGTCAACGAATACAATAAATGTAGCACTAACTTTATTGTATCATTAGATGACAGATGAAGAAGTAACGCCTAAGGCACCCAATTTTTATTATGATGAATTATCTGACATCAACCGCTCGCGGACTCTGGACTTATTGGAGTAATGGTATAGGGCAGCTCACTTCCGAAGATGGAAGCCTTTTGCGATATGAGATTGAAGAGCGCTTGGCTTCTCAGTCCGACAGCTTGGTTTCGAAAGCCTTCCAAAGGCAAATAGATGACAGCTCCTTACCTCGCGACGATCTTCTCCATTTTATGATATTTGCAAGAAACATTCATATGTTCTTTCTGCAATCACATTTCACACGAATAACCGTTTTACAGGCAAGGCTCTTCCAAAGTAGCGAGCGTGTAGACCCAAAAACGCCTGGCGCTATCAGCTTGAGCGTCTTCACAATCGCGATAACTCTCCAGATTAGCCTACGTCTGATTGCGTCAATGCTCAAATCACGCATGCTACGTCCACTACTTCAGGAGCCCTCCGAACAAACCGACGGCGCAACACTAGTTGTTCCATACTTCATTGGGGTTTCTCCGAACTATCGAAACGATATGTTCTGGTTGACACGGAGCACCGCCGAGAGAGTTGGCAAAGTTGTGCTCATTGGCAGAAGTGAAAAAGAGTTAGCCGCCGCAAAATTGCAGATTGGTGAGCTTCAAGCGGCTTGGTCTCAGCAGGGTGTGAGTATTCCTAAAATCGTCACTGCATCTCTCTACAGCGCACCTACTCCAGGATTTTTCTCCTCGGCTCAACAAGCTCTTAGCTTGAAAATAGATTCAACGAAAACTGGTTTTCTTGAGCGCTGCCTACTGAGAACTTGCCACCTTTACTATGCCCGACATCGCGACGCTTATGCGTATTTCCTAGAAAGCTCACAAGCAGTGGCGGTTACAAACACAAATCTCTCTTTTTTGAATGCTGCAATATCCGGTGCGGCACTTAGGTCATCCAGCTTGTCTATTTTCAGGGAACGAAGTGTTTGGGGGAATTGGTCGAGGGTACATCGCAACAAGATCATTTGCGACTGCTTTTCCGCACTATCATCAACGAGCAAGGCATTTCTAGAAGGCTCCAATCCCCACATTACGAACATTTACGAACAAGAGATCCAAACGCTCCCTCATGCAGTTATCAGAGAACCGCAAGCCCCCTCTAGCGAACGGGTTTTCAGAATACTTTTACTTGGCTCCAACATAAGCAAAAATAAGACCAACTTTCCGCCACAAGTAATCCCAGATGCCATAGCCACCCGCGAGCTAGGCTCTTTTTCAAAATGGGCGATAATCCAAGAAGACCTTCTCGTGCGCATTAAAGAAAAAAAGGACGGCCCCGCCGCGCGATCAATCCGCTCCATTGTTCTAGAGAGCGCAGATGGTGGCCTTGATGATACATTTAGTGGCTGGGAAGAGACGGCTCGCATAACTCCGCATCAGTTCGCGAATGATATCGACTTAGCGATCGCTATTGGAACCTTCTATCCGTCTGCGCTCCATGAGCTCACTTCACTTTTACCAAAGGAACGCTGCCTGTTCTGGGATATCACTGGATTAACCTCAAAATACCCCAGCATTCCCGATGCTGCACCGATCTCGGTTGCTGAAAGCCTTGAAGAAGTCCAAGCCCATATCCTTCGCTTAAAAGCATCCGAGGATATAGCGGCACGGAGAGAAGCATCAACCAACAGTGGCAACTTTGAGAGTTGGTTGCTAGAAACGTTGGGGGAAGCTCCTGCGTTTAGTAACGGCCTAAGCGCGTGAAATCACTCAGACAGGATGAAATCAGAGGGCCAATTAATGGAAACGCCTGAGCCTTTCGAGATTGGCGGAAGACCAATAAATCAGGGTACTAAGCCCCTTTTTCTTCCCGACATTGGTACGTTCTTCAATCGCGATATTCCGCTCGCAATATCGATTATAGATAGCTTGGCAGATGCAGGCTTGACCCTGATCAAGGGCGAGATTCTGCAAAATACAGAAGTGTGCTTGCCAGGCGATCTTGTCGAGAACTACCTAGCGAGCGATGGCTCAACGATATTGGCTGAAAACTATCGTTCCCTGATCGAGCGAAAGACTGTTCCGCTCGAAGCTTACAGAAGGATATTTGGCCATTGCGCGCGCCGGCAGGTGGACTTCGTTCTCTCCGTGTACGACTTTGAGGGAGCCGCATTCGCCAAAGAGATCGGTGCAGTTGCGCTTAAGATTTCTTCATCAAACATCACTCACTACCCCCTTATCACTTATGTTGCAGGGCTAGGATTACCGATCGTCCTTGATACAGGACATGCTACGTTGGCCGAGGCCGAACGGGCAGTTGCTTGGTGTCGTGCTATGGGGGAGAACCGGATAATTACAGAGCACAGCCCGCCCGCGCCGCCAAATCCAGTAAGCAACCACAATCTTATGTTCATGGGTTCGCTCGCCGCGCGTTGCGGCACTTTTATCGGCCTTTCGGATCACCACCTTGGAAGCGAAATGCTACTTGCGGCGATCCCGATGGGGGCCGTCGTCCTAGAAAAAGGAGTCGCTGTTGACTCGATAACAAATGAGCAGGACCTTCAGCACGCCCTCTCTTTGTCGGCGATACCATCGGTAATGAAGTCAATCGACCGCGTCCATTCAGCGATTGGAGATGGCGCTGATCGCGACCTTTCAGGCAAACCACAATATAAATCACGTATGGGTATGGTGGCGTCGAAAAACTTGAGCATTGGCGCGGAACTCACATTAGATTCCGTGCGTTTCGCTTTCCCGGCAATTGGGATTCCAACCGAGTTCTGGCCGGAGATCGAGGGCATGACTGCTGCAAAGCCGATTAAGTCTGGAACCCCAATCTATTGGTCTAGCATACATGCAAGACTACCTTAACAAACCGGCGTTCGAAAACTTCGGTGTCCGAAGTGCGCAATGGATTCGCCAACCCGCCACGATAGAAGCAAAGCTGTCGAGGGCCCTTCAGATTGGAGGCTCTTACTCGAAACTCGACACCCCTCAAGAAGGACTACTGGGCCACTATAAAGTCACCACCCCTGGTTCTACTGTTTTTATAAAGATCATACGTCCGAACAAAGCCAGACGCCAACTGGCCGCTGACAGGCTCGCCGGGCAGCTACAGGCAGGCGGCTTTCTTGTGAGCGCAACACTGGATAACAATCCTCGACCAATCGACCACGACCACGTAGCGCTCACATATGACTACATCGCCGGGGAGTATCTACCACATACGGAACATGCGATCGCTAAACTTGGACACGCGCTTGGATGCCTGCACAGGGAACTTGGGCAACTGACATGCGCGAATGAAGTAAGGCAGCGGTGCACTGCTCGTTGGGAGAACCTCCTGACACAAAAAGAGACGCTAAAGCATCTTGTTAATGAAAGTGCGGTCACTGCCTCAGTCAAAGAAAGCGTTTTGAGTAGCATAGAACAGAACATTACAGATCACCTCAGGAGGTCACCGCAAATGATCCATGGGGACCTCAACTACGGCAATGTTCTACTCGCGCGAAGATCTGGCAGCCCCGTCGTCTTCTTGGACTTTGAGGAAGCGATAGAGGCGCATTATTCCCCTCTCTTTGATGTCGCCATGGTAATTGAGCGGTTCATTTTGAACGCTTCGTCAGACCAAGATTTACTGCTTTCTGCCTTTCGTGAAGCATATAGAAAAGCGGGAGGCGGTTGGTTCTCTACAGACGCTCCCTTGGCCGGGATGCTCAAAGGTCTGGCGCTTCGGGCTTTGTTGATCTTAACGGCTTCGCACACGTTAGGATGGGCCAAATGGAAAGAAAAAGAGTGGCTCAAGTTCTGTGAATTACATGAAAAAGCAGTTCAAAATGATCTGCTATTAACGCGTTGGTCCAAATGCCAAGCCTAGCCACAACGCGCCGACCCCGCCTTCTGGTAAGCGGGCGAGATCCTTCAACCGCAATTGCTTTCGAGCACGTTATTAAAGAAAACTCAAGGTCACAAGCGTTTGAAATCAGGGGCTTGGCAAGTGGCGTTGCGTTCTTTCGCCTATCCAGTCTTCTAGGTCCGCAACATCTCATTGAAGTAAGCTCACCTACGCATGAAGAGGCCGCCACCAAACTCATACACCAGCTGTTTGACGATTGGCGACCCGATCTCTGTCTGGCGGGAGTTTCTGGCCCCGATCATGGGATCGACGAGATAATGGTTCGGGAAGCGAAAGCTCAAGGCATCTCTTCCTTCGTTTTCCAAAGTTATTGGGGAGACCTGAACCCCTTAACCATTCCGTTTCTTAACAAGATCTTAGTGATCGACCAATTTGCTGCGGATGTTACCGCGTCAAAATGCGCTGCGGAAATCTTCGTGGTCGGCAGCCCACAATACGATTCCTTGGGCGACCTAAAACCTCAGCAGCATCGACAGGCGTTCAACTCAGCCATTCGCAGATCACCGGCGCAACCAGTCATCGCTATCATGGGGCAACCACTAGAAGACTACACCGGATATTTTCCTACGTTTGAGATGTTCGCGAGCGCTGTAAAAGTGCTTAATCCATTGATTTTCCTGCGTAACCACCCGAAGGAAACCGATAACTCAAAGGCTCGAACTCGAGCAGTTTTTAACGAGTGCGGTCTCAGTGTTATAGAAAGCTCCGAACTTCTACTTGAAGATATTTTGTGCGGTGCTGACCTTGTGGCGACGCCGTTCTCGACTTCATGCTTTGACCTACAAATGATCAATCGGGTTTCAGAGTTTCCACTCGCATCGGCCTGCTACATGATGTTCAACCCTGATCTCGCTGAAACCTTTCGACACCTTTCTGGCCTCAGAAGCATACCTAACAGTGACCACTCTGTCGCGACTTGCTTAACTGACCCTTCTACAATTCTTGAAGATGTCCAGCACGCGCTGGCCCCAACGGTCCAGCAAGCACGTTGGCAAACCATCCGTCGCACCTTCGTCATGCCAGGTGGTGGCGCACGAAGGATCCTATCAACACTACACCAGCATCTTTCGTCTCGGTGACCAACATTGCTCAGCTCGCTCAATGAAACTCGAGCGTACACCTCAGGCTAGCAAAACCACGGTTTGTATGGTTTTTAGGCGTCAAAGAAGCGGTGGTAATCGCCCAGATTTCCAACCTCGCTAGGAGCGCAGAATGATCCAACCTAGTTATCTCGCAATTGTCCCCGCGCGGTCAGGATCAAAGCGCCTTCCAGGGAAAAACCTAATAGATTTCGGTGGTAAACCACTGATTGCTTGGTCGGTCGAAGCTGCGAAATCATCCCGGTACATCAACGAAGTCCTAGTTTCGACCGATAGCGTTGACATCGCAAATGCTGCGATAAGTGCCGGAGCACGCTTTGAAGAGTTACGAAAGCCAGCGCTTGCAACTGATACCGTGCCCTTAATCGATGTCGTGGCGGACATATTACAGAAGCGCGGGAACATGCCAGACTTCGTCGTTCTGTTGCAGCCGACTTCGCCTCTCAGGACGGGCAAACACATCGATGAAGCAATCGAAGTTATGGGCGACCAAGACGCGGTCATTAGCGTTACAAAACTGGATAAGCCAAACGAGTGGTCGAACACGTTGCCTCCCGATATGTCGTTGGCCGGCTTCATGGCCCCGTCCGTACAGAACCGCCAATCTCAAGATCTGTCGTCACGATATGCGCTAAACGGTGCCATCTATGTCGTTCGGACAGAACGCCTCCTTGCTGAACGGAGATTTATGCTACGCAACAAGATCGTTGCGTACGAGATGAGTGCTGACGTTTCCGTAGATATCGACACCAAGCTGGATCTGCTCGTCGCGAAGGGTTTGTACTTGGGATTGGATTGCGCTATCGCGCGTTTAGAATCCTGAGCTGACGTTGCACTATTTCAATGGAGAGCCCCTTGCCCGGTACAGTCTACTTTGTTCACGCTGTCGACACCGAAGGTCCTCTCTACGAAGGCCTCGAAGGGCTGTTCTCCGAGATCCGCGAACATTTTGCCATCGAACTTGAGCCAACCCGTAAGAATGTCCAACTGTTGAGAGAGAAGAAGATAAATCTCAACGGAAATGAAGACATGGCGGCGTATTTTGTCCGCCCAGATAGGATCGACACTTATAATGAGTCCTGGGCTGATCTGGATCGAATGCACGATACGTTCATGGATTCTCAGTGGCGGGCATCTTTGGCAGATTCAGAAGGTAATCCATACATTGTTTCATGGTTTTGCATGGATCATGTGGGGTTCAACTATAACCCACGCAGACGTGCGATGGGTTACCATGAAATCTACAAATACTATGCAGGCAAAATTAAAGAATACGGTGCGTCTAGCGACAGGATTTACTGGCACTATCATCCGGCCAGCTTTTCCGGAAACGCGCACAGGATGGGCTACAACTACAGTTATTCCGAGAACCTGCACAACGAGATCATAGCGCGACGCGTGATTGATCATCTATGGTTCCCTGTGGCGAACCGTCCGGGGGGTCATATTGAAAGCTACGATATCAACGCATGGTTGGAACAGTGGATCCCCTTCGACCTTGCGAACCAGTCAATTGATCTAAACCCAACGCTTGATGCCGAAGAACGCGCAGGCAGAATACCCGGCAGACATGGCGACTGGCGGGGGGCAACGACGGAATGGGATATCTATCAGCCTGATCTCTATGATTTTCGGAGACCCGGGTCTCTGCGCAGGTGGATATCGCGTTGCCTGAACATGAACTCGCGTCACTCAAACATGACGAAGGATGAAATACGTCGAGCATTTGCAAAAGCGGCTGACGGTGAAGATGTGTTCGTAAGCTATACCAACCACGACTTCCGTAACATGATCCAGGAAACGGAAGAATTGTGCAGAGATATTCAGGAAGTCGCCTCGGATTTTGAGGGAAGCAATTTCCGGTGGGCGAACGCGGTTCAGGCCTTTCGGAGAGTTCTTGGGCTTGAGCACACTCCAAGTCCAGAGTTGTCGATAGATATATCTGAAAGCAAGATGCAGCTCTCGGTCCAGTCGGGTGACGTCTGGGGGCCTCAGCCATTCCTAGCGTTGAAAACGCTTGATGGAAGTTACTTCCATGACAACTTCATTCTCGATGGGGGAAACCAGTGGACCTACCCCTTTGACAAGAACAGTATCGAGTTTCATGCGCTAGAAACGATCGGCATTGGAACCAACGACAAGGTTGGCAATACCTTTGTAAAGACAGTGGATCTTCGCTCAGGCAAGAAAACAAGGCAGGTGTGGAACGACACCGACTGGTAGCGCTTGGTGGGTACTCCTTATAGGGGCACAGGATGGCTCAAGCGGGGTTTTAGCTTCTTGCGACGCGCGCTTATTAAGATCCCACCGATCTGATGTTGCTTGAGTGCAGGGGTATCAAGTTTACAGGCTCAGAAGATCCCGCCGCTTTGATCACTGAAGGGCTGTAGCCAATATCGATTCTTCGCAGCAGCGCTTGTACCTGCGAGCCATCTCGTGCGTGTGCTGCCTCCCAAAGCTCATCTAGGAAACGCGCCAGATCTGCTGAGGAAAGCTGTTCCTCATGTGCCGTCATGATCCGGGGATGCCTGGTTTCTTCAGTATCCCCCGATATCAGCAACTCTTCATAAAGTTTTTCGCCACCCCGCAACCCGGAAAAAACAATTTCGATGTCACCGGCTTTTGTCTCATTCGCGTTAACCGTCGACGTCTCGATAAACGGGGTCAATCCGGACAACCGGATCAAGCGTTCAGCCAAATCCAAAATACGTACGGGCTCTCCCATATCCAGAACGAAAACATCGCCGCCTTTCGCCAATGCACCCGCCTGAATTACCAATTGAGCAGCCTCAGGAATGGTCATGAAGTATCGTGTAATTTCAGGGTCCGTGACTGTAACAGGCCCACCCTCAGCAATCTGGCTCCGAAACCGCGGGATAACGGAACCAGAAGAACCTAACACGTTTCCGAAACGCACTATCGAAAATCGAGCGCTATCCTGAGTGGCGGCAAAATCCTGACAGATTAATTCGGCCACTCGTTTTGTGGCGCCCATGACATTAGTTGGACGCACAGCCTTGTCCGTTGAAACCAGGATAAAAGCCTCAACACCTGCAGCGACCGCTGCTTGCGCCAAATTACGGGTCCCAAAGACGTTGTTTCGCACACCTTCCGCTATGTTTTTCTCTACCAAAGGCACGTGCTTGTAGGCAGCCGCGTGATAAATTGTCTGGATATCGTATTGACGCAGGATGGCTTCCATCCAAGGCCTTTGCTGCACTGAACCGAGGATAGGGTGTAGCTCGACCGAAAGCCCGTGCCGTCTTATGCGTTCTGAAAGCTCTTGGTGGATCTGGTAAAGATTGAACTCGGACTGCTCCAACAGAACAAGCGATTTGGGTGCGAGGTCAAGCAACTGACGGCATAGTTCAGATCCAATTGATCCCCCGGCTCCGGTTACCATGACAAACTTGTTTGTCACACTCGTCGTCATCAGTTCGGGCCGGGGTGGGATTGGATCACGACCAAGTAAGTCCTCAACAGAGACCGCTCTTATATCATCAATGGACGCCCGACCAGAAATCAGATCACCCATGTCAGGGATGGTCTGAACCTGAACAGAAAGGGGCTCAACACGTTGCAAGATTTTGCGACGCTCAGAACGTGATAGATCAGGAAGCGCCAAGAGTATGACCTCAATCCCATTTAGCGAGAGTATCTCTTCGAGCTGATCGGAAGAGTAAACGCGCAAACCCGAGATCGTTGCGCCCTCAAGGTTTTTATCATCATCTATAAACAACAAAGGAGCATGCTCGTTTGCACTGCGCAGAGAGGCAACAACCTGGCGTCCTGCACTTCCCGCACCATAAACCGCTACGGCAACTCGGGGTGATGCATGAAATTCTGTGTACAGAGTACGCCAGAAGGCACGAGAGCCCCCAATCATGATAGTTGCAAGCAGCAGGTAGATAATTGGTACCGAGCGTGGAACGAACCAATCAAAGACCTGACTGACCAGGAGCATAGCCATAGACGAGGCAAAAACGCCCAGTAAAACCGTATAAGTCGCTTGGAACCCGATGTAACGCAAAACCGCTCTGTAAAAGCCTGTGCGGATAAAAATGATTAATGTAACTGGAACAACTGAAAAGAGCACCAGCCAAGTATCCAGATCAAAGAAAAACACCCAGCTGTCGAGCCGCAACCACATTGCAAAAATAAAGCACGCTGTGATTAGAACACAGTCGATAAAAACTTGAATCAAACGTTTTTGCAGGCGCGGCAAACTTAGGAGCTTATTAAAAAAAACCATGTACGATCGCCCTTTGCGCTTCTCACTAGACGAAATGGTGCACCAATGCAAAGGCTAGCGGAACTGATGCTAAAGGAGCCAAGTGAGTTTCTGCTTTGGGAATGTGCCATGGGATTATCAAGTTTGGTAGCCCAACTCACGTACTGTTTTGCATACTAAACAATAGCCCCGGTACGGAGCCAACTTCTTGCGCCCCAATAAAGCCCCAAACCCGCCCGAACCTTTGCTTATTGTTCACGATATAGGAACAATAACAGCACATAGAGAATCAAGCAGGCAGTGATTTAGAATGAAACGCGCATTGATCACCGGCATCACGGGTCAGGATGGCAGTTATCTTGCCGAGTTCCTGCTTGAGAAGGGCTATGAGGTGCATGGCATCAAGCGCCGTGCTTCGCTGTTCAACACGCAGCGTGTGGACCATATCTATGAAGACCCGCACACCGATAATCAGCGCCTGAAGCTTCATTACGGTGATCTGACAGACAGCTCGAACCTGACGCGCATCCTGCGTGAGGTTGAACCGGATGAAGTCTATAACCTTGGCGCGCAATCCCATGTTGCCGTCAGCTTCGAGGCCCCCGAATATACGGCTGATGTGGACGCGATCGGGACGTTGCGTTTGCTGGAATCGATCCGCTTTCTGGGCTTGGAAAAACACACGCGGTTCTATCAGGCGTCGACCTCTGAACTTTATGGCCTCGTCCAGGAAACCCCGCAGCGTGAGACGACACCGTTTCACCCGCGCTCGCCTTACGCGGTTGCCAAACTCTATGCCTATTGGATGGCCGTGAATTACCGCGAAGCCTACGGGATGTATGCCTGTAACGGCATCCTGTTTAACCATGAAAGCCCGCGGCGCGGGGAGACCTTTGTGACCCGCAAGATCACACGGGGGCTGGCGAACATCGCGCAAGGTCTCGAGGACTGTCTCTATATGGGCAATATCGACAGCCTCCGCGACTGGGGCCACGCCAAGGATTACGTTCGCATGCAGTGGATGATGCTGCAGCAGGAGATGCCTGAGGATTACGTAATTGCGACTGGGCTGCAGTATTCTGTCCGCGAGTTTATCACTTGGTCCGCCCGAGAGCTCGGGATTGACCTGGAATTTAGCGGAACCGGAACAGAAGAGATTGCGACCGTGACGGCTGTGACCTCCGACATGGCCTCTGCTGTGAAGGCAGGTGATGTGGTGATGCGGATTGATCCACGCTATTTCCGGCCCGCCGAGGTCGAAACCCTTCTGGGCGATCCATCCAAGGCAAAAACACAACTAGGCTGGGAGCCGGAGATCACCGTGCAGGAGATGTGCGCCGAGATGGTGGCAGAGGACCTGAAGTCTGCCCGCCGTGCAGCTCTGCTGAAGGAACATGGGCTGGAGCTGCCTGTGAGCCTGGAAGACGGGGCATGAGCTATTCTCTCAACGGCAAACGCATCTTTGTTGCCGGCCATCGAGGAATGGTGGGGAGTGCGCTGGTACGACGGCTGGCCTCTGAAGGCTGCGAGGTTGTGACAGCCGGCCGCGATGTGCTGGATCTGGCGGATCAGGCAGCCGTCCGAGACTGGTTCAACACCGAGAAACCAGACGCTGTGATCCTCGCCGCCGCGAAAGTGGGTGGTATCCACGCCAACGACACCTATCCGGTCGACTTCCTCGCCGACAATCTGGCCCTGCAAACAAATGTGATCACGTCAGCCCATGAAAGTGGCGTCGAAAAGCTGCTGTTTCTCGGCTCCAGCTGCATCTACCCCAAGCATGCTCCCCAACCGATCCCGGAAGAAGCGCTACTGACAGGCCCGTTGGAGCCCACCAACGAATGGTACGCGATCGCCAAGATCGCAGGCATCAAGCTGTGTCAGGCCTATCGCAAACAGTACGGGGCAGATTTTATCAGCGCGCAGCCGACGAACCTTTATGGTCCGGGGGACAATTACGATCTGGAAAACTCCCACGTCCTGCCCGCGCTTCTGCGCAAGTTCCACGAGGCAAAAGAGGCAGGGGCAGATCAAGTGGTGGTCTGGGGCAGCGGCACACCCTTGCGCGAGTTTCTGCATGTGGACGACCTGGCCGACGCTCTG
Source organism: Dinoroseobacter sp. (assembly GCA_017643385.1). Lineage (GTDB taxonomy): Bacteria > Pseudomonadota > Alphaproteobacteria > Rhodobacterales > Rhodobacteraceae > Dinoroseobacter. The sequence continues at coordinate 44,712 of JAEPNN010000001.1, forward strand.
GTCTTCCTTTTGAAGGAATATTCCGACCCCATGCCGCTGAACGTGGGTTCGGGGGCCGAAGTGACGATCCGTGACCTCGCCGAGACCATCGCAAAGGTCGTGGGGTATGACGCAGAGCTAATGTTCGATGCTGACAAACCCGACGGGACGCCAAGAAAGCTGATGGACAGCACACGGCTTCATGGACTGGGGTGGAACAGAGCGCGGGGGCTGGAGGAGGGCATCCGTCACGCATATGCCGATTGGCTGCAACAGGCGAGAAAAAAGCTGCACTAAAGCTCTTTTCACCTTCGAGGATAGAGATATGGTCAACGCGTATCGTTAGTTTGTATCGAAAGCTTCATTCATGCACCGTGCTCTACTTGGCCTATTTTCTATAATAATTTTTATACTTGGGTCTCCTTCTAATGCTGAAGATGACGACCGGAGTGTTCAAGAGCTTACTTCTTTGCTGCGCATTAACCCGGTTTCTGAGGAAGCCTATCAAATCTTAGTTGAAAGAGCTGAATCTGGAAATGCTCGCGCGACGTGGAGTGTCTACTTAGCGTTACAAAATGGGCTAGGTGTAGAAAGGGATCGATCACTAGCTAGGCAATGGCTGGAACGCGCGGCCGGAACAGAAGAGCTGCCTTGGGCAATAACAACCTTAGGCAACACAGTACTTTCACAAGACAATGACTTAGATAGGGCCCGGTCACTCTGGCGGCGGGCGGCGGACTTTGGAAACGTAGGAGCACTTCGTAAACTTTCCGAATTCGACCCTGTGGAATTCGCTACCCGAATGCAACTAGCTCTCATCGCAAATGATGAACCTCTTCCACGGGCCGATGGGGATTTCGGACCGATGTCGCGCGGTGCATTGGGCTCATACTTGGACAGACGTGAACTTGACCCAACAGCCTGTGACGAAGACGTCTCCAGCGTTGACTGCCTACGTATTCTTAAGCGTTCGGGATTTTTCGATGCACCCAAAGAAGAATAAAAGGTGAACTTAAGTCGTGTTTGCTTAACCGCCCACTTATCGTCTTCCGCAATCCATAAGTCTCCTTAAGCTAGCCGAACGTGAGGTAGGCGTAGCGTACAAAGTTGGTTTGGCCCTGTACGTAAATTCTGCGAGCGGGTCCAAGCCAAAATCTGGGTGGCAAACAGCCCCTACGCATAGGTCGGTTTGTTTGATAGCGTGACCTTGGATGTTTGCAATGGGACAATCGGGTTATGCGCTACTGGCTGTTCAAGTCCGAACCCTCAACCTGGTCCTGGGACCAGCAGGTTGCAAATGGCGACGCAGGCGAAGAGTGGGACGGTGTGCGCAACTACCAGGCCCGGAACTTCATGCGCGAAATGCAAGTGGGGGATCGCGGCTTTTTCTATCACTCACAAAAGGAGAAGGCGGTCGTTGGGATCGTTGAGGTCATCGCTGAGGTACATAGCGATAGCACGACTGAAGACGAGCGCTGGGAATGCGTGGATATCAAAGCGGTTCGATCTTTGCCAAAACCAGTGAGCCTTGAGATAATCAAGGCAGACCCCAAACTTACCGAAATGGTACTTGTGAAAAATGCACGCCTGTCGGTCCAGCCTGTCACAGAGGCCGAGTTCGAATTGATCTGCAAGCTGGGTGGCATCTAGATCGTAGGAGCGAGAGCCTTGGGCGAGACCAATCTCGCGATAGAGGCCTTTAGCGACTGCTATGAAGATATCGCATTCTCTTAAAACATCTGACGCTTCTCTGAGACGATCGTTCAAAAAGAAAAGGAGGGACGCCGATCTTCTGGCGACCCTCCTTACCCCACGTGCCTTTGGCTGCACCACACGTGATGTATTCGGGTCCGCCATACTTGTCGGACCTTCATCGAATATCGCAGCCTACAAAAAAAGGCAAAACCCAAATACGCAGGTTTTGCCTAAAATTCAGAAGCTTGCGGCGATCAACCGTAAACACTTTCCTTACCAAAATGCTTAGTCAGCATATAGTAAACAACAGCCCGGTACTTATTGGTCTCGGATTTGCCATAGGTTTCGATAGTTTTGTTGATCCCGTCCATCAGCTCAGGACCATCTGACAATCCAAGCTTCTTGATGAGAAAATTGTTTTTGACAGTTTCCAGCTCATGGTCCTGACTGCTTGCAACGGTCGAAGCGTCAGCGTTGTAGATTGCCGGTCCGCACCCAATCGTCACCTTCGTCAGGAGATCCATGTCAGGATCCATCCCGCATTTGTTTTTCAGATCGTCCGCATATTTTACGATCAGCTCATCTCTCTTACCCATATCACACTCCCAGGTATGCCGCCGCATTGGGCCGCGATTGCCTTAATGACTTCATGAAACCCGCCAGATGCACGTCTGACAAGCTTTTCCTGAGAATGTCGCAGATAAGCGCGACGTGACGCCGCCGATCCCAGAGCTTAGTTTGCATTTGTCAAATCTAAGATCACGCAGGAAAGACGCGCATGACGGAAACGGTCAGCTTCACCCAAATGAAGGATGGAACGAAGGAAGATTACGCGCTGCTTGCGGAAAAAGAACATGCCTTTATCGCAATGACAGCGGATCGAATTCTAGACGAGCTGCGCCGACATGGTGAAACGACACTCGAAGGGTACCGCATCACCCGCCTGACGCATGGCCTTCAATCAGCGACGCGCGCGATGCGCGATGGTGCAGATATCGACTGGATTGTCGGCGCATTGCTTCATGACATTGGCGACGGTCTCGCACCCCAAAACCACGATCGGTTTTCGGCAGAGGTTATCCGCCCCTTCGTTCGGTGGGATGTTGCCTGGGTTGTCGAGCATCACGGCATTTTCCAGATGATCTATTACGCGCATCATTACGGATGGGATGAGAATGCGCGCGATCAGTTCAAGGATCATCCCTGTTTTGACAGCTGCGCTGCGTTTTGCGAGCGCTGGGACCAGGCCAGTTTCGATCCGAACTATGACACCAAACCTCTGGAGACATTCGAGCCAATGGTGCGCGAGGTCTTTGCGCGCAAAGCCTATGACCCAAATGTCATGCGCAAAGGGGAGGTTACCCCGCTAACGGCTTAGGAAAGCGCCTATGCGTGCCGCGACGCCTTGATTGAAAAGCGTGTCGAGATGGCCGAGGTCCGGCAAAACGTCATATGTCCCGAGGTCTGAGTACTCCGACATCGTTGGCGCGAATTGATCTGCAATGAAGGCCTCGTCTGCCTCTCCCACGACCAACAAAAACTCCGGCAACGCCGCAATGTCCGCTCCAAAATCTGGCCTTGGGGCAAATCCGGTGTTCAACCTATAGCTATAAGACTGAGTGGCAGATTGTCCGTCAACGGTTGCGCGGATCTCATCTGGCAGATTGAACTCAATCACCGTCAGTCCGTTCAAAGCCGTAATTCCAACACCGTTCAACATCAGCAAACCGATCAACCGCCGGGTCAGGGGTCGCGCCCAACCGCCCGAATTTGGCCGTACAGTTGGGGCGTTGTACTTGAGAAACGGTGCAAGAAGGGCAGCGCGGGTCATCCGCGTACCGTGCACACCCCCGGCAAACCGGATGACAAGACCACCGCCAGAGGAATGCCCCACGAGACTGGCCTGATCTACTTCGAAATGATCGAGCAGATCTGCTAGATCGTCCTCAAGCTGTGCCACATAGTCAGTGTCCCCGCGCGGATCAGCCAAGGGCCCATGTCCGCGTAGATCTGGCACGACAACCCGCCCACCTGTTTGGGCTGCAATGCCTGCAGCAAGATCCATATACGCAGCGCTATGCCATCCGGATCCGTGAACAAGCACGGTCGTGTTTGCCGGATCCCCTTCGATTTCACGGTAGCCAAGCACGGCGCCGTCCCGCGCCATATAGGTCTGGAGCGGTATATCTGTCGCGGACCCATCACTGCTGCTTTGCGGGAAATTGAGACCTTGCCCTTCGACTTCGCCAGAGGGCCACTGACTTAGGATCAAGCCGAAAGCGATCCCAAAAATGATAAGAATGGAAATGGCGACAAAGCGAAGAATAGCTGACATAAAAAGGCCCCAGAGATTTACCCCCGGGGCCTATCAACCACACTCCAAGCGCAACATGGGACAAATTCCCCGCGCTAGGCTTTTTTAGTAGCGGTACGCTTCCGGCTTGAACGGGCCTTCAACAGTCACGCCGATGTATTCCGCCTGATCCTGCTGCAGCTCGGTCAGTTTGACACCAATTTTTGCGAGATGCAGACGCGCGACCTTCTCGTCGAGGTGCTTCGGCAGAACATAAACCTCGTTCTTGTACTCCTCACCCTTGGTCCACAGCTCGATCTGGGCCAGCACCTGGTTGGTGAACGACGCGGACATCACGAAAGACGGGTGACCGGTTGCGTTGCCAAGGTTCAGCAGACGCCCTTGGGACAGCAGGATCATGCGATTGCCAGAAGGCATTTCGATCATGTCTACTTGGTCTTTAATGTTGGTCCATTTGTGGTTCTTGAGCGCAGCAACCTGAATTTCGTTGTCGAAGTGGCCGATATTGCCAACGATCGCCATGTCCTTCATCTCGCGCATATGCTCAATGCGGATGACGTCCTTGTTGCCAGTCGTGGTGATGAAGATATCTGCGTCTGAAACAGTATCTTCCAGCGTGGTTACCTCAAAGCCATCCATCGCGGCCTGAAGGGCGCAAATCGGGTCAATCTCGGTGACCTTTACACGCGCACCCGCGCCGCGCAGGGACGCCGCCGAGCCCTTGCCAACATCGCCATAGCCACAGACAACGGCGGTCTTGCCAGCCATCATGGTATCGGTCGCACGACGGATGCCATCCACGAGCGATTCCTTGCACCCATACTTGTTGTCGAACTTCGACTTGGTCACCGAATCGTTCACGTTGATCGCAGGGAAGGGAAGCTGACCATTGCGCTGCAATTCATAAAGTCGGTGCACCCCAGTGGTGGTCTCTTCAGACACCCCCTTGATCTGTTCTTTCATCTTAGTGAACCAGCCGGGTGAAGCTTCCATGCGCTTGGCAATCTGCGCCTTGATCACGGCTTCTTCTTCCGATTCGGGAACCGGGATGATGTCCTCGCCCGCTTCGGCTCGCGCACCCAATAGGATATAGAGCGTCGCATCGCCGCCATCGTCGAGGATCATGTTCGGACCATCTGCGAACATGAAGGATTTATCGAGATAATCCCAATGCTCTTCCAGCGTCTGGCCTTTGATTGCAAAGACCGGAACACCTGCGGCAGCAACGGCAGCAGCGGCATGATCCTGGGTTGAGAAAATGTTGCACGACGCCCAGCGCACATCCGCACCAAGCGCAACCAGCGTTTCGATCAGAACTGCGGTCTGGATCGTCATGTGCAGAGATCCAACGATACGCGCATCTTTCAGTGGCTTGCTTTCACCAAATTCTTCACGCAACGCCATCAGGCCCGGCATTTCGGTTTCGGCAATATCCAGTTCCTTGCGGCCAAAGTCTGCCAGCGCGATGTCTTTCACTACATAGTCGGTCATTGACGCATCCATACTTTTCATCGGGGAATTGCGCGGCACATAGCAAGGCTTTCGCCGCGCCGCAATCGTCACAGGTTAACATCGCAGATTTCTGCCGTTGACCGACAGACCCATGCCCCGCACAACACAGGTTACGAAAGGACATTACATGCCCAAAGCCCCACCACGTGCCTGGCAACGTATGTTGTCCGGCAGGCGCCTTGATCTTCTTGATCCGACCCCGATGGATATCGAGATCGAAGATATCGCGCATGGGCTGGCATTTGTCGCGCGATGGAATGGCCAGACCTTTGGTGATTATCCCTATTCCGTGGCCGAACACTCGTTACTTGTCGAAAAGCTTTATACGCGCATGCAACCCAATGCCCCGATGAAATGGCGATTGGCTGCTCTACTGCATGATGCACCGGAATACGTAATTGGTGACATGATTAGCCCGGTGAAAGCTGCAATAGGCCCCGGTTATGGTGAGCTCGACAACCGCCTGACCGCTGCAATTCATCTACGGTTTGGGTTGCCCGCTGTGCTGCCAAAAACCGTGAAGACCGCAATCAAACGCGCGGATAAGATCTCGGCGTGGCTGGAAGCCGTGCACATTGCGGGGTTCTCAGAGAAAGAGGCCAACGGGTTTTTTGGCAAGCCCCCAGCCGAACTCATTAAGGGTTTGGGGGTTGAATTGCGGGCGCCTTTAGATGTGCGAACCGACTATACCAAACGGCATACTGAATTGCTGGAACAGATGAAATGATCGAGGTGCAGACTGCACAACCATAAGACGCTGACATGATGGCCGAGCTTCTGAACGAGATTATAAATGCAGGTGGAACCACATCACGAACCCAAGAGACATGCGGAACAGAGCTATTGGATCTGCAGGCGAAAACCGCTGACAATTCAGCTTGGCACGTCGCACTGCATGAAGGAAAAGTCATTGGGTTCCAATGGATCGCGCCGGCAGATTATCTGCCCGCCGAGGCTGCCGAGATTTCAACCTTCGCAAAGCAAGGCCAAACGCAACGCGGCATCGGTACGGCGCTATTTGCGGCCACAAAAGGCGCGGCTCTCAAATTGGGATATACTTGGATCAACGCCAATATCCGTGCGGATAATTCGGGTGGTCTTCGCTACTATAACAGCTTGGGATTTACCGATTATGGACGAAAAACAAACGTCACCCTTCGGAACGGACTTGTCGTTGACAAGATTCTGAAGCGCTTCGATCTATAATCAACGGAAGAAACAGGTCAGCCCTGCCCAGATGGTTGTCACCTGCGCACGCTCATCATCGATCAAATGCCAAAGCCCACCCGCGATAAATTCCTGACCCAAAGATGTCTGCTGTGGCGTGATCGCGCCGCCCAAAGCGTTTGCTGCAGTGCCCAGCGCAACTGAGCCTGCCGGGTAACCCGCTTCAAACGGAGATTGCACGACCCAGCCCAAGAATTTTCCACCAAGGAAATTCAAAGTCAGCCCATTGTCCCAAGTGGCGGCAAAGACAGGGCCAGCACCGCATTCAGTATTGGTACCGGTGCTTCGCGGCGCGGCGCCCTGAAGCGCAGAAACAGCAGAAATGACGCCCGCCTGTGCGCGCCCAAAATCGATACGCAGCTCAGATTCGGTTAGACCCAGCCCGTCTTCCGAGAGTTTTATCGCGGGTCCTGCGCCTCGTGCGACAGGCAGAGATGTTGCGCAACCGGCCACCAGCGCGATCGCGCCAATGACCAGGGCAAGCCTCATCTCGGCGAACGTTTTGCGAGAATACGCTGTAGCGTACGCCGATGCATGTTCAAACGACGCGCCGTTTCGGAGACATTGCGATCACAAAGTTCATAAACGCGTTGTATGTGTTCCCATCTCACACGATCTGCCGACATCGGGTTCTCAGGCGGCGGAGGAAGCTCATCGGGGGCTGCCAGCAAAGCCGCAGTTACATCGTTCGCATCTGCTGGTTTCGACAGATAATCCGTTGCCCCGATCTTTACAGCAGCAACGGCTGTTGCAATCGCTCCGTATCCTGTCAGTACGACGACCTTAGCGTCCGGGCGCCGTTCACGAAGGACCTCGACAACATCCAATCCGTTGCCATCTTCCAACCTTAGATCAACAACCGCATACGCCGGAGGGCGCGCGGTAGCGAGCGCTTTCCCAGCAGCCACTGAGTCCGCTGTTTCAACCTCGAACCCTCGTTTTTCCATCGCACGCGCAAGACGGCGTAAGAAGGGTTCGTCATCATCTACCAATAGCAGCGATGGATCTTCACCAATGTCGCGCAAAGGTTGGTCGTTCATGGTCGTTCCCCGACAGTGAATTCTCCACAGTCTTATTGGTTTAAACTGAGGCGGTCAAACGGGCCTTAGCTTGCATCAATAAAGCAACCAACGCGTTCTGATATCTGCTCTTCAGTGGCCTCTCGACGAAAGAAATCCACGAACCCTGTTTCTGGGAAAACCAGATATGTGAAGGTCGAATGATCAACCAGATAGAATTCTTCTTCGCTGTCCTGCTTTCGGTAATAGGTACGGTAGGCATTGCTCGCGGCCCTGATTTGTTCAGCGGTGCCAGTCAGCCCAATCATGTCCGGATGCATCGCATCTGTGAATTCCGCCAAAACCTCAGGCGTATCGCGTTCGGGATCCACAGAGATAAAGGCGCTGCCGACATCGTATCCCTTTTCCTGCAGCATATCGACAGCCAGACCATTGCGGTAAGCATCCAGAGGGCAAACATCCGGACAGAACGTGTACCCAAAATAAACAAGTGTCGGCTTGGTAATAATGTCGCTGTCGGTGACGGTTTCGCCCGTTTCAGAAACCAGTTCAAACGGGCCACCAATACTTGCGCCACCGGTTGCAACAGAGCCTCCGCGGCACTGCGCCAGCGCGTCTTGCGGTGTATTGAAGAACGCCATGTATATGGTGCCACCGATCAAACCAATGCTAAGTGCAAGTGCCGTGGCTACGTAAAACCGCATGTTGTCCTCGTTTTGAACGTGATGTCGGGGTTGCGCGCTAAGTAAGAGACAAAGAAGCTGGCAAAGAAGTGTGACACTTCGACCTGCGCCACACAAATGAGTGATCTGTCTGCTATGTCCGACCCCTCCTTTCCTTCACTTGGTGCCACTGATCCCAGCGGTTGGGTGCGACTGCGTACGTTGATCCTGCTGCGATGGCTCGCAATCGGTGGTCAAATCATAACGATCACAATTGTAACTCAGGTAATGAAACTGCCCCTGAACATCGGCCTTTTGTATATGGCCGTCGGCGCTTCCATTATCGCCAATGTCGTTGCGATGTTTGTTTATCCAGAAAACAAACGTCTGTCCGAAGGAGAGGCAACTGTCACACTTCTCTTTGATATCTCGCAGCTCGCGTTCCTACTCTACCTGACAGGGGGGCTGAATAATCCCTTTGCGCTTCTGATTCTTGCGCCCGTGACAATTTCCGCAGCAACGTTGCGCCTCCGATCAACGATTCTGCTTGGCTTCATTGCGATCATGCTGACCACCATGGTGGCTTTGTTCCATATTCCATTGCGAATGGAACAGGGGTTCATTCTGCGCATGCCAGATGTTCTGGTCTTTGGATTCTGGATCGCGATTGTGATCGGTGTGCTGTTTCTGAGCGTCTATGCTTACCGGGTGATGGGCGAAAACCAATCTATGAATCAGGCGCTTCTCGCAACACAAATGGCGCTTGCGCGGGAACAGAAGCTCACAGATCTTGGCGGTGTTGTGGCCGCTGCAGCGCATGAGCTTGGCACACCTTTGGCAACGATCAAACTGGTCAGTTCGGAATTGAAAGAAGAGCTTGAAGATCCTGTGCTCAAAGAAGACGCTATCCTAATCAGCGAACAGGCAGACAGGTGCCGTGATATCCTTCGCTCGATGGGGCGCGCGGGAAAAGACGATCTTCACCTGCGCACTGCGCCCTTAGGCGCTGTGGTCCGTGAGGCCGCTGAACCGCACGCGGAACGCGGGAAATCTCTGCACTTTGATATCTCACCGGGGGCAGGTGGCGATCCGACGCAACCGACTATTCGCCGTCAACCCGAGATCATTCACGGAATCCGAAATCTGGTCCAGAATGCCGTCGACTTCGCCGAAGCCAATGTCTGGGTTGATGTCCATTGGACCCAGGAGATCGTGATAGTGCGGATTATCGATGATGGCGTTGGGTTTCCTCATCAAGTCATGGGCAGGATTGGTGATCCATTTGTGCGCCGCAGGAAAACCGATACCGAGCAAAGCAAAAGACCCGGCTATGAAGGCATGGGCCTTGGATTGTTCATCGCCAAGACACTGTTGGAGCGCACTGGCGCCGAACTGACCTTCGCTAACGGGTCCGACCCTTTCATGGTGCCATCGGACCGTCCCGTTCGATCAGGTGCGATTATCGAAGCCGTCTGGCCATGTGAGCAGCTTGTGTTGGTGAATGACAAAACAAAAGGTTTGGGTGAAAACGTTCCGATGGAAACCCGCGCCTGATAGAGCTCTTGCTTCACAAATAGTTAAATTAACGCTTATTTTACCAGTTTTGCGCAAAAAGCCTAAAGCGGGACAGCGCGTGCCCGCTTGATGGGAGAAAACGCGATGCTTGCGATAGAACTTTCTACATTACTGGTTTTGGCTGGCTCATCTTTCATTACCGCAGCGTTCGCAGTGGGTGGGCTGATCTGGGTCAGCGGTCGCGAAAACATGGTTGCGGTACCAACCGGGTCTACCTTTGCACCAGGAAAGATTGGTGATCTTTTTCCACAAAATGAAAGCCAACGACCGTCAGTTCAATCGGCTGACCAAGCAGAGCTTGAGATGCTGCGCAATGCGCTTGCACATACGCCTACGTTGATCTGGCAAAGAGGCGCAGATGGCACTCTGAAATGGGCGAATGCCGCTTACATAACGCTTGTTAAAGAAATCGATCCAGATGCAGCAAGAGCATGGCCCTTGCCAGATATTTTTTCCGACTTTCTTCCACATGATTCCAAAGGCACTCCCGCGCATCGGCGGGCATCTCTGCAAACCCCCTCTAATAAACGGCTTTGGTTCGAAATTGACGCTCATGAGATCGGCGACAGCCTTGTTTGCAGCGCAACGCCAATCGATGCGGCTATTGCCGCAGAAGAGAAGATGCGCAGTTTCATGCAAACGCTCACCCGTACGTTCGCACACCTACGTACCGGCCTCGCAATTTTTGACCGGGACCGTCGACTGATCATCTTCAACCCAGCCCTCATGGATCTGACCGAATTGGGTGGAGAATGGCTGTCTTCCAGACCTTCGCTAACCAGCTTTTTCGACCAGCTACGCGCTAAGAACGTACTGCCGGAACCGAAAGATTATAAAAGCTGGCGTGATCGGCTTGCCCATATTGAGGAAGAGGCGGCCGAAGGTCAGTTTGACGAAATGTGGTCATTGCCAGATGGGCAGGTTTTTCGGGTATGCGCGCGCCCCCATCCTGATGGCGGTCTAGCGTTCATGATCGAAGACATTTCAGACGAAATGGCGCTGACCCGGCGCTTCCGAGCAGAGCTTGAGCTTGGCCAGTCCGTAATCAATGCAATGGATGAGGCCGTTGTCGTGTTCTCGCCCACCGGAACACAATTGATGGCAAATCGCGCCTATACCGATATGTGGGGCCTTGAAGAGGACGGGGCTGAGACCGACGTTGCGGCGCCATCTATTCTGGATGCAAACAAGCTTTGGACAATGCACAGTCTGCCCGCACCCCTTTGGGGCGAAATTCGTGAATTCGTCGGTTCAACAGCGCAGCGCAGTGAGTGGAGCGATCGAGGCACGTTGCTGGATGGGACATTATTGAGAGCACGCGTAGTGCCCCTAACCGGGGGAGCGACGTTGGTTGCATTCGCGCATGACGACCCAACGCCGGTCTTCTCACCAAAGCATTTGATTGAAAGCCGCGTCAGCTAAACCATTCAGCTTGTTCCAATCACAGGCTGCGTTAGACTCGCAGCCAGAATGTCTGAACCTCAAACCTATCCCTCCACGAACGCGCTCCTGTGCTCCAGGCTCGTCGACAGCGAGGAAGAGACCGTCGATCTGGCGCTGAATCTGGCTCGCAACTTACGGGCGGGCGACCTTGTTCTTTTAAACGGTGCACTGGGCAGCGGAAAAACCTTCTTCGCGCGCGCTTTGATCCAGTCCCGTTTGTTCGAAATCGGGGCATGGGAAGACGTGCCATCGCCATCTTTCACACTCGTTCAGGAATACGACCTTGGCACCGATGCGCTGTGGCACGTGGACCTGTACCGCCTCAGCGGACCTGACGATATTTACGAACTTGGCCTGATCGATGCATTTGAAACGGCGATCTGTCTGATCGAATGGCCTGATCGTCTTGGGCATCTAACGCCTAAGAATGCGATCACTCTTAAAATTAGGGATAAAGGCGAAACATCTCGGCAGTTTGATTTCACATTCCCTGATACGGATCGCGGTCACTTGCTGGCAGCTACCATGACAGGCCCACCGACACCATGACGCGGCAGAGTGATATTCAAACCTTCCTGACATCTGCAGGGCTGAAAGACCCGAAGGTATCGCCTTTGGCCGGGGACGCCTCATCGCGACGATATTGGAGAGTTGCTCATACAGGCACAAGTTACGTTCTGATGGACGCCCCGCGGGAAAGCGGTTTGGATATTGGACCGTATTTAGGCGTCGCGCTCCACTTGCGAAACTACGGCTATAGCGCACCAGAAATACTTGCCCATGACACCGCGTCTGGATTTGTGTTGATGGAAGATCTTGGGGACAGTCTCTACGCACGTCTTCTGGCGAATACGCGCGACGCGGAGCTACCGATCTATGAGGCGGCAGTGGACGTGCTGATCGACCTGGCCCAACAAGAACCCCCCCTATCAACTGAACCATACGATGCTAATGATATGGCGCAAAAATCCGCTCTGGCCGGCAAGTGGTATGCAGGAAGAAGTGAGGTATCCCATTTCATTTGGGAAAACCTGAAACCGCTTCTAATGGAGGCTGAGCAAGCCCCACAAACTCTTGTGCTACGTGATTATCACGCGGAAAATTTAATCTGGCTGCCAGATCGAACTGGCTTGAAACGCGTTGGGCTACTCGATTTCCAAGACGCCATGGTGGGACCGGTTGGTTATGATCTGATCTCCCTTTTGGACGATGCAAGACGCGATGTGTCCCCCTCCATTAAGGCGCCACTGGTCGATCGATATACGTGTGGGACCGGTTTAGATCTTGAAACGATGCTGCGGCTTAACGCATTGCTGACAGTTCAGCGTTCATTGCGAATCCTGGGCGTATTTGCGCGGCTTTCATTATACTTTTCAAAACCAAATTATGTGGATTTAATTCCCCGCGTCTGGGCTCAGATGACACGCGCCTTGGAGCACCCGGTTCATTCGTCGTTTCGGGCAGGACTGATGGACGCGCTACCCGAGCCTAATACGGCACATCTTAGTGATCTGAGGGCGAGATGCGGCACAATCCGGACGCTTTGATGATATTTGCCGCGGGGCTCGGCACACGCATGCAGCCCTTAACCAACATGCGGCCAAAAGCGCTTGTCGAGGTTTTTGGCAAACCGTTGATCGAGCACGCATTGGCCCTGCCACGAAGTGCAGGTGCATCACGGATTGTGGTGAACACCCATGCGCATGCAGATCAGATGCATCGATATCTGGAAGCCAAGACCGATGTCATTATCAGTCATGAGCCTTTGCTTCTGGACACAGGCGGAGGGTTGCAAGCAGCACTGCCGATGCTTGGCAATGAGCCTGTGTTTACACTCAATTCCGATGCAGCGTGGTCGGATGAAAGCGCTCTTACCCGTCTCGCAGCCAGCTGGAACCCTGACCGTATGGACGCGCTCTTACTGCTGGTCACCCCAGAGCAGGCTCATGGATATACACGGCCCGGCAGCTTTGACATGGACAGCGAAGGCAAACTGATAAGGCCGGGATCATTGGTTTATACCGGGGCGCAGATCATAAAGACCGACCAGTTTAAGGACTGCCCCGAAGGCGCATTTTCCATATGGTGGCTGTGGGAAAAGATTTTCGAAGATGGCCGGATGTTTGGGTGTCATTATCCGGGCGAATGGGCAGATGTCGGCACGCCCGAAGGGATAGAGATCGCGGAGGCAATGCTTGATGCATCCGCTGTTTGAGCCCTGCGCGAAGCCCCGTGTTTTTGCCTTACCGGTGCATGCTGATTTTCCGAAGCACCTCGTCGCAGGGCTGGAACAAAGGTTAAGCAAAGCCGCGCCCGAGAGCTGGGCGAGAACAACCGTTATCGTAAATACCGAACGCATGGCCCGCCGCCTGCGCGCGATCCTATCGGATGGACCTGCACGGTTCCTGCCAAAAATCCTGACCGTGACAGATATTGCCGGGCCAGCTGGGCTAAGTCTTGGTGTCTTTGGCCTTCCAAAACAAAGGCCAGGGCTACGTCGCCGGTTGGAGCTGGCACAGCTGGTTGAGAAGCTGCTTCAGGCTGAACCGGGGCTTGCACCCATGTCCTCTGCATATGCGCTTGCTGACAGTTTAGCGGGCCTTCTCGATGAAATGCACGACGAAGCGGTACAGGTTGGCGTGCTGCAAAAGCTTGATCTCGGCGCGCACTCCGAGCACTGGAACCGCGCATTGCGCTTTCTCGAAATCGTCCTGCCATTTGCAGAAGCCGATCAAAGCCTCTTGGACCCAGCCGCGCGCTTTCAGCTGGCAGTCGATACACTGATTGAAAGCTGGACGAAATCTGCACCGGGCGATCCGATCTTGTTGGCAGGCTCAACCGGGTCTCGAGGAACGACGGCACGCTTGATGGATGCTATCGCAAAACTTCCGCAAGGGGCCGTTATTTTACCGGGTTTCGACTTCGATCAGCCTCAGCACATCTGGGATCAGATCGCGGCTTCTAATGCAGGTGAAGACCACCCACAAGAGCGACTCTCACAGGTACTTCAGCGCTTGGAAATAAATGCTGGTAACGTCCATCCTTGGGATAAATCCATCTCGCCGACCACCCCCCGCAGCGCCCTTTTCTCACTGGCCTTAAGGCCCGCACCTGTCACGGATCAATGGCGCAAGGACGGGCCGAAACTTTCAAACCTAGCACAGGCCTGCGAGGGAATGACGCTTGTTGAAGCCGATACACCGCGGGGTGAAGCGGCAGCGATTGCATATCGGTTACGGCAGGCTCTTGCTGACGGTCAGACAGCTGCATTGATCACCCCCGACCGAATGTTGACGCGTCAGGTTACGGCAGCGCTCGATCTTTGGCGTATCACACCAGATGATAGTGCGGGCCGCCCGCTTGCTTTGTCGGCTCCGGGTCGTTTCTTGCGGCAGGTTTCGGACCTTACAGCGGCTCAGGTTACTTCCGAAGCGCTGATTGCCATTCTGAAACACCCGCTTACGTCGACCGGTAGATCTCGCCGCGGGCCGCATTTGCGGCTCACACGTTTGTTTGAGATGTGGTTGCGGAAATCAGGCCCAAGCTACCCGACACCGGCCCTTATTCATAAATGGGCCAAGGCCGAAAATGATCCCGAAGCCCAAGGCTGGGCTGACTGGGTGTGTGAAGTTCTATCGTCGTGCGACGCAATCCATGCAGGGCCACTGGGAACTATTCTTGAGCAGACGCTCTCGCTCGTGGACCTTATCGCGTCCGGGGATGTGACTCGAGATGACACAGGCCAGTTGTGGCTCGAAGAGGCCGGTGAGAAAGCGCAAAACATGATTGCGGAGTTGAAGGAAGAGGCTGACGCAGGCGGCACGTATACGCCACGAAGCTTCACCGACCTGTTGAACGCAGTCCTTCAAAACGAAACCGTCAGGGATGCAGTCAGCAGCGATCCGCGGATCATGATCTGGGGAACGTTGGAGGCAAGGGTTCAGGGCGCTGATTTGGTCATTCTCGGCGGCTTGAACGAAGGCATCTGGCCCTCTCAGCCCTCCCCCGACCCGTGGCTTAACCGTCAAATGCGCAAAGACGCAGGCCTGACTTTACCAGATCGCCGGATCGGATTGCAGGCGCATGATTTCCAGCAAGCCGTTGCCGCAAAAACTGTGATCCTGACACGGGCCCGACGGGACAGCGACGCCGAAACAGTACCCTCCAGGTGGCTGAACCGATTGACCAACCTGTTGTCAGGCATCGGGCCTCAGGGGGAAGACTGCCTTGCGGCCATGCGGTCCAGAGGGGACATGTTGCTGGCCGACGTCGCCGCGCTGGAGCGCCCGACCAAAACCCTGACGCCCGCGCCACGCCCGGAACCTGCGCCGCCTGTCCTTGCGCGCCCGACCGAGCTGTCGTTCACAGATGTCGAAAAGCTTCGTCGCGATCCCTATCACATCTATGCCAAACACGTTTTGCGCCTTCGGCCTCTGGACGATTTACGCAAGGCACCTGATGCCCGACTTCGTGGGCAGGTGCTGCATAAAGTCTTTGAGGTCTTCACCCGGTCAGCCTTGGACGGGCTGCCCGCCAATGCACGCGATCTTCTGATGCAAGCCGCAGACAAAGTCTTGGCAAGCGCGGAAGGGTGGACCGCGGCCGAACGCCAATGGCGCGTTCACATTGATCGGATCGCGGATGGGTTCCTGATCGCAGAAGCCCAGCGCCGCAAAATCGCTTCGCCCTTTGCGCTGGAAGTACACGGTTCACTCAAAATACCCGGCGGAGGGCGTCTATTTGGCCGCGCAGACAGGGTCGACGTCACGGATACCGGAGAGCTTGTTCTTTACGACTATAAAAGCGGCGCACCCCCAAGCCCCAAAATTATCGAGCATTACAACCGACAGCTGCATCTGGAGGCAGCCGTGGCCGAGGCCAACGGATTTAAGGGTGTTCCCGCAGCGACCGTTGCGGAGATTGCGTTTCTTGGATTGCATAAAGATCTGCGCACAACGCGGGTTCAGCACAATGAAGATCCAGATTTTGTAAGCAAAAGCTGGGAGGCCTTTCTTGCCCTCTTCCAGCGCTATCAGAAGCCCGAAAAAGGGTATTTGTCGCGACGGGCCGTGAAAGATATGGCTTGGGCCGGTGAGTACGATCATCTTGCAAGATATGGGGAATGGGATGACAGCACATCCGGTTCTCCGGAAAGTGTCACCTGATGCCGGTACGGAATGACGCCACACTGACGCAGATAGCGGCAGCCAATCCAAATACATCCACATGGTTGGCGGCCAATGCCGGTTCAGGGAAGACCCGCGTTCTGACCGATCGGGTTGCGCGGTTGCTGCTGCAGGGCGTGCCACCGCAGCGTATTTTATGCCTGACCTATACGCGCGCCGCCGCAACAGAAATGCAGAACCGGCTGTTCAGACGGCTTGGCGCCTGGGCAATGGCCGACGACGCGGACCTTCAAGACGCGCTCGACGAACTGGGGGTAGAGGCTGGCGAGAACACCGCCGAACTGCGCAATTCCGCCCGTACGCTCTTTGCTCGAGCGATTGAAACGCCGGGCGGTCTGAAGCTGCAAACCATTCACTCGTTTTGCGCAGCCCTGCTGCGGCGCTTCCCGTTAGAAGCACATGTCTCGCCAAACTTCGTGGAAATGGATGATCGCGCAGCGGAAGTTCTTCAGGCGGATTTGCTTGATCAGTTGGCCAGTGGTTCTGAACAAGACCGCTTTGATCAGATTGCCGAAATCCTTGGCGAAGGGGAGCTTGCAAAGCTGACCAAACAGGTGATCGGGGCGCGCGCCGGATTTGAGCCACCACTGTCCCGGGAAGGTCTGGCACAACTTTTTGAGATTTCTGCGGACCTGACGCTGCCCCAATTGGTGCAAGAAACGTTTTGCGCAGCAGACAACCTGCTTTTGTCCGAGCTTCGCGACCTATTGTTGAAGCGCGAAAAAACTGACCTGTCCCACGGACACAAGCTTGAAGGGTTGGACCTGAATAGCCCTAGTAACGCTTGGTTTCCTGTGCTCGAAGGCCTTCTTCTTTTTGGCGCGACAACCAAAACTGCTGATCCTTTCAGTCCAAAGCACGGGAAATGGCCAACAGCTGCTGCGCGCAAATTGCTTTTTGAGGGCCAGCTGGACGCATTGAACGATTTGATGGACCGCGTCTCGGAAGCACGAGAGAAGCGCGTCGCATTGACCGCATTGGACCGTTCAGCTGCGCTGCACAGGTTCGCCGAATGGCTTCTTCCCGCATACGCAGACGCCAAGGCCGCACGCGGCTGGCTCGATTTTGACGACCTGATCCTGAAAGCGCGCGCGCTTCTCAGCAATCCGAGCGTGGCGCAATGGGTTTTGTTTCGTCTGGATGGCGGGATTGATCACATTCTGGTGGACGAGGCCCAGGACACCTCACCGGAGCAATGGCAGATCATCCGCGATCTTGCGCGTGAATTTGCAACTGGCGAAAGTGCGCGCCCGGACCTGCAGCGCACCATCTTCGTGGTCGGAGATCCAAAGCAGTCGATCTATTCTTTTCAGGGCGCCGATCCGAACGGGTTCGAGCAGATGCGCAGATACTTTGAAAGAGCTCTGACTGACGCGTCTGAACCTTTCCAGACACAAAGCCTGCGCCATTCCTTCAGATCCAGTCCCGCAATCCTGTCAGCTGTTGATGCAACGTTTGTCGCGGCTGGCCATCAGGGTTTGGGAATGGCGAGCGAGCACCTTGCGTTTCACGGCGCGCTGCCAGGCCGTGTGGACC
The DNA here is from genome assembly GCA_017643385.1 of Dinoroseobacter sp. Lineage (GTDB taxonomy): Bacteria > Pseudomonadota > Alphaproteobacteria > Rhodobacterales > Rhodobacteraceae > Dinoroseobacter. The sequence goes on from JAEPNN010000001.1 coordinate 62,860, forward strand.
TGTGGCCCGTCGTACCAATATCTGACGATCCAGACCCCCTGCCCTTTGACAGCCCTGTTGATGCGCTTTCAGCAGAGGACCACAGGCTTAAGGTGGCGCGTCAGGTGGTCGGGGAGATGAAGGATATTCTCGATCAGGGTACGCGTATCACCACATCCAGCGGCGAAGCGCGCCTTGTGACGCCGGGGGATTTCCTGATCCTTGTTCAAAGCCGTCGCGAGATGTTCCATGAAATTATCCGCGCATGCAAAGATCAAGGGCTACCTGTTGCGGGCGCAGATCGTCTGCGTATTGGTGGTGAGCTGGCCGTCAGAGATCTGGTGGCACTGTTGAAATTTGCCGCAACGCCCGAAGATGACCTGTCGCTTGCGACTGTTCTGCGATCCCCGCTGTGCAACTGGTCCGAGCAAGACCTCTTTGATCTCGCGCACAAGCGGAAGTCGAAGTTTCTGTGGCGTGCGATGCGTGACCGCGAAGATGCTGGATCACCCACGATGCAACTTCTGCATGATACGTTGGATCAATCTGATTTCCTGCGTCCCTTTGACCTGATCGACAGAATCCTGACGCGTCATGAGGGGCGCAAAAACCTCCTCGCGCGCCTCGGGCCGGAAGCCGAAGACGGCATCGATGCGTTGCTTGCCCAAGCCCTGAGTTATGAGACCGGCAATGTTCCATCCCTGACCGGCTTCATCGGATGGATGGCCCAAGACACCAGCGATCTGAAGCGCGCGCTCGACCAGCAGGGCGATCGCATTCGGGTGATGACAGTGCATGGGGCAAAAGGATTGGAATCCCCGATTGTGATCCTTCCAGACTGTGCCGAACGACGCCCGCCTACACCCGGGAGGCTTATCCGCGCAGAGAATGGCTGCGTGCTTTGGCGCATGTCAAAAGCAGAAGCTCCGGAAAGCATGGCAAACGCCATCGATGCGCCGAGTACAAAAGACGAAGATGAACGAATGCGGCTGCTCTATGTTGCCATGACGCGCGCGGAGAACTGGCTGATCATCGCTGCTGCAGGAAAAACTGAAAAGGACTGCTGGTACCAATTTGCCAAAACAGGTCTCGAGGCGCTGGGCGCAGCGTCTTTGAAGCGGCCAGATGGCTTGGGATTGCGGTGGCAAGATGGCGACTGGCCGACCGAAGCATCACCGAACAGGTCCCCCGCAGCTGTGTCAGCAACGGCATTACCAGATTGGACTGAGCATCATGCCGGCGCGCCCGCCGCAGAAGAGAAACCACTGTCCCCTTCAGATCTTGGCGGCGCCAAGGTTGTGGGCCCTGACCCCGAAGGCCTGGCACTTGCCGAAGCAATGGCGCGTGGAAGTGCCCTGCACTGGGCGCTGGAATATTTACCGAAGTTTAAACAGACCCAGTGGCCTACGGTTGCCGAAGATGGGCCTGATGGGATTTCAGATGTTCTGGACGAAGCGTACCGAATTCTGACCAACCCGGCTCTTTCCCGCATCTTCGCGCCAGACTCGCCTGCCGAAGTTTCCATTATTGCCCGGCTGAAAGAACTGAACGGCGCACAAATTTCAGGCCAGATCGACCGGTTGCTTGTATCTGATGATCACGTCACCGCGATTGATTTCAAATCCAACGCAGCGGTGCCCGAATTGGCAAAAGACACGCCAGAGGGTCTTTTGCGTCAGATGGGTGCCTATCAGGCTGCGCTGCGTCAGATTTATCCAGACAGGCACGTGAATTGCGCGATTTTATGGACGCGTACAGGTCAGCTGATGACGCTGGAGGACACGCATATGCGCGCAGCCCTTGCGCGAACCCCTACATCTTGACGCTGCATCCGGGACTACTTAGGTTCGCTGCCTGATATTCGCATTGCCAAGGAGCACGCATATGGCCACCGTTGCCGTCACCGACGCCACATTCGACGCCGAAGTGAAACAAGCAGACGTCCCCGTTGTCGTCGATTTCTGGGCCGAATGGTGCGGTCCTTGCAAACAGATTGGACCAGCTCTGGAAGAGCTATCTGATGAATACGACGGCAAGGTCAAAATCGTGAAGGTCAATGTCGACAGCGACATGAACGCCGCGGCTGGTCTGAATGTTCGCGGTATTCCTGCGCTTTTCCTGTTCAAGGATGGGGAAGTTGTATCGAACAAAACTGGCGCCGCACCAAAGGCTGCGTTGAAAAGCTGGATCGACTCCGCGCTTTAAAGCGCAAGGCCGTGATCGGCCAAACGTGAATTCAGGCGATCCGGGAAATCGGGCCGCCACACATTCAGGGCCTGCTCTTGAAAGAACCAGAACAGGTAACGAGCATAGTCCGGGCTCTGTCTTTCGATCTTCTCAAACGCTTTATCCAGCCCATCGCGATGCACGCTCGCCGCAATATGATGAAAATCGATTTGCCCAAAGAGCAACGCAGGTTTGTTCAACAGATATCCGCTAATCACTACGGCTGAGTTTTGGGTGGCAACATACGCGCAATCCGCAAGCAGCGTCGACATCGGCGCGTCTGATAGCGTGACCCTCGGGTGCTCGGCGATCCGGGCGATGGCCTGCCTTTCGGCATCTGAGTAGTTTTCTCTTGGGTGCAATGTCAGAACCAATTGGCTTGGTTCACGCTTTAACAGGGTCTCCACCATCTTGATCGGTGACATTGATTGAAAGCTGCGATGGGACAGTAACCGCCCCTGCAGCGGTACATAAACGTAGTTTTGCGCGGGCTTGGGGTCCGGCAAGTTAAGCCTCTTTCGCCAAAAACTGACAAACTGCTGCGATCGTTTAGGATTAATCTCCTCAATGGAAAATTCTGCACGAGCGACGTCAAATTCCCACCGCTTTGCGCTTTTCTCGATACGCCAGAACGGCTCGAGATAGCTTTGGCGCATCGTAAGACAGCGTCCCGAAACCGGCGGATCATCATAAAATAAAGCCCATCCAGAACGCGCGACCGACCCAAGCCGATCGGCAAGATCATTACCTCTTAGATCCACACGCCACCCGCGCACCTCGAAGACATCGATCAGCGAAACTAAAAACTTGTGCTTCTCATGCTCCACACGCCACCGAAGCCAGTCTGGAAGATACAGCGTGAGAAGATCGCCCTGAGACATAAGCAAAACCTACCCGAGAGATCTGCAACCACAAGCGTCGCTTCTTGTGCCGCGCGCATCGCAGGGCCATATGTATCGCAACTGTAACGGAGGCCTTATGTCAGACACAGATTTTCCCGGTTGGCACGGCACAACAATTCTTGGCGTTCGGAAGGGCAGCAAAGTCGTAATCGCGGGCGATGGCCAGGTCAGCCTGGGTCAGACGGTAATCAAGGGCACTGCCACAAAGGTTCGGCGCCTGTCTCCGGGCGGATACGATGTTGTGGCCGGATTTGCAGGATCAACCGCAGACGCTTTCACGTTGCTGGAACGGCTCGAATCCAAGCTAGAAGCGACCCCCGGACAGTTGGCCCGCGCAGCTGTAGAGCTTGCCAAGGATTGGCGCACCGACAAATACCTCCAGAAGCTCGAAGCAATGCTGATCGTTTCAGATGGGACCGCTCTTTACGTCATCACGGGTGCTGGTGACGTGCTTGAACCCGAACATTCCGTCGCTGCCATCGGATCAGGCGGAAACTACGCGCTCGCCGCCGCACGCGCTCTGGTCGACACAGATATGGATGCCGAAGCGATTGCGCGTAAAGCCATGAGCATTGCAGCTGACATTTGCGTCTACACAAACGGAAACCTCACGGTCGAGACAATTTCGGGATGAGCCTGACCCGTGACGATCTTCGCGCAGCGGTTTCGGTTGGCACAATTACCGAAGCACAAGCCGCCAGCATTCTGAGCCTGTCTGACGCCCGCCGTGGCGCACGGGAAAACCTGTCTGGTTTGGACGAGCCTTTTGAGTTGTTCAAAGGCTTCAACGAGATTTTCATCGTTGTCGGTCTGACCATTCTTTATGCGGGCTGGGCCGGGCTGACAGGCCTTTCGGTTCTGTTTGTTGAAAATCCAGGCGCGCAGATGATGCTCTACGCAGGCTTTTCGATGGCGGCGGTGGCGGGTCTGGCTGCATATTTCACGCTTAAGCGCCGCATGATTGCACCTTCGATCGCGCTGTCGATCATGTTTGCAATTTCAGCAATGCAATTCGGAAGCTCTCTGGGCGATGTACTCTCGAATCAGACCCCGACAGTTTGGGCGATCGCCAGCGGATTCACCGGGGCTTGGCTGTTTCTGTATTGGGCAATCTTCCGTGTCCCCTTCACGTTACTGCTGGTGGCAATTTCTGTCTTTGGAACAACGTTTACACTAACACTTGTGAGCGGCGCCTCTCTGATGGATGCAAGACAGATGTTTCTGCTGTCTGGCACGGGGCCGTTTTCAATTCTGACAATTTTGTTGGGCTTTATCGGTCTGGCAATCGCACTTTGGTTTGACATGAGCGACCCTCATCGTGTCACCAGACGCGCCCAGAATGGATTCTGGCTGCACATCATCGCAGCCCCTGCGATTGTGAACACTGTGGCGCTGACATTGTTTGAGTCTGACACCACTGTTTCGCTTCTTTTGCTTACCGCCTTTCTGGCTTTAATGGCCATCTTCGCCATCGTAATTGATCGCCGGTCTTTTTTGGTTGCCGCGATAGGGTACGTTGTTGCGCTTGCAATTACTGTTATTGAAGGCAACGCGTTTCTTGTGATCCTGATGCTAGGGGCAGGCCTTGTCTTCCTTGGGGCCCGGTGGGAAGCAATGCGCCGCGCCATAATGTCAGCCCTCCCCGAATTTCCCGGCAAATCCAGTTTGCCACCATATGCGAAAGAAAATTCATGACCGACCTGACCCCACGCGAGATTGTATCCGAGCTCGACCGGTTCATTATCGGGCAGGCTGATGCGAAGCGCGCCGTCGCTGTGGCTTTGCGCAATCGTTGGCGCCGTAAGCAGCTTGATGAAGATTTACAGGACGAGGTTTATCCCAAAAATATCCTGATGATCGGTCCCACGGGTGTAGGAAAAACCGAAATTTCCCGGCGTCTGGCGAAACTTGCGCGCGCTCCCTTTCTGAAGGTTGAAGCAACCAAGTTCACCGAAGTTGGCTATGTTGGCCGGGACGTTGACCAGATCGTGCGTGATCTGGTCGATGCCGCTATTCTGATGACGCGCGAACACATGCGCGAAACCGTGAAGGCCAATGCGTATACCGCAGCAGAAGATCGCGTGATCGAAGCGCTTGCCGGTGAAGATGCTCGCAGCGGTACGCGTGATATGTTCCGCAAAAAACTTCGATCTGGTGAGCTGGACGACAAAATTATCGAGCTGGATGTTGCGGATAATTCAAACCCCATGCAAGGGTTTGAAATTCCGGGCCAACCAGGGGCATCTATGGGCGGAATGATGAACCTCGGAGATATTTTCGGCAAAGCCTTTGGGCAGCGAACCACGCGCAAGAAGATGACCGTCGCGCAAAGCTACGAGGTGCTTATTGACGAAGAAGCGGACAAGCTTCTTGATCAGGAGGTGGTTGCACGCGAAGCCCTCAGTGCTGTCGAAAACAACGGCATCGTTTTTCTCGACGAGATCGACAAGGTTTGCGCACGCACCGATGCGCGTGGGGGCGACGTGTCCCGGGAAGGTGTACAGCGGGATCTGCTACCACTGATCGAAGGAACAACGGTGTCCACCAAGCATGGCGCTGTGAAAACCGACCATATCCTGTTCATCGCCTCGGGTGCGTTTCACATTGCAAAGCCCAGCGATCTGCTGCCTGAATTGCAGGGACGTCTGCCCATTCGGGTTGAATTACGTGCCCTGACCGAAGTTGATTTCGTGCGCATCCTGACTGAAACCGATAACGCACTGACCCGCCAGTACACGGCACTTATGGGAACCGAAAATGTAACCGTCACATTTACGGACGATGGTATCGCGTCTTTGGCCCGTATCGCGGCAGAGGTGAACAGCACGGTCGAAAACATCGGGGCACGGAGGCTCTACACCGTGATGGAGCGCGTGTTCGAAGATCTTTCGTTTGAGGCCCCTGACCGTGACGGATCCGAGGTTACTGTTGATGCAAAATTTGTCGAAGAAAATCTGGGTGAGTTGTCGGGGAATGCTGACCTAAGCCGATATGTGCTGTAAGGCGGGATCAATACCCGGCCGATAGGCACAAAATGCCCCAATTAGTAACTTTGATTCTGACGCTTTTTGTCGTCGGGGCCTGTGCCCCGCGCGCCAGTTTGCTTGACCCGGTGTCGGACGCACCAACGTCCCAACTGGAAACCGTCTTTGTTGGGACAACGCGGGCGCTTTCAGATACCGCTGAGCCGCTGGAACGGAAGCCCGAACTTACCTTGAACCGGTATCTTATAAACGTCCCGTCAAGTCGCGAAGAGGGTGTGATCCCCTACCCCGGACGTGGCGAAGACCCTGATCCGGAACAACACTTTCTGCTGGCAGACGCGCAGACTGGTCTCTCGAAAGGCGGATTTCGAAGCGCCGTATCAAGCGCATTGCGGAATACGCCAAACGCCCGTGACACGCTGGTGGTGTATGTCCATGGCTACAACAACACGTTTGCTGACGGGCTCTTCCGCACAGCCCAGATGCGGCGTGATCTGAACATACCAGGTATTCCGGTTCACTACGCCTGGCCCAGCGCCGGCCATCCGTTGGGTTACGCTTATGATCGCGATTCAGCGCTCTTTGCCCGCGATGGGCTGGAACAGCTTTTGAAAACAATCGCAGCAACCCATGCGCGCGACATCATAGTTGTTGCGCACTCCATGGGATCTCTGGTGACCATGGAAGCCTTGCGCCAGATACATCTGACAAACGATCAACGTACCATTTCCAAAATTAGTGGCGTGATTTTGCTTTCCCCGGATCTGGATCTCGATGTGTTTCGTGCGCAAGCGGCCCGCATCGATCCTCTTCCTAACCCCTTCCTGATTTTTACCTCACAGCGGGACCGGGCGCTTGCTGTCTCGGCGCGTATCACGGGTCAAACCGCAAGACTTGGAAATCTCACAACCGTGGAAGATGTGGCAGACCTCGATGTTACGCTGATTGATCTGAGCAACGTTGAAGTTGGCGCAGGCGACGCCTTCAATCATTTCACGGCCGCGACCTCCCCAGCCGTTATTCAGATACTTCGCCAGATCGGGCAGGTCTCATCCTCGTTCGATGCAGATCCAAATGCCGGCTTAGGGCTACTGCCCGGAACCGTGCTTTCTATACGAAACGCGACGCAGGTCATCCTGACGCCTGGTTCGCCATGAACACTGTTCGCTTTCTTCGTGAAAACGCCAAATGGCTGGCCGCTGGCGCGTTGCTTTCGTTTCTGTCTTCCTTCGGCCAGACGTTTTTTGTTTCGCTCTTTGCGGGTGAAATCCGCGACGCGTTTTCGCTTTCACTGGGCGATTGGGGCGGGATCTACGCAATTGGAACAGCTGTTTCAGCAGCTTTGATGGTGTTTGCGGGCCCACTTGCCGATCGGTTGCGCATCCGTTCCCTCGGTTTGCTGGTTGTTACCGGATTGTCGCTTGCATGCTTCGCGATGGCTTTGAACCCGTCTGGTACTGCGCTTGTGCTGGTCATTCTTGCGCTTCGTTTTTTTGGTCAGGGCATGTTGAACCATTTGTCCGTGGTCGCGATGGCGCGATGGTTTGTGGCAAATCGCGGCAAGGCGCTTGCCGTTGGCGCTCTTGGGTTCTCTTTGGGTGAAGCGGCAATCCCGATACCTATGGTCTGGCTCAAAGGTTTTGTGGACTGGCGCCTTATCTGGGTGGGCGCCGGCCTCTTTTGCCTCACAATGCTTCCGGTTCTGGCTTTTTTGCTAAGAACCGAACGTGCGCCAAAATCTATGTCCGAAGACAATTCATCCCCCGGCATGGACGGTCGCCACTGGACCCGGGGCGAGACAATGCGGCACCCGTTGTTCTGGGCCATGGCCTCTGCAACGCTAATGATAAGTGCGATTGGAACGTTGTTCTGGTTTCATCAGGTACATTTTGCCGAAATTAAAGGATGGAGCCACCTCGCCCTTGTTTCGGTCTTCCCGCTGGGAACTCTCGCGCTATCGCTTTCCACTGTCGGCTATGGGGTCGCCATAGACCGTTTCGGAGTAGACCGGTTACTTCCGCTTTATTTACTTCCGCTTTGTCTGGCTTTTGTCCTTCACGGTCTTGCGCCCAACGTTACCTGGACCGCGGCGGGCGTGATCCTGATGGGGATTGCTGGCGGCGGACAGGCCACATTGTCTGCGGCTTGCTGGGGTGTGTTTTTTGGTACGCGCCACATCGGTTCCATCAAGTCAATCGCGCTTGCCTTCATGGTGCTGGGGTCGGCTTTAGGGCCAGCAATCAGCGGCATCTTGATTGATTTGGGCGTGTCTTATGAAGCGCAGCTGATGTTTTACAGCGCCCTGTTTGCTGTGCTGGCAGGTTTCATCACGTATACGGTTCGCATCGCCCGCAAACAGCTACCGGGCTCGTCTTAAGTAGACGTAATAGGCACCTTCACCGCCATGGCTTCTATGGGCCGGCGTAACTTGCAGCACAACCGAGGATAGCGGCGGCATCGAAAGCCACTGCGGAACCTGATGACGTAATACCCCCATGCGGGTGGGAATTGGCCCCAAATCCTGCTTTGCCTTACCCTTTCCCGTGATCACCAGAACTAGGCGTGATCCAACTGCATGCTCGTGCAGAACAAATCGGATCAGCTGTGGCTGTGCGGCCGCCAGCGTCAGGCCGTGCAAATCAAGTCGTGCTTCTGGTGACAGCTTGCCCCGCTTCATGCGGGTAAACGCCTTGCGATCCATTTTGACCGGTGTTTGCTGTAAATGATCGGCAATGGCAGGCGCCAGATCATGCGAAGCGGTCTTGGGTTTTGCGCGCGTTCCAATCGAAAAGTTTGGGACAAAGAACTTTGAGGGTTCCTCCTTCGCTGAAACCGGTTTGGCTGGCGTTGGATCTGATTGAAAACTATTTGGCGCCGTCGGATGCATAGGCGTGGTCGCGCGTTTTACCCGCTCCCAAAGGTCGGTGTCTTCCGACGACAGAGACCTACGTTTTCGGCTCATTCGATCCTACCTATAACTTTCAACGCCAAAGTCCGCGGGAGTAAAACAACCATGCGCCCGCTGTCGCGCGTGCGCCCTGCAATATCCCCCGCTGCCCCGCCGGTACCATAGAAAATGTCAGCGCGGTTGGGACCTTTGATCGCTGACCCCACATCTTGTGCAACCAGCAGCTGGTTCAGCGGGTTTTCGCCTTCTTTTTCGATCCAGACAAAGGCCCCGAGTGGGATATGTTCAGGATCAACCGCAATGGACCGTTCAGGGGTTAAGGCGCGACCCATAAAGCCAACAGGCCCTTCATTTGCTTCCAGTTCGGCATTTTCCCGAAAAAATACATATGACGGGTTGTGCTGCATCAGCTGTCGCCCTGCCCTTGGGTTTTGTCGGATCCAATTTGCAATGGTCTCAGCTGACATCTCCGCTTCAGGTACCAAACCACGGCGGATCATTTCCTTACCGACTGACCGGTAAGGGTGTCCGTTCTTTGCTGCAAATCCAACGCGCAGCACATCACCATTTGGAAACTTCAATCGACCCGAGCCTTGAATTTGAAGGAAAAACACCTCTGTCGGGTCGCTCAGCCATGCAATTTCTAAACCGCGGTCCTTTAATACACCGGTTGTTTCTATCTGTTCCCGGGTAAGCCAAGGCGTGTTTCCAGCCATTTCAGGTGGTGGCGCATAAATCGGATGCTTAAACTGGTCGTCAGGCTCAAGTTGCGACCGGATTTCTGGTTCAAAGTACCCTGTGAACACCATTGATTGACCCGCCGAGACCTGAACGGGCAGCATATGGGCTTCGATAAGTGCTTTCGGGGTCTTGTGCGTGTTCAGCGCAGCGCAAACTCTTTGCCAATTTTTTGAATCCAGCTGATCGCAGGTGGAACAAAAAGCCTTTATAGCAGGCGCAACATCGTGATCGCGCCAGCCCTTCAGGTCTTCAAAACTAAGTAAAACTGGGTCGTTAGCCGCTGTCATAGCGCCCCCTAACATCAAAGCTGATGGCGGGCCCAGTGGTCTATCAATCGCCTGTCGCCACAAGTATCCAGTTCGGCGTGTCAGATCCCATTGTGCGCGAGAACGTCCATGTGTCTTTCTGACGTTTAATCTCGTTCGGGTTGCCTTCGATGATTTCACCATCCGCATTGCGAACAACCGACGTCAATTCACCAACAAACCGTACTGAAATTTCAGCTTCCTGCGAGCTGCGATCAAACTCCACCCCGGCGAGGCTGGTTTCGCGAACGCCGACGAATTCTGCCTCGATCTTAAGACCTTGGGATTTGCGCTGCGCCACGACCTGTTCAAAGGTTTCGTAAACTTCGTCAGACAAAAGCCCTTCCAGATCACCAAGTTCTCCTGATTCAAAACCCATCAGGATCATTTCGTAAGCACCGCGTGCCCCGCGCAGGAATTCGCTGACACTAAACCCATCTTCAGCCATCTTCATCGCCGCCAATGACTTGGCCTCAGGCGTACCGTCTTCAACGTGATCCGTAATATCGCGGTCTGGACCACCTTCTATCACTTCAAACTCACGACGCAGATCGTCTCGGGTATCCGCTACTGACATGGGGGGCTTTTCGAACCCCTCGCGCGTTCCAAGCACGCTGCGCAAGCGCAGGATCAGGAAAATCGCGATGCCGGCCAAGACCAACAGTTGTATCATCGAGTTCATTTAGGTCTCTTCCGCGGTTGGGGGTCTTGGGTTTTCGTATTCACCGCACATATGTAAGGTGCGCGCCGGATCAAGTCCACCGATCCCGTTGCGCTGCGGCACGCTTCTGTACTCAGAAAAGGATAAATTGAAACAATGTGGCTGTTCTTACTGTTTCTAGCCGTTCCGTTGATTGAAATCGCCCTGTTTATCTCGGTCGGCGGGGCAATCGGATTATTTCCCACACTCGCGATCGTGATCATTACGGCCGTTGTTGGAACTTGGCTGGTGAGAAGCCAGGGTGGGCAAGTGCTACAAGAACTTCAGCGCGCGTTTAACGACGTGCGCGATCCATCTGAACCCCTTGCGCATGGCGCGATGATCCTTTTTGCAGGTGCATTGCTGCTTACACCCGGCTTTTTCACAGATGCTGTGGGATTTGCACTTCTCATTCCTGCGTTCCGGCAAGCAATGTTCGCAACCATTCGACAGCGCTTAAATGTATCGTCAGGATTTCAAGCCACCAGCTATCAGCCACATCAAAGGCGCCCTCATCCCGAAACGATAGATGGCGAGGTTTTTGAGGTTGAAGACGACGCGCCAAAGCCGCGGTCCCCAAATGCTGGTCCTTCAGGCTGGACCAAGCATTGAGGCCAGCAAACTGACCTGCTAGGACACCGCCGACGCATCCCTATCAGGACAACACACATGACCGATACCTCTACGAATGGCGCCGCGGCAGGCGCTGGCGCTGAAGCCCCGGTGCAGCCCCGCCTTCAGGTTCTGGGCCAATACATCAAAGACCTGTCTTTTGAAAACATCGCAGCTCAAAAAGCGGCGCAGGCGAATGAGCAGCCCGATATCCAGGTGCAGGTCAATCTTGACGCGAAAAAGCGTCAGAACGCTGAAAATCAGTACGAAGTTGCGATTAAACTGAAGATCGAGGCGAAAACCAAAACATCGAGCGAAATGATTTTCGTAATCGAGCTGGATTATGCCGGAATTTTCTTGATCGAAAACGTGCCAGACGAGCAGATGCACCCCTTCCTGCTGATCGAGTGCCCGCGCATGATCTTCCCATTTGTTCGTCGCATCGTATCGGACGTCAGCCGTGACGGTGGCTTCCCGCCACTTAATCTGGAAACTATTGATTTTATTGCTCTTTATCGCCAGGAGCTTGCGCGCCGCGCTGCGTCGCAGCCTACTGCTCAAGCCTAAGCGTTAAGCTTTCATTCGCGACCAGACGCTGTCCTCGCCAAGCTTTTCAACAAAGGCCGTGTGGGCAGATTTCTCTTCTTCGGTCAAACGCGAAGGCAAGGGTGTGGTGCGGGGTCTCGCCCGCCACTCCTCAGCAGATCGAATTTGAGATCCGGCTCCTCGGGACTCAGCGGCCAGCTCAAACCCTGGTTGCTGTCCCCCGATCAGCTGGAGATAAACCTCCGCCAGGATCTCTGAGTCAAGCAGCGCCCCGTGCTTTTCACGCGCGGAATTGTCGACGCCAAATCTGCGGCAAAGTGCATCCAACGATGCGGGCGAACCGGGAAATTTTTTGCGCGCGATTTCCAGCGTATCGATGGCTTGGGCGTATGGCATTTCTGCAATTCCAAGCTGGCCAAGTTCATAATTTAGAAATTTCATGTCAAAGGCCGCGTTGTGAATTACCATTTTGTCGCCTCGGACAAAATCAACAAAGCTTTGCGCGATTTCTGAAAACACTGGCTTGTCGCGTAGAAAGTCGTCCCCGAGTCCATGCACTTCAAAGGCTTCTTGCGGCATCGAGCGTTCGGGGTTGATATAAACGTGATAAACTTCGCCTGTTGGCATGTGATTATAAAGTTCTACCGCCCCAATCTCGACAATCCTGTCACCGCCTTGGGGATCAAAACCCGTGGTTTCAGTATCAAGCACGATCTCACGCATGGTTTGGTCCGATCAGTTTGTCTAAAATCGCCGTCACTGTCTCTCGCGCTGAGGTTATCGTGGAGGTATCAATGATGAAATCTGCACGGGCGCGTTTTTCTGCATCTGGAACTTGTTTTGCAAGAATAGTCTCGAACTGAGCAACGGTCATTGTCCCGCGATCAAGTACGCGTTTGCGCTGGGTTTTTGCGTCCACAGAGACGACAGCCACGTAATCGCAAAGTTTTTCTTGGCCAGTTTCAAACAGAAGCGGCACATCAAGAACGACCAGCGGAATGCCGATTTTCCGCTTGGCTTCAAGAAACGTTTGTCGGTCTTGAGCGACCAGAGGATGAATAATCTCTTCTATTTTTTTCAGAACAGCTGGATCAGCTGAAATTGCGTCTTTCAATGCGGCCCGGTTCACACCTGTTTCGTTTGTCGACCCTGGGACCACCATTTCGATCGCGTGCACAGCGGACCCGTTCTTGCCATAGATTCTGTGTACCGTGCTGTCGGCATCCCAAACCGGGATGCCACGTGAAGCAAACATCTGTGCTGTTGTGGACTTACCCATGCCAATGGAACCTGTAAGCCCAAGAACGATCATGACCCAAGCACCAACGCCCGAAGTTCTGGTGTTACTTCCGGTCGCATCCCGAACCAACGATGAAACCCTGGGACAGCTTGATGCAAAAGCATGCCCAACCCATCGACGGTTCTGCATCCCAACTGACTTGCGCGTTCCAGAAAGGGTGTTTGCAATGGTGTATAAATTAGATCTGTGACGAGTGCTTTTTCATCCAAGCCCCTAAGGCTAAATGGAAAATTATCCTGTCCCTTCATTCCAAGTGACGTTGTGTTCACCGCCAGCGCCACATCTTTGTATAATGCTTCTTCGTTGCCCCAAGTCACAATCTTGATCCGCTTGCCGACAATGTCCTTAATCGCTTCTGCGCGCTGAGCTGTCCGATTGCTCAAACGGATTTCAGGGCATCCCGCTTGCAACAAAGCATCCAGAATTGCCCGGCTTGCGCCCCCTGCCCCGAGGACTGCTGCCGGACCAGCGCTCGCGTCCCAATCCGGCGCTCCATGTTTGAGGTTTTCAAGAAAACCGTACGCATCCGTGTTATCTGCCTCAAACCCGCCATCGTCCAAAAACGTTAGTGTATTGGCAGCACCAATTCTTTGCGCTGTTGGCGAGATCTCGCGCGCCATCTCTAAAACACGTTCCTTGTGGGGAATAGTAACATTGATCCCTCGAAACCCGAGACTTGGAAGAAGCTTGAGCGTGTTTTCCAACTCTTCTGCTGGAACATGGAGAGGAACGTAGTGACCATTTATCCCAAACTGCTCGAGCCAATAGCCATGCAAACGAGGAGACTTTGAGTGGCTAATTGGGTCGCCGATCACGGCAGCTAGCGGGAGCATCTGATTATCCTTCAATCCATCCTCGCTGCATCAGATATCCCAAGACTGGCAGAAGCGGCAGACCCAGCACGGCATGATAGCTACCATCTATGCGAGAAAAGAGGCGCGCACCTTCCGATTCTACCTGATAAGAGCCCACACAATGCTGGATTTCAGACCAGTTGCGATCAACGTACGCTTTTACATAAGCGTCAGTTAGAGTCCGAACGGTCATTTTGGCAATCGCTATATTCCGCCAGACGGGTTCTCCAGCGAAATAGATCACTGCGGCGGAGATCAAACTGTGTGTGCCACCGGAAAAAGCTTTGATTTGTTCTTGAGCAGCTTCTGGTGTTTTAGGTTTGGTCAATAGATTTCCCTGAAAAGATAGGATCTGGTCACTTCCAAGTACAACAGCGTCTGGGTGTTTGCGCGCTATTTTCTCAGCTTTCAGATCTGCAAGCGCATCTGCGATGTCTCGCGGCGAGGTCCCTTCAGCTTGTAAGGACATCAACACGGTTTCTTCATCCACCCGCGCTGGCAGCGCCTCGAATATGACGCCTGCATCGCCTAGCATTTTCTGTCGAATCGAGGATTGTGATGCCAGAATTATTCGTGGGGAGGTGGGCATTGTCTGTGGATGAACCTGTTATGATGTGGGGTTAAGAAAACTCTTTTTTTGCTTGCATAGTTGATCTCGGAGTCCAGCCAAGAACAAGTGCTGAGTCTTCCTTATTTTTTCCCGTGTTCGCAGTCTTATCCAACCCTGTGCACGACATGACCTTGAGAGTCTTTTCTCACAGTTCCTATATAAGCATGTGAAGATTTTTATACGTTAAGATACTGTTAATAATATAATATTCATGTTCTTCACATTCTGTACCTAGTTATACCAATACCACCATTATCTCGCCTATTTGGGGACAGTTTTCGGGAAAACAGTTTATCCCCATAATCCACTACACAACTACATCATCATCTTTTCTTTCTTTTTAATTTATAGAAGAGAGAGAGAAACGATCTTGAAGGATAACGCCGTGGATATTTATCTGCTAGTGAAGTCGCTGCATGTGATCTCTGTGATCGCCTGGATGGCAGGACTTTTTTATCTGCCAAGGTTGTATGTTTACCATACGGAAGCAGATGCCGTGAAAGATGAGACCGCCGAACTGTTCCAGACGATGGAATACAAGCTTCTGCGCTACATTATGAATCCGGCAATGATTGCAACTTGGATTTTTGGGCTTTGGATGGTCTTCATGCCCGGTATTATTGATTGGGGATTGATCTGGCCTTATCTGAAGGCAGCAGCTGTTGTTGGGATGACCTGGTTTCACGCTTGGTTGAGTTTGCAGCGCAAAGCCCTCGCTTCTGGTTCCTGTTCAGTGACGGGTAAGCAATTCAGGCTAATGAATGAGGTTCCGACGTTTCTGATGATCGTCATTGTGATCAATGTGATCATGAAACCGTGGTAATTTCAGAGCTTTGAATTGACTCCAGTCCGATCTCTGAGCTAATCGTCATGCCGCTAGGTCGTCCGATCTAAGCGCTTCCCGGAATGAAAAAATTTATAAGATTGTTTTGGAGTCCGTCCTATGACGTCTGAGTCCCTTAGTTTGTCCGAACTTAAGGCAAAGAAGCCTGCCGATCTTTTGTCTATGGCTGAAGATCTGGAGATCGAGAATGCTTCCACGATGCGGAAGGGCGAGATCATGTTCGCCATTCTTAAAGAGCGGGCTGAAGAAAGCTGGGAAGTCTCAGGCGATGGTGTGCTGGAGGTCAACCAGGATGGTTTTGGGTTCTTACGTTCACCAGAGGCAAACTATTTGCCAGGACCAGATGATATTTATGTATCGCCTGAAATGATCCGGGCACATTCACTGCGCACGGGCGACACCGTAGATGGTGTGATTGCTGTGCCGCGAGAAAACGAACGTTACTTTGCGATGACAAAAGTAACATCAGTGAATTTCGAAGATCCAGAGCGCGCGCGTCACAAAATTAATTTTGATAACCTGACACCGCTTTATCCAGATGAACGCTTGTCGATGGAAATTGAAGATCCGACAATTCGTGACCGATCTGCTCGGATTATTGATCTGGTGGCCCCAATCGGTAAAGGCCAACGGTCTCTGATCGTAGCGCCGCCCCGCACGGGTAAAACTGTTTTACTTCAAAACATTGCTAAGAGTATCGAGACGAATCACCCTGAGTGCTACTTGATCGTACTCTTGATCGATGAACGGCCCGAAGAAGTTACAGACATGCAGCGCTCCGTTAAGGGGGAAGTTGTTTCATCGACCTTTGATGAACCGGCTACGCGCCACGTCGGTGTATCTGAAATGGTCATAGAAAAGGCAAAACGCCTGGTTGAGCATAGGCGCGACGTAGTGATTTTGCTCGATTCGATTACGCGCCTGGGCCGAGCGTTCAACACTGTGGTGCCTTCGTCTGGTAAGGTGTTGACTGGCGGTGTTGATGCGAACGCCTTGCAGCGCCCTAAGCGCTTCTTCGGTGCTGCGAGAAATATCGAAGAAGGTGGCTCACTGACGATCATTGCGACAGCGCTGATCGATACAGGCAGTCGCATGGATGAAGTCATCTTTGAAGAATTCAAAGGCACAGGTAACTCGGAAATCGTGCTGGATCGTAAGGTGGCGGATAAACGCGTCTTCCCAGCAATGGATATTCTCAAGTCCGGCACACGGAAAGAAGATCTGCTGGTCGACAAAAACGATTTGCAGAAAACCTTTGTCTTGCGGCGTATTCTGAACCCAATGGGAACAACGGACGCCATAGAGTTCCTGATTTCCAAGCTGAAACAGACAAAGACAAATTCGGAATTCTTTGATTCGATGAACACATAACCAGATAAAAGGGGCCAGCCAGATGGACACGATCTTTGCGCTGGCGTCAGCGCGAGGAAAGGCTGGCGTGGCAGTTGTGCGGGTGTCTGGGCCAGACGCCTTTGCGGCGATGGCTCAGCTTTCATCCGTTATTCCAAAGCCGCCAGATCGCAAACTTATGTGGCTGCGATCTGATAGCGGCGAGAAACTGGATCAGGCGCTTTGCCTAAGTTTTGCGGAAGGGCATAGCTTTACGGGTGAACCCGTGGTGGAGTTTCACCTGCATGGGTCTGTTGCCGTCCTCAAGGCCGTTTTAGAGGCTTTATCGGCAGTTCCGGGGCTTCGGTTGGCGGAGCCTGGCGAATTTACCAAGCGTGCGCTTTTAAATAACAAATTAGATCTGGCACAGGTTGAAGGGCTTGGTGATCTGATCGAGGCGGAAACAGAAGCGCAGCGCAAGCAAGCGCAGCGGGTGTTTTCGGGCGCGCTGGGGCATAAAATCGAGCAGTGGAGGCGAGATCTTATTCGCGCAGCGGCGCTCATCGAAGCAGTGATAGATTTTGCTGATGAGGAGGTGCCCGAGGACGTATCACCAGAAGTGCAAGCGCTTTTGGGCAAAACGACAGAAAGCTTGCAAATCGAAATCAGCGGGGCGAACGCCGCGGAACGTATCCGGGATGGGTTCGAGGTAGCTATAATTGGAAATCCAAATGCAGGAAAATCCACGCTTCTGAATAGAATGGCTGGTCGAGAAGCGGCGTTGACTTCCGAGATCGCGGGGACCACGCGCGATGTGGTTGAGGTGCGGATGGATTTATTAGGTTTGCCCGTGACATTTTTGGACACAGCTGGCTTGCGCGAAACTGACGATCCCGTTGAAGCGATGGGGGTTGCGCGCGCACGTGATAGAGCACGGTCAGCAGATTTGCGCGTTATCTTGACAGAGCAGGGTGAGCTCCCCGAGGGGATAGCGCTTGAACCACAAGATATAGTAGTTGATGGAAAGGCAGACCGCTTTTCTGGTAATAATGAATATCAGGTCTCGGGCGTGACAGGGCAGGGTGTAGATAGGCTTACACAGGCTGTTGCGCAGCAACTGGAGGCTCAGGCAAGCGGAGCAGGCCTCGCTATTCGAACACGGCACCTGAATGCAATGCAGGGTGCCGTGAAAGGTATAAGCGCGGCGCTGGAAAAGTTTGCAGGACCTTCTGGTTCGGAAGAACTTATTGCCCAAGATATTCGAGAAGCTGTTCTGAAGCTTGACTCCGTCATTGGGCGTGTAGATGTGGAACATGTTCTCGACGAAATTTTCGCTAGCTTCTGTTTGGGCAAATAAAGAGTGTTTCACGTGAAACAATCAGATTTTGACGTTATCGTAATAGGTGGCGGACACGCCGGTACCGAGGCTGCCCATGCTGCGGCACGGATGGGTGTGTCAGTTGCTTTGGTTACCTTACGGCGTGATACGATTGGCGTAATGTCCTGTAACCCAGCCATCGGCGGCCTTGGCAAGGGGCACCTCGTTCGCGAGATTGACGCGCTGGATGGGGTGATGGGGCGGGTGGCAGATGCTGCAGGCATTCAGTTTCGATTACTCAATCGAAGAAAAGGTCCAGCAGTTCAAGGACCGCGCGCGCAGTCAGATAGGAAGATTTATCGTAATACGATGCTGCAAGAAACAGAGGCGCAAGCCAATCTTTCGGTGATCGAAGGAGAGGTCGCAGATTTGCTTCTTGAGTACGATTGCGTTCGAGGGGTCGAGCTTGCAGACGGATCGCAGATCGCTGCTCGGTCCGTAATCCTGACCACCGGCACCTTTTTGCGCGGTGTGATCCACATGGGGGATCAGTCGAAACCTGGCGGCCGGATTGGTGATAAACCATCTGTTAAGCTTGCCGAAAGACTTGACGGATTTGGCTTGCAGATGGGTCGCTTGAAGACGGGCACGCCGCCGCGTCTGGATGGGCGGACGATTAAATGGGACCATCTAGCCAGCCAACCTGGTGATGACCGCCCAGAACTGTTTTCCTTTATGTCGATGAGCTCTCAGCAAAAACAGATTTCCTGTGGTGTGACCCATACAAACGCCCAAACCCATGAAATAATTTGGAAAAACCTCGAAAGATCAGCAATGTACGGAGGCCATATTGATGGGGTTGGTCCCAGATATTGCCCCTCGATCGAAGATAAAATTGTGCGGTTTGCGGAGAAGGACTCGCATCAGATCTTCTTGGAGCCGGAAGGCCTGGATGACCACACTGTTTATCCGAACGGTATTTCCACGTCATTGCCGGTTGACGTGCAGGAAGCTTATGTCAGGTCTATTGAGGGCCTTGAAGATGTCAGAATCCTTCAGCCAGGCTATGCGATTGAATACGACTATATTGATCCCAGGTCGCTTAACGGTGGTTTGGAGCTGAAATCTGTAAAGGGGCTTTATCTTGCCGGGCAAATCAATGGCACAACGGGGTATGAGGAGGCTGCAGCCCAGGGCCTTGTCGCGGGACTGAACGCAGCGCAATCAGCTCGAGGCAAGGACCCTATCCGGTTTTTGAGAGCAACGTCTTATATCGGGGTTATGGTCGACGATCTGATCACGCGTGGCGTGACAGAACCTTACCGCATGTTCACATCTCGGGCCGAGTTTCGGCTGTCCTTGAGGGCGGATAATGCGGACCAACGACTGACACCCATGGGGATTGAACTTGGATGCGTGGGGGCTGCTCGCAAGAATAAGTATGCTGAAAAGGCAGAAGCCCTGAGCGCTGGTCGCGATATTTTGCAGGGGGAACAGAAAACCCCGTCAGAGTATCGCTCGTACGGGCTGGCTGTGAATCAGGATGGTGAAAAGCGCAGCGGCTATGACCTGCTCGCGTTTCCCGATATTTCTCTGGCAGACCTCGATGGAATCTGGTCAGAGCTGAAAGATTTGCCAAAGAACGTTCGGCGCCAATTAGAGATTGATGGAATGTACGCGCCCTATGTCGCGCGGCAGGCTCGGGATATCGAAACCATGGCGAGGGATGCTGAAAAGGCAATTCCGCGCGATATGGATTTTCGCGCGATTATCGGACTTTCCGGCGAAATCTTGCAAAAACTACAACGCGTACAGCCAGCAACACTGGATCAGGCGGGGCGCATTGAGGGAATGACCCCGGCGGCCCTCGCGCTGATCCTTGCGCACATCAGGCGTGCTGAGAAGCGAAAAACTGCATGATCACTGACAGGTCAGCGTTCGTCGATTTAATTCAACCCTCAAACCAAGAGATGTTGCGACTGGAAGCTTATGCTGGGCTTTTGTCGAAGTGGAATTCGAGGATCAATCTTGTCGCGCCGAATACGCTTAAGACATTGTGGGAAAGGCATTTTTTAGATTCAGCCCAGCTTTTTAGCCTCACGCCAGCCAAAGTAAAAATCTGGGCCGATTTTGGCAGTGGCGGCGGATTCCCAGCGCTGGTTATAGCAATCCTTGCCGCTGATAGACGACCAGAGCTTCGGTTTACCCTTATCGAAAGCGATCAGAGAAAAGCCGCGTTCTTGCGCACTGTTTCACGTGAAACATCATTAAACGTAGAAGTCATCGCCGCCAGGGTGGAAGATATTTTGCCGCTAGGTGCAGATGTTGTGTCCGCCCGGGCGCTGGCACCGCTTACAGAGCTTCTCGGATATGCCGAGCGCCATTTGGCACGAGGTGGGGTCAGTATTTTTCCCAAAGGGCGGAATCATGAGGCTGAGCTTAGTGACGCGCTTGCAAACTGGGAGTTCACATACGAGAAAGTAGAGAGCCTGAGTCACGACGAAGGCGCCATTCTGACTATCGGAGATCTCCGACGTGCCTGACGCGCCTGACCTGCAAAAACCAAAGATCATTGCCATAGCGAACCAGAAGGGCGGGGTCGGGAAAACCACCACTGCAATCAATCTAGGAAGCGGGCTGGCAGAATTAGGAAAGCGCGTTCTCGTAGTCGATCTGGATCCTCAAGGAAACGCCTCAACCGGGTTGGGGGTGAATGCGGAGGACCGTGAAAGCACGACCTATGACATGCTTTTGGACAATATGTCTCTGAGTGAAATTGCACGCAACACAGAGGTTGAAAACCTTCAGATTGCGCCGGCAACAACTGATTTGAGCTCAGCGGATATTGAGCTGGTTGGGAATGAAAAGCGCATATTTCTTCTTCATGACGCGCTCAGAACAGAAGAAGTTGCAAACATGAATCTGGATTTCATTCTGATAGACTGCCCACCATCCCTGAACTTGCTGACGGTCAATGCTATGGTGGCTTCTCATTCCGTGCTTGTTCCGCTTCAAAGTGAGTTTTTTGCGCTGGAAGGCCTTTCCCAGCTCATGCTTTCAATTCGCGAAGTTCGCCAATCGGCAAATACCAGTCTGCGTATCGAAGGTATTGTTTTGACGATGTACGATAGCCGCAACAACCTGTCTAAACAGGTCGAAGATGATGCTCGAGAAAACTTGGGTGACCTGGTCTTTGACACGATTATTCCAAGAAATGTTCGTGTCAGCGAAGCACCTTCATTTGCGATGCCTGTGCTCAGCTATGACCCCACATCTCGTGGCAGCCTGGCATATCGCGAGCTTGCCGAAGAGGTGCTGAGACGCCAATCTGAAGAAGAACCCGAAGCTGTCGCCTGAAGGAGTCGCACATGTCTGGACCAAAACGAGAGCGACGAGGATTAGGGCGTGGGTTAAGCGCCCTGATGGCGGATGCACAGTTGGGTGAGGACGCAGATCGCGCAACACCTTCTGCAGCGGCATCGACACTTCCGATTGAGGTAATTGTCCCAAATCCGGACCAGCCTCGACGAGACTTCTCTGACGCAGACCTGGAAAGCCTCGCAGCATCTATAAAACAAAAGGGCGTGCTTCAGCCCTTAATTGTTCGCGAACTTTCTGGCGACACAGGCCGCTATCAAATTGTCGCGGGTGAGAGACGCTGGCGGGCGGCGCAAAGAGCGCAGGTGCATTCGGTGCCAGTGGTTGTACGCGATTTGTCGGACACTGAGGTGCTGGAAATTGCGATTATCGAAAACATTCAACGCGCCGACTTGAACGCGGTGGAAGAGGCGCAAGGCTACAGACAGCTCATGGAGCGGTTCGGCCATACGCAGGAAAAGGTTGCCGAGGCGCTGGGGCGTAGTCGCAGTCATATCGCAAACCTTCTTCGGCTTCTCACATTGCCAGATGATGTGCAGCGATTGCTGCGTGATGGCACTTTGAGCGCTGGCCACGCGCGCGCTTTGGTGACATCGCAAAATTCATCCCAGCTTGCAAAGCAGGTCGTTGCGCGGGGACTTTCGGTGCGAGAAACTGAGCGATTGGCTAAAGAGGCACAAGGCGCAAGCGGTCCAAACTCAGGTACAAAACCCGCCCAACCCACGGCGAAAGACGCCGACACCCGCGTACTGGAGGCGGATTTGTCCGCAACCTTAGGAATGAAGGTGACGATCGATCATTCTCAAGGTCAGGAACATGGGAATGTGACGATCAGGTATCGAGACCTGGAACAGCTTGATACGCTCTGTCAGCGGCTTTCGGGCTTTAGCTGATCAGAAGGTCCCGTAAGATCGCGTTAAGCACCAACCGGCCGCTCGCAGTGGTTCGCAGCTGGTTTCCGGCGAGTTCCAAAAGTCTATCATCTTGAAAATATTGTATTTTTTCACGGTGTATCGCGTCTCCTCTCAGGCGCTCGATCTTTGAAAGGTCCACGCCCGATGTCAGCCGTAGACCCATCATCAACATTTCTTCTGCACGATCTGTCTTGGAGAGTTTCTCACGAGGTTGTTCAGGCGGTGTTTCACGTGAAACAGCGCTCAGCCAGGCCCCAGGCTGTGACATCTCTGCCGTTGCGAGACAGAAACGGTCCTTGCTCAGTCGACCATGCGCGCCAGGACCGCATCCCAGATAATCCCCGCCGTTCCAGTAGATGAGATTGTGACGCGATTCCTGCCCGGGGCGCGCATGATTTGAAACTTCGTATGCAGGCAGCCCTGCTGCAGACGTTAACTCCTGCGTTATCTCAAACATCGCAACAGAAAGGTCTTCATCTGGCAGACCCTTCAGTCCGCCAACCGCAAGACGCGAGGCGAAAGCTGTACCTTCTTCCACAGTGAGCTGATAAAGCGACAGGTGATCTGTTCCGATCGCAAGCGCTTGCCGCAATTCGGCCTCCCAGGCCTCTTCTGATTGGTTTTGTCTTGCGTAGATTAGATCAAAACTGACGCGATCAAACACAGACTGAGCCACCTCAATAGCTTTCCTTGCCTCGAAAACGGAATGAAGGCGCCCCAAAGCTTTTAAATCAGTCTCGTTAAGCGCCTGAACCCCAAGAGACACCCGATTTACACCAGCGTCTCGATACCCAAGAAACCGAGCCACCTCAACAGAGCTGGGGTTGGCTTCCAGTGTGATCTCCACATCATTGACCATGCGCCAACGAGATCGAACTTTTGTCAGAATCGCATCAACCGTGCTCGGCAACATCAAAGATGGCGTTCCGCCGCCAAAGTAGACCGTTTCAAGAATGCGACCGTCAGTTTCATCTGCAAGCCGATCCAGGTTCCACAAGAACGCCTCCGCCCATCTGGACTGGTCGATGCTTGCCGCGACATGGCTATTAAAATCGCAATAGGGGCACTTGGCCTGACAAAACGGCCAATGAATATAAAGGCCGAACCCACCTGCCTGCCAGGCCTCCATTAGCCACCCTTATAGGCTGTGACCTCAACCTCATAGAGCATGTTTGGCTCCATTAGCTCCGCTAAAACCATCGTTGCAGCTGGTCTAATGTCCTTCAGGGCATTGCCAATAGCAGGGCTCGCGGCATCTACAAGGCTTCGATCTGCAATATAGTGGGTTACGCGAACTATATCCTGTGGTTTAAAGCCAGCTTCCCCCAATACCTTGGTAATGGTCTCGAACGACTGGGTTACCTGTGCTGCGATGTCCTCAGGCATGACCATTCTGTCATAATCATACCCTGTGACTCCGGCCATAAAACACCAGTCCCCTTGGACAACCGCGCGGGAATAGCTGAGCGCTTCCTCGAAAGGCGATCCTGTTGAAAGATGTTTGCGCGCCATTAGCCTTTATCCTCAAAAATTCTTACCAGCTTTTCAATCGCACGGGCCCTGTGGCTGATCTTGTTTTTCTCCCAGCGGTCCATTTCGCCAAACGTGATGTCATATCCGTCAGGTTGGAAGATTGGATCATATCCATGGCCAAGCTGGCCACGCATTGGCCAAACAACCTGACCGGGCATACGCCCTTCGAACACCTCGTCATGGCCATCGGGCCAAGCCAGAACCATGGTACAACAGAACGCTGCACGCCTTGGCTGGGGCGCATCTATCGCTTCAAGCTTTTCATGCGTTTTTCGCATTGCCATCTCGAAATCGCGGCCGCTTGGAGTTTCTGCCCAATCAGCCGTGTAGACACCCGGAGCCCCGTGCAGGGCATCGATCTCGATCCCTGAGTCGTCAGAAAGAGAAGGAATACCAGTAGCTTGGACTGCAGCGTGCGCTTTGATCCGCGCGTTTCCAATGAACGTTGTCTCGGTCTCTTCTGGTTCGGGTAGGCCTAATGCTCCTGCAGAGGTCAGCTGAACCCCATAGGGGCCCAAGAGTGCCGTCATTTCTTCAAGCTTGCCCTGATTGTGGGTCGCCACGACCAGCTTGGAGCCCGTGAATTTGCGCATCAGGACGTGGCCGCTTTTTGGGCGATGACCAAGTCTGCCACGCCCTTTTCTGCAAGGTCCATGAGCGCGTTCAGCGCATCGCGCGAAAATGGTGCCCCTTCGGCAGATCCCTGTACTTCGATGAGCCCACCTGAGCCGGTCATCACGAAGTTTGCATCGGTTCCGGCTTCACTGTCCTCTGCATAATCAAGATCCAGCACCGGTTGGCCCGCATAAATACCACAACTTACAGCCGCGACATGATCCACAAGCGGATCACTAATGACATCACCGGCTTTCATCAGCTTGTTGACTGCCAAACGCAAAGCTACCCAAGCGCCGGTAATAGACGCACACCGGGTACCGCCATCGGCTTGGATCACGTCACAATCGATGCTGATCTGCCGCTCGCCTAGCGCAACGCGATCAACGCCAGCGCGCAAAGATCGACCGATCAAGCGCTGAATTTCCTGTGTTCGACCGCTTTGTTTGCCCTGCGCAGCTTCACGTCGGCCGCGGGTGTGGGTTGCCCGTGGCAGCATTCCGTATTCGGCAGTCACCCACCCCAATCCAGAATTTCTCAGAAAGGGTGGCACACGCTGCTCAACTGAAGCACTGCACAAAACATGCGTCTCGCCCATCTTGATCAAACAAGATCCCTCGGCGTGTTTCATCACGCCGGGCTCAATTGAAATTTCACGCATATCGCTTACTTGACGGCCAGAGGGGCGCATTTCGGGCATCCTTTATTTGAGGTCACCGCAAATACGCGTGGAGATGCCAAAAACGCAAGGCTGATTGACGCCCCCATGTAACCCGCTTTAGATCATTCAGCGCCAACCTAGAGGCAGTCATGGAAGACGGACGCCACCTTCTAGCAGAGATGAACGATCGCTCCCGCGAAGTCTTTCGACGTGTGGTAGAGGGATATCTTGAGAGCGGTGATCCCGTTGGCAGCCGAACTCTGACACGCACAATGTCTGAGAAAGTGTCTGCGGCGACAGTTCGCAATGTGATGCAGGACCTCGAATATCTCGGTCTCCTCGACTCACCCCACGTATCCGCTGGACGCATCCCGACGCAGCTGGGATTGCGGATGTTCGTGGATGGGTTGCTTGAGGTCGGTGATGTCAACGCGGAAGACCGAGAACAGATCGATCAAACCGCGAATGAACAGGTGGAGGTGGCGACACTTCTGGATCGTGTTGGCTCGACATTGTCTGGGATCACCCAGGGCGCGAGCCTTGTTTTAACTCCAAAGCATGAAGCGCCCATCAAGCATCTGGAATTCGTGTCCCTAGATCCATCGCGTGCGCTCGTGGTCTTGGTGTTTGCCGATGGGCATGTCGAAAACCGACTTTTCACACCGCCGCTCGGGCAGACCCCCTCATCTATGCGAGAAGCCGCTAACTTCTTGAATACATTTGCAGAAGGACGAACCCTGTCTCAGCTTGACCAGGTCATTTCAGCAGAGATTGAGCGTCATCGGCGTGAACTTGACGCGCTTGCCGCACAACTGGTCGAGATGGGCACTGCCGTTTGGGACACACATTCCGGAGACGAAGAGCGCCTGATTGTTCGCGGCCGTGCGAATCTGTTGGGCGATAGCCAGGAAGCAGTGGATCTGGACCGGGTAAGAGAGCTTTTCGATGACCTCGAACGCAAGCGCGATATCGCCGAATTTCTTTCTCTGACGGAGCAGGGCGACGGTGTGCGCATTTTTATCGGCTCAGAGAACAAGTTGTTCTCACTTTCGGGTTCCTCTTTGGTGGTGTCTCCCTATATGAACGCTGATCGTAAGATAATCGGCGCGGTCGGGGTGATTGGACCCACGCGTTTGAATTACGGACGAATTGTTCCAATCGTGGATTATACCGCGCAGTTGGTCGGACGGCTGCTCGCGGATCGAGGCTAGGAAAGAAAGCGCCATGGCGAATGCCCAAAAGGAAGACAACATTTTCGATGAGATCGCAGACGCGTCGGAGGAACCTGAAGTGATCGTAACTTCAGATGAACCCATTGATATCGAGGCAGAAGCTGCAGCGTTTGCGGTTGCAGATGCGGGCGAGAGCCTAGATGCAAGTGATGAGATCCCAGCAGGCGTTGAAGCGATTATTCAAGAGCGTGACGAGCTGAAGGATCGCTTGCTGCGTACAATGGCAGACGCGGAAAACACCCGTAAGCGTGGAGAACGTGATCGTCGTGAGGCAGAACAATATGGTGGCGCAAAACTAGCCCGCGATATGCTGCCTGTTTATGACAACCTCAAACGCGCATTGGATGCAGCAGGTGATGATGTCAGCGAAAGTGAGAAAGCCGTACTCGAAGGGGTCGAGCTGACCATGCGGGAGCTGCTCAACATCTTTTCCAAGCACGGCATTCAGCTCATTGCACCTGAAGAAGGCGAAACCTTCGATCCCCAGATGCATCAGGCGATGTTTGAAGCCCCGGTGCCGGGCACCAAGAAAGGTGCAATCATTCAGGTTATGGCTGAGGGCTTTATGTTACACGACCGCCTTCTGCGTCCAGCGCAAGTTGGCGTTTCGTCGGCGACCTAAGACAGAAACGACTTCATTTCGTAAATAAGCGCGAGCGCGTCTTTAGGCGTCAGCTCATCTGGCAGGACTTCTTTAAGCCGCGCCTCCACTTCGGATGGCGCGGCTTTTGGTTGTGGAGGCGGAGGTGGCGCAGCTGAAAAGAGCGGTAAATCGTCAATTATCTGCGCCTTACCCGTTTCTGTCGCGCCTGATTCCAGTTTTGCGAGAATGTCCCGCGCCCGGGCAGTCACGGCATCAGGCAACCCTGCGAGCTTTGCGACCTGAACACCATAAGATCTGTCGGCGGCGCCTTGCGTTACTTCGTGCAGGAAAATCACATCACCGTCCCACTCCTTAACGCGTACGGTTGCGTTATCGACGCGCTTCAGGCTTCCAGCCAGCGCCGTCATTTCATGGTAATGCGTGGCAAAGAGCGCCCGACATCCGTTCACCTCATGCAGGTGCTCAAGGACGGCCCAGGCAATTGAAAGCCCATCATAGGTCGCAGTGCCACGGCCAATCTCATCCAGTATCACCATCGCCCGGTCATCCGCTTGGTTCAGGATGGCTGCCGTTTCCACCATTTCGACCATAAAGGTCGAACGCCCCCGGGCCAGATCATCTGAAGCGCCAACCCGGCTGAACACCTGACTGATCAAACCGATATGGGCAGAGTGTGCCGGTACGAAACTGCCCATCTGCGCGAGAATTGCGATCAACGCGTTCTGCCGCAGAAATGTTGACTTACCCGACATATTTGGACCCGTCAGAAGCCAGATTGCAGCTGGATCGGACGACAAATCACAGTCGTTGGCCACGAATGGGACGCCGCCCTGTGTGCGAAGTGCGGCTTCGACCACAGGATGACGACCACCTTCGACGGCAAAGGCGCGTGATGCATCCAGCTTGGGCCGCACCCAGTCTGATTTCTGAGCAAGCTCAGACAGGCTGGAAACGACATCAAGCTCAGCCAGAGCGCGTGCCAGCAAGTTCAGTTGCGCGCTCTCTGCCAGAACCTGTTGGCAAAGTGTTGCAAACATCTCCGTTTCAATTTCGATCGCACGCGCGCCCGCGTTCAAAATGCGCGTTTCCATTTCGCTCAGCTCAACGGTGGTGAACCTGACTGCGTTTGCCGTGGTCTGGCGATGAATAAAGGTTTCGCTTAGCGGCGCTGCCAGCATCTTCTTTGCATGGGTCGCGGGTGTTTCGATGAAATATCCGAGAACGTTATTATGCTTTATTTTCAGCGCTGTAATGTCAGCCTGTCTGGCGTAATCAGCCTGCATTCCAGCAATCACCGCACGGCCGTCATCACGCAGCTTCCGGGCCTCATCAAGGTCTGCATGTACCCCCGGCGTGATGGCGCCACCGTCGCGGATCAAAAGGGGGGGCTCTTCTGCTAACAGCGTAATTAAAGCCTTGCGCAAGTTTTCATAGCCGATCAGCCGACCTTTGATACCCGACAGGAGATCGTCCAGATCAGAGGGCAAAAGCGCATGGAGGGCGTCGGCTTGTTCGAGCGCTGTTCGCAGAGCGGCAAGATCTCTCGGCCCACCCCGATCCAGAGACAGACGAGATAGCGCGCGATCCATGTCGGGCGTTTTTCGCAGGCAGTTCCTGATCTGAGTCCGCAAATCGGAGGCGGCCAGCAGTTCCGAAATGGCATTCAGGCGACTTTGAATCGTATCCAGTTGTGTCGATGGCGCTGATAAGCGCCGGTCTAACAGTCGTGCACCCGCTGCCGTTACGGTCTGGTCCAGAACCGACAGTAAAGATCCCTGTCGAGATCCTGCCAGCGTGCGCGTCAGTTCAAGATTTCGCCGGGTGGCGGCATCGATCTGAAGAACGCGGTCTGCGAGCTCTTTTTGGGGAGGGGTCAGAAGCGGCAGTTTGCCCTTCTGCGTCAGATCCAGATAGGCGACCACCGCACCCATGGCGGCCTCTTCGGCGCGGGAAAAGTTCCCAAAGGCTTCCAGCGTTGCCACCCCAAACAAGTCACAAAGCCGGCTGCGCCCTTCGGTGCTGTCAAAGCTTGCGCGCGCCAGCTCGGTAATCGCGATGCCCATTTCTTCCGCGGTATCACGAATTTCGGCATCTGCTGGGTCAGGAACAAGCAGCTCACTGGGCGCAAGCCGTGCAAGGTCGGGGGCCAGTCGGGACCGAGGGCATATCATGCAGTGGAATGCGCCGGTTGAAATATCCACCCAAGCCAGAGCTGAGTCGTCGCGCACCTGCGCGTATGCTGCCAGATAATTGTGGCTACGCGCTTCTAAAAGGCTGTCTTCCGTTAGTGTTCCCGGCGTCACCACGCGCGTGACAGCCCGCTTTACGACCGATTTGGCGCCGCGCTTCTTAGCTTCTGCCGGGCTTTCCATCTGCTCGCATACAGCGACCCGGAACCCTTTTCTGATCAGTGTCAGCAGATATCCCTCTGCTGCGTGAACCGGTACGCCGCACATCGGAATGTCCTGACCTTCGTGCTGGCCTCTTTTTGTGAGCGCAATATCGAGCGCCTCGGCCGCAGCGACAGCATCGTCAAAAAACATCTCGTAGAAATCGCCCATCCGATAGAACAGGAGCGACCCCGGATGATCTGCCTTGATCTCCAGATACTGCGCCATCATTGGCGTCACTTTGTTCATTCTGCCCCCCGATGGCCTTATCAAATCTTAGGGTTTGTACCGCGGTGCTGAAAGCGCGAATTCAGAACTGTCCACAAGCTGTTGTCGTCTGCAAATCCCCGCGTTACACAAAAACCTCAGACACAAAAGGACCGGATTGATATGGCTGGAAGCAATAAAGTTACGCGCGAAGAAGCCCTAGCTTATCATCTGGAGCCCGTTCCTGGAAAACTGGACATCAGTGCGTCCACGCGGATGACCACACAGCGCGATTTGAGCCTTGCTTATTCGCCAGGTGTTGCTGTTCCGGTTGAAGCGATCGCCGAAGATCCATCGACCGCTTATGACTATACGACCAAGGGCAATATGGTTGCGGTGATCTCCAACGGGACCGCAATCCTTGGGTTGGGAAATCTGGGGGCCCTTGCGTCAAAGCCCGTGATGGAAGGTAAGTCGGTCCTTTTCAAACGCTTTGCAGATATCAACTCCATCGATATTGAGCTGGACACCGAAGACCCTGACGCTTTCGTAAACGCGGTCCGGTTGATGGGCCCCAGTTTCGGCGGCATTAATCTAGAAGATATCAAGGCGCCTGAATGTTTCATCATCGAACAGCGCCTGAAGGAAGAAATGGATATTCCTGTCTTCCACGATGATCAGCACGGCACAGCCGTGATTTGTGCAGCTGGCCTTATCAACGCTCTGCATCTTTCACGAAAAAAGATCGAGGATGTGCGCATCGTTTTGAACGGCGCAGGGGCTGCAGGCATTGCGTGTCTTGAGCTTCTAAAGGCAATGGGTGCGCGGCATGATAATTGCATCATGTGCGATACGAAAGGTGTTATTTATCAAGGCCGTAAGGAGGGTATGAATCAGTGGAAGTCAGCCCATGCCGCGCAGACGGACATGCGTTCTCTGGAAGAGGCGATGGAGGGCGCCGATGTGTTCCTTGGTGTTTCGGTAAAGGGTGCGGTCACACCAGAAATGGTGAAGTCCATGGCGCCAAATCCAGTGATTTTTGCCATGGCCAATCCCGACCCGGAGATCACACCTGAAGAAGCACAAGCCGTGCGCGCAGATGCGATCGTTGCCACCGGTCGCAGCGATTACCCCAATCAGGTCAACAACGTGCTTGGTTTTCCATACCTGTTCCGCGGCGCGCTTGATATTCAGGCACGTGCAATCAACGATGAGATGAAAATCGCTTGCGCGCGCGCACTGGCAGAGCTTGCCCGCGAAGATGTCCCAGATGAGGTCGCGATGGCCTACGGGCGATCGCTAAGCTTTGGTCGCGACTACATCATTCCAACCCCGTTTGATCCCCGTTTGATCCATATGGTACCGCCTGCTGTTGCAAAGGCCGGAATGGACACGGGTGTCGCGCGCCGGCCAATTGTTGATTTGAAAGGCTATGAACACAAATTGCAGGCGCGCATGGACCCGACTGCTTCAATGCTGCAAGGGCTCTATGCGCGCGCTCGCAGTGCACAGGCCCGAATGATCTTCGCAGAAGGTGATGACGTGCGGGTTTTGCGTGCCGCCGTTTCTTACCAAAGATCAGGTCTTGGACACGCGCTTGTTGTTGGCAGGGATGATGATGTCCGGGAGAAACTGACAACGGCAGGTCTTGGGGATGCGGTTGGTGAGCTGGAAATCATCAATGCTGGCAATACTCCGCATCTCGACCAGTACAAATCCTATCTCTACAGCAGACTGCAACGCCGTGGTCATGACGCGCAGGATATTCACCGTCTTGCGGCGCGTGACCGGCACGTGTTTTCGGCTTTGATGCTGGCGCATGGCCATGGCGATGGATTGGTGACCGGTGCGACTCGAAAATCCGCACATGTGCTTGGTCTGCTCAACCACGTTTTTGATGCGGCCGCCAAAGATGGCGCGGTCGGGGTTACGGCCCTTCTGACCAAGGGTCGCGTCGTCCTGATCGCGGATACTTTGGTGCATGAATGGCCCAGTGACGAAGATTTGGCTGATATCGCAACGCGTGCTGCAGGAACGGCGCGTACCCTCGGGCTTGAGCCGCGCGTGGCCTTTGTAAGTTTCTCAACCTTTGGATATCCGGTATCAGAACGGGCCGAAAAAATGCATCAGGCGCCTGCCGTATTGGACCGGCGGGGCGTCGACTTCGAATATGATGGTGAAATGACAGTGGATGTGGCGCTGAACGCATCGGTTATGGAACAGTACCCGTTTTGTCGTTTGAATGGTCCCGCCAATATCCTTGTGGTTCCAGCGCGCCATTCCGCAAGCATTTCAGTGAAGATGATGCAGGAGCTTGGCGACGCGACGGTTATTGGTCCCATCCTGTCGGGCGTCGGCAAACCAATTCAGCTTTGCACCTCGACCTCAA
Source organism: Dinoroseobacter sp. (assembly GCA_017643385.1). Taxonomy (GTDB): domain Bacteria; phylum Pseudomonadota; class Alphaproteobacteria; order Rhodobacterales; family Rhodobacteraceae; genus Dinoroseobacter. The sequence goes on from JAEPNN010000001.1 coordinate 94,941, forward strand.
CCGCGAATGATATTCTAAACATGGCGGTCCTTGCGGCTTGTAAAGTGGGGTAAGCTATGGGCCGAATTCTCTGTGTTGGCTCTATTAACGCTGACTACATATATCGCGTGCCGCATCTGCCAGCGCCCGGAGAAACCCTGAATGCCGCATCGATGACGCGCATGTTGGGCGGAAAAGGGGCCAATCAATCGATTGCGGCAAGCTTGTCCGGGGCTGATGTTGCGCATTTGGGAGCGATTGGGGTTGGTGATGACTGGCTGATTGCTGCGCTGCAAGGCAGAGGTGTAGATACGCAATCAGTCGCGATGATTGATATGCCGACGGGGCATGCAATCATCAACGTCGATGATGCGGGCGAAAACGCGATTGTTTTGTTTCCCAGCGCGAATCATTCAGTACCGTCTCATATGCTGTCAGACAAAATTTCCGAGTACGGGGTCGGTGATATCTGTTTGCTGCAAAATGAGATTACGATCAGCGCTGAAGCTGCCGCACAGGCAAAATCAGCTGGAATGACTGTTGTGTATTCTGCCGCCCCATTCTCGCCAGATGCGGTGAAAGAAATTCTTCCTCACGCGGATTTGCTGGTGATGAACGAGATCGAGGCGCGGGATCTTTCAAAGTCTTTGAATATGGATCCAAATGATCTGCCGTGCGACGTGCTCGTCACGCGTGGCGCTGATGGTTCTGCATATTATGGAAAACAAAAAATAAATGCTGGCGCGTTTAAGGTGATGGCTATTGATACAACCGGGGCAGGGGATTGCTATATTGGCGCATTTTCTGCCAAGCGGGCGAACGGCGCTTCCGTTGAAGAAGCTCTGCGCTGGGCAGCCGCCGCGTCCGCTATACAAGTGTCGCGCGCGGGCACAGCGGATGCGATGCCAACCAAAGCCGAGATCGAAGCCTTTTTAAAGGATCGCGATCAGTAACTCAGATTGGCAAATGGCGCCGCATCGCCCCACAGTTCGAGAACACGCGCATCTCGACCGCAGGCTTCGCGGTACTTAAGATATGCGTTGGCCTTCGAAGACGGACCGAACCTTGTCAATAAAACGAGATCATCGGATTTGTAATAATCCTGATGATAGGCCTCGGCCAAATAAAAGGTGGCTGCACCACGGATGGGCGTTACAATCGCTTGTCCAAGATCCGCTTGGGCGGCGGCCCTTGCGGCTATCGCGGCCGCTTCTTGATCCGGGTTCAAAGAAAAGATCGCAGTCGCGTAACTTTCGCCGCGGTCGCAGAACTGACCCCCTGCATCGGTTGGGTCAACAGACCGGAAAAAGAGATCGTAGAGCTGACGCACCGTGACCTGATCTGGATCGAAGGTAATTTGAACGACCTCAAGGTGACCGGTACCTCCACGCACAACCTGCTTATAGGTCGGGTTGGCAACATCGCCGCCCGCGAAACCGGATTCAGCCTCGATCACGCCGCGCACTTTTTCAAAGTCAGCTTCCACACACCAGAAACATCCACCGGCAACGAGGATACGATCGTTGGATTGGGCAACAATCGAGCTCTTCTGAACAATCAGCCCAAGCACCATCGCCAAGATCAGCACGACTGGCTTGAAGTTAAACATTGAGAATCTCAGACGCATAGGAACTCTCCGTTGTGAATGCACCTAATCTGGCGCAAGCGTGAGCGCACGAGCAATTCACTCATCAGTGAGGTGCCTTGTTCTCACCAACTGGTGACGGGCTGAAACATTATATTTGCGGGCAAACTCGTGTTGCCTATGGTCGCTTGAGAAGGGGAAGATGATTATGCGCATCGCAATGTGGTCCGGACCGCGCAATCTGTCGACGGCTATGATGTATAGCTTCGGTGCGCGCGGCGATTGCGCAATATCGGACGAGCCGTTCTATGCAGCTTACCTAGCGAAGACTGGCCTAGATCACCCAATGCGAACAGAGATACTGGCGAGCCAGCCAAATGATCCTGCTGCCGTTGGAAAGTCGCTGGCCGGCCTCGTTCCTGGCGATAAGGCGCATTGGTACCAAAAGCATATGCCACATCATATGCATCCCGACTTTCCGATGGACTGGGCCAATGGATTTACGCATGTGCACCTGATCCGCCATCCTGCGCGCGTGATCGCCAGCTATGGCGCCAAGCGAGAAAACCCAACATTGGCAGATCTTGGGTATGCGCAATGCTTAGATTTCTTTGAAAGATTTCCCGGTCCAGTGATCGACTCTACGGACATACGTGCAGATCCGCGTCAGATGCTTCAAAAGCTTTGTGCAGAGCTCGGGTTGCCGTGGACTGAGGCTATGTTGTGCTGGTCAAAAGGTGGACGCGTTGAGGATGGTGCGTGGGCATCGCATTGGTACGGTGCTGTGCATCGCTCTACCGGATTTGCAGGGGCTGAAGGTCCGTTGCCAAAATTGTCGGGCTCATCTGAGGCCCTGCTGTCGTCTGCATGGAAGCTCTATTCCGAACTTGCGGCGCAAAAGCTATAAAGATCCACCCGCAACTTCTCGCGAAACTATTTTCCTGATCAAAAAGCAGCCTTCAAACAGGATGGGCAATCAACCTTCAGGCGCCCCTTGGTCATTTAACCCGTTTGTCTCTTGCAGCGAGAAGCTTCAGGCGCAATGCATTGAGTTGAATGAAGCCTGCGGCGTCCTTTTGATCGTAGGCGCCGGCATCTTCCTCAAAAGTCACATGCGCTTCAGAATAAAGTGAATGGTCTGACCAACGGCCGACTGTCCGGGCTGAACCTTTGTAGAGCTTCAGCCGCACAGCTCCTGTCACATGTGCCTGGCTGGCATCTATCGCGGCCTGAAGCATCTCACGCTCGGGGCTGAACCAGAAGCCGTTATAGATCAACTCGGCATAACGCGGCATCAGCTCATCTTTCAGATGCGCGGCTCCGCGATCGAGTGTGATTGATTCGATCCCGCGATGCGCTTCCAAAAGCAGCGTGCCGCCGGGTGTTTCGTAGATGCCGCGCGATTTCATACCAACGAACCGGCCCTCGACCAGATCGAGGCGACCGCATCCATGCTTACCGCCCAACTCATTCAGTTTTGTCAGGATCGTGGCGGGTGACATTGTCTCACCATTGATCGAAACAGCGTCACCTCTTTCAAACCCGATCTCGACATATTCAGGCGTATCGGGCGCATCCTCTGGGTGAGCTGTGCGCTGATAGACATAGTCTGGCGCCATCTCGGCCGGGTCTTCCAAAACTTTGCCTTCGGACGACGTGTGCAACAGATTTGCATCAACGCTAAAAGGGGCCTCGCCGCGTTTGTCTTTCGCGATCGGGATCTGGTGTTTTTCAGCAAATTCGATCAGCTTGGTGCGGCTGGACAGGTCCCATTCCCGCCAGGGCGCTATAACCTTGATGTCCGGGTTAAGTGCGTAGGCAGACAATTCAAAGCGTACCTGATCATTGCCCTTGCCAGTAGCGCCATGGGCGACGGCGTCGGCACCGGTAGCCTCTGCAATCTCGACCAGCCGCTTGGAAATCAGCGGACGCGCGATCGACGTTCCCAGAAGGTAAAGACCCTCGTAGACAGCATTGGCGCGGAACATCGGGAAGACAAAATCGCGGACGAATTCTTCGCGCACGTCCTCGATGAAAATATTTTCTGGCGCGATGCCCAACAGCTCGGCTTTTTTGCGCGCTGGATCGAGTTCTTCGCCCTGTCCCAGATCAGCCGTAAACGTAACGACTTCACAACCATATTCGGTTTGCAGCCATTTCAGGATTATCGACGTATCGAGACCGCCTGAATAGGCAAGAACAACTTTCTTAGGGGCGGTGGGCATCAAGTTATCTCCGAAAGGCGCACATCTCGCGGTTCGTTAGGAGAAAATGCAAGCGGTCGCAAGGTGGTGGGGGCACTTGTCCAACCCCGCATTCCGCGCCACATCATATGTATGACTCAATTTGCCCATGATGCCCGTTCCGCCGCTGCTGCAATGCGTGCGCTTTTTCCTGCAACGCCGTTTCAAAAAAACGCGTATCTTTCGGAAAGATACAAGGCGGAGATTTGGCTGAAACGCGAAGATCTGTCGCCAGTCCGTTCTTACAAGATTCGTGGCGCTTATAACGCGCTTCGAAAGCAGGTCGCCGATGGTCAGACCCAGTTTGCGTGTGCAAGTGCAGGAAATCACGCGCAGGGTGTTGCATTTGTTTGTGCGCATTTGGGCGTGAAGGGCGTAATTTTCATGCCAGTCACGACACCGAGACAGAAGATCGATAAGACACGCGCCTTTGGTGGGGATGCAATCGAGATCCGCCTGGTTGGCGACTATTTTGATGATACGCTTTCGGCAGCTCAGGCTTATTGCGCGGAGGCGGGCGCGCATTTCCTGTCCCCGTTTGATGATGACGATGTCATGGAAGGGCAGGCGTCTGTTGCGGTTGAAATGCTTTCTGAACTCGCCAGCCCGCCTGATTTGGTGATTCTGCCCGTTGGTGGCGGCGGACTTTCTTCAGGGATGAAGCGCTATTTTGACAGCGAAGCCCCAGAAACAGCGTTTCGTCTTGTAGAGCCTACGGGCGGAATGTCCCTGACCGCCGCGCTGCGAGATGGGCGCCCCGTGACGCTGCCTGAAGTCGATAATTTTGTGGATGGTGCGGCGGTGGCGCGGATTGGCGAGAAACCTTTTTCTGTGTTGCGCAACATTCCGTCTCATTATGTACTGGCAGCCCCGGAAGATCGTATTTGCGCAACCATGATCAAGATGCTGAATGTAGAGGGGGTTGTGTTAGAACCCGCAGGGGCATTGGCGATTGATGTGCTGGATGATCTGAAAGATCAGATCGAAGGCAGGCGCGTCGTGTGTGTCACGTCTGGCGGGAACTTTGATTTTGAGCGCTTGCCCGAAGTCAAAGAGCGCGCGTTGCGCTTTACCGGCTTAAAGAAGTATTTCATTTTGCGCATGCCGCAACGACCTGGCGCCCTGAAAGAGTTTCTGTCCTTTTTGGGTCCCGATGATGACATTGCACGGTTTGAGTATTTGAAAAAATCCGCAAGGAATTTTGGGTCCGTACTGATCGGGATCGAAACCAAGAACACCGGCAGTTTCGAAGCGTTGTTTACAAAACTTGAAAATGCGGGGTTTCCCTATCGGGACATTACCAATGATCAGGTTCTGGCTGAGTTCTTGATCTAGGCAGTTTTCGCCAATCCGAGCAGAAAAGCGGATTTGGACGCATCGAATGTCGAGACCAGTGTAGCGGCGTTAAGATTGCTCGGATCCTGTTCAGCCATCGTGCAGAAGTTTGCCAGATCGGAAAACCCAACATTCAGGGCTGCACCCTTCAGGAAGTGTAGCAAATGCGGAATTGATTTGGGAAGAGCGCCTTGCCGGATCGGATCGACGACTTCGGACATTTCTTCGAGGAAGATTTCTGCAATTTCCATAATCGCGTCTTCACCGATTTCGTTTTTAAGTTCGTCAAAACGCTTCCAGTCGATCATGGTGATACCCCTTTGTTTCAGGGATCTGATATCAGTCACCTTTTTCGATTTCGTTAAGCGGGCTCCTTCAGAGATTCTTAAGATAAACATAGCAGTTTCAGCGTGGGGCCGAGGGAATAAACATGACTGATCCTGCGCCGGATTTTGAACAATCCGTTGTCAGTGGCGTGTGCCTACGCGCCGCTGATCAAGAGCCTGCCTTATCTGTAAACACTAACATCATGAATGGTGAACGGCTCACTGGTGGGCTGCGATCCATTATGGTGGTCGATGACAGCGCTTCGCAAAGAAGAATGCTGGCAATGACACTTCGAAGGCACGGATACCTGGTTGTTGAGGCGACGAACGGGCTTGAAGCTTTGCGCTTTGCGGCTACTCAGAGCTTTGATCTGGTAATCAGTGACTGGATGATGCCTGAGATGGATGGGTTGTCACTCTGCCGAGAGCTGCGCAAGAAAAAGTCGAACGCGTATCTCTATTTCATACTCCTGACGTCTAAGCATGAAAAAGAAGAGATTGCCCGGGGGCTTGATGCCGGTGCAGATGATTTTTTGGTAAAGCCTGTCAACGGAACAGAGTTGAGCGCGCGTATTCGTGCCGGCGCGCGCCTCGTTGCCCTGAATCGAGAGATCGCGCATCAACGGAATTTGGCAAGCGATGCGCTCTCGAAGCTTCAAACCGCTTATGAAGCGATTGATCGTGATTTGCGGCAGGCAAAGGAGTTCCAGCACTCTCTCATTCCGAAGCGCGATAGCCTCTTTGGTCCCGCGCGTGTTTGTTTGGGCCTGGAAGCCAGCGGACATGTCGGTGGAGATCTGGTCGGGCTTTTTCCAATCAACGAATCAGAGCTGGGACTTTACGCATTGGATGTCTCTGGTCATGGGGTCAGTGCTGCGCTTATGACCGCGCGTCTTGCCGGTCTCCTTTCTGCACAATCTGCTGACCAGAACCTTGCTTTGAGGCGTGAAAAATCGGGGCGTCTTGTGCCACGTGATTTGGGCGATGTCTTACATGAGATGAACCATCTGTTGCTTCGCGAGATCGAAACTGACCACTATGCAACGCTCCTTCTTGCAGTTCTGAATCTTCGATCTGGAAAAATGCAGATAGCACAAGCAGGGTATCCACCGGCACTGCTTCTGCGCAAAGAAGGCCGTGTTCAGGTCTTGGGGTGTGGCGGGATGCCGATTGGTTTAATCGAAGACGCTGAACACCGATCCTTCGGGGCACATATCCGGTCAGGCGACAGATTATTGATTGTGTCGGATGGGATAACTGAGACGATGAATCCAGATGGGCAATTTCTAGAAACCTCTGGGTTATCGCACTGGCTGAAAGCGAATGCGGGGCGGGTTGCGCCGGATGTCCTGCCGCAACTGTTTCAAGATATCCGAGCATATTCCGGCAAGTCTCGGCTTGATGACGATGTCTCCGGCCTTGTGCTCGACTTTCAGCGATGACCCAGAAGTTTGGCCGCGCGGTTGACGAAGCTGCGATCCCCGGCGTTGTAAAGGATTTGGGGGGCGGTCGCGAGATCTGTCCAAACCGCTTCGTGATCAGCCTCTAAGGGTTGGCTTATCCTGCGGTTGGGGCGACACAGGTAAATATGACAGAGCTTTTCTGCCCAGAGATCGTATTCTGGCATGTAGGTGAAGCGCCGAAACGCTCCTAATCGGCGCAATAGCTGCATGGACCAGCCTGTTTCTTCCAAAACCTCCCGATGTAGGGCGCGGTGAATTTGCTCGCCTGGATCGATGCCACCTCCGGGCAGCTGAAATTCTGGATTTGGCTGGGCTTGGTGCGTCAGAAGTATGTCAGATCCGTTCACCAGAACGGCATATGCGCCAGGTCGCAGTCGATATTTCACATCGCGTTTGACAGGTTCTCCGATACGCTTAATCACTTGTAACCTCGTTGTGGGCTTGGAGAGCGCTCGCGAGCGTCCTATATACTCGTGCTTAGCCAGACTCGGCCTCACGAAAAAGCCCCATCTGCGGAACTCTGATGACCATCGCCTCCAAAATCGCTTGGGACGACACCGTCCTGCCTTTTCAACTTGATCGCTCGGATATTCGGGGACGCGTGGTGCGCCTTGATGGTGTTCTGGATCGGGTGCTGGCCCAGCACGCCTATCCGGATGTGATCGAAAGTCTGGTCGCGGAAGCGGCCTTACTTACTGCGATGATTGGTCAGACCATTAAATTGCGGTGGAAGCTTTCAATTCAGGTGCGCGGTGATGGTCCCGCACGGTTAATCGCAACAGATTATTATGGGCCTCAGAATGAAGGTGAACCGGGGCGCGTGCGTGCGTATGCAAGCTTTGATGAAGAGCGGCTTGATACGAGCGGAAACCCGTTTGACCAGATCGGCAAAGGTTATTTCGCAATCCTGATCGATCAGGGGGACGGTACCGTCCCATACCAGGGGATCACACCGATCTCTGGCGGTTCTCTGTCTGCATGCGCTGAGACCTATTTCGCGCAATCCGAACAATTGCTAACCCGGTTCTCGCTTGCCTTTGGCCGCAGCCAAATGCCGGGGGAACAGCCTGCGTGGAGAGCTGGTGGCGTCATGCTGCAGGCAATGCCAAAGGCGTCCCCGTTTGCCGCGCAGGAAGGCAGCGGTGAAAAAGGATTGCTGCAGTCTGACGATATTCTTGATGGGGAAGAGGATGAAAACTGGCGTCGCGCCAATATTCTTCTCGATACTGTCGACGAACTGGAACTCGTAGGGCCGACTGTGTCGCCTTCGGATCTTCTGGTGCGGCTTTTCCATGAAGAAGCGCCACGTGTCTTTGATACTCAAAGTGTTGAATTCGGATGTACATGTTCTGAAGATCGCGTTCGCCAAAGTCTTTCAATTTATTCTTCGAAGGACATTGCGCATATGACGACCGATGAAGGGATAGTTACCGCGGACTGCCAGTTTTGCGGCGCACATTACACGTTTGACCCCAAAACCTTGGGCTTTGAAGCAGAAGGGGTGGAGGGTGCTAAGTCCTGACCCCATCACCCGGATTGAAGCCGCACTTTCCAAGGTTGGACAAAGCAGTTCCGACTTTGATCTGAACCCGGATGTTGTACTGCCCGAGGGTCGTATCCTGAAGCCCGCAGCGGTTCTGGTGGCGTTTCAGCGCTTTGAGGATCAGCTTCGTTTGGTTTTGACCAAACGCGCGTCGCACCTGAAGCACCATCCGGGGCAGATTGCCCTTCCTGGCGGTAAGCTTGATGAAGGTGATGACAGCCTGGAAGCGGCGGCCTTGCGAGAAGCCTGGGAGGAGATCGGTCTTCCACGCGAGAACACCCGGCTTCTCGGCAGGCTTCCGAGCCATGAGACTGTCACAAGTTACAAGGTGACGCCGATCGTTGCAGAAATAGTGCAACCTTTTGAGCAGGTCCCAGAGATTGGCGAAGTGGCAGAGGTGTTCACCGTACCTGTGTCACACATCCTGAACCCGGCAAATTATGGTGTTGAGCGTCGCAGATGGCGCGGGGTTTGGCGCAGTTTTTACACTGTTCCTTACGGGCCGTATTATATCTGGGGTGCGACCGCACGGATTTTACGAAGCCTGGCTGATGCGGCTGAAAGATGAATGATCTAGGGTTTGATAAGCACCCCGGTTATGCCGTCCTGAAAGGGTTGGCAGATGCGGGTCACCAGGCTTTCGCTGTGGGTGGCCCGGTACGAAATGCCCTTATGGGGCTTCCGATCGATGATCTGGATATTGCAACAAGTGCCGAACCCACCGTTGTGATGAAGTGGGCCGAGGCGCATGGGTTCAAGGCGGTCCCGACCGGTACTGATCACGGAACAATCACGGTTGTTTCGGGGCATGAAGGTATAGAAGTCACAACCTTCAGAAGAGACGTCGCCACGGATGGCCGGCGTGCTGTTGTGGCGTTCTCCGACTCTATCGAAGAAGATGCGCGGCGCCGTGATTTCACGATGAACGCGCTTTATGTGGATGTGCAAGGCGTCTTGCATGATCCTCTGAACGGCATGCCCGACCTAAAGGCGCGACGGGTGCGTTTTATCGATGATCCCGCCCAGCGCATTCGCGAAGACTACCTTCGTATCCTGCGTTTTTTCAGGTTTTTCGCTTGGTATGGTGATCCGGGTCTCGGTATTGACGCCGACGGCCTTTCGGCCTGTGCAGAACTTGCCGACGGGTTGGAGACACTGTCGAAAGAACGCGTCGGCACTGAACTTCTGAAGCTCCTAAATGCTCCTGATCCGTCTCAAGCGGTGGCATCCATGGAGCAATCAGGCGTTTTGATGCGTGTACTTCCCGCAGCGAGTGCAAACTTGCTTCCTGTGTTGGTGCACCTTGAAAGTGAGAATGGGATTGTAGCAAATCCGCTCCGCAGATTGGCGGCGCTGGGCGACTACGACGGAGCGGCTCACCTTCGAATTTCAAAAAAGCAAATTATAAAACTGCATAATATGGAAACCGGTCTTTTAGAGATGGTTTCTCCAAAGCAGGCCGGTTACAGGTTTGGCCTCGAAACTGGACGAGATATCGTGTTGCTGCAATCGGCTGCGCTGGAAACTCCGCTTGATAAAGCGGCGTTTTCCGATGTCGATGATGGTGCAAGATCCGAATTGCCACTGCGCGCGTCCGATCTTCCCTGGTTGTCTGGACCAGCGTTGGGGGTTGCGCTGAAACAAGCTGAAGCAGATTGGATTGCATCTGGATTAAGCTTGTCGAAAGACGCTTTGATCGCCAAAAGCCCAAAATGATTTTGGATCCGCTTTACGCTTTTGTCTTCGCGGGCCTCTTCTCACCGGGGCCGAATATCATCTTGCTGACGGCAAGTGGTGCGCGGTTTGGGTTTCGCGCAACACTGCCCCATGTTCTGGGTGTCGCGGCAGGTGTCGGGATTACCTCCGGGCTGACGGCATTCGGAATGGGCGCTCTGTTGCTGGCAATGCCCACTTTGACGTTGATACTCAAAATTGCTGCGGTCCTTTGGATATTGTGGATGGCCTATAAGCTGGCGACTGCTGCGAAGGCCAAGCAACAAATTGCGGGCGACAAACCATGGTCATTTGGGCAGGCGGTACTGTTTCAATGGGTCAATCCGAAAGTCTGGGCCATCGCGCTTGCGGCATCAATTGGCTACACAGCTGGATTGCCACCGCTGCAGGAAGCTGCGCGACTGGCCAGTGCGTTTTCAGGAATAAACCTGTTTGTTTGCTTGTTTTGGACCTTTGCCGGATCGCTGCTTGCGTATCTGCTGACGTCTGACAGCGCCTGGCGTATCTTTAACGGGTTCATGGCGGCACTCTTGGCGGCATCGGCTGTCATGGTCTTTTTGTAGTCTCAGCCCTATATGAAGCGGGCAGAAGGATGCCCCTTATGTTCCGGTACTTTGAAAACCTCGTAGACCCGTACACGGCCTACGAAGAGGTGGATCGCCCGCCGACGAAACTGTTCCCGTTCCTGTGGGACTACGCACAGCCTTTCAAAGGCGTGTTTGCGATCACGGCTGTCTTGGCGATCGTTGTTGCCGCTGTCGAAGTGACGCTAATCTATTACATGGGCCGCATCGTGGACATTCTTGGCACGGGATCCCCAGAAGAGGTGTTTGATCTGTATGGGACAGAACTTCTGGCGATAGCACTCTTTATTCTCGTGATCAGGCCATTGCTACAGGGGCTGGATGTTGCCTTTCTGAACAATGCGATCTTGCCCAATTTTGGCGCCCTAGTGCGGTGGCGCGCGCACCGTCAGGTGTTGCGCCAGTCTGTTGGATGGTTCGAGAACGATTTTGCGGGTCGCATTGCCAACAGGATCATGCAGACGCCCACCAGCGCAGGCGATGCCATATTCCAGGTTTTTGACGCTCTGACTTTTGCGATCGCCTATCTGGTTGGCGCAACGATCCTTTTGCTGCAGGCGGACGCGCGACTAACACTTCCGCTGCTGATCTGGTTTGCGCTCTATTTGCTACTGGTGCGTTGGACCATGAAACGGGTTGGCCCTGCATCCAAAGCAAGTTCCGATGCACGGTCCGAAGTTACGGGTCGTGTTGTCGACAGCTATACCAATATCCATTCGGTGAAGATGTTTGCGCATCACGATCGTGAGATTTCATATGCCAAGGAAGCGATCGAGAAAACGCGCCGTACGTTCGGGCGCGAAATGCAGATTTTCACGACAATGGATATTGGCCTGACCCTGCTGAATGGATTTCTGATCGTATCAGTTGTGGGGTGGTCCATTTGGCTGTGGTCGATTGGTCAGGCGAGTGTCGGTGTTGTTGCTGCTGCAACCGCGTTGACCCTGCGCCTGAATGCCATGACGGGATGGATCATGTGGGCTGTTTCGACCTTGTTTCGCTCGCTTGGCGTTGTGGCTGAAGGTATGGAGACGATCGCACAGCCCATCACTTTGCTGGATGCGCCAGATGCGAAGCCTCTCGAGATCTCTAACTGCGAGATCGCGTTTGAAGATCTCAGCCATCATTACGGGCGCGATGCGGGTGGGATCGATAATTTGACGCTTACGCTGAAGGCCGGTGAAAAGGTTGGGCTTGTCGGGCGTTCGGGTGCGGGAAAGTCAACTTTGGTGAAATTGCTGCTGCGATTTTATGATGCGGATCGCGGAAAGATCCTGATCGATGGGCAGGACATCGCAAAGGTGACCCAAGACAGCTTGCGCTCGCAGATTGGCATGGTTCAACAAGACAGCTCCCTGCTGCACAGGTCGGTTCGTGACAATATCCTTTATGGCCGCCCAAATGCGACCGAGGCCGAGATGCTGGAGGCGGCAAAGCGGGCCGAAGCGCATGAGTTCATTCTCGATCTCGAAGATCCGCAAGGGCGGAGGGGTTATGACGCGCATGTCGGCGAGCGCGGTGTGAAACTGTCAGGTGGGCAGCGTCAGCGGGTGACGCTCGCACGCGTGATTTTGAAAAACGCCCCAATCTTGGTTCTGGATGAAGCGACAAGTGCACTTGATTCCGAGGTCGAGGCCGCAATTCAGGACACGCTATATGGTGTGATGGAGGGAAAGACCGTTGTTGCGATTGCCCACCGCCTCAGCACCATTGCAAGGATGGATCGTATATTGGTCCTAGAAGACGGCAAGATTGTCGAAGACGGAACCCATGATGCGCTGCTGGCACAAGGCGGGTTGTATGCGGGGTTCTGGGACCGGCAGTCCGGCGGATTTATCGGGACTGACGAAGCGACGGAGGCTGCCGAATGAGCCCAGTGAGCCGATTGCGCGCAAAATGGTCGAGGGTTGCGGATTGGGCGGCCAACCTGATTGCCCCGTTTCAGGTCGCAGAAACAGACCCGCCCCGAAAACTGGGGAAGTTCTTTTTATGGGCGCTTAAAGGGTCGATGCCCATCCTCTGGATTGCAGCTGCATTTTCAGCTTTGGCAGGAACGATGGAGGTCATCACAGCGCTGATCCTGGGTCAGGTCATCGATGCAGCGCTTGAAACGGGTCCGGCGGTCTTTTTCGCACAAAACTGGGTGCTGCTCGGCGGATTTGTCGTTTTCTTCCTACTTTTGCGCCCGGTCACTTTTGGGTTAAGCGCCGCGGCCAATGCAATTGTTGTGCAGCCAAATGTCATGCCACTGGTTCTGTCACGGTTGCATCGATGGACCCTTGGGCAGGCGGTTACGTTTTTTGATGACGATTTCGCCGGTCGGATTGCGCAAAAACAAATGCAGACCGCGCGTGCGATCACCGATGTAACGTCCGAGCTGATCAATGTCGTGGCTTTCGCGCTGGCATCTCTGTTGGGCTCAGTTGTGTTGCTGACCATGATCAATGGCTGGGTCGCGCTTTTGCTGGCTGTCTGGTTGGTGGGCTATTTTTCGGCCATCAGCTGGTTTCTGCCCCGTGTGCGACTGCGCTCAAAAGACCGGGCAGGGGCGCGGGCAATGGTGTCTGGGCAGGTTGTCGACACCATAACCAATATCAAAACAGTAAAGCTGTTTGCCCATTCCACGCACGAGGAGACCGAGGCGCTGGGCGCAATGGAAACCTTCCGCGATAAGGCGGTGCGTTTTGGCCGCCTTGCGGCTGTTTTCCGGTTCGTTCTGATGGCGCTTGCTGGAACGCTTCCTGTTTTGCTGATCGGCTCGACATTGATGTTGTGGCAACAGGGTGCGGCAACGGCGGGTGATATTGCTGCGGCTGGTGCGGTTGCTGTGCGTATTTCGCAAATGACCGGTTGGGTCAGTTTCACGCTTATGGCGCTTTATTCCAACGTCGGTGAGGTCGAAGATGGCATGAATACGCTGACGCCACCGCATACGTTGACTGACGCAAAAGCTGCACAGACGTTGCGTGTATCTGAAGGGGGCGTGCAGTTCGAAAACGTGACGTTCAAATATGGCCGGCAGGCTGGTGGTGTCCGCAACATCAGCCTTTCCATTGCGTCCGGCGAAAAGCTTGCGCTGATCGGGGCCTCTGGCGCAGGGAAATCAACCTTGGTTTCGCTGATGCTGCGCCTTTACGACCCTGAAAGCGGACGTGTCACGATCGATGGTCAAAGTGTTGCTAACGTAACTCAGGATAGCTTGCGCCATGAAATTGGAATGGTGACGCAGGAAACGGCCATGTTTAACCGGTCAGCACGCGAGAACATTCTGTATGGTCGGCCGGATGCCAGCGACGAAGATATGATGGAGGCCGCAAGACGCGCCGAGGCGCATGACTTCATTGAAGGCCTAGAAGATCACAAAGGCCGCAAAGGCTATGACGCGCATTTGGGAGAGCGGGGCGTGAAACTGTCTGGTGGTCAAAGACAACGCATCGCGCTTGCCCGCGCCATCCTGAAGGATGCGCCCATTTTGGTTTTGGACGAGGCAACCAGTGCCCTTGATTCCGAGGTTGAAGCCAGCATCCAGGCTGCTTTAGAGCGCGTGATGGACGGCAAGACCGTGATCGCAATTGCGCACCGCCTAAGCACGATTGCGCATATGGACCGGATTGTTGTTTTGGATGACGGTCAGATCGTCGAAGAGGGACGCCACGAAGAGTTGCTGGCCGCCAACGGAACCTATGCGCGGTTCTGGAACAGGCAGTCTGGTGGGTTTCTGGGGGTCCAAGAGGCCGCGGAATGACATTGAAGATCGAACGTCTCGGGTTGCATGGTGATGGTATTGCCGCAGGACCTGTTTATGTACCACGGACCCTGCCGGGAGAACGGATTACAGGCGAGATTTCTGGCGATCGGATCCTCGCCCCCAAGATTGTGATGCCGTCGGATGTGCGCGTGAAAGCACCCTGCGCGCATTATAACCGTTGTGGAGGGTGTGCTTTGCAGCATGCCCGCGATGATTACGTTGCCGAATGGAAGCAGGGAGTTGTTTTCTCTGCGCTTGCAGCTCATGGGATCGAAACCGAGTTTCGGGACATCATCACTTCTCCCACCAGATCCCGGCGCCGCGCGACCCTTTCGGGGCGCCGCCTTAAGAAGGGTGCAACGGTTGGTTTTCATACCCGTGCATCGGATAATCTGGTCGAGATCCCGAATTGCCAGCTTTTGGATGAAGATCTTCTGGACGTCTTGCCGGCGCTAGAAGCACTGACCCATCTTATAGGATCCCGCAAAACCGAGGTCGCATTTGCGGTGACCCTTGGCGTTGATGGTCTTGATGTTGATATCAGTGTCGAGCGTGAGTTCGACGCGATCATGGTGTCGAAATTGGCGGAACTCGCACGCACGTACAATCTCGCGCGGGTGTCGCAGCGGGGTGAACCTGTTCTCACCCGCCGCGCCCCGCGAATCTCGTTTGACGAGATATACGTAGTGCCCCCTCCGGGTGCATTTCTGCAAGCGACCCCAGAAGGGGAATCTGCCTTACGGACCGCGGTGAACGAAGCTGTGGGACGCGCCGGTTCAATCGTGGACCTGTTCTCGGGATGCGGGACTTTTGCATTGCCGCTGGCGCGCAAGTCTCGGGTGCATGCCGTTGAAGGAGAGGCGGACATGGTTCAGGCCCTGCATGATGGGTGGAGGCAAGCCTCAGGTCTGAAGCATGTCAGTATCGAAGCGCGTGATTTGTTCCGGCGTCCGCTGATGTCGGACGAGTTGCGCACGTTTGATGCGGCCGTGATTGATCCTCCCCGAGCGGGCGCTGAAGCGCAGGTCGCTGAATTGGCGGTGTCCGGAATTGATCGCATTGCATTCGTGTCTTGCAATCCGGTGACATTCGCCCGTGACGCAAAAACACTAATTGAGGCGGGTTATCGCCTGAATTGGGTGCAAGTTGTCGACCAGTTTCGCTGGTCTGCCCATATCGAGCTTGCCGCGAGCTTCAGCGCAGCCCATATCGCCGCCTGATACAAGATGAGGTCGAAACATGCGTGAGCAACTGGCAGTCTGGCTGGATCAGCCAAGGGTACGTAACTTCATAATCGGCGTTATCGTGATCAATGCGATCCTACTGGGAATGGAAACCTCCCAGACCCTGATGCATCAGGCCGGTGGATTGATCACGACACTGGACATGATCTGCCTTGTGATTTTTGTCATTGAGCTGGCCTTGAAGCTCTTTGCGCTTGGTCCCCGCTTCTTTCGCAATGGGTGGAACATCTTCGATTTCCTGATCGTCGGCGTTTCGCTGATGCCAGGAGCGCAGTCGCTTTCAGTGCTTCGAGCCCTTCGGATCATGAGGTTGTTGCGCGTGATTTCTGCCGCCCCGCGTCTGCAAAGGGTTGTCGAGGGCTTCATCACGGCACTTCCAGGTATGGGAAGTGTGTTCCTCTTAATGGCAATGATTTTCTACATTGGCTCAGTTATGGCGACAAAGCTGTTTGCGGAAAGCTTTCCGCAGTGGTTCGGATCGCTGGGCCAGTCAGCCT
Organism: Dinoroseobacter sp.; assembly: GCA_017643385.1. Lineage (GTDB taxonomy): Bacteria > Pseudomonadota > Alphaproteobacteria > Rhodobacterales > Rhodobacteraceae > Dinoroseobacter. The sequence continues at coordinate 111,222 of JAEPNN010000001.1, forward strand.
ATTCGCTCTTCCAGATCATGACGCTTGAGTCATGGTCGATGGGAATCGTTCGGCCCGTTATGGAAGTGTATCCTTACGCCTGGGGGTTCTTCGTTCCGTTTATCATGATGACTACTTTTGCAGTGGTGAACCTGCTGGTTGGTCTGATCGTCAATTCGATGCAGGATGCACATGGTGCTGAGGAAAGCGAGCGCACTGACGCCTACCGTGATGAGGTGCTGGAACGCCTCAGGGATATCGAAAAGCGACTTGCCGACACTAAGAAAGGATAGGGGTCCGACAAGGTTTCTGGCATACAGAGCCAAAAAAACGATCGAGGCAGATCAATGCAGTTTACAAGACGTACAATGCTGGTCGGGCTAGCTGCCCTGACCGCCGCCTGTTCCAAATTCAAGCGCTACGATGGACCGTTGGTTACACGTATTGCGGTGACAAAGTCAGACCTGAAGATGAACCTCTTCCACAATGAAGACGTTTTGAAGACATATGACATCTCTCTGGGGTTTGCGCCTATTGGCCCCAAACAGGTGGAAGGGGACGGAAAGACCCCGGAAGGCCACTATTATATAGACAGGCGAAATCCAAACAGCGCATTCCACTTGTCGCTGGGAATTTCCTATCCGAATGAAGAAGACATCGCTTACGCGGCATCAATGGGGCTCGAGCCAGGCGGAGACATCTTCATCCACGGGCAAAAAGGCTGGATCGATCCCGGTGATGGTAACTGGACGGCAGGCTGTATCGCGGTCACCAACAAGGAAATAGAAGAAATCTATTCGATGGTTGGGACTGGTGTGCCGATCGATATATCTGCCTGATTCTCAGGTCTGGATTTGTGTCGTGCCCGTAAGAGTCCCGGTATTAAGAACCCACCAAAGCCGACCACTGTCTTCCTGATACCAGGCAAAGCCCATGTCGGCAGCATTCGCGTCTAATAGTATTTCGCGTGAGCCCTGTTCTTCCATCCATGCCGCCAGTGTTTCCAGTTCGGTTTCGAAAGTCTCGGACAGAACCTCACCCAGGAACTGACCGACATATCCAGCGCGCGTGACGCGTTGCAGCGGAGAAGACCCGTCCGAACCGAAATGCCATGGCCGATTTTGAAGCGACATATCACGCGCATGTGTTGCCGCCGCAGCCGTAAGCTCGGCATTCAACTGAAGCTGGGGCACGCCAGCTGCCTGACGTAAGGCGTTAACGCTATCAAGCATTCTGAACTTGACGACTGCTTCGTCGCGAATGTTGTAAACGCGAGGCAACGGTTTGCCATCCGGGCCGAGCGTGGGCGGTGGCGGTGTACAGGCGGTTGCTGCCACAGCCGCTATTCCCAATCCAAATGTCCTGCGCGAAAGCATGACCATGCCTCTTTCCAGAAAAAGTCTTTGTGCTGCTCTAACGGGTTTCTGGGGTCAAATGAAAGCGAAACGTCGTAAACACCTGCTAACATTGGTTTGAATTGCGAAATTCTGAAGGTTTGGATACGATCTGCGCAGAAATTTCCACACCAGCGGAGTTAATGGGATGAGCGCTTTTGATCCAACGGGCCTGTCACGTCGCGGCTTGATTGCAGCTGGGGCAGCGGCATTTGGAACGGGGTTGGCGCCCCTGCGTGCGCAAGAGGCAGTTCCTGACGAAACTGAAGTTGAGCCTGAAATTACGACTGCGGTACGTCGAAATATTTCGAGCTTCCGATCACTCGATTGGCGCCCATTCTTCAACAATACGGCAAATGGAGCCGTATTGGTCGACACTACGTCACGAGCGCTTCACTTCTGGTCCGAGGATGAGAGCGTTTACAAGCTCTATCCAACATCCGTTCCATTGACTGAAGACTTGACGCGATTGGGTCGGACACGTGTGGTTCAGAAGGTCGAGGGGCCAAGCTGGAGGCCCACTCCAGCCATGAAAGAGCGCAACCCTGAATGGCCCGATTTTGTTGGTCCAGGTCCTGATAACCCACTGGGAACACACGCTCTTTATTTGAGTTGGACGTATTATCGAATCCATGGAACGCACGATACGCGCAAAATTGGACGCCGCTCGTCAAACGGATGCATCGGATTGTTCAACGAACACATCGCGGAATTATTCGGTCTCGCAAAAGTCGGCACACAAGTGTTGCTAATTTGACGACATTACGGCCGCGCCCCGCTGTTGGGGATTTCCGGCCCATTGCAATTGGAAATCGTTGCTGGTTTAACAATTGCACGAGGTACAGTCTTGGGTCTGTTAGTATTTTGGGGCGTATCCACAGGATAGAACAGACAATTTCTTGGAGGGAAACATGAAAAAACTCGCTCTCGCAGCCGCATTCTCGCTGACCGCAACTTCGGTTTTCGCAGGCGGCCTGGCCGTTCCGGTAATTGAAGCACCAGTCATCGTTGAAGACACTTCGTCTTCCTCGCCAATGATTGTTGTGCCGCTGCTTCTGCTTGCACTGCTGGCAGCTGCAAACCAGTAATCGGTTCGATTAAAAAAATTAAAGGGCGTCTGCCATCTGGCAGGCGCCCTTTTTTTCAAACGCAGACTTTCTATCCTACGTGATCAAGTGCGTGGTGAAACCCAGCCTACGAGATTATCTTCTACGATCTTTGACAATGCTTTGATGTGGGCATCATCGTCGTTCAAACACGGTATGTAGGTAAACTGTTCACCTCCAGCGTGCTCGAAGCTTTCCTGAATCTCTTCATTAATTTCTTCAAGCGTTTCAATGCAGTCAGCTGAAAATGCGGGCGCGATGACAGCGATTCTCTTTTTTCCGGTTTCTGCAAGTCGCGCAACTTCTTCAACGGTATAGGGCTGCAGCCATTCTTCGGGGCCAAAACGGCTTTGGAAGGTTGTTACAATCTCGGATTTGTCCCAGCCCAACCGTTCCCGAAGTAATCGAGAGGTTTTCTGACACTGGCAATGGTAGGGATCGCCCTCCATCAGATAGCGTTTTGGGACGCCATGATAGCTTGCGACCAGAACATCAGGGCGATCTTCGATGTCAGCATATGCACGTTCGACCGATTGGGCGAGCGCTTCAATATACAATGGATGTTCAAAATAAGGGTCGACCGTTCTTACGGTTGGCTGCCATTTCAAATCCATTAGCGAACGAAAGAACCGGTCATTCGCCGTAGCCGAAGTCGCGCCTGCGTAGTGCGGATATAGCGGGAAAAACAATATCTTAGTACACCCCTGGGCGACCAGAGCATCCACCTTTGATTTTGTGGATGGATTGCCATAACGCATGCAGTAATCAACGACCACTTGATCGCCGTACAGCGCCTTGAGCGTATCTGTCATCTTCGCTGTTTGATCTTTTGTGATCGTTGCCAATGGGCTTTCGTTTGCTTCCATGTTCCAGATCGACTTGTAGGCCTCACCTGACGAAAAGGGCCGCTTGGTCAGGATCACAAGTTGAAGCAAGGGCTGCCAAAGCCAGGGCGAATAGTCTATTACACGCCGGTCGCTAAGAAACTCATTGAGGTAGCGTCGCATGGACCAATAGTCGTAATTGTCGGGTGTACCCAAATTTGCAAGCAACACACCGACCTTCCCGAATTTCACAGGTGGATGGTCTGCTGGCAAATGCGTTAGTTCGGTTCTGGACATCATATTCATGCTATCGCCCTTTCAGACACCACTTTACTAGGGGTCCGCGTCATTTTTTGGTTTCAGTGTCGGATCGAGCTCGGGAACACCAAGAGCATCTGCAAGGCGTGTGGTGGCCGATCCGGGCCGAAGGGGTTTGGGTTGGCTGTCAGCAGGCGCCCAGCCGATTAGAAAAATAAGGTCGAAGCTTGCGCGGTAAGGCGCATTGGCTCCGGCGAATTGAACTGAATAGGTTTCAGTGGCTATGTTCCAAATACGCTTGGTGAGCGGAATTGGATCACGCGCGGCCAGAGCATTGGTCTCGCCCATCGTACGTAAATCAGAAACAAGCGTTTTGAGGTTTCGATATTCTACCTGCCGCGATGAGATATCAGCGACTGGCATAGCCAAGCCCGAGCGCTGCAAGAGCGCACCAAGATCACGTAGTTCTGCCATTGGGGCGACCCGCGGCGCGATACCGCCGCGAATCCTAGTCTCGGCTTGCGCGAGGCATACGCGCAGCTCTGCAAGTGTCTGCTCCCCGAAACAAACGCCAACAAACAATCCATCTTCTTTCAGCGCGCGCCGGCATTGAATGATCTGACCAACAGGATCGTCCGCCCAGTGCAACGCCATCGCATGTACGATGATGTCGTGCGCATCAGGTTGTAAATCCAGCAGTTCAGCGTCGGGTATTATCTTTGCCGCAGGAAGGAAATCTGCCCAAACCGAAGGGTGACCGGTGACGATCGCTGGCGCTGTAAACGATCGGTTAACCTCTGCCAGTCTTTCCTGCAGCTCTAATTGGGCTTCGACATGCAGAAACGGGGTATCTGTGGACTTGGCTCCGCGCTGGCGATGGGCAAGCAAAAGGTTCCGATTTGTTAGGCGCGGTCTGGTCATGAAAGTCGGACGTGGGGAAAGGAGATAAGGTGCAACATGCGCTTTTACATAGGGCTATTGCTTTGGTCTACCCGCCCGAATGTGCGATGTGTCGGGCACCCACTGGAATGGAATTTGCGTTATGTCCTGATTGCTTGGTTGAAACGCCGTTTATCACCGGGCCGGTATGCCAAGTTTGCGGAATTCCAGTACTCGGAACGACTGAAAGCGAGTCCAGTATCGTCTGTGATGATTGTCTTTCTCACCCACGCCCATGGGGCATTGCGCGGGCGGTTTTGCGTTATGACAAAACTGCCCGAAAAATAGTTTTGGCTCTAAAACATGGCGATCGGCTTGATCTGGTTCGGACTGTAACGCCTTGGATGAAAAAGCTGGCGGCCCCGATGCTCAAGAAAAATAGTTTGATCGTGCCCGTGCCACTGCACCCTTTGCGTCAGTTTCAGCGCCGTTACAATCAATCGGCAGAGCTTGCACGCGCTTTGTCTTTGGCGATCGCTTGGCCGTATGCGGCGCAGGCATTGCATCGGGTGCGCGTAACGCCTTCACTGGATCATAGGTCACGAGAAGAGCGATTTGATCTGTTGCGCAACGCAATAACCGCTGATCCTGACATGGTCGGGGATCGCCATATTCTGTTGGTCGATGATGTGATGACCAGTGGTGCAACCTTGGCGGCATCTGCAGAAGCAGCCTTAAAATCTGGTGCGACAGGTGTAGACTGTTTGGTCTTGGCTCGCGTTGAAAAGGACGATCCAGGTCTTCAGGCGTGTTAGCCGGACTCCGATCCTAAACGTTCGCGCAATTCCCGCAGAACCGGTAGCGCCGCCTTTAAGCGTTCATCTCCTAAGTTCTGCCCAGCATCGGATATAACTGGGGCGATTGCTGCAATGGCGACATCGCGGGCACGCAGCCCCGAAGGGCTGATCGCAACCAATTTGCGTCGGGCGTCATCCCAATCGGGGCGGATATGCACGTGACCGGCCCATTCGAGCTTGCCAAGCGTGTTTGTCATGGCCCCTTTGGTCACATGAAGGGCACGGGCAAGCTGCGCTGGGGTTCTTTCGTCTTTTATATGCGCCAAATGGTTCAGCACTGAAAAGTGGCTGATTTCCATGCCCTTGGGCAATGCCTTGGACAGTCGGTTGCGTGCCAGTTGTTCCACAGAAAGGATTTCACTGAAAAACGCGACCGCAAGTGGATCGCTAACGGCGAGATCTGTCATGTTGCCAGACAATATGCTTGTGCGCTGGAAAGGGAAGGGAGTTTTTTTCGTGTTTCCTGAACCTTCGTCAGATCAAGATCGACGACAGTAACGCCTTTTGCGGTTCCACCATCTGCCAGCACTGTTCCCCAAGGATCGATTGCCAGACTATGGCCGAAAGTCTTTCGAACGCGGTCCGTTTGGGTAGGATGTGTGCCAGTTTGTGCAGGCGCCAAAACAAAACTGCCTGTTTCGATCGCGCGCGCCCTGAGCAAGGTCTCCCAATGCCCTGGTCCAGTGGCTTGGCTGAAGGCCGAAGGAACAGTCAGTATATCGGCGCCCGCAAGCGCTAGATCGCGATAGAGGTGCGGAAACCTTAAATCGTAGCAGATCGTCATGCCAATGTTTCCGAATGGCGTATTGACCACCACTGCGCGAGCGCCGGGCTTGTAGCCTCTGGATTCTCGGTACGTTTCCGTTTTGCTGACCTCAACATCGAACATGTGGATCTTGTCGTACCAAGCCGCGATACCACCGGTGCTATTGATCAAGAACGACCTGTTGGCAAATCGCTCATCTTCGTCGTCCGTCTTGAGGGCAAGTGATCCGATCAGGATCCAGACCCCGAACTTGGCTGCAAGATCCTGCATGGCGGCCAGTGTTGGATCATCATCCTGCATGGTGAGTTGATCCATCTGCTGCGCGCGGGATCCAGAAAGGCAATTCGTTACCTCGGGCGTAAGCAAGATCTGCGCGTCGTGCGTAACGGCCTCATTACAAAGTGCGCACGCCTGTTCAATGTTATCAGAGACAACGTCGCTGCTTGTCATCTGGATGAGGCCAGCGCGCATAAGATCAGGCAGCGCCTTTTAGCACTTGGTCAAGTTTCCCAGCTCGCTCAAGCGCCATCAGGTCGTCGCAGCCTCCCACATGAGCGTTGCCAATAAAGATCTGTGGAACCGTATGTCGACCGTTAGCGCGTGCCATCATTTCCTGTCGCTTACTTGGATCGCGCGCGACATCTGTTTCGGTGAAGGACACTGACTTGGCATTCAACAGCCGTTTGGCCATGTGACAGAAGCCACAAGTCGGAGAGGTATAAATGTGCACCGGTTGCATCGGCTGGGTTCCTTTCGAGGCATTAAGCCGACTTTATTTAGGGCTGTTGAGCGCAGATGTCATGGGGCTTGAAAGATTACTCGCAAAAGCGAGAGACTTGGGCCCAGAAAAAACCGAAACACACTAGGATGCATCTGGCTCGATTGTCTCGACGCATCCATCACCCGGCGAATGCTTCGTTTATGGGCGCCTCGCTACCCCCAGTTGATCAGAAAATATCTGGTTCTGGTGTTTGCCCAGATAAATCCTGAGCCAGGGCGTGTATTTCCTTGGATTACGCGCAACGTCGGCGCAAAGATCATAGAAATTGATCCATTCAAAATCAGCGACTTCGTCTGGATTTGCCTGAACGTAAAGATCTCGATTGGATTGGGCCAAAAACAAATCGACCACTTCATGTTCCGTCATCGCGTTACCGACATCTGCCCGATACTCGATGGTGTCACGATGTTTCGGAAAAACGCCAGTGATGCCGAGCTCTTCATTTAAACGCCGTACTGCGCAGTCAAAGGATGATTCATCCCAGTGAGGATGTGTGCAGCAAGTGTTCGCCCATAGTCCCGGCGTATGATATTTTGATAATGCGCGTTGCTGTATGAGTACATCGTTTCCACTGAGCAAAAATACCGAAACAGCTTTGTGTTTCAATCCCTTAAGATGAACATTCAGTTTCTCAATGGGTTGCAGAGATCCGTTCACCCAGGCTGGGATTGTATCTGTTGCCTTGGCAAACTGCTGGTTCATTCCGTATATCGATCATTCAACGCGGATGTCGCGCAAGATCGCTCCTGCTGCTGTGTCGGCATGAATTACTTGGAACGCGAAAAAACAAGGATGCGGGAAACTGACCCGCGCACCAAAAGAACACCAGAAACGCGCTAGCCCTCTTTGTTTAGCAGTCCAAACTTACGCAATTTGACGTAAAGTGACTGTCGCGAAAGGCCTAGCATTTCGGCCGCAGCAACCCGATTGTTGCCTGTCAGCTCAACCGCAGTTTCAATGCACATCTTTTCGACGACATCCGTGGTTGCAGCAACGATGTCCTTCAACGGCGCTGATCCCACCAGTTCGATGACATTCTGGGACGTGCCTTCTGCAGAACTCAAGGGAAGATCGGATTGGACCTCGCGCAATAAATCCAGTCGAGATGAATCGCGCAGCACGAATGCAAATGCATTGCCGGACCGCTCAGGCAAAATGGTGGTGGACACCTCAACAGCTACCTGAGTTCCATGACGGCTTTCCAGTTTCGTCGAGTAGGCGGCGAGGAAACCGACCTTGCTTGCATTCTCAAGGAGAACCCTCAAATCAACATTTCCGCGCGCAAGGTGGTCTGCAAAGGAGGTGCCCTTTGCATCAGACAATTGCGAGATGTCGCAGAGCGACAAAAATGCTTCATTGGCGTAGCGAATGGTCCCGACATGGTCGGTGAAAACGACCGCATCCACGCCATTTCTGAATAAACTGGACAGTAATGAAGCCAGATCCTGATCGGCCCCGTCAGCGCCTAGGCCCGTTTCCAAACGGCACAGCAGAAGTTTTTCGCCGGACGCGCGGAACATCGTGGTGTCTATAATGACCAGTTGACCGTTGCGACGGAGCTTAGTTTGCGTCGGTTTATAGTCTTGATCTGCGTCAGAGATCAGTCCAGCGAGGAACTGCGCTGAACGACTGCCTTCGAATTCCTGCGCGAAATTCGTACCGCGCAATGCATCAACGTCCGTGCCAAGGCACGCGCTGGCGGCCACGTTTGCATCGAGAATACGCCCTGTTGTGGCATTAACCAGCACGAAAGGATCGCGCGCTGAATCCAACAAGACGCGATAGCGCGTCTCAAACTTGCGATGGTTTTCATAGTCCTTTTCAAGCGCAAGTTGTGCCTTGACTAAGCGTTGCTGAAGATCTGCGATCGGGCGAAGGTCTCGACCCAGCATCAAAATCAAATTTTCTTCGCCGGTGCGGTGGATTGTGTAGCGAATCGGGAATTCCCAATTCGAAGTATCTGAATGGTTGATCTCGATGCTGCCGACGCTTTCGACTATTCCACTGCGAAATGCATCAAGCTCCCGTTCCACTTTCGAGAGCGAGTCTTCGGTCACAACCTCACGAATATCGCGGAGATGCCAATGGTCCAACCTGCCGAGATCAGGATTAAGTGGATTTGTGATAATCGTTTGAATAGTGCCGTCTAGATCGAGCACGATTGCAAGATCGGCTGCGCTGGCGACGACTTTGTTGAAGTGTTCAGGCGCAACGCAGGGCTCTGCGTCGTTGCTCCAGAAATCACTTTCACGCGTGTTCATTCAATTACCTCCGACCAGCGCCGGTCCTCTATGCAAGCTTTTTAGATCTAGCCACTGATGGCGGCAACTCAAGCTTCGCAAAATGAATAGCTTGTGAAGCATTGGTGCACACAAAATCGGCACCAGTAGCCTCTAAGATATCAATGGATGGGTTCACACCGGGACCTCCGACTGCAATTGGAAACGCAACAGGGATCGTACGACGGATGGCTCCGATCATTTCGCGGGCATGGCTGTGCGTCCGACTGCCGCCGATTGATATACCTACCAGATCATTGGCAGAACGGCGCAGCTCCATCAAAATATTTGGGAGTGACGTGCCCACGATGACGCGCGTATGGCACCCAAGGTTCCGAAACTGTTCGCCTAGAACGAAGGCCCCCAATGTGTGATGCTCCTGTTGAGGGACAATCAGGGAAACTGAAGGCCCATTAACCTTCGGATCAGTCGGTTGCTCTAGCGCGCGAACGGTTTCCTGCAGTCTTGCCGAACCAATGGAAACCTCAGCGAAGCTGAGCTTATCTTGCATCCACAATTCGCCAATGTAGCGGGCTGTTGCGGGTATGATATCTTCGATGATTTGGGCTGTTGTCACGCCTGAGTACATCAGATGCGTGAGCAGATCCTGACGGACGACGTTATCTGGGGCCAGAAAAGCGTTTGCAAAATCTTGAAATTTTGCAATTGGTTGTGCAGCCCCGTTGGGCGTTGTTTTGGCAAGAAGTTCTAGTGCGCGTTCAGCGAGGTACTGAACCGCGTCACCTCCGATACTTGGATCGGAGCGCTGTTTTGAAGTCGGCCTTTGGCTCATCTGCTCCGCTACTATGCCGATAAAGCGAAGAAATACTCCGCAAAAACTTCAGTAAGATCTATGGTCGTCTTTTTGGCTTGCAAAGTCAAAATGAGCCAAGGCCCATTAACGAAAGCCCAAGCGCAAAGAGCTAGACGTGAGTTTGGACCCTCACACGGACTTTACAGGGTTATTGCATTATCGCTTGCGGTTTAGTGACCCAGATTTCGCATTTGAACTTCCGCGAGAGGGCCCCATTTGGTTCTACCGGAATGCGTTTCCGAAGGAGGATGCAAGTGAAGACGTTTTCAATTTCCGCCGCTTTGGCGGCGCTAGCCTTGACGGCCACCCCCGCTCTCGCTGATGGCGAGCGTGCTTTCCGAACCTGCGCAGCGTGTCATAGCATCGAAGATGCAGACGGCAATCGCATTGCTGGTCGTGGCGCCAAAACCGGCCCGAACCTTTACGGCGTAGTTGGTCGTGTCGCGGGTTCTGTTGAAGGTTTTCGCTACCGTGACGGGCTGCCTGCAGCTGGCGAGGCGGGCCTAGTGTGGGATGCCGAGACGCTGGCAGCATATATTCCGGACCCTCAGGGTTTTCTGCGCGAATATACTGGCGACAATTCACTGCGCTCGGCCATGGCCGGGCAGCGCGTTCGTAAAATGGACGATCTAATCGCGTTCCTGACAGAGCATTCGCCCGACGCTCCGTCAGAGTAGACATCTAACTATTTGAGGTATGAAGCGCGCCTCCCTCGAGGCGCGTTTTCATTTGGGCTTGATAGATGCTGTGACGTAATTGACGCTGAGATCGGTGTCCGAGATCGACCAGGTAAAGCCGATTGGGTTGAACTTGAAACCCTTGCGGTCCACCGGATCGAGACCTGCTTGTTCGATCATCCCGAACAACTCGTCAGGCGTGATGAACTTTGACCACTCGTGTGTGCCTTTGGGCAGCCAGCGCATCACGTATTCGGCACCAATAATTCCCATCACAAAACTTTTAGGGTTCCGATTGAGGGTTGAACAGACCATCAACCCACCAGGTTTCAAAAGTTGCTGGCAGGCGTTCAGATATGCCTGGGGGTCTGCGACATGCTCTACAACTTCCATGTTCAGAACCACGTCAAATTGTTCACCCGCATCTGCAAGTGCTTCTGCTGTCGTGTGTCGGTAATCGATTGTTAGTCCTGATTGTTCCGCATGAATACTGGCGACTGGAATATTGCGTTCGGCTGCATCTGCGCCCACGACTTCCGCCCCAAGTCGGGCCATGGGTTCAGACAGCAATCCGCCGCCACAGCCGATATCCAGCAAACGCAAGCCTTTGAAAGGATGAGCGTTGGTAAGGTCGCGTTCAAACTCGGCGGCAATCTGTTGGGTTATGTAATCCAACCTGCAAGGGTTCAGCATATGCAGCGGTTTGAACTTGCCCGTAGGGTCCCACCAGTCTGCTGCCATCGCCTCAAACTTGGCAATTTCATCTGGATCGACGGTTGTCGTTTTTGAATTGGCGGCGGACTGCATGGACTTATCCCTTACAACTTGCGATGTCTGTCTCGGGCATGAGCCCTTTGAAAGGTATATAGGGCGGCGATGGCAAAAGCGGCGAGCGAAAAACGCGCGACGGATTACCTCTATCCGCCCATCGATCCATTTGATCAGCGAATGTTGGAGGTTGGCGACGGGCATCGACTGTATGTCGAGCAATGCGGAAACCCAAGTGGCATACCTGTTGTGGTATTGCACGGCGGTCCGGGGGGTGGGTGCAGCCCAGCAATGCGTCGCTATTTCGATCCAGAGGTGTACCGCATTATTTTGTTCGATCAACGGGGCTGCGGTCGGTCACGTCCCCACGCCAGTGTTGAGAACAACACGACCTGGCATCTGGTTCGGGACATAGAGCTGATCCGAACGACGCTGGATATAGACCGCTGGGTGGTATTCGGCGGAAGTTGGGGTGCAACGCTGGGCCTCGTCTATGCTGAAGCCCACCCTGATTGCGTAGCTTACCTTGTTCTGCGTGGCGTGTTCCTGATGACCAAATCTGAACTGGATTGGTTCTACGGCGGCGGCGCGGGACGTTTCTGGCCAGATGTTTGGCGCAGGTTTACATCGATGGTTCCCGATGAGGAGCGTGATGATCTGATTAAGGCCTACAACAAAAGGCTCTTTTTGGGGGATGTCATTGAAGAGACGCGCTTTGCAAGGGCGTGGGCCGGCTGGGAAAATGCGCTGGCCTCAATCCACTCCGAAGGTTTTGTCGGAGAAAGTCCAGCGGAATATGCACGCGCGTTTGCGAGACTGGAAAACCATTACTTCACGCATCGGGGGTTTCTGGAGGAAGATGGTCAGATTTTGCGGGATGCTGGCAAATTGTCGGGCGTTCCCGGAACCATCGTTCAGGGCCGATATGACATGATTTGCCCCCCGGTATCTGCCTTCGCGCTATCAGAGAAATGGGCGCGCGCGGATTTGCGCATGATCGGCTTGTCGGGTCACGCGCTGTCTGAGCCAAGGATCAGTGCCGAACTGGTAAGGGTTATGGATCGTTTTCGTGAAACGCATGCCCGACATGGAATCTGACTGAAATCCGGTTGCCGGGCTTACAGATTGCGAGCGCGTCATTCTGAAACAGTTTAGGCGGGGCATCTTCAGAATACGGCGATGTGCCAGTGTAGAAAATCATAGTCCGGTTCAGCGCAAGTCATTCGATTCTTTAAATTTTCGAAGCTCTGTAACAAAGTTTACAAGTTGTCTGTAAATTCATTAATTCTTTCACAGAAAAAGCATTTTGCCACAATGGGTTATTGGTCTCTCCCCGAGCCGTGTTAATTCATTTGTCGAGAAATCGACTCAGTTTCAGTCAGGAGGGGATGAGACGCGATGACCGATAATTCGACCGTTGATGCCAGCGAGAAGACCTACCCGGTTCCGGCAGAATTCGCAGCTAAGGCGCATGTGAATGCCAAAAAGTATGCAGACATGTATGCGGCTTCGGTAGAAGATCCGGAAGCGTTCTGGGCAGAGCAAGCCAAACGCCTTGATTGGATGAAGCCTTTCACAAAGGTGAAGGATACCTCCTACGCGCATGATGATGTTCACATCAAATGGTTCGAAGACGGCACATTGAACGTTGCCGCAAACTGCATTGATCGTCATCTGGCCACCCGTGGTGAGCAGACCGCTATCATTTGGGAACCTGACAACCCTGACGAAGCTGCAAAGCACATCACTTACAAAGAGCTCCACGCTGAGACCTGTAAGATGGCGAATATCCTTGAGGATCTTGGTATTCGAAAAGGGGACCGTGTTGTCCTGTACCTCCCAATGATTCCTGAAGCGGCATACGCGATGCTTGCATGTGCGCGAGTTGGGGCAATTCACTCCATCGTTTTTGCTGGTTTTTCACCAGACGCCCTTGCCGCACGTGTGAACGGGGCCGAGGCTAAGCTTGTGATTACCGCCGACTTTGCCCCTCGCGGCGGTCGCAATACGCCATTGAAGGCCAACGCGGACGCAGCGTTGTTGCATACATCTGATACGGTGAAGATGCTGGTTGTTAAACGCACCGGTGGTCAGACCGCTTGGGTTGATGGACGCGACTACGACTATAACGAAATGCGCCGCGAGGCTGACGCGTACAATGCGCCTGCTGAGATGAGTGCAGAAGACCCGCTGTTCATTCTTTACACCTCGGGGTCGACCGGCCAGCCGAAAGGCGTTGTGCACACCTCTGGTGGGTACCTGACATTCGCCGCGATGACCCACGAGATCGTCTTCGACTACCAGGAAGGTGATATTTTCTGGTGTACCGCTGATGTCGGCTGGGTCACCGGACACAGCTACATCGTCTACGGCCCCCTGGCCAATGGCGCGACCACCATCATGTTCGAAGGCGTCCCGACTTATCCTGATGCCGGACGCTTCTGGGAGGTCTGCGCCAAGCACAAGGTGAACCAGTTCTACACTGCGCCAACCGCTATCCGCGCGTTGATGGCGAAGGGTACCAGTTTCATCGAGAAGCATGATCTCAGCGATCTTCGTATCCTTGGCACAGTTGGCGAGCCCATCAATCCGGAAGCCTGGAACTGGTACAATGAGAATATCGGCAAAGGGAATTGCCCGATTGTCGATACGTTCTGGCAGACCGAAACTGGGGGTCACCTTCTGACCCCGCTTCCCGGCGCGACCGTCCTGAAGCCAGGATCTGCAACCACGCCATTCTTTGGTGTTCAGCCTGTGATTCTTGATCCGCATTCTGGCGAGGAGATCAACACAATTGAAGCTGAAGGCGTGTTGTGCATGAAAGACAGCTGGCCGGGACAAATGCGTACAGTTTGGGGCGATCACGAGCGTTTCGTGAAGACCTATTTCAGCGATTACAAAGGGTACTATTTCACAGGAGATGGCTGTCGCCGCGATGCAGATGGCTATTACTGGATCACGGGTCGCGTTGATGATGTGATCAACGTATCCGGTCACCGGATGGGTACGGCCGAAGTGGAAAGTGCCTTAGTTGCGCATGCTAAGGTCGCTGAAGCGGCGGTGGTTGGCTACCCGCACGACATCAAGGGGCAGGGCATTTACTGCTACGTCACGTTGATGGAAGGTGAAGAAACCAGCGACGATTTGCTGAAAGAACTGCGGACCTGGGTTCGGACAGAAATCGGCCCGATTGCTTCGCCTGATGTCATCCAATGGGCGCCGGGACTTCCAAAAACTCGTTCAGGAAAAATCATGCGCCGCATTTTGCGCAAGATTGCTGAGAATGATTACGGAAGCCTTGGAGATACCTCGACGCTCGCAGACCCTTCCGTTGTCGATGATCTTATAGCCAACCGGGCCGGTTAACATGATGGATGGCGGAAATTATTCGGGCATGCGCCCGATCAATCTGATTTTGCTTGGCCCACCCGGGGCAGGCAAAGGTACACAAGCGCGCATCTTGGAGGAGAAATTCGGTCTGGTGCAGCTCTCGACCGGAGATCTTCTGCGTGCAGCGGTCGCTGCCGGCACTGAGGCGGGGAAAGCCGCCAAGGCTGTGATGGAAGCTGGTGAGTTGGTCAGCGACGAGATTGTTCTGGCGATTCTCAAAGACCGAATGGCTGATGATGATGTGGCAAAGGGGGTCATCCTTGATGGCTTCCCGCGCACGCAGGCTCAGGCACAGGCCCTTGACGCATTGATGCGCGAGAGCGGTCAAAAGATTGACAGCGCTGTTTCACTTTCGGTGGACGATGAAGCGATGGTTGAGCGGGTCTCCGGCCGGTTCACCTGCGGCAATTGCGGTGAAGGATATCATGACAGTTTTAAGCAAACGGCTAAAAAGGGCGTGTGCGACAAGTGTGGTGGTACGGATATGAAGCGGCGCGCAGATGATAATGCCGAAACCGTTAGGCAGCGCCTTGATGCATACCACGCGCAAACCGCTCCCTTGATTTCATACTATGAATCCCGAGGGTGTTTGAGCCGAATTAACGCCATGGCGGCAATTGATGCGGTTGAACGTGATCTTGAAGCGATCGTTGAACGGGTTTCAGCCTAACCAACCCCCTGAACAACAAGAAGTGCTATGTGATCGATTGCGTGGGACCTCCGTCGTGCATGCGCACAGCTGTCGAGAGCAACCCTAGATTTGAACGCCTTGAACTGACCGCTTGCAAAATTGAGCTCTCGTCCGTATATGCACCTCAACAGCGGCGCGCTGGGGTCCACACCCAGCGCCCACCGGAAAATTTGAACGGGCCGCGCGCCCGTTTTTTTGTGCCTGAACGAAAGACTACCTTGTATGAGCGATCTGATCGCCAAAACCGCCATTGACCAACGCCTTACTGGGATAGTGACCCCTGTGATCGAGGATTTGGGGTATGAACTGGTGCGCCTGCGCTTGATGGGGGGCAAGACCGCCACCTTGCAGATTATGGCGGATAAGCCTGAAGGCGGGATTGAAGTCGACGATTGCGCAAAGATCTCAACTGAACTGTCTGCGATCCTCGACGTTGAAGATCCCATAACGGATGAATACACCCTTGAGGTGTCCAGCCCCGGGATTGATCGGCCTTTGACACGGCTGAAGGACTTCGATGTCTGGCAGGGCTATGAGGCGAAGGTCGAAACCACCGAGCTTATCGACGGACAGCGTCGCTTCAAAGGTGAGCTGGCGGGTGTTGAAGACGACGAAGTGCTGATCACCCTGGAGCAGGGTACGATTGGTTTGAAATTCGACTGGCTGAGCGATGCAAAGCTGGTTCTGACCGATGATCTGATCCGGGACATCCTGCGAGCCCGAAAGGCAGCGCAGGTGGATGATCCGAGCAAATTTGACGAAATAGAAACCGAAGACCCCTCAGAGGAGGCGTAAGAGATGGCAATTACTTCTGCCAACCAGCTTGAACTGCTGCAAACCGCCGAGGCCGTTGCCCGCGAGAAAATGATCGACCCTGTGTTGGTGATTGAGGCGATGGAAGAAAGCCTCGCGCGTGCAGCCAAGTCCCGCTATGGCGCGGAAATGGATATTCGCGTGTCCATTGACCGCAAGACCGGACGCGCGACCTTCACGCGTGTACGCACCGTGGTCGACGAGGAAGAGCTTGAGAACTATCAGGCAGAATTTACCGTCGAGCAGGCAAAGCAATATCTTGACGACCCCAAGATCGGTGACCAGTTCGTCGAAGAAGTTCCGCCGGTTGAAATGGGGCGAATCGCGGCGCAATCAGCCAAGCAGGTTATCCTGCAGAAGGTTCGTGAAGCAGAACGTGATCGTCAGTATGAAGAGTTCAAGGACCGCGCTGGAACTATCATCAACGGCACCGTCAAGCGCGAAGAGTATGGCAACGTCATCGTTGATATCGGTGCAGGCGAAGGTGTTTTGCGCCGTAATGAAAAAATTGGCCGCGAAAGCTATCGTCCGAACGACCGCATCCGCTGCTACATCAAGGACGTACGGCGTGAACAGCGTGGCCCGCAGATCTTTCTGTCACGCACCGCGCCTGAATTCATGGCCGAGCTGTTCAAGATGGAAGTGCCTGAGATCTACGATAACATCATCGAGATCAAAGCCGTGGCACGCGACCCAGGTTCGCGCGCAAAGATCGCCGTAATCTCCTATGACAACTCGATCGATCCGGTTGGGGCTTGCGTCGGGATGCGGGGTAGCCGTGTCCAGGCGGTTGTGAATGAACTTCAGGGCGAAAAGATCGACATCATTCCGTGGAACGAGGATCAGCCAACTTTCCTTGTGAATGCGTTGCAGCCTGCCGAAGTTTCCAAGGTGGTTCTGGACGAAGAAGCCGAGCGGATTGAAGTTGTCGTCCCCGATGAGCAGCTGTCCCTGGCCATTGGTCGTCGAGGCCAAAACGTACGTCTGGCGTCGCAGCTTACTGGACTTGATATTGATATCCTGACCGAAGCCGAAGAATCTGAGCGTCGTCAGGCAGAATTTGCCGAACGCACCAGAATGTTCATGGAAACGCTCGATGTCGAAGAGGTGATTGCGCAGCTTCTGGTAACAGAGGGCTTCACCAATCTCGAAGAGGTCGCGTATGTGGAAGTGGACGAGCTTCTGGTGATCGAAGGCTTCGATGAAGATACGGTTGCAGAGTTGCAGGCGCGCGCGCGTGAATATCTCGATGCGATGAACCGCAAGGCACTGGAATCAGCAAAAGAAATGGGCGTTCAAGACAGCCTTATTGATTTCGACGGGCTGACACCCCAGATGCTGGAAGCGCTGGGCAAAGATGGTGTGAAAACGCTTGAAGACTTTGCAACTTGCGCCGATTGGGAACTTGCTGGTGGATGGACCACCGAAAACGGTGAACGCATCAAGGATGATGGTGTGCTGGAGCCGTTTGAAGTTTCGTTGGAAGAGGCACAACTTTTGATCATGACTGCACGGGTCCAGCTTGGCTGGGTTACAGAAGAGCAACTGGCAGAAGACGCGGCAGCCGCTGAAGCTGAAATGGCTGAGTTGGAAGCAACTGACCAGGAGGACAAGGCCTGATTTCAGGCCTTGGTTGCTGGCCCTGACGCGTGGCGGACAGGATAAGGATCGGTCAAACGGTCCCGAGCGACGCTGCATCGCAACGGGTGAAGTGCGCCCAAAGTCTCAGCTGATCCGTTTTGTCGTTGGACCAGACGGGCAGATCGTTCCAGATATTTTAGGACGGCTGCCTGGACGTGGTATCTGGGTCAGTGCAGATCGAACCGCGATTGAAACTGCGATCAAGAAGAAGGCTTTCGGACGCTCTGCCAAGATGCAGGTTTCAGTCCCAGGCGACCTGGCAGACCAGGTTGAGGCGTTGGTTCTGGGACGCATCAGCTCACTTCTTGCGATGGCCCGCAAGGCAGGCAATGCGATCGCTGGGTTCGAAAAAGTCAAAGGTGCGCTGGTCACCGAATGGGCCATCGTGCTGATTCAAGCCAGCGATGGCTCGGCGCGTGGGAAATCAAAACTCCGCGCTCCGGAAGATGGTTATTTTATAGACTGCATGTCGGCATCGGAAATCGGTTTGGCATTCGGACGCGATCATGTGATACACGCTGCCTTAACGGCTGGCGGACTCACATTACGTATAGTAGAGGAAGCCGCGCGGCTTGCAGGCTTGCGTGAAGGCAAATCGGCAGGGGCCCCTGTCGGGAAGGAACAATAGAACGCATGAGCGATACTGACGGTAAAAAACCACTTGGTCTTCGGGGCGGCGCAGGCGGCGCGCGTTCCGGCTCCGTGAAGCAAAGCTTCAGCCATGGGCGAACCAAGAATGTCGTCGTGGAAACCAAGCGCAAACGCGTCTTGGTGCCAAAGCCTGGTGCCGGAAAGCCTGGATCAAGGCAAGATGCGAACAAACCAGGCGGGGCAACTGACGCAGAGATGGAACGTCGTCTGCGCGCGCTTCAGGTTGCCAAAGCCCGTGAGGTTGAGGACCAGCAGCGCCGTGTTGCAGACGAGAAGGCCCGCGAAGAAGAGCGGAGCCGCCGCCGCGCGGAGATCGAAGCCAAAGAGCGCGAAGAGCGTGAGCGTGCTGAGCGCGCCAAGCAGCGTGCTGAGGAAGAAGAACGCGCGCGCATCGAAGCTGAAAACGCCAAAGCAATTGCTGCCAAGGCTGCAGAAGCGCCTGCCGCACCCGCAAATGAAAGCCCACGGTCTCGTCCCGCTGGAGGTGCGCCAGCGTCTGGCCCGCGTAAATCTGATCGCGAGCGCGAAGAGCGCGGGAAGCAGAATCGTGGCAAAGGGGGCGATGATCGCCGCCGTTCTGGAAAGCTGACTTTGTCGGAAGCTCTTGGTGAAGGTGGACGTCAGCGTTCACTCGCTGCCATGAAGCGAAAGCAGGAACGCCAGCGCCAGAAAGCAACTGGTTCCGAAAACCGTGAAAAGGTCGTGCGTGATGTACAGTTGCCAGAAACCATTGTGGTGTCCGAATTGGCCAACCGCATGGCGGAGCGCGTTGCAGACGTAGTGAAAGCCCTGATGACCAACGGTATCATGGCGACCCAAAACCAAGTGATCGATGCCGATACCGCCGAACTGATTATTGAAGAGTTTGGCCATAAGGTTGTGCGCGTCTCGGACTCCGATGTCGAAGACGTCATTGATGATGTTGAAGACCAGGAAGAAGATCTTCAGCCGCGCGCACCTGTCGTGACCATCATGGGTCACGTTGATCACGGTAAAACGTCGCTTCTCGACGCGATCCGTAATGCACGCGTTGTCGCTGGCGAAGCCGGGGGCATTACGCAGCACATCGGTGCTTATCAGGTTAAAACTGATGATGGGGCGCTGCTGTCATTCCTGGATACGCCAGGCCACGCTGCCTTTACCTCAATGCGCGCACGTGGTGCCCAGGTCACGGACATTGTTGTCCTCGTGGTCGCCGCCGACGATGCGGTTATGCCGCAAACGGTTGAAGCGATTGCGCATGCGAAAGCCGCAGAAGTGCCCATGATTGTTGCGATTAACAAGATCGACCGACCAGCAGCTGATCCGATGAAAGTTCGGACTGACCTACTGCAACACGAAGTGATCGTCGAACAACTGTCAGGTGAAGTGCAGGACGTAGAAGTGTCGGCCATCACTGGTCAGGGCCTCGACAGCTTGCTGGAAGCGATTGCGTTGCAGGCGGAGGTGCTTGAACTGAAGGCGAACCCCAAGCGGGCCGCTTCCGGTGCCGTGATTGAAGCCCAGCTTGATGTGGGCCGCGGTCCGGTTGCAACTGTTCTGGTTCAGAACGGAACGCTCCGTCAGGGCGACATTTTTGTTGTAGGCGAGCAGTGGGGTAAGGTCCGCGCGCTTGTGAACGACAAAGGTGACCGGGTGAAAGAAGCCGGGCCTTCTGTTCCTGTGGAGGTACTTGGCCTGAACGGTACGCCAGAGGCGGGCGATGTGCTAAACGTTGTTGATACCGAGGCGCAAGCGCGTGAGATCGCCGAATACCGTGCCCAGTCTGCCAAAGACAAACGGGCTGCAGCTGGTGCGGCAACCACGCTTGAACAGCTGATGGCGCGCGCCAAGGAAGACGAAAACGTCACCGAGATGCCGATTGTCGTCAAGGCTGACGTGCAGGGTTCCGCTGAAGCAATCGTTCAGGCGATGGAGAAGATCGGAAACGACGAAGTGCGCGTTCGCGTTCTCCATTCTGGCGTTGGTGCGATCACCGAATCTGATATCGGTCTTGCAGAGGCGTCAGGTGCTCCAGTCTTCGGCTTCAATGTGCGGGCAAATGCGCCGGCGCGGAATGCATCAAACCAGAAAGGCGTCGAGATCCGGTACTATTCGGTGATCTACGATTTGGTCGATGATGTGAAGCAGGCAGCATCTGGCTTGTTGAGCGCAGAGATTCGCGAAAACTTTATCGGCTACGCCTCGATCAAAGAGGTCTTCAAAGTTTCTGGTGTGGGTCGTGTTGCTGGGTGCCTCGTCACAGAAGGCGTTGCGCGCCGCTCTGCTGGTGTCCGTCTGCTCCGGGACGATGTCGTTATTCACGAGGGCACTCTGAAGACGTTGAAGCGCTTCAAGGATGAAGTGAAAGAGGTCCAGTCCGGCCAAGAGTGCGGTATGGCGTTTGAGAACTACGAGGATATTCGTCCAGGTGATGTCATCGAAATCTTCGAACGCGAAGAGATTGAACGTTCGCTGTCTTGATTGTCAGTAAACCAAACAGAAAAGGCGGCGCATGCGCCGCCTTTTGTCGTTTGTAGCACGCGTAATAATTAGACAGGCGTCCCAACAAAATTTCGGGTACCGACACGCACAACAATTCGCCCGTTGTCCAGCGCTCTTACGAAGATACCCTGAACAGAGATATATTTACCCAACAGTACGGTGGTCAGCATGTGTCGTCCTCCACTCAGACCAACTCCGACAATACATCTTATTTTCTGAATATTCTAGAGATCCGGGAAGGAATGCGAACAAAGGACGCAAATATCTCTAAAGCCAGTCCCGCAAAATAGGGATCAATGGGATGTCAGCTGCTGGCATTGGGTAGTTCCTCAATTCGCGCGCATGTGCCCAGGTCAGTGTTTGGCCCTCTTTGGGATGCGGCGTTCCTTCCCATTTTCGGCAGGCAAACAGCGGCATCAAAAGGTGAAAAGTGCCATAGCTGTGACTGGCGAAAGTTAGTGGCGCCAGACAGCTTTTCCATGTCTCAATCCCAAGCTCTTCATGTAGTTCACGGATAAGGGCCGCTTCCGGAGTTTCGCCGGGCTCCACTTTGCCACCTGGGAATTCCCAGAGACCGGCCATCGATTTTCCCTCGGGGCGCTGGGCAAGAAGGACGCGCCCGTCTTTGTCGATCAATGCGACTGCGGACACCAGAACGGATTTCACGATCGGTAATCTGCGTTGATGGAAATATAGCCATGTGTCAGATCACAAGTCCAAACCTTGGCCTTTCCCTCGGCGATACCGAGATCGACAGCTATCTCCAAATTTGGCTGCTTCATATATCTTGCCCCTGCGTCTTCGGTGTAGCTTTTGGCAACCCAGCCTTTTTCCGCGACGAGTACATCCCCGAAATGAATTGTTATGCGATCTCGATCCGCGGTTGCGCCCGACTTGCCAATCGCCATAACGATACGCCCCCAATTGGGATCTTCACCGGCAATAGCGGTTTTCACCAAGGGTGAATTGGCAATCGCGCGCGCGACCTTGTCAGCCTCGTCGTTCGTTTTTGCGCCCGAAACCCGCACTTCTACAAACTTGGTCGCGCCTTCACCATCCCGCACAACCTGATGTGCAAGGTCCAGCATGACCTCGTGAAGGCCATCAACGAAGTTCATCGCATCAGAAGATGTCCGCGTCGTCAGCTCTGGTGCGCCAGAAGCTCCGGTTGCGACCAGCATCAGACTGTCGGAGGTTGACGTATCGCTGTCCACCGTGATCGCGTTGAAGGTGACCTTATTCAGGTCTGAAAGAATGTCCTGCAGCAGTGCGGGCTCAACCGCGGCATCAGTGAAGATATAGACCAACATAGTCGCCATATCCGGGGCGATCATACCTGATCCCTTTGCAATCCCCGCAATTTTTACGGGTGTCCCGTCAATTTTGACGTCAACATGGGACCCCTTGGCGAAAGTATCGGTGGTCATAATGGCGTGCGCTGCGTCGGAAAGATTATTTTCCGTCAACGCGCTATCCAGATCCCCGATTACAGATACGATTTTTTCATGGGGCAGAGGCTCTCCGATCACGCCGGTTGATGCCGTGAACACCCGATGGACAGGGACATTTATTGTCGAAGAAACCGCCTGACATACTGCGCGAACGCTTTCTTCGCCACGATGTCCTGTAAACGCATTTGCATTGCCCGAGTTCACCAGAATGGTTGCCCCGTGTGCTGATTGTGAGGCGCCTGCAGCAAGCTTTGACTGGCAATCGAGAACCGGCGCGGACCGGGTGGCAGAAGTTGTAAAAACTCCGGCAACGCTGCTGCCCGGTTGGGCCACCGCCAACATAACGTCCAGCCTGTCTTTATATTTCACGCCCGCCTGAGCAGCCGCAAAACGAACCCCCCGAATATTCGGGAGGTCCGGAAACCTGTCTGGAGCAAGCGGTGACACCTTCATGGTGTCAGTCCAGCAAAGCGCCGTTGCGGATCAGACTGACATCAATCTCTGCTTCGGAACGAACCACTTCAGCAGAGTCGGTCAGCGAAGTCAGCGCTTCGCCGACAGCGGCGTCACGAAGCTGCTGCGCCAACTGCTCGCGCATCTCATCGAAGCTCGGCGCTTCCAAAGCCCGACTGTCATTCAGCTTTACAACATGCCAGCCGAACTGGGTTTGAACCGGCGCGGAAACCGCGCCCACATCCAGCGCCATAACAGCTGCTTCAAATTCGGGAACCATGCGACCAGCGCCGAACCAACCCAGCTCACCACCGTTCGGACCGGATGGCCCCGTTGAAAATTCCTGTGCCAGAGTTGCGAAATCAGCACCTTCTTCCAGCTGCGTGATCAATGCTTGTGCCTCTTCTTCGGTTTCCACCAGAATGTGGGAGGCGTTGTATTCTTTTTCCTGAGGGGCATCGCCTACGCTTTCCGCATAAAGCGCTTGCAGTGCTTCTTCTGTCACCGCGGCCTCTGAGGCACCCTGCAGAACGACATTTGCGCGGAACGAACGCTGTTCGTTTTCCAAACCTAAAACGGTGCGGTTAGACAGGTCGTCGCCAAGCGACTTTGAAAGCGCCTGCTGTTGGATCAATTGGTCCAGGATGCCTGAGAACAGAACTTCATCCGGCAAAGCCTGATACTGCTCAGGAAGATTTTCAGTTGCCACGATCAGATGGCCGAGTGTGATTTCAACACCATCCACGGTTGCCAGAACAGTGTCTGCGTCCTGAGCAGAAACAGGGGCGGCGAGGGCCACACAGAGACCAATCGCGGAAAGGCGAGGAACGGAAAATTGCACGAAGGAAACTCCTATATTTCACGGGGCTTTTGCTGTGCCCGGAAGTTGCGGCGCGCGGGCCACGTTGACAGTCCAAAAGCGGCCCCTTATGTGCCGAAGGTAACCCCCGGAGGCCATTGGCCGCACCGCCTTTGACGCCGTTCTATTCCGCCGTTGAGGCGTGGGCAAGCGTCGAGCGCCGGGTCAAGGATCACGAACGGTCACAACTGCGACCGCAACCGAGGTGGAACCGCAAGCTTATGCTGGGACTGGGAACAATTTCCAAGAAGGTGTTCGGTACGCCGAACGATCGCAAGGTAAAGGCGGTACGTCCGCTGGTTGAAAAGATCAACGCGTTGGAGCCCGAGTTTCAAGCGCTTAGCGACGAGCAGTTGATTGGCAAAACTGAAGAATTTAAAGCCCGCGTTGCGGGGGGCGAGGAACTCGACAAGATCCTGCCTGAGGCGTTCGCGAATTGCCGTGAAGCTGCAATGCGCGCCCTAGGCCTTCGGGCTTTCGATACGCAGTTAATGGGCGGGATCTTCCTGCATCAGGGGAATATCGCCGAGATGAAGACAGGCGAAGGCAAGACGCTTGTGGCGACGTTCCCGGCCTATTTGAACGCGCTCGCTGGCAAAGGCGTTCACATCGTTACCGTGAACGATTATCTCGCGCGCCGTGACGCCGAATGGATGGGCAAGGTTTACGCGCAATTGGGCATGACAACCGGCGTGGTTGTTCCACAGCAGCCTGAAGCTGAGAAACGCGAAGCCTACGCTGCGGATATCACTTATGCCACAAACAACGAACTTGGATTCGACTACCTGCGCGACAATATGAAGTCCAAGCTCGAGGACATGTCCCAACGCGGTCATAACTTTGCGATTGTGGACGAAGTGGATTCAATCCTAATCGACGAAGCCCGGACACCTCTTATCATTTCAGGTCCAGCTGCAGATCGGTCCGAGCTTTACAAAACCGTTGATCATCTGGTGCCCTCTATTTCTGAAGAGCACTACACACTGGATGAAAAGGCCCGCAACGCGACCTTCACCGATGAAGGCAATGAATTCATCGAGGCGAAACTGCTTGAAGCAGGTATTTTGCCAGAAGGTCAGTCTTTGTATGACCCGGAATCTACAACGCTGGTTCATCACGTCACTCAGGCTCTGAAGGCTCATAAGCTGTTTCAGAAGGATAAAGATTATATTGTCCGGTCTGGCGAAGTTGTGCTGATCGACGAATTTACAGGCCGAATGATGCCCGGGCGTCGCTTGTCTGATGGTCTGCATCAGGCAATAGAGGCCAAGGAAGACTGCAAAATTCAGCCCGAAAATGTGACGCTCGCTTCGGTCACATTTCAGAATTACTTCCGGCTTTACAGCAAACTGGGCGGAATGACCGGTACGGCCACGACCGAGGCGGAAGAATTCGGCACAATTTACGGTCTGGGTGTCGTCGAGGTTCCGACCAATCGGCCCATTGCGCGCGAAGACGAGCATGACGCGGTCTACCGGACTGCGGAAGAAAAATATTTGGCTGTCGTGCAAACGATCAAAACAGCCAATGATAAAGGTCAACCTGTTCTGGTTGGTACGACATCGATCGAGAAATCCGAGGATCTTTCAAATCGCCTGACCAAGGCTGGGATCAAGCATAATGTCTTGAACGCGCGTCAGCATGAGCAGGAAGCACAGATCGTCGCGGATGCAGGCAAATTTGGTGCAGTGACAATTGCCACGAACATGGCAGGACGTGGCACCGATATTAAGCTTGGCGGAAATGTCGAATTCAAGGTGATGGAGGCCATTGCAGCCAGTCCAGATGCACACCCTGACGAACTTCGTGCCAAGATCGAGAAAGATCACGAGACTGACGAACAGGCTGTCAAAGATGCAGGTGGCTTGTTCGTTCTCGCGACTGAGCGCCACGAAAGCCGTCGTATCGACAACCAGCTTCGCGGGCGTTCCGGGCGCCAGGGAGATCCGGGCAAATCGGCGTTCTTCCTGTCTCTGGAAGACGACTTGATGCGTATTTTCGGATCGGACCGCCTTGAGAAAGTGCTGTCTGGTTTGGGCATGAAGGAAGGCGAAGCGATCATTCACCCTTGGGTGAACAAGTCGCTTGAAAAGGCGCAAGCGAAGGTCGAAGGCCGCAACTTTGACATCCGTAAGCAGCTTCTGAAGTTTGACGACGTGATGAACGACCAGCGGAAAACGATTTTCGCGCAGCGTCTGGAAATCATGGAGACTGATGATGTCGCAGAGATTACTCAGGACATGCGTCACCAGGTGATCGACGATCTTGTCGATCAATACATGCCGCAAAACACCTATGCGGACCAATGGGATGTTGACGGGCTGCACGAAGGCGTGCGCGAAAAGCTTGGTCTGGATGTGCCTGTGGCGGACTGGGCGATGGAAGAGGGCGTTGATGACGCCGACATCATCGAACGGCTAGAAAAGTCGGCGGACGAGTTCATGGCAGCAAAGGCCGCTCAGTTCGGTCCGGACAATATGCGCATGATCGAAAAGCAGCTTCTTTTGCAAACCATCGATGGGAAATGGCGCGAGCATCTCGTAACGCTTGAGCACCTCAGATCGGTGGTGGGGTTCCGTGGATATGCCCAGCGTGACCCGCTGAACGAATATAAGACCGAGGGCTTCCAGCTGTTTGAGGCGATGCTCGACAGCTTGCGAACCGAAGTCACCGAGAAGCTGTCTCGCGTGCGCGTTCTGTCCGATGAAGAACAGAAGGCGATGGCAGACCAAATCGCGCAGCAGGCGAAGATGATGGGCGCGGCCGTCCCACCAGAGGTTTCCGACGCGGCAGACGAAGGTAATTTCACACCGTTGATTGATGGCTTCAAGGGTGACGACCCCACCACCTGGGGGAATCCCGGCCGAAACGATCCTTGTCCCTGTGGTTCGGGCAAGAAATTCAAACATTGTCACGGTCGCTTGGCCTAAAGCTTAACGCAAGCGCTTGGATGCAAAAAAGGCCGCCGAAATATCCGGGGGCCTTTTTCGTCTCACATTGCGGTATTTTCAGCTTGCGATACCGTCCCAGAACTTTTTGACTTTGGAGAAGAAGCCAGATGTTTCCGGATGGTTGTCATCGCTAAGGTCTTCAAACTCTCGCAGAAGTTCTTTCTGACGAGACGTCAAATTGACCGGTGTCTCCACCGCGATTTCAATAAACATGTCACCAGAACCCGCGCCTCTAAGGGCTGGCATGCCCTTGCCGCGCAAGCGCATCTGCTTTCCTGACTGGCTACCGGCGGGTATTTTCACACGGCTACGACCACCGTCGATGGTTGGAACTTCAACATCACCACCAAGCGCTGCGGACGACATGCCTACTGGTACGCGGCAGTAAAGATCTACGCCTTCACGTTGGAAGATCGGATGCTCTTTGACGTCAACGAAGATGTAAAGATCGCCAGACGGTCCGCCTCGCAATCCCGCTTCACCCTCACCCGCCAGGCGAATTCGGTTACCGGTTTCGACGCCGGAGGGAATATTCACACCCAGTTGCCGTTCGGTTTCTTCACGCCCGGCGCCACCACATACCCGACAGGGGTTTTTGATGATTTGTCCCTGGCCGTTACAGGTCGGGCAAGTACGTTCGACTGTGAAAAAACCCTGCTGCGCGCGGACTTTACCCATGCCGGTACATGTTGGGCATGTTTCAGGCTCGGATCCACCTTCAGCACCGGTGCCGTTACACGCCTTACACGTGACGGAACTAGGAACCTTGATCGTTTTCTGAACTCCGGCATAGGCCTCTTCCAGGCTGATACGCATGTTGTAGCGCAGGTCAGAGCCACGCGATGCGCGCGAACGCCCGCCGCCCCCGCGTTGACCGCCCATGAAGTCCCCAAAGAGGTCTTCAAACACGTCTGAAAACGCACTGGCAAAGTCGCCTTGACCACCACCACCGAAGCCACCGGGCCGCCCGCCAGTGCCACCTTCAAACGCCGCATGCCCAAATCGGTCATAGGCCGCTTTTTTTTCGGCATCCTTCAGGATGTCATAGGCTTCGTTGGCTTCTTTGAACTGGGATTCTGCGTCAGGATTGTCGGAATTTCGATCAGGATGAAGTTCTTTCGCCTTGCGACGGAAGGCTTTCTTGATGTCGTCGGAAGATGCGCCTTTGGAGACACCAAGAACGTCGTAGTAATCGCGTTTAGACATATTCGGTCCCCTTCAAACGACGCAGGCCAGCCCGGGCGACCGGGCCGGCCTTAATTACGTCAGACAGCGTTAGCCGCGATCGCGATCGTTGAGATCTTCGAAGTCTGCATCCACGATATCGTCATCGATATCGCGTGGTTCGCCGTCGCCTTCGGGCGCTTCCTCTCCAGACTCTTCTTGCTGCGCTTTGTAGATCGCCTCACCCAGCTTCATTGCAGCCTCAGTGAGATTCTGGATGCCGCCTTTGATCTTACCAGCGTCTTCAGTCTCCAAGGTCTCTTCCAGGGCACCAATTGCAAGTTCGATGACTTCGACGGTCGATGGATCGACTTTCTCACCATGTTCATCGAGCGATTTCTTGGTCGAATGTACCAAGCTCTCGGCTTGGTTTTTGGTTTCGACCAGGTCCTTACGCTCTTTGTCCGCATCGGCATTCGCCTCCGCGTCTCGCACCATCTGGTCGATTTCGTCGTCCGACAGACCACCCGATGCTTGGATGGTAATGTTTTGCTCTTTTCCGGTTGCCTTGTCTTTGGCGCCGACCGACACGATGCCGTTGGCGTCAATGTCAAAAGTGACCTCGATCTGTGGCATGCCGCGCGGTGCAGGTGGAATATCCTCGAGGTTGAACTGGCCGAGCATCTTGTTGTCGGCAGCCATCTCGCGTTCCCCCTGGAACACGCGGATTGTCACGGCATTCTGGTTGTCTTCCGCAGTAGAGAAAACCTGAGACTTCTTGGTTGGAATAGTAGTGTTGCGGTCGATCAGACGGGTGAAGACACCGCCAAGGGTTTCAATACCCAGTGACAGTGGCGTCACGTCAAGCAGAACAACGTCTTTAACGTCACCCTGCAGAACGCCAGCCTGAATTGCGGCACCCATGGCAACAACTTCGTCCGGGTTCACGCCTTTGTGGGGTTCTTTGCCAAAGAAGTTTGTGACTTCCTCCATTACCTTCGGCATCCGTGTCATGCCGCCGACCAGAACAACCTCGTCAATATCGCCCTTGGTCAAGCCAGCATCTTTCAACGCGGCCTGGCATGGTTTCATCGAGGACTTGATCAGATCGCCAACAAGGCTTTCCAGCTTTGCACGGGTCAGCTTCATAACCATGTGCAAAGGCTGACCGCCATTTGGATCCATCGAGATGAACGGTTGGTTGATCTCGGTCTGAGAGGACGAGGACAGTTCGATCTTCGCTTTTTCAGCGGCTTCCTTCAGGCGCTGCAGAGCCATCTTGTCTTTGGTCAGGTCGACGCCGTTCTGCTTTTTGAACTCATCCGCCAGATAGTTGACGATGCGCATATCGAAGTCTTCACCGCCGAGGAATGTATCCCCATTGGTGGACTTCACTTCGAACAACCCATCGTCAATTTCCAGGATGGTCACGTCGAAGGTACCACCGCCAAGGTCATAGACTGCGATTGTTTTGGTTTCTTTTTTGTCCAAGCCATAGGCCAGCGCAGCAGCGGTTGGCTCGTTGATGATCCGTAGCACTTCAAGGCCTGCGATCTTGCCAGCATCCTTGGTGGCCTGACGCTGAGCGTCATTGAAATACGCAGGAACGGTGATTACGGCTTGGGTGACTTCCTCACCCAGATAGCCTTCTGCTGTTTCCTTCATTTTTTGAAGGATCAGTGCGGAAACCTGAGCAGGTGAATATTTGTCACCGCCAACCTCAACCCAGGCGTCGCCGTTTCCGCCGTTGACCACGGCGTAGGGGAGGTTTTTCTTGTCTTTGGCGAGGTCCGCATCGTCAAACCGTCGACCGATCAGGCGCTTTACAGCAAACACGGTGTTTTCCGGGTTGGTGACAGCTTGCCGCTTTGCGGGCTGGCCAACGAGACGTTCATCATCGGTGTAGCCGACGATCGAAGGCGTGGTCCGTGCACCTTCAGAGTTTTCAATAACGCGCGGTTGCGCGCCGTCCATAATGGCAACACATGAATTCGTGGTGCCGAGGTCAATACCAATGACTTTAGCCATAAGCGCTACTTCCTTTGTCCTGGCGATGTCCAAAGACGCAACCCGCAGGTGCGGCACTGCATCTCAATCCCAAGGTCACATCCCTTTTTGAGGTTAGTGACCAACTTCGTGGGGTATATAGGTGGGGGGAAAGGGCGCTGCAAGCAGCGGAAGGCAGAGGAAATGCAGGAAAAAGACAACCTTTTCGACGCAGCTGCCATACCGACAGAGCTTTGCGGTGCAAGAGTCCTCCAAAGTGCTTTGGATCGCTCCCTTCAGGAACGGATTGTAGCGCAACTCAGGGATATTGTTGTAAAGGCCCCATTGCATCGTCCCGTTACGCGCTGGGGCAAACCAATGAGTGTCAAGATGACGGCCGCGGGCAAATTTGGCTGGATCAGTGACACGCGTGGTTACCGATATGCCGAAACACATCCGAGCGGGGCGCATTGGCCAGATATACCGAAAGAGATTCTGTCAATTTGGAAGCTTTTTGTGCCTGAGGCCCGCGATCCTGAATGTTGCCTGATAAATCTTTACGAACCGAATGCACGCATGGGGCTGCATCAGGATCGAGACGAGGCTGATTTCAGCCAGCCTGTCCTGTCAGTTTCGCTTGGCGATGAAGGACTGTTTCGTATTGGCGGGCCGGAACGAAGCAATAAGACGCGATCGATTTGGCTTCGTTCAGGGGATATTGTCATTCTGGAAGGTGCATCGCGACTGGCGTTTCACGGAGTTGATCGCATAAAGCCGGGGACGTCCGATTTGTTGGATAAACCGGGCCGTATCAATCTGACATTGCGTGTTGTGACTTAGTTACGGAGCGAACAGCAGCCCGAATAGAAATCTGCATCTGACGAATTTGGGGGTCCTGCAACAATATCGACCTCAAGTCCGTACAAGCGGTCGCTCATTCCATCGCTGCACAGGTTTTTCCTGACGACCAGTGTGGAAGAAAGTGATGCGTTGGCGGCGCGCATGGCATAGCGGTCCTGCCGCATTGATCCACCTGACCATGTTTGGGTCAACAAGGTCGGAGGATCTCCAATCGCTGACCATTCTAATTCATTCCCGATAACTTCGGCATGCCAAAAGGGCTCTGTTCCGAAACAGGAATAGCTTTCCGCAGGGAAGGACTGAAATGGCTGCTCTTCGAGGAAACGCAGAGAGGTCCACCCTGACTGTTCTTGGGTGTTAACGAGACCCCATCGCCCATTATCGCTTCTTGCGATAATCTCGACACCAATGGCATCGTGGCTTAGCGACCCGATGATTTCTGCGCCTGCGTTTGGTTCAGCCCGGATGTTCAAGACGTCGTTGGTTGCAACATCAACCACGAAGTAAAGCGATGGAAGATCCAGATCGATGTCCTGCGCGTTTGCCAAGCTGGTAATGAAAGAAAATGCGATCGCAAGTACAGGTTTCATAGCTTGGCTGTCCAGCTGACTGAGGCATGTTTACGGGTGTAGAATTCACCCATAAGGCCCAGCATAAGGCAAGCTAGCGCGACATAAAACGGATAGCTTGCTGAGCTGTTGTTGGGGAAATAGTTGATGAAAGTGTACCCGCGCGCCTGATCAATGGTGTGAAAAAGTGGGTTCCAGTCAAACATCACTAAAATGCTTGGAGGCAATGTGTTGGCAACGAACATCTTGCCTGATGCGATCATGTTCGCCCGCGAGTAGATGGTTGCGCCGAGTTTGGTGAAGCCAGGCGACCAGGGTTTGATTGCCAGAAAAACCATTCCGACAGCGACGCCGCTAAACCAGCTCATCAACACCATGGAAAACGCCCCGATTGGATCGAAAATCTCAATAGGTGTGAAAATCACGTGGTAGAAGAATAATACCACGACCATCGACAAAACTTGAATATAGAGCGTTGAGAGCGCTGCTGCGCTGATCGCCACAACGGTATTCATGGTTCGGTGTTTCATCATCGGTGATGCTGGACCTTCTGAGCTCACCACTGCTCCCATGGCTTTAGTGTGAGTCAGAAACAGGAAAATCCCAGTCATAATATACAGAAGGAAATCACCCCGGATCGCAGCGCCGCGCATACCGAGAAATGAGAACATCGCAAAGAAAGCCACGACAAATATCACTGTCTGCATGATGTTCATAAACAGACCGACCAATGCGTTTCCGTGGCTCTTGCGAACATCTCGCACGGTCGAGTGATAGATCAGGATTAGCGTTCTAAAGGCTAATCCGGCACTCGAAGTGGTTTCTTGTGTGCGAAACATGGGGCGGATGCCCTCCAGCAAACAATTATAAGCTTATGCTTGGGAATGGTTGCGCTTCTATTGCGGCAGCATCATAGAAAAAACATGGCATTTTTTTAGAATTTGGGACAGTGGAGCAGTAAATGGATTTTAATGTAGCAATTCCTGTGATGCGCAGCCTCGCGCTTAGGGCCGGTGACGCAATCATGGAAATCTACAATTCTGACGACTTTGAAGTGCGGTCTAAATCGGATGAAAGCCCGGTCACAGCGGCTGACGAAGCGGCAGATGCAATCATTGCTTCCGGACTGGCACAGGCCTTCCCGGATACGCTGTGTGTTACCGAGGAACAGGCGGGAACTCATGCGCAGACTGATGAAACCTTCTTCATTGTCGATCCGCTGGATGGCACCAAAGAATTCATCAAACGCAGAGGGGACTTTACTGTCAATATTGCTTTTGTTTCAAACGGTGTGCCTGTTCGCGGGGTAGTTTATGCACCCGCCCGAGGTCGTCTTTTTTACACAGATGCTGAAGGTCATTCGGTTGAGGAAATGGGCCCTTTTGAAAAAGATGTTATCGGGGAAACCCAAGCGATGTCCGTCTCAACACCAGACAACGCAGCATTGATGGTCGTTGCCTCAAAGTCCCACCGGGACGCTGCAACGGATGAGTATATCGCGAAATACGATACCAAGGACATGACCTCGGCAGGTTCGTCCCTGAAGTTTTGTCTCGTCGCAACCGGTGAGGCAGATCTTTATCCGCGCCTTGGGCGCACAATGGAATGGGATACCGCGGCTGGAGATGCCGTCCTCAGGGGGGCTGGCGGCCACATGGTGCGGTTTGAAGACCACACCCCGTTCACATATGGCAAAGTGAACTATGAAAACCCGTTCTTCATCGCGTTTGCACCGGGTGTGGCACTGAAAGACCCGTCATGAGCGTTCTTGTCGTTATTCCAGCCCGCTATGCATCAAGCCGCTATCCAGGCAAACCATTGGTTGCTCTTAAGGGCGCCACTGGCGAAGCCAAAACACTGATCCGCCGCAGTTGGGATGCAGCGGTAGCCGCAAAGGGTGTCGATAGGGTTGTCGTTGCCACGGATGACAAACGGATCGCAGAACATGCAGACTGCTTTGGCGCGGAAGTGGTGATGACCAGCGAAGAATGTGCAAATGGTACGGAGCGGTGCGCTGATGCCCTGAGCAGATTAGGGGAAAAGCCTGAAATTGTCGTCAATCTTCAAGGCGACGCCCCATTGACCCCATCTTGGTTCGTTGAAAACCTGATCGCAGGTTTGCGCGCTGATAAGGATGCTGACTTGGCAACTCCGGTGCTGCGCTGTGATGGCAAGGCCCTCAGCGCACTTCTGCTGGATCGGAAGTCAGGGCGTGTAGGTGGAACAACAGCGGTTTTTGGGTCGAAGCGAGACGCGCTTTACTTTTCGAAAGAAGTAATTCCTTTCACGTCAAAACTATATCTAGATGAAGAAAAAACACCGGTTTTTCATCACGTTGGGCTTTATGCTTATCGGCCTTATGCGCTGCACGCGTATGTTGGGTGGCCTGTCGGACCCCTGGAAACGCTGGAAGGGCTCGAGCAGCTTCGCTTTATAGAGAACGGAAAGCGGGTCTTGTGTGTCGAGGTTGACGGAAAAGGACGCGCGTTTTGGGAACTAAACAACCCCGAAGATGTTCCTCGGATCGAAGCGATGCTTAAGCAAATGGGGCAGCGTTAATATACTTTATGACCGTAAGATACATCGAAAGAGTCTTGCTGCGGTCAAAGAATGCATGCCATTCTCATACTGATTGCTAACTATATCGGCAGATATAATCGCCCTGGAACCCGGAGCTTCGATTGAACGACCGTAGAATTCGCAAAGCGATTTTTCCCGTAGCTGGACTTGGTACACGCTTTTTACCCGCAACGAAGTCGATCCCCAAAGAGATCATGACTTTGATTGATCGACCTTTGATCCAATATGCGATCGACGAGGCACGGGAAGCGGGAATCGAAGAATTCATTTTCGTTACCTCGCGCGGAAAGTCGGCGCTTGAGGATTATTTTGACGAATCTCCTGCCTTGGCCGCCGAGCTTGACCGAAAGAACAAGACTGAACTCGCAAAGGTTCTTGAAAGTACCAATATGGACAGCGGTGCAATTGCCTATATACGGCAGACGCGACCAATGGGGCTTGGACACGCGGTTTGGTGCGCAAGGCGGCTTATTGGCGACGAAGCTTTCGCCGTGATTTTACCAGATGACGTGATTGCAGGTCAGACATCCTGCCTTAAGCAAATGATAGATGCATATCAGCAGGTTGGTGGGAACATGGTCGCAGCCATGCAGGTTCCAAAGAATAAGACGTCTGATTATGGTATCCTCGGCGCAACAGACACGTCGCAACGCATCGTTCCTGTAAACGCAATGGTCGAAAAGCCCAGCCCGGAGACTGCCCCATCAAACCTTGCTGTGATAGGGCGTTATATCCTTAGTCCGGATGTGTTAAGTGCCTTGGATGGTGCAGGTCTTGGTGTGGGTGGCGAGGTACAACTGACGGACGCGATTGCCAAGCAAATTAGCGCGAATGGAGTGTACGGATACCGTTTTGAAGGGCAGCGTTTCGATTGTGGATCGAAGGCAGGATATCTTCAAGCGACAGTAGCCTTTGGACTCGCACGTGAAGATTTGCGTGACGAATTGATGGCCTATTTGTATGACCTTGTCCCATCGCAGGTTCTTGCGTCCTGATACATCAAACTCTGGTCTTCTGAGAAAGATTGCCAGATGGGTCCAAGGGCCAGGTAAGCTTCCAAAATCTTTGTTGCTGAGCAAAGCACCTCAATTTGGAAACTCTTTGCCTGAGTTGTGGATGGCATATCGACTGCGCTGGAAACGGAAGCGCTTGCTTCTGCGGGCGTGGCGAAAGCGCAAACAGATCTCGGTCTTGAAAGACAACACAGACCGGATCGCGCCAAACTCGATTCTTGCCGCGATGACGGTTCGAAATGAAATGGTGCGACTCCCATATTTCATGGACTATTATCGCAAGCTTGGTGTGTCGCATTTCCTGATTGTCGACAATGACAGTACAGATGGTACAGACGACTATCTCTCCAAACAGCCTGACGTGTCGCTATGGACAACGCAGCATGGCTACAGGCTCTCGCGCTTTGGGTTGGATTGGCTTACCTGGATTATGAGGAAGCACGCCCACGGCCATTGGTGTCTGACGCTCGATGCAGACGAATTGCTGGTCTACACGGGTTTTCCTAACCGAGGCCTTCAGACACTAACCGCGGATCTAGAAGATCAGGGCGAGCGGATGCTCGGGGCTTTGATGTTGGATATGTATCCAAAGGGTAACCTGGGTGCGCAGACCTATGATTCAGACAGTGATCCACTCAGCATCTTGGGGTGGTTTGATGCACAGGGCTATAGGGTCCAAGTCCAGCCCAAGATGCGAAATCTATGGATACAGGGCGGTGTACGCGAGCGGGTCTTTTTCAAAGACGACCCGCGACGCGCGCCGACGCTGAACAAGATCCCGCTCGTGAAATGGCATCGTAGTTATGTGTACGTGAACTCGACACACGCGTTGCTACCACGAAAGCTGAATCGAGTTTACGCGGAACCGGATCGAAGCCCGCCGAAGGCGGTTCTGCTACACACGAAGTTCCTACCCAATATTATTGAGAAGTCCGAGGAAGAACTGATCCGTCGTCAACATTTTGCCAATTCTGCGCTTTATGAGGATTACTATGCGACGTTGATAGAAGACGTTGACCTCTGGTGTCCGGATTCTGTTGCTTATGAAGGATGGGAACAACTCGAAGAACTGGGGTTTCTCTCGGACGGGCGCTAAACATACAAACAACAGAATTTACCTGCGCGCAGGGGCGCGTTATGTAGGTATCAAAGATTGGGGCATATATATCGTTCGATCGAATCTAAGACCTTCGATCACGTAGGCAAGAGGGAACGAGTTGAGCCTTATTGGGCAATATGCGCTACGTTTGCAGCGGAAACGTTTATTATGGCGCGCATTTAGGTCGCGCCATGTGCTTAGACCCGTTGCCAATCGCACCCGGCAGATCGCGCGTGGTGATATCCTTCTTTTTTCCACGTTGCGGAACGAGAAGGTCCGACTTCCCTATTTCTTTGATTATTATCGCGATCTGGGTGTGAAGCACTTCCTGATCGTGGATAATGACTCCCGCGATGGGTCGCGCAAATGGTTAAAGCAGCAGCCCGATTGCTCGGTCTGGACGACCAAGGCAAGCTACAGACGCGCGCGTTTCGGTGTGGATTGGCTGAACTGGCTCCAGACGAGGTATGGCAACGGGCACTGGACGCTTGTGGCAGATGTAGACGAATTTCTCGTTTTCCCTTTTTGTGATACGAGACCGCTGCATGCGTTGACAGATTGGATGGACGCTTCAGCCATTCGGGCGCTGCCGGCTATGCTGCTCGACATGTACCCAAAAGGTCCGATCGATGCGCAAACCTACGTCGAGGGACAAAACCCAATCGAAATTGCGTCATGGTTTGACAGTGGCAATTACGCGATTGAGAAAAACCACAGATATCAAAACTTGTGGATCCAGGGTGGGCCGCGTGCGCGATATTTCTTTGGGGATCAACCTCATAATGCGCCGGCGTTGAACAAGACCCCACTTGTGAAATGGAAGCGTGGGTATGCTTACGTTGAAAGTACGCATATGGTTCTGCCGCGTGGATTGAATCAAGTCTACGACGAACAGGGTGGAGAATGCATTTCCGGCGTGATGCTTCACACCAAGTTTCTCAACACATTTGTCGAGAAGAGCACCGAAGAAATTAAGCGGCAGCAGCATTACGGGCGCAGTCGCGAATATAAAGCCTATGCTCGGCAACTTGAAACCAAACAGCCAGACTTGTGGAATACATGGTCCGAGAAATACATAAACTGGCGACAGCTCGAAATCCTCGGCCTGATGTCTAAAGGGAACTGGGCATGAGTCTTGGTATCCTCATGCTCGTACATACCGATCTAGATCGGGCTGCGCAGGTTGCGCGGTATTGGGCGAGCAACGGGAACCCTGTTGTTTTTCATGTCGACAGAAAGGTCAGCACGGAGGACGAAAAAGAACTGCGAAAAGCGGTGTCAGATCTCGATAATATTCGTTTTTCCCAGCGTGAAGATTGCCGTTGGGGGACGTGGAGCCTCGTCGCTGCTACGCAAAGCGCTGCAGAGTTGATGCTGGGCGAATTTCCAACAGTACGGCATGTTGCACTGACAAGTGGGTCTTGCATTCCATTGCGTCCGGTTGAGGAGCTTGTTGACTATCTGGCAGATCATCCGCGGACAGATTTCATCGAAAGCGTCACAGTTGAAGATGTGCCCTGGACAATCGGTGGGCTGCATCATGAACGCTTTACGCTTAGGTTTCCTTTCTCATGGAAAACC
This sequence comes from Dinoroseobacter sp., assembly GCA_017643385.1. Lineage (GTDB taxonomy): Bacteria > Pseudomonadota > Alphaproteobacteria > Rhodobacterales > Rhodobacteraceae > Dinoroseobacter. Next base: position 148,841 of record JAEPNN010000001.1, read on the forward strand.
CATCGGCGCTCCTTTGATCGCTTCGTCCGATTGCAGCGGCGCATCGGACTAAAGCGTCGGGTTCCAACGGGCATTCTTCCACATCTTGGATCACAATGGTGGTGCCTGACGCGTGATACGTTGGCCGCCATCCTTTCGCACCCTCGCAGGGCGGAGTTTGATCGGTATTTCAAGACTGTCTGGATTCCTGACGAAAGCTACTTTCAAACGCTTGCACGCCTCGTTGCCCCACGTATTGAAAGCCGCACGCTGACTTTGGCTAAGTTCGACCTGCAGGGAAAACCCTACGTTTTCTATGATGATCACCTGCAATTGCTGCGCCGGTCGGATTGCTTCATTGCAAGAAAGGTCTGGCCCCAGGCCGACCGGCTCTATGCGGCCTTCTTGGCTCCGGCGGCGCGGGCGCCCCAAAAGACAGAGCCTAACCCGCAGAAGATTGACCGTGTGTTTACATCTGCCTCGGAACGGAGAACGCTTGGCCGTCCAGGTTTACTTATGCAAAGCCGGTTTCCCCAGGACAGTTGGCAAGTCATTAAGACAGCCGCCCCCTATTCGGTTTTTCAGGGTTTCACAGAACTGTTCGAAGATTTCGAGCTTTGGTTGTCTCGAAGAACCGGTGCACAGGTTCATGGACACCTGTTTGACTGGACGCGCGTTCAATATGCAGGCGGTGAGAAGATCATCAAAGGAGGCTTGTCCGATAGTGTCGACATCCGCGATCGGAATCCAACGTCATTCCTGACGTCGCTGATCTGGAATACCCGGGGGGAAAGACAGTGTTTTCAATATGCTCCTTACGATCGCCAGGCGATTAATGACCTTGTGATCTGGGATTCGAATGCGCAGATCTCGGTCATATCAGGCGCTTGGGCGATCAAGCTTTTCCGTGCCTCTATGGATTTCGAAACGAAGCGCAAGGAAGCCGCCTGGATGCAGCGTGTCGAAGACCATTTTCTTGAACGGCTTCGGATGCGTGGCTTGCCTGCTCGTATTCGTATCTGGACCCTTGCGGATTTCATCGATGACCCGATGGAGCATTTGCAGGGAATTCTGGATGAGATCGAACCGAGCGCGCCAAGACGTCTAGCAGAGGCACCGAAAATGGTTGATCTGGCCGGCTTTTCCGTTTTCCTCCAGCAGCTTAAGAATGCCGGTATGAAGCCCTATTTGACCGGAGATTTCCCTGCAGAGGTCGATCCGAGAGCAGCATTAAGGCACAATGAAACCAAACCTTATCTGGTGAGGTAACCGATGAGGGGACGTTTCGACTACTTCGTCATTTTCGCGGGAATGCGAACAGGGTCCAACTTCCTTGAGCGGAACCTGAACTCACTTCCAGATCTGCGTTGCTATGGAGAATTGTTCAACCCTTATTTCATTGCCCATGAGAATCAGGAATCTTATCTGGGGATCACGTTAGCCGAACGTGAAAAGGATCCGATAGCGCTCGTGAGGAAGGTGCGTGCTGAAACGCAAGGGCTGGCGGGTTTTCGTTTGTTCCATGACCACGACAAACGGATACGCGATGAAGCCTTACGTAATCCACGCTGCGCGAAGATTATTTTGATGCGCAACCCGGTTGACAGCTATGTGTCTTACAAACTTGCGATGGCGACGGACCAGTGGGTGTTAACTGACGCCAAAGGTCAGCGGGACAGCGGAGCAATTCAATTTCAAAAGAGAGAATTCGAAGCGCAACTGGAAGACTACGCCAAATATTTGAAAGAAATTCGCAGGGTTCTCCAGGTTTCAGGACAAACTGCCTTCGATCTTCGCTACGAAGATTTGCGAAATATCGAGGTTCTGCAGGGGCTTGTGCAGTATCTAGGCTCAGACCACGAATTAAAGCGGTTTGATCGTTCGCTGAAAAAGCAAAATCCAGAACCTCTGGCGACGAAGGTCACCAATCTTAACGAATTGCGGGAAGCCTTGTCTGGTTTGGACCCATTTGGGCTTGATATTGTTCCCTCTTTTGAGCCAACGCGCGGCCCTTCTGTCCCGAGCTACATCGCGTCTAATTCGCTTCCACTTGTATACATGCCCCTGCGCTCAGGGCCCGATAGCGTGATCGAAGCCTGGCTGGAAGAGAAAGGTCCGACACTGCGGGAGATGTCCCAGAAAGATTTGCGGCAATGGCGTTTGAAAACACCTTCTGCAACAGGGTTCACGGTGCTACGCCATCCGGTCGCAAGAGCCTGGACAGCATTTGTGGAAAAGGTTCTGCCCAGTAATATCAATGCATTCGCTGAAATTCGTACTGGACTTGCTACAACTTACAACGTTCCGCTTCCAAAGAATTGGACCCATAGTGATCCTGACCCAAGCTTTGATGTGGCCGCAGCCCAAAATGCATTTCTGAGATTTTCTCGTTTTCTCAAGTCAAACCTGTCTGGTCAAACCAGTTTGAGAATTGATCCGGCCTGGGCGAGCCAGCTGGTCGGGCTTCAGGGTTTCTCTTCGGTCGCGCCACCAGATCTCATTTTGCGCGAAGACGAGTTTCGGGACGTACTCTCCGCGTATCTCGCGGTGCGCGGAATAAACGTGTCACCACCGCAGGAAGCAATCATTCCTTTGAACGAAATGCTGGCAAAGATCTACACACCTAAGATCGAGGAAGCGATCCGGGCAGCCTATCCCAAAGACTATGCGATGCTTGGTTTTGAGGATTGGTCGGCGGGCACTTAGGCAGCCTGGTTTCGGGTTGCTTCGGTCAGGATCGCATGAATTGTGGCGGGATCGTCATTTGAGCGAAGTTTACGGCAGATCGCTTCGTCCCGGAGAGTTCTGGATACCAATGCAAGCGCCTTGAGGTGTGCAACCCCACTATCTACTGGGGCGAAAAGGCAGAAGATAAGGTCAACCTTCTGCCGATCCACAGCATCAAACTCCATACCTTTGTCCAAGCGAATGAATGACCCGACCACAGATTGCAGGCCATCCATGCGCGCATGCGGCAGGGCCACGCCGTGGCCCACGCCGGTCGGTCCCAGAGATTCGCGCTCCTGCAAGGCGTCTACGGTCGCATTCAGGGGCATTTCGTAGACATTGGCAGCGATTTCACCCAACTCCTGCATAAGGCGCTTCTTGCTGGTCATATGCCCTACGGCCCGCACCGCGCGCGGATCCAGGATTTCTGAAAGATGCATTCTGCCCGTCCTCGCAGCGCTTTTGGGGAAACACTGCCTAGTTAGCTGTCCAGTTTGGGGTCGATCCAGCCGATATTTCCGTCATCACGACGATATACGACGTTCACTCCCCCATGCTTTTCGTTGCGAAACACCAACACTGGTGCCTCGGCAAGCTCCATCTGCATCACCGCTTCGCCCACTGAGATTGAAGGCACTCTGCTTTCCATCTCAGCCACGATGATGGGCTGGAGATCATCCGAGTCATTGGTCTCTGACTCGTCCGATGACGCGAGGATATACGTTGCGGCTTCGAATTGCGCAACTGGTTCGGAACGCTCTCGATGGTGGTTCTTTAGCCTGCGCTTGTAACGCCTGAGCTGCTTTTCCATTTTTTCGTTACAACTGTCGAACGCCGCATAGATATCGACCGCTGAAGCTTTGGCCTGTGCCGTCAAACCGGTCGACAGATGCACCGTTGCTTCGCAAACATGCTCATGTGCATCACGCGAGAAAACTATATTCGCGTCAGTCGGGCGTTCGGCGTACTTGCCGACCACTTCGTTAAGCTCCTGCTTCACATGAGTTTGTAGTGCTTCGCCAATATCAATCTGGTGTCCGGTGATTTTGTAACGCATCTGGCCTCCCTTTGCGTTTGGTGAACTTTGGCCATGGGAGGTTAACTGCGTGTTAACGTCGCCGAGCCGCGGTTTCGTGGCCCTCCCCCACGCGCATGTGCATGGAAGCGTTTGCGAATGTGCGAGGGCGCGATGCTAAGGCATCCCCTGTATTTGGCGACAGTTCGACGCGCGATGTCAACGCCTTCGCGTTGTAGATCTGTGCAAGTGCACCATCAGAAAGCATGGCACCCTGTCTTTCAGCAGAAAAGAGTTGGGTTAATCTTCGCTACACGTTAAACGCGCATAGGCCATTATTTTTCATATTGGCAGGAAAGATCGCTGAAAATGGGAAGCTCTCTATCGGTGTTTCGATATACTGACCGGCATTGGGCGACCAACAATCGAGGGATGAAGCGAAAGCTCAGTTGCGACTGTCGCTCGGGTCAAAGGCTTCATGTCACCTGTTTGCCATGGCTCGAGGCAGGCGCGCTGTTGCTAGACAATCTTTCGCGTAATTAGAAAGAGTGTCTTCTTGCGAAACGACAAAGCGCGCAGCAGATGCGTTGCTTTTGCGTGATACAGCGAAAGCTTTGCCCATAAGGTGATGGATGATCGCAGAGCTTTTTGCGTGGATTAATCCAAGCCTCCATGAACGTCTGTCACACTGGAATGGTTAAATTCTGCTTGAGCATCCGCGCTTATCTCTAATCGTAAATCTGGAACGACTGGCCGTGCGATTGTCAGCAACTGCGCCAAAGGGACGGCTGTGAACGTCGGCAATAGGAGAAATATTTCTCTCACAGTCTTGATGCTTAAAGCGAAGTTATTCGAAGCTGCTTTTCAATGCTTGTTTGCGATTTGATTCAGAACGCCGATTGCACTTTTAAAGACCTTTGAATCTCCGTCTTTTCCAATGAGGTGAGCCCCCAACATGACCGCATTAACGAATGCTAAATGATTGTCCAAGATAGACCCGGCGAACATTTTCATCCTGAACGACTTCATCTGCGGTGCCGCTCATAAGAACAGTTCCATCGTGAAGAATGTACGCGCGATCAACGATTTCCAGCGTTTCACGAACATTGTGGTCCGTGATCAGAACTCCGATGCCGCGTGTTTTCAAGTCTGCAACAAGCCCACGGATCTCGCCGACGGCGATTGGATCAACGCCAGCAAATGGCTCATCCAGAAGCAAATATTTGGGGTCTGCTGCAAGACAACGTGCAATTTCCACGCGGCGTCTTTCACCACCCGACAAGGCCAGGGCGGGAGCACGGCGAAGGTGTTCTATAGAAAACTCTGAAAGGAGCGTTTCCAACCGATCACGCCGTTTCCGGCGCTCTTTCACGGTTATCTCAAGGATGGCCAAGATATTATCTTCAACGCTCAACCCTCGGAAAATTGACATTTCCTGCGGGAGATAGCCAATCCCTAGTTTTGCACGGCGGTACATTGGCAGGAGTGTTGCATCGCGGCCATCGATCTGGACAACGCCTCCCTCAGGGGTCACCAAGCCTGCGATTGCATAAAAACAAGTTGTTTTGCCCGAACCATTGGGCCCCAAAAGCGCGACCGCCTCGCCACGACCAAGTTCCAGCGAAACATCGCGAATTACCGGACGTCTTTTGTAACTTTTTCGAAGACCGCGAACTTTAAGTCCAACAGACCCTTCAGAAACGGTCAGGGACGGCTGGCTCATTCAGACGCCTCAGAGTTACGCGACGAAAACGTAGTTCGGACCTGTCCAGTCATTTGGCCTTCTCCGGTTACAAGGTTGACCAAAAGTAGGTTCCCGGAAATCACCGTGCGTTCTTGGGTGAGAAGGACATTTCCTGTCATGGTCACAGTATCGTCACTCGGTACGTAAACGGCTCGTTCCGCTTCGGCGACATCAGGGCCATTCACGATGATTACGTTGCCGGTCGCGATAATTTCTCGGATCCCGTCATCTTCGTCTGTCTCTTCATCATAGATTACCTGCAGCTCATCTGCGTTTAACGTCAGTACACCACGCACTGCATAGACATCGCCCGCGAAAATCGCATTTCCGGTTTCGCGATCGACGGTCAGCTGATTTGCAGTGATCTCAATTGGCGCGTCTGGATTAGATTCCGTTTCGCTTAACGCGATCCCGGCTGACTGCGCTACGCTCATAGTCGCAGTTGCAAAAACAATTAGTCCGAGCGCAAGCACCAGCTTCGTGTAGTTTGGCATGCGATCAGTCCTTGTCTTCTACCGTTATGGATTGGGCCGAGGCCCGTATATCAGCTTAACCCCTTCGCTGAAAACCATAACTTCACTTCCCGGGCCGCTTGCCCCTTGGTTGAGATGCGCTTGCCCTGCCTCGAGAAAGATACGTGGCCCGCGAATTTCGATTCTTCCATGAGATCGAACGGCGTTTTCTTCAATCTCGACAGTTATGCCTTCGGTGATCGCCTGGTAGCCATCAGACCGCCTGACGAGGATACCACCCTGCATGGTTGCGGTCTGATCGTTTTCGTCGAAGCGCCCTTGCGGTGCAGTAAGTACGGTTCTGAGGCCAGATTGTTCGCTCACCCGCGCGATGATTTCTTCACCATTGATGCGCCCTTTGATCTCGGCATCTGGCTGAGCCTGTACCGCATTCACCGACAATGCTGACCCGTCGGTTAAAACGCCGCGATAGTAGGGCGCCGCCAGCCTTTGGCCCATAATTATCTCGTCCAGTTCCACGTCTGAGTACGGGATTGAGGTGGTTTCATTTGAACCATTGGCAAACAGGAACAAACTTGCGAGCAGGCCAATTGCCACCATCGGCAAAGTGATCTTCGCGAAAGTAACAAAATACGAATACAGGTTGATGCGTAACGCCAAACCTCAGACCAGCCCTGCGCGAAGACAATCATGAATATGGAGAATGCCCATTGGCGTTGAACCAGCAGGATCAACAACAAAAAGACAGGTAATCTGGCTTTCGTTCATTAACGCCAAAGCCGACTCTGCAAGTGCACCGGGGGCAATGGAGCGTGGGTTTTGGGTCATCACCTGCCCGGCCCTCATTTCAAGGAGGCCGGCCATATGTCTGCGTAAATCCCCATCGGTGATGATCCCTATCAAGGCCTCGTCCTGGACGACCCCAACAACGCCAAACCCCTTCTGGCTGATTTCCAGCAAGGCTTCAGACATAGGCGCCTCAGACGCAATCAATGGCATCTTTTCATTGGAATGCATCAGATCGCGAACCTTTGACAAGCGCGCGCCAAGTTTCCCGCCGGGATGAAAGTCGCGGAAGTTTTCAGGCGTGAACTGTCTATGCTCCATCAAGGCGATTGCCAAAGCGTCGCCCAATGCCAAAGTCATCGTGGTTGATGTTGTCGGCACAATGCCACGCCCACAAGCTTCGGCCGCTTCGGGCAGAACAAGCTTCACATCGCACTGCTTCATTAAGGTACTGTCTGACTTTGATGCGACCCCAACCAATGGAATGTGAAACCGGCGCGTATGGGCAATGAGATCGGCGAGCTCGGGTGTTTCGCCGGAATTCGACAACACTAAAACCACATCGCCGGCAGCCATCATGCCCAGATCGCCATGGCTGGCTTCCGCGGGGTGGACAAAATGTGCGGGCGTGCCTGTGGATGCGAAAGTCGCGGCGATCTTTCTGGCAATATGCCCGGACTTGCCCATGCCGGTGACGATGACACGCCCTTTCGCTTCGAGGATCAAGCGAAGCGCAACCGCGAAGCTGTCTGTCAGCGACGCTTCAAGTAAGTTCAATGCTTCAGCCTCTTGCGAGACCACCCGGCGCCCGGTGCTGACGAGATCCTGATCGGTCATGGTCGCCCCAGCTAGTGACTGAAAATATCAACATCAGGCCAGCCGGCCAGATCCAGTTTTGCGCGCGTGGGAAGAAAATCGAAACAAGCTTGCGCCATCGCTGTTCTTCCTTCGCGATCCAGTCGTTCATCAAGTTGTTTGCGGATCTGATGCAAGTAGAGAACATCAGAGGCTGCATAATTTAGCTGCGCATCTGTCAATGTTGCTGCGCCCCAGTCACTGGACTGCTGCTGTTTTGAGATGTCGACGCCTACCAAATCCTGTACCAACACCTTCAGCCCGTGCCGATCGGTAAATGTCCGAACCATCTTGGACGCGATTTTCGTGCAATACACCGGGGCGGTTACAACCCCAAAGGCGTTCAGCAGCGCAGCGATATCAAAGCGGGCAAAATGGAACAATTTCAGCACGTTTGGATCGGTCAACATAGCGCAAAGGTTTGGCGCTTCAGTTTGCCCTTTTTCTATTTGAACAAGGTGCGTGGTACCATCGCCTGAGGACAATTGAACAAGGCACAACCGGTCCCTGTTCGGGTTCAACCCCATTGTTTCAGTATCAATGGCTACGACAGATCCCAGATCAAGGCCGTCTGGTAAATCTCGGTGATGCAATGTGTTGCTCAAGGTTACCTCTTCCGCAGGTCATGCCGTGGGATCGTCTGCCGCATGTGATCTTCCCGCATGGTACGGGTTTCGGGGCGTATTCGCACCGATTGACCGGGTTTGGCAAGGGTAAGGCAGGGCGACAACTCGCCGATGATGGCGGTGGCTGACCTTTCATTGATTATGCTGCGCGGGTCTTGGGCTGAGCTCCTCAGGCGACCGCATGCGCGATGGCGCATTGCTTCCACAGCACCGTCAATGCGCTGACAAGCGTATCAATATCCTCGTCACTGTGTAGGGGTCCCGGCGTAAACCGCAGTCGTTCGGTTCCCTTTGGCACCGTGGGATAGTTGATCGGTTGCACGTAAATACCCCATTCACGCATCAGGTAATCGCTGAGCATCCGACACTTGACGGGGTCCTTGATCATGACCGGAATGATGTGGCTTGGATTGTCCAGATGCGGGATACCAGCGGCATCCAGTTTTTCCCGCAACCTCGCCACCTGGCGCCGCTGGTGTGTGCGTTCAACCTGACTGACCTTAAGGTGCGCGATCGAGGTCCGTGCGGCAGATGCAACGGCTGGAGGCAGCGCGGTGGTGAAGATAAACCCACTTGCAAAGGACCGAATGAAGTCGCAAAGCGCCGCAGAACCCGTAATGTACCCGCCCATGCAGCCATAGGCTTTGCCCAACGTACCTTCGATCAGCGTAATGCGATCCATCAGGCCTTCTTGTTCAGCGATGCCACCGCCGCGGGGGCCATAGAGACCAACTGCGTGCACTTCATCCAGATAGGTCATCGCGTTGTGCTTTTCGGCGACCTCTATGATCTCGCGCATCGGACAAATGTCACCGTCCATCGAGTAGACGCTTTCAAACGCGACGATCTTTGTTGCATTTGCCGGCAGGGCAGCAAGTTTGCGGTCCAGGTCCTCAGGATCATTGTGCTTCCAGATAACCTTGTCGCATTTGGCATGGCGTATGCCTTCGATCATTGACGCATGGTTTAGGCTGTCGGACAGGATCACCGCATTGGGCATGCGTGCGCCGAGCGTGGAGAGGGACGCCCAGTTTGAGACATAACCAGAAGTGAACAGAAGCGCTGCTTCCTTCCCGTGAAGATCGGCCAGTTCGCGTTCCAAAAGCAAATGCTGGTGATTGGTGCCTGATATATTGCGGGTCCCGCCTGCCCCGGTGCCGCAGCTGTCCACGGCGTCTTTCATGGCTTGGCGGACGATCTCGCTCTGGCCCATCCCGAGATAGTCGTTGGAGCACCAGACGGTAACCTCGTCTGGAGAATCTTCATCGTGGCACTTGGCACGTGGGAATTCGCCGCAGCGGCGTTCGAGTTCGGCGAAGACGCGATAATTGCCCTCATCCTTGAGCTGATCGAGCTGTGCGGTGAATAGCGTGTCAAATTTCATGTGACCTCTCCGTCGGTTTTAGTCTAGAGACTGGCGTTGGATCGGGGAGCATCCAGCGCCAGAGTTTTGCGTCCGGCAACCGCAGGACAAGAAACCAATGTTCCAAAAGGGCTAGCGCAGTCAGTGCAGCCAGAAGCGCAAACCCCGCCTCCGAGGCCACATCCGGCGCATTGATCAGCCGTTCGATGAAGCAGCCCAGCGCAAAGGTCATCAAGGTGACCGAGACCGGAAACAGCCAGTTCAGACGCGCTTTGCCAAAGTAGCTTGGCAGGTGGGATAGGTGCTGCGGGAGGAACTCTGTATTTACATGGGCGACGCCAAGAAACAGGTTCAACTTTGCAGACACGCGCGCAAAATATAGGATTACAAAGGTCCAGACCCCAACAGCGTTTGCTGCGCCCCACCCGAATTCGATCACTGCAATGAGGATTAACGTCAGCGCGATTTCGTGATGTGCGATGGTACCCCATGCACGCCAGAACCTTGGCCAGCCGACTACGTGATCTGGGCAGGAAGACCGTACCGGCCCCGTCAGGGAGCCGGTCAGAAATGATAGTTCAACCCAACCCCACAAGGTTATGGCGGATAAAAAACCAACGTAAATGCCTTGCAGGTTGTGCATCCCGAAGGACTGCCAAAGGCCCCACGCCCCAACTACCGCGACGGGAAGTGTGGCAATCGTCGTCCAGAAACCTGCACGCGCTCCCTTCTTTTCGGCCAATCGCACCGCAATCAGGATCGCCCCGGTGGAGAACCACCAGATCAAACAGGCTGCGATAAGGGCGATGACGGTTGGGCTCATGGTTTCAGTAGACTGGTTCCATACGCGTGCTTTCGGGTACGCGATGTTTGTTGGCGGGGATGGTATAGAGCGAAACGAAACACCAAGCGGCACGAGCCGATGCGCCGATCTGCGCCAGTTTGCCAGTGATGCCACCAGCCTCCTTGGCGCGGGCCAGGTCTTGGTTGGCGCGTTGCAGCCGCTCCAAGGTTGGCTGCCAGCGCGGGTGTTCGATATCCAGCGTGATCGGGAATATCTGTTCGCTGAGTTTCGAGGTTTTCGTGAAAACCTCATGCGCGTACCAGTCCGGATCAACGCCCAGCGCTTCGTGGAACGCAGGACGCTGGTGATCGCGTACGTACATCGTGGCGTAGACCGCGGTTAGGAAGAACTTGATCCAAAGCACATTGTGCCCACGGGTCAGCTTGGGATCTGTCTTCATCAGAAGTGCGAAGGCTTCGCCATGGCTGAACTCGTCGTTGCACCATTCGCGGAACCACTTGAAGATCGGGTGAAAGCGATGTTCGGGGTGCGCTTCGAGATGCCGGAAGATGGTGATGTAGCGCGCATAACCGATCTTTTCGGACAGGTAAGTGGCATAGTAGATGAACTTGGGTCGGAAGTAGGTGTATTTCTTCTTCTGGGTCAGGAAACCCAGATTCACCCGTAGCCCGGCTTCGCGTAGTGCATCATTGATAAATCCGGCATGACGGGCTTCGTCGCGCGCCATCAGCTGAAACAGCTGGGTCACATCCTGATTGGAACCGCGGCGCTTCATTTCTTTGTAGAGCACACAACCCGAGAACTCGGCCGTACAGGAAGAGATCAGGAAGTCGATGAATTCCTTCTTCAGCGTGGGCTCCATTCCGTCCCAGTCGACTTCGTCCCAGTCCTCGTTTTTCTTGAAATGCCCTTTGTTGGGGTCTGCGAGCATCTGGGCGATAAGTGCGTCCCAGTCTTCGCGTACGGGGCTAACATCGACGGCGTCGAGTTCGTCAAAGTCGGTGGTGTAAAACCGCGGCGTCAGCAGCGTATTCTGCATCGCCGTCTCGGTTGCCATTTCGTTATTGTAAATCTTGTCTTGGGCCTCAGCGATCGCAAGGCCTTCTTCGACAGTGGTTGCGTCGGCGGTGTGGCGGGGTTGCATGTTCATAGCGACACCTCTTCCGAGAACGAGAACTCGCACAGCTCCATCACTTCGAGGTCTCCCGTCAGGCGGGTCCAGAGCTGCTCCAGTTTTGAAGCGCGCAGAATAGTTGCCATGCGGTCTTCCCTGACGATTTCACCAAAAGGGGCCATGATTTCGGGACCTTCTACCTGCACTTCATCGCCGGGGTAGATGACCGCGCCGTTGTTGAAGCGTACATGCGCATGCAGGCTTTCGAATTTATGCGAGATTTCGACCGTGCAGGGCGCCTTCTCGATTTCTTTAGTCAGTAGTCCCATGGGTGTTCCCTCCCTGAGCTTGCGCCAGCAGCCGGGCAAAAGCGCTGGCATTGTCAGCGCCAAACCCCATCAGGTCGGCGCTCCATCCTGTGGATGGGTCGGTGATGGCCAGACGGCCGTTTTCGAACGCGCTCAGAACCACAGGGGCTTCAAGTGCGACGCGGTGATTGGTGCGCTCGCGCAGGATTGCGCGATGAACACCGGCGATGAATCCCCCTTCTTCAGGGGAAAGGGCGGCAATGGCGCGACCGTCAGCATGGGAAATGCTGACCGCACCCGAACTGCCGTCAGAAACAAGTACAACCTCCGCCTGAGCCCGTACTTCCGACACCGGAGGGGTGCTCTCCAGCGGGCGATCGGTAACTCGGGCGAAAGTTGCTATGGCCAGGACAGCGCAGATCAACGCGAGCACACCACGGATCAAGAAGCGGGGAAGCATCTTATCTTGTTCCGAGTAGACCCGGGTTGAGGCGTGATCTGTCATGGCAGGTCCCTTCTATTCAGCGGCAACAGGAGCCGGGGTGATTTGGCGCGACACTTCAGGAACTGAGATCCGGGTTGCGGCGGCCTCGCTCACGATCTGGGCTACATGCGCGGCATCAGGGACGCAGCGCAGGGCGGGTTTTGTCTGGAAATGCCATGGACGCACGTGTGGCCAGCACACGAGGTAGCTGAGACGTGTGTCGCCCAAGGTTGTCAGCGCAATTGTTCCGGTTCCGTCAGCACGCAGATCAAGGTCTGCGCGTTCAATCTGACGGTAGGGCAGGTTCAGCGTCACCGTCAGAGCGGCCCCAATCCGCATCGCGATGCGCCGGTTGGTGACCGTGTAGACGGTGGCGCGGGCCTGGATCAAGGCTGTCAGGATCAGAAGCCCCGCCACCACGAGCCCTAGGACAAGCATGGGGATCGTGGCAGCGATGGCTTGCATCAGCGGCAATTGATCGACGACGGTCAGGAACCGCCACAAGGTCAGCACGGCGAAATATCCGATCACCCACCAGAAGGCGAGCGCGGACTTTGTCAAAGCCCACCAATCGGGTCGGCCCTGCCAGAGGATTGCTTCGCCTTCAGGCGGGCGCTCGGGCAGGCCTTCAACTGGTTCTACGGCAAAATCGTCGTGTGACATCGTGTGACCTCAGAGTTGTGGTTCTTGACGATGCTCGCTGGCATAGAGGTATCCACCACCGTAATAGGCACAGATTTTCTCTTCCTCGAGCAGCGTAATCTGACTGTCAGAGCTGTTACGCGGTACGCCAGCGAACTGATCGGCATAGATTGACTGAACCATCACCTTGCCAAACCAGATGCGGGCCATTGTGATGGGCACCAGACGTGTCCCGGCCCCGTCGCCCAGATCGTATTCGATGTAACGTACCAGAGCTTCTGGTTCGTCTATCCAGAGATCGGTGACCGTGCCCACGACTTTTTTGTCGCCTGAGACAACCGGCATACCACGCGGGTCGCTACCCGCGGACACAAAGAACGCTTCTGCCTTACTGAGCGGCACGATTTTCGCGTGCCCCTTGGAATCAAGTTCAGGCGAGTCGCGGCGTTCGACCCAGGATGCAGGTCCGACACCATCGGTCATTGGATTACCGGTGGGCTCAAAGGGCGATCCGTTACCTGCGGCTGTCTTGCGCAACGCAATATCGGCGCGTTCCGGCTTTTGGCCAGACGGAAGCGACAGCTCACCGCGTCCATGGGGCAGGATGAAGGTCTTGTCCTCGGGCACTGGAAACGGGCCCTGATTGGCTGAGGTCGCCCCGTCATCATCTTCAAGCGGGTAGCCCTCGCGCATATTTTCGCGCTGAATGTAGTAGATCAGCAGGGCAAAGAAGGCCCAAAACAGCCAGATCGAAAGACTGGCCAGATCAAAATTCCCGAAAAACGCGTTGTGCATTTGCTTGTCCTTTCCGCGTGTCAGGTGGGGAAATCGGCAAGACCGATTCCTTTGGTTTCAGAAGTCTCATCGTGTGTGCGCCGCACCAGCGGCCCAAGGGCAATGAGGGTGATGAAAATCAGGGCTATCTCGGTGTGGTAGACGACCGAGTAACCTGTTGATGGGACAGCCAGCGCCTCACCAAAGGTGCCGGCCAGCGCCTGTGTGTTGACTGCATCGCGGATCGTGCCGCCGATTGCGATCGACAGGCCTGCGGCTGTGGCTTGTGCAGCACCCCAGGCCCCGAGGGCCAGGCCGCGTCCTGCGTTGCCTTCAACCGGCAGCGCCATGGCGGCCGTCAGGGTTGCGACGGCAAATAGCCCACCACCGAACCCGATCAGCGATGCGCCAACGAAGAACATGACTGCAGAATTGAACGGGGCCGAGAAGATCACGGCGGAAAAGGCGGCAAGCCCGGCCAGTAGACCGACAGCCGCCAGACGATACGAACTTGTTTTCGAAGCCAGACGCTTTGCGGCGTAGGCAAACCCAACCAGCGCCCCAGCCGCCCAAAGTGCGGTCAGCAATGTTGTGGATGAGACCGACAGGCCCAGGACCTCGCCCCCATAGGGTTCAAGAAGAACATCCTGCATGTTGAACGCCATGGTGCCGATGAACACGGTCACCAGAAGGCGCCCGGCCTTGCCACCGGACATGAAGTCCGACCAGGCCTCGGAAAACAGAGGCCGCGGGGCCGCGCGCTGGGCTTTGGTCATAGGAATGACGCGTTCCTGTTTCCACAGTGCGATCAGGTTCAACAGCAAGCCGGCCACTGCGGCCCCTTGAACCACGCGAACCAAGCGGATTGGAGTGAAGTCGCGCAATAGCCAGCCGATGAGGAGCGCCGAGATGCCCATGCCCACAAGGAACATTACATAAAGCAGTGCCACTACACGCGGGCGGGTTTCCTCGGTCGCGCGGTCCGATGCGAGTGCCAGCCCTGCGGTCTGGGTCATATGCAGCCCCAGTCCGGTCATCAGGAAGGCAATCGCAGCCAGAACCTCGCCAGCAAACGGGATATCGTGAACCGGATTGCCACCAAGCACCAGAAGCGCGAAGGGCATCACCGACAGACCGCCCATTTGCCAAAGTGAGCCGAACCAAAGGTAAGGAATGCGTTTCCAACCAATCGCGCTGCGATAGGTGTCCGACTTGAACCCCAGAAGCGCCCTGAAGGGAGCGATAAGCACCGGCAACGCGATCATGGTCGCAACGATCATCGCTGGCAAAGACAGCTCTACAATCATCACGCGGTTCAGTGTGCCCAGCAGCATGACCGTGGCCATTCCGACGGACACCTGAAACAGCGACAGCCGCAACAGCGCGCTCATTGGCAGCCCATCGCTTGCGGCATCCGAGAACGGCAGGAAACGAGTGCCTACAGTCTTCAGCATCTGGGCGGGGAATAAGATCACGAGCCGAACTCCAGTGCTTCCGAGATGTAGAATCCTGATGTCACGCGGCCAAGCACGCGGATTCTTCCATCTGGTGCGGTCGATTGTGCAAGCTGTGCCGCAGAATGGGGCACCATGACAGGTGACCGGTCTGAACGCGGGAAAAGCTTGCCCAGGCGCCACATGGCCATCAAAAGTGGTGTCCTCGGCGCGACGGAGAACAAGATCGATCCGTCTGTTCTGGCACTTAATCCCTTGAGTGCGGAACAAATATCGTCAGTTCCATAGTAGATCAGGCTGTCCATAGCGACGACGTGATCAAAATAGCCAAGATCGTCAGACAGCATGTCGCCGGCTTTGAACTGAACCTTGGTATGCATGTGCTCGGGCAGCCGTTTCTGCGCGATTGAGATCAAGGAAGGCGAGATATCTGCGGCGACGACATGCGCCCCGCGTTCGACCAGTTCCTGTGTCGCCTGACCTGTGCCACATCCTGCATCCAGCACGCGCGCGCCACTGAGATCCTCAGGTAGAGCGGCCAGCAGCAGCGCACGCATCTGATCCCGCCCCAGCCGCACCGTCTCGCGGATGCGGCTGACGGGCGCGTCTGAGGTCAGACGCTCCCATGTGCGGGTAGCTGTGCGGTCGAAATAGGTTTCGACCTGCGTGCGGGTGGCCTCATATGTCATCAATCGAAACCCAGTAATTCGAAGATATCACGGTCTTCCATCGGAGCCGGGGCCAGCGCTTCGGTTCCGTTGTAAAGTGTTTCTGCAAGACGGATGTATTCGGCGCGGCACCGAACGATGTCCTCTTCATCGTCCATCTCGAACAGAGTCTTCTTCTTCAGGCGAGAGCGGCGAATGGCATCGACATCCGGCATATGAGCAATGCGCTGAAATCCTACGGTTTCGCAGTAGCGATCGACTTCATTTGTGTCTTTTGAACGGTTTGCGACGCAGCCAGCCAGTCGAACCTTGTAGTTGCTGGATTTGGCCTGAACGGCTGCAATGATCCGGTTCATCGCGTAGATGGAGTCAAAGTCATTTGCCGTTACGATCAACGCTCTGTCGGCATGTTGTAGTGGGGCTGCGAAGCCTCCGCAGACAACGTCGCCAAGAACGTCGAAGATCACAACATCAGTGTCTTCCAGCATGTGATGTTGCTTCAACAGCTTCACTGTCTGACCCACAACGTAGCCACCACAGCCCGTACCGGCAGGCGGCCCACCGGCTTCCACACACATCACGCCACCCCAGCCCCGGGTCATGAAATCCTCGGGACGCAGTTCTTCAGGGTGGAAATCGACTTCTTTGAGTATGTCGATCACCGTGGGCTGCAAATGCCCGGTGAGTGTAAAGGTGCTGTCATGTTTGGGATCACAACCGATCTGCAACACGCGCTTGCCCATCTTTGCGAAGGCTGCTGACAGGTTCGAGGATGTCGTAGACTTGCCAATGCCTCCCTTGCCGTAAACGGAAAACACCTTCGCGCCCTCAATTTTCATCGAGGAGTCCTGGTGTACCTGGACGGAGCCTTCGCCGTCCTGTCCACGGTGGAGAACGGGGATGTCATCGCGTGGGCTCATGACGGGTCCTTTCGCAGCGCCCGAGGGCGGGGGGTGTATGTGTTGGCGTAGGTCATTCGGCAGCGATCCCTTCGACCCGGTCTTCCAGCGCGTCACTTGCGTCTTGCAGCGCAGCGAGTGTCGCCTCGTCAGGGGTCCAGTAGGACCGCTCGGTTGCTTCCAGCAGGCGATTTGCCATACGCGACGACGCCACGGGGTTCAGATCGGCGAGCCGCTTGCGCATGTCTTCGTCCAGCACGAAGGTTTCCGACAGACGCTGGTAGACCCAAGGTTCAACCTGACCAGTTGTTGCAGACCAACCCATGGTGTTTGTGAGTTGCGCTTCGATCTGGCGCACACCTTCGGCTCCGTGGTTCAACAGCGGCTCATAAAAGCGTGGGTTCAAACTGCGAGAGCGGGTTTCCAGCGCGACTTGGTCGGCAAGGGTGCGAATTTTGCCCGCACCGCGCGTCTGATCGCTGATATAAACTGCTGCTTCCTCGCCGCGCGCGCGCTTCACAGCGCGACTGATGCCGCCAAGCGTGTCAAAATAGTGATCGACCGTTGTAATTCCCAGCTCAACGCTTTCGAGGTTCTGATACGCAACCTCTACTGTTTTCAGTGTTTCCTGAAGCAGTTCAGCATTTTGTGCGGCTTTGCCGTCCTTTCCATATGCGAAGCATTTGCGGGCTTGGTAGGCATCGGCCAATTCGTCTTCATCACCAAAGGCGCTGCTGTCGACCAGCTGGTTCACATTGGACCCGTAAGCTCCTTCAGCGTTCGAGAAGACCCGTAGTGCTGCTTCCTTCAAGCTGACACCAGTGCTTTGCATATGTGTAAGGCTGTGCGCGCGGACAAAGTTTTGATCAAGCGGCTCATCTGCTTCTGCGGCTTGCAGGGCAGCATCTGCCAGGAGACGTGTTTGTAAGGGCAAGAGGTCCCGGAAGATCCCTGATAAAGTGATCACCACATCGATGCGTGGGCGGCCGAGGTCCTCTAGTGGAATCAGATCAGCACCGGAAAGCCGCCCGAAACTGTCAAATCGCGGCTTGGCGCCGATAAGGGCCAGTGCCTGACCAATCGGGCTGCCATCGGATTTGATATTGTCGCTACCCCACAGCACCAGTGCCACGGACCGTGGTAGACTTTCATGTTTTGCAAGCAGTAACTCGGCCTGTCTGGCCCCATCGCGGCAGGCATGTTCGGTTGGCATGCGGAAGGGGTCAAAGGCGTGAATGTTACGCCCGGTGGGCAGAATGTCAGGGTTGCGGATCAGATCACCACCCGGCACCGGCGGGGTGAAGCCACCGTCAAGGGCATGCAGCAATGCAGGCAGTTCGTCTTGCGCGCCAAGCGCTGTTTGCGCCCGCGCCTGCGTATCTGCATCAGCGTCCGAGATCACATCAAGATAGGCGCGCTGGGCATCTTCGGACAGCGGCTGTCCGACCACGTGCAGCCCGTCAGGGATCAAGGCGTCTTCGGTTTCCAGAAGCTTCAGCCAAAGCGCATCTGCAGAATGCCCGCCCAGATCGACCGCATCTGCCTGCTCGGCGATAAGGTCCTCAAGATCTGCGCGCTCTGGCTCCTCAGGGGGCAATTCGCGCCACCGGGTCAGGCTGTCCTTCAGTTCCGCCAGCCCCTTGTAGAGCCCCGCAGACGATAACGGCGGCGTCAGATGTGAAATCGTCACCGCGCCTGAGCGCCGCTTGGCAAGCGTTGCTTCGGATGGGTTGTTGGCCGCGTAGAGATAAACGTTCGGAAGATCCCCGATCAGACGGTCCGGCCAGCAGTTTGCACAAGGGCCTGTCTGTTTGCCTGGCATGAATTCCAGAGCGCCGTGCATACCGAAATGCAGCACCGCATCGGCGTGGAAGCCGTGACGCAGCCACATGTAGAACTGCGCAAATGCATGCGTCGGTGCGAAACTACCCTCAAATAGCAGTCGCATCGGGTCGCCCTCATAGCCGAACCCGGGTTGCAGCCCGACAAAAACATTCCCGAATTGCTGACCCAAGACGTAAACTTCGCGCCCGTTCGACTGAACACGGCCCGGGGCAGGACCCCAGACGGTTTCGATATCGTTCAGCCAGGGGGTTTGGGCTACGATCTCTTCGGCCCCAATTTGAGCGGCAACATTAGCTTCCTGGCCAAATTTTGCGGAATTACCGCCCAGAACCGCTTCGCGCAGTGCCTCAACCGTTTCCGGTGGCTCAAGATCATAGCCATCGCGTTTCAGGGCGTGCAGCGTGTTATGCAGCGAGCGGAAGACATCTAGATAGGCTGCTGTTCCAGCAGCACCTGCATTTGGTGGGAACCCGAAGAGAACGATTGCAAGTTTGCGATCTTTTGGGGCGCTAAGGCGCAGCTGGACCTGCCGCAAAAGACGGTTGGCCAAGGCTTCGACCCGCTCGGTCGCGGGCGCCATCTCGCGATTGGTGTTACCGTCAATCCCATGGCGGCCTGCGAAAACCGTTGGCTGCGTTGCGCCATCCAGCTCGGGAAGCGCGATCAGCATCGTGGTTTCGATGGGACCCAATCCTTGCGCAGATGCTTCCCATTGTTCGATTGTCTGGAACTCGAGCGGATGGGCGGAGATGTATGGCACATCCAGCGCCGTCAAAACCTTCACCGCGGTTTCATTGTCATTGTATGCGGGGCCGCCCACGAGGCTGAACCCGGTCAGCGATAAAAGCGCGTCGATCTTCCGGCCATTGGTGCCGCTAAAGAAGGTATCTATCGCAGGACGTGCGTCCAGGCCGCTGGCAAAGGCGGGAATAACCGCAAGACCACGGGCTTCAAGCGCCTGAATAACAGCGTCGTAATGTGCAGTATCCGCAGACAAAACATAAGACCGCATCATTAGGATGCCGACTGTTCCTGTCGCGCCTTTGGGACGTGGAAGTTTTGCGGGATCGATCGTGATCCGGTCCTTCAGATCGGGGTGATAGAGGCCCGTTTCAGGATAATCTTTGGGGGCCGCGACATCCGCCCCGCGCCAGGCCGCGTTTGAAGCATAGCGCGACAGCAGGAAGCGGATCATCGCTTCGACATTCTCGTCTGAGCTTGCAAGCCAATATTGCATGGTCAGGAACCATGCCCGTAAATCCTGCGCCTTGCCGGGAATGAACTTCAAAAGCCTAGGAAGTCGGCGCAGCAAGCGCATCTTCTTGGCGCCAGATTCGGTCGACGGCTTCGATGAACCGCGCAGGCGCTTCAAGAAGCCCATCGTTCCAGAGGATGGGGCGCCCATGTCGAGGCTGCCCATACGCGTCGTTTTTACGATCTGTGCGTCGGAGATCATGCCGATGATTGCATCGCAATGATCGCGCCGCGCCTGAAGCGCAGGCAGGATTGCCGTGATGTGTTCCTCGAGAAACAGCAGCGAAGTGATAACAATACCGGCTTGGGAAATCGCGTCCTGTGCGCGTTCCAGCTTCTCGGGCGCCTCACCCCATTCAGCGGCGGCATGCACGCTGATTGACAGACCGGGGAAGTCGTTGATCAGCCGTGCCGCCACGCGTTCGCAAGGCCCAGCGGCATGCGCATCCAGCGTGATGATAACCACGCTGTAGCCCGGAGGGCGGCCAATTATGGTGCCGTCATCGCGCAAAATGGGCCTTCGCTTCGTAAAGTGTGTCGATTCCGATCTCGTTCAGTCCGCGTTCGGTTGCGAAATGCTCGGTGTTGCGCCGTGCTTTTCCGCGCACAAAAAACGGGATCTTGCGCAGTTCTTTTTCAGCATCCGACAGCCAAATGATCTCAGCTGAAGTGCTGGCGATGGGCTCGGGTTCTGGGTCGGCAACACGCAAAACAGCGGCCTGGCCGTGGTGCGAGGCCCCTGCATCGTCGTGAAACTCGAAATCTTCGCGGAACATGTGCAGCAGGTGCTCTTCCAGCCCCATGACAAGCGGATGTACCCAGGTGTCGAAAATGACATTGGCGCCCTCAATTCCCATCTGTGGGGAATACCGGGCCGGGAAGTCCTGAACGTGAACCGGCGCGGAGATCACCGCACAGGGAATGCCCAGACGCTTGCCGATATGACGTTCCATCTGGGTGCCCAGAATCATCTCGGGTGCCAGATCACGGATACGCGTTTCCACCTCGAGGTAGTCGTCTGTGATTACTGCCTCGACGTCGAAATCCTTGGCCAAAGCCCGGATCATTCGCGCTTGTTCGCGGTTATAGCAGCCAAGGCCAACGACCTCGAACCCCATCTCGTCGCGCGCAATACGGGCTGCGGCAGCGACATGGGTGCCATCGCCAAACAGGAAGACCCTTTTGCCAGTCAGGTAGGTGCTGTCCACGCTTGCCGAGTACCACGGAAGCCGCAGGCGCGTTTCGTCAAGCTTCGGGGTCAGGCCTGTGATGTCGGCGATCTCGCGTACAAAATCGCGCGTGGCCCCGACACCGATTGGCACTGTTTTGGTAAATGGAATGCCCAGTTCGCGTTCCATCCAGCGGCAGGCCGCTTCGCCCGTTTCAGGGTACATCAGTACATTGAAATGCGCAGCGCCCAGTTTGGCGATATCGGACGGGGAGGCGCCCATCGGCGCGACCACATTCACACGAATACCCATCTCTTCCAGAAGCGTTGTCACTTCGGTGATGTCGTCGCGATGTCGGAAGCCAAGGGCTGTTGGCCCGATTAGATTGGCGCTGACCTGCGGTGTGCGTTCCTGCTTGCGGGCAAGAGCGCGGGTGATCTGGAAGAAGGTTTCGTCCGCGCCGAAATTCTCTTTACGCTGATAACTTGGCAATTCCAGTGCAATGACCGGGACAGGCAGTCCCATGGTTTCGGCCATGCCGCCTGGATCGTCCTGGATCAATTCTGCGGTACAGGAGGCTCCAACGATAATTGCCTCGGGCTGGAACCTTTCATAGGCGTCCTGACAGGCGGTCTTGAACAGGTTTGCAGTATCGGCCCCCAAATCACGCGCCTGAAAGGTGGTGTAGCTGACGGGCGGGCGATGATTGCGCCGCTCGATCATCGTGAACAAGAGATCGGCGTAGGTATCACCCTGCGGAGCATGCAACACATAATGCAGCCCCTTCATTCCGGTTGCGACGCGCATTGCGCCAACATGGGGCGGGCCTTCGTATGTCCAGACCGACAGCTTCACGCGGTTTCCTCCATCTGCAACACGTTGCGGCGATGGATCGGACGCGAGAATAGGCCTGCGAGATCCCCGGCTTGTTCGTAGAAATGCACTGGGGTGAAAACCAGCTCGATCGCCCACTTGGTCGTCAGACCTTCGGCTTCTAGAGGGTTCGCAAGACCCAGACCGCAAACCGTCAGATCGGGTCGGGTTTCGCGGACACGGTCCAGTTGCAGGTCCACATCCTGTCCCTCGGACAGGGTTGGCCCGCTTTCGATCATCGCGATGTCCGGGCCCACGAGATCCCGGTGGATATAGGGCGCGCCAATCTCGATCGCGTTCATCCCGCATTCGCGCGTTAGGAAACGCGCAAGTGGAATTTCGAGCTGACTATCAGGGAGGAAGAAAACTGACTTGTCATGAAGCGTTTCAGCGGCTTTCGCGACGGCGCGCCGTGCGCGGTCTCGCGGCGCGGCGGTTACCGCTTCGAAATGCGCTGGATCCACGCCAAATTCAGACGCGATGGCCCAAAGCCAAGCCGTTGTGCCTTCCTCGCCAAAGGGGAAGGGGGCCGCTATGTGGCGCGCACCACGCCGTGAAAGTGCCGCATGAGTATCGCCCAGAAAGGGCTGGGTTAGCGCGTAAACGGTGTTCTTACCGACCGCGACGGGATCATCGGCGCGCGGACTTGGCAAAACAGTCACCGGACCAACGCCCAGCTTTTCCAGTAAATCCAGCGCCTGATCTTGAACGACGTCTGGCAATGCCCCAGCAAGCAAGAGCTGCCTTTCATCAGTTTCAGGTAGCAATGGCACCATCGCTGCAAGGCAGGCGTCTTCACCTTGGGTGAAGGTGGTTTCGATGCCCGAGCCTGAGAAATTCACCACCTGAATTCTTGGGGCATAGCGCGCGGTCATGCGTTCCGCAGCCTTCTCGAGATCCAGTTTGATCACTTCGGACGGGCAGGACCCGACAAGATAAAGTCGTCGAATATCGCTCCGGCGCTCCAAAAGGCGGTCAACTTCGCGGTCGAGTTCGTCTTGCGCGTCTGCGAGACCTGCCAGATCCGTCTCTTCGAGAATCGCTGTTCCGAAGCGTGGCTCGGCAAAAATCATGACACCAGCCGCACTTTGCAGCAGGTGGGCACAGGTTCGTGAGCCTACGACAAGGAAGAATGCATCCTGCATTTTTCGGTGCAGCCAGACGATCGATGTCAAGCCACAAAACACCTCGCGCTGTCCACGTTCGCGCAGAATGGGTGTGTCACTGCAGCCTCCGTTTGATGCTGTGAAATCCTTCATGCCACAGCCTCAGTCTGAAGCCGCGCTTGGCGCAGCTTCAGCAGGAACTGTGCTGCGTTAACGACGTAAACGGCATATGCCAATAGCGCGAGTGCCATAAGCGCACTGGCAGAAAGCGCACCGGTAAAAAGTGCTAAAATATATAATGTATGCAAGGCGATGACCGCGAAACTGAACATATCCTCCCAGTAGAAGGCAGGGGCGAGCAGGTACTGGCCGAACACCACCTTTTCCCAGATCGCACCAGTCACCATGATCGTGTAAAGCACACCCGTTTTGATCACGATTGACGCGGTCGCAATCGCGTATCCCTCGCCCGTCATCAGGTAGCGAAAGACCAGCACAAGGGACACGAGGAACACCACAAACTGAAGAGGCGCGAGAACGCCCTGGACCAAAGTCCAGCGGGTTTCATCGCGCCGTTTGCGTTGCTCGGGCGTGTACAAGGCTGAAGTGCTCCCCCGACCTTCGGTCCGAGTTCCCATGGCCGTCTCCTCAGGCATCATGGGGGCAGCGTAAGGGGGAGTCTGGAAAAGTGTCAACAAAATCTTACACTTTTTGATAATTGGATTTGATGGATTGAGACGATTTGGATTACTATTCAATATGAAGATAATACTCTGTAACTAAACAAGATTTGAAATACATATCGGCGGGAAGCCGTTAATATTTATTCTATGTGTCCAATTGCTTTGACAATTATTTGTCTCTCAAGGAGACTGCTGTCTAGTTTTAGTAGACTCAGCGTGTCAATTTTTTACGACACGCACCCCTCCGGGTAAGGCGGCGCTATGGGAGGAAAATGCGACAGGCCCCAGAATTGCCTCGCGACCAGTCCATTGGTCAGCGGGTTGGCGCATACTGTCATCAATCGATTGATAGATACGCCTGCCGAGAGCCGTGAACGGCGTTTGGAAATTGCAACCAAAATGCTCTATTGCGCGGTAACGCATGAGGATCGATTTGACCAAAATGCACTTCGTCAAAAACTCCGTGGGTTGCGCGTAAATGATGACGATCTGATTGATCGCTGTATCGGGGAGGCCGCTGCGATCCTTGGTGAAAACTGGTTGGATGACACGCTCAGTTTTGCCGAAGTTTCGATCGGAGCGTCCAACCTTATGGGTCTGTGTCGAGAAATCTCTACATCTTCGAGCAATCTGAAGCCATCTCGGAACAGTCAGACTATTTTGTTGGCTACCGTCTTGCGGGAAGATCATCTGATCGGTCCTACGTTGCTCGCACAAAAACTGCGCCGAAACGGGCATTCAGTCCGCGTGATGAACAATTCTTCGCCGGGTGAGATTGCACGGTACATTCATCGCGGCAACTTCGACTGTCTGATGCTGTCTGCTGCTTCTTATGGCTCGCTTGAGAATGCCGAGCAGGCCATCCGGTTGATACGTCGCGGACCCTGCGCCCACGTGCCAGTGGTGTTGGGAGGCGCAGCTTTGGAGTTTTGCGGCGATGCCGCCAGTAGCATTGGCGCAGACCTGGTTACAAACGACGCACACATGGCCCTTGATTTGCTGCAGGACACTTGGGGGTCGACGCAGGTCGGCGCAGCCGAATGACGGCTGGTGGTCTGCCAGGCTGGTCAAGTGGGCCATTGCCGGTTGTGGAACCCGAATATCTGGCTTCGCTCTTGGCGGCGACGTCCGATCTCGTGTTTGTTCTGGCGCCTGATGGGGAAATTCGCTCGGTCTTGCTGGACAGCAACTCAAAAGAGCACCCACGCGTCTCGGAATGGTCTGGTAAGAACATGCGTGCGTATCTCACGGTTGAGAGTATCCCCAAACTAGAGTCTGCGCTGTCGCAAGTAGCCGAAACCGGGGTTCTAAATAGGCTGGTTGAGCTAAATCATCGTGACGATACTGCCTGGCAATATCCAGCGCGCTATTCCTTTCACAAGGTAGGGCCCAATGGGTCAATCTTGATGCTGGGAAAAGATTTGCGGTCTGTGGCGGAAACGCAAGCGCAGCTGGTGCAGGCACAAATTGCGTTGGAGCGCGGGTATGAAGAGCGTCGCGAACATGACGCCCGCTACCGCATCTTAATGGCGCATGCCCGCGAAGCATTTGTTTTTATTACTGCTGATGGCCGAATCCGTGATGCAAATGCGGCCGCTGCGCGATTGCTGAATTGTACCATCGAGGATCTGGTTGCGGCACCGATTTCAAAAGCTTTTCGGTATCGACAACGCGGAGAGTTCTTGGATGCCCTGATGAACGCAGCCAATGCTGATTTTGACAGGGACATGACGGTTCAGGCGACCCAATCAAGGCGCGACCTGACTGTTACGCCAAGTGTGTTTCGGAGTGCTGGCGAGAAGATGATTTTCTGCCGGATCACCAGGCCAAGCGAGGTTGGCGAGGGTGATGAACGTGTTCCAAGCGGTCTGGACGTCCTCTATCATAAAAGTCCCGATGCGATCGTCATCTCTGACTCGGATGGGGTTATTGTCAGTGCAAATGAAGCGTTTCTTGAATTGTGTGGCGCTCCTGGGGTGGCTGATGTGCTTGGGCACAGTATGTCCGATTTTTTGCTGCGCAGTCAGGTCGATCTGAACATCATGCTCGAGAACGCCAAGCGTGCAGGGTACATGCGCGTTTATGCGACACGCCTTTCCAATGCAGTTGGTGACAGTATCTCTGTCGAAATCTCTTCAACCCGGCTTGATGATCGTGGACCGTCAGCAATTGGCTTCGTGATTCGAAATGCGGAGCATGCCAGCGCGCTCCGTGGGGCCTCGCAAGCGGCCAACCAGCCTGAAGCGCCAAACCAACAGGTGATCGAACTTGTAGGCTCAGCGAGCTTGCGCGAAATCCTGACAGAGACCAGTGATGTGATCGAAAAGCTGTGTATCGAAACGGCTGTAGGTCTGACCGGAAACAATCGTGCCGCGGCAGCAGAGATGCTGGGCGTATCCCGACAGTCGCTTTATGTAAAACTGCGCAAATACGGGCTTCTGAAACGGGAAGACCCCTAGGTTGGTTTTTCTTGCTTTGAGAATATGTGTCATGCAAGATTGACACATGACCGTCACTGAAAGTGTACAATCCCGAGGGCTCCCAGAGCCCGCTGCTATGCTCCGGCTGATCAAGCCCGTGACATGGTTCCCCCCAATGTGGGCTTACCTCTGCGGAGTGGTGTCCTCCGGTGTATCACCACAAGACAAATGGGGTGTGGTTGTACTGGGCGTCATACTGGCAGGTCCGATTGTTTGTGGAATGAGTCAGGCGGCCAACGATTGGTGTGACCGGCACGTCGATGCCATAAACGAGCCTGACAGGCCGATCCCGTCGGGTCGTATTCCAGGGCGCTGGGGGCTTTGGATCGCGCTCGCGATGAGCGCGCTGGCGTTGGGCGTTGGTTGGATGTTGGGAACCTGGGGTTTCGTGGCAACTGTCTTGGGGGTGCTGGCGGCTTGGGCTTACTCGGCGGAACCAATTCGTCTGAAGCGATCGGGCCTATGGGGTCCGGGGCTTGTAGGTCTTAGTTACGAGACGCTGCCTTGGTTCACCGGCGCAGCAGTACTTGCGACCGCGATGCCCGCTTGGCCTGTGGTTGTCATCGCTGTGCTTTATGGGATTGGTGCGCATGGGATCATGACGCTGAATGATTTCAAAGCGCTGAAAGGTGATCGCGAAACTGGCGTGAATTCGCTTCCCGTGGTGTTGGGACCAGAGCGCGCGGCACGGTTGGCATGCTGGGTCATGGCTTTGCCGCAGGTCGTGGTCATCGCTTTGCTCCTGTACTGGGGCCGGGATGCGCACGCTGCTGCAATATTTGCGCTCCTGATCGGTCAGGGCCTGGCGATGCGTATTTTGTTGCGCGATCCGAAGGCGCGTGCACCTTGGTATAACGGAGCAGGTGTCACTCTTTATGTCAGCGGTATGATGATCGCCGCCTTTGCCATTCGCAGTTTGGGGGCGCCGCTATGACCTTGTCCTGGGTATCAATCATTCGGCTTGGTTTGGTGCAGATGTGCCTCGGCGCGATTGTTGTACTGACCACCTCAACCTTGAACCGCCTGATGGTGGTTGAACTGGCGCTTCCTGCGGTGTTGCCCGGACTGTTGGTTGCCTTGCATTACGGTATTCAGATTTCGCGACCTCAATGGGGGTTTCTGTCTGATACCGGGGGTCATCGTACGCGTTGGATTGTTGGCGGCATGATCATTTTGGCGCTTGGTGGTCTTGGGGCGACCTTAAGTATTCCTGTGCTGGCAGAAAGCTTCACGCTTGGACTGATCTTGTCGATCCTGTCTTATGCGCTGATCGGTCTTGGTGTCGGTGCCTCCGGGACCTCACTTCTCGCATTGCTTGCCACTGCGACTGCGCCGCGGCGACGTGCAGCAGCGGCTACGATCACCTGGCTTATGATGATTGCGGGGATCGCTGTCACTGCGGGTGTCGTCGGGGGGCTTCTTGATCCCTACAGTCACGCGCTTCTGGTCCAGATTGTTGGCGTTGTTGCGCTAGGTGCGGTCGCACTGACTATCTTTGCGGTATGGGGAATAGAGGCAAAAGTGGGCGCGCGGCCAGAACCTGAAACCATGCCGTTCCGCC
This sequence comes from Dinoroseobacter sp., assembly GCA_017643385.1. Classification (GTDB taxonomy): domain Bacteria; phylum Pseudomonadota; class Alphaproteobacteria; order Rhodobacterales; family Rhodobacteraceae; genus Dinoroseobacter. The sequence continues at coordinate 176,528 of JAEPNN010000001.1, forward strand.
AAGGCATAGCAGAGATTTGGCATGAGCCAAAAACCCGGAATTTCACCATATTCGTCTTCTTGTCGATGACTGCATATTTCATGCAGGAACTAATCTTAGAACCTTACGCAGGGCTGGTCTTTGCCTTCACACCCGGACAGTCGACATCCTTGTCTGGGGCGCAAAATGGCGGTGTCTTCATCGGTATGCTGACGGTTGGTATTGCAGCAACTGGTTTCAAGATCGGATCGCTGCGCAACTGGGTTGTGGCGGGATGCCTGGGCTCCGCGGTGAGCCTTGGTGTTATTGCCGGGCTTGGCGCAATTGGACCGGGAGCACCTCTTGTTCCCGCAGTCGTAGCGCTTGGAGCCTTTAACGGAATTTTTGCCGTCGCAGCGATTGGCTCGATGATGGCTCTGGCGGGACAAGGTAAATCTTCGCGTGAGGGCACGCGAATGGGGCTTTGGGGGGCGGCACAGGCCGTTGCCGCAGGATTTGGCGGTCTTGTCGGTGCAGGCGCAGTAGATGCATTGCGGGCAGCGATTGGCTCTGATGCTGCTGCGTTTGGCACAGTCTTTTTGGCCGAGGCTGCGCTGTTCATTGCTGCAGCAGGGATGGCTGCAATGGTGATCGAGCGGAGATATGAACACACGCACCAGTTGGTGCCGGGGGAATGACCATGGATTATGATGTTGTTGTAATTGGAGGCGGCCCGTCTGGCGCGACTGCGGCCGAGGACTTGGCGCGCAGTGGACGGAAAGTCGCGCTGATCGACCGGGATGGACGGATCAAGCCATGCGGGGGCGCGATACCGCCACGTCTGATTGACGATTTTGACATTCCCGACGCGCAGCTTGTCGCTAAGATCACAACCGCGCGCATGGTTTCGCCTACAAGGCGCAAGGTCGATATTCCGATCGAAAACGGCTTTGTCGGCATGGTCGATCGTGAGCATTTTGACGAATTCCTGCGGCAGCGCGCAGCCAGCGCCGGCGCAGATCGCATAACCGGCACGTTCTTGAGGATCGATCGAGATCACTCCGGGACATGCGTCGTATTCCGCGACAAGGCCAGCGGTGACGAACGCAGCCTTCGCACCAAACTGATCATCGGTGCAGATGGCGCCCGATCAAAGGTGGCAAGGGCCGAAGTGCCAGAGGGCGACAAAATTCCTTATGTGATTGCCTATCACGAGATCATCAAATCCCCCGGTCCGCGTGGCGATTACCACCCTGACCGGTGCGACGTGGTCTACGACGGTGCAATCAGCCCGGATTTCTACGGCTGGGTGTTCCCGCATGGGGCTTCGGCCAGCGTCGGAATGGGCACTGGGATCGATGGGATCGACTTGAAGAAAGCGACAGCGGATCTTCGTGTAGCCAGTGGTCTCGATGATTGTGAAACGATCCGGACCGAAGGGGCGCCTATACCGTTAAAGCCGCTCGATCGTTGGGATAACGGCAAGGATCTTGTACTTGCAGGCGACGCTGCAGGCGTCGTGGCCCCAAGTTCTGGCGAAGGCATTTATTACGCGATGGTTGGTGGACGTGTTGCGGCGACCGCTGCCGCGGCCTGTCTCAGCTCGGGGCGGGTCAAGGACCTGCAGCTTGCACGCAAGCTGTTCATGGGCGAGCATAAGACCGTATTTCGTGTACTTAGATCCATGCAGGATGCGTATTACAAATCAGATGAGCGGCGAGAGCGGTTTGTTTCGCTGTGTCACGACATCGACGTGCAGCGGCTGACTTTTGAGGCCTATATGAACAAGAAACTCGTCAAGGCACGTCCAATGGCTCACGTGAAGATCGGGATAAAGAACCTTGCGCATCTGACCGGGCTTGTCCGCCCCGAGCGCGTCTGATGATTGAGATACCGGCTTGGGTTGATGGCACATTGATGCCAGTCGAGAAGTTGGCGGTCCATGAGCGTGGATTGCGCCATATGGCAATCTCAGTTTTTGTGATGCGGGGTGACGACCTGCTGATCCAGCGTCGAGCCTTGTCAAAGTATCATACCCCTGGACTATGGGCGAATACCTGCTGCACCCATCCAAATTGGGGGGAACCAGCCTTACATTGTGCTGAACGTCGCCTTGACGAAGAACTGGGCATCAAAGGGCTGACACTGATCCATCGCGATCGGCTGGAATACCGCGCTGATGTCGGGTCCGATTTGATTGAACACGAGGTGGTGGATCTCTTCCTGGCTGATGCGCCCGAAACACTTACGATCGAGCCAAACCCGGAGGAGGTGGCCGAAACCCGCTGGGTGGCATTAGACGCGCTGAACGACGAGGTTGCACGTAGTCCAGAGGCCTTCACTCCGTGGCTTAGAATCTACCTCGCCGAACATAGCGCTCGTATCTTTGGAGATCGCGTTTACGCTTGATCTAGAGAAACGACTTGATTGCCGAAAGCACGCGTGCGGGGTCTTCTTCATGCGCAAGGTGGCCGACCCCGTCCAGCATCTCGACGCTTGCGTTACGCATGCGGTGTGCGACCTTTGATGCCACGCTGGGCGGGACTGCGGTATCTTTCTCGCCGGTTAGAAAAAGCGTTTCACAGGTTAGCGCTTCGAGATCATTCAACAGCATATCAAGGGACCAGCGTGCCATCATGTTAAGTGTGCCCGCAACGTGAGTGCGATCGCGCATCAACCGGGCGTAGTACGTGTGGGCCTCGTCCGTAAGAAGCGAACCAGTCGCTTCGATCACCTGTCGTGATCGTTCCGGGGTCGCGCCAAGGGTCAGCAGGTTTGCCGACAGCGGGCTGATCGCCAGAAAACGGGCCATTGCTGGAAACAACCACCCCGCGATGCCTTGAAAGTGATCGAGTGCGGGATTGATCCCAATGAGTTTTCGCATGGGTAAGGTGCGTGACAGGCTTAGGCCAATAGCTGCCCCCGCAGAATGGCAAAGGATAGCTTCGGGCCGCCAGTTTTGGTCTGATAGCAAGGCCGCAATATCGGCAGACATTTCTTTCAGTCCAGATCGTGCGCCCCCTGCCGTTCTTGTAAATCCTTGCCCTGGCAGATCAAGTGCAACGACATGATGCGTTTCCGAAAGTTTTGGGATCAGATCGCGCCAGGTGTGTACCGAACTGCCAGCCCCCGGCAGAAGCAGCATGGTCGGCCCTGAACCGCTTGTCTGAACGTGCCAGCGATGTGGGGCAAGATCGATCCGCCGGGATAATGACGGATGACTCCAGCTGGGAAGATCACGCGTCCAGTCCATCGTGCAACGCCCGTTCAAGAGTTTTGCCCATGGTTACCGCATCGGCGCGCGGAAGGGCCAGGTAATGTGCGCCAAGATCTTTGGACAGAGCATTGAGCGCGCGTTCAGGACGTGCGCTGGTATCGAGCACCAGCGCAGGTATCCCTTCAGCCCTCAACCACCGTGCCATGGCAGCTGCGTCTTCACGGGCTGCGGTCCGGTTGGCCTGGCCGTCAAGCGCGATGTTGGCACGCCCATCTGTCAGCAAAGCAACGGTTGGTGATAGGCCTTGACCGCGGGCATGTATCGCCAATTCGCCTGCATGACGCAAACCTGCTGCCAGCGGTGTTCCCCCACCACCGGGCAGGGCCGCAAGACGTCGTTTGGTTTGAACAAGCGAGCGTGTCGGGGGCAACAACAGATCGGCGTCATCACCGCGAAACGCGATCAATGAAACATGATCTCGGTTTGCATAAGCTTGCGCCAGAAGAACTTCCACGGCGCCCTTGGCTTCGGCCAGGCGCGCCATCGCAGCCGAACCGGACGCATCCACGACAAAGATTAGCAAGCGGTCGCTTTTTTCTTCGTACCGTTTCAACCGGATGTCTGAAGGGTAGATTGTAACCTGCCCCCGACCCTTGGGACGCAAGCTCTGCCAGGGCGCTGCGGTGCGTAAGGTGGCAACCAGGTCGACCCGTGCGCCATTTCCCAGGCGTCCGGGCCGCGAGGGCAGCGGACGCCCGCGTCGGTTGCTGCGCCGCTTTGACCCTTGCCCGGATCCACGGGCCGATCGAAGTTGTGTGGACCTTCCGTGTTCCAGCAGATCAGGGGGTAAGTGCGGAATGATGGCCTCGACGAGAACCTCTTCAGGCAGGCGCAGCGTATCGGTGTCTTGGGATTGCGTCTCGGGTTCTGACGTCTGTTCATCCGGGCCCGGAGGATCGTCAGGCTGTTGCGGCAATACCGTGGCGCGCGGCGCTAGCACCAGTCGCGCGGCAGTTTCCAGATCTTCGTCGCAAATGCGATCGCGCCCTTCAAGGGCGGCGTTGGCGCGGGCAGCGCGCAGCGCCAGAAGTGGGGCGCGCAGGCTATCTATGCCAAGCCGGGCGGCAATTGAAACCAGTGTGTCTGGCGCGCTCTTGGGAGTTTCAACATCTTTCAGCTTGAGATGTGCATCCTTTACCCCTTGGTAAGCATAAGGGGTGGCTTCCAGTCGTCCGATTGGGTCAAGCGATACGAAAAAGGCCAGACGGTCTTGCAGCGTAGGTGGCGCGATCTCCCCGGGCTCAGCCGCTTCGTCCAGCATCACCAGCGTGCCGCGTGTGTCGTCGAGCCAGGCGGCAAGTTCGGCTGCGCGATCTGGGGGGCATCGTTCGGCCATGCACAGCATTGGTGTTATGTCTGCCGCAAGACATCCTGCGGTTTCGACAAGGCGTCCTGAGGACAATGTTGCGGTCAGGTCGAGCCCACCGAAAAGAGCTTCTCGCGACATGGCTGGGTGTATCCGGAACAATGGGGCCTTCAGGCGCCCAAGTGCTTCAAGAAAGGCATCCCGAACAGGTCCGGCACGGGCTCGTACTGTGATCCCACCAAGCCCAGAAGGATCGAGTGTCAACAGATCGATCGCGCGCAAGGTATCCCGCCAAGCGCTCTGATCTGCACGGGTCACCCCAAGACCTCGTCAACAGCGCGGGTGACGCGTGCGACGGACCCCGCTTCATCCAAAGGATCGCGACGCAAGCGGTGCGACAAAGCAATCGGCGCAACACTGCGCAAATGATCACGTGTTACCGCGCTTGCGCCTTCATACGCGGCAAGCGCCCGGCTTGAGCGCAACAAGGTCAGCTCTCCGCGTAAGCCATCGGATCCAAGCGCGACGCAAAGTTCCGCGCAATCACGCAATATGGGTTTCTTCGTGTCGATTCCGGAAAGGCTTTCGCGCGCTGCGAGAATTTTGTCTCGAATCTCGCCATCCTTTTTGCGCCACCTGCCAACGTAGCGAGACGGTGACTTCTCGTAGCTGTCCCGGCGCTTGATGACCTCAATTCTGTCTTCTATTTCAGTTGGTGTTCGGACTTCGACCGAAAGACCAAAGCGGTCAAGCAATTGTGGGCGCAGTTCACCCTCCTCGGGGTTGCCGGACCCAACCAAAACAAATTGCGCAGCGTGCCGTATCGATAGCCCTTCTCGTTCCACGAGGTTTTCTCCGGACTGGGCAACGTCCAGAAGAAGATCGACGATGTGATCCTCCAGCAGGTTCACCTCGTCGATATACAAATACCCCCGGTTGGCAGCGGCCAGAAGGCCGGGTTGGAACGCTTTTTCGCCTTGGGTCAGGGCGCGTTCTATGTCCAGCGCACCAGTTACCCGGTCTTCGGTCACGCCAAGGGGCAGATCAATAACCGGGGTTGGACGCGTCTCGATTTCTTTGCTGTCCAGATTGGCCCAATCGGGGCAGTCTTTTGGGTGCGCTGCATTGACGGGGCAGCCTTTCACCGCGTCGATTGGTGGCAAGAGCGCGGCCAATGCACGTACGGCCGTACTTTTCCCCGTGCCGCGATCTCCAAAGACCAGCACACCACCCAGTTTTGGGTCGATGGCGGTGAGGATCATCGCCTGTTTCATGTCGTCCTGACCGACAATGGCAGAGAATGGAAAAGCGTGGGTCATTCCGATATCAGGCCCTTCAAAGGACTGCCTCCGTTCCAACTGCCACTTTCACCAAGGATGCGGAACCGGGCATAAAGCTCTTCTTGAAACCAACTGCCGTCGCGGACGGCCTTGATGGCCTTGGCGTGTGGGCCGTCGGGTGTGCGCGCAAAATCCGCCATCGCCTTGTCGTTGGGCCAGATCGAGAACGTAACCTGCTGGATCAACGGCATTTCGCCAATTCCAATTTTGAAAGCCACATTGGGATCGGCTCCGATCACCCGGCTGATGTCAGGCACGCGTTGCCAGAACCGCATGAGGATCGACGGTTTGATGGTTGCGCGGGTCAAAGCTGCGATCGGACCAACTGGTTCGGATTTTGAGGGTGTGAACGGGCTGACCCCCGACCAGGCCCCCCGCGCAGAAACGGGTGTCAGGAACACTGTCCAGTTTTCGGATGCGCGGCGGCGATAGCGCTGAAAAATTTTCGCCTCACGCGTCTGGCGCTCTGCGATTTCCATGTCTGGCCAAACACATAATATTGCAAAGATATCAATGCTAACCCGTGGCGTGAAGCCCTCTCCGCCACCAGAACCACATAGCTTCCAGAACGACAGGCCGGAAACCCGCGATAGGGGAATCCTGGCAATCGCCATCATAGCAAGCGCCCATAGCCGAGCGCCGGCAGTGTCGAAGCGATAGAAATTCAGCGTGACGGTCTGAATGAGACGATTCCTCTAAGTGTCATATTAGTTTGACATGATACGAGAGATCGGAAAACCCTTATTACAATTGAAAAAAACCAAGGATTGTCAAGTTTGTCTGACACATGTAGCGTTGAGGCTATCATGACACGTGACGATCCCATTCTGGCTGGCCTTGCCTCGGACACTCGGCGTCCGAAAGCGGTCGTGATTGGCGCAGGCCTCGGCGGTCTTGCGGCGGCCATGCGCCTTGGCGCCAAGGGGTACAGGGTCAGCGTGCTTGATCGACTGGACAGTCCGGGGGGGCGCGGTTCCGCGATATGGCAAGGCGGTCACCGGTTCGATCTGGGCCCAACGATCGTGACGGTTCCCCAGGTTTTTCGGGAGCTTTGGCAGGCTTGTGGCCGCGATTTCGATAGGGATGTCGATCTGAAGGCCATGGAGCCTTTCTATGAAATTCGCTGGCCTGACGGGTCGGTCTTTACCGCCTCTCAGGATACAGATGCGATGCGGGCCGAAGTTGCGCGCCTGTCGCCGGGCGATGTCGCAGGCTATGATGCATTTCTGCGTGACAGCGAAGCGCGTTACGAGTTTGGCTTTGAAGATCTGGGCCGCCGTCCGATGCACAAGCTGGCTGACCTGATCAAGGTGCTCCCGCGCTTTGCGTGGCTGCGGGCTGATCGCTCGGTTGCACGCCACGCGGCGCTCCGGTTTCGCGATCCACGCTTGCAAATGGCGTTTTCGTTTCACCCGTTATTTATTGGCGGGGACCCCTTTCACGTCACATCCATGTATACGCTCGTCAGTCATCTCGAGAAAGAATTTGGGGTGCATTACGCGATCGGCGGCGTGGCTGCGATTGCGAAAGCCATGGCGGGCGTGGTCGCTGATCAGGGCGGCACCCTGCGTTATGACGCGGAAGTGGATGAGATCCTGATCAGAGACGGTCGCACACGCGGGGTGCGGCTGACGACAGGCGAAATCCTGACGGCCGATGTTGTCGTCTCAAACGCCGATAGCGGGCATACCTATGACCGCTTGCTTCGATCGCACAAAAGACGTCGCTGGACCACGTCGCGATTGAAACGTTCACGTTGGTCGATGGGTTTGTTCGTCTGGTACTTTGGCACCAAAGGAACACGGGATGCGTGGCCAGAAGTCGGACACCATACGATTCTGAACGGGCCGCGCTACCGTGATCTGGTAAAAGATATCTTCATTAAGGGCTCGTTGTCCGAAGACATGAGCCTCTATGTGCATCGGCCATCGGTGACCGATCCGACAGTGGCACCCGATGGCGGAGACACATTCTACGCGTTGTCGCCTGTGCCCCATCTTGGACATAGCAACCCGGTGAATTGGGAGCGCGAAGCCGAACCTTATCGGCGGAAGGTTCAGGCATTTCTTGAGGAACAGTTGCTGCCCGGTCTTGGCGAACATCTGACAGAATCGCTGGTGTTTACGCCAGAAACGTTCCGCGACAGATATCTGTCGCCTCTGGGCAGCGGCTTCTCAATTGAACCACGCATTCTGCAAAGCGCCTGGTTCCGTCCGCACAATGTCAGCGAAGAGGTATCGGGGCTCTATCTCGTAGGGGCGGGAACGCATCCGGGCGCAGGTCTGCCGGGCGTTATCTCCAGTGCCGAAGTGCTGGCCAAACTTGTTCCCGACGCAGCGGTGGTTTCATGATCGACCCCAAGGACCTGGCCCATTGCGAAGCCGCGATCCGTCACGGATCCTTGTCTTTTCATGCGGCCTCAAGGCTTTTACCGGGCGCAGTCCGTGATCCCGCACTTGCGCTTTACGCCTTCTGCCGTGTGGCGGATGACGAGGTCGACCTGACACAAGACAAAGCGGCGGCCTTGCAGCGATTACGCGAAAGGTTGGATCTTGCTTATGCGGGACGTCCGGAGAATGCGCCGCCAGACAGGGCCTTTGCTGCCCTGATCGAGCATTACAACATGCCGCGTGCGCTGCCGGAGGCGTTGTTGGAGGGGCTCGAATGGGACGTGTCCTACCGCCGCTATGCTACGCTTAGCGATGTGATTTCTTATTCTGCTCGGGTCGCCAGCTCAGTTGGCGTCATGATGTGCGTGTTGATGGGTGTCAGAGATCGGTCCGCGCTTGCACGAGCGTGCGATCTGGGTGTTGCCATGCAACTGACCAACATCGCGCGCGACGTGGGCGAAGACGCGTTGGAAGGACGGTTATACCTTCCGCTGGACTGGTTGGAGAAATCCGGTCTTTCGCCTGAGGCGTTGATGGAAGACCCACGTCCAAGCAAAGTGGTTCGCTACATGGTGCGCAACCTGCTGATCGAGGCCGAAAGACTTTATCGCCGATCAGAGGCCGGTATCGCTGTTTTGCCCCTTAGGTGTCGACCAGGCATATATGCCGCGCGCTACATCTATGCTGGCATCGGGGATCAACTTCAGCAAATGGGCTACGATCCCATAACCCGGCGTGCAAGAACCACTAAAGTGCAAAAGCTTGGGATGCTGGGACTGTCGGTGATGCGCAGTGGCGCTTCTGCTGTGCTTCCTGTCTCTCCAATGATTTATGCCGCACCCTTGCCGGAAGTGGCCTTCCTTATAGATTCTGCTGCAGAAGCTCCAAAGCCTCATTGGAGCGATGCTGTCACGGCAACGCTGTCCCGGCTGGCGGTCGAAGACCGTACCCGTGTCGCGCAGGCCGTGGAGGCAAAGGGAAAGCACGGGATCGCGCAGTGACATACATTCTGTTTATGGTTTTTTTGCTGGCTTGCTTTGCAGCTGGTGCCACTGGGGCGTTGTTTCCAACCGGAAGCTGGTATGAGGGCCTGAAGAAACCGGGATGGACCCCTCCGAACTGGTTGTTTCCAGTGGCTTGGACGACCCTCTATTTCCTAATGGCATTTGCTGCAGCGCGCGTTGCTATGATGCCCGGATCAGGTCTCGCCTTGGCACTCTGGGCGTTGCAGATCGCGCTGAACACGCTTTGGACACCGGTATTTTTCGGGTTGCGCCGCTTGCGTGCCGGAATGGTGATACTGTCGCTTTTGTGGGTGTCCGTCGTGGCCTGCACAGTTGCGCTTTGGCAGCTTGATTGGATCGCGGGGCTAATGTTTGTGCCCTATGTTGCATGGGTTTCGGTTGCAGCAGCACTGAACCTTTCAGTTTTGCGGCTGAATCCCGAAGTTGTGGACTAATCCGTGAACCGCCACCCCGCCCTGCGCGGGACGCGGCAGGCCAGCATAGGCATCAGAAGTGGGCTGCGAAATCTCGTCAGGTCAAGGGCTTCGTGTACGCCGGTGCTGCGCTCGCCGCGGATCTTAGTTTCGACCATAGCGCGCGTGTAAAACGGCGCGTCGAGCATCGCTTTGACCTGACGGGGTGTGTGACCAGAATCGGCGCGGGTGGTGCGCGCGACCGCCCAGAGACTGCGTGGCAGGCGTGCTGTTGGAGGCGCATCAACCATTCGGGCATCCCCGTCAGGGGAGAAATCTATCGAAGCCGAAAGGGTGCCGCCATCACGGTGGCGCGCATCATAGAAGCAAGTTGCGCCGTGCCTTGTAGGATAACGGCCCCAAGTCCAGTCATCGAAATCGGCTTCCAGCGCGCGCGTGCCGAAATTGGCATCGAAATACCCATGTCCTTTCCAGCGCCAGCCCTTGGCGTCTAAATCCACTGATATGTCTGAAACCGGTGCAAAGGGTCGCCAGATATGCGCCCCATCCGGGGTAAGCGGCAATTCCTGATCACTGATCGCTGAAGGGGTCACAGTGATCTTGCCCCTGATCCGGCCAAAGAACGGGGGCCCGCCGCGTTCATCGACCGATATTTCCAGACGATCGCCGGTCCAATGCAGGCTGGAAGGACCCACGGTGAAGCGCTCAGGCGACTGACGCAGCGCTGCGCGCCCGCGATCGATCATGGTGAACCGTCCACCGCGCCCGTAGGTGGCGACATTGATGCAGACATTGTTGTGTGGATCACGCCGTCCGGACCACCGGTACCAAGGCGAAAACACCGAGCCAATGAATGCAATGACCGAGATTGCACGCTCCCCATCGTCGCTAATCCCGTCGATATACCACCAGGCGTAGCCGTCGGGCGGAACCGTCAGGTCGAAACGAGGTCCTGCATGATCGCCTCGGCCGCGTGCCGTCCGGAGAGCGCAGCCATCGGAACCCCCGCGCCCGGATGCGTGCCCCCGCCCGCCAGATACAACCCCGATAGAGCCGTGCGCGCCCGGGGTCGTTTCAGAGCTGCCGTTATTCCATGTGGGCTCTGCCCGTAGAGTGAGCCCATCGATCCCGGAAACAGATGTTCGAACCCGGTCGGGGTGGTCAGCGCGTTGTCCGGAGGACTTGGCGAGAAAGTCAGGCCGAAGCGGCGGAGCGTTTGGAATGTCAGTTGGCGGCATGTCTGGACCTCCTCGGGGTCAGGGGTCTTGCTGGTTATGGCGGGGGCATTGAGAATGATCTCAAAGCGTTCCTGGCCCTTAGGTCGTCCGCGTCCGCTGCCTCGATCTTGTGCGCAAACATAAATTGTAGGTGCAGTTGGTGTGCGTCCTGCTCGCAGATCCCGAAACTCTGAGGCTGGGTCCGATGCGAAAAATACGTTGTGATGGCCTAGTTCGGGTCCGATTGCAGCGCTTGCGAAGCTCCAGACGCGGGCGGAATAACTGCGCGGAGCAGATTTTGTGGTTGGCGCGATGTGAGAAACATCTTTGCCCAGTAATCCTGTTGCCAAGGCGCGGGGGTCGCCTGCGAACACGACGAAGTCGGCAGGCAAACGATGTCCGTTCTTTAAACAGACACCCGTGATCTTCGTCGCGTCGGCTTCTAGATGGTGTACGGGTGCTCCTGTCAGAAGCTGACCTCCGATTGCTTGAAAACGATCAGCCAACACTTGAGCGAGATGATGCATCCCGCCATCCACCCGCCAGACGCCTGCTTCTTCTGCCCGCCAGATCAGGGAAAGATGCGCCGGCGCTTCCAAAGGTGAGCCGCCCACATACGTGGCGTACCTGCCAAAGAGTTGCCGCAACCGGGGGTCAGTAAAGCTATGCGCCAGTTTCTGTGTCAGCTTGTTGAACGTCAAAAGCGTTGGCAGATGTTGAGGTGCAGATAGGGCGTGGCGTGCAAGATCTGCAAATGACGGTTCGGGGTTTTGCATCATAGGTGCGTCGAAGAGCATGAAGAGCGATTCTGCGTCTTGGGCAAAACGCTCAAACTCGTGCGCAGCCTTGGAACCAGCAAAATCACGTATCGCCAAGGCACTGGCTTGCCGATCATCGAATAGATCAAGCTTGCTGCCATCCGGCCAATAGTGTCGCGCAAGAAGGGGCTCGCGTATCAGCTTTGCATGGTCTTCAAGGCGCGCGCCAGTTGCCGCAAACAGCGCGTCAAAGACGTGGCGCATGGTCAACACGGTTGGCCCCGCATCCGAAAGTCCTGCGGTCGTGGGAACCGCGCGTGCTTTACCGCCGACCCAGTCATGCTGTTCCAGAAGTGTCACGTCATTGCCGGAAGCGCGTAGCAGCAGCGCTGCGGATAAACCACCGAACCCGGCGCCAATGACTATGACGCGCGGCACGGGAAATCGACCTGGGTTCTGCGAATGCATTTCAGAATTGTTGACTCACACTGGGCATCTGTCCAGTATGATTTACATATTAGTGTCATAAATTAATGACACCAAAGGCCGATGCTACTGATCGGTACAGCGAGAGGATGCCAAGTTTGGGACTTTCCGAAAGAATTGACAGCGCGGTCTGCGCGGCAATCAACACCGCGCGAGATGGAGCTGCACCTGCTCGGCTTTCTGCGGCATTGGACTACGCGACTAAACCTGGTGGCGCGCGTATTCGTCCAACCATACTTCTGTCGGTGTCAGTCGCGTGTGGCGACGATCAGCCCCAGATTGCGGACGCGGCTGCGGCAGCGCTGGAATTGATGCATTGTGCATCGCTGGTACATGACGATTTGCCCTGTTTCGATAATGCCGAGACACGGCGGGGCAAGCCCTCTGTTCACCGCGCGTTCTCAGAACCGCTGGCGGTTTTGACTGGCGACAGTCTGATCATGCTGGCCTATGAGGTGCTTGCGCGCACCGGCACAATCGACCCTGCCCGTGCGTCGCAGCTTGTTCTGGCGCTGGCGCGTCGTAGCGGAATGCCAAATGGTATCTGTGCAGGGCAGGGGTGGGAAAGCGAAGCCAAGATTGATCTTAGCGCCTACCATCGGTCGAAGACAGGCGCGCTCTTTATCGCAGCTACGCAAATGGGCGCCATCGCGGCCGGTGAAGAACCCGAGCCTTGGTTCGAGTTGGGCGACCGCATTGGAGAGGCCTTCCAGGTTGCCGACGATTTGCGTGACGCCTTAATGGCAGCCGAAGACATCGGCAAACCGGTTGGTCAGGATGCGCGCCATGGGCGGCCAAACTCGGTGAATTTGCTGGGGGTCGACGGCGCGGTGTCTCGACTTAAGGACATTCTGGGGGGCGCGATCGCGTCCATCCCATCCTGCCCGGGCGAGGCGATGTTGGCGCACATGGTCACGCAACAAGCGCGGCGACTGATCCCGATGACCGCGCAATCGCAACAGGCCTGAAGCATGGCCGATATCGGCATGCCACGAACGAGTCTATCTTTGCGCGGTTGGACCTCGCGCCTTGTCGCGCGGCCTGAATTCCAGCGCTGGGCCAGCAACACACCAATTCTGTCCTGGTTTGCCAGGCGCGATGGCGCGGCGTTGTTTGACATCGTCCAGGGGTTCGTCCGATCGCAAGTGTTGTTTGCACTTGTCCAGCTGGAAATCCCCTCTCGCCTTGTTCACGGACCGCAGGACGCCGAAAGCCTTGCAAGATTGTGCAAACTGCCGCTGGACCGTATGAAAATCTTGCTGCGTGGGGGCGTTGGGATAGGCATCCTGAAATCATCCAGGCGAGGCACATACGGCCTGACCCGTCAGGGTGCTGCCCTGACTGGGGTTGCGGGATTACAGGATATGATTCTGCATCATGGCGCGTTTTACCGCGATCTTGATGATCCGATCTCACTTTTGACTGGCGAACAGGATACCGAGCTGGCTGCGTTCTGGCCCTATGTATTCGGCGCAGCGAAGGCCGATAATCCAGTGGTGGCCGAGCGGTATTCAACACTTATGGCCGATACCCAAAAACTGGTCGCCCAGGACACGCTGAATGCCGTCTCACTTGCAGGGATAAAGCGGATGCTGGATGTCGGCGGGGGAAGCGGGGCGTTCCAAATCGCGGTGGCTGAAGCTCAACCTGAAATCGACCTTGGTGTGTTTGATTTGCCCACAGTTGCAGACGCTGCGAGTCGTGCAATCGCTGCAGCAGGTGTGTCGAATCGAATCAGCTTTCTCCAAGGATCATTTCGTGACGATCCATTGCCTCAAGGTTTTGACGCGATCTCATTGGTACGAGTTCTCTACGATCATGCTGATGACACAGTAGCGAACCTGTTGTCGTCCTGCCGCACCGCTTTACCACCAGGTGGGCGGTTGATTATTTCGGAACCAATGTCTGGAGGACGCCGTCCGGATCCGATCACCGATGTTTACTTCGCCTTTTATACACTGGCGATGCGGACGGGTCGCACCCGATCGTCCGAAGAAATCGCTAAACTTGTTGAGACTGCTGGTTTTACCGATGTCGAGGCCCTCAAGTCTCGCAGGCCTTACGTGACTTCTGTCCTGACCGCTGTCCGCGCAGACTGACACTTACTTAAAAGTGTCCATTTTGATTGACAGATTAAACTGTCAGAATAAACTGACATTCAGCATTGATGTTTAAGCAAGCGCAAAGACTTGGCGACATCACAACGTAGGGAGGTACATTGTGGACACGCTTGCTGTCCTTCTCAAAGGTCCAAGACAACTTACCTTGGAGGCGGTCGAACTGACTGAGCCAGGGGCTGAAGACGTTGTTGTAGAGATCTCGCATTCCGGAATTTCCACCGGAACCGAGAAGCTATTTTGGACTGGCGAAATCCCTCCGTTTCCGGGAATGGGGTATCCCCTCGTTCCAGGTTACGAGGCGACCGGGCAAGTCGTGGAAGCAGGCCGCCTCAGTAAATTGTCGCCGGGAGATCATGTCTTTGTTCCGGGCGCAAATTGCTTTGAAAATGCGCGCGGGCTGTTTGGAGCTGCTGCGCACAGAATCGTCACGAAAGCAGACCGGGTCGCCCGGATTGATCCTGCGCTGGGGGCCGAAGGTGCGCTGCTGGCGCTGGCAGCCACTGCAAGACATTGCATGGCAGGGCTGAATAAGCGTGTGCCTGATCTGATCGTGGGTCATGGCGTTTTAGGTCGACTTCTTGCTCGCCTGACAATCGCCGCCGGGGCACCTGCCCCAACGGTGTGGGAGATCGATCCCACCCGTCGGTTGGGTGCTGAAGGCTACGAGGTGATCCACCCCGATGCCGATACAAAGCGCGACTATGAGGCAATCTATGATGCAAGTGGCCAAGGCGCATTGCTCAACGACCTTGTTGGTCGGATTGCCAAAGGGGGCGAGATTGTTCTCGCCGGGTTCTATTCAGAGCCGCTTTCCTTTGCGTTCCCGCTCGCCTTCATGAAGGAAGCGCGCTTCCGGGTTTCTGCGGAATGGACACCTGACGATCTTATGGCAACGCGAAGCCTGATCGAGGCGGGTGCGCTTTCACTGGCGGGTTTGATTACCGACACCCGTCCGGTTTCCGAGGCTGCTCAAGCCTATCCGCACGCTTTTGAAGACCCCGCCTGCCTTAAAATGATCCTCGATTGGAGCGACGCCGCATGAAGGACGAGATCCCAGACCTGAAGGGCTATGATGCCCGGTTGCGCGATGAAGCGGCCGAGCCAACCCTCGAGGTGCCGATGGACGCGCCCACCAAGAAGACGCAAATCATTGCGATCTATGGGAAGGGTGGCATCGGCAAGTCGTTCACCCTGGCCAATCTCAGCCACATGATGGCCGAACAGGGCAAGCGCGTCCTGCTCATTGGCTGCGATCCCAAATCGGATACGACCTCGCTTTTGTTTGGTGGCAAGGCTTGCCCGACGATCATCGAGACCTCGACCAAGAAGAAATTGGCGGGCGAAGAGGTCAAAATCGGCGATGTATGCTTCAAGCGCGGTGGCGTCTTTGCCATGGAGCTTGGTGGTCCAGAGGTCGGACGCGGCTGCGGCGGTCGCGGCATTATTCACGGCTTTGAGCTGTTGGAGAAGCTCGGGTTCCATGATTGGGACTTCGACTACGTCCTCCTCGATTTCCTTGGGGACGTCGTATGTGGCGGCTTTGGTTTGCCAATTGCGCGTGACATGGCCCAGAAGGTAATTCTGGTCGGCTCGAACGATCTGCAATCGCTTTATGTCGCCAATAACGTTTGCTCTGCGGTCGAGTATTTCCGCAAACTGGGCGGAAATGTCGGCGTTGCTGGTCTCGTCATCAACAAGGATGACGGCACGGGCGAAGCGCAGGCCTTTGCCAAGGCTGTCGATATCCCGGTTTTGGCATCCATCCCTCAGGACGATGACCTGCGCAAGAAATCAGCGAATTATCAGATCGTGGGTACGGCGCAGGGGCCCTGGGGGTCTCTCTTTGCTGAGCTGGGTATGAACGTGGCCGAAGCGCCGCCACTACGCCCGACTGCCCTAACTCAGGACGAATTGCTTGAACTGTTTGATGGCTCCGACACTGGCGCTGGCGTTGTTCTGGAACCTGCCACGGATCAGGACATGCGCGGCAAGGACGCCAAACCGAAAGAAAGCCTTGAGGTCATTTATGACGATGCGTGAGGGAACTCGGTGAGAGACGAAGTCACATATGATGACGCGGCAAACGCCGAGGTGATCAAAGGATCGCCCCGTGAAGATGTGCCCGAGCTTCAGGGTGATCCTGGGCTGGGATGCCATTCGGGATCCACGCTTGCAGAGGCAGCGCGTGCGGCCGGGCAGTCCGAATTGCTCGACAAATATGCGGCTGATTACCCTCAAGGACCCCATGACAAACCGCAATCCATGTGCCCGGCCTTTGGCTCGTTGCGTGTGGGGCTGCGGATGCGGCGCGTAGCCACCGTCCTCTCGGGGTCGGCCTGCTGCGTTTACGGGCTGACATTCGTTTCGCATTTCTACGGTGCGCGACGGTCGGTGGGCTACGTGCCGTTCAATTCCGAAACGTTGGTGACGGGCAAATTGTTCGAAGACATACGCGACAGCGTCCATGAACTGGCAGATCCTGATCGCTATGACGCCATCGTGGTGACGAATCTTTGTGTTCCTACTGCCAGTGGTGTGCCGCTTCGGTTGTTGCCTGACGAGATCAACGGCGTGCGGATCGTTGGGATTGACGTGCCGGGCTTTGGCATTCCAACCCACGCCGAGGCAAAAGACGTACTGGCAGGCGCCATGCTCGACTATGCGCGTCAGGAAATTGAAGCGGGCCCTGTGGCGCGTCCGGAACGAGGCACGTCAGACCTGCCCACGGTATCGCTTTTGGGTGAAATGTTCCCAGCCGATCCTGTCATGATCGGGCAAATGCTGGCGCCTATGGGGTTGGCTGCGGGTCCCGTGGTGCCATGCCGCGAATGGCGCGAGCTTTATGCTGCGCTTGATTGCGGTGCAGTGGCGGCAATCCATCCATTCTATACTTCTGCAGTCCGCGTCTTTGAACGCGCTGGGCGTCCTATAGTTGGTTCGGCCCCCGTGGGGTATGACGGAACAGCAGCTTGGCTCACCGCAATCGGAGATGCCTTCGGCTTGTCATCCGATAAGATTGCTGCGGCACAAAATGCATTCTTGCCTGCAATCAAGGGGGCTCTGTCTCAGTCTCGCATTGACGGCACGCTGACCGTCTCAGGATATGAGGGCAGCGAATTACTGGTCGCCCGGCTGCTGATCGAAAGCGGGGCACAGGTGCCTTATGTCGGCACTGCCTGCCCGAAAACACCGTGGAACGAAGAAGATGCTGCCTGGCTCGAAGCCAAAGGTGCGCGCGTAAAGTTCCGCGTTTCGCTGGAAGATGACTGCGCCGCGGTCGAGGCTATTCGCCCCTCACTTGCGATCGGAACAACGCCTGTTGTCCAGAAAGCCAAGGAGATGGGAATTCCGGCGCTGTACTTTACCAACCTGATTTCGGCGCGCCCCCTCATGGGTCCTGCAGGAGCGGGCAGCTTGATCGAAGTTGTGAACGCGGCCATCGCTGGCAAGGACCGGATGGATCGGATGAAATCCTTCTTCGACGGGGTTGGCACCGAAGACACCGCTGGTGTCTGGGAAGGGGATCCCAATCTGCGCCCCGATTTCCGGGCATTAAACCAAAAGAAGCTTGAAAAAGCGGCGCGCGCCCGCAAAGCGGCGGAGATGATCTGATGTTGATTCAAGATCATGATCGGGCCGGGGGCTACTGGGGCGCTGTTTACGCGTTCTGCGCAGTGAAAGGCTTGCAGGTCGTTATCGACGGTCCTGTAGGTTGCGAAAACCTGCCCGTAACAAGTGTTCTGCATTATACTGATGCCTTGCCGCCGCACGAGCTTCCCATCGTAGTGACGGGTCTGGGTGAAGAAGAGCTGGGTCGTGATGGTACCGAGGGCGCCATGAAACGCGCCTGGGGCACACTTGATCCCGCCTTGCCTGCAGTCGTGGTTACAGGCTCGATCGCCGAGATGATCGGGGGCGGCGTGACGCCGGAAGGCACGAATATCCAGCGTTTCCTGCCGCGCACCATCGATGAAGATCAATGGGAAGCCGCAGATCGGGCGATGACCTGGATCTTTACCGAGTTTGGCATGACCAAGGGGCGGATGCCGCCAGAGGCCAAGCGCGAAGACGGTGCAAAACCCCGCGTAAACATTCTTGGGCCAATGTATGGGGCCTTCAATATGCCATCGGATCTGGCCGAGATTCGTCGTCTGGTTGAGGGCATCGGCGCCGAAGTGAACATGGTTATGCCGCTTGGCGCGCATCTGGCCGAAATGCGCAACCTGGTGAATGCGGATGTGAATGTCTGCATGTATCGCGAGTTTGGCCGCGGATTGGCGGATGTGCTCGGTAAACCTTACCTGCAGGCCCCGATCGGTTTGGATAGCACCACGAAGTTCCTCCGCAAGCTGGGCGAGCTTCTGGATCTTGATCCGGAACCTTTCATCGAGCGCGAGAAACACAGCACTATCAAACCGCTCTGGGATCTTTGGAGATCGGTGACGCAGGATTTCTTTGCCACCGCCAGCTTCGCGATCGTTGCCAACGAAACTTATGCACGCGGCATTCGGAACTTCCTTGAAGCCGACTTGGGCCTGCCTTGCGCGTTTGCCGTGGCCCGTTCTGCGGGGGCCAAAACAAACAACGAAGAAGTACGCGCGCTTCTGGGTAGCAAACGACCCCTCATCGTCATGGGGTCGATCAACGAAAAGATGTACCTGGCCGAAATGAAAGCTGGCCACGGTCCGCAGCCTGCGTTCATTCCTGCATCTTTCCCTGGCGCTGCCATCAGACGAGCCACCGGAACGCCCATGATGGGATATGCCGGTGCCACCTATCTGGTGCAGGAAGTGTGTAACGGGCTGTTTGATGCTTTGTTCCATATCCTTCCACTCGCCTCGGATATGGATGCTGCCGAAGCTACGCCAACGACGCTTCGTCGCAATATGCCTTGGGATGCAGACGCGCAGGCCGCGCTGGATCGCATTGTTGAAACCCACCCGATCCTGACCCGGATATCTGCCGCCAAGACGCTGCGTGACGCGGCTGAAAGCGCTGCGCTCGCGCGAGGCGATGAACGGGTCGTTGTTGAAACCGTAAATGCACTCGATCCCGGTGGGGCCGAGTTGGAACGCACTTAAGGACAAGGAGAAACGCAGGAATGGCAGACACCAGTACCAGCCCTCCAATACGGCGCGCCGGGCGTCGGCGTGACGTGGAGTTTCAGATCTATTTTACGCTGATTTTCCTGTTTGCGATCCCTTTCGGGGTCGAGCGCTGGATTGCCCACGCAGTGCGCAAACGTTCGCTTGATGTGAGAGGTCCGCTGGCGCGGGCCTGGGCTGAGGCCGATCGCATCACGCCCATCCTATTCACGATCCGATGACGATCGTGTCCGAACTGTCTGTCCCCCGGGGCGGCAGAACCTCGATCAGTAATCCGATCGGGACCCAGCCGCGAGGGTTTTGCGGCGTCAGCTCAGTGTTCCGGAGGAATTAACATGGCTGATAATCGTGACCTGTCATTCACAGGTCTAACAGACGAGCAAGCTCAAGAGCTGCATTCGGTCTACATGGGCGGCCTCTGGCTGTTCGCTATCGCATGTTTGGTTGCACACGTTGCGACCTACATCTGGTGGCCGTGGTTCAGCTGAGAAAGGATTGGAAATGGCAAAGTTCTACAAGATCTGGCTTATCTTCGATCCGCGCCGCGTGTTTGTAGCACAAGGTGTATTTCTCTTTCTCTTGGCGGTGATGATCCATCTCGTCGTGCTCTCGAACGGTGTGAACTGGTTCGAGATTGCGGCGCAGAATCACGCCTCGATGTTGGAGTAAGGCAAAGCCTCGTTCTAGCCGCGGGCGGCTGCCTGTCGCCCGCGGCATACTAAAACTGAAAACAGGCGTTCGCGGCCCCAGGCCCGGGCGTTAATCGCGGAGACCAGAAGATGGCGTTGCTCAGCTTCGAAAGAAAATATCGCGTACGCGGTGGGACTCTGATCGGCGGAGATCTGTTCGACTTCTGGGTTGGACCCTTCTACGTCGGTTTTTTTGGCGTCACGACGCTCTTTTTTGCGGCCCTTGGAACAATCCTGATCTTTTACGGGGCTGCCATGCAGGGGACGTTCAACCCCTGGCTAATCAATATTGCGCCCCCTGACCTTAGTTACGGTCTGGCGGCAGCTCCCTTGTTGGAAGGAGGGCTTTGGCAAGTAATCACCATCTGCGCGACAGGAGCTTTCATAAGCTGGGCGCTCAGAGAGGTTGAGATCTGCCGAAAACTTGGGATGGGCTATCATGTGCCCTTTGCCTTTGGTTTCGCAATCCTTGCTTACGTGACCCTCGTTATTTTCCGACCGCTTCTTATGGGCGCATGGGGCCACGGTTTCCCGTATGGCATATTCAGCCATCTCGATTGGGTATCGAATACGGGCTACGCCTATCTACATTTCCACTACAACCCGGCGCATATGCTGGCGGTGACGCTGTTCTTCACCACCACCCTCGCGCTCGCCTTGCATGGGGCGCTGATCCTGTCGGCCGCCAACCCCGAAAAAGGCGAGACGATGAAGACGCCGGATCACGAAGACACCTTCTTCCGCGATTTCATCGGCTATTCGATCGGACCACTCGGTATTCACCGTCTGGGGTGGTTGCTGGCGATCAACGCGGTGTTTTTCTCTGCTGTCTGCATCATCATTTCAGGCCCCGTTTGGACGCGCGGTTGGCCAGAATGGTGGAGCTGGTGGCTCGAGCTGCCGATCTGGGGCAGCCAAGTAGGGATTTAAGCCATGATCACCGAATATCAGAATATCTTCACTCAAGTCCAAGTCCGCGGCCCTGCCGAGATGGGCACGGATGACTACGGCACCCTGACCGAGGATCGCAGCAAATCAGCGACGTTCTCGTCGC
This sequence comes from Dinoroseobacter sp., assembly GCA_017643385.1. Classification (GTDB taxonomy): domain Bacteria; phylum Pseudomonadota; class Alphaproteobacteria; order Rhodobacterales; family Rhodobacteraceae; genus Dinoroseobacter. The sequence goes on from JAEPNN010000001.1 coordinate 197,666, forward strand.
TGACAGGCTGGCTCGGTAACGCGCAGCTGGGGCCTGTGAACCTTGGTATGGTCGGGATTGCATCGCTCTTTGCAGGCGTGATCTGGTTCAACATTGTTGGGCTCAGCATGCTGGCACAGGTCGGTTGGTCGATCCCAGAGTTCCTGCGCCAGTTCTTCTGGCTGGCGCTGGAACCGCCAAGCCCGGAATACGGGCTACGAATGCCACCGCTGAATGACGGGGGGTGGTATATCATTGCCAGCTTCTTCCTGTTGGTTTCGGTGATGGGCTGGTGGTACCGGTCTTGGCAGCTGGCGGCTGAACAGAAGATGGGCAAGCACGTCTTCTGGGCATTCGGCGCAGCGATCTGGCTGTTCCTTGTGCTGGGCCTGTTCCGTCCGATCCTGATGGGGTCCTGGAGCGAGGCTGTACCGTACGGCATATTCCCGCACCTTGATTGGACCACAGCGTTTTCGATCCGCTACGGCAACCTGTACTACAACCCGTTCCACTGTCTCAGCATTGTGTTCCTGTATGGATCTGCCCTGCTGTTTGCCATGCATGGCGGTACCATTCTTGCGGTGACCCGATATGGCGGCGACCGTGAGCTTGAGCAGATCGTTGATCGCGGCACCGCGACCGAACGTGCAGCCCTGTTCTGGCGCTGGACTATGGGGTTCAACGCCACGATGGAGGGTATCCACCGATGGGCTTGGTGGTTCGCGGTTCTCACGCCCATCACGGGAGGCATCGGCATCCTTTTGACCGGCACTGTCGTCGACAACTGGTTCATCTGGGCGCAGGAGCACAATTTTGCCCCGGCTTACGACGGCAGCTACGGCTATGACGCCTATGGCTCCTACGAAGCCTTCATCGGGAAGGAGTAAAGCCATGCTCGGAAACTGGAAACGTTTAGATACCTGGTTCTCGACCTGGAATAAGAACAACCCGACCGACATCTATGGGCCCGTCATCGTGATGGGCACCTTAGGTGGGGCTTTGATTGCTGCGATTGCGTTGGTCAGCTTAGGTCAGCCCTTTAAAACCGATAGTATGCAAACAGGGCCGAGAGGCACCGGAATGTCAGTGCCCGAATTCGTAAGCGATCTTGCTGAGCCGGATCCGGGGATTGCTGCATATGCGGCAATCGATACCGACGGCGATGCGGTGGCGGCGATGCGGGCCTGGACGGGTATTCCCACCTTGTTTGAGGACGAGGAGGATTATCAGACCATTGTTGCGCATCGCATGATTGAGATGACCCAGAATATCAACGAGAACTGGGATGCTCACGTCAATGCAAATGGCGAGGTCGGTGTAACCTGTTTCACATGCCATCGAGGGCAGGCTGTCCCCAGTGGCGTATGGTACAACATCACACCGGTGAACCAATCTATGGCTGGGTGGTCCAGCACTCAGAACATGGCAACCAGTCAAAGTCAGTATACTTCGCTGCCATCTGATGCGTTGCAAAGCTATCTGGCGGATTACGAACCGATCGGTGTTCATGATCTTGATAGCCGCGTACCCGGCGTGCCCGGGCAGGATGTGGCAGCGATCCAGAATGCGGAACGCACCTATTCGCTTATGAATTACTTTGCGAATTCGCTAGGTGTGAACTGCGTGTTCTGTCACAACTCGCGGGCTTTCTACGACGCGGCTCAGGTGACTCCACAATGGGCAACCGCAAGCCTTGGGATTGCCATGGTGCAGGAACTGAACCTGGATTACCTGATCCCACTGGAAGAGGTTCTACCACCTGAACGCCTTGGTCCGGTTCACGCCGATGCGCCCAAACTGGCCTGTATGACATGCCACAAGGGGTATCAGCAGCCATTGCAAGGCACCAACGTCATTGCCGACTGGCCCGATCTTGCAACAATCGGTGCGTCAGTAGTGGACTAGGGCCCCTCCCAACGGCCCAATCGTTCTTCGGTTCTGCTGGCAATCGGAACCGGAAACCGGGGAGCAATCCCCACCTGCCTACACCACCCGGTGCAGGTTATAGGCGCCGCATTCATATGTTCCCAGAATGCGGCGCCGCTTCCTCGGGGAGGAATGAATGACTAGCGAAACGACAACCACACCACACCTTGATCGCATAGTCGGTCCGTCTGACCTGAAGCACATGAAGGACGCAGAACTTGCCGTGCTGGCAGGTGAGCTGCGCAACGAAGTGATCTCGGTGGTTTCCGAAACCGGGGGGCATTTGGGATCCTCTCTGGGTGTGGTCGAGCTGACCGTAGCGTTGCACGCTGTTTTCAACGCCCCGATGGACAAGTTGATTTGGGATGTCGGTCATCAATGTTATCCGCACAAAGTTCTGACCGGTCGCCGTCACCGGATGCGGACCTTGCGTCAAAAGGACGGCCTGTCAGGTTTCACGAAACGTGACGAAAGCGAGTTTGATCCATTTGGGGCCGCACATTCCTCGACCTCCATCTCAGCAGCATTGGGCTTTGCTGTCGGGCGTGACATGGGCCGTCCAACGGGGGATGCAATTGCGGTTATTGGGGATGGGTCGATCAGCGCGGGTATGGCTTACGAGGCCTTGAACAACGCAGGTGCCGAGGGGCGCCGTCTGATCGTCGTGCTCAACGACAATGAAATGTCGATTGCGCCGCCCGTAGGGGCGATGTCGACATATCTATCGGGTCTTTATACCGAGCAGATGCTTAGCATGAAGGACCTGGCTGAGGGTGTGGAATCGCTATTACCCCCGCCTATGCGCGATGGCGCGCGGCGCGCACGTCAGATGGTAACCGGGCAGGGGTCCTCTGGCACGTTGTTTGAGGAACTGGGCTTTGAATACATGGGGCCTGTCGATGGCCATGACGTTCGACAGTTGCTGCGGGTGTTCCGCGCGGCGCGTGCGCGCGCAAAAGGACCGGTTCTGATCCATTGCTGTACTGTGAAGGGGAAAGGCTATTCGCCCGCCGAGAACAGCACGGACAAATACCATGGTGTTTCCAAGTTTGATGTGGCCACTGGCGCACAGGTCAAATCGAAACCCAATGCCCCGAGTTATACGTCGGTCTTCGGAAACGCGCTAACTGATGCCGCTGCGCGGGACCCTAACATTGTTGCGATAACTGCAGCTATGCCGTCTGGCACAGGGGTGAACCTGATGGCTAAGCGTTTTCCCGACCGGGTCTTTGATGTTGGGATCGCCGAACAGCACGGCGTCACGTTTGCAGCTGGAATGGCCGCAAGCGGCTTGAAACCGTTCTGCGCAATTTATTCGACCTTCCTTCAACGAGGATACGATCAGATCGTCCATGACGTGGCACTCCAAAAGCTGCCGGTTCGGTTCGCCATCGACCGGGCTGGGCTTGTTGGGGCAGATGGGGCAACCCATGCAGGATCATTCGACATCGCATATCTTTCGAACCTACCTGGATTCACAGTGATGGCTGCCGCCGATGAGGCCGAACTTGTGCACATGGTCGAAACCGCTGCGGCTTATGACGAAGGCCCGATCGCCTTCCGATATCCGCGTGGAGCCGGTGTCGGGGCAGCGCTGCCCGAGCAGGGTAAAGTACTGGAGATCGGAAAAGGGCGGATTATGCGCGAAGGCACCGATCTAGCGATCCTGAGTCTTGGGACGCATCTGGAACACGCTCAGGCCGCAGCTGCTTTGCTGGAGGCCGAGGGCGTTAGTGTGACCGTGGCTGATGCGCGTTTTGCCAAACCCCTCGACACGCAGTTAGTTGAAGAATTGGCCCGTGATCATGCTGGGCTGATTACGCTCGAACAGGGGGCCGAAGGCGGTTTTGGATCAGTTGTCTTGCACCATCTCGCGCGGCGCGGGCTTTTGGACAAAGGGTTGGCGGTGCGGCCGCTGACGTTGCCGGATCGGTTCATCCACCAAGGCTCGGCGGATCAGATGTATGAAGATGCAGGCCTCACCGTCGACGAGATTTGCATAACCTGTCTGAACATCCTTTTTCCCGACGGGAAGGTTGTCGAATTTCCGTCACGCGCTTGACGCTCTGATCGATCTAGGCGTCCGCTGCCAAAAATGAAACCATCTGTATCTTGGCTTCGTCGATGTCTCTGGCGATGGCATCTACACCGATCAGCTCGATGATCGGGCGTAGGGTATGAACCTCGGCGCCGCTGACGATAATTGGTGTCTGTGGACAGGCAATATGTAGCGCGACCACCAAGCGTGATAGCGCATCGACTGAGTGCTCGCCGGCTATTGAAAGACCGACAACAGAACAGTTCGAGGCCGCGATCGTGGCAACAAGCGTATCGTGATCAAGGCCAGTTGAAAGATCGATCCTCCACCCCTCTTTGCGCATCAAATCGGCGGCCATCTGAATGCCAATTATGTGGGTTTCCCCAGGAACCGACGCAAAAATCGCTGTCTTGTCTGTGCGGAGGTGCTTTGGACGGAAGAGGTGGCGCATGCTTCGCATAATCGCGAGTATCCTACCTGTTCCAATCGTGACCTCGGCAAATGATAATCGATCCTCGACCCACCAGTCACCTAAGCGTCTTGCGGCGGCTGACAGATACTTGAGATAAACAACATCCGGTGGCACGCCCACGGCGCGCAGCTCGGTTATGAGTTCGGCTGCATCGGTGTCACCATGGCCGACCAAAGCAAGGCAAAGCGTTTCAAGATCCCCAGAGTTTGGCTCTTGTGGAAGATCACCAAGCTCGCGCTCTTTCAAAGTTAATCGGTATATGACTTCGTTGGCGATCGATTTCACGAGGTCCGAGGGCAGCCGTTCTTTCAGCTGCCTTAAATCTTCTTGGCGTTGCGCATACGTCTGAAAAACGATTGCGCGCTTTGAAGTGTCTTCTGGACCCAACAGCGTCCTCCCCTGACCGCTGTGTTTCTGAGCGAACCTATGGTCTGGCACTTCTAAGGTCACCACGCCTAGGCCTGCTTTTTGTTTATGTGCGGCTGGTCAAATCGTTCCTCCGACGTTGACTGGCGTGCCATGGGCATAAACGGTTCTTGAGACTGATAACGAAATTAGCTTCACCGGTTGGGTAGATCGCGAACGCGTCGTTGCGCTGATATGCCCCTTGGCAGAACCTGAGTTACACCTTCCCTTCTTGGGTTGTAGGGTTGGCATCCCGGGGGTGACCAGTTAGAACTTTCCACTACGTATAAATACGTATAAAGGCTTTTATCCCATCATTCTAAGGAGATCAGCGATTCCGCGCGCCTGCATTTTTTCTCGTATTCGCGCCCTGTGAACTTCGATTGTCCTGCGGCTGACACTTAGAACGTCTGCAATTTCCTTGTTCATCTTCCCCTCAAGCAGATGAGACAGCACCTCGCGCTCTCGCTCGGTCAGGTTTCCAAGCCGCTGGGCAACGACTGTTTTCGATGGCAGGGGCAGCGGACGGCTGGCAACTACAGCGAGGGCCTGACGCACGGAGTCCAGAACTCTTTCGCAGTCAGTCGGGTCCTCAATAAAATCATAGGCACCCGCGCGCAGTGCTTGAACCGCGACTGAAACGCTTGCGTTCCCCGTTATAAATATGACTGGGGTCGAGGCGTTTATTTCGTTGAGATAGGCTTGCAATTCCAGACCGTTAAGGCCAGGCAATTCAACGCTTGAGACAAGGACGGTGGGTGCGTTTCGGTCAAACGTCTCTAAGAATGCCTCTGCAGAGATAAATACACGCGTGTGAATACCGTCTGCGGCCAGCAGAGAAGCCAATGTGCAAAGCCCGCCGTCGTCTGCCACGATGTCAACGGTCTTAGTCGTAATGATGCGGGACAATAGAACCCTCGCAAAACTATATTCCTGTCCTTCATGAGCTTAGCGCCCGTTTGGTTGACGTCGAATCTCGTAGCGCAAACTGAAGGGGGAGGGACAACGACATCACGCAACGCGAGCGTGTCAGCTCCGATACATCGTTCACGACTGTTTCATACTTTAGGGGGTGGTGCCCAGGAGAGGACTCGAACCTCCACGTCCATACGGACACTAGCACCTGAAGCTAGCGCGTCTACCAATTCCGCCACCTGGGCCGGTGTCGTGAGGCCGCGTGTTAGTCTTGCTGGGTCAACGTGTCAACGGGCTTTTTCCGGCCGAAACCCCCCGCGACGGCATTGCGCCTTGTGGCAACTCGCATACAGCGGTATCCCGGCGACAACCTCGGACTCAGGAGCTTTCGGTTATGTCTATGTCGAATGCCAAACTTGTCACCATTTACGGCGGATCTGGTTTTATTGGCCGCTACATTGCACGCCAGATGGCCAAAGAAGGTTGGCGCGTACGCGTGGCCGTGCGTCGCCCAAATGAAGCAATTTTTGTACGCCCTTACGGTGTTGTTGGGCAGGTTGAACCCATCCTGTGCAATGTGCGTGACGATGCCTCTGTCGCTGCGGCAATGGAAGGTGCTGACGCCGTTGTGAACTGCGTTGGCATTCTGTCCGAGCTTGGAAAAAACAAGTTTGACGCTGTTCAACACGAAGGCGCAGAGCGGATCGCGCGCCTGGCAGCCGCTGAAAGCGTCAAGAACCTGGTTCATGTATCGGCAATCGGTGCCGACGCCGACGCCGAAAGTGACTATGCCAAAACGAAGGCTCTGGGCGAAGAGGGCGTGCTGTCCCATTTTAGCGCTGCCGTCATCTTGCGACCCTCGATCGTTTTTGGCCCTGAAGACGAATTTTTTAATCGCTTTGCGGCAATGTCGCGCATTGGTCCTGTTCTGCCGGTGGTCGGTGCGGACACTCGGTTCCAACCCGTTTATGTCGAGGATGTCGCGCGTGCTGCGGTTCTTGCTGCGACAGGTCAGGTCGAAGCAGGGATCTATGAACTTGGTGGACCCGATGTGTCCAGCTTCCGCGAACTGATGCAGGAGATGCTAACGGTTGTGAATCGCCGACGTCTTGTTCTGAACATTCCGTTTCTTGTGGCGTCAATCATGGGCGGCATCTTCGACATTATCCAGTCTGTGTCTGGTGGGTTACTTCCAAACAAGATGATCACACGCGATCAGGTTCGAAACCTAAGGAACGACAACGTTGTTTCAGAAGGTGCGCGGACATTGGAGACGCTTGGTATTGATGCAACATCTTACCGGGTGATCCTACCCGATTATCTTTGGCAGTTCCGCCCGTCAGGTCAGTACGATGCTATCAAGGACTCTGCCAAGAACCTGCGCAGCTAGGTGTAGGCGATTGCCAGCAGGATAAGCCCAAGAAGAATCCGATAGATCACGTAAGGCGTAAAGCTGACGCTTCGCAGCAAGCGCATCATGATGGCGAGCGCGAGAAATGCAGCAATGAAGGCAAATCCAGCGGCGATTACGCCATCTCTCGCGAGCCTTGCATCCGCATCTGCTGCAACCTCAATCCCCAAGACTGCGCCAGAGGCCAGTATGACCGGGATCGACATCAGCATCGAAATGCGTGCAGCATCTTCCCGGGCGTATCCCAGGAACCGGGCTCCGGTTATGGTGATGCCCGACCGCGAAGTGCCCGGGATCAATGCGATAGCCTGCCAAAGACCCAATACAATCGCATGTTTGATCCCCCAATCGTCGGTTTTCTGATCCTCTGGACCAAGTTGATCGGCCCAATAGAGCACGATGCCGAACAAAAGCATCGTCCACCCGATCACCGTCATTGAGCGCAACGTATCATTCAGTCCGGTCAACTTTATCACCAAGCCAAATAATATTGCCGGGATGGTTGCGATAAGCAGACAGAAGGCGAGTTGGGCTTGGGGGGTGTCGATCTTCCCGCGCATCATGCGGGGTGTTCCGGCAAGCGCGCGCCCAACGTCGCGCCAGAAATAGAGAACCACAGCCCCAAGTGTCCCAACGTGAACGGCGACATCAACGGCCTGACCTTGGTCGTCCATTCCAGTGAGCTCTGGCAGAAGAATCAGGTGCCCGGATGACGAAATCGGCAAGAATTCCGTGATACCCTGAATGACCGCGACCAGAAAAAGATGAAAAAGGGTCATTTGCGCACCTGCGTCGATTCGGTCTTTAACGACTCAACAAACTGAATTTTCGCTACTTTTACAAATAAAGGTAATAAAGGCTGACCTAAAATACTAAAAATTTCTTTTAGAGCTTGCTGGTATCGCCGGAAAATAAGAAAATAGGTCAGCATTTTTGACTTTTCTTTCCTGTCAGGCTCGGATATGTCCGCTCGACCTGTGTTTGGGAGGGTTCGGTATGGCTAAACAACCTATGCTCAAGTTTGTCTCTATTGAAAAGGAGATGCCGGAGAAGCGGCCTCCAAACCTTCGTAGGGAAGATTTCAACGAAATCTACGCTGAGTACGCGCAGGAGAAAGCAAAAGAGCAGGCCGGACGGTGCAGCCAGTGCGGGGTGCCTTACTGTCAGTCTCACTGCCCGTTGCACAACAATATCCCCGATTGGTTAAAGCTGACCGCCGAGGGTCGATTACAGGAAGCCTACGAGATCAGTCAGGCCACGAACACCTTTCCTGAAATCTGTGGTCGCATTTGTCCGCAAGACCGCCTGTGCGAAGGCAATTGCGTGATTGAACAGTCTGGGCATGGCACAGTCACGATTGGTTCGGTTGAGAAGTACATTACGGATACTGCATTCGAAGAAGGTTGGGTGAAGCCGATCCAGCCATCCGCAGAGCGGCCTGAAAGTGTGGGTATCATTGGTGCAGGGCCTGGCGGTCTTGCGGCTGCAGATCGACTGCGCCGCGCGGGTCTGCAAGTTTTTGTTTATGACCGATACGACCGTGGGGGTGGTTTGCTGACCTACGGCATCCCTGGGTTCAAACTTGAAAAAGACGTCGTGATGAAGCGTATGGCGCAGCTCGAAGACGGCGGCGTTAAGATGGTTCTGAACTGCAATGTTGGGGAAGACATCACCTTTGCCGAGTTGCGCGAGAAGCACGATTTCTTGCTGATAGCGACTGGTGTTTATAAGTCCCGCGACCTTGGGGGGCCCGGGTCGGGCGCTGACGGTATCGTACGGGCTATTGATTTTCTGACGGCCTCCAACCGTAAAAGCTTTGGCGATGATGTGCCGGAATTCGACTCGGGCGAGTTGAATGCAAAAGGCAAACGCGTTGTCGTGATTGGCGGGGGCGATACCGCAATGGACTGCGTGCGCACTGCGGTTCGACAAGGTGCCACTTCTGTGAAGTGTCTCTATCGTCGCGACCGCGAGAATATGCCGGGCTCGCAGCGCGAAGTGCAAAACGCCGAGGAAGAGGGTGTTGATTTTGTCTGGTTGACTGCGCCTAAAGGTTTCACCGGCGACAGTGTTGAAGGCGTGATGGTGCAAAAAATGCGCCTCGGACAGCCTGATGCGACCGGCCGTCGGGCGCCTGAGGTGATAGAAGGCGCTGATTACGTCGAAGACGCCGATTTGGTCATCAAAGCGTTGGGCTTTGAACCAGAGGACCTGCCGAAGCTGTGGGGCGTGGATGAGCTTGAAGTAACCCGCTGGGGCACGATTAAGGCGCACTTCCTGACGCATGAGACAAATATGGAGAACGTTTACGCAGCGGGTGACATCGTGCGTGGCGCCAGCCTTGTGGTCTGGGCCATTCGTGATGGTCGTGAAGCGGCAGATGCAATCCTTGAGAAACTGAGGACGAGCGCTGCCATCGCCGCCGAGTAAAGCCTTACAAACCAACCTGAAGCGCTACATGCACCGCAACGGCGTTTTGAAAGGCAAGAAACAAGACAGGCCAGCAAAGTTGGCACGCGCCGGAGAGCCGGCCCCGAAAGGAGACCCGAGATGACCAAGTACGATCTTGAGTGGGTGAGACAGGAAGAAGCCAAGCGCGCCAAACTGGCAGAGGCTGGCATGTACAACTTCGAGGATGAGCATTCGTCCTGTGGTGTCGGCCTTGTTGTCGACATCAAGGGTGGAAAGTCACGCGCGGTTGTCGATGCAGGGATTACTGCGCTCAAGGCAATTTGGCATCGGGGTGCCGTGGATGCGGATGGCAAGACTGGCGACGGCGCCGGTATCCACGTCGAGATTCCGCAGGTTTTTTTCGACGATCAAATCCGTAAGACAGGGCATGAACCCAACGGGTCAAAGATTGCTGTTGGACAGGTTTTCCTGCCGCGTGCCGATCTCGGTGGCCAGGAAACAGGCCGCACAATTGTTGAAACCGAAGTGCTTCGTATGGGGCACTATATTTATGGCTGGCGTCACGTGCCTGTGGATGTGTCCTGTTTAGGTGACAAAGCCAAGGTGACACGACCGGAGATCGAACAGATCCTGATTGCGAATGGAAAAGGGATCGATGACGAGGCATTTGAACGCGAACTCTATGTAATCCGTCGTCGGATTGAAAAAGCGGCCGCGGCCGCGCAGGTCAGCGGTCTCTATATTTGTTCACTGTCCTGCCGGTCGATCATCTACAAAGGCATGATGCTCGCCGAAGATGTGGCTGTCTTTTATCCCGACCTGATGGATGATCGGTTCGAGAGCGCATTTGCGATTTACCATCAGCGTTATTCGACCAACACTTTCCCGCAATGGTGGTTGGCCCAGCCGTTTCGCATGCTCGCCCATAATGGCGAGATCAACACGCTGAAAGGCAACCTGAACTGGATGAAGAGCCACGAAATTAGGCTGTCATCAACGCACTTTGGCGAACTCGCTGAAGACATCAAACCGATCGTGCCTCAGGGATCATCAGACTCAGCGGCGTTAGACGCCGTTTTTGAAGTGCTGGTTCGTGCGGGCCGCAACGCGCCAATGGCCAAGACCATGTTGGTTCCAGAATCCTGGTCGAAGCAGGGAGATGAACTGCCCCAAGCCTGGAGGGACATGTATTCTTATTGCAATTCGGTGATGGAGCCGTGGGATGGCCCTGCGGCGCTTGCGATGACCGATGGGCGCTGGGTGTGCGCCGGTCTTGACCGTAATGGTCTGCGCCCGATGCGTTATGTCGTGACCGGTGACGGTCTGCTGATCGCAGGGTCCGAGGCAGGCATGGTGCCCGTGAACGAGGCCACTGTCATTGAAAAAGGCGCGCTGGGCCCGGGTCAGATGATCGCGGTCGACATGCAGGAAGGCGCTTTATTTCACGACGTCGAGATGAAGAACAAGCTTGCTGGAGATCGCAGCTTCGGGGATTGGGTCAGAAAGATCACCGATCTCGACGAGCAGCTTTCCGGTTTGACTGAAAAACCGTTGTTTGAAGGGGCGGAACTGCGCAAACGTCAGATCGCGGCCGGGTTCACCATTGAAGAAATGGAACAGATCCTCGCGCCTATGGCGGAAGATGGAAAAGAAACGCTGGCCTCGATGGGGGATGACACCCCGGCTGCTGTGTTGTCAGACAAGTATCGCCCCTTGAGCCACTACTTCCGGCAGAACTTTAGCCAGGTCACGAATCCGCCCATCGACTCTCTGCGCGAGTACCGTGTGATGAGTTTGAAAACGCGCTTTGGAAACTTGAAGAACGTCTTGGATGAAGATTCCAGCCAAACTGAAATCGTCACGCTGGAGAGCCCGTTTGTGGGCAACGCGCAATTTGCAGCGATGGTAAAGCACTTCGGCGAAAGCGTTGTCGAAATCGATTGTACCTTTGCGGCGGGCGCGGGCCGCGACACGCTTCGGCGCGCTTTGAACCGCATCCGATCAGAAGCTGAAGAGGCCGTTCGTTCAGGCGCCGGGCACATCGTGCTGACCGATCACCATCAAGGGTCTGATCATGTTGGCATGCCAATGATCCTTGCGACAAGCGCTGTACATTCCTGGCTAACGCGGCAGGGTCTGCGAACCTTTACATCGCTAAACGTGCGCTCGGCAGAATGTGTTGATCCGCATTATTTCGCCGTACTGGTCGGCTCTGGTGCGACGACGGTCAACGCGTATTTGGCGGAAGATACACTGGCTGATCGCATTCGGCGTGATTTGCTGGATTGCACGCTTACAGAGGCGGTTGCACGCTACCGCAACGCCATTGATCAGGGTCTTCTGAAAATCATGTCGAAGATGGGGATTTCTGTGATTTCGTCCTATCGCGGCGGACTGAACTTCGAGGCCGTGGGGCTGAGCCGCGCCATGGTTGCGGAATACTTCCCGGGGATGGTTTCGCGTATCTCTGGCATCGGGGTTAGCGGCGTGCAGACCAAGGTCGAAGAGGTACATGCCAAGGGTTGGCGCGGTGGTACCGATGTCATGCCGATTGGGGGCTTCTACAAATCGCGCCGGTCCGGAGAAAAGCATGCTTGGGAAGCCCAAACAATGCATATGCTTCAAAGCGCCTGCACGCGCGGCAGTTATGATATGTGGCGGCAGTATTCTAAGGCGATGCAGTCAAACCCACCGATAAACTTGCGTGATTTGCTGGCGATTGAACCGATGGGGACATCTGTTCCGATTGAGGAGGTGGAAAGCATCACCTCGATCCGTAAACGGTTTGTGACACCGGGTATGTCGTTGGGGGCGCTATCGCCTGAGGCGCACAAGACCCTCAATGTTGCAATGAACCGGATTGGTGCAAAATCTGATTCTGGTGAGGGCGGTGAAGATCCGGCACATTTCGTGCCAGAACCCAATGGCGATAATCCATCTGCCAAAATCAAGCAGGTCGCGTCTGGGCGATTTGGCGTCACGGCGGAATACCTGAACCATTGTGAAGAACTTGAGATCAAGGTTGCCCAGGGTGCCAAGCCCGGAGAGGGTGGCCAGCTCCCTGGCATGAAGGTCACTGACCTTATTGCGCGGCTGCGTCACTCGACCAAGGGTGTGACCCTGATCTCTCCGCCGCCTCATCACGATATTTATTCGATCGAGGATCTGGCGCAGTTGATCTATGATCTCAAGCAGATCAACCCGCGCTGCAAGGTAACTGTGAAGCTTGTGGCCTCGTCCGGTGTTGGCACGATTGCAGCCGGTGTGGCGAAGGCCAAGGCCGATGTGATCCTTATTTCCGGACACAACGGTGGCACGGGTGCGTCGCCTGCAACCTCGATCAAGTATGCAGGTCTTCCTTGGGAGATGGGGCTGACCGAGGCGCATCAGGTTTTGGCAATGAACAACCTGCGCGAACGGGTGACACTACGCACAGATGGGGGCTTGCGCACGGGTCGTGACATTGTCATGGCCGCGATGATGGGTGCCGAGGAATATGGTATCGGCACCGCTGCGCTGATCGCCATGGGATGCATCATGGTCCGCCAGTGTCAGTCCAACACCTGTCCGGTGGGTGTCTGTACGCAAGATGAAGGCTTGCGCGAAAAGTTCACTGGCAATGCGGACAAGGTTGTGAACCTGATCACATTTTACGCTCAGGAAGTGCGGGAAGTCCTGGCTTCAATCGGCGCACGGTCTCTTGATGAAGTGATCGGGCGCGTGGATCTGCTGAGCCAGGTATCGCGCGGGTCAGCTCATCTGGATGATCTGGACCTGAACCCGATGCTTATTACCGTCGATGATGGTGATGATATCACCTACAATCGTTTGAAAGAGCGTAACGAGGTTCCAGACACGCTGGATGCGCAGATCGTAAAAGATGCGGCGCGCTTCCTGAAGGATGGTGAGAAAATGGAGCTGCATTACGCGGTTCAAAACACATTGCGAACGATTGGAACGCGCACCTCCAGCCATATTGTGACCAATTTCGGGATGCGCAATGCGTTGCAACCTGACCATTTGACCATTCGTCTGGAGGGCTCCGCCGGTCAATCGCTTGGTGCGTTTTCGGCGCCCGGCCTCAAGATCGAGGTTGATGGGGATGCCAACGACTATGTTGCCAAAGGATTATCAGGTGCCACTGTCGTCGTGCGTCCGCCGCAAACGTCTCCATTGACGGCAAGCGGGAACACGATCATCGGGAATACGGTGCTTTACGGGGCGACTGATGGACATCTGTTTGCCGCAGGTCGCGCCGGTGAACGCTTTGCGGTCCGGAATTCTGGCGCAAAGGTTGTGGTCGAGGGCTGTGGATCCAATGGCTGCGAATACATGACAGGCGGTGTCGCAGTGATCCTCGGCAAGATTGGGGCAAACTTCGGTGCCGGTATGACGGGCGGAATGGCCTACCTCTACGATCCCGAAGGCGATATCACCGAAAGTATGAACATGGAAACGCTTGTCATTGGGTCCGTGTCTCACCCCCATTGGGAAGCACAGCTCAGGGGACTTATCGAACGTCATGTTGCCGAGACCCGGTCGCAACGCGGTGAAGAGATCTTGCAGCATTGGGACGAACAGGTTGGATATTTTGTTCAGGTCTGTCCGAAAGAGATGTTGGACAAACTGCCCGAACCACTGGGTTTTGAAGAGGCGGCTATTCCCGCGGAATAAACGCGTTCTGATACCTTCAATGATTGATCGGGACCGCCTCTTGCGGTCCCGTTTTTATTTGTGAACTTTTACGCGATCTGGTTCGTCTAGGTGGAAGCCGGTATAGGCGAAGCTATGTCTGGTTGGCTTTTACCAAAATCGCTTCTGCGGTGGTGCGTGCGCGTGATTGGGTGGGCGTTTGCTGCACTGACCTTGCTTGTCTTGATTTTTGGTTTCTTCAATCTTCCTTTCACACCGTATATCGCCTCCGAGCGCGCGCGCCTTGGCGAGATCCGTCAGGACTGGGTGCGTTTGGAAGAGATTAATCCGCATTTGCGCCGTGCCGTATTGGCGGCTGAAGATGCATCGTTCTGCGCGCATTGGGGATTTGACATTGACGCATTGCGCGCGGCGATCGCTGATGGCGCGCGACGCGGTGGGTCTACGATCACGCAACAGACGGTGAAAAACGTATTCCTTTGGCAGGGGCGTTCCTGGATCCGCAAAGGTCTGGAGGCTGGTATCACGCCTCTGGTCGAATTGATTTGGCCCAAGCACCGTATTCTTGAAGTTTATCTGAATGTCGCTGAGTTCGACGAAGGTGTTTTTGGCGCTCAGGCTGCATCACAGTGGTATTTCGGTATAGACGCGTCAGATCTAAGTCTCGCGCAGGCCAGTGGATTGGCTTCCGTTCTGCCAAACCCGAAAGAACGTTCGGCGCGTGCACCTGGCAATCGAGGCGTCCGAATTGCTGATGGCGCACAGACCCTTGCAAGAGATGGACGTGCGGCCTGTATCGAGGATTGAAAACCAGCGCGTCTAAGGGCAAGACATCTGGGACCGCAGCAGAAAGTCCTTTGAATGAATCGCCTGTACCATGTTCCGCTATCGCCCTTTTGCCGAAAGGTGCGGTTGGTGCTGGCTGAGAAGAAGATCGAGGTTGAGCTACACGAGGAGCGCTATTGGGAACCAACCGCTGAGTTCCTTCGGCGCAACCCAGCGGGTAAAGTTCCTACCCTGAAGTTTGATGGGAAGTTTCTCGCCGACAGCCAGGCGATCTGTGAATATCTGGAAGAGCGGGTTCCAAGTCCGCCTCTGATGCCAAGCACAGCAGCGGCACGTTACGAAGTGCGCAGGCTGGTGTTCTGGTTTGATGATAAATTCCATGGAGAAGTGACAACCAAGCTGGTCCATGAGCGCGTGAACAAACGGATCATGGGTCAAGGATATCCAGACAGTCGCAATGTGAAATCAGGGGCTCAAGCCATCAAGCAGCATCTGGATTACATGGAAAACCTGCTCGAGAACCGGCGCTGGTTGGCGGGCGATGTTATGACGCTGGCAGATTTTACGGCCGCGGCGCATCTAAGCTGTCTTGATTATATCAGTGACGTGGATTGGAATCGCTCTGTCGTGGTCAAGGACTGGTATGCCAAAATTAAGTCGCGCCCTGCATTTCGAACAATCCTCGCGGATGTCATTCCCGGAGTGCCACAGCCACCTCACTACGCGGACCTAGATTTTTGAGTGACCTGAAGGCGCGGCTGATCGAGACCGCGCTGGCGGAGGGGTTTGTCGCCGCGAGGATTTGTCGACCTGATGCGATCCCAAAGGTCTCTGAACGTCTGAAGGCGTTCCTCGAGGCCGGGTATCACGGGCAGATGAATTGGATGGCTGAGCGTGTTGCTTGGCGGGGCGATCCGACCGCTCTTTGGCCAGAGGCGCACAGCGTGATCATGCTCGCCGAAAGTTATTCACCCGAGCACGACCCGTTGACGGTGCTTGAGCATACAGATCGCGCAGCAATTTCCGTCTACGCGCAGAACCGCGATTATCATGATCTGGTAAAGAAGCGGCTGAAGCGTGTCGGACGATGGTTGATCGATCAGGCGGGCGGCGAGATCAAAGTTTTTGTCGATACCGCTCCGGTGATGGAAAAACCGCTAGCGCAGGCGGCCGGGCTTGGCTGGCAGGGCAAGCATACCAATCTGCTCAGTCGGGATTTTGGCAATTGGGTGTTTCTGGGGGCGATCTTCACGACACTTGAGCTGGAGCCAGACCAACCAGAGGGGGACCACTGTGGGTCCTGCCGGGCCTGTTTAGATATCTGCCCGACAGATGCATTTCCCGCACCCTATCAGCTGGATGCGCGTCGTTGCATTTCCTACCTGACCATCGAACACAAGGGCCCCATTGAGGAAGACCTGCGCAGTTTGATGGGCAACAGGATCTATGGTTGTGATGATTGTTTAGCGGTTTGTCCGTGGAACAAGTTTGCAGTAGCTGCGTCGGACACGCGCTACGCTGCCCAAGATGATCTGAAAGCGCCGAAGTTGGCTGAGCTGGTGAAGCTGGATGATGCAGGATTTCGTGCGAAGTTTTCGGGTAGCCCTATCAAACGAATTGGTCGAGATCGCTTCGTGCGGAATGTTCTCTACGCTATCGGGAATTCTGGTGATCCGGGTTTTCTGGAAATAATTCGCCCTCTGGCGGCTGATTTGGACGCTACAGTGCAAGATGCGGCACGTTGGGCGTTGGTGCGTTTGTCGTCTTTTAAATGATAGAGGAGGGGCGTAGGCAAACCTTATGCGTCCTGCTCCAAACCCATCCCGCGCGATTGCGCTGAAACTACTTTCGGTCACCGCCTTTGTGGCAATGGCCAGCCTGATCAAGGCGACATCAGACGCGGTGCCGCCTGGGCAGGCCGTGTTCTTTAGATCCTTCTTTGCGATGGTTGTGATTATCGGTTGGTTGGTGGCTCGTGGAAATCTGCGCACGGGTTTGAAGGTGGCTGACCCGATGAGCCATGTCTGGCGGGGCCTTGTTGGCACAACGGCAATGGGGCTGATGTTTGCCGGCCTTGGGCTTTTGCCGCTGCCTGAAGTGACCGCGATCGGTTATGCCGCACCTCTTCTTGTTGTGATTCTTGCAGCCATGTTTTTGGGAGAACAGGTTCGCTTCTTTCGCCTGAGTGCTGTTGCGATTGGCCTTCTGGGTGTGCTGATCGTGCTGTCCCCGCGTTTGACGTCGCTCGAGGGTGGGGCTTCAGACCGGGAATTACTGGGTGCCGTCGTAGTGCTAGCGGGTGCAGCAGGCGCGGCACTTGCGCAGGTTTTTGTGCGCAAGATGGTCGAAACAGAGGAAACGAGCGCCATCGTCTTTTGGTTTTCAATCACCTCAACACTGATGAGCTTGCTGACCATTCCCTATGGCTGGCAGGCTCCATCACTGCAGGTCGCCAGTATGCTGATACTCGCTGGTCTTCTGGGGGGGCTTGGGCAAATTGGACTGACCTCGGCCTACCGGAATGCTGATGCAGGGGTCATTGCGCCCTTCGACTACTTTTCGATGCTGCTGGCGCTGGTGGTGGGATATTTCGTCTTCGGCGAAGTTCCAACGCTGACGGTTCTCTTTGGCGCATCGTTGGTGATAGCAGCAGGCATTCTGATCATCTGGCGCGAACGACAACTCGGATTGGAACGCGCGAAGCAGCGCGAGTCGACCCAGCAAAAGGGGCTTTAATCGCCCAGATCTGAACCCGTTTTGAAGGTCAGTGCAGCCCAGTCGGAATGCCAGACAGCCTCTTGTGTTTCGGGGCTCGGTTCGCGTGCAGACAAGATCACAGAATCCACCAGATATTCCGTGTTGGGCGCCATTGGCAGCGTGACCATACCGGCCTCGTCGGTACGGTATTTGGTCACCGTCACCTGATCTGTCATGTCTTTCGCAAACACCTCGATCTGTGTGTCTGGTAGGGGCGCGTCCCCAAGCCATAATTGAACCTGCAACCCCCCGGTTATCGGGTCAGTGTAAGGGTTCGACAGCGCCACCAGCTCGAAATTCAGCCCGACGCGTGTGTCTTGCCCCGCGCCGTCGCCCACTGCGATGAGGGCTTTGGCATAACGACGATAGGTCTCCTTGAAGCCAAACTCAGGAATGCCGCGCGCGGCATGTTCTGCGATGGCCCAGGTAAAATCCTTGTGCTCGGTAAAAGCGACGAACTTCTGAAAATCCCGATAGGTCAGGATTGAGTCAGTGGTCTCGTGGATCAGGGTCAGAAGACCCTCGGGACCGCTTGCAAGATTTGCGGCAGGCCGATCGCCAACGCGCCCAGTTACAGGTGACAACCCTTCCGGACCCAAAACATCAAAGCGAGTGATATTTTGGGGGATGTAGGAATAAGTAGTCCCTGAGAGTTCTTGTCCCACACGAAGGTCGGCCAATATGGTCTCTCCTGCCGCGATGCTATAGGCCTGCGGGGAAATCCAGAACTCATGTGCTTTCGCCGGCAGGGCGATGGCAAGAGCAAACAACGGGGCGAGTATGCGCGACAATCGGATCATGATCCGCAGGGTGGGGCTGGCGCGTCTGGTGTCAAGTGTCGCGCTTCTCTGGATCACGCTTGCGGTTGCCGCGACCGCGCATGAATTGCGTCCCTCAATCATGGATGCGGAAGTTTCCGCTTCAGAGATCGTGTTGGAACTTGAAGCTGCGATTGAACCAATTCTTGCAGGGATTGATCAGGCTTCTGTCCTTGATACCAATGATGCGCCTCAGGCCGAAGAGCATGACAGATTGCGCGCGTTGCAACCTGAAGATCTGGAGGGCGCGCTAAAGAATGCATGGCCGCAGATCAGCCCCGGTTTTCTTGTCGAGAGCGATGGGGTCTCGGTACCGCTGCAGCTTGAGGCTATCGAGGTGCCCGAGATTGGCGATGTAGAGTTCCCGCGTGACAGCCGTATCGTTTTGCGTGGTTCTCTCCCCGAAGGCGCAGCGCCTGTAACAGTAGGATGGATAGCAGCCTATGGGGCACTTGTGCTGCGCCAAGGCGATGCTGAGACGGGATACTCAGGATACCTGACCAACGGTGCGGTAAGCCTGCCGTTGCCGCGTGACGCGGTGGCAGAGCTGAGCCTGGGCTCTGCATTCGTCAACTACATCGCGCTTGGGTTCGAGCATATCGTGCCCAAAGGACTGGACCACATCCTCTTCGTGTTGGGCCTGTTCTTTTTCTCGCTGCGATGGCGGCCCCTTTTGGCGCAAGTAACGGCGTTTACGGTCGCGCATACAGTGACATTAGCCTTGGCAACGCTGGGCCTTGTGACGTTGTCTCCGGCCATTGTGGAACCGCTGATTGCGCTTTCGATCGCATATGTTGCCGTCGAAAACATTCTTTACGGCGGTCCAGACGCGCGGATTGGCTGGAGGCGGACGGGGATCGTCTTTGCCTTTGGATTGTTGCATGGGATTGGCTTTGCCAGCGTCTTGGGTGAAATCGGTTTGTCACCTGGCGCGTTTCTGTCTGGCTTGATCGGTTTCAATATTGGCGTGGAATTCGGTCAGCTTGCCGTTATTGCTGTCGCCTTGCTGCTGCTTGGCGTGCCATTTGGGCGCAAACCGTACTACCGGTATTGGATCGCGATCCCAGGATCGGTTGCGATCGGTGTCATGGGCCTGTGGTGGGCTATCGAGAGGATGTTCTGATGAGCGAAGACCAAGAGGTCCACAAGGCCAAGATGCAGCAAGCCCAAGCCGAGATGCGTGCGAAAGTTGCCTCCAAGGAGGATGCCGGGCGTGGGTTGGTTCTTGTGCATACCGGTAAGGGCAAAGGGAAATCCTCCAGCGCGTTTGGTGTTGTGGTCCGCGCGCTAGGCTGGGGTCAAAAAGTTGGTGTTGTTCAGTTCATCAAAGGCAAGTGGAAAACCGGCGAACGGATTTTCTTCAAGAAACTCGGAGAGGTCGACTGGCACACAATGGGCGACGGTTTCACCTGGGACACTCAGGATAAAGCACGCGACATCGAAGCGGCTCAGGAGGCTTTTGCCAAAGGGTGCGAGATGATGGCGAGCGGGGAATACGATTTGATCGTCATGGACGAAATCTGCATCGCCATGCGTTATGATTATCTCAGCGTTGAACAGGTCCTTGAGGGTCTAGAGGCGCGGTCCGAGAAAACGAGTGTCGTACTCACCGGACGTGATGCGAAGCCTGAACTTTGCGACTATGCTGATCTTGTCACTGAAATGACCGAGGTGAAGCATCCGTTTCAAGCCGGGATCAAGGCGCAGCGCGGAGTGGATTACTAGCGCTTCCCAGTCTTTGCCTCAGAAGAGTCAAATAGACTTGCGAGAAATGAAAAAGGCCCTCGCGAGCGCTGCGGGCCTTTTGTTGTGCGAGCTGCTGTTGCGGCCCGTTATTAGCTTCGGACCAGCTTCTCGTAGCTTTCCGAGATATCGCGTGTCAGCGCGCCGACCTCGAAATTGTAATCACCGATCTGGCCAACAGGTGTAACCTCGGCCGCCGTACCTGTGAGCCAGCATTGTTCAAAGCTCTCCATCTCATCAGGCATAATATAGCGTTCGATGACGTTGATGCCTTTCTGTTCCAGCATCGTAATTACCGTCTGACGGGTGATGCCGTTCAGGAAGCAATCAGGTTTCGGTGTATGTACTTCGCCATCTTTCACAAAGAAGATGTTCGCCCCGGTCGCCTCGGCCACATAGCCGCGGTAATCCATGAAAAGCGCGTCTGAACAGCCTTTTGCTTCCGCCGCATGCTTAGACGTGGTGCAGATCATATAAAGGCCGGACGCCTTGGCGTGCACCGGGATCGTTTCGGGCGAGGGGCGCTTCCACTTGGAGATATCCAGTTTCGCGCCCTTCATCTTGGCGTCGCCATAATAGTTGCCCCAACCCCAAACCGCGATTGCAAGCCGGACAGGGTTCTTTGCCGAGCTGACGCCCATGTCTTCGCCTGCGCCACGCCATGCGACCGGGCGCACGTAGGCATCGGTCAGATTGTTGGCCTTGAGCACTTCGTACTTGGCAGCTTCAATCTCATCCACGGTGTATGGGATCGGCATGTCGAGCTGGTTGGCCGAGAAATGCAAACGCTCAGAATGTCTGCGGCTCTCGAAGATGGTACCGTTATAGCAGCGCTCGCCTTCGAAGACAGACGACGCGTAATGCATGGCGTGGGACAGCACGTGTACGTTGGCCGCGCGCCAGTCTACCAGCTTGCCATCCATCCAGATGACACCGTCGCGATCATCATATCCTCCAGCCATAGGGTTTATCCTTTATTTTGCATTTATTGCGCATTTGGGTCCGCTTCGGCCATAAAATTACGCCGGAGCTGCGATTCGATATCAATCAGGTCTTGGAATGTCAACAATGCTGACATAAAATGGGCAGTAGCTCTGACCTATGAAGAAAGAAAAGGCAGATGGCAGATCGTACTGCGCAGGGCCCTCGGGGCGAAAATTTGCTGTTCTTGACGGATGATCAGCTGCGCAAGGCCATTGAAGCGATGTTCTTTGCGTATCAGGGTTTCACCGCTGATCCGGACCGCATCCTGTCGGAGAAAGGTTTTGGCCGGGCGCATCATCGTGCACTTCATTTCATAAACCGATCCCCCGGAACCACCGTGAACAATCTGCTGGGAATTCTAGGGGTCACAAAGCAATCGCTGAACCGTGTGTTGCGTTCATTGATAGCTGCGGGTTTTGTCGAGGTGCGTGTTGGAGACAAGGATAAACGGGAACGGCACTTGTTTCTGACGGAAGATGGGGCAGGCTTGGAGAAAATGCTTAGCGAGGCGCAAAGGGCGCGGATGCGCGCGGCATTTCGGGAAGCAGGCCCAGAGGCTGTAACCGGGTTTCGCACGGTCTTGGAACAGATGATGGACGAAGAAAGCCGTCGCATGTTCCAGCGCCTGAAGGATGGAGCGTAACGATGGATCCAATGCTGACAGAAGCGCATTTGCTTGTCGTCGATGATGACGAACGCATTCGTGGGCTATTACAGAAATTTCTCATTCGGCACGGGTTTTGGGTGAGCGTCGCGCGCGATGCTGCGCAGGCAAGACGTCTTCTGGGAGGGCTGGAATTTGATCTGATCGTCCTTGATGTCATGATGCCAGGTGAAGATGGTATTTCGCTGACGCGTGAGCTACGCAAAGACCTGACAACGCCCATCTTACTTCTAACCGCCAAAAGCGACACAACCGATCGGATTATGGGGCTTGAGGCTGGCGCCGACGATTATTTGCCCAAACCGTTTGAGCCAAAAGAACTGCTCCTTAGGATCAACGCAATTTTACGCCGTGTACCGAAAGAAGAAAGTGTCAGTGCCGGGCCACGCGTGCTTCATCTTGGTTCAGTGAAGTACGACATAGACAAGGGTGAAATGTGGAATGGCACGGATCCGGTGCGTTTGACGGCGACGGAAAGCGCGTTGATGCGGATCTTTGCGGCCTGTCCTGGCGAGGCACTGTCACGAACGCAGTTGGTCGAGGATCTGGGACGCGACGGTGATCAGAGCCAGGAGCGCGCCGTGGACGTGCAGATCACTCGGCTTCGGCGCAAGATCGAGGCCAACCCGAAACAACCACGTTACCTGCAAACGGTGCGGGGCGCGGGGTATATGCTGGCGGTGGACTAAGGCTGTAATCAGCGTGCGCCGCTTCGACCCCGGACAACCCCGATGTCGAGCATGTCCAGAACCTTTGCTTCGATATCTTCCGCGTTCAGTCCTGCCACGTCGTACATATCCCGAGGGTTCGCATGATCGATGAAGGTATCTGGCAGAACCATAGATCTGAACTTCAGCCCCTGATCAAAGACACCTTCCTCGGACAAAAGCTGTGCGACGTGGCTGCCAAAGCCTCCGACCGAGCCCTCTTCGATTGTGATCAGCGCTTCATGGTCGCTTGCCAGCTTCAAGATGAGCTCTGTGTCGAGTGGTTTGGCGAACCGAGCATCTGCAATGGTTGGCGTGATACCCCGCGCGGCAAGCGCTTCGCAGGCTGCTTCGACTTCTGCCAAGCGCGTTCCAAATGACAGGATTGCGACGGTCGTTCCCTGCTTCACGATGCGCCCCTTCCCGATCTCAAGGATTTCGCCCTGCTCGGGAAGTTCGCATCCAACGCCTTCACCCCGTGGGAAGCGGAAGGCAATCGGACCGTCGTCATAGGCCGCAGCCGTCGCCACCATATGGCGCAATTCTGCTTCGTTTGCAGCCGCCATGACCACCATGTTGGGAAGCGCGCTGAGA
The DNA here is from genome assembly GCA_017643385.1 of Dinoroseobacter sp. Classification (GTDB taxonomy): domain Bacteria; phylum Pseudomonadota; class Alphaproteobacteria; order Rhodobacterales; family Rhodobacteraceae; genus Dinoroseobacter. Next base: position 220,930 of record JAEPNN010000001.1, read on the forward strand.
TACACAATGTCGAAGCTGCCAGCATGCGTGGCGCCATCTGCCCCGACAAGACCCGCGCGATCGATGGCAAAACGAACGGGCAGGTTCTGGAGCGCCACATCATGAACAATCTGGTCGTAACCACGCTGCAGGAACGTAGAATACATCGTGCAGAATGGCTTCATCCCGCCAGCGGCAAGGCCTGCGCAAAATGTAACGCCATGCTGTTCGGCGATCCCGACATCGAAGGTACGCGACGCATAGCGCTGGGCAAACAGATCCAGCCCTGTGCCTGACGGCATCGCAGCCGTTATGGCGACGATCTTTGGATCTCGTGCGGCCTCGTCGATCAAGGTGTCTGCAAAAACCTTAGTGTAGCTTGGTGCGTTGGAGAGCGCTTTGTTCTGTTCGCCAGTAACTACGTCAAATTTGCCGGTTGCATGACCCCTGTCGGGTCTGTGCTCTGCATAGCCTTTGCCTTTCACGGTAATCGCGTGGATCAAAATGGGGCCATCTGCACGGTGTTTCACAGTGCGCAAGACGTTCAGAAGCTGGTCCATATCGTGACCATCGATCGGTCCGACATAAGAAAATCCAAGCTCTTCGAACAAAGTTCCGCCGACCGTCATCCCCTTCAGCATCTCTTTGGCGCGCTTTGCCCCTTCCTGAAACGGAGGTGGTAAGAATGAAACAGCACCTTTTGCAGCGGCCTTCAGTTCCTGGAACGGGGCTCCGGCATAGAGGCGCGACAAATAACTGGACATGGCGCCAACGGGCGGTGCGATGCTCATTTCGTTGTCATTCAGGATAACGATCAGCCGTTTTCCTAGGTGACCTGCATTGTTCAGCGCCTCGTAAGCCATACCCGCAGAGAGCGCCCCGTCCCCAATGACAGCAATTGCGTCCCCCAAACCTTCCGGACAACTTCCCCCAAGATCGCGAGCGACCGCGAACCCGAGCGCGGCCGAGATCGAGGTGGAGCTATGCGCAGCACCGAATGGATCAAAGGGAGATTCCGTGCGCTTGGTAAACCCGGACAGGCCGTCCTTCATCCGAAGTGTGCGGATCCGATCCCGACGTCCTGTCAGGATCTTGTGGGGATAGCACTGGTGCGACACGTCCCAAATGATCTTGTCTTTGGGCGCATCGAAAACGTGATGCAGTGCAACCGTCATCTCAACAACGCCAAGGCCCGCGCCCAGATGCCCACCTGTTACGGAAACGGCGCTGATGGTCTCCGCGCGCAGTTCGCGTGCAAGCTGGGAAAGTTGTGCATCACTGAGGCCTTTCAGGTCGGCAGGCGTGTGCACCATATCCAGCAGTGGGGTATCAGGTCGGTCGGACATCTCTCTGTCCTCCTCTCAGGCGTCTCGGGACACGATATATCGTGCCAAATCGCGAAGGGACTGCGCCTTTTCGCCGTAGGGGGCAAGAGCAGTTTCGGCCTCTGCAACAAGGTCAAAGGCGCGTTGGCGGGCAGGCTCGAGGCCAAGCAAAGACACAAAGGTTGCTTTGCCTGCCTCGGCGTCTTTGCGCAGCGCTTTTCCGGCCTTCTCGGCATCTCCTTCAATATCGAGAATGTCGTCTGCGATTTGAAAAGCGAGGCCGATGGCTTTCGCATAGCGCGACAATGGGGAAGTATCGGCCTGACCAAGGCGCGCCCCTGCGGTTGCCGACCATTCTATAAGAGCGCCTGTTTTCCCGGCTTGGAGATGCGTGATTTCATCCAGTGAAAGGGGACGACCTGCGCTTTCTGCTTCGATATCCAACGCCTGTCCGAGAACCATTCCTTCAGCGCCAGAGGCCTTAGCAAGGCTGGACATCAGGCCAATACGGACTTCGGCATCAGCATGGGTTTCGTGCTTTCCGAGGATCTCGAAGGCAAGGGTTTGTAACGCATCGCCGACCAGAATTCCTGTCGCTTCGTCCCATTTGACATGAACTGTTGGCTGGCCGCGTCGCAGATCGTCATCGTCCATCGCTGGCAGATCGTCGTGGACCAGCGAATAGGCATGCAGGGTCTCGATGGCGCAGGCCGCATGAACAGCTTGGGACGCAGGTACATCGAAGAGCGCAGCACTTTCCAAAACCAAAAACCCGCGCAGACGTTTTCCGCCCGACGTGGCATAGCGCATGCCTTTGGCAACATTGGTGTCCCCAAAGTTTTCAAGGTGCTGCGTCAAAGCGTCGGCAATCCGGCTTTGCGCGCTGGCCAGTTGGGTCTTGAAGTCCAAGGCTGTTACCCGTCGAAGGGCTTGGTGCCTGTGGGTTCGCCATCCGCGCCAAGCGTGATTTGGCTAACCTTTTCCTCTGCCTCTTTCAGCTTTTCTTCACAGCGTGCTTTTAGTGCCGCGCCGCGTTCGTAAAGCTTGATAGAGTCCTCCAGCGGGACGTCACCGGTCTCCAGACGCCCCACAACTTGCTCCAGTTCTGCCATGGCAGCTTCAAAGCTAAGTTCGGAAACGGGGGTGTCGGTCATGTGGCATTCTCCTGCAAAGACCTGATATGCGCAGTGGCGCTCTCAGCAAGGGCTGACAAATCATATCCCCCTTCAAGAGTCGAGACGATGCGGCCTTGAGCGTGCTGCTCGGCAACCTCGCGCAGGCGATCAGTGAGCCAGGCAAAGTCGTCTGTTTGAAAATCAAGATTGGCCAGTGGATCGCGCGTATGGGCGTCAAACCCGGCAGAAATCATCACTAACTCAGGCGCATAGCTGTCGAGCACGGGTAAAACCTCGCGCTCGTAAATCCGACGCATATCCAGACTGCCTGTGTGGGGCTTGAGCGCGATATTTTGGATTTGGCCATGAGCCCCGGTTTCATGAGCGGCCCCCGATCCGGGCCAGAGGGGCATCTGATGGGACGAAATAAAATGGACATTGGGATCGTCCCACAGCACATCCTGTGTGCCGTTCCCGTGGTGCACATCGAAATCGATGATAGCGATGCGCGTTAGCCCATGTGCGGCAGCCGCATGCTTTGCTGCAAGGGCGATCGTAGAATACAAACAAAACCCCATCGGTTTGTCGCGTTCAGCGTGATGACCAGGTGGGCGCATGGCAACGAAGGCGCGGTTGGCGCCACCGGACATGACGAGATCAACTGCAGCACAGGCTCCACCAACAGCATGAGACGCAGCTTCGAGCGATCCTGGCGACATCGAAGTGTCCGCATCAAGTTGGACCATTCCTGTTGTAGGAGACGCCGCTTCAAGCGCGTCCAGATAGGTGGTTTCATGCCCTGCCTCAAGCTGCGCGCGTGTCGCCGCAGGACAATCGCGCCAATCGAGACCGCTCAGACCACGCAAGCTGTGTTCCAACGCGACGATGCGATCAACCCGTTCGGGATGGCCCTTGGGCATTTCATGCATCTGACTGTAGGGATGATAAAACACACAGACGCTCATGTTTCGGCCTCCAAAAGCGCTGCGAGACCCTCGCGATATGTGGGATAGAGCAGGGTCACGCCAAGCTCCTCTTTAATCTTGTTGTTTCGAACGCGTTTGCTTTCAGCATAGAAGCTCTGGGCCATTGGGGTCATCTCTGCGGTCTCAAACGGGATGCCCGGTGGCACAGGCAGCTCAAGCAGAGCCGCTGCGTGGGCGATGACGTCCTGAGGCGGGGCAGGATCGTCGTCGCATACGTTGTAGGCCGCCCCGGGGTTTGGGCGCTGGATTGAGGCAAGAAGTACCTGCGCGATGTCCTCGACATGGGTTCGACTAAAGACCTGACCCTGCTTGATGATCCGGCGTGCAGTGCCTTTGCGAACTTTGGCAAAAGGTCCACGTCCAGGGCCATAAATGCCCGCAAGGCGAAAAATATGTAACGGTAGATTGAGGGACTGCCATTGGGTTTCGGCCTTGACCCGCATCTCCCCGCGTTTCGTAGAAGGTTGAAGGAGAGAGTTTTCATCAACCCAGCCACCAGCATGATCTCCATAGACCCCAGTTGTGGATAGGTATCCAACCCATTCAAGTTTGGGCGCAGCAGAAATGAGCTTGGCATAGGCGTTAAAAACAGGGTCGCCATCTTCTTCAGGTGCGATGGACAGAAGCAGATGGGTGGCCTCGGAAATGGCCGTTGCAGGATCCTCACCAGGCCAGATCAAAGGCTCAATGCCGTCTGTTTTGTAGATCTCCGCCTTTCCAGTGCTTCGTGTCGTTCCAATGATCCGCCAACCGCCAAGATGTTTGGCAAGTTCTCTTGAAGAATAGCCGTGGCCAAAAGAAAGAAGCGTTTTTTTCATAGGCAAAGGATGGAATGCCTGAAGAAGGCGCGCAATGGAAATCTCTGGAACACAGCCCGGTCAGGTTGCGTAAGGATCGCCTTCGGCATCCAGGATCAGCTTCAGTTCGGTCAGGTGCCTATCCGATTGTTCCGGGTAGCTTTCAATTTGCTGTGCCGTCTTTTCCGCGACCTCATCAGACAGGAAGTTTATTGGCCGTCCGGTCTGTAGGGCGCGGATATATGTTTCTGCGGCACGTTCGAAATAATAGAGGCGATTGAAAGTGTCGGCGACGCTGTCCCCTATCACCATGATGCCGTGGCTGCCCATGACCATGACCTTCATGCGCGGATCGGTAAATAGAGAAGCACACCGTTCGCCTTCGCTCTCAAACGCCAGCCCCCCATAGCCCTGATCGATGATCTGACGTTTGTAGAAAGTTGCAGAGTTCTGATCGAATGCTGGCAGCTCCGCGTCTTTGAGGCAGGCAAGTACTGTCGCGTGCATCGAGTGGACATGCATTGCGCAGCGGGCGTGTGGCACGTGGCGATGGATTGCGCCGTGCAGCCCCCAGGCGGTGGGGTCAGGGGCGTTTGGGCCTTCGAGCGTGCTGGGGTCGTTGGCGTCGACCTCAATCATGTCCGACGCTTTGATCCGCGCGAAATGAACCTGATTGGGGTTCATTAAGAATCGTGTTCCGTCGTCGTTAATGGAGAGGCTAAAGTGGTTTGCGACCGCCTCGTGCATATTCAGCCGGTAGGCCCAGCGAAACGACGCGGCGAGATCGACACGTTCTTGCCAATGGTCGAGATTTGGGCGGAGTTCGGTAACAGACATTCAGTCGCTCGCTTCTGATTTGGGACGGGACGGTACCCAAGCATAACCATTCTCACAGAGAATATAGGCTTCGCGCAAGCCATGCGGCTTGTTGGTGGGCGGTTGCAAGATGACATACCCAAGCGCGGTGGCTTGCGCGGCGGCTTCATCTGGATCGACATCGTAGAGACGTATCTCGATACCGGCGCCGCGGGGCGGATTTTCGGGCAGTAGGTCTAACAGAGGGTTGGCGTGATATGTGCAATCGCTGTGTATCTGCAAAACAACGTCGCCCAGCCTCATAATGGCAAAATCGTTGGTGGGTTGGTGCGCTGAGAAGCCGAAGACGGTCGTCAGAAACGCAACCTCCGCACCGACATTGCGCACAAGTAGGTTCAACCCAATACCCCGAAGGCTTCGTCCAAAGGCGTCTGCGCTGATCGTTTCGTAATCCATGATGTCAGCCTCAGTGATTGGCTTGAGTTTGCAAACCCGGAAGCGAAATGTTGTTGCGCCTTGCGCCCGTCTACAAAATTATGACACTTGGTTCATGGAACACCCCACAAAATTTCCCGATTGGTCCGAGGTCGCCGCAGATTTGGTTGCGGTCGCTGCCGGACGTATGCCTGCCGACCGAGTGATCGTTGGTGGCAAACTTGTGAATGTGCAATCCCGCGAGGTGCTGGAAAACTGGCAAGTCGCGATTGCTAAAGGCAGGTTTGCCTATGTCGGGCCAGATGCCGCGCATTGTATCGGCGAAGAGACCGAGGTGATCGATGCCGGGGGGCGCTACCTGATCCCCGGCTTGGTTGACGGGCATATGCATATAGAGTCCGGCATGCTGACCCCGGCGGAATTTGCGGCCGCCGTGATCCCCCACGGGACTACAACCATGTTCACCGATCCGCATGAGATTGCCAATGTTTTGGGCCTGCGCGGCGTAAAGTTCATGCATGACGAAGCGTTGATGCAGCCTGTGAACATTTACACCCAGATGCCGTCGTGCGCCCCTTCTGCGCCTGGCTTGGAAACCACCGGGCATGAGATCACGCCCGAGGATGTTGCCGAAGCCATGGGTTGGCCGGGCATTATTGGCTTGGGAGAGATGATGAACTTTCCGGGTGTGGCAGCGGGCGACGCAAAGATGCTTGCTGAAATCGCCGAGACACAAAGGGCGCGTAAAACGGTTGGTGGGCACTATGCCTCTCCCGACCTTGGCGCGCCTTTTCATGCCTATGCCGCTGGCGGACCTGCGGACGATCACGAAGGCACCTGCGAGGCCGATGCGATTGCACGCGTGCGTCAGGGAATGCGGTCCATGCTTCGTCTTGGCAGCGCTTGGTACGACGTTGAAAGCCAGATTACTGCCATCACGGAGAAGGGGCTCGACCCACGGAATTTCATTTTGTGCACGGATGACTGCCATTCGGGTACGCTCGTTCAAGATGGCCATATGGACCGGGTTGTGCGTCATGCCATCGCCTGTGGCTGCGATCCCTTGATTGCTTTGCAGATGGCCAGCGTTAATACGGCGACCCATTTCGGCTTGGAACGCGAACTTGGGTCAATTGCGCCTGGACGACGCGCTGATGTAATCCTGACATCTTCGCTGACGGATTTGCCCATCGAGCACGTTATTGCCCGCGGTGTCACTGTCGCCTGCGAGGGCAGGATCGAGGTTGAATGCCCACATCTGGTCTGGCCCGAGGATGTGCGCGGCACTGTTCACCTTGGCAAAATTCTTAACCTGCATGATTTCGAGGTGAAGGCGCCGACAGAGGTCAATCGCGTCAAAGCAAAAGTGATCGGTGTCGTTGAAAATCAAGCACCTACAAAGGCGCTTTTAGCGGATCTGCCAGTGCGTGAAGGGATCGTCGAGAGCGAAGGTGACGTGTGCCAGATTGCCTTGGTGGAACGCCACAAAGGCACCGGTAAGGTCGTGAACGGCTTTGTATCTGGCTTCGGATACAACGGCGACATGGCAATTGCGTCTACGGTGGCTCATGACAGTCACCACATGATTGTGGTGGGGACCGACAGGCTTCTTATGGCAGCGGCTGCAAATCGTTTGGGTGAGGTCGGCGGTGGGGTAACCGTATGGAAGGACGGGGACGAACTTGCTTTGATTGAGCTGCCAATTGCGGGATTGATGTCAGACAGCCCGGCGGCTGAAGTTGCCGCAAAGGCCGATAAGATGGTGGAAGCCATGGCGAACTGCGGATGCACATTGAACAACGCCTACATGCAGCATTCGCTTCTTGCGCTTGTGGTCATCCCTGAACTGCGAATTTCTGATCTTGGTCTCGTAGATGTGACGAAATTCGAACTGATAGATTTGTTTGAGAAAGAATAACAAGAATGAAAACAATTCCGATTTGTGCCCCTGCGCAGGGCGAACCGAAACCCTATTCCGACCCCGCCGAGGCGGTCGCTGAGCTTAAACGCCTCTATGAGGAGGCGACGTTGTTTTTGCGCGAGCGCTTCGCTGAAGTACTGCGGGGTGGTCCTCCAGAATGTCGTTATCGCGCATATTACCCGGAAATTCGTTTAACGACGGCAAGCTATGACCATCTTGATAGCCGGCTAAGTTTTGGCCATGTCTCCGAGCCTGGAATGTATTCCACAACGGTTACGCGGCCGGATCTTTACGAAAACTATCTAACCCAGCAGATCGCGTTAGTGACCAAAAACCATGCAACCAGTGTTTCAATTGGCGTATCGACAACACCGATCCCATTGCATTTTGCGATGTCCGGCGAAGACGGCGGTCCAGTGCCGCAAGACGGGGCGCTGACCTTCACTTTAAGGGACGTCTTTGACGTACCCGATCTGTCGACGACCCATGACGAGATCGTAAACGGTTTCGATTACAAGCACGAGGACGGGTCTAGCCCGCTTGCCCCGTTTACTGCGCAACGCATTGATTACTCGCTCGCCCGCTTGCAACATTACACTGCAACGGCGGCAGAGCATTTTCAGAACCACGTTTTGTTCACCAACTACCAGTTTTACATGGAGGAGTTTGTCGCATTTGCACTTGCGGAACTGGCAAATCCAGACAGCGACTACGATAGCCTTATCACCCCCGGAAACATTGTGATCACGGATCCCAACGCCGAGATTCCGGTTCCAGCCAAGGCGCCGCAGATGCCAACTTATCATCTGACCTGCAAAGGACAGGGTGGCATCAGCTTGGTCAACATCGGGGTCGGTCCATCTAATGCCAAAACCGCGACAGACCATATTGCAGTGCTGCGGCCGCATGCGTGGCTGATGGTGGGGCATTGTGCGGGGCTCAGAAACAGTCAGAGCATCGGCGACTATGTGCTGGCCCATGCTTATCTGCGTGAAGATGCTGTGCTTGATGATGACTTGCCGGTCTGGGTACCGATCCCGCCCCTGGCGGAAATTCAAGTTGCGCTTGAAAGAGCGGTGGCTCAGGTCAGTGAACTGGAAGGCTATGATCTGAAGCGGATCATGCGAACTGGAACCGTCGCCACGCTTGATAACCGCAACTGGGAGCTCAGGGATCAAAGCGGGCCGGTGCGTCGTTTGAGCCAGTCACGTGCCATTGCGCTTGATATGGAAAGTGCCACGATCGCAGCGAATGGTTTCCGTTTCCGAGTGCCTTACGGAACGTTGCTGTGCGTGTCGGACAAGCCGTTGCATGGTGAGCTGAAGCTGCCTGGAATGGCGTCTGATTTCTATAAAACACAGGTCGCGCGGCACCTACTTATTGGAATCAGGGCGATGGAGACGCTGCGTGGTATGCCGCTCGAACGTATCCACAGCCGTAAACTTCGCAGCTTCGAAGAGACCGCATTTCTATAAACGAACGCGAAATCGTCCAATTTCCTCAAGTTTTTTGACTTTATGCGCTTGCCGGGGCACAAAAACACCTGTTTACCTGTTGCTCACATAGCTGATGCGCCATGAACGCGTCACAAGACAGGGAGACAGACCAAATGGCGCAAAAGCCGCTCACTAAAACCCAATTGATCGCCGCTATCGCAGACCAGGCCGATATGGACCGCAAAACCGCAGGTGCTGCGCTTGAAGCGCTGACTGCAGTAATTACCTCGGAAGTTTCCGGCGGGGGTGCCGTGACGCTTCCCGGTATTGGCAAAGTTTATTGCCGTGAGCGTCCTGAACGTATGGTGCGCAACCCTGCAACGGGTGAGCAGATCAAGAAAGAGGCCGATAAGGTTGTGAAAATGACCGTAGCGAAAGCGCTTAAAGACAGCGTGAACAGCTGATCTGAGCCAAGCTTTATAACGTTTCGAGGGTCGCCAATGGCGGCCCTTTTGAATTGGGGGGATGCATGGACTTGCGCGCGATCATAATGGGGCTGGTTTTTGCGCTGATGTGGTCATCTGCTTTCACGTCAGCGCGTATCATCGTGGCGGATGCCCCTCCAATGCTTACGCTCGCACTGCGCTTCTTCATCTCTGGCGGTTTAGCGGTTTTGATTGCGGCTTTGATGGGTCAGAGCTTTCGCCTGACACGGGCGCAATGGCGAAACACTTTTGTTTTTGGCCTGTGTCAGAACGCGCTCTACCTGGGCCTGTTCTTCATTGCGATGCGAACGATCGAAGCTTCACTGGCTGCAATCATAGCATCGACGATGCCGCTATTGGTGGCCTTTTCGAGTTGGGTCTTCTTAAAGGAGCGCCTGCCTTGGCTGGCCATTGCGGGGCTTGTGGCAGGATTTGCCGGTGCTGCATTGATTATGGGCACACGCCTGAACGCGGGCGTTGATCTTTTCGGGGTTACGATCTGCATAGTCGGTGTGGTCGCCTTAACCGTTGCAACGCTTAGCGTTCGTGGTGCGTCCTCAGGCGGAAACCTTCTTATGGTGGTCGGTTATCAGATGTGGGTCGGTGGCGCAGCGCTACTCCTTGTCGGGCTGATCAGCGAAACCTGGGAGGTGCGCTACAGTGGAACCCTGCTACTTGCGTTTGTTTACACCACGCTCGTTCCCGGGCTGGCCGCCACGTGGATCTGGTTTGCGTTGGTCGAAAGGATTGGTGCGACACGGGCAGCGACGTTCCATTTCCTCAACCCGTTCTTTGGGGTCGCCATAGCAGCGGTGCTGTTGGGAGAGGCGATGGGCACACTGGATGTTTTTGGCGTCGCGATCATCACGTTTGGAATCCTTGCTGTTCAATTGTCCCGAGCCAGAAGATCCGCGGTTACAACCGATTGACCTTTGCGTGAACTGACAGCGTCGTGAGATGACAGCGTGGTCTCACATGCGTTTATAGATGCCATGGATCTGCTACTTGGATATGCGGCTGGACTTCTGACGCTGATAAACCCATGCGTCTTGCCGGTTCTGCCGATTGTACTTGCCAGCGCTGTACAGTCCCACCGTTTGGGACCAGTTGCTCTGGCGGGCGGCATGAGCCTTGCCTTTGTCGCACTTGGGATTGGCATTGCAACTGTGGGCCGGTCTTTCGGGCTCGATCAGGAAATGATCAGTCAAGCTGCGGCGATAGTAATGATCCTATTTGGTCTGGTTTTGCTTGTACCACGACTGAACGCGGGGTTTGCGACAGCGACCGCTGGCTTCGCAAGCCGCGCCGATGAAGGCCTTGAGCGCGTAGATCAGACCGGACTGCACGGCCAGTTTCTGGGTGGAATGCTTCTGGGAGCCGTATGGTCCCCTTGCATTGGCCCTACTCTGGGCGGTGCGATCGCGCTTGCCTGGCAAGGCGAAAGTCTCGGGTTGGCGACCGGTATTATGTTGAGCTTTGCATTAGGTGTGTCGACCATCATCCTTGTTCTGGCCTATGGCGCGCGCGCGACTATCTTGAAGCGTCAAGCTGCGATGCGTGCACTCGCGGGGCGTGCGCGCCCGATCATGGGTGTGTTGTTCGTTGGGGTGGGGGTCGGATTGCTGTTCGGCGTTCACCACATGGCCGAAAGCTGGGCGGTTCAAAACCTGCCTGCGTGGCTTATTGATTTGTCTGTTTCACTCTGACCCGAAAGGTTTTCCCTGATGGATCGTCGTAAATTTCTAGCCCTTTCCGCTGCAGCGTCCGCTGCTTACGCTCTGCCCGCGACCGCCAGCATGGTGGACTATTACCCTGGTCTGGTGGACAGCGAGCTTGCCGCAGGTAAAACGGTATTTTTGGATTTTGCCGCGAGCTGGTGTGGAACCTGTGCCGCTCAGGCCCGTGTGCTTGGCAGACTGAAATCGGAAAACCCTGCATATGAAGAGAACATCGTCTTTGTACGCGTTGACTGGGATCAGTACCGCAGCGCTGACATCACCCGTCGTTTGAGTATTCCACGTCGGTCGACACTGGTGGTGTTGAAGGGCGATCAGGAACTTGGCCGGCTTGTTGCTGGAACGGGTCGAGCGCAGATCAAAGAATTGATGGATGTTGCTTTGGGTGCCGCCACTGCGTGAGCGCTCCGCCCTAAACGCTCTCTGGGTCGTTGGTCGATGTGACTCTCATGTTGTCGATGGCCCAGCTTTCGTCACCGATCGATTGATCTAGCGTAGAGCCAAAGCCAAGTTTCAGGCTGCTACCGGGATCCGATACTTCAATGCGAACCGCTACGGTTTCATCGTGGCTTTTGACATCGCCACGGACGGAATAGCCGTTCTCCGCGCTTGAGTGTGCGCCGTAGGTGATCGCAACATTGGAGGGCGAGCTGTCTATAACCTGTTGCCGCTCGAAATCCCCGTCATGTGTCGAGAATGTCCGCTGACTGGCTAATGCGTCATTCAGGAAAATTGACATTGCCTCAAGATCCCAGGTGTCGATTGCATGCAAGTCGAATTCAACAACTGCAAAGCTTGCGTTTGGATCCAAAGCCCAGGTTTTGTGTACCATCTGTGCGCCACCTGTTCCGCCAAAGCGGCCCAAAATTCCACCCAAGGACGCTTCGGTATTGTCGGTTTGCGCTACGCTCCACCCCAGAGCCTGGCCGTCTTCAAAGTCGTCAAAGAAGGACACGTTCTGATATGTGCTGTTGAATTCTGTTGAAACAGCCTGACCTGAGGTTTGGTTTGAAATGTCATGGGATATATCATCGGCACCCATAATGACAGCGGCTGACCCTGCCATACCTAGGCCCACCACTGCAGCCGTAAGGAGCGTCCAATCGACGGTTACGGCGCCAGAGTCTTCAACGCAAAACGATTTACATACAGTCCAAGAACGCATGACATGCGCCTCTACAAAGTCCCTTCCTGAAAAAAGATTCTAAGAATCTGTCTTAAATATGAAGGTATCTTGCAGATTTCTTGCGGAACTGGTCATCCAATTTTCCCAAGGACAGCCTCGCCTGTCTGGGCCCGGTCCAATAGGATATGATCCAGCAATACACAGGCCATCATAGCCTCACCAACAGGAACAGCGCGAATCCCAACGCATGGATCATGACGGCCTTTGGTGATGATCTCTGCAGCGTCGCCCGCTTTGGTGATCGTTTTGCGGGGCGTTAGAATTGAGCTGGTAGGCTTAACTGCAAAGCGAACGACAACATCCTGACCTGTTGATATTCCACCTAAGATGCCACCCGCGTGGTTGGAGCTATAGATCGGGCCATCCGGGCCGAAAGCGATCTCGTCAGCATTCTCGGTACCCGTCAGCATGGCGGCTGACATACCTTCTCCAATCTCGACGCCCTTCACGGCGTTGATGCTCATCATGGCAGCGGCGAGATCGGTATCGAGCTTTGCATAGATTGGCGCGCCAATCCCCACTGGCACATTTTGCGCTGTAACCTCAATGATTGCACCGACGGATTCCCCAGATTTGCGAAGACTGTCCAAGTATGCGGCCCAGTCTTCCGAAGCCGCGGCATCGGGTGTCCAGAACGGGTTTTGGTCGATCTGATCCCAGTCGAATTTGGCTCGATCGATTGCGCGCGGGCCCATTTGAACCATGTAGCCTTTGACGATCAGTTCAGGCGCGATCTGTTCGAGTGCTGCGCGCGCGATCCCGCCCGCCGCAACACGTGCAGCTGTTTCGCGCGCGGATGATCGACCGCCCCCGCGTGGGTCACGGATACCGTATTTCTGCCAATAGGTGATATCCGCATGTCCGGGGCGGAACTTCTCGGCAATGTCGCCATAATCTTTGGACCGTTGATCGGTGTTCTCGATCATCAATTGGATCGGAGTGCCTGTGGTTTTGCCCTCAAAAGTTCCCGACAAGATTTTTACGGCATCGGGTTCGCGGCGTTGTGTCGTGAATTTATTTTGCCCAGGCTTCCGTTTATCCAGCCATTGCTGGATTGTCTCAGCATCAATTGGGACACCGGGTGGGCACCCATCAACCGTTGCCCCAAGTGCTGGGCCGTGGCTTTCACCCCAAGTCGTAACCCGGAAAACATGGCCAAATGTGTTGAACGACATATCGAAACCTCTTTCGCGCGATCCCGGTTACCCTGAGAGACTGTCGCTGCCAAGGGGGGCCTGCGTTTGAGGAATTGGTTTAATATTAAACTATCTAATCTGGGGTTGCGATCCTTTCGCGATCCTGCATAGTGTGCGCTCACCTCGGGGGGCCCATTGGGCTGAGATGCAATTCGTGCGGACCCGTTGAACCTGAACCGGTTAAGACCGGCGGAGGGAAGGTTTCGAGATCCTCTCGGCTTCACTTCGCCCGTCGCCATGGAGGATAGGATGAAAACATCCCTCATCGCTGCGGGACTTTTGACATTGGCAGGCATTGCCAATGCGCAGTCACCCGTACTTACAGTTTATACCTATGACAGTTTTGTTTCGGATTGGGGCCCAGGCCCGGTTGTCGAAGCAGCTTTTGAAGAAACATGCGGGTGCGACCTGCAATTTGTTGCAGCGGGTGATGGCGCAGCTCTGCTGGCGCGCTTGCAGCTTGAAGGCAGCAACTCAGACGCCGATATCGTCCTTGGCCTCGACACAAACCTGACAGCACGTGCGCGTGAAGCGGGGCTTGTGGTCCCTCACGGTCTGGAAGTCCCAAGTCTGGATCTTCCGATCTCCTGGACTGACGATGCCTTTCTTCCGTTTGACTGGGGATATTTTGCCTTCGTCCACAACGCTGATATGGCGAACGCCCCGGGTAGCTTCGAGGAGCTGATTGCGCTGCCCGATGATGTGAAGATCGTCATCCAAGACCCGCGCAGTTCCACACCTGGCTTGGGATTGCTGATGTGGGTGAAAGCGGCCTACGGCGACCGGGCACCCCAAATTTGGGAAGGCTTGGCGCCGCATATTCTAACGGTCACCTCGGGATGGTCTGAGGCGTACGGGCTGTTTCTTGAGGGCGAGGCCGAGATGGTGCTCAGCTACACGACATCGCCTGCCTATCATCTGATTGCCGAGCAAGACGCCAGCAAGACTGCGGCCAATTTCTCAGAAGGGCACTACATGCAGGTGGAAGTTGCAGCGATGTTGGAAGGGTCGGATCAGCCAGAGCTTGCGAAGCAATTTCTGAGCTTCATGCTGAGCGACGGCTTCCAGTCTGCCATCCCCACAACCAACTGGATGTATCCCGCTGTGATACCGACAGATGGCTTGCCTGAAGGTTTTGAAACACTGATCCAGCCTTCGCAGGCGCTTTTGAAGTCTCCTGAAGATGCTGCAAGCGTTCGCGATGCAGCATTACAAGAATGGCTGACCGCACTCAGCCGCTAAGCCTCGTTGGCGCGGGCAAGGCTGCTTCTGCGGCCTTGCTTGTTGTTATACTTGGGGCATTGCTTGCTGTTGCCGCGACAGGCACTTCAACGCTCCGGCTCGGTCCCTCAGATTGGGCGGCGCTGAGGTTCACGGTTTTGCAGGCTGTTCTGTCTGCCGCAATCTCTGTTCTCCTTGCCATACCGCTTGCCCGTGCGCTGATAAGGCGGCGCTTTCCACTCTATGGGTTGGCAATTACCTTATTGGGTGCACCGTTTCTATTGCCGGTTCTTGTGGCCGTTCTTGGCGTTCTGGCGGTGTTCGGACGCAATGGTCTGATCTCACAGATGATGATGTCGATCGGATTACCGCCAATAGAAATTTATGGGCTGCAGGGCGTTGTCTTGACGCATGTCTTTTTTAATCTGCCGCTTGCGACACGATTGATCCTCCAGGGCTGGCTGTCGATCCCGTCAGAGCAAGTCAGGTTGGGCCATGCGCTGGGGTTTGGACCAAGCGAGGCTGCACAACACCTGGAACGCCCAGTTTTGCAGGCCGTGCTTCCAGGAGCCTTCTTGGTAATCTTTTTGATTTGTTCGACATCTTTCGCAGTGGCGCTGACTATGGGCGGTGGCCCGCGGGCAACGACACTTGAACTGGCGATCTATCAGGCCTTTCGGTTCGAATTTGATCTGTCGCGCGCGGCGGCGCTTGGCGCTGTCCAGGTTGCGCTATGTGCTGTTGCCGTTTTGGCAATCCGCATGGTGCCAACCGCACCTGACGGTTTTGGAGGCCTAGACGCAACCAGATTGCAATTGCCCAAAGGGGGGAAGTGGGTGCGTGCCCAGGATATAGCCGTGCTTCTATTGGGGCTCGGATTTCTCCTGTTTCCCATCCTGATGATCTTGGTGCGAGGCTTTCCGTTTGTCAGTAACCTCCCCGACACGATCTGGATGGCGGCGCTGCGGTCATTGTGTGTCGCAATAGTATCCGTTTCGATCATGCTGGTTTTGGCATTGCCAATCGCAACAACCTTGGCACGTTTTCCCACCGGTTGGCCCCACTTTGCGGCAGCCTTGCCTATCGCGGTGTCCCCTTTGGTTTTGGGATTGGGGGCGTTTGTGGGGCTACGGCCTTGGATCGATCCGGGAAGTGTCGTCCTTCCGCTAACGGCATTCGTCAATGCGGTAATGAGTTTGCCATTTGTGCTGCGTTCACTCGTTCCGGAACTGAGAAAGGTCGACGCGCATCATGGTCGTCTCGCTGTGGCGCTGGGAATGTCGCGAAGCAACTGGATGAGACTGATTGTTTTGCCGAGATTACGCCGTGCACATGGTTTTGGGGCGGGGCTGACGGCAGCACTTTCCATGGGCGATCTGGGTGTGATTGCGCTATTTGGCTCTGCAGATCGAGGAACCCTGCCGCTGGCCATTTACCAGCTTATGGGAAGCTACCAGATGGACGCAGCAGCCGGGGCCGCACTTGTTCTAATGGCTTTGACGCTTTGCATCTTCTGGATTTTTGATCGCGGAGGGCGCTTTAATGCTGCGGTTTGAAAACGTACTGCTTCAACAAGGTCAGTTTAAGCTTCGCGTTGACTGGACGCTCCCACGCGGCGCGCGCCTTGCCGTCGTTGGACCATCGGGTGCTGGCAAATCCACGCTGTTGTCAGCTGTAGCGGGGTTTCTCGATCCGTATGAGGGATGCATTTTTTGGGAAACAGCACGAATTGATGACCAACCGCCCGCGAAGCGGCCGGTTACAATGCTGTTTCAGGATCATAATCTGTTTGGTCATTTGACGGCCGCCCAGAATGTTAGTTTGGGTCTTAATCCTTCGTTGAAGCTGAACGCAGAGCAAACGCAAAGCGTGGAAGGAGCGTTAGATCGCGTTGGCTTGGGAAATTATGCGGATCGTAGACCAGCCGCGCTTTCAGGCGGACAGCAGGGCCGGGTTGCACTTGCAAGAGCTCTGATCCGGAATCGTGCGCTATGGCTCTTGGACGAGCCCTTTTCGGCTTTGGGGCCGGGGCTGCGTCGTGAGATGTTGTCGCTTGTTTCGGAGATGGCGGAGAATTCTGGGGCAACAGTCTTGATGGTCACCCACGATCCGGACGACGCGGTGCGCTTTGCTGATTACACAGTCTTCGTGAATGATGGGGTGGCTCAGGCACCCAAACTGACCAATGAACTCTTCGCTGATCCGCCGATTGAGCTGCGAGCCTATCTGGGGACATAAAAAACGCGCCCCGAAGGACGCGTTTTCAAAACAGTGCGTATCTGCGGTTATTCAGCAGGCTGACGCTTGGCGCGCGCCTTGATCGGCGCCCAGATGCGCTTGTTGGTCAAATAAAGCAACACGGTCAGGATGGTCAGGAAGAACACAGCCGTGAACCCGGCTTGCTTGCGGTGGTTCAACTTGGGCTCTGCTGTCCACATCAGGAATGCAGCGACGTCTTGAGCAACCGCTTCAAGTTCCGTCGAAGACCCATCTGCAAAGTCCACGTCATCACCCCAAAGCGGAGGCGCCATCGAGATGTATCCACCAGGGTATGCGGTGTTCTCATATAGAATTGCACCGGCTTCTTCTTTTTCTTCACCGGTGTAGCCGTTCAGAAGAGACGCGATGTATTCCGCTCCGCCCATTCCGCGGAACAACTGGTTGATACCAAGACCATATGGCCCGTGGAAACCAGCGCGCGCTTTCGCCATCAGCGACAGGTCTGGCGCGTTCTCGAGGTTCGAGCCCGGGAAGTTATCCGTTGGACGGGCTTCACGGTAATCATCCAGTGCAGGGTCAAAGATTTCATAGAACGCCGCATACGCGCGCACTTGGTTTTCGGGGAGCTCGGGGCCACCCTTATCATGCAACGTGCGCAGTGGAACGTATTGTAGGCCGTGGCACGCGGAGCAGATTTCAGTGTAAACCTGCAGGCCGCGTTGCAACTGTGCGGTGTCGTAAGTGCCAAACGGCCCTTCAAATGAGAAACTGTAGTCCTCAACATAACCGGCGCCGCCTGCCGCATTGGCTGTGCCGCTGGTCAGCGACAGAGCCAATACTGCGGTGAGTGCGAGTTTCTTGAACATGGTTTTCATATCCTCTCGGGTCACTCGGCGGGGCTGGCCGCTGGGGCCGAACCGGAGGCGTCAGCCTTGCCGTAATGCGCGTTGAAATCGTCTTCGATGGTCGCCGGTTGTGGAAGCGGCTTCTCGATCACGCCCAAAAGCGGGAGGATAATCAGGAAGTACGCAAACCAGTAGGCCGATGCGATCAGCGAGAAAGTTGCATAGGGCTCTTCTGCGGGCATTGCGCCCAGCCACATCAGGGCAACGAAGTCGATCACCAAAAGACCAAACCACCATTTGAACATCGGGCGGAATTTGCCTGAACGAACCGATGATGTGTCAAGCCAGGGCGCAAGGGCCATCACAGCAATCGCACCGAACATCGCCAGCACACCGAAGAACTTCGCATCGATGATACCGCCAGTGATCCAGCTCGCAAACATCACGACCCAAACGTCGTCAGTAAAGGCCCGCAGGATCGCGTAGAAGGGCAAGAAGTACCATTCCGGAACGATGTGTGCAGGTGTCGCCAGTGGGTTAGCTTCGATGTAGTTATCGGGGTGCCCAAGATAGTTTGGCATGAAGCCCACGATGGCAAAGAAGACCACCATGATCAGTGCCAGTGCAAACAGGTCCTTCATGACGAAATACGGCCAGAAGGGCAAAGTGTCTTTCTCGGCTTCTTCTTTCGATGTGCGACGTACTTCAACACCTGTCGGATTGTTATTCCCGGTGGTGTGGAAGGCCCAGATGTGTACTGCAACCAGCGCAGCAATCACGAAAGGCAACAGATAGTGCAGTGAGAAGAAGCGGTTCAGCGTCGCGTTATCTACGGCTGGTCCGCCCAGAAGCCAAGTTTGCAGAGGCTCGCCGATGAACGGTATAGCGCCAAACAGGCCAGTAATCACGGTCGCGCCCCAGAAGGACATTTGTCCCCAAGGCAGAACGTACCCCATGAAGGCCGTGCCCATCATCAGGACAAAGATCAGGATACCGATGATCCATGTGATCTCGCGTGGGGCCTTGTAGGACCCGTAGTAAAGCCCGCGGAAGATGTGGGCATAGACCGCAACGAAGAACAGCGACGCGCCGTTCTGGTGCAGGTAACGCAGCATATGACCGCCATTCACGTTCCGCATGATGTGCTCGACCGACGCAAACGCCAGATCAACATGCGGGGTGTAATGCATCACCAAAATGATCCCGGTGATGATCTGCATAGCAAGACAGAAGGTCAGGACGATGCCCCAGATCCACATCCAATTGAGGTTCTTTGGCGTTGGGATCATCAATGTGTCGTAGGCCAAGCTGACGATAGGCAACCGCTTGTGCAGCCACTTTTCTGCGCCAGATTTTGGCTCGTAATGGTCGTGTGGAATTCCAGCCATGGTCGTCGTCTCCCTTAGCCGAGCAACAATGTGGTTTCGTCAACGAATTCAACTGCCGGTACTGGCAGGTTTTCCGGCGCAGGACCTTTACGGATCCGCCCAGAGGTATCGTAGTGCGAGCCGTGGCAGGGGCAGAACCAACCGCCAAACTCACCGGCGCCATCGCCAAGCGGTACGCAGCCCAAGTGGGTGCAAACGCCCTGCATGACCAACCACTCACCGGTTTCGCCTAGCGCACGGTTCACGTCGGCTGCATCTGCAGTGTCCGAAACGTTCGCGTTGCGCGCGTTGTCATCGATTAGCGTTGACAGGTCGACATCTTGTGCTGCCAAGATTTCCTCTTCGGTGCGACGGCGGATGAAGATCGGCTTGCCCAGGAACAAAACAGTCAGCTGGGTTCCTGGTTCAACAACCGAAACATCTACGCGCAGCGTGGACGCGGCCTGAACATCTGCGGATGGGTTCATCTGGTTGATCAGAGGCCATGCAGCGGCGCCTGCAGTGACGGCCCCTGCACCGGCAGTGGCGTAATACAGAAAGTCGCGGCGAGTGCCTTCTGGGTCTTCTGCGTGGGACACGAGGGTCTCTCCTTCTCAGCGGCCGACGTCTTGCCAGCGAATGCGTCACAAAAGAACGGGCACGTGAACGAACTCACATACCGATTGAAAGGATTTATAGGCGTCGGGGTGCGGGCGTCGAGGGGGCAAGTCCGCGCAGCATTGCCGCACCCCTCTTGTGTTGCCACGAAAGACCGACCAGCGTGTTGTCGTTCAGCTTGGGACCCTCCAGATGTTCAATTGTGAATATATAACAGATGCTTGGCGAATCCGAATAGTCGGTTTTACCATGGCCGCTGTCGTCATATTTTCGCCGTGGGACGAGCATGGGAAGGGAATCGGCACTAACATGCAGATCGCACTGCCACTGCTTGCTTGGGGGTGTGAAGCGATGAATGGAAATGGCGCAGAGTATTTCTTGAGATTCGGCGTGATGTTCGCAACGCTTCGGACGAGCAAATTTGTCCTTGGAGACCGCAGCATCAATCAACGCCCCAATGGTGGATCGGAAGGATTTCCCTCTGGTCACACCGCAACTGCTGTTTTCGGGGCAAGCTCGCTTGCACAGACATGTCTGAAAGCGCATCCGGTCGGGCAGGGCGTGGTCCTTATTGCGGCGGCCTTCACAGGGACAAGCCGGGTGACCAGCGGCTGGCATGATATATGGCAGACGCTTGCGGGCGCACTTCTGGGGTGGGGCGCTGACCGGGCGTTCCGGAAGCCGGGTCCGGTACGTCGCAGGCTGAAGAAACTCTTCGGCCGGGCTTAGGCCGGTTTGGTCTCCTGCATCGATGGGCGCTTTGAAAACTCCGCCTCCCAGGCCGCCAAGTTTGGCGCCAAGGCGCGCCAGTGCCGAGCATCATGGCGAAGGTCCAGATACGCCAGAACGCACCCGACTGCGATCTGAGCCATATCAAGCGGTCCGGACAGATGGCTTAGCCAGCGTGACTCTATCGTCAATAACGATCGGGTGACCTTGCGCCACTGACCTTCGAGCCAGGCGTCAAAGACCATGTCTTCGCTTCGAAAGCGGACTTCATAGGCCATGTTCACCGCTGCATCCATCATGCCATCTGCAGTGGCTTCCAGCGTGAGCACTTCCCAAAGCCGGGCTTCGGGATAAAGCGCGCCCGCAGCGTGGTCGTTCAAAAATCGGGTTATAACGCGGCTGTCGTAAATCGCCGGGCCGTCAGGACGTGTCAGGGTCGGGATCTTTCCGGTGGGATTAGCTGCCAGAAGCGCGTCGGTTGGATCGCCTATGATGGTCGCTGTGACCTCGGTTTCCTTCACGACATCCATCAAGTTCAATTCGCGAATGGCAACACGCGCTTTTCGCACGTAGGGCGATGCCGGTGAGATCATCAGTTCCATGAGCTTACTCCACTGGTTTTGGTGGAGCCTGCATCAGGGTGGCAAGGGCCGCAAGCTCAGACCCAAAGCCGGTTTCTACCTTTGAGGCAGCACGCATTCGAACGTCGTCGGGCTTGTTTTGGTTGAGCTTCCAGGTGCTCTCGATGTTTGTGATCGTCATGCGCATGGGAACGATCATACGCATCATCCGGTCCATCACGCCGTCACTCATTTTTGCACTGCGCCAAGGCGTCTTTGGCGCCAGCCTGCTTTCAAAGGTATCTGAGAGGCGATCCAGCACGTCCTTCAATTCAATTTGTGGGACACGTGAAAGCGTTCCGTGCAAATGGACGGCAACATAGTTCCAGGTGGGGACTTGGTCGGGCACGTCGTACCAATCTGGCGAAATATACCCATCGGGCCCAGTCACAGCGATCAATGCGGGCAGTTCGGTTTCGGCTGCGCGCCAAATCGGGTTCGATCGCATCAGATGCAGCTCGATTGAAGCAGTCTTTTCATCCAGTCGGAACGGTATATGGGCGACAAGCGGATGTTCAGACCCATTGACGGTCAAAACGCCAAACGCACGTTGGCGCACGAAATCAATGGAAGGTCGGTCATTTTTAGAGCGAAAGGCAGGGTTGGGGTGCATTGAATGGGTTCCGTTGATCCAACTCTATGCGCGTAATTGATTGCCCGACTGGTCAGTAATCATAGCGGTCACGATCTGGCCTTCAGGTTGGTCAGTTTCAAAAGTCACCTCCGCGAATTGTGCCGTGCGACCCATGCGTGGCGACTCCATGAGAACTTGATGGGTTTGTCCGATCTGCGCAGCCAGATGTTCGCGAACCTTAGCGTCCCCGGCGTTGCGCAACCGGGCAGCGCGATCTTTGATTGTGGCACCGGCTACTGCGGGCATACGCGCAGCAGGGGTGCCGGGGCGTGGCGAATAGGGAAACACATGGAGCCAGGTCAAATCGCATTCTTCTACCAGCTTCAGCGAGTTCTCAAACATGGCATCGGTTTCGGTTGGAAAACCTGCAATGATATCGGCACCATAGGTCATATCCGGTCTCAGATTTCGTGCCTCTTCGCAGAATCTGATCGCGTCTTCCCGGAGATGCCGGCGCTTCATCCGTTTCAGGATCATGTTATCACCCGCTTGCAGCGAAAGATGTAGGTGAGGCATCAAGCGTTGTTCCGTCGCAATTGCTTCCATGAGGGCGGGATCGACTTCGATACTATCGATGGAGCTGATACGCAGACGGGCAAGATCGGGCACCAGCTTGAGGATGCGACGCACCAGATCACCAAGAGACGGACTGCCGGGTAAATCTGCACCCCACGATGTCAGGTCTACGCCTGTTAAAACCACTTCGTTGTACCCACGATCCACCAGACGCTTGATCTGATCCACGACCACACCTGCCGGGACCGAACGTGAATTCCCGCGCCCGTATGGAATGATGCAAAACGTGCAGCGGTGATCGCAGCCATTTTGCACCTGAACATAAGCGCGCGATCGTGTTCCGAACCCATCTATCAAATGGCCTGCGGTTTCGGTGACTGACATGATGTCATCAATCTGAATAGGTTCGCCCCCCAAGGCGAGACCTTGCCATGTTTGAATATCCATCTTCTCGGTGTTCCCGATTACATGGGACACCTCGGGCATCTCCGCAAATCGGTCCGGTTCGGTTTGTGCCGCACACCCTGTTACGATAATCCGTGCATTTGGATTTTCGCGGGCGCGCTTGCGAATGTCCTGTCGCGCCTTG
This sequence comes from Dinoroseobacter sp., assembly GCA_017643385.1. GTDB lineage: Bacteria > Pseudomonadota > Alphaproteobacteria > Rhodobacterales > Rhodobacteraceae > Dinoroseobacter. Next base: position 243,702 of record JAEPNN010000001.1, read on the forward strand.
CGTACAGCTTCTGCGGTGACAGCGCAGGTGTTTATGATTATCGCGTTGTCCAAGCCCGCAGATGCTGCAAGCTCTTTCATCGCCTCTGTCTCATAAGCGTTCAGGCGACATCCATGGTTGGAAAATACAGGGGCACGGTTTGCCATTTCAGGCCTGCGCAACAAATTCGGGCGTCAGGAATCCGTCGCATACATGAACGGTCGGACCGGTCATCCAGACGCCATCCTCGCGCCAGTCGATCTCGATACGTCCGCCATCAAGCTCGATCGAGACCGTTTTGTCGGTCAGACCCCGGCGATGCGCAGCGACAGCCACCGCACAGGAAGACGACCCAGAGGCCAGTGTTGGGCCGACACCACGTTCCCATACCCGCATGCGCAGGTAGTTCTTTGCGATCAGGCTGGCGACCTGCACGTTCGTACGCTCGGGATAAAGCGGATGATGCTCAAACTGGCCCAATGAAGCGAGATCGACGTCTTCAGCGTCGTTGACAAAAAAGGTGCAGTGCGGATTGCCCATGCCCGTTGCAACCGGGTCGCCTTTAATCGGCAGATGCAAGGTATCGGTGTCTTGCGAAAGCGGAATTTCAGTCCAATTGAGCTGCGGGTGTCCCATATTCACGGCGGTTCGATTGTCACCCATATCCCGCGCATACAGCGTGCCACGCTCTGTCGTCAGAATCAGCGACGCCTGCCCGGTTTCGTTCATTAAATGCCTTGCGATACATCTGGTCGCGTTGCCGCAGGCGGCAGATGTAGACCCGTCTGCATTGAAGAAGATTAGATGCGCGTCGGCCTCATCTGAATTTTCGATGGTTGCGAGTTGATCGAATCCGATGCCGCAGTGCCTGTCGGCAATCGCGCGCACCAAAGACTCCGACAGATTATGCGCTTGCACGCGCCTGTCGATCACGACGAAATCGTTGCCAAGCCCATGCATCTTCATGAAAGGCAGGCCGGAGGGTCGGGTTGTTGTCATCGCGCGGCATATAGCGTGGCTGCAAATCATTTGAAAGGTTTGCTTGAAAAGGCGCTTGACCGCGGGGAGGTGCTTTTGTAGGTGCAGCCCTCAGTGGGCCGTTAGCTCAGTTGGTAGAGCAACTGACTTTTAATCAGTGGGTCGCAGGTTCGAATCCTGCACGGCTCACCACTTCAAATCAGATGCGTAGTCGTGGCGACTGTTACGCGGATAGTGCCATGTCTATCGACGTGTGGAGCTTGTCGACGAGTTCGTCGATCTGTGCCCCCGAGATGATGAATGGGGGCGCCAGAAGCACGTGGTCGCCAGACTTTCCATCAACCGTTCCGCCTGCTGGGTAGCAGATCAACCCGTTCTCCATTGCGGCAGCCTTGATTTTCTGATGCAATTTTCGGGCAGGATCGAACGGCGTTTTGGTATCGCGATCCTCAACCAGTTCTACGCCCCTAAACAGCCCTCTGCCGCGTAGGTCGCCGATATGGGGGTGCTGGCCAAAGGCGTGCTGGAGCGCATCCATGAGTAAATCGCCCTTTGAAGTGACTTGATTCACGATTTTGCGGTTAACTAGGGCCTCCACAACGGCTTTTCCTGCGGCCGCGGCCAATGGATGTCCGTGATAGGTATGGCCATGTTGGAAGCTACCGGACCCGTTTGCGATCGCGTCATAGATCTGACCAGAACAGAGCATCGCCCCGATAGAGGCGTAGCCAGCCCCCAAACCTTTTGCGATTGTCACTATGTCAGGTGAAATTTCGTCATATTCGCTTGCAAAGAAGTGACCGGTTCGACCCATTCCGCACATCACTTCGTCGAGAATCAGCAGAACCTCGTGTTTGTCGCAGATCTCCCGTACGCGTTTAAAGTATCCATCTACGGCAGGCACTGCACCAGCGGTCGCACCGACCACCGGTTCGGCGATAAACGCTAGAACGCTTTCAGAACCAAGGCGCTCAATTTCTGTTTCCAAAGCGTTTGCCGTGCGCTGGCCGTATTCCCATGCTGTTTCTTCGTCTCGTCTACCGCGATATTCGAAACACGCATCAATATGGCTGGTTTCCACTAACAGTGGTGCGTACTTTTCCCGCCGCCACGCGTTGCCCCCAGCTGCAAGCGCACCCAATGTATTTCCGTGATAGCTCTGCCGTCTGGCAATGATACGGTGCCGCTGGGGCTGGCCGATCTCCAGCACGTACTGACGCGCCAATTTGATCGCGGCTTCAACCGCCTCGGAACCACCAGATAGAAGATAGACGCGTTCGATGCCCTTGGGGGCATGGGCGATCAACAGATCTGCAAGTTCTTCAGCGGGTTCAGACGTGAAGAAACCAGTATGCGCGAAAGCGAACTGGTCCAGTTGGTCGCGAATCGCATTCTTTACCGCCTCATCTGAGTGCCCAAGGCAGGACACGGCGGCACCACCAGAGCCGTCCAGATATGCTTTGCCGGAAGAATCGTAGAGATAACAACCCTCCCCGCGCATGGCGGTTGGCAAGGATTTTGATCCGCGTCCGAATATATGGCTCAAAGCCTTACTCTCCTCGAACGACGAACACAGATTGCCGAGCGTGTCGCACTACACGCGCGGCATTTGGACCAAGAAGGTAGTCACCCAGCTCTGGTGTATGAGATGCCATGACGACAGCATCGACATCAAGTTTGTCGGCAGCCTTCATAATCTCTTCATAGACACGGCCGTGCGCGACATGCGGATGGACTTCAATGCCTTCTGGAATGTTCTGGTTTACCCATGCGCTGAGATCTTCACCCGCCTTGTGTAAAGCGCGGTCTTCGAAATCAGACTCAAAGAAACTGCCGACTACGGACATGCCAAAGTCAGGGACCACGGTTACCACGTGGAGAATAAGTCCTTCCGGTTGGGATAACCGAAATACCGCCGGCAAGGCCTTGTTCCAGCTTGCAGGGGCGCCCAGATCAATCGGAAGGAGGATGGTCTTGAACATGGTGGTCTTTCCTTAGAAGGCGGGCTTCGTTTGCCGACGACGTTGTAATACGATCACCAGCCCAAGCAGCAGCAGGGCAGGGATGTAGAAGATCTGCTCTGGCATACGATCCTGTTTGATCTGAACGGCCGCCAGAGTGACGGGATCGTCGGTGTAGAAGTCGAAGTCGATCAAAGCCTCAGCAGTCTCTGTGCCAAACATCGGTTCATCAAGGCGCATCACATCGCCTTCTGGAAGAAGCAGAAGTCCCGTGTTGCTCAACCTAGTTGCGGCGTCCGACCCTTCGGCATTGACCACGAGCGTTGTCTCGGCAGTTTCTCCGGTGTTGAAATCTGGACCCTTGATCAGCAAGCGCAATTGCTCGCCTTCGACAACCTCGCCCAACGCTTGTTCGAACTGTGTCGGCGGGATTGTGCGGAACGGATCTTGCACCATGTTCAGCCAGACATTGGGAACAAACAGCGTAAAGGCCACAAGAAGCAGGGCCGCGCTTTCGTAGATCCTAGATTTCGCGAGGAAATAGCCCTGTGTTGCTGCTGCAAAGAGCAGCATCGCAAATGTGGCAATCACGAAGACGGACACCGCTTGTAGCACGCCTTCCATCGTTCCCAAATCGACACCGTAAAGAATGAGCGTCGGATTGAAGATGAACAGGAAGGGCAGCGCCACAGTGCGCAAACTGTAGAAGAAGGCCGTGAAGCCGGTCTTGATCGGATCTCCGCCCGAAACAGCGGCGGCCGCGAAACTTGCAAGCCCCACGGGCGGTGTCACATCCGCCATGATCCCAAAGTAGAATACGAAAAGGTGCGCCGCGATCAGTGGTACGATCAGGCCTTCTTGTGCGCCAAGGCTCACGACAACTGATGCCATCAGAGACGACACAACGATGTAGTTTGCTGTGGTCGGCAGACCCATTCCAAGGATCAGGGAGAACAACCCGACGAGCACCAGCATGATGATCAGGTAGCCACCCGACAGTTGCTCCACGAGCCCCGCAAGTTCCGTACCGATGGGGGTCCGGGTCACCGTTGCGACGATGATACCCGCTGCAGCGGTCGCGACCCCGATACCGATCATGTTGCGCGCGCCCGCAATTAGGCCCTCGCGCAAGTCGATCAGACCGTTGCGGAATTCCTCTGCCATACTGGCGGCCTGTCCGCGGAAGAACGCTTTCAGGGGGCGCTGTGTCACGATGATGCCGATCATCAGCGAGGTTGCAAAAAACGCTGAGCGCGCGGGGCTTTGACGTTCAACCATCAGGAACCAGACAAGAACCAGAATTGGCAGGACGTAATGCAGGCCAGTTGAGTAGATGTCTTTGACCTCGGGCAGTTTGATTTCGGTCGCGTTTGGATCATCCACTTCGAGATCGGGTTTGCGCGCCGCAATTGCCACCAGCCAGATATACACGGCCGCCAGAACCGTCATCATGATAGTGCCTGTTAGGCTCGGGACCGCGGCCCGCAGCCCGTTCACGCCATAAATCAGGGCTGTGAAACCGATGCCCGCAATGATGAACCCGATGAAGAATTTCAGGATCATTCCAGCGAAACTCTTCGCCTCGCCCAGTGCTGGCATGTCTTTTTTCAGCGCCTCGAGGTGCACGATGTAAACCAGCGCGATGTAGGAAATCACGGCAGGGATGAAGGCGTGTTTGATGACTTCGACGTATGAGATGCCGATGAATTCGACCATCAGGAAGGCCGCGGCGCCCATCACGGGTGGCATGATCTGACCATTCACCGACGATGCAACTTCAACCGATCCAGCTTGCTCGCGGGTAAAGCCCACACGTTTCATCAAAGGGATTGTGAACGTGCCGGTCGTGACAACGTTGGCGATCGACGATCCCGAGATAAGGCCCGTCATGGCAGATCCAACCACAGCCGCTTTTGCAGGCCCGCCCCGAAGGTGTCCGAGCCCGGCGAAGGCGAGCTTAATGAAATAGTTGCCTGCACCCGCCTTATCGAGAAGCGAACCAAACAAAACGAACAGAAAGACAAACGCTGTAGACACGCCCAGCGGGATGCCGAAGACACCGCCTGTATCCAGCCATTGAGCGTTTATTAGCGAGGTGAAAGAAAGTCCCTCGTGTTCAATCAAGTCCGGGATCAGCCAGCCCGTACCCATGTACGCGTAAAGCAAAAAGATCGAGCCAACCACGGTCAGGGCAGGACCAAGGGCACGGCGACTGGCTTCCAACAGGACGCCCAGTCCGATTGCGCCAACGATGACCTGTGTTTGCGTCGGCAAGCCTGAACGCGCTGTCAGGGCTAGCGTGTCGGCGAAGAGAAAAACGTAGAAGGCGCAGAAGCCGCCGATCAGCATCAGGATCCAGTCGGCTAAAGGCACACGATCGCGCGGTGAATTCTTGAAGGCCGGATAGGCAAGAAATGCCAACAAAATGGCGAATGTCAGGTGCATCGGCCGGGTTTCGGACGAGTTCATTACCGGCAAGTATTTCGCAAACCAAAGCTGCGGTTGGGCGATCCAAAGCTGAAACAGCGACCACCCCAAAGCAAGGCCCGATATCAATAAAGCCACGCTGCGGTTTGAGGGATCTCGGGCGCCACTATCCGTGCTCGCAACCAGATCCTGTAGTTCTTCGTCGGTAAATTGGCGGCCTTCGCTACCGTTCTGATCTGACATCCCTCGTCCCCTCGATGCGATCAATATATAGAAGGGCCGGGACGCAATATGGGCGCGCCCCGGCCGAATTTTCTTTGGCTAATACCGACCGATTAGTCGATAAGGCCTGCTTCGCGGTAGTAACGCTCAGCGCCAGCGTGGAGCGGCGCCGACAGACCGTCATTTGCCATTTCGGCAGGGTCGAGGTTTGCAAATGCAGGGTGCAGGCTGCGGAACTGATCGATGTTGTCGAACACGGCCTTCACAACGGTGTAGACGACGTCATCAGGAACATCGGACGAAGTAACGAAGGTTGCGCCTACGCCAAAGGTTGTGACGTCTGCATCGTTACCGCGATACATGCCACCTGGAATGGAGGCAGTACGATAGAAAGGGTTCTCTGCAACAAGGCCGTCAACCGCGTCATTGGCAACGTTCACCAGAACAGAATCACATGCGGTGGTTGCTTCCTGGATCGAGCCTGATGGGTGACCCACAGTGTAGATCATAGCGTCGATGTTGTTGTCACAAAGCGCCTGAGACTGCTCAGCTGCTTGAAGCTCGGATGCGACAGAGAAATCGTCCATCGTCCAACCCATTGCTTCCATCAGAACTTCCATAGTGCCGCGCTGACCGGACCCTGGATTGCCGACGTTGACGCGCTTGCCCTTGAGGTCTTCGAACGACGAGATGCCAGCATCGGCACGCGCAACCACTGTAAAGGGTTCAGGGTGCACGGAGAAAACAGCACGCAGGTTTTCCATCGGGCCCTGCTCTTCAAAGCGCGAGCTGCCGTTGTAAGCATGGTACTGCCAGTCGGACTGGGCCACACCAAACTCCAACTCACCACCTCGGATGGCGTTGATGTTGAAGACTGACCCGCCGGTGGATTCTACGCCACACCGGATGCCATGATCTGCGCGATCGCGGTTTACCAGACGGCAGATTGCACCACCAGTCGGATAGTAAACGCCGGTCACACCACCGGTGCCGATCGCGATAAAGGTCTGCTGGGCAGAAGCAGCTGCTGCACCAAAGGCAACAGAGGCCGCCACGAGGGCGCCTGCAAAATATGTTTTCATGATATCACTCCCTATTAGTCCGAGCACGCTCGGATGGCGGCAATGAAACATATCTCTGGATTTTGTCAAGCAGATGAAACATATGTTTTATTATGCGAAACAACGAGCCATCAGAATACAGAACTGCTAACGAGTTGCGCCATGCACTGGCTGATTTGGTGCGCGACGGGGCACCAGCTATTTCTCAGTTCGCAGCCTGGGCATTAGAGCATCCCGATGAAATAGCTATGTTTTCTTTGCGCGACCTGGCTGAGCGCGCGCAGACCAACCCAAACTCTGTGTATCGCTTTGCGGTTGCGATGGGCTTTACTGGCTTTGAGGCTTGTCGCAAGAACTTTCAGGTTGCTTTCATGCGCCCCATACGCAGCTATGGAGAACGCGCGCAGCTTCTGGCCGATACGCACGATGAAGGATTGCTGGAGGGTATCAAGCGCAACACCGTCTCGAACGTCGAATCAATCCTTTCAGAAGAGAATGCTTCAGCGATCGAAGACGCGGCACAATTGCTGATCAGTGCACGGAATGTATTTTGCGTTGGTGTTCGGAGCAGCTTCGCTTTGGCGCATTACTTTTCTTACAATGGCCGTATGGCGTTCCCAAGTTTTTCGCGGCCTGTTGTTGAAGCAGGCAGCATTCTGGATGTGCTTACGAATGCTACAGAAGAAGACGTGGTGGTTTTGATCACGTTCTCGCCCTACTCGACTGAACTGACACGGGCTCATAAAGTCGCGATTGATCGCGGTGTGCGTGTGATTGCGATATCGGATGGATATACATCTCCCATCGCACGCCAGGCCGAGATTGTGTTTACGCTTCAGATGCAGGGGCCACAGACCCTTCCTAGCATTACCGCAGGCTTCGCACTTGTCGAAGCAATTGTCAGCGAGATGATCGCAACCGATGTTGAAGCGCCTAAAAGGATAGCCGAGTTCGAGAGGCGACTGGTAAATCACGGAGCATTTAGCGACAGGTGAGTGCAGTTTCATCAACGGGAGAAGCGGTTAAGTGAGACTGCGAATTGGTCGTCGATCCCGGTGCCCCGTACTGGGTGGGGGCATTAAAACGTGGCACCGGGATCAGGGTGTTTCTACCCTCGACATGTTCTGATTGGAGGCGAATGGTGTCATTGTCGCGAAAGAGTTTGGGTATTTTTGTGTCCACTCAGTTTCATAACGAAACGGATTGGATTGCGCCTTGATTTGGTAAGCTTTGCGGGTCACGATCATCCCATGACATTACAAACGCCTGTCAGCTTTCCAAACACACCTCAAAGCGTTCATTTCCATCGAACAGAGCTTTCGGTGATACTTTCGCTGTATGGGCGCATGGTGGCGGCCGGAGAATGGCGAGACTACGGGATTTCTAGTCTGCGCGATGCTGCAATCTTTTCTGTTTTCCGGCGCACCGCAGAACATCCGCTGTACCGAATTGAGAAGCGCCCCAAACTGGCGAACCGGCAGGGGCAATATGTTGTATTGGGAATGGACGGTCAGATCCTAAAACGAGGAAATGACCTGAAGACAGTTCTGCGCGTGTTGGAGCGAAAACTTATCCGAGCGGTGGATCTTGACTAAAGTCGTTTGAACGAAGTGACTGTCCCAAATTCATTGGCGCCAATTCGCGTGATCGCATCCTTCAAAGGTTCGCGTGCGGTCATCATGTGGTGTGCATTCGCGTGAAGCAAAGTGTCTTTGTCCTGAAGTATGCCAACATGACCCTTCCAGAAGACCAGGTCGCCGCGTTGAAGAGGTGCGTTGTTACCTAATTGGGTTCCGAACTCAGCCTCTTGCATGTCGCTGTCGCGAGGACAGCTTATTCCGCAGGCCAAATGGGCTGCCTGAATCAGACCTGAGCAGTCAATACCAAACCCGGTGTTGCCACCCCAAAGGTAAGGCGTGCCAATAAAACGCTCCGCCATTTCGACTGGATCAGTCGGAGATGTTGCAAGGTTGGCAACGTGTTCCTCTGGCACCCAGCCCTCTTGAATCTTCAGGAACCGTCCTTTCTTTTCTTTGCACTGAAGTAAGCTGCCAAATGAGACCTGCATTACCATTGGTGATTTGAAATCCGCATCCGAATAAACATGAGAGCTACGCGCGATGACGCGGTGCGATGGTTCGAGCGTTTGTCCCAATGCATCGATCTTCACATAGCCGCAGTAAGCGTCGGTTAGGCATTGAATGAAGCCCATCCCACCTGAGCGCGAGATCAAGGTAACGGGTTCGCCGTAAAGCAGGTTCTTGTCTAGTCCGCCATTGGGCGAGCGCAAAAGATCAGCAACCGGCAGCACAACATTCTTGTTTATGCCCTCAACAAATGTCGTTGCAGGAACCGCGCCTTTCAGGCTCGAAAGCGCTACGATTCCGTCAAAGGCAACACGTCGGCGATCCATTGAGTTATCCGATAAGTGTTGGCAGCGCTTCAAGTAATGCGCGCGCCCCTTGTCCAACACCGCCCTTTGGGCGCCCTGGCGCAGCGCTTGGTTGCCACCCATAAATATCAAAATGGATATAGCGAGCGGTCCCCACAAACCGACGCAGAAACAGGGCTGCTGTGATTGAACCTGCGAACCCTCCTGAAGGCGCATTGTCCAGATCAGCGGTAAGGGGCTCGATCATTTTCTCATAAGGTTCGTGAAACGGCATCCGCCAAACCGGATCGCGAACCTTGCTTGCAGCGGCGCTAAGAGCCTGTGAAAGCGCATCATCGTCGGTGTAAAACGGGGCTAAATCCGGTCCGACGGCGACCCGTGCGGCACCCGTCAACGTTGCCATCGAAACCAGCAAATCTGTAGGCTCCTCGGTGGCGTAGCTGAGCGCATCTGCAAGAACCAAGCGCCCTTCCGCATCGGTATTGTTAATTTCAATGCTCAAGCCATTTCGCGCGGTCAGGATATCACCGGGCCTAAAGGCATTGCCCGCGACACTGTTCTCAACAGCAGGGATCAGAACGCGTAATTGAACCGGGAGTTGTAGCCCCATGATCATCTGCGCCAAACCCAATACGGTTGCCGCACCTCCCATGTCCTTTTTCATGAGCGCCATCGACCCGCCGGGCTTCAGGTTCAGACCCCCAGTGTCAAAAGCGACGCCCTTGCCCACGAGTGTTACTTTCGGGCCTGTATCCCCAAACCGAAGATCGATCAGTCTGGGGTCTCGATTGGCGGCGCGCCCAACAGTATGAACAAGCGGGAAGTTATTCTCCAAAAGGTCGGATCCGACGATGCTGGAGACAGTCGCTCCAAATTCGTCCGCTAGCTTTTTTGCAGCGTTTTCAATTCCATCCGGGCCCAATTGATTTGCGGGCGCGTTGATCAGATCACGCGTAAGGAATTCTCCTCTAGCGATCGTTTCAATGCGCTTTACGTCAATGTTCGCGGGGGCAACCAAGTGAGACTTTGCAGATGGGCCTCCTTTGGGTTGGGGGAAGCTGTATGCGGCCAGCAACCAAGCAAGCGACGCCTCTTCAAGGTCCTCCCGTTCCAGACCAGTTACGATCTTGTAGGTGGCGTGTGGCAGCATTCGCGCAATTTTCGCTATGTCAAACCGTGTCCTGCGGGGTGTGGCATCAGGTGCGCCCACGAGAACCTGAGCGACTTCTCCGTTTTCTCCGGGCACCTGCACCGATTGTCCAGGTTCCGCCTTGAAGCGCTGGCCTTTGATCCAGGTTTGCTGGGCTGTCGACAGCGTTGCCAAATGGTCATCGAATGTGTCGGTTCGCAACACGTAGATTGGAACGGCTTCCTCAGTTTCAGGGACAAAGCTGGGGGCGTCTGACATGATGGCTTCCTGATATATTCAGGTCGTAGCCTAGCGCCGAGAAAACCAGGCGCAACCTCGCGTCGAAGTCACGCCCAGCGGTCGCAGATACCCCAGCCTTGTCGAAGAGCGCTTGCCCCCAGTCGCACGAGCCTGTGGAGTACGGCTGATCGTGCATTTTCGTCGTATCGCTTATGACAGTCCCGAAAATCGTCCAGAACTTTCAGGTATCCGGTGAGACCGACCGTACGCGAGGCGTTCTCGATTTTCCGACATAACGTCGCGACCTGTCCATTCTTTGGGTGGGAACGCTGATTGAAATTATGAACCAGTTCTGCCGTGAGTGTTGCGATTTCGCGCAGAGTGTCATCAATAAGGGCCTGTGCGCCGGCCTCCCCATGGGCGACAACCAGTTCAACAAGACGATCGGGGTCAAACTCCACCTTCTCATCGACAAAACACTCTGAAATGTTTGCGCTCTTTGCTGACGCTGAATGCGCCAGTATCGCGCTGATTGGCGTTTGAGAGCCTTTTCTTCCATGGAGCATATGTTCCTCCGCACCCGTATTTCGCCCCACAGCGAACATCCCACACTATTCGCGTGAAGAAAGGGTTACCCAGAGGGACATCATATCCGGCCAATTTTATAATTGATTTCGCAGTTTGATCCCGGGATCGAAGCTTAATCCTTGCTTAACCATCCTCACGCAGATTGCGGGGATGACAACACATGAAACGATCCTGAAACTGCCTGATCCTTTATTGCGGGAAGCTTGTGATCTTGCGCGGACGCGAAAACAAACCGTTGGTGACATAGTGCGGTCTGCCTTGGCGACTGAATTGCGCAAGGCGCGCAAGAAAGTACGTAAGCGCATGAGAACGTTGGAGGTTGAGGTTGCTCCGGTCAGGGCAGAATTGGCACGCGACCTTGCAGAAGCAACGTCCTGGTACGATTTGCAGGCTCGATTACGCAACAAGGGCTATTTTCTTAGACCGGCTGGCAGTGGATTGTCTTTGGTCCGCTTGATCGGGGATGCGCGCATCTGTTCTGCGTCGGCGCTAGGGCCTGGGTATGGCGCGCTTCGTGAACGTTTTGGTGGACCATTTCCGGGCGGGGCGAGACAGGTTCCTGAGGAAGAAACCGGGCAGGTGATGTCCATGAGTTCCCCAAACCAAACGAGCCTGCCTTTGGACCAGATTGATGAAGGCGTGGTCGATTTCTAGAACGCGCGGCGCATCCCAACGACCAGTGAATTCGATCCAGTTTGTGCCCCAAGAAGGCCATAGGCATTGGACCTGTGGTGAATACGCGCAAACCCTCGAAGGTTGCTTTCGGATCGGCCGAACTCCACTTCGCCCATCCAATAAACAAGTCCGCGCCGCCCGGTTCCATTTCGCGCGAATTCTTCAGCTGGGATCTCCGAGGCCAGTGAGGGACCAATCCCAAAAGCCAAACTTCGAATAGGCCCGATCTGCTGCGCGGGTGTGTACCGAAGTACGCCCAACAGGTTTGCCTCGAGGTTGGTTTGCCGTCCAAACCATTTGGCCGCCTGAACCTCGACACCCCAGCTCAGGCGTGTAACGGGGGCGTCCCACATCCAGGTTGCCGCAACGCCAAAGATCCTTGCGTCACGAAAAGTCAAACCAACAGGGTTGAGAAAAATATCCTCCCATACCTGATCGGTCATAACACCCCCAAACACCGAAATGGTTCGTTCAGGGGCGCTTTGAGCACTTATCTGAGTTGGAAGGACGGCCAGCAGCGTGGCCGTCAGCAGGCTGATCAGCCTTTTTTCAGGCAGCGCGTGCCGAGTGTCTCGGCGATCTGCACAGCGTTTAGCGCTGCACCTTTGCGCAAGTTGTCTGAGACGCACCACAGGTTCAAGCCATTCTCAATGGTAGAATCCTGCCGGATCCGGGAGATGAATGTGGCGTAGTCGCCAACGCATTCAACAGGCGTTGTATATCCACCATCTTCACGCTTATCGACCACCATAATCCCAGGAGCTTCCCGGAGGATATCACGGGCCTCATCTTCGTCCAGAAAATCCTCGAACTCGATATTTACGGCTTCGGAATGACCCACAAATACTGGAACGCGAACGCAGGTCGCCGTTACCTTGATTTTTGTATCGATGATTTTCTTCGTTTCCGCGACCATCTTCCATTCTTCCTTGGTCGAACCATCGTCCATGAAGACATCGATATGCGGTATCACGTTGAAGGCAATCTGCTTGGTGAACTTCACGGCAGGCTTATCATCGACAGGATTATAAATGGATTTGGTCTGATCCCAAAGCTCGTCGATGCCATCTTTGCCCGCGCCGGACACAGATTGATAGGTCGATACAACCACACGCTTGATACGCGCACGATCGTGAAGTGGCTTTAGCGCGACGACCATCTGCGCGGTCGAGCAATTGGGGTTCGCGATGATGTTCTTCTTGGTATAGCCCTCGACAGCCTCCGGGTTAACCTCCGGAACGACCAGGGGAATTTCGGGATCATAGCGATACAGCGAAGAGTTATCGATGACCACGCACCCGGCCTTGGCTGCGCGGGGAGCGTGTTCTTTGGTCGGACCTGACCCAACGGCAAAGAGGGCGATGTCCCAGCCGGTGAAGTCGAAGGTTTCTAGGTCCTTGGTCTTGAGGGTGGTGTCTCCAAAGCTGACTTCGGTTCCAAGTGATTTGCGCGATGCAAGTACCGCAATTTCATCGACTGGAAACTGGCGCTCGGCCAGGATGTTCAGCATTTCGCGTCCCACGTTTCCCGTGGCGCCCGCGACGACGACCCTATAGCCCATTTGGACCTCTCCTTTGTTCATGTCGGGTGTGACGCGCCCCCTTACCGGATCAAGTTCACAAGTGAAAGAGGGCCGAGGGCGCAGGTCACTTTAACAACTGCCCAAAAAATAGGCGGAGATTTTGAAACTACGGAGACAAGCTTTGGTTTATGGCTGTTTACAAGGCACTTGCTTGCGGTTCGTATTTTTCGCGATAGCGTTGCATCATGTCTGAACGAGTATTTTTTGATGAGATGCGCGGCACAACCGACACGGTGCGACCGCCCTACGCCGATTACAACGACTGGTTTGATGCAGAAGATCCAAAAAGATTGCGCCGTAAAGCGGCTGAAGCGGAGAATCTGTTTCGGCTGACAGGAATTACCTTCAACGTATACGCTGAAGCTGAAGCGCAAGAGCGTTTGATCCCCTTCGATATTGTGCCCCGTGTTCTTTCAGGTCGCGAGTGGGCGCGGCTGAGCGCTGGTATCGAACAGCGGGTGCGCGCGGTGAACGCGTTTCTTTATGACATCTATCACCGGCAAGAGATTCTAAGGGCGGGTCGGATACCGATCGAGATGATCGCCAAGAATGATGCATTCTTGCCCGAGATGATCGGGGTCATGCCGCCAGGGCAAGTCTATACTCATATTGTCGGAACTGACCTCGTTCGAACGGGCCCAGATGACTTCTATGTATTGGAAGACAACGCCAGAACGCCGTCTGGGGTTTCCTACATGTTGGAAAACCGGGAAACCATGCTGCAGATGTTCCCCGAGCTGTTCATCAAGAACCGGGTTCGGCCGGTGAACAACTATCCCAAGCTACTGCGTCGGTCCTTGTCGGCATGCGCGCCGGAAGTTGCGGGTGAACAGCCAGTCGTCGCGGTGTTAACGCCTGGCATTCATAACTCAGCTTACTATGAGCACTCGTTCCTAGCAGATCAGATGGGCGTTGAGCTTGTCGAAGGCCATGACCTCAAAGTTGTGGACGGGCGCGTCGCAATGCGCACCACACGAGGCTATCAGGCCATTGATGTGCTCTATCGTCGTGTGGATGACGACTATCTCGATCCCCTGACTTTCCGACCGGATAGCTTACTGGGTGTGCCGGGTATCATGGATGTTTATCGCGCGGGTGGAATTACGATCGCGAATGCACCGGGAACAGGGATTGCGGATGACAAGGCCATCTACAGCTATATGCCGGACATTGTCGAATTCTATACCGGTGAGAAAGCTATCCTGAAAAATGTTCCGACATGGCGGTGTTCGGAGAAAGACGCGCTGGCTTACGTGCTGGACAACCTTGCCGATCTCGTTGTGAAGGAGGTTCATGGTTCAGGTGGGTACGGGATGCTTGTGGGCCCTGCGGCCAGCAAGAAAGAAATCGCAGCCTTCCGGGAAAAGCTGATGGCCAAGCCGGATAACTACATTGCCCAACCCACCTTGTCGTTATCCACCGTTCCGATTTTCACCAAAGCTGGGCTGGCCCCGCGTCATGTGGACTTGCGCCCCTTTGCGTTGGTTTCGCCGCAGCGGATCGATCTGACGCCCGGGGGGCTGACACGTGTTGCGTTGAAGGAAGGGTCGCTTGTTGTGAACTCGTCCCAAGGGGGCGGGACCAAGGACACCTGGGTTTTGGAGGGCTAGGGGATGCTTGGAAAAACTGCAGGCGGTCTCTACTGGCTCTTTCGCTACATGGAGCGTTCTGAAAACCTTGCTCGTTTGATCAGCGCTGGGCAGCGGATTGCCCTGACGCGGTCCAGCACGGCTCCAGATGAATGGGAGTCAATCGTTGCCACTGCCGGTGTTCGCGAGGCCTATCTTGAAAAATATGACGCCTTCGAGGGGCCAAGCGTCATAGACTTCATTTTGCGCGACAAGGACAACCTGTCTTCAGTCATGTCGGTAATCGAAGCCGCGCGGAATAACGCGAGAACTGTGCGGACTGCGCTGACCCGCGAAGTTTGGGAAGCGGTCAACGAATGCTGGATGTTGTTGAAAGACGCGCTAGCCCGTCGTGTCTCTGACCGTGATCTGCCTCAGGTTCTGGCCATGATCCGGCAGCGTAGCGCGTTTGTGCGGGGTGCGCTGCACGGCACAATGGTACGTAATGACAGTTACGATTTCGCCCGGATCGGGACGTTTATTGAACGGGCTGACAGCACTGCACGCATTCTGGATGTGAAGTACTATGTGCTTTTACCCTCCGCTCACCATGTTGGGACGTCGATCGACAATGTGCATTGGGAAACCATCCTTAGGTCGGTAAGTGCGGATGGATCATTTCGATATCTGCATGGTGCCGAGGCCCGTCCGCGATTGATTGCGGACTTCCTGATACTGGATCGGCGACTGCCCAGAAGCCTTGCGTTTTGCTACTCAAAGATTGGCGATAACCTGTCCTATCTGGAAAGCGACTATGGAATGCGGCTGCCCTGTCACGATTTATCGGATGAGGTGTGCGAGCGGTTCCGCAACGCGACCATCGATATGGTGTTTGAAAAAGGGCTACACGAATTTCTGCAGCGGTTCATCCAGGACAATAACCGTCTAGGTCAGCAGATCGAAGCCGACTACAGGTTTACGGGGTGATGGGTATGCGGATGAAGATTAAGCATGTCACCTCGTATCACTACGAAGAACCGGTGTCTTATGCGCTTCAGCAATTGCGACTGACCCCCAAAACGCGCCCGGGTCAGAAAGTGATCAGCTGGACCACTAGTGTCGAAGGTGGGACGCTGCAGGTGGCCTTCGATGATGAACATTTCAATCAGGTGCAGCTCATTTCGTTCGAATCGGATGTGCAGGATGTGACCATTTCCTGTGAAGGCGAGGTCGAAGTTGAAGACCTCAATGGCGTGTTCGGTGAACACTCGGGCTTCATGCCACTTTGGATGTTTGAGCGGTCGACTGAACTGACGCGCCCCGGGCCGCTTATCCGTAAGCTGGCGCGGGATCTTGCCGGGGAAGAAAACGAACTGGCAAGCATGCATGCGCTGTCGGAACGTTTGCAGGAACTTGTGGTTTATGAACCGGGACAAACCTCGGTCTCAACGCCTGCAGAAGACGTCTTGGCCGCTGGCAAAGGCGTTTGTCAGGATCACGCGCACGTATTTATCTCGACCGCGCGCCAGATGGGGCTGCCCGCTCGATATGTGTCTGGATACCTGATGATGTCGGACCGGGTGGATCAGGACGCCACGCATGCTTGGGCAGAGGTCTATTTGCCGGGCTTGGGCTGGGTCGGCTTTGATGTGTCCAATGGTGTTTGCCCGGATGCGCGTTATGTGCGGGTCGCGACGGGTCTGGACTATGCCGACGCAGCGCCTGTATCTGGCATGAGATTCGGAGAGGGCGCCGAGAGGCTGGCTGTGCAGGTGCAGGTCCAGCAGCAATAGGCGAGACTAAGTGGGGCTGGGGCAATGACCTATTGTGTCGGACTGCGGTTGAACCGCGGTTTGGTATTTATGTCGGACACGCGCACGAACGCGGGTATCGACAACATCTCGACCTTTCGGAAGATGAAAACCTGGGAGACCAAAGGCGAACGCGTCGTCACGGTGATGTCTGCCGGAAACTTGGCGACCACTCAATCGGTGGTGTCCTTACTGGACGAACGAATGAAGGCGCCTGCAGAGCGGAATTCGACGGTGTTCGAAGCCCCCTCAATGTTTCAGGTGGCGCGTCTCGTTGGGCAGACCTTGCGTGAAGTCATTCAGGCAAACGCAGACACTGGAGAACGTGCGGACGCAGGGTTCAACGCAACCATGATAGTTGGCGGTCAGATCAAAGGCAGCGAGCCACGCTTGTTTCTGGTTTACCCTGAAGGCAATTTTATCGAAGCCAGTCAGGATACGCCCTTCTTTCAGATTGGCGAGACCAAGTATGGCCGGCCGATCATTATCCGTGCCTACGATCCGGACATGAGTTTCGAGCAGGCGATCAAACTGCTGCTGGTCAGCTTTGATTCCACAATTAAAGCTAACCTTTCAGTTGGGGCGCCGCTCGATGTGTCGGTCTATGAAACTGGAAGCTATCGGAAAGGCACGCACCAGCGGGTCGAAGGGGATGATCCATATTTTCGGACCGTATCGAATGGCTGGGGAGAAGCACTGAAGCTTGCCTTTGACAGCCTTCCGGACTTCTCCTTCGACAGATAGGGTCGATGCTCAGTCAGCGACGGGTGAGGTTTTCTCGCCTGTTGCGCGAATCTCAGTCATCTCTTTGCCAAGCTCGTCTTGCCACGGGCCAACGACCTCGCGGACACGTTCAATGTATTCCTGGTTCTCCATTGCGGGGACGCCTGGGATATAGGCATCAGCGACCTCGATCATCGCGCGACGATCCATTTTATCATAAGCGTCTGCCATTGCCTTTGCATGATCCGTTGGGATTCCCAAAGCCTCGAAGGCAGACCGGCCCATCCGGATTGAGCTGTCATAGGTTTCGCGAATGATGTCCCTGCATCCAACGGCATAGAGTTCATACACATGGTGACGGTTAATTGCACGGGCCATGACGTGAAGGTTCGGGTAATTCTTCACCGCATATTCGACCAGTTCCGTGATCTTTTCTTCTTCATCAATTGCAACGACCAGCAGCTTAGCCTCATCAATTCCGGCTGCGTGCAAAAGGTCCGGTCGTGTTGCATCGCCGTAGTAAGTTTGCGCACCAAACGCGCGCATATTGTCAATCTGGCGGGAGTTGTAATCAATCACTGTGTTAGGAAATCCGGCTGTTGTCAGCATTCGACTGATCATGCCGCCGACGCGGCCACGGCCTGCGATTATAATGTGATTTGCCTCATCAATTTCGTCGGCTTCGCGGCTTTCCTCAGCGCTGTATCTTGGTGCGATTACGCGATCATAGGCGATGAACAAAGCGGGCGTCAGAAGCATGGACAGGGCTACAACCAGCAGAAGCTGATCAGCGATGACTGACGGGATCGCCCCGTTGGCGACGGTGAAAGACAGAAGCACGAACCCGAATTCACCTGCCTGCGCAAGACCAAGCGTAAAGAGCCAACGATCTCCACCACGCAATCCAAAAACAGTCCCCAGGACATAAAGGATCGTTGCCTTCAGCACGATCAAACCGACGGTTAGGGCAAGGATCGAACCTAGGTCTTCCGAGAGCAGCGCGAAGTCGATACCGGCACCAACCGTCATGAAGAACAGACCGAGCAGAAGTCCTTTGAAGGGATCGATGTCGGATTCCAGTTCGTGGCGGTATTCGCTATTGGCGAGAACCACGCCCGCAAGAAATGTACCCAAAGCTGGGGACAGGCCGACAAGGCTCATCAGAAGCGCGATGCCCACAACTATCATCAACGCAGTTGCCGTGAAAAGTTCGCGAAGGCGCGCAACCGCTATGAAACGGAAAATGGGGCGCGTCAGATAACTTCCGCCCAGTATGACCACACCAATCGCGCCAAAAGTCACAAGGGCGGTTTGCCACCCGTTCAGTCCGTCGACAAGGCTCAGCGTGGGTCCATGGTCGTCACTAGCGTCTCCACCTGAATGACCGCCAGCCATGCCATCGCCAACGACGTGGAGCAGTTCGGGCACGGCCAGCAAGGGAATCACCGCAAGCATCGGAATGACCGCGATGTCTTGGAACAACAGAACCGAGAAGCTCGATTGCCCGCCGTCCGACTTCATCAGGCCCTTTTCATTGAGCGTCTGAAGAACGATGGCCGTCGATGACAGCGCGAGCACAAAGCCGATTGAAAGAGCAATGCTCCAGGATTGTCCAAAGAGCATGGCAATCCCCATCACCGCAATCGCTGTGATCGCCACCTGCCCGCCACCGAGCCCCAGAAGCTTAGCGCGCATTTGCCAAAGCATTTTGGGTTCCAGCTCGAGGCCCACAAGAAACAACATCATTACCACGCCAAATTCGGCGAAATGCTGGATCGAGATCACATCAACATTCAGCAAAGCCAACAACGGGCCGATAAGAATACCTGCAATCAGATAACCTAGGACTGAGCCTAGTCCCAGGCGGGCTGCGATTGGAACTGAGACGACACCAGCAATCAGAAACAAGAAAGCAAGGAGGAGAAAGTCGGTCATGAGCGGAGGCCTGTTAAATCGCGTTCCCGGCACAGTAAACGAATATGTCTGAAGAATACTATGGGAAACCCGACTGAGATAGATTGTGAACCGTTGCTACACGATTTCCGGTCTCCTCAATAAGATCATCAAACCACAGGCGACCTCTTTGAGTACTTCCAGCTCAAACCTCCAGCCTTTCGACGATAATGTGCGCTTTGCATGATCAAACTCTGTCCTGAAAATAAGGTTACGCATCCGCGGCGAAGACTTCGGGGAGGCACGAGTTGAATTGAAAAGACGATCCCATTGCCTAAGTCGCATTTTTTTGAAAGGGGAGACACGCGTGAACAAAGGCGCTTGGGAGAAGATATGGCAAACTCAGTCGTTATCACTGGCGGGAACCGCGGTATTGGGCGCTCGCTGACAGAAGGGTTCTTGGAAGCGGGGTACAATGTTGTTGTGGGCGCAAGACAGGCTCTTGGCGTTGAAGATATTGCGCCCGGACGCGTCAAGTTTGTTGCGATGGATGTACGCAACGAAGTCGATCACACAAAGTTAACCGACGCCGCCGATGAAATGGGCCCGTTTTCGGCATTTGTAAACAACGCAGGTTTTTCTGCGTGGTCTCCAATCGGGGAGATCACGGATGACTTCTTTGATACGATGATGGCCACCAATCTGAAGGGCGCTTTTTGGGGATGCAAAGCCGCCTCCGCTGCTCTGTCTGAGGGCGGTTCGATCATCAACATCTCATCCATGGCAGCAAAACGCGGGAGCGCCAACAATTCGGTATATTGTGCAACCAAATTTGGCATGAATGGCCTTACACAAAGCCTTGCCAAGGAACTTGGCCCAAGGGGGATCCGCGTGAATGCAATTTGCCCGGTTCTTGTCCGAACCGATGGACTTATTGAAGCACTAGAAGTCGAGAACTCACCAGCCAAAGGTGACCCTGAGACATTCCTCGAAAATTTCCGCACCAGCCAAGCTGCTCTGGAGCGGCTTCCAACAGGCCAAGAAGTGGCAAATTATGCTGTTTGGTTAGCCTCTGATGCCGCAAGCGCGATGACAGGTCAGTGCGTGAATGTGGATTGCGGGGTCTTTCCGCAATGACCCGCGTTATTGGCATCATTCCCTGCCACCTGGCGTCTGTTAGGTTCCCTAGGAAAATCCTGTTTCCCTTCGCCGGACTGGCAATGGTTGAACATGTGCGCAGACGAGCATTGATGGCCAACGGTATTGATGACGTTATCGTTGCAACCTGCGATGATGAGATCGAAGATGTGGTCCTGAAGGGTGGGGGAAAGGTCGTTCGCACTGCTAACACCCATACCAACGGAACAAGCCGCATTGCCGAAGCCGTCAAAGAAATCGATTGTGAGCATGTTGTGTTATTGCAAGGGGATGAGCCCCTTTTGCTTCCGTCGCATGTCGAAGCCCTTATTGCGGGTATTCACGCCCATCCAGACGCGGACGTCTGGAACGTGACGGGTCCGATCGAACAACCCGAAGAGCTTGACCGTCACTCTTTTGTCAAATGTGCTGTCGCACCAGGCAACCAGATCCTCTATTGTTTCCGACGCTCCCCATCTACGGCGAAGTTTGACGTTCAGCGAAGCTACATCAGAAAAATCTTGGGCCTATTTGCGTTTCGGCGGGACGCGTTGTTGAAGATCGCTGCAGCAGAGCCCAGTCCAGTCGAGCGCGCAGAATCCATCGAACAAATGCGCTTGATCGAATATGGGCGCAAATTGGTTTCTGTTCCGGTCGATGAATCGCTGCCATCGGTTAATGAACCGTACGAGGCAGATATCGTGCTGGAAAAAATTCAGACCGATCCTGTCCAACAGGCCCTTCTTTCTCGGGTCTTGAACGGTGAGACAAAAGGTTAGGAACATGCCTGAGCTACTCGCACCCTGTCATGAACTATCCCGTATCAAGTTGCTTTGCTGTGACATTGACGGCGTCATGACCGATGGTGGTCTCTACTACTCTGACGATGGCACCCGATTTGCGAAGTTTCATGTTCTTGATGGGATGGGATTGAAGCGCTTGCAGGCCTCAGGAGTGAAGATCGCATTCATCACCCAGAGCCGTACGAAATACATCGAAACGAGAGCCAGAGATTTGGGCGTTGATTATTGCTTCATGGGGATCGACGACAAACTGGAGCAAATGAAGATAATTTTGCGGGGTGAAGAGTTTGGCCTCGGCTCGGTTGCTCATATTGCAGATGATGTGAACGATCTTTCATTACTTGGTGCCGTAGGTGTCACGATCACAGTGCCTGGCGGTGTTCGGCAAGTGCAAGATGTTTGTGATTTTGTGACTTCAGCGCAGGGTGGTAACGGTGCCGTGCGTGAATTGTGCGACGCGATACTCGCCTCTCAAGATCTCTGATGTGCCACAGCCCGTGGCTGTAACACGCCTCGGCCGGATAAGTTGTGCCGTGAGGCCCGCAGCGGCGCATCGTAAACGTGGTGGAACAAATCCTCGAACCGGTCGGTGATTCGATCAATCCGAAAATGTCGCTCTGCATACGCCCGACCAGCGGCGCCAGCGTCCATCGCCGCTTCAGGCGTTTGGGCGTAGTATAGCGCGGCTTCCCGAAAGCCACGGATGTCTTCTGGTTCAACCACAATCCCGGCTTTCGCGCGTCTCACAATGCGCGATGCCAAGTTGTCTGCAGGAGCGGCTAATACGATTGGCCGGCCTGCACAGAGATAGCTAAGGGTCTTTGAGGGGACCGAGAATGAACTTGCTTCACGTTCGATCATAGCCAGGAAAACGTCGGCTGCGCCAAGCATGTCGGGAAAATCGTCGATTGACTGTAGCGGCATCAAACGCATTTGTTCGGGCAGCGCTCTCGCGTTGGACAGTGATTTTGCGCCACTGCCAGCCGCAACAACCAGAAGTTCACTGGGGCGCTGCAGCGCGTTTGCGAGTTCCACCAAGAGCGCAGGATTATGCTTCATTGCGAGGGTGCCAGAGTACAAGAACCTCGCGCCAGCCCCGAGTTTATGCTTTTCGGCCCATTGGGTGTTGCGTGGTCGCATTGGGATCGCATCGAGCGTTCCCCAATTTTCAATGACAGACACATGGTTCCGGTCCAGGCCCCACGCATCCGTGCTGTCACAAAAGTCGTGCGTTATGTGCACAATATGATGAGCGCTTTGCATCTGCCGGCGCTCTAGTGTGCGATAGTAAGACCCAACGGCATGCCCGATACCGGGAAGCCGTTGTCCGAGAAGTTTTGAAGCGGCCAGAGAATAGAAATCTTGGCACCAGTAGATCAATCGGGCATTGACCTGTTTTCCAGCCTTCCAAATCTGTTCCTGTGCTTCTGTCGGCGTGCAGCCAGATAAGATTACATCCGGGCGTCTGTTGCGAATAAGTTGGGCCAGTTCCTTGCCATAACTAATATCGCCCTGTCTGCGTCTAAGAAAATTTGATTTAGAGTATTGGATGCTGGAACCGACGGCTTCGAATTCCAGGCGGTGCGGATCGGTTGGCAGCCGCTTCAATTGGCCTTTGGGGCCTGTATCAGCGGCAAACCAGGCATGGGTTACCTTGTGATCACGTTTGGCGAGTTCTCTTGAAAGGGCCGTTACGAAAGGATGCCCGCCATAATCATGGATCATCAGTCGCAGAGCGGGGCGTTTCCACGTTTTTCGGGTATGATGCAACATGATGGGTTCTCGGTCGACGGCTTTGTCCAAGCCTAGGTCAAGAAGTGTTTACAGCGGCTTAACGACATTTATTGTCTCGCTGGATAACCGTAGGCTTTGGCCAGGCGTTCAATTGGTTCAGGGATATCTACTAGTTCGGACAGGCGTCTTTGACCCCTCAATGCGTATTTGTCTGCCTTGCTGTCAGGGTTTCGTACTGACAGCGCATCGATCCTGTAGGTCTGCAAAACTGAAGCGAGAACGCCATCCGGTATATCAATTTCCAAGTGTAGAAAGATCGATTTCCAGGCTTGGAAACTTTCCATACCCGTCAGGTCTTCAAACCGGGCGACGCAGGTTTCAGATCTGGTGCAAAGCCATGCCTCAAGGAGTGGTTTGAATTCCGTGACAAAAGCATGCGTGGCATATTGATATGCCCCGGTTTCAGACATCTCAGACATTGCTGCGCGGTGCGCCATAACTCCGGTGTTCGGACGGTGCGTGTACCTGACGGAGCTAATCCACGATGCCAATAAGACACGCGGATCGCGAATGACGAAGACGCCACGCATTGGTTGGTCGCGTAAGGCGAACACGTCTTCCGGCTTGACATAGCAGGTAAGCAGGAGGCTGCGCTGCGTGCGAAGGTAGGTGTCTTTATGATTGGGCAAATCGCGAAGATGGGCCCATATGAATGGTGCGTGACCGCAGTGCCGCAGAACCCTGGGGTCTGAAAGGATCAACCGAACCCATTGGCTCCCAGTTTTCCAGGCGCAGGCGTGGAAAAGATGGGGTGCACCAGACAAATGTACCGGTGGCACAATGCGATTGGCATATCTGCGTAGCCGGTATTCAAGTGGCCCGTCTATGAAGGGCCGAAGAAGGTCACGCGCAACCCTAAGCGCGCCCATCCGCCATTTTCCTTTGCATGAATATCATTCTGGTCGTTGCCATGGAGGGCGGTAGCATCCAAGCAAGCAGCTGAGCTATGCGCCAACCTATCCAGGATGATCCAAAGTACGCCGGTTCTGACGTCCAGGTATAGGAACAGTCTTGCCAATTGCTTGTTGGGAAATACTGCCGGAGCGC
Source organism: Dinoroseobacter sp. (assembly GCA_017643385.1). GTDB lineage: Bacteria > Pseudomonadota > Alphaproteobacteria > Rhodobacterales > Rhodobacteraceae > Dinoroseobacter. The sequence continues at coordinate 267,712 of JAEPNN010000001.1, forward strand.
GCGATGCGTGTTCAGTCGGTAGAAAGTTGGGAAGATATCGCGTTCCTGCCGGTCCGGTTGTAGGAAACTCAGAACTGCCGCGTGTGTGGCGTTAGGCACGATCCTTGCACTTAGTGCCACGTAACCCCAAGCGTTGGGCGTTCGTGCGCAAAGCCAGCCCCCGGGTTTTAGAACGCGCGCAATTTCTGATGCGAATATCGCAGGCTCTTTGACGTGCTCAAACACCGCCTCGGCCACGACCATATCTACCGAAGCGTCAGAAATTGGGATCTTGCCTTCGCGATCGATCAGAACTGCCTCGTCAAGTCCAGGATTGGTAAAAACGACAGGATCGGTATCGGCTCCGATCACATGAGCGCACCGTCCCCTATGATCCCGCAGGTTTTTTCTGAAAGGAACGGGGTCTTCGATGAGATACTCACCCCGCCCAGCGCCAAGTTCCAGGATAACATCTTCAGGCTTTGTCAGTGCCGAAATTCGCCCATAGAACTGAACTGCTCCGTCAATTGACGCAAATCCGCCTGCCTTGGTTTCTGGATAGATGCGCGCGCGTAGGGCGCTTTTATTGATGGCCATTGTCATAGTGACGCTGACTAGTGCCAAGATGCCAATAAAAGCCTAACGACGAACGGTTTTATACCGTCAACAAATAAGAAACGCTTTCGCCCTAGTAATCCACTGACCTTATTTCGAATTGCGCATAAGCAAGGCCAACCAAAGTGTTTCATTTCATTCGCCACTCGATACGACGCAGTGCTCAACACTCAACTGCAAATACCGCGAAGGGCGCCAACCAAGGATTGGCTGCGCAGATCAATATCGAGAATTTGCCGCCGCTAACATATGTTGTCGGCGATATTCATGGATGCATCGATCTTTATCGTGTCCTCGAAGACCGCATAGCCGAGGACGCAAAGGGCAATCCGGTGCTGGTTATTCTTGTTGGAGACTTGATCGATAGGGGTCCGGACAGCTCGGCGGTCATTTCGCATGTCATGGGACATGCGCCTGAAGGGCTTCAGCGCTTGACGTTGATGGGCAATCACGAGGAGATGTTTGTTAAGTTTCTTGGTGCCCCGCGAGCGAACATACGTTGGTTGGAGCATGGGGGCTTGGAAACGCTTGCGTCTTATGGCCTACGTGACGAACACCTTTCTGGGTTTGATCTGCCCGAAGCGGAGCTCTCAGAGTTCCTTCACGCGTTGATCCCAAATGACCATGTCGCATGGGTTCGCAACTTACCATCTGCCGTCCAATTAGGTGGGCAATACTTCGTGTCACATTCTGGGATAGATCCGAAGAAACCGTTGTCTGATCAAACTGTGGGTGATCTGCGATGGACGCGTCACATGAAATTTCCGCCGCCAAGTGGGATCACGGTCGTGCATGGGCATACACCGACCCAGACCGTTGAGACTGATGCCCGCTATATAAATGTAGATACCGGAGCTTTCGCTTCTGGTCGGCTGTCCGCGCTGCGCATCATGCCGGGAAAGCCCCCTACGGCAATCGAAGTCAGTTGAAGCCGAGATCCCTATAAACAGTGCGTTAACACTTCTGTCTTAACTCCGTTTGAACGTGGTTAACGTTTTCCAAACGAACGGTGCGGTTCATGACAGGTGGATTTCGAGAGAACAGGTTCGATATGCCCCTAGAGGACTCGATCGATTTAAAATCGCTCATAGATCTTCTAGGACGACAAATACGGATTATTGCCTCAGTACTGATTGTATCGCTTGCATGTGCGATAGCATACCTGAGCCTCACACCTCAGACGTATACGGCTCAAACGCTTATCCTTTTTGATCCGGCACAAAAGAACTTGCTTGAGGCTGATGCAGACGACCCAAGTGCCCTTACGCATACCGCACGGATTGAGAGCGAAGTGGGTATTCTGCGATCCCCTGCGATTGCGCTTGCTGTCATCGACGCAGCAGAGCTGTTGACCGATCCGGAATTTTCAGAGCAGGGTCGTGCCTTCGGGCTCGTATCTGGTGTATCAACGCCATTTCAGCAAGACCCTGCATTACATCGAGAAACCGTCGCCCGTCGTTTGCAAAGTGCGACGCACGTAAGGCGAGATGGATCGACTTATCTGATCGAGTTAGAGGTAACTTCCGCAGCAGCTCAGAAGGCTGCCGATCTTGCGAACACATTTGCGGAAGTCTACATCGCCGCGCAGATCGAGGCCAAAGTCAAAGCCGCCATGGGTGCGCGTGACGTGTTGCAGACGCGGATTGATGCGGGTCGACAGGCCCTCGCGCGTGCCGAGATGGCCCACGAACTCTATGCAAATTCAGCTGCTGATCCGCCGAACCTCGCGCCAGAACAATTGGTTTTGAAGTATGGGCTTCAGCAGGAAGTGGAGATTGCCCGCGCGCAGTACCAAACGCTACTCAGCCGATTGCGTGAACTCGAAGCACAGGCAAGATTACAGATCGCAGACAGCCGTATCATATCGCGGGCGTTGGTACCTCTTCACCCAAGCGCGCCTGATTTTTGGATCGTGATGGGGGTTACGCTCGTCGCCGGCCTGTCGATTGGAATGGGGCTCGCTGTTTTGCGTGATCATGTAGCTGGACAGATAAATAATGTGTCCCAGATCGCTGAGCTTCTCCAGGCACCGATTGCTGCAACGGTTCCATACCTTAGTAGCCCCGAACCTGTTTCGGACGTTGTTCTTACGGACCCTTTATCACCCTACGCAGAGGCCATCCGCCAACTTCGCGTCAGCCTTGATCAGGGCTTTCGATGCCAGGGTGGAGCTGCAGGCGAGGGGCGTTTGATTATGATTACTTCGTCCGCAGAAAATGAAGGCAAGACATCCCTGGCGCTGGCATTGGCCCGCACCTATGCGCTTTCAGGGCGCAAGACGCTGTTGATTGATGCGGATCTTCGTCGACCTGGCGTTCATAACGCAATGGGTGTCCAACCAGAGTCTGGTCTGCTTGATTATCTGCGAAATCCAAGTGAACCAAAGATCGCCCAAGCCTTTTACACTCAAGACCCGGATTTACCGGTTGAAACACCGTTGTCGCTGGTTTTGGGATCAGCTGGCGCTGACAGGCCGACGGATCAGCTCATCAGTTCTACGACATTTGATCTGATTTTGCGAGATGTGCGACGCAGCTTTGACCGCGTGATCATCGACACGGCACCTTTGGTTCCGGTCGTCGACACGCGCACTGTCACGCATACTGCGGATGCTTTGGTGCTGATCGCAAGAAGTGGGCAAACAAGGCGCGCAGACGCGCAAAGTGCCGTTCAAATTCTTGCAGATACCTTAACCCCTGATACGCTCGTTTTTGGGGCGCTGAGCCATCATCCCTCATCCAAGCGATACGCGCCTTATGCTGCCAGGACCACGAACGGGATGGTCCCGGCAAAACACCCTGAACATGGTGACGGCCTTAACGCTTTATAAACCCAAATTTCGCACGTTCTTTAGAATGCTTGAGAATAGGGGACCGTTAAACCATGGCTCGCATTGCCCAAACAACTGCGTTCAATGCTTCAACCTTTCGGTCTCTGTCCAGTGTTCCGTTCAAGCGCAAAGTCTTCGCGAAACTGCAACGGGCCTTTGTGTTGGCGGATCGAGCGCGTGGGAAAACCAGATCTTTTGAAACGCATCCAGTGGTCATTGTGAATTCGCTCCCGAAAAGTGGAACGCATCTCCTGATGCAGGTTGCAGAAGCACTCCCTGGAACCGTTCAGTTGGGAAGCTTTATTGCGCAAAGGCCGTCCTGGGCAAACTGGTACAGGTCTGAGGCACAAATATTGAAGCGCATTGGAAATCTTGCGCCAGGTGAATGCGTGGGTGCACACCTGCATTATCGCTCAGGGGTTTCAGAGGCTCTTTGTGCGTTGAACGCCTTACATCTTTTCATCTATCGCGATCCGAGGGCCGTGCTTGTGTCAGAGGTGCAGTATCTCGTTCAAACAGCACGATGGAACGCATTGCACAGCCGTTTTGCAAACCTCGATACCCTGAAGGAAGCATTGGATCTTGCCATTGAAGGGGACGCCAGTGATGCACTGCCAGATGTACAGTCCCGGTATCAACCGTATCTTGACTGGCGAGATGATCCGAATGTTTTTGCAATCCGGTTCGAGGATCTGAGCAATCCCGCGACCTGCGATGTGGTCCTTCGCGACATAGTGGAACAGCATGAAATGCGCAGCGGTAATCAGACAGATCCGGGTCTGTTGGAGCGTTTGCGGAATTCCATCAGGCCCGGGCTGTCTCATACCTATAGCGGTCAATCCCCCGAGCGTTGGAAAAACCTTTTGACCAGGGAGCAACAAGAAAAACTAGTTTCGTTGTTCCCTTGTGTGCAATGACGTTTCGGGCGCGCCCCCGTCTTCGACGTTTCGTTGCTGACCATCCGTCGCTTTACATGCCAATCCGCAGGCGACGGGCGCCTGGCACCGTTCTGTCACCGCGCACTGATCTTGTGATTGAAGGCTTCCCGCGCAGCGCGAATACGTGGACCGAAGCGCTCGTTCGTGTCGCTGGTCCCAGTTTACACCTTGCGCACCATTCCCATGCCGCAGCGCATGTCAAAGCTGCCGTGCAGGCAAAGGTACCCGTCCTTGTTTTGTATCGCGATCCGGATGAAGCGATCAGATCGTTGCTTGCCATGTTGGGCGGACGAACATCTGCAGTTGACGCCTATGCAGATTACACATCGTTCTACAAATCCGTCTTGTCGTTACCGCGGACCTCAATACTTCTTGTCCCGTTTCAACAGGCAACAGAGGCGCCATCTGTAGTCATTGAAAGGCTGGCGCAAAGATTTGGTTTGCCGCTGGATGTTTCCAAGGTCACGCGCAACTCAGTGCTTGCTACGCTCACGGCCAAAGAGGTTCCGCTAGCAGAAGCTAGGCGCGTTTCGGGACAAAAAATTAGCGATGCTGCCATCTGCGCGCCGCAAAATGCACAGCGCCTGACGGAGCAAGAACGTGCACAAGCAAACACTGCCATCTCAGCCAAGAGTGCGCAGCAGCTACGCGTTGTCGCCCGTGCGGTGTTTGAACAGTTGGAGCGTTCGGCGCGTGGATAACCCACAGACCGATCAAGAGGGTTTGTTTGCCTCTGTAGTTTCGGGGTTTGCAAAAGCATTTGGAACATCGCTTATAACCCGCGCGTTGCAGTTGCTGCTCGCGGTTGCATTGGTGCGCGCAATTGGCGATGGGGGCTATGGCGCCTATCTATTTGCAGGTGGTGTTGCATTGATTGGCGGAAGGCTTGGTGCGTTGGGAACGCCAAACCTGATGCTAAGATTTGTTCCAGAATACCAAAGTAAGGCGGACTGGTCTGGCCTTTCCGGGCTGTTCCGGAGCTCTGTGCAATTTGCAGCAATTGGCAGCGTTGGCGTGGCGGTAATTCTGGCGATTGGGGCCGCGCATTTAGGGGGCGAACATCCTCTTACAAAAGGCGTGCTGGTCGGAGCGATACTGGTGCCTTTGGTTGCGCTGAGAGGATTAGCGCGCGCGCAACTTGTCGCGCTGGGCCATCCGTCCACTGGCGTGTTCCTTGATGGCGGCGTGGTTCCTATCGCAATGCTGCTTATCTTATTAGGATTTGGTGTCACGATTGATGCGCATTTCGCGTTGTGGGGGCTCGTGGCCTCGTCGGCGTTCGCTGTGTTCTTTGGGGCGTCATTGGTATTGCCAAGAATTCCACAACAGGCCCGAGACGCACCCGCCCAGATGCGAACGCGTCTTTGGCTTGGGATCGCTGCGCCAACAATGTTGGGTATGTCGTCGAAACTACTGATGGAAAAAAGCGACATCCTGATGCTCGCGCCTTTAAGCGGTCTTTCAGATGTTGGTGTATACGGCGCTGCCAGCAGATTGGTGCTGGTTCAAACCATGGCGGCGGTAATCCTGAACACCGTCGTGGTGCCGCGAATGTCCGAGGCTTTGGCGCAGGATCGGCAGACCAAGGCTGTGTGGATGCTGATTGGTTCATTGGGTTTTGCGTTGGTGGTGTCTTTACCGATCGCACTCCTGTTCTGGCATATGGGAAAGCCCATTATGGGCTATGTATTTACGCCTGACTTTGCCCATGGGAACGACGTGCTCAGGGTGCTTGCGCTAGCCCAGGTCTGTGGGGCGCTCAGCGTGCCGCTTTCTGCGTTCCTGATCGTTGCTGGGCGCCAGAACCTTTTTGGCGTGCTGACCTTTGGGGCGCTTTCAGTGAATGTCATGGGTAACTTAATCCTCATCCCTCTCCATGGGGCAGTCGGGGCTGCATGGGCGAGCCTTGTCTCGATGAGTTTGCTTGTGATCCTGCAATTTACACTGTGCATGAATACCCCCCGTGCGGGACGTCCAGTTTTTGCAACAGAATAGCGTTTGCGGGAGGCAAGCAGGATCAATCCAAAGGCTGACGCAATCAGAGTGAGATCAGTCAGAATACGCACCGCCGCTTGCGAAAATGCAGCGTTGACCATCCCTGTCAGTGCAAGCGCAACCGCAACGTAGACGGGAGGCAGCAGTACGTTTTTTTTCAAAACCGGTAAGAAACTTGTGGATACAAATCGCAGGGAAAACCCAAACCAAAATGCGCCGAGCATGAACCCAACTGGACCAAAATTCATCCATCCTTCGGACAAAACGCTTGGGGGACGACCTGATCGGATTACAGGTTGCCCCAAGATTTCCGCCCTGACGCGTTTGCCAAGTGAAACATCAGGTTTTTCCGGCCAGAGCTGGCGCGGAATGGGGGCTGTAATCCAGGAGAAGTAGGTCGCACCAAATTGGTAGGGAAGGTTTTCCGGTACTCCCTGTAGAATGTGTGTTGTTCCGATCAGGGAAAGGCCATTGCCGCTTTCCCCAAGCGCGATTATCGCGTTTGGCATATGAAACGCCTCGGAGTGTCCTTGGGTTTGCGATCTAAGAGCGGTCATTGTGATGAATGAAAGGCTCGCTATCGTCAAAACCACAGTAAGGCGTCGAGGAGAGATTTCGCGAAAAGATCCAATCACGACGAGCAAGCCGAGAAAAATATAAAGAACAGATTCCCTTGAGCTGGCCAGAAAAGGGATCATGCTGGCGGCCAGGGTAAGCGCGAGCGTCGAAAACCATGGCAGAGGTTTGCCGTTGCGCAACCAGAAGGAACAACCAATTAACAAAAGGAATAATGAGAGGTCACCCATCATCCGGTAGTATGCGCCGCTGCCATGCACAGTGCCAGACGCGGTGGTGATCTGCACACTCCGTTTGGCCGATAGCGCTTCTAGCCCGCCTGTGACGCCGACAAACAAGACTGTTGCGAGTGCGGTCAACAATATCCCGATAAATGTAGCGATCTGAATTCCACGTGCGCTAATTCCGGCACCGGTCGGTAAAAATTGTTCGATTGGTATGCGTCGCCGGCAAGACGCATAGCCGCATCCGATCAAAAAGGTTCCAAAAATATACCAAAAACTGCCTTCCATAATGACCGAGTTAGACAGGCCATTCAGGATGAAACGAAGGCGGTCGCTTTGGTAAAAGGCCAGCAGATAAGACGGTATTATCGCGCCTACGATCACATAGACGACCACCAGCAGCAGCGGATCAAGGGCAGGAACGCTTCGTTTGAATGCCAGTGGTGGCAATAGCAGCGTGACCACGGAAAGGTGCGATAACGCAATTATTTGCGCAGGTCCGTCAAGCCAAGGAGCGACCAGAACCGCAATTACGCCAAGGACCGAATTCAGACCCAGTATGATCCAAAGGAACCGAGTCATTCTCGTAAATGTTCTTCAAGAAGTGCCAGCGTAGAGGGCGATAGCTGCTCAGTGGATTGCACGGCTTTTGGAAGTATCCAGGCTTTTGCCAAAGAGCGTATGGAGTACGGCACGAATGGCTTCACATAGGAATAGTATAGCTGAGAATGGACAAGACTGGACAGACTGCCACCTGGCGGGACGATTGGTTTGTCGCGTGTTGCGTTCCGGTGCGTGGCGACACTAGTCTCTGGGGTTGGCAGCTCAAGAAAATCCGAAATTTGCTGCACTACAGCTTCTTTCTTGGTGACGTAGTCTTCGAATCTGAGCACGAGAATCTGGTTATCGGCAAATTCAGCGCGCCAAGCTGCCAGCTGCCATTCGTAGCGGCTGTACGAGATATACTCGGTTTCGAGCACTGCAGAATTCATGGACCGTGTTTCAAGGCCCAGACCCCACAAATGGCGATATTGGCTGATTATGCGTCCAATCGGGTCTCGCGTGAGATAAATGATCCGGATGTCCGGTCCAAGAACGTGCCTCGCCCGTCTTGCTACACCTTTATAGGTTGGCATCATTGAATATGCAGTCGACGCTTCTCCACGCCACTTCATAGCCCCGCCGCGTGAAAACTTTGACGCATAGCTGGCGCGGCCCTCTTCCGTTTCCACGTAATCGGTAAGCAGGTCGTTCGGCTCTTTCTCCGGGCACATAAAGATGCCATCGAAGTTTGAAAGATCCTCATAAAGAGACGTCGTGCCAGCCTTCATGGCACCAATCAGAAGGAGATTTGGCAGCATTCTCAGGCCCCAAACCTGTTGACGATATCCCTCAGGGTTCTGCTGTCCTGTTCCAAATGCCGGTCAAAAACAGATTTGGCGTGGAGGACCGCATTTGCATATGATGCGGGATGATGGATCCAGCGCGAGATCAGACGCGCTGCCTCGCAAGCGAAGCTTTCCTGGCTCAAGATCCAATCTGGTGTGTCGAGTTGCTCGGGTATGCATCCACGCGGTGTGGCCAATACTGGTATAGCTGCAGCAAGGGCCTCAAAGATCACAAGCGGCTGTGCCTCGTTCGGGTATCGAGTTGGAAATAACAGGATATCAATGTCTCGAAAGAACTGTTTCTTGTCTGAGCCATAGACTGCCCCGAGCCATCTGCGTTTCAAAGGGGCCTCCTCAACAAACCTTGATATCGTCTTTTGAACATCGGGGGTCGCGGGCCCTGCAATATCAATCTCGATTTCGGGGATCGTACGTGTGGTTTCCATCACCTCCTCGACGCCTTTTTGGGTTGTGATGTTTGAAAGAAAACCTAAGCGTTTGACCCGGGTGCGACGGTCAACGATCTCCGGCTTTTGCACGAAAGGACTGTTGCCGAGTACGTATATGTCATCATGCCGATCGTAGAGTGCATGGTACGATCTTTTCATATTCTGAGACAACATGATGTGCGAAACGCAGCAGGGAAGAGCGTTCAGAAACTTCGCAAATCTGACATCATAGTCATTCAAATAACTAAAAACATGGTGATGCAGCAGAATGCGCTGATACCGACCCATCAAACGGGCCTCCAGGGCGTTCAGATGCAGCCCACGCCCGGCATCTGGGACGAAATAGAGTTTGCCACTGCCTTGCTGTACTTGTCGCGCAAAACCGATATGACGCCAGCTGGGCCAAAGCAAGTTTGGTAGAACTGCTGGCCGTGTAACGCCGCCTTCAGCATTTAGCAGCTCCAGCATTTTTCTGCTGACTTTCGTCATCCCATTTAACGGTGGCGGCAGCGCAACCGCCGCGTAAATTCGGGGAGGGCACTGCCGAAACTTATTCTCGTCAAATGGCATTTTTTGGCTCTATGGGTCGTAGTTTTCTAGATCCGTATCAGCAAGTGCGCTTGCCCATAGAACCACCAAGTCTACGCGACCTGAAACAGGAGGCTCACCCGCAGCCGATCTCAGGAAAAGTCTGTTCAACCCAGCAGGCACCCCACCTGCCGTATCGAATTGTGTGATCGCACCTGGCATCGCTGCGGCAAAGTCATGCGGGGCGAAACGGATTGTGCTTTCGAACGGGCTGCCCGTGCTCACCGTCGGATCGGGAAAGCTGGCTGAAAATCGCACTACGTCGGATTGGCGTGAGATCACTCGGACTTGTGACGTAGACTTTTGAATCATCAACGATTGGCGATTGCTTGGATCGCCATCCGTTCCAACCTCGACAAGGCGGGGAAAGGTCGCCGGTTCACCGGCGTAATCGAGATGTCCACGTGCGTGGAGGGTAAAGCCGGAGCTTAGATCAAGCCCCGTCAAATCGATGGTCCAGCCATTGAGGGCCGTCGCACCGTGAAGGCGACCGCCCTCTCCCTCTAGGACAAGATCAGGCAGTGCACCCGATATCGCTGCGTAACTGCGCCACCAAGGCAAACTATCGCCGCGTCGTGAGATATTGGTGACACCAAGCTCAAAGCCCAAATTCATTGGATCACCAATGCGTGGATTCCTGCAGCTGTGGTTCCAGTCGCATTCACGCGGCGGACGCCAAGCGGCAGAACCATGAAATCGGGGACCGTAAGACTACGCGTTTCACCTGCCTCGGTGACCAGAGACAGATCGCCGCCTGCCTCGATATAGAGCGAGACAGCAGTTGTCGTTAGATCAGTGGTGTCGTTTGGGGAAACTGGCATCAGGTCGCGCGCAGGTCCGCTGAGCGGAACCAGCCGGCTGGCGAATGGGTTGGTCATGGACGGATCCTTTCGGGAAGGCATGAGATCATGCGAGCGAACCTGTCCAAAATTGGTTAACACTTGTTAAACCTTGCGCACGTTACAGCGATTGATTGTGCAACACTGTTGTCTCAGTTTTGAGAATTCTCATTGCGGATCCTATTTGGGGGTACCGCAATTCAAAGCCGCGGGTTAAGCAAAAAGCCTGTCGGTTTTGGGGGGCAACATGCGTAGGTGTTTGGTTATGTGCTTTGCACTGTGTCTCGCAGCTTGCACAAATGGCACCACTATTTTTCCGATAGATGAAAGTGGCCAAAGCCAACTTGCAGAGAACGTAGTTGTTACGCGTCTTGATGCCTCAAACATAAGACAATTTTCCAATCCTGACCGCGCGCCACTTGCTGCAAGCTTAAATACTTCGAGGCACTGGGAATACAGAATTGGACCAGGTGATGTCCTTGTTGTAACGGTCTTCGGCCAGCCAGATTTGAATGTGCCTGCCGGTTCCCAACGTAGTGCGGTCGACCCTGGTTTTGCGGTGCAGGCAGATGGGACCTTTTTTTATCCTTTCATCGGCTCAGTTTTGGCAAACAACAGAACCATTTCTGATGTTCGAACTGAGTTATCGACACGTCTGGCTGAGTACATTCCAAATCCGCAAGTCGATATTCGTGTTGGGGCGTTTAATTCGCAAAGTGTTCTCGTAGGCGGTGAAGTTAAGTCTGCAAACACGCAAGCGCTCACGACGGTGCCACTTACACTATTGGGAGCGATCAACGCAGCGGGCGGTATTTCAGAAGATGGTGATCTGACAAGGGTCGCATTACAGCGCGGTGATCATGTAACGCGCATTGATGTCACTGGGTTCCTTGAACGTGGCTATCGCCAAAATAACCCCATTTTGCGTAATGGTGATACTGTCATTGTCCCAAAGCTAAGGGCGCTAGAGGCGTTTCTGCTCGGAGAAATTGCGGACCCAGCCACAATCGATCTTTCCAACGATCGGATAAGCTTAACACAGGCTTTGACACGGCAGGGAGGGTTGCGAGACGGTCGCGCAGATGCACGGGGCGTCTTTGTGTTTAGGGCGGGTCTAGATGACCAAATGAATGTGTTTCAACTCGATACCAGCTCACCTACAGGGTTGCTGTTAGGTACACGGTTCTCATTGGAACCCGGTGATGTAGTTTATGTTACAAGCACTGCCCTTCAGCGCTGGAACGATACGATCACACGGATTCTGCCCACAGTGCAGGCTGTCTCGATCTCGGAGAGTCTACGCTGATCTATAGGCACAAGATCCAGAAATATGCCGAGTGTCGCTTTAAGCTTTTTTAAAAATTCGGCGTAGCTCCTCGACAACTTTGCCTAAGGCGGGCATTTCATGCGCATGGACGGCTTCTGGCAACGCATTCTGCACTTCGCGATCTTTGTGCCAATTTGGATTTTCCTCAATTTGGCAAAGTGCGTTCCCTTTCAGGTCCGATCGCGGGTGGGCGGCGCACTCGTGCAGTTTGCTTCGGTTGCCGTTCCGGGCATCCGAAAGCGTATTGAAGGCAACATTGAACTGGTGTTTCCCCAGATGACCCGAGAAGAGGTTCGCGTCTTGCGCAATCGCAATACGCGTACGATGGGGCGAACTCTAACTGAAATTCTGTTCAACGAGGATCAGTTGGCGCATCATGTTCCGTTTCACGTATCGGGTGAGGGACTTGAGGCAATCAAGTCCGCCGACGAAGCCGGCCAAGGTGTTATTCTGGTCAGTGGCCATTTTGGACAGTGGGACGCCACCCGTATTTTTCTCAAAGAACAGGGCCTCGAAACCGGTGCGATTTATCGTCCGAACAACAATACTTACTACGAACCCTACTTCGTTCGTGGGATTGAAGCGGCAGGCAAACCGATCTTCCCCAAAGGTGCCGATGGACTGAAAGGGATGATCCGGCATTTGAGAAAAGGTGGACGCGTAGCTATACTGGCTGATCAACATCTCGACGAAGGTGCCAGATTACCTTTGCTGGGGCGTCCGTCGATGACAACCCTGTCTCCAGCGCAGTTAGCAATCCGTCACAAGGCGCTTCTTGTCCCTGTTTGGAGCGTCCGCGATGACGACGGGGCATGCATGAACATCTTGCTCGAATCGCCAATACCTCATGGCACACCGGAAGAAATGATGACGACATTCAACGCGCGTTTGGAGGTGCAAGTGAGGGCACACCCCGAACAGTGGCTGTGGGCGCACCGTAGATGGAAGAAACACGGGACGCATGTCTACAAAAAGCGCTCAGCTTAGTTCATCGGGCTTGCTCACAGACCTATCCCGTTCCTTTGGGTCAAGTTGTGGTCCAATCCTAGGTGTCGACGGCGTGGCTGCTCTTGATCTGGTGCGCAAAACGGGCTGATTGACCGAACCGGTGCCACGGCTTTCGCGGAAAACGATGTATAGTCCGCTCATAATAATCACCGCAACGCCAATGCCGGTTTCTCGGTCCGGAACTTCGTCAAACAGTAAGAACCCAAACGCAACTGCCCAAATGATCTGAGAATACTGCATGGGTGCGATCAGAGCAGCTTCTGCCTTGCGATAGGCACTGATCAAACAAAGCATTGCTGCGAAGGCCAGCAAGGCCATCGTTGCAAAGCCGGCCATGTGTGTCAGGGGTACTGGCACATAGACAAAGGGCAGCAAGGCCAGCATCAGTACGAAGTTTGCCATCATAGGATATAGCATCAAGACAATTGAACGCTCTTCGCGGCCAATTTTACGCACTATGACCGATGCTAGGGCACCGAAAACTGCGCAAGAAAGTGCTGCGAGATGTGCAAGCGTCAAATCAGTCTGGCCGGGTCGCAGAACGATGATCACCCCAAGCATACCGGCGACTACGGCGGCCCATCTTCTAAAGCGCACTGTTTCACCCAATATTGGGATTGAAAGAATCGTAATAAAGAGCGGCGTGGCAAATACGATAGCGTAAACCTGAGCCAGCGGTAAATTTGTGAATGCATAGAAAGCCGATACACCGGTTATTACCGCGCTCGCCGTTCTCAGTGCTGTCCACATCGGGTGCTTAGGACGCAAATTCCCGTCAGTCGCGTCTCGCATCAGCATCAATGTCGCAAGGGGGAATCCGAAAAGTACACTGAAGAAGACAATCTGAAACGGAGCATAATTTGCACCGAGTATTTTCACGATGACGTCATGAATTGAAAAAAGCCCGAATGCGAGCAGGGCAAGAAAAATGCCATTCAGGTTTGCGCGAGACATGGAGGTAACAAAAAAGGGTTGGGAATTCCTCCCAACCCTCTGCCTATTGGCGCGCGCCTTCAAGCGATTTTTTCCGTGTCAGAGGCTTGCCGTCAAAGCTTCAACAATTGCGTCACCCATCTGCGATGTGCTGACAGGTTGTGCATCGTCGTCTTGCATCAGATCACCAGTTTTGACCCCATCGGCGAGCACCTTCTCTACAGCCTGCTCAAGTCGGGTGGCTTCATCGCCTTTGTCAAAGCTGTACCGCAGAGCCATCGCAAAGCTCAGGACACACGCGATCGGGTTTGCTTTGCCTTGACCTGCGATATCAGGCGCGGACCCATGGACCGGTTCGTACAAAGCCTTAGGGCGGCCATTTGCCATCTGCGAACCAAGGCTTGCGGAAGGAAGCATGCCAAGCGAACCCGTAAGCATCGCTGCGGCATCGGACAGGATATCGCCAAACAGGTTATCGGTGACGATTACGTCGAATTGCTTGGGTGCGCGGACCAGCTGCATTGCGCCGTTATCTGCATACATGTGGCTTAGCTCTACGTCGGAGTACTCAGCCGCATGAACTTCCGTCACAACGTCGCGCCACAAAATTCCCGATTCCATCACGTTGGCCTTTTCCATGGAACAGACCTTGTTGTTCCGCCGGCGAGCAAGCTCAAACGCTGACCGGGCGACCCGGGCAATTTCAGACTCGGTATAGCGCTGTGTGTTTACGCCAACCCGCTCGTTGCCTTCTTTGTGAATCCCACGCGGCTCGCCGAAATACACGCCCGACGTCAGTTCGCGCACGATCATGATGTCGAGGCCAGCGACAACATCTTTTTTTAGCGATGAGAAGTCTGCAAGAGCATCAAAGCACTGGGCGGGGCGGAGATTTGCAAAGAGATCCATCTCTTTGCGTAGACGCAACAAGCCCCGCTCCGGCTTCAGTGAAAAGTCCAGATCATCATATTTTGGACCTCCAACAGCACCAAGCAGGACAGCATCTACGCCTTGCGCCTTTTCCATTGCGGCGTCGGTCAACGGAGTTCCGTGCGCATCGTAGGAAGCGCCACCAACAAGATCCTCATCAATATCGAAATTCAATCCCTGGTTTTCGCCAAACCAAGCGATAACCTTGCGAACCTCTGCCATGACCTCGGCGCCAATGCCGTCGCCCGGCAAAATAAGCAATGAAGGGTTGGACATCGGGTTAGCTCCTTGTTCACTGTTCGCTGCGGCCTAGCGATTGGCGCGAAGAGGGTCAAGCAGGCGAGGTTGCATACAGCGCTTCAAAAGTGAGGCTGCGCAAGATCACAAATTGTGGTGACGCGCACCACGCGACATTTTTCGCGCGAAAAATAGATTCAAAAAAGGCTTTGCGACATCCCTTTAAGCTGGAAGCATATCGCCTTCAGCCGCGCGTTTTCTCTCGCGCCGTTGCTCGGAAATCATCGCTGCGACACGCTTGAGCGCGATACCTCGCATGAACAGACTTGCTGGTAGAAACGCCCATAGAGCAAACATCCAGATCAGTGGCTGTGGCGTCAGGAAGCGCTCGGGATCGAACATACCCGTTCCAAACCTCGCCAGGCCAGGAACAATGAACGGAAGCACTAAACCGAGAATCAGGTTTACGTTTGCATCCCTGTTCAGACGCGCAACGACGTCTCCACCTGTCGTAGGATCAAACAGGGGCAGATTAACCCACACATTGAAACTTCCCGAGGCCGCAGGCCAATTACCGAGGCGCATTACCGCAACAAATACGATCAGCATTACGAGCGAAATGACATAGCTGATCCCAGCAGCGGCCAGCACGGTCTCCAAGCCTTTGGGAGACAGCGAGCCATTGAGGCTATCGAGCAAAATTCTCCAAGGGCTTAGCGGGAAATCGATTACCTCACCGACCAAGCGTCCAATCACCGTAATGAAGTGTGTCAACGCCGTCGGCTCGGCCTCACCTTTGAAGACAACGGTCAAAAGGAACACCGTCGCAAAAAGCGCAACAAAACGCATCCGATTGAATGGCGGCGCATAGCGAAATTCGATCAATCCGGGGTAAGACGAGCCATATTCAAAAAGCGTGAATGCAGCCGCAAAAAGTGCAACGAGTGTTACGATTTCAGTCGTATCTTTGCTCACACCCGGCAGCAGCAATGCCGGGGTCGCGATCAGAAGGATCACAAAAAAAGCGCGCACCAAAGCGCCGATGATCTGAGCGATCACTGCTGTCTACCTTCAACCTGGCCGAACGCGATACGATGCCGCGTAGCTGTTCCAACTTGATTATGCCCAGTTATGGACGCCTGCCTCATTCTTGCCACAATCGTGCCCTTTTTCGGTTGACCCAACAAGCGTCGATTAAGGTTAACGAAACTATTCCGGCGGTTTTGAGAAACAACTGGTGCGCCTTTGCATCAAAATTTTGGCGCAAAAAAGGCCGCCAAATGGGGCGGCCCTAGATGTTGGGGTTAACAAAATACGGACCCCTAATCGTGATAATGCTCAGCGTCGCGCAAATTAATTACAGGCGTATGAAAAGTTCGATTCTTGTCAGACCCAAGGGCGCGCTTGCCCAATTTTTGCCTCAAATGCATCGATTGAAGCCGCCTTTTCGAGGCTCAACCCGATGTCGTCCAGTCCGTTCAGCAAACAGTGCTTTTTGAAGCTGTCGACCTCAAAGCTGAAGACTTCGCCATCTGAGCTGGTCACAGTTTGGGCTTCCAGATCGACGTCCATTCGCGCGTTGGAGCCCTTTTCTGCATCTTTCATCAACACATCGATTGCCTCTTGCGGCAATGCGATGGGGAGAATGCCGTTCTTGAAGCAGTTGTTGTAGAAGATGTCGGCAAAACTAGTTGAGATCACACAACGAATACCGAAGTCGAGCAACGCCCAAGGCGCGTGTTCGCGTGATGAACCGCAGCCAAAATTGTCGCCTGCGACGAGGATCTGCGCCTCGCGATACTGCGGCTGGTTCAGAACGAAGTCTTCGACCTCATTGCCTTGGCGGTCAAAGCGCATTTCATCAAAGAGATTTGCCCCAAGTCCGGAACGCTTGATTGTTTTCAGGAACTGCTTGGGGATAATCATGTCCGTGTCGATATTGACCAGTGGCATGGGGGCAGCGATGCCCGTCAGTTGGGTGAATTTTTCCATTACATCAGCTCCCGCACGTCAGTCAGTTTTCCAGTCACTGCCGCTGCCGCTGCCATTGCAGGGCTCAGCAAGTGTGTCCGGCCCTTATAGCCCTGACGGCCTTCAAAGTTTCGGTTCGACGTCGCGGCGCAACGCTCGCCCTCACTCAATTGATCGGGGTTCATAGCGAGACACATAGAACAACCTGCCAGACGCCATTCAAAACCAGCATCCTTGAAGATATCTGCCAGACCTTCCTCTTCGGCTTGCGCACGGACAAGACCTGATCCGGGCACGACCATTGCGCGTTTTACAGCAACTTTTTTGCCCCTGAGGATTTCAGCGGCAGCGCGCAAGTCTTCGATCCGACCATTTGTACACGACCCAATGAAGACGGTGTCGATTTCAATTTCAGAAAGCGGTGTGCCCGGTTCCAGTCCCATGTAATCCAGCGAGCGCTGCGCGGCGCCGACTTTGCCGCCTTCGAAATCATCCGCAGAAGGAACAGTTGCAGTGATAGGAAGCACGTCTTCG
The DNA here is from genome assembly GCA_017643385.1 of Dinoroseobacter sp. GTDB lineage: Bacteria > Pseudomonadota > Alphaproteobacteria > Rhodobacterales > Rhodobacteraceae > Dinoroseobacter. The sequence goes on from JAEPNN010000001.1 coordinate 285,073, forward strand.
GGTGAGGTGCCCCAGGTGACAACCGGCGCAATGTCCTCACCCTTGATGGTCACAACCTTGTCCCAATGCGCGTCATCATCCGAAAAGAGCGTTTTCCAATAGGCCAGTGCGGCTTCCCATTGCGCGCCTTTCGGGGCGTGGGGACGACCCATGCAGTATTCAAAGGTCTTTTCATCCGGAGCGATGATACCAGCGCGCGCGCCACCTTCGATGGCCATGTTGCAAACGGTCATGCGGCCTTCCATCGATAGATCGCGGATCGCTTCACCGCAATATTCGATAACATAGCCGGTGCCGCCCGCAGTGCCGGTCTCGCCGATGACAGAAAGCGTGATATCCTTGGCAGTCACACCCGGTGCAAGCTTGCCGGTGATCTCCACCTTCATATTCTTGGACTTTTTCTGGATCAGCGTCTGGGTGGCCAGAACATGTTCAACCTCAGAGGTGCCGATGCCATGAGCGAGCGCCCCGAAGGCGCCGTGGGTCGCCGTGTGGCTGTCGCCACAGACCACGGTCATGCCGGGCAGGGTCCAGCCTTGTTCCGGGCCTACGATGTGGACGATGCCCTGGCGGACATCGTTGACCGGATAGTAATGTATGCCGAAGTCCTTTGCGTTCTGATCCAGCGCGGCCACCTGAATGCGGCTGTCTTCCGGCATTTGGTCAGGATTGTTACGCCCTGCGGTGGTTGGAACGTTGTGGTCTGGGACCGCGATCGTCTTATCCGGCGCACGCACCGATCGACCGGCCATACGCAGGCCTTCAAACGCCTGTGGACTCGTCACTTCGTGGACAAGGTGACGATCAATATAAAGAAGGCAGGTCCCATCATCGGCTTTGTGCGCGACATGGGCATCCCAGATTTTATCGTAAAGCGTCTTGGGGGACATGGGTCCTCTCCGAATGTTTGGTAATATCGTAATCTCATTGCGACCACGCCAAGGGGCGCGGCATTCGGCTAGGGGCCGTTATAGCCGTGCAAGAATTGACCGCGTTGCGCCGAAAAAGCGCCATGGCAGTCGCGTGCGATCACAAATATCAAATACGTGCGTCATAGGGCATGCGCATACCGTGCCAAAACTGATCAGGCAAGATGTTCGAATATGATCCATTCGATCACCTGTAGCGTAACTCTATAATGTTAAGGATGCTACATTTGTCGCTCATTGGTCTCATGCTTCTAACGTCGATCGGTGTGTCGTCGCGCGCAGAAGTACCTTCATCAATGGAAAGCCCATTGCGAGGCTTTGATACGAACGTGATACGCATGATGTATTCTCACGGCTCCGATTTTTAACTTCTCGGAGAAAACTAAGCGTGATCAAAGCAAACTGATGTGGCTGGAGCGCACCGCAAGTCCGCAGTTCCAATACGTGCGCGCGCTGACATTGAGATTCCAAATATCTGGTGTTAGCGTTTGAATATCCCAGCGCCGGGGTTTCGCGGCGCTTTGCTCAGGAGGACAGCGACCTGTCTCAGATAGCGACTGCGGTCGGTGCAAACGCAAAAGACCGCGCACATATTGCAGACGTCAGCAGCGAGATGCTGCGCGATCTGATCGTGACCACCCTCGAAGACGGCAAAGCCGAAGACATCGTGACAATAGATCTGCAGGGCAAGACTGCCATTGCGGACTACATGGTCATTTGCTCTGGTCGGTCCTCTAGGCAAGTTAGCGCACTCGCGGAAGCGGTTGCTGACGAGCTGAAAGCCGAACTGGGGCGACTGTGCAAGACTGAGGGAAAGACACAAGGCGATTGGGTTCTGATCGACACTGGCGATGTGGTTGTGCATCTCTTTCGACCGGAAGTGCGTGACTTTTATCAGCTTGAGAAAATGTGGATGACCCCACCTGCACAAGCCTGAAGGCTGTGCCGTGAAGATAAGCCTTTGCGTGGTTGGCCGTCTTAGAACGGGGCCAGAAAAACAGCTGATTGATGATTATTTGACGCGGTTTGACAGGACGGGCCGTGCCCTTAGCCTTGGGCCCACGCGTGTCATTGAAGTCGAAGATCGCAAAGGTGGCGGGATGGCTGCCGAGGCCGCTCTGTTGCGCAAGGCCATCCCGAAAGAGGCGGCTTTGGTGGTTCTGGATGAACGCGGGCGCACGATGAGTTCACCTGATTTCGCCAATCGGATAGCGGATTTCAGGGATTCAGGACGATCCGAGATCGCCTTCGTTATTGGTGGGGCAGACGGTATCGATCCTGCGTTGCGATCTGACGCTGATTTGACACTAAGCTTCGGGCAGATGGTTTGGCCGCATATGATGGCAAGGGCGATGTTGGCCGAGCAGCTTTATCGTGCGGCCAGCATTCTGGCTGGAAGCCCGTACCACCGGGTTTGACTTTGGGGGCTTTTGGAACAATGAAGCGTCAGGTTTGCACGCAAGGAGTGACCTGATGTCTGTCCCGAAACCCGTTGTCTTATGTATACTGGATGGGTGGGGCATTGGCCCGGATCCAAGCGTCAGCGCGCCTGCCCTTGCAGATACGCCAGTGATGGATCGTTTGCTGGCAAGCTGTCCGAATGCCACGCTCGTGACCCATGGTCCGGATGTGGGCTTGCCGCGTGGCCAAATGGGTAATTCTGAGGTGGGGCATACCAACATTGGGGCGGGTCGTGTTGTCGCAATGGATCTGGGACAGATCGATCTTGCGATCGAAGAGGGCACCTTTCAGACGGAACCCGCCCTTCTGACGTTCATCGAGAAACTGAAGGAAACCGGCGGGCGTGCGCATCTTATGGGTGTGGTTTCGGACGGAGGCGTGCATGGCCACATTGTGCATCTGCTCGCTGCGGTTGAGGCAATTGTTGCGGCAGGTGTGCCAGTCGTCTTGCACGCAATTACCGATGGTCGGGATGTTGCACCGGATTCGGCAAAACGTTTTGTTGAGGAGCTGGTCGGCAAATTGCCCGCTGGCGCGCGGATTGGTACGGTTATTGGGCGCTACTGGGCGATGGACCGTGACAGCCGCTGGGAACGCGTTGAACGCGCCTATGATGCAATAGCCCACGGCAAAGGTATAGCGGCTGAGGATGCCGTTTCGGCGGTCGCAACATCCTATGAGAAATCCGAAATGGATGAGTTCGTCGCACCATCCGTAGTTGGCGGGTATGAAGGCATGTCTGACGGAGATGGTCTTTTTTGCCTGAATTTTCGGGCAGACCGGGCGCGCGAAATCCTTGCAGCCTTCGGTGCACCTGCGTTTGACGGATTTGATGTCAAGCGCCCCGACCTCGCCGCTATGCTCGGCATGGTCGAATATTCAGAAGCACATAACGATTATATGGCGACGGTATTCCCACCGCGCGAACTGAAAAACACCCTTGGCCACTGGGTCTCAATCCACGGCAAAAGCCAATTCCGTTTGGCGGAAACCGAGAAGTATCCTCATGTGACCTTCTTTCTGAACGGTGGGCAGGAACAACCTGAAGCGGGCGAAGACCGCTTCATGCCAAAAAGCCCCAAGGTTGCGACATACGATCTGCAACCCGAAATGTCGGCTGGAGAGGTTACGGAAAAATTCGTCGCTGCAATCAAGAACGGTTATGATCTGATTGTGGTGAACTATGCCAACCCGGACATGGTTGGTCACACCGGCGATTTGCAGGCCGCCATGGCAGCCTGTGCCGCCGTCGATCACGGTTTGGAAGATGTTGTGAACGCTCTGAGCGAAGTAGGGGGTGCAATGGTGATTTGTGCTGACCATGGCAATTGCGAAACCATGGTGGACCCCGATACCGGAGGCCCGCACACAGCCCATACGCTCAATCCAGTTCCCGTTATTCTGGTTGGGGGGCCAGAAGGCGCATCTTTGCGGGACGGTCGGCTTGCGGATCTGGCGCCTACCTTGTTGCAGCTCATGTCTCTGGCGCAGCCTCCTGAGATGACCGGCAAAAGCCTTATCACCTAATGTTACGCGCGCTCAGCATTTGTCTTTGCCTGATGGGCGCGCCACTGGCCGCCAATCCAGTGGCCGAAGCGGAAGCCGCGGCTGATGATTTGCAAGCCGCCGCAATCGCATTGGGTGAAGCGAGACAGGCGGACGATCGGATTGCAGCTCTTACGCAAACCGTCCGCGCCTTCGAGGATGCGCTTGGCGCATTGCGCGGTGGTATCCGCCAGGCCGAGATTCGTGCCCGCTCGATTGAGGCACGACTTGCACAAGATGAGGCACAGCTGGCCAATCTGCTCGCGGCGCTTCAAATTATCCAGCGAACGCCTGCCCAAGTACTTCTGATCCACCCCAATGGTCCAATTGGCAGCGCCAGGGCGGGTATGATGGTGTCGGAGTTAACGCCTGGACTGCAGCTCAAAGCAGATCAACTGAGCCAAGATTTAGCGGATCTTGCTTTGATCCGTCAAACACAACAGGTCGCGCAGACCCAATTGCAATCAGGGTTGGTGGGTGCACAAGAGGCCCGGGCTGAGCTTGCGCGCGTCATGTCTGAACGCGAAGGCGTTCCACCCGTGCGACCTGATCCTGCCTTGCTTCAAGCGATTCTGGAGGGAAGCGACAGTCTTGCGGCTTTCGCGCTTGGGCTCGAAGCCCTCGCCCTGGTTCCCGGGCAAACGCAAGGGTTTGGTGTTTGGCGCGGGCGATTGCCGCTTCCGGTTTCCGGCAGCCTCTTGCGTGGATACAATGTGTCCGACCAAGCTGGCGTTGCGCGTCCTGGATGGATTTTGGCAGTTGAACCCGGGTCGTTGGTGTCCTCTCCTGTTGCCGCAACCGTTCGCTATTCGGGGCCTCTTCTTGATTTTGGTAACGTGATCGTGCTGGAACCGGAGGCTGGTTACCTGTTGATAATCGCGGGATTGGGAACAGTATTTACAAGGACTGGAGATATTCCTGGCGAAGGAGACCCATTGGGCCTCATTGCAGGCGATCCCCTGCCCACAAGCGGGATTGATGGTGGTCAAAGCCGCAGAGAAACGCTTTATTTAGAAATAAGGCAGAACCAACAGCCAGTGGATCCGGTAGATTGGTTCGCGAACGACAAGGATTGAGGCAAATGCAAAGATACATTGTCGCCGCGCTGGGCGGCACATTAGCCGGGGCGCTGATGGTAACTCAGGTCGCTGGTCCGCTTGTGGCGCAGGAGAACGCTCGCCAGGCCTCAGTTTACGAACAGCTTGATTTGTTCGGAGATATCTTTGAACGGATTCGTTCACAGTATGTCGAAGAGGTCGACGATGCCGATCTGATCGAAGCTGCGATTGACGGAATGCTGACTTCGCTTGATCCGCACTCAAGTTATCTTCCACCTGAAAATTTCAGCGATATGCAGGTCCAAACCCGCGGGCAATTTGGCGGTCTTGGCATCGAAGTGACGCAGGAAGAGGGCTTTGTGAAGGTCGTGACGCCGATGGACGATACGCCGGCGTTTGATGCTGGTGTTGAAGCAGGTGACTTCATCACCCACGTAGACGGCCAATCCGTCTTAGGTTTGACGCTGAATGATGCCGTCGATCTGATGCGCGGTGAGGTAGGGTCTGAAATTGTAATCACTGTGGTCCGCCAAGGCATGGATGAGCCGTTTGACATCACAATCGTGCGCGATGTGATCCGGTTGACCGCCGTACGCGCTCGGACCGAAGGCACTGCAGTTGTACTTCGGATCACCACCTTTAACGACCAGACCTTCCCCAACCTCGCGGATGGTTTGCAAGAGCAAGTCGCAGAGCTTGGCGGGATCGACAATGTCAGTGGTATCGTTCTGGACATGCGCAATAACCCTGGTGGTCTTCTCAATCAGGCGATCCGGGTATCTGACGCCTTCCTTGATGCGGGCGAGATCGTTTCCACTCGCGGTCGTGATCCACAAGATGGCGAACGGTTCAACGCAGTTGAAGGGGATCTGGCGCAGGGCAAACCCATAGTGGTTCTGATCAACGGCGGGTCTGCCTCCGCGTCCGAAATTGTTGCCGGTGCGCTTCAAGATCACCGTCGTGCGATCGTGATTGGTACAAAGAGCTTTGGGAAAGGTTCTGTTCAGTCGGTTATTCCGCTGCGCGGGGACGGTGCGATGCGCCTGACCACTGCGCGATATTACACACCTTCTGGTCGATCCATTCAGGCGCTTGGGATTTCGCCGGACATTGTCGTGCAGCAACCACCGCGCACAGACACCCAAGAGACCCAAGAAGAGGAACGTCCAACACGGTCCGAGGCGGGTCTTCGAGGCGCGCTGGACAACGATTCCATGACTGATGCGCAGCGCGAGCAAGCTTTGGAAGAACAACGTTTGGCCGAAGAAGTTGCGCAGTTGCGTCTTGATGACTACCAGCTTGCATACGCGATCGATATTCTGAAGGGCCTGAACGCTCTTGGCGGACAAGACTAAACTCAGTGCGGCGGAAATCGCCGCGCTCCCTTACCGTCCATGCGTAGGTGTCGTTTTGACCAATGGCGCGGGCCAGGTCTTTGTTGGCCAACGGATCGACAGTGAGGTGCCGGCCTGGCAAATGCCGCAAGGTGGCATCGATAAAGGTGAAGATCCGACCGACGCTGCGTTTCGCGAATTATGGGAAGAAACGGGAGTTTCATCGGACAAGGCAGAGCTTTTGGCAATTACATCCGATTGGGTGAATTACGACTTGCCGGAGCATCTTGTAGGCAAGCTCTGGAAAGGCCGATATCGCGGGCAAACCCAGAAATGGATGTTGATGCGATTTAATGGTGACGACAGAGATGTCGACATAACCCAGCCTCCAGCCGAATTTTCGGTTTGGGCCTGGAAAACGCCCGATGAGATTCTTCAGGCGATCGTGCCTTTCAAGCGGCAGGTTTACGAACAGGTCTTTGCCGCGTTCGAGGGAAAGATCTAATACGTTTGACCGTGGTAAGTATTTGCACACCCTGTGCCTATTCGGGCGCATGCGCGCGCGCTGGGCGAAACTTGGCTCAGTGCCCCCTTCCAACCGTCGCATGGCGGGGATAAAGCGCAGACATGGGACAGAAACTTGATACACGCGCTATAGGCCTCGACGTTGGCCTCGCGGCAACAAAATGGCTAACAGGCGCTGAAAACCTTCACTACGGGCTATGGACCGACCTTGAGGTTAACGCGGCAAATGTCGGCGCAGCACAGGCAGCCTATACCGCAAAACTCTTCAAGCTTCTCCCCGAGGGCAAGCTCCGTATTCTCGATATCGGGGGTGGCGCCGGAGAAACGGCAAAGAAGCTACTGGCGCTCGGCCATGACGTAGACATAGTCGTGCCGAGTACATTTCTGGCAGACCGCTGCCGAGAAAATGCGCCAGAGGCAACTGTTCACGAGATGATGTTCGAAGACTTTTCGTCTGAGAAGGCTTTTGATTTATGCCTTTTCTCAGAGAGTTTTCAGTACATTCCAATTGAAATTGCGTTGGACAAAGCCGCGAGACACGCACCGGGTGGACATATTATCGTCTCGGATTGTTTTCGGACACCCGAAGGAGGACGGCAGGACGGGCATCGTCGCAAAGTTGGTGGCGGGCATCATGTTACCAAATGGCGTGAAGTTCTGAGCGAGCGTCCCGGCCTCGAGATGTTGAGCGAGGAAGACATCACCGAAGCGGTCGCGCCATCGGTGGATGTAGAGCAAGAGCTCTTTCTTGTTTTCGGGCTTGCTCTGACGCGGATTGATTCAGAGCTGCAACTTAAACGCCCACGCCTGCGTTGGGTTCTGAACAAAACGATACGGCTTCTGATGTCCGAGAAGTCTCGGACCCGCATTCTGCAACGGATTACCGAACGGACCCGCACAGCCGAGGCCTTTTGCAAATATAATAGATATTTGATGGCAAAATTTGCGGTTCGTTAGCGCTCGATAAGGGCGTCCAGTTAGGGATAATTGCAAACGTAATGAATGCCATGAAATCCCTGCCGAAGAACTCTGGTCCGTTCTGCAACCTGTGATGGATCAGTGCGAGACAGGGCCTCAACGAGCAGAGCGGCGATTTCATCGCAGTGCTTCGCCTCAACGCCGCGCCGAACCAACTCGGGTGTGCCCAGTCTAAGCCCTTCGCCGCTATTGGTCGGCAGTCCGATGGCAGATGCGAGGAAACCAGCGCGTCTCAGCTGCTTGGCCATTTCGTGCCCATTCTCAAATGCGTCAGCGGTCAAAGCAAACTGATGCGACTGCGTAAACCCACGCTCTGATGCGAAGATATCAATACCTCGCTCGTGCAACGCTTGGGCGAGCGCTTGCGCAGTGTCGATCATGGCCTGTGCATAGGCCTCTCCAAATTGACGCCAATCTAATAAGGACAACGCCAAAGAAGCAGTTTTTCCAGCGTCAAAATTGGCGGTCATCCCGGGAAACGCGATTTCATCCAATCGCTTCGCCATTTCGGCGTTATTTGAGACGATCAAGCCACCCGGTGGGCCGCCAAGGCTTTTGTAGGTGCTCATTGTCATGATGTCCGCGCCTTGTTCTAACGGATTAGCCCAAGCTCCACCTGCAATGATCCCACATTGATGTGCAGCATCAAAAAGGACCTTTGCGCCAACCTCATCAGCAATGCTGCGTATGTCAGCAACAGGGTGTGGAAAGAGGTTCAGTGAACCGCCGATGGTAATCAGCTTGGGGCGTACCCGAAGCGCTTGATCGCGCAATGCATCCAGATCGACAGTGAAACCATTTGGATCAACCGGGGCGGGATGGATGTTTAGTCCGTAAAGACCTGCGCATCCAGGATCGTGGTGCGTGACATGCCCCCCGATACTTGCCGGTGGAGCAATGATTGCATCCCCGGGCTTTGTCAGGGCCATGAATGCGTAGAGATTGGCCATTGCGCCAGACGCAACACGCACTTCGGCGTAGCGGGCATTGAAGATTTCAGCTGCAAGTTCCGCCGCAATGACCTCGATCTCCTCGATTGCCTCCAGACCCATCTCATACTTGTCGCCGGGATACCCAAGCGAGGGTCGTCCACCGAGCCCTCGCGCGAGCGCGGCTTCTGCCTTTGGGTTCATCACATTCGTGGCGGGGTTCAGATTGAAGCATTCATGATCGTGGATCTGGCTGTTGCGATCAATAAGCACGTCAATTCGGTTTGCCAGTGTTGGAGAGGAGTAACCGGAAAGGCTCTGCGCTATGCCCTGAACACGGGCCTCGCAAGCTTCAGGCACCCATGGGCGTTGGGCAAGGTAAGTCATCGGGCATTTCCATCTTGAGGGTTTCCGGAAAGCGTAAGACGATGTGTCTGGGAGCGGAAGGAGATAAAGATGCGGATTAAACTTATGTGTCTGACTTTTGTTGTCGCGGCGGGCGCAGCGTTTGCCCATCAAGGCGCCATGGGTCTTGTAAAGGAACGCATGGATGCGATGGGCCGCGTTCAGGGCGATGCCAAGGTAATTGGACAGATGCTGAGGGGACAAACCGTATTTGACGCTGATGCCGCGCGGGCTGCACTGGACCGCCTCGTGGAAGAAGCCCGCGCCATCCCGGGTCACTTTGAGGTTCGCGATGTTTCGGCGCCGTCAGAAGCCAGAGAGCTGATCTGGACAGAATTTGATGCGTTTTCAGGCCTTGCCGACGAGATGGCCAATGCGGCGATGGGGCCAGCGGATACGCCAGAGGCGTTGCGGCAGACGTTCATAGCCGTCGGTGCGGCCTGTGGCGCGTGCCATGAGAAATATCGCGCCAAGACGGATTGAAAACATTGCAAACTGCGCGCACCTCACGCAGGTTTTGATAAATGACTGACGGGAGGAGTCACCGATGAGAACGCGCGCTGCGGTCGCCCTGGAAGCGGGCAAACCCCTTGAGATTATGGATGTAAACCTCGAAGGTCCGAAGAAGGGCGAGGTTCTGATTGAAATCAAGGCCACGGGCATTTGCCATACCGACGAGTTCACGCTTTCAGGTGCTGATCCCGAAGGATTATTCCCGTCGATCCTTGGTCATGAGGGGGCAGGTGTCGTTGTCGAAGTTGGCGAGGGTGTTACGACATTGCAGTCCGGCGATCACGTTATCCCGCTTTATACGCCCGAGTGTCGGGAATGCCACTCTTGCCTGTCAGGAAAGACCAACCTTTGCACTGCGATTAGAGGCACGCAAGGCCAGGGCTTGATGCCCGACGGAACGACGCGCTTTTCGATGCTCGATGGCACACCGATTTATCATTATATGGGGTGCTCGACCTTCGCCAATCACACGGTCATGCCAGAGATTGCGTTGGCCAAGGTTCGTGAGGACGCTCCATTTGATAAAATTTGCTACATTGGCTGTGGCGTAACAACCGGGATCGGCTCGGTGATCAACACTGCTGGGGTGGAGATAGGTTCAACCGCGGCAGTTTTTGGTCTTGGTGGTATTGGACTGAACGTTATCCAAGGTCTCCGCATGGCAGGGGCTGACAAAATTATTGGTGTCGATTTGAACGCGGATAAGGCCGAGATGGCGCGCAAGTTCGGTATGACCGACTTTGTGAACCCATCAGATCTGCCAGACGGTCAGTCCGTTACGGCCGCTATCGTCGAGATGACTAAGACTGATAAAGACCCGTTTGGCGGTGTCGATTATTCCTTCGACGCAACCGGCAACGTGCAGGTGATGCGTGATGCGTTGGAGTGCTCGCACCGGGGTTGGGGCGTCTCGGTCATCATCGGTGTGGCGCCAGCAGGCGCCGAGATCTCGACCCGTCCATTCCAGCTGGTCACAGGCCGGGTCTGGAAGGGCACAGCGTTCGGTGGCGCAAAGGGCCGAACGGATGTGCCAAAGATCGTTGATTGGTACATGGATGGAAAGATCGAGATCGATCCGATGATTACCCACACCATGAGCCTCGATGAGATCAACACTGCATTCGATCTGATGCACAAAGGTGAATCGATCCGCTCGGTCGTCCTCTATTGATCATCAGGATGGCCCAGGCTGCGGATTATCCCGCGATTTGGGCTATCCTAAAGCCAATCTTTCGCGCGGGTGACACCTACACAATCGATAGCAATATCAGCCAAGACGCAGCGCTAGACTATTGGTGTGATCCAGCACATTCGACCTTCGTTCTCGAAGGTAAAGGCAGCGTTTTCGGCACATATTACTTGAGGCGCAATCAGGGGGGTGGTGGGAGCCATGTCTGTAATTGCGGGTTTGCAACGTCGCCTCATGCGCGGGGCAAAGGCATCGCGCGGGCGATGTTGGACCATGCCCTTGCCGAAGCTGTGCGTCAGGGCTTTCAGGCGATGCAGTTCAACTTTGTCGTCGCCAAAAACACGCGTGCGATCGCGATTTGGGAGCGCGCTGGTTTCGAAACGATTGGTCGTTTACCCGGCGCCTTTCTTCATCCAACAGATGGCAAAACAGATGCGCTCGTTATGTGGAAGGATCTTTAGTCGGGATCAGATAGCGTAGCGCGCAAGGAACATCTCAACCGCGGCTTGAATAATGCGGTCGATCTCATCCTGCGTCGGTGGACCAGAGACGCCAAACAGAAGACGTGTGTGTGCGTCAGTGCGGCAAAGCTCGCAAAACTGGTCAGCCGCCATTTCCAGATCATCGATCTGCAGCAGACCGCGCTTCACGCATGAACCGAGATACGCGACAAGTTCCAATCGCGCGATGGTTGGCCCGGAATGATAATAGAGACTTCCCAACTCGGGAAAACGCTCACCTTCCGCGACACACAAGCGGTAGATCCCCATCCCAACCTTTGAATGCATGAAGTCGATTATTTTGGCCGCAGCAATCGGGAGTACCACTTCTGGTGGCGCGTCGAGATCAACTTCGTCTTTCGCGCGCGCAGCGAGCGCAGCACATTCCAGTTGAGCAACCTCAAGAAACAACAGCCGTTTGTCATGGAAATAGCTGTAAAGCGTGGCTTTCGAGACACCAGCCTCCTTGGCGATATCATCCACGGTGGCCCCATCGAAACCGTCGCGTAAAAACACCGTCCGAGCCCCGGCAATCACATTTTCATACTTGCGACCGCGTTTTGGAAGAACGCAGGCGGCTTTCTTGATGGGTTTCAGTGCCGTCATTCTGACATGCTGCATGATCGGTGCGCATGCCACAAGGTACTCGCTTGTTTAAATGTGTTGATTGACTACATTAGAATCATTCTAAAATGGAAGCCTCGAGTATGCGCCTATTTCTTCCGCAAAGGTTGCGATTTTCAGAACTTAGCGAGCAGGAGATTATCGCGCTTGCGATCTCCAATGAGGAGGACGATGCCCGTATTTATCGCGGGTATGCAGAACGGCTGCGTGCAGACTACCCCCAGTCGGCGGCGATTTTTGATGCGATGGCGGTGGAGGAAGACACCCATCGCAAGTGGTTGATTGACCTGCACCAGCGCCGGTTTGGAAAAGTCATCCCCCTCATCAGACGCGAACATGTTTCCGGGTTCTATGATCGTAAACCAGTCTGGCTGGCTGATGGCTTGGGGCTGGACAAGATTCGCTCCGAAGCAACACGAATGGAAAGCGATGCCTATCGTTTTTATTTGGCCGCCGCACAAAAAACGACTGACGCCGACACACGTAAACTTCTGGGTGATCTCGCCGCTGCAGAAGCCGGCCATGAACGCAAAGCTATTGGTTTTGAGGAAGAATATCTCGATGGTGATGCCAGAGACGACGAAGACGCAGTGGCAAAGCGCGCGTTCCTTCTAACATGGGTGCAACCGGGTCTCGCAGGGCTAATGGATGGGTCTGTCAGTACGCTTGCACCGATCTTCGCTGCCGCATTCGCCACCGGAAACACGTGGCACACTTTCCTTGTTGGGCTGGCCGCCAGCGTTGGAGCAGGCATTTCAATGGGGTTTACTGAGGCGGCCAGCGATGATGGCAAACTCTCAGGACGCGGCAGTCCGGTGAAGCGCGGGATCTCCTCTGGTGTTATGACCACTATCGGTGGATTGGGTCACGCGCTGCCATATCTCATCACAGATTTCTGGACTGCAACCACAATCGCTGTTCTCGTGGTATTCGTCGAACTCTGGGCAATCGTCTGGATTCAGAACCGCTTTATGGAGACACCTTTTTTCAGGGCAACGCTTCAGGTTGTGATCGGCGGGGCACTCGTTCTGGCAGCCGGTATTCTGATCGGGTCCGGATAGGCTGGAAGGACTGCGATTCGCATGATACGCGGCTGATATGCTCGCGGTTCTTCTTCAGACCCTTCCGTTCTTTGGCATCATCGCGCTGGGTTACGGCGCGGGCCGCACGGGATTTTTCACACCGGAAGCGACGGCCTATCTTACCAAGTTTGTCTTCTACTTCGCCCTCTCGGCGATGATCTTTAAGTTTTCGGCAAACCTGACCTTCAGTGACATATGGTTGCCAGAAGCGTTAATCGCTTATCTCTGGGCGACAGCTGTTGTTTACCTGATCGTCACATGCGCCGCGCTCTTGCGTCGTCTCAGCGTGGAAGAGGCCGCCGTCGAAGCGCAGTGCGGCGTGATTGGCAATGTGGGTTTCCTCGGGATCCCGATGCTCGTGTTGCTTCTGGGCGAGCCTGCGATCGTACCGGTCATGATCGTGCTTGTGGTGGACCTTCTGTTTTTTGGCAGCCTGATCGTTATCCTGATAACGGGGTCGCGTGATGGACGTGTCAGCCTTGGCGTGCTGCAAACAGTTGGCAAGGGTTTGTTGCAAAATCCCATGATCGTATCGATTTTCCTCGGTCTTGCATGGTCCGCCCTTCAAATCCCGATCCCGGATGTGATGAACAACTTCGTGTCAATTCTAGGCGCTGCAGCCACACCTGGCGCACTCTTCGCAATCGGAGCCTCGCTGGCGAGCAAATCAGCAGAAAGGATAGCGGTTGCCGCATGGCTGTCCGTCTCTAAACTGGTATTGCACCCGATAGCTGTCGCCTTCGCGGTGCTCTTCTTTATCCCACTCGATCCGTATATCGCCGGTGTCATCATCGCAGCTGCGGCCCTGCCGACTGCTGGAAACGTTTATATACTCGCCGCGCATTATGGTGTTGCTCCATCGCGTGTTTCTGCCACGATCCTTGTATCTACTTCTGCAAGTGTGCTGACCGTCTCGGGTGTGATCGCTTGGGTCAGCGCGTTCTGAGTTTTTAATGGAGATCCCATCCATGCAAACCGTGTCCGAGAACCTAGCCTTTGGGGGCCTGCAGGGTGTCTATACGCACGCTTCTGATGCCTGCGCGTGCGACATGACATTCGGACTTTTTCTGCCGGAGATCGCTCAGGCCGGTCCTGTCCCAGTGCTTTGGTATCTTTCAGGCCTGACCTGCACGCATGAAAACGCGATGGTCAAGGCGGGCGCGCAGGCATTTGCAGCGCGTCATGGCATGGCTGTGGTTTTCCCAGACACCTCGCCTCGTGGACCACATGTTGCCGATGACCCGGCTTACGATCTGGGTCAAGGTGCAGGCTTCTATGTCGACGCCACTCAAGAGCCATGGGCCGCAAATTATGGAATGTGGGATTATGTAAGCGACGAGCTTCCGACGCTACTAAACGAGCACTTCGCTGTAGACCCAACGCGGCAATCCATCACGGGACATTCCATGGGCGGTCATGGGGCGTTGACGCTTGCGATGGGTTTGCCGGGACGGTTCGCTTCAGTTTCGGCATTTGCACCGATCGCGAACCCGACGGCCAGCGACTGGGGTCGCAAGCAGCTCACCGCTTATCTTGGCAAAGATGAAGCGGCGTGGGCAGCGCACGACGCGACGCTTTTGATACGCGCGCGAGGATTTGACGGACCGGTTCTGGTCGATCAGGGCGGCAAGGACCAGTTCTTGGACCTCCTGAAACCCGAATCCCTGAGCCATGCTATGGCCGCACGTCGTCAGGCAGGTATCTTCCGTATGCAGCCGGGCTACGATCACAGCTATTTTTTCGTCGCAACCTTCATGGGCGATCATATGGCTTTCCACGCACAGGCGCTTGGGCTTTGACGATTTATGTCGATGCAGACGCATGCCCGGTAAAGGCCGAGGTCAAGGCAGTCGCTGAACGCCATGGTGTTGAGGTCAAGCTGGTCGCCAACGGAGGATTGCGACCTGATCCGCATCCTCTCGTGGAAGTGGTATTCGTACCTGATGGGCCTGACGTTGCCGATATGTGGATCGCAGATCGTGCTGGCGCAGGGGATGTGGTGATCACGGGGGACATTCCGCTCGCGGCAAAAGCGGTTGCCGCTGGGGCAAAGGTGTTAAAGCACAATGGCGAGCCATTGACACAAGCCAACATAGGAAACGTGCTGGCGACCCGAGACTTGATGGCCGACTTGCGTGCCGCAGATCCGTTTCGCCAAGGCGGGGGAAAGGCATTTTCTAAAGCAGACCGCAGCAGGTTTCGTGAAGCGCTGGACCGGGTCTTGCGTAGCGTGGCACCCAGATGAACCTTCGTGTGTCAGCGTTTTGGCTCGGGCCAATCTGCGCCACCGTCGCCGTCATGTGCTTTGCTATTAATGATGTTATCATCAAGAGCTTCAGCGATACCCATGCACTGCACCTGGTGGTTTTGTTCCGGTCAGTTTTCGGCCTTTTGCTCATCCTTTTAGTAATAATTCCGCTGACCTCTGGCTACAGAGCTCTGCGTACAAGACGCTGGCCAATGCATCTTGCGCGCGGCGCTTGCATCGTATTTGCAAACACGACCTTTTTTCTGGGTCTGGCCGCGCTGCCCCTAGCAGATACCGTCGCGATTTTCTTCGTATCCCCTTTGGTGATCACGCTGTTTTCAGTGATCTTCCTAGGTGAGAAAGTGGGGCCAAGACGTTGGATCGCCATAGCCGTCGGCTTGGTTGGTGTCGTGGTCATGATGCGTCCGGGAAGTACAGCGTTTCAGTGGGCCGCCTTCCTGCCACTTGCAGCAGCATTTGGATATGCGGGCATCCACATCATCGCACGCAAGATCGGTGGGACAGAAAGCGCCGCGACCATGTCCTTCTATCTGCAACTCACCTTTTTTGTGGTCTCGATTATGATGGGTCTGGCTGTGGGCCATGGAGGCTTTGATCAGTCTCAAGATCCGAGCCTTTCGTTCTTGTTGCGTGGATGGTTCTGGCCTGCGCCCGGCGATTTTCTATTGCTCTTGGTGCTTGGGGTGGCATCTTCATGCGGCGGTTGGATGATCTCGAAAGCCTATAGCGTTTCTGAAGCCTCACTGGTGGCACCGGTAGAATACCTTGCGATGCCGGTATCGGTGGTGGCGGGAATTTTGCTCTTTGATGAATATCCCGACCAGATCGCAATTCTGGGAATTGGCTTGATCCTTGGCGCTGGGCTTTACATGGTTTGGCGAGAGCAAGCGGCGACACGTTTGTAAGGAAGGGACTATTTATGGGCGCTCAGGCTATTGTGTTTGATATCGGCAATGTGCTGATCGAGTGGGTGCCCGAGCGGTACTATGATCGCGCCTATGGTTCGGACATGCGTAAGCGTTTGTTTGCCGAGGTCGATTTGCATGGCATGAATGACGAGATCGACAGGGGCGGAAATTTTCGCGACACGGTTTACGCCTGTGCAGAGGATTATCCGGAATTTTCGGATATGATCCGCGACTGGCATGATCATTGGATTGAACTGGCAGCGCCCGTGATACCCCAATCCGTGCGTTGTTTGAGAGCACTTCGCGCCAAGAATATCCCAGTTTTTGCTCTTACAAACTTTGGAATCCAAAGTTTTGCATATGCCAGGTCGATCTACCGGTTTCTCGAAGAGTTTGATCAGGCTTTTGTGTCAGGTCATATGGGCGTGATTAAGCCCGATCCGCAGATTTACGCGATGGTTGAAGACGCCTGTGGCGTGCCTGCGAGCGATCTTTTGTTTGCGGACGACAAATTGGAAAACATCGAGGCCGCCAAAGCGCGTGGTTGGCAAGTTCACCATTTCACGGGCCCTGAAGGATGGGCAGAGCGCTTGGTCGCAGAGGGGTTTCTGAGCCACGAGGAGATCCGCCCATGACACTTTCGATCGGTTGGGAAGCAGAAGAGAAGCTTGACTGGATTGCTTTGACTGAAGCGCTTGAGGCAGGGCACCTTCTGCCACGCGCTGAGATACAAGACTCGTTTCTCTATCGTGGGACGGACACCGTTTTGTCGCGCGCTGCATGGATTGACGGCTTGGGCATCGCCGTGAAAACCGCCACGATTTTTCCGGGCAACGCTGCCTATGATCTGCCGAATATCGGCGGAGGTGTATCGCTTTTTGAAGACGTCAGCGGGCAACTTTCAGCAATGCTGGATTTTCGGCTGGTGACGAAATGGAAAACCGCCGGAGATTCTTTGCTTTCGGCGATCAAGCTAGCCCCGCCCAAGGTGGAGACCATCCTGATCGTTGGCGCAGGTACCGTCGCGAGATCGGTTATTGAGGCGTATTCTGCATATTTTACAGATGCAAGTTTTGCGATCTGGAATCGTACAGCTGAAAGAGCAGAAGCGATGGCGGGTGAGAGAGTGTCCCCCAGATATGATCTGCGCACTGCGGTGGTCGAGGCTGATATCATCGTCACGTGCACAATGAGCACAGACCCTGTGTTGAAGGGCGAATGGCTGACCCCTGGGACGCACTTGGATTTGATCGGCGCCTATCGACCTGACATGCGTGAGGTTGATGATACCGCATTGCAGCGCGCCGAACTGTTCGTCGATAGTCGTGCGACAACAATCGGGCATATTGGTGAGATTGAAATCCCATTACAGCGGGGTGTTATCGACCCTTCCGATCTGCGTGCGGAGTTTTACGACATTGAAAGCGGAAAGTTTGCTCGGTCTGACGCCGATGCCATCACCATCGCCAAAAACGGGGGCGGGGCACATCTGGACCTGATGACCTGTGCGTATATCCGGGACGCAGTGTCCAAGTGATGTACTGGGCTCTTGGCCTGCTCGCCTTGGGCTTTGTCTTATGGCCCTTTCTGGCGGAAGCTCTACGCAAACCGATGGATCCGGTTCTGCGTGCCGAAGCGTCGGGATCGTTCGTGGAACTGGCAGGGGGCGTGACCCACTATCGTTGGGACGGACCCGAAGGCGGTCCTGTTGTCGTGCTCGTACACGGGCTCAGTTCGCCGTCCCAGGTTTGGGATGCTGTAATTCCCGGGATTGTAGGCCTGGGGTTCCGCGTGCTGCGCTATGACCATTATGGACGTGGGTACTCGGATCGATTGACGTCGGGAATGAGTGATCAGCGCTATCTGGATCAACTTGATGAGTTGCTGAGTTCGCAAGGCGTTGAAGGGCGTGTCTCTCTGATCGGGTACTCTATGGGGGGTCAGATTGCTACGGACTTCACCGCGAAGGATCCGGGTCGAATACAGCATCTGTGTTTGATTGCTCCTGCGGGTATGTTGACGCACTTCAGCGGTGCCGACCGACTGGCCCGCGATCTGTGGGGATTTGGCGAATGGTATTGTCGGGGCTTTGGAGCTCTGCGGTTCCGGAAAGAACTGGAAAGCATGGACGCTGGAACCTACCTTCCTACGCTCCGTGAAACGCTGATCGCAGAGACTAAAACGCGCGGACATGCGCCAGCAATGCTGGCCGATCGTCGAGACGTCTTGCGATTTCCCGATATTGCCGAGCACAAAAGAATTGCACGTGCATCGGTTCCTGTTGGCGCGGTATTTGGATCAGGCGATACGGTGATACCGCCTCATGCCGCCGATTTGCTCGCGGATTGGAACGCCGAGGCAAAGATCACAATGGTTAACGGCGCAGGCCACGGGTTGCCTTATACGCACCCTGATCAGGTTGTTCGTGCGTTTGCCGATCTGACGGATGATTATCTCTAAGCCGCGCTTGGCAATCCTTGATCATCCCGGTTCTCGCGAATTGGGAGATGAACCAAGGCGCTGAATGCGCCCACACCCACACCGATCCACCAGACCAGGGTGTAGTCGCCGTAAATATCATAAAGACGACCGCCTAGCCAAACCCCTAGGAAACCGCCCACTTGGTGGCTGAAGAACACAACGCCATAGAGCGTACCCATGTATCGCAATCCGTAAAGATGTGCGACGAGACCTGATGTCAGCGGGACCGTGGCAAGCCACAAGGCCCCCATGACCAACGAGAAAACGATCACGCTGGCAGGTGTGATGGGCATCAGGATGAAGACCGCTGCGGCAATGGTGCGTCCTGTGTAGATCAGGGCCAATAGGTATTTTCGCGGGAAAAAGTTCCCAAGATAGCCTGCGTAGATCGTACCGACGATATTTGCGAGACCAACAAGACCCAGCGCCACTGCACCCAGGGCAGAGGTCGTCGTTATGCCAAGACCCGCCAGGACGCCGTTGGGATCGATGGGTCCGCAAAGCTCTGTCACGAATGCGGGGAAATGGGCTGTCGTGAAGCCCAGTTGATAGCCACAGGAAAAGAACCCCAGAAAAATCATTGTGTAGCTGGGATCTTTGAAGGCGCGCCTCAAAACTGTGCCCATGCTGTCTTGCAGTTCTGCTTTGCTGGCCATCTCGGGTGCGCGCATCATGGGCAGGAACACAAGTGCAGCCAGCGAAATCGCTGCAAAGATTAAGATAACGGTTTCCCACTGATAGCTGCGCAAGAGCACCTCTGCGAAGGGAGGTCCGACCACTTGCCCCAAAGACCCGGCAGCCGTTGCGAGACCCAGTGCAAGCGATCGATGTTTATCGCTTGCCGCACGACCGACCATAGCCAAAATTACGCCAAAGCCCATTCCGGCGACGCCAAAGCCGATCAGCATATTCACGGCTTGCATAGAACCTGGTGTTGCGGAGAGGGTCATGAAAACCAACCCGACTGCGTAGCAGAATGATCCAAGGATAATAGCTCGGCGGTCCCCGAACCTTTCGCCAATCGCGGAAAACAACGGCTGACCAATCCCCCAAAACAGGTTTTGGATCGCGATCGCCAGTGAAAATTCGGCGCGTGGCCAGCTGAAGTCCTCAGCGATCGGGATCTGGAACACGCCAAAGCTGGCACGGATCGCAAACCCAACCATCAGAATAATGCTGCCCCCGATCAGAACAGGAGTGAATATGCTGTTTGTGGACTTGGTCATGCCGTGCCTCATGCGTTTGGCAAACCAAGCCGTAACTTAGTGCGGAGGTCAAACGCGAATTCTTGAAGTCGATGATTAGTTTTTGTGTTTTGCAGCCTGTTACGCATCAAAGATGGGTTTTCGCGCCCCTTTGACGCGCGTATGAGCAAGCTTATGACGGGCAAATTGACAAAGGCCTACAAGGCACTGGTCGAAAAAGGGGAGCTGCACGCGGACGCGGCCCAAATGGCGGCGCTCGTGGTTCTCGAACCAATTCTGGCCATGGTGGAAACCCCACCACCCAAGCGTTCAATCCTTTGGCGCTTGGGACGAAAGCCCGAGATTGAAGGAAAGCGCGGGGCATATCTGTGGGGTGGCGTAGGGCGCGGCAAGTCGATGCTGATGGACCTGCTTTTTGCCGAAACGCAGATCACTGAGAAACGCCGCGTCCATTTTCACGCATTCATGCAGGAAGTTCACGCCGCCTTACACGAAGCTCGAAAGACGGGCGTTGAAGATGCCTTGGTGCCGGTGGCTAAGGCGATTACAGCGGATTTGCGATTTCTGTGTTTTGACGAGATGCAGATCACCGACATTACGGACGCGATGCTGGTCGGACGCTTGTTCGATCTATTGTTTGCCGAGGGTGTTGTGATCGTGACCACGTCCAACAGGCATCCCACTGAGCTCTACAAGGATGGTCTGAACAGGGATCTTTTCCTTCCATTCATAGATTTGCTTGCTGATCGTCTGACAATTTCAGAACTGATCAGCGAAACTGATTACCGTCAAAACAGGCTTGAGGGTGCGGCACGGTATTTCACGCCACTGGGTGCGACCAGCAGAGCAGCGCTGGATCAGATTTGGGGTGATCTCTCGGGACGTGATCCGGACGGGCTGGTCTTGAAGGTTAAAGGCCGTGAGATTGATATCCCCCACTTTCATAACAATGTCGCACGCATGACCTTTTGGGAGCTGTGCGGACAGCCTTTGGGGGCGGGGGATTATCTGGCGCTGGCTGAGGCTGTGCGCGTGCTTATCGTCGACGATATCCCGCAACTTGGGCGTACGAATTTCAATGAGGCAAAGCGATTTGTGACGCTTGTGGATGCCTTGTACGAGGCAGGCGTCACACTGATCGCCAGCGCCGCTGCGCAGCCCGAGACGCTCTATGTCGAAGGAGAAGGTAGTTTCGAGTTCGAGCGCACAGCTAGCCGCTTGCGCGAAATGCAAGGTGCAGATTGGGGCGCTTAGCTGTTGTCGCGTAGAACGTCGCCTGCAAGATATAGCGATCCGCAAATTAGAATGCGCGCTCCGGGATGATTGGACGCTATCTTTTCAACCGCTTGCTGAACTGAGGCCGCCTCGGTCGCGATGATTCCGATCGCGCGTGCGTGATCTGCAGTTGCGCTGGCCGGGAGTGTGGCTGGTGCGTCCGGGATGCTGACTGCGGTAAAACTGTCGGCAATGTCAGACAGGGGACTCAAATAACCCGCGATATCTTTGGTGTTCAACATACCGCAGACAAGATGTGTCGGACGACCTGGTAGACCGTTTAGCGTTGCAACGATTGCGCGTGCGCCGGCCGGGTTATGCCCACCATCCAACCACAGTTCGCACTCTGGAGCTGCCTCGACCAGTGGTCCTTTCCGCAAACGTTGCATGCGCGCGGCCCAGCTTGCGTCGGTCATGGCGGCTTCGCAGGCGAGTTCGGGCTGTCCAAGTAGACGCAGGGTAGCGATTGCTGCACCGGCATTCTCGATCTGATGAGGGCCTGCAAGCGCAGGCAAAGGCAGATCGAGCAGACCGCTTTCGTCCTGGAAAATTAGGCGATCCCGTTCGGTGTAGACATGCCAGTGCTGGCCATAGACTTGAAGCGGCGCGCCTAGGCGCATGGCTCGGTTCTCTATGACCTCTAGCGCGGCATCATTTTGCCGACCAACGACACAGGGTACGCCTCGCTTGATGATGCCGGCCTTTTCGCCTGCAATTTGCTCCATCGTGTCACCAAGGAACTGCTGGTGGTCGTAATCAATTGGCGTGATCACCGTCGCAGCAGGTTTGTCGACAACGTTTGTTGCGTCAAGTCGTCCGCCCAACCCAACTTCAAGCAATGTCCAGTCGGCCTTGGTACGGCCAAAGGCCATCAGTGCCGCTACGGTTGTGATCTCAAAATAGGTAATCGGCGCTTCGCCATTTGCGGTCAGACACTCATCCAAAAGCGTGATCAGGGCGTCTTCATCTATTAGGTCACCTGCAAGCCGGATTCGTTCGTGGAAGCGCACCAAATGCGGGGATGTGTAGGCATGGCATGTGTCGCCGATGCCTTCCAACCCGGCCCGGATCATCGCCAGTGTCGATCCTTTGCCGTTTGTGCCAGCGATATGGATCACGGGCGGCAGTGATTTCTGAGGATTTCCGGTGGCTTCGAGCAAGCTCCAGACCCGGTCAAGCGTCAGGTCGATCAGCTTTGGATGCAGCGCCTGCATCCGCTCAAGTAAGCGGTCCGACCCGCGCATCAGAGTTTGGGTCACGCTTTGGTCTCAGCCTTTGCGGGGCCTGACTGCTTTTCAGGCGCGGGGCTGGTGGTTTGGGATTCGTCTGAGATCGCTTTCGATTGACTTTGTTCCGGCCCTGGTGCGGGCAGGTCGCCCCGCACAGCAGGGGGCTGTTTAAGGAGCATACGAATAATCGTAATCAATTCATCACGCATTTTGGTGCGCGGGGTAACCCGATCCAACATACCGTGATCCAGGAGGTACTCTGCGCGTTGGAAGCCCTCGGGCAGCTTTTCACGAATGGTCTGTTCAATCACGCGCGGTCCCGCAAAGCAGATTAGCGCGTTGGGTTCGGCAATCTGTACATCGCCCAGCATTGCATAAGATGCAGTGACCCCGCCAGTTGTGGGATGTGTAAGGACAACAATATAGGGAAGTCCGGCCTCACGCAGCATCTGGATGGCAACAGTGGTGCGGGGCATCTGCATCAAGCTCAGAATGCCTTCCTGCATCCGCGCGCCACCCGCTGCTGAAAATAGGATCAGCGGAGCTTTGATCTTCACCGCACGTTCGGCAGCAGCGATGATCGCGTTGCCGACATACATGCCCATGGATCCTCCCATGAAGGAGAAATCCTGAGCTGCTGCGACGACCTTCGTGCGCCCCATCTCCCCCTCGCCGACCAGCATCGCTTCGTTTTCGCCGGTTGAACGCTGGGCAGATTTCATGCGGTCGGGATAGCGTTTTTGGTCGCGAAACTGCAATGGATCTGCGACAGGGGCAGGGACCTTAACATCAGTGAAAATGCCCCCATCAAAAAGTGCGCTGAACCGATCGCGGGGGGAGATCCCCATATGGTGTCCACAAGATGGGCAAACGTTCAAATTGTCCGAGAGCTCGCGGTGAAACAGCATCGTCCCGCAATCGTTGCATTTCGTCCAAAGGTTCTCGGGCATCTCGCGACGGGAGAAGAGCGAGTTAATTTTTGGGCGAACGTAATTGGTGATCCAGTTCATCGCTTGGGCCTTCTGACGATCAGTGAGCGTCAGTTAAGCGGGCAGACGAAGAATTGCAATTAGCGTGTGGCGGTCGTGGTCGCGTGTGCCGCTCCATAGCCGATGGTATCGGATATGCCGCTGCGCATGCGTTCAGCGCTATTGGCGACGAAATACAGGCTGCCTGTTCCCATAAGAGAAATCATGATGACGACTAAAACTACGGCTTTACGCATTATTCTGAGTTCTTGCTGATATACTATTGGGTACATATTTACGCTTTAAGATACCTTGCCCTCATCTGTGCAACTTTGTCGAAAGTTTGACGAAAATTGGGCGCTACTGTTGCCATCTTCGCAACGATATCCGGATCAAGCCCCATATTATCAACATTATAGCGACGTCTTGGCCGATCATCGTCGCCAATACTTCCGTGTCTTGGAATCGAAATGGCGTCAGGTAGAGCGACAATCCAGAGATTGACCCAGGTACAGACACCGCCAGTAAAGCGAGGCAATTATTGGCGAAGTGAAACCCCCACGCTGCAGCAATAGACCCTGTGTACGCGGTCAGGTCTGCTGCAAGCAGCCCAAAAATAAACGTCGCTATCAGCATCAAGTAAGCAGACCCGCCCATGTTGACCGGATCAAAATGAGCAATTCCAAATAAAAATGCAGGCAAAACCATCCAAGCGACGGGTGATGAGAAGCGTGCGGCGAGTTGTTGCTGCAGGTAACCGCGAAACAGAAGCTCTTCTGCCCCGGTCTGAACCAGAATGCCGAAAAGTCCGAGGGGTAAAAAAATCAGCCAAGTTGTGACTGGCAGATTGGGGACAACGTCGTGGCGAAGGAGAAACCACCCCAGCGACATAAGCAGCAGTGCCATAGCGATTCCTGCCCCACGAAAGAAATCACCGTAAACGCGACCATTTTGGCCAATCAGACTGGCAAGGCCTCGGCGATGTGCGATAAACGCACCGGTGATCGTCGCGAATGCCATTCCTAAAAATGTGGCAAGCACGGCCAAGGTTGTGACTGGTGTGTTTGGCTCCTGCAGGTTGGCGGCCCAGATAGGTGCCGCTTCGCGGCCCACAATAGCGACCAAGATCCCGAAAAAGCCGCCGAGCGTGGCCGCAAAAACGCTTGTAATGATCACGATTCCCAGAACGAGGCGCCAGAGCGCAGAACGCTCTTTGGCAGGTGTGAAAAACGCAGCATGTGCTGGATAGAGCATTGTTGTCGTCCATCAGATGGGTGTTGGCGCTTGTGCGCCGACAGTCGCTGACCTATCCAAGCGGGCAACACCATTCAAGGCCCGACCCGAGGGAGGACTCGCCATGAGCAGTACCGTTGATAAATCAAAACTGCCTAGCCGTTATGTAACCGAAGGCCCCGCGCGCGCGCCGCACCGGTCCTATTTTTATGCTATGGGCTTGGGAGATGAAGAGATCCACCAACCCTGGGTCGGTGTCGCAACCTGCTGGAACGAAGCTGCACCTTGCAACATTGCGCTGAATCGTCAGGCGCAGGCTGTCAAGCTGGGCGTGAAGCAAGGAAATGGTACCCCGCGTGAATTCACAACGATTACCGTGACCGACGGCATCGCAATGGGGCACGAGGGCATGCGCTCTTCGCTGGCCTCGCGCGAAGCGATTGCAGACACCGTTGAACTTACGATGCGCGGGCATTGCTATGACGCGATCGTCGGGCTTGCAGGCTGCGACAAATCCTTGCCAGGCATGATGATGGCGATGGTCCGTCTGAACACACCATCTGTCTTCATCTACGGTGGGTCGATTTTGCCAGGCCGACTGGACGGTAAAGACGTAACCGTTCAGGATGTTTTTGAAGCAGTAGGCCAGCATCAGGCAGGCAACTTGTCTGATGAAGCGCTTGCGGTACTGGAGCGGGTTGCTTGCCCTTCTGCGGGGGCCTGTGGAGGTCAGTTTACTGCCAACACGATGGCCTGCGTGTCAGAGGCAATTGGATTGGCGCTGCCAAATTCCTCTGGCGCTCCAGCCCCATACGAAAGCCGTGATCAGTACGGCATCGCGTCAGGTCAAGCTGTTATGAAGCTTATCGAAAAGAATATTCGCGCGCGCGATATCGTTACGCGAAAGTCTCTCGAAAACGCAGCGCGCATTGTGGCTTGTACGGGCGGCTCAACAAACGCAGGATTACACTTGCCAGCAATCGCGCACGAGGCCGGTATCGAATTCGACCTCAAGGACGTATGCGAGATCTTCCGGGATACTCCGTACTTCGTGGATCTGAAGCCAGGCGGGCAATACGTAGCAAAAGACCTCTACGAGGCGGGCGGAGTTCCGGTTGTGATGAACGAATTGCGAAAGGTCGGATTGATTCATGAAGACTGCATGACCGCCACTGGCCGCACCATGGGCGAGGAACTCGATGAATTGCAGCACGGTGCTGACGGCAAAGTCGTTCATCCTGTCGAAACGCCGATTTCGACAACTGGTGGTGTTGTCGGTCTCGAGGGCAACCTCGCTCCCGAAGGCGCTATCGTGAAAATTGCGGGCATGACTGAAGATCAGCTGTCCTTCACCGGTCCAGCACGTGTGTTTGAATGCGAAGAAGAAGCGTTCGAAGCCGTGAAGCGACGCGAATACGAAGAAGGTGAAGTGATCGTCATTCGCAACGAGGGTCCCGCTGGGGGGCCAGGAATGCGTGAGATGCTGGCAACGACGGCCGCACTTTCAGGTCAGGGCATGGGAAAAAAGGTTGCCTTGATTACTGATGGGCGGTTTTCTGGTGCAACGCGCGGCTTTTGCGTTGGCCATGTTGGGCCTGAAGCCGCCCATGGCGGACCAATTGCTTTGATCCAGAACGGGGACGTGATAACCTTGGATGCAACGGCTGGCGCGATCTCGGTCGATCTTAGCGATGACGAGCTTGCGCAACGAAAAGCCGATTGGGCAGGATCAAGGAAGACGATCTATGCGTCTGGCGCGCTTTGGAAATACGCACAGCTTGTTGGTGGTGCCAAAAAGGGCGCCGTCACCCATCCTGGTGCGGAAGGTGAGGCCCACATCTACATGGACCTCTAACTTCATGCGCGGGGCCGCTTTGGTAGCTTGCGTGGCTCTGACCGCCTGCGGTGGTGGATTCGGGGGTGGCGGGAGTACCAATGCGTCCCAATCCGGGCTGTCTAATCTCTTTGGAGCACGCCCTTCTTCGGAAGTAACAGTGACGCAAAATAGGGTTCGGATTGCGGGACCGGAGGGGTATTGTGTCGATCCAACTGGAACGCAAAACAGCCCGGCAACAGGGTTTGTCTTGCTCGGTAACTGCGCGGCGATCCCAGGATCTTTGCGTAGCCAGCAACCTGCAGACCCTGCGATTCTGACCGCATCTGTGGGTGATAACCCAGGCGATCCTGTTGCAACCAGACTGGCTGAGATGGATTCGTATCTTAGGTCCGATGAGGGGCGTTCTGCGCTAAGCCGATCTGGTGATGCTGGTACGGTGGTCGTTCTGGACAGCTTTGCGCAAAACGACATTCTTTACATTCGTGCCCGCGACACGAGCGTCGCAGATGATCCTGATGTTTCGTCTGATTATTGGCGCGCCATCTTCGACACCCGTAATGCGCTTGTGACCTTGTCTGTAATTGGTACCCGATCAAACCCGCTGCCGCCACAAACCGGTTTGCAGACCCTTCAGGGCTTCACGCAGGTGGTACGTCAACTCAACGGGGCAGAACCTCCACCTCCGCCGGTGGCTCGGTCTGAAGCTGAACCTGCAAACGCGCCATCAGCGCCTCAGGCCCCAATTTGGGGGGGGCTAGGTGAGGTGGGCATCTTGCGGCGGTTGTTGGGCTAAGCCATGGTCCACGCACTCTAGTTCTTGAGGAATGAGTGGTTAAGCTATCCCGTCTCTCTCGTCGTGATTCTCAGGTTGATCCTGACGCCGCTGTAGCTGTTTGGAGTGGCCTTGTCTCCAAGGCGCCAGACCTGAGCACGGCCGCGCTGCAAGGCCACTTAAAGCAGGCTGCTCGTTTGCGAAGCGTCTTGGACCGGTTTGCCCAGATTGCAGAACCGCGTCTGGCAAATGACGTGCTGATCGAGGTGCCGGAAACTCTTGCGGGCCAGATTGAATGGTCTGGTCGTCCGGCTTTTTGGCTTGGAGAGGCGTCCCCAAGGGCTTTGGTCGCCCCGGAGAGCGGTATCGAGTTAGGCGAAGGGGTGAAATTGTTTCATGATTGCCCACGTCGTGAGATCGCTTTGCGCCAACACGTCAACCGTGTAGCGCCTTCCCGCGCTGCGTATGGACTTTCACTCGATGTCATGGGGTTCGAGGGGAGTTATCTGTCTCTTGTTCTTGACCTTCCTTCAGCCGCACTGACCGAACTGGGTCAGTCACATGTCTTGTCGGTAAATTTTGACTTTCAGGCAGATCGAGATCTTGGAATTTTTGTCCGGCTTAACCTCAAATGTGGGCCGAATACTGTGAATATGTTGCGAGAGGTCCCTCGCGATGGGTCAGGTCACGCTGTTGAATTTGATTTGGCGTATTTAGATATGGATCCGTCGCGCCTTGAAAGTGGTTGGATCGACGTGATGTTCGAGGCGCCTCAGTATCTTGGTCTTGATTTGCGGGATGTGATGCTTTTCCGCAGTCGGAGGGCTGAAGTATGAAACAAGCCGGTGAAGCACGTCTCATTTACGAGGGTTTCAAAGACGGTGTCTGGTATGGTCTCCTTTTTGGTGTGGCAAAGGGGAAAAGGACTCCGGAACTCACAGCTTCGCTCGATGGTGTAGACCTTAAGGGCATCTCGATTGAGCCATATGCGACAATGTCTGCGGCTTGGAAGGTCGTGTTCACATTACCAGCTCAAGTGCTGCAAGACGGAAGCTCTGTTGTCTTGTTTTCATTGAATGGAAACGAAGTTGGCAATTTTCGAATGCAAGCAGGCCCGTCGAAGAAAAGCGATCTGGGTGAAGAGGTCGCGCAATTGCGCGCAGAACTGGACATGGTCAAACGTGTCCTGCGGGCGCATTTACGCAGCAGCTGATATTTTTCATTGAAGATGACGCCGCGTTGCGGGTGACAGCCAAGCTTGAGATGGCCATTTTTTGCGCAACCCTAAAAAGGACCGCACAATGTCTGAATACCAGCACCTTCTTGCACCGCTTGATTTGGGGCATGTTACTCTTCCAA
Source organism: Dinoroseobacter sp. (assembly GCA_017643385.1). Taxonomy (GTDB): domain Bacteria; phylum Pseudomonadota; class Alphaproteobacteria; order Rhodobacterales; family Rhodobacteraceae; genus Dinoroseobacter. Next base: position 313,681 of record JAEPNN010000001.1, read on the forward strand.
ACCGAGTGCTCATGGGATCCATGCATACCGGCCTCGAAGAGACCGGAGATTGGTCGCGCGTTGCACGCTTTTATTCGGATCGCGCAGCTGGCGGGGCGGCCTTAATTGTAACGGGTGGCATGGCTCCCAACAAAGAAGGTGGCGTGTTCCCGGGCGCCGCGGGGCTTTTCAGTGATCAGGACATCGCAAACCATACGCGCGTCACCAAGGCCGTACATGAGGCGGGGGGACGGATTGCGATGCAAATCCTACATGCCGGCCGGTATGCCTATGGTCCCGAATGCGTCGCACCTTCTGCCGTAAAATCCCCGATCTCGCCATTTGCACCGAAAGAACTGGATGAAGCGGGAATCGAGAAACAGATTGCAGACATCGCAACGGCCGCAGAGAGGGCCCGCAAAGCTGGCTATGACGGTGTCGAGATCATGGGCAGCGAAGGCTATTTCCTGAACCAGTTTCTTGTCACTCACACCAACAAGCGCGAAGACCGCTGGGGTGGTTCCTATGAGAACCGGATGCGCCTTCCCATTGAGGTCGTTAAACGCGCACGCGCTGCGGTCGGAGATGATTTTATTATCATCTACCGGCTCTCGATGATCGACCTCGTTCCAAACGGATCGACCTGGGAAGAAGTCGTGATGCTCGCAAAGGAAATCGAGAAAGCCGGGGCAAGCATTATCAACACCGGTATTGGTTGGCATGAAGCACGCATTCCGACCATTGCAACAAGTGTGCCACGCAAAGGCTGGGCTTGGGTGACGCAAAAGCTGATGGGTGAAGTATCGATTCCTATTATTACATCTAATCGAATCAATACCCCCGAGGTTGGAGAAGAGATTGTCAGCGAAGGCGTCGCTGATATGGTTTCCATGGCGCGTCCTTTCTTGGCGGATGCAGATTTTGTGAAAAAGGCAGCCACTGGCAGAGCGCGCGAAATCGCGCCGTGCATTGCCTGTAATCAGGCGTGTCTCGATCACACCTTCGGGGGCAAACTGACCTCGTGTCTGGTCAATCCACGTGCGTGTCATGAAATCGAACTAGAAATCGAGCAGGCGAATGCGCCAAAATCAGTTGCCGTTGTTGGGGCTGGTCCTGCTGGGCTTTCAACGGCGATCACAGCCGCCGAGCGAGGCCATCGCGTCACCCTTTTTGATAAGGCGAATGAGATCGGTGGTCAGCTGAACATGGCCAAGCAGATTCCCGGTAAGGAGGAATTCGTGGGTCTCGTGGATTGGTACAAGCATATGGTCCATACCAAGGATGTGGAGCTGCGATTGGGTACCGAAGTTTCGGCAGATGATCTGGTTGGGTTCGACGAAGTCATCATCGCCACTGGCGTTCTGCCCCGCGATCCTGAAATTCCCGGTCAGGACGGGTCAAACGTCGTCTCCTATATTGATGTCCTGCGCAACAAAGCAGAGGTGGGCCAAAGCGTTGCGATCATTGGTGCCGGCGGCATCGGTTTTGATGTGGCCGAATATCTGGCGCATCACGGCGTCAGTCCAACAGAAGACCTCGCGCTTTGGAAGAAAGAGTGGGGGGTGAGCGACCCCGAAGCAGACCGCGGCGGCCTCTCGCCAGCAGGCCCGATGCCCGAAGCACCTGCGCGCGAGATCACTTTGCTTCAACGTAAGTCAGAGAAACTTGGACGCCGGCTGGGCAAAACAACTGGCTGGATCCATCGGGCAAGCCTTCAGATGAAGTCCGTGGAGATGATGGGTGGTGTTAACTACGAGAGTATCGACGATCGTGGACTCATGGTCAGTTTCGGTGAGGCACGCGAGACCCCGACCTTGATAGAGGTAGATACTGTTGTGTTGTGTGCGGGACAGGTCCCGCTGCGCAGTTTGGCAGACGATTTAGGCGACCTTGGTGTGAAGGCGCATGTCATCGGCGGGGCCGATGTCGCGTCGGAACTGGACGCGAAGCGCGCGATTGATCAAGGCACGCGGCTGGCAGCTGCACTGTAGATCAAGCGCAAACTGGCCGTTTCAGAACTCGGCACGATCAGCGAATTACCCCGGCATTGTCCGGTTCAAGGCATAGTTCTGCCCGATTTGGCCGCAATACATGTTTCCAACGAAGAAACACGTAGTGAGGTTAAGTGATGGATAGACTGACGGAAATGGAAGCCTTTGCGACCGTCGTCGATCAAGGTGGTTTCACCGATGCAGCCAAGAAAATGGGTATCTCCAAGTCGGCTGTGTCCAAGCATGTGTCGTCGCTAGAGGCGCGTTTGGGGGCTCGCCTGCTGAACCGGACCACACGCCGCGTTTCTCCAACTGAAATCGGCCTTGCCTATTATGATCGTGCGCGCCGTGTCTTGAATGACGCTGGCGAAGCAGATGCGCTGGTAAGCTCAATGCAGAGCGCGCCATCCGGATTACTTCGTATCTCGGTTGCAACCGACTTTGGCGTTAATCACTTGTCTCCGATCCTCGGTGAATTCCTGCACCAGTATCAGGACATCACCGTGAATATGGTTCTGAATAATCGTTATGTTGAGCTGATTTCTGAGGGCTTCGACATGGCTGTGCGGATAGGCGAGCTGGAAGACAGCACGCTACGGGCCCGCCGTCTGACCGAAACCTCCAAACGGATGGTCGCGGCCCCCTCCTATTTTGAGAAGTATGGGCGTCCTGAGAAAATTGACGACCTGAACGAACATAAGCTTCTTCATTATTCCAATGCCGCTGCGGCGAATGTCTGGAAGATCACCGCGCCATCGGGTGAAAAGCGTCAGGTGCGCACATCCGGTTGGTTGACCGTGAATGATGGTCAGTCTTTGCTGAATGCCGCCGTCTCAGGTCTCGGGATCGCCTATCTTCCAAGTTTTCTTTACGACGATGCGATGAAAGCTGGACTAGTGGAAGAAGCGCTTCCCGATCTGCCAGTTGAAAAACAGGGTATCTATGCCGTTTACCCACCAGGCCGCTTTACGCAGCCAAAAGTGCGCGCGTTCATTGACTTCCTTGTCCGCGAGTTCGCCGACAAGGGCCCAGACAAGTGGTAGCCGACCCACAAAAGAAATTAACCAGTGGTGTAGCGTAACTGTGCCTAACTTAGGGTCGGTGTAGGGTTGTGTGCCCCAACCGGCCCCTTTTCGGGTTATTGAAGAGGGGCTGTTAAAACCACTTCGACACGACGGTTGATTGTGCGACCGTCTTCTGTCGTGTTCGTAGCCCGGGGAGCCAGATATCCAACGCCTTGCGCATCTATTCGGCTTGGTTGGACGTCATATTGATCAATCAATCGCTGGCGCACTGCGTTCGCGCGTCGCTCTGAAAGATCGATATTTGCCTCAAGTGATCCGACGGCGTCCGTATGCCCTACGAGAACTACGGATGCGTTGGGAGTCGCTGCCAAGAACTCAGCCAGATTCTGAAGGGAGGCAAAGGCTGTTTCGTCTAGGGTGTCTGCACCTGAGCCAAAGACAAGATCGTCGAGAACCGTCGCCCCCAGAGTGGTAAGTTTTTCGCCAAAGTCAGTGACTGGCGCGAGCGAGCCAGTAGTATCCGGTGGATCTGTCTCGATTGGGATGTTCAGAGCGTTTTCGGTAGTTGTTGAGACCTCGATGAGTTGTACGTATCCGGTCGTTCCGCCTTTGCTGACCATTAAGGTCGCATAGGTGTCGCCAGTTGATGAGCGAAAGGTGGCAAAGAAATAGTTTCCCAAGTCCACATACATTGCAGGCGCTTCGATGACTTCAACCGCAAAACGGAAGTCAAAGCCACCGCATTCGCGGTCCTTACAATCGAAAATAGGCTCACCATAGGTTTCTGAGATTTGGTCACGCAGGCCTTCAAACAACTGTAACGCTGTCAGGTCTGTTTGTGGAATCTGCCAAACCCTGCGACCAACTTCGCCGCGTTCAGTTGATAGTGGAAACTGACCGTCTTTCACTGGCCCAAGCGGGATGGCGTGAAGATCCAATTCGCTGTTCTGTTCGGCAACCAGTGTTGCATTGCGCGGTAATTCAAGTGCTGAGGCCCAGCCTGCATTAAGCAGACCGAGGATCAGGACAAGACGCGCGCCTCTTATCATCTGCCGGCGCTATGGTATTCGGGATTGGGGTTCATACCGATTGCTGACGCGACACGGTTGGACATGCTGTAAAAGCCAACAACTGAAGCGATGTCGAAGATGTCGGCATCTGTGAAACCATGCGCGCGGAGTGCTTCGCGGTCTTCTTCTGCAGTATCTGCGCTGGCCTTCGTCACTTTGGCTGCAAAATCTAGCATTGCCCGCACCCGGGGCTCTAGCGGTGCGACTTTGTAATTCATAACCATGGCCTCTCCCAACGCGGGATCACCGGACAGAGTGCGAACTGCCGCCCCGTGCGCCACTTGGCAGTACCAGCAACGGTTGATGGAACTTACAACAACCGCAATCATTTCGCGTTCCAGCTTGCTTAGACCTGACGGTCCCAACATCAAGTCGTTATACATCGCAGTGAAAGCATTCAGCTTTTCGATATTGAATGCATAGGCCTTCAGTACGTTCGGAATCAGTCCTAGTTTCTCGGCACACAGGTCAAAATAGGCCTGTGTTTCAGCGGGAAGCGGATCCGCGGGAGACAGGTCGAGGGCGGTTACGGGGGGCTCTTGAGCGCTCAATGTGCACCTATTCTCTGTGTTTCAAACGGTAGTGGTACTGTCCCACAGGCCGCATCCCGAGGGAAGTAAAGAGCGCGTTTGCTGGCACATTGTCCTTCAACGTGAGTGTCGCAATTTGTGTGGCACCCTCCGATGCTGCCCATTGGGCTGCGCAGCGCATTAAGTTTCGACCTGCAGAGTTGCGGCGATATTCAGCCGAGATTTCTAAGGCATGAACCATCGCTGTGTCTTCATGAATCGCCACGAATGCTGCGCCGGATGGTGCGTTGCCTGTTCGGGCAAGGAGTGCCCTCTTGGGGCCCTGTACCCTTGCCATGACAGCGCGGCGTGAAGCATTGACGCCTGCTGCCTCCCAAACTTCTGTTTGCATGGCCAGCGGCGGCCAGGTTGAGAACGCGCTCACTGGTGGCGGTCCGTCCTCAGCAACCCTCTGAATGTTTGCAAGGTAGATACTTACAGGGTCAATGACGTCAAACCCGCGATCATCCAAAAGGCGATCAAGCCGTTTCTGTCCGTCCGCTATCTGAAACAGAGGATCCATCGACACGCCGATCCGTTCGATTGCAAGATCCAATATCGCCTCGGAAGTGTTATCTTGAGCAGTTGCCGCAGAAACGCGTTTTCCGCCACCTTGCCCGTCGCGCAGCGTGACACCGTCGCAATTTTCAGTCGCAAATGGGGGCCACGTTGCTTCGATAACGTCAAAAAACATCAGGCAGAATCCGCAAAGATCTCACGAAGATCGGAAACGCCCTTTGCCAACATGACTGGGTCGGTGCCTCGTACCACGATATTCGCGCCGAACACACCGTTGGTTATGAAGGGGTAGGAGCCAAATGAAAGCTCCGGGTATTTCGCAGCGATCACTCCCAGAGGTTCGGCAATTTCACTTTCTGGAAGAATGATGCGCAACGACTCTGATAGCATTGGTGCGCTGCCAGTTAGTTGCGGAAGCAACGATGCAACCATTGCCTGAAACACACTCGGCACACCGGCCATGACATGAACATTGCCCAGCGTGAATCCAGGCGCAGACGACACAGGATTTTCAATCAAAGATGCACTGTCCGGGATACGTGCCATCCGTAGCCTGGCTGCGGTGAGCTCACTCCCGGATTTCTCATAGTGCGCCTTGAGAATTTCGCGGGCGTCATCGCGAATGTCTATGGGATCGTCAAACGCTGCGGCCACAGCGTCGGCTGTGATATCGTCATGTGTGGGCCCGATACCACCCGAGGTGAAGACGTGGGTATAAGTTTTCGATAGCTTTGCGACGGTATCTTTGATGCGCTCGTGCTCATCCATGATGACGCGCACTTCGCAAAGTTTGATGCCTTTTTCCGTAAGTTGACCAGCAAGGTAATGCATGTTTGCATCGCGCGTTCGACCAGACAGGATCTCGTCCCCGATGATCAAGATTGCTGCGGTTGGTGCGTCAGTCATTTACGATCCTTGTTTACTGGTTGTCTCGGGTGTAGGCCCGCCCACATGCGCTTTCAATCCCCTCTGATGCCTGCTCGCCTGTTGCGACGTTACAAAAGATTTCTTGCCGACGCGGTCCTCGAGGAAAGCGGGAAAGAGGTCGTTGCACATTGCCCCAATCCCGGAGCGATGTTGGGTCTTGCACAACCTGGTGCGCGCATTTGGTTGGAGCCCAATGATGATCCCAAGAAGAAGTTAAAATTCGGATGGCGGCTCGAAGAGCTTCAGGATGGGTATATGGCCGGAATTGATACCTCCGTCCCAAACAAGGTTGTCAGCGAGGCTTTGAACGCGGGTCAGATTTTGGAAGCGGGACCGATTGAAAGCGTGAAGGCAGAAGTTCCCTACGGAACGAATAGCCGGGTCGATTTTCTGTGCCAGTCAGACGATGGCAAAGACGTATATGTCGAGGTCAAGAATGTTCATTTGCGGCGAGATGGGGATTGGGCGGAATTCCCCGACTGCATCACCACGCGCGGCGCAAAGCATCTGCATGAGTTAATTGAGGTGGTTTCGCAGGGCCACCGTGCCATCATGTTGTACCTTATTCAACGAGATGACTGTGCGCGCTTTCGCCTCGCGCCCGATCTCGATCCGAAATACGCGAAAGCCTTTGATCGCGCGCGCGCTGCAGGTGTTGAGATGATCGCCTATGGCACACAGATCACTCGGGATGTGATAACGCTTGGTACTTCGATTCCTGTCGATCCTCGCGATCAGGCACAGTGAATCACTGGTGCAGCGCAGAAAAAATCTTATATTGCCGCGGAACACAGGAGTGGCACCTTTGGATAAGACGCCGAAAGGCAATGTGAACCGCGATGGTATTCGTCTGTACACCCCGGAAGATTATTCCGGGATGCACAGTGCTGGTGCTTTGGCCGCGGAGATACTCGACCGTATTGCTCCTTTGGTCGTTCCGGGGGTGTCCACGGGCGAGTTGGATGCCGCGATCGAGGGCATGGTTGAAGAGGCGGGCGCAACCTCTGCGACCATTGGGTACAAAGGCTACCAGCACGCGTCCTGTATTTCGATCAACCACGTTGTGTGTCATGGCATTCCTGGCGTTAAGCGCCTGAAAGACGGCGATATTCTGAATATTGATGTCACGGTCATCGTGGATGGCTGGTTTGGAGACACAAGCAGGATGTATGTGGCCGGGACGCTTTCACGAAAAGCAGAGCGTCTGATCCAAGTTACCCATGATGCGCTTTTCAAGGGTATCGAGGCTGTGAAGCCAGGAAACACCTTCGGCGATATTGGACACGCGATTCAAACCTATGTTGAGGCGAACCGTATGTCGGTTGTGCGCGATTTTTGCGGGCACGGATTGGGCCGTGTGTTCCACGCCCCACCAAACGTCTTGCACTACGGTCGCGCTGGAACGGGTCCGCGTCTGGAGGAGGGGATGTTTTTTACCATCGAACCCATGGTGAACCTCGGTCGTCCCGAAACGAAAGTTCTTGCCGACGATTGGACCGCAGTGACACGCGATAAATCGCTGAGTGCGCAGTTCGAGCACTCTGTTGGAGTGACGGCAGATGGGGTGGAGATCTTTACACTTTCGCCAACGGATAAGTTTCATCCCACTTACTGAACGGACGTCTTGAGCACTGCCTGATCAGCTTTCTTCGGCGCGTAACAAGGTAACATGCGTATCGCCGTAACGACGATGATCCCTGAGGGTGAAGCCCTCAGGAGCGATCATTGGGGCAGCCTCCTCCCAGACAATCAGTGCATTCTTGTCAATCCAACCCTTTGATTTGGCTGAAAGCAGCGCCCTTTCACCCAAGCCCTTGCCATATGGGGGGTCCAAAAAGACCAACTGGGCGGCATTTTTGGCGACGGGAAGGCGTGTTACATCGGTTTTCACAATACTTGTCTTGTCCGCACCTAGCGTATCGATATTGGCGGACAGGATGGACAGTGCTTTGCGTCCGTTTTCAACGAAGGTCACGTGATGCGCGCCGCGTGAAAGCGCCTCTAATCCCAAGGCTCCGGTGCCGGCAAAGAGATCAAGAACTTTGGCGTCTTCGATGGGATCACCATACCGACCACCTTCAAGCGCCGAAAACAGCGCCTCACGAACCCGGTCGGTGGTCGGTCGTAGATGGGCTTTGGCATCGCCTGCGCCAACAGCGGCGAGCCTTCGCCCACCGAATTTTCCGGAAATTATCCTCACGCTTTGAGTAAGGGTTTCAGGTCAGCAGATGCGTCCGCGATGATCGCCGGATCAGGGCTTTTCCCGGCTTCTATCAGGCGCTTTCCGATCATGTAGGACCTTGGATCATTCATCGCATCAACAGCAAGCAGCGTATCCCCGAGATAATACCAATGGGACCGAGAGGTTTCTACTTCGCGCACTACAACGCGATCGTAACCAGTGTTCAGTCCTGCGATTTGGAGCTTCACATCATACTGATCTGACCAGAACCATGGTTTTGGCTCGTAAGCCTTATTCGCACCAAGCATGTTGGCGGCCACGGCTTCGGCCTGATCAATTGCATTTTGGACCGACTCGAGACGGATTTTTTCGCCCCTGAAGGGGAAGAGCGCGCAGTCTCCAGCGGCCCATACGCTGGGATCGCTTGTGCGTCCCAGTTCGTCGACCACGATACCATTGTTAATTTCAAGTTCTACGTCTTGCGCGACACGTGCATTAGGCTCGATGCCAACCCCAACAATCACCAGATCTGCTGGAACGACACTGCCATCGGTCAAGACAGCACCCGTTACGTGTGTTCCGCCGGTCAGGTGATCGAGTCCAATACCTTCGCGCAAGTCGACGCCATGGCCTTTATGAAGCGCGCGGAAGTAGTCAGCTGTTTCGGGCGCGGCAACGCGACCCAGGATGCGATCGGCCATTTCGATAAGGGTCACAGAAAGCCCAAGCTTTCGAAGTACGGCAGCAGCCTCCAGACCAATATATCCCCCACCTACAACCAAGGCCGTTTTGCCAGCCCTACAAGTCGGCGCCATCGCATCGACATCCGCCAGTGTGCGCACAACATGCACGCCCTCCAGCGTTCCTCCGATTCTTTCAGGAAGACGGCGTGGGGTGGATCCGGTGGTGAAAGCAAGCTGGTCGTAAGAGATGGTTTCGCCGCCTACCGAAACTGTCTTTGCTGCCGTGTTTAAACCTGCAACGGGAGTGCCCAGCTTCAGTATAATGTTCTGTTCTTCGTAGAATTTCTCGGGGCGCAAGTAGAGGCGCTCGCGGTCCATTTCACCAAGCAGGTAGGCTTTCGACAATGGTGGGCGTTGATAGGGAGGGTCGGTCTCCTCTCCGATCAGCGTGATATCACCTTCAAAGCCGAGGCTGCGCAGTTTGGCAACCAAGGATGACCCAGCTTGACCCGCGCCAATGACAACGACTTTTGACATCTTACACTTTCTCTCTGGTGACTACCCACGCATAGGCTACATGTCAAAACAACACGAATACAATCCAAAGGAGATTTTTCAAATGGGCATTGGTATCGGAGACAAGCTTCCTGATGCACAGGTGATCCGCGCGACGGCCAACGGGCCTGAACAGACCTCGATTTCTGAACTGACTGCTGGTCGGAAGACTGTTATTTTTGCGGTGCCTGGCGCTTTCACCCCGACCTGTGACAGCGCGCATATGCCCAGCTTTGTCCGAACTGCGCATGATTTTACTTCGAAGGGTGTCGAAGAGATCATGTGTCTGTCGGTGAACGACGCTCATGTGATGCGTGTATGGGGGGAGCACAGTGGCGCGCTCAACGCCGGAATTGGCATGATCGCAGACCCTGTTGCCGAATTCACCAAAGCGATGGGCATGGCATTTACAGCCCCACCTGTGGGGATGATTGATCGCTCGGCTCGTTATGCAATGGTCGTCGAAGACGGTACCATCACGAAGATGCATGTCGAGGAAATCGGCGTTTGCGCGGTTTCAACAGGTGAAGCGATGCTCGAGGCGCTTTAGCGCCCCGAGTTTAAGTTCAGGTAGACGCCTGAATAAGGGTACGCGTGGGGAAGGGGATTTCGATCCCTTCCTCATCAAAGCGGTCCTTTATTGCGCGCGTTAAATCACATTTCAGGTTCCAGTAGTCACTTGCCGCGCACCAAACGCGCACTTTGAAATCGACCGCGCTTTCCCCAAGGTTCGTGACTTTGATGAAAGGTGCTGGCGTGGTGTGGCTGCGACTATCGGTTTCGACGATTTCTGTCATGACATTCTCAGCCAATTTCAAGTCTGCGGAATACCCAACGCCAATCGTTAGATCGACCATACGTGTGTCGTAGGCTGAATAGTTTTTGATCGCGCTGTCCCAGACCTGACCGTTTGGAATGGTGATTTGCACGTTGTCGAGAGTGGAAATTTCGGTGGTAAAGAGCGTGATCTGCTTCACCGTGCCCGAATACCCCGCGAGTTCAACAAATTGCTTCAACTTGAAAGGTCGGAAGGCAACCAACATGACGCCCGCTGCGATATTAGAAAGCGTACCCTGCAGAGCAAGCCCGATGGCCAGTCCTGCCGCCCCCAAGAGTGCCACAAGCGAAGTTGTCTGAATTCCGAACCGGTTCAGCACGAAGATGATGGCCAGTGCCAAGATCAGGTATTGAGCCAGCGAGCCGAGGAATGTGAACAGCGTGTCGTCAATCTCGGAGTTGTCGTCTCCAACGCGGCTGAGGAACGCTTTCACACGGCCGGAGACCCAGTAGGATATGACCAGGATCAGAACGGCATAAACAACGTTCAACCCCAACTGGATCACCACGTTCAGGTTTTCTTCCACAAATGTAATGGCGTCCGCAGTAGTCATATCAAGGCGTCCATCTTTCTGGCCAAAGCAATATCAAGATCAGATAACCCGTTTGCATCATGTGTGGTCAAGGTGACCTCGACAGTGCGATAGACGTTAGACCATTCGGGGTGGTGGTTCATTTTTTCGGCAATAATTGCGACTTGCGTCATGAAACCGAAGGCTTCTACGAAGTTCGTGAACAGGAATGTTTTTTGGATTGCGTCTCGCCCTTCCACCATGGACCAACCTTGTTTCATTAAGCGATCGAGAATTTCATTTCGTGTGGCGGTATCCAAAGCTTTGGTCATTCTTGTTCCTCCACGGTCATTTGTTTGAACGGGCCATATTCGGCCAGAACTCCGTTCTCGTGATCGACCGCCTGTGCCTCTTCGTCAAGGTAGCGTGCGATTGCATCGGCAAATCCTGCATCTGCAACCCAATGCAGTGAGTTTGTTCGCACCGGCAAGTACCCACGCGCCAACTTGTGCGCGCCTTGTGCGCCCGCCTCTACGGTTTTCAGGTCGTTTGCGATCGCGAAATCGATAGCCTGATAATAGCAGAGTTCAAAGTGCAGGCAGGCATGATCTTCGACACATCCCCAGTAGCGGCCATATAGTTTTTCCCTGCCAATGAAGTTCAGAGCACCAGCGACAGGGCGGCCCTCGCGCACTGCAAGGACCATCAATATATCGTTGCGTAGATTGGCATGCGCCTCTTTAAAGAAGCGCCGGGTCAGATAAGGTGTCCCCCATTTGCGTGCACCTGTATCTTGGTAGAACTGCCAAAAGGCATCCCAGTGTTCGGGTTTGATCTGGTCGCCTGTGAGCGAAAGGATCTCGCCTCCAAAATCCAGAGCTTGTGCGCGTTCCTTGCGGATGTTTTTCCGCTTCCGGCTGGAAAGCGCCGCAAGGAATGCTCCGAAATCCTTGTAATCATCATTTTCCCAATGGAATTGCTGGCTGGCGCGTGGCATCAACCCCATCGCCTTTCCAGCTACGAGCTCTTCGTCAGTGCAAAACGTGATGTGCAGGGACGATACGTTCATTTCCGACGCAACTTGCACGGCCCCTTGAACAAGAGCGGCTTGCCCAGCCGTCTCAAACCCTGGTTTGACCAGAAACCGCCTACCGGTCGCAGGCGTGAAGGGGACCGCCATCTGCAATTTAGGATAATACCGTCCGCCAGCGCGTTCCCATGCGTGCGCCCAATTGTGATCAAAGATGTACTCACCTTGGCTGTGGGATTTGGCATACATTGGCGCTACGGCGATGATCTCACCACATGTACGTGCAACAAGGTGGCGCGGCTGCCAACCGGTTCCGGTTCCGACAGAGCCTGAGGTTTCGAGCGCTCGTAAGAAACGGTGCGTCGTGAAGGGATCGTATGGCCTAGTGCCATCATCCGCCTCAGGTGCTGCACATGCATCCCATTCCGACGCTGAAATTGCACCAAGATCTGGCAGAATGGTCAGTTCGATCTGCGTCTCGTTTGCGCGGTTCATCTGCTATCCTGGTTGCTATGCATCGCAGGTGGCATTGCCGTGGCTCTGGTCAAGGCTTGGCCGCCAGATATCCTTCAAATGTTATGTTATCCGCGATTTTTCGAACCTCTTTTTCTGAGGCTTCGCTTCGAATAGTCCAAGTCAGTATGGGATATCCCGCGCGTTTAAGTTCCGCGACGCGGGGGGCTTCCAGTTCTGAGGCTTCGTGACTGACAAAGCATGCGCCCACCGCATCGAAATCGCTGATCGCATGAAGATGGTCTTTTATTGCTTCAGGCAATCCTTCACCTTCAAAGCTACCTGTCGTTAGCCCCCTTGGGATTTCTGGAAGTAACTCCGCCAAACGAGCGACCATGCGCGGGTTGAACGACATAACAGCCACTGGCCCTTTGTAGGTCTTCAGGACTTGCGCGGTAGAGTGCTCCAACGCGCCAGTGTCACGATCTTTCTGGTTCTTCAGTTCGAGAAGGACCGGAACTTGGCCCGCGATTTCATCCATTATTTTTTGCAGTGTCATTGGCGTATCTGTACTGCCAAGCAAAGCAATTGCGGTTAGTTCTGCGGTGGTCTTGCGATGAACTGGGCCGGAACTTTCAGTTAACCGATCCAGATCGTCGTCGTGAAAAACAATGGCTTCGCCATCCGCCGACAGCTGCAAATCCAGCTCCACCCCGTAGCCAAGCTTAACGGCTTCGCGAACAGCGCTTACACTGTTTTCGATCACACCATTGTCCCGATTGTGCAGCCCCCTGTGGGCAATCGGGATCTGCAGTAAGCATTCGGGAAGCTGCATCATTTAATTTGGAAGATGCCCTCGATTTCAACAGGAACCCCGAATGGCAGCGACGCAGCCGAAACCGCGGATCGCGCGTGACGGCCAGCTTCGCCCAAGGCTTCCACCATGAAATCCGACGCACCGTTTATAACTTTGGGTTGGTCTCCAAAATCTGCTGTCGAGTTTACGAAGCCGACCAGCTTAACCACCCGAACCAGACGATCGAGGTCACCGTCACAGGCCTTTTTTACTTGTGCCAACAGGTGGATTGCGCAGATTTTGGCGACTTCGGCACCTTCTTCAACGCTCATGTTCTCGCCCAGTTTGCCGGGTGTAAGCTTGCCGTCAACAAATGGAACTTGCCCAGAAATATGTACCAGATCGCCCACGCGCACGAAGGGGACATAATTGGCGGCTGGGGCAGGGGCGTCCGGAAGTTCGACGCCAAGTTCCGCAAGGCGGGCTTGGATAGATTGGCTCATGGGGTATTTCTCCGCTGCATAGTCTGGCCGCAAGCTAGCCGGAGTGCGAGACGGGGGAAAGAGGGATCAGCTTTCGCGCATTGCGCGTCCGAAATATCGTGTGAGGGGCTCAACAAGATAGGACAGAGGTGTTCGATCGCCGGTGCGAAAGAAAACTTCCGCTTCCATACCTGGACGGAGTACATTTTCTGTCACTTCGGCGGGGTCAAACGGGCGAAGTGCGACCTGCGCGAGGTAGTAAGAAATACCCGTGGCGGGATCGACTAGTGTGTCCGCGGATACTTGGGTTACCATGCCGCCAAGATCTTCAAACTTTGTGGCGGCAAGCGCCACCAGACGCACAAACGCCGTTTGCCCTACTGAAACTTCATCTATGTCAGATGGCTTAATGTGCACACTGACGCGAAGATCTCGGTCTTGCGGAATGATGACAGCAATAGGGTCGATTGCCCGTAAGACAGAGCTCTCTGAAACCTCGACCAGATCGTGAAGTCTACCTGCGATAGGGGCGCGTACCGTCATTGTTTCTCGCTGCGTTTCGATTGTTTGAATACGATGAGAAATCTCAGTCTGAGCAACATGCAGATCACGCAATTGCACTGCTGCTTCACGGAAATTGTCTGCCTCTAGGGATAGGATCTTCAGATGGATATCGGTTTGACGCCCGTCGAGTTCGATCTTGAGGTTTGTGAGTTCAGCGATCTTGACCTCAACAGCTGCCACTTCTCTGCGCAAGGCGAACAGGCGATGCAAAGGAACAAGACCGTCTTCGAGCAGCTGGTTTTGTTGATCGATTTCAGTGTTAAGCAATGTCTGCTGATGCTCAAGCGCTGTTATTTGCGTTTCGATCCCATGTATTTGTGCGCGGTTTTGGTTTTTACGATGACGAAGTTGATCTAGTTCTAACCGGCGTGCATTGCGCGTTGCCTCATGAAGGTTTCGCTGTGCATCCAAAGTTTCGCGAACCACTTGGTTCGATACTGCCTCCCGCACGAGCCAATCGGGGAAACTGATTTGATCGCTTGCATCGCGTATTGCGATAGCGCGCGCATATCGAGCGGCGATTTCGTGGTGTTGCGAGCGCAAAATCGAAAGCTCAGCATTCAAATCCGTGGTATCCAAGGAGATCAGAGCTTCCCCTGCTTCGACCAAATCCCCGTCGCGGACATGAACTCGATCGATTTGTCCACCAACCAGGTGCTGTACCACGACCCGATTTTGTATCGTCTCCAAACGACCAGTGCCCAGTATTGCACCAGCGATCAATGCATTACCTGCCCATCCACCAAATACAGTTAGTAGGATCAGGACCGTCAAAGCCCCAATATAGATTGTCCTGTACGTGTTTAACTTCGGTGGGGTCATGCGACCCCGGCAACTGCTGCACCCCGTTGGATTTCTGCGTGGTTCAACACCGTTGCTCGCAAAACCTCATCCCGGGGGCCATAGGCTTTCCTAATCCCGTGTTCGAGCATCAGCAATTTATCGCAGAATTGGATCGCTGCAGGTCTGTGTGCCATGATTAGAACCGTCACGCCGGCTTCTTTTGCAGCTTTTATCGCATTGTTCAGGGCGACGGATCCGTCGTTATCAAGATTAGAATTAGGTTCATCCAAAACCAGTAAGAACGGATCGCCGTATAGAGCCCGCGCCAGTCCGATCCGCTGGATTTGGCCGCCGGACAGACGCGCATTTTGCATACTTATGTGGGTGTCATATCCCTGCGGAAGACGCAAAATCATCTCATGTGCATCCGCTGCGCGCGCGGCCTTTTCCACGTCCTGATAAGACGGTTCCAACGAAAGGCGGGCTATGTTTTCTCTGACCGTTCCATCAAAGATATGAACCGATTGAGGCAGGTACCCGATGTGCGTTCCGAGGGTGTCGGGATCGAATTGGCTCAGCGAAACACCATCAAGACGCACGTTCCCAGAAACGGGTTGCCAAAACCCGGTTAGCACCCTCGCGAGAGATGTTTTTCCCGCCCCAGATGCACCGATGACGCCCAAGGCTTCTCCCGGCGCAAGTGAAAAATTGATGAGCCGTAGTGCAACCTTTGTCTCGCCGTGTGGGATTACTGTAAGGTCCTGCACATCTAAGGTTACTTGTTTTGAAGGCAGCACGGTTGGGCGGGGGTCTTCCTCGCAACCTGCAAGTTGAGCCCGCAGAGATTTGTGCGCTGAAACGCCCGTTTGAACCACCGTCCAGCCGGCGATTATCTGTTCGATCGGTGCAAGTGCGCGCCCCAACAAAATTGAACCGGCTACGATTGCGCCGCTCGAAATTTCGTTTTTTAACGCAAGATACGCACCCAATCCCAGCATTGAAGACTGTATAAGCAGCCTGGTTGCTTTCCCGAGCGACCCGAAGATTCCAAGACGGTCAGCGAGTGAAACGTGATGATGCAATCCAGCCCATCTATGCCTTTGCCATTGAACCTGTGATGCGGGCCGCATTCCGAGGGCAATAATCGTCTCGCTATTGTTGGTTGCTTGTAGCGCGGTTTTTTCTGCTTCCAAAAAAGAAGCCGCGCTCGATTTCTGCAAAGCCCGTGTGGCGCTCTGGTTCAAGACGGCAACCCCGATCAGGATGAATACGCCAATCAATGCGAGTGATCCAAGCCAGGGATGAAAGAGAAATAGCGCGCCAAGAAAGAGCGGGGTCCAGGGCAGGTCCAGTAGTGCCGTCATAGCCGGACTTGCAAGAAGGCGTCGCACCGCGTCGATTTCCACGACACCAGTTGATGTTTGATGTCGGAGTACCGATTGAAAAGCTGGAGCGTCAGAAGCGATTTGGAATTGGCTCCCTACGCGCACCAGCACACGGAAGCGCACATAATCTAACACGCTCAGAATAGAGTATAAGAAGCATGCAATCAGAGTGAGCGATAAAAGCGTCTCTTCGGACCCAGAGGTTAGAACCCGATCATAGATCTGAAGCATATATACCGGGCTAGTGAGCATTAATATGTTGATAAAGAGCGAGAAAAAAAAAGCAGCTCCTACCCAGCGGTAGAGTTGTCTTTGAAAAAGACCGCAAGCAGATGTCGTAATCGGGTTTGGTGATGCCATAGCACGCTGCTTTGTTGCGAAAATGCCGCGATTAGGTCGTGATTTGGCCGTCTGTATTGCCTAGCGACCATTTAGAGCGGTTCTCGATTGGTATTCTGAAGCCAGATGTCTAATTGATCCTTAAGGCGAGAAACAAAATCGAAGCGTGCCCAGTGTCGAAAGTTAGTTCAAATTTCCGGTTCTTGTTGCTTGCTAGTGTTATCGCGCTCGCTGGCTGTGGATCTGCTGTGACGCGTGACATCTCATATGACCCACTCGAAGGACTAAACCGGGTGACGCATGGGCTGAACAAGGCCGCCGATGCAGTTGCGCTTCGCCCTGCGAGTTCGGTTTACGCAGCCGTGACACCCGATATCGTAGAGCGCAGCGTCTACAACTTCTCAGAAAACCTCGACCATCCGTTGCGCGTTGTTAATAGCGTTTTGCAAGGTCGACCCTATGATGCCGGTCGTAATTTCACGCGGTTTTTGGTGAACTCCACGTTCGGGCTTGGTGGCTTGTTTGACCCAGCAAGTGACATGGGTTTTGAAAATGTCTCCACGGATTTCGGCGAGACCTTGTATGTTTGGGGCGCCGGTGAAGGGGCGTATGTTGAATTGCCATTCTTTGGCACCTCAAACGTGCGTGATACGATCGGGCGCGCCGCCGACACAATGTTGAACCCTACCCGGTTGGTAAACTTGACCGAAACCGAAACGCGTATACGCGGCGGTGTTCGTGTCGCAGATCTTCTCGGCCGGCGATCTGACGCCGCTCCGTTCCTTGATCCGTTGCTTTACGAAAGCACGGACAGTTATGTTGCGATCAGAAACGCGTCGAAGCAGGCGCGTCGTGCCGAGCTAGGCGATACCGATGCCGACATAGGATTGGACCCCTTCGATGATCCGTTTGACGACCCCTTCGATGACCCAGTTTCGCCCTAGCAGGCGCACCTTGCTCGCGAGTGTTTGCGCGCTCGCACTTATGCCTCGATCTGCATTTGCTCTGACAACAGAGCAAGCTTCGGCATTAGTTGATCAAGTGGTTACCGACATCAATCGGGTGATTGCGAGTGGGAAATCCGGGAACTCCCTGTATCGCGACTTTGAAGCCATCTTTGCGCGTTATGCGGACACGGCGGTGATTGCGCGTTCGGTTTTGGGTGCTGATTGGCGATCTATCAATGACGCTCAGCGTCGGAGCTTCACAGCGGCCTTTCAGGGCTACATGGCTCGAAAATACGGACGACAGTTTCGGGAGTTTCAGGGCAGCCGCATTGAAGTTTCGGGTGCAACCACAGTTAATCGATACGTTGAGGTTTCTGCCCGTGCAATTCGGTCTGGTAGGTCCAGTGTCGATATAACTTTCCTGATCGCGGATCGTGGCGGACGTAGTCGGTTTTTCGACCTAAGGATCGAGGGTATCAGCCTTGCGCGCACAGAGCGTGACGAGATTGGAGCCATGCTTGACGCACGTCGCGGAAATATCGATCAGTTGATCGTTGATCTACAGACGATTTAAGACCTTTCCAGTTTTGGAAGCCCAGCCGTTTCACGAAGCTCGTCCATGAGGGTCGTCAGGCTGTTTAAATACCGTTCATCCGTGAGTTTTCCGCTTTGATCGAAAGCCTTAGCAGGTGCAGCGACCAAAAGCTCGCCTTGAAGAAGCTTTGTGCGAAATGGTGTCATTGCGAGGCGTAGGGCGTAGCTTGCGCGCGCGCCGCCTGATCGTCCCGCCGCCGCTGAGATCAACGCAACCGGTTTGCCGGCCCAAGGGCGACCCTCTACTCGGCTGACCCAATCCAGGGCATTTTTCAGGACGCCTGACAGACTTTGATTATATTCTGGTGTTGCAACAACGATTGCATCTGCGGACATGATTTGCTCCGCCAGCAAGCGAACCGCATCTGGTATGCCAGCTTCATCTTCAACATCACCATCATATAGGGGCAGGTTTATGTCAGCTTCTGTAAGTTTTAACGGGCCGAACAACCGGCCGGCTTCAAGGACAAGTTTGCGGTTGTAGGATGCTTTCCTCAGTGATCCGGAAATACCTAAAAAATTGCCTGCCATCCATAGTGCTCCAATTACCCTTTCGAACAGGTAACACTTTGATTGGCAGATTCAATTGTAGCAGAAGCTTATGCATCGCTGAATTCCAGAAGTTGCGTCAAGACTGCATTGCCCTTCGCAAGATCAGAAAGATAGACCTTGTCCGATTCTGCATAAAATACGGCTAATGCTTATCTAGGTGCGCTGCGGAAGCGGCGATGATCAATGATGGGACACGCGCTCTCTCCGCCACAGAAGCATTCAGCAAATGGAGCGCCGACTTCAAATGTTCGAGCAACGTTACCAATCCAGATTTCACATGAAGGGCGATTGAATATAACGCCACCATTCCTTCCTCTGACAGTATTCAGGAACCCGGATTGACTGAGCTTGTGAACTTATAACACCCAAGTCATTTTCAGATGCGTTACAGGCGCTCTCGATCTCCGCTTTCTGCACCAAGCGATCCGTGTGCACGGTACAAAACATAAGACTACGCATGGCCAAATTGGTTCGCATCGTTAATCGCTTCAAAGTTATGCTCCGGGGCGGATGCGAGCGCGTTTGGGGAGTGACGCATGGGTTGGCGGAAAGCGTGTTTGTTGTTCCGAAATAAAGACCTATCCCCGATTTCACTACTAAATTGCCGAGCGTGAAACCGAAATGCACCTTTGAAAAAATATGCAAAGCTATTGAGGCTCACGCCAATCAAGCGTCTATGCGGCAAGCCGTACATCGGTATGCCAATCTGAAATTCTTTCATTCAGAATATTCGGGAGCTCAAGATCTGTAATGAACAGATCGATCTGAGATAAAGATCCAATTTTAACAGGTGCTTGGCGATTAAATTTTGAAGCGTCTGCAACAAGAACTGATTTTCTGGCTTGTGTGCTAGCCGCTCGACTAACCTGTACCTCGCGGAAGTCAAAATCCAGAAAGTCTCCAGATAGATCCAAGGCCGAGGCGGACAAAAATGCAAAGTCAGGTTTGAACTGACGAAGGAAGGCGACAGTTTGCTCGCCAACCAAGCCCGCATCGGAGCGCCTTAGAACGCCGCCAGCAACAATAACCTCAGCAGAAGGATTATCGGCTAAAATGGTCGCCGCTCTTAGATTGTTGGTGATCACCATTAGACCGTCGTGCTGCAGCAGTGCCTCCGCGACAGCTTCGGTCGACGTCCCAATATCGAGGTAAAGTGACGCGCGATCGGGAACCAGGCTTGCGGCAACACGCGCGATTTTTTCTTTGGCGTCTGCATTCAATACGCGTCGATCGTCATAACCGATATTGGCAACGCTCGATCTGGGCACAGCGCCCCCGTGCGTCCGCGTCAGCAAGCCGGCGTTTTCCATGTCTGAAAGATCCCGCCGAATTGTTTGGACGGTCACGGCATACCTGTGTGCCAACTTATCCGTCGAAACGCGACCTGTAGCGCGAAGGTCTGACAGTATTTTTGTGCGTCGACTGCTCTCAAACATATTCCCTCACTTTCGAAACGAACATAAGGCGCGCCATTAGATGTGCAAAGCGAAAATGATAAAATAAATACAAAGGAGAATAGCGATGGCAGATTTTGACCTGTTTGTGATTGGCGGCGGCATCAATGGCGTAGGCATAGCGCGCGATGCGGCGGGGCGGGGGCTTAAGGTTGGTCTTGCAGAACAGGGTGATTTGGCCGGAGCGACCTCCAGTGCGTCTACCAAGCTGTTCCACGGCGGGTTGCGCTATTTGGAATTCTTCAAGTTTCGACTCGTAAAAGAAAGCCTGATTGAACGGGAGGTTTTGCTCAAAGCGATGCCACATATCAGTTGGCCCATGCGCTTTATTCTTCCGTTTCATAAAGATATGAGGTTCGAGACATCGACACCAACGTCCCGATTATTGAATAGTGTGATGCCATGGATGAAAGGCCGTAGACCTTCGTGGCTTATCCGTTTGGGCCTGTTTTTGTATGATACTCTTGGTGGTAGAGAAATCTTACCCGGGACGAGCACACTCAAGCTTAGGCAGTCTCCGGAGGGGTTCCCCCTGAAGCAAAAGTTTGAGAAAGCATACGAATATTCGGACTGTTGGATCGAAGATTCGCGGCTTGTTGTGCTCAACGCCCGCGATGCCGAACTGCGAGGCGCAGAAGTTTCGGTTCGAACAAAGGTGCTGAGCGGCGAGCGATCTGACGGTGTTTGGCGGTTAGATCTTAGCGATGGGCGAACTGTGACGGCAAAAGTTGTTGTGAATGCCGGGGGTCCTTGGGTCGAAGATGTTCTGAAAGGTGTACTGCGCAGGAATGCGCGAGAAGGTGTCCGTTTGGTTCGCGGCTCGCATATCGTTGTCCCGAAGCTCTTTGACCACGACAAGTGCTACTTCTTTCAAGGTGAGGATGGCCGAATTATTTTCGCAATTCCTTATGAGACCGATTTTACACTCATTGGCACCACCGATCAGGAACATAGCGAGCTTGGTGAAGCGCCAGTTTGCACGCCCGATGAACAGCAGTATCTCTGCGATTTCGCATCTGATTATTTCGAACAGCCAGTAACGCGCGCGCAGATCGTCTGGACCTATTCCGGTGTTCGCCCGCTTTATGACGATGGTGCAAGCAGCGCGACCGAAGCTACCCGAGACTACGTACTGTCCATGGATACTCAGGGCGCACCATTACTCAACGTATTCGGAGGAAAGATCACGACTTATCGTCGCTTGGCAGAAGCGGCGCTGGAAAAGCTGCAGCCGCATTTGCAAATGGACGGACCATGGACCGCGGGTGTTGCGCTTCCGGGAGGGGATTTTAAAGTTTCTGAAGTGGCTGAACTGATCGACAAACTGCAGCGTGATTATGAATTTCTCGATGAGCGTTGGGCTAAACGCCTTATTCGTGCATACGGGACTGAAGCTTGGACAGTACTTGGGCAGGCACGCACCGCTGATGATCTCGGCAAAGACTTTGGAGCCAATCTAACGGAGGCCGAAGTAATTTGGCTTCGCAAAGAGGAATATGCGCGTGCAGCCGAAGATGTGGTTTGGCGTAGATCGAAACTGGGACTACGGATGTCGGCAGGAGAGATTGCGGCCCTTGATGCGTGGTTTGAGGCGCACAGCAAAGTTGCGGCGTAGCGTCGAAGCAGGCACAAACCAAAAAAGAACAGGGAGGAGCCACCATGACCTATGTGTTGGCGATTGATCAGGGAACAACATCGACACGCGCGATGGTGTTTGACGCAAACCTGAAGGTGGCGGGTGTTGCACAGCAGGAGTTCGCTCAGCATTTTCCGCATTCTGGTTGGGTTGAACATGATCCAGAGGACATCTGGCGAACGGTAGAGGAAACCTGCAAGGAAGTTCTTGCAACCGTTGGTATTACTGCAGCTGATGTTGCGGCCATCGGCATCACCAACCAACGCGAAACAACGCTCGTGTGGGATCGCGAGACCGGCGAAGCAATCCACAACGCAATCGTATGGCAAGATCGTCGTACGGCGCCCTTCTGCGCAGAGTTAAAGGACGAAGGCTTCGAGGATGAAATCACACATCGGACGGGACTACTTGCTGACCCTTACTTTTCTGGAACGAAGGTTCACTACATCCTGAACACCGTTGAAGGTGCCAAGGAAGCTGCAGAAGCAGGACGCCTTGCATTTGGGACCGTCGATAGCTTCCTGATTTGGCGGATGACCGAGGGCGCGTCGCACGTCACGGATGCAACGAATGCGGCACGGACGATGCTGTACAACATTCGTGATGGTAAATGGGATGATGTTATTTGCCAAAGGCTTGGCATTCCACTTTCCATGTTGCCGGAAGTTCGTGATTGCGCGTCTGACTTTGGCACAACCTCCCTACTGGGCGGTCAAACACCCATTCTTGGGGTTGCTGGTGATCAACAAGCTGCGACGCTCGGACAAGCCTGCTTCCAGCCGGGAATGCTGAAGTCCACATACGGAACAGGCTGCTTTGCGCTCCTGAACACCGGGGATACTTTGGTCAGCAGCACAAACCGTCTTTTGGGGACAATCGCCTACCAATTTGACGGAAAACCAACCTATGCGCTGGAGGGCTCGATTTTCAATGCCGGTACAGTTGTTCAATGGCTGCGCGACGGCGTTGGAATGGTCGAGGCTGCGGATCGCACGGACGCCCTTGCGGAAACTGCTGACCCAGAACAGAACGTGATGATCGTGCCCGCCTTTACAGGGCTTGGCGCACCGTGGTGGGATCCAAATGCGCGTGGTGCCATGTTTGGCATCACACGGGCAACGGGACCTGCTGAATTTGCTAAAGCGGCATTGGAAAGTGTCGGGTATCAAACAGCGGACTTAATCCAGGCGATGCAGGCCGACTGGCAGGGCGGGGACGCTGGGCAGGTATTGCGCGTGGATGGCGGCATGACTGCGAGCAATGCTGCAATGCAGTTTCTTTCTGACATTCTAGGTGCCCAAGTTGATCGGCCTGAGGTGCTCGAAACAACAGCGGTGGGCGCGGCATGGGTCGCCGGAATGTGGGCAGGCGTTTATCCGCAACCTGAGGAGTTCGCAAAAAGCTGGGCTCTTGAGAAGCGGTTCGAGCCGACGATGGCGCCCGAAACGCGTTCGTCGAAACTCGCGCAATGGCACTCGGCTGTTGCTGGAACGCAAGCCTTCCAAGGTTAACCGTGACGGATTTAACCGCAACAGTGCTGGTCGCCTTGTCTACTTCGCGGCGCCAGCTTACATCGCGTGCATGAAACGCTGGCTTCCCTTCATAAAAAACGATCCGACAGTTGCGGTGATCCGTCTTTCTGGCGTCATTGCCTCTGGAAGTCGCGGCACGTTGAACGACGCTGCTTTAGCCGGGCTGATTGAGCGGGCCTTTGCCCGCGGCAAGCCACAAGCAGTTGCTTTGCTCTTGAATTCCCCTGGTGGATCACCTGTCCAATCCTCCTTGATCGCTGCGCGGATCAGACGGTTGGCGACGGAAAAGAGTATACCTGTTGTGGCCTTTGTCGAAGATGTAGCGGCCTCTGGTGGCTATTGGCTGGCGTGCGCTGCTGACGAGATTTTCGTAGATGAAAGCTCAATCGTCGGTTCGATTGGCGTGATCTCATCGAGCTTTGGGTTTCATGAGTTGATGCAGCGACAAGGTATCGAACGACGCGTTCATACGGCTGGCAAAGACAAATCGATGCTGGATCCGTTCCGGCCGGAGCGTGAAGAGGATGTAGAGCGACTAAAGTATCTGCAGAAACAGATCCATGACGCCTTTATTGCGCATGTAAAGTCCCGTCGGGGCGCTCGGTTGCCAGAAGATCAGGACCTGTTCACAGGAGAGATCTGGGTTGGACAGAAGGCGATAGAGTCAGGGCTTGCCGATGGGATCGGACACCTCGTCCCAAAGATGAAATCCAAGTTTGGCGACAAAGTTAAGTTCCGCGTCTATGGACAGCGCAGATCGCTGCTCAATCGTATCGGCGCACAGATTTTTAGTGGTGTTGTATCCCAGATAGAAGATCGTGCGCTCTGGGCGCGCTTTGGACTTTGACCGCTCATGCTGGTCAAGATCGTTACTTTTTTCCTGATTGGCATGATGGTGCTTGCCATGTTTGGGCGCCTTCGAGTCCCTGGAGTTGGCAAAGTGGCGCTGCAAAAACCAAAGCGATGCGAGAAGTGCAAACGCTTCCTTTTCAACAATGACCCATGCCCCTGTGAAGGGGGCGAACGAAAAAGGTAAAGTATGCCGCTCCTCGATCTAGCAATGGTAATTTTGGGTCTGATCATCCTGCTCGCGGCGGGTGATTTTCTGGTCAAAGGGGCCGTCAATCTAGCGCTCCGGCTGGGTATCCCAGCATTTATCGTCAGTCTGACGGTTGTCGCGTTCGGAACTTCCGCACCTGAATTGCTGATTTCGGTCAAAGCGGTTCTGGAAGATGCGCCGGGTATCGCTTTGGGCAATGTTGTGGGCTCAAATATCGCCAATGTACTGATGGTGCTTGGTGTGCCCGCGCTATTTTTTGGGCTTCAGACCGCTGACTGCGACACGAAACGTAGCTATCAGCAGATGATCGCCGCGACGGTATTGTTCATTGTCGTATGCTTTCTTGGGCCGATTACTTGGATGCACGGGCTGGTGCTTCTCGCAGCTTTGTTCTGGATGCTTTGGGACGCAACAAGCGAAGCGCGCGCCCACAAGCGTGCCAACACCGCCACCGATGCAGCATCTGAAGACGTGCAAGATGACGAAGAAGAGGTCGAAGGGGCGGACCCTGATCTGCCTTGGACCAAAATCCTGCTTTACCTAGCTCTCGGGTTGATCGGTCTGCCATTCGGGGCGGACCTGCTTCTGGATGGTGCAGTGAATATTGCGCGCGCAATGGGTATGAGTGAAGCCATTATCGGGCTAACGCTTGTGGCCTTTGGGACCTCGCTGCCAGAGCTCGCAGCGGTGACCGCGGCGGCCTACCGCGGCCATGGCGATGTTGCACTTGGCAACGTGTTTGGTTCCAACATGTTTAACTTGCTTGCAATCATTGGCACTGCCGCTCTGTTTGGCGATATGCGCGTTCCGAGTGAAATATTAAATTTTGATATCTGGATGATGACAGCGGTCACCTTGGTTATTGCGCCAATCGTTTATATGCGTCTGAATATTGGACGCGTGTTGGGTGCGGTATTGACGGTTGCTTATGCGGTCTATGTGGTTGTCCTTCTCACCTAGACGGAGCGACAGTATGGACCAAACCTACGACAAAGGCGCTGCATTGGTCACAGGTGCTGCAAAGCGTTTGGGGCGCGCAATGGCATTATGTTTAGCCGAGCGCGGTTATGACATCGCAGTACACTATTCTGGGTCGCAAGAAGATGCCGAGCATACTGCGGAGGCGTGTAGAAAGTTTGGCGTGAAGGCGAAAACCTTCAAAGCAGATCTGCTGAGTGTAGATGAAACAGCGGGACTTGTTCCTACGGCAACCGAGGCTTTGGGGCCGCTCTCGATCCTCATTAACAATGCGTCGATCTTCGAGTATGACACACTTGAAAGCGCGACCCAAAAAAGTTGGGAACGCCATATCGACTCAAATTTACGCGCTCCTCTTTTCTTGACTCAAGCCTTCGCTGCGCAGATCCCGGAAGCGAATTGCGATGATAATGGCGAACCCCTTGCGCATGGTCTGGTGATCAACATGGTCGATCAGCGGGTCAGAAAACTCACGCCGGAGTTCATGACGTACACCATCGCCAAAATGGGTTTATGGGCGTTCACGCAGACAGCGGCCCGAGCCTTGGCTCCACGAATTCGCGTTAATGCGATCGGGCCGGGGCCCACGATGCAAGGTGCGCGCCAAACTGCGGAGCACTTCGCGGCGCAGCGTAGCGGCACCGTTTTGGAGCGCGGGAGTAGCCCGAAAGGAATCGTTCAGGCAATGAATTACTTCATCGATGCAGATGACGTGACAGGCCAACTTCTATGCGTAGATGGGGGGCAACATTTGGCTTGGCAGACCCCGGACATCCAAGGTGTAGAGTAGATTGAACGCGTCGTGGCTGTGCAATTGTCCACTTTGCGTAGTTTCATCGCGAAATTGAAAGAATTCTGACTGAAATATCAGTAGCTTATCGTTAGAACATAAATAAAGTAAATAATATCATTACTTTAGATAGCTGCTTAAAAAAGTGGCAATCTAGAGAAACTAGTAGGTTTACTAAGGTTTTGGGCTCGAATTGAAATTTTACCCACGGACTTATCCCCAGATTTTGGGGAAACCTTCTTGCTTGAAAAACTTGCCAAAGCAGAGCTAGCAACACAGATTCGCATAATGACTGATGAGCAACATTCGCATTCTGTTACCCAAACGGGCCATGCAGTAATTCAGTCTTACATGAAAACAATTGATGGCAGCCCCGGCGTGTACCGTATGCTGGACGCTGAAAACCGGGTTCTTTACGTTGGGAAAGCTCGAAACCTCAAGGCACGGGTTTCAAACTACGCGCGTCCCACTGGGCATTCGGCTCGTATTGATCGCATGATCCGCGACACCGCCTCTATGATGTTTCTGACCACGCGTACCGAGACAGAGGCGCTCTTGCTTGAGCAAAATCTGATCAAGCAGTTGAAGCCGCGCTACAATGTGCTTCTGCGCGATGACAAAAGCTTTCCAAATATTCTGGTCAGCGCCGAGCACGGCTTCCCGCAGATCAAAAAACATCGTGGTGCTAAAAAAGAGAAGGGCAAGTACTACGGGCCGTTTGCCAGCGCAGGATCGGTCAACCGAACGCTCAACCAGCTTCAGAAGGTGTTTTTACTCCGCAATTGCTCTGACGCGATGTTTGAAAGTCGAACGCGTCCGTGCTTGCTGTACCAGATTAAGCGCTGCAGTGCGCCTTGCGTCGGCAAGATAAGCGAAACGGATTATGCAGAGCTTGTGCGTGACGCTGAACGCTTCTTGTCGGGCAAATCCACTAAGGTTCAGGGCAATCTGGCTGAGCAAATGGCAGCAGCCTCGGAGGCTTTGGAATTTGAACGCGCCGCCAGCCTGCGAGATCGCATCAAAGCACTGACACAAGTGCAAACTACGCAAGGTATCAATCCGCAGGGCGTCACTGAAGCCGACGTGATCGCGCTGCATTTGGAAAAGGGACAAGCCTGCGTTCAGGTCTTCTTTATTCGCGCAAACCAAAATTGGGGAAACCGCGACTATTACCCGCGCACTGGATCGGGTGCGGAAACGGCGGAAATCCTCGAAGCTTTCATTGGCCAGTTTTACAGCGACCGTGACCCGCCGAGGCAGGTTTTGCTGTCACACCCGATCGAAGACGTCGACCTTATGGCTCAGGCCTTGACGGAAAAGCATGGTCGAAAGGTAACGGTTGCCGTGCCGTTACGCGGCGAAAAGGCTGAACTGGTCTCTGGGGCTGCGCGCAATGCACGCGAAAGTCTTGCACGCAAGATGAGCGAGAGCGCCACCCAATCAAAGCTACTGGCTGGTATCGCAGACGCCTTTGATCTCGATGCTGCTCCAAACCGAATCGAGGTCTATGACAATTCGCATATCCAAGGCACCAATGCTGTAGGGGGTATGATCGTTGCCGGACCCGAGGGGTTCCTGAAGAGCCAGTATCGAAAATTTAACATCAAGGGGGAAGACATCACGCCGGGCGACGACTTTGGCATGATGAAAGAGGTTCTGGAGCGACGATTTAAACGCCTGTTGAAGGAAGACCCAGACCGAAAGACCGAAGCTTGGCCCGACCTCCTGTTGATCGATGGTGGTGCAGGTCAAGTAAGTGCGGTTGCTGAAATTCTCGGAGATCTTGGTGTTGAGGACGTCCCATTTGTCGGCGTCGCCAAAGGCGTAGACAGGGATCATGGCAAGGAAGAGTTTTACCGCCCCGGTCAGCCAGTTTTCGCCCTAAAACACAACGATCCGGTTTTATATTTCGTTCAGCGGTTGCGGGATGAAGCTCACCGCTTTGCGATTGGCACGCACCGTGCGAAACGAGCTAAATCCATAGGGGCCACACCGCTGGATGATATCCCTGGCGTAGGTGCCACGCGTAAGCGCGCGCTGCTGGCGCATTTCGGAAGTGCAAAAGCTGTCAGTCGCGCGCATCTGGAAGATCTGAAAGCTGTCAGTGGTATTTCGGAAGCATTGGCAGAGAAGGTCTATGACTTCTTCAATGAACGCGGCTAAGCAGCCCCTTTTCCCGATTTGCGGCAGAGGTTAGAAGCAAAGTATGATTTGGACTTTGCCCAACATTCTGACGATTCTGCGACTGCTCGCGGCACTTGGTGTAGCGATCATGTTCCTTTATTTCGAACGGCCGTGGGCAGACATCTATGCGCTTGTTCTGTTCATAGGTGCTGCTGTGACCGATTTTGTGGATGGCTACATTGCGCGGGCCTGGAGACAGGAAAGTCGCTTCGGCGCTATGCTTGACCCGATTGCCGACAAGGTCATGGTTGTTATCGCGTTATTTGTAATTACTGGGTATTCCGGGATGAACCCGTGGATTATCTTGCCGGCCGTTATGATCTTGTTCCGCGAGGTTTTCGTAAGCGGGTTGCGAGAATTTCTTGGATCAGATTCCAGCAAGCTCGCGGTCACCAAACTGGCCAAGTGGAAGACGACGCTGCAGATGACCGCCATCGCAGTCCTGTTTGCGGGCATGGGGATTGAACGGATGGATTGGTGGGAAACGCTTGCCAATCTCGTGTTTTGGTTTGGTGTTGGCCTGCTTTGGGTCGCCGGCGCTTTGACCCTGATCACTGGCGCTGACTATTTCGCCAAGTCTCTGCCCTACCTGCGAGCCCCTAAATGAAACTGGATGTGCTCTATTTCGCGTGGCTCCGTGAGCGGATCGGACTTGGGCAGGAGTGCGTCGAAACCAATGCTGAAACCGTATCTGATCTTGTCGAAGAGCTACGTGCGCGGGAAGATCGCTACGACCTGGCTTTTTCCGATTTGGCCTCTGTCCGCGTCGCCGTAGATCAAGAGCTAACGTCATTCGATGCCCCGCTTAGCGATGCCCGTGAAGTTGCCTTCTTTCCACCAATGACCGGTGGCTAGTTTGCCAAAGCTTCGCGTTCAGACCGAGGAATTCGATGCCGGAGGCGAGCTGAACCTTTTTACGCAATCCCAGTTTGGCATGGGCGCAGTTGTCAGTTTCTCCGGTATTGTAAGAGATGTCACAGGCGGGCTTCAGTCGCTCGAGATAGAGCATTATCCGGGCATGACCGAACGCGCGATTGAATCTATTCTGGCAGAAGCTGTCTCAAGGTGGGACCTTGGCGATGCACTGGTTATTCATCGCTACGGAAGTATCCCTGTGGGCGCCCCAATCATGATGGTTGCGACCGCAGCTCCCCATCGTTCCGATGCTTTTCAAGCGGCAGAGTTTCTAATGGACTACCTCAAATCGCGGGCGCCATTTTGGAAGAAAGAAGTGACCCGACAGGGTGCTGATTGGGTTGCTGCGCAAGACCATGATGAAGACGCATTAAAGCGTTGGTAGGCTAAAGGCTGGCCTCTACCTTGAACTCCGCCGGGATTGTATCGCGTCCCTCAAGGGCAAGATCTACCATGACCTCGGCCACCTTGGGTGCCATTCCAAAGCCGATTTTAAAACCACCGTTGGCGATTAAGCGTTCCTCGCGCAAGGGATGATGACCTAACATGGGTGCGCGCGATTTGGCACGCGGGCGTATTCCGGCCCAACGATCGATTACCGGGGACTCGGCAAGCGCTGGACACAAGCGGCGCGCCTTCTCGATGAGATCTTCCAGTTGATGATCGGTATCTTGATCGTTGTCGTAGTCCCGTTCTGACGTCGATCCGATGGCCGTCGTTCCATTGCGGTGCGGGATGATGTGAAGACCGTCTAGGAATAACTGTGGCTTTCCAGCGGCATTGAACTGAAATGCAGCCGCCTGTCCTTTCACGCCATTTCCGACTTGTTTGCCAAAAGCGTTTGACAGTTCGCGAAGCCCTGCCTCTCCGGTCGCTTCTATCACGATGCCTTCCGGTTCAACGTCACCCTCAATGATCTCGGCCCCGCCCAAGCGTAGCGCGTGTGCCAAAGACCGAATGGAAAGCCTGGGGTGTAGAAGCGCCGAAAGCGTATCGTGGATCAGAAGACCCGTTGCTGATAGTGGCGCCCAATCGGTGAACTCTGCCTGTGAAACCACACGCCACGCGGCAGCCCCTTGCCACAAGGAAACGGCGCTTTCTGCACGGGCATTTGCGAGCTCGAGCCCGCGTTCATCTTGAATGATTTGGATGCGCCCGCTTCGGGCATATCCAGGATCAAGTCCGGAGGCTCTGCTAACGCTTTGCCAAAAACTCTCCGCTAGGATCAGGCTTTCAAACTGGAACTGCTTTTTTGAGTTCCAGTTTTCGGGTGTATGGGGAGCGAGTGCACCAACCAAGCCACCGCTTGAACCTGCACCGATTGACTGGGCCTCAATGACCTTCACGCGCGCCCCGCGCTGATGCGCGACCCAGGCAATGGATAGTCCAAAAATACCAGCGCCCAGAACGGTGATATCCGCAATTGCCAATCTTCTATTCCCCGCTCAGGATACGCGCCGATCAGACAGGGGCTTACGCCATATGCAAGGAACAGACCAGCAATCCGAGCTGGATTGGAAAGATGGGGTGCCTATCGCACGCCGCTTCGATGACCCATACTTTTCCTTGCAGGACGGTTTCGCAGAGACTCAGCATGTGTTTCTCGCGGGTAACGAGTTGCCGCACCGCTTCCGCGACGGGTTTCAGATTGCTGAGCTTGGGTTCGGGACAGGTTTGAATTTACTGGCAAGTTGTTCGGCGTGGTTGGAAATCGGTGTGCCGGGTCGCTTAAATTATTCGAGTTTTGAGGCTTTTCCCATCTCGAAAGAAGAGATGGCAGACGCGCTTACCGCTTTTCCGCAATTGTCTGAAATCGCGAATAATCTTGTTAACCATTGGTCACCTGAAAGCGCTCGGTTCACACTGATGGGGTGCGTTGATGTGGAAATCATTATGGGCGACGCCCGTGAAACTCTACTGAATTGGCGCAGCCTTGCGGATGCTTGGTTTCTGGATGGATTTTCGCCTGCGAAGAACCCTGAACTTTGGGAGCCGGAGCTGATGCATTTGGTCGGCGCCCGGACACATCCTAAGGGTACATTTGCCACCTACACCGCCGCTGGCCATGTTCGGCGCGCATTGGGTGCCGCGGGCTTCGACGTGACCCGTAAACCTGGCTTCGGACGCAAGCGTCACATGAGCGTTGGTATACTGAAGCCAATCGAGTAGGGCGATTACCGCCCTTTGAGTTTGTCGATCACGTCCAGCGGCAACGGGCGACCAGCCAACATCATCCCATAAATGACGCGACTTTCTGTGACCCGCATGATGTAGTTTCGGGTTTCCGTGAAGGGCACATGCTCGATCCAATCGATCACATCCACTGATGCTCTGCGCGGATCACCAAAGCGTTCGATCCACCGCGAAGCCCGGCTTGGCCCTGCGTTATAGGCTGCGGCGACCAAGGTCAGTGCGGTGCCAAAGTCATCAATTTGCCGGCTGATATAGTGGGATCCGAGCCGTGCATTATAGACAGGATCTGTAAGCAACCTTTCGTTGGAAAACGGAAGACCTAGACGCCGTGCAGTTTCCTGGCCCGTACGCGGCATCACCTGCATAAGGCCCCGCGCGCCTGCGCCACTGATCACGGCTGGGTCGAATTCGCTCTCTCGTCTGGCAATGGCAAGCGCCAGCGCCGGGTTTATACCCAAACGTGCAGTGCCAAGTTCGGTCACAGGATGGTATGCGCGATGCAGCAATTGTCCTTCGCTCGCGGCCCATTTTGCGAGACGCAAAGCGATATGGGGTTCGCGCAGATGTTGTGCGAGATCGGCAAGACTTCCGCGTTGCTCGAGTGTCAAACGCTCGGAGAGATGGACCATCCAGCGTTCGGCCAAATCGCGTTCACCGGCTTCCTGTAAGAGCAACGCAGCCTGCAAAACCGATGTCGACATGAAGGCTTCAGTACGCCAATCGGGGTAAGTTTCCCGACCAACTAAGTTTGGATCGGTGGGTAGCCCTGCGCGTTCTGCTGAAAGCTGACCATAAAACGCGGTTTGGTACTGAGCACCCTTTGCATAGGCAGCTCGGGCATTTTGGGCTTGGCCCAGTGCTTCATAGGCGCGACCCTCCCAGTAGCCTGCACGGCCCTTTGAAATTGGCGAGGTCACTGTCGGCGCAAAGTTCTGAAAATGCCTCAAGGCGGTTCCAGCGTCGCCGAGTTTGCGCAGCGCTATGAAGCCAGACAGCCATTCAAGTTCTGAGTAGTCGTCATATTTTGCCGGTGGCGGCAGATGGTGGTTTGCAGCAATGCGATAGGCGAGTTGATCATTGTTGTCGCGCATGAGATCCCGGGCAAGATCGGCCCGGCGTTCTGCCCAATATTCGGGCCGCCCCAAGCTTTCGGCTGACCCTGAACGTTCATTGAGAAGCTGAATTGCATCCGACCAGCGCCTTTTCTGGATGCGCCAGCGGTAGCGTTCATAGGCGAGCCCAGGATCGCGTGCGAGGCTTGATGGCACAGCGCGGATCAAGGCATCGACACCGTTTCGATCTTCGCGCAATGCGATGCGGGCTTCGGCCAGTGCGCGCCAGCCGGGCCCTACCAGAGCTTGCATGCGCCCTGCCGCTCGGGTGCGTCCGTTCCAAAGCAGCTGATCGATCCGAGCTTCGTGATGTGCACCCAACAGGGATCGATGGCGAGATAGGAATAAGGCTTCTGTCTGAGCATCGAGTCCGAATTCGCGCCATGCTTTTACGATCAGTGCATCGGCCTCTGCTGAACGACCATTTCTTCGCAATGCATCAGCAAGTCGAAGTGAACCCATGCCCGTTTGAGGATCTTCTGGTCCGAAATAAAGCGTTAGCTGGTCTAGGGTTGCGCCTTCGGGAATTGCTGCTTCCCCGCGACGACGCATTAAGGGAAGGCCGGGCCAGTCGCCACTTCGCCTCAGAAACTCAAGATAATCTTCGAATCGCCCTTCCGGCGCACGCAACCAGTGCCAAATCACCACGTCCCGTGCCTGTTGATCCGGGAGCTGGCGGGCCAGCGCAAGCGCCTGGTTCCAGTTTCCGGCGCGGGCCGCGTCCAAGGACGCGGAAAGAGTTTGAGCGCGCTGGGACTGGGCTTGCGCTGAACTCAAGCCGAACAACCCTACGGCAATAGCCGTTATACAGAGGCGCAAAACACGTGCGATCATGACATTTACCAACTTTATCTGCTCTTTCGGGAACATTAGAGGCAAAACAGCCTCCGACAAATGAACATTTCTGCGACAGGCCTTGCGCGCAGGGGGGAAGGGCGGGTATCCGCCACCTGCAATACTCTGTGAACACATGTGACCAAAGGAGGAGAAGATGTTCAAAGGATCTATGCCAGCCCTGGTCACGCCGCTCAAAGACGGGGCGGTAGACTTTGCAGCAATGGAAGCGATTGTCGAATGGCACATCGCCGAAGGCAGTCACGGTCTTGTGCCCGTGGGTACCACGGGCGAAAGCCCGACACTCACGCATGATGAACATGCAGCGGTCATCGAGGCTGTGGTGAAAACTGCTGCGGGTCGCGTACCCGTTGTGGCCGGCGCGGGCTCGAACAACACTGCTGAGGGGATCGGTTTGATCCAGCACGCGGCGAAAGTTGGAGCAACCGCTGCGCTGGTTGTCACACCATATTACAACAAGCCGACGCAGGCGGGTTTGATAGCCCATTACACCGCGCTGCATGATGCAGCCGATATTCCGATCATCATCTATAACATCCCTGGGCGTTCTGTGATTGATATGACGCCTGCCACGATGGGTGAGTTGTCGAAGCTTACGCGTGTCGTTGGGGTAAAGGACGCGACCGGTGATATTACGCGTGTCAGCCATACGCGCATAACCTGTGGCACTGATTTCATTCAGCTTTCGGGCGAGGATGCCAGCGCTTTGGGCTTCAACGCGCATGGCGGTGTGGGCTGTATCAGTGTTACAGCGAATGTGGCGCCAAAGCTTTGCGCGGCATTTCAGGAGGCAACACTTGCCGGGGATTATGCGACAGCCTTGGCGTATCAGGACAAACTTATGCCTCTCCATGATGCAATCTTCCTAGAGCCTGGCCTCGCAGGCGCCAAGTACGGGCTATTTCTTCTTGGTAAATGCTCAGATGAGGTGCGTCTTCCGTTGGTCGGCCTGTCCGACGGTGTGAAGCAAGCGATTCGTGCCGCAATGGAGCACGCAGAGCTTCTCTGACCGGGAATTCGCTGAATAGAACACTCAGGGACGCGTTGCAGCAGCGCGTCTCGGACCTTAGATATGGCGCACCATGGCACAGGGTAAATCAGATCCGAACTACAAGGTGATCGCCGAGAACCGGCGGGCACGTCGAGAGTACGCGATCGAAAGCGATCTCGAGGTTGGCATCGTTCTGGAAGGCTCCGAAGTCAAATCCATGCGCGAGGGCGGTGCAAACATTGCCGAAAGCTATGCGTCCGTTGACGACGGTGAGCTTTGGTTGGTCAACAGCTACATCGCTCCATACAAGCAAGCCAAAACCTGGGGACATGAGGAGCGTCGTCGCCGTAAGTTGCTTGCGTCCAGACGCGAACTCCACAAATTGTGGAGCGCGACCGCCCGCGAAGGCATGACCATCGTCCCTCTTGTGATGTACTTCAACCACCGGGGCATCGTGAAGCTGAAGGTCGGTATCGCGAAAGGTAAGAAGTTGGCGGATAAGCGCGCTACGGATGCAAAACGTGATTGGAACCGCCAGAAAAACCGGTTGCTGAAACAACAAGGCTGAATGCCGCGTGCTGTCTGGTGTAGCGCTTCTGGACAAATTGAATGTGCAAGCGTTAGTTCTAGCTGGCGAATATAGTCCGGAGACGTTCTGATGTCCGACGATCCAAAGACACTCGTTTCGACCAGCTGGCTCGAGGCGCATTTGAACAATCCTGACCTTCGGGTTCTGGATGCGTCTTGGTATTTGCCTACCATGGGCCGGAACGGAGCGGCAGAGTACAACGACTCACACATCCCCGGAGCTCGCTTTTTTGATATCGATGAGATCAGCGATCACCGATCTGATCTGCCCCACATGGCACCCCCGGTCGAAAAGTTCATCAGCAGGATGCGCAAGATGGGTGTGGGGGATGGCCACCAGGTTGTCGTCTATGATGGTGCTGGTCTGTTTTCAGCAGCCCGCGTGTGGTGGCTGTTTCGTCTGATGGGAAAAACTGACGTGGCGGTTCTGGATGGTGGATTCCCGAAATGGGTCGCGGAAGGCCGGCCTGTCGAGGATATGCCGCCGATGGTTCGCGATCGCCACATCACCGTTCAACGCCAGTCTCATATGTCACGTGACGTGACCCAAGTTGCCGCTGCATCGAAGCTGGGGTCTCCTCAAATTGTTGATGCCCGGGCAGCAGATCGATTCAGCGGGGAGGCAGCAGAGCCTCGCGCAGGATTGCGGGCAGGACATATACCGGGGTCAAAAAACGTACCATTCAATGCGCTTTTGAAGGCTGACGGCACCATGAAGTCTGTCGCAGATTTGCAGTCGATCTTTGAAGGCGCTGGCATCGATCTGAGTCGCCCGGTGATAACCTCCTGCGGTTCCGGTGTTACCGCTGCGGTCCTCAGTCTTGCACTTGAACGTCTGGGGCATCGGGAGCATGCGCTATATGACGGATCTTGGACAGAATGGGGCCAGTTCGCGGATCTTCCTGTTGAGACGGGCGAAGCGAGATAGGTCCACATTAAAATT
This sequence comes from Dinoroseobacter sp., assembly GCA_017643385.1. Taxonomy (GTDB): domain Bacteria; phylum Pseudomonadota; class Alphaproteobacteria; order Rhodobacterales; family Rhodobacteraceae; genus Dinoroseobacter. The sequence goes on from JAEPNN010000001.1 coordinate 349,686, forward strand.
TCTAAAGAAAACCCCGCTTTCTGAGCGGGTTTTTTTTGGTCTTTTTTCATAAAAAATCCCGGGCGAAACAGGTCGCCCGGGAAGTAAAAGCTAATTGGGAGGTAATTAGCCTTTGGTAAAGTCTGGGTAGGCTTCCATGCCCATTTCAGCCATGTCGAGGCCCGCGATCTCGTCCTCCTCGGACACGCGCAGACCTATAACGGCTTTCAGGATCAACCAGACTATTGCGGATGCGATCAGGGTAAACGCACCGTATGCGATGATGCCGGTTAGCTGCGTGATCAACGAAGCTTCTCCGTAGAAGATCACTGCAATCGTGCCCCAGATACCTGCGAAAAGGTGCACTGGAATTGCGCCCACAACATCGTCAATTTTAAACTTGTCCAGCATGGGTACTGTGAAGACAACGATTACGCCACCAACGGCACCGATCCAAAGAGCACCAAAGAGCGTTGGCGCGAGCGGTTCAGCTGTAATGGCGACCAAGCCAGCAAGAGCGCCGTTCAGCACCATGGTGAGGTCAGGCTTTTTGTACAGCACCTGGGTCAAGATCAGGGCAGTCACAGCACCGGCTGCAGCGGCCATGTTGGTGTTTGCGAAGATGCGGGACACGTCAGAGACATCGCCAACAGTGCCCATGGCAAGCTGAGAGCCGCCATTGAAGCCAAACCAGCCCAGCCAAAGGATGAATGTACCGAGGGTCGCGAGCGCCAAATTGGAGCCAGGCATCGGGACAGTTTTACCGTCTTTATACTTACCCAGGCGCGGTCCAAGGATGATTGCGCCAGCGAGTGCTGCCCAACCACCGACAGAGTGCACGACGGTCGAACCGGCGAAGTCGGAGAAGCCCATTTCGGACAACCAACCGCCGCCCCACTGCCACGAGCCTGAGATCGGGTACATAACGCCGGTCAAAACAACCACGAAGATGAGGAACGGCCACAACTTGATGCGTTCAGCCAGTGCGCCTGAAACGATGGACGCGGTTGCGGCAACAAATACAAGCTGGAAGAAGAAGTCCGAACCGATAGAGGCATAATCGAGGGCAGCGTCAGCTGCCGCAACACCGACCGGGTCCAGTACAGTAGGCACAAAGAAGCTGCCCACATATCCGTTAAACTCGCCTGGATACATTAGGTTGAAGCCAATGAGCCAGTACATGATCGCGGCGACAGAGTAGAGTGAGATATTCTTGGTCATCTGCATGGTGACGTTTTTGGAACGAACCAAGCCGCCTTCCAGCATGGCAAAACCCGCTGCCATGAAGAAAACGAGGAAGCCCGCCATGCAGAACAGCAGGGTCGTCATGATGTAAGGGCCGATTTCGTCAAAGCCCGGCGTGGCCTCTTGAGCCAGAGCCATTGTTGGCACGGCAAGAGCAACGGCCGCCAATGGAAGGAATTTGGTAAATTTCATAGGTGGAGGTCCTTTTCCGTCGGGTCGGATTAGATCGCGTCGTCGTTTGTCTCGCCGGTGCGCACGCGGACAGCTTGCGATACGTCGAGAACGAAGATTTTGCCGTCACCGATCTTGTCAGTCTTGGCGGTGGATTGGATGGTCTCAACGACCTGGTCAGCCATACCGTCGGCGACGACGATCTCCAGCTTTACCTTTGGCACGAAGTTCACGGCATATTCGGCCCCGCGATAGATCTCGGTATGGCCCGACTGAGAGCCGAACCCTTTGATCTCGGTGACCATCATGCCCCGGACGCCGACAGAGGTGAGTGCTTCACGCACTTCCTCCAGTTTGAACGGCTTGATTGCTGCAATGATGAGTTTCACGTTTGGTACCCTTCCGAATTGGCAGGTTGTCTCGACAAGCGAGAGAAGTTCACGATCGGCAATTCAGAGCGCGGAGCAGGGAGCTTCAATAAAGCGTTAAGCTGTTTGCACAACTTAGGGTTGAAGGTGCACAATTTTTGCACAAATAAATGCATATGCATAATTATTGTGCATATTGCATATGCGGAATAATGCAGCTGCACCTCCACAATCGACTCATGTGCGATTAATGTTGGGTACAAAGAGGCGTCTATCAAAGCGCCCAAACGACATCTTGTGTATGAGGCACTTTTTCTAAAATGAGCGACGATTTCTCCTCTCGTCCGGGCGATCAAGGTGCGCGCAATCCACCTCAGAAAAAGCGCGTGCGTATTGAACGTGGCCCTTACGCACCTGCTTCGAGCTCTGTGCGCGAACCGGATCCGCAACAGGATGCTCAGCGACGTCAGGAAGTATCTCGCAGGCTGGGGCCTGCACCACACGCAGAATCAGTCAGACAACCGAAACCCGAGCCTGCAATTCGTCAGCGAAGGGGCGTCGCGGCAGGCCCGGTGACTGCATCGAACGAAGCCATAACACCGCGACCACCTCTCGACGGTCCACCACCATTCGAAACCCTTCCCGGTTCGGGTGGCCCAGGTGGTAGCGGTCCGTCGGACGGTGTTTTCACCGAAGAGGGCGGCCGAGAAACCTTCCTATCAGTTATGCTTAGGTGGATTGGTAAGACGCTCTACAAGATTATGCGGTGGGTTGTATGGGCAATTTGGTCATTGGCCTGGCGCGGGACAGCTGTTGTCGTGATCATTCTTGGACTGACCACGCTTTATAACATGTCCATGTTGCCGCCAGCAGATGAACTAACCGATGGTCGTGTACGCGGTTCAGTTACCATGAGCGACCGCAACGGCGAGGTTTTTGCATGGCGTGGAGATCAATTTGGCGGTCTCGTTACCGTGGAAACTGTTTCCCCCCATCTTCGAAATGCTGTCGTGGCAACCGAGGACAAACGCTTCTATTCGCATTGGGGCATTAGCCCGCGAGGGATCGCGAGTGCCGTTCGTATCAATCTCAACGAAGGGCGCGGACCGTTGTCCGGGCATGGCGGGTCTACCATCACTCAGCAGGTTGCAAAGCTGCTTTGTCTCGGGAATGCCTTTGACCCCGATGCTGGCATGACCGAAGCCGAGTACGAAGCGGACTGCCGCGCCGGATCGGTTTGGCGTAAGGTTAAGGAAGTTCCTTATGCGCTCGCTCTTGAAGGGCGATATAGCAAGGACGAGATCCTCACAATCTATCTGAACCGCGCCTATCTTGGGGCAGGTGCCCGTGGGTTTGAGGCCGCAAGCCAAAGGTATTTTGGGAAATCAGCCTCCCAGGTGAACGCTGCTGAATCGGCGATGCTTGCGGGGTTGCTTGTTGCCCCTTCACGCTTTGCCCCAACAAACGATCTAGGCCGCGCGCAACGTCGCGCAGCGACAATCGTGCGTCTGATGGAAGAACAGGGTTATCTAAGTGCGTCCCAAGCCCAGGATGCCCGAGACAACCCCGCAGTGCTCAGCCAGGCCGCTGAGGCACGGGCTGGAGGGTATTTCGCGGATTGGGTTATGGAGACGGGTCCGTCTTTTCTGACACGAGACACAACCGAAGATGTGATCATCACGACTACGCTCGACCAAAAGATGCAGCGTGCAGCAGAAGAGGCGCTTCAGTACACCTTCGACAACCTCGTGCGTGAAGGATCGGAAGCGCAGGCCGCGATTGTCGTGATGTCATCGGATGGCGCAGTACGCGCGATGGTTGGCGGACGTCGCTTGCAGGCATCGGGCCAGTTCAATCGCGCGACACAGGCGCTCCGGCAAACCGGGTCGGCTTTCAAGCCTTTCGTTTACGCTGCAGCGTTGGATCTTGGCTATCGTTATGACGATCTGGTCGAAGATAGCCCGCTGACGATAGATATACCTGGTTCAGGTCCGTGGAGCCCCCGGAACTACACCAACGAATTCAGTGGACCCGTCACGCTGACAGAAGCCTTGGCTCAATCATTGAACATCCCCGCGGTTCGGGTTTCCGAAGATGTCGGTCGTGAAAATGTCCGGACCGTTGCAAGCGGTTTTGGCATTGATCGCGATCTAGCGCTTGGCCCTGCGCTGGCGCTGGGAGCGTCAGAAGCCACGCTCCTTGAGATGACTGCCGCCTATGCCGGTATTTTGAACGGTGGAAGCAGTGTTACGCCCTACGGGCTGCGGGAATTACGACTTCAGGGCGAGGCTGCTCCCCTGATGGGCCAGGCCGGTGGAATGGGCGAGCGCGTGATTTCGGAACCCGCCGCGCGGCAACTCACCTACATGATGCATCAGGTGGTCGAGACCGGAACAGGTCGACGTGCGAAGTTGCCAGATCATCCCGTCGCGGCCAAGACTGGCACAACGCAGGCTGCGCGAGATGCTTGGTTTGTTGGGTTCACGGGGGAATACGTCGCTGGTGTCTGGATGGGCTATGACGACAATACCCCGCTCACAGGCGTTACCGGGGGTGGATTACCCGCAGAGATCTGGCGCGAAACGATGCAGCGCATACATGCCGACCTCCCTTCCATGCCTCTGCCGATGTCGGTGCCTCCGCCTCGTGCAGCATCGGACGCAGAAGCACGTGGGCAACGGCAATCGTCGACCTCCGAACAAAGTACGGCGGAGCGTATCTTGATGGATGTGTTAGGAAGCCTGCTGGGTGGGAACTAGTCGCGCTTATCGTGCGCTGTTTTTTTCCGCGTAACTACGCAGTTCCTCGGCCTCGTGACGGGCATCGCGCAGTCCTTCCATTGCGGCGGACAATTCTGCCTCGGCCTGTGCTAATTGATTTGTTAATTCTTCTTCGCGGTATTGCAGATATGTGATCGCCTGATCGCGCGTTTCTTCTGCCTCGTGCAAGGCCTGTGCCATCTGGTCCAACTCGCCGATGTCTGACTGTGAGACGCGCGTAAATCGTGCAACCAGCCAGCTTGTCGCCCATCCAAGGACGAACGCGACAAACAGGATCACAGCGATCGCAAAGATAAACTCAGTTCTGTTCATTCGGAGGCCTCCTCCGCCGCGTCTTCCGCGGCTGCGGCTTCTAGTTCTGGACCAGACAGTACCCTAAACTCAATACGCCGATTGGCCTCGCGGCCCTCTTGCGTTTCGTTATCAGCGATGGGACTGGTCTCGCCGTATCCCTTTGCTGTCAGACTTGTTGTTAGCACGCGGCGATCGAGAAGTGCGGTCAAAACAGCTTCCGCCCGACGTTGGCTCAGACGTTCATTCATTTCTTCCCGACCTTGGCTATCAGTGTGACCCGCGATTTCCATGGCGACACCTTCACATTCGCTGACGATATCGGCGATACGATCCAGCACTTCCTTTGCGCTTTCCGAAATCGTGGCGGACCCAGTTTCGAAGGTAATCTTCTCTTCATCTAGAACTGCATTGATCTGAACTGTGCATTCTTGGGGTGTTGGCGGCGCATTGATCGGGTCAAGCTTTTCATCGTAACGGATCGTCAGCCTGAAATCCTCGGCTTCGCCCAGTTTGTCCGCGAAAAGCCGCGCCACGATTCCGTTTGCATCTTGTGTCCCCGAGACCCCATTCAGTTCTACAAAATCGGGTTGGACGATAAGGCTGCCGTTCTTCAGATGACCGAGGGCTTCAAGTCCCGCCAATACGCGGACGGGCCAACCATCTGGCAGGTTTGGGTCAAGACGCGTGGCGGAATAGACTTGGTCGGTTCCAAAAAGGGATTGAGCGTAGCTGTTGACCGCATTTCGCTGAACATCATCGGATACGCGTCCGCGCAACTGAACCAACCCTTCTGGGCTTAGGGTCGATACGAATTCAGGCACAACGTCGGTTCCGCCAGTACCGTCGATTTTGACAGGTTCGGGCAAAACCGAATGCAAAGAGAACACCACAGGAAGAGCGCCTTCAAGTTCTCCAACGACCCGGTCGAATACTGGTTGAGGGGTATCGTCCGGCGCAACCAACGTGACATCCGCATCCGAAAATGTCAGCGTTCCGCCCTCCATTTGCGCCACAGCAGCAATGCCTTTCTCGATCGCTTCCGCCCACCGAGGGCTTGGAACGCCGAGACCTATTTCACAGGTAGGTTCCCCACGATAACCGGCTGCGGTGGCCGCCCTAATAATTCGCGCCTGCGCCTGCTCCGTATCAGCTGAACACGCATCGAATGTCGCCTCACCTTCAAGGATTGAAAACCGCAAAGTGAAGGGCGTGATCACTGGACGTGGTGCGGCAATGTCCAGAACCAGTTGCAGCGAATCTGGGGCAGCTCTGGTCAAGCTCGCTTCTATTTCGGCTTTTTCCTCGGTGCTGTCGGTCAAAGCAGTGATTGCCACTCGGTCAGAGGCGACAGATATCTTTGAACGTGGAAGATCGCGCAACGCGTCGAGTGCAAACTGCAAGGCCTCGTCCCAGCCTCGCGGAACTTCATGATTTGCGATTTCCAGCATGTCGGTGACTTCTGCCGTTGCGCCAACCAGTGAATCGAGGCCATCCAACACAGCCTCGCGACCGGTGTCAGATGGGATCAATCCAATCAATGAAATCCCGTCACCATTACGCAGCATCTCGATTGAGAACCGCAAAGGATCCAGATCTGTGGAGTCAGCGACGCTCATGCGGTCGATCAGCCTGTCCGGGGCAATCACGCCCGCTGCGATTGAAAACGCCGTAAATCGGGTCGCTTCGTCCGGCGCCATGCCGGTCAGGGTTACCATCAACCCGTTGGCGTCTATACCAACGAACTGGAGAAGTTGTGCATTCATCACGTCTTCAAGCGCGGCAACCGAGCGCCGTTCTATCAAACTTGCCAAAAATGTTCCCGTGCCGATCGAGAGGATTGCGGCAACGACGAACGCAATCATCTTAAGCATCAGGTGTCGTGGTACATTTAGGGGTAGAATTGGTGTAACCTCAGTCTGGCGTTTTACCGCAACCTACTATGCGTCAGGTTTAATCAAACCAGCGCCGCTAGTCCAAGAAATAGAACGCCTAAAAACCCTGCGTCACGGTTTGAACGAAACAATTTCATACAAATCTCGGGATTGTTGATGTCTAATTTCCGCAGTTGCCAAACCAGGTGCCATCCCAGACCCCACGCGCCTCCCAAGGCCAAGACCAGTTGCAACGGATTCCCCTTTGGCAACAAAGCAAAAATGATGGCAAGTCCAAAAAGACATACGGTCAACACCAGAAAGCCTAAAAGCCATTTCGGTGAATTCTCTGAAAACAGACGCGCAGTGGATTTCACGCCGATTAACGCGTCATCTTCGGTGTCCTGGTGCGCGTAGATGGTATCGTAGAACAAGGTCCACGCGATGCCTGCGGCGTAGAGCACGATTGCTGGTAGGCTTAGGCCTCCGGTTTCTGCTGTCCAGAGCAACAACGCACCCCAGTTGAATGCCAATCCCAAGAAGACCTGTGGCCACCAAGTGAAACGCTTAGCGAATGGATAAATTGCAACCAAAGCCAATGACGCAATCCCCAGAAGGATTGCGGCGCGGGGAAATGTGAGGAGAATCAGAAATGCGGCGATTGACTGTAATCCCATCCAAACGACCGCTTGCCTGACGGAAACCTGCCCAGAAGGGATGGGGCGGGAGCGGGTGCGGGCAACCTCGGCGTCAATCTCACGATCCGCGATGTCGTTCCAGGTACAGCCCGCTCCGCGCATCAGAAATGCACCGACTGCAGAGCCAAGCATGAGCCAAATGGACCAAGGTGAAAGCCCATCAGTCGCAGCGGCCGCCAACAAGATAGCCCACCAGCATGGCATCAAGAGTAGCCAAGTCCCAATGGGACGATCCGCGCGGCTCAAACGCAAGTAAGGTCTGGACCATGCCGGAGCATAAAGGTCGACCCAGTTTGTTGGCACCGCGTCGGCCACTGCGCCTTCCACTGGCGTTTCGTGTGCTTTGATCATACAGGTTGGTCTCATGGGTGCGACAAAAATCAGGTTGTGTGTAAGCGAAGACTTAGGGGCGGGGCAAACGGTTCCGCTGTCTCGGGATCATGCGCACTATTTATTTAGCGTAATGCGTCTCGCTGCGGGCGACTCAATTTTTGTTTTTAATGGCAGGGACGGCGAATGGCGTGCGGAAGTGACCGAAGCCGGGAAGAAAACTGGCGCGCTTCTGTTGCGTGAGCAAACTGCACCACAGCACATGCCTCCGGATCTTTGGCTTCTTTTTGCGCCTATCAAGAAAGCGCGAACGGACTTCATCGTTGAAAAGGCCACTGAGATGGGGGCCGCCAAGATCCTGCCGATCAGTACAGAATTCACCAATTCTGACAGGATCAACCGCGATAGGCTTCAAGCCCATGCAGTCGAAGCTGCAGAACAATGCGGTGGGACGTTTGTGCCAGAGGTTGGAGAGCTTTCCCGCCTTGATCGGATCATTTCAGATTGGCCCAAGGATCGCCGGTTGATGTTCTGCGATGAGGCGTTGGTCGGGGCACGCGCTTCGCTAATGGCAGCGGGACCCGCCACGAAATGGGCAATTGTTATCGGTCCGGAAGGCGGTTTTTCGGATGCCGAGCGTACCCGTTTGCAAGCGCTCGACTATGTGACACCTGTCAGCCTTGGCCCTCGTATCCTGCGTGCCGATACGGCCGCAGTTGCAGCATTGACCTTGTGGCAAACTGTGTTGGGGGACTGGTGAGCGGATTCATTCGCCCCGAGGTCGCAGCGACCCTTATCAAGTGGCATGAGGTCTTGATCGCCATCGCAGCCTTTCTATTAGGGCTATATTTCACGCAACTGCCTGGGCCCGTTGTACAGGGTCTTGGGATTGTTCTCATCTTTCTGGGGCTTGGGTACGTGGTGGTTGGCCTACGGCGACTGCGGTTCCGTGGGTCTGGGGCTGCTCCTGGAGCCGTGCGCATCACTGAAGGTCAGATTACCTATCTTGGACCTCTGCAGGGCGGAGCGGTTGCCTTGAGCCTGATTACAGAGCTTCGTTTGAGGGGACCCGCAGGGTCTCGCATCTGGCGGATCCAGTCTGAGACCAATGATGTTTTGGAGATCCCGCACGATGCGGCAGGTGCAGAGAAAATGTTTGATGTTTTTGCAGCGTTGCCGGGCATGTCACCCGAACACTTGCTGCGGGCTTTGCGCGGAGCACAGACAGGTGACGTTATTGTTTGGCAACGCGCAAGTGAACCCGGGTTGACAGCGCTGAATTGAAGCCACAGTCCTACGCACGTACTCGATGCGATGAACGGAGCGCGGCCTTATGTCTATTCCTCAATCCGGCGGCGGCCCGATCGAAGATTTCTCGCAATTGGTCGGGTATCTGGAAAGCGGGTGCAAACCAAAAGATGCGTGGCGTATTGGAACTGAGCACGAGAAGTTCGGGTTTTGCAAAGATACGCTGAAGCCGCTGCCCTATGAGGGCGATCGTTCCATTCACGCTGTTCTGTCGAGCCTTCGCGACACATACGGATGGGCGCCCGTAGAAGAGGGGGGCAAGCTTATTGGCCTCGAAAAAGACGGGGCAAATGTGAGCTTAGAGCCCGGCGGTGCGCTGGAGCTGAGCGGTGCGGCGCTCGAAACCATCCATGAAACCTGTGACGAGGTGAACGCGCATCTGCGCGAGGTGAAAGATGTTTCTGACAAGATCGGCGTTCAGTTCATTGGACTTGGTGCAGCGCCCGTCTGGTCGCATGAAGAGATGCCTTTGATGCCCAAAGGCCGCTACAAACTTATGGACAGCTACATGCAAAAGGTCGGGTCTATGGGGACGGCCATGATGCGGCGGACGTGTACCGTTCAGGTGAATCTCGATTTCGCCTCAGAAGCTGACATGGTGCAAAAACTCCGTGTGGCACTGGCGCTGCAACCTGTCGCGACAGCGCTCTTTGCAAATTCTCCATTCTTTGAAGGTAAGGTGAACGGGCACAAATCATGGCGAAGCCGTATTTGGCGAGATCTTGATCCAGCGCGTACCGGGATGCTTCCTTTCGTCTTCGAGGCAGGAATGGGGTTTGAGCGTTGGGTAGACTACGCGCTCGATGTGCCGATGTATTTTGTTTATCGCGACGGGAAATATATCGATGCGTTGGGCATGTCATTTCGTGATTTTCTTAAGGGTAAATTGCCTGCATTGCCCGGTGAAACTCCATTGATGTCAGATTGGGCAGACCATCTGACAACGGCTTTCCCGGAGGCGCGTATCAAAAAGTACATTGAAATGCGCGGTGCGGACGGCGGGCCATGGCGACGCCTTTGCGCTTTGCCCGCCTTTTGGGTTGGCTTGACCTATGACCAGTCTGCACTGGATGCCGCTTGGGCCCTCGTCAAGGACTGGGATGCAGAGACGCGCGAAGGTTTGCGTGTCGCAGCTTCCGTTGATGGTTTGCAGGCTGAAGTGAACGGCATCAAGATGCATGATCTTGCAAGGCAAGCCGTTGAGATCGCTGAGACTGGCTTGTCCGCGCGCGCCAGACCCGGGGCCGGCGGACTGATCCCCGATGAGACGCATTTCCTGAACGCGTTGAAGGAAAGCCTTGATAGCGGACAAGCACCAGCAGACGAGCTGCTCGAACATTTCCACGGTGATTGGGCGGGCGATCTGAACCGGATTTACGCCGAATACTCCTACTAAACAGGTGCGGGTCAGGCGTCTGGATCGACGCGCGGAATATTGCTTTCACTGTATCGCGCACCGTCATCCTCAGGTGGGGTACTAAATGGTCCACGCGGGTCCTCCAGTGGGTCCGGCCCAAATCTGTTGGGGCCCTGTGTTCCGGCTGTCACGAAGAAGTATAGAAGAATCAGGGCGCCCAACACGGGGATCAGGATCAGCAGCATGAACCAGCCTGACATGTCGCGATCGTGCAAACGGCGTACACCAATGGCGAGGTTCGGGATGAGGATCGCCAAAGACCACAGCCCGACCAAAGGTCCGTTGCCATTTGTGATGAAACCTGAAAACGCGACGGCGTCGATAATGCTTAGGCCGATGCCAATAAGAATGCAGAAAAGCTGCCACCACCAGTAGGCGGACCGTTGAGAGCGACCATTAAAGTTCGCGTAGTTTTGGAAACCAGATTGGATTGCTTCTTGGAAAGTCATCTTGGGGCCTCATCCGTTGTGCGCGCATAGGTTGTCCGCACACACAAGATGCACCCAGATCGCGCTTCTGTCGAGACCAGACAATCTGTAGGTAGATTTGAGAGGTGTGTGTAAAAGGTTTTGGTTTGTGGTGCGAGACATCTTTTCAGTGACGCAGGGCACGTATGCGAGCTTTTCTGGCGACGCAGGGAAATTCTGCGTTTTAGTCTTTGCTGGCGCCGATCTTGGATTCAGTTCCATTCAGCAGACGGGTTATGTTTTCAGAGTGGCGAACCCAGACTAAGATCGTGAGCATGACGGTCAAAACAAGAAAATCAGGCCTGCCAAGGCCCCAAGCTATTGCGGGTGCCATCAAAGATGCCATCAGCGCCGCCAGCGACGAAAACCGGAACGTATAGGCGATGAAGATCCAGACTGCCCCCGCTGCAATGCCAAGCGGCCAGTAGAGCGCGATCAGCATACCAAAGAAGGTTGCTACACCCTTTCCGCCCTTGAACTTCAGGTAGACAGGGAAACAGTGTCCGAGAAATGCAAAGAAGCCTGCGACCTGGGCTGCATCTTCCCCTAGTATCGAGCGGGCAACCAAGACCGCAGCGCCGGCTTTGCCGGCATCCAGAATAAGTGTCAGGAACGCTGCAAGTTTGTTTCCCGTACGCAGGACATTTGTTGCCCCGATATTGCCCGACCCGATGTCGCGAAGATTTCCCAATCCAAATAACCGAGCGATGACGGTCCCAAAAGGGATCGCGCCAACCAGGTAAGCGATCAGCGCGGCGAGTGCGAGAAGTGGGGTGGAAGTTACAAGGTCAGGCATCGGATCACATCTCTATCAGGTTGGCATCGTTGCTTTGCGTTGGAGCGGGACTGTACTTAGTCGGCAAACGGGAAGACCCGGCGACCGGCCACCCAGGTTCCGCGCACACGGCCTTGCATGCGTGCCCCGTCAAACGGTGTGTTTTTGGATTTCGAGTTTAACGTGGTTCGATCCAGTACAAATGGAGCGTTTTCGTCAAAAAGAACCAAATCGGCCGGGCTGCCTTCTGCAAGCGTTCCTCCGGGCAGCCCGAGCCGTTTTGCAGGGTTCAGCGAGAGTGCACGCCACAGGTTTGCCAACGTAATCCCGTCGGAATGCACCAACCGCATCGCCGCGGGTAGCAAAGTTTCAAGCCCGACCGCGCCGCTTGCGGCTTCCTCAAAGGGCAAGCGTTTGCTTTCTTCATCTTGTGGTGTGTGCATGGAGCAGATGATGTCGATTAATCCTGAAGTAACGGCTTCGACCATCGAAAGACGATCGTCTTCCGACCGAAGTGGTGGTTTTACTTTGAAGAAGGTGCGGTAGTCGCCGACGTCAAATTCGTTCAGCGTCAGATGGTGAATGGAAACACCTGCTGTCACATCCAGTCCAGAGGCGCGCGCACGTTCCAGTGCTGGCAGCGAGGACGCTGAGGAGATCTGGTCGACGTGATACCGCGCTCCGGTCATTTCGATCAGTGCAAGGTCTCGTTCCAACCCCATACGTTCAGCGATTGGAGACACTCCGGGCAGACCGCGAAGTGTGGCGAACTTCCCGGATGTTACTGCGGCACCTTTTGACAAGCCGGGGTCCTGCACATGCCCAAAGACCAATGCATCGAGGCCTTTTGCGTAGGTCAGTGCACGGGCAAGAACCTTGGGGTCTTGGACCACACGGTCGCCATCTGAAAATGCGACAGCACCCGCATCGCGCAAAAAGCCGAACTCTGTCATCTCGCGCCCTTCGCGGCCCTTTGTTAGGGCAGCCATCGGCGCAATACGCACCAAAGACACTTCCTGCGCACGCCTCTTCACGAAATCCAGGACTTCAGGGGTGTCGACAGGAGGTGTGGTATCGGCTCGGGTGACCATCGTTGTCACTCCACCCGCCGCAGCAGCGTAGCCAGCGGTTTTAAAGCTTTCCTTGTGACGCTCGCCCGGTTCCCCGATCTTTACACCGATATCGACGATACCAGGGGCAAGGCATTTGCCTTCGCAATCAACGGTCTGAGCGCCATTAGGAACTGTGGATGGGTTGTGCGCGATGATCACGCCATCCCGGACGAGCAGGCTGCCGGGGTCTTCTGTGCCAGCTTGCGGGTCAATCAGACGTGCGTTCTGAAAACAGATCAAGCTCATGTCGCGGTTCCCTGCTGGATGTCGCGGGCCAGGCGGTAAACTGTATCGCCGTCAGAAATAGCTCGGAATGTGAATCCACCGGTGCCCCCATCCGAATATCCTATTTGACGCTTCGATTGGATCATGGCCGAGGGGGCATCAAACGTTAAGCTCGCCCTTTCTCCAGGTTTGAAGTTGATGCTGGTGTTGGGGCGGATCGGTTTATCGCGCAGTTTGCGTCCAAACGCTGAAGTGGCGATGAACGCTCGTTTGGTAGTCAACGCATAAACGGTATGCTTGCGGATATACTGATCAACGAAAAACCGGCCCACCGTGATGTAAGCCCCAACAAGCAAGAAGGGCAGTCCGAAAAGCCGAAAGAAGAATGGCGCTCCCATCCCCCAGGCTGCAAGGTTCCAAAATAGGGCAAAACCACCCCAGAGCAGTGAAAAAGGGATCAGGAAGATATCGGCCTTGGTCAGGATGAGAAGCCTGCGGCTGGGACGTCCTTCCCAGAGTAATTTCTCATCGTCATCGAGATAAGGATCCCAACCACTCATACGACAAGCTCCGCCCGGCCGATATACCGTGCCTTAGAGGTGGATCGAAGAGGTGGCGTGTTGTTGGGCAAAGCGCGATCATAGATCAGGACGGCTTGGGCTACGTTGGGTGTGCCTATAAACACTGCGTCTGCATCCACCTCGTGTTGCAGCAGAGGTCGGATGTGAGCGTCGATTTCCTCGGGTGTTCCTTCGACGAATTCCACGTAGTTTCGGTCAAGATACGCTAGGTGCAGGTCCTGTTCGAAACGGCATGAAGGCTCCGCATCCTGGGCCGTCCAAATTTGTTGGACGTAATTCAGGAACCCTTGGCTCGTATCAAAATCGAAGGTGAAGATATGAACGTGCTCGGGCGCGCTCGGTGCCGCTTGTGTTGGTGGGGCCTCCTGTCGAACAGGCTTCTGAGCCATAAGATCACGCAACCAGCCCAGCATTATGCTGCCTCGCGGCTGGCACGGAGGTTCTGAGCCAGAAGGTCCATCGCGGCCATACGTACAGCAACACCCATCTCTACCTGATCCTGAATGACCGACCGATTTATGTCGTCCGCAAGCAGGCCGTCAATTTCTACACCACGGTTCATTGGACCTGGATGCATGACAATGGCGTCTTCTTTTGCATGCGCAAGTTTCTCGGTATCGAGACCGTAACGGTGGTAATATTCGCGCTCAGATGGGATGAATCCGCCGTCCATGCGCTCTTTCTGAAGTCGCAGCATCATAACGACATCGCATCCGGCAAGTCCGTCGCGCATGTCATCGTAAACTTCGACACCTAAATCAGCGACACCAGACGGCATCAGTGTCGTGGGACCCACAAGTCGAACGCGGTTTTCCAATTTGCCCAAAAGCAAGATGTTCGAGCGGGCCACGCGGGAATGCGCGATATCCCCGCAAATTGCGATGTTGAGCCGATGCAGACGCCCCTTTGATCGACGAATCGTCAAGGCATCCAGAAGGGCCTGGGTCGGGTGTTCATGCCGCCCATCTCCGGCATTAAGTACGGCACAGTTCACCTTCTGGGACAGAAGATCCACCGCGCCCGAGTGAGGGTGGCGCACGACAAGAAGATCGGGGTGCATGGCGTTCAGCGTCATCGCAGTATCGATGAGCGTTTCGCCCTTTTTGATCGAACTGGCCGCCATCGCCATGTTCATCACATCCGCCCCCAGGCGTTTCCCGGCAATCTCGAAGCTGGCCTGAGTGCGCGTAGAGGCCTCAAAGAACATGTTTACCTGGGTCATGCCGCCCAAGACTTCCGCATGCTTGTTGCCTGCGCGATTCAGGTCAACATAGGATTCGGCAAGGTCGAGAAGCGTTACAATTTCATCGGGTCCTAGTGTTTCGATCCCCAGCAAATGATTAGCCCGAAATGTCATGCAGTCCCCCGACGTGTTGACCGCTTATAGGCCGCAGGATGGGCGGCTCACAAGTCTGCCAATTGCGGTTACCGGATCGGAGAATTAGGGTGCTGTCATGTCAGCCGAGTCTGCCCCTGATCTTGAAGCGCTGGATCCCAATGATGCCTTGGCCATGTTGGTCTGGCAGGTGGAGTTGGGTGCTGATGAAGCGATTTTGGACGCTCCGGTTGACCGGTTCGAGTTGCCCGCCGCCTCTCCGAAGGCAAAACCGGCAGACAAGCCAACTGAAAGGGCTGCGCAAGACGTGCCGTCTCTTCTTGCAAGTGACCCTGTCGCCGAGGCGAGGGCCCTGGCATCAGAAGCCGCAGATCTTGATCAGTTGAGAGAGGCAATGGCGGGTTACGACCATTGCGAGCTGAAGAAAGGCGCCCGCAATCTGGTGTTCTCTGATGGACGTGCGGGGGCACGCGTCATGGTTGTCGGGGAAGCGCCGGGTCGCGAAGAAGATCGCGTCGGAAAGCCTTTTGTTGGCGCGGCTGGTCAGCTCCTCGATGCGATGTTTCGTGCAATTGGTTTGTCGCGCGAAAGCCCTGATCTGGAAAGCGCGCTCTATATCACCAACATTTTGCCCTGGCGGCCACCACAAAACCGCGACCCGTCACGGGACGAAATGGCGATGATGATGCCCTTTGTTGAACGCCATATTGCTCTGGCGAAACCTGAAGTGCTGGTGGTGATGGGGAACATTCCAGCCGGCGCTCTGCTGGGGCGGCGCGGGATCACGAAACTCCGTGGAAACTGGACCGAGACGCAGGGCCTGCCCTGCTTGCCTATGTTCCATCCGGCCTATCTCTTGCGCCAACCCATGCAAAAGCGTGCCGCTTGGAGCGACCTGCAAGATCTGCATGCGAAATTGAATTCTTGAAGGAGACCTGAATGTCCGAACCAACCTACGTGCCTCCCGAGGTCTGGACCTGGGAGGCGGAGAGTGGTGGTACATTTGCCAGCATCAACCGCCCGATCGCGGGTCCGACCCATGACAAGGAATTGCCCGTTGGAAAGCACCCTTTCCAGCTGCATTCCTTGGGCACGCCAAACGGTGTGAAGGTCACAATCCTCTTTGAAGAGCTGTTGGCTGCCGGTCATTCTGGAGCGGAATATGACGCCTGGTTCATCAATATCGGTGAGGGCGACCAGTTTTCGTCCGGTTTTGTTGAGATCAACCCGAACTCGAAAATCCCCGCGCTCTTGGACCGTTCGGGCGAGGTTCCAATGCGCGTGTTTGAATCAGGTGCGATACTGATGCATCTGGCAGAAAAGTTTGATGCATTTCTTGGACCAAAAGAGAAACGCGCTGAGCTGCTGAGCTGGCTTTTCTGGCAGATGGGAAGTGCTCCGTTTCTGGGGGGCGGTTTCGGTCACTTCTACGCATACGCGCCAGAGAAATATGAATACCCGATCAATCGCTATGCAATGGAAACCAAGCGCCAACTGGATGTCCTCGATCGGCATTTGGCTGAAAACACCTACATTCTAGGCGATGATTACACGATCGCGGATATGGCGATCTATCCCTGGTATGGGCGGACGGTCGAAGGAAATTCTTACGATGCCGGCAAATTCCTGAGTGTCCATGAATACACCAATGTCATTCGTTGGGCCGCAGAAGTTGCAGCACGTCCGGCTGTACAGCGTGGACGGATGGTGAACGCCGCACGTGGCGAACCCCATGAAATCCTGCGTGAACGCCATGATGCGTCGGATTTCGAGCTGCGTACGCAAGACAAAATCGGACAGGCGGATTGATATGAGCAGGATTGACGAGGCTCGTCCATTCCTGCCCATGCGGATCGCCGTTCTTGCGGTTTCAGATACACGCAGCCTGGCAGAGGACAAATCAGGTGACGTGCTCGTCGCGCGGATTTCCGAGGCCGGGCACAAACTGGCCGCGCGTCATATTCTGCGGGACAATCGTGAAGATATCGCAGCCCAGCTGCGGGCATGGGTGGAGGACCCTGAAATTGACGTGATCCTGTCGACGGGTGGAACCGGGCTGACAGGGCGCGATGTCACCGTAGAAGCCCATCGCGAAGTCTATGAAAAAGAAATCGATGCTTTTGGCACTGTCTTTACCATGGTGTCGATGCAAAAAATTGGAACTTCAGCAGTGCAAAGTCGTGCGACAGGGGGGGTGGCGGGCGGAACCTATCTATTTGCGCTGCCGGGAAGTTCCGGCGCATGCAAAGATGCCTGGGACGAAATCCTGAAGTGGCAGTTTGATTATCGCCATAGACCCTGCAACTTTGTTGAAATTCTTCCGCGTCTTGACGAACATCTGCGTCGGAAATGAAAAAAGCCGGGCACCGTGCCCGGCGTTTAGGATGAGTTGGATCGATCAGTTGGCGGTCGTGAAGATGTCGGCAGGCACCGGTACAATTCCCGCTTCCAGCATGGTGCGGTTATAAGCTGGGTCGTCGTCATACACCGTTGTCGTCTCGACACCGGGAAGTTCGGCAAACCGTTCCATCAATTTCACTGGGAACCAGGTCGTGCCCAATGACTCAAATCCTGGAACACGACGCAAGGCAGAGGAATTATACCGAGTGCAATAGGCTTTGGGCGCAGCACCTTGTTCCTGCGCAGACGCAATTAAAGCGTTCGCCTGCTCTAGCGAGAGTTCCTTCTTTTGTACCACGACGTGATAAGTCGTGCGCGCGTGGTAATCGAGGTAAAAGCTTCGCATCCACTCAGTGAAGCCAAAATGCAGATCGTTTCGCTCTGGTGCAGCAGGATGGTTCCAAGATCCGGCAGGATCATACAACACGCGTTGGCTGCCATTGATCATCAGCGCTGAATGCCCGCCCGCACCTGTGTCATTGCTGATCATGGTGTAGAGCGTGACGGATGGAGGCTCTTCCGGGCTGAACGCCGCGCGGGCGACTACATCATCTGGTGCCCATGTTCTCTGTGGACCCTGGCCACATCCAATAAGGACGAAGGTCGCGGCAGTTAGCAGTGCAATCAGTCGCATCGGGGCAGCCCTTTCGGGATTAGGCGTTGATCATCGCTAGCAGGATCAAGGCCACGATGATGACGACCACGGTCCAGATCGAGAATCGCATGAAGCCGTCAAAGGTTTTTTCCTGTTCGGTGGTGTCCATGCTGCCGTGCTTGTGTTCAGCCATTTCGTGTCTCCTACGTCTCGTAGTTATAAGTTCGGGTAGCGGATTTAGTGCGTACTGTCACCGCGCAAAAACGTGATCGTGGGCGGCGTTTTGCGGGTGTGGCACGTTTGCGTCAAGAGGACGAATTGGCCGCGCCTACGTCTTTAGGTTGTCGGCCTCAAGATCGGCCGCGAGCCGAAACCCGATCCGATTGGCGGGTTCGGCCGCGATTGGCTTAGGCAACGCACGCAGCATGACGGTCAACTGACTGACATGTTGGATCATCTGGGTGCGCGCGCCTGCAGCGTCCGTTCCATAAAACGTGATTATGTCAGGATCAAAAAAGCCCATGCCTTCGATCCGCAAAACGCCAGCTTCGCCGCCGGTGAAACCCATCGCAACCTCATGATCCGCATCTAGCTGTTTTTCAAAGTTCTGGATGTAAAGGATCAGACGCTCATAGGCCCATTCTGCAGGAGATTTTTGCGAAACCGGGCGATTGGCAACAGCTTGTGGCAGAGGGGCCCCTTCCGGGCTGCTGACATCGGGGTTCGTGTGAACGACCCGTGCGCGGGGCAGGGCGTCTGCCTCGGTTGCTTCGGCCGCAGTGGCGATGACATCGTCGGACATAGTTCCTCCCTAAACCGGCACAGCGGTCGTTTCCTTAATCTCCTCCATAACGAAACTGGCAGAGATGTCCGAGACCGAAACGCGTGCAATCAAGCGTTTATAGAACGCATCATAGGCAGGAACATCTGCCACGCGCACACGAAGTACGTAGTCCAGGTCGCCTGTCATGCGATAGGCGCCAACGATCTCGGGCATTGCCTGCACGGCGCGCGTCAGGTCGTTCATAGATCTGGCGTCATGGGTGTTGGATCGTATCAGGACCAGTACTGTAAGTCCGAGCCCAAGTTTCTCGGGATCAACCAGGATTACTCGCCCCTTGATCACGCCTGCGCGTTCGAGTGCCTTTATCCGACGCCAGCACGCATTGCGAGACAGGCCAACCTGTTCGGAAAGTGTATCTACTGACAAAGAGGCATCGCGTTGCAAGATTGTAAGCAACGATCGGTCAATTGTATCAAGTTCGTACTGCATAGAGGCATTTTATCCCAAAATATATCTGAGATACAGGAAATATTGGGACAAAAAGACTTAAAGGATTAGATAGTCTCACAGCAAAGCATAACAGGAGATTCCATATGTCGGACGCTACCAAACTGCCTAGCCAGAAGACTGGTTTTGTCGAAAAGGTCTTTTTGGAGCACCCGGCTTCCGTCGACGAAACCTTCTGGGAGCACTTTCGCTTTGCAATGACTTTTGGGTTCTGGCTCGCTCTGGCTGCATGTGCTGCGTTTATTCACGCACTGGTGCCTGCGCTTTGCAAAACCACGGGAAGCGACATAATCTGCAAGCTGCATGCCCGCATCGTAAATCGCGTGACCCATTAGATGTGTCGGATCGCTGCCTATCTGGGGCCGGAAACGGCGCTGGAAGATGTCATTGTTAAACCCGTTCACTCGTTATTGACCCAAAGCCAACATGCGTCGGAAGCCAAGTTGGAGGTAAACGGTGACGGATTTGGACTTGCTTGGTACGGAGCTTCGGATCGACCCGGTCTGTATCGTGATGTCTTGCCCGCATGGGCGGATGAAAACCTTGTAAGCCTGTGTCGGATGGTCTGGTCCCGACTTTTCATCGGTCACATCCGCGCCTCTACGATGGGGGAAACCAGCCGGCAAAACTGCCACCCGTTCACCTCAGGTAACTGGAGTTTTTGCCATAACGGTCAGGTTCCGCATTTTCCACGTATTCGGCGCCGTTTGGAGGAAGCACTTCCTGACGAGATCTATGATCAGCGACGCGGCACGACTGACAGCGAGATGTTGTTCCTGACATTGCTTGCAAACGGATTGAAATCAAATCCGGCCCAGGCCTTTGAAAGCACGCTGGCAGATCTTGGGCGCAGCACACCGGATGGTCCTGTTCGACTTACCTGCGTCGCCTCTGATGGTCACGCGTTATACGCGTTCCGTTATGCCTCTGACGGGCGCTGTCCGACACTTTACAGCTCGCGCGAGTGGCAGCGGGATGCGCTGGTTTTGGCGTCAGAACCCCTTTGTGGAAATGCGGCCAAGTGGGAAAAAATTGCACCTAACACATTGGTCAGGTTCACGCGCGATGATGTCTCGTCGTCAGAAATCGGGGGTCAGCTTGCGGCCTGATACAACCAGGCGCCATCTGCCCGTTTGGTTCGGGTGGCGCGTCCGACACGGAAAAGATGGTTCAGATGGGCAACCGATTCCACCAGTGCCAACCCATACTCACCTGCGCGGATGGGTCGTTTGAAGAGCGGGGCGAAGCAATCATGCGCTGTACATGGGTTCGCAAGATATGTTTCCAGCCGTTTCAACGCGCCATGATGGTTCTGGATCAGCTGCTCCAGTCTGAAGGGAAGCCCTTGGAATGGCAGCTTGTGTCCAGGTAGAACGAGCTGGCGATCATTTGCAAAAGTCAGAAGTCGTTCGCATGATACCAGCCAGTCTGAAACTGGATCAGCCTCAGGCTCGGTGGCATAAACACCCAGATTTGGCGAGATCGTGGAAATGAGTTGATCACCGCCAATAACCACATCATCTGACCAGAGTGTGACATGTTCTGGTGCGTGGCCATTGCCCATGCGGATCGTCCAAGTTCGGCCCCCGATCGTGATCTGCTGCCCTTCAACCAACCTTGTGAAGCCGAGCGGCATAGGATGGACCATGTCCGCAAAATTGAAGGGACGCTCGTTCTGTCGTTCTGCGTAGATCTCGGGATCCATGCCGGCACTGCGCCAGAACGCAAGTGTCTCCGGCAAAGGGCGGCTCTGGTCATCGAGCGTTAGCATCCGTGCCATCAGCCAAGCGGTGCGGGACGTAAGGAGCTCGACACCGTCGCGAGCCTGAAAATGCCCTGCCATCCCAACATGATCAGGATGGTGATGCGTGACAAGAACACGACTGATCGGTTTCCCGGCTAGGGGGCCGTCGCGCAAGCGATCCCAGATGCGCACTCCGCGTTTGGAATAGAATCCGGTATCGATCAGGGTCCAGCTGTCCCCATCGTCGAGAGCAAAGACGTTTACATGGTCAAGCGCCATCGGAAGCGGCAATCTAATCCAAAGAATGCCATCTGCAACTTCAATGGCTTCACCTTCAGATGGGGCGTCAGGAAAAGGAAATTGCAGACCTGACGGTCCTGCATCAGGCATTAGGCTGCGCTTCCAAACAGATCGTCGTCATAAAGCCCTTCATCTCCCGCACGTACAGCTTCAAGCAAAGATGCATGCTCGGGCAACAGGCGTCGGATGTAAACCTTGGCCAGCGATGATCGTGGACCTTCGCCACCTTCTACCATTGCCGCGCGGAGGTGATACATCCCGCCAAGCACTCGCGCAAAGGCGCGCTGGTAAGGGACGGCCCCTGCAAAACGCGTGTTCAAATCGGTTTCGACCAACAAAGCTTCTGTAGCTTCACGCAATGATTCCGCGGCTTGCCATACGAGTTCGGCAAGTTGTCCGAGTTTCTCGCGACAGGCTTCAGCCTCCGTTTCAATGGCGTCCACAATGCGCAGGGCTGCGTCACCCCCGTCACTTAACTTTCGTCCAACGAGGTCCATCGCCTGAATGCCGTTGGTCCCTTCGTAGATTGCGGTGACACGTACATCGCGAAGATATTGGGCGACGCCTGTTTCTTCGACAAAGCCCATTCCGCCATGCACCTGAACAGCCTCTGAGGCGACAGCGATCCCGACATCTGTACAGAAAGATTTCGCAATTGGGGTCAGTACGCCCGCCCGCGCGTTCCACTCTGCATCGCCAGTCGCCGTTGCCATGTCGATGGAGACAGCACAGTCAAGGGCGAGTGCCCTTGCGGCGAAAGTGTCCGCGCGCATCGTCATCAGCATGCGACGTACATCCGCATGGTCTGCAATCGTACCGATGCTTTGGCGCAGTGGGGTCCCTTGCGTCCGATCCATCGCATAGCGCTGCGCGGCTTGTGTGGCTGCTTCTGCGATCCCAACGCCTTGCGTTGCGACCCCGAGACGGGCGTTGTTCATCATGGTGAACATTGCTTTCATACCACCGCCGGGTTCGCCAACCATCCAGCCTTTGGCGCCAGAGTATTCCATGACAGCCGTGGGTGATCCGTGCAGACCCATCTTGTGTTCCAAAGAGACCACACGCAGGTTGTTTGGATCGCCAGCTTCCCCCTCATCGTTTGGCAAACGCTTCGGAACGATGAATAGTGACACACCACGGGTGCCCTTGGGCGCATCGGGAAGCCGTGCAAGCACAAGGTGCACGGTATTATCCGTAATGTCGCAATCCCCCCAGCTGATGTAAATTTTCTGCCCCGAGATGGCGTAAGTTCCATCATCCAATGGTTCTGCTTTGCTGCGAAGGGCGCCGACGTCTGACCCGGCCTGCGGCTCGGTCAGGTTCATGGTGCCGTTCCATTCACCAGAGATCAGCTTGGGAAGGTAAAGGTCTTTGATTGCGTCGCTTGCATGATGTTCAAGCGCTTCTATCTGCCCCTGGCTTAGAAGTGGTGCGAGCTGCAGGGAAAGACAGGCCCCAGACATCGTGTCGTTAAGCGCTGTTGTCAGCGCGATGGGTAGACCCATACCGCCGTAATCTTGTGGAGCGGACAACGCGATCCATCCGCCCTCTGCCCAAGCAGAATAAGCTTCGTGAAAGCCCGGACTGGCACGAACTACGCCGTTTTCAAGAATGGCCGGGCTCAAGTCACTGGCACGGTTCACGGGAGCAATTTTTTCGTCACACAGACGGCCAGCTTCGGTCAACACGGCAACCACAGTATCCCTTGTGGCTTCTTCGTATCGCTCGGTCGCGCTGACCTGACCGAAGCCTGTGATATGATCGAGAACAAACTGAATGTCGGAAGTCGGGGATGAATAGGTCATATTGGCTTTCGTTGCGTTGCCTGTGACTTTGCAAAGCGCGTTTCAAAGAGTTATGCCCCGCGCCACGCTGTTTTCTGTGGCACGTCATCCATGGCAGCAGCAATTTAAACGCTACGTCACGGGAAGGGGATGCGTTTGAAAACGCTCGCGCTTAATGCTTCTGAAGATGGGTTTCGGATGGCTGCAGACCTGTTGAACCAGGGCGAGCTCGTCGCTTTTCCAACGGAAACTGTCTACGGGCTGGGCGCCAGTGCTTTATCAGAAAGGGCCGTTGCTGGAATCTATGCAGCAAAGGGTAGGCCGTCCTTCAACCCGCTCATCGTGCATGTGGGCGATCCGAAGGACGCCAGTCTCTATGCCAGGGTCGATAGGCTTGCGCAGGTTGCGATCGATACTTTTTGGCCTGGTCCGCTTACATTGGTCCTGCCGCGTCTTGAGCATTGCGTGCTCGTACCGGCGGTCAGTGCGGGATTGGACAGCGTGGCATTGCGAATGCCCAACCACCCTGCGGCGCTCTCATTGCTGCGTGCCTCAGGGTTGCCGCTCGCCGCCCCTTCGGCAAACCCTTCTGGAGGGGTTAGTCCTACGACAGCTGCGCATGTTCGTGACGGGCTCGGGGGAAAAATTTCTGCGATCCTTGACGATGGACCCTGTCTCGTAGGTTTGGAGTCCACGGTTCTTAGTCTGACAGATATGCATGCACGTCTTTTACGACCCGGAGCAATTTCTCGCGATGCGTTGCAAGCTGCTTTGGGTCAGACGGTTGAGGTTCCGGGCGACGAAGATGTCCCAAGCGCGCCCGGGCAGTTGGTCTCGCACTACGCACCGTCTGCACGGGTTATTTTGGACGCGTCTGTCAGACCCAAGGGCGCACTTTGGCTTGGATTTGGTCCAGCTTCCTTGGAGGCGGATATTTCTTTGTCAGAGGCGGGTGATTTGTCAGAAGCAGCCGCGCGATTGTTCGGCGCATTGCGTGAGCTTGATGATATGGCTGAACCCGATCAAATCATCGCAGTTGCGCCTGTGCCTGAAATGGGTCTTGGCGTTGCGATCAACGATCGATTGCGGCGTGCGGCTGCGCCGCGCTAAGCGCGTCCACCTGTTGTCGACAACATTGACGGATCGATGCCGATGACCCCCAGAGCTTTCGCCCAGATATCGTTTGCATTCGGGTTGAAAATAAGAGCCGGATCGGCCTCGGCCGTTAACCAGCCATTCTCTTGTAGCTCGAATTCAAGCTGTCCGGGGCCCCAGCCTGCGTACCCTAGGGCCAGGATGCATGTATCTGGTCCCCCACCTTGCGCGATATCTTCCAAAATATCCAAAGTCGCGGTCATCCCGAAACTGTCATTGACCTGCAGCGTTGAAGGGTTTTCCGCATAATCAGTGGTGTGGAGTACAAAGCCGCGTCCGTGTTCGACCGGGCCTCCGAAATGGATCGGCATTTTGCGCATTTTGTCTGTCGGCGTGATGCCGATCTGTTCCAGTAAGGCGGGCAACTCAAGATCTGCCGCGGGTTTGTTGATGATCAAGCCCATCGCGCCCTCGTCTGAGTGCGCGCAAAGATAGACCACGCTGTGATCAAAACGGGGATCGCCCATGCCGGGCATTGCGATCAGGATCTGACCAGTAAGCGAGTCGGGAGTTTGCTGCACCTGCATATGCACAGTCTGGGCTGTCATCCGCTTTGGTTCAAGACCGCTCACCACATCGCTATTGTCAAAGGCGATTTGCCTCAGCGGAATGTGATTTCCCAAAATGCATAAGCCTTTTAGTGTTTGTGCATGTTCAGAAACTTTATCTCCCCCTGCGTGAGCGTAATTCTCGCTATTTTATCCCTCGGGATGTCGGGTACCGCAAAGGCGGACTATGCTGACGACGTGGTGTCCATTGAGCTTTTGCCCGGGTGGCGAACGGATCACGGGACACATATGGCTGCCGTACGTTTGACGCTCGCACCAGGATGGAAAACATACTGGCGCGCGCCTGGCGAGGGCGGCATCCCCCCCCAAATGGATTTTGAGGGCTCCAGAAATATTACTGCTGTAGAGACCCATTTCCCAACTCCTGAGGTGTTCTTCGCCAACGGAATGCGCAGCATAGGCTATAGTAAAGTTGTTGTTCTTCCGCTGGAATTTCGCGTGCCGCGACCCGGTGAGGCGCGCCTGAATGCGCGACTTGATCTGGGCATTTGTGAAGATATCTGCATGCCAATGAGCGTAGACCTGAGGGCAACATTACCTTCCGCAGGTGCCCGTGACCGGGCGATACTTGAGGCGCTTGCTGCAAGGCCCGCGACGTTCGACACTCCGATTGAGTGTGCCATCACCCCCATCTCGGATGGCATGCGCATGGACGTTACCTACGCAGCTCCCCCAGGTGTTTCCACGTTGCCCGTGTCAGTTATCGAGCCAGGCGATCCAACCATATGGATGACGGATACGATTACTGAGATGCGTAGTGGTATGATTACTTCGAGCGTTGAGCTCGTTCCTCCTCGCGGACGTCCGCTGATGCTGGACCGGTCTGCCATCCGCGTCACGGTTTTAGGAGGTGCGCGCGGATTTGAGCTTCGTGGGTGTGACTAACCACCGAGTTCCTTGAACCGTGGACATCCCGTCAGGTGATCATTCACCAGACCCGAGGCTTGCATAAATGCGTAGACCGTTGTTGGCCCGCAAAATCGAAAACCTAGTTTCTTGAGGTCTTTCGAAACTTGTGCAGACAACGGCGTCTGCGAAGGAACCTGCGAAAACGAGTCGAATCTGTTCTGAATGGGCGTACCATCGACATAGTCCCAAATGAACTTTGAGAACCCCACATCTTGCTCAATACGAAGGTAGGCCTGCGCGTTTGTAATGGTCGCTTCGATCTTTCCGCGGTGGCGGACAATCCGAGCGTCAGTAAGTAATCGTGTCACTTCGCCGTCGTCCCAAGTGGAAACTACACTTGGGTCAAACCCGGCAAAGGCGTTCCGAAACCCTTCGCGTTTCCGCAGGATCGTAATCCAGGATAATCCCACCTGAAAACCCTCCAGAACAAGCTGTTCCCAAAGCGCTCGTCCATCGTAACAGGGCACGCCCCATTCGGTATCATGATAGGCGACATAAAGCGGATCGGTCCCGTACCAGGTGCATTGTTCAGACATGGCGAAGACCTTGCGCATAGTTTTCATTAAATTGGAACAAAACAGGAAAATTTACAACATCTTAAGAGATTTCGCGTTTCTGAGTTGGCAAAGAAAGACGAGAGATTTCATGGGTAAGCCGCAAAGGGCGCCTTCGTTTGAAGGGGCCGACAATCCGCTGGCCGCTGCGGTCAATGAACGGGATCGTGATACGTTGAAGATGGTCGAAAGGGCCATTGGCAACAAGCACGTGATGTTGGCCTTCCAGCCCGTTGTTCAGTCGCGTGGCAACGGAAAGGTTGCCTTTTATGAAGGCTTAATTCGTGTGCTCGACGCTACTGGGCGCGTGATCCCCGCACGCGATTTTATCGATGTTGTCGAAACACAGGAACTGGGTCGGAAAATCGACGTATTGGCGTTGGAACAAGGTTTGCTTGAACTTCATCATTTTCCGGATCTCCGGTTGTCTATCAACATGTCCGCGCGCTCGATCGGATATCCAGCTTGGCGCGAAACACTGGATGCAGCACTTGCTAAAAATTCCACAATTGCAGAACGCTTGATCCTTGAGATCACCGAAAGCAGTGCGATGATGGTGCCGGACCTAGTCACCGTGTTCATGGCCGAATTGCACAGACAGGGTATCTCCTTTGCATTGGATGACTTCGGTGCGGGTTTCACCTCATTTCGTTACCTGCGGGATTTCTATTTCGATATTCTGAAGATTGATGGACAGTTCATTCGCGATGTTTCAACCGACACCGACAACCAGGTTCTGGCCCGAGCCTTGGTATCCATTGGGCAGCAACTGGATATGTACACAGTTGCAGAATCCGTTGAAAATCAATCAGATGCGAACTTTCTGACAGCGTGTGGTATTGATTGTCTACAAGGGTATTATTACGCTGCTCCGACGACGTCACCGCCCTGGTGGGAAGGGGAAGGTATGTACGATGAAATGGGACACAAACCCGGGCGTTAACTTTCCGCGCGTTCGGGACGAATCGAGTCTCAAAGTTCCAAAATGCTGCACTTGCGACATCCCGCCCCGTGACACCGTGTCTGTTGTCGGGTTGTGGTCCACGCCCTAGAGGGATTGCGACTGTCAAAGCGGTAAATCCGCGTTTTGAAATGTCCGGTGTGCTCAATCAGGGGCTGCCGAAGCGTGACCCGATGGGAGAACACCATGACCAATGTTGTGATCGCCTCTGCTGCCCGGACCGCCGTGGGCAGTTTCAGTGGCTCCTTTGCCAACACACCTGCCCATGATCTGGGCGCCGCCGTCCTTGAAGCGCTTGTCGAGCGCGCGGGCGTCGATAAATCCGAAATTTCTGAGACCATTCTCGGCCAGGTTTTGACCGGCGGTCAGGGACAGAACCCCGCGCGTCAAGCGCACATTAATGCAGGCCTGCCAAAGGAAAGCGCTGCCTGGGGGATCAATCAGGTATGTGGGTCTGGTCTTCGCGCCGTCGCATTGGGCGCCCAGCATATCCAGCTTGGCGACGCGTCGATCGTTTGCGCGGGGGGACAGGAAAACATGACCCTATCTCCTCACGTGGCAAACCTGCGTGCTGGGCAGAAAATGGGCGACATGAAATTCATCGACTCGATGATCCGTGACGGTCTCTGGGATGCGTTCAACGGTTACCACATGGGTCAGACAGCTGAGAATGTTGCAGAGCAATGGCAGATCAGCCGTGATCAGCAAGACGAGTTCGCTGTCGGGTCGCAGAACAAGGCGGAAGCAGCCCAAAAAGCTGGTAAGTTCGCTGACGAAATCACACCTTTCACGGTCAAGACGCGTAAGGGCGACATTGTGGTCGAAAGTGATGAATACATTCGGCACGGCGCAACGATGGACGCCATGCAGAAGTTGCGTCCTGCATTTGTCAAGGATGGTTCGGTCACTGCCGCGAATGCGTCGGGTCTAAACGATGGCGCAGCAGGGGCGCTTCTGATGAGCGCAGATGAGGCGGAAAAGCGCGGTATCGAACCTCTGGCTCGCATCGCCTCTTATGCCACGGCCGGTCTCGATCCGTCCATCATGGGCGTTGGTCCAATCTATGCCTCGCGCAAAGCGCTTGAGAAGGCGGGTTGGAAAGTCGACGATCTTGACCTCGTTGAAGCAAACGAAGCCTTCGCCGCGCAAGCCTGTGCCGTGAACAAGGATATGGGCTGGGATCCGGCGATCGTGAACGTGAACGGCGGTGCAATCGCCATTGGCCACCCAATCGGTGCGTCTGGCGCACGCGTCCTGAACACGCTTCTTTTTGAAATGAAGCGCCGGGACGCAAAGAAGGGTCTGGCGACCCTTTGCATCGGCGGTGGCATGGGTGTCGCGCTCTGCGTCGAACGTCCCTGATTTAACAAAGGCGGGCTGTTTGCGGCCCGCCTCAACTTTATCCGCCACGGCAACCTGATCCCGGAAGTCGCTGGTACATTCAAGATTACTCAGGAAGAGGAGATCAAACATGGGACGTGTTGCACTCGTCACTGGCGGCTCGCGCGGTATCGGCGAAGCCATCTCGAAAAAACTGCTCGCTGACGGATATACCGTTGCAGCCACTTATGCTGGCAATGATGAAAAGGCCGCTGCTTTCACCGAAGCCACCGGCATCAAGACCTATAAATGGAATGTAGCCGACTACGACTCTTCGAAAGCAGGTATTGCGCAGGTAGAGGCCGACCTTGGTCCGATTGAGGTGGTCGTCGCCAACGCGGGTATTACACGTGACGCGCCGTTCCACAAAATGACCCCCGAAGCATGGAACGAAGTTATTGCGACCAACCTGACTGGTGTGTTCAACACTGTTCATCCTGTTTGGCCCGGTATGCGCGAGCGCAAGTTCGGCCGCGTCGTTGTTATTTCTTCGATCAACGGTCAAAAAGGCCAGTTTGGTCAGGTTAACTATGCGGCCACCAAAGCGGGCGATCTGGGTATCATCAAGTCGTTGGCGCAAGAAGGCGCACGCGCAGGCATTACCGCGAACGCCGTTTGCCCCGGATACATCGGCACCGAGATGGTTCGTGCGATCCCAGAAGAAGTTCTGAATGCAAAGATCATTCCTCAGATCCCTGCCGGCCGTCTCGGCGAGCCTGAAGAAATCGCGCGCTGTGTTGCGTTCCTTGTGTCTGACGATGCGGGCTTCATCAACGGTTCGACTATTTCCGCGAACGGCGCACAGTTCTTCGTCTGATTCAAATAGACCATAAATGCACAAGGGCCCTTCGGGGCCCTTTTTTTGTTGTTAGGCAGGCATAAGGCCCAGCGAGGGGAACCACAGGCTTTCGTTTGCTAGAGCAAAAGTTATTTGGCTCAGAAGAGTATAAGCGTCGACACGGTGGGTGGCGCAGAGTTTGTAAAACAAAGTTCCATCAAGCCATTCCTAGACTGGCCTGCGGAAGAGTTCACCGCGATCGAGGCATTGGAAAAAGGGCGCGAATTCGTCGACGCGGCAGACGTCGCGCCCTAGGCCACTAGTGTTCTTGAAGGCGCGATATTTGCTCCTTCAACCGAAGTTTCTGCTTCTTCATTTCTGCAATCTGGAGACTGTCCGAACCAGCACTGCGCTGGGCAACGTCGACTTGCTCAGCAAGCGATTGGTGTTTACGACGCAACTGCTGAAGATGCGAACTTACGGTCATGTGGAACCTCCTTTAAATGAAGTTAGGTTTAAACTGCAGCACAGATTGGTGCGCCTGTCATCCCTGTGAATAAAATCTGCCACTTTCTGCAGCTGCAAAAAACCGCAGTCAGAGGGGTAAACCAGTACCGTCTCGCAGGATCGAACGCGCGAGCGGTGTCTCATCAGGGGTATCTTCGCCGTGTGTTTCTCCGTCATGCAAAATAAACGGTGCGAGAAGTATGAACGGACCACGCGCTGCCTTTTGAGCCTGAAAGATCACGCGTTTTGCGGGCCTTCCGATGCGTGGCGCCAGCGGTAAGACTTTCCCCGACCCCAGTCGATCATCCATGGCGGCCATGAGGTCTGGCAAACGGTCTGCTGCCAAGATGAAGCTCACTGTGCCCCCAGGTTTTACGCGCCGCGTTGCGGCATCAAGCCAAATTTGAAGTGGCAATTTTTCGCGCAATGCCGTTTCTCGGGTGGGATTGTGCGCGGAAGTGCCACCGCCTGCCGCGTAATATGGCGGATTACAAAGCACGTGATCGAAGCTTTCAGCGCGTAAGCTTGCGGGCATCTGGGCCACATCACCTGTATGAATACTCAACGGAAGGCCGTTCGCTGACCCGTTTCGCTGGGCGAGACGAGCGGTTGCTGGATCAAGTTCCAGACCGCTCACGCACGCTTGCGTCCTATACGCCAAACACAGGCCCGCCGTACCGACACCGCACCCGAGATCCAGAGCCGTTTGGCCCGGCTTGCTTGGAACGCTTGCAGCCAACAGAACTGCATCGGTAGATGCGCGAAATCCATCTTTGGGCTGCCAGATGCGTAGCCTGCCACCCAGGAAACCGTCGCATGTGAGATCGATGTCTAGTGTCATTTGCGCGTGGACACTTCGATCCCGTTGTCTTTCAGGACCGCCTGCGCCTGGAAATGATCTTCACGCCGTACCATCAAGCGGCGCGGCAAAACGCCAATGCTACCTTCGAGCGCACTCATATGGACGTCCATCGCGAAGCATTCTATATCCTCGCCATGCAGCAATGCTTGGGCAAATGCGATGATCGTAGGATCGTTGGTGCGTAAAAGTTCTAGCATATGACTGATCTAAGGGCAGGCCATGGGGCTTGTCGAGCCGACTGACAGGACCGTGATGAGTTTGGATCACCCGTCGACAAAACCACATGATCGACTGAGCGAGGCTCTGTCTGCAGACTTGGCCGAGGTAAATGCGCTTATCCGGACCCGGATGTCGAGCGAGCATGCCCCAAGAATACCTGAGGTGACCGCGCATTTGATTGAGGCGGGCGGCAAGCGTTTGCGCCCTATGCTGACCTTGGCGAGTGCGCGCATGATGGGGTACGCGGGCGACGATCACATCAAATTGGCTGCGACCGTTGAATTTATTCACACTGCTACGCTGCTACACGACGACGTCGTAGACGAAAGCGAAGCACGGCGGGGTCGACCAACCGCGAATCTGCTTTGGGATAATCAATCGAGTGTCTTGGTAGGCGACTACCTATTTGCGCGTTCGTTTCAATTGATGGTTGAAACCGGATCGCTTCGGGTTCTGGATATTCTGTCCAACGCGGCCGCCACGATCGCTGAAGGCGAAGTTCTACAGCTGACTGTGGCGCGCAACCTTGAAACGAGCGAGGCGACCTATCTGAAAGTTGTGCGCGGAAAGACAGCGGCACTCTTTTCAGCGGCAATGGAAGTGGGCGGAGAGATCGCTGGCGCAACACCTGACGAGAGCAAGGCGCTCTGGACGTATGGCGATGCACTGGGCGTTGCCTTCCAGATCGTGGATGACCTGTTAGATTATGGTGGTGTTGGTACCGTTATGGGTAAAAATACCGGTGATGATTTCCGCGAACGCAAGATGAGCCTTCCTTTGATCAAAGCTTTGGCCAATGCAGATGCGAAAGAACGGGATTTCTGGACGCGCGTCATTCAAAATGGCGATCAGCGCGATGGCGATCTTGAGCACGCCCAATCTTTGATGCGCATGCACGGCGCCCTTGAGGATACGCGATCCGAAGCTGTTGCCTGGACGGAAAAGGCAAGACTGGCGCTGGCACAATTACCCGATCACACATTGCGCCACATGCTGGATGATCTGGCCGACTACGTGGTCGCGCGGACCCTTTAGTCCAGCAACATCGGGCCAGAGGCGACCCACCAATCTTGGTGCTCCGCCCGGAGAGTATCTTCCGCCAAACGGGCTTGGGCTGCTGTTTCAAAAAGCCCGAAGCATGTTGCACCTGATCCCGACATGCGTGCGAGACAGCAACTTGGTATATCCTCAAGGGCGTCCAAGACGTCTTGGATAACAGGCAGACCGGAAATGGCCGGAACCTCCAGATCATTGCGTTGACGTGACAGCCAATGCACAAACTGCGCGGCATCCATCTTGGCGGGGATGTCTTCAAGTGGCGGGTTTATCTTGTTTGTCATTCGCCCAAATACTGACGGTGTCGTGACCCCAACGCGCGGATTTGCCAGAACCATATGCATCCGGGGCAGTACTGGGGCGGGGTCCAGGATCTCTCCAATGCCTCGCATCCGTTGCGGTTCGGGCTTCATGCAAACAGGCAGGTCAGCGCCAAGTCGCAAAACATTATCAGTGCTGGGTAGAGGCAGGTTCCAAAGAGTAGATAGAGCTCGAAGCGCTGCAGCAGCATCTGACGAACCTCCCCCTATACCGCTGGCAGTCGGGAGATTTTTCTCCAGAACTATCTTTGCGCCTTTGTCTTCATCAAAAAGGCGCGCAGCTTTCAAAACCAGATTGCGCGCGTCACTCGGAACTTCGGCGATATCTGCCCCAATCACCTCCAGGCTCAAGGTGTCGTCTGACGAAACGCTGACCCGATCCCCAATGCCTGCGAAGACGACAAGGCTATCTAGAAGATGATAACTATCTGGACGTTGACCGGTTACGTGCAGCGCAAGATTGACCTTGGCTGGCGCAAACTGCGTGATCATAGGCGGGCTCATGCCGGGCGATTAACCGTCATCCTGTGTCTGTCGAAGCGCCGCTTGCGCCGCTTTCTCGGCCAGCGACGGTCCGCCCTCGTCTTCGATCACAGCGTCAAGCCCAACCTCCAGCTTGCGGCGGATTCTTTTCGGGTTGGCTTCATGGTCCTCATCGTCTTCCGTCAGGAATGACAGAGCACGACGCCATTGAAATTCCGCTTCGCGTTCGCGTCCGACCGCCCAATATACATCCCCGAGATGATCATTGATGACCGGATCAACTGGCATCAAAGAAGCCGCACGCTCCATTGGCTCAACGGCTTCCTCGAAACGACCCAGCCGATACAGAACCCAGCCCAGTGAATCAGTGATGTATCCACTTTCAGGCCGCGCTGCGCTGGCCTCGCGGATCATGTTCAGCGCCTCATCCAGTTTGGATCGCTTCTCTACCAGGCTGTACCCGAGGTAATTCAATACGTTGGGCTGACCGGGGTTCAGGTCGAGTGCTTTTCGGAAGTCAGCCTCCGCGGCTTCCCAATCGCCAATCCGCTCATGCGAAATGCCTCGAGTGTAGTATACGAACCATTGGCTATTTTCCTCAGCGTCATACAGTGCGATTGCGCGATCATAGGCGTCAGCTGATTTCTCAAACTCGTTCATGCGGCGATGGGTGTCGCCCAAGGTTGTATGTACGAGGGGCACTTCGGCATGCGTTTCAGCTAGCTGCATAAGGACTTCAATCGCTGCGTCAGGCTTCTCGGCACTGTTGAGTGCTTCTGCCCGCCCGATCTCAGCTTTCAGGTAGGCTGGGCTTCTACGGGAGACCTCGTCGAATACCTGCGTTGCCAACTCGTATTGTTCAAGTTCCTCCAGCAGACGCGCAGATAAGATCGTCGCATCGTCATTTCTCGGAGACATATACTGTGCAAAGCGTGCGTAAACTAAGGTGTACTCGTCCGATGTCTGGCCACGCAGGGCCTGCGCGATCGAATAAAACGCTTCGCCCATTCCGTCCTGCGGGCTCTGGATCAGGTCGAAGGGAACCGCTTGGCCTTCTGAAAGTGGGGTATGGTAAAACCTGATCTCAGCGTCGTTCAGATCGAAGCTTTCCTCAAGCAAAGTCTTGGCCTCATCAAATCGGCCAAGTTGCCCAAGGCTGATTGCAAGCGCCAGCACACTGCGACGTGTTCTGATGGCTTGCGTTTCCCCGTTTCCGCCAAGCAGTCGGACGGTCTCTTCGAAATTGCCGACATATGCATTGGCGAGCGCTTTGTGGTAAATTGCAAACCCGGCATATTCAGGGTTGCTGATCAGCCCGTCAAAGGCCGCCATGGCCTCTGCAGCATCCCCGACATTCATCCAACCCCAACCTGCAAGCAGGGTGTCTATCAGCGGTGCAATTCGTCCTGCACCCTGCAGTTCGTCCAACATCCCAATGTCAGCGCCAGAGTTCAGGGAGTGCGCAACCAAGACCATCTGGCCGATCTGACTGGCGGGCTCGTCTGCGATCAAAACGCGCGCGATTGGTACGCTTTCCTTGATCCGGCCCAATCCGACATTCGCGATCAGCATATTTTCGATTAGGTAAGCATTGGTCCTGTCGCGTGCGAGGGCGCGTGTGTAATACTCTGCGGCTTCCTGAAAATCATTTGCGATCATCGCCTGACGCGCGGCAAGATAGGGGCCGGAAAGTCCGTCAGATGCTGCGGGCGTTGCAAGCAAAAGCGCCAGTGCGCCGGAGAAAAGGAAACGGGTTCGGGCTCGGAATATCTGTGTCATGCGCGGATGCTATCTGCGCCCCCCAGCCAACACAATGCCACCACGCAACGGTTTCGCCGCGCGGTGACAATCATTTGATCACATGTTGGGGTAGTTCGGACCATCTCCGCCCTGAGGCGTGACCCAAGTGATGTTTTGGCTTGGATCTTTGATGTCGCAGGTTTTGCAATGCACGCAGTTCTGGAAATTGATCTGAAACCGCGGGTCCTTGCCGTCTTCCTGAACAACCTCGTAAACGCCTGCCGGGCAGTATCGTTGTGCTGGTTCGGCATAATTTGGCAGATTGATCTTGATGGGCAATGTCGGGTCGGCGAGGTGCAGATGTGCTGGCTGGCTTTCCTCGTGATTTGTCATCGAGAAAGACACATTGGTAAGCCGGTCAAAGCTCAGCGTGCCGTCTGGTTTTGGATACGTGATTTCTTCGAACCGGTCTGCTTTGCCTGTGGCTTCTGCATCGGTTTTACCATGCTTGATCGTGCCAAAGAGCGAGAACCCGAACAGGTTGTTCGTCCACATATCGAACCCGCCAAGCGTGAGAGACGCCAGCAGCCCATACTTGGACCAAAGCGGTTTCACATTGCGGACCCGCTTGAGATCCTTTCCAATCGCGCCTTCTCTGATCTCGCGATCGTAGTCTTCCAGCACGTCGCTCTGACGACCGGCCTTAATCGCCGCCACTGCAGCTTCAGCTGCGGCCTTGCCAGACAGCATGGCGTTGTGATTGCCTTTGATACGCGGCACGTTCACCAGCCCTGCGGAACACCCCAGCAAAGCGCCACCGGGGAATGCAGTTTGTGGGATAGATTGATACCCGCCTTCCGAGATCGCGCGCGCGCCATAGGCGACGCGTTTCCCGCCCTTCAGTAGGTCTGCCACCATTGGGTGGTGCTTGAAGCGCTGGAATTCCATGTAGGGGAAGAGGTGTGGGTTTTCATAGTTCAGGTGGACTACGAACCCGACATAAACTTGGTTGTTGTCGAGGTGGTAGATGAAGGAACCACCGCCGGCATTGCTGCCCAACGGCCAGCCCATCGTGTGGGTGACGGTGCCTTCACTGTGCTTCTCTGGATCAATTTCCCAGATTTCCTTCATGCCCAGGCCAAATTTCGCCGCATCGGCGTCCTTGGCGAGATCGTATTTCGCGATCACTTCCTTCGACAACGATCCGCGCACGCCCTCGGATAGGAAGACATACTTTCCGTAAAGCTCCATACCGGGTTCGGTGCCTTCGCCGATTGAACCGTCAGCTTCCAGACCGAATACGCCAGCGATAACGCCTTTGACGCTTCCATCGTCGTTATAAACAAGCTCGGAACACGCCATGCCGGGGAAGATTTCCACGCCCAGCTCTTCGGCCTGCTCTGCCATCCAGCGGCACACATTGCCCATAGAGACGATGTAATTGCCGTGGTTGTTCATAAGGGGCGGCATCATCATGTTCGGCAGACGGATCTGGCCCGCCTCACCGAGGAAGTAGAAGTTGTCCTTCTTTACAGGAACAGTGATAGGCGCGCCCTTCTCCTTCCAGTCAGGGATAAGCGCGTCGAGGCCTGCAGGATCAAGAACCGCGCCGGACAGGATATGCGCGCCAACTTCTGAGCCCTTTTCAAGCACCACGACATCTAGGTCGGCATCCAGTTGCTTCAGGCGGATTGCAGCACTGAGGCCCGCGGGCCCTGCGCCCACGATGACCACGTCATATTCCATCGATTCGCGTTCGATCTCGGACATATTTTCACCTCTCGGTCGTTTTCCGGAATCGGCCTATCTGCGGATTGAGACTTGGTCAATCATCCCGGGAAAGGTTTGGCTCGCGACGGTGCGTCGCCAAGCAAATAACGTGGTCCGGTGCCTTTTGAAGCAGCAGAATCTCCAGAGTTGTACAAGGCACAAGCAGGCAAGCTCAGGCAACCGCATCCGATGCATCCATCAAGGCTATCGCGCATCTTTTCGAGTGCTGCGATCCGCAGGTCCAGTTCAGCACGAAACTGCCTCGCCATAGTCTTCCAGTCCTGGGGGGTTGGGGTGCGCCCGTCCGGCAAATCAGACAACAGCTCTCGTATTCTGCTTAGGGTAAAACCAAACTGTTGCGCGATCAGAATAAAGCTCAATCTTCGAATATCGGCGCGTGCGAACCTGCGTTGTCCGCCTGCATTGCGTTCCGTTGAAATCAGGCCCTCTTTCTCATAGAACCGTATTGCGGAAACACTCAAACCGGTTCGCCTTGCAAGTTGACCTATGGATAACATCCGGAAAATCCTTGACCTAAAGTTAGGTTTAGAAATTATCACGTAAGGGATGATTTCTCCAGACCACAAGAAAGGGCCTGCTATGACGGCCATTTTGGAACATGCAAACCTCACGGTCACGGACCCCGAGGCAACCGCCGCCTGGATGCAAAAAGCGTTTGGCTGGCGCGTGCGCTGGGTTGGGACCACGCAAAGCGGCACGCGTGCTGTCCATGTTGGAACTGACAGCGCCTATCTTGCACTCTTTGGTCCTGAGCCCGGATCGAAAGCTGCAATCGAACGCTATAAAACGATTGGTGGCATGAACCATCTTGGCATTGTCGTCGATGACCTTGATGCGACCGAGGCAGCGGTCCGGGACGCTGGTTTCAAGCCGCATCACCATGCCGACTATGAACCCGGGCGCAGATTTTACTTTTTCGATGATCAGAACATCGAATTTGAAGTGGTCAGTTACCCGTAATAATTGCGGTTCAAGAGGCCTTGCGCGGGCCGGGCCGGTGTTTATGTTAAGCGCTTCATTTATTGCCTGAAAGAGAAGGCCTGTCCCATGGACAAGATCCCGCTGACACGCACCGGTTATGACAAGCTGGATGCAGAACTGAAACAGCTCAAGTCCGAAGAACGTCCTGCGGTGATCCGGGCGATCGCTGAAGCACGTGAACATGGCGATCTATCCGAGAATGCGGAGTATCACGCCGCGCGGGAAAAACAGTCTTTCATCGAAGGTCGTGTCAAAGAGCTTGAGGCGATCCTGAGCCTTTCTGACGTGATCGATCCCTCGAAATTGTCGGGGCCGATCAAATTTGGTGCGACGATTCAGATCGTCGATGAAGACACGGACGAAGAAAAAACCTATCAGATTGTGGGTGAACCCGAGGCTAATCTCGAACAAGGCCTTCTGAATCTCAAATCGCCTATTGCACGGGCATTGATTGGGAAGGAAGAAGGCGACAGTGTTGAGGTGAGGACTCCAGGTGGCACGCGCTCCTATGAAATCCTGAGCATCGACTATAAATAACCCCTATAAGGTGGAACGATGTCAGACCAAGCGTCCGAGGGACCCAAAGGTTTGGGTGAGCTCGAAAAAGGCAATGCCTCAAGATTGACCGCGGTAGAGATTATCGCGGCAATTCTTAGTGGTGTGTGGTTGGTGGGCGTTGCAATCGCGTTTCTTGGCTTCGGTGTCGCCAATCCTGGTCCTAACGCCGCGCCGGTTGATTTCGTGATGCTGATGCTCGCGATATTCATGCCGATCGCACTGATCTGGGTGGCCGCAGCAGTTGCAAGGACCGCACGCGTCATGCGTGAAGAGGCCACGCGTCTGCAATCGGCGATCACCGCGATGCGTTATGCATATATCGAACAAGCGCAGACCGGGGCTCCGGGCGTAAAGCCTGTGGTTGAAAAGAAGCTCGACGAACTTGCGGTCGCGCAAAAACAGACCGAAGCCGCCATTGTACAGTTTACCTCTCGTCGCGATCACCCGCAGTCTGAGAATAAACCAGCCCTTCCAAAAGGGCGCTTTGAGGCTGCAATTCAAACCGAAGGTGGACAATCTACTTTCGCGCTCGGAACCCCGACTGAAGCGCTACAAGAGCCTATATCGGTAGCCGACTTCATCAAGGCTGCCAATTTTCCGGAAACCGCAGAAGACAAGGACGGGTTCCGGGCGTTGCGCCTTGCATTGGAGGATCGAGAAGCAGCCAAGCTGATCCGATCTGCGCAAGACATGCTTACGTTGCTCAGCCAAGACGGCATCTACATGGATGACCTGCGCCCCGAACGTACCAAGCCCGAGCTTTGGAGACGCTTTGCGTTGGGCGAACGTGGAGGGCCAATCGCAGCCTTGGGCGGGATTCGGGACCGGTCCTGTCTGGCGTTGACCTCCGCTCGGATGCGGTCCGATCCGGTATTCCGCGATACGGCACATCACTACCTTGTACAGTTTGACAAGACGCTTGTGGGGTTTGAGAAAACCGCGACCGATGCTGAACTTATCCAGTTTGCCGAGACACGATCGGCGCGTGCGTTCATGCTGCTTGGGCGTGTGACCGGGATGTTCGACTAAATCCCGAATTCTGCGAAGGGCAAGAAGCGCACCGGATCGCCCTGATTAACGTCTTCCGCGTCAAACCCCATCTCTACCAAACCTGTTGCCCAGGACAGTCCTGAAACGCGGGACGAGCCTTCTGAGGCGAACACTTCTGCCCGGCCATTAGGGGTCAAGCGCGCACGGTAGTATTCTCGGCGTCCTTCGCGCTTGGACTTTTTAAAGGCGGCCGGAACAATATAGCCACTGGGTTTTGCCCAGCCTGCCCCGCTCAAAAGGCGTGCTGATGGATATCCAAATAAAAGCGCGCAAACGAATGCCGCGACGGGGTTCCCGGGCAAACCAAAAACGGGCGTGCCGTTCCAGACCCCCAAGGCAAGCGGGCGTCCTGGTTTCAGTGCAATTCGCCACAACGCCATCGACCCCGTATCCTCCAGTACGGCCGAAACGTGGTCTTCGTCGCCTGCTGATGCCCCACCGGAGGTCAGGATCATATCGCAACGCTCACTTGCGCGGTTCAGGATCTCGCGAAGGGCGTCCCGATCATCCGGCGCATGGCCAAGGTCAAGTGCGGTGCATCCCCAAGAACGTGCCAATCCCAGCAACATTGGCCTGTTTGCATCATAAACCTGTGCCTGGTCTGCAGGTGTCCCGGGCACAGCCAGTTCATCTCCGGTTGACAGCACCCCAATGCGCAAGGGCGCAAATGTTGTCAGCTCACCCACACCAACAGAAGCTGCTAGTGCGATGTCTTGTGGCCGCAAGATCCGCCCTGCACGCAGCACGACTTCGCCCGCTTCGCTATCTTCACCGGCGCGGCGCATGTTCGCGCCTTTTTTCACAGGTGCGCGAAAGGCGATATGGGTGTCGTTGATGGCGCAATCTTCTTCGAGAACCAGCGTATCCACACCATCGGGAATGATCGCCCCCGTCAAAACGCGCACGGCAAATCCATCAGGAACTGATCCTTGCAAGGGAACTCCGGCCGCAGCCCGACCGGGATGCAGTGGCAAAAGCTGGTCGCCTTCCGTCAAACTGGATTGTGCAAACCCATATCCGTCGACTGCAGCATTCGCGGCTGGTGGATGGCTGCGCAGCGCCACCACGTCTTTCGCCAAAACGTATCCTTGCGCCTCTGCAAGCGGTGTCTTCTGTTGTGGAACGACGCAGCGCAAACGGTCTTGCAAAATTTGCCACGCGTCTTCGATGGGCGTCCAATGATGACCTGGCGGCAAGGCAAAGCAGTCATTCGAAAGGGGCGGGGGTTTCAGGTCCGTCGCCATCATCAGGGCTTCCTGTCCAAGGCCAAAAATCCAACCTTCTTCGGCACGTGCCGCATCGGGGATATCTTCATGTAGCAGATCGTATTGTTCCCTTGGGGACAAGGCTGCGATTTGGCGGGCTACGGTTTCGACCTGCCACGCGTCCTTGACCATGCCTTCCGGCGCTTGTGACCGAACCGTCAAGGATGGCCAGACTTCAACGACCTTCACTGCCGTATCATGCGCGTCAAAGGGCCAGATTGAGATGTCATCTCCAAACTTGAGGCGCAGGCGCTGAAGGACAGGCAGTCCCATTATCATCTGACTGCCGACTGACCCTACGCCAGCGAGCTGCCAGACTGGAAAGGCGCCCTTTGCGTCCGCCTCTGCCAGCCGTCGTTCGGTGACCTGTGCGGTCCTTGAACGTCCTTTTCGCGGCAAGCCATCAATATCGCGCGCCAGACCGTTCCCCCAAAATGGACCAACACCTTCGAAGGCCCGGTTTGCTTCGGCGCCAACATCGAAACGGTTGTTGCGCTTTGGTGCATCTTCAACGCGTTCCGTGACCCAGTTCCAAAAAGCGAAAGGATCGTCTTGACCGGTGATTGGTTTAGCCATGCCTTCAGGTAGCCCGAACGGGAAATCAAACCCGAGAAAGACACGATGCCCCGCGTCGATCTCGGCCTCCAAAACCGTCATAAGCCAGGTCTCAAATGCCTGACGATGTCTAAAATACTCTGCTGGCGTATCATTAAACGCAGCCCAAATTGCATCTGCCTTTGGGCGGGGGCCGCGATCGTTGCCCCCAGACCAGTCAACGATAAGAACCCGGTCGAAGGGTTTCAAATCCTAACCTCTGACTGAACGAAATCCGCCAAGGCTTGGGTGTCATTCAAGTCTAGAACAGGAATCTTCAGATCAAGAGAGGTGTCAGTCGCGACCGCCTGGATTGTCTCGTCCCCCGGGGCAATCAAAGGGTGCCCGGTTTCGGCGCGCCAGACCTCAAGCTTGGGGTGCGGGGACGTTTTCCAGCCCTCTATCAATACAAGATCGACAAGGGTCATTTTCGCAATCAACTCATCCAACGCGGGTTCAGGGTCTCCACGCAGTTCTGACATCAATGCCCAGCGTGTTCCGCTGGATACCAGGACCTCTGCGGCACCAGCTGCCCGGTGGCGATAGGTGTCGCGGCCCTCATGATCGATCTCAAACGTGTGGTGGGCATGTTTCAGGGTCGAGACACGCAACCCCCGCGCAACGAACTCGGCGACAAGACGTTCCATGACGCTCGTTTTGCCTGCGTTTTTCCAACCTGTGATGCCGAATCTTTTCATGTCAGCGCTTCCGCAACGGCTAAGTCGTCTGGCGTATTCACGTTAAAGAACGGATCGGTGTCTGTGACAGGAAACTCCGCCAATCCCGCGTTGTGTTGGTCGGTCCAAAGCACCACCTTGCGCAATCCGTCTTGCAACGCGGCTCGCAGATTATCGCGCAGGGCCACCGGCCAAAGTCCAAACGTAGGATGTCGGTAAATCTTTCCGTTATTCCCATCACGAGTGCCCGCAAGCGCTAGACCCGACGCTTTTGCCGCCACCTCAAGATCAGCTACCAGCGTTTTTGGAAAGAAAGGTGTGTCGGCAGCAGCTGTCACGATGTGGGATGCTCCTTTCGCTGCGGCCCAATCCAAACCTGCCAGAACCCCCGCCAACGGTCCCGGATACCCATCAATGCTGTCAGGAAGAACCGCCATCGAAAGATGCGCAAATCGCTGCGGATCTCCGTTGGCGTTCAGAACGATTTCGCCCACCTGCGGGCGTAACCGCGCAATGACATGGCCCAGAAGGGTGTCGTCCTTCAACGGCAACAACCCCTTATCGCCGCCACCCATGCGCGTGGCCTTTCCTCCTGCAAGGATCACACCCAAAGGTTTTGTCATTCCTCTGC
Source organism: Dinoroseobacter sp. (assembly GCA_017643385.1). Classification (GTDB taxonomy): domain Bacteria; phylum Pseudomonadota; class Alphaproteobacteria; order Rhodobacterales; family Rhodobacteraceae; genus Dinoroseobacter. The sequence continues at coordinate 391,797 of JAEPNN010000001.1, forward strand.
CCCGGAAGATTTGCGGCGGGCTTTCCTTGGCTCATCGGGTACCATGTCGGGGTCAATGTCCCAACTCAGACGCTCTTCGCCTGAAAGGCAGATAAAGCGTTTTCCGCGCATGCGCCCGATCAATGTCAGCCCGACCTCGCGCGCAATTTCCACACCCCATGCGGTAAAGCCTGAGCGCGACACAAGCGCGGGGATCCCCATAAGGGCTGTTTTGATAACCATTTCACTGGTCAAACGTCCGGTCGTGTACAACGTCTTATCATCGGGGCCGATGTCGTTCAGCCGCATCCATCCCGCGATCTTGTCCACTGCATTATGGCGTCCAACATCCTCCATATAGACAAGTGGACGATCACCCTGGCAGAGCACGGTTCCATGGATTGCCCCTGCCTCAAGATACAGGCTTGGTGTCGTATTGATCTTGTGGGCGAGGGCGTAAAGATCGGACGCTCGGAGCGTCAGCGGCGCCAGCTTTACGTCTGAAACGCCCTCCATCACGTCCCCAAACACAGTCCCCACCGCACATCCGCTGGTCCGTGTCGCTTTCGCGAGCCGTGCTTCATGGTTGGTTTCAACTGCCGTGCGCACGACCACAACATCGAGGTCTTCGTCATAATCGATCGCCGTGACTTCATCGTCTTGCGTGATCATGCGCTGGTTGATCAGAAATCCAAGGGCCAGATATTCCGGGTGGTCTCCGATCGTCATTGCCGTGACGATTTCCCGTGAATTCAGATAGATGGTCAGCGGCCGCTCTTCGATCACGGAAAGCGAGACCTCTGCGCCTGTGTGATCAATTCCGTTCACCGAACGGGTCAGGCCAGCCTGTTTCGGGTCCGGCGCAATCGCAAACCCTGTGTCCTCGTGATTGTTTTGATCAGGAATTGCCATTTGAACCTTCTGCGCGTGCGCGTTAGCCCTGTTTCGTTCAATCTAGGGGGCGCGCATGGCGGTCGCCAGCACCAAATCAGTCTATTGGCGTGGCTTTCGCGACAGCGTGCCCTTCATTATCGTCGTTCTTCCCTTTGCGCTTGTCTTTGGCGTACTGGCCACCGAGGCTGGATTGAACCTATCGCAGGTCATGGGGTTTTCTGTGGTTGTTATCGCCGGAGCCGCGCAACTCACGGCCCTGCAACTGATGTCCGAGAATGCACCTACTATTGTGATCTTGGCCTCTGCGCTTGCAGTGAACTTGCGCATGGCGATGTATTCGGCATCGCTTGCGCCTCATTTAGGTCCAGCGTCGCTTTGGAAACGCGCATTCGTTTCTTATTTGTTGGTTGATCAATCGTTTGCCTTGGCCTCGCTCAAATACGAGGCTGAGCCCGAGATGACACTTTCGCTGAAGCTGACCTATTTTTTTGGCGTAATCTCACCAATTGTCCCGGTTTGGTACGGATTCACATATGTCGGTGCCGTGCTCGGGTCTGCAATACCCTCAGATTTTGGGATAGAATTGGCCGTTCCTATTGCCTTCATTGCGTTGATTGGCCCTGCGCTTCGGACAGTTGCGCATGTCATTGCCGCGCTGGTTTCGGTGGTTGCAGTCCTGTTGCTGGCATGGGTTCCCTATAATTTAGACCTGATCATTGCAGGCTTATTGGGTATGATGGCGGGCGCTCGGGTTGAGCTTTTGTTGGACGACAAGCCATGAGCGCCGCAGATGCCCCAGTCTGGGTGATCATCGTGATTCTCGGGGTTGGCACCTTCACCCTGCGGTTCTCGTTTCTTGGACTTCTGGGCGATCGGGTTCTGCCGGATTGGGTTCTACGACATCTTCGCTACACGGTCGTTGCGATTTTGCCCGCACTCGTGGCCCCGCTGGTCATTTGGTCGCGCGATGGAAAAACGCTGAACGAACCTGGAAGTTTGATTGTGGCAATCACGACCTTGGCAGTCGGATATTGGACGAAATCGACCAACCTTGCGATCGCGGTAGGCGGGTTTGGCCTTGCATTTTTGCTCATAATGCAAGGTTAACATCCGCAAAAAAGCACAGCTTTTTTATTTGAAGCGCGACGGAAAGCGCTATTTCGAGCGTTTAACCAGTGTCTGGACTCAAATTTCCGCCGGAGTTTACCGAATGCGTTTTCTTACCCGAAGCCTGATCGGGCTGTTTCTGACAGCATTGACCATTGGACTTTTGTCTTATGCCGGAACGACCCTTTACAGCGCGGTTCAGGCGCGTTTGTCGGAAGAGCCGTTCTCCAGGCCTGCCCGCGAGCGTGTTGTTAGTGTCAATGTGGTAACTTACACACCCGAACGCATTCAGCCTGAGTTGGAAGTTTTTGGCGAGGTGCGCAGCAGGCGTACTTTGGACCTTCGTGCTGCCAGCTCCGGTCGCCTGATTGAGTTGGCACCCGAGTTCGCAGAAGGGGGTCGCGTTCAAGCGGGCACCGTTCTGGCGCGCATTGATCCGGTGGATGCGGAATCTGCACTCGCTGTGGCTCGGGCAGATGCCGGTGAAGCGCTCGCAGATTTGCGTGAGGCTGAACGGGGGCTCGTTCTAGCGAATGACGAACTGAATGCGGCAGTGACGCAAGCGGGTTTGCGTGATCGGGCGTTGGATCGTCAGCGCGACCTCGAAACACGCGGTGTTGGCACAGCTGCGGCTGTGGAATCAGCCGAGCTGTCGGCTGCCTCTGCGCAACAATCTGTTTTGTCGCGTCGCCAAGCGGTTGCGCAAGCCGAGGCGCGCATCAATCAGGCCCGCACCATGGTGGATCGCCGTAATATCGCGTTGGCCGATGCGGAGCGCCGCTTGGAAGATACTCAGGTTATTGCTGATTTTGATGGCACTCTGGCCGAGGTATCGGTCGTCGAAGGACGGATCCTTTCAAACAATGAGCGTATCGCGCAGCTTATCGACCCCTATGCGCTGGAAGTCGCCTTCCGTGTCTCTACGGCACAATATGCACGTTTGCTGGATGAGAACGGCCAGTTGCGCGATATTCCAGTGAACCTTTCGCTTGATGCTTCTGGGATCGATTTAACTGCAAGCAGCAGAATTACGCGGGAAAGTGCCGCTGTGGGCGAGGGTCAAACCGGACGGCTTTTGTTTGCGCAGCTTGACGCGGCACCCGGGTTTCGCCCGGGTGACTTTGTAACTGTCACAATCGTTGAGCCTTCGCTTGCGCGTGTAGCGCGCCTGCCTGCGACCGCAGTTGATGCGGCGGGCAATGTGCTCGTCGTTGGCGAAGGCAATCGTTTGCGGGTTGAGGGTGTGGACGTGCTCCGGCGAGAGCGGGACGACGTGATCGTGCGCGCGCGCGGGCTGGCCGGGCAGGATATTGTTACAGAACGATCGCCACTTTTGGGGGCCGGTATTCGGGTGTCGCCCGTGCGTCCAGGCGTTCCCCCAGAGCCACCTGCAATGGTGCAGTTAGATGACGAACGTCGCGCGCGCATGGTTGCCTTTATCGAGGCCAACACGCGTATTCCGGACGCCGTCAAAACCCGAATGCTGTCGCAGCTGGCGGAACCAGAGGTGCCCGCTGAACTCGTCGAGCGCCTCGAAAGCCGGATGGGGAGCTAGATCATGTTGGGTCGTGCAGGCGGTGTTCTGTCCTACTTCACGCGCCATGGGACAGCGGCAAACCTTATTCTTGTTTTATTGCTGGCGGCAGGTGCTGCGGCCATACCGAACATGCGGGCCCAGTTCTTCCCGGATGTGATCATCGATAACGTGACTGTTTCGGTGAACTGGAGCGGGGCAGGGGCGGAAGATGTTGATGCCGGAGTTGTCCAGGTCATGGAGCCTGCTCTGTTGATGGTGGAGGGCGTCGCGAGCTCGCAAGCAACGTCCCGCGAAGGGTTTGCTTCCATCAGACTGGAGTTTGAACCGGGCTGGGATATGGCGCGCGCGACTGACGATGTACAAACAGCCGTAGACCAAATCACGACCCTTCCCGCCGAAGCAGAAACACCCAATGTCAGACGTGGCGCCTGGCGCGACCGGGTCACCGATGTTGTGGTGACAGGCCCTGTCGGCGTCGACCAACTCGCACGGTTTACCGACGAATTTGTTGCGCGTCTCTTTCTCGAGGGGGTCACGCGGGCAACGATTCGGGGGATAGCTGACCCGCAAGTTGTGATTGAGGTTACCTCCGCCGATCTCGTCAGACACGATGTCACGATCCGCGAAATTGCTGATGCGGTTGGTCAAGAGGCCGAAACTGATCCCGCCGGGGATGTCGCCGGGGCGAACGCAAGGGTGCGCACTGGTGTTGCGAAGCGGACACCTGATCAACTTGCTCAGGTCGTTTTGCGGTCCAATCCTGATGGCAGTACGCTGTCTGTTGGCGATGTTGCGACCATTCGCAGTGAAGGTGTGGATCGGGAGCGCGCCTATTTCGTTGGCGACAACTCTGCAATTTCGATCCGGGTAGACCGAACTGATGGTGGGGATGCAATTTCGCTTCAGGCACAGGTCGAAGAAGTAGCCGCCGAGGTGCAAGCCGGACTACCGGAAGGGGTCACAATCGATCTGATCCGCACAAGATCTGAATTGATCACAGGCCGTCTGAACATCCTGCTCGACAACGCGCTTTTAGGGCTCGCGCTTGTTGTAAGCCTGCTCTTTTTGTTCCTGAACGCGCGTACCGCATTTTGGGTTGCCGCCGGTATCCCGGTCGCCTTGATGGGGGCGATCGCTTTGATGTTTGCGGCTGGGTTGACGATCAACATGATCTCGCTTTTTGCCCTGATTATAACTTTGGGGATTGTTGTCGATGACGCAATTGTTGTTGGCGAACACGCTGATTTTCGCGCCAGGGTCCTCAAGGAACCGCCAGTCGAAGCCGCAGAAAACGCCGCGAAGCGCATGTCGATGCCGGTGTTTTCAGCTACGCTTACAACGATTATCGCGTTTTACGGGCTCGCCTTGATCGAAGGTCGCTTTGGCGATTTGATCGCGGACATACCATTCACCGTGATCGTGGTTCTAATCGCATCGCTGATCGAGTGTTTCCTGATCCTGCCAAACCACATGTCGCACGCATTGAAGGACCGTGGCACTGAAGGCTTCAGCCGCGCGCGTGTTGCGATGGCGGCAGTGCCAATGCTGTTGCTTGCGGCTCTGGCAACGTCGCTTGGATATTACGGATTGATCGGCCTTTCTGGTTTCGATGATCCAGAACTTCCACTGGCAGCCGCGAGCGGCGCGGGCGCATTGGCCGTGTTGTTTATGGTTCTGCCTCGACGGCGCAAGGTGATGGTTCTGGATGCCATGTCGCGCCATGGCTTCGATCTGCCTTCTCATATTGTGAACCGTGGCCTCGACACGTTCCGCCGCGTGATTTTCCGTCCGTTGATGGCTGGGGTCATTGCCGCGCGTTATCCTGTATTTGCGGGGATTTTGGTAATTCTCGTGAGCCAGATCACCCTGTTTATTCAGGGAGACGTGAACTGGCGTTTCTTCAACGCCCCTGAACAGGGGTCGGTGTCGGGCAATTTCGCAATGCTGCCGGGATCAACGCGTGAAGATACAATCGAAGTGATGCGCCAGATTCAGGCCACCACCGAGGAGCTCGGCTCAAAATATGAAGCCGAACATGGACTGAACCCGCTCGACTATGTGCTTGCAGAAGTTGGCGGAGGCACCGGTCGAGCATTGGCGATCGCCGACACCAAGACACCAGATCAATTGGGGTCTATTGCGATAGAACTGATTGATGCAGATCTACGTCCCTATTCAAGCCGCCAGTTCGTTGCCGAATTGCAGGATGCTGCGGGAAATCACCCAATGCTGGAAACCCTCAGTTTCCGCAGCTGGGCCTCGGGCCCCGGTGGTGACGCGCTCGATGTACAGATCACGGGTGCGGAAGCCACGGTTCTGAAAGCGGCCGCAGAGGCGTTAAAAACGCGCATGGCACAGTTTGGCGAGGTCTCCGCGCTGGAAGACGATCTTGCTTATGACAAGGAAGAGCTTGTTCTTGATCTGACACCACAAGGCGCAGCGCTGGGTTTCAGCATCGATGGGATCGGGCGAGTTCTTCGGGACCGCTTGAATGGTGTCGAAGCTGCGAGTTTTCCTTCTGGTGTGCGTTCGGCGACCATCCATGTGGAACTCCCAGAAGGTGAATTGACCGCCGACTTTCTGGATCGCACCCAGATGCGCAGCCCGAGCGGCGTGTATGTACCCCTTGCCGATATCGTGACCGTCACGTCGCGTACGGGTTTCTCGACTATTCGGCGCGAAAACGGACTGCACGTCGTGTCGGTGACAGGCGATATTTCCGAAGATGATGCCGCCCGTGCTCAAGAGATCATGGAGCAGACGCGCGAGGCGATCCTGCCCAAGCTGGAAAGCGATTTTGGTGTCACCACGCGACTTTCCGGGCTCGCTGAGCAAGAAAATGAATTCCTCACGGACGCTCTTCTGGGCTTTGGGCTGTGCCTTTTGGGGATCTATCTTGTGCTGTCGTGGATTTTCTCTAGCTGGACGCGGCCTGCCGTGGTTATGGCCATCATACCTTTCGGATTGGTCGGGACCATTTACGGCCATTACCAATGGGATGTACCGCTATCGATGTTTACGGTGGTTGGGCTTATCGGGATGACCGGTATCATCATCAACGACTCGATCGTCCTTGTCACAACAGTCGATGAATATTCCGAGGAACGGGGGCTGGTCCCTGCGATTATCGATGCTGCAAGCGACCGTCTGCGACCAGTTTTGCTGACAACGCTTACGACCGTATTGGGACTCGCGCCGCTTCTCTTCGAGACGTCGCAGCAGGCACAATTCCTGCGGCCAACGGTCATAACGCTGGTCTACGGTCTGGCGTTTGGCATGGTTCTGGTGTTGCTTCTGGTTCCCGCGCTTCTTGCAAGCGGGGAAGATCTCAAACGCATTCGCACAGCTATGCGACGCGCCTTGAAGGTCCCAGGTCGGGCGAAAGGCATGGGGTGGGGGGTCAATGTTGTTGCGGCGTTGATGGCAGCGCTGTTTGTTACAACCATGGGAATGACCGCGCTGACAGGTGGAATGCCCGCGCAGCTTGTGTCGCTTCTGCCCTTTGACCCACCCGGGACCAACCCAATGGCTCTTGCCACTGCGATGTTCATCCTGGGAAGCGCCGCGCTAACGATCGTTGGTTGGTTAATTCTGGCGCTGGGCTTTGGCGTTCGCCGACGTATGGCCAGCTAGACGCTAGCCGTCCTCGAGAAGGGCGTCGACAATCGCCAAAGCACTGGGCGTGTCCCAGAACGCATCCCCCCTGAGGCGCGCGATTTCAGTGCCCTCAGGTGACAAAATCACTGTGATCGGTAATCCGACAACACCCATTTCACGGGACAGGGTCATATCTGGGTCGCGATACTTGGGCAGCCCTTCGATACCCTCTTCATTGAAAAAGCGGTCAATCGCTGCCACTGGGTTCCGGCCCGAAGCGACTGTTACAACGCGAAACTTATCGCCACCGCGTTGCGCTTGAAGACTTGCGAGTGATGGCATCTCTTTCCGGCATGGTGCGCACCATGTCGCCCAGAAATTCAGAACAACGTGTTTGCCCTGCAGATCAGCAAGCGTCATGTCCGCATCGTCTTCGTCCAGAAAAGAAGCCTGAGAGACCTCGTTTGCCACTGGATGAAACATCAATTTGCGCATCTGGTCTTCACGCAGGGCTTCGATCGCGCTCCAGTCACGTGCAGTACCTTCGGGGGTGGTGTCTGTTGCGGACGACCAGTATATACCAGCCGCGACAATCCCGAGCCCGAGTGCCGCGATGCCAAGCCATTTGGTCATTGTGGTCTTCCTTCCTTGAAAGGCATCCATGTCTGACGCCCCTGATACCAATTCGCAAGCCAACACCATGTGGGGTGGCCGATTTGCCGCTGGTCCTGACGCGATCATGGAGGCAATCAACGCCTCGATCGGGTATGACCAGCGCCTTGCCCCACAAGACATCGAAGGGTCGCGTGCCCATGCAGCAATGCTCGCCCGGCAAGGTATTCTGACGGATAAGGATGCTGAAGTCATTCGGGAAGGTCTGCTCACGGTCTTGTCAGAGATCGAGGCTGGAAGTTTCAATTTTTCGACTGCGCTCGAGGACATTCACATGAATGTCGAGGCCCGTCTGAAAGAGATCGTAGGGGAGCCCGCGGGGCGTCTACATACGGCGCGTTCACGCAATGATCAGGTTGCCACCGATTTCCGCCTTTGGGTCAGAGATCAGTGCGATGCCGTTATGGAAGGCCTCCTGGCCCTGCAGAACGCGCTTCTGGATCAGGCCGAAGCGGGCGCGGATTGGGTCATGCCCGGATTTACGCACCTGCAGACGGCTCAGCCTGTAACATGGGGCCATCACATGATGGCCTATGTGGAAATGTTTGGGCGCGATCGGTCGCGGTTTGCGGGCGCTCGCGCGCGGATGAACGAATCCCCCCTTGGGGCTGCAGCGCTTGCAGGGACCTCCTTCCCGATTGACCGCGAAGCAACCGCCGCTGCGCTTGGCTTTGATCGGCCCATGGCAAATTCGCTGGACGCCGTATCGGATCGCGATTTTGCCCTTGAGTTCCTGTCGAGCGCAACAATCTGCGCCATGCATTTGTCCCGCATGGCCGAAGAGCTTGTTATCTGGTCCTCAGCCCAGTTCCGGTTTGTGTCCTTGTCGGATCGTTTCTCCACCGGATCCTCGATCATGCCGCAAAAGAAGAACCCGGATGCGGCTGAGCTGATCCGTGCCAAGATCGGGCGCATTCTCGGGGCAAATGTCGCGCTGCTCACGGTGATGAAGGGACTGCCACTCGCCTATTCAAAGGACATGCAGGAAGACAAGGAACAGGTCTTTGATGCGGCTGACAATCTGATGCTGGCATTGGCAGCAATGACCGGAATGGTCGGTGATATGACGGCCAATCGCGAAAGTCTCGAGGCCGCTGCGTCTTCTGGATTCTCAACCGCCACCGATCTGGCTGATTGGCTGGTGCGCGAACTCAATATGCCGTTCCGGGATGCACATCATGTGACCGGAACCCTTGTGGGTATGGCCGAAGCAAAACAGTGCGATCTGCCAGATCTCAGTCTTGAAGACATGCAATCTGTACATGCAGAGATCACCGATGCGGTCTATGGTGTGCTGGGCGTACACAACTCGGTTGCCAGTAGAACGTCTTATGGGGGCACCGCCCCTGTGCAGGTTTTGGCACAGATCGAAAGGTGGAGGGAACAACTGTCATGATGCGTTTTATTGCGATTGCCGTTGTATGTCTCAGCGTTGCGGCCTGTAGTGGTCCACCACGCTTGAGTGCGGATATCGATGTCTCTGAGCAGACCATTCGCCCAACAGCGGCCTTTGGTTTGGGACCGATCGGCATAAAGTTGACGCCATGATCCGGACTTTCGCCTGTTTCTGCCTATTTGCTGCTCTATCTGCCTGTGGAGTGAATGGGGCGCCTTCCGCCCCTGACCGAGATGTTCCAACCGGACTTTTTGCAGGGCAATAAATGACACCGCTTCGCTTGATCTACCTCGCTCTGGCCATCTGGGGCACCGTGCATCCGATGTACTACTTCATGCAGTGGTTCAATGAAAACGGCTATTCGATCAAGGCGATGGTGGATGCCTGGCATGTCAATACTGCGGCCAGCGGGCTGGTCTGGGATTTGACGATAGCGGCTGTTGCGTTGACCCTTTTCGTACTTGTTGAGACGATTTCGCGAAAAGCCTATATCGGTCTTCTGGCAATTCCCGCCACATTCTGCATTGGCGTAAGCTGCGGCTTGCCGCTCTATCTGTTCCTTCGCTCTGCGCCTGCGCGCAGGTAAGCCAAAGCCCGAGACGTCGTATGGACCATTTCCTCTACCGGGACGGCACTCTTTTTGCTGAAGATGTATCTGTTGCTGAAATCGCAGCGCAGGTGGGCTCACCGTTTTACGTCTATTCTGCAGCCACACTGACCCGGCATTTCCAGCTTTTCGAAGAGGCGTTGAACTGGGCAGACCACACGATTTGCTTCGCGATGAAGTCAAACAGCAATCAGGCGATCCTGAAGCTGCTTGGGGACCTTGGTGCAGGCATGGATGTGGTGTCGGGCGGCGAATACGCCCGTGCGAAAGCCGCGGGTGTTGCTGGCGAAAAGATCGTCTTTTCCGGCGTTGGCAAGACACGCGCAGAAATGCGCCGGGCGCTCGAAGGGGGCATTCGACAGTTCAATGTCGAAAGCGAGCCCGAGATGGAGGTGCTGTCAGAAGTGGCCACTTCCATGGGGACTGTTGCTCCGATCACGGTGCGCGTTAACCCTGATGTCGATGCGCGCACGCACGAAAAAATCTCGACCGGCAAGAAGGGTGACAAGTTCGGCATTCCGATCAGCCGCGCGACCGAGGTTTATGCGCGCGCTGCGGCGTTGCCCGGGCTGAAGGTCGTCGGTATCGACGTTCATATTGGCAGCCAGTTGACGGAACTCGAGCCTTTTGAAACGGCTTACCTGAAAGTGGCTGATCTGACCCGACAGTTGCGTGCCGAGGGGCACGAGATAACCCGGCTCGACCTAGGGGGCGGTCTGGGTATTCCCTATGCGCGCTCCAATGAGGCGCCCCCGCTGCCCATCGAATATGGTCAGCTTATCCAGCGCACCGTGGGCGATCTTGGATGCGAGATCGAGATTGAACCAGGGCGCCTGATTTCGGGCAACGCCGGCATCATGGTCGCGGGCGTGATCTATGTGAAAGATGGCGACGGCACCAATTTCCTGATCCTAGACGGCGCGATGAATGACCTTGTCAGGCCGGCCATGTATGGCGCTTGGCACGACATCATTCCGGTGATCGAGGCCGCCCCGGGCGTCGAAAAATACCCCTATGACATCGTTGGACCTGTCTGTGAAAGCGGTGATACGTTTGCCAAGGGTCGCCCAATGCCGCCGCTTTCGCCGGGCGATCTGGTCGCGTTCCGATCCGCGGGTGCCTACGGGGCGGTGATGTCCAGCGAATACAACACACGTCCCCTTATTCCGGAAGTTCTGGTCCAAGGCGATCAATTCGCCGTCATTCGACCCCGTCCAACCTTTGACGAAATCATTGCGCGCGATACCATTCCCGAATGGCTTTAAGGCGGTGCACCGCCAGACCGGAGTGTGAATGACCGAAGTGCCGGGAAAATCCCGCCCAGATCTTGATCGCGAAACGCAGCTGGTGCGGCGTGCGCTCCATCGTCCTGTGTTCTGGACGCGGTTGGGCATGGTGATTGAGCATGGCATACGCGCGTTCTGGCCTGCATGGGTAATCTTTGGCGTAACACTCACAGCCTGGGCCTTTGGCGTTGATACCTCGCCCGTCCGTTTGATTGCTGTCGTCGTGGTTCTTGCTGCCGCTCTTGGATACGGCGTCTGGCGTTTCCGACTGCCAACCAGCCAGGAGGCATCGAGCCGTTTCGATCAGGCGACGCCTGGAAGACCAGTAGAGACGCTGGACGATACGCTGGCGATCGGCAGCTCTGATCTGGCCGCACGTGCTGTATGGAGCGCGCATCTGGCGCGTATCGCAGAGCGTGCGCGCAGTGCAAAACCGGTGGCTCCGGACCTGAGGCTCGCGTCACGCGACCCCTTCGCCTTGCGCTATGTGGCCGCCACGGGGGTTGTTCTGGCGCTCTTGTTTGGAACGTTCACTGACCGCAACGATACAGGGCTGAGCGGCCCTGCTCAGGCGCTCGCTACGGGTCCTGCCTGGGAAGGCTGGGCAGAACCCCCGGCCTATACAGGGCGACCCAGCCTTTATCTGAATGAACTTAGCGATGCGGTTGCAGTGCCCGAAGGCAGCCGTCTGACATTGCGGCTTTATGGTCCCGAAGACAGTCTGACGGTTACCCAGTCCGTGACGGATACCTCTCCCGGCAGCAGCACAGATCCAGTTCAGGAATTGCGCGTGGATCGTACAGGTGATCTTGCGATTGATGGGGATGCGGGCCGGGTATGGTCCATCATGATGGATGCGGACAACGCGCCGGAAATCGTCATCGACGGCCCCCTCAGCCGTGTTGCAGGGGGTGAAATGCGGCTGCCATTTACGGCAAGTGATGATTTCGCCGTCGTGGGTGGTACGGCACGAATTGAGCTCGATCTGGATGTTGTTGAACGCCGCTACGGACTTGTTTCAGACCCCGAGCCGCGCGCAGACATCACGTTTCCCATTCCTCTGACACTGACCGGGGACCGTGCAGAGTTTACCGAGGTGCTTGCTGAAGACTTTTCACTGCACCCTTGGGCCAATCTGCCCGTACGTATTTCGCTTAGCGCTGAAGATGATCTGGGCCAGACGGGGCAATCCCTTCCGTTCGATATGGTCCTTCCCGGGCGTCGTTTCTTCAATCCGATCGCCTCGACCATCATCGAACAGCGGCGTGATCTTCTGTGGACGACCACGAATGGGCCGCAGGTGGACATGATCCTGCGGGCCATCACCAACCTTCCCGAAGACACCTTTACCAACGAAGACGGGCTGACGTTGCTGCAAGACGCCATGACGCAATTGCAGGACGCTCTGGATGCCGGGGACCTGTCACCTGACACACGCGATGCGCTGGCGGAGCTTCTTTGGGAGGCAGCACTTCAGTTCGAGGAAGGCAATCTTGCGGATGCCGCCGAAAGACTGCGTCGTGCTCAAGAAATGCTGAACGAGGCGATGCGGCGTGGCGCGTCTGAGGACGAGATCTCCGAGCTGATGCAAGAGCTGCGTGACGCTATGGATGATTACATGCAACAACTTGCGGAACAGCAGCGTCAAGAGGGGGATCAGCAGCCTCAGGCGGATCCGAACGCACAGACCATGACGCAGGACCAGTTGCAGGAGCTTCTCGATCAGATCGAAGAGCTGATGCAGCAAGGTCGCATGGACGAGGCGCAGGCGCTTCTCGATCAGCTCATGGAAATGATGGAGAACATGCAGGTGGCTGAGGGCCAGCAAGGTCAGCAAGGCGATAGCCCGGGTCAGCAGGCCATGGAGGGCCTTCAGGACACTCTGCGCGATCAGCAGGATCTGGCTGACGAATCTTTCCGCGATATGCAGCGTGGTCAACAGCAGGGCCAGCAACAGGGCCAACAGCAAGGACAACAGCAAGGTCAGCAGGGCCAACAACAGGGCCAGCAGCAAGGTGGCGACCAGCAAGGCCAAGGCGGTGAACAACGCCCGGGAGGGCAGCAGGGTCAGGGCGAGCTTGATGCCGAAACTCTCGCAGAACGTCAGCGCGCCTTGCAGGGAATTCTGGAAGGTCAGCGACGTAATCTTCCCGGTGCCGGAACCCCAGAAGGCGATGCTGCGCGCGAGGCGCTGGGGCGCGCAGGCGAAGCTATGGACGATGCGGCCGAGGCGCTGGAAGACGGCGATCTTGCCGAAGCACTCGACAGCCAGTCCGAAGCCATTGATGCGCTGCGCGACGGGATGCAGAACCTTGGTGAGATGATGGCGCAAGAACAGCAGGGCCAGCAAGACGGACAGGGTCAGGCACGCGCCAACGACAATCCTGAAAGCAACCGCGATCCGCTCGGACGCGAAGCTGGCAATTTCGGTCGTCTGGGCACGGACGACTCACTTCTCGGGGGCGAAGACCAACAGCGTCGCGCGCAAGATTTGCTTGATGAGATTCGCCGCCGCGCTGGTGAACGTGAGCGTCCGGAAGCTGAACGCGACTATCTCAACCGTCTGCTGGACAGGTTCGGAAACTAAAGCACAGCGTTGCTATTCTAAGCCAGCAAGAACCAGTGAGCAGATAGTTCATCTCACCGTTAATCTTGGGAAGCTGGGTCAGCTATTTTCTGCGATCAACTCGCTGATTTGATTGGAAAGCGATTGCACAGTGGTATCCAGCCAGCTGCGTGCCTTGTTCACCTCTACGACATAGGTGCCGAGAAATGGTTCGGCTTGAGGCACGCGCGCGCTGATTTCAGGGGTGAAAGCGTACACGAATATTCCGATTGCAGCCACGATCATCACCAGACTGAAGCCCATGCGGAATCCCTGACCGCGCCGTACTTTTTTCAGGCGTTCTTCGACCTCGACATAGGCTGGCACCGAAGTCTTGCGGTCGGTTGAGGCGCGCAGGCTTGAATTGATCTCTTCGATATCGGGCAGCATCTCTTTGCGCCCGCTACGAGTGACGCGGCGTGGCCCTATTGTGCCTGAAGGGACCAATTCATCATCTGGTACATCTCTTGGGTCTGTGGATGTCCGTCGCGATTGGCTTGGTGCTGCGCCTGCAAGTGCCAACTCGGATTGTGACTCAATGGGTTCTGGCGTTTCGCCGCGTCGCAAACTTGCTTCGTGTTCGGCTTCTTCACGCAAGACTTGAAGAACATTGGGATCGATATTGCGCTTGGGGGCGGGCCGCAGCGCGGGATCGTCTTCAGTGACAGGTGTCGAACCCACTTGGGCACGCGCGGCTCGTTCAGCCGCTACGCGTGACCTGCGCTGTGGCTCGGGCTGGGGTGCGGGCTGCGGATTGTTGAGCTCTTCTGCCCGTGTCACGGTAACCCGAGGTTGAATCCGTTTGGGGCGTGCGGACTGCGCTGGTCCAGCAGCATTTTCCGCATCCTTAGCAGGCGCCTTGGCTTCATCAGGGTGAGGTTCAAACCATGTATGAGCACAGTTTGAGCACTGCACATCCCGCCCTTCGGCTGGAATGACGCTGACGTCTACTTCATATTCTGCGCTGCAGTTTGGACAAACCAGCCGCATCAAGGTCCCTTTCTAAGGTGCGAAACCTTACATACCTTCAACGTCTACCTATCAACGCTGATGGGTCTTTCCAAGTGGTCGCAGAGGTTTAAGCGTGATTGCAACACCGCCTCTGCGCCGATAACAGGGTTTCAACAACCGCTCTAAGGAACCCGCGCGCGTGATCGAGCTGGACAATGTCGCCTACAGTTATGGCAATGGCCCCGCGCTGTTGTCCGACGTGTCCTTGAAACTTGCGCCTGGATCGTTCCACTTTCTGACGGGACCATCAGGGGCTGGGAAAACCACTTTACTGAAGCTCTGCTATAAAGATCTTCAGCCGACACTTGGGCATGTTCGTTTCTTCGGAGTCGACGGCCCAGAATTGTCGCGAGACGCCGTCGCGTCTTTGCGGCTGAAGATCGGTGTCGTACATCAGGATTGCCAGTTTCTCGATCACCTCAGTGTCGCCGAAAACATCGCCTTGCCGCTCACAGTATCCGGGCGCCCGATTTCAGCTTCTGATCTGGACGATTTGTTGGGCTGGGTCGGGTTGAGCGACCAGGCCATGCAGTATCCTCAGGAACTTTCAGGCGGTGAACGACAAAGAGCGGCGCTCGCGCGAGCTGTGATGACGGCGCCAGATATTATTCTGGCCGATGAACCAACGGGTAACGTCGACTGGGACATGTCTCTGCGGTTGTTGTCGTTGCTGGTCGAGCTGAACAAAATGGGTAAAACAGTACTGATCGCGACCCATGATCTATCCCTGATCAGGGCTTCAAAGAGCCAAGTGTCCACGCGCGTTTTGCGCATAACAGGCGGTCGTCTCACACTGGCAGGGGCAGATCTATGAAGCTGTCCAATCTTCTCGTGCTCGCGACTGACAGACAGGCTGACAGGATCGTCCCGCCAACGGGTTACACAGTCCGTCTTACGCTGTTCACGGCTGCTTCGCTGGCGTTTCTCGCGGTGTTTGCGCTTGCCCTTTCGTTGGCGACCTCGCGGGTAGCCACGCAATGGAGCGATGCCCTCGCTAGGTCATCAACCATTCGGATCTCAGCGCCACAGGACCAGATGGCCGCGCAGGTTGCTGCCGTTGAAAGTATTCTGCAAACCACGCCAGGCATTTCGGAATTCCGCGTTCTAAGCAACGAGGAACAAGCCGCGCTGCTAGAACCCTGGCTTGGTGCGGGAATTCCAATCGATGCGCTTCCAGTGCCTGCGCTGATTGAAGTCATTGAAGCGGGAGACGGGTTTGCTGCGGAAGGCTTGCGGCTGCGGCTGGAGGCTGAAGCGCCAGACGCGGTTCTTGATGACCACACACGCTGGCGGCAACCGTTGGTCGAAGCGGCAGGAGGACTGCGCCTACTTGGTTTGCTGTCCTTGCTGCTGATCGGTTGCGCCACAGCGGCGATGATCACCCTTGCAGCGCAGGCTGCGCTGGCTGCAAACAAGCAGGTCATAGAAGTGTTGCGTCTTGTGGGCGCACGCGACAGCTACATTGCGGGTGCATTTATGCGACGTTTCACCAATCGCGCCGCCCTTGGTGCAACCGTTGGGGCTGCAGCGGGTGTCATTGCGATCACGCTTCTGCCAGGGACACGGACCTCTGAAAGTTTCCTGACGGACCTTAGTTTCGAAGGGCTGGGATGGATCACCCCAATATTCGTACCACCGGTCGTGGCGGTTCTGGCGCTTCTCGCGACGCGCCATGCCGCTGCGCGCGTATTGAAAGGACTGCCATGAAAACGGCTTGGCAATATATCGTCTCATTTATTTTCATCATTCAGATGTATCTGATGATGGCGGTTCTGGCGATTTACTACGCACCTTTGGCCGTGTTTCGCCGACAGTCTGCCTATGACGGTGTGCACACTTACTGCCGTTGGGTGCGGTGGACTGCGTCGTGGATGGTGGGCCTGAAATCGGAAGTTCGAGGCGACATCCCTACGGGGGAGGTTCTGATCGCGTCAAAGCACCAAAGCTTCTTTGACATCATCCTGATCGTGTCCGTCGTGCCAGAACCGAAATTTATAATGAAGAAGGAACTGCGCTGGGCGCCGATCCTGGGCTGGTTCGGAAAGCGGATTGGGTGCGTTCCTGTCGATCGGGGCAAGAAGGCCGCTGCGATTCAGCAGATGGTTGCAGGTGTAAGAGATCCAGAAGCGCCTCCGGGGCAGCTGATAATCTATCCGCAGGGTACACGTGTCGCGCCGGGCGTCGCGCGGGCCTATAAGTCGGGGGTCGGAGCGCTCTACATAGCGCTGGAACAGCCCTGCTATCCTGCCGCTACCAATGTAGGTGTGTTCTGGCCCCGTCATGGCATTTTACGAAAGCCTGGCCTTGCGGTCGTTGAATTCTTGCCCGTAATAGCGCCTGGACTGGCGTTGCCCGAGTTTATGTCACGGCTGGAAGACGACGTTGAAACTGCATCAAACCGGTTGATGGAAGATGCTGGCTTCGTTGCATCATGAAGACCATCGCGACGATTGCCGAGCTTGAAGCGTTATACGGCAAGCCGGGCGAAGCGTCTTTATTGAAGGTCACAGATTTCCTGACACCGGCCTATCGTGCGTGGATTGAAGCCGCTCGCTTTTGTGTCCTGACCACCGTTGGCCCAGGTGGAACAGATGGCTCTCCGCGTGGTGACGAAGATCCTGTCGTTTCCATTCTCGACGACCGTACGCTCGCACTGCCGGACTGGCGTGGTAACAACCGTATGGATTCCCTGCGAAATATCGTTGAGGATGGACGCGTATCGCTCATGTTCATGGTTCCCGGCAAGAACAACGTGATCCGCGTCAACGGTGACGCTGTTCTTGCGGTCGATGACGAAATACTGGCGCGGTTCGAGCGCCCGGGGCAAAAGCGACCGCGGAGCGTAATCATAATCCGCATCGCAGAGGTCTACAGCCAATGCGCAAGAGCGTTGATGCGCTCAGCACTTTGGATGGGAGATTTCGACGGTGTATTGCCATCTGTCGGAGATATGCTTTCCGAAATTTCGTCCGGGAAATTCGATGGCAAAACCTATGATGAGGAATGGCTGCCGCACGCAAGAAAGACCTTGTGGTAGCGGTGAGTTGAGCGAAATTGCTGCACCCGCAAAATCGGCATTGCGAACGTGCGCGCAATAATCTAACCCATGTGGCAGCTATGTTGAAACTTCATTACGTCACGGAGTCGCCAGATGTCTTTCCGCCTGCAACCCGCCCCTGTCGCTCGCCCCAATCGCTGTCAGCTCTTTGGCCCGGGTTCAAATACCAAGCTTTTTGCAAAGATGGCGGCAAGTGCTGCGGATGTTATCAACCTTGATCTGGAAGACAGCGTTGCCCCGACAGACAAGGACGCTGCGCGCGCCAATGTCATCGAAGCCATCAATACCGTCGACTGGGGTAACAAGACGCTCAGCGTACGCATAAATGGGCTTGATACCCCTTATTGGTACCGCGACGTGGTTGACGTGTTGGAACAGGCCGGGGACCGGCTCGACATTATCATGATCCCGAAGGTTGGGTGCGCCGCAGATGTGTATGCGGTTGATGCACTTGTCACCGCCATCGAGCGCGCCAAGGGACGCACGAAGCCCATTGGCTTTGAGGTCATCATCGAAAGCGCTGCGGGCATTGCCCATGCTGAAGAGATTGCCGCCGCCAGCCCGCGCATGCAGGCTATGAGCCTTGGCGCAGCCGATTTTGCGGCGTCCATGGGGATGCAAACCATTGGTATCGGTGGCACGCAGGAAAACTACTACATGATCCGTGAGGGTCAGAAGCACTGGTCAGACCCTTGGCATTGGGCCCAGGCGGCCATCGTCGCGGCATGTCGAACCCATGGCGTTTTGCCCGTTGATGGTCCGTTCGGAGATTTCTCTGATGATGATGGCTACCGCGCCCAGGCGCTGCGCTCCGCCACACTCGGAATGGTGGGAAAATGGGCCATCCATCCAAAGCAGATCGCCTTGGCCAACGAAGTTTTCACGCCATCTGAGGAGGCTGTCAACGAGGCGCGAGAGATTCTCGCTGCGATGGAACAGGCTAAAGCCAGCGGGGCGGGCGCAACTGTCTACAAAGGTCGTCTTGTTGATATCGCATCAATCAAACAGGCCGAAGTGATCGTGAAACAAGCCGAAATGATCGCAGCTGCCTGACGCAGATTGATGCAGGAGCATATTGGCACGCGCTTGTGAGTTTCCCTTTCACGGGCCAAAGTCATACACCATGCTCAGTTGCATAGTCTGCCGAGTGTCGCCATATACGGGCCAGTGACCGGAGGCCCTGATGCAGAACTATCTCGAGTTTGAAAAACCGCTCGCCGAAATTGAAGGTAAGGCGGAAGAGCTGCGTGCAATGGCGCGGTCCAATCCGGAGATGGATGTTGAAGGCGAAGCAAAAGCGCTCGACAAAAAGGCCGACGAATTACTGGCTGAGCTTTATGGGTCCTTGACCCCCTGGCGGAAATGTCAGGTGGCGCGCCACCCCGACCGGCCGCATTGCAAGGACTACATCGAAGCGCTGTTCTCGGAATATACACCGCTCGCGGGCGATCGGAACTTTGCGGACGATCATGCGGTTATGGGGGGGCTCGCACGGCTTGATGACCGTCCCGTTATGGTGATCGGGCACGAAAAGGGCAGCGACACCAAAACGCGGATCGAACGCAATTTTGGCATGGCGCGTCCAGAAGGCTATCGCAAAGCGATCCGCCTTATGGAAATGGCCGACAAGTTCGGCATTCCCGTTGTGACACTGGTCGATACACCCGGTGCCTATCCGGGCAAAGGCGCGGAAGAACGCGGTCAGTCCGAAGCCATTGCCCGGTCCACCGAAGCCTGCCTTCAGCTGAAGGTACCATTGGTCAGCGTGATCATCGGTGAAGGTGGTTCCGGTGGCGCCGTTGCTTTCGCGACGGCAAGCGAACTCGCAATGCTCGAGCATTCGATTTACTCGGTAATTTCACCCGAAGGCTGTGCGTCGATTCTCTGGAAAGATGCCGAGAAGATGCGCGAAGCCGCCGAAGCGCTGCGTCTGACAGCGCAAGACCTGAAGTCGCTCGGCGTGATTGACCGGATCATCAATGAACCAATTGGCGGGGCACAGCGACACCGCGATCAGGTTATCAAGAATGTTGGCAAGACCCTGAACCAGATGCTTGCCAAATTTGATGGAAAATCCGGGGATCAGATTCTCAGGGCACGGCGCAAGAAGTTCCTTGCACTTGGCTCCAAGGGGCTGGCGGCTTAGTCGGTCCGTTTTCCAAACCACATGCGCGAAATCAGTCCGTTCTGGATGACCAGCTGGTGATAAAGCGCGGCAGTCACATGCACTGCGATCAGTGCCAGCAGAGCTGTGGTCAGGACGTAATGTGCAGTACGCGCCGGATAGTCCCAGAAACTTTCGGGCAGCGGAGCTTCTGATCCAAAGAACACGATATCGGGTAGTCCAGTAGCGACAGAAATCCCGATGCCGCTGACGCAGACACCAAACACCAACACGTAGAAAAGCCAATGGACCCAAGTGCCGATATGGTCGAGCAAGGCGCTTCCGTTGCTGACATGTACGGGTTTTTGGGAAAGAACGCGGGTGATCAGTCGTAAAATCATCAGGATCAGGATGATGGATCCGAAAATCATGTGACGGGCAAGCGCATCGACTTTTGCGGGATCGGAATTTGGAAGACGCTCCAGTCCAGATCCCCCAATGACAAGTGAAAAAAGGATCATCAAGGCAAGGATCCAATGCAGGGCGACGAGGAGCGGATGATAGCGTGTCATGTGGTGGCTTTCCTGAGATGGCGACGCCAGTGAAGATATTTTACCATTGGAAGGGAAGAGGCCAAAGCGAAAGATACCGGCAATTTCTGATAGAGCCCAGATAATGCCCGCAAGAATCTTCATAAAGATAGATCAAATATCGAAAAATATTCGAATGTATCTGGGTTTACCCTTAGAAAAAACGAAGAAATCCCATGCTGTCCTGATACATTCGCGCGACTCTTCCCCAGACCGAGGCCGCTGCTATGATTCGTACTCCTTACCTTCTCTTTCTTGGCGACGCTCCTGATGCACTCGCAGCCAAAGTGGCCCAAGGGATTGCCGACTGGCGCCCTGAGTTTGCGGTTGGTCAGTTTCGTTTGCCAGGTTGCAAGGCTGATCTTGGCCTTCCCGATATGGATCTCGAGACCGCAAAAGCGGCTGGCGTAAAAACCCTTGTGATCGGGGTGGCCAATCGCGGCGGTGTCATCTCGCCCGAATGGAAGCATGTTCTGATCGACGCGCTTATGGCGGGTTTCGATATTGCGAGTGGCCTGCACAACCTGTTGCGCGATGAGCCTGATCTCGTGGCCGTGGCGGACGCCGAAGGGCGCACCCTGCACGATGTGCGGGTGCCAGATGTCGAATATCCGATCGCAAATGGCGTAAAGCGCACGGGCAAACGTTGCCTGGCCGTTGGTACCGATTGCTCGGTTGGCAAGATGTATACGGCCATTGCGATGGAAGCAGAAATGCGCAAGCGCGAGATGAAGGCTACGTTCCGTGCCACCGGCCAGACCGGCATTCTGATTACAGGCAATGGTGTTCCGCTTGATGCAGTGATTGCGGATTTCATGGCCGGTGCGGTCGAATGGCTGACCCCGGACAATGACGACGATCATTGGGACCTGATTGAAGGGCAGGGCAGCCTGTTTCACGCGTCCTATTCCGGTGTGACCATGGCCCTGATCCACGGCGGTGCACCCGATGCGCTGATCCTCAGCCACGAGCCCACACGCACCCATATGCGCGGGCTGCCAGGTTACGACCTGCCTTCATTGGAAGCCTTGCGCGACCTGTCCCTGACCCTTGCGCATGTGGTTAACCCAAATTGCAAGGTTGTCGGGATCTCGGTGAACACCAAGGCACTCAGCGATGATGAGGCAAACGCCTATCTCGCCGAGGTGGAAGACCGCATGGGACTGCCCACCATCGATCCATTCCGTCAGGGTGCGGGCCGTCTTGTTGACGCGCTTGTCGCACTGGATGAACCGTCAGTTCTGGCCGCCGAATGATCACAGTCCAGGCGGACAGCTTCAGGCTGGCCGAGGTTTTCACCATTGCACGCGGCTCTCGAACCGAGGCGCGTGTCCTTCGCGTGACCGTTGAAAGAGGCGGCGTGACCGGGCAGGGCGAATGTGTGCCCTACGCCCGCTATGGCGAAAGCCTCGACAGCGTCACGGCCGAGATTGAGGGCCTCTCGCAGGACATTACACGCGCGGCCCTTCAAGACGCCCTTGAACCCGGAGCCGCGCGAAACGCGCTCGACTGCGCGTTGTGGGACCTCGAAGCCAAGCAGGCAGGCCTACGGGTCTGGGATCTTGCAGGTCTGCCGGAACCGGGGCCTGCGATCACAGCATATACATTGTCCCTGGATACACCCGAGAAGATGGAAGCCAGTGCGGCCAGACACGCGCACCGTCCGCTTCTGAAGATCAAGCTTGGCACGCCGGATGATATGCCCCGCCTCGAAGCTGTCCGTCGTGGCGCGCCAGGCGCGAAGATTATCGTCGACGCCAATGAAGGCTGGTCTGCCGAAGTCTACGCCGATCTTGCCCCGCATCTGACGCGCTTGGGTGTCGCGCTCGTTGAACAGCCGCTGCCCGCGGGTCAGGACGACATGCTTGCTGAAATCGCCCGTCCGGTTCCGGTCTGTGCCGATGAAAGCTGTCATGACCGAGCGTCCCTCCCCGGACTTAAAGGCAAGTACGACATGGTCAATATCAAGCTCGACAAGACAGGCGGCCTTACGGAAGCTCTGGCGCTGAAGCAGGCTGCCTTGGCAGACGGCTATCGGATCATGATTGGCTGCATGGTGGGCACGTCGCTCGCAATGGCACCCGCGACGCTTCTTGCTCAAGGTGCGGACTATACTGACCTCGACGGACCGCTTCTATTGGCTGAAGATCGAGATCCCCCGCTTCGCTTTGACGAGGCCGGCGTTTATCCCCCCGAGCCTGCGCTTTGGGGATAGCGCTTGACGGGCAGGATCAGCCCGGTAAACGAGATCGCGATCGAAACGACGGAGCCCCCTCATGAGCCGCACAGTCTACGTCAACGAAGAGTATCTGCCCGAAGAAGACGCGAAGATTTCGATCTTCGACCGAGGGTTCCTGTTTGCAGATGGCGTTTACGAAGTCACCAGCGTGCTGGACGGCAAGCTGATCGACTTTGACGGACACGCCAAACGGTTGGCGCGCTCTCTGAATGAGCTTGATATGCAAGAGCCCTGCACCGAAGAGGAATTGCTGGAAATCCACCGTCAACTTATCGCGCGGAATGACCTGAACGAAGGTCTGATCTATCTGCAGGTCACCCGTGGTGCTGCCGATCGCGATTTTGTCTATCCATCTGCAGACACCAAGCCGACGCTCGTGCTTTTCACCCAAGCCAAACAAATTGCGATCAGCGCCGCAGCCGATAGCGGGATCAAGGTGATCTCGATCCCAGATGAGCGCTGGGGTCGGCGCGACATCAAGACGGTTCAGCTTCTGTATCCCTCCATGGGAAAGATGATGGCAAAAGCCGCAGGCGCAGATGACGCTTGGATGGTTGAAGATGGTTTCGTCACTGAAGGGACGTCAAACAACGCCTATATCGTCACCCATGACGGGACCATCGTAACCCGCCATCTGTCGACGGAAATCCTTCATGGGATCACCCGTGCCGCCGTTCTGAACATGGCCAACGAGGCTCAGATGAAGCTGGAAGAGCGCCCTTTCACCATCAAAGAGGCCCAGCATGCCGCCGAGGCGTTCATCACCTCGGCCAGCAGTTTTGTCATGCCAATCGTGTCCATCGATGGCGCAGCGGTCGGTACAGGCGCTCCGGGTCCGATCGCCAAGCGCCTTCGCGAAATCTATCTCGAAGAAAGCCGCAAGGCTGCACTTTGATGCTTTGGGGGCGAGGGCTCCCATTCTATCCACTTGCATCAATAACCTGAGAAACTGACGCTTTGACCGGCGTCAGTCTGACAGGCGTGATGGCTCTAGTGGCCTTGAGATGACGTCCCAAACGCAGCTTTTTGCTCTGCGGTGGCTTCTGTCTGATAGTTTGCTTTCCACTCGGCCATCGTCATGCCGTAGAAGCTTTCGCGCGCGTCATCCTTGGACATCTCGATGCCCTTTTCTGCGGCGGCTTCCTGATACCAGCGGCTCAGACAATTCCGGCAAAACCCGGCAAGGTTCATCATGTCGATATTCTGAACGTCGGTACGCTCTTCCATCAGGTGCTTGCGCAGCGCACGGAAAGCGGCAGCCTCCAACTCGATCTGGGTTTGCTCATCCATGTTGAATCTCCTTGAAGCGGGAAAGTGTGGCAGTCAGTGCACGTGCAAGGCGCTGGCCCCAGGCGCGCTGGCGCTCTGGATCAGAAATGAGGTCGTTGCGCACTTCGATCAAGACATGGGGTCGTCCTGGCGCAACGCCATGGCGGTCCATTGTGTCCCCGGGCAGATGCCCCGAATAGGGTTCATTGTCGCCCACCACCAGTTCAGGATCGCGCCGCAGTTCCTCCAGAAGCGGATCCGCCATCCGTCTGTCGTCTGAGGACAAAAGCCCCACATGCCAAGGTCGCACGTCCCGACCCTTGAGTTGAGGCGTGAATGAGTGGATCGAAACCAGCAACGCTTCTGGATGGCCCGCAAGAATGCGGGCAATGGCTTTGTGGTAGGGACGATGAAACAGCTCGAGCCGCCTTTCGCGTTCGGTTTCATCTGCGTGCCGATTGGCGGGAATAATAGTTCCGTCATAAAGCCGCATCAGCAACGTCGGATCATATTCGCCCCGATTGGGATCAATCACGAGCCTTGAGTAGTTCGACAGCACCGCAGGGGCATGCAGTAAACGGGCCAATTCCCGGGTCAAACCCTCTGCGCCGACGTCATACGCGATGTGTCGCGCCATATCGTCTGGGGCCAGACCCAGATCGCCCTCGGCGACCTCGAATGGAACGCGGTTGCTCGCATGGTCGCAGATAATCACCCAGTCGGGGCTGATCCCGCCGGTGATTTCGTAAAAGGGGTGGGCGAGGCCGGTATTTACGCTGCTATCGGGCATTCGTTATCCAATTGTCACGCATTGAGGGGACTTAACGCTTTGTCTTCCCATGCGCCAGTTGCCGAAGACGATAAACTGGGGCATATGAGGCGCAATCCTGTGACCGCTAACATTGCTCTTGCCGAAAGAAAGCCGCCCTATGCGAAGACTCCGCAACTTGAAAATCGTCGCAACTCTGGGACCCGCGTCGTCAGACTACGAAACCATTCGCGCATTGTTCGATGCTGGTGCCGATGTCTTCCGCTTGAATATGAGCCATGGAAGCCATGGTGATATCTCCAAGCGTCACGAAATCATTCGCCAGATCGAGCGCGAAACAGGCCGTCCGATTGCTATTCTTGCAGATCTTCAGGGACCAAAGCTGCGGTGTGGTGAGTTTGAAGATGGCCCCTATGAGCTGGAAGTTGGGCAGAAGTTCCGCTTTGATCTCGATGTGGAAAAGGGCGACCAACATCGCGTTTGTTTGCCACATCCGGAGATCTTTCAGGCACTTGAAGAAGGCGCGCGCCTGCTGATCAATGACGGCAAGATTGCTGTTACCGTGGATAACTGCGGAGAAGACTACGCCAATTGCACCGTGACCGTCGGTGGCGAAATCTCAAATCGCAAGGGCGTAAACGTACCCGATGTCGTGCTGCCGCTCGCAGCACTTTCAGAAAAAGACCGCAACGATCTTGAATTCGTGTGTACATTGGGTGTCGACTGGCTGGCGCTTTCGTTCGTGCAGCGGGCTGAGGACGTGCATGAAGCTCGCGAGCTTGCAGGTGGTCGTGCAGCGATTCTGTCGAAAATCGAAAAGCCGGCCGCTGTTTTAGCCTATGACGAGATCCTCGACGCATCAGATGGCATCATGGTTGCGCGCGGTGATCTGGGTGTTGAACTGCCGGTGTGGCGTGTCCCGCCAATTCAGAAGCAGCTCGTGCGTGGGGCCCGAAAGGCCGCCAAGCCTGTGATCGTTGCCACGCAGATGCTGGAATCCATGATCACCAGCCCTGTTCCAACGCGTGCAGAAGTTTCGGACGTCGCTGCTGCGATCTATGAGGGTGCGGATGCGGTGATGCTTTCAGCAGAGTCGGCCGCAGGTGACTTCCCGGTTGAAGCGGTCACTACGATGAACAATGTCGCTGTCGAGGTTGAAAGCGATCCAACCTACCGTCAGGTGATCGAAGCCTCACGGCCACGTGTCCATAATTCTGTCCCAGACGGGATCGTGGCTGCCGCGCGTGAAATCGCCGAAACGACCGATATTAAAGCGATCTGTTGTTTCTCGCAGTCTGGCTCGACAGTCCTGAAGGTCAGCCGTGAGAAACCACGCGTTCCGATCATCGCGATGACCTCCATGCTGGGAACAGCCCGTCGTATGTCGCTATCGTGGGGTGCGCATTGTGTCGTCACAACCGAGGTGAACCGTTTCAAAATGGCCGTAGTGGCAGCGGCAAGGGCCGCCCGGACTGAGGGCTTCGCGACCGAGGCCGAACAGGTGCTCGTGATCGCGGGTGTGCCGTTCAACGTCAAAGGGTCCACCAACATCCTGCGGGTTGCACCGTGTGATGAATCGCAGATCTTCGCCAACGAACCTGGCTAAATGGACGTTGCACAGGATTTGACCATGGTAGGGGCGCTCGCAATGGGGGCCTTTGCCATCACTGCAATCCTGACAGCGTGGATTGACAACCGGTTTCCCCTGCGCGGCCTCGCCTTCCTGATCCTTTCAGCTGTCCTGACATGGCAGACATGGGAATTGCACGACCGGGAACTGGAATTTGAAGATGTGCCTTTGGCGTTTATGCGCTTGGTGAAATTTGCGTTGGAACAAATCGCCTGACGTTCCGCAAACCCTCTTGCCAATATCGAACCTCCCTGTTATCCGCGCGTCCTGATCCGGTTTCAGGATCGCTCGCCCTCGGTTCAAAGTGGCATACCGCAGGTCGGGGCAAGCGTCAGTGACGCGACTACAACTGAATAGGAGACGCAAATGCCCAAGATGAAGACCAAGTCGAGCGCCAAAAAGCGCTTCAAGGTCACCGCGACCGGTAAGGTCATGGCAGGTCAGGCCGGCAAGCGCCACGGTATGATCAAACGGACCAACAAGTTCCTGCGCAATGCGCGCGGCACCAACGAACTCAGCGCCCCCGACGCCAAAATCGTCAAGGGCTACATGCCCTACGACCGCTAAGGAGATCGTCAGATGAGCCGTACCAAAGGTGGAACCGTCACCCACGCCCGTCACAAGAAAGTTCTGAAGGCCGCGAAAGGCTACTATGGCCGTCGCAAAAGCACCTTCAAGGTCGCCAAGCAGGCCGTCGATAAGGCGAACCAGTACGCCACGCGTGACCGTCATAACCGCAAGCGCCAGTTCCGCGCGCTGTGGATCCAGCGGATCAATGCTGCTGTGCGCTCGCACGATGCTGCACTGACTTATTCGCGCTTCATCAATGGCCTTTCGCTGGCTGGCATCGAAGTGGACCGCAAGGTTCTCGCAGACCTGGCCGTACGTGAGCCTGAGGCTTTCGGTGCGATCGTGGCGCAGGCCCAAGAGGCGCTCGCAAAGGCTGCTTAAGCCAAGATCACAGAAATAAAGAAAGCCGCTCTGCACAGGGCGGCTTTTTTGTGTCTACAACGTCACGTCTGCCAGCAGACCCCAATGATCAGATCCCAGCCGGGGGCGCAGTTTGGTCCGCCCACCCCCAGGCGCAAGCACATGGTCAATGGGCAGCGGCAAACCGAATAGCACGTAGCTTCGCCGCATTGGTCCCGCAAGTTTGGTGTTGGTCGCCCGAACGATGTCCTGAACGCGTCCCGTCCACGGGAATGCATTGAAATCGCCTGAAACAACCACGGACCCTTCGAGCGCCTCCAGCATTATCCGCAATTCTGCTACTGTTTCAGGTGTCCCGGCAGGCCATGGATACGGGACGTGAACGGAGACAATCCAGACAGGCTTGCCCGCAACCTCGATCCGAGCGCCCGCCATGGAGCGGTTCTGCGAACAGACGCGCTCATCAGTCATGGGGCCCCGCGAAAGAACCGCAATCCGTTTTTTGCCCGAGTACCGGCAGACATGCTGATGCGGGAAGGTCTCGGAAAGAAGGGCAAGGATATGCGCATTCTCGTCCACCAGTTCCTGCAACATCACAACGTCTGCGCCAGCCTCGCGTATGTCTTCTGCAATCGCGACTATTTCGGTATTCGCGTCCAGCAGGTTCTTTGAATAGATTCTGAGATCCTCGCCGGGCTTGCCGGGAAGGCCGTGCAGTGCAACAGACCCCAGGGAAATCAGGCCAACTACCGCAAATGTGAGCTTTGCCCAGCGGCGCTCCGCGATGATCCCCAAAAGGCACATCAGTCCAGTGAGCGGTCGCAAGAGAGCAATCGAGATTGCACTCCGGTGCACGTCCGGCAGAAACCCCCAAAGCGTGAGAAAAAAGCCCGTTACAGCAAAGATCATCAAGGTCGACTTCATTCCCCCACCTTGCACTTTCTCCGCTGTCTCGCTACCCCGCATCCGACCAACTCGGAAAGGCCCGACCATGGACGACCTACGCGACAAATACCTTGGCCTCATCGGCGAGGCGGGTGACGAAGCTGCCATCGAAGCGCTGCGCGTCCAGGCCGTCGGAAAAAAGGGCGAAGTGGCGCTGAAAATGCGCGAACTGGGCAAGATGACCCCGGAAGAGCGTCAGGTGATGGGCCCAAAGCTGAACGCGCTGAAGGATGAGATCAACTCTGCGCTCGCAGCCAAGAAAGCCGCGCTTGCCGATGCCGCCCTGAACGAGCGCCTGCAAGCCGAATGGCTCGACGTAACTTTGCCGGGCCGTGGACGGTCTGCGGGCACGATTCATCCGATCAGCCAGGTCACGGAAGAGGTCACAGCGATCTTCGCCGATATGGGATTTGCCGTGGCTGAGGGTCCGCAGATCGAAACCGACTGGTACAATTTCGACGCGCTGAATATTCCCGGCCACCACCCTGCACGGGCCGAGATGGACACGTTCTACATGGCGCGCGCCGAAGGGGATGAGCGTCCGCCACACGTGCTGCGCACCCATACCAGTCCCGTCCAGATCCGTTCGATGCAGGATCAGGGCGCTCCGATCCGTGTGATTGCGCCGGGTCGCGTCTATCGTGCAGATTATGACCAGACGCACACGCCTATGTTCCATCAGGTGGAAGGGCTTGCCATCGATACCGATATCTCGATGGCGAACCTGAAATGGGTGCTTGAAGAGTTTGTGAAGGCCTATTTCGGTGTCGACGATGTAGAACTGCGCTTCCGTGCGTCTCACTTCCCGTTCACAGAACCCTCCGCCGAGGTCGATATCCGTTGTTCCTGGGAAGGTGGCGTCCTGAAAGTTGGCGAAGGCGACGACTGGCTCGAAATCCTTGGCTCCGGAATGGTGCACCCGAAGGTACTTGAGGCGGCCGGCATCGATCCGACGGTCTATCAGGGCTTTGCATTCGGCATGGGTATCGATCGGATTGCCATGCTCAAATACGGCATTCCCGATCTGCGTGCGTTCTTTGATTCAGACCTGAGGTGGTTGCGGCATTACGGGTTCAGTCCATTGCAGAAACCAAACCTGCACGGCGGGCTTTAGGGCCCAACTGCAAGCTAGTGCAGTTGCCATGGCCCTTTATGGGTCTCACCGGGTTGGCTTTCTGACAGACAAAACCTGATACGGGGGTGCCGCTGAATTCCATGGCGGTGGCTGACCCCTTGTCTGAAAAAAGCCTCAGGTCCATGCTGTGACCACCACCCGCTGTCAAAGGACCCCTTTTCATGCGCCTTGCCTCCGTTCTGACCGCCGCCCTTTTTGCCTTTCCCGCGACTGCGGATGAGGTCTGGACCTCGATGATGGGCGATATCGTCTATGCCGCCGAAGAAAACGGCGCTGCCATTTTCACATTCACCAACCTTGACGCCTATCCGGCGCGGCTGGTCATTCCCGGATTGGCGGGCAATTATTCAAACCGTAGCACGCATGAAGCGTTCTGGTTGGGAGGCGGATCAGGCACTTGCCCGGCCTTCATGGCGATCGCGGGAGACGACTACAGTACCACCGATTGGGGACGTGCTGTGATTGCTTTCGACAAGCCCGCTTTCCCAACCTCGTTTACCGTCACAATCGGGTGGTGTTTTGAGGAACCGCGTGAAAGCTTCCGGGGCGAAACGACCGCAAAATAGGTGCGTTGGCGAGCTTCTCGCCGCGCAGCGCCGAACCGCCCCCAAGCTGGGGCTTGATTGCGCAACGAGGCCGCGCAATCCATGACCTTTTATTCCCCGCCCCCATGCGCTATCCGTCCGCCCAAATCCGCAAGGGACGCGACCTATGAAATTCACCCTCTCCTGGCTGAAAGAGCACCTGGACACTCAGGCCACGCTCGATGACATCCTCTATGCCCTCACCGATCTGGGCCTCGAAGTGGAGGGCGTCGAAGACCGTGGCGCGAAACTGCGCGACTTTACCATTGGCAAGGTGGTGAAGGCTGAAAAGCACCCTGATGCTGACCGGCTCCGTGTGTGTCAGGTCGATACTGACGAGGGCGTCAAACAGATTATCTGTGGTGCGCCGAATGCGCGCGAAGGCATCACCGTGGTTGTCGCAAAGCCCGGCGTGTATGTGCCCGGCATCGACACGACCATCGGTGTTGGCAAGATCCGCGGCATCGAAAGCTTCGGCATGATGGCATCCGAGCGTGAGATGGAACTGTCAGATGAACATGACGGCATCATCGAACTGCCGTCCGGCGAGGTTGGCGAGGCCTTTGTTGATTGGCTCGCAGCTAATGATCCGGCCAAGGTTGATCCGGTCATCGAGATCGCCATCACCCCAAACCGTCCCGATGCGCTTGGCGTTGCAGGCATCGCGCGAGATCTTGCAGCACGCGGGCTGGGTACGATCAAAACCACCGATCCCGAACCCGTCACAGGCACTTTCCCTTGCCCGATCTCTGTGACCATTGAAGACGACACGTTGGAGGTGGCTCCGGTCTTCTTTGGCCGTGTCATCAAGGGCGTGAAAAATGGTCCCAGCCCCGCATGGCTGCAGGACAAGCTGCGCGCCATCGGCCTGCGTCCGATCAGCTTCCTCGTCGATGTGACGAATTACTTCACCTATGATCGCAATCGTCCTTTGCATGTCTTTGACGCTGACAAGGTTGCGGGCAATGCGCTGCGCCTTTATCGCGCCAAGGGCGGTGAGACGATCATGGGACTGGACGAGAAGGAATACACCTTCGAAGCGGACCAGACGATTATCGCGGATGAAAATGGCCCCGAGTCCATTGCGGGCGTCATGGGCGGCCTGCATTCCGGTTGTACGGATGAGACTGTGAACGTCTTCATCGAGGCTGCGTATTTCGACCCGATCCGCACGGCCTATACAGGCCGCGCGCTCAAGATCAATTCTGACGCCCGCTATCGGTTCGAACGTGGGATTGACCCGGCATGGACACCCATTGGACTGGATGCAGCGACGCGCCTGATCATGGACGTGGCTGGTGGTGAAGCGTCCGACATCGTGGTGGCTGGCGAAATCCCGGACGTCTCGCGCGCCTACAAGCTCGATACCGATCGCGTCGTGTCCCTTGTCGGTATGGAGATCCCGGCAGAGACGCAGCGTGCGTCGCTGGAAGCGCTGGGCTTCTGCATGGATGGTGATATGGCGCACGTGCCGTCCTGGCGCCCTGACGTTCTGGGAGAGGCCGATCTGGTCGAGGAAGTTGCTCGCATCGCCTCGCTGACCAAACTCAAGGGCATTCCGATGAAACGCCTGCCGGGCGTGCCCAAGCCCGTGTTGACACCCATGCAGACCCGCGAAATCGCGGCACGGCGCACCATGGCGGCGCTCGGCTACAACGAATGTGTGACCTACAGCTTCATCGATCAGAAAGCCGCGGCGCTTTTTGACGGTGGTGATGAGGCCAGCGCTTTGGAAAACCCGATCAGTTCTGAAATGAGCCACATGCGCCCCGCGCTTTTGCCTGGCCTGTTACAAGCGGCGGCACGCAATCAGGCGCGTGGTTTCATGGATCTTGCTCTGTTTGAACTTGGGGCGGCCTTCCATGGCGGTGAACCCGGTGAGCAGCATACGCTGGCCACGGGCCTCCTCGTTGGCAAGACACTGTCCAAGGACGTACATGGCGAAAGCCGGGGCGTTGATGTCTACGACGCGAAGGCCGACGCCGAAGCGGTGCTGGCCGCGATGGGCGCGCCCGCCAAGGTGCAGATCTTGCGTGGTGTCAGCGATTGGTGGCATCCCGGGCGGTCAGGCAAGATTTGCCTCGGGCCAAAGAAGGTTCTGGGGGTCTTCGGCGAAATTCACCCCAAGGTTCTGGCTGAAATGGACGTGAAGGGTCCAGCCGTTGGCTTTACGCTCTGGCCCGCTGAAATTCCGTTCCCACGCACATCGGGTACCACCCGCAGCGCCCTGTCCTTGCGCGACCTGCAAGCGGTAGAGCGTGATTTTGCCTTCGTGCTTGATGCAAATGTCGAGGCGCTGAATGTGGTCAACGCAGCTGCTGGCGCCGATAAAGCGCTGATCGAGGACGTGCGCGTCTTTGACGAGTTTATCGGCGGAAGTTTGGGCGAAGGTAAGAAGAGCCTTGCCATTACCGTGCGGATGCAACCGACCGAGAAAACCCTGACAGAAAAAGATATCGAAGCTGTTGCGGCCAAGATCGTCGAAAAGGTCGCTAAGGCAACGGGCGGCGTTCTGCGCGGTTAAGGTCTTTGCACGGACAAAGCGGTCCTGCCTGCACCGATGAATGAGGACAGGTGCGTTTGTGCCGGACTTGGTGCATCACCAGACATGGCGCGCATGCCATCCGCCCTATGTTCTTCCAAGAAGGAGATTTGAGATGACGTTGAACGTTTACCTGTCAGGCGAAATTCACACCGACTGGCGCGAGCAGATCATGGAAGGCTCCAAGGGGCTTGATGTAACGTTCTCGGCACCTGTGACCGATCATGATGCGTCTGATGACTGTGGCGTGGCTATTCTTGGCGAAGAGCCAAACAAGTACTGGCACGACCATAAAGGCGCGATGATGAATGCGATCCGAACGCGCACGCTTATCGAAAGAGCAGATGTGGTGGTCGTACGATTTGGGGAGAAATACCGCCAGTGGAACGCCGCATTTGATGCCGGTTATGCAGCCGGCTTGGGCAAGCCGATCATCGTCGTGCAGATGCCTGAACACCAACATCCCTTAAAAGAGATCGACGCTGCCGCTTTAGCGGTGACCGAAGATCCGGCCAAGGTCGCAGACATCCTGCGCTACGTGCTGGAAGGCACGCTGCCCGCCTAGAAAAAGGGCCCACTCAAACGAGCGGGCCCGTTGGGGAAAGACCTAAAGCTCAGGCTTCGCGTGGTGGAATGTTGCGCGCGGCCTGAAATGCTGGTCGCGCAGCGAAGCGATCCCAGTAGGCCACCACGTTGGCAAAACCATCCCACCCTACAAGTTCTTTGGCGCCGTAGAAATCGAGCGCGCCAAGCCAGGGGCCGATTGCCATATCGGCAATCGAATACTCGCCCATAATCCAGTCTTTGCCTTCAAGCGCGCCGTCCAACACGTTCAAAAGGCGCTTGCTTTCATCAACGAAGCGCTGCTGCGGTCGCTTATCTTCCCATTGGCTGCCCGCGAATTTTGAGAAGAACCCAAGCTGGCCGAACATCGGGCCCAAGCCGCCCATTTGCCACATCACCCACTGGATGATCTGTGCCTTCTCGGTGGCGTCCTTGCCGATGAACTTGCCGGTCTTTTCGGCGAGGTAGATCAGGATTGCGCCGCTCTCAAACAATGTGACCGGACGCCCGTCGGGGCCATTTGGATCGATGATAGCAGGGATCTTGTTGTTTGGGCTCAGTGAAAGAAACTCCGGGCTCCTCACATCGGCGTCTGACAGGGTCACGCGGTGCGCCTCGTAGTCCAGTCCCATCTCCTCCAGCGCAAGCGAGGCTTTGATGCCGTTGGGTGTAGGGAAGGAATAAAGTTGGATCAGGTCCGGATTTTCTGCCGTCCATTTTGTATTGATGGGGAATTTGTCGAACACGCTCATGATATCTCTCTGTGATTGATATCGTTAGATAGGTACAAATCGGTCACAAAAAACCCGCGTATATGCGCTTAAATCTGTTAGCCAATGTGCATGGGCGCAGAAAAGCGCCTTGCAAAGGGAACAAGTTCGGGAGTGATAACGATGCTTACAGAGTTTCAGAAGTTCGTTGCTAAGGGCAATGTTATGGATATGGCCGTGGGGATCATCATCGGTGCAGCCTTCACGGCAATCGTCAAATCCATGGTCGATGATTTGCTTAACCCAATCATTGGGGCAATTTTTGGGGGTGTTGATTTCACCAACTATTTTGTCGTTTTGGGCGAAGGAGAATTTGCATCGCTTGAGGCTGCGCGCGAAGCGGGGGCGGCTGCATTCGCCTACGGCGCGTTTCTGACCGCGGTGATTAATTTCCTTATCATTGCATTTGTTGTGTTTCTCCTCGTGAAGAACGTGAACCGCATCAAGGAGGCGATGGAGAAGAAAGAAGAACCCGCGCCCGCTGCCGATCCTGGCCCCTCAGAGAAAGACATTCTGATCCAGATCCGCGATTCTCTGGCGGAACGCTCTGCCTAGGTCCATAAAACGCGGACCCTGTCCTGCGCATTGGGCCTATTCCGTGCGCAGGGCCAACACAGAAAGAAAGCCTATGACAGAGCTGGAACTCGACCAGACTGACTGCGCAATCCTTGCGAGGTTGCAACGTCACGGTCGCCTGACAAATGCCGAACTCGCAGACGCTGTGAACCTGTCCCAAAGCGCCTGCCATCGCCGCGTGGCACGCCTCGAGGCTGCAGGCATCATTTCGGGCTATGTCGCACTTTTGGATGCGCGAAAGCTCGGGCGGAAGACGACAGTGTTCGTGGAAATCACTTTGGCAGGACAGGCCGATGAGGTTCTCACAGCCTTCGAGAAGGCCGTCTCCCGCGTTCCGGAAGTGCTGGAATGTCATCTCATGGCGGGCAGTGCGGATTATCTTTTGAAAGTTGTCGCCGAAGATGCTGAAGATTTCGCGCGGCTGCATCGTCGGGCCCTTGCCAGCCTGCCCGGTGTGGCACAGCTCCAATCCAGCTTTTCATTGAAAACCGTGGTCAGCACGACCGCGTTGCCGATCTAAACAGGCCTCAGTTCAAAGGCGAGCATCAGGATCGATATAGCGCCAATCCACGAGATCAGGGCGCGCCATCCTATCAGCACAGCCACATGGCCGATCTGTTCTCGCGTGGCTTGTACCACCCCGGCGGCAAGCGCCGCACACGTGGTGATCCCGATCCCCATTCCGATCAGGAAAGGCAGGGGCAGCTCTCCGAACACATGTGTTTCCATAAGGAACCGGCTCGGTAGAAGGGTCGCGAGCGCTGCAAGCCCTGCCATGGCAAGCGACGGCAATGGCAGCGCGATAATTCCTACGATGGAAATGACGAGCGCCAATCCCATCAACCAAATTACCTCGACTTGGGGAACAAAGGGTCCAAGGCCCAGCCCAAGCAAAGCGCCGGCGATCATTGCGGGCCAAACCACGATGACCCCCTCGGTGCGCCAGATACCCGTCAGCATCCCTAGCCCCAGCAAAAGTACCGCAACGGGCAACATCAGCCAGGGTTGCGAAATGCCTTGCAGCAACAACTCATAGGCATCCTGACCGCTTTCGAACGCATGCGCGTGGGCAGGCCCTGAACCAAGCAGGGCCAGCAGGATTGAAACGGATCGGATCACGCCATGCCCGTCAGGAAGGCCGCGCCCGCCAGCGCAATAACAGCGCCCGCGCCGCGCACCGCCCAGGAACCACCCTTCACACCGTTCAGCGCACCGAACGCGATCCCTGCGATATGCAAGGCGCCCGTCGCAATTACAAAGCCAACTGCATAGGCAATCGCGTTGGCCGCTTCAGGCAGCTCGGTGCCATGGGCGTGACCATGAAAGACGGCAAAGATACCAACCAATACGGCAGCGACCCAAATCGGAGCTTGCACCCAAAGTGCCACCATAAGACCAAGGACCAACCCTGATGCGGCAATTCCGAGCTCTACCGCGGGCATCGGAATGCCAAGCACACCCATTGCCCCGCCAAGCGCCATCACCAGTGGAAACACAAGCGGGAGAATCCAAAGGGCGGGTGCCCCAAGCACGGCCCCCCAAAGGCCCACAGCGACCATGGCAACGACGTGGTCCAGGCCATAGATCGGGTGGGTCAGGCCAGACATGAAGCCCCCCGCCAGGCCTTCGCCCTCATGCGCAAATGCCGGGGCGGTCGCCACCGTGACCAATACCAAAACCAAAGTGAGAACCTGCCGCATCATGCGCCCTCCATCGCAAGCTTCCGTCGAACCTACCGTTCCAATTTCGCTTGGCAATCCAAGAATCGCCACCACGCAGAATGCCGACTTACAAGAGTGGCTTCAGAACCTTCGCAAACCCGTCTGGATCTTTCATCATCATCGAATGATCCGCATCCGGCATGATGGCGGTGACAACGCCATGTGCCTCCAGCCAAGCTGGGTCAGGGACATCCGGCAGATAAGTTGCGCCTGCCTCGGGTATCGACAGCTCTCCATAGATGAAGCTTCGCCGGGTTTGCAGGTTCAGAAACCGTGTCTCAGTTTCGGGGTCCAGATCCACCAGCGCGACAGAGGCCTTGTGAATGGCGCGGACGTCTGATCCGACCCATCCTGCGAGCATCGCGGCTGCAGCTCCGTCGCCTTCAATCGCGGCTTTGCGCCGCCCATGCAGGAAGCGGGGAAAAAGATCGGTTGCAAAGCGGTCTTCCTCAACAGATGCGAAGTACTTTGTACCTGCACCACCGCCCGGCGTCAGATTGCCCTCGCAGACGATCAAGTGCACCACCAGGTCCGGGTTTGCATGTGCAAGCTCGATCCCAACCGTTCCACCCTGACTGTGCCCTACTATGGTACACCCTTCGATACCCTCATGTTTCAGAACGGCGGCCACGCATTCTGCGTGCGCCTGCGGCGTGTATGAAAACGCGGCAGGCGTTTCGCTGTGACCTGTCCCGAGGTACTCGATCAGGATTGCGCGATACGACCAAAGGCTTGGGTGGGTGGCCAGCTTCAGATGGCAGGACAGGACTGAGAAATTCAGTCCTGAAAGATATACCAATACAGGCGCATCTTTACCCGCTCCGATGTCATGGTAGCGGATAAAGGCATCAGCGAATGGCAGATACAGTGACTTCATACCCACCATGCTAGGGCGCGCACCGGACCTGATCTAGTGTTTCACGACAACGCTCGGCGAAACCACATCGATCCCAAGTGCTTTGCCCACTGCGTAGTACGTCAGTTGGCCGGCATGCACGTTCAAACCTTCCATCAGATGTGGATCATCGATGCAGGCCTGACGCCACCCCTTGTCGGCAAGTGCCAACATGAACGGCATCGTTGCATTTCCCAGCGCAATCGTTGAGGTGCGCGCCACAGCGCCCGGCATATTGGCCACGCAATAGTGCATGATCCCGTCGACCTCATAAATCGGATCTGCGTGCGTTGTCGCGCGAGAGGTCTCAAAGCACCCGCCCTGATCGATGGCGACATCCACCAAAACCGAACCGGGCTTCATGTCTGCAAATTGTGCACGCGTCACCAGCTTGGGGGCGGCGGCTCCGGGAATAAGGACAGCGCCGATCACCATATCGGCTTGGCTCAGGTGCTCCGCCAGAAGTCCGGCGCTCGAATAGCCGGTGTTGAACTGCGCACCAAAGGCATCATCGAGATACCTCAGGCGCGGCAGCGCCCTGTCCAGAACCGTCACATCCGCCCCCATACCCGCTGCAATCCGCGCGGCATGGGTGCCTACAACCCCGCCACCGATCACCAGAACCTTTGCAGGCCCGACGCCCGGCACACCGCCCATCAGAACACCGCGGCCCCCATTGGCCTTCTGCAATGTCCAGGCACCCACCTGCGGGGCCAGCCGTCCGGCCACTTCAGACATTGGTGCCAGCAGAGGCAAGCCACCCTGGGCATCCGTCACAGTCTCGTAGGCAATTGCCGTACAACCCGAAGCCAGAAGGTCTTTGGTCTGCGCAGGGTCCGGGGCCAGATGCAAATATGTGAACAGAAGCTGCCCTTCGCGCAACATCTGGCGCTCACCTGCCTGAGGTTCTTTCACCTTCACGATCATATCCGCGGCGGCGAAAACCTCCTTAGCAGTTTCCAGAAGCGTTGCGCCTGCGGCGATGTAATCCGCATCCTCAAAGCCGGCTCCTGCACCGGCACCGCTTTGGATGACGACCTCGTGCCCATGGGCCACCGCCTCTTGGGCCGCGTTTGGTGTCAGACCGACCCGAAATTCCTGGGGTTTGATTTCGGTAGGGCATCCGATTTTCATGGCGTGTTCTCCTCCTGCCTGACACCTTGATACCGGATCTCTTCCGCAAAGAGTGTGCAAATACATCGGCACTTTGTTGAAAACGCGCAAATTTCTGTTGTTAAAGATCTGTATAACACAAATATAGCCCGTAATAGATCTCGTGTGTCGAGGAATCACGCGTGACCACAGCCGATATTTGCGTCGGTCCATTGCGTACCAACGCGGCCCATCAACGATTGTATTCTGTGTGTCAGCTCAGAATGGGAAACCAATCTTCTCGTAGCTTTTGTCCGGGCACCATTCCATGGCCCGGGTAGGGGGGCGAGGTTCGCCCGGGGCGTTCCACGTAGCGCGCGTCATCGCCCAGCAGGCGCAATGAAAAGGCCCGCCTGCGCTTGGCTTCAAGGTTTCCACGCGCACCGTG
Organism: Dinoroseobacter sp.; assembly: GCA_017643385.1. GTDB lineage: Bacteria > Pseudomonadota > Alphaproteobacteria > Rhodobacterales > Rhodobacteraceae > Dinoroseobacter. The sequence goes on from JAEPNN010000001.1 coordinate 430,349, forward strand.
CAGTGTTTTGTAGTGAAACGCGACCGCATCGCCGGGTTGCATCTTCCATTCCAGAACCTTGAATTCCAAAGGTGCCGCATCCGGATCAGGAACAGGGCGATAGGTCCCATCATCGGGAAAGAAGTTGTCTTCCTTGAGCCACTTTGTCGGAAGGACTGGTTTTTCCCATAGATGACTGCCTGCCACGAGCCGCAGTGAAGCGTCCTCCACCGGATCAACGGGAACCCAGAAACTCACCATCTGTTTGCCATCAACAAAGTAATACGGGGCATCTTGATGCCAGGGGGTCGGCTTTGCCGTGCCGGGTTCTTTCACGAGCACATGGTCGTGAAACATCTGCACGCGCTTTGAGCCCATCAAAGCCCGGGCGGTATCCGCGGCATCGCTTTCGTGAATCACCTGCTGGAACTCGGGAATGCGGTCCCAGTTGCAATAGTCGTCAAAAAAACGACCCTGCTCACCGTCCTGCAGGTTCTCAGCGGCATAGGGGCCGGGGTCCGCCATGTTACGTTCGATACCGGCGCGGATCACCTCGACCCTATCTGCAAAGAGCCCCGGGATCAGAACCGCTCCATCGCGCTGGTAGGCTTCAATCTGTTCTTGCGTCACCATCGCTACCCCCTCCGATCCAAGTTCACATTCTACACAAACAGGGCCGGGATCGGTTCAACTGTTGTCAAAATGCGCCCGGTATCGGTTCGAAACCAATGATCTCTTCCCAAAAACAAACCCCCGCAGCAAGGCCGCGGGGGTTTGAAAATTCTGTTCGCACAGACCGGATGGCTTAGAGCATCCCTTCGCGCTGTGCTTTTTTCCGTGCCAGTTTACGGGCGCGGCGGATCGCTTCGGCGCTCTCGCGTGCTTTCTTCTCGGACGGTTTCTCGTAATGTTGCTTGAGCTTCATTTCGCGAAACACACCCTCACGCTGAAGTTTTTTCTTCAACGCGCGCAGCGCTTGATCGACGTTATTGTCGCGAACACTTACCTGCATGTGGTTGTCACCACCTTCCTAAGTTAGAGTTTGCATGAATTTGCAGGACGTGGCCCTATAACAAGCTCGGTATAGCTTGTCTACAGGCCAACCCGGGTCAAACCAAAGGGGTGTTTCATGTCAGAAACCCGAAACGTGAACGAAATCAAAGACGCCCTTCTCGAGGCGATCCTACCCCATGTCATCTTCGATGGCTGGTCACCTGTTGCCTTTGAGGCGGCGGTTGCTGAGACGGATGTTCAACTCGCCCTCGCCAACGCGATCTGCCCGCGCGGGGCGACCGATCTGGCGCTTGCCTTTCATAAGCGCGGTGACGAGGCCATGGTGACGCGCCTGAAGCGCGAAGATCTTTCCGGATTGCGGTTTCGGGACCGGATCGCCACAGGTGTTCGCTTCAGATTGGAAGAGGTTGAACTGCACAAGGAAGTGGTTCGACGGGGCACAGCACTCTTTGCCCTGCCTCATCTGTCAGTTGATGGGGCCAAGGCGATCTGGGGTACAGCGGATGCGATCTGGACTGCCCTCGGGGATGCATCGGAAGATTTCAACTGGTACTCAAAACGTGCAACATTGTCAGGTGTTTACGGATCCACCGTACTGTTTTGGCTTGGGGATGACAGCGTCGGGCACGCCGACACATGGGCTTTTCTGGACCGTCGGATCGATGACGTCATGCAGATCGAAAAGGTCAAGAAGCAAGTAAACGACAACCCTGCGCTCAGCCGTTTGATGGCCGGTCCCAACTGGCTTCTTAGCAAGATCAAGGCACCTGCGAAGATGACCCCTTCAGATTTTCCGGGACACTGGTCCGAACCACCGAATACCTAAATTGAAAGCTTTGACCTCATGACATTGCCCGAAACGATGCGCGCCATTGAAATCACGAGGCCCGGCGGTCCAGACGTTTTGCAGGAAACGCGGCGTCCTGTGCCAAATGAGGCGCCGGGGCAGGTGGTTATCAAGGTGGCCTATGCCGGCGTGAATCGGCCGGATGCGCTGCAGCGCGCTGGCGCTTACGCCCCACCTCCGACTGCAAGCGATCTTCCAGGGCTTGAGGTTTCGGGCGAGGTTGTCGCCGCAGGGCACGGTGCTGAAACCTTGCTTGGTCGCCAAGTCTGCGCGCTGACACCAGGCGGCGGCTACGCCGAATACGTTGTCTGTTCTGTCAGTCATTGCCTGCCAATCCCCGATGGTCTGTCGCTTGATCAGGCAGCCGCTCTTCCCGAAACATACTTCACCGTCTGGTCGAACGTGGTGATGCGCGGTGGATTGATACCGGGAGAACGTTTCCTTGTGCATGGGGGCTCCTCTGGGATCGGAACGACGGCCATCCAGATCGCGAACAAACTGGGCGCTCGGGTTTGGGCAACAGCAGGCAGTGCAGCCAAATGCCAAGCCTGTGCCGATCTTGGCGCCACTGCCATCAACTACCGCGAAGAGGATTTCGTTGATGTGATGAAAGCCTCAGGTGGGGCAAATCTGATCCTCGATATGGTCGGGGGCGATTATATTCCGCGTAATATCAGAGCGTTGGCGATGGAAGGCCGGTTGGTTCAGATCGCGTTTCTATCCGGACCCAAGGTCGAGCTGAACTTTGCCCAGATGATGATGCGCCGTCTTACGCTGACCGGGTCCACATTACGTCCTCAATCCGATCTCGCCAAAGCCGAGATTGCGAGGCAGTTACGCACCCATGTCTGGCCATGGCTTGCGACGGGTCAGATTGGTCCTGTGATGGATAGCGAGTTTGCCCTTGCAGATGCGGCAAAAGCCCATGCGCATATGGAGGCCGGGGATCACATCGGTAAGATCGTTTTGAAAGTGGCCTAGGCGTCTTTCACCCAGCTTGCCATTTGGGCCGCCGCGCCCTTTAGCTGGAAAATGTCGAACGCACCGACGATGCGATAGCCTTTTTCAAGGAAAGCTTTGGTTTCCGCCTGTGTCCGCACCGGTCCGCCGCCCAGTGGTATACCTTTTGCCAACGCTGCGGCCTCAATCGTTGCAACCGCGTCGCAAAATTCCGGGCGATCAAACTGACCGGAAATGCCAAGCGATGTGCTCAGATCAAACGGGGCAATGAAGGCGAAATCCACGCCCTCAACAGACAGAATCGCATCAATGTTTTCGACCGCTTCGACCGTTTCGATCAGAAACCCAGCAACGATCTGGTCACCGTAGTCCGGCAAATATTCCATCGGTGCGGTATCCCACCGCGAATGTGCAACGAATGCGCCCCAGCCTCTGATACCCTTCGGGGGATAATGGCAGGCCGCAACACAGGCGGCCGTTTCCTCAGCAGTGCGCACCAGTGGAAACAGCATGCCTTCCGCGCCCATATCCAAGCACAGCTTCACATGCCCCGGATCGTGATTTGGCGGGCGGACCAGAACAGACGCATCCGTACCTTGGGCTGCACAAATCATGGCATGAAGCGCGGAGGGATCCGTAGGTGCGTGTTCCAGATCCAGCATGATCATATCAATGCCCGTCCGTGCGATTGCCTGCACCGACACAGGGGACGGGATGATACACCCTTCAAACGAAAGATTTACGGATGGATCACCTAATTTATTTTTGAGCTTCATCTGGCCCCCGAGACTTACACACCTGACGTATTTCTAGCGCAAAGGGTCCATGCGCGCATTGTTCAGTGTGCAATCGCGTCGAACATCGGTTCCGCAGGCTCTGGGCTGCAACCCTCGTGTCAGGCAAATGCGGACTTCGCGTATAAAACCATCGCGACACGTTACGGTCAGTCCGTCGGGTTCCAGATTTGGGTTCGCCTCCAGAAACGCGTCTTCGACAATGGATGCGGGGAACCGGTAGGTTTTATCCAGTCGCCGGAAAATTTCGGGTCGTTCAACACGGTCATAGGCCAGTCGCGATAGGTCATAATAGTCGTCTGAGGACAGCCCCGTGCATCGTCCGTGTTTATTCCATTGGTGCCAGGCAAGCCCGCTTGTGCCAAAAAGCCCGGCCTGCGCTGCGGTGTCAGAGCGCGATGGGTTACGCGCATTGGTTCGACAATAACTTGGCCATCCTTGTTCAAACTGGGGCCACAGCCCATGCAGCGTCCAGCCAAACCCGGTATCTGCATCACATTGGTCTGAACCACGTGCATCGCCTTCCGCCGCGCACCAAGAGGGCGTCCAGCTCAGGGCCATGACGTAGTAGTCAAATTCTCCTGCGGGCTCGCCCTCGGCGAAGGCTGCAACTGCGCTTAAGACCCAAAACAACAGCACACGCATTGCCTCTTCCCCTTTTGCTCGCTCTCGCCTATATCGTGCCTCAAGTTCCCTGACATTGTGAACCCGCAACTGTAACTCGGTTGCCATCGGCCCAAAGGCTGATGACGGGAGTTCCGTGTCTGACCTGTAAGGAGAAAGACAATGGCAAAACCGCTTATGGCCAAAGCCACCGCCGTTTGGCTCGTGGACAACACCACACTGACCTTCAAGCAGGTCGCGGACTTCTGTGAGCTGCACGAGCTGGAAGTGCAGGGTATCGCAGATGGCGATGTCGCTGCGGGCGTCAAGGGCTTTGACCCGATTGCCAATAACCAACTCGATGCAGAAGAGATCGAGAAGGGTGAGAAAGACCCGCTGCACAAACTCAAGCTGAAGCACTATGCAGCAGCAATCGGCGAGGAAAAGCGCCGTGGGCCACGGTACACGCCACTGTCCAAGCGTCAGGACCGTCCGGCTTCGATCCTGTGGCTGGTAAAGTTCCATCCCGAGCTGAGCGATGGCCAGATTTCCAAGCTTGTTGGCACCACCAAGCCGACAATTCAGGCGATCCGCGAGCGGACCCATTGGAATATCCAAAATATTCAACCGATTGATCCTGTCGCCCTTGGACTGTGTAAGCAGTCGGAGTTGGATGCCGCCGTTCAAAAGGCGAATGCCAAGAAAGCGGCTGAAGGCGCTGCGATGACCGATGACGAGCGTCGTAAGCTCGTATCGACCGAGCAAAGCCTTGCGATGGACACCGAGCCCAAGATCCCAACGGCGATCGCGGGTCTAGAGGCGTTCTCGCTGTCGGGTGCGCCAGAGGTGGACGAGGATGACGAAGACAAGATCGACGAGAGTATTGACGCCGATAGTCTCTTCAACCTTCCTGACGCGAAGGACGATGACGAAGACGCATAAGCGTCTGCGTCCCTGAGCAGAGCGTATGGTTTTAGACGCGCGATACGATCTGGGAGCACATAATTAGGTATCTGGACCCCGATCCGTTCTGGGGTCCGGCCAACTGCAGCTGGTTTGATTGCTGTAACATGTGGGGGCGTGGCCAGAGCGCACGCGCTTTCTGGCGTAGTCACCCCTCCGTCTTCGGCAAAAACTCGCATTCCTGCGGAAAGCGGCATACGCTTCTCTCGTCTTGCTCAACAACGAAGGCGAAACCATTGCGACGGATTAGCGAGTTCTTCTTAATAGCCAGTCTTTTAGGGACAGGTCTTGCTCACGCGGACTGTGCTTCGATGTGGGTGACACGAAACATGGTGTTCGATCAGGCCGGTTATTGCTTTGGATCAACGCTAGGCCAATCGGTGTTCGACAATTCTGACTGTACACCTGGTGATGTCACTCTGACGGCGGCGGAACGTGAATTTGTGGCCTACACACGCGACATGGAAGCCGAGTTTGCCTGCGAGATCGACACCAGCCTGAAGACGCTCGAGCTGGACGCAATGGAAGATTGGCTGCAGCTTGAGGATCTTCCCTACAGGGACTGGGGCGAAAGCGGGTGCATCGGCTGGCGGGGACAGACCTTGCCCTTGCGATCTGCTGCCAACGATCGCAGCTCGGTGATCGGCCAGATACTACCGGGGGATATGGTTGTCTTTGCGCATATCGATATTGGGGGCTTCAGTTTTGTAGAAGCTGTCCGTGAGGGCGCGCCCTCAGATGTAGGGTGGGTCAGAATAAGGATCAGCCCTAAAGTGTGCGAAGCTTTGGCGGGTTAGATGGTTTTCCGCGCTTTCAGAGCGGCTGAGATCGTCCCGTCGTCGAGATAATCTAATTCACCCCCAATGGGCACGCCTTGCGCGAGTGAGGTAACGGAAATGCCGCGATCTGTTATTTCGTCAGCAATGTAGTGTGCGGTGGTCTGACCATCGACGGTAGCATTGAGTGCCAGGATAACTTCTGTCACCTCTTCCTCCTCAAGCCGCGCCATCAACCGAGGAATGCGCAGTTCCTCCGGCCCGACCGCGTCCAAGGCCGACAGTGTGCCGCCCAGCACATGATAGCGTCCCCGGAATGCACCGCCGCGTTCCATTGCCCAAAGATCGGCTACGTCTTCGACGACACAGATTTGGCCATTACGCCGCTTCTCGCTCGCGCAGATTGCACAAATATCTGACGTTCCGATGTTCCCACAGGTCAGGCAATCACGTGCTGTTGCTGCCACTTGGGTCATTGCATCGGCCAAAGGCGCCATGACCTGCCCGCGTTTCTTCAAAAGATGCAAAACCGCACGCCTGGCCGAGCGGGGTCCAAGCCCGGGCAAACGCGCCATCAGATCGATCAGCGCTTCAAGATCTTTTGGGGTATCGCTCAAGGTCCTAGCCGAAAGGGTTCGCCATGCCAGGTGGCAGACCAAGGCCCTCGGTCAATTTGCCCATTTCCTCGGATGATTTCGCAGATGCCTTTGCCTGGGCGTCCTTGATTGCGGCCAAGATCAGATCCTCGACCACTTCCTTTTCGTTTGGATCGAAAATGGTGGGATCGATGTCCAACGCGGTCAACTCACCCTTTGCCGTCGCTGTTGCCTTTACAAGGCCTGCCCCAGATTCGCCAACCACTGTCATGGTTTCCAGCGCCGCTTGCATCTCGCCCATCTTGGCTTGCATTTCCTGCGCCTGCTTCATGACTTTCGCCATGTCACCCAGACCACCTAATCCTTTGAGCATTGCTCTCTCCTTCGTCTCAGCCGTCTTCAAATGGGTCCCATTCAGGATCATCTGACGGATCGTCTTCATCTAATTCGGGCAGCGCGTCTGCTGCTGCCTGTGCATCTAAGTCTTCCTGACTGCGGATGTCAGTGATCTGTGCGTTGGGAAATGCGTCAAATACAGCAGAAACCAAAGGATGCAGCATCACTTTGGCTTTCAGCTCGTTTGCTTCGGCATCCCGAACTTCGGCAATCGTTGGGGCACCGCCTTCGGTTTCAACCATCACGCCCCAGCGCACACCCGTCCAGGTTTGCAGGCGCTGCGCAAGTTTCTGCGCCAGTTCGCGCGGTGCCTGTGGTGTCGGCTGGAAGGTAATTCGTCCTGGCGCATAGCGTACGAGCTTCAGGCAAGTTTCAACTTCGATCAGAAGCTGCACATCCCGGTTGGCCCGGATTAGCGCAACAACATCTTCAAACTGAGCGAAGCTGGCAAGTGGATTGCGTTCGCTCTCCTGTGCTGGTACCGCCTGACTTTGTGGCTTTGACACTGGCTGGACGGGCGCTGGGCGCTCTGCTCGCGTTCCTCCGCCTGAAGACCCCGGTCCGGAAGCAGGTGCCGCAGGCGCACTCGGGGGGCGTTCGTTCAAAAGTTTTGCCAGATCGCCAGGCGTTGGCAGGTCTGCCACATGGGTCAGACGTATTACGGCCATTTCGGCAGCCATCATAGAATTCGGCGCGACCGAGACCTCTTCAAGTGCCTTGAGCAGCATTTGCCACATGCGGGTCAACACACGCATCGGCACACGTTGTGCCAGGCTCTGACCGCGCGCACGCTCGTCGGGGCTGACGGTCGGGTCTTCTGCGGCTTCGGGTGTGATGATCACAACGCTGATCCAATGGGTTAGCTCAGCCAGATCACGAAGTACCGCAATTGGGTCTGCCCCATCTGCGTATTGCGCGGCAAGCTCCCCCAGCGCGCCAGCCGCATCACCACGCAGTATCGCTTCAAAGAGATCAAGACCGCGCCCGCGATCGGCAAGCCCCAGCATGGCGCGTACGTCATCGGCGCTGGTATCGCCCTGACCTTGACTGATTGCCTGATCAAGCAGGCTCATTGCGTCACGGACGGAGCCTTCCGCCGCACGGGTGATCAATGCCAAAGCGTCTTCGGCAACTGATGCATCTTCGAGGCCCGCGATCTTCTGGAGATGCGTGATCATCACCTCGGGTTCGATCCGGCGCAGATCAAACCTTTGGCATCGCGACAGAACCGTTACCGGGACTTTGCGAATTTCGGTTGTTGCAAAAATGAATTTCACATGGGCTGGAGGTTCTTCCAGTGTTTTGAGCAGCGCATTAAACGCGCTGGTCGACAGCATGTGAACTTCATCGATGATGTAGATTTTGTACCGAGCCGATGCGGCGCGATAGTTCACCGAGTTGATGACTTCGCGCATATCACCCACGCCGGTGTTGGATGCCGCGTCCATTTCCAGAACGTCGACATGGCGCCCTTCCGCGATGGCCTTGCATGGCTCGCATTGTCCGCAAGGTTCCGTGGTCGGTCCGCCATTGCCATCGGGTCCGATGCAATTCATGCCCTTGGCTATAATCCGCGCGGTGGTTGTTTTCCCTGTGCCCCGAATGCCTGTCATCATGAAAGCCTGGGCGATTCTGTCGGCTTCGAAGGCATTTTTCAGAGTGCGAACCATGGCGTCCTGACCGATCAGGTCGGCAAAGGTCGCTGGGCGGTATTTCCGCGCCAGTACCTGATATCCCGTCTCGCTCATGCCTGCCCTTTCGAATCCACACCGAAGGGTAGGCGAGCGCTTGCTCGGCGTCCAGCGATAGACAAGGCAAATGGTAACCCTGACTGCCAGCTTTCTTTGTTTTCCAATTCGACTGGGTAATAAGTCAGGATGGCTTTTGCCGCGTCGCCTGCGCGCCTTAAAACTCGCGCTTTGCCTTCGAGCGCGCTTTGCCTTTGGTGTAGAGCTTTTGGCGCGAGCGATCTTTTTTGCGCGCTTCGGCCAATGTTGCCGTGTTGTGAGCTTCTTCCGCCAACAGCTTCTTCCAGCGTTGATAGCGGGTCTCATCCAGCCTTCCATCTGCCAACGCGGCCAGCACCGCGCATCCGGGTTCGGTTTCATGCGAGCAGTCTGAAAATTTGCACTGGGTGGCTAACTCGGCAAGGTCCTCAAAAACTGCATCAATACCGTCCGAGGCGTCACTGAGTGGAACCGCCCGCATACCGGGCGTATCGATCAACCATCCACCATGCCTGGTGCGCAGCATCTGGCGCGACGTGCTGGTGTGCCTACCTCGTGCGTCGTCCTCTCGGATGCCGCCGGTTGCCAGATTGGCGCCCGTAAGACCATTGGTCAGTGTGGTCTTTCCCACACCGCTCGACCCCATTAATGCGAGGGTTTTGCCCGTTTCGCACCAGGGCGCGAGCTTGCCGACCTCTGCCGGGTTACGCGCATCCAGCGTCATTGCGGTCACAAGCGGTGAGATTGCCTCGACCTCTTGTTGAAATTTGTGCGGATCATCGATCTCGTCAGCACGGGTCAGGATGATCAAAGGCAGACAATCAGCGCTGGCGGCCATGGCCACATAGCGTTCCAGCCTTGCGATGTTGAAATCTGCATTGCAGGACGTGACGATCCCCAGCGTTTCAGCGTTCGCGGCCATAAGTTGGGCGCGTGCCTCCGGTCCGGAGGCACGACGTTGAAGCAGGCTGAAGGGGGTCAGTCGCCGCTGGACCAGCTCTCCTTCCGCCAGAACCCAATCGCCTACGGCAAATTCGCCTGTGCTTTGGTCCGGAGGGAGGATCAGGCGGATGACGCCGGCAGGGCCCAATGCGGTGAGGTTCGAGCGAGAGACACTTTTCAGCCGCCAAGGTGAAAAAGACGGATCGCTTTCGGTGCGTTGCGACTGAAAATGTTCGGACCAGCCAAGTTCGGCAAGAGAGGGAAACGTCACAGAGAATTCCTCAGGTCACGACAAGGCTTCGTAAACATGACGTATCACGCGGGACGTTGATGGGACGGATCAGATCGAGTGCAGGAATGTCCCATGGCTGAGGGAAATCTCCAAATAATCTTTAGGATATTCGATGCCTCGAAGCCGTAGCAGTGCAGATCGACAGGGTCGAGAGAGGCACAGGTATAAGGGCGACTTCATGCAAAAGTGTTGCCTAGCTGGAGATGTATGTTCTTCGGAAGAATGGGCTGTCGCCAGCCGTTGCAGGCGCCACGTGCACGATACATGCGTTTTACGTGGCACAAGGCGTAGGGTGAGAGATTGACAACGACCCAAGCGGGAATCGTTACGGCTGCTTCCTTCCGGACCTGACCGGGTTGGCGAAGTGCTTGCCCGCGCCAACCTCTCGCCTCGCGATATAGCGAGCAGCAGCCCCTTTCGCAAGTGGAGCGAGCATGTCAGGAAGTGGAACGAAGCGGTTTGAGGGTAAGCATGGAAGACTTTATCACCTTTGGCACATCCGGTCTCGACCGTTCCGCGGAATTGCGTGGTGATTCTGATGCTCTTGGGCAATTGCTTGGAAGCGACACCGCGGGTGTTCTGCCGATCTGGCGCGGTAAACCCTTGATGCATGCAGGCGCTTTGACGTGGTTGTCGAATGCTCACCCTATCTTTGAACAAGCGGATGAAAGTCCAATCTTTCTGGGTCGTGACGATGGTTTGGCACGGTTTGCACGCAATATCTCCAATTGGGAGCCGGATACGGATGCATCGGAGGTGGGCGCTTTCCTTGATCGATCCACCCAGCATCACCCGGACGCGCCGGACGGTGCCGACTTTACTGAGTTGCGCGGGGTGATGACGCAGCTTACGCGCCGCGACGCCGAACTCGCGGCGACGGCGCGCGCTGTCTTGTCCTGGCATGAAACGCACGGGTTTTGCTCCAAGTGCGGCGAACCAAGCGAAATAACCCAAGGGGGCTGGCAGCGTGACTGCCCTGCTTGCGGCGCGAAACACTTTCCCCGCACCGATCCTGTCGTGATCATGTTGATCACCCACGGCAATGATGTTCTTGTTGGGAGATCACCGTTTTGGCCGGAAGGGTTTTATTCCTTGCTGGCTGGTTTCATTGAGCCCGGCGAAACTGTGGAGGCGGCGGTGCGGCGCGAAGTGTTTGAGGAAGCAGGCGTTCGTGTTGGCAAAGTTGATTACCTCGCAAGTCAGCCTTGGCCGTTCCCATCGTCGCTGATGCTGGGATGCGCAGGGGCAGCTCAATCGCGCGAGATTGTGCTTGATGAGAACGAATTGGCTGATGCCCGTTGGGTCAGCCGCGAAGAAATGGTGCAGGTTTTTTCCGGAATGCACCCTGAATTGTCCGAGCCAAGACGTGGCGCGATAGCGCATTCACTTTTGCAGGCTTGGCTCGCAGATCGCCTTAGCTAAGCCATTATTTCGTACCAATTGGCCACTCTGATGCGTCCAGACGTATGCGGATTGTGTAAAATATTGGAGTAGCCAAATGAAGTTTGTGACAGAACAGATTGTCGCAAGTCCAAGAGAAGTGGTCTTTGCCGCCCTCACGGACTTCGCGCGTTTTGAACGCGAGGCTGCATCATCAGGCGTTGAGTTGCATAGATCAGACACACTGACACGACCTGGCCCAGGTATGCGTTGGAGGGCGCGTTTCGAGCTCCGCGGTCGCAAACGCGAATTGATGGCAGAGCTCATGCGTATCAATCATCCCAGTGACATTCTGCTATCGGGCAAGGTCGGTGGCCTGGAGGGTGAGTTGGCGTTTGATTTAGCGGAGACTGCCGTGAATGAAACACGGCTGATGGTTGAAATGAACCTCCGCGCGCGCTCGATCACAGCGAAGTTGCTTTTACAGTCAGTAAAGCTCGCGCGTGCCAATGTTGCACGACGCTTCCGCCGCCGCGTGAACACATTCTGTCGGCAAACTGAAAAGCAATTGGAATGGGTTTAGCGACCGAATTTGCATTGGTCGCTTATCTTTTATCTATCTAATTTCTCGAGATATATACGTCTCGGTTTGATGTTGGTTGCAGTGGTTAACGGCCATTTAGTGCCGTCGCGGATCTGCTGGATAAGCGCCTAAGATCTGTATATAGGATGTGAAGTAATCCAATTCCTCGAGCGCGCGGCGTACCTCGGGATCATCGGGATGCCCCTCGATATCAGCGTAGAACTGAGTCGCGGTGAATGACCCGCCCAGCATGTAACTTTCCAGCTTTGTCATGTTTACGCCGTTGGTCGCAAAACCACCCATCGCTTTGTACAGCGCCGCTGGAATATTACGGACCTGAAAAACGAAGCTGGTCATCATGCCCGAGGAACCACGCCGAGACATATCAGCTTCTCGCGCCATGATCAGGAAGCGCGTGGTGTTGTTGTCTTCGTCCTCGATATGCCGGGCCAGCACATCAAGCCCGTAGATCTCTGCGGCCAATTCGCTTGCAAGGGCTGCTGTAGACGGATCGCCCAGTTCTGAAACCTCTCGTGCCGCGCGTGCGTTGTCAGGGCTTACGCGCCCGGTGATTCCATTCTGGCGTAAAAAGGTCGCGCATTGTGGGAGCAACACCAGATGCGAATGGGCCTCGCTTACATCAGAGACCTTAGCACCTTTGATCCCCAAAAGATTGATGTGGACACGAACAAAGGCCTCTTCGATGATATGGAGCCCACTTTGCGGCAATAAGCGATGAATGTCCGCCACCCGGCCATAGGTGGTATTTTCCACCGGGATCATTCCGAGATCTGCTTTGCCATTTTTAACCGCATCAAAAACGTCTTCAAATGCACGGCAGGGTAGCGCCTCATAATCCGGGCGCGCTTCATGGCAGGCCTGATGCGAATAGGCCCCGGGTTCCCCTTGGAAAGCAATGCGTTTTGTCATGTCATGCCTTTTTGTCGGCTTGTGGTTTCGCTTCCCAGCATACTGCAGGGATGGGCGTTTCGTCGCGCCTTCTAAAGCTTGCCCTTAGATGAAGGAAGCGCGTATATCCGCGCAACCCCTGCAAAAGGTGAGAATTCTCGATGTTTGACACGATGACGATGACGAAAATCCTGGGCGCTTTTTGTGGCGCACTGTGTATTTTTCTGTTGGGAAAATGGGCCGCGGACACGACATACGGCTTCTATGGCCACGACAAGCACCACGCTGCCTCATATGTGATTGAAACCGACGATGGTGACGTTGGTGAGATCGAAGAGGTTGTTCAGGTTGCGTTTGCCGATGTTTACGCAACCGCGGATGCATCTCGCGGCGAACGCCTTTGGCGCCAGTGCTCTGCGTGTCATGCGCTTGAAGCGGGGAAGAATGGCACAGGGCCCTACCTGCATGGCGTCGTAAACCGTGCGAAACACTCGGTGGATGGGTATGACTATTCGGAAGGTCTCATGGCTTTGGCCGGAGACTGGACACCGGAAGACCTGAACCAATTCATTGAGAGCCCGCGTAACTATGCGGCAGGCACGAAGATGGCATATAATGGCATGGGCGATGTCGAAGACCGCGCAAACCTGATCGCCTATATGGCAACGTTCCAATAATTTAGCACTTCGCAAATTTCAAAGCCGCCTGATTCGGGCGGCTTTTTTGTTTTTTCTCACCTCTGGCTTACTTGTGCGTGAGGGGAAGGTGTTTGCGCTTGAATCTTTCGTCATGCGCTCTTTACCTTCTTGTATGCGACCGAAGTTGGATCAGGGAGAGCGCACATGACCGGCCAGACCAAGCCATCGAAGGCAAAAGCCTTAGACCGAGGCACCGAGATAAAAGAGCAGATAATCGGGTGGGGTACGGGGCTTCTGGTTCTTGGAGGACTTGCGACTGCGGCGTTCGGTGAAAGTCACGAGAACGTAACTGTCTCTCATGCTTACAGCAATTTCGGCACAGTCGTTTATGAGGATCCTGATTTCGCGCATCTCAATTACGTGAACCCGAATGCTCCGAAGGGCGGGTACATCAGCGTTTCGTCGCAGAGCAATTTTGACAGTTTCAATCCCTTCACCCGCAAAGGTGTCGCCGAGTTCACAGGCGTCAGCTTGATGCTTGAGGACATCCTGACAACTACGGCTGACGATCCCTATGGCCTGTACTGTTATCTTTGCACCACGATGGAATATCCAGAGAGCAAGGATTGGGTAATTTTCAATCTTCGGGAAGATATCACCTTCCACGATGGAACGCCGATGACGGCAGAGGACCTTGAGTTCGGGTTCAACCTCATTCTGGAACAAGGTATAGCAGAATATCGAAATGTGGTTTCAGGCTATATCGACAGCGTAGAGCTGCTTGGGCCATTCCGGATTAAGTATAATTTCACTGAAACTGCTCCGCGTCGTGACGTGATCGGCTTTGCCGGCAGTACGAACGCATTTTCCAAAAAGTGGTTCGAAGAAACCGGGGTGCGGCTCGACGAAAGCCAGCCGGAGCCATTTATGGGCACGGGGCCTTACGTGCTGGGTGAAGTCGATATGGGCCGGTCGGTAACCTATGTCCGCCATGAAGACTGGTGGGGCGCAGATCATCCGCTGAACGCGGGCCGCTGGAACTTTGACGAGATTGGCGTTGAAGTCTTCGCTGACTCCTCTGCGGCAATGGAAGGGTTCAAGGCGGGCGAGTATACTTTCCGCAATGAAAATTCTTCTAAAGAATGGGCCACTTCATATGATTTCCCGGCGGTTGAGGACGGCTATGTGAAGGTCGAAGAACTGCCAAATGGGTCGATTGGATCAGCGCAGGGATTCGTATTTAATTTGCGTCGTGAGAAATGGCAGGACGTGCGCGTCCGCGATGCAGTCAATATGATGCTGAACTTTGAATGGGCGAACGACACACTGTTCTTTGGTCTCTACGAGCGCCCTGTTTCGTTCTGGCAGAACACGGATCTGCAAGCCCGCGGCACGCCGAGCGAAGATGAATTGGAAGTACTGCAACCGCTTGTAGATCAGGGCTTGCTGCCAGAAAGTATCCTGACCGATGAAGCGGTTGGGGCATTTGTAAATGATGTCGATCAGAACATTCCAAATCGTCGCATGCGCCGTGCGGCTGTGAAGCTGTTGGAAGAAGCAGGTTGGGTTGCAGGTGATGATGGCTTGGTGCGCAATGCAGCAGGCGAGACGCTTGAGACAGTAATTCTGCAAACGTCGCCTAGCTTCGATCGGATCATCAATCCTTATGTGGAGAACTTGCGCAGCGTGGGTATCGACGCACGTTTGGAACGCGTCGACACCGCGCAATACATCGAACGTCGCCGAGCCGCGGATTGGGACATCGTGAACCACACGTTGACCCAAGGCTATGAGCCCGGTTCGAGCTTGCGTCAGTGGTTCGACAGCTCCACTGCAGAGGACAGCAGCCGTAATATCATGGCGCTGCAGAATCCTGCCGTTGACGCCCTTCTGGACGTGGCGATCGCCGCTGAAACGCTCGAAGAAGTGACAATAGCAGCAAATGCATTGGACCGTGTTTTGCGGGCAGAGCGCTTCTGGATCCCACAATGGTTCAAAGATGTGCACACGATCGCCTATTGGGACCAGTACCGTTATCCGGATGAACTGCCTCCCCTCGCGCTGGGCACATTGGATTTCTGGTGGTTTGACGCAGATGCCGCACAGGCTCTGAAAGACGCCGGAGCCCTTTGATCACATGATCAACTACATCCTGAGAAGGCTGCTGCTGATCATACCGACCCTGTTCGGAATCATGCTGTTGAACTTCGCGCTTACGCAATTTGTTCCGGGCGGGCCGATCGAACAGATCATCGCCCGGATGGAAGGCGGCGGCGACGTGTTCGAGGCCTTCTCGGGCAGTGGCAGCGAGCTTCAGCAGGAAACCGACGGCGCCGCGAGTGCCGAAAGCGGGTACCTTGGAGCCCGTGGGTTGCCGGAAGACTTTATCGAGGAGCTTGAAAAGGAATTTGGCTTCGACAAGCCCGCCTGGCAACGGTTCGTTACGATGATGTGGAATTATGCCAGGCTGGATTTTGGCGAAAGTTATTTCAGATCCATCGGCGTCATGGAGCTTGTGGCAGAGAAGCTTCCGGTATCCATCACACTGGGTCTATGGTCCACATTGATCGCGTATTTCATATCGATCCCCTTGGGCATTAAGAAGGCCGTAAAGGATGGATCGACCTTCGATAGCTGGACCAGCGGGTTGATTATTGTTGGGTACGCTATCCCGGGTTTTCTTTTTGCGATTGCTTTGCTGGTTTTATTTGCCGGCGGCAGCTATTGGCAAATCTTCCCTCTGAGAGGGCTGACTTCTGACAATTGGGAAGATCTCAGCCTCATTGGCAAGATTGCCGACTATTTCTGGCACATTACGCTTCCTGTTTTGGCCTCGACCATTTCGGCCTTCGCCACCCTGACGCTGCTGACGAAGAACAGCTTTCTCGACGAGATCAAGAAGCAATATGTGGTTACGGCGCGCGCGAAGGGCCTGCCTGAACGTCGTGTTCTGTATGGACATGTCTTTCGCAATGCGATGCTGATCGTGATCGCGGGATTCCCTGCGGTATTCGTCAGCGTGTTTTTCGGTGGATCGCTGATCATTGAAACGATCTTCTCACTGGATGGCTTGGGCCGGCTTGGGTTCGAAGCCGCCGTCAGCCGCGATTATCCCGTGATCTTCGGAACACTTTTCGTGTTCGGTCTGATCGGGCTGGTGATGGGGCTGATATCAGATCTGATGTATGTCTGGATTGATCCGCGCATCGATTTCGAAACACGGGAGACCTGATCAATGGTTTCCAACCCGCAAACTGAAATCGAAGTGCCGGTAACGGAGAATCCGGAACCCAAGGTCAAAAATTCTTGGCTATCTCCATTAAATCAACGTCGCTGGAAGAACTTTTGCGCCAACCGCCGGGCCTTTTGGTCCCTTTGGATATTTGCACTTATTTTTGGGCTTACTTTGGCTGCGGAACTGATCGCCAACGACAAGCCGCTTCTGGTCAGTTACCGCGGTGAATTGTACGTCCCGATAAGCACGTTTTATCCCGAGACGGCTTTTGGGGGAGATTTCCGTACCGAAGCGGTTTACCGCGATGTGGAGGTGCAATGCCTGATTGTATCTGGTGGACTGGAAGACTGCTGGGACGATCCGGAAGATGTGATCGCGCAGGTGCAGGGCACTGGCCTTTTCAACGGGCAGGAGGTTGAGGCCGGCTGGATGATCTGGCCCCTGATCCCCTACAGCTATAACACGGTGAACAGTATTGAAGGCACGGCGCCAAGCGCACCAGACGACAAGCACTGGCTTGGAACGGATGATACCGCAAGAGATGTGCTGGCCCGGGTGATTTATGGCTTCCGGCTTTCGGTGGCTTTTGCCCTTGTGGTCACCTTGCTGACCTCGATCATCGGTATCGCTGCTGGTGCAATCCAAGGGTATTTTGGTGGGCTGACAGATTTGATTTTTCAGCGTGTTATCGAACTATGGGGCGCAACGCCGAGCCTTTACATCATCATCATTGTTGCCGCGATTTTCCAGATGAACTTCTGGCTGCTGGTCTTCCTGATGGTGTTGTTCGGATGGACCGCGCTTGTCGGAGTGGTACGGGCCGAGTTCCTTCGTGCCCGAAACTTTGAGTATGTGCGTGCCGCGCGCGCCTTGGGCGTCTCCAATGCAACGATCATGTTCCGCCATGTGCTGCCCAACGCCATGGTGGCCACGGTGACCATGTTGCCCTTCATCATTACTGGCGCGATCGGCTCGCTGGCATCACTCGATTTCCTTGGCTTTGGATTGCCATCTTCTGCACCATCACTTGGCGAGCTGACGCTGCAAGCGAAACAGAACCTGCAAGCACCCTGGCTTGGGTTTACGGCCTTTTTCACCTTCGCGGTCATGCTCTCCCTGCTGGTCTTCATCTTCGAGGGCATTCGGGACGCGTTTGATCCTAGAAAGACTTTCTCATGAGTGCCCTACTGACAGTCGAGAACCTAAATGTCCGGTTCACGCAGGGCGGGTCGACAACGCATGCCGTGCGCAACGTTAGCTTTGAGGTGGGGCATGGTGAGACCGTCGCCTTGGTTGGTGAGTCAGGTTCTGGGAAGTCGGTGACCGCACTGAGCACGGTGTCGTTGCTTCCGGAAAACGCCAAAGTTGATGGGCGTATAGAATACGATGGCGCACAGATGGTCGGCGTTGACGAAGCTGAACTGCGCCGTGTCCGAGGAAATGACATCAGTTTCATTTTCCAAGAACCGATGACATCGCTGAACCCGCTGCACACGTTGGAAAAGCAGATCGCAGAAAGCCTGATGGTGCATCAGGGGATCAGTGGTCCGAAGGCACGCGGTCGGATTATCGAGTTGCTGGACAAGGTCGGTATTCGTGACCCCGAAAGCCGTCTGACCAGCTACCCACACCAACTTTCTGGCGGCCAGCGCCAGCGCGTAATGATTGCGATGGCGCTTGCGAACAAACCCGACCTGCTTGTTGCTGACGAACCCACCACCGCGCTTGATGTGACAATTCAGGCCCAAATTCTGGATCTTCTGGCAGAACTGAAAGCCAAAGAAGGTATGAGCCTTTTGTTCATCACCCATGATCTTGGCATCGTGCGGAAGATTGCCGATCGCGTTTGTGTCATGCAGGGCGGTGAGATTGTTGAGACCGGAAAAACTTCAGAGATCTTTGCCAACCCGCAACATCCCTACACAAAGAAGTTGTTGGCGGCGGACCCAAGCGGTGCTCCGGAAGACGTGGCGGATAACGCGAATGAAATCGTTGCAACAGATGACCTTCGGATCTGGTTTCCCATTCAGGCAGGTCTTTTGCGCCGTACGGTTGGTCATGTGAAAGCGGTGAATGCGGCCAGTCTGGCTGTGCGCGCAGGCGAGACCATAGGAGTTGTTGGCGAATCTGGTTCCGGCAAAACGACCTTGGCGCTTGCCATCATGCGATTGTTGTCGTCGGAAGGTCCTATTACTTTCCAGGGTCAGAACATCCAGGGCTTGTCTTCCAAGGCACTGCGCCCCTTGCGACGTGACATGCAGATCGTGTTTCAGGATCCCTATGGCAGTTTGAGCCCTCGGATGACGGTTGCTCAGATCATTGCGGAAGGTCTGACAATTCACGAGGTCGACCCCGGTCGGGATCAGCGGGAACTGGTTGCCGAGATGATGGCAGAGGTTGGTTTGGACCCGGCCATGATGGACCGGTATCCTCACGAGTTTTCTGGTGGCCAGCGACAGCGGATCGCGATTGCTCGCGCAATGATTCTGCGCCCTAAACTGGTGGTGCTCGATGAGCCGACCAGTGCGCTCGATATGACCGTTCAGGTCCAGATCGTTGAGCTTTTGCGCAATCTGCAGCGCAAATATGGTTTGGCTTACCTCTTCATCAGTCACGACCTGAAGGTTGTTCGCGCGATGAGCCATAGGGTGATGGTGATGAAACAAGGTGACGTTGTCGAAGTCGGCGATGTTCAAACTGTGTTTGATGCGCCAAAGACAGATTATACGCGCGAGTTGATGGCTGCAGCCTTTGACCTTAAGGCGGGCGCTGCGTAACCAAACGAGGCGCGCCAAGTGCATATCTGGAAAACGTTGGACCAGCAGGTTGTTTTGGATCGCACTCCCTTTGTGCGTGTCACGCAGGAGACAATTGAGGTCGCGCCGGGACGGGTGATTGACGACTTCTATCAGGTTCATCTTATGGAATTCGCGGTCGTAGTCCCGGTTCTGGAAGATGGCAGCATCATTGTGACGCGCCAGTATCACCATGGACCCGGAAAGGTGTGCATCAGTTTTCCGGGCGGGCATATCGATCAGGACGAAGCCCCAGACGCGGCAGTATTGCGGGAACTCAAAGAAGAGGCCGGTTTGGATGCGAGTGAACTCATTCCGCTCGGAAAGTTTGTCGATAACGGAAACCAAAGATGCGCGACCGGACACTACTTCCTTGCGCGAGGGTGCAAGCCTGTTTCTCTACCAGAACCGGGTGGTTTTGAAGAGATTGAGCTTCTGTGTTGGGACGCGCAGCGGATCGATAAAGCCCTGTCAGA
Organism: Dinoroseobacter sp.; assembly: GCA_017643385.1. Classification (GTDB taxonomy): domain Bacteria; phylum Pseudomonadota; class Alphaproteobacteria; order Rhodobacterales; family Rhodobacteraceae; genus Dinoroseobacter. The sequence goes on from JAEPNN010000001.1 coordinate 450,254, forward strand.
AGGCGAGATTGCCGTGATCCATCATGCCGCCCTTTGGGCACTGGCAAGACCGTATCTGGGCTAGGTTCAGATTGTGCTGCTATGGCTGTGCCTCTCGCATTGCCGGATGAGTTAGGAATTTGGCCGCTGTGCTTGGGACGGACGTCTCTTCCATTGCGACAGGATTGAAATTGATCCGCATGAGGTAAACGTGATGAGAGTGCCAAGCTATCTGACCGCGGATCTCTTGGGTCTTGGAATCATCAGCTTGGCTGCGTTTTTCAAGGCGCTGAAATCAAGGCAGTATTACGCCTCCGGAAGCGATGCTAACCGTTTTTTGACCGTAGATTCTGATTATACGCCCCGGGTTAGCCGCTGCTTGGTGAGACCGGATCACAATCAATAGATTGCGCGCGCAGGCGTCGGCAGGTCAATTCTGCGCGCTGTTCGCTGAGGCCGGAAAACTCTGCTTCGAATTGACCGCTGCGCAGGTCAATCTTTCTTTCCGCTGCGCTGAGCATGGACATTTCCCGAATCGCAACTTGTAAAAGCCTGTGTTCTGCTTCGCGCTGGGTATTGAATGCGCCGACACGCACACTCCAGCCACCTGCTGTAGGGCTCATATCGCGGGTGATGATACGTGGAGCTGGGGGTTCCAAGGATGTGACGGTGATAAATCGGGCTCCCGTGTCCTCAGCGGAGGCCATCTCTGTTGGTGCGTTTGGATCAGTCGAGGTGGATACCGTTGCTTCGAGAGCCAGGTTGGCTGCCACTGGGGCGTCTGGTTCGGGGTCACCTTCTGCAATCAAGCGTGGGGCGGGACGGGTGCCCGGCAGCAAGGGTGTTTCGTTGCCCACGTCCTCGGCTTCGGCCAACGCATCGGCGACACCTTCTGACAACGCTAGCATTTGCTCTGGATCAGAACGGTCTGGACGAGGAACAGGGCGAACCGAACGTGATACAGCCAAGGGACCACGAGGTTCTTCGTATGCGGGAAAACCTGGCGTTCGTACGGGAGCCCGGCTGGGTGCGCGGGCAAATCCCATATCAAGAAGCTCCATCACGCGCGCATTTCGCGTGGCGCCCGAACGCCCTCCAAAGACCGTCGCAATGATCCGTACATCGCCGCGTCGTGCGGAAGCCACAAGGTTCCAGCCCGCTGCGTTGGTATAACCGGTTTTGATACCATCTGCCCCGCGATAGGCATTCAGCACGCGTCTGTTTGTGTTGCGGACCTGACCCATGCTCGTATCGGTCGAAAGACGCGAAAACAGGTTGTAATACTGTGGGTAGTCATAATGCAGTCGCCGACCCATGGTCGTCATATCCCGCGCGGTGGAAAGGTGACCGCTTCGGGTCAATCCATGCGCGTTCCGAAAATTGGTACGGGTCATTCCCAAGGCCACCGCGGTTCGGTTCATGCGGCGCGCGAAAGCGGCTTCAGATCCGGAGATTGCTTCGCCGATGGCAGTGGCCGCATCATTGGCGGATTTCACTGCTGAGGCTCGAATGAGATAGCGCAGAGCAATGCGTTGGCCGGCGCGCAATCCCAATTTGGAGGGAGGCTCATTCGCGGCATTCTGCGAGATACGGACCCGAGTATCGAGTGTGATCTCGCCCTGGCGCACAGCCTCGAACGCGATGTAGAGCGTCATCATCTTTGTCAGGGAAGCTGGGTGAAGTCGTGCATCTGCGTTCCTTGAATGCAAAACCTCGCCCGTTCGCGCGTCTATAACCATCGCGGCATATGGAGCCGCGCTTATTGGTCCGGCGCATACCGAAAAGATGTAAAGTATACTAACAACGGCCATCGCCGAGAACCGAAAACGGATCATCGCGTGGATTTCCTACTCTGCCCCAATTGGTTCGTTTGCCGAACTCAAATTCTATCTGTGGATAGCTCTACCATGAAATAAGCCATCCGCGAAGGCGGGAAATGCAGAAAAAGTTGAAATTCGACTAGCCAAGTGCGCTGAGAAGCGATGGTAGAGCGTTAAGCGCCTGAATTGTGCGAAAACGAGATGCCTTGGACGGTGGTGCAGCGGCTTCCAAAGCCCATTCCAATCCATAGGGGACATGAACACCCCAGGCGCCTGCTTCAATCGCCGGAATGACATCAGATTTCATCGAATTGCCGACCATCAGCGCAGCTTTGGGTCCGGTGCCATATCGTGCAAAAGCGGATTGATAGATTTCTTTTGTTTTATTTGAGACGATTTCCACACCATCAAAGAACTCACCGAGACCAGATTGGGCCAGCTTGCGTTCTTGGTCGAGCAGGTCGCCCTTGGTGATGACCACCATCTTAAAGTCTGGAGCCAGGTCCCGGATCGTATCTTCGACGCCAGGCAGAAGCTTTATGGGGTGGTTCAACATATCCTGGCCGGCAGAGATCAGCTCGGAAATGACCTTGCCCGGTACTTTTTCTTCAGTGACCTCGAGCGCGGTTTCGATCATTGAAAGAACAAAGCCTTTTACCCCAAAACCGTATTGTCCCAGATTGCGCCGCTCCGCTTCTAACAGCGTGGCTTCCAGATGAGCCTTTGGTGCATGATCAGCAAGCAATTCGGCGAATCGCTGTTGCGTCAATTGAAACAACTCTTCGTTGTGCCAAAGTGTGTCATCGGCATCGAAGCCCAAAGTGGTGATCGATGTGTGCAATTCTCGCCCTTCACCTATGCATTAAGCGCAATACAGCTTTATCTGAACGCCTGCCCTCTTTTCAGTGGCATGATCGGGCTTATATTGCCAAAACGCCGCTGCTCAAACTCTGGATTGTGGGATCTGAATGTATCTCGATATGGCCTCTGCCGACCTTGCTGAAATTTATATGGCAAAGCCCCCTGGGGATTCTGACGGGACACAGGACGATACCGCTGTGGTCACCAAGCCGAAGTCCAAAACTGAGAAGCCCCCGCTTTATAAGGTTTTGTTGCTGAATGATGACTATACGCCGATGGAATTTGTCGTTCTGGTGCTGGAACGATTTTTCGGTATGAACCATGCACAGTCTGTGGAGCTGATGTTGACGGTTCACAAAAAAGGTCTCGCTGTGGTTGGTGTGTTCTCTTACGAAATCGCTGAGACAAAGGTCACGCAGGTTATGGATTTTGCGCGGCGTCATCAACATCCGCTGCAATGTACGATGGAGAAAGAGTAAGGTTTCCTTACTCCGGACATGACGATTTCACGAATAGAGACTGCCTTCTCTGATGGGCTCTTAGATTTGCCAACAGGTGGGCGCATTCTTGTGATGCGTTGTTCGCCGGAATTTGCACATCTGCTGCCCGCGGATCGGGTTGATGTCGTACATGGCTTTGCGCCGGCCTATGCGGCATGGGAAAGGACTGGCGCCAACATGCTGGGAGACCCATCCACCGGCTATGCCATGGCAATCGTGACCTGCCCGCGTGCAAAAGACTTTGCACGTCATTTAGTCGCCCAAGGGTTACATGCGTTGAGCCCGGGCGGCGTCATGGTTGTCGACGGGCAAAAGACTGATGGGATAGAGCCCCTGTTAAAAGCGCTCAAATCCCAGATTTCAAACATTGAGGTTTTGTCCAAGTCCCATGGGAAGCTTTTGGTGTTCGTGCGTCCTGAAACCTTGCCTGCGGTGATCACCAATTGGCAGAACGCTGCACCCAAATCGCCAGATGCATGGGTTACGGCGCTTGGTATGTTTTCGGCTGAGGCCGTTGATATAGGGTCGGTCTTGTTGTCCGAAAACCTTCCAAACCTGAAGGGTTGCGTGTGTGATTTGGGGGCGGGATGGGGGTATTTGTCCCGGGCTATTTTGGATCATGCCAAGGTTCAAAGGCTTGATCTTGTTGAAGCCGAACGCGCAGCTTTGGAGGCTGCGAAACATAACATTAAAGACCCCCGGGCCGCGTTTCACTGGGCAGATGCACAGACGTTTGGGGCCAAGAAGTCGTATGATTTCGTCGTCACAAACCCGCCATTTCATACTGGGCGGGCGGCTGATCCCAGCCTGGGGCAGATGTTCCTGACACGAGCAAAATATCTGCTGAAACCCAACGGGACGTTGGCCCTTGTAGCGAATCGTCATTTGCCTTACGAGCGCACGCTTACCGATGGGTTCGCCAAAGTTGAGACCATCGCTTTGACAAACGGATTTAAGGTTATTCACGCAACCCGACCGCGTCAGTCTCATTGACGCCTAGCAGACGGAAGCACCTTCAATGTCATTCTCGATCGCAGGAAAAACGGCTATTGTCACTGGCGCCGCAAATGGCGTTGGTCTGGCAATCGCACGGCAATTTGTGGATCAGGGGGCGAATGTAATGTTTGCCGACCGAGATGAAGAAAAACTCGAGTCCGAGTGTGGCGAGGCAAGCAGTGTTGAAGGGGGGCAGGTAGAGTACTTTTCGGGTGACCTGCGTGAGCGCTTGACCCTTGCAAACCTTTTGTCTGCGACAGTCGATGCCTTTGATCGCGTCGATATCCTCGTGAATGCGTCTCGTCAGTTTATGGTGTCAGACCCGTTGTCGCCGGATGCAGACAATGTCGAAGCGATGTTGGCCCAAAACCTTTTGCCTGCACTTCGCCTCAGCCAGTTGGTTGCCAAGCGCATGATCAAACAGGCCGAAGATGATGGTCGTGAAGAAGGTCAGGTAGGTTCAATTGTGAACCTAAGCTCAATCGCATCGCACCAGACCCATGCAGATCTTCTGGGGTATTCGGTCAGCTCTGCTGCTTTGGATCAGCTGACACGCTCTTTTGCTATCGCGTTGGCCGACCGGCGGATTCGCGTAAATGCTGTCGCATTTGGTAGTGTCATGTCGAATTCATTGAAGGACTCGTTGCGAGACCAAGCAGAGCTTCGAACTGAAATCCTTGATTGTACTCCGATGGCACGAATAGCGTCGCCTGCAGAGGTTGCTGATGCAGTGCAGTTTCTTGCATCAGAAGGGTCCGGTTTCGTAACCGGGCAGGTGATCACCATTGATGGTGGACGAACTTTGGTTGATCCGGTGACTATTCCAGCGCACTAGTTACAACAACGCACGAAATATCTCGACGGGAATAGAAATGAGCGCTGAATTCGACAACAAAAAGGCCCAGGCAAGTGGTTGGTTTCGCCAGTTGCGTGACGAGATCGTTGCCGCGTTTGAGGCGTTGGAGGACACACAGACCGAAGGTCCATTCGCGTCGCGTCCGGCAGGTCGTTTTGAAGTGACGGAAACCAAACGTAATAGCGAAGACGGCTCTGACGCGGGTGGTGGCCAGATGAGCGTCATGCGTGGTGGGCGCGTATTCGAAAAGGTCGGCGTCAACATCTCAACGGTTTATGGCAAGCTTGCGCCGCGTGCAGTGGCTGCGATGGCTGCGCGCAAAGATATTCCCGGGATGAAAGATGATCCTCGGTTCTGGGCATCGGGTATTTCGTTGGTGGCGCATATGCAAAACCCCCATACGCCCGCAGTTCATATGAATACCCGTATGTTCTGGACACCACAAACATGGTGGTTCGGGGGCGGTGCGGACCTCAATCCGTGTCTTGAAAAAGAAGAAGACACCGCATCGTTTCACACTGCGTTGAAATCCTACTGTGATCCTCATGGCCCTGAGGTGTACCCAGACTACAAGGCTTGGGCGGATGAGTACTTTTTTGTGCCGCACCGGGGTCGTGCGCGCGGCGTTGGCGGTGTGTTCTTTGATGATCGGAATACCGGTGACTGGGATGCTGACTTTACGCTAACCCGAGATATCGGTCGGGCGTTTCTGCCTGCGTTTCTTCCTGTAACGGAGAAAAACAGGAATCTGACCTGGACCGATCAGGACAAGGAAGCCCAGCTCATCCATCGGGGGCTCTATGCCGAATACAATCTGGTCTACGACCGGGGCACCAAGTTTGGGCTCGAGACTGGGCATAACCCCGATGCCGTACTGATGTCATTGCCGCCAGAGGCCAAGTGGCCCTAACGACACCTAGTCTCGGCTCTCACGAATTGTGTCGATCATCAATTGAACGTTTTCAGGATCCGCGTCTGGCGTGATCCCGTGACCTAAATTGAAGATATGTGGGCCGTTCGACAAGGCGCGTACAATCGCGCGGGTTTCGTCAACCAGAGCCTGCCCGCCCGTGACCATATGGGACGATTTCAGGTTTCCTTGAACGCAGCCGTCGCGCTGTACATTCTCAGCCACCCATTCAGCTGAGACCGAATTGTCGATTGCCACACAATCAGCGCCCGTCGCCTTGGCAAAGCCAATGTAGCCATCGCCTGCTTCGCGTGGGAAAGCGATTATGGGCAGATCGGGATGCTTTGCCTTTAGTGCTGAGATGATACGTTTCGTTGGCTCAAGCGCGTATTTGGTAAACGCGTCACCTTTCAGAGATCCCGCCCAGCTGTCAAAGATCTTTACGACCTCGGCACCGGCCTGAACTTGCATGTCTAGGTATGTGATCGTCGCTTCTGTCAGGCGGTCGATCACCGCATCAAAGAGTTCTGGGTTTTCAACACGCAGCTTGTGCGCTGGGCCTTGATCTGGTGTTCCGCGCCCCGCGATCATGTACGTGGCGACTGTCCACGGCGCACCGGCAAAACCAATAAGGGTCGTTTCATTTGGAAGCGCAGACGAAAGGTTTCGAACGGTTTGGTAAATTGGGGCAAGATGGTCATGGATATCGTCCGGACCTTTGATTTTATTCATGTCCGCCTGCGTTGTGATCGTCGACAGGCGTGGGCCTTCGCCGGTTACGAACCAAAGATCAGCACCCAGGGCCTCTGGTACCAGGAGGATATCAGCAAAGAGGATGGCCGCATCGAAACCATAGCGGCGAATGGGCTGCAATGTGACTTCGGTTGCGAGATCGGAATTATAGCAAAGCGAAAGGAAGTCACCGGCTTCTGCGCGCGTTGCGCGATATTCGGGCAGATATCGGCCTGCTTGTCGCATCATCCAGATCGGCGGTACGGGTAGTTTCTCACCGGCGAGACTGCGCAAAAGCAGTTTTGACTGGGTCATCTGGTCATCCTGAAAGGTTCGGTCTTGTCTAAACCGTTGAGATCATGGATTCAGGACTTGGCGCAACAGGCAAATTGATCCTGAATTCATTAGTCGCCCTAACGGACAGGACAGAATGACACGTAATCTCCCCAGCCCGTCTCACCCCCTGCGTATCGGAACACGCGGCTCGCCACTTGCTCTTGCGCAGGCTCACGAGACCCGGGCCCGCTTGGCTAAGGCCTTTGATTTACCGGAAGGGGCCTTCGAGATCGTGGTGATTAAGGTCACTGGGGATCAGATCCAGGATAAGTCATTGCGGGAAATCGGCGGCAAAGGTTTGTTCACACGAGAGATCGAAGAAGACCTTCTGGCCAGCAAGATCGATATAGCGGTGCACTCCATGAAGGATATGCCCGTTGAACAGCCGGCAGGACTTTTGCTGGATACGTATCTTCCACGCGAAGATGTACGCGACGCGTTTGTCAGCTTGGATGGTGGGCAATTGGCGGATCTTCCTCAGGGCGCGACAGTCGGCTCTTCTTCGCTTCGGCGTCGGGCGCAGTTGGCCCATCGACGTCCTGACCTTAATCTTGTCGAGTTTCGTGGAAACGTTCAGACGCGCATGCGGAAATTGAAAGAGGGCATCGCGCAGGCGACGTTCTTGGCGAAGGCAGGACTGAACCGTCTTGGCATGGACGACGTTCCCCATGGCGTAATTGAACCCGAAGAAATCCTGCCAGCAGTGGCTCAGGGTGCCATTGGAATTGAGCGGCGCCAGAGCGACCCGCTTGTGGCCGAGTTGCTCGCTGCAATTCACGATGCGCCTACGGGACAACAATTGGCGTGTGAACGTGCCTTCCTTGGCGCGTTGGACGGGTCGTGTGAAACGCCAATCGCAGGTCTCGCACTCCTTGATGGGGACGAGATCTGGATGCGCGGTGAAATTCTGAGGCCGGATGGGTCAGAAGTGATTGCAGATGAAGGCCGGGCGCAAATTTCGGACGGTGCAGCTTTGGGTGAAGACATTGCCGCGCGTCTTCGCGCACGCGCGCCCGACGACTTCTTTAGCTGGGTGAACTAAAAGCAGCGGTTTTGTGCGCTGGCGTTGCTCCCCCGGCTCAATTTTTACTTAGGTGAGACGCCTCCAGACCTGTCAGAGTGGGGGCAGAACCTTTCCGGGGTTCAACAGCCCCTTAGGGTCAAATGCCAGCTTAACGGCATGCATCATTTGGAGCGCGATCTGATCCTTGCGACGCGCCATACTGTCCAGTTTCGACAAGCCAATCCCATGCTCGGCCGAGAAGCTGCCCCCAAGGTCCAGCGCGACGTCATCCACCGCCTCGGTTATGGCAAAGTGGGTGTCTTTGTTTTCGGTACTTGGCCAAACGGCGTAGTGAATATTGCCATCGCCAAGATGGCTGACGGTGCATTGCTGTGCACTTACATCAATTTCGGCAAGCTTTTGCGTCATGCGTTGCAAGAACGTGGCAACCTTGTCCACAGGGACGGACACGTCGTGGTTCACCAAGGGTTTCGTCGACAGCAGCACCTCTCCTGCGCGCTCGCGGCGGTCCCACATTTCGCGGCGTTGCCCTTCGTTCTGGGCAATGACCGCATCGATTGCGAGGCCGTCTTGCGAAAGCTCTGACAACGTATCCTCCAAGGCGCGCGTCAGTGGCACCTCGCCATTTTCTCCGGGCGTCGCCATACCGGGTTGGGTCGTGGCGATCTCAACCAGAATGTTCACTTCGTATTTGTCGTCAAACGGCTCTCGCGTTTCGGGGAACATTGCCTTCAAGGTGTCCATGTAGATCCGAGGCATAAATTCGAAAGCTTCAACCATGCCCCCGGTCGCACTTTGCAGGCGGTTCAGAAGCACCAAGCTGGCCTCCAGATCGGGGGCTGCGACCATCGCTGTTGCGTATGTGATCGGCTTGGGCATCAGTTTCATAACTGCGCCGGTTATGATCCCCAAGGTGCCTTCCGCGCCGATCATTAGGTCCTTCAGGTCGAAACCGGAATTGTCTTTGTGAAGCTCGCTCATCAGGTTCATGACACGCCCGTCGGCCAGCACAACTTCAACCCCAAGGCAAAGGTGGCGGGTCGACCCGTAACGCAACACATTCGACCCTCCTGCATTGGTAGACAGGACCCCTCCGATCATGGCTGATCCGCGGGCGCCAAAATAAAGCGGGAAAATAAGGTCATGTTCCTCCGCCGCATCATGCAACTGGCTGAGGACGACGCCTGCTTCAACCACGGCGATACGTGCGTCTGGTCTGATTTCGCGGATGGAATTCATGCGCTCCAGCGACAACATCAACGCACCGTCAGCAGATGTTCCGCCATTCAGTCCGGTATTGCCAGCAACCGGTACAACGGGCGTATTCGTCTCGTTCGCGAGGTTCAGGATCGCGCTGACTTCTTCGGTCGAATGGGGGCGTACAACGGCAAGCGGGGACCAATGGTAATTATCCGTCCAGTCTGCGGAATACTTTACGACATCGTCTCCGGTCAGGACATGTGCCGCCCCGGTAATTGCGGCGAGTTTATCGAGCATCTGCATGATCTATCCTCCAATGCTCAAAGTAAGTCGCATGCGCACGAAAGACCAGTCGGTCAGCGAAACCACTCGGCCCAACCGTCAAGATAATATCGCATCAGGGCGTGTGTCTGCATTGTGTTTGGATCAACATCGAGAGGGGACATATCGGGCGGAAACGCTCTCGCAGCCTCAAAGCTTTCTGGGGTAAGGAATTTTAATTCCTCAGGCAGGTTTAAGGCTCGAGGTGCAGGTTCCATCTTGCCGGCAATGATGAACCCCCAGATGCCAAAACTGGGAATGGTGACATGCAAGGTCTCCGTCCAAAGCCCCTGACCCGGAGCGATCGGATTGCGCGTACCGGACAAGGTTTCTTCCAAAGACCAGAATGCAGCGCGTGCGAACAGGGGTGAGCCTGCCTGCGTGACAAACAGTCCGGTCGAAGAAAGCCGCTCCAGCATTCTGGCATAAAATTCGCGGGTATATAGGCGCGACAGGGACAGGGTTGAGGGATCGGGCAGATCGGCGATTATCAGGTCGTAACTCTCCCCGGGTTGGGACATAAACTGCCATGCGTCGGCATTAAAGATCGACACTTTCGGATTGCGCAACGCAAACCCGTTCAGTTTCGCCAGATCATCATGATCACGGAATAGCTCAGTGACAGCCGGGTCCAGATCCACAAGATCGATCCGTTCCACCTGCGGGTTTTTCAGAACTTCGCGGACCGCCATTCCGTCACCGCCGCCAAGGATCAGCACCGTTTTCGGCATAGGCACGCGCGCCAAAGCCGGGTGCACAAGCATTTCGTGATAACGATGCTCATCTAATGTATCGAACTGGATAGACTGGTTCAAAAATAGCCGTGTCCGGTCACGAAACCTCGTAATTGTTATTCGCTGGTATGGCGTCGTTTGCGAATGGATCACCTCATCTTCATAGAGCGCGCTATCAAGGACTGAGACGAGGCTTTCGGCACGAACCAACGCGACCGCACAGGCAATTACCGATATTGTCCAAACCAAACGAAGTCCCAGACCCAACTGCGCTCGAAACAGCCAAAGCGACAGGCCTGCAACCAGTAGATTAAGAAGCCCGAACGCAAGCGATGCTGACATCAGCCCAAGTTGTGGGACGACCAGCAATGGAAACGCCAGCGCTGCTGCAAGCGCGCCCAGATAATCCGCGGTGAGGACATTGGCGAGCGTATGTTTGCCCGCACCCATCGCGGTAAGGATGCGTGTGATAAGCGGGATTTCCAGACCGGACAACGCGCCGCACAGAAACACAATCACGAACAAAATAGCCGTGATCCCTTCCAGATAAGCATATGTGGCGAACAGAACCGGTGCTGAAAACCCGCCAACGATGCCCAGAAGTATCTGACTGGTTGTGAAACCCAATTCGGCGTTTTCCACGAAACGCGATAAGAACGCTCCGACCCCCATAGAGGTCAGGAAAAGCCCAATGACCAGCGAGAATTGTGTGACACTGTCGCCAAGCAAATAACTGGCGGCCGCGCCTGCAACGAGTTCGTAGACAAGGCCCGCAACGGCAACGACGAAGGTTGCACAAAGAAGGAGCGCAGCCTTGCGGTCCGGGGCGGTGATCGCGGTCAGGACAGGATTACCGCAGAGATCAGGATTGATAGCGCAACAAAGATCGCCCCCATAAGCACGGCGATTGCCATATTATGTTCTTCTTCGATCTCTTTACGCAGGCTGAAAGGTGTAATCCATTCGATGATCGCCCAGAAGAGGATCATCAGGCCAAGGCCGAGGAAAGCGTAAAAGATGGTGCCGACGAACTCGGCAATCTGAATAGCTGCAAATATGCTCATGGCCTTGCTCCAGTTATTAAGTCATTCATTTGACGCTGCGCACCCCGTAATAGGGCACGCCAGCAGATCCAGTTCGTACAGACTGTAAATCGCTGCTCTCGCCCCAGACCCCGGCTTGAGCCAAGTACCAGCCCGTACCCAACAGGGCTACAAATATGATCGAGATGATCGCGCGCGCCATCAGTCGTCCTCATCTGTCCAGTCGCTGCCGGACCAGCGTCGGCTGCTGTGGAACATACGACGTGAAAGAACCACAATGCCAGCCAAGGCTGAAACGATCATCGTAAACAGCAACCAGAAAGGTGCTTTGACACCCTGTTCAACCAGTAAATCAACCCGATTGGGTCGGCTTCCGTTGCTCCACGTACCGGCCTCGGACTGGATCAGATTCCAGGTATAAGTTCCGGTTTCTGGAAGGCGCAGGGTCGCCGTTGCGGTTCGTGAACCTTCGGACCAGCTTTCGCCATCTTCGTAGCCGAAGTAGTATTCCGATTGGCGCCCGAACTCGACGAGGGTTTCGCCATCTGGCGTCAGAAGTTCGATATCATACCACGCCCAGCCGTTATTGGCGTTGCTGGTGATCGAGAAGCGCACAAGATCCCGAACATTTGTCACATCGAAACTCAGCGAGATTGGACGGGTTGTTGGAATATCACGTTCCTCAATCACGGTCTCTGGGCTGCCGATCATAACCAGCCACAAAACAAAGGCAGCGATTGCGAACAGAAAGCCAAGATTACGTGTGAATTTGCCATGCGCCCAGGCTTTGAATTGCTGCAAGGCGTGCACGCCTCGCGCATCTGGCATGCGCGTGGGGTCCAGTCCGAAGGCCGTCTGCACATCATTTTGCGAAAGGTACCGTGTCAATTCGACCTCGCGTTCCGTCCCGTTGAGCGTTTGGGTCAACTGATGCGTGGCGCTCATGAATGTGACGTAGCTGCTTCGGTCACCGTAACGTGGTGTAAAGTTAAAGCTTCCCGCGGCATATTCGATCTTTCGGGTGCCACATTCGTAATACTGAAAGCGTTCGCCTTCCCAGTAGGTGGTAGGACGATTGTCTGAGACGTTGACACGCGCTTCCGTCCACCACCCCGAGTTGCCAATGCCGCGTACTTTGCGCGTGAAGGTGAAATGGCCGTCTTCAATTGCAAGCCAACAGTACCCATGCGTTGGTGAGTAGAGCTGATGTTCGACCCAGTCCCATCGTTGTCCCTCATAGGTTTCAGATACAGCCTGTGTGCCAATAACTGTCCAATCAACACCATCCAGAACCCCGGTCATGCCAAGATCAAAAGGCGTTTTGGGACGCGGTTGCGCTTTGTATTCCGCCAAGATCTTGTAGTTGTCCTGTGCGTCCAACAACGTGCCACAATATTCACAGACGCGGCCTGCGACGCGTCCGCCGCCTAAAACCGAAAGTCCTGCACCGCAGGAGGTGCAATTGATCGACCGGATCGCTTCAGCGGAACTCATGTTACCGCCTTGATTTTCCAGGGGTCGACCCATTCCCCAAAGTGCCAGTCATACCCGCCATCCCAGGTTTCGAGAGACAGCAGACCACCCGTTGGCGATGTGAAGTTTGCGTAGGTGTGCTCTTCACCGATGTTGATTTCTTCCGGCAGGCCTCCACGAAAAGCGATGCAGGTTGCACGGTCAGTCTCAGATAGCATGTAAATTTCGCGATCGAATTCAACTTCGACCCCCAAGTCGAGCTTGGCAGGGCGCTTAGGTTCGTTACGCCCGGTTACGCGGATTTCGATCGCGTAGTCGCCTTCATCAACGCTGATCCAGACGCCTTTTGGTCCTGTTACGCTACGCGGACACCAGTACTCATCCCACCAACCTGCGCCATAATCGAAACGGATATGCCCGATGGGTGTGTACTGCGAACCCTTGATATCGATCGTTTTGCCAATCTCGATCAGGGTGGGGCTGTCCAGCATAACCCCGTGATCTCCGGCGGCGCGCAGAGCTGCGCCATCGCGGATGATTGTGGTGCCGCAGCTTTCGCAATCCAGCATTTTTGCGAAGGCGAGGTGCGCCCCAACAGGGGTGCCGCAATTGGGACAGGTCTGCGTATCGGTCATCTTGGGCAGAGGGCTAGCAGATCATCTGCGATCCGCCTAGTCGTCTGGGTGAGAGAAGACGCATTTCGTGGTTGACCCGCCTGATCTCGTGTCTTACGACGCCGCCACTTGGCGCGGTAGCTCAGCTGGTTAGAGCGCACGACTCATAATCGTGAGGTCGAGAGTTCAAGTCTCTCCCACGCCACCATTTCTCCTTGCTTTTCAAATCCCAGCAAGTCGTTCAAGACAACGCAGAAGAACGGCCCGTTCTTCAGGATCAAATTCCGCCATCAATTTTGTATCGAATTCCTTTGCCTCCTTAGACAGATCTTGGAAGGCAGCGTGTCCTGCAGTGGTCAGCGATAGCATCTCATTTCGCCTGTCTTCTTCCACAGTTTGTCGCTTCAAGAACCGTTTTTGTTCAAGAGCCGCCACAGCGCGACTGACTTTTGTCTTGTGAATGCGTGCACGGGCGCAAACGCCTTTTGATGTGATTGGGCCATAACGTCCCACGTGGAACAGAACGCGCCATTCCGTGCGCAGCATTCCGTATCTGTTTTTGTAGTTTGGTTGAAACGCGAGGCTGGTTTGTTCGGCGGCCATGTTCAGCAGGTAGGGGCTGAAGCTACGTAAATCGAAGTCTGAAGAATGGGTCACCATCGTATCTTTAATCTTGTTAGTTACAAAATCAACTAATACGCCGAATTCAATCTGGAGGGATATCTGATGAATCAGACAACTTTGATATCGGGCCTTCATCGCGCTGCTGGCGGTACTGGCACACATGAAGGCTATATGCCGGGCTGGGCGAACGACTTTGAAACCGAAGCTTTGCCCGGGGCGTTGCCGCAAGGGCTAAACAGTCCTCAGAAAGTGAATTACGGGCTCTATGCGGAACAGCTTTCAGGTTCCGCCTTCACGCAACCCGGGCCGGAGCGCACATGGTGCTATCGCATTCGTCCGTCGGTGAAGCATACGCACCGGTTCCAGAAGATTGATCTGCCCTATTGGAAAAGCGCTCCTCACGTTGTCGATGATGTTATCAGTCTCGGACAATATCGATGGGATCCAGTTGATCCGCAGGAAGGTCTGACCTGGCTAACCGGCATGCGCACAATGACCACCGCAGGGGACGTGAACACGCATGTTGGCATGGCAAGCCATGTCTATTTGGTCACCGAATCGATGGTCGACAGCTATTTCTATTCCGCTGATTCCGAACTGTTGGTGGTGCCGCAGCAGGGCAAACTGCGCTTTGCGACAGAATTGGGTGTGATTGACATTGAACCGCAGGAGATCGCGATCATCCCGCGCGGTCTCGTCTATCGCGTCGAGGTTCTTGAAGGACCGTGTCGCGGCTTTGTTTGCGAGAATTATGGCCAGAAGTTTAATCTGCCTGACCGTGGGCCGATTGGGGCCAATTGCCTTGCAAACCCACGTGATTTCAAAACACCCGTTGCTGCCTTTGAGGATCGCGATGCTCCGTCTGAGGTGATTGTCAAATGGTGTGGCCAATTCCACCAGACGAAGATCGGGCATAGTCCGCTCGATATCGTCGCGTGGCATGGTAACTACGCGCCCTGTAAATACGACTTAAAAACCTATTGTCCGGTTGGCGCGATCCTCTTTGATCATCCAGACCCTTCAATCTTTACCGTGCTGACCGCACCTTCCGGTGTGCCCGGAACAGCTAACATCGATTTTGTTCTTTTCCGCGAGCGTTGGCTGGTTGCAGAAGATACATTCCGCCCGCCTTGGTATCACAAAAACATAATGTCCGAGATGATGGGCAATATTTATGGTCAGTACGACGCCAAACCGCAGGGCTTTGTTCCAGGTGGAATTAGCCTGCACAACATGATGTTGCCCCACGGACCAGACCGGGAGGCGTTCGAGAAAGCAACGTCTTCGAACCTTGGTCCGGACAAGCTGGAACACACAATGAGTTTTATGTTCGAAACCCGTTTCCCGCAGCATCTGACCGAGTTTGCAGCGAAAGAGGCACCATTGCAGGATGACTACATCGATTGCTGGGCCGATCTTGAGAAGAAATTTGACGGCACTGCGGGTGTCAAATGAAGCCTCGTAATCGCCTGCAATCCGGGACACACGCCCGGGTGTCCAACCTGATGCAAAGGTAAACACATGCCCTTGATTGAAAGTTGGGTAACGTCGGCCAATTCTGCCGAGACACCCTTTCCACTTAACAACCTGCCTTATGGGGTCTTTTCCGTCGGTGACGGTCCCAAGAAATTGGGTGTGGCGATTGGCGACGACATTTTGGACGTTGAACTGGTGTGTGATGCCATGCCGGTAAATTCTGACGTTCTGCGTGATCCGCGCGGGTGGAATGGGTTGATGGAATTGGGATCAACGGCGTGGTCCACATTTCGTACAGCGTTGACGCATTTGCTTTCGGCGAATGCCCCGGCCCGGCCTGATGCACTGGTCCCACAAACGCACGCAACATTGCATATGCCGTTTACGGTGTCTGAATACACTGATTTCTACTCGGGCCGCCATCACGCCACCAATGTGGGGACCATGTTCCGCGGGGCTGAAAATGCACTGTCTCCAAACTGGCTACATATCCCGATCGGCTATAATGGCCGGGCATCTTCAGTGGTCGTGTCGGGCACGGACATTCGAAGGCCGTGGGGGCAGCTAAAGGGTCCGAATGATGAAGCGCCACGCTGGGCCCCCTCCCAACGCTTCGATATTGAGCTTGAGGTGGGTGCGATCGTGGGCAACGCGTCGAACGGTCCAATCAGCGTCGACAAGGCCGACGTCAATATTTTTGGATACGTCCTTCTGAATGACTGGTCGGCGCGAGATATTCAAGCGTGGGAGTATCAGCCCCTGGGACCATTCCAGTCCAAGGCGACAGCAACCACGATTGGTGCATGGATCGTGACCGCAGAAGCACTGGCCCCCTTCCGTTGCGATACTCCGACACGTCAAAAACCACTTTTACCCCATCTGCGTGATACGGGGCCTATGCTCTACAACATCGCTTTATCGGTGACACTAAACGGGGAACAGATAGCGCAAACCAACTACCGCGAGATGTATTACTCGGCCGCACAACAACTCGCCCACCATACAAGTTCGGGATGCCCGATGCGGGTGGGGGACCTGTTGGGTTCAGGCACCATTTCCGGCCCGGAACGTGAAAATCGCGGCTCACTTCTGGAACTGAGTTGGGGGGGCAAGGACCCCCTTATGCTTGCTGACGGAACACCCCGCAGCTTCATTCATGATGGCGATACGCTTGGGCTGCACGGCGCGGCCGAGGGCGATGGATATCGAGTTGGATTTGGTGCGTGCTTTGGCACAGTGCGGCCCGCTCTCGAAGACCCGTTTAGAGGATAAGAACATGGCGAAAGCATTCGCTTCACAAGGCGACATGACCGAAAAGAAAATCACGTTCGAGGAGGTCGGGCCGGGTCTTTGGGCTTTCACGGCAGAAGGCGATCCGAACTCCGGTGTTATCATCGGAGACGACAGCGTGATGATCATCGAGGCGCAGGCTACGCCCCGTTTGGCAAACAAGGTGATCGAGAAGGTGCGCGAAGTCACCGATAAGCCCATCAGCCATGTCGTGTTGACCCATTACCACGCGGTGCGCGTGCTTGGCGCTTCGGCTTTTGAGGCCCCTCAAATCATCATGTCCGAAAAAGCGCGGTCGATGGTTGCTGAACGTGGCCAAGAGGACTGGGATAGCGAATTTCAACGCTTTCCACGCTTGTTTGAGGGCCATGAATCTATCCCGGGATTGACCTGGCCGACTACCACCTTCAACGATCGCATGAGCGTTTATTTGAGTAAGCGTCGTGTCGACATCATGCAACTCGGGCGCGCACATACCGCAGGCGATGCCGTGATCTATGTGCCTGATGCCAATGTGATGTTCACCGGGGACATCGTTGAATACCACTCTGCTTGTTATTGTGGTGACGGGCACTTCCATGATTGGCCGGGCACGCTGGAACGTATCCGCGCCTTCGATCTGGATGCGATTGCCCCCGGACGCGGGGACGCGCTTGTGGGATCAGAAATGGTCGACGCAGCCATCAATTCGACACGTGATTTCGTGCGGTCGACTTATAGGCCTGCCGCGCGGGTTGCTTTGCGGGGCGGTACTCTGAAAGAGGCTTGGGACGCTGTGCGCGCAGAGTGTGATCCGAAGTTCAAGGATTATGCGATCTACGAACACTGTCTGCCTTTCAATGTGGCCCGCGCCTATGACGAGGCGCTCGACATAGATACGCCTCGTATCTGGACGGCCGAGCGTGACAAGAAGATGTGGGAGGCGCTTCAGGGATAGCCATGGTCGCACAGCGCTACAGAACTGCCTCGACGCTCTATCCGTATTCACGATCTGAGGATCAGGATGGTTCCGTCCAGCGCCATCCGGTCGTGGTGGTCGGTGGGGGACCGGTTGGTCTGGGATTTGCACTCGATCTGGGTCAGCGCGGCACACCAGTTCTCGTGCTCGACGACCATGAGGGGCCGGGGCTTGGATCCAAAGCAATCTGTTTTGCCAAGAGAACGCTCGATATTGCGCACCGGCTCGGCGCGGGCGTGTCGATGGTGGACAAAGGTGTCGTCTGGAACGTGGGCAAGGTCTTCTATCGTGACGGGAAACTCTTCGAGTTCAATCTTTTACCTGAAGACGGCCACCGGCATCCTGCGTTCATCAACCTGCAGCAGCCCTACTTTGAAGAGTATCTGTTTGCCGCCATTAAGCGGGCCAAAGCAGATGGCGCACCCATAGAAATTCGAGGGGGCAACCGATTAACTGGCCTCGATGCGCAGGACGATCACGTACGGCTGGACATAGACACACCGGATGGACCTTACAGTATTGAGGCGGATTGGTTGATTGCCTGCGATGGTGTGCGTTCGCCCGTGCGGGATTTGATGGGGCTATCCTTCGATGGGCGTGTCTTCGAAGACAACTTCCTTATCGCTGACGTGAAGATGAAAGCGCCGTTTCCCACCGAGCGCTGGTTCTGGTTTGAACCACCCTTCGCCGAGGCCCAGTCTGCCCTCTTGCACAAGCAGCCTGATGGCATCTGGAGGATTGATTTCCAACTGGGATGGGACATCGACAGAGAAGCAGAGCTTGATCCCGCACGCATCCGTACTCGCATAGACGCTATGCTCTCCAGCCAAACCGGCGATGTGCCAGCCTATGAACTGGACTGGACATCCATCTACACGTTCCAGTGTCGCCGCATGTCGAGCTTCCGCCACGGGCCAGTATTTTTCGCCGGAGACAGTGCGCACCAAGTCTCGCCCTTTGGGGCACGCGGTGCAAATTCAGGAATACAGGATGCTGAAAACCTTGCTTGGAAATTGCATATGGTTCTGGAAGGTCAGGCGGATCAGAGCTTGCTTGAAACGTATTCTGCGGAACGCGGTTGTGCAGCGGACGAAAACATCCTGAACTCATCGCGTGCCACAGATTTTATGACGCCGAAATCAGATACCTCGAAAGTGTTCCGAAACGCGGTTCTTGATCTGGCACGAGATCACGTTTTTGCGCGCCAACTGGTTAATTCTGGGCGACTTTCTGTGCCTTGCACTTACGATGATTTCCCAAGCTTCGGCGAAGACACTCTGAATGGTCCGGAACAAACCCGTCCCGGGGCGTCCTGCACCGATGCGCCCGTTGATGATGGCTTTCTGCTGGATCAATTGAACGCAAATTTTGTTTTGCTTTCCATTAGTGGCGATGCACCCGAAGCGTCTGACCTGTCCGGAAATCTGTTCAAATCGCTACACGTAGCGACACCCAGCCCGGAACTCGCAGCAAGATATCTTGGAGATGCGCACCAAGCCGTTTACCTGATCCGGCCGGATCAACATATTGTTGCACGCTGGTCCAGTTTCGACGCGGCTGCAGTTGCTCGTGCCCTGCGAAACGCCCTGGGAAAGGACTGAATTCATGTCCCTGATACTTAGCCCGAACATTCCTGATCCGGATGGGTTCTACGAAACCCTGATCAATGCGCATGAGGGTTTAACGAAGGACGAAAGCGATGCGCTGAATGCGCGCCTCATCTTGATCCTCGCCAACCATATCGGGGATCGTGCGGTTCTTGCTGCTGCACTAAAAGCTGCGAGCTAAGCCGCGACCCAGCGACCCCTTGGTGCGCAACTGTGTCCATGCAAAGGTATGATGGACATACCAAACAGGCTACCCATGGATCGTTCTACGCCTTTCACGGCTGTTAATGCCCCAAACGTATCCGCTGCTGCTGCTGCTCAGATTCGCGAATTAATCGCGCGTGATGTGCTGCGTCCTGATGATCCGCTGCCGGGCGAGCGTGATTTGGCGGAGCAAATGGAAATCTCACGCACCTCAATCCGAGGTGCGTTGCAGATGCTCGTGACCGAAGGTCTGTTGATTTCAAAGCGCGGTGCTGGTCTGCGGGTTGCAGCGGAACTTGGGAAAACGGTCAAAGATCCGGTGCTGAAACTGCTTGAGACTGTCTCGGATACCACCGTGCACTATCTGGCCTATCGCCGCACTATCGAATCCGAATGCGCGCGTCTGGCGGCACTCAACGCTAGTCCTGCCGAACGCACTGAAATACATGAAGCGCAATCTGCCTTTCTGGAAGCGCTTGAAGTCGGTGATCCCGAGCGAGCCGCCGCCGCAGATGTAGATTTTCATATGGCGATCATTGCGGCCGCTGGGAACGTTGTGATGATCCAGTTGGCACGTTCGCTCTATGACTTGATGGAGCGCCAGATTGAGACCAGCCATCAGGTTGTATTCGACGGCGCTGGAGCGTGGCGGGCGCTCGTGCCGCAACATGCCGCGATTGACGATGCAATCTCAGCACGTGATGCCGAAGGTGCGCAATCTGCAATGCATGCCCATTTGTCTTATCTCATTGAGCTTTCTGAGCAGCGACAACAAGACCGAACACGCGACAGCTTTGCCCGTATGCGTGCCGCACGACGCTGAAGCCCTGAGCCATTTTCCCGCGTTAGGAGCTAGCGAAAAAATGAAATGGAATGTCCCCATCCAATTGCAGGCCGATGGCGGAATACACTAGGGTAGGCCGTCAAGATCAACGGAGCTTTCAATGCTGGATCTCGCCATACTGGTTGCCTGGAGCGAATTCGCGATCCGATGGCTGCATGTCATTACCGGCATCGCGTGGATCGGATCTTCGTTCTACTTCATTGCACTGGATCTGGGTCTGCGCAAAGCAGCCGACATGCCCGATAAGGCCTCGGGCGAGGAATGGCAGGTTCATGGCGGAGGTTTCTACCATATCACCAAGTACATGGTTGCGCCCGAACGGCTGCCCGAACACCTTGTTTGGTTCAAATGGGAAAGCTATGCGACTTGGCTGTCGGGCTTCGCGCTGCTTGTCGTCGTTTACTACCTCGGGGCAGAATTCTACCTGATCGACCCCGCTGTGATGGACCTGAGCGTTTGGCAGGCGGTGCTGATCTCGATGGGCTCGCTCGTCTTTGGCTGGATTGCCTATGATCTTTTGTGCAAATCCCGCTTTGGCGATGACAATACACGATTGATGATCTTCCTGTTTTGCGTGCTTGTAGTGATGAGCTGGGGGTACACACAGGTGTTCTCTGGTCGCGCAGCGCTTTTGCATCTGGGGGCTTTCACAGCCACGATCATGAGCGCCAATGTCTTCATGATCATCATCCCGAACCAAAAAATCGTGGTGGAAGATTTAAAAGCCGGTCGTGCACCTGACGCTAAATACGGCAAGATCGCCAAACAGCGCAGCACGCATAACAATTACCTGACCTTACCGGTCCTGTTCCTGATGCTGTCCAACCACTACCCGTTGGCCTTTGCCTCGCAGTACAACTGGTTGATCGCAGCGCTCGTGTTCCTGATGGGAGTTACGATCCGTCATTTCTTCAACAGCATGCATGCCAAGAAAGGGGAGCCATATTGGACATGGGGTGCCACGGCCGTGATCTTCCTGATCATTGTGTGGCTATCGTCTATCGGTGTGCCCGAGGATCGCGACGATGACATGTCTCAGGCCATCCCACCGGGGTTGCAGAAATTCGCCTTGGCTGCAGGATTTGAAGAAGCGCATCAGATCATCGTGGGACGCTGTTCAATGTGTCATGCGGCCGAGCCGGGCTGGCCGGGTCTCTATTGGCCGCCAAATGGCGTGAAGCTGGTAACACCCGAGGACCTGATCCTGAACGCAACTGAGGTTTATCTGCAATCAGGCGTTACCCATGCCATGCCACCGGGCAACCTGTCCTATATGGAAGAAGACGAACGCGCGCTCATCCGCACTTGGTATCGTGCAGCACAGGCGCTTTAGGTCGCGCTGAACGCCCAGCGTGTGTGCTGGTGATAGGGCTGATCAGGTGTCACTTCGATTGACGGCCAGTCATTTCGAGACAGCGCCCCCGGCCAGGTCTGCGCTTCCAACGCGATCGCGGAATAGCGCTGGTAAGGCACTCCAAGATGTCCAATGAATTCTCCGGTGTTGAAGCTGCCGAAATCAAAAAGCTGTAGACCTGGTTCCGTAGTCGACATCTCCATGACGACACCGCTCTCACCTTCCATGCGCGCAGCTTTTGTCAGCGGTCTTTTGGCGTCGGACAAAACGTAGTTCAGATCGAAGAGCCTGTCTGCACCGGCCTCCAGGCATTTGGCTTCGCGAAAATCGTAAATTGATCCGGCGACCGGCAGCACCTGTCCTGTCACCATCAAATCTGGCCCGTTTTCGGTGTAGAAATCGGCTAAGATCTGCAGCTTGTGGCCGCGCGCATCCATCGACCCGTCAAGGTTCCAATAACTGTGGTTGGCCAGGTTGATAAGTGTTGGGCGGTCGGTATGAGCCACAAGGACCAGATCCAACATGGCTCCGCTTACGCGATATTCGGCGCGAATGACGCGATCCCCCGGGAAACCGGAAAGACCATCAGGTAATTTCAGCTCCAGCACTGCATGGCTCGGGCTTGTTTCGACAATTTTCCAAACCTGCACATGCGGTCCTTGGGTTCCGCCGTGTTTGGTATGCAGCCCGTCGAGATTTGCTTCGAAAGCGTAAAAGACACCGTCAATCTCCGCCTCCGCATTTCGAATGCGATTGACCACAGGCCCTATTACGGAACCAAAGCTTTTCATTGGGCCTGAATAGGCTGCCAAATCTGGCCCACCTAGCGTCAATGGATAACCCATGTCAGCAAGGCGCACATCATGAAGAACCGCCCCCCAAGTCAGCACAGAAACAGTCAGCTCATCGTTTCCGATTGTGATCTTCTCGACAATTTGTTGATCCGGAGTGATCCCAAACGCCTCTCTCGTTGCGCTCATCCATCGACCTCAATCATTGTCAATTGCACCGGCGCCAGCCCCTGCTTCGGTTTCAGGGGTTGCCGGTACCAAGGCGCCAAGACCCAGCTCTTTCAAGGCGTCCCATACCGCGAAGGATACAGCGAACGGGGGGGAAGCTGTTGTGGTTGCGGCCAGGGCGCTTTCATTTGAACGACGAAGGCGCAGCTGTGAACCGGATTTTTGAATGCTCCAGCCATTGCCGCGCGCCAAGGCATAGCCTGCCAGCAATTCTGTGTCGGCATCGGTGTTCAGAGTTACGGTGCCCGAGGCTGCCAGATCAAACGCGCTGGGCGCAAACATTGGCAAGCTTGATCCTTGCAGGACACCGCCTGAATAGATCGGGGCTTCAGGATCCGGGGCAAGGGCCGCAAGCGCTGCGCCCGCACCATCTTCGCCCAAACTACAATAGGCTAAGGCTGCCGCTGTTAGCTCGTCAGCGATGCCTATGGGCAGGCCTCGCCCTACGCCTGCACGTGTCAGCAGCCCCGATAGTTCAGACCTCGCGGCATGGATCATCCCAACACCGGAAACGCCCAATCATCGGTGGCCGTACCTCCGGCGATGTCTTCTGCCAATGGTGCGCCTTGGAAGAGTGTCACCCGCGTCCAGCGGTCGGACTTTGGATCGAACTTGGCGGCTCCAAACACGGACAGTTTCGCGCGCAGCAAGTCGATGGGCCGGGTTGATGCGTCGATCAGGTTATCGCGCACTTCTGCATAGTCCAGATCTCCAAAGGCCTGAATACGTCGCGCGATACGGCGGTGTTCGGGCGCGGCCATCAACAGCACCGCCAGCGGATCCTGTCCGTTAGCCTCGTTTAAGGCGCGTTCGAAGTTCTGTACTTGTCTAGCGATATCAAGTGGGCTCTCGCGTTCAGCGCCAGGGATCACATGGCGTTCTCCCAATCGAGGCTCTAACTTGTCTTCCGAGACATACCAGAAGAGATCGTCTGCTCCCGCAGCCTCGAGATCGAAGTCCAATGCCCAGCCATGGGCCCGCCGCAAGCGCGCTTGCATGTCTGCACAGCTCACCGACGGATCAAAGTGAGGAATCCGATCGTCCCCCATTGTTTCACACAAGGCCTCGCAGATCGCTGGATGGGCCTCGAGCAACAGCGCAACGACCATCTCCTGGCATTCAGCCGATTTGTCCCGGGCATCTTCCCACATGGTGTCCGGGTCAAGTGTCTCCAACTCAGTCCGCAACGTTTCTATCCGTGGCATTTGAACCGCGTCGTCCACGTTCCATTCTGCGACATGGGCCTTTGCCCGGGTCAGCAAGGCTTGCAGCCGGTCCGTATCCTGTGGTGCGCTTAGCACCTGCGCCAGCGCCGTCTCGCGCGCTTGTACCCAAGCGTGCAGCAAACCCGGATGGTTCACCAAAAACGGTGCCATACCGAGGCCCGTGGAATTGCCGATCCCAAGGTGGCGCTTCAGTCGCGGCTCCAGCTTAGCTGCTGCATCTCCACCTTTTGCCCGCGCGACGTGTTCGACCAATGCAAGTGTAAACTGCCGTATCAACCAAACGGTCAGCATCTCTGCCGCGAAAGGTCCGTTCAGCACGGGGCGATCCTTGAACTTTTCACGATCAGCGATGCCAAATTTACCATTGCCGTAGACGGCGGTGGTGCGCATCAGATAGCCGATCTTCCCGATCTGTGCCGCATCTGGTTGGCGTCCTTCTGCGAGTTCGCTGACCACATGGTTGAACAAGCGCATCGACTTGTTCGCCCGACTAAGGATCAGTTCGGTTGGCTGCATCCGTCCGGCTTCCTGACGTGGAACTTCGGAGGCCAGACGATCCAGATCGGCCGTTTTTGGCACACCATCAAACAGGGTAAACGTTGTGTCCCAAACCTCGGCGATCACCCGGTCCGTACGCGCATCATCCGGGATCGGATTGGAGTAGGCGATCAGGGAATAGACGTGCCCGCCAAGAGAAATCGACAAAACCGCGCGCCCATGGCCTTCGGCGTCGATATCCCAAACGGGGTATGTGAGTTCGGAGCGTTCTGCGATCAACGCGCGAACAAGTCTCCGCATAAAGCTCAGCGGCGTGGGAAAAGACGCACCAAGCCGGTCGAGCCGCATAACGGTATCCGGTGCGCGTAATTCTACGGTCGGTATGATCTCAGGATGCAGGCTCAAATGCGTCCTCCCAGAAACGCAACCAGTTCTCTCCCATGATGCCTGCGATTTCACCGTCGTCAAACCCAACTTGCGACAGGCCGCGCGCAATTGCGTCAAATCCGGTGTTATCTGCAAACCAATTGGGTTGCTCGGGGAAACCCGCTTGCGCTGCGCTGCCTTCTCCGAAGTCCAGATCGCGGGTCCAGCGTCCGTTCCGCATCCAGGTCACGACGCTGTCAGGCTGGTCCTGACACAGATCAGATCCGATGCCGATTTTATCGGCTCCATACTTTTCAGCGGCCTCGGCCACCATTCCACTGAAGCTTTCCAGAGAACAATCTGACCCGTCTTTTAGATGATGCGGATAGAGCGAGAACCCGATCATACCCCCAGCCTCGGTCAACGCACGGATCACTTTGTCGGATTTGTTCCGCAGGGCAGGGTGCCACCAATGCGGGTTGGCATGGGTGATCGCGATGGGTCTGCTGGAATACTCAATGGCTTCGAGAGTTGACCGCTCAGCTGAATGGCTCATGTCAATGACCAGTCCCAGCCGGTTCATCTCGGCCACTACTTGCTTGCCCATGCGGGTCAGGCCTGTGTCCTCAGCTTCATAGCATCCCGTCGCCAGCAATGACTGGTTGTTATAGGTCAGCTGCATGATGCGCATGCCGAGGTCACGCCAGATTGCCAGCAAGCCCAAATCATCTTCGATCGGTTGTGCCGTCTGAAAGCCGAAAATGATTGCTGTGCGCCCTTCGTCACGTGCGGCTCTGACATCTGCAGCCGAGCGCGCAGGCCGGATTAAATCTGTGTGCCGCAGAAACATCTCGTTCCACGCTTCGACGTTCAAAACGGCTTCGCGGAAGCTTTCATGATAGGCAATCGTGACATGTACCGCATCGACACCGCCGTCGCGCATCTGTTCGAAAATTTTCCGAGACCAGTTGGCGTATTGTAGGGCGTCGATGCGAATGGGCGTCATCCATGCTTTCCGTAGTAAAGGCCGACAACGTGCTCAGCTTCGGCAAAGAACAGCCAGCGAAGCGCTAAGACGCCGCCAACATGCAAGACCACAATCAGACCCGCCAAAACATGGCCCACAGTCTGTGATAGGAGCAATACGGTAGGCAGCGCAAGACCGAAGACCAGTCCAAGCACCCGCAAGCGCTGTGCGTGTTTGCGCCCGATTTGATGCACCATTTCCTTCAAAAGGTAGTTGGTGCCGGTGTGAGGAGGTTCGAACAGGCGTAATTCGCCGTTCTGAAGTCCAGTCGCGGTCTTCAGAGAATGACCACGATCTTTGAAGCGTCGATCACCCCCCCAAAAGGCGAAGGCTTGCGTTAGCGTCGCGATCAACAAAAACAGCCCAGCAACTGCCGTCTGTGCCGCCAGCAATGCACCCCCACCGATCGACAGGGAGAGAAACAGAAGCGGTGTGCTCCAGTGGTTCCATCGTGGCACCGTCTTCATCTGCGTGTAAATCATCGAGGTGGTGAAAACGGTAAGGAGTGACAGGGCAGATCCGACAAACCCCAAGGCGGCAACTTTGGTGTCAAAGAAAATCGCCAAGAGCGCATAAAGGCCCAGAACGCAAAGCGCTGCCACAGCGCAAATGCCTTCACGGCTCAACCAACTGGATTTCCATTGTGAAAGCGCGCGCCAAGCACGTTCGGGATGTCCAAGGTGGAAGGTCGACGACAGCAACCCGCCAACCGAGAGTGCGAAGCCAACAAAGAAGAAGGTGAACAAAACCCAACCATCCACGTCAGGCATGTTGAGCCCAAGGAAGGTCAGCAGGCCGAAGCCAAGTCCGGACAGAGTGGTGAACAGAATGATACTTGGGGCCGGATGCATATCAGGTCGCGCCTCCCGGTAGTTTATCCAAGGTCTTGTCGAGCCATCCCAGGAAACCGTGTGCTTCGGTTGCAACCGGACTCAGAAGAGGCGCAAGAACGTCGATTTCGGCTTCTGGTTGTGCATCAGTCTTTGGACGTGGTGGCAGATATTTATTTACTGGTTTGGTACCCTGTTCCGCCATCAAATCGATCCCGCCGCGTTCAGCCACAAGATGTGACACATTGCTTTCGGGATCGGCGAAGTCGCCAAAGTGCCGGGCATTTGCGGGGCAGGTGCGCACGCAAGCCGGTTCACGATCTTCTTCTGGCAGGTTCTCGTTATAAATCCGGTCCACGCAAAGCGTGCATTTCTTCATCACGCCCGCGTCCATGTCCATTTCGCGCGCGCCATAAGGACAGGCCCATGCGCACAAACCGCATCCGATGCAGGCATCTTCGTTGACCAGCACGATTCCATCATCAGCGCGCTTATAGCTCGCCCCAGTCGGGCAAACCGTCACACACGGAGCGTCTTCGCAATGAAGACAGGATTTAGGAAAATGCACGAGCTGGGCGGGCGCATCTTTTGGCGCGATCTCATAGGAATGCACGCGATTCAGGAAGGTGCCAGACGGGTTGGCCCCATAGGCATCCTGATCAGAAAGCGGTGCCCCGTAGTTTTCGGTGTTCCAGCCTTTGCAGGATACGACGCACGCATGACAGCCCACGCAGGTGTCCAGGTCGATTACCAAGCCAAGTTTCTTGGGTGTTGGTCCGGGCAGTTGTGTCATGTTGCGCCTCCCGGGCTCACAGTGTTCCGAGTGTTCATTCTCCGACCCCCTGACCTTGAAGTGCAGGGAATGCGGGTTGCGCTTCTTCAGGCGCTGCGACTTTTTCCACACGGACGCGCAAGTCAAACCACGCCGCTTGTCCTGTAACCGGATCGGAATTGGAATATCGCATTCCGTCCTCTTTGGGCGGAAGCAGATCGGAAATCAGATGGTTCAGCAGGAAGCCTTTGGTGGACTCTGGCGCATCATCATCAAGCGCCCAAGCCCCTTTGCGCTTCCCGATCGCGTTCCACGTCCACACGGTGTTCGCATTCAAAGCCGCCATATGTGCCACAGGCACTGTGATGGCCCCATGAGGGGAGCTTACCTTGGCCCAATCTCCGTCCTCGAACCCACTGGCTTCCCAAACATCGGTGGGCACATAAAGCGGGTTGCGTCCGTGGATTTGCCGCAGCCAGGCGTTCTGTGAACCCCAGGAATGATACATTGCCATGGGTCGTTGTGTCAGCGCGTGCAGCGGATAAGCATCATCATTGACGTCTTCACCAAAGGGGGCATACCAAATCGGCAGCGGATCCATCGCCTGTTTCAAACGCTCGCGCAAATGATCTGGCGGTTGGATGTCGCCGAGCCCTTCTGCTGCCGCCTGCATCCGTCGCATCGGCTCAACATAGATGGTGAAAAGATAGGGTTGAACAGAATCGTATAAGCCCTTCTCAACCGCCCAGTTCTGGTAGTCCATGTTCCAGGGTTTGTAGAACGCAGCATTGTCTGGGACATGCTCAATCCAGAACCCGCCATTCTCGATATAGGCGTCGATCTGGTCCGGGTTCACATCGCCGCGTCCTGCACCTGATCCATCAGGGTTACGGAAACCTGCAAGGGGGCCGACGCCGGGGCGCCGGATGTGATTGGTGATGTAGTCGCCGTAATCTGCGTATTTCTGCGTGCCGTCTTCGTTGACAAACCCCGGAAGGTTCAGCATCGCGCCCAGTTCACACAGGACGGACTGGAAACCCCTCACATCGCGATCTGGCTCGATTACAGGCCAGCGAATAGCATCCGCAACGGCGTCGGCCTCGCAAATTGGACGGTCTAGAAGTGAGATGCAGTCATGACGTTCCAGGTAGGTCGTGTCAGGAAGCACGAGATCAGCATAGGCCACCATTTCGGAGGAATAGGCGTCCGAGTAGATAATTTTGGGGATCACGTAGTCCCCGTTCTCATCTTCGTCTGTCAGCATCTTCATGGTGCCGGCGGTGTTCATGGACGAGTTCCATGCCATGTTCGCCATGTACATAAACAGCGTATCGACCTTGTAGGGATCGCCTGCATGCGCGTTCGAGATCACCGTGTGCATCAAGCCATGGGCTGAAAGGGGGTTTTCCCAGGAAAAGGCTTTGTCGATACGGATTGGGTTCCCATCTTCGTCCAGCGCAAGATCTGATGGGCCTTGGGGATACCCAAGATGCGGACCGTCAAGCGGTGCCCCGGGTGTAACTTTCGAATGCGGTTTGGGGTGAGCCGTCGAAGGCTTGGGGTATGGTGGCTTGAACCGGAAGCCGCCCGGGGTTTCGACAGCGCCCAAGATCAACTGCAGCATATGTAGTGCGCGGCAGGTCTGGAAGCCGTTCGAATGCGCAGATATGCCTCGCATCGAATGAAACGCGACTGGGCGCCCAGTCATTTTCGTATGCTTGCGTCCTCGGAAATCGGTCCATTCCTGTTCGATTTCTATCGCTTCATCGAAGGCAACGCGTGCAATTTCAGCCGCGATTGCGCGAATACGCGCCGCAGAGATCCCGACCTTCTCGGCCACATTCTCTGGCGCATATTGCTCGTCCAGATACCGCTCCAGCATGAAATGGAACACCGGCTTGTGCGTCACGCCCGCGTTCCGCCAGCCATTAACCAAATCGGGAGCGATATCCGCTTTGTCATAGCACCGAGGCCGCTTCTCGTTGCGGTCCATGACCAGTTCGCGGCCTTCGTCATCTCGTAGGATCAGTCCGAATTCGTCGCTTTCGGGATCGCAATCCACCAGACATGCCGCATTGGTGAAGTTGGCAAGATATTCGAAGTCGACCTTTCCGGCTTTCAAAAGCAGGTGGACCAGCGACAGGATAAATAGTCCGTCGGTCCCTGGTGTGATCCCGACCCATTCGTCCGCCACGGCGTTGTAGCCGGTCCTTATAGGGTTCACGCCAATAACTTTGGCCCCACGTTTTTTCAGCTTGCCCAGACCCATCTTGATCGGATTGCTGTCATGGTCTTCGGCGACCCCGAACAACATGAACAACTTGGTGCGATCCCAGTCTGGTTGGCCGAATTCCCAGAAAGCACCGCCCATTGTGTAAATGCCCGCAGCGGCCATATTTACCGAGCAGAACCCGCCATGGGCCGCATAGTTAGGTGTTCCAAAGGACTGTGCCCAGAAACTCGTGAAGCTTTGCGACTGATCTCGCCCGGTGAAGAATGCAAGCTTCTGAGGGTCTTGGCGCAGAGGCTCCAGCCAGTCCTTTGCGATCTTTAGGGCTTCGTCCCAGGAAATCTCTTCAAATTTGCCTTCGCCGCGTTTGCCGACCCGTTTCAGCGGTGATTTTAATCGGGAGGGAGCGGTAACCTGCATGATGCCGGCGCTGCCCTTGGCGCACAAAACGCCCTGGTTCACAGGGTGGTCCTTGTTGCCCTCGATGTAGGCGACTTTTCCGTCTTTGAGATGCACGTTAATCCCGCAGCGGCAGGCGCACATGTAGCAAGTGGTTTTTCGAACCTCGTCTGAGACACGCGGGCTCAAATTTAGTTTTGGTTCTCCCACGCGCATTCCTCCCAGTTTGATCGGTGCGTGTCTTATTGGGGCTAGCCAAAGCTGACGCAAGGCTTTGATCGCACTGGTATCAAGGAAGCGGTGATTTTGGCCTCATGGCAGTCTCAAAATTGGCCTTATCGCTTCAAGACTTCGATTTATGGGTCGCTAACTTGCGCGGCATGTCGGTCTTGGCGCCGCAACGTACACCGACATGTGGGACGTGGGCCCATTCGTGACAGGAAGGCGCATCTGATGTTTCTGAGCATTTTTGACATCTTCAAAATCGGTATTGGGCCGTCTTCGTCCCATACCATGGGCCCCATGACCGCAGCTGCTCTCTTTCTTGATGATTTGCGCGGAGGACGGGATAAAGAACCTGGCGCGGGAGAGCTTGCAGCCTTAGGCGCCTCGCTCCATGGTTCTCTTGCATTCACGGGCAAAGGCCACGCTACCGATCGTGCGGTGGTACTTGGCTTGATGGGATACCTGCCAAATACCCTTGATCCTGACAAAGCAGAAACAGAAGAGGCTAACGTGCGCGCGCGGGGAACCGTCTGCCCTGAAGGTCTGCCCGAGCTGGCCTTTCGTCCGGATGACGATCTCATTTTTGATTATGATAATGCGCTTCCGGGACATGCGAACGGCATGAAATTGCGCGCATTTGATCTGAAAGGGAACCTCTACCTGGAGGAAACCTATTACTCCATCGGTGGGGGTTTCGTGATGACTGCCGCCGAACTTGAGGCGCGCGACAATGGTGGGGCGGAAGATTTTCACGCGGAGAAACAGCAGGCTGGTTTCCCTTATCCCTTCGGATCGGCAGCCGAGATGCTGCAGATGGGGCGCAAATCTGGCAAAACTATTGCCCAGATGAAGTGGGAAAATGAGCGTGCCTTGATGCCTGAGCATGACTTGCGTGAAGGCATAAATGACATCCGATCCGCCATGTTCAATTGTATCGATCGCGGGCTTCGCATGGACGGCGAACTGCCCGGCGGCTTGCGGGTGAAGCGTCGGGCCAAAAAGATACACGAAAGCCTGAAGGCTGAGGAGGGGCGCAACCTTGCTCAACCCCACGTCGCTAATGACTGGATGAGTGTCTATGCGATGGCCGTAAATGAGGAGAACGCAGCAGGCGGACGTGTCGTGACCTCACCGACCAACGGGGCGGCCGGGGTCGTACCTGCTGTGCTGCGTTATTATCGCGACCATTGCATCGGGGCGCATGAAGAAGGCTTGCGGCGCTTCCTTTTAACTGCTGCGGCGATTGGCGGGCTGATCAAGCACAACGCATCTATTTCTGGGGCTGAGGTCGGCTGTCAGGGCGAAGTTGGTTCGGCCGCGTCCATGGCAGCTGCTGGGCTTTGCGCAGCGCTTGGCGGAACAAATGAGCAGGTCGAGAATGCCGCCGAGATTGCGCTGGAACATCATCTGGGAATGACTTGTGACCCGGTCGCCGGACTGGTTCAGGTGCCTTGTATTGAGCGCAATGGTCTTGGTGCCATCAAAGCCGTTTCTGCAGCGTCTTTGTCGTTGCGCGGGGACGGGACGCATTTCATGCCGCTGGACAATTGCATCGAGACCATGCGTCAAACTGGTGTCGATATGAATGAGCGATACAAAGAAACATCGCTAGGCGGGCTGGCGGTCAATCTGCCAGAGTGTTGAGGCGGGCAGATGTCGTCCTCAGGTAAGTAGTTCTTTGACAGCGCTCGCCAATCTATCAGCGTCGAATGGTTGCGGCGTAGCGAATTCTCCAGCATCCAGCCATTTGCGCCAGACTTTTAGTGGCGGTGGTGGACGGTCTGATGTGATCATCGAGCGCAGTCGAATGGTTCCAGTTACACCGTCAAGTCGATTGCCGATATGGAGTGATTTCGGAGCGACTTGGTTTTTGTGCTCTGCTTCGCGCTTACATGGCGAAAAATTCGTAAGAAACACCAGTTTTTTGTCATGCCATCCTAGGAGAAGCCGGAGCTTGATCTCGCTTTCAAGTTCGCACACTGGGTTTATGTTAACGGCTGTACCCTTGACCATTGTCTTATCGCTTCTTGCGAGACTGAGCCTCCGCTGCTCAGCACCAAGAGACACAACGACCTGATAATGAGGGTATACCTCAAACATGCTAGACAACTGAGTTGAGGGATTGGGTGAAAATGAGCCATCCAAGTAAATCGAAGCCGTCCGGCTAGTTGGCGGGACCCCGGTCCATCTTTCGCGCCTATTGGGGTCTAGTGAATACAAAAGCCCAAGAGGCGTCAGTACCTCAAGGCCAAAGGACTTTGCTTGAACGACTAGACCCAAATCTGAGCTGAGAAGAATAGCGCCAGTAGACGAAGCTTTTTCAAGAAGGAATTCGTCAGAGCCAGCGCTTTTGTACTTCCCGGAGGTTGGATGAATGTCATTGCTCACCAAGACATCTTCCATCCAACCACTCAACCTCAAATTGACTACTGGTTGTGTTCGCCAATTCTTTGAGATCCTCGATAACCGCTGTTCAACCTCGCAAATAGCTAGGTGAGTTGTTGTCAGTTCAGTGCCATGTTGTCTTGCAAGGTCAATGGCAGCGCGCGACCATGAGTTCTCGACGAAGACTGAATTTAGTATCTGGTTGGCGTCTAACAGAAGCTTCATTGAACTATCGGAACTCGTTCATTCCTGTCCCCGGAGAATCTGCCCGGGACGCGCCGCGAGTGGCCTCCATGCGAATGCAAGTCCCGCCAGCAGTGTTGCAAGCGCGCCGCCAATCACGATCGCAATCGCACTGAAGGGTTCAAATGTGTAAGTTGTATCCATCACGAAGACCATCACAGAATATCCCGCCAGCCCACCGGCGATGATCGCAACACCGCCTGCTGCTGCCCCAAGGATCGCCGAGCGCATTGCAAAGCTTGCCAGAATGCGTCCGCGTGCGGCGCCCACTGTTTTCAAAACAGCGGCTTCAAAAACGCGGCTGCGCTCTCCTGCAGCGGCGGCACCTATCAATACGACAAAGCCTGTGATCAATGTTGCTGCGGCCCCGTAGCTCGTTGCGGCCGCTAACCCGGCCAATGCTTCGGTTACCCTGTCAATTGCGTCGCGTACGCGGATGGCGGTGATATTCGGAGCGTCTGCAGCCACGTCGCGCAAAATCTCAGCCTCTGCGTCTTCTTCTGCATAGACTGTCGCGATATGCGTGTGTGGCGCACCAGCCAAAGCGCTCGGGTTCATCGTCAGAATGAAGCCGATCTCCGCGGTCGAAAAGTCCACTTCGCGGAAGCTGGTGATTTCGCCGGTGATGTCGCGCCCAAGTATGTTGATGGTTAACTCGTCACCAAGATCCAGACCCATCTCCATTGCCTCCTCGGCGGCGAAGCTGATCTGTGGCGGACCAACATAGTCTTCTGGCCACCATTCTCCGGCGGTGATCGTCGTGTTCTCAGTCGGACGTTGGGAATAGGTGACGCCGCGGTCTCCTTGAAGAACCCAGTGTTCCCCCGCGACCTCACGCGCAGGCTTCCCATTGATGCGTGTAATAATGCCACGAAGCATTGGTGCGCTATCCACGCGGCTGACTTGTGGATCCCCTTTCACACGCTCCAGGAATGCGGGTAACTGCGCGTTTTGGATGTCTACGAAAAAGTAACTCGGCGCGACATCCGGTAGGTCTCGCTCAATTGCGCTTCGCAAATTGCTGTCGATCTGACCGACACTTGCCAGAACTGCCAACCCAAGGCCCAACGACAACACGACGCTTGTTGCTTCACCGCCTGGTCCCCCGACAGCCCCTAATGCGAGGCGCAGGGCGGTGTGGCCGCGAACGGCCTTCGCCCGAGACAGTCGGCGCGCTATCCGACGCACCAACCATGCTGAAAGCGATAGCAGTCCCAGTGACGTAAGAATGCCGCCCGCGGCGCCAAGCGTCAGTTGCCATACGCCTGAAAACCAAACTGCAAGGCCCAGTAGTACCCCAAATGCGATCAGAATAGCTGCGATATATGGCAAACGCGGGATAGCGCGGACCGGGCCGGATGCATCGCGGAACAGAGCAGCGGCGCGCACTTGTTCTGTTCGAGCCAACGGCCAAAGTGTGAACACGAGCGCGGTTAATGCCCCATAAAGCGCAGCTTCAATGAGCGGCGCTGTGTGAAGGCCAAACGCGGCCGGGATCGGAAGCCGGGCTTCGATAATTGGTGCAAACAAGATCGGCAGTAGAGCGCCCAGTATCAAACCCAGCGCAATGCCGATGGCAGATAGAATACCGATCTGTATGAGATAAGCCGTGAAGATCGTGCGTCCTTCTGCGCCAAGCGTCTTCAGGGTCGCGATAACACCCGTTTTGGCGTCCAGATAAGACCGCACGGCTGCAGACACACCGACACCGCCTACGGCGAGACCTGCAAGACCCACCAAAACCAGAAACGCGCCAATGCGGTCGACAAACTCTGAAAGGCCCGGGGCACCGTTTCTGCTGTCGCGCCAACGCAGACCGGATTCTGCGAATTGCGCTTCGGCCTCTGCGCGTATCATGTCAAGGTCCGCGCCGTTCGGCAAAGCCATCCGATAGGCGCTGTCAAAAAGCGTTCCCGGCTCCAACAATGAGGAATTTGCTAAGTCTTTGGTCAAGACAAGCGATCGGGGGCCCAAGCCAAATCCACCCCCTGCGCTGTCAGGTTCACGCTCAAGCGAGGCCATCAAAACAAACTCTTGCGTGCCCAGTTTCAGAACATCCCCGATTTGCAGCGCAAGCCGATCGATCAGGACCCGCTGTGCCACAATGCCCGGCAGCCCATTTTTCCCGGCCAATGCGGTGGAGAGGGGAATTTGCGGGACCAGTTGCACATCTCCGACCAGCGGATAAGCCGCATCAACGCCTTTCACCTGGGTCAGACCACGCTCGACCGCCCCATCACGCTCAACCACGGCCATTGAGCGAAAATCAACGATTTCTGAGACGGCTTCGGATTGTGCCTCCATCCAGGCCCGTTCGTCAGCTTCGGCAAATCGATAGGTGAAGGCTATGGAGGCATCTCCCCCCAAAATCACCGCGCCTTCACGGGCGAGGCCTTCTTGGATTGAAACCCGCACTGAGCCCACCGCGGCAATTGCAGCGACACCAAGCGCAAGGCAGGCAAGAAAAACATAGAAGCCGTTTAATCCACCGCGCAATTCGCGGCGCGCGATATGCCAGGCGATCATTGCGCCGCCTCTGCTACCACCCGGTTATCTGATGCGACACGTCCGTCCTTCAAGGTGATAACCCGATCGCATCGTTCTGCCAGATCTGGGGCATGAGTGACCAGAACCAGTGTTGATCCA
Source organism: Dinoroseobacter sp. (assembly GCA_017643385.1). Classification (GTDB taxonomy): domain Bacteria; phylum Pseudomonadota; class Alphaproteobacteria; order Rhodobacterales; family Rhodobacteraceae; genus Dinoroseobacter. The sequence goes on from JAEPNN010000001.1 coordinate 485,876, forward strand.
TGACGATCTCGAAGACCAAAGAGCATGTCCATTATCGCTTGCCCGTTTGATCCATCAAGGTTTCCTGTGGGTTCATCTGCGAGCAGGATATCGGGCCGGGGGGCCGCAGCACGCGCCAACGCGACACGCTGCTGCTCGCCGCCGGACATTTGACTCGGGTAATGGTGGATGCGACCACCCAAACCTACGCTCTCCAATTCTGCCTCCGCCCGGTCAAACGCATCTGAAGCACCGGCAAGTTCCAAAGGGGTGGCGACGTTTTCCAGCGCCGTCATTGTCGGAATAAGGTGGAAGGATTGGAAAACTACACCCATATGCCCCCTGCGGAAGCGCGCTAAAGCATCTTCGTCCATTGCCGTCAGGTCGTGGCCGAGCGCTTGAATGCTTCCTCCGGTGGCGCGTTCCAAACCGCCCATCAGCATAAGGAGTGACGACTTGCCCGAGCCCGACGGCCCAACCATCCCAACGGTCTCGCCTCGCGTGACCTTAAGTGAGATGTCGTGCAGGATATCAACACGACCGGCATTGCCCATTAAGGACAGCTGGACATCAGACAGCGAAAGGACGGGGGCGGTCATGCGTAGACTCCGGTCAAACTTAGCAAGGCTTACATATGGGGTGCGGACAAAGGGCCTCAACCTTTTAAGTGCAGGAATTGCTGCGATAGCATTGGGTGCACCTGTGCAAGCCGAAACGGTGATTGCGGCGTTGGGTGATAGTCTGACGCAGGGCTATGGGCTGGTGCAGGAACATGGCTTTGTTCCGCAATTAGAGGCATGGCTCATCGCTGAAGGCGAGGACGTGCGCTTGATTAATGCGGGAGTTTCCGGTGACACAACTGCAGGTGGCCTTGCTCGCGTGGACTGGACGTTGACCGACGATGTGGATGCCATGATCGTCGCGCTTGGCGGCAATGACCTATTAAGGGCGATCCCGCCCGAGGCCAGCCGTGCCAATCTCGACGGTATTCTGAAGGCCGCTTCAACCCGGAACATCCCGGTGCTTCTGATTGGGCTTTCAGCGCCTGGCAACTATGGACCAGATTACAAAACCGCTTTTGACGCGATCTACCCTGAATTGGCTGAAGAATACGGCGCGCTTTACGTCGAGAGTTTCTTAGGAGCTCTGCAAGCCGAGGCGGATCAGGGCGCTGCGCTACGCCAGTTTATGCAAAGCGACGGAATACATCCAAACGCAGACGGAGTTGAAAAGATCGTCGCGGCCTTGGGGCCTCAAGTGCGCGCTCTGATTGCGCAGGTAGAATAGCGATCAGTTGCCCGCCACGATGTCTGCCGGGGTACGACCGGCCAAGTTGATTTCATGGCGCTTGCTGGCGATCTGCGCGATCAGAACCGTGCGCAAAGCCGTGCGTTCCTCGGAAATCATCATGCGTAACTCGGCTTCGAACTCTTCGCGATTAAAGAGTTCATCAAGCTTGATGACCGCGTAGTCTGTCGCAATCCAGCCAACGATGAAGCCGCCTGCGCCGCCGACCGCTGCCCCAATCGGGCCAAGCGGCGCACCTATGGCTGCGCCGACACCTGCCGCCCCCCCAGCGCCGGAGCCTCGCGTGGCGGTTTTGGCCGCGGTTTTGCGTCCAATCGATATCAGCAATTTACGTGCAACGGCCCGGCTGACAACTTTTACAGCCTGCATGCCCACGCGCGCGCCCGCGACGCCCAAGACGAGCGACAAAGGTTTTCCTGTCGTCGCCCTTGCCCCCGCATTTTCCAGCGCGAGGCGTGTGCCTTCGGTTAAAAACCGCACTTCGGCCCCGTCGAGGGCCGTAGCAAGCTCTGCCTGCACGGCGTCTTCGTAGGTCGCGTTAAATGCCCCTTCCAGCGTCGCGATAGATCCGTCCAAGCGTTCTTGGAACCCGCCGAAAAGTCGTTCTTCAAGAGCGTCGCCCACCTGACCGGCCGCAAGCTGCGCCAGTTGGGTATATTCTCCCAAAACCGAGTAGTGGAAATCAGCATATCCTGGGATTGCGGCCTCGACTGGGGCGAACAACAGGTCAAGTTGACCATCAACTTGCGCCACGGTGGCAATTTCAGCGCGGGTCGCGGCTTGGTCAACAATGGCTGCGATTTCATGGAGCGGAATGACGCGGCGCTGTGGGTCAAAGTCCCCGCGCCAAATTCCATAGCCTGTAAGACCGATCGTCAACATGGTCAGAACCATGATCAGAGCCCAAAATGGACCACCGGCGCGCCGCTTGCCCACATCATTGGGTGCACTGGGCAGGTATACCGGATTTTCCAGAACCAGAGGGCCGTGTGTCATTATGCGCCCTCCTTCTTATTGGGCTAATTATCCTTTGGCTCGTACGCAGATGTAACCGTATCCACAACGAACCGAGTCAACGAGAAGCTGACCAAAGCATTATAAAGCAACAGGAAGATAAGACCTAAAGGGGAAAACGAGAAGGTTTGTGACTGTTTGGCAAAGACCCAGCCTGCCGTTTCCAGACTACGCGGCACACCCAGCGCCCAGGCGACGATGTGATCGCGGGGGGGAAGAACCAACTGCGCCTGCGCTATACCTTCAACGAGGGTAGCGGCGTCAGCTTCCGCAGGGGCGGTTTCGACATACCACCCAAGAGAAAGGAGCAGCCCCGTTCCGATCAGACCCATTAGCCCTGCGGCCAGAGGCGCTGCGACCACCAAAACGAGGTCACGATGCGTGTGTAAGGTGGCCCATCGTGCAAAAAACGCCAAAACAAACCCGGTGCTCAGGCACAACGCAAGTGCGACGAGCCCCTCGTTCAAGGATGCTGTTAGTGCAAAGTCGGCCAGAGTGATCGTCGCCGCAATCGCTGCAACAATCCCGGCCACGTGCGCAAGTAACTTGCCTTGGAAAAAGTCGAAAAGCCAACTGTCGCGCCTGAGGATTGCCCGTCTCCAGGTGATACGTCGCGCCACGGCGCGTCGATAGGTGCCGCGCCAGATCAACAGGCCAATGACCACAAGAAGCAATAGCGCGGGATCTCCAACCGGATAGAAAGAGCGCCACAGATAGAGTACGCCGCACACCAGCACAGCAGCGGAAAATCCTGCAAAATAAGACATTGGCATCACGCGAGTCGTCTTTATCGGAGCGGACGCTGCGGGAGGCGGCGCCTGGATTTCTTTTGGAGGAGTGTACAGACGTGGACGTGGTTTGTCCTGCCCGGGAAGTTTCGAGACAGCGTTGACGCGTTTCAGCTGCTGGGGTTCATTGACCTTCAACCACTGACGCGAAAGCTCAACCATGACCGATTACCTTTTTGAACCTTCACCTGCTCCTGCGCTGGCGATCCAGGGCGGCGACTCTTTTTTTCCGATCCACCGTATCTTCTGCGTCGGGCGAAATTATGTCGCGCATGCGACCGAGATGGGGGGTACCGTTGACCGTGAAGCGCCATGGTACTTTATGAAATCTGCTCATTCGTTAACGCACTCTGGGGCTACGGTCCCGTATCCTCCTGGAACTTCGAATTTTCATCATGAAATTGAACTGGTCGTAGCGATTGATAGACCTGCGTTTCGAGTGCCCAAAGAGGACGCGATGGAGTGTGTTTTTGGTTGTGCTACAGGTCTCGACATGACGCGGCGCGATCTGCAGCAAGTTGGCAAAGACAACCGTCGGCCTTGGGATTTTGGAAAAGATATCGAAAATGGCGCGGTGATCGCGGCCCTCAGTACGAAAGAAACAATCGGCGAAATTGGTGCGCAATGTATCCAGTTGAGCGTTAATCGTGTTCTACGCCAAGATGCGACTCTCGCTGACATGGTCTGGTCGGTTCCTGAAATAATCGCCCATCTGAGTCAGTTCTATCACTTGCAAGCCGGCGATTTGATTATGACAGGGACTCCAGCTGGGGTTGGACCAGTTGAAGCCGGAGACATAATCGAAGGTCACATAGACGGGCTTGCGTCCGTGTCACTCACTCTCGGTGCTGCGGAATAGTATCGGCCAAGGAGCCTCAATGCCTTACGTCTTCCGAGTTTTTTTCGTCACGTTTCTTCTGGGACAGGTCGCGCATGCTGACCCGCAGAGCAATTCACGTTTCATAGCTGAACAATCTGTCACCCCAGAAACCTTGAGCATCACGTTCGAGGCCTTCGCTCCTGTCCTTGTTCAAGTTGTGACATACCAGTTGGAGCAAAACGGCATTATCCTCTCTGATCCCGAAAGCTTTGCAAATGAAATCAGCGCAGAGTTTGAGGGCGCCTATCTGGAAGAACTTCGCGCACAAACCGCGGCGCTTCAGCTTGAGGTTTTCACTCCTGAGGAACTTGAGGGAATTGCGGCCTTCTATGGCACCCCTGCGGGTCAGGCGCTTGTGCGAAATACACCCGTTCTGGCTGCCCGCGGCCAGCAAGTTGGGGAACAGATCGGTGTTGCGGCGCTGCAGGACGCAGGATTTCGGCTGGCAGACCGGATGGTGACCGAGGGGCTAAGTTTCACAGATGACCCAGTAATGGGTGAAAAACTTCTGGATCTGTTACAGCGATGAGGCCGTAGCGCGACGTCTACCAAGCGCCTCGCGCGCGGATTGCGCTTGAACTGTCGTCGCGCATCGGCACGTTTACGAAACTCCATGCCGGAGCTTCTTGGTATGCAAGTCCAAAGGCGTCACGCTTGCGCACCCTGTAACTGCGATAAAGCTGGGCTGCTTTAGAAGTGCGCGCCGGAATGCGCCCACCGGGTCTGGCCAGAACTCCAATCGGTACGCGCTCAATGATTTGTTGCCAATTGTCCCAACGGTGGAACTGCGCCAGGTTATCGGCCCCCATCAACCAAACGAAATGGGTGCGGGGGTAGAGTTTCTGCATCGCTGAGATCGTTTGCGCTGTGTAGCGCGTGCCGATCTGGGCTTCGATATCGGTGACCTTAATCCGCGGATCGTCCACGAGTGACTGCGCCGCCTTCATACGGCGATCCAAGGGCGCAGGACCGCGCGTCTTTAAGGGGTTGCCAGGGCTCACAAGCCACCAGACACCATGCAGCCCAAACCGTTTCAGGGCTTCCTTGGAAATATGCAAATGCCCTTCATGAGGTGGGTCAAAAGACCCGCCCAACAGTCCAATGGCCTGACCCGGTCGGGCGGCGGGAAGCTCGTACCTTAGGTTCACACGTTTTCCGAACTCAGCGCCCAGAGGTTTATATCTGCTTCGGTGGCAAAGATGTCGATTTCGGCCAGCTCTTCGGAGGTAAACGTCATATTCTCTACGACGCCGGCGCACTCGAAGATCTGGCTTGGATTTGAAGCGCCGATCAGGGCTGTTGTGATCTCTCCATCTCGCAATACCCAGGCCAGCGCCATCTGTGCCAAGCTTTGACCACGACGTTCTGCGATCGCGTTTAGCCCGCGCACGCTTTCCAAAGCAGCTTCAGTGATAACGTCTGGATCAAGCGATTTGTTTTTCGATGCACGGCTGCCTTCGGGAACTCCGTTCAGGTATTTCTTCGTCAGGATGCCCTGCGCGAGGGGCGTAAAGGCAATTGAACCGATGCCCAGTTCGCGCAACGTGTCTTTTAGCCCGTCCCGTTCGACCCATCGGTTCAGCATGTTGTAACTGGGCTGATGGATAAGGCAGGGCGTTCCCAAATCATTCAGAATTTCCACGGCCTGTCGTGTGCGTTCGGTGTTGTAGGATGAAATGCCAACATAGAGTGCGCGACCGGATCTTACGATGTGATCAAGCGCCCCCATCGTTTCCTCCAGCGGTGTATCCGGGTCGAAACGATGCGAATAGAAGATGTCGACATAATCGAGGCCCATGCGCTTGAGGGACGCATCACAGCTGGCAATCAGATACTTGCGGCTGCCAAATTCGCCGTAGGGTCCGGGATGCATACGGTATCCTGCCTTTGAACTGATGATCAATTCATCCCGATGGTCACGAAAATCGGTGCGCAAGATTTCCCCGAATGCCTCTTCCGCTGCGCCAGCAGGGGGGCCATAGTTGTTGGCCAGGTCAAAATGGGTGATCCCAGCATCAAAGGCGGTTTGGCACATTGAGCGCTTCAGATCATACGAGGTACCATGGCAGAAATTGTGCCAGAAGCCCAAGCTTACAACAGGCAACTTGAGACCAGAACGACCGCACCGGCGATACTGCATGCGGTCATAGCGGTTTTCCGAAGGGGCGTAAGTCATAGCTGGTCCTTTGTCTTGCGCGCAGACTGCACTTGAGCGAGACGATGTCAAATCCTGCACGTTAGAAAGGAATTTTTCTGATGCGATTGCTCACTGAACTTGGTCTAGGCACGTCCCTTCAACGGGGTGATTACACCGAAGCGGCCTGTCGCGCTGTGCGCGACGCGCTTTGGCAAAACTCGATAAATTTGGCTGAGCTTTACGGTTTTGAGAAAACGGATATGCGTATCAAGGTCGAGATTGGCGCGCAGCAGCCTGACAAAGTCGATACAAACGCTGTGGCGCGAGTATTTCCATACGGTCAAACAGAAATCGTTGTGACCAAAGGTGGGTTGGATGTTCCGCGTCCTGATGGCGGCCAAATTCCGACAATTATGGTGAACGCGGCCTTAACGGTCAGCTTCGATATGGAGCCGACGACATGACAGATCAGCGCTTCATCATAGAAATGGGTATGGGCAATGACCAATATGGACAGGACTATACGAAGGCTGCGTCCCGGGCGATTGAGGATGCCATTCGCCATTCCGCTATACCGCTATTTGATGCGACCGGGCTGCCGCATAGTCAGATGCGAGTTCAGGTGACCGTCGCGGTACAAGACCCTGATCAGGTTGATACGGACGCACTGGTCGAGCGTTTGCCACGTGGGCGTGCGGAGGTCACGGCAACCTACGGGGGGCTGAACGTTGTGAATGACGAGACTGGATCGACCATGGTCATCGCGACGGCCGCAGTTGAGGCATTCCTGCCACCACAAGCGGGTTGGCGCCTTAAGGACCGTTGAACGCTATCCGGTAGAAAGGTAGGGCTTGAACAAAGTTCAAGGATGTACCGGAGGCCTGATGTCGACTGCCGACCGCCGCGCGGCGTTGCGCGAAAAACTAATCATGCTGGCAACGGCCAAAATCTCTGAGAGTGGGTTAAAGGCGTTGAAAGCACGGGATCTCGCCGGTGAGGCAGGGTGTTCGGTCGGCGCCATCTACAATGTGTTTGGTGACCTTGATGAACTTGCGATGGCGGTGAATGGCGAAACGTTCAAGGCGCTCGGTGCGCATGTGCTCGACGGGCTTGTACCGTTCAATGAAGCCGCGCCGGTTGATCGGATGATCGCAATGTCCGAGGCTTATCTCGACTTTGCCTGTCAGAACCCGAAGCGGTGGCGTGCACTTTTTGACATCTCTCTGACCCGCAATGATGCCCCTGATTGGTATCTCGGCGCGCTCGATGATCTTTTTGCTATTATTGATGGTCCTGTCTCGGAACTTTTTCCTGATCTAAGCGCTCAAGACGTCCGTTTGCGGACGCGCGCCCTGTTTTCTTCGGTGCATGGGATCGTTTTGCTTGGTATTGAAAATCGCATTTCTGGTCTCAGATCGGATGACATGCCCGATATGATCCGTTTCATCCTTCGATCGGTCGCTCCATAATATTGAAAAATTGAACGCCGTTCAAAAAAAGACTTGAACAACGTTCACGACTCGCGCATATTGATTCCATGAACAATGTTCACAAGGAGTAAGAAATGCTGAGAGCCTTCAACCTACTGCTAAACGGTCGGTCTCCTGAAGCAACAGAGACAGATGAAACTTCCCGTGCGATGGACCGCATTAATCAAAAGGTTCGAGACGCAGAAACGGTACAACGTGCCGCTCAGTCACAACTTGCTTCTTTGATCCAGCGAGAACGTATCGAGCAGAAACTTCTTGCGCAGATAGAGGCTCGTATCTCCAATCTCACACAGCACGCCACCGATGCGATTGCGCAAAACCGTACAGAGCTTGCATGTGAGAGTTGCCGGGATATCGCTGGAATGGAGAACTCCCGTGATTTGCGGTGGTCGAAACTTGCCCAAATCAAGGGCCAGATTGTTCGTGTCCGCCAACACATAGAAAATGGCCATCGACGCATAATCGCGCTTCGACAAGGGGCGTTAAGGGTGCGGGCGCTCCGGCGTGAGGCAAATATGCAGATCCGGCTTGGGGGATATTCGCGCGCTGTCGCTGCCGAGCGTGAAGCCGATGGCTTGATTGAAAGTGTCCTCCGGAAAGACAGCCTTGCAAACCGTGTTTTCCCGAAAGATCGCGAAGGTCCTCAGTCTCCGTTGGGTACTACCGCGCCAACCTCAGCGGCAAAAGCAGGGAAAACTACAGCCGCAGACATAATGGCGCGGCTTGCAATGCAGACGCGCGCCGCTTGAACCGGAACTTATTGGAGATGTTGCTATGTCCCCTCACGATGACAATTCGCTCACGCTTCTCATCACCGGAACAGGTGTCATCGTCGCCTATCTGATCCTGTCGATCACAATCTGGCTTTAAGAAATTCTCGATCATCCCCCGTGTGTGGTGTCCCACCTTTTCCACACACGACTTAACTGGCCCGGGTTTTAGGCTCGGGCCATTTTTTATGTTGTAACTGGATCCCCGATTAAAATTTGCCCGGGTTCAAATACGCGCGCGCACCATCCACCGTGCCCGCGCATTGCGGAATATCCACCAAAACCCAAGATCTCTTCCATGCGTGAACAAGGCGCGCAGATACATGTGATCTCAAGCACAGCAGATCCGACCCGGACCTGACGGCCTTTCAATGCGCTGAGGTTTATACCTTCCACTACCAGATTACGCCTCAGCAAATCTGGTACGATGGCATCTTGCCCCAGATAGCTTCCAATTGCAGACAGATGCTCGGCCTGTATCAGCGTTACTGCCCGCTTTCCTGCTCGACCGTGATCTCCATCCAGCCCATTTTCGCGAATACATACGCTTTTCACACAGCGCATATCCTGCAGACGCGCCTCTCGGATACCGATCCATTGCAGGACGCCTGGCTGCGCCATCTGTTCAATCAGCTCTGCCAGTCGTCCTTTCATCTTTCTCTCATCCCGTTCTTTCCAACACGTATCAGTAACGCCGATTGCCCCGCACGCATCGCTCCGGTAAACCGCGGCAAAACCACTTTTGCGGAGCATCCCCAATGGCAGCTTACCAGTACGTTTATCACATGGATGGCGTTTCCAAGACTTATCCGGGCGGTAAGAAGTGCTTTGAAAATATCCGGCTTTCCTTCCTGCCTGGAGTGAAGATCGGTGTTGTGGGCGTCAACGGCGCAGGTAAGTCCACGTTGATGAAGATCATGGCGGGCCTGGATAAGGATTTCACAGGTGAGGCTTGGGCGGCTGAGGGTGCAAAAGTTGGATATCTGCCTCAGGAACCGCAGTTGGATGAAAGCCTAAATGTGCGGGATAACGTCATGTTGGGTGTTGCCGAGAAGAAGGGCAAACTCGACCGTTTCAACGAGTTGGCTATGAACTACTCAGACGAAACCGCTGACGAGATGGCGAGCCTTCAGGACCAGATCGACGCTGAGAACCTTTGGGATTTGGACAGCCAAGTCGATGTCGCGATGGAAGCCCTGCGTTGCCCACCTGACGAGGCGATGCCAGAAAACCTTTCCGGTGGTGAACGTCGCCGCGTGGCCCTTTGCAAGCTTTTGCTCGAAGCACCGGATATGTTGCTTCTCGACGAACCGACAAACCACCTTGATGCAGAAACGATTGCCTGGCTGCAAAAGCACCTGATCGACTACAAAGGTACAATCCTGATCGTCACCCACGACCGGTACTTCCTCGATGACATCACGGGTTGGATTCTTGAGTTGGACCGGGGGCGCGGAATTCCATACGAGGGCAACTATTCCGCTTGGCTTGAACAAAAAGCGAAACGGCTGGAACGCGAAGCCAAGGAAGATAAATCCCGCCAAAAGACGCTGGAGCGCGAACTGGAATGGATCCGCGCTGGTGCGAAGGCGCGGCAAGCCAAATCAAAGGCGCGTATCCAGGCTTACGAAGAAATGGCTGGCCAGTCCGAGCGCGAAAAGCTCACACGCGCCCAGATCATTATTCCCAACGGTCCACGGCTGGGGAACAAGGTGATTGAAGTAAACGGTCTCAGCAAAGCCTATGGCGACAAACTGCTGGTCGAGGATCTGTCTTTTGCTCTTCCACCCGGTGGGATTGTGGGTGTGATTGGTCCGAACGGTGCTGGTAAATCGACGCTGTTCCGGATGCTCACAGGTCAAGAACAGCCTGACGGCGGCTCGGTCGAGTACGGTGATACCGTGTCGCTGTCCTATGTGGATCAGTCCCGTGATGCGCTTGATGCCAAGAAAACCGTTTGGGAAGAGATCTCAGACGGCGGAGAGATCATTCAGCTTGGTGACGCTCAGATGAATTCACGCGCGTATTGCAGCGCCTTCAACTTCAAAGGTGGCGATCAGCAAAAGCCTGTTGGCCTGTTGTCAGGTGGGGAACGTAACCGCGTGCATATGGCTAAACTGCTAAAGTCCGGCGGTAATGTGCTACTTCTTGACGAACCGACCAATGATCTTGATGTCGAGACGCTTCGCGCGCTGGAAGATGCTATAGAGAATTTTGCTGGCTGTGCTGTGGTCATCAGTCACGACCGTTTCTTCCTCGATCGCCTTTGCACACATATTCTGGCCTTCGAGGGTGACGCACATGTTGAGTGGTTTGAGGGCAACTTTGAGGCCTATGAGGAGGACAAGGTGCGCAGGCTTGGTCCTGACGCGCTGGAGCCAACGCGAGTGAAGTATAAGAAGTTTACGAGGTGAGGTAATGACAGACATTAGAAACGGCGATGCATATATCTCCGTTGATGTGGAAACTGATGGGCCAATACCAGGTCCCTATTCGATGCTGTCGCTTGGCATGGCTTACTGTGGGCGATTTGATGGACGAACTTTGGAGATCACCCCATTTCCCAAAGAGAAATTCTATATCGAGCTGGCCCCAATAAGCGACCACTACGAAAATGAAGCTCTACATATCAATGGCTTGGACCGCAAACGTCTCTGTGTTGAGGGCGCAGAGCCAGCAGAGGCGATGAAAAAAGCCGCGGAATGGATTGCTGAGGTTTCGGGCGACAATCGACCAATTTTTGTAGCCTATCCTGCGTCGTTTGATTGGCTATGGGTTCATTGGTACTTTACGCGTTATACCACTTTCGGATCTCCATTTGGTCATTCTGGCTGCTTTGACCTGAAGACAGCGGTGTCGGTAAAAGGCAGCTTGCCAATATCAAGGTCATCCAAGTCACAGCTGCCAAAAAGGTTCCAATCCGAATTACCCCATACTCATAACGCGTTGGACGACGCGTTGGAGCAAGCAAATATTTTCTTCAAGTTGATGGCGTGGAATAATGACCAACCAAATATCCTCCAGAAAAAGTTACTCTCAGAGCAAAAAGAGCGCCGTCTCGGAGGAACTCGAGAAGAACATAAGCAACTGGACTGACTCAAAGAAACTGGGCAAACAAGTGTGCGTTTATACGACTGGTTCATTTGGGCGCAACGATGCATCAAAATATAGTGACCTAGACACTTTCATAATTTCGCTTGAAGAGGAAATGAGCTCTGACAGGCTGCTAAGTGGACTTGAAGAAATAGAGCTCGCAGCCTCAATCATCGACGTGAACCGCAAACATGGTTTGCCAGAATTAGATGGTGATGGTGGTTATCTAAAGGCTCATTCAGAGACAGAGTACCTCGTTGGTCTCGGCAAGCCGGAAGATGATGCCAATAATACATTTACTGGTCGATTGTTGCTCTTGTTAGAGAGCGACGTGATATTTGGCGAAACTGTCTACAACCAAATGATTGATGAATGCATCAATCGATACTGGCTAGATTATACCGACCACGCGGATTCGTTCATGCCAGCATTTCTTCTCAATGACATACTCCGTTTTTGGCGAACGCTTTGCATCAACTACGAAGTTGGTACGCAAATTTCTCCGGAGAAACGGCGCGCAAAGAACTTTAAACTAAAATACAGCCGCCTTCTTACCTGTTACTCCGCGGTAGTGGGCCTTCAATTACTGCTTAGAGAAAATAATACTGTTACCAAAGAGCAGGCAGTAGAACTGGTCAGAGCCACACCTCTCGAACGCGTTTTGAGAGCAGCCGACCATGGAGTAAGACAAAATGTAGAAACCATAACCGAAATGTATGAAGAGTTCTTAGAGGAGACTGACTGCAGCAAGGCGGATTTACGAGAAAAGATGAAGGATACTGAATACTACGGAAAAGAATTGGAGCGCGCGCGAGCGTTCGGAGACGAATTTTTTCTATTGATTAAGAGTCTCGCTGAAATGGATAGCGTTGGCAGCCCAAGTTGGCGCTTGCTGAGATACGTTACTGTTTGAATTCGTTCAGGAAATCAGTGGGAATTAACTTTCGGCACGCTGACTAGTGTTTCTCAAACCCCCTCCCGATCCTGCTCCGCAACCAGCGCTCCGCCTTTCCAGCCCCAACCCTCCGGCGCGTAGTACCCGCCTTTCTCTTCCCGCTCCTTGGCTTTCCGCGCCGCGAACCCGGAATAGTAGTCATAACGTTCCAACATCTTGTCCTCGAGCTTCAAGAACCCGCCGATCTTCATCTGCATCCATGCGCGTAGCAGCGCATTGATCCGCGCCTGATACCCGTTACCCATGGCCTTGAAACAGCGTGCCACGGAGCGGTCGAGGTAGAGCGTCACCTTCTCTTTCTTCTCCGTCACCGGATAGTCGAACTCCAGAATGTGCCACTCATCAGGCACCTCGTCCCGGATCAGGTCCTCCAGCACGTCTCCCCGCATCAGATGGTGCAGGGTCGTGTAAAGTGCCTCTTCGGCTTTTTCTTTCGCCTTGGTTTTGCGTTTTGGGGAATTCACGGATTGGCACCTCGCTTACTTTGCCGGAAGGATACCAAGAAATGGTTAATGCGCCCAAAACGCAGCGTTCGGTGGCACCGGCGCAATACCGGCGTGATACCGACGCGATGCAGACCCCCGGAATTGCCCCCCTTACGCTGTGCGTACCAACCCGCTAGATTGCAAATATGAAGCATTCTTTTGCCATTGCATTGCCTTTGATCGCGGCATCCATAGCCGTGATGATTGCGTTGCCAGCGCAGTTTGGTGCCCATCCGCAGTGGACAGCCTCGGTACTTCTGATTGGGGCTCCGGCAGGGATTTTTCTGGGCTATTTTTTCTTCGCTATGCGCTTGCCCAAAGTTCTTCGGGTGATCTTCAGCCTCGCCGTTGTAGGGGCTGCATACTATGTGGCGCGCGACGGACAGAAAGCATTTATTGCCTCATTTTCTGAAGATAAGATTGCCGGACAACTTTGGTTCTTTGGCTGGATCATAGTTTGCGCAGGCTGTGGTTCGGTATTGGCAAGCCTTGCGCTCAGCCCAACAAATGATCTGGATTCTGAAGCTGAAAAAGAAACTCTAGACGAGGTTTGACGGCTTGCCCGGGCGTCTCTTTCTGACCCGCCCATTGGTTGATCTGGCTGTCGCGCTCGGAGTTGATGTCCCACAAGATGAAGATCCTCCGCGCCACAATATTGTGCCGGGCCAAGACCTTCTCGTACTCACCCGCGCTGGCCTCACGCATATGCGTTGGGGCCTGATACCAGTTGGACGAAAGAACGCCCGCGGGCGGCCAGTTATGGATACGATCATCAATGTGCGGGGTGAAACCGTCTTCGAGAAAAGCGCTTTTGCTGGAACAGTTCGTGCCTTAATCCCTGTGGATGGTTGGTACGAATGGACCGGCGAACGGCGTAAGAAGCAGACTTGGTGTATTTGGCCAAAGGACGGATCTTTTCTTACCTTCGCCGGTATCACGGATGTTTGGACCGCACCGGGCGGGCTAACGATTTCTCAGATCGCTTTGGTTACATGCCCACCTTCAGAAGATGTGAGACTGTTGCATCATCGTATGGGTGTTGTTGTGGCGCCTGAAGATCGTCAGATGTGGCTTACAGGTACAGAAAATGAAGCGCGGGCACTGATCAAATCAGCTCCTAACAATACGCTCCGGCACAAAAAAGCGGATGACGTGGATTGGAAAGCTCCATAACGGACCCTTGTGATTGGCGCGCGAACTGTTATGTGGTCCGCAGCTAACTCTATCGACATCTGTCTCCCGCAATGGCTTCAGTCACTCGATCCAAGACGACGCCGGGGTGCCGCATGTCCGTGGGCACCATTCATTAGGAGACTACGGATATGGCCACTGGCACCGTAAAATGGTTCAACACAACCAAAGGCTTCGGCTTTATCGCACCTGAATCTGGCGGCAAGGATGTGTTTGTGCACATTTCAGCTGTTGAGCGTTCGGGGCTGACCACGCTCGCCGATAATCAGAAGGTCACATATGAGCTTCAGGCAGGACGCGATGGTCGCGAAAGCGCGGTAAATATCGAGATCGAGTAATCGATATATTGGTCTGATTGACCTTACGGAATGGGGCGCGACTGACAGGTCTGCGCCCTTTTTCTTGCGCTCTGTCTTGACGGCTCTGTCATGGAATGGCCTATCCTCGCCTTACTAAAGGGGAATGCGATGTATCAACCTGTCATTAGCGGAACCGGGGTGTTCACCCCAAGCCAGACCATAACCAACGATGAACTGGTGGTGGCATTCAATGCTTATGCTGACAAGTTCAATACCGAGAACGCTGCTTCCATCGCAGCGGGCGAGGTTGAACCAAAGCCGCACTCCTCTTCCGAGTTTATTTTCAACGCCAGCGGGATCGAACAAAGATATGTGCTCGATAAGGATGGAATCCTCGACCCTGACGTGATGCACCCCTTGTTAAACCAGCGTGATGATGACCAACCCGGAGTTATGGCCGAGATGGCAATTGATGCGGCCCGGAAGGCACTTTCGGAAGCTGGCGTTGATGGCAGTGAAGTTGATTTGATCCTCGTTGCGGCTTCTAACCACGAACGAGCGTACCCCGCGATTGCCATAGAGGTTCAGGAATTGCTGGGTGCCCAGGGCTTTGCGTTCGACATGAACGTTGCGTGTTCATCGGCGACCTTTGGCATTCAGGCGGCGTCGGATATGGTCCGGGCAGGCTCAGCAAAGAAAGCACTCGTGCTTAATCCCGAGATTTGCAGTGCGCATCTGGAATGGCGTGATCGGGATTGCCACTTTATCTTTGGGGATGTGGCTACTGCTACACTCATCGAGCGCAAGGAAGATGCCAAAGGCGCACATTGGGATATTCTATCGACCAGCTGCGCCACACAATTCTCGAACAATATTCGCAACAATAACGGATTTCTGCGCAGGACGCGCCCGGATGGTATGAGCGACCGTCGCGATATGCAGTTCATGCAGAATGGGCGAAAGGTCTTTAAAGAAGTTCTGCCGATGGTCTCTAAACATATCGCAGACCACATGAACGAAGAAGGTTTGGATGCGAGCGATCTGAAGCGTCTTTGGCTTCATCAGGCCAATAAAACCATGAATGATTTCATTGGGAAAAAGGTTCTTGGACGGACGCCGGAGCCGGAAGAACAGCCTAATATCCTGCAGTATTATGCGAACACCTCATCCGCCGGATCTATCATCGCGTTTTCGCAACATTCGTCAGATATGCAGCCTGGTGAAACAGGCCTGATCTGTTCCTTTGGTGCCGGATACTCGGTGGGTTCCGTCATTGTGACGCGACGGGCGTAAAGCCGCGACTAACCGCTTCATGAAGCATCCGTTTTTCTTCGGCTACGGTTCGCTGGTCAACACTGGTACGCACGCTTTTCCAGACGCTTCGCCTGCGCGATTGTCAGGCTGGCGTCGCGTTTGGCGGGAAACCGATCTTAGGCCCGCGGCTTTCCTGAGTGTCGAACGGAATGAAGGGAGTCAGATTGCGGGGTTGATCGCGGCGGTACCCGATGGGGATTGGGACGCGCTTGATGCGCGCGAATATGCTTATGAACGCCACATCGTTACTGATCATGTTCACACAGGAAAACTTGCGGAAATGTCCTCGGTGCAGATTTATGCCACGCGCCCTGAAATCAGTCGCGACGCTGGTGCAAATCACCCGATCTTGCTGAGCTATCTGGATGTTGTTGTGCAGGGATACCTGCAGCAGTTTGGACCGAAAGGCGTTGCGGATTTCTTCGCGACAACGCGAGGGTGGTCGACCCCCATTCTCAATGACCGTTCAGCCCCAATTTATCCGCGGGCTCAGCGCCTGACGTCAGAAGAACAGGCTTGCGTGGACGGTTGGCTCAAAAGTTTATCGGCGGTGGTGCAGGACAGATAGCGGACGGGTCCTGAAGCGATCTTCATTGGGCTTTTTCAGTGTGTTGGTCGCAATTAATCCTTCTGCCATCCCCCACGCCAGCAAGCCAAAAATAACACCACCTACTGCCTGGCCGATCAGCACACCGGATGCGCCAAACCACGAGGCGCCGACGATTACAAAGGGAATTGTGCCCAGCGTGTGACGCCCCCAGTTGAGCCACGTTGAATAGAACGGGTGGCTCATGTTGTTGAAAGCGGCGTTCGCTACAAAGAGCGACCCGTTAAAGAAGTACGCAAGTGCGAGTGGACCGCAGAACAGATAGATCAGCACAGTCGCCTCATCGGTCGCCTGAAATAGCGCGGCAATCGGTGCGCGTAGGAAAAATAGGATGAGCGCCGCCCCAACCACATAGATCGCAGTAAATAATAACGCAGACCGGAACGCGGTGCGCACCCGGTCGTTCATACCAGCCCCAACGTTTTGGCCAATAATCGGGCCTACAGCGCCAGAAAGTGCAAAGATAACCCCGAAAGCGACGGGTGTCAGGCGCGCGACAATTGCCATCCCAGCAACCGCGTCCTCGCCGAATTCCGCCATGGAGCGCGTGACATAGGCTTGCCCGATCGGGGTCGCCAATTGGGTTAAAATTGCCGGCGCTGCGATTACGAAAACCGGTTTTAGATCCTCCAGAAGGTAAGAGATCTTCGGGCGATCAAAACCCCCATGATGGCGAATGATCGGAAGTAGCGCGACCGCGCCTATGGTGATCCGTGCGGCAACAGAGGCGAGGGCCGCGCCAGTAAGCTCCAGATCCAAACCGAAGATGAGGATCGGGTCGAGAACCGCATTTACAACGCCCCCCCAGATGGTGGCCATCATTGCACGTTGTGCGTCGCCATGCGCGCGTAGGATCGCGCCTCCGATGATGCCGACCATCAATATGGGGAGCGTCGGAACAATAATCTGAAGGTAGCCTACAGCCAGGTCAGCGGTATCACCTGTAGCTCCGATCAGCGCGACCAGAAGTGGCAGATTGAACCAAACAAGTGCCGCAAAGAGCGCGCCAAAAATAACCGAGTAGATCAGAGCGTTGCCAGCGCGTCGCCGGGCAAGGTCTTCATCACCTGAACCAAGAGCGCGCGCAACGAGCGCCCCTGCGGCAATGGCCATACCGATGCCAAAAGACGTGGTGAAAAACAGGATTGCGCCCGCGTATCCCACGGCTGCCGCCAGCGCGTCTTGGCCCAACATCGAGATGAAAACCATGTCGATCAGGTCTACTGCAAAAACAGCTACGAGCCCCAAAGAAGCCGTCAAAGACATAACCGTTACATGCCGAAACAGGTTTCCCGTCAGGAATTTGGCTTGCTCTGTCATGTTCTCGCTCTCTTTTGGTCCGTACTCTGTTTAGACCGGATTACCTCTGGCAGGTACTCTTTCGGCTCCAAAGTGTTCAGAGTTTTGGTTTGGACTGCATAAGAGAAACGAAATCGGCCATTTCCGGTCCGCGCTGACGCCCTGTCAGGGCTTTGCGCAGGGGCATGAAAAGACCTTTGCCCTTGCGACCAGTGGCCTCTTTTACTTCGGCTGTCCAGGTGCTCCAGGCGTCTTCCGAATAGGGCGGAGCGGGAAGAAGGTTCAGTGCCTGCGTGACGAACTCCTTGTCGTCATTCTCAACAAGCGGTGTCGCCCCATCTCGCAGCACATCCCACCAAGGCCCCAACTCGGCGCGGGTGTTGATGTTTTCGCGCATAACGTCCCAAAACTTCGGAGCAATCTCGGCAGGAACTCCAAGCGCGGCGATCTCATCGGCCATCTCGCTGAACGGAAGTGTGCCAAGGTGGCGATGGGTGAGTGGGCCAAGATCTTCGACATCAAACTTGGTAGGTGCTGCGCCAAACTGGCTGATTTCAAAGCCTTCAACCAGCTCATCCAGCGAAGCGCGAAGTTCAACGGGTTGCGAAGACCCAAGTCGTGCCATCAGGCTGAGAAGTGCCATTGGCTCTACCCCGTTTTCACGAAGATCGCGGATTGCGAGTGTTCCAAGACGCTTCGAAAGGCTTTCACCTTGTGGACCGGTTAGCAAAGAATGATGGGCAAACTTAGGTGGTGTTCCACCTAACGCCTCAATGATCTGTATCTGTGTCGCGGTGTTTGTGACGTGATCCGATCCGCGCACGACGTGTGTCACACCCATCTCGGTATCGTCCACCACAGATGCAATCGTATACAGCACCTGACCATCGCCCCGGATCAGCACAGGGTCTGACACCGACGATGCATCAATACTGAGATCGCCCAGAATGCCGTCCGTCCAATTGATGCGCTCGTGATCCAGCTTGAACCGCCAGACCCCGTTGCCGCGTTCTGCGCGCAACGCCTCCGTCTGATCGTCGGTCAGCTTCAATGCAGCGCGGTCATAGACCGGAGGCTTACCCATGTTCAGCTGCTTCTTTCGCTTGAGATCCAGTTCGGTCGGGGTCTCAAACGCCTCGTAGAACCGGCTCATCTCGCGCAACTTGTCCGCCGCTTCAGCGTAGCGATCCAGCCGACTGGATTGGGTTTCAATCTTGTCCCAGGTCAGCCCCAACCACTCGAGATCTTCTTTGATCGCGTCGACATATTCCTGCTTTGACCGTTCAGGATCAGTGTCATCGATGCGCAGAATAAATGTCCCGCCGGCTTTACGCGCGATCATCCAGTTCATTAGCGCTGTGCGCAGGTTGCCAACGTGAATATATCCAGTGGGAGAAGGTGCGAAACGGGTGACGGTCATGGGGAAGCCTCTGATTGCGCGCTTGCTTTTTCACAAAGGGGTTCGCTTGTCCATATCGAGGACAAGAAGAGGACCTAATTACAAGCGCTCGATCCTCGACGATCAGGGCAATTACCGATGAGATCATGCAGATCCTTCTGATCGGGCATCGCAAGCAATTCGTTGTTATTGGTGAAGGATCGATTGGAAGGTCGTAAAACCAAGCATGACATAGATAGACATATTTGCCTTGTGAGGGCTGAAGCCCGCCGCGAGAAATTCGCCTTCTGTTCGGTCACGTACTTCTAGTGATATTGTCCATCTCTGAGGATCGACGGACCACACATACTGGGCTTCCAGTCGATGATTTCATGAAAGAGTTGGTGGATCGCAGTAGCGTAAACTTACTGCCTAGGATCTGCCAAAGCTCCAAGAAATGTGGTGAACACAGCGTCTGTTGCCTAGGTTTTGTTCTCAGTGATCAGACCGGACCGTTATACTCTCCGCGTGCAGGATAGTTTTTCTCGATGGCAAAATCGACGGCCGAGAGCAATTCGCTGAAATGGGGGCGCACGAATGGCATGGTTTGTACGCTCATGTAGTATAGCGTTTGATCTGGATTTATAAGAAACAAGCCAGGCTCAGCAAAGAGCGCAGGCTCTTCGATACCGATCGAGGTTTTGCCACGAGAGGTCGAGATATACAGACCCCACTCACGTGCTTTTTCCAGAGACAGATCATATCCAAAGCGCAATTTTTCTGCCGGGATTTTGTCCACCATTGCTTGGGTGCGTTCCACGCCATCCGAACTGATCGCGATCGTCGCAATGCCGCGTTGGGCAAAATCATCTACGCGGCGCTCGAGCTCTTTCAGGTAAGTCGCGCAGATCGGACAATGCAGGCCGCGATAGAAGCAAATAACGGTTCCGCGTTCGGCGCTTTCCGACGCAAGATCAAAGGTTCCACCACCCGCTAGGGGAACAGTTAGGTCTGGAGTTTTCTGGCGTGGGATCAGCATCATGGTTTTCCTTGAGCATCGTTACAAATGCAGTGTCTGAACGTTTTGGAGCACGAAAGATCGGTCTCAGGTTCGCAAATGAGTATGGCATTGCCCGCGCATACCGACAATTTTCTTCGATCCCTTGGCGTGCTGACCCCTGACCCGGAGTGGCATTGCAATTATCACCGCCTTAAATATTGGTCGATACGCTAGGGATTGAGGGGCGTAACGCTCAGGATTGGTCGCGCCAGCGGTTCACAATTGGATAACGTCGATCGAGCCAAAAGGCGCGTGGTGTCAGGCGAGGTCCCGGCGCAGATTGGAACCGCTTGTATTCGCTTATGTAAATCAGATGCTCAACCTTCTTGATTGTCGCCCGATCAAATCCCTCTGCGGCGAGATCGGCAACGCTGGCTTCCCTGTCGACGAGCCCATCCAGGATCGCATCAAGCACCTCGTAAGGTGGCAGACTATCTTCGTCCTTCTGATCGGGGCGAAGTTCAGCGCTTGGCGGTTTGTCGATTATCCTCTGCGGAATGACTTCACCTTCCGGACCCATCATCCAATCGCGGTGGTTCGCGTTGCGCCATCGGCAGGTTTCAAACACACGTGTTTTGTAGAGGTCCTTGATCGGATTATATCCACCGGCCATATCGCCATAGATCGTGGCGTAGCCCACGGCGACCTCGGATTTGTTGCCGGTTGTCAAAAGCATCTCGCCAAACTTGTTCGACAAAGCCATCAACAGCAAACCGCGCAGTCGCGATTGGATGTTTTCTTCGGTCAGGCCTGATTTCATGCCATCGAAAAGCGGCTCAAGCGTCTCGGTAACGGCCTGTCGGGGGGCGCTGATGGGTATGGTGTCGTGCCTTACACCTAATGCGCCCGCACAGGCTGCTGCGTCTTCGAGCGAATGAGACGAGGTATATTCTGAAGGCAGCATAACGCACCGAACGTTCTCAGGGCCCAAGGCGTCAGTGGCAATCGTTGCAACCAATGCGGAGTCGATTCCGCCGGACATACCCAGCAAAACTTTCTTGAAGCCGGTCTTGCCCATATAGTCGCGCAAGCCCTGCACCATCGCGCGATAGTCCTGCTCCCAAGCATCTGGATGTGCGACCTTGGTACTGTCTTGAATGCGCCAGCCGGACTTATCTTTGGCAAAGTCGAGATGGTGGATCACTTCGTCGAACACCGGAAGTTTCAGTGCTAGTTCCCCGCTGGGGTTTAACGCAAATGTGCCACCGTCAAAGACCTGATCATCCTGCGCGCCAACCATATTGAGGTAAATAAGTGGTAATCCGGTTTCCACCACACGCCGGACCATATGGTTTAACCGGACATCGAACTTGTCGCGGTAGTAGGGTGATCCGTTGGGCACCAGCAGAATTTCCGCCCCGGTTTCAGCAAGTGTTTCAGCAACGGGCTGCCACCAGGCATCTTCGCAAATCGGTGTGCCGATCCTCAGGGGACCGATGCTGTAGGGGCCGTCAATTTCACGCGTCTTATAAACGCGCCTTTCGTCAAACACACCATCGTTGGGCAATTCGTGCTTGCGAAGGACTGTTTTGATTCTTCCGCCTTCGAGGATCACGTAACCGTTGTAGAGGCCAGTCTCGTCCAGCCATGGCGTCCCAATGCCCATAGCTGGACCGTCCGCACAGGATTGCGCAAGGTCCTCAACCTGCAACATTGCTGATCGCGTGAAGGCCGGCTTCATCGCCATGTCCTGGGTCTGGTACCCTGTGAGAAACATCTCGGGCAGGGCGATCATGTCCGCCTCGGCCGTCTTGGCGTGCTCCCACGCGTCTTTGGCCTTGGCCGCATTCGCGTCAAAGGCTCCGACCGTTGGGTTCAACTGTGCAAGTGTCAGGCGGAAGGTATCAGTCATGCGCGTCTCTCATTCAGCCGTTGTCTAACAGACGCAGCGCCGAGGAAAAGCGCTAGCGACATCTCGATAGGTCGTGATTTTGAAAACCGTTGTTTCCTCATCCACGCTCAAGTAGCGTCTGCCTCGTGCGGGCAGTATAGCCTTCGCGCTGAGGTAAGTGAGGACTGAAATGCGAAATCCAAAAGCGCGTGGCGTTTTTTCGGGGCTTTTGTTGAGTGGTACATTGCTGGTCCTTCCCATGGGGGTTGCTCAGGCTCAAGATAATGTGACCGTTAAACAATTCGATGATGGCGGCATTTACGAAGGTACTTTTCGAAATGGGCGGCAACATGGGCAAGGGACGTACCGCTTACCCAACGGATATGAGTACACAGGGTCCTGGGTCGATGGAGAAATTCAGGGGCAAGGTACTGCACGTTTCCCCAATGGGTCGATTTATTCAGGCGAATTCCGGCGCGGCAAACCTGAAGGTGAGGGTGAGATTATATTTGCTGATGGCAGTGGATATGAAGGCGCTTGGGTTGACGGCAAAATCATGGGCGAAGGCGTGGCAACTTACGCGGATGGATCGGTTTATCAGGGCGGCTTCAAAAACGCCCAGCACAACGGACAAGGCGTACTGCAACGGTCCAACGGGTACGTTTATGATGGAGATTGGCTTGATGGTGTCGAGCAGGGTTCTGCCACGATCACCTATCCGGACGGTAGCGTGTTCGAAGGCACTATGGCCCAAGGCCAACGTTCGGGTGAGGGGCGGCTGACCATGACAGATGGTCTGACCTATGTCGGTGAATGGGCTGATGGTCAGATGTCGGGGCAAGGTAAGCTGACCCAACCCAACGGCGACGTTTACGAGGGGACGCTTGTGGGTGGTCTCAGGGAAGGCGCCGGGATCATGCTCTATGAAAATGGTTACCGTTATGCAGGTCAGTTTCTAGCAGATAACCGCCATGGGACCGGTACGTTTGAAGGGCCGGATGGGTATCGCTACGAGGGCGGCTGGGCAGACGGCCAAATCAGTGGCGAAGGGGTTGTGACCTACCCGGATGGGTCGGTTTACACAGGCAGTTTTGCGAACGGACTTGCAGACGGCAACGGGCGCATCGTCTACCCCGATGGCAGCAGTTATGAAGGCGGGTGGGTTGCCGGTGTTATCGAAGGAAATGGTAAGGCCAACTACGCCAATGGGATTGTTTACGAAGGCGGTTTTTTGAACGCCAAAACCCATGGGCAGGGCACCATGACGTATGCGGATGGGTACACCTATACTGGAGGTTGGACGCAAGGCTTGCGCGACGGCGAGGGTGAAGCGAAGTACCCCGATGGAACGGTCTACCGAGGCCAATTTACCGAAGGCCTGCGCAATGGGATCGGATCAATTACTTTGCCTGACGGTTTCGCCTACACGGGCGAGTGGCGCGAAGGTGAGATGACCGGCTCCGGCACGGCGACCTACACAAACGGTGATGTCTATGAGGGTATGTTCCGTGAAGGAAAGCGCTGGGGCATTGGGACGATGCGTTACTCCAGCGGTGAGGTAGAAGAGGGCCGTTGGCAGAACGGCGCGTTTATGGGCGAAGAAGAGGGATAAAGCCGAGCGTTACCAAGGAACTGGTTTTCCCGCCCAGTCAAAGAACTTGCCTGTTTCATCAGGTGTGATCTGATCCATTACTGACAAAAGATTCTGGGCCGCTTTTTGCGGAGACACTTTTTTGTGGCCCGGATAATTGGATGTGAATTGAGTGGCGACTGTTCCCGGGTGAAGTGCCAGCACAACAGCATGTTTGCGTTTGCGGCGGATCTCAATCGCCGCAGTCCGAACGATCTGGTTCGCAGCCGCTTTGGCTGCGCGGTAGGAGTACCACCCGCCCAAGTGATTGTCCCCGATGGACCCGACGCGCGCTGTCAGAACACCAATTACGCAACGTCGATCGCGTGGAATCAGATGTTGAACATGCTTTAGGACCAGAGCTGGGCCTACGGCGTTTGCCGCAAACACCTTGGACATCGCGAGCGGGTCAAGCGCGTTCAAGGTTTTCTCAGGCCCCTCATTTTCTGGCGCCAGAATGCCGCTGGCGATGACGATCCTGTCATAGGGCCCATCCAACGCCTCAAGGCAGGACGCGATTGATACTTCGTCGGTTATATCCAGCCCATCCTGACGGCGTGACAAGCGCGTTACAGTAGCTCCACGCGCCTCAAAGGCATCCGATAGCGCGCTTCCGATGCCTCCAGACGCGCCAATGACAAGTGTGTGTTCCATAAACACTGGAACTAGCTGGTACGTATGCGGGTGCAAGCAAGGTGTCGCAAAATTTCATTCTTCCCTTTTTAACCAAGCCTTGCCATAACGTCCGCATGACCAAGCTGGCCCTGATCCTAGACCTGCTTCTTCTTAGCCGCCTCTGAGCGTGCCTATCGGCGCGACCGCTCAGAGGAGTTCATCGCGCCACGCACCCTGAACCAAACCGGCTAATTCAAGAGATTTCAAAATGACCAAGTCTGACCAAGATCGCGTTATGATCTTCGACACCACCTTGCGCGATGGAGAGCAATCGCCAGGCGCGACCATGACCCATGCCGAGAAACTGGAGATCGCCGGATTGCTCGACGAAATGGGCGTGGACATTATCGAAGCTGGCTTTCCGATTGCATCGGAAGGTGACTTTGAAGCTGTCAGCGAAATTGCAAAGAACGCTCAAAACAGTGTGATCTGCGGCCTTGCCCGCGCCCAGTTTGGCGACATCGACCGCTGCTGGGATGCAGTGAAGCACGCAAAGCGCCCACGCATTCATACGTTTATTGGGACCTCGCCACTGCACAGGGCTATCCCAAACCTGACAATGGATGAGATGGCTGATCGTATCCACGAAACAGTCACCCACGCGCGCAACCTTTGCGAAAACGTCCAGTGGTCACCAATGGATGCGACCCGCACTGAACACGACTATCTGTGCCGAGTTGTCGAAATCGCGATCAAGGCAGGGGCGACTACGATCAACATTCCGGATACCGTCGGTTATACGTATCCCTTTGAGAGCGCTGATCTTATCAAAATGCTGATCGAGCGCGTGCCCGGTGCCGATGACATCATCTTTGCCACGCATTGTCATAACGATCTGGGCATGGCCACCGCGAACTCGCTGGCAGCGGTAGAGGCAGGCGCGAGACAGATTGAATGTACAATCAACGGTCTTGGGGAACGTGCTGGCAACACGGCTTTGGAAGAAGTCGTGATGGCGATGAAAACCCGTAATGACATTCTGCCCTATCAGACAGGCATTGATACGACAAAGATAATCAATATCTCGCGTCGCGTCGCGGCTGTTTCGGGATTTGCAGTTCAGTTCAACAAGGCCATCGTTGGCAAGAATGCCTTCGCCCATGAATCAGGGATCCACCAAGATGGTATGCTGAAAAACCCTGAAAATTTCGAGATCATGCGACCCGAAGATGTCGGCCTCAAAGAGACCAATCTGGTGATGGGCAAACACTCTGGTCGCGCGGCGTTGCGCGCAAAGCTCGCGGATTTGGGCTTTGAGCTGGGTGACAACCAGCTGAAAGACGTATTCGTGCGCTTTAAGGCGCTTGCAGACCGTAAGAAGGACATCTTTGACGATGACTTAGTCGCATTGATGCGCGACGCTGAAACCGATGCCGAAGCAGAGCGCATCAAGGTGAAATTCCTGCGCGTTATCTGTGGAACCGAGGCGCCGCAGAGCGCAGATTTGACCCTGACCATTGATGGTGTGGATCATCAGGTGACAGCCACTGGAGACGGTCCTGTGGATGCGGCATTCAATGCGGTGAAACAGGTCTTTCCGCACCATGCGCATCTGCAACTCTATCAGGTTCATGCGGTCACTGAAGGTACGGATGCGCAGGCTACCGTTTCGGTCCGAATGGAAGAAGAGGGACGCATTGTGACGGGTCAGTCAGCGGATACCGATACAGTTGTTGCATCATGCAAGGCCTATGTGCATGCACTTAATCGCCTGCTGGTGCGGCGCGAAAAGGCAGGTACCGACGGCAAGGAAGTCAGCTATAAGGACGTCGTCTAACGCCGCGTTATGGCACTTCTGGCTAATTTGCGCTTATTGAGATCACGGGCTGGGTTTACCCCAGCCCGTTC
The DNA here is from genome assembly GCA_017643385.1 of Dinoroseobacter sp. GTDB lineage: Bacteria > Pseudomonadota > Alphaproteobacteria > Rhodobacterales > Rhodobacteraceae > Dinoroseobacter. Next base: position 511,907 of record JAEPNN010000001.1, read on the forward strand.
CGTCGCCATATAGTTGATGGGACTTCTTTGGACAGGAACGGCCTGTTCAATATTATACGGGATTTAACGCCTTATGTTTGGCGGCTTCAGCCTCTTTTCTTCTGATATGGCCATCGATCTTGGTACGGCCAACACGCTTGTTTATGTTAAGGGCAAGGGTATCATCCTGAACGAACCGTCTGTAGTGGCTTTCAACTTAAAAAACGGCCGCAAGGAAGTTTTGGCGGTGGGAGAGGATGCCAAACTGATGCTGGGACGAACTCCCGGCTCTATTCAGGCAATCCGACCTATGCGTGAAGGCGTTATTGCCGATTTCGACGTGGCGGAAGAGATGATCAAGCACTTCATCCGTAAGGTCCACAAACGCACCACCTTTACCAAACCCAAAATTATTGTCTGCGTCCCACACGGCGCAACACCGGTTGAAAAACGTGCGATCCGTCAATCTGTCTTGGGTGCTGGCGCAAGGCGCGCAGGCCTGATTGCGGAACCTATCGCTGCGGCAATTGGTGCTGGGATGCCGATCACAGATCCGACTGGTAACATGGTTGTCGATATCGGCGGCGGGACGACTGAGGTTGCGGTCATGTCACTGGGCGACATCGTCTACGCGCGTTCTGTTCGTGTAGGTGGTGACCGCATGGATGAAGCAATTATTTCATACCTGCGCCGCCAGCAAAACCTGCTGGTTGGCGAAGCGACCGCCGAACGCATCAAAACCTCAATTGGGACAGCTCGCATGCCCGACGACGGACGGGGTGCATCAATGATGATCCGTGGGCGTGATCTTTTGAATGGCATTCCCAAAGAGACTGAACTGACGCAAGCTCAGGTGGCTGAGGCGCTGTCAGAGCCGGTACAGCAGATTTGTGAGGCGGTCATGACCGCTCTTGAAGCTACGCCTCCTGATCTTGCCGCTGATATTGTGGATCGCGGTGTTATGCTGACTGGCGGTGGTGCGCTTCTGGGTGATTTGGACCTTGCATTGCGTGAACAAACGGGGCTGCCTATCTCGATCGCGGACGACTCGCTTCATTGTGTTGCGCTTGGAACGGGCAAGTCGCTGGAATATGAAAAAGAGCTGCGTCACGCTATAGATTACGAAAGCTGACCCCCGAGCAGGTGCAGGAGCACGCGTGGCCCGGATTTATGACGAAAACGAAAACTACGGCTCTCACGTCCGTCGCATATTGATCGCGGTGACGGTGGTTGTTTTGTTGTTGCTTGTGTTCATCTGGCGCATCGATAATCCACGCGTCGAGCGACTGCGTGCGTCAGTGGTAGAGGCGGTGCTTCCAAATTTGGAATGGGCGCTTTTGCCGGTTTCACAATTGGCGCGCATGGGTGATGATTTTGCCTCGTATTCTAGATTGTATGAGCAAAACCAACAGCTTAGAAGAGAGCTTCAACAGATGGAGGCCTGGCGCGAAGCTGCTTTGCAGCTTGAACAGGAAAACGCGCGGCTGTTGGATCTTAACAATGTGCGTCTGGACCCTGAACTTACCTTTGTCACAGGCGTTGTTATGGCAGACAACGGCACTAGCTTCCGCCGATCTGTCATATTGAATGTTGGGGATCGTGACGGGGTTCGAGAAGGACAGGCCGCCATGGATGGACTTGGCCTTGTTGGTCGAATCGCGGGACTTTCGCCGACCACTGCGCGTGTTTTGCTTTTGACTGACAGCGCCAGTCAGGTTCCGGTCGCAATTCAACCCTCCGGTCAGACGGCGATTTTGCTGGGCGACAATACCACTGCTCCTTCGCTTGAATTTATTGAGAACCCGGAGCAAGTGCGTCCGGGGGACCGCATCATCTCGTCGGGAGATGGCGGTGTCTTCCCGGCAGGGCTCTTGGTTGGGCAGGTCGCACTCGGGCGGGACGGGCGACTGCGTGCCCGACTGGCTGCCGATTATGAGCGACTTGAGTTCTTGCGGATCCTCCGCACGTCGTCGCGACCCGAAATCGGAGAAGCGTCTACGCTGGTTGCTGAAGACCCAGCATCGCAAACCCAGTCAAACATTGGTGTCGAGGCAGATGGTGATGGTTGACCAGAATGCATTGGAAATATGGCTGTACCGGCTGCTCGCCACAGTTCTGATTGCGCTTTGGATTTTTGCATCGCTTTTGCCGATAAACGGGGCAGCGGCAGGTCTGCCATGGCCTGACCTTGCGTATTGTTTGATGATCGCCTGGATCTTGCGGCGTCCGGAGTTCATGCCTTTCCCACTGATCGTGGTTTTAGGTCTGACTATGGATTTTCTCTTTTTCAAAGTGCCGGGTGCTTGGACGCTAATTTTACTTCTCAGCACCGAAATATTGCGAAAATCGTCTGTAACCGAAGGCAACTCAGGCGTCATCTATGAAGGGGGCGCTGTTCTGGCGACATTGGTTGGTGCATTTCTGGGCCATCGGGCATTGCTTGCAATTTTCGGGGTTCAACAACCACCGCTTGGCGGCACACTTCTCGAGCTTGTGTTCACCCTCCTCGCGTATCCGCTTGTGGTGTTGATATCAGTTTATATCTTGCAGATCAGACGGCCTGACCTCGCCGAATCCTTGTCGTTTAAAATTCGCTCATGAAACGTACAGACCGCGATAATCACGAAAGCGCCGCACGGATCACACGCAGGACCGCTGTTTTGGGTGGGGCTCAGCTGGCAGTGCTTGGTGTGCTCGGATGGCGTATGCGCCAGTTGCAAGTTGAACAGGCCGCAGAATTCCGACTGCTTGCCGAAGAAAACCGCATAAATTTCAGGCTTCTGCCTCCTGCCCGTGGTTTGATCTACGATCGTAACGGCGTGGCCCTTGCGGAGAATGAACCGAATTACCGAGTTGTCATCGTGCGCGAAGACGCGGGCGACGTGGACATGGTGCTCAAACGCCTTGCTCTGCTCATCCCGATACCCGATGAGGAGCTTCAGCGGCGGCGCGAGGAAATCGCGCGGCGATCGCCGTTTGTGCCGATAACAGTCGCGGATCGACTAAGCTGGCAGGATTTCTCTGAAGTTGCCGTGAACGCCCCGGCATTGCCGGGCATAACCCCAGAGGTCGGGTTGTCACGATACTACCCATTGGGATCAGATTTTGCGCATGTCGTGGGTTATGTCGGACCCGTATCTGATTTTGATCTTCAGCGGATCGACGACGATGATCCGCTTTTGCAAATTCCACGTTTCCAGATTGGTAAAACTGGCGTTGAAAATCGACTGGAACGTACCTTGCGAGGCAGCGCCGGCACGAAACGCATTGAAGTGAATGCCGCGGGAAGGGTGATGCGTGAACTCGGCCGCGAAGAGGGTGTGCCTGGTTCAAATGTTCAGCTGACCATTGACTATGCACTACAGAACTATGTTCAGGCGCGGTTGGGAGAGCAAAGCGCATCGGGCATCGTACTAGACGTTGAAACGGGCGACATCCTCGCGTTGGGCTCTGCGCCTACTTATGATTCCAACCTCTTCGTGAGGGGCATTTCAGCGACGAATTACAACGCACTTCTAAACAATCCTTACCGTCCTCTTTCGACCAAAAGTGTCCAGGGTACCTACCCGCCCGGGTCTACCTTCAAGATGGTAACGGCGCTTGCTGCCCTTGAAGATGGAGTCATTGATCTCGATGAGCGCATCACTTGTTCTGGTTTCACGGAGCTCGGTGATCGGCGCTTCCATTGCTGGCGTCGGGGTGGACATGGGCCGATGGACCTCAAGTCCAGCCTCCGTGAAAGCTGCGATGTTTTCTATTATGAGATCGCTCAGCGGGTCGGGATCAACAAGATAACTGCGATGGCGCGTCGTCTGGGACTTGGGCGCCGATATGACTTGCCGCTCAACGCAGTTGCTGAAGGTCTCATGCCTACACGCGAATGGAAAAAACGCGTTCGCTCTGAAGATTGGCTTATTGGCGATACACTGAATGCATGCATCGGGCAGGGGTTTGTTCTGACCTCACCAATGCAACTGGCTGTTATGACGGCACGGCTGGCAACCGGCAGGGCAGTTGAACCAAATTTGATCCGTAGTGTTGATGGGCGCCCCGGAGACCGCCAGCCACCTGCAGATTTGGGTATCAATCCAGAACATCTCTCAGCGGTCCGTGAAGCCATGGATGAGGTCATGAACCGCAGGGGTGGAACGGCTTATGGATCTCGGCTCGTCGACGACAAGTTCAGGCTTGCAGGCAAAACTGGGACCAGTCAGGTCCGCAACATCACGGCCGCTGAACGTGCGGCGGGTGTGGTCCGTAATGAGGATCTGCCGTGGGATCGACGGGACCATGCATTGTTTGTGGGCTACGGCCCGCAACCTGCCCCAAAATATGCAGTTTCGGTTGTTGTAGAACACGGCGGCGGAGGATCTGCAGCCGCAGCACCGATCGCGCGCGACTTGCTTTTGCGCGCGATGCACGGCGACATGCCACCGCTTTCTGCGTATCCATCACACCTGCGCAACGCTGTTCGACGGGAACGCGATGCGCTTGAATTGATTGATCCCATCGCGCCTAGCGAAGGGCGGACGCGGGCATGAGTTATCTTGAATATAGCCTTCGTACTGTCCCCAGCGGGCCGGCTAAGCTGCTCTACATGAATTGGGGCCTGATCCTGCTGATACTTGCGGTCGCGTCGATGGGGTTTTTGATGCTGTACTCGGTCTCGGGTGGCAATATGGCACGCTGGGCAGAGCCGCAGATGAAGCGCTTTGGATTGGGCATGGCGATCTTATTTTTTGTTGCCATGGTCCCGATCCATATCTGGCGAAACTTCTCTGTCCTCGCGTATCTTGGCACCCTCGTTCTGCTTCTCGCTGTCGAGTTCTTCGGGGTGGTCGGCATGGGTGCACAGCGCTGGATCGACCTTGGTTTCATGCGGCTTCAGCCGTCTGAATTGATGAAGATCACGCTCGTTATGGTGCTGGCTGCCTATTATGATTGGCTTGATGTGACGAAGGTATCCAAGCTTCAGTATGTTGCGTTGCCAGTCGTTATGATCCTGATTCCAGTCTTCCTTGTTCTTGGACAACCTGATCTCGGAACTGGGTTGCTTCTGCTGCTTGGCGGCGCAGTGGTCATGTTTGTCGCCGGCGTGCACTGGGCTTATTTCGCGGTCGTGATCGCCACCGGGGTCGGAGCGGTCTATGCTGTTTTTGCGTCGCGCGGTACCGAATGGCAGCTGTTGCAAGACTACCAATACCGACGCATCGATACCTTCCTTGATCCCAGCCAGGACCCACTTGGGGCGGGCTATCACATCACCCAGTCAAAGATTGCTCTCGGTTCTGGGGGATGGACAGGGCGCGGATTCATGGAAGGCACGCAAAGTCGGTTGAATTTCTTGCCCGAAAAACACACTGACTTTATTTTCACGACACTTGCCGAAGAGTTTGGTTTTCTCGGCGGTATCTCCCTCTTGGCGCTCTACGGGTTGATCATCGCCTTTTGTGTCGTCTCGGCGCTGCGCACGCGCGATCGGTTCGCTTCTTTGATGATCCTTGGGATTACGTCCGCCTTTTTCTTCTACTTCGCAGTCAACATGGCGATGGTGATGGGGTTGGCCCCGGTTGTTGGGGTTCCGCTGCCATTGGTCAGTTATGGTGGATCTGCCATGCTTGTGATCCTTGCGGGTTTCGGGCTTATACAAAGTGCTCATATCCACCGCCCGAGATCTCGATAATCCCGAAGGAATTTTGACAATGGTGAACGTCCTATTCGCCGCGTTGCCCATGCGTTGGGACCAATACGAGACGCCACTTCGCAAGTCGTTCGAAGACGTCGGGCTCGACGTGGAGCTGACACCTAGCAACGCTCCATTTGACCCTGCAGAGATCGACTATGTCATCTATGCGCCCAACAGTGAGATCCAGGATTTCACGCCTTTTTCTCGTTGCAAGGCAGTTTTGAACCTTTGGGCAGGCGTGGAAGACATTGTGGGCAATGAAACGCTAACCATGCCCCTGACGCGTATGGTCGATTTTGGTCTGACTGAAGGTATGATCGAGTGGTGCACAGGCCATGTGCTGCGCCATCATTTGGGAATGGATGCGCACATTCACGGCCAGGATGGTGTCTGGCGTGCTGGCATTGTGCCGCCGTTGGCGCGTGACCGTATCATCACGATACTAGGACTTGGCGCTTTGGGTTCGGCTGTCGGCCAGGCATTGCGGGCGCTCAACTTCCAAGTACGGGGGTGGAGCAGATCACTAAAGCAGGTGGAAGGCATTGCATGTTACGCAGGCGATGACGGCTTGAGCGAAGCACTGACGGGCGCTGAGGGCGTTGTTCTTCTGCTTCCAAACACACCGGCCACTGAAAACACCCTGAATGCGTCTACGCTGTCATTGCTTGCGGAGGGTGCATTCATCATTAATCCGGGTCGGGGGCCATTGATTGATGACACCGCGCTTCTCGAAGCGTTGGATAGCGGACAGGTTGGGCATGCGACCCTGGATGTGTTCCGTATCGAACCCTTGCCGGCCGAACATGCGTTCTGGTCACATCCTCGGGTGACGGTTACCCCTCACATTGCGTCTGAGACCCGCGCAACGAGCGCAGCTGCAGTGGTTGCCGAAAACATTCGGCGTGCAGAAGCGGGCGAGCCTTTGTTGCACCGCGTGGACCGAAAGGCTGGTTACTGACGCAAGTCGGCCGCTACTTCAATTTTGGCGGCGCTTTTGGGTCCATTCCGGGCGCACTTGGTGCTTGCTGCACATCAGGAATTGGCAGGTCAAATCGCAATCCATGCCGCGCTAGCGTAGCCGCGATTTCGTCCGAACTGGCAAAGAACGCGACATCTATGGTTCCCGCTTCGATACCTGCAAATGTCAAAGCCTCTTGTGTAGCTTCAGCCAGTGATACCTGCGCATCGGGCAAGGCGTCTATGAAAGCCAGCAGAGGCGTTTTCGCACCGCTTTCGTAGGTCGCCCGTACAAGATATGCGAGCCGTGCAAGGCCTTTTGCCTGAGCGAGTTTTGCGTCAAGTGCGGTCAGTACACGCTCGGGTAATCCCGACGGAGGCGCGATCTCTGATGGAATTATATCCATCTCTTTGGGTCGTGCGGCCAGCGTATCGCGCAGCCAAACCAAGGCGGTATGCGGCAACACAATCGAGGAGGGCGCTACCTCCAGATTCAATCCAATTCCGGCGCCTTGCTCTGCCACCATCTGAACCAACCGACGCCCTGGCATGGCGGCATAGGAAGCTGCTCCGCCAAGAAATTCGGTCAAACGCGCTTCGCTGTCGAAGGCCAAAATGATTTGCTCGCCGTCAACCGGAAAAATCAAGGGATTAAGAGTGTCGCCTACGGGGGCTGCTTCTAGTGCGACGACCAGTTCGCTATCAGCAACCCGTTCGTAAAATTGCAGCCGAAGCGTCTCGTTTTCGGGCTCGGCTTCCATCGCTGCGTGGGCGTGGTCAATCGGGGTGAGTTCGCTCATTCTGCCAAAACTTCTGTAACGCGTTGGCGCAAGTCAGGAAGAACCTCTGCCTCAAACCAAGGGTTTCGTTTCAACCACGCGGTATTGCGCCAAGACGGGTGAGGCAAGGGAAAGACTCGCGGCGCATGGTCTCGCCAACGCTGGACTGTCTCGGTAACTGAGCTTCTTGTCTCTAAATGCCATTTATGCGCCGCGCTGCCGACCAGAACGGCCAGTTCAATCGACTGCAAGTTTTCCATAACCTGATCGTGCCAGGTTTTTGCGCAGATTGGCGGCGGCGGGAGGTCTGAGCCAGCTTTGGAGTAGCCTGGGAAACAGAATGCCATCGGAACGATGGCAACACGATCTTGGTCGTAAAATGTATCCTCATCCATGCCTAACCAAACTCTCAAGCGGTCTCCTGAGAGATCTGTGAACGGTTGACCACTTCTATAGACGCGTGCACCTGGTGCTTGTCCTGCGATCAGTATCCTTGCGTTTGGCTTAAACCACACCACCGGATTAGGTGTGTGTGCAGTATGCGTTTTGGCAAATCGATCTGCGCAAATCTTACAACCACGTATTTTTTCTCTTAGCGATAGGTAGTTTTCGGGCATGGATCAGAATACGTCTATTTAAGTTCATAGTGGGTTTGCACGCAGACTCTATGTGCAGACGCAAATCTATCCCTGTCCACCAAGATCAATTTTGTGATGAAGTATTATGAGGTCAGATTTCCCGCAACTTTTTGGTCTATGGCTTTGTTCCCGGCGCTTTGAGGCTAACTGTCTGGAATAGTGAAACAAAGTGCTGCTTTGATAACGCTTTGTTGCTATAATTTTCGGTGCAAGTTTCCAATCATTGAACAGTTAGTCTCATTTCATCCCAAAAAATTCACCATTCGACATAATGCTGCCCCATACCACACCTAGAACTGGAGCGGTGTGAAAACTGCCCCTATTTTGTGGGCAGAACGGATAGCGAAATGATTGAGTTTGACCGCGTCAGTAAAAGCTTCTGGACTGGGAAGCAGCGCAAGGTAATCTTGGACGAGGCGTCGTTCCGGGTCGAACTCGGTCGGTCCGTGGGTATTCTGGCGCCAAACGGTACGGGTAAGACCACGATCATCAACATGATGGCAGGTTTGGAAAAACCTGACGAGGGTCGGATCTCGCGCACCAGCCGAATTTCATTCCCGTTGGGTTTTATGGGCGGTGTTGTTAACCGCCACACAGGCCGAGAGAACGCGAGATATATCGCCCGGCTTTACGATCTCGATCCAGACTACGTCGAAGCGTTTTGTCGCTATCTTTGTGACATCAAAGAGTACTTTGACATGGCGGTTGGAACTTATAGCCAGGGGATGCGTGCAAGGTTCAGTTTCGCGCTGATGTTAAGCCTCGATTTTGACATCTATCTTATCGATGAAGGCATGCCGTCTACAACGGATGTGCAATTCAACAAACGCGCAGGCGCTGTTCTGCGTGAAAGGCTGGGCAAGTCCACTGTCGTGGTCGTGTCGCATCAATCCAGCACCTTGGAAAAGTTCTGTCGCTCCGCTGCGGTGTTGCGCGGTGGTAAGTTGCACATGTTTGAAACATTGGAAGAAGCGAAGCGGTTGTATGACTACGAAACCCAGAGCTAAAAAATTCCGTCTCAGAAGAGGTGGTTCTGGGGCGACGACTTCATCCGAGGCGTCGCAGCCGCAGCCGCAGGCGTATACAAATAAAGACGGCTTGGGTGGTGGGGACATGCCTTTTGCCGAAACCCATGATGATGGGTTTGGCAGCATGGATTTTACCGGCGACGAAGCTTCGCAACCCAAGCGTGCTGTAAGTCCGCGTCGCCCCAGCCGTGGGTCAGCAGAGTTGCAGGCAAATCCGGCGCAGGCGGGTGGTCGACGTCCACGAGCCGCCGTAGTCAAACGCGCAAGCGCACCCGATCCTCAACAACTTTCCGATTTGACGAGTAAGGATGAGATTGAAGCAATCCGACAGGAGGGCCTGACGGGCCGCCAATTGCGGATCGCTCGCCGGATCGCCCAACGCAACGGATTGAACCCCGTTTCCGACCTCGACGCTGTTCGACAGTTACGCCAGCGCGGCATCGATCCATTCGCACGCGAAAACATGCTGCAGCTGGTTGAGGGTGAAACTGCCAAAACGCCTGATCCCCAACTTCCGCAAACCGTTCCGCAAAACAAACCGCCAGCACGCAAGGCGCCACCCCAAGTGGACGATAGGGGTAGAGGCGGGGCTGCGCCGGATGTTGCGAAGGAAGTTCGTAAGATTCAGCGCGATATCATGCGCCGTCGTCGCAAGCGGATGGTGCTGCTGTTTGCACGCCTAATCTTTTTTGTTTTCATTCCCACGCTTTTGGCTGGGGCATACTATTATCGTTATGCCACGCCTATGTTCGCGACGAACTCCGAATTTGTCATTCAGCAAGCGGACAGTGGCGCTTCTGCAGGGGGCATGGGGGGTATGTTCTCTGGCACAGCACTGGCCACCAGTCAGGATGCTGTAACAGTCCAAAGCTATCTGCAGTCGCGGGATGCTATGATGCGACTTGATGGCGATCTAGGGTTTAAGCAGCATTTCTCGGAAGACCGGATAGACACGCTTCAGCGTTTGCCGGTCGATGCGACCAACGAAGCCACGTACCGTGTCTATCGGCGTCACGTGAAGATCGGCTTTGATCCGACTGAGGGCATCATCAAAATGGAAGTGATCGCAGCGGATCCTCAATCCAGCACAGCCTTTGCCCAAGCGCTGATTGGATATGCGGAAGAGCAGGTCGACAACCTGACCCAGCGTTTGCGTGAAGATCAGATGCGCGGTGCCACGCAAAGTTATGAAGATGCAGAACTGCGGATGCTCGAAGCCCAGCAGCGCGTGGTGGCATTACAGGAACAACGCGGTGTGATGAGTGCGCAAGCCGAGGCCTCTTCGTTGATGAACCAGATTTCTACCTTCGAGGTTGAGCTGGAAAACGAGCGTCTGCGACTTGCTGAATTGCAGTCAAACGCCAACCCTAATCGTACACGCGTGTCGATTGTTGAAGGCAACATTCGCCGGCTTGAAAACCTCGTCGCTGATCTCCGATCTCGTATGACCGAAGGTGGGGCGGGCGGGGCGGCGTCATTGGCTCGAATTTCTGGCGAATTGATGATCGCAGAGCAGGACCTTCAAACCAGGACGTTGCTGCTGCAACAGTCTTTGCAACAACTTGAAACTGCCCGGATTGAGGCCAACCGTCAGGTGCGTTATCTGTCGGTGGGCGTCAGCCCGATTGCTCCGGATGAGGCCGCCTATCCCCGCGCTTTGGAAAACACCTTCCTTGCGTTTATGATCTTTGGCGGAATTTACCTGATGTTGTCGCTGACCGCCTCGATATTGCGGGAACAGGTTTCGGGTTAAGCATGAAAAAAGTGGATGTAGGTGGCGTGACGTTTTCGAACGACGCGCCCTTAATCGTAATCGCAGGGCCCTGTCAGCTTGAAAGCTACGACCATGCCTTGGAAATCGGTCTAACGATGAAAGATGCCTGCGCCGCGGCAGGTGCGGGTTACGTGTTCAAAGCGAGCTACGACAAAGCCAATCGGACTTCGGTTTCTGGGAAACGGGGTCTTGGGATCGATCAAGGGCTAGATATTCTGGCGCGATTGCGAGATGCGCTGGGCGTCCCGGTGCTTACCGACATCCACGCGCCTGAACAGTGCGCGCAGGCCGCGTCTTCCGTCGACATTTTGCAGATCCCGGCGTTTTTGTGCAGACAAACCGACTTGCTTTTGGCTGCTGGTGAAACTGGCGCGGCAATTAACGTCAAGAAAGGCCAGTTTCTGGCCCCTTGGGACATGGACAACGTAGTGGCCAAGGTCGCAAGCACTGGAAATCAGAAGATCCTGCTGACCGAACGCGGTACATCGTTTGGCTACAACACTCTTGTTGCCGATATGCGCGGGCTGCCTCGCATGGCGCAGACAGGTTATCCTGTTGTAATGGATGCCACGCATTCTGTTCAGCAACCCGGTGGGCAGGGCGGGAGTTCTGGCGGGCAGCGCGAATTTGCGCCTGTTATGGCGCGCGCCGCAGTAAGTCTTGGGATCGCATCTGTATTCATAGAAACGCATCAAACGCCGGATACTGCCCCATCCGATGGCCCAAATATGATTCCTTTAGACCAGATGCCTAGCCTTGTGGGTAGCTTGATGGATTTTGATAAACTTGCAAAAGCAAATCCAATTTGGCTTTAGCCTAAAGATGAGACGAGTATGACCAAACCAATTGCCGATGTTGCTGTAAACACGTGGGAATTCCTGCGAGAGCCAATGATTAAGCCCACCGGCTTTCGTGAGTATGATGCGCGTTGGCGTTTTCCCGACGAAATCAACCTGCCGGGAATGACAGCCTTGGGGTTGGGGCTGGGGACACAGATGCATTTGCGGGGGATTGAGCCCGTCATCGCGGTTGGGAATGATTACCGCGATTACTCGTTGAGCGTAAAACAAGCTCTGATCATCGGGCTGATGCAAGCGGGCATTCATGTCAAAGACATTGGCCCGGCGCTGAGCCCGATGGCCTATTTCAGTCAATTCCATCTCGACGCCCCTGCCGTCGCCATGGTCACAGCTTCGCATAACCCCAACGGATGGACCGGTGTGAAAATGGGATTTGAGCGTCCCGTAACCCATGGTCCTGATGAGATGGCGCAGCTTCGCGATATCGTTCTGAATGGGGAAGGGGTTGCCCGTGACGGTGGCAAATACGAGCGTGTCGATGGGGTGCGCGAAGCCTATATCGCCGACCTCGTTCAGGGCTATAAAATGCAGCGTAAGTTGAAGGTTGTTTGTGCTGCCGGCAATGGAACGGCGTCTGCGTTTGCGCCAGATATTTTGGAAGCAATGGGCGTTGAGGTGATCCGCTCGCATTGCGATCTCGACTATACCTTTCCGAATTACAATCCAAATCCTGAGGCTATGGAGATGCTTCATGATATGGCTGATACGGTCAAAGAAAGCGGCGCCGATCTGGCTCTGGGATTTGATGGTGACGGCGATCGTTGCGGCGTCGTCGATAACACGGGTGACGAGATATTCGCGGATAAAGTGGGTGTGATCCTTGCACGCGATTGGGCCAAGACCCATCCAGGAGCAACCTTCGTAGCTGATGTAAAGTCTACCGGTCTTTATGCGTCTGATCCGGAACTTCAGAAGTACGACATTAAGGCGGATTACTGGAAAACCGGGCATAGCCATATGAAACGCCGTGTACGTGACACCGGCGCGCTCGCAGGCTTTGAAAAATCAGGCCATTACTTTTTGGCTGGCGATATTGGACGCGGCTACGATTGCGGAATGCGGGTTGCCGTAGAGATCTGCAAACTGATGGATCGTAATCCTGACATGAGCATGTCAGATCTAAAAGACGCGCTTCCCAAAACCCATTCAACACCGACCATGTCTCCTTACGCAGCCGATACCGAGAAATATGAAATCCTTGGCCGGATTGTGGAAAAATTGCAGGGGAAAGACACATTGGGCGGTCGCCCGGTCAAAGAGGTTGTGACCGTAAATGGGGCTCGCGTTATCCTCGACAATGGCGGATGGGGCCTTGTACGTGCGTCTTCCAACACGCCCAACCTTGTGGTGGTTTGCGAAAGTCCGGAAAGCCAATCTGAGCTGCGCGCGATCTTTGAAGATCTCGATGCGGTGATAAGGACCGAACCGGGTGTAGGAGAGTACGACCAGAAAATCTGAGCTCGGGTTGAGGAAAATGCGCGGAAGGTCTTGCAGCCGCCCGCGTGAGCCTCTATTTCACGCCGCACGTTGGGGTGTAGCCAAGCGGTAAGGCAGCGGTTTTTGGTACCGTGTACCGTAGGTTCGAATCCTACCACCCCAGCCACTCAAATCATCTCCTTACATCATAAGCGCTTATGTTTCACTAACACCGCTTGTTGTAGCATGGATCTGTAGCAATTTTAGTCTTGTAGAGATGCGGATCTGCGAATCTTCGGCACTACGAGAAGCCACTGAAGCCTGAGTTTTGAACCAGACCCGATTGGACGACACATTGGCCAATCAAAACGGGCAGCTGCCCGTCGCCGAAAGCCAGCCGAAAACCGCTCCGCAAAACGAGGCAGAGCTGAAGCAACTGAGGCGAGCGTTGCGTTGCGTCGAGATGATCACGCATCTGGTCTGGCTGCTGCGACTTACGGGGCAAATCTCGCAGGCGCAACCAGCTATGCGACCTGGTGACACCTTATGTCAGGGCTTTCTACCTTAGCGTTGGACTGACTCGACGTCGCTTCAGCGCATTTTCATAAGGCGCATTTGCACGCGCCTGAGATTTTTTTTTAGCGGCATAGCTTAGATCGAGATGTATCAATTTGGATAGAGTGTGCGCTCGAAAGTGCCCAAGCGGTCTCAAATGAGGTTCAGCTGACCCAAGTGGGGAAGCGCCTTATCCACAAGATCCAATGATCTGCTCGGAAGAGTCCACCCGTTATTAACGCAATCCTATCAACGTGATTTCGTCTGATTTTGGCCGGATACGGGAGTGACAAGGTGTTTGGCAAACTGATGTTTTCATTTGAGAAGTCATGCTTTCCACAGATATTTTATGGTGTGATTGAAGGTACGGGTGGGGGCGACAGTCTTTCTGGCACCAGTGGAAGCGACACTATTCTCGGCAACAAGGGCGAAGACACCATTCTAGCTGGCGCTGGGGTCGACTTTGTTCACGGTGGCGACGACGATGACACCATACAACTTGGCGAAGGGAATGACGTTGCCTCGGGCGGTGGCGGTAATGATAGCATTGACGGTCAGCAGGGTGATGACGTCATCCACGGCGATTTCAGCGATGCAAACCTGCTTGCAGGCATCACCGATGGTCTGAACACTTTTGAACAGCTTGCCGGAACGGGTGCCTGGACCATCACTGACGACGGAGGAAACGCGACGATTTCGCAGTCTGCGAATACCGTAGTTGGTGAGGACTATACCATCCGTTTCGACCTTGCGGCAAACTTGGCGGGCGGTCAATCGGCGGCCAAAGTTGAGGTGATCTGGAATGGGCAGGTGGTCGATACGGTTTCGGTTGAGTCTGGCATTTACCAGACGTTCGAAGTCTCGGTGACAAGCGAAGGCGATACTGGAGATCTGTCTTTCCGGGCGCTACCTCCTGACGACGCGCCACAGTATAACTTCGACAACGGCCCGATCGTTTCCTACGATAAAGTTATGACCTTCGATGGAGAAGAGGTCACGGTACAGGCGTTTGCGCCAGGTCAATCGCTGCTTTACCAGTACATCGGCAACAGCTTGCAGGTCTTTGACGTGGAGAGCGGGCAATATGAGGACGCGGTAGACAGCTCGGATTTTCATGTCAACGCCATCGGCTTCAACGTCGAAACGGATCTCCTTTACGGGGTGGCGCGTGCCGCGGGCACAGACGCTCTGGGCAATAACGTCGCCGACACCGATATCGTGGCCATTGACGCCCAAGGTTTGGCGTACAGAGTGGGCGAGGGGCCTGGGTTCACAGACTACGTAGGCGATTTCGACGACGCGGGAAACCTCTGGAGTTTCAGCGGTTCGTTGGATCGGGTCAGCAAGATCGACGTGGACCAATTAGACGCCAATGGGGATCCAGTCGCTACCGAATACGACCTACCTGATGACGCTCTCTCTGGTAATGTTCAAGATATCGCCTTCAGCACAGCAGACAACGCTTTCTACGCTGTTCAGTCACCTTCCAGCAATGGCGGAAACGGCAAAGTCATCCGAATTGAAATGTCTGATGTGGAAGATGGTGGCAACTTGTCTATTGAGACCATTGATATCACCACCACGCGTTTTGGCAGCGAAGTCGAAGATGGTATGCCCAGAGGCGCCTATGGGGCGGTCTTTCTCGATGCTGATGACAATCTCTATTTCGGTCTGAACAGTGGAGATCACGATCTTGACGGGGACACCAACAAGACAGGTGCCTTGTACAAGGTCCATGTCGACTGGGACGCCGGGACCGCTTATTCGGAGTTTATGTCTACGGCTGATACGACCTCCCAAAACGATGGTGCTGTGGATCCTCGGTCTTCCGATGCCTTCCAGGAAATCGATGCGGATGCGGCTGTTTTGCTGCGTAACCCGGAGCTGGTCAACGATGGTGAGGGTGGCAACGACACGATCACTGGGGGGGAGGGCAATGACACGCTCTTTGGTGACGACGGTCAGGATAGCTTGTCAGGGGGTGATGACGATGACTCGCTGGACGGCGGAACGGGTGATGACACTTTGCAGGGGGATGCAGGAGATGACACCCTTGTTGGCGGCGCAGGCCAGGATCTGCTTACCGGGGGCGCAGGAGATGATGTTTTCATCGAAGTGGCCGGAGATGGCGCTGATACCATCTCCGATTTCAACACGGGCAACAGTGGCCTTCTGAACGACGGGGACCAAAGCAACAATGACTTTGTCGATCTTTCAAAATTCTACAATGAGAATACCCTGAATGCAGTTAACGGTTCCGATGGTGACGCGTCGAACAACTTTGACCACGCCATGCAGATGCTCAAGGCGGATCATGCGGATGGACGTATCGACGGGGTAATCGATGGGAAAGACTATTCCGAGCATATCGGAGATGTCGACCTCACGCTTCTGTCCGACGGAACGAACGCGGTTTTGGCAGACGATCTGACCTACGAAAACACCAATGTGGTCTGCTTCACACCGGCCACAAAGATCATCACTCGAAAGGGTGAACGGCCGGTCGAAGCTCTCAAAGTCGGAGATGAGGTGATGACCTTGGATCACGGCTATCAGCCCATCCGCTGGATCGGGTCTCGGACCATCTCGGCAGATGTCCTGCGCAGCGAACCGAGATTGCGCCCCATCTGCCTTAAAGCACGGTCATTGAGTGCTCAACTCCCCTATGAAGACACCTATGTGTCGCCACAACATCGCTTCCTCATCCGTTCCAAGGTGGCAGACCGCATGTTCGGCGAAAGTGAGATCCTTGTCTCGGCCAAGAAACTTCTGTCTCACGACGGGGTCGACGTAAAGGACAGTATTGAGGACGTCACTTACCTGCACATCATGTTCGACCAACATGAGATCATCTTCGCCAATGGCGCACCGGCTGAGAGCCTTTATCTCGGGGCACAAGCGATTCAGTCGATGGACCAGGCTGCGATCGAAGAGATCGCGCTGATCTTCCCCCAAGTATTGGACGACGATTACCAGCCGATTCCCGCAAGGTTTATTGAAAATCGGGGGCGTAAGATCGAAACACTCCTTAAACGCCACGAAGCGAACGGAAAGTCGTTGAGCGCGATGTAGAAAGTCCGCTTAGTGAAGGGAACGGCGTTTCTTCGGGCGGCGGCAGCGAAGACAATACTAACGGTGAGGAAGGTGATGACCTCAGTCAAACGCTGCGCATCCCCCCGCATGGAAGCTCCGGTTGGATGAGCGCTTATCGATAAGAATAACCGTTTTAAGTTGGCGGTTGCTGATCGTGGTTAGGGAAATGGCGACCACCATTGGTCCTGTCAACTCAACGATGACATCCAGTTCAGCGTCGCTTCAGTGTGCCCGTTTGGCTTGTACTCGGCGCCGAGCGGTGCAACGTAGCCGAGCCTGTCGATTAGATCGAAAACGTGGGCATAGCTCACCTCGCCATGGTCGGGCGGCCCACGGTCGGGGACGGATGCGAATTGGATGTGGCCGATGCGCGGCAGCAGTTCTTCGATCCGGTGGCTCAGGTCGCCTTCCATCAGTTGAACGTGGTAGCAGTCGAACATCAGCCTGAGATTTTCAGCGGCAACGTCGTCCATGATCGCCACGGCTTGTGCGGTTGTCGTCAGGAAGTAGCCTGGCGCGTCATAGTGGTTCAGAGGTTCAATGAGGATCGTGATGCCATGCGGGGCTGCGGCGCGGCACGCGTATTTGAGGTTCTCGCGAAAAGTCGCGTGCGCCTCTTGGCCTGTCGCAAAACCTGCCATGACGTGAACGCAGGACGCCTCAATTGCGCATGCATATGCGATGGCCTCGTCGATCGCGGCGCGCGCCTCGGCAAGGCGGTCGGGCAGCGCTGACAGGCCATTGTCACCTTTGTCAGGATTTCCGCGCCGCGTATTCAGGCCCAGCATCCTGAGACCGGTTCGGTTGAGCGCGTCGGCGATCTCTTCGGCAGGGGTGTCGTATGGCCAATGACATTCGACGGCATCGAAACCGGCAGCCTTTGCTGCTTCAATCGCTTTGGGCAAAGGGCGTTCCGTCCAGAGAAACCCGAGATTAGCTGAGAACTTCATTCATCCCACTCCACGTCGAACGTTTCGACAAGCCGCACCACGTCGCGGTCCGACAAGCCGCGCGGCGACAGGCCCCGCGTCAGCATGGCGAGCCGCGACGTATCCTCGAGCTCCTCGATGGCGTTGCAGGCGGCTTCGATATCCTTTCCGGCAACGACCGGTCCGTGATTGGCCAGCATGACGGCCGATCTCTTGCCGGCCAGTCCCCTAATGGCATCTCCCATCGCGGGATCGCCGGGCAGAAAGAAGGGCAGCAGCTTCACCTTGCCGAGTTTCATGATGGCATAGGGCGTCAGTGCGGGCAGGAAGTTGTCTGCGTCCACATCCGGCATCATCGACAGTGCCACGGAATGGCAGGAATGCAGGTGAACCACGGCACCAGCCGTGGACCGCGTGTCGTAGAACGCCGTGTGCAGCGGCATCTCTTTCGTTGGCGGGTCGCCGTCGATCAGCACGCCGTTCTTATCGAACCGACTGAGCCGTGCCGGATCGAGCCGCCCGAAACTTGTGCCAGTGGGACTAACCAGAAGACCGCCGTCGGGAACTCGAGCTGAAATGTTGCCGGTGCTACCCCCGGTCAGGCCGCGGTCGAACATGGATTTGGCGAGAAGGCAGATCTGCTCGCGAAGGACGGCTTCACCGGTCATCGGGTGCGTAGTTTCTCTTGTGCATCGGTGAAGAAGGTCGGCGTACCGAAATTGCCTGATTTCAGCGTCAACGCCATCTGTTTCCCGGTCGATTGGCAGTAAGTCGACGGGACGCCCGGCGCGATTTCTGCGCCGATATCCAGACGATCCACGCCGAGCGCCTGCGTCACCGCGCCGGAGGTTTCACCGCCCGCAACGATGATGCGCCGCGCTCCAGCATCGCGTGCTGCAACGGCGCAGGCGGCAAGTGCCTGCTCCACGATCTCGCCGGCGCCTGCCACGCCGAGGACCTGCTGTGCCGCCTTCACGCTTTCGGGGGCAGCTGTGGCGTAGATCAGGGGGGCCTGCCCGAGATCCTGTTCGGCTAGCCATTTAAGGACGTCGACCGCTCCGGCCTCGGTCAGTTTCAACGGATCGAGTTGGAAAGACGGGGCGCCGGTTTCAAGGTATTCGGCGACTTGCCGGTTCGTCATAGCCGAGCAGCTTCCCGAAAGGATCAGTGTTCGGTCCTCCACCTCGGGTGTTGGCATGCCCACCGCCTCTTCCGAGATGAGACCAGCGGACAGATATAAAGCGGGCAGTGGCATGGCCACGGCGGAGCCGCCGGTCAGCAACGGCATATGTCCGCAGGCCTCGGCGATGATCTTCAGATCGGCGTCGGCGACGGCATCGACAATGACATGGGCCACGCCTTCAGCGTGCAGATCCGACAGACGGGTACGCAGGGCCCACGGACCTTTGGCCACGGTCAGCCTGTCGGCCAGCCCGACTGGCCTCGAGACCTGAGGCGCAAGCAGCCGCATCAGGTTACTGTCGCGCATAGGCGTCAGGGGGTGATCCTTCATCGGGCTTTCGGCCAGCGGCTGATGCCCTACGAATAGATTGCCCATGAAGATCGAACGCCCGTTTTCCGGAAAGGCCGGGCAATAGATGGTCTGCTCAGTTCCGATGGCTTGCATCAAGGCTTCGGCGACGGGCCCGATATTGCCGTCCGGCGTCGAATCGAAGGTTGAACAGTACTTCCAGAAGAATCTCTCGGCGCCCGCGTTTTGAAGCCACGCCAATGCCGACCGGGCGTCCGAAACAGCCTCGTTCACTGGCGTGGTCCGGGACTTCAGGGCTATGACCTCGAACGAACTGGAATCGGCCGGCTGTTCTTCCGGTACACCAATTCTGAGCGAGACACGCACACCGCTGCGCGCTAGAAGGCCCGCGAGGTCGGTGGCCCCGGTGAAGTCGTCAGCAATGCAACCCAGGACCGTGGTCATGTACGCGCCCTTTCAAATTCGGCCCAAAGCTCCTCAAATTGTTCAAATTCGACCGCACCGTTCTTCAAAGGGTCGAGAACAATCGTTTCGGACTTTTGAAGGATGTCGAGAGCTGCTTCCAGTTTCTCGTGCACATCCACCGGGATGGTAACAGCGCCGTGCCGGTCGGCGTGGACTAGGTCGCCTTCGCGAACGGTCATGCCGAAGATTTGCACGGGCGTTCCGATCTCTCGGACGTGGACGAAGCCGTGGCTGGGTCCGATTGCGCCAGCCAGCACCGGAAAATTGTCGGGTATGTCGCCCAAATCGCGCATGACACCGTTCGTTACCGCACCTTCCAGTTCAAAGACCTTCGAATGGACTTGGGCATGGATCTCGCCCCACCACGCGCCAAGTACCGCATCCCCGTCCACATCCTCGACGACAGCGATGCCGGGCCGGAGGCCAGCGTGCATTGATCGGAAATAGGCCATACGGCGTTCGCGCAGGACGGTGGTGGGTTCCTTTGGCGCTGTCCTCCCGGCGATGCGGGCGGTGCGCGCGAAGCCCACTATGCGCAGGTCGGGCGCGCCGGACCAGTGCATCGTGCGGTGCGTAAAGCCGTCGAACCCGCGACGGCCTTGCGCCACCTCGATTGCGTTGCAAACCGTCGGCGTATCGTACGAACCGAGATGTTCGATCAGCGCGTCAAGCTTGGCTAGGATCATGGCACCTCGTCCTCCAGTTCGAGAAAGGCCTGCGCACAAGCGACCGGGTCTTCCAGCAGAGCGTAGTGTCCCAAGTCCGGAATGTCTCTGAAGCGACCGAATGGTGCCGCATCTGCCCCGGCCTGCCCCTGTGATACCTGCGCCATGTCATCATGGCTTCCCGTCATAACGAAGACCGGCGATCGGCTCCGGGACAGGGCGCCCAATGCGCCCGAACGCGTCAACGCAAGAGCCGTATGTGCCTCGATATCCTCGGACGCGACATCCGCCATGGAAAGAACCGTGTCGCGGGCCCCGTCCGGATCCGGTCCGCCCAAAGGCGGCAAGCGAAGCGACAGGGCGGACGCGCCGCCTTCGGCAAGGACGTCCCTCTCGAGATTCCGACGACCCGCAGCCTTTGCGGGATCGTCCGGAAACGGGTTCAGGCCGAAAAGAACCATCCGCGCCGCTGACAACCCATCCGCATGATGCGCCGCGACGATGGCCCCAAGAGAGAAACCGCACAGCACGGCGCTGTCGGCGACGATCCCCAAGACGCCTGCATAACTCTCGACCTCGGGAAGCCGAAGCCTGACGGGCACTCGCCGCTCCGCAGGAATCCCGAGAGTGTCGAGAAACCCGGAAAACACGTCGCCCGTGCAAAGCGTTCCCGGCAACAAGACCCAGTCGCGTGTCTTTAGGTCTTCAATAGCCATGCTTCGCAGGGGCGAGAGGCTTTTCAGTATCCGCGCCATCCATGAGTACACCAACCGCCTCCCGCATGCTCCGCGTCAAGTGGGCGAAGTCAGTGCCGGGCGTGACGAAACGGAAACCAGCTGTGGCACGGGACCGGGCCTCTTCCGCCGAGTCGCAGAAAATTCCGGCGGGAACCCCGTGGCGATTGGCGGCATCCAGCACATGTACCAGCGCCATCTCGGACTTCGGGCGAGGAAAACCGACGTGTCCATCAAGCTCGAACGCCAGGTCGTTTGGGCCGAGATAGATTAGGTCGATCCCGTCGACCGCGAGGATATCCTCGATGCGTTCCACCGCTTCAGCCGTTTCTATCATGGGAATGACCATCACCGTCTCATCGGCTTTCGTGACATAGTCGGGGCCTCCGTATAGAAGGCTGCGCGACGGTCCGAAACTGCGCTTGCCGTTCGGCGGATAGCGGCAAGCCGAAACCAGCTCGGCGGCCTGTTGGGGCGTCGAGATCATCGGGCAGATGACACCATAGGCGCCGGCGTCGAGCAGTCGCATGATCTGGGCTGGATCGAGATTGGGAACGCGCACCAGAGGGGTGGCCGGCGTAGCCGAAATCGCCTGCAACATTGGAAGTGCGTCGGAGAAATCCAGCATTCCGTGCTGCATGTCGACGGTGACCGAGTGAACGCCGCTGTGCCCAACGCCTTCCGCGGAATAGCTCGAAGGAATCGAGAGCCACGCGTTGACAACCGTCTCACCGGCCTCGAGCCGCGTCCTGATTTGGTTGGGTCGCATCAGCCGGCGCGTCCGTAAACGGGGAGCAACGATGCCTTGGCCACGAAGCCGCCGGCGTCCAACCCCAGGCCGGCTTCCTTTGCTGCCGTAATAATCTCGGGCACGAAAACCGGGCGTTTGCGATGATCGCCACTGACCACCACCAGTATCTCGATCGGGACATCGCCAACAGCGGTCAGTCTGCGCTGCACCCCGCCAGGGACAGAATAGGTGTCCCATTCGTTCACTTCGACCGAGGCGTCGCCACCGTCGAAATCTAGCCTTGCGCGACCTTTGTGAACGATCAGGACCATCTTTTCGTTCAAGGTGAACGGCCCCGCTGACTGCCCCGGCTGCAACCGCAACCACTCGGCGGAGAACCCGTGCGGGTTCGTGATCGGGGCTGCATGCTCGCGGTTCTGAGTGATGCCGTAGCCGATGACCGGGGCGATCTCGGCCCCGCCATCCGGCAGAATCTGGTCGATGAAGGCGGGCCGGAAATCGCGGGCGTCGCGTGTCACGATGCGCGACATCATCTCCTCGCGCGAGACCTCGCGCAAATCGGCAACGTCGGTGTCGGGCATGGGCGGAATGCGACCCTCTTCGGGCGGCACTTCGTCACCCTGCGACGTGTCAATCAGTCGGTTGTCGGACGAGATGTAAAGACCGTAGTCGGCCGCCTCGCGGATGATCTCGGGGTGGAAGATCACGCCGCCGGTGTTGTCGCCGCCGAGGATGGTGAATAGCCACCCGTTATCCGGTCCGGTATTGGTGAAGCCGCGAAAGATCCACGTTGGCACTGAGATGATGTCGCTCGCGCGACCGACAACCTCGTTTTCGCCATTCGAGCCCCAACGAAACGTCCACTCGCCCTTCTGGACGATGAACACCTCGGCGGTGAAGTGAATATGCAGGTTGTTGGTGATGCCGTTCGGCATCGCGGCCGCCCCTATGTTGAAACCATGCGCCTCAGGCAGGTTAACCACCTGATCGTCGGACGAGGTTACGCCGGGCCCGATGATCGAATAGTTCTCTTTGAGGTGCGAGCCGGGTTTCTTGCAGTCGATGAAGGCGACGGTGCAGGACACATAATCGTCCCGTTTGGCGTGGCGCGCTTCGGCGTCTTTCTGGGTCATGGTGGCCATGTCGTTGATTCCTAATGTCTGGTGCCGTCCAGCCGTTGGCCGGAGGCTCGGTCAAAGAGGTGGATGCGGGCGCCGGGTTTGGGCGTAAGGTGGCAAGGTGCATCGATGGGAGCCTCGAAATCAGCAGGCCCGCGCGCGCACAGCATCGTCTGGCCGGAACGGAGGGTGACCAGCGTGCTGTCGCCGGTCAGTTCCAGCGCATAGAGTTTTCCGTTAATCGACGCGGACGCGTCACCGGCAATTTCGAGCTCCTCGGGTCGGATGCCGATGACCACGCCCTCGCGGTCCGCGAGCGAAACAGGCACTTCGATGCCCTCGGCGCGGAACATACCGTTTCTGACGGCTCCATCGACTAGGTTCATCGACGGCGAGCCAATGAAACCTGCCACGAAAAGATTGGCCGGTTCGGCGTAGATTTTCTTCGGCGTGTCGAGTTGCACGATCCGGCCTTCGCGCATGACTGCGACGCGGCTTGCCAATGTCATCGCTTCCATCTGGTCGTGCGTGACATAGACGGTCGTAACGCCAAGCTCGTGGTGGAGGTGTTTCAACTCGGCCCGCATGGTGACACGCAGTTTGGCGTCGAGATTCGATAATGGTTCGTCCATCAGGAATATCTTGGGCGTACGTACGATGGCTCGTGCAAGTGCCACCCGCTGACGCTGACCGCCTGACAACTCTGACGGGCGACGGTCAAGCAAAGCTCCCAGTTCGACCTTGTCAGCCATCTCCTGCACGCGCTTGGTGCGGGCTGCCTTGTCCACGCCGCGCAGCTTCAGTGGGTACTCGATGTTCTGCCGCACGGTCATATGCGGATAGAGCCCGTAATTCTGAAAGACCATAGCAATGTCGCGGTCCTTCGGCGGCTTGTCGTTGATCCGCTCGCCTGCGATCTGGATGTCGCCCGAAGTGATCTCCTCGAGGCCCGCGATCAT
The DNA here is from genome assembly GCA_017643385.1 of Dinoroseobacter sp. Classification (GTDB taxonomy): domain Bacteria; phylum Pseudomonadota; class Alphaproteobacteria; order Rhodobacterales; family Rhodobacteraceae; genus Dinoroseobacter. The sequence continues at coordinate 535,785 of JAEPNN010000001.1, forward strand.
CCGCATGGTGGTCGTCTTGCCACAGCCCGAAGGTCCTAGCAGCACAAGGAATTCGCCATCCTCGATGGTCAGGCTTTGCTGCGGGACGGCAAGAAAATTACCGTAGCGTTTTTCGATATCAACGAGACGGACTTCGGCCATCTTTTGGTTCCTTTACTTGACCGCGCCGGCTGTCATGCCGCGCGTGAAGTGTTTCTGGATCAGAAGCGCCATGACGAAGATCGGCACAGTGATCATGACCCCAGCCGCGCTCATCAACTCCCAAAGATCACCTCGTTCCGTGCGGAAGCTGACAAGGCCCACGGGCAGCGTCACCGCATCGCGACGCGATAGGATCAAAGCGAAAAGGAACTCGTTCCATGTCAGTATGAAACAGAAGATCGACGAGGTCAGGATGCCGGGAGCCGCCATTGGAAGCACGATGTCCTTGATGACCCTAAAGCGCGAGGCACCGTCGATCATCGCAGCCTCTTCGCTGTCTGTCGGGATCGCGTCGATGAACCCCTTTATCATCCAGATTACAAAGGGCGTCACGATGGCGAGGTTGACGATGATCAACGCGGTGCGCGTATCCAGAAGCTCGAGCGAGCGGAACATCAGGAAGAAGGGCAGCACGATCACCACCGCCGGAATGAACTGTGTGGAAAGGATCAGGAAGAACAGGAACTTGCGACCCCTGACGCAGAAGCGTGAGAAGGAATAGGCGGCGAGTGACGCGCAAGGTACTGCGATCAACACCGTCACTGTCGCCACGGTGACCGAGTTCATCACCATGCTGCCGAGGTTCCACGGGTCGGAGAAAACCGTGACGAAGTTCTGTAGAGTGGGCACGAAGTTCAGCGACAGGGAATAGGCGTCGCGCGGCTGCTTGAAAGCGGTCAGGAACATCCAGGCGATGGGGAACAGCACCACGACCGAGATCAGAACCAGAAGGGCGCGTTCTCCCCACCGTGTAAAATGCTTGTTCATGCCTTTGCCATCTTTCTTTCGCTGAGGAGCATCCGCACGTACCAGGCCGAGATCAGCATCATAATCGCGGTCAGGATCCAGGCGAGTGCCGAGGCGTACCCCATGTCGAACCACTTGAAGCCGACGTTGAAGATGAAGAACGCCATCGTCTCGGTCGAGGTGCCGGGGCCGCCGCCGGTTAGCGTGACGACCTGGTCGAACATCTTGAGCGCGAAGATCGTTTTCAAAACTGCCGTCACCAGCAGGACGCCCTTCATCTGCGGCAGGACGATCCCGAAGATAATCCGCAGATTGGACGCGCCATCGATGCGTGCGGCTTCTTCCGTTTCGCGCGGTATGGATGCCAGACCCCCGAGGCACATGAATGTCATGTATGGCGTCCAGTGCCAAACATCGGTGATGACGAGAATCGCCATGGCGAGGTCGGGGCTGGCCAACCAGGGTGTGCCTTCAAGGGCAGGAAAGACCGCTCCGATGCCCTTGGCCAAAACGCCGAATTCCGGGTTGAACATGAAGCGGTAGCTGACGCCGATCAGAGCCGGGCTCATCGCGAAGGGAAGGATCAGGATAATTCTGGTGAAGGTATGCATCCGGCCTTTGCGGCGCAGCAGAAGCGCCAGCGACATCGCAAGGACCAGTGTCAAGATTACGCTTGTCACGACGAAGATCGTGGTGACCCAGAGAGAATTCTGAAAGCCGCTTTCCGATGCGGCGTGGACATAGTTCTCGACACCCACGAACCCGCTGGGCCTCCGCTGCTTCGTCAGGTCCCATTCGCGGAACGAGGTGACGAAGGAATAGCCGAGCGGGTAGAGCGTCGTCGCCAGCACGATGATGAAGGCTGGGATCAGCAACGCATAGGACAGCGTCTTTTCTTTCACGTCAGGATCCCCCGGACAAAATTTGTTGCCAATTGGAAAAGGGGCAGGCCGCAAAGCGACCCAACCCTCCCAGTGGGGTTACCGGATTGCGGCGATCTCTTCGGCGGCCTTGTTGAGGGCGGCCTTTGTGTCGGTCTCTTCGCCTGAGGCCAGGCTGGAGATTGCGGTCTCGAGAATCTCGGCGATACGCGGCCAGTCGTCCCCGAACTCGATGCCTTCGGCGGTCGCTAAAGCGTCAGCGGCGGCCTGGTGCATGCCGCCCCAGCGGGCATTGACCTCTGGGTCGGTCAGGTTCGACATGTGGACCGCAACAACCTCGTTGCCGTTCGGGTCGAGCAGAACCTCACGCTCCAGCGCAGGGTCGGTCAGCCAGCCGAGGAATTCCGCGGCGGCGTCCTTGTTGTTCGAGCCTTCCGTCACGCCGAAGATCCACGTATTGGTATAGGTTGTGCGGTCCGCTCCCGAGATAGAGGGCAGGGAGGTGAACCCCACCTGTTCAGCTGTAAGCTTCGACTGTTCAGGGTCGGTGAGCTGCGAGCGGACCCACCACCAGACCGGCAGCATCGCGGAATTGCCTTGCTTGAAGCTGTTGACAGCATCCTGTTCGACAAACACCGCCGAGCCAGCCGGAGCAATCTGGTCTTCCTGAAGGAAGCCGACATACATGTCGGTCGCGGCAGTGCCCGCGTCGGAGTTGAAGATCGGGCCGCCGTCGGCATCGAACAGATCGCCGCCTTTGCCCCAAAGCAGGTTCATCCAGACCATAAGATTTTGGCCGTTCAGCTTGCCGTAGGGAAGTGCCACGCCAGCCGCATCGGTACTGTCCTGAATGGCCTTCGCGGCTGCCACCATGTCTTCCCATGTTGCGGGCGGTTCTACGCCTGACTGCTCGAACAAGTCGGTCCGGTAGAACAGAAGTTGAACGTGGCCGCGAACTGGAAGCCCGACAAGCTTCCCGTTCAAAATCCCATGCCGCAAATGCGCCTTCGGGAAATCGCTTAGGTCCGTGCCCTGGGCTTCGATTTCGTCGCCGATCGGCTGGAGGAGCATCTGCAGCGAAGGCACCCACTGATCCATGATCGACACGACATCATAGTCGCCTCCGCCCGCGACCATCTCGGTGGTCAGAGCTTCTTTCATGTTGGGGAAGGGAACGTAGTCATAGACCACGTCGATCCCTGTTGCCTCCTCGAACGCGGCCAGGCGGGCCTCATGCGCCTCGAATTGGCTCGACTTCACTGCAAGTACGTTGACGGTTTGTCCGTCGAACGGTTTTCCCTCTGTCGCTTCCCAGGCAAAGGCCTGCATGCCGAAGAGCGAGACAGCGATGGCGAGTGAGCTGGTGATGCTTTTCATGGTGTCCTCCCTGTTGCTTCACGAACCGTAGTCGAAGCGAATATATTTCGTCAATAAGATCATTGATAATTTTATCTTGGCAGGTCTGCGCGCCACGTGTTAGGAGAAGAAATCAAGCTAAAAACGCCTCGCGAGCGGAGCCGAGAGAATGCAGGAAACCTTGATTGAAGACCTTGAAAACGACATTATATTCGGCCTTTACGCGCCGGGCGCGCGGATTGTCGAAGATAGGATCATGGAGCGCTACGGCGCCAAACGCCATGCGGTTCGGAACGCGTTTGCCGTTCTCGAAAGCCGTGGTCTTCTGATCCACAGGCCGAATCGAGGTGTCGAGGTTGTCGATTTCACACCGGATGAGGTCGATGCGCTCTACGACGTGCGGATTATTCTTGAAACCGCTGCCGCGGAAAGAACCTCGTTACCCTGTTCCGCTGAACTCGCTGACAAGCTCGAAGATATCGCACGTCGTCACGAAATGGCTGCGAAGGAAAAGGACTTCCGGGCGGTGTTCTGGTTGAACCAGGAGTTCCATGAACTGCAATATTCCTGCTGCGGAAATTCGCGTCTTGCAGAGATGATTGGAAACCACGCCCGCGCGGCGCAGCCCATCCGGGTCGTCAAGTACGACGATGCCGAGCACATGAACACAATCGTGGCGCAACATTTCGCCATCATCGATGCCATGCGCGGAACTTCGACAGAGGCGCTTGTCGATGCTGTCCGAGCCCACCTCCCCGCCTCAGCCGAGGCCTACCGTGTGTTGTACGAACGCCGTTTTGGGAGGAGCGCTGCAACTTCTTGAAGGCTTGCTAGTTTGGCACTCGAATGAACCTTGATTGTTTGACGTCATCGCCAATGGGACAGTTTAGGTCGATTTGATAAGGAATGGTTTCTGGCACATCGTCACCGCCAATGAGTGGAGATGAGACAGAAACCCGGACCACGAAAAAGCCACGGCGAGAAAGTTGTCAAAGACATCCGTCGGGCGACCCGCAAGCAGTATTCGGCTGAAGAGAAGATCCGGATCGTGCTGGACGGCCTGAGGGGCGAGGATAGCATTGCCGAGTTGTGCCACCGTGAAGGCATCGCACAGAGCCTGTATTACAGCTGGTCCAAGGAGTTCCTTGAAGCAGGGAAGAAGCGCAAGCGAAGATACTTGAGATAAAAACCTCAGATCGTGTTTCATCACGTTTAAAGAGCGAGGGTTTTCCGCATTTTAAATCGTAGTCGAAACTCGTTTCAAACGAGGAAACTATACTTTAGTATATAAAGTATATCCAAAGTCGTCCTTGTTCATTTGAGACAACTTATGAAGGCTACTATTGTTCCGGCAGGACACCAAACGATAGAGTGCTTGGCAAGGATCAGAATACGCCCCACGTACTGAACGCGCTGAGTTGCTCTGTCGTTTTATTACCGTGTCTCTTGTCCCAGCACGGTTACTGCTAGGATCCGCATCGCTGGATTCGGTCCCCGCATTTTGGGAGGATGCGGGGATTTCCTGTTTTTCCTCCGACGCACTGCAAGTTTGGGTAAGATCGTCAGTGATTGGCACGAGCCCCACCAGGACCTAACAATTTGTGGCTATCGAAACCGCAATAAACTCCAAGAACACGTTTGGGGTAAGCGTAGGATTATCCCATAAATGGTTTGAAGTGCAGCAACACGGAACAAAACGAAAAACGGCTTTTGAAGAAAACGATCTGGACCTTGGGCACCAGGACTTCAGGCAAGATCGCGGAGCCACAATCAAAGAACATTTTCGAGCATTTTACGCACTGGCAAGCGTGCGCCCAATCTTGAGGCGAGACTAAATACGCCACCCAGCTTTCGTTGAACCAAGAGAACATCCATGGGAACTGCCGGTGGCTCGAAACCATCCTCAGCCAAGGCAATCCCGTCTTGTTGCAAGCGACGAGCCAGGCTCTGATCAGCGCAGTCAAACACGTCACTCTCGCGTAACGTCTGCATGACCAAATCGATCATCTCCATCAGGCGTTCACGGTGTCTCACCGCCAAGTTTGGTGAGAAAAAGCCCAGTGAGTCCGCTGCGGATTGAAGATTCTGGCTGTCATTTTCAAGTCCAGCAACAAGAAGATTTCGGTACCCCTCCACGATATGATCGTCGATCTCCGTACTTGCCCCGAAATCTAGAAGAACAATTTTTTTACTGTCTGGTTGATACCGATAGTTGGCAAAGTTCGGATCGGTCTGCATCACCTTGAAAGCGAAAAGCTCGCGAAGCGTCAGCATCACAAGTTTGCCAGCGATATCATTCCGAATGTCTTGAGATGCCTCTTCAAGATCTTCGATGGGGACCGAGTCGATGTAGTCCATCGCCAAGATCGCATCAGAGGACCAATCTCGCGCAAGTTCTGGGACAACGAATTCGTCGCTATCTGCAAGGAGTTCGCCAAATTGCACAAGCGCGCGAGCTTCCCTGCGGTAATCGGTTTCTTCGTGGAGCTGTCGTTTGGCCTCATCGAGGTATGTTTCCAGATCAAACGACTTTGGCAAAAGCCCTGTTGCACGGGCCAACATACCCAAATTTGCAACATCGCTGTCGATGCTTTCCGCGACCCCTGGGTATTGGACCTTGATCGCCAAATCACGACCATCTCGCGTCTGAACCCTGTGAACCTGTCCGATCGAGGCTGCCGCAATTGGACGCGTGTCGAAGTGGCGAAACGCCTTGTGCCATCCGGGCGGCCAGTTCGCATTCAAGACAGATTTCAACTGCGACGGGGGCATGAAATGTGCGTTTGATCTCAGGCGCGCAAAGATGTCTGCTAGCTCTCTGGGAAACACCTCTCCGGTGTCCATGGAAAGGAGCTGTCCAAGCTTCATTGCAGCGCCGCGCATATGTGCAAGCTCATCGGCAATGCGGCGCATGCTGGTTGGTGTAAGCAAAAGATCTTGAAGCCGTGGCCGTCGTCCGCGCGTCAGCTCCGCCGCTCCCCTGAGGGCTATGTCACCGAGAAGACCCCCGGCCAGTCCTCCGACCCGACCGGCTCGTACAAGTCTGCCGGACGGGACGCGAAGCGCTCTCACAGTTGGACTGTTGTCTTTCACTGTCTCTTATCCATCTCGCGGGGTGTTAGAGCTGTTGCTCTGGGAAATACGTAAGGGACACGGTCCCGGTAACGTTGGAACCGCTCACCATACCGGGCTTCAAAACGGCGCTCTTTGAGCAACGGGGCAGCAAGGCAGTAGAGCGTAAGACTGATCGCCAGTGCAAGCTGATCAGGTGTCCAAACTGGAACAGTCCACAACGTCAGAGCGAAAGCCACATAGATTGGCTGGCGGATCACTCGAAACAAGCCGGTTGTCGGCATGTCGGGAAAGCGTGGCTTTACGTTTTTCATCAACGACATCCAGCCCAACGCGCCGGCCTGAACCTCAGCACCTGCGTCCCAGCTCGCCTTTAACAGTAAAAGCCACGCTGTGGCGTAGGCCACAGACAACCCCCAAAGCGCCCATCCGTCCGCGCTCCACCAGACGGTACCGGTGGGGGTCCAGAGTGCAAAGAGTGCGATAAGTTGCAGCGACGCAATGATTGCGTAGGTGGTTGTCGTGAGTGTTATCCCATGTGGTCCGGGGATCAGGCGAGCGAGCCAGCGCATTCCTGGTCCTGTCAAAAGGAATGAATGTAGCAGCGGAAATTGAACGATGAGCAGTGCATTTGCCAATATTGCATAGGGCCAAGCTACTGATCCGATACTCCGGCTCATCCCAAAATACATGGCCAAGATCATAGCGAGGACCGCGACTGCAAAGATTGAATGAACTAGGAGACCAGACAGGAGCGCGAGCGTAATTCGTGGTAGTCCAGGCGCTGGCCTCAGGGTTCCAACAACGAGAGCTGTCAGGCGTTCGGTATGTGTCTCTACGGCCATGTTGAGGCTCTGCACTTGTTCAGCGCATTCGCGTTGCATGCGTTGATAATGCGTGGATTTGTATTTTGGACGATACCCAAAGCCACAGCTGCAGTTTCCCGCATCGTTGCGCGTTCACGGATGTGGCTTTCAAGATTTGCTGTTTTCGTTTTTGACACTCGCTGACCTCTCCTCAGGAGTTATTCGTGTGTCGAACCGTAACGGATGACTTTCGCGTCAATACGTCGCTTCATGTCAAGTGCGATACAGGAGCGGTTGTTGAACCAGAAGAGAGACTGGTCTCAACCAACACTCAAAGAATGACCGCTCCCCTCGGTAACCCGAACTTTTTTATCTGATGTCGGCCTTCTAGATATCGAGCAGGAACAAGAGCCCGCTGATCGTAAAAAACGACAATAAAGTCATCACAAGCATTGCCGTAGCGGCCTGCTCCTCTTGCCCATATTTTTGTGCCAGAACAGGATAGAGCGTCATCGCCGGTGTTGCCGCCATAATGATTGCAGCATTGCGTAAATTTGGACTAACAGAGCCCGCTCCGATGAGTTCTAAGAAACCAAAACTCATCCAAACAGCCAGTGGAAGAAGGATCAGCTTTCCCGCGACGACGCTAAAAATCCGTTTTCCAACAGACCTGATTGAAATGCCGACCAGTGTTCCGCCAATTACAAACAAACAAACCGCAGCGCTTGATTGTGCGATCAGGTCGATACCCTTTGTTGCAAAGTTCGGTATCGGGAGCTGGGTAACCGAAACTACAATGCCCGCAACCATGGCCAATACAATTGGGTTCGTACTGACGCGATGAAGAACGAGTTTCACCATTGATCGCCCACGCAATGTCGGTGCAGAGGCGCGCTCTGCCAGGATCAGTACCAGCGGAATGACCACCAAGTTCTCGACAATAATATTTAAGGCCAAAGCCGTTGGGGCAATGGTGGGCAGCACCATCATCAAAAGCGGGTATCCTACAAATCCACTGTTCGCACAGGCCATACCCGTTGCATCAAACGTGCTTGAGAGTGGGTTTGTTTTCCAAAGGATGCGAGACAGAAAGTAGCCGAGTAGGAGGACACTGAGCGAAGCCACAAGATATCCGGACAGATAGGCGAAATTTGAAATTTCGTTAAATCCCCGACCTGAAACAGCACTGAAGATCAGCGCAGGTAACGCCAGGTTCAGGACATATCTTCCCAGAACCTCTAGCCCATCGCGAGACAACACTTTCCGGGCAACGGCAAAATATCCAATTGCGATGATGAAAAAGATGGTTCCGGTTGTTGAAAGGACTGCGGTCACATATTGCCCTTTCACAATTGCCGTATGCTGCAAAATCGTCGCTTATTGAGCGCGCAGCACTAAGAAACCCAACCTCCTTGTAACGCTAAAAGTGAAGGCGTCCAGTGACTTGCTGGGAAAGTGGACCTTTCCAAGCACCACGAGGCAAACATTCCTGCAAGTCCCACATGTCTGCCCGATGCCAGCTGGAGCCCGAATATTGAAGGACGCTGGCCGCCATTCTACGGCACGCTTGCAGGTAAGCGCGCCTTACCTTGCCCTTACGTTAACCAATTCAGCCCCACCAGTTGCTCACTCATTTCCCATAAACGTTTTTGCTTTTCTTTATCTAGGGCATGCTCAGACACGCTGGCGTCGCTGACAGGACCGCGTGTATCGCCGAAGCGTCCTGGGCCGTAATAAGAACCCCTTTTTGCTTCGCTTCCTGCGGCCGCGAGGACAGTGGGTGTTGCGCCAGCATCCAAATCTTGCGCTGCCAGTTTGTTCATGGTGCTCCAGAAAACCTTAAGAAACCCCGTCGGTCCGGTGCTTTGAAGGTTTGTGTCGGTATAGCCTGGATGACACGCTATACAGATTGCGTTGCTGCCAGCCGCTTGTAGGCGACGATCCAGTTCGAAAGCAAACATCAGGTTTGCCAATTTGGATTGAGTATAGGCCCTTGTGGGGGAGTAGTTTTGATCTGACATGAAGTCTTCTAGGTCAAGCGCGCGCCCTTTGTGAGCGATGCTAGACAATACGACGATACGTCCACTCGCCGCTTCTACCCTCTCCAGCAATAAACCGGTCAACAAGAAGTGACCCAGATGGTTGGCGCCCATTTGCAGATCGAAGCCGTCTAACGTTTTTTCTTGAGGTGTCATCATGATCCCGGCGTTATTGATCAAACCATCGATCTTGTCGCCTCGTGTCTTGATATCGTCTGCAGCCTTTCGCACTGAAGAAAGATCACTTAAATCCAACTGAACCAATTGGACGTCGCCAGTACAGCTTTCTTTAAGTTGGCTGAGGGCAGATTTGCCCTTTGCCGTTGAGCGGCATGCCATAATGATGTTTGCGCCGCGTGCGCCGAGCAGGCGCGCGGCAGCAAAACCAATTCCTGAGTTTGCGCCAGTTATGACATAAGTCTTCCCGTTCAGATCGGGTAGCTGAACTGGTTTCCAGTCGGAAAACCCAGATTGATTGATTTTCTTAGCCATGGTGCATCTCTTTTTCAGAACCGTCGCCTGACGGTTTTCGCTACAGGACCTACATGAAGACAGATAGACAAAGTTACGCTTTTCGTACATATGATAAGTTTGACAGCTCGTGTCAATAGAGCGAAACACGAAACATGAACGATCGAAAAGTGCAGATCTTGGACGCCGCTGGCATTGTTTTTTCACGCTATGGCGTCAGCAAGACGACTATGAATGACATCGCAAAAACTGCCGGCCTCGCACGACAAACGCTTTATAACGAGTATCCCAACAAGGAAGCTGTTCTCCGGGCGGTGCTGCGTTATGGTGCAGAAAAAACGATGACGGCCGTCGATGCGAGATGGCTGGATCTGTCGGATCTTGGTGATAAGTTAGATGTATTTTTTGAGCTTGGACCGCTCCATTGGTACGATGCTGTTCAAAGCTCGCCCGAGATCGCAGACTTAATTGACGGCATCAATTCGATCGCTCAACAGGAACTTATCGAGCTTGCAAGTGAGTGGGTTCAGAAGTTCGCGGCTATGCTTGATCAATATTTAGCAGATCGTTCCTTCTCAAACCTCGATGCAAAAGAGCTTGCGGACTTTGTGTATTCCACAAGCATGAATGCAAAATACAATGCAAAGGACCGGACCGTTCTGGAGGATCGTTTAAAGGTCCTGAAGATGACCGTTTTATCACTGATCTCTTCTGCCAATATCTCATAGGTCGCCGGGTTCACAAAAACACTTGGTTCGCGAATGAGGTATCAGCGGACATGCGCGAAACTTTTCCGCAACGTCGTCTGCTCCTCTGGAGCGGATGAATGGGTCAAGACTGCAGACGTAGGAAGGTTTGCAAGGCCCGCGTTCGTTAGAACTACCATACCTCTTTGTACAAGCCGATGATGTCTTCCGCTGTCGGGATGCGGGGATTGTTTGCTGGCGAACCAGATGCAAGCGCTTGTTCTGCCATAAGTGCGAACATTGGCTCATCCGCATCATGGCCAAGGTCTGACGGGCTTGGTACGGACAAATCCTGATTGAGCTTACGCAAGCCGTCCACAAGTTTGAAGCAGGCGGTGGCTTTGGTATCCTTTTCGCCCGCCAGCCCCATGACGCGCGCGCAATTGGCGTAACGCTCAGGCGCAGCCTCTACTGAAAAAGCCGTGATGGTAGGCAATAACATCGCGTTCGAAAGCCCGTGGGCCACGTGAAAATGTGCTCCGATCGGGCGGCTCATCCCGTGAACCAGTGCGACCGAGGCGTTTGAGAAGGCCATCCCGGCCTGAGATGCTGCAAACATCAGGGCTTCGCGGGCCTCTGCGTCAGAGGGGTCATTATACGCGCGCCTCACGTGATCCGTAATAAGCGGCATGGCCGACAGCGCAAAGGAGTCGGTATAAGGAAAAGACTTGCGGCTGACATAGGCCTCAATGGCGTGGGTCAGGCTATCGACTGCTGTATCGGCGGTGATACGAGCGGGTTTTGTTACAGTGAATGTCCAGTCGATAAGTGCGGCAGTCGCCACGCACGCAAGGCCTGAAAGATTGTATTTCTCAGGGCTTTTTGTGTCTGTGATGACGCACCACCGCGTCAGCTCGGATCCCGTGCCACCTGTCGTTGGGATCAAGATTATTGGCACACCGCAGCGATCGATTTGGACTGGGGCTTTGTAGTCACGTACATGACCGGGATTGACAGCCATGAACGAGACCGCCTTCGCGGTGTCCATCGGGCTACCGCCGCCAAAGCCGATTACACAGTCATAGTCGCCTGATCGAAAGTCCGAAAGAGCAGCATCAACGCACACATCGGTGGGATCTTCTACGACCTGATCAAAGACGCCCCAACGCAACTTCGCCCGATCTAAAACGTCGGTCAGTCGACCTAAATGCAACTGGGCTACCGTTGGGTCGGTTACAACCAACGGAGCGGAAAGGCCGAGTTGAAGCAACACGTCCGCTGTTTCGTCTGCTACGCCAGCGCCCAAACGGATAATGCGCGGGGATTGTACTCGCCCGATAGTTCCAGTCTTCATCAGAAGTCCTCCTTGGACAAAAGAAGCCCAGGCCCTGGAAGCGAACAAGGGAAAATCGTAGCGGCGATTGAAAGAAAGATGGACAGACTTTCAGGGCGGCCGTTTCCGCCACTTTGCCGATATTTTGGGGTAAAAAGCTTGGTGCCGGTTTTTCCGCCGAATACGTTGTCCAAATGAAACGCTGACTTTCGACGCCAGACTTTGGTTCCAATCGCGGCCTTGGGGGGGGATGTTGTGCAACCGCGTTCGCCGGCTGCACAACAGTGTTTTCTTTATCCTGCCTTCGAAACGGCGCGTTCGGCCATCACGTTGACAAGATGTGCCCGGTAGGCAGCGCTCGCATGCATGTCATTCAACACGCCCTCTTGGGAGGTCGTTGCACCTGCCGCAGAAGCAACTGAGAAATCCGACGCAAGCGCGCTCTCCATGCCATCATGACGGAACACACCGTCCTCTCCAGCACCTGTTACGGCCACTCGCACGTTACCCCCTGTCTCAGCGACGAAGACCCCGACCATCGCGTAGCGCGACGCAGGGTTCGGAAACTTTGCGTAAGCGGCGCGCGTTGGCACAGGAAAGCGGATAGCGGTGATGATCTCGCCATCGTCAAGCGCTGTCGAGAACATACCCTCGAAGAAGTCATCCGCGGCAATCTCGCGCCTGTCAGTCACGACCGTCGCCCCCAGCCCCAGCACTGCGGCTGGGTAGTCTGCGGCTGGGTCGTTGTTGGCTACGGATCCTCCGATGGTACCCATCGACCGCACGGCTGGATCACCAATCCCACCAGCAAGCGCTGCAAGACCCGGAATGTGGGCCTTTACGTCTGCATTGCCTGCCACGTCGGCATGACGCGTTGCAGCGCCAATGGTGATCGTTCCATCCCCGACCGTCACGCCCTGCATGCCAGCGATGCCACGCACGTCCACCAGGTCGCTTGGAGAGGCAAGGTGCTGCTTCATCGTCGGCAGAAGCGTCTGCCCCCCGGCAAGCACCGCACCTTCGCTTGCCCCTGACAGAGCAGCAACAGCATCCTGTACGGAGGCGGCTTTATGATATTTGGTCTCATACATCTCGCGTCTCCTTATTCCGCTGCCATTGGCATTTTAGCGCTCTGCAGCGCGGTCCAAACAGCCTGAGGTGTGGCAGGCATTTGCAGGTTATCGGTGCCGATCGCATCGATGATCGCGTTGATCACCGCCGGCGGTGCACCGATCGCCCCAGCCTCGCCGCAGCCTTTCAGGCCAAGCGGGTTGTTTGGCGAAGGTGTGCATCCGTGGCTCACTGTGTAGCTTGGCACGTCTGCCGCACGCGGCATCTGATAATCCATGTAGGACCCGGTCAGAAGCTGGCCGCTGTCATCATAGACAACGCCTTCGTGCAGCGCCTGGCCAATGCCTTGTGTGATCCCACCGTGAACCTGACCTTCTACAATCATCGGGTTGATGATCGTTCCAAAGTCATCGGCCGCCGTGAACTGCACGATTTCAGTCACGCCGGTATCAGGATCAACCTCCACTTCGCAAATCAGAGCCCCTGATGGGAACGAGAAGTTCACGGGGTCGAAGAAGGACGTTTCCTTCAAGCCTGGCTCCATCCCCTCAGGCAGATTGTGCGCTGTGTAGGCTGCAAGTCCGACTTCGTGCCAACCCATCGTCTTGTCGGTTCCAGCGACCTTTGCTTCGCCGCCTTCAATGACAATGTCCACTTCAGAGGCTTCGAGCACATGTGCCGCGATCTGCTTGGCTTTGATCTCAACTTTGTCGAGTGCCTTCATAACGGCGCTCATTCCGACAGGGCCAGAGCGGGAGCCATAGGTGCCCATTCCAAACTGCACCTTGTCTGTATCGCCGTGGACGATTGAGACACTGTCGATTGGCAAACCGAAGCGGTCCGCGACCAGCTGCGCAAACGTGGTTTCATGCCCCTGACCGTGGCTGTGACACCCGGTGAGAACCTCGACCGTACCAACGGGGTTGACCCGAACTTCGGCAGACTCCCACAGACCAACGCCCGCGCCCAGCGAACCAGCGGCTGCTGACGGTGCAAGCCCACAGGCCTCGACAAAGGTCGAATATCCAATCCCGCGCAGCTTCCCTCGTCCGGCCGCTTCGGCCTTGCGTGCTGCAAACCCGGATACGTTTGCCGCGTCCTGCGCCATATCGAGCAGAGCATCGTAGTCGCCGCTGTCATACTGAAGCAAGACTTGCGTCTGATAGGGGAACTCCTTCACGAAGTTCCTCCGACGCAGCTCGGCTGGATCCATGCCCATCTCGCGCGCGGCTGTCTCCATCATGCGCTCGATCATGTAGGTCGCTTCAGGACGTCCCGCGCCGCGGTAGGCATCGACCGGAACAGTATTGGTATGGACCGCACGGACCGTGCCGTAGATGGCCGGAATATCGTAGGTGCCAGACCAAAGCGTCCCGTACAGATAGGTCGGCGTCGCAGTTGCAAAGAGCGACACATAGGCGCCAATATTTGCAATTGTGTCGACATGGAAGCCGACGATCTTTCCGTCAGCGTCAAAGCCCATCTTGGCGGTGGTCACATGATCGCGTCCATGCGCATCTGTCATGAACGCTTCGGATCTGTCCGAGGTCCACTTCACCGACCGACCGGTTTTCATCGATGCCCAAAGGCAAGCGATTTCTTCCGGATAAATATAGATCTTTGATCCAAACCCACCGCCAACATCCGGGGCGATCACCCGCAGCTTGTGTTCCGGGGCCACCTGATAAAACGCGCTCAGAACAAGCCGCGCCACGTGTGGGTTCTGGCTGGTCGTGTATAGCGTGTAATGATCCTCCGCCTCATCGTAGACGGCAACCGCACTGCGCGGCTCCATCGCATTTGGGCTCAGGCGATTGTTGGTAATATCAATCTGCGTAACGTGATGTGCGCCCGACATCGCCGCATCAGTCTTTTCCTCGTCTCCGATTTCCCAATTGAAGATAAGGTTGCCTGGCACATTTTCGTGCACTTGATGAGCATCGGTCTCCAGCGCGTGATCTGCAAAAACCGTCGCTGGCAGTTCGTCATAGCTTACCGATACTTTTTCAGCCGCACGTCGCGCCAGATCCTGGCTTTCTGCGACGACAATGGCCACTGCATCGCCGACATAACGCGCGAATTCGGTGACCATGGGGTTCCAGACCCCGCACTGCATGGGATTGCCGTCCTTTGAGGTGATCGCCCAGCCGGTGATGATGTCGCCGATCCCGTCCGCTTTCAATTCAGGGCCTGTATGGACTGCAATGACGCCTTCCATGGCTTCAGCTGCAGAAGCATCAATGCCTGTGACTTTTGCACTAGCATGGGGGCTGCGCACGAACGCGGCATAGGCCTGATTTTCCATCCGGATGTCGTCGGTGTACTTGCCTTTACCAGTGATGAAACGCTTGTCTTCCTTACGCGCAACGCGCGCGCCAATTCCGTCAGTCATGAACGTCTCCCTTATTCTGCGGCTTTGGCCATGTCGGCCATTGTTCCCGCCGCATCTTCGATGGCTTTTACGATGTTGTGGTAGCCGGTGCAGCGGCAGATATTGCCTTCCAGCTCTTCTCGAATTGCTTCTTCCGTCAGGTCTTTTCCGTCGGCTTGGAAACGGTTCACCATATCAATTCCCGACATGATCATACCCGGCGTACAGAAGCCGCACTGCAAGCCGTGATGTGTGTTGAACGCCGCTTGCATCGGGTGCAGATCGCCACCGTTTGCAATGCCTTCGATTGTCGTTACGTCGGCGCCATCCAGCGACGCCGCCAAAGTTGTGCAGGACTTCACAGCGCGACCATCGACATGAACCACACAGGCCCCGCACTGACTGGTATCGCACCCGACGTGGGTGCCCGTCAGGCGAAGATCTTCGCGCAGAAACTCCGATAGCAGTGTTGTGTCCGGCACATCCCGGCTTACGGCCTTCCCGTTCACCGTCATTTTGACGTTGTTCATTTGCTCCTCCCTTTTGGCGGACAAGATGTCCGCACATGACATGTTGCGCCCGGTTTCTTATCCAGCCTTATCTGGCTGATTTTCGTTGAGATGGGCTTGGAAATTATCAAAGAATTTTGCGGCAAGCTTGCGCGCCGTCGAGTCGATTAGTCTGCTCCCAATCTGGGCTAACTTGCCCCCGACCGTTGCGTTTACGACGTAGGACAAAATGGTTTCGTTTCCGTCCGCCGCGAGAGTGACGTCCGCGCCGCCTTTGGCAAATCCTGCCACCCCGCCAGAGCCTTCGCCCTGAATGGTATAGCTGGCAGGCGGATTTATATTTGTTAGCTCGACATCGCCTGCGAATTTGGCTCTCACAGGCCCTATTTTCTGCACCACGATGGCCGATAACTCGGTATCTGAAGTTCTCTCAAGTTCTGTGCAGCCGGGAATACAAGCCCGCAAAACGTCTTCATCGTTCAGCGCATGCCAGACCACATCGCGTGGGGCGGCAATCCGGTATTCGCCGGTCATATCCATGCTGGGCTTCCTCCCTGGAACCTTGCTGGGACTCAAGTTAGTGTATTTGACACCAAGGCAATAGCAATCGTTTTCAGTAGTTCTTTTCCGATTGCATAGAGCCGCGGCGACTTTGGGTGAGGAACCTGTCACGCAGATCTGGTTGGCCAAGGGTCTCGGATAATGTCTGGAAGCTATCCAGAGAGTGGCAACCATGCATACTGTCGACATGTTCCAAAAGGGTCGTGATACCGCGCGCGCGCGGAGCAAACCCATCCCAGCGCAGTAGAGGATTGAGCCAGATAACTTTTTTGGCGCTTCGCGACAGACGCGCCGCTTCGCGTTCCAAAAGGTCGATATCGCCGCGTTCTAGGCCGTCGGTGATCAGTAGCACAAAAGCCCCGGACCCAAGCACTCGGCGCGACCACTCCTTGTTGAACTTTTCAAGTGCCGCTCCGATACGTGTGCCGCCTTCCCAATCCTTGGCCTCGCGACCGATCAATCCCATCGCAATATCGGGATCGTTCATGCGCAGAGCACGTGTCACATTGGTCAGTCTGGTTCCAAAGGTGAACGCATGAACATGACCAAACTGTCTGGTGGGCGCATGTGCGACCGCATGCAGGAAGTGCAGAACCATTCGGGAATAGACTGACATTGAACCGGAAATATCGCACAATGCTATCAGATCGGGAGGCCGCACCCGTTGCGATCTGCGCGCGATCTCCTGAATTTCTCCGCCCCTCTTACGGGCTGCGCGTAAGGTGGCACGTGCATCTGGGCGCGAGCCGTAGCGAGACGGTTTGTTTCGGCGGGTGCGCAGAGGTTTGACCGACAGATTAAGCAGACGCACCGCTTGTTCCGCCTCTGCCAGTTCAGCTGCGCTCATTTGTTCGAAGTCTTTACGTTTGATGATTTCAGTATCCGACCACGTCAGAAGCGATTGCTGGATCAATTCTTCCGCTGGTTTCTGCTCGCGCTTCTTTGGGGGGGCGCCCATGGCATCCTCTGCCCGGCGTTGTGCCGCACCCGGATCGGGAGGTGGCGCATCGTCTTGTAGCAAAGGGGAAAGCATATGCATCAGGCTTTCAAGGAATTCAGGGTCCCGCCAGAACATCGAGAATACCTGATGAAAGACTTCAAGGTGATCGGCTCGTGTAATGAGGGTGGCGCGCAGAATATGGTAGAAATCGATGCGATGCGAAAATCCCAGCGTATCGATTGCACGGATAGCTGTCTCGACTTGCCCGCTGCCGACCTTGACCCCGGCCTTGCGGAGCGCCCGCGCGAAATGGACGATATTTTCAACAAGTTTTCCGTCAGGCAGCGGCGCATGATGCGTCATGCTTCGGCGCTCGCCAATCTTGCTTTGGTTTCGTTCAGAATTCGAGTCGTTTCCGAGCCAGCGATCCGGGCAATATCATCCTGATATTTCAGCAGCGCCCCCATCGTGTCGGTGATCACATCAGGCGACAAAGCCACAGCATTGAGGGCAACAAGACAACGCGCCCAGTCGATGCTTTCAGCCACGCCCGGAGATTTAAACAAGTCTTGCTGTCGTAGTCCGTGAACGAAAGCAACGATCTCCGCAGATAAAGAGTGCGTCGCCTCGGGAACGCGTTTCTGAAGGATTTCCAGTTCACGTTCGAATTCGGGGTAGTTGACCCAATGATACAGGCACCGACGTTTCAAGGCGTCATGAACCTCACGGGTCCGGTTTGAGGTCAAAATGACGATCGGTGGTTCAGCGGCTTTAACAGTCCCGATCTCCGGAATCGTCACCTGAAAATCGGATAGAAGTTCAAGTAGAAACGCCTCAAAGGGTTCGTCGGTCCTGTCGACTTCGTCAATCAACAGAACGGGTGGCCCATTTTCGTCCGGTTCAAGCGCTTCAAGCAAGGGACGACGGATCAAGTATGCGTCCGAATAAAGCTCGGTTTGCAGGGCTTCTCTATCCCTGTTCCCGATCGCCTCTGCGGTACGGATGGCGATCATTTGCCCGGCAAAGTTCCATTCATAGATTGCCGTTGCTGCGTCGAGACCCTCGTAGCATTGCAGTCGGATCAGGCGACGACCAAGCGCAGCGGCCATTGCTTTGGCGATCTCAGTCTTGCCAACGCCAGCCTCGCCTTCGAGGAAAAGTGGCTTTCCCAGCGCCATAGATAAGAAAGCAACCGTCCCAAGATCGCGTCCACAGACGTAGTTCTCTTGCTCGAGCAGAACGATGGTCTGATCAATGCTTTTTGGCGGTTCCTGCACGGTGTCCTCCCGTCATCGTCTTCCATTGATCTATTGCGCAGCACCCTACCTGTCCATGGTCCGGCGGGTTCATGCTTGCCTCTGGAATTTGATGAGGTCATTGTTTGCGCGCTCATGTTGACCAAAACCTTTCCAGTTCAAGATCCCATCGAAGCGCTTCTGTCCGCGCCAGAGACCGCAGTGCTGGCCGTTATTGCGGGTGTAGAGGGTCCATCGTACCGTCCGGTCGGTGCAATGATGGCGGTCTTGTCGGAGGATGAGCGCGCTGGAACTTTGTCTTCTGGCTGCATCGAGTCCGACATTTCACTACACGCGCTTGAGGCTGCAAAAGCTGGCGCGCCACGTCTGTTGAGATACGGTAGAGGGTCGCCTTTTGTGGACATCCAACTGCCCTGTGGCGGTGGCTTGGATATCTTGCTCTTGCCAAAACCTGATCGTGAAGTGCTTGAGAAGGTGGCGGAAAATCGACGTGCGCGACGGCCATGTGCCTTGCGCATAAACCTCGACGATGGCGCCATGACCATTGCCGCCCCGACACCGACATTTCGCGAAGACCGGTATCTGACACTGCTGTTCGAGCCAGATATTCGGTTTTTGGTTTTCGGAAAAGGACCGGAAGCGAGCACATTTGCCGCGCTTGTCCAATCGGCGGGGTATCCAAACCAGCTTTTGTCACCAGACGTGGAGACGCTGGAAGCAGGTGTAGCATCGGGTTGCGAAACGCGCCACCTCGTTGGTATGTCGTTTCCTCTCGATTTGGGCGTCGACGACCGAACTGCCGTAGTGCTGTTCTTTCATGACCACGATTGGGAGCCTCCAATCCTTGCCGGAGCGTTGGAGACGTCAGCATTTTATATAGGTGCGCAAGGTAGCCAAAGGGCACGTGACGAAAGGCTGCTTGCGCTGGAAATGCTTGGCGTTGATCGTCCTGCGCTGGACAGGCTGCATGGCCCTGTTGGACTAATTCCATCTGCCCGGGATGCTGGTACGCTAGCGGTTTCAGTTCTGGCAGAAGTCCTGGCTAAGGCGATGGCGCGGACAAAATGAAAACCGCAGGTATTCTGCTTGCAGCAGGTGCATCGCGCCGTTTTGGGCCCGATGACAAGCTGTTGGCAATCCTCCGAGGAAAACCATTGGTAACTCACGCGGCCGCTGCACTGTCTGGGTTTGCACCTGACTTTTTGATTGGAGTTGTCCGCTCTCCCGAGGTCGCAAATGTTTTGGATGGTTTTGATATCGTCTATCCAGACGAAGCAGATCCGGGTCAGGCTGATAGCCTGCGGGCGGGTGTTTTGGCCGCACAGTCGATGCAGGCAGACAGAATTCTTGTTGTGCTCGGTGATATGCCGTTGATCAGCGTAGAATTGTTGAAGGAGGTCGCGATGCGCTGCCGCCTCGATCGGCCTAGCGCTGCGACAGATGGAAAACGCCCTTCGCCTCCAGCGTGCTTTCCGCGCGCTTTTTTCCCAGATCTGTTAAAGATCAGCGGCGACCGTGGGGCAGCGGGATTGCTAGGCGCGTTACCCGAAGATGCCCTGATATCTGCGCCTGAAAAAGTCCTTTTTGACGTGGACAACGAAGAGCGTTTACTGAAATTGAACAAGTCATCTTGAAACAATACCAGCGGTCCAATCCCCTAAGCGATAGGAAGCGGGGTTGGCATGTCCTTAGACGGGTTTAGGCCATCACGGAGTGTCTGAACTTAACCCGCTAGTTCCAGACAGTACCCTTTGCTCTCGCTTTCACCCAACCAGGGATGCGTGCCTATGCGGTGTGACAGACCTTCGATCGTCCAGCTGTCAACGATTTTATATCCGGCAGAGAACAGTTCTGCTTCGAAACGATCACGGTTTCGGATCTGGTAAGGCACGCGTTTCTTGCCAATCAATTGCAACGTTACCAAGTCATCCCCCGGACGCGTCGCCACTTTATTGAGTAACATCCACCTCGGTTTGTTTTCCAGCTGATCGAGCAATTCTGTGAGCGAGATATCAAGGTACTGGAGCAGGCCAGAAGCGAGAAGCAGATCGACAGACGATGCGTCGGAGGGCTTGTCGGCGAACTTGATCTTGTCAGACACGATACCGTCTCTTTGGGCTTTGCGACCAGCGTTGAGTAATGCTGGCAGATCCCAAACTGTCCAGTCGATCTGCTCCACGTCCAAGTAAGGCGTGAAAGCGTGGTGTTTCGTGCCGATGTGACCCCCGGCATCAAGCAGGCTCAGGTGACCCTGCTGTCGCAAAAGCCTGTCTAGCCAATATAGAACTGGGTAGTCCCAGCCCAACATGCCTAACATCATTTCGAGGGCGACTTCCGTCATTTCGTCGCTGTCGTATCCAGATCTCGCGTCTTGAGGCAGACTTGCCTTTGCTGTTTCCAAGGTGGGGAATGCACCTGAAAGGTAAGGTTCACGGTCCACCACAGCCCGCGCTCTCACTGCTGCACCAAGGGCATAATATGCCCCAGTTTTAACTATTTCTCGCACGGCCATCTCGCCCTCCACGGTCTGGCTGCATTGCGTGTTCGAAGCAGAAAAACACAGATGATAATTTCTCGTCAGCGCCAGCCGCACACAGCTTCCCAAACAACCAGAGGGCTGCAAACCGTCCAAAAGTATACATTTCTGCGCTTTTGGTCAGTGCAACATGAAAGCAATAAAACTGGGCGTAATGGTCGCAAAACTTCGTGCGAGCTTTAGGTTCTCGGCAGAACCAGCACAATTCTTGGAGCTCTCGTAGTGAAAATGCGGAAAAAGACAGACTTACCTCAGAAAGTCTGCCCGGTATGTCGGCGTCCGTTCACGTGGCGCAAGAAGTGGGAAAAAGTATGGGATGAGGTGAAGTACTGCTCCAAAAAGTGCAGGTCCGCCGCATGACACAGCTGTTTCCAGATTTTGAAATTTCCTCAGAGTTTGTCGATTTCAAACCTACGCGTACCGATGGTCTTAGGAGGCTAGAGCAGTTTCTCGCCAGAACAGGGCGGCACTATGCCAGTACACGCAACTACGATTTTGGTGAGGGTCGACGTAGCAATGTGTCTGCTTTGTCTCCATGGTTGCGCCACCGACTCGTCACCGAGGAGGAACTGCTTGTCCGGGTTTTGGCAGAGCATAGCCCCAGCACCGCTGAGAAGTTCGTACAAGAAGTGTTTTGGCGCACCTATTTCAAAGGGTGGCTGGAACAAAGACCAAGCGTCTGGGCTCACTATCAACGTGGTGTGATGAGCGCACTTGAGGAAGTAGATGGTGACGTCGAAAGGCATGCGCGTTTCAAGGATGCGCT
Source organism: Dinoroseobacter sp. (assembly GCA_017643385.1). Taxonomy (GTDB): domain Bacteria; phylum Pseudomonadota; class Alphaproteobacteria; order Rhodobacterales; family Rhodobacteraceae; genus Dinoroseobacter. Next base: position 557,387 of record JAEPNN010000001.1, read on the forward strand.
CGCTGGTAACACGGGCATAGATTGCTTCGACAGTTGGGTGCAGGAATTGGTGACGACCGGATACCTGCACAATCACGCACGCATGTGGTTTGCCTCAATCTGGATATTCACGCTGCGACTTCCTTGGCAGTTGGGTGCAGATTTTTTCCTGCAGCACCTTTTGGATGGTGATCCGGCATCGAACACCTTGAGTTGGCGCTGGGTGGGGGGATTGCATACCAAAGGTAAGACTTACCTCGCGCGGCCCGACAACATTACCAAATATACCGAAGGTCGGTTTCGGCCCAAAGGTCTTGCGACCTTTGCAGAGCCGCTCGATGAGTATGTAGACCACCCGCGTATTCCGATTGCATCGACGGGCACTCAGATCAAAGCCCCATACGTGCTGCTGTTGACGGAAGAAGACCTTTCCGGTGCTGCGATAAAGTCGACACCACCCGTCGAAACAATTGGTCTTCTGGCGACACATGGGCGGTCTCCAAGGCCGGTGGCAAATGCTGTTGATGCTTTTGCAATGGGATCGATGAATGGCGTTTTGCAGCCTGAGGCGCGCGTCGAGAGGCCGGTAGACGATTGGTCTGAACCGCTGATTGAGGCGGCGCAGAAGGCCGGGGTCACATCGATTGTGACACCCTATGCGCCCACTGGGCCTGCGCGGTCGCGACTGGACCGGGCGGAACCCAAACTGAAGGATGCGGGCGTAACACTCTGCCGGATCATGCGACCCTATGACAGTATCGCTTGGCCTCACGCGAAAGCGGGATATTTCGGTCTTAAGAAGAAGATACCCATGATCCTCAGTCAGCTGAAGCTGGCCGGCTAGATAAGTTTGAAAATGCCCGCGTCCTCAGTCACTCTCCTGCTCCCCAACCAGCTATTCTCTGATCACCCTGGAATTGATGAAACGACAGGTAAGGTGGTGCTTTTTGAGGACCCGCTGTTCTTTGGTGATGCCGCTTATCCTGCGAAAATGCACAAGCAAAAGCTATGGCTGCACCGTGCGAGCATGGCGCGATACCGCGATGATCTGATTGCCAAAGGTCTTGATGCTACAGTGGTTGCTTATGAGCGGCAGCAAGGGGCCAGCAGCAGGTTGTTCCAGCGCCTTCATGATGACGGCATTGATCAGGTGATCATGGCTGATCCCGTAGACTTTATTGCTGAAAAGCGACTGCGAGTTGCTGCGCAACAAACTGAAATCGCGCTTGATATTCGATCTACGCCCGGCTTTCTGAATACACGGGCGGATAACCTTGATTGGTCGTCAGGTCGGAAGCGCTGGATGATGGCGGAGTTTTACAAAAGCCAGCGCCGCCGGCTGTCTGTCTTGATGGATGGTGATCAACCCGCGGGCGGGCAATGGAGTTTCGATGAGGCGAACCGGAAAAAGGTTCCCAAGGCGCTTCTCGGAAGCCTGCCATGGATTGATTGGCCTTCACATGATGGGATTGACGTTGCCGCACGAGAGAGCGTTCTTACAGAGTTTCCAGATGCTTTGGGCAGTTTGGATACGCTTTATTACCCCACTTCGCATACTGCTGCTTCTCACTGGCTCACACAGTTTTTAGAGCGTCGGTTCGATCATTTTGGAGACTTTGAAGATGCTATCGTCGAGGGCGAAAACTGGCTTTGGCACGCGATACTGACACCCGCGCTGAATATTGGGCTGCTCACGCCGCATCAGGTCTTAGAGGAGGCTTTGGCGCAAGCGGACCGCAAAGGTATTCCGCTGAACTCAGTTGAGGGGTTCGTACGCCAGATCATTGGATGGCGCGAGTTCATGCGCGCAACGTACCAGGACCTTGGGGTGCAAATGCGCACGACCAATCACTGGGGCCATCACCGTTCCATTCCGAACGCGTTTTATGATGGCACAACTGGAATTGATCCTTTGGACGATACGATCCGGCGGGTGCTGGAGACCGGGTATTGCCACCATATTGAACGGTTAATGGTGCTGGGTGGCTTCATGTTCTTGTGTGAGATCGATCCAGACGACGTCTATCGTTGGTTTATGGAGATGTTTGTCGACAGTTATGATTGGGTCATGGTGCCGAATGCATATGCAATGAGCCAGCATGCTGACGGCGGCCTCATCACAACAAAACCCTATTTTTCAGGGTCGAACTATATTCGAAAAATGAGCCACTGGGGTAAGGGACCCTGGGCGGATGTGTGGGATGGATTGTACTGGCGCTTTATTTTCAAACACGCTTCGGAGCTCTCAAACAACCCACGTTGGGCGATGATGTGCCGGACAGCCGAGCGCATGGCACCAGAGGTTAAGGCCAAACATTTGACGACGGCCGAAACGTTCTTGCAAAAGTTACAGTAATACCGGGTTTGAAACGGACTATTCCACTTTTCGCGCCTTAATCAGCCGCGAAGATCTGGGATGATGTCCAGAATATTCATCTCCAACATGTCGCTTTTCTTGAAGCGGTTGGCCGTCAAAAGCTGTGCATATCCATGCACAAGGCTCCAAACGAACATCTGTTGCTTCGCCTCGACCTTGTTGATTTCACCTTCAAAGTTACCAAAGGCTTTTGAGATGTCTGCGAGAATTACGAAGCATTCGCCGACGTGACGCATAAGTTCAGGATCATTTGAAGCGACCCTGTCTCGTGCAAACATCAACTCGTAGAGCGCCGGGTTGTCCTGTGCGAAACCTACATAGCCTAAAAGTGCCGCTTTCCGTCGTGTTCCTCGATCGGCGTGCTCATCAATCCCCTGACGCATGTAAGTTGCCAACTCGGCGTATCCTTGGGTCGCGAGAGCGGTGAGCAACGCTGCTTTGTTGGCAAAATGGTTTTGAGGCGCAGTGGCGCTGACACCGACCGCATTTGCACATTTCCGTAAAGATAAATCGCTATGCCCCTCTGTCTCAAGCAGCCGCCGCGCTGCTGTCAGCAGAGCGTGCTTGAGATTGCCATGATGGTAAGGCTTCGCGTCTTTGGTATTTATCGTCATATGTACACTGTAAACTTTTTCTTGACTCCTGCACAAGCCTACAGATACAAATATGCGCAACGTAAATATACAATGCACATATAGGAGCTGAGATGAAAAAGATGATCGGATACGCGCTTGGATTGATTGTTGGGCTGGTCGTTCTGGCTGCGGCCTTCTGGTTCACAAATCCGCTGGGGCTGCGCGACACAGTCCTTGCAAACCAGATTGTTCAGATGAGGGTCGCTCCTAGCCGGTTGAGCAATCCGAAGTCACCCGCAGACTATGGAATGACATACACCGATGTTGACATCATGACCGATGACAATGTGCGACTTAGCGCATGGGAAATCCCTGCTGCGGCGCCATCGGATCGGACCGTCATTCTGAACCACCCACTCACCACCACACGCTACGGTTCGGACGCAGGTCTTGATGGCGTTTCGGCAGAATTCTTGCCCATGGTGAAGCACCTTCATGATGCTGGCTACAATATCGTCATGTATGATCATCGTGGTCAGGGAGACAGCGACGGTGGATTGGGTCGAAAGGCTATTGGCACAGAAGTTCCAGTGGGGGCTGGTGTCACTGAATGGCAGGATGTCGTGGCGTCGCTCAAGTATGTTCTGGATCATCCAAGTTTTGGCGATGATGAAATCATCTTCATGTCCCAGTGTATGGGGGCTAATGCGACCTTCCTGGCGTGGCAGAAAGAGCCTGAGCTCTTTGCAAATCCGCAGATCAAAGCGCTCGTCGCAAACCAGCCAACTTTGTCTTACAATATGACCGACCGTTTCATCCGGGCCAAGACAGGCATCGATCTGGTGGATCGTGTTCTCGAAACACAACTCGAGAAATACGGATTTGGTTTTGCAAACGCTTTGGAAACCGTTCCTAGTGTTACGGTTCCAATACTATTTTCGCAGGTGGAGAAGGACGAATATACCTTCAACACGGAAACCGGAAAAAATGACATTCAGGAGATTATCGACGCGACGAACACAGAGCATGAGGTAATCTGGATCGGCACAGAACATCCGAACGCTTTTGGTTCAGATAAACGGTTTGATGGTTACCAATACTTCAATCAGCATCCCGGGCAACTTCTGGATTTCATGTCACGTCAGTTCAGTTAGATCGCAACGCGACCATCTCTCAAATTCAACAAAGCGGACCATCTGGCGATGCGCTGGATGGTCTTCTTCTGTTTTTTGACGTGGGCAGTGACTCAAGAAATCCGAAGCATACTTTGGTTCCAGCGGCTTTCTTATGGGCGTGACGTCTAACGCACTGGTCTGCGACGACTATTCCATTTAGCTTCCAAACACAGGTAGCTGTTCAGCCGGCCAAAACCCCCGCCACTGACTCAATCCCGCAACTGGGAGAGCTTCCCATAGAGGTCATAAGGTGAAACATGGTTTCGTCTAAAAGTGCCGAAAAATTAAGGCTAATGACTGCGGTCCCGCCGAAGCTGAAGTTCAATGCCCACCGGTCGCCTGCCCAGTCGGGCTCCGAGACCAAGTGGCATACCCCACCCGCATCGATGAATGCCGCCAACATCAATCCGTCAACTATTGCAACGAAGGCATTCCCTTACGGATAGCCCTTGCGTACCGCTATTAATGATAAATTCGGGCGCTCAGCTGTCTGGCTTGCAGAACAATTCGTAAAGTACTTCCATGAGCTGCTTGGGCCGATCATCTGCCAGGGAATAGTAGATTGTTTTGCCATCACGCCGTGGCTCTACTAATCCCTCCAGTCGGAGGCGTGCAAGTTGTTGAGAAACAGAGGCTTGCCTCGTAGAGAGAAGCTCTTCAAGCTCAGTCACTGATTTCTCGCCGGAGGCCAGATTACACAAAATCATCAGACGGCCTTCGTGAGCGATAGCCTTCAAAAATGCTGCTGCTTCAGCCGCACTTTTGGCGATCCGATCCATTTCGTCATTGCCCATTTCGCCGGACATATCTGGAAGGGTCATTTTACTCACCACCTATACACATTATACATCATTAATATCACGCGATGCTTTTTGCAACTGTAGCACCTACCGAAGCCTCATTTGTTATTTGGTACAAGAGTACAGTTTGTGAAGCGGACTCCTAAAAAGTTTTCGCTCATATATCCTTCCGTTAGGCTAACTGCTCCAGGTTCATTCCGTAAATGAGTGACGTTGTGGACATCACCCGAGTTACGATCTTACGTCCCTCAAAAGGATGGTCCCAAAGGTCGACCCGAGGAAAGGGTGCGGCAAGACCCTGGGGTTCAATCGGCATTTTCGCGAACTCTCTGCATTCCACTTGGCAAAATAAATAAGCGCATCTGCTTAGATCATGAGCAGGTTAAGTTCAACGGCAGTTTTGCTTAGGCGCTGACACTTGTATTGCAAATTCCAAGCCGAGAAGGCTCCTGTTAGAAACGAAATGCAAATTCTATGGCGTCGTCTTACGATTTACCCGCGCGATCAACGCCTCTCCTGTTTCCTTTTTTTCGCTGTAGCGGTCCACAAGATACGGCGCGATATCGCGGGTAAGAAGCGTGAACTTGACCAGTTCTTCCATCACATCGACCATGCGGTCGTAGTAAGGCGACGGCTTCATTCGGTCGTCATCATTAAACTGTTGAAATGCTTTGGGCACCGACGATTGGTTCGGGATCGTCAGACACCGCATCCAGCGCCCGAGATTGCGCAGCTGACTGACCGTGTTGAAACTTTGTGACCCACCGCAGACTTGCATGACGGCAAGCGTCTTGCCCTGCGTCGGTCGTACCGCGCCCAGTGAAAGTGGGATCCAGTCGATTTGCGTTTTCATAATCCCGGTCATGGCGCCATGCCGCTCGGGCGAGCACCAGACCATGCCCTCACTCCACGTCACCAGATCGCGAAGCTCGTGCACCTTTGGATGATCCACATCCACATCGTCCGGCAAGGGCAGGCCTGACGGGTTGAAGGTTTTGGTTTCGGCGCCCAACTTGTTTAAAACGCGCGCTGCCTCTTCCGTCATCAAACGGCTAAACGACCTGGACCGTAGCGAGCCATAAAGCAACAGGATCCTCGGAGGATGACTGATCCGTTCGTTGGGAAAAAGCCTATCAACGTTTGGTGCTGAAAAATGCTCCTCAGAGAGCTGTGGCGTATCAGTCAACGCGCTCTCCCATGTCATTCAAGATCATTTGTCCGTCTTCCTTGTAGAGCGGCCCGGGGGGCAAAATTTCTAGAAGGTCAAGCACAGCCTCAGACGGTCGGCAGAGACGCACGCCCTTTGGGCTGCATACGATTGGCCGGTTTACCAACACGGGATGTGCGATCATAGCATCCAGAAGCGCTTCATCAGGGACCGAGACGTCCAGCAATCCAAGCTCTTTGGCGGGTGACTTTGTTGTCCTTAGGGCACTGCGCGGCGTCAGACCTGCCGCTGCAAATAACCCAAGGAGCTGTGGGCGCGTCCAACCTGACTGCAGGTATTCGATTACTATAGGTTCCACTCCGGATGCTTGAATAATCTCAAGAACGTTGCGGGATGTGCCGCAGTCAGGATTGTGATGGATAACGAGTGTCATAAGCTTCCCTTTGGTGCTGCGATCAGCTGGTGAATTGCATTGGAAACGCGCAGGCGTGGTCAGTCGAAAGCGAACTCAGCTGTCACTTTGGTGCTTCAGCAGCCAGCCGAAGAACCCTGTTGCAAGGACCGCAGCAATCAATTGCACCGCGATAAAGGCCACAACATCGGCTGGAGCGATCCCGGCAAATGTGTCCGAGAAGCCCCGCGCAATGGTAACAGCCGGGTTGGCGAAGGAGGTCGATGACGTGAACCAGTAGGCTGCCGTGATATACAGGCCGACCGCCATTGGGACAGCGTTGGGGCGCGCCTTGAGGCAGGCAAGAATTGTGCCGATCAACCCGAAGGTTGCAACGAACTCACCGGCCCATTGTCCGACCCCTGTGCGAGCGGTGGTTGAAGGGTCGAAGATTGGGTGTTCAAACATCAAATGTGCGGCCAACACCCCGACGATGCCGCCAAAGATCTGAACGCCTACGTAAAGGCATGCGTCGCGTGGGGTAATTTCGCCCCGCAGTGCAAAACTAAGTGTCACTGCAGGGTTAAAATGTGCGCCCGAGATCGGTCCAAAGACTGTGATAAGCACCACGAGGATTGCCCCGGTTGGAATCGTATTGCCCAAAAGGGCGAGGGCGACGTTTCCACCCGCAAGGCGCTCGGCCATGATGCCAGACCCAACGACTGTAGCCAGAAGCGAGAATGTGCCAAGCCATTCGGCCATAAGGCGGCGATCAAGCGTCATAGCGTGTACTCCAAAAGCGTATTGACTTCGGTCATAGATTTCTCATTTCGGGTATTTCCGAATTGAGTGTGAGCTACGAGATCGGCTTCCTCTGGTCAAGATTCGATAATTCGGGCATTAACGAATTATGGATCAAGACACCGCAATAGAAGCGTTTGCCGCACTCGCTCACCCGACCAGGCTGTCAGTTTTCAAGCTGTTGGTGCAGCATGTGCCGGACGGCGTGCCAGCTTTGACCATTGCCGAACGGCTCGACGCCAAACCTTCGACCCTTTCAGGGCATCTTTCAGTTCTTAAACGCGCGGGACTTCTTAGCAGCACGCGGCATCAACGCGAGATCCACTACGCGGCACGACTTGATGCAGTTAACAGCCTTGTGGGATTTCTTTTGTCGGATTGCTGTGGCGGGAAAGTTGAAAACTGTAAGGACATACTCACGCTCTTAGATGCCTAGGTCCAACCCGCGCGCGCAGTTGCGTAGATTGAGGAAAAGGTCGGTGCCAGCCAATCTGCAATCTCCCAACATCTTGGTCGATTTTTTTGCTTGCTCGGAAAGTATCTGCATCAGAGTGAAAGTAACTCAAGCAACGCATCTTTTGAGATATCTGACTTCACCAACGTGTCTTTGATCCGTCCACGCTCCATCACGAAGATCCTGTCGGCGAGGCGATAGGCAAAGTCGGCGTTTTGTTCCACAAGCAAGATTGCCATGTCGCCCCGGTCTCGAAGCGTAACGAGCGCATCGCCGATTTGTTGTATCACGTTGGGCTGTATCCCTTCGGTCGGCTCATCCAGCAGCAAAACCTTGGGCCGCGTGATCAGGGCCCGTGCAATGGCAAGTTGCTGTTGCTGGCCTCCGGACAGATCGCCTCCTCGTCGGGTTTGCATGTCTTTAAGCACCGGAAAAAGCATGAACACTTCTTCTGGGATGACGTGTTCTGATTTTGGTAGGCAAGCAAAGCCCGTTTCGAGGTTTTCGCGAACGCTCATCATCGGAAACACCTCGCGGCCTTGTGGCACATAGGCGATACCACAACGCGCCGCATCGAAAGCGGTTGCGCGACCAAGGCCAGCGCCATCAATGGCAATCGTTCCGGACGAGGATGGATGCCGTCCGGCGACCGCTTTCAGGAAACTTGTCTTCCCGACGCCATTGTTGCCCATCAGTGTGGTGATCTCACCCATCTTCGCTGACACGGAGACGTCAAACAGGATCTGGCTTTGGCCATATTTCAGGTCCAGGTTCTGTATCTCAAGCATGTCCACGTCCCAGATAAACATCAATCACCGTCTGGTTGGACGTCACATGATTGAGGCTTCCTTCAGCCAGAACAGATCCCTCGTGCAGAACGGTGACCTTGCAGTCTAATCTACGTACGAATTCCATATCATGTTCCACTACGACCACGGCGCGGGTCTTCGCGGCCTCGCGCAGAATATCGGTGGTTTTCTCACGCTCTTCGACAGTCATGCCAGCGGCAGGTTCGTCCACCAGTAACAGTCGTGGTTCCTGTGCCAACAGCATGCCGATTTCCAACCATTGCTTCTGACCATGGCTCAATTCGCCTGCTGTGCGCCTCAGTTGGTCTGCCAAACCGATCTGTTCGGCAATCGCCTCGATCCTCGCAGCGTTTGTCTTGGTTTTCTTGTGCATTAGCACGGAGAAGGGACCGCGGGGGTTCTTAAGCGCCATTGCCAAATTCTGACGCACGGTCTGGTCCTCAAAAACAGTAGGTTTCTGAAACTTGCGTCCAATGCCCTCCATAGCGATTTGGCTTTCTGACATGCCAAGCAGTGAGATGTTCCGCTCCCCCCAGACAACGGTTCCCTCATCAGGCTTTGTTTTGCCTGTCACAATGTCCATGAAGGTCGTCTTGCCCGCGCCATTTGGCCCAATGATCGCGCGCAGTTCCGCTTCTGCGAACTGGATCGACAGGTTGTTGATGGCGCGGAACCCATCGAAGGTGACTGACACACCTGAGACTTCGAGAAGCGTGCTCATGCTTGCTTCCTCACCAGGCGGTCAAACAGCCCGCCGATCCCTTTTGGAAAGAAAAGCGTTACGGCGACAAACGAGAAACCAAGAAGCACCAGCCACCAGTCCGTCCATTGAATGGTGTAGAAGCCAAGCGGCACGGAAGGGGCGCCGCCGCCCGTGAACCAACTGGACAAAAGTGAGACGAACGCGGCGCCAATGACGGCCCCATAAAGCCGCCCACGCCCACCAATTGCCACCCAGACCGCAAGGTAAATAGAGGCAATAGGCGCGATCTCTCCGGGGTTAATGATGCCCGCTTGCGGATAATAAAGCGCCCCTGCAATGGCGGAAACCACCGCGGTAATTGTGAAAACGAAAAGCTTGTAGCTCTCGACATGGTAGCCGAGAAACCGAACACGCGCCTCGTTATCCCGAATACCTTTGATGACGCTTCCCATTTTGCCCGATACGATCCAGGCAAAGAACAGATACCCCAAACCAAGCGCCAGCGCAGAGGCCCAGAAGAATACAATGGAAATCACCGCCTGAGAGGTGTCCTCAAACCCTGGGATATTCTGTAGGCCCGACAGGCCGTTATTCCCACGCAGACCACTGTCATTCTGAAACAAGTACAGCGACAGGGCCAATGTCATAGCTTGTGTCAGGATCGACAGATAGACGCCTGTGACGCGACTGCGAAAGGCAAGCCAGCCGAACACAAGCGCAAGAAGACCGGGCACCAGTACGACCATCAAAAGCTGTAGAAAAAGACTGTCGGCGAACGCCCAGATCCACGGAAACTCGGAACTGCCAACAACCCCAAAAATCTGATTTCCGATGGCGTCTGACACTTCTTTTGGGGTCGCAGGAAGCGCTTGCCCGGCAAGGCTTTCCAGCACGATCACTTCCGTGCGCGCGTACATTAGCCACATTCCGATCGCGTAACCCCCGAGGCCAAAGAACGCAAAATGACCCAAGCTGAGGATGCCGCAGTAGCCCCAGACGACGTCCATGGCGACGGCGATCAGGCACAGGCACAGTGTCTTGCCGAGGGTCTTTACAAAGCTCGTAGACAAAAACGCGATGCCTGTGGCTTCGGACAGCAGCGTCACGCCAAGGGTGAAGCCAGCGAGGGCCATAAGGAACCACAGCACCGAGGGGTTTTGGGCGATGAACGAGTTTCGCATGTTTTAATCTGCCGCAGCCCGACCTTTTTGGGCGACGATGCCCTTGGGTCGGAATTGAATGAAGAGGATGATGAAAAGGATCATATAGGTTTGTGCCGCAAGCGTATTTGAAGGGTTCAACCACTCGATTCCCTTTTGCAGGAACCCGATCAGCGAGGCCCCGGCCAATGTACCCCAGACATTGCCAACGCCTCCGACAACCACAGTCATGAAGGACTGCACGATGTAATCTGCCCCCATTTCGGATGTCACTTTGGCGTAGAGCCCGATGGCGACGCCCGCGATCCCCGCAATGCCGGACCCAAGCCCAAACGTCAGCATGTTGATCCGATCGGGATTGATCCCCATAGAGGCTGCCATGCCGGGATTTTGCGTGACCGCCCGCACTTCCAGCCCCAACCGCGTACGGTTCAGCACATAAAGGATCAGCCCGAGGAAAATCAGCGCCATCACAAAGATCGCGATACGGATGTAGCTGATGGCGATCACGTCGTTGAAAACCAGCGCCCCATCGAGCCAGGCTGGCGACGTCAGTGGGCGCGCCTGCGTGCCAAAGATGTTTTTGGCGAGCTGCTGCAACGCGATGGAAATTCCAAATGTCGCGAGCAGGGTCTCAAGGGGGCGATGATAAAGGTGTCGAATGACAAGACGCTCCATCGCAACGCCCGCGCCAAAGGTGACAGCAAACGCCAGTGGCAGGGCGATCAGGATCGACAGAGTGTAGTCAGGTACAAAAAGCTGCACGACGAAACCGGTATAGGCGCCCATCATGATGAACTCGCCATGCGCCATATTGATAACGCCCATCACGCCAAAGGTGATCGCAAGGCCAATCGCAGCGAGGAAATAGATCGATGCCAGTGACAACGCATCCAGCCCCAGATCGACCGCCTGACTGAGGGCAACCTTCGATTCAATTGCATCCAGCGCAGCTTTAGCGGCGTCTGTGATGTCAGCGTTGGGCTCGTCGTAGGTCTCAAAGAAGAGATGGGACGCCAGCGCGGTGGTCTTGATCTCAGCAGTGATCAGGGGCGCAACAAGCCCGTCTTCGGCAAGTGCTGCGTAGGCCTGCGCTCGGGCTGCGTCTGTATTGAGCGCAGAGACCGGGAAGCCACCTACTGTGTCTCCGGTAATATTTTCGATCAGAGCGGCCCGGACGGCATCAGCGTCGATTAGTGCTGGTGCCAGATCTGCGGCGACAAGTTGCGAATAGGCGTCATCTTCGGCCAGATCGATGCCGGGGGTCAAAACCCTTGCGATGTTGCGCCCATCTGGCAAATCGGTGGCCACGCTTGGTGTCGTTGTAAGAACTTGGTTCAAGACCGCTCGGACATCGACAGACAGATCCCCGGCCAGATCATTTATCGCGGCAATTCGCGTTTCTGCTGTGCCTCCAAAACGGGCGGACAGCATGCCTGCAAGACGTATCTTGGTGGCTTTCAGGGTCGGATCCATCTCGCCTTCAATGGACGCCTGCAGGGGCTCAAGCTGGCTGGCTTCCATTCCACGCGCAATGGCCTCAACGGCCGCACGGCGTTTGGTGATGTCAGGATCGGACAGTTGAAACTGAACCAAGGCTTCGCCAATTGCACGGCGAACACCCCCATTGGGGCGCGAGGCTGTCAGGTCATTATTGTCTGCCACCCCGATGACGTCGCCCGTATCAAGGTCGATCAGATCAGCCTCAATTGCTTTAAAGAATAGACCATCAGCATCTCTCTGAACGATTTCCCGATCGCGCCAGGCTTCGAGAAAGGTCACGGCTTGCGGCAGCCCGCTTGCCACCAGATCGTCCAGCACCACGCCCACCGAACGACGCCCAGGTTTGAGCACCTCATCGGCGTGTGTCTGTAAGATGTCCTGAAGCGATTGGGCCTGAACAGAGGCGAAAGGCGTAACGCAGAGCGTAAGCGCAAGAAGAAGACGACGGAGCATGTGAGGGGGTCGTTTCGTCAGAAAGTGAAGGGCGCGAGAAAAGCTCCCGCGCCCTGACAAGATCTTAGTAGTTCGAGGTCAACTGAACGCAGGTTTCGGTTTCGGTGTTGTACATACCGCAACCCAGCGCCTGCCAATCGGACTTCAGAACCGCCGATTCAGGCAGGTAGTCGGTCCATGCATCGCCTGGTACTTCTGAAGTCTGGCTGATGATATCGAACTGGCCATCGGCAGTGATTTCACCGATCAGCACAGGCTTGGCGAGGTGGTGGTTCGGCAACATAACCGCTGTACCACCGGTCAGGTTCGGGAATTCCTGTCCATACATCGCAGTGCGAACAGCATCAACATCGGTCGTGCCTGCCTCAGTCACGGCGTTCACCCACATGTTGAAGCCAATGTAATGCGCTTCCATCGGGTCATTGGTCACACGCTCGTCGCCCATCTTGGCTTTCCAAGCTGCAACCCATTCTTCGTTCAGATCAGATTCGGCAGACTGGAAATAATTCCAAGCCGCAAGGTGACCTACGAGGTTCGAGGTATCGAGACCGGACAGTTCTTCTTCACCAACGGAGAACGCGACAACAGGAATGTCATCCGCCGAAATACCAGCGGCAGCGAGCTCTTTGTAGAACCCGATGTTTGCATCACCGTTGATGGTAGAAATCACGCCAACCTGCTTGCCGTCCGCGCCAAGGGCTACAACGTCTGCAACAATGGTGGCCCAGTCAGAATGACCAAATGGTGTGTAGTTGACGAAGATGTCTTCAGCAGCAATGCCGTTATCGAGCAAATAGGCTTCGAGGATATTGTTCGTGGTGCGCGGATAGACATAGTCGGTGCCCAGAAGCGCGAATTTTTCAACACCCAGTTCTTCAAGGAAATAGTCAGTTGCGGGGATCGCCTGCTGGTTCGGAGCAGCACCGGTGTAAAAGACGTTCTTGGAGCTTTCTTCGCCTTCATACTGCACGGGGTAGAACATCAGGCCATTCAGTTCTTCCAGAACCGGAAGGGCGGACTTGCGGGAAACCGAGGTCCACGACCCGAAGATCACATCCACTTCAGCCACGGTAAGCAATTCGCGTGCTTTTTCTGCAAAGAGGGGCCAGTCAGACGCCGGATCGACAACGACAGCTTCGATTTCGCATCCCAGAAGACCACCGGCCGCGTTCTGCGTTTCAACCAGCAGCTCCATAGTGTCTTTCAGGGTGGTTTCTGAAATCGCCATCGTGCCAGAAAGTGAATGGAGGACACCGACCTTAATAGGCGCGTCGCAAGCGAAGGCACTGGTCGATGCCAGAAGGCCTGCAGTAACAAACGAAGTGAGGGGGAGGAGTTTTGACATAAGAGTTTTATTCCCTTTCTGCGCTGCGTTCCCTCAAAACTCAGCAGCGGAGCTTTGATTCGAGGCCTAAAAGGGATACTCGAAGCCTACAGCAGTCATGTTGTCGTCTCGCAGGGGCGCTATCTGCCAAGAAAATCCTCTGCGGGGCGTTTACGTGCCCGACATGGGCGTCATGACTAAGGACCTGCCAACTGCTGATTCACCAGAAGACGGCCCGAAATTGGGCAGGTTTTGAGAGCCTCGGTACATTCACGTGGCGCTTTTTTCTGCACATGCACAATAATTATGCAGTACTTGGCTAATTTTGTGGTGTTCACGTTCGCAGCCGCGAGCTCTGTAGCACCAAAGACTTGCCGAGGCGTTGCCCGGCACGCGCTCCACAGCACGCCCGATTGACCAAGCCGACCATTCTCGCGGTTGTTAGTCTTGTCTCATCGCGCGCCTTTGGGGATTGCACACGCTCAGCTTTACTTTGGTGGTCTCCGAAACGGTCTTGCGTCGCCACCTTTTTCAGATCTCGCATGCGGACGTTGCGGTTTTGTCGCTTTGCCCTTGCCCTTGTGACGCGCTTTTCTTGCCCCCAACGGCTTTGACGTGTCTGCGGCGTCTTCGACCCGTCTGGGACGTTTTTTGTCAGAAGGAGCGTTCTGAGACTTCGGTTTGCGGTCCCATGAACCATCCTGCGCAGGCGCGGCCTTGTCCCGTTTAGGCTTGAACTTCTTGGCTGGCTTATGGGGTGCCTGTTCAGCGGTTTTCGCGCGATCCTTTGGCTTCTCAGACCCATATCGCTTCTCACGGTCTTCTGCTTTGAATCGTTGTTTGTCCCTTGGGGCTTTTTCAGGCCTGGGTTTGCGCCCGGGTGATCTTTCTGACTTCTTTTCTGGCTTCGCAACGGCGCCCGGCGGGGGACCTTTTGGCGAAGCATCGAAGTCTGGCACACCGGGCAACTCTGTCAGCTTTGCGCCTTGTTCAAGGGCAAGCTCATCTCCCAGCTCCTTCTTCATAGCGGGCACGGCATCGCGCGCAATCTCGACAAAGGTTTCCTGATATTGAACCCGGATCGCCCCGATTGCGTCTTTTGACAAACCCGCATTGCGGCACAGCATGGGCAAGAGCCAGCGTGGCTCGGCGCGATCTTTCCGCCCCAGAGAAAGCGAAAACCATGTACTAGGGCCGAACGCAGCGCGGTCTTGTGTTTTGCGCTGACCTGGCTCGGGCGCGGTTTCCAGAAGCTCAGGTGCCGAGTGGCGTTCCTGATAAAGGCGCAAGTACGCAGCGGCGATCTGCTCAGGGGAGCGTCCTTTCAGCAGTCGTTCAGCAAAGGCCAGTTCCTCTGCACTTGGCGGCTCGTCCAATGCTGGATTGGCAATGATACGCGCTTCATCACGGGCAAGCACGTCGTCTGCTGATGGCGGTACGCCCCATTCGGCTTCAAGCTTTGCGGTCTTCAACAGACGTTGCGCTTTTGACCGCTGCCGCCCGGGTACGATTAAAACGGAAGTCCCCTTCCGTCCCGCGCGCCCCGTGCGTCCTGAACGATGCAGCAAGGCTTCCGAGTTGGAAGGCAGATCGGCATGAATGACCAGTTCCAGCCCGGGCAAGTCAATGCCCCGGGCGGCCACGTCGGTCGCCACGCAGACATTGGCGCGTCCATCGCGCAAGGCTTGCATGGCGTTGGTGCGCTCGGCCTGACTGAGCTCCCCCGAGAGCGAAACGACCGAAAATCCCCGGTTGGAAAACTTTGCAGTCAGGCGCGCCACCATGGAGCGCGTGTTGGCAAAAACGATTGCAGTTTGCGCGTCGTGAAAGCGCAAAATGTTTATGATGGCCTTTTCAATATCCGAGGGTGCGACAGTCAGAGCACTATAGGTGATGTCCGAATGCTGTGCTTCCGGACTTCCAATCGTCAAACGCTTTGCATCATCCTTCTGGTAGGTCTGCGCAAGCTTCGCAATCCCGCGTGGAACCGTGGCAGAGAACATCAAGGTGCGTCTGCCTTCTGGGGTTTGATCGAGGATATATTCCAGGTCCTCGGCAAACCCCATATCCAGCATTTCGTCGGCTTCGTCCAAGACCACGGTCTTCAAATCGCTCAGATCGATCACCCCGCGTGCGGTGTGATCACGCAAGCGTCCCGGTGTCGCGACCACAATATGAGCGCCGCGTTCCAACGCCCTGCGTTCTGTCCGTGCATCCATGCCGCCAACAGTCGAAGCCGTAACGATGCCGGCTTCCGCAAAGAGCCAGTCAAACTCGCGTCGGACCTGAAGCGCAAGCTCGCGCGTGGGCGCGATAACGACAGCCAATGGCGCTGCAGGTGGTCCAAAGCGCCCGTCCGCGTCCAACAGATCGCTCGCCATGGCCAGACCGAACCCGACCGTTTTGCCTGACCCGGTTTGCGCTGACACAAGAAGGTCTTTGCCTGACAACGTTTCGTCTGTCACCGCCGCTTGCACAGGCGTCAGGCTGCTGTAGCCGCGCTTGGAAAGTGCCGCCGATAATGTCTTCGGTAGGCGGGAGAAGTCTTGCATGGGTCACCAGTTGCCGGAGGAAAACGCGGCCATAGTGGCTTTTCGCACTGATGTATAGCCTGTGCCTTATGGCCGATGGCTCTTGGGTCAGGAATGCGTTCGGGAATTCTGGGTGTCTTCACCTCCGTAATTAGAGGCCAGGATATTCAATTCGCTTTGGCCTGTGGAGGAATGGATGTCAGCAGACATGCGGGCAACATGGTCAGGTTTTACATGTCCTATGGCAATCGACTTACGGATTTTGCAGGCCAAAATGCCTTGTCTCTACCCCGTAATACAAATATCGATTGAGCGCATTTAAGACGGCGGGTGCTAACGTCGAAGAAAAAAGTGGTGGGGCAGTGGGGAACGTGCCGAAGGTCAGTCGCATGCGAAAGTACGCGTCAAAACAACTCACACATGCCACAGTCGCATGCCCTATACCCGTTGCCTAGAAACGAAGCGACCGACGGGGACGAGATATGAGCCAGGCAGGATTTTTCCTGATACTTATCGCGGTGTTGCCCTTTATGGGGGCGTTGCTCCCGGGTTTGATGGTCCGTGCCGGGCGTACAACGAGCGCGGTGGCTACGGCGACGCCGACGGCCCTCGCTCTGGTCATGTTGATTATTCTGTCTCCGCGCGTTCTGTCGGGAGAAGTTATCCAGGCTGAACTGGAATGGCTGCCGCAGTTGGGGCTGTCAGCCTCTTTCTTTCTGGATGGGTTGGGACTGCTTTTCGCAGGGATGATCCTTGGCGTTGGCCTGTTGATCACACTGTACGCCCGCTTTTATCTCTCGAGCGACGATCCGATGGGGCAGTTTTATACCTATCTGTTATTGTTTCAGGGTGCGATGCTCGGGATCGTTCTTTCCGATAACATTCTGCTTTTGCTTATTTTCTGGGAACTTACCTCTCTCTCCTCCTTCCTGCTGATCGGATACTGGAAGCATTTGCCCGAAGGGCGGCAAGGCGCACGCATGGCGTTGACGGTCACCGGGGCAGGCGGGCTCGCCATGATCGGCGGGATGCTAATCCTTGGCAATATCGTGGGCAGTTACAACCTGACCGACATTTTGCAGGCGGGTGATCAGATCAAGGCCTCTGAATGGTACTTGCCAGCGTTGATCCTCATCCTTCTGGGGGCCTTCACGAAATCTGCACAGTTCCCGTTCCATTTCTGGTTGCCCCATGCGATGGCCGCGCCAACACCTGTCTCGGCCTACCTGCACTCGGCAACCATGGTCAAAGCTGGTGTGTTCCTGATGGCGCGCATGTGGCCTGCGCTGGCAGGCACGGATGCGTGGTTTTACATCGTGGCAAGCACCGGGCTCGTTACGATGGTGCTTGGTGCCGCGATTGCGCTGTTCAAGGACGATCTGAAGGCACTTCTGGCGTTTTCGACCGTCAGCCATCTTGGCTTTCTCACGATGCTTCTGGGATTTGGGACTGAGGCCGCGGCAGTGGCCGCTGTCTTTCACATCATCAACCATCTGACCTTCAAGGCCGCGCTCTTTATGACGGCAGGCATCGTGGATCACGAAACCCACACACGGGATATTAAACGCCTCGGGGGGTTGAGGCATTTGATGCCGGTCACTTTCGTCATTGGAACGGTGGCGGCGCTGTCCATGGCAGGCATCCCCTTGTTCAATGGGTTTCTCTCAAAAGAAATGATGCTGGAAGAAGCTTCCCATACTTATTGGCTTGGCAATCCTTACATCATCCCCGCCCTGGCCACGTTCGGCGCGCTTTTGTCGGTGGCTTACTCGCTTCGCTTTATTTCACATGTCTTTCTTGGGCCTGTTCGCGATGACTACCCGCATAAACCCCATGATCCACAGTTTGGAATGTGGGCAGCGCCGGGATTACTCGTGGTGCTCGTCGTCATCATTGGTGTCGCTCCGTTCCTCGCCGAAGGTATTGTGACTGCAGCAGCCGACGCTGTTACAGGCGCACATCTACACCCACATCTGAAGATCTGGCATGGTGTGACCCCCGCGCTTTGGATGTCGATCGCAGCCATCGTTGGTGGTGCACTGCTCCTGAGCCTTCATGCGCCGCTGGATCGTATCTGGAACGCGCTTCGTCGTCCGGAAGCGAAAGACATCTTTGATGCGCTGATCGCGCGGCTGGTGTCAGCAACACGTTGGACCACCGAGATCACCCATAATGGTGCCATCAGCCGGTACCTTGCCATCTTCACGGTTGCCTCGGTGTGGCTGGGCTGGGTTGCCTATTCGGGAAGCGGGCTTTCCGCACCGACGCGTGAGCTGCTTCCGGTCCCAGCCGTCATTGCCGTCGGTTGGCTTCTGCTCATTGTCGCAACGGTGTCAGTGGTTGTCATGCACCACAATCGCTTTCGCGCTTTGGTGCTTATCGGGATCATCGGGCTGTCTATCTCAGCAGGCTTTGTATATCTCTCCGCGCCGGATCTCGCGCTCACACAAATCTCGGTCGAGACAGTCACGATCATGCTGCTGCTACTGGCACTGCATTTCATGCCGCAGATCACACCGAAAGAGAGCTCGCTTGGTCTGAAAATCCGCGATGGTTTCATCGCGCTTGTCGCAGGGGGTGGTGTGGGCGCAGTTGCCTATGCGTTCCTGATGCGCGACGTCGACACGATCTCGGGCTTCCATCTTGCCAACAGCTACGAAGGCGGCGGCGGCACCAACGTCGTCAATGTCATTCTGGTGGATTTCCGGGGGTATGACACATATGGCGAGATCATCGTGCTCGGGATCGCTGGTCTTGTGATCTACGCCCTTATGAATGCGCTGCTTGACGGACCAGCGGCGCGGCGCCTCAAGCAGGTCGTCTACGATTATGACCGCTCCCGCGATAGGCACCCAATGATGATGGTGGTTGTAACGCGCGTGTTGATGCCAATTGCGATTCTCGTCGGTGTGTACATCTTCCTGCGCGGGCACAACCAACCGGGCGGCGGTTTTGTTGCGGGTCTCGTGATCGCCATTGCGCTATTGATGCAATACATGGCCTCGGGCTTTGCCTGGACCCAAGAGCGCAAACGCATCGAGTACCACACCATGATCGGTCTCGGCGTCGTAATCGCTGGCCTGACGGGCGTTGGGTCCTGGCTTGCCGGTGCCCCCTTCCTGACCAGTTCCTATACCTACATACACCTCCCTCCCATCGAGGAGTTCGAACTTGCAACCGCCATGCTCTTCGATCTCGGTGTGTTCCTGACCGTGCTCGGGGCCGTCATGCTGATGCTCTACAGCCTCTCGCGGATCGCACGCTTTGCAGGCGAGACCGTCAACGTCGCACCGATGGACTACGATCCCGGCGAACAAGCCGATGACGAGGAGGACAAGTAGATGGAGATCATAGTTGCGAGCTCCGTTGGCGTTCTCACTGCGGGTGGGGTTTACCTTATCCTGCGGCTGCGTACGTTCCCCGTGATCCTGGGCCTCGCCCTCCTTTCATACGCCGTTAATGTGTTTCTCTTCGCCAGCGGTCGGCTTGCCATCAATCTGTCGCCGATCCTGTCAAAATACGGTGACGCCACCTACACCGATCCGCTTCCCCAGGCACTGGTTCTGACGGCCATCGTGATTTCGTTTGGGATGACTGCCGTTCTAGTCATGATTGCGCTGGGCGCGTTTCTGGAGGCGGAAGACGACCGTATTGATCTCGATCTTGTCGGGGAAGACGACATCAACGGTGAGGATGCAGGCAAATGATGCATTGGATCATCCTCCCCGTCGTTCTACCGGCACTGCTCGCACCGTTGATCGCATTCGTGATGCGATACGACATCGTATTGGCGCGTACGGCATCGATGGTTGGCAGCATAGGCCTGCTCGTGATCTCGATCGTTTTGATCAACTTCGCGGCTGGTGGCGAAACCTTTGTGTATCGTCTTGGTGACTGGCCCGCGCCGTTCGGGATCGTGCTTGTCCTCGATCGTCTATCGGCGCTGATGGTTTTCTTGACGTCGCTTCTTGCTGTGATTGTCCTGATACATGCAATCGCAACAGGGTGGGACGCGCGCGGGCGTCATTTCCACGCGCTGTTCCAGTTCCAGCTTATGGGCATTTGCGGCGCGTTCCTGACCGGCGACGTGTTCAACATGTTCGTGTTCTTCGAGGTCCTTTTGATTGCCTCATATGGTCTCATGATCCATTCAGGTGGCCGTCAACGCATTCAGGCGGGCCTGCAATATGTGGTGATGAACCTCGCAGGCTCGACGTTGTTCCTCTTCGCGCTGGGCACGCTTTATGCCTCGACCGGGACGCTGAACATTGCTGATCTTGCGGTTCGCATTCCGGAATTGCCCGAGGGCGAAGCAGCGCTTGTGCGTATCGCCGTAATGCTTCTGTTGATTGTGTTTGCAGTGAAGGCCGCACTCTTTCCGGTGCAGTTCTGGCTTCCAAACACCTACGCGAATGCCCCGGCCCCGGTGGCCGCGCTCTTTGCGATCATGACCAAAGTGGGCGCATATGCCATTCTTCGCGTCCACACGATTTCTTTCGGACCCGGGATCGATGCGACGCAGGATATCGCCGGAATGCTCCTCTTCCCGGCCGCATTGATCACCATAGCCATTGGGGCGTTTGGTGTCCTGGGGGCGCGGCGTCTGATGAGCCTGATTTCCTTCTCGGTGGTCGGATCGATGGGCACGCTCTTGCTTGCGGTCTCATCTTTCTCGCAAACCGCGACCTCCGCCGCACTTTATTATCTCGTCCATTCAACCTTCGCGGCCGCGTCGCTCTTCCTGATCGCCGATCTCGTCGTGTTGCGCCGGGCAAGTGACAGCCTCACGCCAAAATCACCGACTGTACAAAATGGTCTTTATGCGGCGCTCTTTTTCGCGGCGGCCATTGCAATGGCCGGGATGCCGCCGCTCAGTGGGTTTCTTGGAAAACTCCTGGTGCTTGATGCTCTGCGCGATCCAGACATCATTGGCTGGACGTGGTCTGCGATCCTGATCGGGTCCTTGCTGACCATTGTCGGCTTTGCACGTGCGGGCAGCATCTTGTTCTGGAAGTCCACAGCGACAGAACCGCAAGAAACTGACCCCAACCCACCACATCCCGCGACGGCCTTGGAGGTCGCGCCGACAATGGCGACGATTTCACTTCTGGCGTTGCTTGCAGTGTTTGCGGGACCTGCCTCCGGTTATCTGGAAGCTACGTCTGCCCAGCTTTTTGATCGTGACGGCTATGTCTCTGCGGTTCTCAGCGCAGAAGGTGGAGAATAAGCAATGCTTAGAAAACTCGTGCCTCACCCGCTTCTCAGCCTGACACTCGTCTTTGTGTGGTTGGCCCTCGTGAACACCTTCACGCTTGGCAACCTGATCCTTGGCATCTTTTTCGGTATCGTCATCCCGATGATCACCGCCGCCTACTGGCCTGATCGCCCGAAGGTCGGACGCCCGTTCAAGATCATCGAATATGGCTTGATCGTTGTCTGGGATATCATCGTGGCCAACATTCAGGTCGCGATGATTATACTGTTCAAGCCCGAGCGTGAAATCCACTCGCAATGGATACCAGTTCCTCTGGAGCTTACATCGGCAGAGGCAATCACGGTACTCGCAGGAACAATAACCATGACGCCGGGTACGGTGTCGACGATGCTATCGGCGGACGGCGGGTGCATATTGGTGCACTGCTTACACAGTGACGACCCCGACGCGGTGCGCGACGACATCAAGTCACGCTATGAAAGTCGCCTCAAGGAGATCTTCCAATGATTGAAGCTGCTCTGCTCTTTTGCGCCATCTGCTATTCAGTAGCGTTGCTCATCAACCTCTGGCGCATTGCGTCGGGCCCAGACTCCGCTGACCGCATCCTCGCGCTCGACACCATGGTCATCAACGTGATCGCGCTTCTGGTGCTGTATGGCATCTGGCGCGGAACGACCGTCTATTTCGAAGCCGCCATGCTGATCGCGATGGTGGGTTTCGTCTCCACCGTCGCTTATTGCCGCTATATCCTGCGCGGCGACATCATCGAATAGGGGGCGGACATGAGCTTCTATACAGAACTTTTGATCGCCATCTCACTTGTCGTTAGTGGTCTATTCGGCGTTGTCGGATCGTATGGGCTGATCAAACTTAAGAATACCGTGCAACGTCTGCACGCTCCAACGAAAGCGACAACATTGGGGGTTGGCGGCGTACTCATCGCGTCGATGATCCATTTCGTCGCCAGGAACGGCCATGTTTCGGTGCATGAGCTTCTGATTTCGCTCTTTCTGTTCCTGACCGCGCCGATCACCGCAAAATTCATTGCCAAAGCTTACATGGCAAGAAACATGAAAGCGGATCAACTGCCTCAAAGTTCCGGGGATTACGGTTGGTCGGTGTATGATGATCCGCCCGAAACGGATGCCAACCAATAGTAAAAACGCGTTTGCTGGACCTGTGTCATTCCACCGGTGATTTGCAGGGCTGCGACGAAAACACAGACCCGCTATTTAACCCTCCCGGCGGCTGTTGACAGGCCCTCCGACTCCACCTATACCGCGCGCCACTCGGTCGGGTTCCATTTGGATATCGACCGGTTCGCACAATTGAAGTGGTCATGATCCAGGCCTAACCGCCTCGATCCTCTGGAATTCCACCGCGTCGGCCCTCAAATCTGGGACCGTCCGCGGTTTTGCGCTTTGCGTGGGTGAAGGCCTGGGCAGTTCATAAGCGCCTGACATGAATGAGCAAGACGGGGAACCGAATGCCGACGATCCAACAGCTGATCCGCAAGCCGCGGCAGCCCAAAGTGAAGCGCTCCAAGTCGCAGCACCTTGAATCCTGCCCGCAGAAGCGTGGCGTATGCACACGCGTTTATACCACAACGCCAAAGAAGCCGAACTCGGCGATGCGTAAAGTCGCAAAAGTGCGTCTTTCGAACGGCTATGAGGTGATCAGCTACATCCCCGGTGAAAGCCATAACCTTCAGGAGCACTCGGTGGTTCTGATCCGTGGTGGCCGTGTGAAAGACCTTCCGGGTGTTCGCTACCACATCCTGCGCGGCGTTCTGGATACCCAGGGCGTTAAAGACCGTAAGCAGCGTCGTTCGAAGTACGGCGCGAAGCGTCCGAAGTAAGAGGATATATAGATGTCTCGTCGCCACGCCGCCGAAAAACGTGAAGTTCTGCCAGACGCCAAGTTTGGTGACCGCGTTCTGACCAAGTTCATGAACAACCTGATGATCGACGGTAAAAAATCCGCCGCCGAACGCATCGTTTACAACGCAATGGACCGCGTTGAGGGCAAGCTGAAGCGCGCGCCTATCGAAGTGTTCCACGAAGCCCTCGACAACGTGAAGCCTGCGCTTGAAGTGCGTTCGCGCCGCGTTGGTGGTGCCACCTATCAGGTTCCGGTTGAAGTGCGCCCTGAGCGCCGCGAAGCGCTCGCCATTCGTTGGCTGATCGGTGCAGCACGCAACCGCAACGAGAACACGATGGAAGAGCGTCTGGCTGGTGAGCTGATCGACGCTGTTCAATCTCGTGGCACTGCCGTCAAGAAGCGTGAAGACACCCACAAGATGGCCGAAGCCAACAAGGCCTTCAGCCACTACCGCTGGTAATTCATCTCCTCTCTCCCTTTAGCGTAGGACCAGACCATGGCACGCGATTATCCGTTAGACCGCTACCGCAACTTTGGCATCATGGCGCATATCGATGCAGGTAAGACAACCTGTTCCGAGCGCATCCTCTATTACACCGGCAAGTCGCACAACATCGGCGAAGTGCACGATGGTGCTGCAACCATGGACTGGATGGAGCAGGAGCAGGAGCGTGGAATCACGATCACGTCCGCTGCGACTACGACCTTTTGGGAGCGTACCGAAGACGGCAAAACCGCCGAGACCGAAAAGCATCGCCTGAACATCATCGACACCCCAGGCCACGTGGACTTCACCATTGAAGTCGAACGTTCGCTGGCGGTTCTCGATGGCGCGGTTTGTGTTCTGGACGCCAACGCCGGTGTTGAGCCTCAGACCGAAACCGTTTGGCGTCAGGCCGACCGCTACAAGGTTCCGCGGATGGTTTTCGTCAATAAGATGGACAAGATCGGCGCTGACTTCTTCAACTGCGTGAAGATGATCGAAGACCGTACCGGTTCGCGTGCCGTGCCCGTCGGTATTCCGATCGGCGCCGAGACCGAACTGGAGGGCCTGATCGACCTCGTGACCATGGAAGAATGGTTGTGGCAGGGCGAAGACCTGGGGGCTTCCTGGATCAAAGCTCCGATCCGCGATGATCTGGCCGATATGGCGTCTGAATGGCGCGAGAAGATGATCGAAGCCGCGGTCGAGCAAGACGACGACGCGATGGAAGCCTATCTCGAAGGCAACGAACCCGATGTGGCCACTCTGCGCACCTTGCTGCGCAAGGGTACTCTGGCGCTGGACTTCGTTCCGGTTCTGGGCGGCTCTGCGTTCAAGAACAAAGGTGTGCAGCCGCTCCTGAACGCTGTGATCGACTACCTGCCGAGCCCGCTCGACGTTGTTGACTACATGGGCTTTAAGCCCGGCGACGAAGAAGAAGTTCGCGACATTGCACGCCGTGCAGACGACGATATGGCCTTTGCGGGTCTGGCGTTCAAAATCATGAACGACCCCTTCGTTGGCTCGCTGACCTTCACCCGCATCTACTCAGGCGTCCTCAACAAGGGCGACACGCTTCTGAACTCGACCAAAGGTCGTAAAGAGCGCGTTGGCCGTATGATGATGATGCACTCCAACAACCGTGAAGAAATCACCGAAGCCTTCGCAGGTGACATCATTGCGCTGGCGGGCCTGAAAGACACCACCACTGGTGATACCCTTTCGGCTGTGAATGACCCGGTTGTTCTGGAAACCATGAACTTCCCTGATCCCGTGATCGAGATCGCGGTTGAGCCTAAAACCAAGGCCGACCAGGAAAAGATGTCGACCGGTCTGCAGCGTCTTGCAGCAGAAGACCCTTCTTTCCGCGTGGAAACTGACCTTGAATCGGGCCAGACCATCATGAAGGGCATGGGCGAACTTCACCTCGACATTCTCGTGGATCGCCTGAAGCGCGAATTCAAAGTTGAGGCGAACATTGGTGCACCTCAGGTAGCTTACCGTGAGACGATCGGTCACGAGGTCGAGCACACCTACACCCACAAGAAGCAGTCGGGTGGTTCTGGTCAGTTCGCCGAGGTGAAAATGATCATCGCTCCGACAGAGCCCGGCGAAGGTTATTCGTTTGAAAGCCGCATCGTTGGTGGTGCCGTTCCAAAGGAATACATCCCTGGCGTTGAAAAGGGCATCCAGTCGGTTATGGACAGTGGCCCTCTCGCAGGCTTCCCAGTGATCGACTTCAAGGTTGCTTTGATCGACGGTAAATTCCACGATGTGGACTCCAGCGTTCTGGCGTTTGAAATCGCAGCCCGCATGGGCATGCGTGAAGGCATGAAGAAGGCTGGTGCTAAACTGCTCGAGCCGATCATGAAGGTCGAAGTGATCACGCCGGAAGATTACACCGGTGGCATCATTGGCGATCTGACGTCGCGCCGTGGTCAGGTGACCGGTCAGGAACCCCGCGGCAACGCGATCGCGATCAACGCGTTCGTACCGCTGGCCAATATGTTCGGCTACATCAACACCTTGCGTTCGATGTCCTCGGGCCGTGCCCAGTTCACCATGCAGTTCGATCATTATGATCCGGTACCGCAGAACATCAGTGAAGAGATCCAAGCGAAATACGCATAACGGGGCGGCGGGGAGTACCCCGCCCTACCCACCCACCGTAGGGCGGGCGCGGCTCGCCACCCAAAAACGACAAGGAGGCCACTATGGCTAAGGAAAAGTTTGAGCGTACGAAACCGCACGTGAACATTGGCACGATTGGTCACGTTGACCACGGCAAGACGACGCTGACGGCTGCGATCACGAAGCAGTTTGGCGACTTTAAAGCGTATGACGAGATTGACGGC